>NZ_SOYS01000014.1 GCF_011808225.1 Cedecea colo | reverse complement strand
AGGACCGGAGTGGACGCATCACTGGTGTTCGGGTTGTCATGCCAATGGCACTGCCCGGTAGCTAAATGCGGAAAAGATAAGCGCTGAAAGCATCTAAGCGCGAAACTTGCCCCGAGATGAGTTCTCCCTGAGCCTTTAAGGCTCCTGAAGGAACGTTGAAGACGACGACGTTGATAGGCTGGGTGTGTAAGTGCAGCGATGCATTGAGCTAACCAGTACTAATGATCCGTGAGGCTTAACCTTACAACACCGAAGGTGTTTTGGTGAGAGACGATAATTTAATTTTCAGCTGCATTCCGGATTTACATTAATGGTCACGCGGTGTGACGGTTAATAAAACAGAATATGCCTGGCGGCAACAGCGCGGTGGTCCCACCTGACCCCATGCCGAACTCAGAAGTGAAACGCCGTAGCGCCGATGGTAGTGTGGGGTCTCCCCATGCGAGAGTAGGGAACTGCCAGGCTCCAAATTCAGAAGTAAGCCGGATTAAGTCCGGTGGCTGTAAGAAATTCGGTGGAGCGGTAGTTCAGTCGGTTAGAATACCTGCCTGTCACGCAGGGGGTCGCGGGTTCGAGTCCCGTCCGTTCCGCCACTTATTAGAAAATTGAGCCTGCTAATTAGCGGGCTTAATAATAAGCGTTATTTAGGGGCGTAGCTCAGTTGGTAGAGCACCGGTCTCCAAAACCGGGTGTCGCGAGTTCGAGTCTCTCCGCCCCTGCCATATATGATCCTTTGCTTAGGCAAAGGATTTTTTTTGCCTTAAATTCCTCAAAAATCCTTCCTTTTGTTCTCAAAAGCGCATTACTGCGCTATGAGTGATGTCTTTAATAACTCTTTGATTGTGTTCTGTTTATCACTATTCTGTAGCCAGATTGCATACAAAGGGCGAGAGAGTATTTTTGTCTCCGCAACCTGCCATAAACCTTCCTGTTTCTTTGCCCATGCAACGGGTAAGAATGTACATCCGTTAAGCTCTTTAAGCAGATTACTGACTATCTGTGCGGAACTGGTTGTCAAAACAGGAATATCGTCGTTATTGATCAAACCTGCTTCGTGCTGTTGAAAATCAGGCCCCCATTCCAGGCGTAAGTAAGTCAGTTCTTCTTTGCGCTGCTCCTGCAATGAAGCAAAGAGAGCCAGATTGAAGTGCCCAAGCAACTGGCTTGAGAATTCATCCATCTTAGGGGCTTCAGTCGTGATCAATAAGTCAAGCTGGCGCTCATGTAGCTGTTTTACTAGCGACTGACGTTGTGCAATACGTGCCTCAAACTGCAGGCCGCTATGCTGCTGATAAAGCGTTATCAGCCATTCGGAAAGCATGCATTCCCACAGAGAAGCGCTTGCGCCGATAGTTAACTGGTTATGCTGCGACGTATGGGAGACTTCTTTCCTGGCCGCGAGCCAGATGCTCATCAGATTTTCAGCATAGGGGAGCAACCGCTCGCCCGCTGACGTAAGCCGTATGTTATTGCGATGCCTGGTAAAAAGGTTTACACCGAGTTGGTTCTCAAGCTGGCGAATACGAAAACTGACGGCGGACTGCGTTAAGTAGAGCGCCTCTGCGGCCCGTCCAAAATGGCGGGTTCTGCTGACTTCTAAAAAGGTTTTCAGTAATTCGGTATCCACGATTCACTCCCAAAAAAATTTTGTCGTTATGATTTAAATGTTTTGTTTGACGCTCTGTCAAGCGTAACTAATACTCCGCGCCATAAATAGCTCGGCCAAGAGAATCAGGAGCGTGTAGGATGGCGGAAAGCTTTACGACGACTAATCGGTTTTTCGACAATAAACATTATCCACGCGGGTTCGCTCGCCATGGTGACTTCACCATTAAAGAGGCACAGTTACTGGAACGCCATGGTTTTGCGTTCAATGAACTGGATCTCGGTAAGCGTGAACCCGGAACTGAAGAAGAAGTGCTGTTCGTGGCGGTATGCCGTGGTGAGCGTGAGCCAGCCACAGAAGCCGAACGTGTATGGAGCAAGTACATGTCGCGCATCAAGCGTCCTAAGCGCTTCCATACCCTCTCCGGTGGTAAACCGCAGATGGATACGGTGGAAGACTTTACCGACAGCGAAGACTAGTAAAAATGGGGCCTGGCCCCATTTTTTATTCCACCAACTGCTGCAGGTGAACCAGTAAGCGGTCTATCGCACGATAGCTTAAAGCCTCCAGAAGATGTTCTCGCCTGATTTTTTCATGCTGCTGCATATCAGCGATCGTCCGGGCGACTTTTAATAATCGCTGCCATGCCCGTATGGATAAACCTAGCTTAACCAACGCCTCTTCCAGCCATATCGCATCCTGTTGCTCTATAGCGCAATGTTTTCGGATTTCATGGTTATCCAGCCTTACATTAAGTTTATTTTGGCGCAGATACTGCCGTTGTTGCGTCTGTAAGACCCGTGCCCTTATATCCGCGCTGCTTTCACTTTGCTGAAAAGGTTTACTGAGTATTCCCGCAGGCGGAAGAGGGATTTCAACCGACAGGTCAAAGCGATCCAGAAACGGCCCTGACAGCCGACTCAGATAGCGTAGCGTTTGTTCTGGCGTACAGCGGTTGTGTTTACCCTGATAATGTCCGGTAGGGCTGGGATTCATTGCTGCCAGTAATTGAAAGCGTGCGGGATAGGTAATTTTTGCCCGCGCGCGCGATATATGGATCTCTCCTGATTCGATAGGTTCACGTAGTGCATCCAGCACACGGCGTTCAAACTCAGGTAGCTCGTCCAGAAACAGCACGCCATTGTGAGCCAGTGATATCTCACCCGGTCGGGGTATACCGCCGCCGCCAACCAGCGACGTCAGCGAAGCACTATGATGCGGAGCCCTGAACGGACGCTGATGCCATTTTTTGTGCAGGGCGTGTGGATTAACCAGGCTGAGAATGGCCGCGCTTTCGAGAGCTTCGTCGTCGTTTAAAGAGGGCAGGAGCGTTATCAGGCGGCTGGCCAGCATGGTTTTACCTGTCCCTGGCGGGCCGATAAGTAATAAATTATGACCGCCAGAGGCAGAAATTTCTAAAGCACGTTTCCCCTGTGGTTGACCAATGATTTCATTGAGATCAGGTCCGTTTTCAATCTGCCGTTCTTGCTGCACTTCAGGCGCATCAAGCTCACCTTTGTTCTCCAGAAAAGCACATACCTGAGTAAGATGGTTTGCGACAAGGCAACCTTGCTGCTTGATTAATCCCAGTTCGCTGGCATTTTCCTCTGCCACAATAATATTTCTGCCTGCTTTCAGGGATTCCATTGCTGATGAGATCGCCCCTGGAACGCCGCGTAAAGCGCCCGTGAGGGCCAGCTCACCCACGAACTCATATTGACCCAGTTTATCCGTTGAGAGCTGTTCAGAGGCAGCGAGTAAGGCTAATGCAATGGGTAGATCGTATCTTCCCCCTTCTTTTGGCAGATCTGCCGGTGCAAGGTTGATGGTGATTTTCCTTGCGGGAAACGTATAGCCGCTATTGATGATGGCGCTACGTACGCGATCTCTGGCTTCTCTGACGGTAGTCTCCGGCAGGCCCACCAGCGTTAAGCCGGGTAATCCCTGACTAAGATGTACCTCAACGGTGACCAGAGGAGCGGCAATACCCAAAGCCGCCCTCGTATTAACAACTGCCAGTGCCATATTCTCTCCTCAGATGAGAAACAATACTGTCAGCCGGCTACTTCAGCGTTAAGGGGGAAAAGGATATCTGTCGAGGAGCCTTCCAGTCTTTCTGGCGCTCTTACATTCATGGCTTGTAATCTGTGAGGTGTATCCCAATGAAATTATTTTATCAGCTACAGACAGAGCACCGGGAAAATTGCCGGCAGTGAATTTTTTTCATTATCTACTTAACCACTGAAAATAAGGTCTTTTTCTTTTATTTACTCTTTAAACTGTAAAGTTAATTATAAAAAAATCTTGTCTCTTCATCGTTCTCTGTGATAACTCTGTAGGCATTACTTCGAACGAGATGTCAGAATATACAGCAATGAAAGCCCTTCTACGTGTGATTAGCCTGGTCGTGATTAGCGTGGTGGTGATTATTATCCCACCGTGCGGGGCTGCTCCTGGAGAAAGAAAGGCTTAAAAATCAAGTCTGAATCGAAAAGAACCCCCGCACCGAAAGGTCCGGGGGTTTTTTGTTGGCAAAAAAATTTAAGAGAGAAACAGACGAACTGTTACAGAATAATATTCTGTTTCTCCAGTAATGAGACGGGGAACTAACTATGAATGGTGCACAGTGGGTGGTACATGCTTTGCGAGCGCAGGGTGTAGAGACAGTTTTCGGCTATCCCGGCGGCGCGATTATGCCCGTCTACGATGCACTGTATGACGGCGGAGTGGAGCATTTACTTTGTCGCCATGAGCAAGGCGCGGCAATGGCAGCCATTGGTTACGCTCGTTCTACAGGAAAAACAGGCGTTTGCATCGCGACTTCAGGCCCTGGCGCCACAAATCTCATCACCGGTCTTGCCGATGCGCTGTTAGATTCCGTTCCCGTTGTTGCCATCACCGGCCAGGTGGCGGTCCCGTTCATCGGCACCGATGCTTTTCAGGAAGTAGATGTTTTAGGGTTATCTCTGGCTTGTACCAAACATAGTTTTCTTGTTGAGTCCTTTGAGGATTTACCCCGTATCCTCGCCGAAGCCTTCGAAATTGCGAACTCAGGACGCCCCGGTCCGGTGCTGGTTGATATTCCTAAAGATATCCAGTTAACGCTGGGGGAACTGGAGCCGTGGCTGTCGACCGTTGAAGACGATTTCGAGATGCCGCATGCGCAGCTGCAGCAGGCACGTGAAATGTTGGCAAACGCTCGCAAACCGATGTTGTATATCGGCGGAGGAGTTGGCATGGCTCAGGCCGTTCCAGCGCTGCGCGATTTTATCGCCGCAACCAATATACCTTCAACCGTGACGTTGAAGGGGCTGGGTGCGGTTCCTGCGGAGCATCCTTTTTATACGGGTATGTTGGGCATGCATGGCACTAAAGCGGCCAACCTCGCGGTTCAGGAATGCGATTTGCTGATTGCCGTTGGGGCCCGCTTTGATGACCGCGTAACCGGCAAGCTCAACACTTTCGCCCCGCAAGCCAAAGTTATCCATATGGATATCGATCCGGCCGAACTCGGGAAACTGCGTCAGGCGCACGTTGCCCTGCAGGGCGATCTGACCCAGATGCTGCAAGCCCTGCAACAGCCTATAGACATTGCGGAGTGGCAGCAGGAAGTCGCAACCTTATGTATAGAAAATCAATGGCGTTACGATCATCCCGGTGATGCGATCTTTGCCCCGTTATTGTTGAAACAGATCTCTGACCGCAAGCCACAAGATTGTGTGGTTACCACCGATGTGGGCCAGCATCAAATGTGGACGGCTCAACATATGTCCTTCACGCGTCCGGAAAACTTTATTACGTCCAGCGGCCTGGGAACGATGGGGTTTGGGTTGCCAGCCGCAGTCGGAGCGCAGGTCGCCCGGCCAAACGATACGGTTATCTGTATCTCCGGCGACGGCTCCTTCATGATGAACGTACAGGAGCTGGGCACCGTAAAACGAAAAAAGCTGCCGTTGAAAATCGTTTTACTGGATAACCAACGTTTAGGCATGGTTCGCCAGTGGCAGCAGATGTTTTTCTCAGAACGCTATAGTGAAACAAACCTCTCCGATAATCCTGATTTCCTCACGCTGGCCAGCGCCTTTGGCATCCCCGGCCAGCACATCACCCGTAAAGACCAGGTTGAAGGTGCCATCGACGCGCTGTTAAACAGCGACGGCCCATACATGCTGCATGTCTCAATCGATGAGTACGAAAACGTCTGGCCGTTGGTACCGCCTGGTGCCAGTAATTCGCAAATGCTGGAGAAATTATCATGATGCAACATCAACTCGCCGTGCAGGCTCGCTTTCGTCCGGAAACGCTGGAGCGCGTGTTACGCGTGGTGCGCCATCGCGGTTTTCAGATCTGCGCAATGAACATGGTCGCTGTGGGAAATACCGACAACATTAATATTGAATTGACCGTTGCCAGCCCACGTCCCGTCGAATTACTGTTTAGTCAATTAAGCAAACTGGTTGACGTCGGCCGCGTCGAAATCCAGCAACAAACATCACAACAAATCCGCGCCTGAGCGCAAAAGGAAAAGAGCAATGACAACGAAGAAAGCTGATTATATTTGGTTCAATGGTGAGATGACGCCATGGGGCGAGGCGAAAGTCCACGTTATGTCTCATGCGCTGCATTACGGTACATCGGTATTTGAAGGCATCCGCTGCTACGATTCACACCTTGGGCCAGTGGTGTTCCGCCATCGCGAACATATGCAGCGTCTGCGTGACTCAGCAAAAATCTATCGTTTCCCGGTTTCGCAGAGTGTTGATGAGTTGATGGAAGCCTGCCGCGAGGTTATCCGTAAAAACAACCTGACCAGCGCGTATATCCGTCCTTTGGTCTTTGTTGGGGATGTGGGTATGGGCGTTAACCCGCCGGACGGTTACACCACCGATGTGATCATCGCAGCTTTCCCGTGGGGTGCCTACCTTGGGGCCGAAGCGCTGGACCAGGGGATCGATGCGATGGTTTCTTCCTGGAACCGTGCCGCGCCCAATACCATTCCAACTGCCGCAAAAGCAGGCGGCAACTACCTTTCTTCCCTGTTAGTCGGCAGCGAAGCGCGTCGCCATGGTTATCAGGAAGGCATTGCATTAGACGTGCAGGGCTTCCTCTCAGAAGGCGCTGGCGAAAACCTCTTTGAGGTTAAAGACGGCATTCTGTTTACTCCACCGTTCACTTCTTCCGCACTGCCGGGAATTACACGCGACGCCATTATCAAACTGGCGAAAGATTTAGGTATCGAAGTGCGTGAGCAAGTACTTTCCCGCGAATCGCTCTACCTGTCGGATGAAGTATTCATGTCCGGTACCGCCGCTGAAATTACGCCTGTACGCAGCGTAGATGGTATTCAGGTGGGCGTTGGCCGCTGCGGCCCGATAACCAAACGTATTCAGCAGGCGTTTTTTGGCCTGTTCACGGGTGAAACCGAAGATAAATGGGGCTGGTTAGATCCAGTAAACCCACAGTAAAAAATTATAACCAGGCGAGCGGCAACTGACCGCCCGCACCATGACAGACTGGAGTAAATAAGCATGCCTAAGTACCGTTCAGCCACCACAACCCACGGCCGTAACATGGCGGGTGCCCGCGCTCTGTGGCGCGCAACCGGAATGACCGATGACGATTTCGGCAAGCCAATTATTGCGGTAGTGAACTCCTTTACCCAATTTGTACCGGGCCACGTTCACCTGCGCGATTTGGGCAAGCTGGTCGCCGAACAAATTGAAGCTTCCGGCGGCGTGGCAAAAGAATTCAACACCATTGCCGTGGATGACGGCATCGCCATGGGCCACGGCGGCATGCTTTACTCTCTGCCGTCTCGCGAACTGATTGCCGACTCCGTGGAGTACATGGTTAATGCACACTGCGCGGACGCTATGGTTTGTATCTCCAACTGCGACAAAATCACCCCGGGGATGTTAATGGCGTCGCTGCGCCTGAACATTCCGGTTGTTTTTGTCTCCGGCGGCCCGATGGAAGCCGGGAAAACTAAGTTATCCGACAAAATCATCAAGCTCGACCTGGTCGATGCGATGATTCAGGGCGCCAATCCTAACGTCAGCGATGCCGACAGCGAGCAAATCGAACGTTCCGCCTGTCCGACCTGCGGTTCCTGCTCCGGTATGTTTACCGCCAACTCAATGAACTGTCTGACCGAAGCGCTGGGCCTGTCGCAGCCGGGCAACGGCTCGCTGCTGGCGACTCACGCGGACCGCAAAGATCTGTTCTTGAATGCCGGTAAACGCATTGTTGAGCTGACCAAACGTTATTACGAACAGGACGATACCAGCGCGCTGCCACGCAGCATCGCCAGCAAAGCGGCATTCGAAAACGCCATGACGCTTGATATTGCGATGGGTGGCTCGACCAATACCGTTCTGCACCTGCTCGCGGCCGCGCAGGAAGGCGAAATAGAATTCAATATGTCGGACATCGACCGTCTGTCACGCAAAGTGCCGCATCTGTGTAAAGTCGCGCCGAGCACCCAGAAATACCATATGGAAGACGTTCACCGCGCCGGTGGCGTGCTGGCGATTCTGGGCGAGTTGGATCGTGCCGGTTTGCTGCACCGTGAGGTAAAAAATATCCTCGGAATGACGCTATCTCAGACGCTGGATAAGTACGACATCATGCTGACTCAGGATGAGGCAGTGAAAAAAATGTTCCGCGCCGGCCCGGCTGGTATTCGCACCACTCAGGCGTTCTCTCAGGATTGCCGCTGGGACACGCTGGATGATGACCGTGCAGAAGGCTGCATCCGTTCGCTGGAGAATGCGTTCAGTCAGGACGGCGGTCTGGCGGTGCTCTACGGCAACATCGCGGAAGCAGGCAGCATCGTAAAAACTGCCGGTGTGGATAAATCCAACCTGACATTCCGCGGCCCGGCGAAAGTGTACGAAAGCCAGGAGAGCGCAGTTGAAGCGATTCTGGGTGGAAAAGTGGTTTCCGGCGACGTAGTGGTCATTCGCTACGAAGGACCGAAAGGCGGTCCGGGTATGCAGGAAATGCTCTATCCGACCACTTATCTGAAATCAATGGGTCTGGGTAAAGAGTGCGCGCTGATCACCGATGGCCGTTTCTCCGGCGGCACTTCCGGCCTGTCTATCGGGCACGTTTCTCCGGAAGCGGCAAGCGGCGGCCTGATTGCGCTGGTTGAAGATGGCGACATGATTGATATCGACATTCCCAACCGCAGCATGGTGCTGGATGTTCCTGCAGCCGAGCTGGCTGCGCGTCATGAAGCCGAACTCGCTCGCGGCGACAAAGCCTGGACGCCGAAAAATCGTGAACGCGTGGTTTCCTTCGCGCTGCGTGCTTACGCAAGCCTCGCTACCAGCGCCGATAAAGGTGCGGTGCGCGATAAAAGCAAGCTGGGAGGCTAATAATGGCCGAGTCACAACCGCTACCCGACGCCCCTTGCGGGGCGGAATATCTGCGCGCTGTATTGCGCTCTCCGGTTTACGAAGTGGCGCAGGTCACCCCGTTGCAGAAGATGGATAAGCTCTCTTCGCGGCTGGATAACGTCATTCTGGTAAAGCGTGAAGACAGGCAGCCGGTGCACAGCTTTAAGCTACGTGGCGCGTACGCCATGATTGCCGGGCTGAACAGCGAACAGAAAGCCAGCGGTGTGATTACCGCTTCGGCAGGCAACCACGCACAGGGTGTTGCGCTTTCCTCAACGCGGTTGGGCATTAAATCTTTGATCGTCATGCCGGTTGCTACGGCGGACATTAAAGTGGATGCGGTCAGGGCTTTTGGTGGCGAAGTGCTGCTCCACGGCGCAAACTTTGACGAAGCGAAGACGCGGGCAATCGAACTTTCGCAGCAGCAGGGTTTCACCTATGTGCCTCCGTTTGACCACCCGGCGGTGATTGCCGGGCAGGGCACGCTGGCGCTGGAGTTGTTACAGCAAGATGCGCATATCGACCGGGTTTTTGTCCCGGTTGGCGGCGGCGGTCTGGCGGCGGGCGTGGCAGTGCTTATCAAACAGCTTATGCCGCAGATCAAAGTGATCGCTGTCGAAGCGGAAGATTCAGCTTGCCTGAAGGCCGCGTTAGATGCGGGTAAGCCGGTTGACCTGGCGCGCGTTGGGCTGTTTGCCGAAGGCGTCGCGGTCAAACGTATTGGTGACGAGACATTCCGCGTTTGTCAGGAATACCTTGATGACATCATCACCGTGGATAGCGATGCAATCTGTGCGGCGATGAAAGATCTGTTCGAGGACGTGCGCGCTGTGGCGGAACCGTCCGGCGCTCTGGCGCTGGCGGGTATGAAGAAATATATCCAGCAACACCAGATCCGTGGTGAACGTCTCGCGCACGTGCTGTCCGGGGCGAACGTGAACTTCCACGGATTACGTTACGTTTCGGAACGTTGCGAGCTTGGCGAACAGCGTGAAGCGCTGCTTGCTGTGACGATACCGGAGCAAAAAGGCAGCTTCCTGAAATTCTGCCAGCTGCTCGGCGGTCGCGCGGTAACGGAGTTTAACTATCGCTATGCCAGTTCAGACAACGCCTGCATTTTTGTAGGCGTGCGCCTGACCCGTGGCGTTGAGGAACGCCAGGAAATTCTCGCTCAGCTTAACGAAGGCGGTTACGGCGTTGTCGATCTTTCCGACGATGAAATGGCGAAACTGCACGTGCGTTACATGGTGGGCGGACGTCCGTCAAAACCACTGCGCGAGCGGCTCTACAGCTTTGAATTCCCGGAATCGCCGGGCGCGCTGCTGAAGTTTCTGCAAACATTGGGTACGCACTGGAATATTTCGCTGTTTCACTATCGCAGTCACGGTACAGATTATGGCCGCGTGCTGGCGGCATTTGAGCTGGGCGATAACGAGCCGGATTTTGAAACCCGACTCAACGAACTTGGCTATGACTGCCACGATGAAACGAACAATCCGGCGTTTCGCTTCTTCCTGGCAGGTTAGTGGCTGCCGGGCAGTAATTTCCAGAACGCATTCACAAGCGGCTCATTGAGCCGCTTTTTTTGTGCGCACACGCCGAGTTCAAACGGCGCATCTTCATCGCTGCGCTCCAGAATCTGAACGCGGTTACGTACCGGTTCAGGGCTGTTTTCCAGTACGATTTCAGGAAGTAAAGCTACGCCGCAGCCTAATGCCACCATCGAAACCATGGCTTCATGTCCCGCAACCGTCGCGTAAATAAAGGGGTTACTGATTTTCTGGCGACGGAACCACAGTTCAATGCGGCGGCGTACCGGACCCTGGTCCGCCAGAATAAACGGCACTTTGCTCCAGTCTGGTTCAGGAATACTGACTAAGGCGCGAACCGGGCAGGGCAACGCCGGGGCGATAAGCACCACGGCTAAGTTTTCCAGCATCGAGAAGGCAATGCCCGGCGGCAATGATTCCGGCTTACCGGCAATAGCAAGATCGGCTTCGTCAGAGTCGACTTTTTCTACCGCGTCTGCCGCATCACCCGTGGTGAGTTTGATTTCGACGTTAGGGTGTTCCGCACGGAATCGATCCAGAATGGGGGGTAAATGGCTGTATGCCGCGGTAACCGAACAGAACAGATGTAGCTCGCCCGAAAGCGATGGCCCTTCCTGGCCGATGGTGTGGCGCATCTGCTGATACTGTAAAAGCGTGTGCTGGGCGAACTGGCGCAGTTGTTCGCCAGCTTCGGTTAGCGTGACGGTGCGGTTATCGCGTAAAAATAAAGGCTGGCCCAGGTCATCTTCAAGGCGCTGAATCTGACGTGAAAGCGTGGAGGGGCTAACGTGCATTGCCCGCGCGCTCCGCCCAAAATGGCGGCTTTCCGCAAGGTGGAGAAACGTTTTTAAATCGCGTAAGTCCATGGTCATCCGCCTTTATTCTCACGTTGCAATTTTTGCAACATCACGTTGTTAATATATCAATTTCAGCAACGGATTTCCTGTCATATAGTGGATTCATTATCGCAAGCAAGACACGGCTGGCGACCCTTACAAGAAACACAACACGACAATCACGGAGTCCTACGATGGCTAATTATTTCAACACTTTGAACCTGCGTCAGCAGCTGGCGCAACTGGGTAAATGTCGTTTCATGGCGCGCAGCGAATTCGCCGATGAAGCAAGCTACCTCAAAGGCAAAAAAGTCGTCATCGTCGGCTGCGGCGCTCAGGGCCTTAACCAGGGTCTGAACATGCGTGATTCCGGCCTGGATGTTGCCTACGCGCTGCGTGCCGAAGCGATTGCTGAGAAGCGTGCGTCATGGCGCAAAGCAACCGAAAACGGCTTTAAGGTGGGCACATACGAAGAGCTGATCCCCCAGGCCGATCTGGTAGTTAACCTGACCCCGGACAAACAGCACTCCGCGGTAGTTAAAGCCGTGCAGCCAATGATGAAAGATGGCGCGGCGTTGGGCTACTCCCACGGTTTTAACGTGGTTGAAGTTGGCGAGCAGATTCGTAAAGACATCACCGTAGTGATGGTTGCACCGAAATGTCCGGGTACCGAAGTGCGTGAAGAGTACAAACGTGGCTTCGGCGTGCCAACCCTGATTGCGGTTCACCCGGAAAACGATCCGAAAGGCGAAGGCATGGCGATTGCTAAAGCCTGGGCTGCGGCTACCGGCGGCCACCGTGCGGGCGTTCTGGAGTCTTCCTTCGTGGCAGAAGTGAAATCTGACCTGATGGGCGAGCAAACTATTCTGTGCGGCATGCTGCAGGCTGGTTCCCTGCTGTGCTTTGACAAGCTGGTTGAAGAAGGCACCGACCCGGCATATGCAGAAAAACTGATTCAGTTCGGCTGGGAAACCATCACCGAAGCGCTGAAGCAGGGCGGTATTACGCTGATGATGGACCGTCTGTCCAACCCGGCAAAAATCCGTGCTTACGCGCTGTCTGAGCAGCTGAAAACAATTATGGCGCCGCTGTTCCAGAAACATATGGATGATATCATCTCCGGCGAATTCTCCTCCGGTATGATGGCGGACTGGGCGAACGACGATAAGAACCTGCTGACCTGGCGCGAAGAGACCGGCAAAACCGCGTTCGAAACCGCTCCGCAGTTTGACGGCAAAATTTCCGAGCAGGAATACTTCGACAAAGGCGTTCTGATGATCGCGATGGTGAAAGCAGGCGTTGAGCTGGCATTCGAAACCATGGTGGATGCGGGCATCATCGAAGAGTCTGCTTACTATGAATCGCTGCACGAGCTGCCGCTGATTGCCAATACCGTCGCCCGTAAGCGTCTGTACGAAATGAACGTGGTTATCTCCGATACGGCAGAATACGGCAACTATCTGTTCTCTTACGCGGCTGTACCGCTGCTGAAAGAGTTCATGACTACGTTGCAGGCAGGTGACCTGGGCCGGGAAACTCCGGCAGCCGCTGTAGACAACGCGCAGTTGCGTGATGTTAACGAAGCTATCCGTCATCACGCAATCGAGAAAGTGGGCCAAAAACTGCGTGGCTACATGACCGATATGAAACGCATTGCCGTAGCAGAGTAATTGCGTCGTCTGATGCCCTCTCCCACGTGGAGAGGATACAAATAAAAATGGCCTGCTCTTTACCGAGCAGGCCATGCTTTTAATTCCGATACAACACCTTAATGACGTGATAGCCAAACTGCGTGTGTAGCGGGCCAACAGGTTCCAGCAGCGGGCAGGAGAACACCACTTTATCGAAAGCCGGTACCATCTGGCCCTGGCGGAATTCACCTAAATGTCCGCCTTTTTTGCCTGACGGGCAGGTGGAATGCTTTTTCGCCAGTTTTTCGAAGTCGCCGCCATTTTTTAGCTGTTCGAGAATTTCCTGGGCCAGTTTTTCTTCCTTAACAAGGATATGCAATGCTGCCGCGGTTTTTGCCATGATAGTGCCTTGAGTCGTATGGATTACGCTGGCTATACTACCACGCTGTTTTTCTCCCCTCCTGACTTTCATTGAGTGTTCTTATGCGTTTAAACCCAGGCCAACAACAAGCCGTCGAATTTGTTACCGGACCCTGCCTTGTGCTGGCGGGCGCAGGCTCGGGCAAAACGCGTGTCATCACTAATAAAATGGCGTACCTGATCCGTGAGTGCGGCTATCAGGCAAGGCACATCGCCGCTGTGACCTTTACTAACAAGGCCGCGCGTGAGATGAAAGAGCGCGTGGCGCAAACGCTGGGGCGCAAAGAAGCCCGCGGATTACTTATTTCCACGTTCCATACGCTGGGGCTTGAGATAATCAAGCGCGAATACGCGGCGTTAGGCATGAAATCTAATTTTTCGCTGTTTGACGACACCGACCAGAGCGCGTTGCTAAAAGAGCTGACCGAAGGTTTGCTCGAAGAAGATAAGACTTTACTGCAACAGCTGATCTCGACGATCTCGAACTGGAAAAACGATCTGATGACGCCTTCGCAGGCGGCAGCGCAGGCGAAAGGCGAGCGGGATAGAATTTTCGCGCACTGCTACGGCCTGTACGACACGCATCTGAAATCCTGCAATGTGCTGGATTTTGACGATCTTATTTTGCTGCCAACGCTGCTTTTACAGCGCAATGAAGAGGTGCGTGAACGCTGGCAAAACCGCATCCGCTATTTGCTGGTGGATGAATATCAGGACACCAACACCAGCCAGTATGAGCTGGTGAAGCTGCTGGTAGGCGCGCGGGCGCGCTTTACGGTGGTAGGCGACGATGACCAGTCGATTTACTCCTGGCGTGGCGCACGTCCGCAGAATCTTGTGTTACTGAGCCAGGATTTCCCGAGCCTGCAGGTCATTAAGCTTGAGCAAAACTATCGCTCCTCCGGGCGCATTCTGAAGGCGGCCAATATTCTGATCGCCAACAATCCGCACGTTTTTGAAAAACGGCTTTTCTCAGAGCTGGGTTACGGCACCGAATTAAAAGTGGTGACGGCCAATAGCGAAGATCATGAGGCGGAACGCGTCACCGGCGAGCTTATCGCCCATCACTTTATCAATAAAACCAGCTACAAAGATTACGCGATTCTTTATCGTGGCAATTTCCAGTCGCGGGTATTTGAAAAGATGCTGATGCAAAACCGTATCCCGTATCGCATCTCAGGCGGCACGTCGTTTTTCTCACGGCCGGAAATCAAAGACCTGCTGGCCTATCTGCGCGTGCTTACTAATCCGGATGACGACAGCGCCTTCTTGCGCATTGTGAACACGCCAAAGCGTGAAATTGGTCCGGCAACGTTGCAGAAGCTGGGGGAGTGGGCGATGCAGCGGAATAAAAGCCTGTTCACCGCCAGCTTTGATTTTGGCCTCAGCCAGACGTTAAGCGGGCGTGGCCTGGAGGCGTTACAGCGTTTCACCCACTGGTTACGCGATGTTGCCACGCTTGCCGGGCGTGAACCCGTGGCGGCGGTACGTGATTTGATTCATGGCGTGGATTATGAAAGCTGGCTATACGAAACGTCCCCAAGCCCGAAAGCGGCGGAAATGCGGATGAAAAACGTCAATCAGCTGTTTAGCTGGATGACGGAAATGCTTGAAGGTTCGGACATTGACGAGCCAATGACGCTGACTCAGGTTGTTACTCGTTTCACGCTGCGTGACATGATGGAGCGTGGCGAAAGCGATGATGAAGCGGATCAGGTGCAGTTGATGACCCTTCACGCTTCCAAAGGGCTTGAGTTCCCTTATGTCTTTTTAGTGGGCATGGAAGAGGGATTGCTGCCGCATCAGAGCAGCATTGATGAAGATAATATCGATGAAGAGCGGCGTCTGGCTTATGTCGGGATCACCCGGGCGCAGAAAGAGCTGACTTTTACGCTATGCAAAGAACGTCGTCAGTATGGCGAGCTGGTGCGCCCGGAGCCGAGCCGGTTCCTGCTTGAACTACCGCAGGATGATTTGCAGTGGGAGCAGGAGCGCAAAGTGGTATCGGCTGAAGAGCGTATGAATAAAGGACAGGCAAACGTCGCTAATATCCGGGAAATGCTGGCCAGAGCGCGCGGCGGCTGAGTTACTTAACTGTGAGCGGCCAGTGAACATAGCTTTGCCACAGGCTTTCCTGGGTAAGTAACTCAGCCCCAAGCGGGTGGCAGGCAAGCCAGTTTGCAGGAAGCGTAAGAGTCAGCGCCTCTCCTTCGGCCTCCAGCTCAATGGCGGGCAGAATGTCGTCCCGACGGCGGCTGGCGAAGATAATCGCTAAACGTAACAGGCGACAAAGACGCTCCGCAATGCGCGGCGGAACAGCATTTTGCTGGTGGAGCGACGAGAGATCGACCGGGTTGGTCTGATTGAGTAGAAGCGTAGCCAGCAGCTTTTTCTGCGCTGGCGTGTAGCCCGGCAAATCCAGATTGCTTACCAGATAGGCTGCATGAAGCGGAGCCTGTCTGAAATCGACGCTCAGGCCAACTTCATGAAGCAGGGCGGCGCTTTGCAGCATGTCTTTGCTTAACGTATCAAGCTCCCATTCATCCGCAACATAACTGGCAAAAGCCTGCGCCAGCTGCTGAACACGGGTAGCCTGCGAGATATCAACCATAAAACGACGCTGGATATTGCGGATGGTGCGGCTGCGGATTTCCCGATCGACGCTCAGATGCAGCATGCCGTAAACCAGGCCTTCACGCAGGGCGCCGCCGGCCAGAGTCATACAGTCAATGCCGAGCTGTTCAAAGATGGCGATTAAAATGGCCAAACCGCTTGGGAAAACCAGCGCTCGTTCAAGCGTTAAGCCTTCGATTTCCAGCTCTTCAAGGCGCCCACACTGGATGGCGCGCTGCTTCAACTGTTGCAGTTTCGCAAGGGTGATACGCTCATCCATGCCCTGCGCCATCATAATTTCCTGCAAAGCCTGCACGGTGCCCGAGGCGCCAACGCAGACCTTCCAGCCGTGATGCTTTAACGCATCAATGACCGGCTTTAACACTTCGCTTGCCGCAGCTTCCGCTGCCGCAAAGTTTTCTTTTGCCAGATTGCGATCGCTAAAGAAACGCTCAAGCCAGGTTACGCAGCCCATAGAAAGGCTAAACAGCGCGGTTGTTTGCGCCCCGGTGCCGGTCACTAATTCCGTACTGGCTCCGCCAATATCCACGACCAGACGCCGATCTTCACCGCCGGTAGTATGAGCAACCCCTTGATAAATAAGGCGTGCTTCTTCTTCGCCGCGAATCACCTGGATAGGACATCCCAGAATTTTTTCGGCATGCTGGATGAATTGCTGGGCGTTGGTGGCCAGGCGAAGCGTTGCCGTGGCGACAACGCGAATTTGCGCCTGGGGAATATCCTGTAAACGTTCCGCAAATAAGCGCAGGCATTGCCACCCGCGCTCCATGGCTTCCGGGGAAAGTGCGTTTTCGCTGTTTAAGCCGGCTGCGAGACGGACTTTACGCTTGATGCGGGCCAGGGTTTGTATCGTCCCAGCCACCTCACGTACCACTAACATATGAAAACTGTTAGAACCTAAATCAATAGCCGCATACAGTGAGGTGGAGCTGAGCATAGATAATTAACCTGCGCGACGACGATTACCACGGGATGCACTGCCGCCACGACGAGGACCGTTACCGGAACGAGGGCGGGTCAGACGTTTTGGCGGTGGAAGCTCGCTTAACAGTGCTTCTGTCTTGTATTTGCTGACCGGAATCGAGTGACCGATGTAGGTTTCGATTGCAGACAGGTTTAACGCGTAATCTTCACAGGCGAGGCTGATTGAATGCCCGCTTGCACCGGCGCGGCCGGTACGACCAATACGGTGAACGTAATCTTCGCAATCATCCGGCAGATCGTAATTGAATACGTGCGTTACGGCAGGAATATGCAGGCCGCGGGCGGCAACGTCGGTTGCTACCAGGATGTCGAGATCGCCACGGGTGAACTCATCAAGTATGCGCAGGCGTTTTTTCTGCGCGACGTCGCCGGTTAACAGGCCAACGCGGTGTCCATCGGCGGCCAGGTGACCCCAGATATCTTCACAGCGGTGTTTCGTGTTGGCGAAGATGATAGCGCGGTCTGGCCATTCTTCTTCAATGAGCGTCTGCAGTAAGCGCATTTTCTCATCGTTCGAAGGATAGAACAGCTCTTCTTTAATACGGTGACCCGTTTTCTGCTCTGGTTCCACTTCCACGTATTCGGCGTTGTTCATCTGTTCGAAAGCCAGTTCACGTACGCGGTAAGAAAGGGTTGCGGAGAACAGCATGTTCAGGCGTTGCGTTACCGGCGGCATACGACGGAACAACCAACGGATGTCTTTGATAAAGCCCAGATCGTACATGCGATCGGCTTCATCCAGCACCACGACCTGAATAGCACCTAAATTGATATGATTTTGCTTGGCGTAGTCGATTAAGCGACCGGTTGTGCCAATCAGGATGTCGACGCCGCTTTCCAGCACTTTAAGCTGTTTGTCGTAGCCATCGCCACCGTAAGCCAGGCCGAGTTTCAGGCCCGTGGCCTGGGCCAGCGGTTCTGCATCGGAGTGAATTTGCACTGCCAGTTCACGAGTCGGCGCCATAATTAAGGCACGCGGCTGGTTCACCTGGCGGTTCTCCGGAACAGGGTGAGAGAGTAAATAATGGAACGTTGACGTCAGGAACGCCATCGTTTTGCCAGTACCGGTTTGCGCCTGACCGGCAACATCACGATTCGCCAGCGTCAGCGGAAGTGCGAGTGCCTGGATAGGGGTGCAGTTATGAAACCCTTTTATTTCAAGGGCTTCAATCACCTTAGGGTGCAGGGCGAAGTCGGAAAACTTCTGTTCGGTCAAATGTGTTTTGCTCATAGTGTGGTAGAATATCAGCTAACTATTGCTTTACGAAAGCGTATCCGGTGAAATAAAGTCAACCTTAAGTTGGTTAATGCTACACCAACAAGGTAGACATAATCCTGTGGAGTAGAACATGAGCGATAAAATTATTCACCTGACTGACGACAGTTTCGACACGGACGTACTTAAAGCTGACGGGTTGATCCTCGTTGATTTCTGGGCAGAGTGGTGCGGTCCATGTAAAATGATCGCCCCGATTCTTGATGAAATCGCTGATGAATATCAGGGCAAATTAACCGTTGCTAAACTGAACATCGATCAGAACCCGGGCACCGCGCCGAAATATGGCATCCGCGGCATTCCGACTCTGCTGCTGTTTAAGAACGGTGAAGTGGCTGCCACCAAAGTCGGTGCGTTGTCCAAAGGCCAGTTAAAAGAGTTCCTGGATGCTAATCTGGCGTAATGGAATCTCAGCCGGCGCGTGCTCGGTTTGCAAATTTTTGTGAGCCGCTGGACGCCCGGCGTCAGGCATGCTAAGTTACTTTTACTGCACCTTGAACTTGCCTTAAAGTTTGAATCTTTGTAATACCCAATGCTTCTCATTCGCTATCGCTAAGACGCTAATTTCACAGTGAGCACATGGTTGCATAATCGATTTCGGGCGTATCACCCATTCCGTCGTGTCGTTTCAGTTCTGCGTTTTTCCTATGACCAGACAGCGATAAGACATGTGGTGCTGGCCATTAAACAGGCATGGATGACCCTGCCATACCATTCACGAAACATGTTCGAGATTTACCCCGAGTTTAAGAACCCACCATTATGAATCTTACCGAATTAAAGAATACGCCGGTTTCTGAGCTGATTACTCTCGGCGAAAATATGGGGCTGGAAAATCAGGCCCGCATGCGCAAACAGGACATTATTTTCTCCATCCTGAAGCAACATGCTAAGAGTGGCGAAGATATCTTTGGCGACGGTGTGCTGGAGATACTGCAGGATGGATTTGGTTTCCTCCGCTCCGCAGACAGCTCCTACCTCGCCGGCCCCGATGATATCTACGTTTCTCCCAGCCAAATCCGCCGTTTCAACCTCCGCACAGGGGATACCATCTCCGGTAAGATTCGTCCGCCGAAAGAAGGCGAGCGTTACTTTGCCCTGCTGAAAGTAAACGAGGTTAACTACGACAAACCGGAAAACGCGCGTAGCAAAATCCTGTTTGAAAACTTAACCCCGCTGCATGCCAACTCACGTCTGCGCATGGAACGTGGTAACGGTTCTACCGAGGATTTAACCGCACGCGTACTGGATTTGGCTTCGCCAATCGGTCGCGGCCAGCGTGGCCTGATTGTGGCACCGCCGAAAGCCGGTAAAACCATGCTGCTGCAAAACATTGCCCAGAGCATCGCTTATAACCACCCGGATTGCGTACTGATGGTTCTGCTCATCGACGAACGTCCGGAAGAGGTGACCGAGATGCAACGTCTGGTTAAAGGTGAAGTGGTTGCTTCTACCTTTGATGAGCCGGCATCCCGCCACGTTCAGGTTGCCGAAATGGTAATCGAGAAAGCGAAGCGCCTGGTTGAGCATAAAAAAGACGTTATCATCCTGCTGGACTCCATTACCCGTCTGGCTCGTGCTTACAACACCGTGGTACCGGCTTCCGGTAAAGTGTTGACCGGTGGTGTAGACGCTAACGCCCTGCATCGTCCAAAACGCTTCTTCGGTGCAGCACGTAACGTGGAAGAAGGTGGCAGCCTGACTATCATCGCCACCGCGCTGGTCGATACCGGTTCTAAAATGGATGAAGTTATCTACGAAGAATTTAAAGGTACCGGCAACATGGAACTGCATCTGGCGCGTAAAATCGCTGAGAAACGTGTGTTCCCTGCAATCGACTACAACCGTTCTGGTACGCGTAAAGAAGAGCTCCTTACCACCCAGGAAGAGCTGCAGAAAATGTGGATCCTGCGTAAGATTATCCACCCGATGGGTGAAATCGATGCGATGGAATTCCTCATTAACAAGTTGGCGATGACCAAAACCAACGACGAATTCTTCGATATGATGAAGCGCTCGTAAGCAATAAAAACTCGGGGAACGCCACGCTTAGACGTGGCGTTTTTCTTTAGTGGTATATACGATATAGAAACGACTATCGTAGCGGCACATTAAAGATGGCAATGGATGCCTACAGGCGACCAACCAAAAATTTGTGTTGCGATGTATTCGATTAAATAACCAACAGATTGTTCATGGAAGAATTACGTACAACCACCAGGCAGGGGCATAAGCATCCTGGCCATTTATTTTGCAGAGAGCTTGCACTGTGAATTTAATCACCGCTGGTACCGATCTGGTCTGTATTTTTTTATTTACTACCATTTTCCTTTTTTTTGCGCGCAAGGTAGCTAAAAAAGTTGGATTGGTTGATAAACCAAACTTCCGTAAACGCCATCAGGGGCTAATTCCTCTGGTGGGCGGTATCTCTGTCTATGCGGGAATCTGCTTTACATTTCTGATAGCCAATTACTATATCCCTCATGCCTGGCTTTATCTGCTCTGCGCGGGTGTACTGGTTTTTGTTGGCGCGCTGGACGATCGTTACGATATCAGCGTGAAAATAAGAGCTTCAGTTCAGGCGCTGATCGGCATTGTGATGATGGTTGTCGGAAAGCTCTACCTAAGCAGCCTGGGATATATTTTTGGCTCATGGGAAATGGTGCTGGGGCCGTTTGGGTATTTCCTGACCCTGTTCGCCGTCTGGGCCGCGATTAATGCTTTCAATATGGTTGACGGTATTGACGGGCTTCTCGGTGGTCTTTCGTGTGTCTCCTTCGCAGCCATGGGACTTATTCTTTATTTCGACGGCCAGCTCAGCTTAGCTATGTGGTGTTTCGCGATGATCGCGGCCATTCTCCCTTACATTTTACTGAATCTGGGCGTGTTAGGGCGACGCTATAAAGTGTTTATGGGGGATGCCGGCAGCACGTTGATCGGCTTTACCATCATCTGGATTTTGCTCGAAACCACCCAGGGTAAAACCCATCCTATCAGTCCCGTCACGGCATTGTGGATAATCGCCATTCCGCTGATGGACATGATCGCCATCATGTACCGTCGTTTGCGCAAAGGCATGAGTCCGTTCTCTCCGGACCGCCAGCATATTCATCATCTGATCATGCGTGCCGGCTTCACTTCCCGACAGGCTTTCGTGCTGATTACCCTGGCCGCTGCGCTTTTGGCAGGCATTGGGGTGGCCGCAGAATATATTCACTCCATTCCTGAATGGGTGATGTTGGCATTATTCTTGCTAGCATTTGTGCTCTATGATTATTGCATTAAGCGCGCCTGGAAAGTCGCTCGCTTCATAAGACGCATCAAGCGTCGTCAACGCAGAAACAGCAGCATTTCTTAATCCTGAATTAAATTGGGGAAGTGATGAGACAAAATGTGCCAGGAAGTAACCCGGGAATGGTGGACAACGAGCTGGACATTCGTGGTTTGTTCCGGACACTATGGAGAGGAAAGTTCTGGATTGTGGGCATGGCGGTATCGTTCGCCATCATCGCCTTGATTTACACCTTCTTTGCCCGACAAGAGTGGAGCGCCAACGCAATCACCGATCGCCCGACGGTCAATATGTTGGGAGGATATTACTCCCAGCAGCAATTCCTGCGTAATCTTGATATCAAAGCCAATATGGTTCCTGTCGATCAGCCTTCCGTTATGGACGAAGCCTATAAAGAGTTCATCATGCAGCTTTCGGCCTACGATACCCGACGCGATTTCTGGCTACAGACCGATTATTACAAGCAGCGTCAGGTAGGAAACAGCAAAGCGGACGCCGCTCTGCTTGATGAAATGGTGGACAATATTCAGTTCACCGCAGGCGATATCACCCGTAACCTTAACGACAGCGTAAAGCTGATTGCTGAAACCGCTGCGGATGCAAATAACCTGCTACGGCAATACGTCGCTTTTGCCAGCCAGCGTGCGGCAAGTCATCTGAACGAAGAACTGACGGGAGCCTGGGCTGCCCGCACCATCCAGATGAAAGCGCAGGTTAAACGCCAGGAAGCCGTTGCCAAATCTATTTACGATCGCAAGGTGAAAAGCACTGAACAGGCGCTGAAAATTGCCGAGCAGCAAAATATCGCTCGCAGCGAAACTGAGGTGCCGGCAGATGAGCTGCCTGATTCCGAAATGTTTATGCTGGGACGTCCGATGCTGCAGGCAAGGCTTGAAAGCCTGCAGGCCGTGGGTCCTGCCTATGACATCGACTATGACCAGAATCGCGCCATGCTCTCAACCTTAAACGTTGGTCCAACGCTCGATCCGCGTTTTCAGACTTACCGTTATTTGCGTACCCCAGAAGAACCCGTTAAACGCGATAGTCCTCGCCGTGTGTTCTTATTAATTATGTGGGGCGCGGTTGGGGCCCTGATAGGCGCTGGTGTGGCGTTAG
The DNA here is from genome assembly GCF_011808225.1 of Cedecea colo. Taxonomy (GTDB): domain Bacteria; phylum Pseudomonadota; class Gammaproteobacteria; order Enterobacterales; family Enterobacteriaceae; genus Dryocola; species Dryocola colo. The sequence continues at coordinate 60,188 of NZ_SOYS01000014.1, read as the reverse complement.
CCCGCCGTCCAAAAGCGTTATAACGTCCTTGCCTGGTGAAGGCTCGGTAGACGGCCTTCACCTTTTTTAATAAAAGAGAATCACTGTGAAAGTGTTAACTGTTTTTGGCACGCGACCGGAAGCCATCAAAATGGCGCCGCTGGTTCATGCGTTGGCAAAAGACGCGTTTTTTGACGCGAAGGTATGCGTGACGGCCCAGCATCGCGAGATGCTCGATCAGGTATTGAATTTATTTTCAATCGAACCAGATTACGATCTCAACATCATGAGCCCGGGACAGGGTCTTACGGAGATAACGTGCCGGATCCTTGAAGGGCTAAAGCCCATCCTTGAGTCGTTTAAACCCGATGTGGTACTGGTTCATGGCGATACCACCACGACAGTTGCCACCAGCCTCGCCGCATTTTACCAGCGCATTCCAGTGGGACACGTTGAGGCAGGCCTGCGCACGGGCGATCTTTATTCGCCGTGGCCAGAAGAGGCTAACCGCACGCTAACCGGGCATCTGGCCATGTACCACTTTGCCCCGACTGAGAACTCGCGGCAGAATCTGCTGCGTGAAAATATTAGCGATAAAAAAGTCTTCGTGACGGGAAATACCGTAATCGACGCGCTCATATCCGTGCGCGACCGCGTGCTGGCTAATGATGAACTACGCAGTAGCCTCGCGCAGTGCCATCCGTTTTTAGACAGCACTAAAAAGCTTATCCTGGTAACCGGCCACCGCCGTGAAAGCTTCGGCGATGGTTTTGAGCGTATTTGCCATGCGCTGGCAGAAATAGCCAAAGAAAACAGCGATGTGCAAATCGTCTATCCGGTGCATTTCAACCCTAACGTTAGCGAGCCGGTGAAACGTATCCTGGGCCATGTGGAAAACGTAGTGCTTGTCGAGCCGCAGGAATATCTGCCGTTCGTCTATCTGATGAACCACGCGTATCTGATTTTGACAGATTCCGGTGGCATACAGGAAGAAGCGCCGTCGCTTGGCAAACCGGTGCTGGTTATGCGAGATACCACGGAGCGTCCGGAAGCGGTAAAAGCGGGGACGGTTCGTCTGGTTGGCACCGAGACGCAAACCATCGTCCGTGAGGTTACGCGCCTGCTGCGCGATGAAAATGAATATCAAATCATGAGCCGTGCGCATAACCCATACGGGGACGGCACCGCTTGCGAACGTATTTTGTCCGCACTAAAGAACAATCAGGTGGAACTATGAGTTTTTCAACCATCTCCGTTATTGGTCTTGGCTACATTGGCTTACCCACGGCGGCGGCATTTGCTTCCCGTCAGAAAAACGTCGTAGGCATCGATATCAATCAGCACGCGGTGGAGACCATTAACCGTGGCGCCATTCATATTGTTGAGCCGGAGCTGGATAAGGTCGTTAAAAAGGCAGTCGAAGCGGGGTTTTTGCGTGCCAGCACGCAACCTGTCGAGGCCGATGCCTGGCTGATTGCAGTGCCTACGCCTTTTCAGGGCGATCATGAGCCAGACATGGCTTTTGTGAAGGCCGCAGCGGTATCTATCGCGCCGGTCCTGAAAAAGGGTGCTTTAGTCATCCTGGAATCCACTTCGCCGGTAGGCTCCACCGAACAAATGGCCGAGTGGCTGGCGGCCCTGCGCCCGGACCTCTCCTTCCCGCAGCAGGCGGGTGAAGCGGCAGATGTCAATATTGCCTACTGTCCGGAACGTGTATTGCCGGGTCAGGTCATGGTGGAGCTGATTAAAAACGATCGTGTGATCGGCGGCATGACGCCAGTTTGCTCAGCACGGGCCAGCGAGCTTTATAAAATCTTCCTTGAAGGCGAGTGCGTTATCACCAACGCCCGCACGGCGGAAATGTGCAAGCTGACTGAAAATAGCTTCCGCGACGTGAATATCGCCTTTGCGAACGAGCTTTCGCTCATCTGTGCCGATCAGGGCATCAACGTCTGGGAACTGATTCGCCTGGCGAATCGCCACCCGCGCGTGAATATTCTGCAACCTGGTCCCGGCGTTGGCGGGCACTGTATTGCGGTCGACCCATGGTTTATCGTTGCTCAGAATCCGCAGCAGGCGCGTTTGATTCGTACCGCTCGCGAAGTTAACGATGCCAAGCCGCACTGGGTTATTAATCAGGTCAAAGCGGCCGTTGCGGATAGCCTGGCCGAAAGCGGTAAGCGCGCCAGCGAACTGAAAATCGCCTGTTTTGGTCTGGCGTTCAAACCAAACATTGACGATCTGCGTGAAAGCCCGGCGATGGAAATTGCTGGGATGATTGCAAACTGGCACAGCGGTGTAACGCTTGTGGTCGAACCGAATATTCATCAGCTTCCGAAGAAGCTTGAGGGGCATTGCCAGCTGGCGAACCTTGACGCTGCCTTGCAGCAGGCCGACGTGCTGGTCATGCTGGTTGACCATAACGAATTTAAAGCCATCGCGGGCGAGAAAATCCAGCAGCGCTGGGTTGTCGATACCAAAGGCGTCTGGCGTTAATCCGCCATTCCGAGGCTAAGCTATGAACAGTCCGCTTCGTGCCCGGCTTGATGCGCTGGCATGGGAAAATCAGTTCTTTGGCGTTAACAGCGCCATTGTTCGTTTTGCGGACGATGCAGGCGAGCTGACCGCAGAGCAGCTTGCGGCTTACGGACGCGTGCAGGCAAAAATTCCTGCCCATCGCGCTGATTTGCTGAATGCTTTACAGCAGTTCGGTTTTAAGCTGGTCGAAGGTGAAGTCGATCTGGTGCTGTCAGTTGGCACGGAAAATGCTGCATCTTCTGTCGTTGTCGCACAAGCCGCGGATGTCCCTGTTCTGCGCGAAATGGCCGCTCAGGTCTTCACGCAAAGCCGTTTTCGCGCGCCCTGGTATCGGCCAGCCGACAGCGGCCGCTTCTATGCTCAGTGGGTAGAAAACGCGGTGTTGGGCAAGTTTGATCACCAGTGCCTGTTGCTAAAAAAGGGTGACGAGATACAGGGCTTCGTCAGTCTGCGCCAGTTAAACGAGCGTGAAGCGCGGATTGGCCTGTTGGCGGGTCGTGGAGCAGGTGAACAGCTAATGCATGCCGCGAGCTTATGGTGCCAGCAACGCGGGCTGGCAACGCTGCGTGTAGCCACGCAGATAAGCAATACTGCGGCTTTGCGACGTTATATTCAAAGCGGTGCCACCGTAGATAGCACTGCCTTCTGGTTATACAGGTGAAAAAATGATCCCATTTAATGCTCCGCCAGTAGTAGGCACGGAAATCGAATACATGCAGGCTGCGATGGGGAGCGGCAAGCTTTGCGGCGACGGTGGCTTTACGCGTCGTTGTCAGCAATGGCTGGAACAGCGTTTCGGCAGCAAAAAAGTCCTGCTCACGCCATCCTGTACGGCCTCGCTGGAAATGGCCGCGCTATTGCTGGACATCAAGCCTGGCGATGAAGTCATCATGCCAAGCTACACCTTTGTTTCAACCGCGAACGCCTTCGTGCTGCGCGGCGCAAAAATTGTGTTTGTCGATGTGCGCCCTGACACCATGAATATCGACGAAACGTTGATTGAAGCGGCGATTACCGAAAACACGCGAGCTATCGTACCGGTGCACTACGCGGGCGTTGCCTGTGAAATGGACACCATCATGGCGCTGGCGAAAAAACACAGCCTGTTCGTGGTAGAAGACGCCGCGCAGGGCGTGATGTCGACTTACAAAGGCCGTGCCCTGGGTTCTATCGGCCACATCGGCTGCTTCAGCTTCCATGAAACTAAAAACTACACCGCCGGTGGCGAAGGCGGCGCGACGCTTATCAACGATCCGTCGTTAATCGATCGCGCTGAAATCATTCGCGAAAAGGGCACCAACCGCAGCCAGTTCTTCCGTGGGCAGGTGGATAAATATACCTGGCGCGACATTGGTTCGAGCTATCTGATGGCTGATTTGCAGGCTGCCTATTTATGGGCACAGCTCGAGGCCGCGGAAAAGATTAACCAGCAGCGCCTTAAGCTCTGGCAGGCTTATCATGACGCGCTGGCCCCGCTGGCTCGCGCAGGCCGTATTGAATTGCCTTCCGTGCCGAAAGACTGCGTGCAAAACGCGCATATGTTTTATATCAAGCTGCGTGATATGGAAGACCGCAGCGCGCTGATTGCGTATCTCAAAGAAGCCGAAATTATGGCCGTATTCCACTACATTCCGCTGCACGCTTGCCCGGCTGGCGAAAAGTTTGGTTACTTCCACGGCGAAGACCGGTTCACCACCAAAGAGAGTGAACGCCTGGTGCGCCTGCCGCTGTTCTATAACCTTTCTCCGGTTAATCAACGTGCGGTTATCAATACGTTGTTAAGCTACCTCTCCTGATATGTCGCTGGCTAAAGCCTCAGCGTGGACCGCCGGGTCCACGCTGGTAAAAATCGCGGCCGGTCTGCTGGTGGTAAAACTTCTGGCGGTGGCGTTTGGCCCGAGCGGCGTAGGGCTTGCGGGCAACTTTCGTCAGATGGTCACCGTGCTGGGCGTGCTGGCGGGGGCCGGTATTTTTAACGGCGTCACTAAATACGTCGCTCAGTATCACGACTCCCCGCAAGAGCTTCGCAAAGTCATCGGTACTTCCTCAGCCATGGTGCTGGGATTTTCGACCCTGCTGGCGATTATTTTTGTCGTGGCGGCGAAACCGATCTGTGTCGGGCTGTTTGGTCACGACCATTATCAAGGCCTGATACGGCTGGTGGCGCTGGTGCAGATGGGTATCGCCTGGGCGAACCTGTCGCTGGCTATCATGAAAGGCTTCCGGGATGCGGCTGGTAATGCGCTGGCGTTGATTGGCGGCAGCTTCATCGGCGTGGTCGCTTACTATCTTTGTTATCGCTCAGGCGGCTACCAGGGCGCGCTGCTTGGTCTGGCGCTGGTGCCAGCGCTGGTGCTTATTCCCGCAGGTTTCATGCTGGTTAGACGCGAACATGTCCCGCTGGGCTATCTGAAACCGCAGTGGGATAAAGTCTACGCCAGCAGCCTGGGTAAATTTACGATCATGGCGTTAATTACCTCCATCACGCTGCCCGTTGCTTACGTGATGATGCGTAATCTACTCGCCGAGCATTATAGCTGGGATGATGTGGGGATTTGGCAGGGCGTCAGCAGCATTTCAGATGCCTATCTCCAGTTCATTACCGCATCGTTTAGCGTGTACCTGTTGCCAACCTTATCAAGGCTGACGACCAGGCAAGATATCTCCCGCGAGATAGTCCGCTCATTAAAATTCGTACTGTCGGCGGTAGCCGTCGCCAGTTTAACCGTGTGGTTACTGCGTGATTTTGCCATCTGGCTGCTGTTCTCACATAAGTTTATCGCCATGCGCGATCTGTTTGCCTGGCAGCTGGTGGGCGACGTGCTGAAAGTGGGTTCTTACGTTTTCGGCTATTTAGTCATCGCTAAAGCCTCGCTGCGCTTTTATATTTTGACTGAAATCAGCCAGTTTGCTTTATTAACCGGCTTTTCACGCTGGTTGATCCCAGCCCATGGCGCACTGGGCGCCGCACAGGCCTATATGGCGACGTATATTATTTACTTCGCGCTCTGCTGTGGCGTGTTTCTTATTTATCGTAGACGAGCATGACGACACTGATTCACGTACTGGGATCGGATATCCCGCATCATAACCAGACGGTACTGCGTTTCTTTAACGACGCTTTAGCCGCCTCACATCCGCACGCGCGCCATTTTTTGGTGGTCTCAACGGACAGCGCTTTGCCGTCTGCTTTTCCTGAACTTACGATTACGCTCTTCCCGACAAAAAAAGCGCTGGCCAGGGCGGTGACAGAAAAAGCTCGCGCAAACCGCCAGCAGCGGTTTTTCTTCCACGGCCAGTTTAATAGCTCGTTGTGGATTGCCTTGCTGACAGGCGGTCTGAAGCCTGCGCAGGTGAGCTGGCATATCTGGGGAGCAGATTTGTATGAGGCTTCACGGAGCCTCAAGTTTCGTCTCTTTTACCTGCTGCGTCGTATTGCTCAGGGACGCGTTGGCCGGGTATTCGCCACGCGCGGCGACCTTAACTATCTTCATCAGCGCCATCCGCGAGTGCCCGGTGAGCTGCTGTACTTCCCGACGCGTATGGATCCCGCGCTCAATGAAATGAGCAGTGAAGAAAAAACGGGCGGTAAACTTACTTTGCTGGTCGGGAATTCCGGCGATCGCAGCAATCAGCATATCGCCGCGTTGCAGGCGATACACGCTCAGTTCGGTGATAACGTACGTGTCGTGGTGCCTATGGGCTACCCGAAAAATAACAGCGCTTATATCAACGAAGTGCAGCAGGCTGGCAGTACGTTATTCAGCAAGGAAAACCTGAAGGTTCTGGCCGAAAATATCGAATTTAACGACTATCTTGCGCTGCTGCGCCAGTGCGATTTAGGTTATTTCATTTTTGACAGGCAGCAGGGCATCGGAACGCTTTGCCTGCTGATTCAGGCAGGTATTCCGTGCGTATTGAGCCGTAAAAATCCGTTCTGGCAGGATATGGTTGAACAGCATATCCCCGTACTGTTCACCGGCGATCCGCTGGATGAAACGGTCGTGCGTGAAGCGCAGCGCCAGCTACGCTTATTAGATAAACAGCAGATCGCCTTTTTCAACCCCAACTATCTTGACGGCTGGCACCAGGCGTTAGCAATCGCATCAGGAGAAACCGCATGAGTTTGCTGCAATTTGGCGGTCTGTTTGTGGTGTGGTTGGTTTCCGTGATGTTTATCGGCCTGCTGACATATCAGGAGTTCCGCAAGGTACGCTTCAACTTTAACGTCTTCTTCTCGTTACTTTACCTGCTGACCTTTTTCTTCGGCTTCCCGTTTACCTGTACGCTGGTCTTCCGGTTTGGCGTGGGCGTCGTGCCTGCGGATGTACTGCTGCAGGCGCAGCTAGCGGCGACCTGCTTCTACGGTATTTATTACGTCGCCTATAAAACGCGTCTGCGGGCGAAGCGGCCAGCAATCACCGAGCGCCGCCCGTTGTTCACCATGAATCGCGTCGAAACGCATCTGACATGGGTGATGCTGGCGCTGGTTGCGCTGGTAAGCGTTGGCATCTTCTTTATGCACAACGGTTTTTTGCTGTTTAAGCTGCACTCCTACAGCCAGATATTCTCCAGCGAAGTGTCAGGCGTCGCGCTTAAGCGCTTCTTCTACTTCTTTATTCCGGCGATGCTGGTGGTTTACTTCCTTAAGCAGGATGGCCGCGCGTGGATGTTCTTCCTGGTCAGCACCGTGGCGTTTGGCCTGCTGACCTACATGATAGTTGGCGGCACGCGCGCCAATATCATTATCGCTTTCGCCATCTTCCTGTTTATCGGCATTATTCGCGGCTGGATTTCTCTCTGGATGCTGGCGGCGGCCGGAGTATTCGGCATTGTGGGCATGTTCTGGCTGGCGCTGAAACGCTACGGGCTGAACGTCAGCGGCGATGAGGCTTTTTACACTTTCCTGTATCTGACACGCGATACGTTCTCACCCTGGGAAAACCTGGCGTTACTGCTGCAAAACTACGACAAAATCGAGTTCCAGGGTCTGGCGCCCATCGTGCGTGACTTCTACGTGTTTATTCCAACATGGGTATGGCCGGATCGTCCGGGTATTGTGCTTAACAGCGCTAACTACTTTACCTGGGAAATTCTGGATAACCACTCGGGGCTGGCGATTTCCCCGACGCTTATCGGCTCGCTGGTTGTGATGGGCGGCGTGTGGTTTATCCTGCCAGGCGCGGTGGCGGTCGGTCTGATTATCAAATGGTTCGACTGGCTTTATGAACTTGGCAACCGGGAAACCAATCGCTATAAAGCCGCTATTCTGCATAGCTTCTGCTTCGGTGCGATTTTTAACATGATAGTTCTGGCCCGTGAAGGCGTGGACTCCTTTGTCTCCCGCGTCGTTTTCTTCATGATGGTATTTGGCATTTGCCTTCTGCTGGCTAAGCTTCTTTACTGGTTATTTGACAGTGCGGGTTTGATACATCAGCGCCTGCGGCGCATGCCGGGCGTGGAAGCCGGAGCCTGAGTGGATGATAAGGAACAACATGAACGAGTCGATTTCTGCGCCTGGCTACACCATTCGCGGCCTGGCACTGCTGGGCTGGCGTGATATGCAGCATGCGCTGGATTATCTCTATGCTGACGGCTCGCTGAGGTCTGGAACGCTGGTAGCGATCAACGCCGAGAAGGTCCTGACGGCGGAACGCGATCGTGAAGTTCGCGAACTCATTGACGCGGCAGAGTTTAAATATGCTGACGGCATAAGCGTCGTGCGTTCAATTCGGAAAAAGTATCCTGCGGCGCAGGTATCGCGTGTGCCGGGGGCTGACCTTTGGGAAGCGCTGATGGAAAAAGCCGGGCGCGAGGGCACGCCAGTCTTTCTGGTTGGCGGCAAGCCTGAGATCCTGGCCCAGACGGAAGCGAAGCTGCGCAAGCTGTGGAACGTGAATATTGTGGGCAGCCAGGACGGCTACTTCAAAGCGCAGGAGCGGCAGGAGATGTTTGAGCGCATTCGTGACAGCGGTGCGGCGATTGTGACCGTGGCGATGGGATCGCCGCGGCAGGAAATTCTGATGCGAGACTGCCGCAAAGTTTACCCGCAGGCCCTGTATATGGGCGTGGGCGGCACTTACGATGTCTTTACCGGTCATGTTAAACGTGCGCCGAAAATCTGGCAGAAGCTGGGCCTGGAGTGGCTTTACCGGTTGCTGTCCCAGCCAAGCCGCCTCGGCCGTCAGCTCAAGCTACTGCGTTACCTTGCCTGGCACTACACGGGCCGCCTGTAAATAATAAAAAACGCGCTCAAAGGAGCGCGTTTTGTTTTCCTGCCCGGTTTACCCGGCCAAATTGTTAACAGTCGATTTGTATTTTTGCAAAAAATACGAAACCATTGCGCCCTTTTAAAGATCGCCGGTGGGTGAGCAGGACTGAGGAATTTATGGCAGAGAAACAAGCGGAGCTTCAGAGAGGCCTTGAGGCCCGGCATATCGAGCTTATTGCGCTGGGCGGTACTATCGGTGTCGGCCTGTTTATGGGGGCGGCAAGCACGCTCAGGTGGGCTGGCCCTTCAGTGCTGCTGGCTTACATCATCGCCGGCCTGTTTGTGTTCTTTATTATGCGTTCCATGGGCGAGATGCTGTTTCTGGAACCGGTAGCCGGCTCGTTTGCCGTTTACGCGCATCGTTATATGAGCCCGTTTTTTGGCTACCTTACCGCCTGGTCTTACTGGTTTATGTGGATGGCGGTGGGGATATCAGAAATTACCGCAATAGGGCTTTACGTCCAGTACTGGTTCCCTGACTTATCGCAATGGCTGCCGGCGCTTCTCGCCGTTGGGCTTGTGGCGCTGGCGAACCTGGCGGCGGTGCGGCTGTACGGTGAGATTGAATTTTGGTTTGCGATGATCAAAGTCACCACCATTCTCGTAATGATTGTGGTTGGCCTTGGAGTGATTTTCTTTGGCTTCGGTAACCACGGCCAGGCGATTGGCTTTGGTAATCTTACCGAACACGGTGGCTTCTTTGCCGGCGGCTGGAAAGGCTTCTTAACCGCGCTCTGTATTGTTGTGGCGTCATATCAGGGCGTGGAGCTGATTGGTATCACCGCCGGGGAAGCAAAAAACCCGCAGGTCACCTTGCGCAGCGCGGTTGGTAAGGTGCTGTGGCGTATCCTGATTTTCTACGTGGGTGCGATTTTCGTTATCGTGACTATCTTCCCGTGGAACCAGATTGGCAACACCGGCAGCCCGTTTGTGCTGACTTTCGCAAAAATTGGCATCACCGCGGCGGCGGGAATCATTAACTTTGTGGTGCTGACCGCAGCGCTTTCTGGCTGTAACAGCGGGATGTATAGCTGCGGCCGTATGCTGTATGCCCTGGCAAAGAACCGCCAGCTTCCGGCTAAGATGGCGAAAGTTTCCCGCAATGGCGTGCCGGTGGCGGGAGTTGCTGTTTCAATCGCCATTCTGCTGTTCGGGTCGTGCCTGAATTATATTATTCCCAATCCGCAGCGCGTATTCGTATACGTTTATAGCGCAAGCGTGCTGCCGGGTATGGTGCCGTGGTTTGTGATCCTCATAAGCCAGGTACGCTTCCGTAAGGCTCATCGCCAGGTTATTGCCAGCCATCCGTTTAAGTCGATCGTTTTCCCATGGGTAAATTACCTGACGATGGCGTTCCTGCTTTGCGTGTTAGTCGGTATGGGCTTTAATGAAGATACGCGTATGTCGCTGGCCGTCGGGGCGGCATTTTTGTTGCTGGTAACGCTGGTTTATAAGGGTTTTGGCCTGAATAAACGCCTGTCTTGGTAAAATATGCATGGATAAGCAGCAGACTGCACAAAGCGTAACCAAACGCGCTTTTTATTGAAATAAGCACTAGACAGCCGGGCATGAAGCCCGTAATATCCGACCCCGCAACGGCGCTACGCGCCCGTAGCTCAGCTGGATAGAGCGCTGCCCTCCGGAGGCAGAGGTCTCAGGTTCGAATCCTGTCGGGCGCGCCATCTTTTAGAAGGGCGCTTGAGCTGCGGTGGTAATTAACGTACCGCGTGAAAGATTTTACAGTGGTGGCTATAGCTCAGTTGGTAGAGCCCTGGATTGTGATTCCAGTTGTCGTGGGTTCGAGTCCCATTAGCCACCCCATTAATTTAGTGGTTATGATGCGAAGGTGGCGGAATTGGTAGACGCGCTAGCTTCAGGTGTTAGTGTTCTTACGGACGTGAGGGTTCAAGTCCCTCTCTTCGCACCAATCATCTAAGTTAAGTAAAATTCTGACAAAAAAGTAAAAGCAGTATTTCGGCGAGTAGCGCAGCTTGGTAGCGCAACTGGTTTGGGACCAGTGGGTCGGAGGTTCGAATCCTCTCTCGCCGACCACATTTAAGAAACCCCGCTTTTTAGCGGGGTTTTTTGCATCTGTAGCTTAGAGAGGATGAGAAGCTCCGGGGCAGGGAGGTTCGAGCCGAGCGCAGCGAGACAACGTTGCTCAGGCAACGGCCCGCAGGGGAATAATCCTCTCTCGCCGACCACATTTAAGAAACCCCGCTTTTTAGCGGGGTTTTTTGCATCTGTAGTTTAGAGAGGATGAGAAGCTCCGGGGCAGGGAGGTTCGAGCCGAGCGCAGCGAGACAACGTTGCAATAGCCACGGCCCACAGGGCGTGTTTTGTAAAAAAGCCATCCTCTTTCGCCGACCACATTTAGAAAAAGCCAACCTTCGGGTTGGCTTTTTTGCATCCGGCGTTTATAAAAGCTTAGGTTGGATAAGCGTAGTGCCATCCAACGTTACTGGCCGGACATCGGTGGATAGCGCGTTGCTTATCCGCCCTACAAGGCTGGCCTTTTTGTATCTGCTATTTCTGTAAAACGCCTTTGCCCTTATTCCTTGCTTCTGCCCGACTGTCGCAGCTTTGCGACAAACCACATTTGGCTGTCGCTTTTTCACGACGTTTAATTAGCTGATAAATAGGTCTTTTAATTATCCGGCCGTTAAGTGTCTCCTTGGGGAGACAGGCGAAACGGGTGATATCCGTCGCGGTAGCGTCAAACTAGTAGGCTATCCGTAACAATAACTACCTGAAATTGTAGGTATTGCTGGAGCTGGCAAAATGCCGATTCAAACCTGGCATGCTTCGTGCAATAATCCACTTGTAGATGCTCATTCCACTTCTTATGTTTGCTCAGGCTTCATAAACCCAGGAATGACGCAGAGCCAATTACGGTGCTTATCGTCCACCGACAGATGTCGCCTCAGGCCTCATCCGACACCATGGACATAACGTTGAGTGAAGCACCACTTAGTTGTCAAACAGACCTGTTTTAACACCTGCCAACCGGCAGGTGTTTTTTTATGTATCGAGCGAAGGGAAAGGGCGAAAGAACTTCGCCCTGAAGGCTTAAGGATTAGGGTTATTTTGCAGGGTCAGCAGCAGGCCATCACGACGCATCAGCGCAGCTTCTTCCGGCTGATGCAGCCGGTCCAGCGAGTCGGCAAGCCAGGCATAATCAAAGGCATCGGGGCGCTGCTTAATAGCCTCACGAAACGCTTCACTCGCCTGCTGCCATTCGCCACGCTTCATAAATAGCTGGCCCAGCGTGCTATACAGTAGAGGGCGGTCGCCCTGCGTTTTGATTTGCTGACGCAGCGCTTTTTCCAGCTGTTCCGGATTGCCTGACTTCAGGCGAGGCATCAGCAGAATCAGACGTTCGTCATACTGACGTTTCAGGCCGTCCAGTATGATTTCCTGTGCGGCTTCTTGATCGTCACACTCAATAAGATGCTCCGCCATCGCAACCTGCAGCGTCGTTTCATGACGTGTTTTGCGGCTCTGGCTGCGCCACCAGGCTTTCAGGCCATCGTTGCCCCGATCCGCCATGGCCTGATCCATCATCCCAATCCACGCCTGTTCTTGCAGCGCTGCACGATGGGTTTCGTCACCGACCTGTACTTTATCCATAGCAGGCAGAATATCCAGTACGGAACTCCATGCGCCGGTCCGCACATAAGCTTGCTCTGCAAGACGCAGCACTTCCGGATGGCGAGGCGCGACTTCCAGCAGTTTATCTATACCATGGCGAGCCGCATGGTTTTCGTTCCTGGCAAGTTGCAGACGAACACGGGTGATTTCTACCGGTAACTGATCGCTGTCCGCCAGCTCAGCTGCCCGTTCCAGATGCTGGTTGGCGCGGATTTCATCACCGCGTTGCTGCGCCGCTTCGGCCGCCAGCAGGTAATTAACCACGGGCTGTTCGGCGTGATCGGCATTTTTTACCATCAGCTTCTCAACCTGCTGGTAATCGCCTTCAGCCAGCTTCAGCAGTGCCGCTTTAGTTTGCTTACGTGCACGGCTGCTTTTACGTCCCACGAACCAACCTCGGGTACGTGCGCCGGTGCGGAAAATACGACGCAGTATCCATTCGACAGCGAACAGTACGATCATGGTCAGGATCAATACGATTGCCAGACCTGTGACGCTGGTTTCCACGTTGTAGTTATCGGTTTGAATCAGGACATAGCCCTGATGACCCGCCAGCATAGGCCCAAGAACGAGCCCGGCGATCAACAGCAGGAAGAGTAATAAGACTTTAATCATGCTTATTCTCCCTGACTTACTGCGGGCGCCTGTTCAGGCGTGGCTTCGGCTGGCGCGGCGCTGGCTTCGGCTGGCTGAGCAAGTAAATTGCGAACGCGAGTTTGCATCAGTTTTTCCAGCAGCGGCTGGCTTTGCAGCGTTTGCGGGATATCCATATTGATGCTTTGCTGGCTCAGCGCGTCTAATTCATCCAGAAATGCTTTGGTGGCGGCATCGTCGGTGTCGTAATAAGCACGCACCCACGTGGACACGTTTTCCAGCGACTGCTTGTAGGTCTCATCCTGATGACGAGGCACGGCCTGAGCGGCAATTAACAGGCGCGAGCGAATATTCTCACGCAGATAGATATCCTGGTTAGGGGCCAGCAGCGGCACCGCCGTTTCATCGCGGCGGCGAATGGTAATAAAACTATCCATAAAGTTATGCCAGCTTTTCACCAGATTCTGCCGCCATTCGGTCATGGTGCTGGACAGTTCGCTGTCGTCGGAATCCATCGGCGTATCGTCGTTGTCGTTATCCGCAAGGCGAAGGTTATCAACCTGATTAGCCAGCTGGTTTAACTTCAGAACGATGCCGTCGTAATCCACCTGGGTGACCGATGCAAGCGAACTGATATCGTCGGTTAAGGCGCGACGAGCGGTAAGCAAGCTTGGGTCATTCATGTCTGCAAGGCTTGCGTCAGCGCTTTTTAACAACGCGGCGGCGGTAGTGACATCCCGATCGCTCCAAAGCTTACGCCCGGCTAATTTTACCAGGAAATCAGCCTGGGCGAGCAGCCAGGTTTTTGCATCGCTGCCCGAAATAGTGGCCACTTTTTGCTGCACTTCATCTAACTGACGTGCCAGATTTGCCTGCTGGCGGTTGGCTTCATCAAGCGCCGTTGCCTGCTGTTTGATGGTCTTTTCCAGTTCGGCTTGCTGCCGATCCTGCTGTTTTTGCAGCGCGGCAAGCTGGGTCGTCAGCGCATCATTGGTGGCGGTTTGCGCAGAGGTTTGATGTTTGCCATAGCTGTAAAGTCCGGCACCTAACGCCAGAGCAATAGCAATGGCGATGGCACCCAAAGCAATCCCCGCTACGCCGCTACGATTCTTCTGTGGGGATTGTTCCGGTAGCGGCGTGCTTTCTACCGCGGGTTTGGTCTCTTCAACCATGGCGGAGGAAGTATTTTGTTCCGTCATTGTGGCGTCCCATATTGTTAGGTTTATTGTAACGCGCGGAGCAGCGCGTCATTGTCGGCGTTATCGGCGATGCGAATATCCTGCCAGCCCAAATCCCGGGCAAGAATCGCCAAACGCTCACTGACAACAACCAGCTGGCAGTGGAGTAACCAGGCATTGCGATACCACTGCGGAATCAGCGTATAAAGCTGTTGCAGCATTTCACCGCTGGTCACCACGAGAGTGTTTATGCCACGATCGCGCCAGCGAAAAGCCTCTTCTGTTCCGTCATAAATTCTGGCATTGCGTTGATAACATTCGCAAAATTCTACTTTAGCGCCGCGGGCCGCCAGGGTTTCGCCTAACAGCTCGCGCCCGCCGTTGCCACGTAGGATCAGCGCACGCTTACCGGTAATATTCTGTAATTCAGGTAATTGTAGCAAGACTTCACTGGTTTCCCGATCCAACGGATAGCGAACTGGCAAATGGCTCACCGTATGAAACGCGAGGGCGGTTGTACGCCCGATGGCAAACCAGCTCAGGTTCTGCGGCCAGCCGATGCTGTTTTTGCTCAGGAGTGGATTCGCGTACTGCACGACATGCTGAGATAAAATAAAAACCAGATCCTCAGCACGGAGATTGGCAAGCAGCCCCGGCAGCTGTTCCAACTGCCCGCCACGGGAGAATTCGATAAGAGGGAAACTGTACGCCACCTGCCCGAGTGCGCGCAGACGGCTCACTAACTCATCCCCGGCGGGAGAGGGGCGGGTGACAAGGATCGTCATTCGAGGGCGTCCCCGGCATAAACTGCGGCTAACACTTCGCGTGCGCCATTATTGAGCAGCTCTTCGGCCAGTGAAATGCCCATGGCTTCCGCATCTTCAGGTTTTCCACGACGTTCACCGCGTACCATAAAGGAACCGTCCGGCGCGCCAACCAGCGCTCTTAGCCATAACTCGCCGTCTTTCAGTTCCGCATAGCTGCCGATCGGCACCTGACAACCGCCTTCAAGACGCATGTTCATGGCACGTTCCGCGCGCACGCGAATTGCCGTTTCGTCATGATTGAGCGGTGCGAGTAACTCGCGGGTGCGTTTGTCATCGATTCGGCACTCGATGCCCACCGCGCCCTGGCCTACCGCCGGAAGTGAGATTTCGGCTGGAAGCGCGCAGCGAACTCGGGACTGCAACTCAAGGCGATTTAGCCCCGCCACGGCGAGAATAATCGCATCGTATTCGCCCTTATCAAGCTTGCTCAGACGCGTGCCTACGTTGCCACGCAGCGAGCGAATAACCAGCTCCGGGTGGCGTTCAGCAAGCTGGCACTGGCGGCGGAGGCTGGAGGTGCCAACGATGCTGCCTGGAGGTAAATCATCAAGGCTTGCATACCGATTAGAAACGAAGGCGTCCCGCGGATCGTCGCGCTCACAAATGGTTACCAGCCCCAGCCCTTCCGGGAATTCGACCGGCACATCTTTCATCGAATGCACGGCAATATCAGCACGACCCTCAAGCAAAGCCAGTTCTAGCTCTTTGACAAACAGCCCCTTTCCGCCAACTTTTGCCAGGGGTGTATCGAGGATGACATCGCCGCGCGTGACCATTGGCACCAGCTCAACGGTGAGTTGCGGATGGCAGGCCATCAGGCGCTGTTTAACATATTGTGCTTGCCAAAGCGCTAATGGACTTTGGCGAGTGGCAATTCTTAATTCTTTGTCTAACATGCTTGTTACCGTAATTGTCGTCTGCTTCCCATCCTACCACTCTTCACGGAAGGCTGTCAGTTTCAACGGTTTTTGCGGCAAAGAGGGACGTGTCTCGTATTATGGAATATAAAACGGCTTACTGGTGGCGAACATTGTGCATAGCGCAACTTTCTTTACGGTCAACCAGCAAGGTGTTAAATTGATCACGTTTCCAGCAATTGTCTGCCCGTTCGTTTATAATCATAACGGCAGCAATCAGGAAACGGGTTTTTTCGAAATACTGAAACCATCAGGCGATATGTCTTGTACCTCTATATTGAGACGCTTAAACAGAGACTGGATGCCATCAACCAACTGCGCGTAGATCGCGCGCTTGCTGCGATGGGCCCTGCTTTCCAACAGGTCTACAGTCTTCTGCCAACATTGTTACATTATCATCACCCGCTGATGCCGGGTTACCTCGAAGGTAACGTTCCCCATGGCATTTGCATTTACACGCCTGATGAAACCCAACGCCATTACCTGAACGAGCTGGAAATGATGCGCGGCATGCCGCCGCAGGAAACCGCCGCCGGCGAGTTACCGATAACCGCACTCTATTCAATGGGCAGTACCTCCTCCGTTGGCCAAAGCTGTTCTTCAGACCTGGATATCTGGGTTTGTCACCAGGCATGGCTCGACAACGATGAACGCCAGCTGCTGCAGCGTAAATGTAGCCTGCTGGAAAGCTGGGCTGCGTCACTGGGCGTAGAAGTCAGTTTCTTCCTGATCGATGAGAACCGTTTCCGCCATAACGAAAGCGGCAGTCTCGGCGGCGAAGACTGCGGCTCAACGCAACATATCCTGCTGCTGGACGAATTTTACCGCACCGCCGTGCGCCTCGCGGGTAAACGTATTCTGTGGAATATGGTGCCGGGCGATGAAGAAGAGAACTACGACGATTACGTCATGTCGCTCTACTCGCAGGGCGTGCTGACGCCAAACGAATGGCTCGATCTCGGCGGATTGAGTTCGCTCTCTGCCGAAGAATACTTCGGCGCCAGCCTGTGGCAGCTCTATAAAAGTATCGACTCTCCCTATAAAGCAGTGCTGAAAACGCTGCTGCTGGAAGCCTATTCCTGGGAATACCCGAACGCGCGCCTACTGGCGAAAGACATCAAACAGCGCCTGCACGACGGCGAGATAGTCTCCTTCGGGCTCGATCCTTACTGCATGATGCTGGAACGCGTAACCCATTATCTGACACAAATCGAAGATACCGCACGACTGGATCTGGTACGCCGCTGCTTCTACCTGAAAGTGTGCGAAAAACTCTCACGCGAGCGGGCCTGCGTCGGCTGGCGTCGTGAAGTATTAAGCCAGCTGGTCAAAGACTGGGGCTGGGACGAAGAGCGTCTGGCGATGCTGGACAACCGCGCTAACTGGAAGATTGATCAGGTACGCGATGCGCACAACGAATTGCTGGATGCGATGATGCAAAGCTACCGCAACCTGATTCGCTTTGCGCGCCGCAACAACCTCAGCGTCAGCGCCAGCCCGCAGGATATTGGCGTGCTGACCCGTAAACTGTATGCAGCCTTCGAAGCGCTGCCGGGTAAGGTCACTCTGGTGAACCCTCAGATTTCGCCGGACCTTTCCGAGTCGAACCTTACCTTTATCCATGTGCCGCCGGGCCGCGCCAACCGTTCTGGTTGGTATCTCTACAACCGCGCGCCAAATATGGATTCCATCGTCAGCCATCAGCCGCTGGAATATAACCGTTATCTTAATAAGCTGGTGGCGTGGGCCTACTTTAATGGCCTGCTGACCTCGCGCACCCGCCTGTTTATTAAGGGCAACGGTATTTGCGACCTGCCTAAGCTGCAGGAAATGGTGGCGGATGTTTCCCATCACTTCCCGCTGCGCCTGCCTGCGCCAACGCCAAAAGCGCTCTACAGCCCGTGTGAAATCCGCCATCTGGCGATTATCGTCAACCTGGAATATGACCCGACGGCGGCGTTCCGCAATCAGGTCGTGCATTTCGATTTCCGCAAGCTCGACGTATTCAGCTTTGGGCAGCAGCAGCAGTGTCTGATCGGCAGCGTCGACCTGCTTTATCGCAACTCGTGGAACGAAGTGCGTACTCTGCATTTCAACGGCGAGCAGGCGATGATCGAAGCGCTGAAAACCATCCTCGGCAAAATGCACCAGGATGCCGCGCCGCCGGATAGCGTAGAAGTCTTCTGCTACAGCCAGCACTTGCGCGGTCTGATCCGCACTCGTGTGCTGCAACTGGTTTCCGAATGCATTGAGTTCCGCTTATCCAGCACTCGCCAGGAGCCGGGGCGTTTCAAAGCGCTGCGCGTATCCGGGCAGACATGGGGTCTGTTCTTCGAACGGCTGAGCGTGTCGGTGCAGAAGCTGGAAAATGCGGTGGAGTTCTATGGGGCGATTTCCCATAACAAATTGCACGGGCTGTCCGTTCAGGTGGAAACAAACCAGGTGCAGTTGCCGCCGGTGGTGGACGGCTTTGCCAGCGAAGGGATTATTCAGTTTTTCTTTGAAGAGACCAGCGAAGAGCAGGGCTTTAACATCTATATTCTTGATGAGAGCAACCGGGCGGAGGTGTATCACCACTGCGAGGGAAGCAAAGAAGAGCTGGTGCGCGATGTCAGCCGCTTCTATTCTTCATCGCACGACCGTTTCACCTACGGCTCAAGCTTTATCAACTTCAACCTGCCGCAGTTCTACCAGATTGTGAAGGTAGACGGGCGCATGCAGGTTATCCCGTTCCGCACCCAGACTATTCTCCCCGCCACGTCGGCGAATCATGACGATAACGCCGCGCCGCTGCTGCAACAGTACCAGTAGCTAGCTAAAGCTTACCGGCTCGCCCGCTTGCTGGGTGCAGGCCGTTTCCAGCAGCGTCCAGAATTCAGCGCCGCTACGATCGCAAATCCACAAATCCCCTTTCAGGTCAAAGTGATAACCGCCGCTTTTGGTCGCCAGCCACACCTGATGTAACGGCTCCTGGCGGTTGATAATAATTTTGCTGCCGTTTTCAAAACTCAGCGTCAGCACGCCGCCGTTAATCTCACAATCGATATCCGTGTCGCCGTCCCAGTTATCCAGACGCTCTTCAATAGTCATCCACAGGCCATCGCATATGCGATGAAATTCGCTGTCGTTCATCTCTTCTTCCCGGTTAGTCGTCTTCACGGCAGTATAAAAGCAACCAGAGTGAATAGAAAAGAGTATTGCTTTTCGGGGATCACCTGCGATGATAGACAACAGAATGTTGAATCACAGGCAACTCAATAATGAAGAAAATTTTCTGCCCGCTGGCGGTGGCAATTGCGCTATTTAGTCTGACAGGTTGCGGCCTGAAAGGACCTCTCTATTTTCCACCCGCTGACGGTAAAACCAAACCGGCAACGCAGAGCACCGCGCCTCAACCGCAGATACAATCAACCACGCCGGATCGCAATAACCGCGGCACGGATGATGCACCGACTCAGGTAATTTATTAGTCAATAAGAGATAAGTAACCGCGGAAATGGAGCAGAAAATGCAGTTCTCTAAAATGCATGGCCTCGGTAATGACTTTATGGTCGTCGACGCGGTGACACAGAATGTCTATTTCTCCCCTGAGCTGATCCGTCGCTTGTCGGACAGGCATCTCGGTGTGGGTTTCGATCAGCTGCTGGTAGTTGAACCGCCCTACGATCCCGATCTTGATTTCCACTACCGCATCTTTAATGCCGACGGCAGCGAAGTGTCGCAGTGTGGTAACGGCGCGCGCTGCTTTGCCCGTTTTGTGCGCCTGAAAGGGCTGACTAACAAACGTGATATTCGCGTGAGCACGGCCAACGGCCGCATGGTGTTAAGCGTCACCGATGACGAACTGGTGCGCGTCAACATGGGCGAGCCAAACTTCGAGCCATCGGAAGTGCCGTTCCGCGCAAACAAAGCGGAAAAGACCTATATCATGCGCGCGGCCGAGCAGACGATTATGTGCGGCGTTGTGTCGATGGGAAATCCGCACTGCGTGATTCAGGTGGACGACGTGGCCACTGCCGCTGTTGCAACCCTGGGTCCGGTTATGGAAAGCCATGAGCGCTTCCCGGAGCGGGCGAACATCGGCTTTATGCAGGTCGTTACCCGCGAACACATCCGCCTGCGCGTGTTTGAGCGTGGCGCGGGCGAAACACAAGCCTGTGGCAGCGGCGCCTGTGGTGCCGTAGCCGTGGGCATTCAGCAAGGTTTACTGGCGGAGCAGGTGCGTGTAGAGCTGCCCGGCGGCCGCCTTGATATCGCCTGGAAAGGGCCGGGAAGTCCACTGTTTATGACTGGCCCGGCGGCCCATGTTTATGATGGATTCATACATCTATGAAGAACGCCGAGGAACAGCAAGAAGCCGTACTGGAGCTCGATGATAACGCCGTGGCGGAGTATCTGCTGCGTCATCCCGACTTCTTTATTCGTAACGCCCGACACGTCGAACAGATGCAGGTGCCGCACCCCGTGCGTGGGAGCGTATCGCTGGTTGAGTGGCATATGGCCCGCAGCCGCCACCACATCAATTTCCTTGAGGAAAACATGACCCTGCTGATGGAGCAGGCGAGTGCCAACGAAGGGTTGTTCTACCGCCTGTTGAAGCTACAGGGCCGTCTCGCCTCTGCGACCAGCCTGCATGATATGCTTAACCGCCTGCATCGCTGGGCGCGTGAAATGGGGCTGGCGGGTGCGAACGTGCGTCTTTTTGCCGATCGCTGGCGTATTGGCGCGCCTTCTGACTTTACCCATCTGGCGCTCAACCGCAAGGCGTTCGAACCGCTGCGCATTCAGCGTCTGGGCGATAATCAGCATTATCTGGGGCCGCTTAACGGGCCTGAACTGCTGGTGGTGCTGCCACAGGCAAAAGCGATAGGTTCGGTTGCGATGTCGCTGATGGGCAACGATGCCGATCTCGGCGTGCTGCTCTTTAGCAGCCGTGACGCACAGCATTATCACGAAGGCCAGGGAACCCAGTTGCTGCACGAGCTGGCGCTGATGCTGCCTGATTTGCTGGAGCGCTGGATCGAGCGCGTATGACCGCCTCACCTCTGCAATCCCCCGTTGATGGTTTTCTGCGATACCTGAAGGTTGAGCGCCAGCTCAGCCCTTTAACCCTGCTCAACTATGGTCGCCAGCTTGAAGCCATTATTCATCTGCTTGATGAGATGGGTCTGAAAGCCTGGCAACTGTGCGATGCCGCAGCCGTACGCTCTCTGACGGTTCGTAGCCGCAAAGCAGGCCTTGGGCCATCAAGCCTTGCGCTGCGCCTTTCCGCGCTACGCAGCTTCTTCGACTGGCAGGTTAGCCAGGGCGAGCTGCAAGCCAATCCCGCAAAAGGGATCTCCGCGCCGAAGGCTGGCCGCCATCTGCCAAAAAATATTGATGTGGATGACGTTAACCGCCTGCTGGATCTCGATCTTAACGATCCGCTCGCCGTGCGCGATCGCGCCATGCTTGAAGTGATGTACGGCGCGGGCCTGCGCCTTTCGGAACTGGTGAACATGGATTGCGGACACATCAGTCTGTCCACCGGTGAAGTATGGGTGATGGGCAAAGGCAGCAAAGAACGCCGCGTGCCGGTGGGGAAATCTGCCGTAGTTTGGGTCGAGCACTGGCTCGATCTGCGCGAGCTTTTTGGCCCGGACGACGATGCGCTGTTTCTCTCGAAGCAGGGTAAACGCATCTCTGCCCGCAACGTACAAAAACGCTTTAGCGAGTGGGGAATCAAACAGGGGCTGAACAGCCACGTTCACCCCCATAAACTCCGCCACTCTTTTGCCACGCACATGCTGGAATCGAGCGGCGATTTGCGCGGTGTGCAGGAGCTGCTCGGCCACGCGAACCTGTCCACAACGCAAATCTATACCCACTTAGACTTTCAACATTTATCCTCGGTGTATGATGCCGCGCATCCACGCGCCAAACGGGGGAAATCGTAATGCATTTTTACCGCCCACCTGGGCCAATTGCCGCGCTCACTTTCGATCTTGACGACACGCTGTATGACAATCGTCCGGTGATCGAACGCACCGAGCTGGAATCGCTGAGCTTTGTGCAGAATTATCATCCGAGCCTCAGCGCCTTAACAAAGCCAGACTTCATGCGCCTGCGTCAGGCTATTCGCCTGGCAGAGCCGGATATTTACCACGACGTGACGGAATGGCGTCGCCGTGCCGTTGAGCAGGCCATGCTAGAGGCAGGCTTAACGGCGGAAGAAGCCACAGCGGGTGCCACTGCTTCCATGGCGAATTTTGCCCAGTGGCGCAGCCGCATCGACGTACCGCAAGAAACCCATGACACGCTGGCGATGCTTGCGCAAAAATGGCCGCTGGTGGCTATCACCAACGGTAATGCCGAACCGCATCTGTTTGGCCTGGACAAATATTTTAAATTTGTCCTGCGAGCCGGCCCGCACGGACGTTCCAAGCCGTTTAACGATATGTATCACCTGGCGGCTGAAAAGCTGAATGTACCGCTGGAACAGATCCTTCACGTGGGCGACGATCTCACCACCGACGTCGCGGGCGCGGTGCGCTGTGGGATGCAGGCCTGCTGGATTAACCTGCGCGATGGCGATCTGATGCAGATAAATGACAGCCGCTTATTGCCACATCTGGAAATTTCGCGGTTGGCATCCCTCACCGCGCTGATATAATCGTCAGCAACTCTGTATAAAATTCCAGGTGTCGATACTCGTCATACTTCGAACTACAGGTGCGTTGGCTACACTCGCTCACCTCAGCCGCTTACGTTATGTAAGCTCCTGAGGATCCCCAAGCTTGCCGCCTGCCGTAACTCGAATTATTAAGCGTATCCATACACTTTAAACGGCGGTGCCAATGGACGTTTCTTACCTGCTTGATAGCCTCAATGATAAACAGCGCGAAGCCGTCGCGGCCCCGCGCAGCAATATGCTGGTGCTGGCCGGAGCGGGTAGTGGTAAGACGCGTGTGCTGGTGCACCGCATCGCGTGGCTGATGACGGTTGAGAACAGTTCGCCGTACTCCATCATGGCGGTGACCTTTACTAACAAGGCGGCGGCGGAAATGCGTCATCGTATTGGCCAGTTGATGGGCACCAGCCAGGGCGGCATGTGGGTCGGCACTTTCCATGGCCTGGCGCACCGTTTGCTGCGTGCGCACCATATGGATGCCAGACTGCCGCAGGACTTCCAAATCCTCGACAGCGAAGATCAGCTACGTCTGCTAAAGCGTCTGATTAAGGCGCTGAACCTTGATGAGAAGCAGTGGCCGCCGCGCCAGGCGATGTGGTACATCAACGGCAAAAAAGACGAAGGGTTACGCCCGCATCACATTGAAAGCTATGGTAATCCGGTAGAACAAACCTGGCAGAAAGTCTATCAGGCCTATCAGGAAGCCTGTGACCGTGCGGGGCTGGTGGATTTTGCCGAGCTGCTGCTGCGCGCTCACGAACTCTGGCTTAATAAGCCGCATATCCTCAATCATTATCGCGAACGTTTCACCAATATCCTGGTGGACGAATTCCAGGATACCAACAGCATTCAGTACGCGTGGATACGCCTGCTGGCGGGCGATAGCGGAAAAGTAATGATCGTAGGCGATGATGACCAATCCATCTACGGCTGGCGCGGCGCTCAGGTGGAAAACATCCAGCGCTTCCTCAGCGACTTCTCCGGCGCGCAAACTATCCGTCTGGAACAGAACTACCGTTCAACGAACAATATTCTGAACGCGGCTAATGCCCTGATCGCTAATAACGCGGGCCGCCTGGGTAAAGAGCTGTGGACCGACGGCAGCGACGGCGAACCTATTTCCCTCTACTGCGCTTTCAACGAACTGGATGAAGCGCGGTTTGTCGTCAACCGCATTAAAACCTGGCAGGAGAAAGGTGGAGCGCTGGAACAGTGCGCTATTCTCTACCGCAGCAACGCCCAGTCGCGCGTGCTGGAAGAGGCGCTGCTGCAGGTCAGCATGCCGTACCGTATTTACGGCGGCATGCGCTTCTTTGAACGCCAGGAAATCAAAGACGCGCTCTCCTATTTGCGTCTGATTGCCAACCGTAACGATGACGCAGCTTTCGAACGCGTGGTAAACACGCCGACGCGCGGGATTGGCGATCGCACGCTGGACGTGGTGCGCCAGACGTCGCGCGACAAGCAGCTAACGCTCTGGCAGTCCTGCCGCTTCCTGCTGCAGGAGAAAGCGCTTGCCGGGCGGGCCGCTTCCGCGCTGCAACGCTTTATGGAGCTTATCGACGCGCTGGCACATGAAACCATTGATATGCCGCTGCACGTACAAACTGACCGGGTTATCAAAGACTCCGGCCTGATGATGATGTACGAACAGGAGAAAGGCGAGAAAGGCCAGACGCGTATCGAAAACTTAGAAGAACTGGTGACGGCAACGCGCCAGTTCAGCTACCAGGACGAAGATGAAGATCTGATGCCGCTGCAGGCTTTCTTATCCCATGCCGCGCTGGAGGCGGGCGAAGGGCAGGCGGATAGCTGGCAGGATGCGGTTCAGCTGATGACGCTGCACTCCGCGAAAGGGCTGGAATTTCCGCAGGTCTTTATCGTCGGCATGGAAGAGGGCATGTTCCCAAGCCAGATGTCGCTGGAAGAGGGCGGCCGTCTGGAAGAAGAACGCCGCCTGGCTTACGTTGGCGTCACGCGCGCGATGCAAAAGCTTACGCTGACCTACGCAGAAACCCGTCGCCTGTACGGTAAAGAGGTTTATCACCGCCCGTCACGCTTTGTTGGCGAGCTGCCGGAAAACTGCGTGGAAGAGGTGCGTTTACGTGCCAGCATCAGCCGCCCGGTCAGCCACCAGCGCATGGGGACGCCGATCTCTGAGAATGATTCAGGCTTCAGCCTCGGGCAGCGTGTCCGCCATGCAAAATTTGGCGAAGGCACCGTCGTCAACCTGGAAGGCAGCGGTGAGCATAGCCGCGTGCAGGTCGCTTTCCCGGGGCAGGGAATTAAGTGGCTGGTGGCCGCTTATGCACGTCTGGAAACGGTGTAAGTCACAGAAATATCGCGCGATTCTCCAGCCAGGTGCTACGCTTAAAACGTCACCTGCATTTATTAGGCTGCGGTGTCCCGTTGCGTGTTGACGCCATATTTTTGCTGGCGTAACATGCGCGCACGATAACGACTTAAGAGGACACTCGCCTTGGACACACCCAGTAGATACTGGCTCAATTACCTGTCATCCAGGTACAACTTCTAAGGCTATCCTCTTATGCTGATGGCCTTAGTGGTTGTCGGCGACCCCATATCCCTGTATCCCGTCGCAATGAGTCAGGCTGTTTAATGGTCTGAAACCTGTAATGTTTCTGTCTGTGTGCCAACCGAACTGTCCCTGATATTTTTTGCATTGGGAGTCCCGGTCATGCTGAGCGCATTTCAACTGGAAAACAAACGACTGTCCCGTCTCGAACTGGATGAGGCCGACAATCTGACAAGTTCTGTCTGGGTTGATTTGGTCGAGCCCGACGAGGGCGAACGACAGCTTGTACAAACGGAACTTGGCCAAAGCCTGGCAACCCGGCCAGAGCTGGAAGACATCGAAGCATCCGCGCGTTTTTTTGAAGACGAAGACGGCCTGCACATTCACTCATTTTTCTTCTTTGAAGATGCGGACGATCACGCCGGCAACAGCACCGTCGCGTTTACCATCCGCGAAGGCCGCCTGTACACGCTGCGTGAACGCGAGCTGCCTGCGTTTCGCCTCTATCGTATGCGCGCCCGCAGCCAGAATATGGTGGACGGCAACGCCTGGGAACTGCTGCTTGACCTGTTTGAAACCAAAATTGAACAGCTGGCGGATGAAATCGAAAATATCTACAGCGACCTGGAAAAGCTAAGCCGGGTGATCATGGAAGGGCAGCAGGGCGATGAGTATGATGCTGCGCTCTCAACGCTTGCCGAACTGGAAGATATTGGCTGGAAGGTTCGTCTGTGTCTGATGGATACCCAGCGTGCATTGAACTTCCTGGTACGTAAAGCGCGCTTGCCGGGCGGACAACTGGAGCAGGCTCGTGAGATCCTGCGGGATATTGAATCCCTGCTGCCGCATAACGAATCCCTGTTTCAGAAGGTTAACTTCCTGATGCAGGCGGCGATGGGCTTTATCAACATCGAGCAGAACCGCATCATCAAGATCTTCTCGGTGGTATCGGTCGTGTTCCTGCCGCCAACGCTTGTGGCATCCAGTTACGGAATGAACTTCGAATTTATGCCCGAACTGAAGCTGAGCTTCGGCTATCCCGCCGCGATCATCGTTATGATCCTCGCAGGCCTTGCGCCTTATCTCTACTTCAAACGTAAGAACTGGCTGTAATATTGTCGGCAGTTTTGTCAGATGGCGCTGCGCTTATCCGACTTACATCGCTTTGGCGATTGTAGGTCGGGTAAGCGCTAGCGCCACCCGACATCATTACATCCACCGCTAGCCAATTTTTCGCAATCTTCTCTGTGTATAAACCGCATCCAGAATAAACACCGCAAGCGCCGCCCAGATAAAGCCAAACGTCAGCATTTTATCCTGGCCGACTACTTCGCCATAAAACGTCACGGCCAGCAGGAACATTAGCGTTGGGCCAAGGTACTGGAAGAAGCCCAGCGTTGAGAGGCGTAAACGCGTTGCGGCAGCGGTGAAGCACAGTAGCGGAATGGTCGTCACAATGCCCGCGGCAATCAGCAGCAGGTTAAGCGACCACGCGTTCTGCCCCATGTGGCTGGTGGCGCTGTCAGCAAACCCGAACAGGTAAATTGCCGCAACCGGCAGCAGCCAGAGGGTTTCGACCAGCATGCCGGTTTGCGCATCCACGGCGATTTTCTTACGCACCAGCCCGTAAAACGCGAAGCTGAACGCCAGGCCCAGAGCAATTATCGGCAATGAACCGAAGGTCCACAGCTGCACCAGTACGCCACAGGCGGCAAGCGCAACCGCAACCCACTGCATTGTGCGAAAGCGTTCGCCGAGAAAAATCATGCCTAAGACGACGTTCACCAGCGGATTAATGAAGTATCCCAGGCTCGCTTCCAGCATGTGATTATTATTCACCGCCCAGATGAAAAGCAGCCAGTTGCCGCCGATAAGCACCGCGGAGAGCGCCATCGCCAACACCTTCCTGCGATTCTTGCAGGCCCTTTTCACCTGCGGCCACTGGCGACTGAGGCTGATTAACGCCACCATGAAAAAGAACGACCAGATCACGCGATGAGTGAGGATCTCATCCGCCGGGACATAGTGGATCAGTTTGAAATAGGCAGGCGCAATGCCCCATATTAAATACGCTGCGAGAGCAAGCAGCACGCCCTGGCGGGTCTGTTTCGCATCCATGAAAAAACTCGTCGAAAGAATAGTGCGCAAATAGTAACAGGAATTACAGATTGATGACAAAGCAGACATGATTGAGAGACGCAAAGATTTCACCAGAAAATAATAAGTAAAATCAACTAATTGATTTCGCCGCTTAAGCATAAAGAAGGAAAAACCACGCTTTTCCTTCTTTGCCAGCCGTCTCAGAAATTATCTTCTCATCCCACCATATAGGTGGCCGTGGCGCTGGCGATATGAACCTGCTCTTCGTTATGCAGCTCAACTCTTGCTACTGCCACTTTGTTCCCGGCTCGCAGCAGGCTGCTGCTTGCGGTAAAGCGCTGGCCTCTGCCCGGGCGCAGGTAGTCCACGCGCAGATCGATAGTGCCCATCCGCGACAAACGCTGGCGCAGCTCTTCTTCACTGATGGTGTCATGGCGCGTCAGGGTGCTGCCTACGCAAACCAGGCCCGCCGCCACATCAAGTGCGGAGGCTATCACGCCGCCGTGTAAAATGCTCTGCGCCCAGTTACCAACCATCATCGGCTGATTATCAAAGCCAAGCTGCGCAAAGGCTTTCTCATAGCGCTCCAGCTCAAGACCCAGCGCGCGATTAAACGGCATGTGATAAACAAAAATTTCGCCAACCAGCTGGAGGGCTGCTTCGGTTGTCAGTATGGTGCCGGACATGGATCGTTCCTCGATCGAAAAATTCTGTCTACGTTAACTAAAAGTTTATTTTATGCTTCTCATTTGTTGCTTTCTACTTTAAGAAAGGTTGACCGCGCGAGATGCGAAGGAACTATGTAGAATGTCCGGCAGCTAATAATCCGATAACAAATTTACGTTCAGGAGAACATTGTCGATGCACAAGTTTCTGGGATGCTTGCTGGCGGCGTGTTTGCTGCCTTTTACGGCCTACGCACAGGAAGCCACGATTAAAAAGGTTCATGACAAACCCGCCGTGCGCGGCAGCGTTATTGCTAACCTGCTTCAGGAACATGACAACCCGTTCACCCTCTATCCGTACGACACGAACTATTTGCTCTATACGGTGACGGATGACCTGAACAAAGAGGCAATCGGCTCCTATAACTGGTCGGACAATGCCCGTAAAGATGAAGTGAAGTTTCAGTTAAGCCTTGCCTTCCCGTTATGGCGCGGCATTCTCGGCGCTAATTCAGTGCTGGGCGCGTCTTACACCCAGAAATCCTGGTGGCAGCTTTCCAATCGTGGCGAATCTTCCCCGTTCCGCGAAACCAACTATGAGCCGCAACTTTTCCTCGGTTTTGCTGTGGACGAGACGTTTGCGGGCTGGACGCTGCGAGACGTGGAGTTTGGCTATAATCACGACTCCAACGGGCGATCCGATCCAACCTCCCGTAGCTGGAACCGCATGTACGCACGTCTGATGGCGGAAAACGGTAACTGGCTGGTTGAAGCGAAGCCGTGGTATGTGCTTGGCAGCACTGACGATAACCCGGACATCACCAAATACATGGGTTATTACCAGCTGAAAATTGGTTATTCGCTGGGCGATGCGATACTGAGCGTGAAAGGGCAGTACAACTGGAATACCGGCTACGGCGGTGCCGAGATGGGCTTCAGCTATCCGGTCACTAAGCATGTGCGCCTGTACACCCAGCTCTACAGCGGTTACGGCGAATCTTTAATTGATTACAACTTTAACCAGACACGCTTTGGTGTAGGCGTTATGCTCAACGATCTGTTCTAAAAAGTTGCAGTTTTTACTTCAGGCGCTGAAAATGGCGCCTGAATTTTTGGTAGTGGAGAGAGCGTGACACAGGCGGAAGTTATTAATCAGACGGTGCTGACTCAACGGGTTTTGCAGGAAACCTTTGGCTATCAGCAGTTCCGCCCGGGCCAGGAAACCATTATCGAAACGGTGCTTGTCGGGCGCGACTGTCTGGTCGTGATGCCGACCGGCGGCGGTAAATCTCTGTGCTATCAGATCCCAGCGCTGGTGTTCGGCGGGCTGACGGTTGTCGTTTCCCCGCTGATTTCCCTGATGAAAGACCAGGTCGATCAGCTGCTGGCAAATGGCGTTGCTGCGGCCTGTCTTAACTCCACCCAAAGCCGTGAGCAGCAGCAGGAAGTGATGGCAGGCTGCCGCAGCGGGCAAATTCGTCTGCTGTATATCGCTCCTGAACGGTTGATGATGGATAATTTCATCGACCAAATCAGCCACTGGCACCTTTCGATGGTTGCCGTGGATGAAGCGCACTGTATTTCCCAGTGGGGGCATGATTTCCGGCCGGAATACGCAGCGCTTGGGCAATTGCGCCAGCGCCTGCCGGGCGTGCCGTTTATCGCCCTTACCGCTACCGCCGATGAAACCACGCGGCTGGATATCGTTCGTCTGCTTGGCCTGCAGGATCCGCTGATTCAAATCAGCAGCTTCGATCGTCCTAATATTCGCTATATGCTGATGGAAAAGTTTAAACCGCTCGATCAGTTGATGCGTTACGTTCAGGAGCAGCGCGGCAAATCCGGCATCATCTACTGTAATAGCCGCGCCAAAGTGGAAGACACCGCCGCGCGCTTGCAAAGCAAAGGCATCAGCGCCGGGGCTTATCATGCGGGCCTGGAACATAACGTGCGTGCCGACGTGCAGGAGAAATTCCAGCGCGACGATCTGCAAATCGTGGTGGCTACCGTAGCGTTTGGTATGGGCATCAACAAGCCTAACGTGCGGTTTGTGGCGCACTTTGATATCCCGCGTAACATTGAATCTTACTATCAGGAAACGGGCCGTGCCGGGCGCGACGGGCTGCCTGCGGAAGCGATGCTGTTTTACGATCCGGCAGATATGGCGTGGCTGCGCAAGTGCCTTGAAGAGAAGCCGCCGGGCCAGCTACAGGATATTGAACGCCATAAGCTTAACGCGATGGGGGCGTTTGCCGAGGCGCAAACCTGCCGCCGTCTGGTGCTGCTGAACTACTTTGGCGAAGGCCGCCAGCAGGCCTGCGGCAACTGCGATGTTTGTCTCGATCCGCCGCGCCGCTACGACGGGCTGGTGGACGCACAAAAGGCGCTCTCCTGTATTTATCGCGTAGGCCAGCGTTTTGGTATGGGCTACGTTGTCGAAGTGCTGCGCGGTGCGAACAACCAGCGTATTCGCGACCTGGGGCACGACAAACTCAAAATATACGGCGAAGGCCGCGACCACACGACGGAGCACTGGGTAAGCGTGATTCGTCAACTCATACACCTCGGCGTGGTGACGCAAAATATTGCCCAACATTCTGCTTTGCAGCTTACCGAAGCGGCGCGCCCGTATTTGCGTGCCGAAGTGCCGCTGATGCTGGCGGTGCCGCGCGTCGTTGCCATCAAGCCGCGGACGAATCAGAAAACGTTCGGCGGCAATTACGACCGTAAGCTGTTCGCTAAGCTGCGCAAACTGCGTAAAGCGATTGCTGACGAAGAGAACATCCCGCCGTATGTGGTATTTAACGATGCCACGCTTATCGAAATGGCTGAGCAAATGCCGATCTCCGCGGGCGAAATGCTCGGCGTCAACGGCGTGGGCACCCGCAAGCTGGAACGCTTTGGGCGCGAATTCATGTCGCTTATTCGCAGCCATGTCGACGGCGAAGATGAATAGTAGCCAGGCCTGTGCGAACGTGGCAGGATAATCCTTCACTGAATAATTATCCCGCGAGTTATTTCTTATGTTGATGCTTTTTCTGACCGTAGCGGTTTTGCATATCGTTGCGCTGGTCACGCCTGGCCCGGATTTCTTCTTCGTTTCGCAGACCGCCGTTAGCCGCTCCCGCAAAGAAGCGATGATGGGCGTGCTGGGCATCACCGGCGGCGTCATGGTCTGGTCCGGGGTGGCGCTGCTGGGCCTGAATCTGATCCTTGAAAAAATGGCGTGGCTGCACAGCATCATCATGGTTGGTGGTGGGTTATATCTGTGCTGGATGGGCTACCAGATGCTGCGCGGTGCACTGAAGAAAGAGCAAGCTACGCAGGAATCGCCTGCGGCAGAGCTGGCGCATGGCGGGCGCAGCTTCCTGAAAGGCCTGCTTACCAACCTGTCGAACCCGAAAGCCATTATTTACTTTGGCAGCGTCTTCTCGCTGTTCGTGGGCGATAGCGTAGGCAGCGTCGAGCGTTGGGGATTATTTGTGATGATCGCGCTGGAAACCTTTGCCTGGTTTACCGTGGTGGCCAGCCTGTTCGCCTTACCGAAAATGCGTCGCGGCTATCAGCGTCTCGCCAAATGGATTGACGGTACGGCGGGCGCTCTGTTCACCGGCTTCGGCATTCACCTGATTATCTCTCGTTAGCATTTTACTCGCCCGTCAAGCCTGGCGTGCTCCGGCAAGGAGCGCGCCTACCAGCATAAACAGCGAACCAAACACCCGGTTTAGCGCCTTCATCTGACGCGGCCCCTTAATCCAGCCTGCAATCCTTGTCGCAAGCATGGCATAGCCAATCATCACAATGATATCGACCACCACGGTTGTCACGCCAAGAATCACATACTGCACCGCTTGCGGTTGATGCGGCTCGATAAACTGGGGAAAAAGTGCGGCGAGAAATACGATGCTTTTTGGGTTAGTGAGATTCACGAACACCGCGCGTTTAAACAGACGGCTGCGCGGCTGGCTGGTGGCCAGCGTATGCAGATCTATAGCGCCTGCTGCACGCCATTGTTGAATACCCAGCCAGATAAGATAAGCGGCACCTGCCCACTTCAGCACCTCAAACGCCAGCAGCGAACGTGAAAACAGCGCGCCAAGGCCAACGCCGACCAGTACGATATGGGTAGCCAGCCCGGCTTGTAAGCCAGCAATTGATGCCGCCGTGTCCCGATAGCCGTGGCTAATGGCGGTAGTCATAGTATTGATGGCGCCGGACCCGGGCGAGAGGCTCAAAATGAGCGTCGTTAGAAGATAAGTACACCACCATTCGAAAGTCATGTGAAATTCCCAGGACGGACACTTTTGTGCCACAATACGCTATTGTTTATTGGCGTGCTACGGATCACAAATATTCAGTCCAGACGGTGCAAAAACAGCTTATGACGCAGCATAAAAACGGATGGTTCGCGCGTGAGGGCGCATTTGCTGCTTTCACTATGGGCCCCTTAACGGACTTCTGGCGCGAGCGTGAAGAGCGGGAATTTTTGGGCGTCGACGACGTGCCGGTACGCTACGTCAGATTCTGCGCCGAAGGTCATGACCGCGTAATAGTCGTCTGCCCGGGGCGCATCGAAAGCTACGTAAAGTATGCCGAGCTTGCCTATGATTTGTTCCACTGCGGCTTTGATGTCCTGATTATCGATCATCGCGGTCAGGGTCGTTCGGGTCGTCTGCTGTCAGACACCCATCGTGGCCACGTCGTGAAATTCAGTGATTATGTCGATGACTTCGATCGCTTCTACCAGCAGGAAGTCGCGCCGGGCCCGTGGCGAAAACGTTACGTGCTGGCGCACTCCATGGGAGGCGCTATTACCTCTTTGTGGCTGGAGAAAAACTCACAGGCGTTTGATGCCGTTGCCCTTTGTGCGCCGATGTTCGGCATTACTCTGCGCTGGCCGGGGTGGATGGTGCGCCATCTGCTGGACTGGGCCGAAGGCCATCAACGTATTCGTGAAGGCTATGCAATAGGAACAGGCCGCTGGCGCGCTTTACCGTTTAGCGTTAATGTCCTGACCCATAGCCGCGAACGTTACCGCCGCAACCTGCGTTTTTATGCTGATGAACCAGCGCTGCGGGTGGGTGGGCCGACCTGGCACTGGGTACGCGAAGGGATACTCGCAGGAGAAGAGGTATTAGCGGGAGCCACCGCCATTACCACGCCGATATTTATACTCCAGGCAGAAGAGGAGCGTGTGGTGGATAACCGCGCGCACCAGCGCTTCTGCGAGCTTCGCGCCGCGGCGGGCCATCCTTGTGAGGGGGACACACCTTACGTCATAAAAGGCGCGTATCATGAGATCCTCTTTGAAAAGGACGATATGCGAGCCAGAGCGTTGCATGCCATCCTCGAGTTTTTCGACCGGCATCGTTAATTTTCTTCACCAGAGGTTTACTAATCTTATGTACCAAGTCGTTGCGTCTGATTTAGATGGCACGTTGCTGTCTCCCGATCACCTGCTCTCCCCGTATGCCAAAGAAACGCTAAAACTGCTCACCGCTCAGGGCGTTCATTTTGTGTTTGCGACGGGCCGCCACCATATCGACGTTGCGCAGATCCGCGATAACCTCGAAATCAAAGCCTATATGATCACCTCCAACGGCGCGCGCGTGCACGACACCGATGGCAACCTGGTCTTTACCCACGATCTGGACCGTGATATCGCAGCCGATCTGTTTGGCGTGATGAATGCTAATCCGGATATCGTCACCAACGTTTATCGCGGCGACGAATGGTTTATGAACCGTCATCGCCCGGAGGAGATGAAATATTTTAAAGAAGCGGTGTTTAACTATTCGCTTTATGAGCCGGGCCTGCTTGAAACAGATGGCGTAAGCAAAGTGTTCTTCACCTGCGATGACCATGATAAGTTGCTGCCGCTGGAGCAGGCCATCAACGCTCGCTGGGGTGACCGCGTGAACGTCAGCTTCTCCACGCTTACCTGTCTGGAAGTGATGGCGGGCGGCGTTTCCAAAGGCCACGCGCTGGAAGCCGTATCTAAAGCTATGGGTTATAGCCTGAAAGAGTGCATCTCCTTTGGCGACGGCATGAACGATGCGGAAATGCTCTCCATGGCGGGCAAAGGCTGCATCATGGGTAACGCCCATCAGCGCCTGAAAGATCTGTTGCCGGAGCTGGAAGTCATCGGCACCAACGCTGATAACGCCGTGCCGCATTACCTGCGCAAAATGTTCCTCGGCGCGGATTGAACTTTGTCGGGTGGATAAGCGATAGCATCATCCATTCTTGTTCGGCGGGCGGCGCTTTGCTTACCCGCCCTACAATTGAAAGTTCGTTTTTTAGCCACCCGTCAACCAAATAGTTCAGAACCTGCCGACAAGCTTCGCTACAATGGCGAATAAATTGCCCGTTGCAGAGATATCATCGTGCCGTTACTTATCATCACCACAATTTTGTGGGCCTTCTCCTTTAGCCTGATAGGCGAATACCTTGCCGGACATGTCGACAGCTATTTCTCCGTGCTGATGCGCGTGGGGCTGGCGGCGGCGGTGTTTCTGCCGTTCCTGCGCTTTAAAGGCTACAGCCTGAAAACGTTGCTGCTCTATATGCTGGTGGGGGCGCTACAGCTGGGCGTGATGTACCTGTTTAGCTTCCAGGCCTATCTCTACCTTACCGTGTCGGAATTCCTGCTGTTTACGGTGCTTACGCCGCTCTACATCACGCTGATTTACGATTTGCTCAGCCGCAGACCTTTGCGCTGGGGCTATGCGTTAAGCGCCGGACTGGCGGTGGTTGGCGCGGTAATTATTCGCTACGACAAAGTAAGCGATCATTTCTGGATCGGTCTGCTGCTGGTGCAGGCGGCGAACATTTGCTTTGCGATTGGCATGGTGGGTTACAAGCGGCTGATGGAAACTCGTCCGATGCCGCAGAAGTGCGCCTTCTCCTGGTTTTACCTTGGGGCGGCCGCGGTGGCGGTGAGCGCCTGGTTTGTATTGGGTAATCCGCAGAAGCTGCCAACCACTACCCTGCAATGGAGCATTCTGGTCTGGCTGGGCGTGGTGGCTTCCGGGCTGGGTTACTTTATGTGGAACTACGGTGCGACGCAGGTAGATGCCGGTACGCTTGGCATCATGAATAACGTGCACGTTCCGGCAGGGCTGCTGGTTAATCTCGCCATCTGGCAGGAACAGCCCCACTGGCCAAGCTTTATCATTGGGGGGACGGTGATAATGGCCTCGCTATGGGCACATCGTCATTGGGTCGCTCCGCGTTCCGCACAAAAGGAAGATGCTCGCAGGCGTGTGAGCGCGTCGAGCGAATAAACGCTTCCGTCACCGGCTGACGCTGCTCGCCATCGCGCACGGCGGCGTACAGTCGGCTCCACAATCCTTCTCCCAGGGTTTTAGTCACCACCAGACCCTGGCGCTCAAAACTCTCCACTACCCAGTGCGGCAGCGCGGCAATACCCATGCGCGCCGACACCATTTGAATCAGCAGCAGCGTGTTATCGACGCTTTTCAGCGATGGGCTGACTCCCGCCGGCTGCAGGAAATGCCGCCAGATATCCAGTCGGCTACGCTGCACCGGATAAATCAGCAACGTTTCGCGGCTCAAATCCTCCGGCACAATGCGCGCTTTGCCCGCCAGCGGGTGATCGGCCGCCAGCACCAGGCGTACTTCAAAATCGAACATCGGCGAATAGTGCAGACCGCTGCGCGGCAGGATGTCGGACGTCAGCACGATGTCCAGCTCGCTTTGTTGCAGCGCAGGCTGCGGGTCGAACGTTACGCCTGATTTGAAATCAAGATCGACCTGCGGCCAGTGCTTATGGAAATTCTCAAGCGCCGGCGTCAGCCACTGAATACAGCTATGGCATTCAATGGCGATACGCAGCGTGGTCTGATGCGGCTCGTTACAGGCCTGCAGCGCACGACTAATTTGCGGCAGCACCTGTTCAGCAAGCTGCAGCAGGATTTCACCCTGCGGCGTAAAGCGCAGCGGCTGACTTTTCCGAATAAACAGGCGGAACCCGAGCCGCTGCTCCAGATCGCTGAACTGATGGGAGAGGGCCGATTGGGTCTGATGCAACGAGGCGGCGGCGGCAGCTAAAGAGCCGCAGTTTCGTAACGCCTGGAGCGTCCGCAGATGTTTAATTTCGATCATGAAAGTCCTTCACTTCGCCATGAAGATTTTGCGCTTGAGGAATATACAGTACCTGCGGATTATAGATGTGTAAACATCTGGACGTCTAAATCCAGCGTCTTTCGAATTTATGGTGCGTTGGTTTCACTCACTTACACCGGTCACTTACTTATGTAAGCGTCCGGAAATAAGCGAGCTTACCGCGTTATTCGGCTGAAGCCTTGCCCCGTTGGGGCCAGCCTACGGCTGTTCAAAAACGCTTATCGCGTGTTTGTCCCTAAATCCGAAAACCATCTGGATTAATCTAATAAATAAAGAGGCGATAACATGACGATCAAAAATCACACCCTCGGTTTTCCTCGCGTCGGCCTGCGCCGCGAACTGAAGAAAGCGCAAGAAAGCTACTGGGCGGGGAATATCTCTCAGGAAGAATTACTGGCGGTGGGCCGCGAGCTGCGCGTCCGCCACTGGGAGCAACAAAAGCAGGCGGGCGTTGAACTGCTGCCGGTTGGCGATTTTGCATGGTACGACCACGTTCTGACCACCAGCCTGCTGCTTGGCAACGTGCCGGCTCGTCATCAGAATGCGGACGGCAGCGTCGATCTGGATACTTTATTCCGCATTGGCCGCGGCCGTGCGCCAACGGGCGAGCCCGCCGCCGCCGCTGAAATGACCAAATGGTTTAACACCAACTACCACTACATGGTGCCGGAATTCAGCAAAGGCCAGCAGTTCAAACTGACCTGGACGCAGCTTCTGGATGAAGTGGACGAAGCGCTCGCAGCAGGCCATAACGTGAAACCCGTACTGCTCGGGCCGGTAACTTATCTGTGGCTGGGCAAAGTAAAGGGTGAGCAATTCGATCGCCTCAGCCTGCTGAAAGATATTCTGCCGGTTTATCAGCAGGTGCTGGCAGAACTGGCGAAACGCGGCGTCGAATGGGTGCAAATCGATGAACCTGCGCTGGTGCTGGAACTGCCGCAGGCGTGGCTGGATGCGTTCAAACCGGCATACGACGCGCTGGCTGGCAACGTAAAACTGCTGCTGACCACCTATTTTGAAGGCGTAACGCCGAATCTGAACACCATTACCGCGCTGCCGGTACAGGGCCTTCACGTTGATTTCGTCCACGGTAAAGATGATATCAACGCGCTGCATCAGCAACTGCCTGCCGCCTGGCTGCTGTCCGCCGGTGTGATCAACGGCCGTAACGTCTGGCGCGCCGATCTGACGGAAAAATACGCTCAGCTTAAAGATCTCGTTGGTAAACGTGAGCTGTGGGTGGCCTCCTCCTGCTCGCTGCTGCACAGCCCAATCGATCTGAGCGTGGAAACGCGTCTTGATGCAGAAGTGAAGAGCTGGTTTGCCTTTGCCCTGCAAAAATGTGCCGAACTGTCACTGCTGACTGAAGCGTTGAACAGCGGTAAAACGGCAACGCTGGTTGAATGGAGCGCCCCGATCCAGGCCCGCCGCCACTCAAGCCGCGTGCATAACGCCGCGGTGGAAAAACGTCTGGCCGCAGTTACCGCGCAGGACAGCCAGCGTCAGAGCGACTATGCCGCTCGTGCCCGGGCTCAGCGTCAGCGCTTTAATCTGCCCGCCTGGCCAACCACGACCATTGGTTCATTCCCCCAAACCACTGAAATTCGCGGCCTGCGCCTGGATTTCAAAAAAGGAAATCTGGATGCCGGTCATTACCGCACCGGTATTGCGGAACACATCAAACAGGCGATTGTTGAGCAGGAGCGTTTAGGCCTGGACGTGCTGGTACACGGTGAAGCCGAACGTAACGATATGGTGGAATACTTCGGCGAGAACCTCGACGGCTTCGTGTTTACCCAGAACGGCTGGGTGCAAAGCTACGGCTCCCGCTGCGTAAAACCGCCGATCGTAATTGGCGATATTAGCCGCCCGGAAGCGATCACCGTCGAATGGGCAAAATACGCGCAATCCCTGACCGACAAACCGGTAAAAGGCATGCTGACCGGGCCTGTGACAATTCTGTGCTGGTCATTCCCGCGTGAAGACGTGAGCCGCGAAACTATCGCGAAGCAAATTGCCCTGGCGCTGCGCGACGAAGTGGCGGATCTGGAAGCGGCAGGTATCGGCATCATCCAGATTGATGAGCCAGCCCTGCGTGAAGGCTTACCGCTGCGCCAGTCCGACTGGCAGGCTTACCTGGAATGGGGGGTTGAAGCCTTCCGTCTGAACGCCGCCGTGGTGCGCGACGACACGCAGATCCACACCCATATGTGTTACTGCGAGTTTAATGACATCATGGATTCTATTGCGGCGCTGGACGCGGACGTTATTACCATCGAAACCTCCCGCTCCGATATGGACCTGCTGGAGTCGTTCAAGGTGTTTGAATACCCGAATGAAATCGGACCGGGCGTGTATGACATTCACTCCCCGAACGTGCCGAGCGTGGAATGGATTGAAGCATTACTGAAGAAAGCGGCGGAGTCAGTTCCAGCCGAACGTTTGTGGGTAAACCCGGACTGCGGCCTGAAAACTCGCGGCTGGCCGGAAACCCGTCAGGCGCTGGCGAACATGGTGAAGGCCGCGCAGAATTTGCGTAGCGCTTAAAAAACCGGGCCCCTCATTTTGAGGGGCCTTTTTTATTTCTTCGCGTCATAACGCTCAAACCACTTCAGCATGCGTTGCCAGCCATCTTTCGCCGACTCTTCATGGTAGCTCGGGCGATAGTCAGCGTTAAACGCATGGCCCGCTTCCGGGTAGACGATGATTTCAGCGGTGGCATTCGCCGCGCGTAGCGCCTGACGCATCGTTTCCACCGTATCCTGCGGAATGCCCGTATCCTGCCCACCGTAAAGGCCCAGCACAGGGGCGTTGAGATTAACGGCAATATCCACGGGATGTTGCGGTGAATTCAGCGTTTTTTCGCCAACCAGTTTGCCATACCAGGCGACAGCGGCTTTAAGCTGCGGATTATGTGCGGCATACAGCCAGGCGATACGACCGCCCCAGCAGAACCCGGTAATCATCAGGCGATGCGCGTTTCCACCGTTGCGGGAAGCCCAGTTGGCGACATGATCGAGGTCCGCCAGCACCTGCGCATCGGGCACCTTTGAAACCAGCCCGCTGAACAGCGTAGGAATATCTGCAAAATCGTTGGGGTCGCCCTGACGAAAATAGAGCTCTGGCGCGATAGCCAGATAACCTTCCAGCGCCAGACGGCGGCAAATATCGCGAATATGCTCATGTACGCCAAAGATTTCCTGTACCACAATCACTACCGGCAGAGGGCCTGCGGCCTCTTTTGGACGTGCGTGATAAGCAGGCATATTTTCCCCCTGCGTGGGAATAGAGGTTTCGCCTGTCTGAATTGAATCATCCGGGGTATGTACAACGGTTGACGCGGGAGGTTCAGCCGCCGGTGCGAAACGTCCACCCGGCGTATTGGATATTGGTTGCTTTTCTTTCATTGGCATTCTCCGTACCAGCATTAGCGCAGTGTGATAACTATAGTCAGGATTAGTAGCATCTCTGGTTTGCAAAAAACGCGCTTTGTGCCTGATAACTGACCGGAAAGAGTTTGTTGTGTGACGAGCGTCACTAATAAAGGTGAAATTTATGTAATTTGCTTTATTCAAGGTGAGGTTCGTCACGAAATTATGTTCGGGGGTTCTGTAAAGTACCGCTTTGCGGCACAAGCCAATCCTATTCAACAGAGGAGTCTGTTATGTCCAAGTCTGATGTTTTTCATCTCGGCCTTACTAAAAACGATCTGCAGGGGGCTACGCTTGCTATCGTCCCGGGCGATCCGGAGCGAGTTGAAAAGATCGCCGTGCTAATGGATAAGCCGGTTAAACTGGCTGCCCACCGTGAATTCACCACCTGGCGTGCAGAAATCGACGGCAAGGCAGTTATCGTTTGTTCGACAGGGATTGGCGGCCCGTCCACATCCATCGCCGTGGAAGAACTGGCACAGCTGGGTATTCGCACTTTCCTGCGTATCGGTACTACCGGTGCGATACAGCCACATATCAATATCGGCGATGTGCTGGTAACGACGGCTTCGGTGCGTCTTGACGGCGCCAGCCTGCACTTTGCGCCAATGGAATTCCCGGCCGTTGCCGACTTTGCTTGCACCACCGCACTGGTTGAAGCGGCGAAATCTATCGGCGCGACCACGCACGTTGGCGTGACGGCTTCTTCCGACACCTTCTACTCGGGCCAGGAGCGCTACGACACATTCTCAGGCCGCGTAGTTAACCGCTTTAAAGGTTCGATGGAAGAGTGGCAGCAGATGGGCGTGATGAACTATGAAATGGAGTCCGCTACGCTGCTGACCATGTGCGCAAGCCAGGGTCTGCGCGCCGGTATGGTTGCCGGTGTTATCGTGAACCGCACCCAGCAAGAAATTCCTGACGCTGAAACCATGAAGCAGACTGAAAGTCATGCGGTGAAAATCGTTGTGGAAGCGGCTCGCCGCCTGATCTAGACCTTCCAAAGCTGGTGCAAACCGGCTTCAGGTTGCTGGCAAAGAAGGAAAAAGCGTGGTTTTTCTTTCTTTGTGGTTATCTGCCGAAAATCAATATATTGATTTTACTGTTAATTTTATGATGACATCTTTCTGAACTTCTTAAGTTATGAGCTTTGTCATCAGTCTCAAGCCGGTATAAGCCGGCTTAATTTTTACGCTTTGCGTAACGCCTCGCAGGAAATCCCTTTTAATCTGGACATTTATACAGCAGAATTTTATTTTGCTGATGTTTGGCATGGGCTGCAGGAGGCGTAGTGGATATCTCAATATTATTTGGACTGGGGATTATCCTGGTCGGTGTGCTGACCGGTTGGTTGCTGGCAAGTTTGCGGGCGGCGCAGCGGCAAGCCGTACTTCATGAAGAGCAAAGAGAAATCTACGGCGAGCTTACCGCGGCCAGACAGGATTTGCTGCAACAGCAGCACTGGAAGGAAGAGTGCGAGCAGCTTAATCGCGAATTGCGTACCCAGCTTGAAATTAACAGCACTCAGGAAGCCGATCTCCGCGAGCTAACCACGCTCCTGGAACAGACTCGTCTGCACGCTGAAGACAAGCATCGGCAGATGATGAACAGCGAGCAACGGCTGAGCGAGCAGTTTGAAAATCTCGCTAACCGTATTTTTGAGCAGAGCGGTCGCAAAGTTGAAGAGCAGAACCGTCAGAGCCTGAATGGCCTCCTTATGCCGCTGCGGGAGCAACTGGATGGCTTCCGTCGCCAGGTGCAGGAAAGCTTTGGTCAGGAAGCGCGCGAACGCCATACCCTTACGCATGAAATTCGCAATCTTCAGCAGCTCAATGCGCAAATGGCGCAGGAAGCCCTCAACCTCACCAGGGCGTTGAAGGGCGATAATAAAACGCAGGGTAACTGGGGAGAAGTCGTACTGACCCGCGTGCTGGAGGCATCGGGCCTAAGGGAAGGGCACGAGTACCAGACGCAGGTAAACATTCAGCTCGAAAACAACAGCCGTATGCAGCCTGATGTCATTGTCCGCCTGCCGCAGGGCAAGGACGTAGTTATCGATGCCAAAATGACGCTGGTGGCCTATGAGCGTCATTACAATGGCGACGATGAGCTGACCCGCGAAAGCGCGCTTAATGAACATATCGCCGCCGTTCGCAATCATATCCGCATGCTAAGCCGTAAAGACTACCAGCAGCTTCCGGGCCTGCGCTCCCTTGATTATGTCCTGATGTTTATCCCCATCGAACCGGCTTTTCTGCTGGCCGTGGACCGTCAGCCCGAGCTAATCAGCGAAGCGCTGAGAAATAATATTATGCTCGTTAGCCCAACCACGCTGCTGGTCGCGCTGCGAACCATTGCCAATTTGTGGCGTTATGAGCATCAAAGCCGTAATGCACAACAAATTGCCGAACGCGCGGGTCGCCTGTATGACAAAATGAGGCTGTTCGTCGATGACATGTCCGCTATCGGGCAGAGCCTGGATAAAGCTCAGGATAACTACCGGCAGGCGATGAAAAAACTCGCCTCCGGGCGCGGTAATATTCTCGTACAGGCCGATGCGTTTCGTGAACTGGGCGTGGAGGTAAAACGTGAGATTAATCCAGATTTGGTCGAGCAGGCGCGGCAGGAAGATGAAGATAATGCGGCAAGAACAGGCCATGGAAACGACGAAGAAACATTCCAGCACAATGGCTTAGATAAGCGGCGAATCGTTGGCGAGCGCCAGGCTTAGGTTTTGCCGGCAGGCTTGAATCATAGGGCTTTAGCGCCCATTCTGTTACACTTCATGAACATATTTTTGATAAGCAGGCATTGAGATGGTTGACGAATCCCAGGAAACAACTCACTTTGGCTTCCGCACCGTAGCGAAAGAACAGAAAGCCGATATGGTGGCTCATGTGTTCCACTCCGTGGCCGCAAAATACGATGTCATGAACGATCTGATGTCGTTTGGTATTCACCGTATCTGGAAGCGCTTTACTATCGACTGCAGCGGCGTGCGCCGTGGGCAGCGGGTACTGGATCTTGCCGGAGGAACGGGCGATCTGACGGCTAAATTCTCTCGCCTGGTGGGGGAAACAGGTGAAGTGGTGCTGGCGGATATCAACGACTCAATGCTGAAAATGGGACGTGAAAAACTGCGCAACATCGGCATTATCGGCAATGTGAATTACGTCCAGGCAAACGCGGAAGCGCTGCCTTTCCCGGATAATTCCTTCGACTGCATCACCATCTCTTTTGGCCTGCGTAACGTTACCGATAAAGAAAAAGCGCTGCGTTCTATGTATCGCGTGCTGAAGCCGGGTGGCCGCTTGCTGGTGCTGGAATTCTCCAAACCCGTCATCGAGCCGCTCAGCAAAGCTTACGACGCCTATTCTTTCCATATTCTGCCGCGCATCGGCGAAATGGTCGCGCAGGATGCAGAAAGCTATCGTTACCTGGCGGAATCCATCCGTATGCATCCCGATCAGGATACCCTGAAAGCGATGATGGAAGACGCAGGCTTCGAAAACACCACCTATTATAATCTGACCGCCGGGATTGTTGCCCTGCACCGTGGCTACAAATTCTGACCGGGGGCTGCTGATGCCATTTACACCGCTAGTGACCGCTGGACTCGAAAGCGTCCTCAATGCCTTTCTGTGGCGTGACCGCGGGCTGAAAGCCGCTCGTCAGCGCCTGCTGGGTAAAGTATTACGCGTTGAGCTAAAAGAGTTCTCCGCGCCCCTGGTTCTGGTCTTTAGCGAACAGCAGCTTGATGTGCTGGGCGAATGGGAGGGTGAGGCGGACTGCCGCGTTGTCACGCGCCTGGCCGTATTGCCAAAATTGCGCGACAGGCAGCAGCTCACGGCGCTTATCCGCAGCGGCGATCTTGAAGTACAGGGCGATCTGCAGGTTGTACAAAACTGGGTTGCCCTGATGGATCTGGCCGAGTTTGACCCGGCAGAACTCCTTGCGCCTTATATCGGTGATATCGCGGCGGAAGGCATCAGCAAAATGTTTCGTGGCGGCGGCAAACTGCTGAAGAAAGGCTTTGCACGCAATCAGCAATACCTCGCCGAAGCGATCGCTGAAGAGTGGCGTATAGCGCCAGGCCCGCTGGAAGCGGCATGGTTCGCCGAAGAAACGGCAGCCGTTGAACGCGCAGTTGACGCCTTAAGTGCGCGGCTGGATAAGCTGGAGGGCAAATGACGCCAGGAGAAATTCGTCGTCTCTATTTCATCGTTCGTACTTTCCTCAGTTATGGCCTGGATGAACTCATTCCCCGGCTCCGAATCACGCTGCCGCTACGCCTCTGGCGGCGTTCGTTGTTCTGGATGCCAAACCGTCATAAAGACAAAGAACTGGGTGAGCGATTGCGCCTTGCGCTGCAAGAATTAGGGCCGGTGTGGATCAAGTTTGGTCAGATGATGTCTACGCGTCGCGATCTGTTTCCGCCGCTGATAGCCGATCAGCTAGCGATGTTGCAGGATCGCGT
Source organism: Cedecea colo (assembly GCF_011808225.1). Taxonomy (GTDB): domain Bacteria; phylum Pseudomonadota; class Gammaproteobacteria; order Enterobacterales; family Enterobacteriaceae; genus Dryocola; species Dryocola colo. The sequence goes on along the minus strand of NZ_SOYS01000014.1, from coordinate 16,206 downwards.
TGCGCCGTTCGATGGCGTACTGGCAAAAAAACAAATCGAACAGGCGATGGGCGGTATTCCCATTGAGACCTGGTTCGATGATTTTGATATCAAGCCGCTTGCCTCGGCTTCTATCGCGCAGGTACATACCGCTCGCCTGAAAGAAAACGGCCGCGAAGTGGTGATTAAAGTTATTCGCCCGGATATTTTGCCCGTCATCAAAGCCGATATGAAACTGATTTACCGGCTGGCGCGTTGGGTTCCCCGTCTGCTGCCGGATGGGCGTCGTCTGCGTCCGCTGGAGGTCGTGCGTGAATATGAGAAATCCCTGATTGATGAGCTGAATTTGCTGCGTGAGGCGGCGAATGCTATCCAGTTACGGCGCAATTTCGAAAATAGCCCGATGCTCTACGTTCCCGAAGTCTTCTCGGATTACTGTAGCGAAGACATGATGGTGATGGAGCGGATTTACGGGGTTCCCGTCTCGGATATCCCGACGCTGGAAAGCCAGGGCACTAACATGAAGCTTCTGGCCGAACGCGGCGTGCAGGTCTTTTTCACCCAGGTCTTCCGCGACAGTTTCTTCCATGCCGATATGCATCCAGGCAATATATTTGTCAGCTATGAGCATCCGGAAGATCCGCAGTATATCGGGATTGACTGCGGCATCGTCGGCTCGCTGAATAAAGAAGATAAGCGCTACCTGGCTGAAAACTTCATTGCCTTCTTTAACCGGGACTACCGCAAAGTCGCCGAGCTGCATGTGGACTCAGGCTGGGTTCCGCCGGAAACCAACGTCGAAGAGTTTGAGTTCGCTATTCGTACCGTTTGTGAGCCGATTTTTGAAAAACCGCTGGCGGATATTTCCTTTGGACACGTGCTGCTAAACCTCTTTAACACGGCTCGTCGCTTTAATATGGAAGTGCAGCCACAGCTGGTTTTACTGCAAAAGACGCTCTTATATGTTGAGGGCGTTGGAAGACAGCTTTATCCCCAGCTCGATTTGTGGAAAACCGCCAAGCCTTTCCTGGAAAATTGGATCAAAGATCAGGTTGGTATTCCTGCCCTGATTCGCTCTTTTAAAGAAAAAGCGCCGTTCTGGGTAGAAAAAATGCCGGAACTTCCTGAACTGGTGTACGACAGTTTGCGCCAGGGCAAGTATTTACAGCACAGCATTGATAAAATCCAACGCGACCTGCATCAGCATCATGTACGTCAGGGGCAGTCACGCTATCTGTTTGGCATCGGGGCTACGCTTATTTTGAGCGGGACGTTACTGCTAATAAACAAACCGGAGTGGGAATTTATGCCCGCCTGGCTAATGGCCGCAGGTATCGTGGTCTGGCTGATTGGCTGGCGGCGCTCTGCCTGAAATTCCATCGTTATTAACAGGCGCGTGCCGTATAATAACGGGCGTTACACATACATCGAGTGATTTGAGGCAACAACATGGGTGGTATCAGTATCTGGCAATTAGTGATTATTGCCGTCATCGTCGTTCTTCTGTTTGGTACTAAGAAGCTGGGTTCTATCGGTTCCGATCTGGGCGCTTCTATTAAAGGCTTCAAGAAAGCCATGAACGATGATGAGCCTAAAGAAAAAGACCAATCTGTTCAGGACGCTGATTTTACCGCGAAAAACCTGGCGGATAAGCAACCAGGCGACGTGAAAAAAGAAGACGCAAAGAGCAACGATAAAGAGCAGGTGTAAAGCGTGTTCGATATTGGTTTTAGTGAACTGCTGCTGGTCTTCGTGATTGGCCTTGTTGTTCTGGGGCCGCAACGTCTGCCGGTGGCCGTCAAAACGGTTGTTGGCTGGATCCGTGCTCTGCGTTCGCTTGCCGCGACGGTGCAAAATGAACTGGCTCAGGAATTGAAAATCCAGGAATTGCAGGACAGCCTGAAAAAGGTTGAGAAGGCGAGCATGGATCACCTGACGCCGGAGCTAAAAGCTTCCATGGATGAGCTGCGTCAGGCTGCGGAATCCATGAAGCGTTCCTATACGCAGGATCCTGAAAAGGACAGCGATGAGGCGCACACCATCCATAATCCATTGGTGAAAAACGAGCAGGACAGTCATGAAGGCGTTACGCCTGCGGCGGCGGCTCACCAGGCAAGCGCGCCCGACCAGGCTCCTGAAGCGGAAACAACGCAGGCCGTCGAGCCTTCAGCAGCAATCTCCCGGCCTCAGATTAACTCTGCACCGGAGCCTGTTTCCGCTCCGGTCACTCCTCAACCTTCAAGTGATAAACAGTAAACATGGCCGTTGAAGATACCCAACCGCTCATCACTCACCTGATTGAGCTGCGCAAGCGACTGTTAAACAGCATTATCGCTGTGCTGGTGATTTTTCTGGCGCTGGTTTATTTTGCTAACGATATCTATCAGATCGTTTCTGCACCGCTGATACAGCAGATGCCGACTGGCTCAACGATGATTGCCACCGACGTGGCGTCGCCTTTCTTTACGCCAATTAAGCTGACGATCTACGTCTCGGTCTTTCTGTCAGCGCCGGTCATTCTGTATCAAATCTGGGCGTTTATCGCTCCGGCTTTATATAAGCATGAACGTAAACTGGTCACGCCGCTGCTGATCTCCAGTTCGCTGCTGTTCTATATCGGCATCGCTTTTGCCTATTTTGTCGTTTTCCCGCTGGCATTTGGCTTTCTGACAAAAACGGCGCCGACAGGCGTGGTAATGTCTACCGACATCAGCAAGTACCTCGACTTTGTCATGACGCTGTTTATGGCGTTTGGGGTCGCGTTTGAGGTACCGGTTGCTATCATCCTGCTGTGCTGGATGGGCGTAACAACTCCTGCTGCGTTAAAACAGAAGCGTCCGTATATTTTCGTCGGTGCTTTCGTGGTGGGCATGCTGTTAACGCCGCCGGACATCTTCTCGCAAACGCTGTTGGCTATTCCGATGTACTGTCTGTTTGAGGTTGGCGTATTCTTCTCCCGGTACTATGTCGGCAAAGGCCGCAGAGATATGGAAGGCGCTGAAGAAGATGACGATCGCTCAGAAAGTGAGTCGTGATTTCAGGCCGCCCGTCAGGGCGGTCGTCGTTTGGAACGTTATATGTTTGATATCGGCGTAAATTTAACCAGTTCGCAGTTCGCCAAAGACCATGCGGAGGTTGTACTGCGCGCGCAGCAGGCGGGCGTTAGCGGCATGCTGCTTACCGGAACCAGCCTGCACGAGAGCCAGCAAGCCCTCGCGATGGCGCGGAAATACACCGGCTGTTGGTCTACCGCGGGCGTGCATCCTCACGATGCAAGCCAGTGGGAAGAGGCAACCGCAGAAGCCATTATTCAGCTTGCCAATGCTTCTGAAGTGGTCGCCATCGGTGAATGTGGTCTGGATTTCAACCGCAACTTTTCAACGCCCGTCGAGCAGGAGCGCGCTTTTACCGCTCAGCTGGCGCTGGCTGCCGATTTGGTGATGCCGGTGTTTCTCCACTGTCGCGAAGCTCATGAGCGCTTTATCGCCCTGCTTGATCCGTGGCTGGATAAACTACCGGGCATAGTGCTGCACTGTTTTACCGGTACGCAAGCGGAAGCGCGCGAGTGCCTTGCCCGCGGCCTGTTTCTCGGTATTACCGGCTGGGTGTGCGACGAACGCCGTGGCCTGGAACTGCGCGAGCTGCTGCCGGTCATTCCTGCCCAGCAGTTGCTGCTGGAAACCGATGCCCCCTGGCTATTACCGCGGGATCTTAAACCAAAACCTGCAACCCGGCGGAACGAACCCTGTTACTTGCCCCATATCCTCAAACAGGTGGCCCACTGGCGCGGAGAAGATCCCGCCTGGCTTGCGCAAGTAACGGATGAAAATGCCCGCCGTTTATTCCGGCTGGCCTAAATCAGGAGAAAATAAATGAGCTATGCATTTCCCGGAACGTTTCCCGGCCGCCGTATGCGCCGTGTCCGTCGCCACGATTTTAGTCGCCGCCTGGTAGCAGAAAACCAGCTAACGGTTAACGACCTGATTTATCCGGTGTTTGTTATGGAAGGTCAGAATCGCCAGCAGGAAGTAACGTCGATGCCGGGCGTTTATCGCATGACTATTGACCTGTTGCTTAAAGAAGCCGAAGCCGTTGCAAAACTGGGCGTCCCCGTCCTGTCTTTATTCCCGGTGATTGAAAGCGCGGGCAAATCGCTCCATGCCGAAGAAGCTTATAATCCGAACGGGTTGGTACAGCGCACCGTACGCGCCCTGAAAGATGCGGTACCAGAGCTGGGTTTACTGACTGACGTTGCGCTCGATCCCTACACCACCCATGGCCAGGACGGCGTCATTGACGAAGACGGCTACGTTATCAACGACGTCACCCGTGAAATTCTGGTGCGTCAGGCGCTTTCCCATGCGGAAGCCGGGGCCGAAATCATCGCGCCAAGCGATATGATGGATGGCCGCATCGGCGCTATCCGCGATCGGCTCGAAGCCGATGGTCTGGTGAATACGCAGATCATGTCCTACGCCGCAAAATACGCGTCCTGCTACTACGGTCCGTTCCGTGATGCGATCGGCTCTTCAGGCAACCTGAAAGGCGGCAATAAGAAGACTTATCAGATGGACCCTGCGAACGGTGATGAAGCCTTACAGGAAGTCGCGCAGGATCTGCAAGAAGGCGCGGATATGGTGATGGTGAAACCAGGCATGCCGTATCTGGATGTTATTCGCCGCGTGAAGGATACCTTTGGCGTGCCGACTTTCGCCTACCAGGTATCTGGCGAGTATGCAATGCACATGGCGGCTATTCAGAACGGCTGGCTGGCAGAAAAACCGGCAATCATGGAATCACTGCTGTGCTTCAAGCGTGCCGGTGCCGACGGCGTGCTGACCTACTTCTCTAAGCGCGTTGCCCAGTGGCTGCACGACGAGCAGATGCAGCGCTAGCTGCAAACAAGAAGGCCAGCGATGGCTGGCCTTCTTTAACTTTAAACCTTCCTGAAGGCCGTGTTCTTTACGCTCTGTCTTATCTGCTTATTCAGCAGGTTAAGCAGCAGCATAGAGCGCGCTTCGCCGTCCGGCTCACTGAATATTGCTTCCAGCCCTTCGAATGCCCCTTCGGTGATCACTACGCTATCGCCTGGATAGGGCGTTTCCGGGTCGGTGACATTTTCTGGATGATAGTTGGCAAGCCTTGCGATGACATCATCCGGCACGCTGGCAGGCTGCGAGCCAAAGCGGACAAAATGGCTCACGCCACGGGTGGAGTTGACCGTTGTGGTATGGATATTTTCCGGATCAAATTTTACGAACATATAGTTCGGGAACAGGGGTTCACTGACTGCAGTTCTTTTTCCACGCACTATTTTTTCCAGCGTGATCATCGGGGTGAGGCAGTTTACCGCCTGGCGCTCAAGATGCTCTTGCGCACGCAGCAGCTGCCCTCGTTTGCAGTACAGAAGATACCAGGATTCCATAATTTCTCATCTCACCTCATTGAGCGCGCAAGAATAACAAAAGGACGAACTCAGAGATAGCCAGCACAAGTATAACCAATCACCAACTGATAGCAGACAGGGCTATTACCCGTTTTTAACAAAAATACAGCATGGCGCGGATGAAGTCCGTATAATGACCGCTATTCTCCGGGCCTGGATTAACTGCATGAAATACCACGACCTACGCGACTTTATGACGCTGCTTGAGCAGCGCGGCGAGTTAAAACGTATCGCTTTGCCCGTCGATCCGTATCTGGAAATGACTGAAATTGCCGATCGTACCCTGCGGGCAAATGGCCCGGCGTTACTGTTCGAAAACCCAAAAGGTTACAGCATGCCGGTGTTGTGCAATCTGTTTGGCACACCGAAGCGAGTCGCGATGGGCATGGGACAGGAAGACGTTTCCGCCCTGCGTGAAGTGGGTAAGCTGCTGGCCTTTCTGAAAGAGCCGGAGCCGCCAAAAGGGTTCCGCGACCTGTTCGATAAACTCCCGCAGTTTAAGCAGGTGCTGAATATGCCGACCAAACGGCTGCGCGGTGCGCCTTGCCAGGAAAAAGTCTGGGAAGGCGAACAGGTTGATTTAAACCGTATCCCAATTATGCAGTGCTGGCCGGAAGACGCCGCCCCGCTGATTACCTGGGGACTCACCGTCACCCGCGGCCCGCATAAAGAACGGCAAAATCTTGGCATCTATCGTCAGCAGCTAATCGGCAAGAACAAGCTAATCATGCGCTGGTTGTCGCATCGCGGCGGCGCGCTTGATTTCCAGGAGTGGTGCGCGGCTCATCCGGGCGAGCGTTTCCCGGTTTCTGTGGCGCTGGGTGCAGACCCGGCAACTATTCTTGGCGCCGTCACTCCCGTGCCGGATACCCTTTCCGAATATGCTTTTGCCGGTCTGCTGCGCGGGACCAAAACTGAAGTCGTAAAATGTATTTCTAACGATCTTGAAGTGCCGGCCAGTGCGGAAATCGTGCTGGAAGGCTATATCGAGCCGGGTGAAATGGCGCCGGAAGGGCCATATGGCGACCACACGGGATACTACAATGAAGTAGATGATTTCCCGGTTTTCACCGTGACGCATATTACCCAGCGTGAAGATGCAATTTATCACTCCACCTATACCGGACGTCCACCGGATGAACCGGCGGTGTTGGGCGTGGCCTTAAACGAAGTCTTCGTGCCTATTTTGCAAAAACAGTTTCCGGAAATTGTCGATTTTTATCTGCCGCCGGAAGGATGTTCGTATCGCCTTGCGGTCGTGACCATTAAGAAGCAGTACGCCGGCCACGCCAAACGCGTGATGATGGGCGTCTGGTCTTTCCTGCGGCAGTTTATGTACACCAAGTTTGTCATCGTGTGCGATGACGATGTTAACGCGCGTGACTGGAACGATGTTATTTGGGCCATCACAACGCGTATGGATCCGGCGCGTGATACCGTACTGGTAGAAAATACGCCGATCGATTACCTGGATTTTGCCTCGCCGGTTTCCGGCCTTGGTTCAAAAATGGGACTGGATGCCACCAATAAATGGCCAGGAGAAACCCAGCGCGAGTGGGGGCGTCCTATCAAAAAAGATGCGGAAGTCTGTGCGCGTATAGACGCAATCTGGGATGAACTGGCTATTTTCGATAACGGTAAAGACGCCTGAGGGGCGATTTTACGGTTTAGCATTATTGACCCGACAGAGGGGACGCATGACAACCTTAAGCTGTAAAGTGACCTCGGTAGAAGCGATAACGGATACGGTATATCGCGTTCGATTGCTGCCGGAAACAGATTTCTCTTTTCAGGCCGGACAGTATTTGATGGTAGTGATGGATGAGCGTGATAAGCGACCGTTCTCCATGGCATCCACGCCGAGCGAGCATGAGTTTATCGAGCTGCACATCGGTGCCTCAGAACTCAATTTGTACGCCATGGCCGTAATGGACCGCATTCTGAAGGAAAAGGAAATCGTTGTGGATATTCCGCACGGTGATGCCTGGCTGCGCGAAGATGAAGATCGTCCGCTGATCCTGATTGCGGGCGGCACAGGCTTCTCTTACGCGCGCTCGATTCTGTTGACGGCGCTGGCGCGTAATCCGCAGCGTGAAATCGCTATTTACTGGGGCGGCCGCGAAGAGAAGCATCTCTATGACCTGCCCGAGCTGGAAGCGCTTTCGGTGAAGCATGCGAATCTGCGGGTGGAAGCGGTAGTCGAACAGCCGGAAGAAGGCTGGCGCGGGCGCAGTGGCACAGTATTAACGGCGGTGTTGCAGGATTACGGTACGCTTGCCGGGCACGATATTTATATCGCCGGGCGCTTTGAGATGGCGAAGATTGCACGGGAACTGTTCTGCAATGAGCGTGGTGCAAACGTCGACCGCATGTTTGGTGACGCTTTCGCGTTTATTTGATGGCGAAACCCTAAATATAAGCCGCCGCATTGTCGGTGGTTTTTATTTTTCTGTGGCGCAAGAAATAAAAAACCCGCCCCTGACAGGCGGGAAAAACGACAACTAAACTCTGCGCAATAGTTTATCTTCTGCCTGAGGTGTCAGAGGGCGAATAAGTGCAACGTCACCGGCCGGAACCTGTAGAAGACGGATGGCGCCTACGCTTATTCACCCTACAGTCCTGTGAACCTTCCTGCTGTTAAACGCGTTCAATGACGGTAGCGATGCCCTGACCCAGGCCGATGCACATGGTGGCGAGGCCAAACTGCGCATCGCGGCGCTCCATCAGGTTGAGCAGCGTGGTGCTGATACGAGCGCCGGAACAGCCTAATGGATGCCCAAGCGCAATGGCTCCGCCGTTCAGGTTAATCTTCTCGTCGATCTGCTCCATCAGCCCCAGGTCTTTAATGCACGGCAGGATCTGCGCGGCAAAGGCTTCGTTCATTTCAAACAGGTCAATATCGGCAGGCGTCAGGCCCGCTTTCTTTAACGCCATTTTCGAAGCCGGAACCGGTCCGTAACCCATAATCGATGGATCGCAGCCAACCACCGCCATTGAACGAATGCGCGCTCGAATCGTCAGACCCAGTTCCTTAGCGCGAGATTCGCTCATCAGCAACATAGCCGCGGCCCCGTCAGAGAGCGCCGAAGAGGTGCCAGCGGTAACCGTTCCGTTAACCGGATCGAACGCCGGCTTCAGCGAGGCGAGTCCTTCGACGGTGGTTTCCGGGCGGATGACCTCATCATAATCAAAGCGCTTAAGCACCCCGTCAGCATCATGACCGCTGGTGGCGACGATTTCATTTTTGAAATGCCCGGCTTCGGTTGCAGCCCACGCGCGCTGATGCGAACGAGCGGCAAACCGATCCTGCATTTCGCGGCTGATGCCGTGCATACGCGCCAGCATCTCTGCGGTTAAACCCATCATTCCGGCAGCTTTAGCTACGCTGCGGCTAAGACCCGGGTGAAAATCAACGCCGTGGTTCATCGGCACGTGGCCCATATGTTCCACGCCGCCAATCAGGCAGGCGTGTGCATCGCCGGTTTGGATCATGCGGGCGGCGTCGTGCAATGCCTGCATGGAAGAACCGCATAAACGGTTCACCGTCACAGCGGGTACAGAATGCGGGATTTCTGCCAGCAATGCGGCATTGCGCCCAATGTTAAAGCCTTGCTCCTGCGTTTGCTGCACGCAGCCCCAGTAAATATCGTCCAGCGCGGCTGCTTCCAGCGCCGGATTTCGGGACAGAATGCTGCGCATCAGATGAGCCGAAAGATCCTCCGCACGCACGTTGCGGAACGCGCCACCTTTAGAGCGGCCCATCGGGGTGCGAATTGCGTCAACAATGACAACCTTTTCCATAATCACTCCTCAGGCACTTTTCAGATCGCTGGCCGGGCGCGCTGGCGCAACCGGGGGATAATACGGCTCGTTACGTGACGCTTTTGCACGCAGGCCATCCGGCACCTGATAGAGCGGACCGAGATGTTGATACTGCTGAGCCATATCGAGATATTGCGCGCTGCCGATAGTATCTAACCAGCGGAATGCACCGCCGTGGAACGGAGGGAATCCCAGACCATAAACCAGCGCCATATCCGCCTCTGCCGGGCTGGCAATAATGCCTTCCTCCAGACAGCGCACCACTTCGTTGACCATCGGGATCATCATGCGGGCGATAATCTCTTCGTCGCTGAAGCTCTGGCGTGCTTCGCTGACGCCATCCAGCAGGCTGTCGGTGGTTTCGTCCTGCTCTTTGCGCGGTTTGCCCTTGCTGTCTTCTTTATAGCGATAGAAGCCCTGCTGGGTTTTCTGACCGTAGCGGCCGGCATCGAACATGGCGTCAATCGCATCGCGATAATCTTTTTGCATACGCTGCGGGAAACCAGCCGCCATCACCGCCTGAGCGTGGTGAGCGGTATCAATGCCCACCACGTCCAACAGATAGGCCGGACCCATCGGCCAGCCAAACTGTTTCTCCATCACTTTATCGATCTGACGGAAATCCGCGCCGTCGCGCATTAACTGGCTGAAGCCAGCAAAGTACGGGAACAGAACGCGGTTGACGAAAAACCCGGGGCAGTCGTTCACCACGATTGGGGTTTTGCCCATTTTGCTGGCCCAGGCGACAACTTTGGCGATGGTCTGCTCAGAGGTTTTCTCGCCGCGAATCACTTCCACCAACGGCATGCGGTGTACCGGGTTGAAGAAGTGCATACCGCAGAAGTTTTCCGGGCGTTTCAGGCTATTTGCCAGTTCGCTGATTGGAATGGTCGAGGTATTTGATGCGAGTACCGTGTCCTCACGCACCTTATCTTCCACTTCCGCCAGTACGGCTTTTTTCACTTTCGGGTTTTCGACAACGGCTTCAACGACAACGTCAACGCGTTCGAAGCCGGCATAATCGAGCGTTGGATGAATAGTGGCAATCACACCTGCCAGCTTCATGCCGTCGATCTTGCCGCGCTCAAGCTGCTTATTAAGCAGTTTGCTGGCCTCGGTTATGCCTAACGCCAGCGACTTCTCGTTAATATCTTTCATGAGTACCGGCACGCCTTTCCAGGCTGACTGGTAAGCAATGCCGCCGCCCATGATCCCGGCGCCGAGGACGGCAGCCTGTTTCGGGGTTTCGGTATTTTTGGTCAGTTTTTTCGCCTGGCCTTTAACGTACTGGTCGTTCAGGAAAATCCCGACCAGCGCACGGGCTTCATTGGATCGCGCCAGCGGTACAAAACTTTGTGTTTCCAGTTGCAATGCTTCATCACGGCCAAGCCTTGCTGTGGCTTCAATGGTTTTTACCGCCGTCATCGGAGCAGGGTAATGCTTGCCTGCGATCTGCATCACCATGCCTTTGGCGATGGTAAAGCTCATGGTCGCTTCGATTTTGCTTAAGCGTAGCGGCGCAAGCTTTGGCGCGCGCTTCGCTTTCCAGTCGAGATCGCCGCTGATGGCCTGGCGCAGCACCGCCAGCGCGCCTTCACGCAGCTTTTCGGCTTTAACCACGCCATCGACCAGGCCGATTTTTTGCGCTTCTGCTGCGCTAACATCTTTGCCAGCGGTAATAATTTCCAGCGCGCTATCCGCACCGAGCAGGCGTGGCAGGCGCACAGAACCGCCGAAGCCCGGCATGATGCCCAGTTTGGTTTCCGGCAGGCCAATGCGGGCGTCCGGCGAAGCCAGGCGATAATCGGTTGCCAGCACGCATTCGCATCCGCCGCCCAGCGCATAACCATTTATGGCGGCGAGGGTTGGAACGGGTAAATCTTCCAGGCGGTTAAAGACGCTGTTGGCGAACTGTAACCAGTTAGTCAACTGCTCCGCTGGTACGAGAAACAGCGACAGGAATTCGGTAATGTCAGCCCCGACGATAAACGCCGCTTTGTTTGAGCTGAGCAGCAGTCCTTTCAGACCGGGCTGCTTTTCCAGCACGTCGAGCGCGTGGCCGAGGCTGGCAACGGTCGCCGTGTCGAGTTTGTTGACCGAACCGGGCGCATCGAACACCAGTTCGGCGATGCCATCTTCCAGCCAGTCGAGATGTAGGGTTTCGCCTTGGTAGAGCATGTCAGTCTCCTGAATCCAGCAATGGGATCTGGTCGTACCAGATGGAGGGGAGTGTGGAATTGATGTTAACGAAATGCAAACAACTCATTAAATATTTGCAGGGATGATCACAGCAGCCGGAAATAAGTCGGGGCCGTTAGCCGTGTGCTAAGATGCGTGCCGATCAGGCATAAAAACAGAAGGGTAAACTATGGATTCACTAGCCTCGCTTTATAAAGATCATGTGGCAACCTTGCAGGAACGCACCCGCAACGTTCTGGCGCGTTTCAATCTTGATGCACTGCTGATTCACTCCGGGGAGCTGCTTAATGTCTTCCTGGACGATCATGCTTATCCGTTCAAAGTTAACCCGCAGTTCAAAGCCTGGGTGCCGGTGACCCAGGTACCAAACTGCTGGCTGCTGGTAGATGGCGTTAATAAACCAAAGCTGTGGTTCTACCTGCCGGTAGATTACTGGCATAACGTTGAACCGCTGCCGGAATCCTTCTGGACCGACGAAATTGATGTGGTTGCGCTGCCGAAAGCCGACGGCATTGGCGGCCAGCTCCCTGCCGCACGGGGCAATATCGGCTATATTGGTCCGGTACCAGAGCGCGCTTTACAGCTTGAACTCCAGGCGGGAAACATCAATCCGAAAGGGGTGCTTGATTACCTGCATTACTATCGTGCTTATAAAACGGATTATGAACTGGCGTGCATGCGCCAGGCGCAGAAAACCGCCGTTGTTGGCCATCAGGCTGCCCACGAAGCTTTTCTGTCCGGCATGAGCGAGTTCGACATCAATCAGGCTTATCTGACCGCAACCGGCCACCGCGATATCGACGTGCCCTACGGCAACATCGTTGCGTTGAACGAGCATGCCGCCGTGTTGCATTACACCAAACTGGACAGCCAGGCCCCGTCCGAAATGCGCAGCTTTTTGTTGGATGCTGGCGCAGAGTACAACGGCTATGCAGCCGACCTGACCCGAACCTGGGCGGCCAACGGCGACAGCGATTATGCGCAGCTAATCAAAGACGTTAATGCCGAACAACTGGCATTGATTGACACGCTGAAAGCGGGTGTGCGCTACACCGACTATCATATCCAGTTCCATCAACGCATCGCTAAACTGCTGCGTCGTCATCAACTGGTCAACGATATCAGTGAAGAAGCGATGGTGGAAACCGGCATTACCGGTCCGTTTATGCCGCATGGTCTTGGTCACCCGTTGGGTCTACAGGTTCATGATGTTGCGGGCTTTATGCAGGATGATACAGGTACACATCTCGCTGCGCCTTCGCAATATCCGTACCTGCGCTGCACGCGTGTGCTTGAGCCACGTATGGTGCTGACCATCGAGCCGGGCATCTACTTTATTGAATCTCTGCTCGCTCCATGGCGCGAAGGACAGTACAGCAAGCACTTTGATTGGCAGCGTATCGAGGCGCTGAAGCCGTTCGGCGGGATCCGCATCGAGGATAACGTCGTTATCCACGAAAATAACGTCGAAAACATGACGCGCGACCTGAAGCTGGCCTGATGGATAGCTGGCTAATTCCAGCTGAAACCTTTTTCGTCAGCGAGGAAATCAAGAAAAGCCGTTTTATTACGCTGGTAGCTCATACTGATGGGATAGCGGCGGCAAAAGCTTTTGTAGAGCAGGTGCGTGCGCAGCATCCTGATGCCCGGCACCATTGCTGGGCGTGGGTAGCGGGCGCACCGGATGATTCGCAACAGCTTGGCTTTTCTGACGATGGGGAACCAGCCGGGACGGCCGGCAAGCCAATGCTCGCGCAGCTTATGGGGAGCAGTATCGGTGAAATTACCGCCGTAGTCGTGCGCTACTACGGCGGAATTAAGCTGGGCACGGGCGGTCTGGTTAAAGCTTACGGCGGCGGCGTCCAGCTCGCGCTAAACCAATTGCCTACGGTGCTCAAAGTGCCATTAACCGAATATACTTTGCAATGTGATTACGCTCAGCTCGCGGGCATTGAAGCGCTACTCAAACACTATGATGGACTAATCGTGCAAAGTGAATTTCAGGCATCGGTGTTACTTAAAGTGGCTTTGCCGCAGACGCAACTGGCTGAATTTTCACTTCGGCTGGCGGATTTTAGCCGTGGTTCATTGCGTTTATTGCCGATTGAAGAATAATTCCCTCCTCGCAATTTTTGATATTTAAGGAAGCGGCTGAAATGCATTTTCGTGCCATAACCCGAATCGTTGGTCTGCTGGTTATCCTGTTCTCCGGGACCATGATAATTCCCGGGCTGGTTGCCTTAATTTACCGCGATGGCGCTGGCCGCGCCTTTACACAGACCTTCTTTGTTGCGCTGGCGATTGGGTCATTACTCTGGTGGCCAAATCGTCGTGAAAAAAGCGAGCTTAAGCCGCGCGAAGGTTTTCTGATAGTCGTATTGTTCTGGACGGTATTGGGAAGCGTGGGGGCATTGCCGTTTATCTTCTCTGAACGTCCTAACCTGACCGTCACCGACGCTTTTTTTGAATCCTTTTCAGGCCTGACCACCACGGGCGCGACTACGCTTGTGGGGCTGGACACGCTTCCCCATGCCATCTTGTTCTACCGGCAAATGCTGCAATGGTTCGGCGGGATGGGGATCATCGTTCTGGCCGTGGCGATTCTGCCTATCCTGGGCGTAGGGGGGATGCAGCTCTACCGGGCCGAAATGCCGGGGCCGCTGAAAGATAACAAAATGCGTCCGCGCATTGCGGATACCGCGAAAACGCTGTGGCTCATCTATGTGCTGTTAACCATCGCTTGTGCATTGGCGTTGTGGTTTGCCGGAATGCCGGCGTTTGACGCGATAGGGCACAGCTTTGCGACTATCTCCATCGGTGGGTTTTCAACGCACGACGCCAGCGTGGGATATTTCAACAATCCTACGATTAACAGCATCATGGCTATTTTTCTGCTGATTTCAGGCTGCAACTACGGCCTGCATTTCTCTTTACTCAGCGGCCGTCATTTAAAAGTTTACTGGCGTGACCCGGAATTCCGTATGTTCATTGGCGTGCAGCTAACGTTGGTGATCGTCTGTACTCTGGTACTGTGGACGCACAGTACTTATCAATCGGCGCTGCAAACGTTAAACCAGGCGTTCTTCCAGGTTGTGTCTATGGCGACAACGGCCGGGTTTACTACTGACAGTATCGCCCGATGGCCTCTCTTCTTACCGGTACTATTGCTCTGTTCGGCGTTTATTGGCGGTTGCGCTGGGTCTACCGGCGGGGGTCTGAAAGTCATTCGTATCCTCCTGTTATTCAAACAGGGGAACCGTGAGCTTAAGCGTCTGGTACACCCGAATGCGGTCTATAGCATTAAGTTGGGTAACCGTGCGCTACCGGAACGTATCCTGGAAGCGGTGTGGGGATTTTTCTCTGCCTATGCGCTGGTGTTTCTTTTAAGCATGCTTGCGATTATTGCGACGGGGGTGGATGACTTCTCTGCTTTTGCTTCGGTGGCGGCTACGCTTAATAACCTCGGGCCGGGGCTGGGCGTGGTAGCGGATAACTTTGCCAGCATGAACCCGGTGGCGAAGTGGATCCTTATCAGCAATATGCTGTTTGGTCGCCTTGAGGTATTTACTTTATTAGTACTTTTCACGCCAACCTTCTGGCGAGAATAACCGGAGCCCGTAGTGAAGACTTTGATTCTGTTTTCGACCCGCGATGGTCAGACCCGCGAAATAGCTTCTTATATAGCATCCGAGTTAAAAGAACTGGGCGTGGAAAGCGATGTGGTTAACCTGCATCGTAACGGCAATATTGGATGGGACAATTACGACCGCGTGGTTATTGGCGCCTCTATACGTTACGGCCACTTCCACGCATCGGTTGATACGTTTGTGAAAAAGCATCAGCAGGCATTAAGTTCCATTCCCAGCGCATTCTTTTCCGTAAACCTGGTCGCCCGCAAAGCGGAAAAGCGTTCACCGCAAACAAACTCCTATACACGCAAGTTCCTGCTGAATTCGCCATGGCAGCCAGATCGCTGTGCGGTCTTCGCCGGAGCGCTGCGTTATCCGCGTTATGGCTGGTTGGATCGCGCAATGATTCGTTTAATTATGAAAATGACCGGCGGCGAAACGGATACCAGCAAAGAAGTGGTCTACACCGACTGGCAGCAGGTAGCGCGTTTTGCCCATGAAGTAGCGCAGTTATCCGCCAGATAGCTTTCAAAATAGACGGTTTGTTGAAAAATACTGCGGTCGGTAATTTTTTTGCAATAAACGCTTGTCACGTTCCGAAAAATCCCTATACTGCGCCTCCACTGACACGGCACAACGGCTTACAAACCGGCCCGTCAGTCGGAGTGAAGCAGGAAATAAATGCTTGACTACGTAGCGGGGAAGCGTAATATGCACACCCCGCGCCACCGAAGATTGTGGCACCGCTCTTTAACAATTTATCAGACAATCTGTGTGGGCACTCGCAGGATTGATATCTCAGATACCTTCGGGTATCAAAAAAATATCAAGCCTTGAAGAGTGACCAGACAGTAATTCATTTAAGTGAATTATTTGAAAGTAATCTTTGAGCACCGCTGCACGAGTTGCAGCACATCAGACTTTTAATTGAAGAGTTTGATCATGGCTCAGATTGAACGCTGGCGGCAGGCCTAACACATGCAAGTCGGACGGTAACAGGAAGCAGCTTGCTGCTTTGCTGACGAGTGGCGGACGGGTGAGTAATGTCTGGGAAACTGCCTGATGGCGGGGGATAACCACTGGAAACGGTGGCTAATACCGCATAACGTCGCAAGACCAAAGAGGGGGACC
>NZ_SOYS01000013.1:0-112500 GCF_011808225.1 Cedecea colo | reverse complement strand
GCAGTTTTTCAAGCTTTGCGAAGCCATAACGCTGCAAAACAGGCATTAACTGTACGGTTTCTGGGGCAAGGGCCATACAGAAAGCAATATTCTCATCAGCAGATAAAGCTTCTGGTGCTTCATGCTCTAAAAGCCACGCCGTACGTCGTGCAATCGCAGCGCCGGAATCTACCAGACGTGTACCTTCTGGCAGTACCTGCAAGAGCTCTTCCTGTAATAGAGGGAAGTGGGTACAACCCAGCACTACTGTATCCGGTGGTTCTTTCATTCGCAGCCACGGACGCAGTATTTTGCGAAGCTCATCCAGAGAGACTGGTTCGCCGTGCAGCTTCGCTTCCGCCAGCTCTACCAGCTCTGCGGAACCCAGCATCTCGATTTTGCATTCTGTGGCAAAGCGCGCCACCAGTTCGTGGGTATAAGGCCGACGAACCGTACCGCGAGTGGCAAGCAGACCGACAATACCATTTGCCGTCATGCGTGCTGCAGGCTTAATAGCTGGCACTACGCCAACGACAGGGAAAGCAAATTTTTCGCGTAATGCGGGAAGGGAAACCGTGCTTGCGGTATTGCACGCAATAATGGCAAGCGCCAGCGGATAGCGTTCCTGAACGGCAGTGACAATCTCCACCACTCGCGCAACGATAAACTCTTCGCTTTTTTCACCGTAGGGAAAAGCTACGTTATCGAACACATAGATGTAATGCAGGCCCGGCAGAAGTTGCCGGACCTCATTATATACTGAAAGCCCCCCGACACCGGAATCAAAAACCAGTACCGTGGGACGTGCATCAGAAGGTATAGCTGCCAGAGAGGTAGTATTCCCGTCCTGGGGTTTGATAGCCATAAACCGTCTCATAATCTTTATCAAACAGGTTGGCAATTCTACCACGAACGGTTAGATGAGAGGTGACTGGATATGAGGCAGAGACATCAACCGTGCTGTAGCTCGGCAAAATTTGCTGATTATTATTATAAGCAGAAGTGTTGTTGTCATAACGTTTACCATAATACTGCCACGCCACATCCATATCGACATTGAACATGCTCCAGTCGAGCTGATATTTAGCCTGCCGTTTCGCACGGCGAGCCAGCACCTCATCATTCTGGTCGTTACGCGGGTCCATATATTGCAACGTGACTTTGTGCGTGAAGATGCCGGTATCAATGCTGCCCGTCCACTCCAGCCCCTTGATGGTTGCAGAGTCGATATTGTCGTAAGCACCGTTAAAGGTTACCGGATCGGAGTAGTAAGTGATCAGGTTTTCGATTTTGTAGCGGTATGCCGACAGACGCCAGTCGAGCGGTCCACTCAGGCCTTCAATACCTGCTTCCCATTGTCTGGATTCTTCTGGTTTCAGATTAGGGTTAGCGTCGATACCAAAACGAGTGGAGCCAAACTGCTGCCCAAGCGATGGCGCAAGGAAGCCGGTGCCATAGGAAAGCGTTGCGCGATAGCCTTCAACAAACTCCCAGCCCGCCGCTGTCTGCCAGGTACCGTGCCAGCCGAACTGCCCGTCGTGATCTTCACGGCCGGAAGCTTCCAGCGTGACATCGCCAAGCTGCTGCTGTCCGCTGAGATACAAGCCTGTGTTATCGCGCTTGTAGGTGTCGGTAATGGCGGTATCAGAAGAAGTCAGACGCTGTTGCTGCCAGTCCACGCCCGCGCTAATGGAACCCTGGCCAACGGCAAAGTTGTTGCCCCACAGGATATTTCGCTGGGCCATACGATCGAGCGTCGTCCCGTCGTTATAGCGGCCATACTCGCTGCTGTAGTTATAGTCCTTCACTTTCTGGTAGCTGGCGATGAGCTGCGAAGAGTAAATCCCGGAGTGAAAACGCATCCCGCCGTCATAGCTTTGATTATAAAGCTGCTCTTCGTTGGCGCTGTAGGCAGGCATGTACGGCGGACTACCCAAGTCATAGTCGTTATTATTGGTGTAACTATGGGCACGGAAGAAGCCGTCGAACTCGTCGTTAAATTTATGCTCAACTCCAGCCCAGAATGTTTTATTACGGAAACCATCGCGATCGTTGTCACTGCTGTAGGTGGAATACGGCTGGACGTTAAAGCCTTTGGTTGACTCGTATGATCCGGCAACGGTCGCCACGGTATCGCCAAAGCGATGTCGCAACGTGCCGTCATATTGCTGATAGCCTTTTGAACCCATTCCGGCGTTGATCTGAGATTTCTCTTCATCGGAATGGGTAATCACGTTGATCACGCCACCAATCGCGCCGGAACCATAAACAGCCGAGCGCGGGCCGCGAATATACTCGATACGCTGTACAAGAGAGAGCGGAATGGCATTGATATCAGCCACATTAGAAATGCCAGGACGCGCAATCGGCACCCCGTCCACCAGGACCAGCACCTGACTTGCGTTCGTCCCGCGGATAAACATCGAGGAATATTGCCCCATACCGCCGTTTTGAGCGATATCTACGCCCGGCAAACGGCGCATCACATCGTTGATGGTTTTGGCCTGCCATTTATTAATATCTTCACGGGTAATAACGTCAGACGGGGCCAGAACCGTATTGACCGGTTGCTGGAAACGGTTAGCCGTCACCACCAGAGCATCGTCAGAATTGCTGTCCTGCGCCCAGCCAGAAAACGCCGTTACGGACAACGCCGTAAACAGCGAAACTTTTTTTATCATCATTTATATAAGCATCCGCTTTTAAATCAAGGATGCCGCAGACATAACCGATAGCACGCGATAGTTATATCAATTGCGACGTAAACCGGCAGGTCTTCGGGCTTGGAGGCGTTTATGGATGAGGACTTCCCACTTATATAAGCAGTGTCTGCGAATCGCTTTCATCCCACTCTTCCTTACCGCTGCGCGTCAGCCCCAGAATTACACTGGGTTCCCTTTTAACTCTCAGGAGGCCGGAGAGCGCATGCTACCGTTATCGCCATATAGAAGTCCAGACTTCCAGTTGAACTTCTGCTAACGAAGAGACTGGACATCACGAGGGTATTCCCTAAAATCGCCGCGTAGTTTGACTTCATTAACAGGTAATGGCCTATGACCCCTGAACATCTCCCGATTGACCAATACGACGCGCAACTGGCAGAAAAAGTCGCCCGCTTGCAAAGCATGATGTCCCCGTTTGCCGCGCCTGCGCCGGAGATGTTCCGTTCGCCAGTCAGCCATTACCGTATGCGTGCTGAATTCCGCATCTGGCATGATGAAGACGATCTCTATCACATCATGTTTGACCAGCAGACTAAGCAGCGGATTAGAGTGGACAGTTTCCCGGCTGCAAGCTCGCTGATTAATGCGCTGATGCCAGCGATGCTGGATGGCGTGCGGAATATTCCTGCATTGCGCCATAAACTTTTCCAGATAGATTATCTGACCACGCTGAGTAATCAGGCCGTCGTTTCACTGCTTTATCATCGCAAACTGGATGAAGCGTGGCGGCAGCATGCGGAAGCGCTGCGCGACAATCTTCGTGCCGCAGGCCTGAATGTTCATCTGATTGGCCGCGCCACAAAAACTAAAATCGAGCTGGACCAGGATTACATCGACGAACGTCTGCCGGTGGCGGGCAAAGAGATGATTTATCGCCAGGTAGAAAATAGCTTCACGCAGCCAAACGCGGCAATGAATATTCACATGCTGGAGTGGGCGCTGGATGCCACTAAAAATTCAGGCGGCGATCTGCTGGAGCTGTACTGCGGCAACGGTAACTTTTCGCTGGCGCTGGCGCGTAATTTCAACCGCGTACTGGCAACCGAAATCGCCAAGCCGTCCGTTGCCGCTGCGCAATACAATATCGCCGCCAACCATATTGAAAATGTGCAGATTATCCGTATGGCGGCTGAAGAGTTTACTCAGGCCATGAACGGCGTACGCGAGTTTAACCGCCTGAAAGGTATCGATCTGAAAAGCTACCGGTGCGAGACAATTTTTGTCGATCCGCCGCGTAGCGGTCTGGATGCCGATACGGTGAAGATGGTGCAGGCTTACCCGCAGATTCTCTACATTTCCTGCAACCCGCAAACGCTGTGTGAAAATCTGGAAACGCTGACTGAAACGCATAACGTTTCGCGTCTGGCGCTGTTCGATCAGTTCCCCTATACGCATCATATGGAATGCGGCGTGTGGTTGACACGTAAATAGTAAAAACGGGCGCCGGGGCGTCCGTTCAGACTGATGACAAACTCTAACCAGCACAGGTTAAATCTATATCACCGAATAAAAAATAAGGAAAATCAACGGATTGCTTTTAGGCTGATAAACACAAAGAAGGGAAAACCACGCTTTTTCCTTCTTTGTCAGCAGTAAAAACGGGCGCCGGGGCGTCCGTTTTTATATGCCGGCTGGCTTATGCTTTGCGCGCGCGGATTTTGACGCCAATCCAGAACAGCAATGCCACCGAAAGCACAGACGGCAGGAAGTTCGAACCGATAACAGGATATTCAGCACGCACGACGGCGCTGTACAGCAACACGCCAAGCACGAAACAGGCTGCGGCGAGACCCGGCAACCCTACCGGCATGGTCCGATTCTGGTAACGCTGGTGCAGACAGTACACCGTCAGCACCAGAGCAATAATCGGGAAAATGGAAAACGGCACCACCGAACTGAACAGCGCGGCAAAGGTTCCGTTAATTGAAAGACCGGCGATAAACGCCTGCACCAGCGTACCTCTCTCTTGTAACTGTTTCATTGCTCGTCCTTCACTCTTCGGATAATTGAGCCAGCGACATCTTTTCTTGCTCCCGGCGATACCAGTAATACGCACCTTTTGAGATCATGCGCAACTGCAACACCAGGCGCTCTTCGAGCTGACGACGCTGATCGATATCAACGTCCAGCGCTTCGGCACCGGCACTAAAAACAATAGTTACCATCGCTTCTGCCTGCGCTTCAGTAAAGCTGCGCGGCATGCGATTTTCGAGTTCTAAATAGTCGGCAAGTTCCGCAATAAAATGCTGTATCTCGCGCGCCACCGCGGCACGGAAAGCGGCGGAAGTTCCTGAACGCTCGCGTAACAGTAAACGGAAGGCGTTAGGGTTATTACCGATAAACTCCATAAATGTGGAAACGGAAGTACGGATAACGCTTCCGCCTTTGGCAATACGCTGGCGCGCCTGACGCATTAGCTGACGCAGCATTAAGCCACTTTCATCTACCATGGTCAGGCCCAGCTCATCAACATCGCGAAAATGACGATAAAACGACGTTGGCGCAATCCCTGCCTCACGTGCCACCTCGCGTAAGCTGAGACTTGCAAAGCTCCGCTCAGCGCTTAGCTGGCTAAACGCGGCTTCTATCAGAGAACGTCTGGTTCGTTCTTTTTGTTGCGCTCTTACACCCATCACGTCGCCTGAATCCCTCAAACCGAACTGGCACTATATCAGAACTTAACGCTACCGCTTTTATACAGGATTGTGAATGATTGTTTACGGGACGTTGCTCGCTTAACGAAAGGAAAAAGCACAAGGATAATTGGGTTATACCGCCGATGATGTTACCATCATGTTGCTTTTATGTATAAGAACAGGTAAGCCTTACCATGTCACACACCTACGATTATGATGCAGTAGTAATTGGTTCCGGCCCGGGCGGCGAAGGCGCTGCAATGGGGCTGGTAAAACTTGGCGCCAGGGTCGCGGTGATTGAGCGCTACCATAACGTTGGCGGCGGCTGTACCCATTGGGGCACCATTCCTTCAAAAGCCCTCCGCCATGCCGTTAGCCGTATTATAGAATTCAATCAAAACCCGTTATACAGCGACCATACCCACCTCCTCCGTTCTTCCTTTGCCGATATCCTTAACCACGCCGATAGCGTGATTAACCAGCAAACCCGCATGCGCCAAAGCTTCTATGAGCGCAACCGCTGCGAGATGTTGCAGGGCGACGCAAGGTTTGTGGATGAGCACACTATCGCACTGGAATGCCCGGACGGCGCGGTCGAAACGATCACCGCCGAGAAGTTCGTTATTGCCTGCGGCTCACGTCCATACCGTCCACCAGAAGTAGACTTCACCCATCCGCGTATTTACGACAGCGACTCCATCCTCAGCCTGCACCACGAACCGCGCCACGTAATTATTTACGGCGCCGGGGTTATCGGCTGTGAATACGCGTCTATTTTTCGCGGCATGAACGTTAAAGTGGATTTGATTAACACGCGCGACCGCCTGCTGGCGTTCCTCGATCAGGAAATGTCAGACTCGCTCTCTTATCACTTCTGGAACAGCGGCGTCGTTATCCGCCATAACGAAGAGTTTGAGAAGATTGAAGGTATGGAAGACGGCGTGATTGTCTCGTTGAAATCCGGCAAGAAAGTTAAAGCCGACTGCCTGCTGTACGCCAACGGCCGCACGGGGAATACAGATTCTCTGTCGCTGGAAAACGTCGGGCTGGAAACCGATAGCCGTGGCTTGCTGAAGGTCAACAGCATGTATCAGACAGCGCAGCCGCATATCTATGCCGTTGGCGACGTGATTGGTTATCCAAGCCTTGCTTCTGCGGCTTACGATCAGGGCCGTATCGCAGCACAGGCGCTGGTTAAAGGTGAAGCCAATGCGCACCTGATTGAAGATATTCCAACCGGGATTTACACCATTCCGGAAATCAGCTCCGTCGGGAAAACCGAACAGCAGCTAACGTCCATGAAAGTGCCTTATGAAGTGGGCCGCGCTCAGTTTAAGCATCTGGCTCGCGCGCAGATCGTCGGCATGAACGTGGGTACGCTAAAAATTCTCTTCCATCGCGAGACGAAAGAGATATTAGGCATTCACTGCTTTGGCGAACGCGCGGCAGAAATTATTCACATCGGCCAGGCGATAATGGAGCAGAAAGGTGGTGGCAACACCATTGAGTACTTCGTCAACACCACCTTTAACTACCCAACGATGGCGGAAGCCTATCGGGTAGCGGCGTTAAACGGCTTAAACCGCCTGTTTTAACACTGAGTCAAAATGGCCGTCCATCTGTGTGCGGACGGCTTCTGCAAGCTGCTCATAGCGGCTACGCAGCGGAGAACCCGGACGATAAACCAGACCAATCGTACGTCGCGGCTCTGGTTTATAACACGGCAGATAAACGACCCCGTCCCGCTCGCGTTCATTTGGCACGGCCAGCGCCGGCAACAGCGTAATTCCGCTGCCCGCAGCGACCATATTACGCAGCGTTTCAAGGCTGGTTGCCCGGAAGTGCGTGTCTTCATCGGCACCCGCTTCAAAACAGAAACCCAGCGCCTGATCGCGCAGACAGTGTCCGTCTTCCAGCATCAGCAGTTTTTCACCGGCCAGGTCTGAGAGCGGCACTCTGTCGCGGTTTGCCCACGCATGGTCCTGATATACCGCCAGCACCATTGGCTCATCGAACAGCGGCACCTCAATAAAGGCTTCGCTCTCTTTCACCAGCGCCACAATTGCGCAGTCGAGCTTACCGCTATCAAGCTGAGCTAATAGTTGATGGGTCTGCGCTTCATGCAGATACATTTCCAGCTTCGGGAAAGTTTTGTGCAGCATCGGGATAATCTGCGGCAGCAGATAAGGCCCCACGGTTGGGATCAGGCCGATATGCAACGGTCCGGACATCGCCTCGCCTTGCTGGCTGGCCATCTCTTTCAGCACTTTGACTTCTCGCAGTACGGTGCGGGCCTGATCGACCAGCAGCAAACCTGCCTGCGTGAATAAAACTTTGCGGCTGGTGCGCTCCAGCAGCATGACGCCCAGCTCATCTTCCAGCTTACGGATTTGGCCGCTCAGCGTTGGCTGGCTAACATGACAGGCATCCGCTGCCCGACGAAAATGGCGATGTTCAGCTAACGCCACAAGGTATTCAAGATCACGAATATTCATTATCTATCCTCCAGCACCATGATAGCCCATGGCGATAGATAGCATAGCAATGAACGATTATCCCTATCAAGCGAGATTATGAATAATAGCCGGCAACAGCACGAACAATCCATACTTCAACCCTCAATGGATTGTGGTGCTGAGGAGAAAATCTCTGTTCTCTGACCTGACTAACTATGAAAATGCCAACGTGAATTTTTAGCGGACTTGATGTCCGCTTTTTTTTTGCGCTGGATTCAGGGCAGCCCTCTGCAAAACAGGCCTCCCAGGAAGTTACATCAGACGCTGTTTGGCATCTTCGATCGCCAAAGCCACCTGCTGCGGTGAAACGCCGCCTTTTGCAGCACGTTTATCAAGGCAGGATTGCAGCTCAAGGATCGGATAAACATCCTCACCGATTACGCCGCTGAATTTTTGCAAATCAGCCAGCGACAACGCTTCCAGCGCTTTCCCCTGTCGAATCGCTTCCACTACGGCTTCACCCACAATATGGTGCGCTTCACGGAAAGGTACGCCTTTGGCGACGAGATAATCCGCCAGTTCGGTTGAATTAGCATAGCCTTGCTGGGCCGCTTCCTTCGCACGCGGGCGTTTTACCTGAATGCCGTCCAGCACCAGCGAGGCCATGTTCAGACAATCCAGCCAGGTATCCAGCGCGTCGAATAACCCTTCTTTGTCTTCCTGCATGTCTTTGTTGTAAGCCAGCGGCAGGCCTTTCATGGTCATCATCATGCCCGTCAGCGCGCCCTGCACACGGCCACATTTACCGCGAATCAGCTCCAGCGCATCTGGGTTTTTCTTCTGCGGCATCAGTGAAGATCCGGAGGTCACGCGGTCAGACAGCTCAACAAAACTGGCTTCACCGGTATTGAAGAAAATCAGGTCTTCGGCAAAGCGCGAAAGGTGAACCATGCTAATAGCGGCGTTGGACAGCAGTTCCAGCACATGGTCGCGATCGGAAACGCTGTCGAGGCTATTGCGCGTAGCAGAGGAAAATCCTAACCAGCCGGCAAGTTGCTCACGATCCATCGGATAGGCCGTTCCCGCCAGCGCGCCACAACCCAGCGGGCTGACGTCGAGGCGAGCCAGGGTATCTTTCAGGCGGCTTTCGTCACGCGACAGCATTTCTACATACGCCATGCACCAGTGGGCAAAAGTCACCGGCTGTGCGCGTTGCAGGTGAGTATAGCCAGGCATTACCGCATCCTGATTAGCTTCGGCTGTTGCCACTAAAGCCAGTTGTAAATGATGCAGCGCTTCACCCAGTTCGGCCACCTGCGCCTTGCACCATAATTTGATATCGGTTGCTACCTGATCGTTACGGCTGCGGCCGGTATGCAGCTTCTTACCGAGATCGCCCACTTTGTCGATAAGCTTGCTCTCGACCCAGCTATGAATATCTTCTGCATCACTGGCTAAAATAGCGCGAGGATTGACACGAACCTCCTCCAGCAGAGTAGACAGCGCCTCTTCGAGTTGGCGTTGCTCGTCAGCCGTCAGTACGTTCACCGTCACCAGCGCTTTAGACCAGGCAACCGAACCGACAATATCCTGCTCCGCCAGCCGATAATCAAAACGCAGGGAATCATTCAGCTCTTTAAACCGCCGATCCGCTGCCTGAGTAAAACGTCCGCCCCAAAGTGCCATTTTCCCGCTCCTGAATTTTTTAAGCAAAAGGCGCAGCAAGCTGCGCCCCAGACTGATGACAAACTCTCAACCAACACAGGTTGAACGTATAGCGCTGAATAAAAAATAAGGAAAATCAACGCGTTGATTTTCGGCTGATAACTACAAAGAAGGAAAAACCACGCTTATTCCTTCTTTATCAGCAATCTAAGGCGCAGCAAGCTGCGCCCTGATTACGTGTTCTGCTCTCTATACAATTTTTGCGCTACTTATTTCTTCAACTCGTTCAAAGCACGAATGCGTGATGACAGCGAGAACAGACGGATGAAGCCGCCCGCGTGGCTGTGGTCATACACTTCATCTTCGCCGAAGGTTGCGAACTCTTCGCTATACAGGCTGTTCGGAGATTTTTTCTGAATCGCCGTGACCTGGCCTTTATAAAGTTGCAGCACCACTTCGCCGTTCACTTCTTCAGCCAGCGACTCGGCGGAAGCCTGCAGGGATTTACGCAGCGGCGCGAACCAGCGACCATCGTAAACCACGTATGACATTTCCAGGCCTAGCTGCTCACGCCATTTGAAGCTATCGCGATCCAGCACCAGCTGCTCAACGCCACGCAGCGCAGCCATCATGATGGTGCCTCCCGGGGTTTCGTAGCAGCCGCGGGATTTGATTCCTACCAGACGGTTCTCGACGATATCGATACGACCGATGCCGTGCTTAGAGCCAATCACGTTCAGGGTTTCCAGGCATTTGAACGGGCTCATTGCTTCGCCATTAACGGCAACAACTTTGCCCTGCTTAACGGTGACGGTAACCTGCTCAGCCTGGTCTGGCGCTTCCTGTGGATCAACGGTCCACACCCAACAATCTTTATTTGGCGCATTCCACGGGCTTTCCAGTACGCCGCCTTCGGTGGAAATGTGCCAGGCGTTCTCGTCACGGCTGTAGATTTTTTCCAGCGAGGCGGTAGTCGGGATATCACGCTCTTTCAGATAGTCGAGCAACGCTTCACGGGAACGCAGATCCCACTCACGCCATGGTGCAACAACTTTCAGATGCGGTGCCAGCGCGGCCCATGTGGATTCGAAACGCACCTGGTCGTTACCTTTACCGGTTGCACCGTGGCACAGCGCATCCGCGCCAACTTTATTCGCCACATCTACCAGCGCTTTTGCAATCAGCGGACGAGCCATAGAAGTACCCAGCAGATAGCTGCCTTCATACAGTGCGCCAGTTTGCAGAACCGGGTAAACGTAGTCGCTGATAAACTCTTCACGCGCATCCACTACATAGCATTCAGTCGCACCGGAGCGCAGGGCTTTTTGCTCCACGCCTTTCAGATCGTCACGATCCTGACCGATATCCACCACGCAGGCGACGACTTCGCAGCCGCCATAGTTTTCCTGTAGCCATGGGATGATGGCAGATGTATCAAGGCCGCCGGAGTAGGCGAGAACGATTTTTTTGATGCCGTGGTTTTCCATTGTCTTTTCCTTCAAATACTTTTTCTAAACTAAGCCAGAATCCGGGTGCCAATTGCCACACCGTTGAATAAAGAGGGGAGCTGATCCGCATGGCGCCAGGAGGCGATATCCACCGGACGACCCAGCGTACGGGCAGCATCCAGCGCCGCGTTTACTTTTACAATCATCCCATCGGTAATAATGCCCTGATCGATAAGCTGTTCAGCTTTTGCCGCCGTCATTTCGGCGATGCGCTGTCCTTTACCGTCCAGGATACCGCTTACGTCTGAGAGCAAAATCAAATCCGCACTCAGCGTTGCTGCCAGCGCGGTTGCCGCCTGGTCAGCGTTTACATTCATTAATTCGCCTTCCGCCGTCACGCCAATTGAACTGACAATCGGCATAAAGCCCGACTCAAGCAATGTGGTAATCAGCTTAGCTGAACCTGGTTTCGCCAGTCCAACATGGCCCAGCTCTTCGTCAAGCCTGGTCACGGTCACGCTATCGCCGTCGCCCAGGCACAGGCCGACACCGTTGATATCATGCTTTTTCGCCCAGGCCAGCAGCGTTTTGTTCGCTGTACCCGCCAGCGCGCCGGTAATAATGTCTATCTGATCGGCTGGCGTAACACGCAGGCCATTTTTCTTTTTCACCGGCAGGGAGAGTTTTTTCATTAGCTCATCCACCAGGCAGCCGCCGCCGTGCACGATCACCAGCGGACGTTGGTGGGACTGACGATAGCTCGCAAGCGCGGTAAACAGACGCTCCAGCGCCTCTTCGCTATCAAGCAGTACGCCACCTAATTTGATAATTAACGGATTCATCATTTCACCCGGCTGTCGGTTAAATAAGAGACTGCGTTTCGGCGAAGCCAAAACGAATGTTCAGACACTGTACGGCCTGCGCCGATGCACCTTTAAGCAGATTGTCTTCGGTTGCAACGACAATCAGATGCCTCTCCTGCACGACAAAGCCGATATCACAGAACGGCAGGCCCACCACGTTTTTCAGCGCCGGAACGCCTTTGTCATACAGGCGCACCAGCGGTTTGTCCTGATAGGCCTGATTAAAGACATCGGCAACCTGCTGCTGCGACACGCCTTCGTTCAGGCGGCAGGTAATCGTTGCCAGGATCCCGCGCGGGAAATTGCCCAGATGAGGCGTAAAAATAACCTGCGCATCAAGATGCGTTGCAATTTCTGGCTGATGGCGATGGTTAAAAATGCCATACGGCTGCAGGCTCACTTCGCAGAAGCTGTTGGAGATAGCCGCTTTGCGCCCTGCTCCACTCACGCCGCTGGTGGCGTTAATCACCGGCCACTGGTTTAAATCCAGCAGGCCCGCATCAATCAGCGGCTTAAGCGCCAGCTGCGATGCTGTTGGGTAACAGCCGGGCACGGAAATAAGGTTCGTTTCTTTTAATTTGTCGGCTTGCCATTCGGCCAGGCCGTAAACCGCTTTTTCAAGCAGCGCCGGATGCTGGTGAGTAAAATCGTAATAGCGCTGATAAAATTCAGCATCATTAACCCGAAACGCACCGGATAAATCAATGACTACGCAGCCCGCGTCCAGAAACTGTGGCGCAAGGTCGTGGCTCACTTCATGAGCGGTCGCCAGGAACACCACATCGACGCCGTCGGTAAATTCGCTGATGTCAGACATCGCCTGTAACGGCATGTCGACAATGCCTTTTAATTGCGGATGCAGATCGGATATCAATTTTCCTGCGTCATTACTTTGCGCTGAAACCGTCAATGCGGTTATGTTCATATGAGGATGGCGATTCAAATAGGTTACAAGCTCTGCGCCTGCATAACCGCTGGCACCAACAATCAGCGTATTCAACATCTGGGCTGTTCACCTTCTTACGTCGTGTCTGCTCAGGGAAAAAGCCTTGCGGCTATCACCCACGTCTGCGAGCGTGGTTTTATTCACCGGAACGCTTAAGGGTTCCTTTACGCTCAACGTTATTGTATTTTTATTCATAATTAATGCATGAATATTGATACTATCCTAACCTAAGGCCTGTCAACAGTGAAGATGAAATTACCTCCTTTTATCGAGATTTACCGCGCGTTGATCGCGACTCCCTCCATCAGTGCCACCGACAGCGCGTTGGATCAAAGCAATGAGTCTTTAATCAATTTACTGGCAGGATGGTTCCGCGACCTGGGTTTTAGCGTCGAAGTGCAGCCTGTGCCCGGCACCCGCAGCAAATTTAATATGCTGGCAAGCATCGGTTCTGGCGCGGGCGGCCTGCTGCTGGCGGGCCATACCGATACCGTACCCTTTGATGATGGACGCTGGACACGCGATCCCTTCACCCTGACAGAACACGAAAATAAACTGTATGGTCTTGGCACCGCTGACATGAAAGGCTTCTTTGCCTTTATTCTTGATGCGCTGCGTGACGTTGATGTGACGACGCTGAAAAAGCCTCTTTACATTCTGGCGACCGCCGATGAAGAAACCACCATGGCGGGCGCGCGTTATTTCTCGGAAACCACGAATCTACGCCCGGACTGCGCGATCATCGGCGAACCGACCTCCCTGCAGCCGGTGCGTGCGCATAAAGGCCATATATCTAACGCGATTCGCATCCTTGGCCAGTCTGGCCACTCAAGCGATCCGGCGCGCGGTGTGAATGCAATTGAGCTAATGCACGATGCGATCGGCCACATCATGTCGCTGAAAAATACCCTGAAAGATCGCTACCACCACGATGCCTTCACCGTACCTTATCCAACGTTAAACCTGGGGCACATCAGCGGCGGCGACGCGGCAAACCGTATTTGCGCCTGCTGCGAACTGCATATGGATATCCGCCCGCTGCCAGGCCTGACGTTAAACGATCTTAATGGGTTACTGAATGAAGCGCTGGAGCCGGTTAGCCAGCGCTGGCCGGGTCGCCTGACGGTTTCTGAACTTCATCCGCCGATTCCGGGCTACGAATGCGCCAAAGATCATCAGCTGGTGCAGGTTGTTGAGAAGCTGCTGGGGGCACAAACTGAAGTGGTGAACTACTGCACCGAAGCGCCGTTTATTCAGACCATCTGCCCGACGCTGGTGCTGGGGCCGGGTTCAATTAATCAGGCGCACCAGCCGGATGAATATATTGAAACCCGTTTTATTGAGCCGACTCGTAAGCTTATTATGCAGGTGATAAACCATTTTTGCTGGCATTGAAAAATAGCGGAGAACGGGGCTTTTTCCCCTTTTTCCGCTGCTTTTTTGTGAATTCTTATAAGAATTACTTATGCACAAACCCGGTAATTAAATTTCGTAAATTTGCATCATTTACTCGTTTGCTGAAACGATTTCGTAGCAATTGACGAATGCGGTGAGACGTGGCTTTATAAAAGGCGGTGTTGAACCTTCACAGGTGAAATTAAATTACACATAGCCTAAATAATTCAAGTTGCAGCCAGGCGGCAAGAGAGTGAAAAAATCTGCATAAGCAGTTTGAACGCTGCTCGCCGCGGCCCTGCCGGGGAAGGACTCCCAGGAGCTTACCTGGGTAAGTGACTGGAGTGTAAGAGTGCAGCTAATATCCTGCAACTTGAAGTATGACGGGTATATTAAGATTGGGTGTCTGGGGTCATATGAACGAACAGTATTCCGCGTTGCGAAGTAATGTCAGTATGCTCGGCAAATTGCTTGGGGATACCATCAAGGATGCATTAGGTGAAAACATTCTTGATCGGGTCGAAACAATCCGCAAATTGTCAAAGTCTTCAAGGGCGGGCAATGAAGCAAATCGTCAGGAGTTGTTAACCACCTTACAGAACCTGTCTAACGACGAACTACTGCCGGTAGCCCGTGCGTTCAGCCAGTTTCTGAACCTGGCCAACACCGCCGAGCAATATCACAGTATTTCCGCCAACGGCGAGGCCGCCAGCAATCCCGAAGTTATCGCTAAGACGCTTCAAAAATTAAAAGAACAGCCGGATATTAGCGAAGCCGCCATTCGGGACGCGGTAGAATCCCTCTCCCTGGAGCTCGTGCTGACAGCACACCCGACCGAGATCACCCGTCGCACCCTGATTCATAAGCTGGTTGAAGTAAATGGCTGCCTGAAACAGCTCGACCACAGCGACCTTGCCGATTACGAACGTAATCAGATTATGCGCCGTCTACGCCAGTTGGTGGCTCAGGCATGGCATACTGACGAAATCCGTAAGCATCGCCCCTCACCGGTCGATGAAGCCAAATGGGGCTTTGCGGTTGTTGAAAACAGCCTGTGGGAAGGCGTACCGAACTACCTGCGCGAGCTTAATGAACAGCTTGAAGCAAACCTGAATTACAAACTACCGGTAGATTTCGTGCCCGTACGCTTCACTTCCTGGATGGGCGGTGACCGCGACGGCAACCCGAACGTAACGGCCGACATCACTCGTCACGTTCTGCTGCTTGGCCGCTGGAAAGCCACCGACCTGTTCCTGCGCGATATTCAGGTCCTGATTTCCGAGCTTTCAATGGTGGAATGCACGCCGGAGCTGAGCGAGCTGGCAGGTCCTGACGCCGCGCAAGAACCGTATCGCTGCA
This sequence comes from Cedecea colo, assembly GCF_011808225.1. Taxonomy (GTDB): domain Bacteria; phylum Pseudomonadota; class Gammaproteobacteria; order Enterobacterales; family Enterobacteriaceae; genus Dryocola; species Dryocola colo. The sequence continues at coordinate 97,030 of NZ_SOYS01000013.1, read as the reverse complement.
TTATGAAAGGGCTGCGCCAGCAGCTTCTGTCGACCCAGGCTTGGCTGGAGGCGCGTCTGAAAGGCCAACGCCTGCCAAAACCAGAAGGCTTGTTGACCCAAAACGAACAGCTTTGGGACCCGCTGTACGCCTGCTATGAATCACTCCAGGCCTGCGGTATGGGCATTATCGCCAACGGTCAGCTGCTTGATACGCTGCGCCGTGTGAAAAGCTTTGGCGTGCCTCTGGTGCGTATTGACGTTCGTCAGGAAAGCACCCGTCACACCGAAGCCCTGGGCGAAATGACCCGCTATCTGGGCATTGGCGACTACGAAAGCTGGTCAGAAACCGACAAACAGGCCTTCCTGATCCGCGAACTGAACTCCAAACGACCGTTGCTGCCGCGCCAGTGGGAACCGAGTGAAGATACTCGCGAAGTGCTGGAAACCTGTAAAGTGGTTGCCGAAGCGCCTCGCGGATCTATCGCCGCCTACGTCATTTCCATGGCGAAAACGCCGTCTGACGTACTGGCAGTACATCTGCTGCTAAAAGAATCCGGATGCACGTTCGCGCTGCCGGTGGCACCGCTGTTTGAAACCCTTGATGACCTGAACAACGCCGACGACGTCATGACTCAGTTACTGAATATCGACTGGTACCGCGGCTTTATACAGGGCAAGCAGATGGTCATGATTGGCTATTCTGACTCGGCAAAAGACGCAGGCGTGATGGCCGCTTCCTGGGCACAGTACCAGGCGCAGGACGCGCTGATCAAAACCTGTGAAAAAGCCGGCATCACCCTGACGCTGTTCCACGGACGCGGCGGTTCTATCGGCCGTGGCGGTGCTCCAGCTCACGCAGCGCTCCTGTCTCAACCACCCGGAAGCCTGAAGGGCGGCCTGCGTGTAACCGAACAGGGCGAAATGATCCGCTTCAAATACGGCCTGCCGGAAATCACCATCAGCAGCCTGTCGCTCTACACCAGCGCGATCCTTGAAGCGAACCTGCTGCCGCCGCCAGAACCGAAAAAAGAGTGGAAACATATTATGGAGGAGCTGTCCGTTACCTCCTGCGATATGTATCGCGGTTATATCCGCGAAAACAAAGACTTCGTTCCTTACTTCCGCTCTGCAACGCCTGAGCTTGAGCTGGGTAAATTACCGCTTGGTTCGCGTCCGGCAAAACGTAAACCCAACGGTGGCGTTGAATCCCTGCGTGCCATTCCGTGGATTTTCGCCTGGACGCAAAACCGCCTGATGCTGCCTGCCTGGCTGGGCGCCGGCGCCGCGCTGCAAAAAGTGGTAGAAGAAGGCAAACAGGGCGAACTGGAAAGTATGTGTCGCGACTGGCCGTTCTTCTCCACGCGGCTTGGCATGCTCGAAATGGTCTTTGCGAAAGCTGACCTGTGGCTGGCGGAATACTACGATCAGCGTCTGGTGAAACCAGAACTGTGGAAGCTGGGCAAACAGCTTCGCGACCAGCTGGCAGCCGATATCAAAGTGGTACTGGATATCGCTAATGATTCGCATCTGATGGAAGATTTACCCTGGATAGCCGAGTCCATCACTCTGCGTAATATTTACACCGACCCACTGAACGTTCTGCAAGCTGAATTACTGCACCGCTCTCGCCAGTCGGAAGAGAAAGATGAAGCACCAGACGCCCGCGTTGAGCAGGCGCTGATGGTGACTATCGCCGGCGTTGCCGCCGGGATGCGTAACACTGGCTAAGCCTGGTAAGCGTTCGCTTATCCACCCTTGTCTCCCAGGACCGGTAGCTGATTAGCTACCGGTTACATGAAACGGAGGAATCCTGCTGTATGGCCAACTCCATCACGTACGCGAATTTGCACGCGGAATGGACATACTCACCAAAAACGACATTGTGGACGCTTTTGTGCTGGCCCGTTACGGCGAGCTGAAGCCGCCGGACGCCTTCGGAGGTGAAGGCAAAGCCGTACGTGGCGGCGCTGAACGCAAGCCGGTGGAATAAGCCAGCGAAAGCATTACATGAAAGGCTGACAGCAAAAGGTAAGGCAAAGAAAGCGGCGCTGGGTGCGGTAATACGCAAACTGGCATATATGTGTTCAGGATGTTGAAAACACGCCAGGCCTGGGATGAAAATTATGGCGCTACCGCTTGCCGTTCAAGACGGTAGCTACAGACCCAATGATTCCGCGCTTTTGCAGGTCGGGTAAACGTTAGCGCCACCCGACAATCAGTGTGGATGGCAACATCCACCTTCTTAATCACAATCCAGGGCGAACGCCCAGAGTATGGCAAATCGCGTAACTCATCTCTGCGCGGTTAAGCGTGTAGAAGTGGAAATCTTTCACGCCTTCACGGCTAAGGATTTTCACCATGTCCATGGCGATATTTGCGCCGACCATTTTGCGGGTTTCCGCATCATCATCCAGCCCTTCAAACATCTTCGCCATCCAGTGCGGAACGCGCACGTTGGTCATGGTGGCGAATTTATGCGCCTGTTTATAATTACTGACCGGCAAAATACCCGGCACAATTTCCACATCAATGCCTGCGGCCGCACAGCGATCGCGGAAGCGCAGATAGCTTTCGACATCGAAGAAAAATTGTGTGATAGCGCGATTAGCGCCCGCATCAATTTTGCGCTTCAGGTTGATAAGGTCGGCCTGCGCGCTTTTTGCTTCCGGATGAACCTCAGGGTAGGCAGCGACCGAAATATCAAAGTCCCCCACGTCTTTAAGTAAGGTAACCAGATCGGAGGCATACATATCCGGCCTACCGCCGCCCGGCGGTAAATCGCCACGCAGAGCAACGATATGACGGATGCCGTTGTTCCAGTAGTCCTGAGCGATGGTGCGCAGTTCGTCGCGGGTGGCGTCGATACAGGTCAGGTGCGGTGCCGCTTCAAGACCCGTGCGGTCTTTGATCCCTTTGATAATGCTATGGGTGCGATCGCGTTCCCCGGAGTTTGCCCCGTAGGTCACGGAGACGAATTTAGGCTTCAGGCTGCTGAGCCTGTCGATTGAGCTCCACAGGGTCTGTTCCATCTCACTGGTACGCGGCGGGAAAAACTCAAAGGAAACGTTAATTTGCCCGGCCACTTCGGCCAGACTCTGATTCAGTGCTTCCCGCTGGTTGGCGTGAAAAAAGCTCATACCCTTACCTCATCAATCGCTTTTTAATAATGTGTTGTTGTGTTTGGCTGGTGTCCAGACGTTTAGACGTCCAGATAGCAAGATGAAGGAAAAGAGGCAGGCCGTCAACTGAAAAATCACTGCTGGAACTGAGGAATTCTCAATCAAATTGAATTTTTTTCAGGATGCGGGGAAGCGGACAAAACGGACAGGAAAAACGGTGGATGCCTCTGCGCTTATCCGCCCGGCAAACGAGTAAAGTTTACAGGGCGGATAAGCAACGAGCAGTCGCCAGTTAACTACAGCAGCTGCGCCAGGCGGTTGAGGTCCGACTGAATGGCGCCGGCAGTGACATCACGGCCAGCACCGGGACCGCGGATAACCAGCGGATTATCGCGATACCAGCGGCTTTCAATGGCGAATACGTTGTCGCACGGCAACAGCGACGCCAGAGGATGTTCAGGGCGAACCGCCTCCACGCCAACGCGCGCCTTGCCGTTCGCGTCAAAGCGGGCCACGTAACGCAGCACCAGCCCCATCTCCTGCGCGGCTTCAAAACGCTGCACCATCTGCTCGTTAAGTACGTCGCCATTTTCGAAGAAATGATCCACCGAACCTTCTTCACAACCGCTTGGCACCAGCGACTCTACGCGAACCTGATCGGGCTCGATGTCGTAACCCGCTTCGCGAGCCACAATAACCAGCTTACGCATAACATCTTTACCGGAGAGGTCGACACGAGGGTCGGGCTCGGTCAGACCCTGCTGCCAGGCCTGATCGACCAGATCGGTAAACGGCACGGTGCCATCGAACTGCAGGAACAGCCATGAAAGCGTGCCGGAAAATATCCCGCTAATCGCCAGAATGGTATCGCCGCTGTCGCGCAGATCGCGCACGGTATGGTTGACCGGTAAACCGGCGCCTACGGTGGCGTTGTACAGCCAGTGGCGGCCCGTTTTTTCAAACGCGTCGCGGATTTGGCGGTACTTCTGTCCGTTGCCCGCACCCGCCAGCTTATTGGCGCTGATAACATGGAAACCATGGCTTGCAAAGTCGAGATACTGGCCGGCAAGCTGCTCGCTTGCGGTAACATCCAGCACCACTAAATCGTCGTACGGGTGCGCGCGCATCCACAGGAACAGGGATTCTTCATCTTGTTCTACCGCTTCATCATTAAAGAATGCTAGCGAGCGGCTGGCGTCAAGCCCTTCGTAGTTCAGCAGGCTGCGGCGACTATCCACCACACCTGCGAGAATAAATTCAAAACCGGTACGGGCGGAAATCGTCTCCTGCTCGCGGGCAAACAGCTCCAGCCAGCGAGAACCAATATTCCCTTTACCAAACAGCATCAGGCCAATGCGCTTTTCAGCGCGGAACAGAGACTTATGCAGACCCTGAATGAGGTTTTCCGTAGGGCCAGCTCGCAGCACGGCGACCAGGCTGATACTGTCTTCGGACTGCCAGATAAATTCAACAGGATGGTCTTTTAACTGCTGCCAGAAACGGTGGCTGTGCAGCGGGTTACGGCAGACGCCCGCGCCTACTATCGCCACCAGCGCCAGGCCTTCACGCAGACGTAATTCACCCGGCAGACCCGCATCCTGCAAAATTTGCAGCACGCTGTTCACCACTTCGGAGGTGTAGCAAAGTTGCAGCAGGTTACGATCGGGGTGCACGCCGACGGACAAAGGACGAACCTGCGCGCGCTTGAGCAGCGTATCCAGCTCCTTCTGCGCCAGTTTGAAATCCTGCTGTGGAGCAACCTGAAACTCAATCAGGCAGATGTCATCATGACTGGTGACAATGCGCGCTCCGGTACCGGAAGCCAGAACGCGTTCAATTCGGGTTGAGCCCTGCTCCGGGGAGTAGCTGCAACGCAGTTGCAGATCGATATCGCTGCCAGAGACCGGCTGTAGCGTACGGGCATGCAGAACAGGGGCCGCAAGGCGCGCCAGTTCGCTGGCTTCATCCAGACGCAGCAGAGGCAGCAGACAGGCATCTTTTACTTTACGTGGGTCGGCGCTGTAGACCCCGGCCACGTCGCTCCAGATGGTTACGCGGGATACGCCTGCCAGCGCACCGATTTGCGTTGCGGAATAGTCAGAGCCGTTACGACCCAGCAGCACAGTCTCACCCGCATCGTTACGGCAGATAAAGCCGGTAACCACGAGGCGTTTATGCGGATGCTGCGCCATCAGCTCTTGCAGCAGCGGCCAGGAAAGGCCTTCATTAACCTGTGGCTGCGCCGCCCGCTCGGCACGCATAAATTCACGCGCATCAAGCCAGGCGGCTTCAATACCCTGCTGATTCAGCACCGCCGACATCAGACGAGCAGACCAGACTTCACCGTGACCGACCACTTCGGCATATATCGCGTCGGTGATTTTGCCATCCAGCAAAGCGGCGAGGCGCTCCAGATCGTGAATAAATTCACCGATCAGGCCATCTGCGACCTCAGGCGGGAGCAGGCCGCTAATTAACTCGCTTTGATAACGACGCAGCGCCTGCTGGACCTGATGCGCAGAAAGCCTGTCGCTCTGGCTCAGCTGGAGCCAGTTGATAAGCTGGTTAGTGGTGCTGCCAGCGGCAGAAACCACCATCAGATCGCCCGGCCTGGAATACTCGGTCATGATACCCACCACACGCAGGTAACATTTTACATCTGCAAGACTACTGCCGCCAAACTTGTGCAGTTGACGAACCGGCGTCCCTGCTGGTACTGAAACACTCATGCTTACCCCTCTCTTGCCACCCGGAAAGCATTTTCCAGGTCAGCAATTAAATCTTCGCCATCTTCAATACCGGTAGACACACGCAGCAATGTCTCAGAAATGCCAGCCGCAGCTCGCGCTTCCGGCGCCATGCCCGCGTGGGTCATGGTTGCCGCGTGAGAAATCAGGCTTTCGACGCCACCCAGCGATTCCGCCAGCGTGAAGAGCGACAGCCCGCTCAGGAAACGACGCAGAGTCTGCTCGTCTCCGTCCAGTTCAAAACTTAACATCGCGCCAAAGCCTTTCTGCTGGCGGGCAGCGATCTCATGCCCCTGGTTTTCCGGCAGCGATGGATGATACAGCTTTTTCACCAGCGGTTGTGTTTTCAGGAAATCGACAATCAACTGCGCGTTACGTTGAGCAACTTCCATACGCGGCGACAATGTGCGTAACCCTCGCAGCAGCAGATAGCTGTCAAACGCACTGCCGGTCACGCCGATATTATTCGCCCACCAGGCAAGCTCGGTGACAGTATCGGCATCTTTGGCAATCACTACACCCGCCACCACGTCAGAGTGGCCATTCAAATATTTGGTGCAGGAGTGCAGAACCAGATCGGCTCCCAGCGCCAGCGGATTTTGCAGCGCCGGGCTCAGGAAAGTGTTATCCACCACGCTGATTGCGCCGACAGCACGCGCCGCGGTGCATATTTTCGCAATATCCACCACGCGCAACAATGGGTTGCTTGGCGTTTCTACCAGCACTAACTTGGGTTTTTCGGCCAGCGCCGCGTTTAAAGCCGCCTCATCTCCCTGATCGACAAATAAAACGCGGTACGCGCCGCGTTTTGCCAGGCTATCAAAGAGGCGATAGCTGCCGCCATAGCAATCGTGTGGGGCAACAAGCAGGTCGCCAGGCTTCAGGAATACCGTAGTCACCAGGTGAATAGCCGACATGCCGGTATTGGTCATCACAGCGCCCGCACCGCCTTCCAGTTCCGCCAGCGCACGCTGTACGACGTCGCGCGTAGGGTTGCCACGACGCGAATAATCATGCTCGCGCGGTTCATTAAAACCTGTGAAGTTATAGGTGCTGGAAAGATGGATTGGCGGAACAACACAGCCGTATTGTTCATCATCGTTCAAACCGCTGCGTACTGCGATGGTTGCCTGTTTGCGCGTCATTGTTTCCCTGATCCTTGCTGGTCGAATAAAGGTCAGGCATCAGAGTAAACATTGCAAAGATGGACGTCAATACATCTGGACATCTAAACTTCTTTGCGTATAGATTGAGCAAACGCGAAATAGCCGTTAAAATTATATGCTTTAGCTTGCCAGAGTCGCAGACTGCGCAGGTGCCTGGGCTGTACACTAAGACAGATAATCGCTGAAATCGTGCCTCGCCCGGTTTAAGCATGTTTAATTGATAAGAGGATTAAAGGTATCTCATGGCTGAATGGAGCGGCGAATATATCAGCCCTTACGCTGAGCACGGGAAGAAGAGTGAACAAGTAAAAAAAATTACGGTTTCCATTCCTCTGAAGGTGTTAAAAATCCTCACCGATGAGCGCACCCGTCGCCAGGTGAACAACCTGCGTCACGCAACAAACAGTGAACTGCTGTGTGAAGCATTTCTGCACGCGTTTACTGGCCAACCTCTGCCGAACGATGCGGATCTGCGTAAAGAACGTAGTGATGAAATTCCGGAAGATGCGAAGGTAATTATGCGCGAGTTGGGGATTGACCCGGATACGTGGGAATACTAAACACCCAGCTGGAAATTTCTCCTGTAGCGTTCGAGCTGCAGCAAGGGAGCTAATCCCAGAAACTTACTAAAATAAGTGACTGGGTTAGTGAGGGCAGCTAACGCTCCTGCGGTCTGAAGGCTGACGGAGAAACAAAAAAGGCGCCCCAGGGCGCCTTTCTCTTTCCATGCTGCGAAACTTATTTTTTCGCGCCTGGTACGCTGAAACGCTTGTTGAAGCGGTCAACACGGCCACCGGTAGCAACATCACGCTGTTTACCAGTGTAGAACGGGTGGCATTCACCACAAACGTCCAGGTTCAGATCGTGACCCGCAGTAGAGCGGATTTTGATAGAATTACCGCAAGAACAGTTTGCAGTAATTACGTCATATTTAGGGTGGATATCTTTTTTCATGGAAAACCTCAGGTCTAAGGCCGCGTCGCTCTTCCAGCCCTAACGCCAGACACCACGCGATGTTAATAAAGTAGGTTTATTCGAAGCCAAAACTGCGCATCAAAGGCGGCGAATCATACAGAAAACAACCGATGCATGCAAACTGATCCGCAATTTTGCGAACACACAGTGTACACTATCTCGTCTTTTTTATCAGCCCGGATGCTTTCATGCCTGTCGCTCACGTCGCCCTGCCGGTTCCACTTGCCCGTACCTTTGACTATCTGATCCCTGCTGGAATGCAGGTTGTAGCGGGCTGTCGCGTCATGGTGCCTTTTGGTAAACGCGAAGCCGTGGGCATTGTGGTTGCCGTGAGCGAAAAAAGCGAGCTCCCGCTTAGCGATCTTAAACCCGTCGTTGACCTGCTGGATGGCGCTTCCTTATTTCCTCCTTCTTTATGGCGCGTTTTACTGTGGGCAAAAGATTATTATCACCATCCCATTGGCGATGTGCTGTTTCATGCGCTGCCGATTTTGCTGCGTCAGGGGAAACCCGCACATCACGCGCCGCTATGGTACTGGTTCGCCACGGATGAAGGTAAAGCCGTCGATCTTAACAGCCTGAAGCGCGCCCCCAAGCAGCAGCAGGCGCTGGCAGCGGTGCGGCAAAAAAACATCTGGCGTCATCAGGTGAGCGAAATGGATATCAGCGAGCAAGGCTTGCAGGCGTTGCGAACCAAAGGACTATGCGATCTGAAAAGCGCGGCACCCGCCGCAGCTGACTGGCGCGACACTTATTCTGTCGCAGGCGAGCGCTTACGTCTGAATACCGAACAGGCCACGGCGGTGGGTGCTATTCACAGCGCCACGGATCATTTTTCCGCCTGGCTGCTGGCTGGTATTACCGGTTCGGGCAAAACCGAAGTCTATCTGAGCGTGCTGGAAAATGTCCTTGCGCAGGGTAAGCAGGCGCTGGTTCTGGTGCCGGAAATCGGCCTGACGCCACAGACTATCGCCCGTTTCCGCGAGCGTTTTAATGCTCCAGTAGAAGTTCTGCACTCGGGATTGAACGACAGCGAGCGTCTTGCCGTCTGGCTGAAAGCGCGCAGCGGCGAGGCGGCGATCGTCATCGGCACCCGCTCCTCTCTCTTTACGCCGTTTTGCCGCCTTGGCGTCATTGTCATCGACGAAGAGCACGACAGCTCCTACAAGCAGCAGGAAGGCTGGCGCTATCACGCCCGCGATTTGGCGGTGTATCGCGCTCATGCGGAAGCTATCCCGATTATTCTCGGCTCAGCGACGCCTGCGCTGGAAACGTTGCATAACGTACGGCTCGGCAAATATCGCCAGCTACGCCTGACTAAACGCGCCGGAAACGCAAGCCCGGCTTCGCAGCAAGTGATGGATTTAAAAGGCCAGCCGCTTAAATCAGGCCTTGCTCCGGCGCTAATTCAGAAAATTGGGCAGCACTTAAAGGCTGATAATCAGGTCATTCTGTTTTTGAATCGCCGGGGATTCGCCCCTGCCCTTTTATGCCACGAGTGTGGATGGATTGCGGAATGCCCCCGCTGCGACCGCTACTATACGCTGCATCAGGGGCAGCGCCAGTTGCGCTGTCACCACTGCGACAGCCAGCGAGCCATTCCCAACCAGTGTCCGGGATGCGGTTCAACCAATCTGGTGCCGGTGGGTATAGGAACAGAGCAGCTTGAGCAAAGCCTGGCTCCGCTATTTCCAGGCGTTCCGCTTTCACGTATCGACCGCGATACTACCAGCCGCAAAGGCGCGCTTGAACAGCATCTGGCCGAGGTCCATCGCGGTGGCGCACGTATTCTTATCGGCACGCAAATGCTGGCGAAAGGCCACCATTTCCCTGACGTTACGTTAGTCGCGCTACTGGACGTTGACGGGGCGCTGTTCTCAGCGGATTTCCGCGCTGCCGAACGCTTCGCGCAGCTTTACGTTCAGGTTTCCGGGCGCGCAGGCCGCGCGGGTAAACAGGGTGAAGTGGTGCTGCAAACCCATCACCCTGAACATCCGTTGCTGCAAACCTTGCTGACTCAGGGTTACGATGCCTTTGCAAATCAGGCGCTGGTTGAGCGTCAGACGGTATTTTTACCGCCGTTTACCAGTCACGTTATCTTCCGGGCTGAAGATCAAAACAACCAGCAGGCGCCGCTGTTTCTGCAACAGCTACGCAATTTGCTGGAGTCCAGTCCGCTACGTGATGAACAGCTGTGGATTATGGGACCAGTGCCTTCGCTCCAGCCAAAACGCGGGGGGCGTTTCCGCTGGCAAATCCTTCTTCAACACCCGTCACGCGCCCGATTGCAGCGCCTGATAAGCCACTCCCTGACGCTGGTGAACACCCTTCCTGAATTGCGAAAAGTGAAATGGGCGTTGGATGTCGATCCGATTGAGAGCTAGCGCCTGGCCAACTGGTTATGCGAAGCGGATCGAAAAATTCTGCACCCGTCACATTTTTGATGAAATTTCTGTAACAGGCGACAGCAATATTCTGCTAAGAATGACAGCACGATCGGGCATAAAGGATGTGTCATGGCCTGCGGAGTGCAAGCGAGGAGAAGAAGTTGAAGCCGAAGAGTCAGGTTGCCAATGCAACCATGAAGGATGTTGCCGTACAGGCGAAAGTATCAACAGCAACGGTATCCCGGGCGTTAATGAACCCGGATAAGGTCTCGCAAAGCACGCGTAGCCGGGTAGAAAAGGCTGCAATAGAAGTGGGTTACTTGCCCCATTCGTTAGGCCGTAATACAAAGCGTAACGAATCGCGTACGATTCTGGTAATCGTTCCGGATATCTGCGATCCGTTCTTCAGCGAGATTATTCGCGGCATTGAAATCACCGCCGCTGAGCAGGGTTATCTGGTGCTGATTGGCGATTGCGCCCATCAAAATCAGCAGGAAAAAACGTTCATCGATCTGATAATCACCAAGCAAATTGACGGCATGTTGCTGCTTGGCTCGCGCCTGCCGTTTGATGCAAGCCTTGAAGAACAAAGAAATTTGCCGCCGATGGTGATGGCTAACGAGTTTGCGCCAGAGCTGGAGCTGCCAACGGTGCATATCGACAATCTCACCGCTGCGTTTAACGCCGTTTATTATTTGCAGCAGTTGGGCCACGAAAGGATTGCCTGTATTGCCGGGCCGGAAGAGATGCCTCTTTGTCATTACCGCCTGCAGGGATATATTCAGGCGTTACGCCGTACGGGCATGGTCATCGATCCGCATTATATCGCCCGCGGTGATTTTACTTTTGAGGCCGGCGCGGTAGCCGTTGCGCAGCTTTTATCGCTTCCCGTTCCGCCAACTGCAATCTTTTGCCACAGCGATGTTATGGCGCTGGGTGCGCTTTCACAGGCCAAACGTAGCGGGCTGCGTATCCCGGAGGATTTATCGATCATGGGCTTCGATGATATTGCGTTATCGCAATTTTGTGATCCACCGCTCACTACGGTCCAACAGCCGCGTTTCGATATCGGAAGGGAGGCGATGTTGTTGCTATTAGATCAGCTACACGGTGAAATCGTTAGCAGCGGATCGCGCCTGCTGGACTGCGACCTCATTGAGCGAGGAAGCACCAGCGCGCCAGGCTTAAGAAAATGAACCGCTTTAGGACTCCATAATCTGGTCAAAGGGACGCCCCTTAAGTAACATGGCGGGCTGACAAACGAATAAATACAGCGAATCGATAGTGGCACAAAAAGATTATGTACGCCGCGGGCAATCGGCAGGGACACGGCGCAAAAAGAGCACCTCCCGCAAAAAGCAACGTAACCTGCCATCCGTCTCGCCGACAATGGTCGCCATTGCGGCCGCCGTTCTGGTGACCTTTATTGGTGCCCTGTACTTCATTACCCATCATAAAAAAGAGGAAAGTGAAGTCCTGCCGGGCCATAAGGTGACCGGGAACGGCCTTCCGCCGAAGCCCGAAGAACGCTGGCGCTACATCAAAGAACTGGAAAATCGTCAGCCGGGCGTACGCACGCCAACCGAGCCTACGGCCGGTGGCGAAGTGCAGAATAAAGACCAGCTCACCAACGAGCAGCGTCAACTGCTGGAGCAGATGCAGGCGGATATGCGCCAGCAACCGACACAGTTGAACGAAGTGCCGTGGAACGAACAAACTCCGGCCCAGCGCCAACAAACGCTGCAGCGCCAGAGGCAGCTACAGCAGCAGGTGCAGCAGCGGACTCAGCAACAACAATGGAACACGCAGCAACAGCAACAGCCTCGTGTGCAGCAGCGCGTGACCGAACAACCTTATCAGCAACCGCGTACCGCGCAACAAACGCAGCAGCAGCCACGTCCTGTTCAACAACAGCAACCGCGCACGACGACCGCGTCTCAGCCGTATCAGGATTTGCTGCAAACGCCGCCGCATAACGCTCAGCAGCGTGCGCCTGCGCAAACTGCTCAGCCTCGTGAGCAGGTGCAGACGCAACCAAAAGCGGCACCGGTTAGCCGTGAGCCTGAAGCAGCAAAATCTGCCCCGGCCGTTCACGAGAAAAAGGATGAAAAACGCTGGATGGTTCAGTGCGGTTCATTCAAAGGCAGCGCTCAGGCGGAAACGGTTCGTGCGCAGCTTGCTTTTGAAGGTTTTGATTCACGCATTACCACCAACAACGGCTGGAATCGCGTGGTGATTGGCCCAATCAAAGGCAAAGATAATGCCGATGGCACGCTTAACCGTCTGAAGATGGCTGGTCACTCCAGCTGCATTCGTCTCGGCGGGGGTTGAAACCCCCAAAATCCCCCCCATCTATAATTGCATTCAGCCCCGGACTCGGTCCGGGGCACGTATTTAGCTGATGCAATAAGGGGTCTGCTCGTGACAACAATAGTAAGTGTGCGCCGCAACGGCCATGTCGTAATCGGTGGTGATGGACAGGCCACGCTCGGCAACACCGTAATGAAAGGCAACGTGAAAAAAGTTCGCCGCCTTTATAACGACAAAGTCATCGCTGGCTTTGCGGGTGGCACAGCCGATGCCTTCACTCTGTTCGAGCTCTTTGAACGCAAACTCGAAATGCATCAGGGCCACCTGGTGAAAGCCGCCGTCGAGCTGGCTAAAGACTGGCGTACCGACCGTATGCTGCGCAAGCTCGAAGCGCTGCTGGCCGTAGCCGATGAAAACGCGTCGCTTATCATTACCGGTAACGGTGACGTTATTCAGCCAGAAGATGACCTGATAGCTATCGGTTCCGGTGGCCCGTATGCCCAGGCCGCCGCCCGCGCCCTGCTGGAAAACACCGCTCTGGACGCGCGTGACATCGTTGAGAAATCGCTGGGGATCGCCGGTGATATCTGCATTTACACCAACCATTTCCATACTATTGAAGAATTAGCGTCTAAGGCGTAAGGATCCCCCATGTCTGAAATGACTCCACGCGAAATTGTCAGCGAGCTGAACAAACACATCATCGGCCAGGACAACGCCAAGCGTTCCGTGGCAATTGCGCTGCGTAACCGCTGGCGCCGTATGCAACTGGATGAAGAGTTGCGCCATGAAGTGACGCCAAAAAACATTCTGATGATCGGCCCAACCGGCGTCGGTAAAACTGAAATCGCACGCCGTCTGGCAAAACTCGCCAATGCGCCGTTTATTAAAGTCGAAGCCACCAAGTTCACCGAAGTGGGCTACGTCGGTAAAGAAGTTGATTCTATCATCCGCGATCTGACCGATTCTGCGATGAAAATGGTGCGTCTGCAGTCCATTGAGAAAAATCGTTATCGCGCTGAAGAAATGGCCGAAGAACGCATTCTTGATGCGCTTATTCCGCCAGCCAAAAACAACTGGGGTCAGTCTGAGCAGGCGCAGGAGCCTTCCGCCGCACGCCAGGCATTCCGCAAAAAACTGCGCGAAGGCCAGCTGGACGACAAAGAAATCGAAATCGATCTGGCTGCAGCGCCGATGGGCGTTGAGATCATGGCGCCTCCAGGCATGGAAGAGATGACCAACCAGCTTCAGTCAATGTTCCAGAACCTGGGCGGCCAGAAGCAGAAACCGCGCAAGCTGAAAATCAAAGACGCGATGAAGCTTCTGATTGAAGAAGAAGCTGCCAAGCTTGTGAATCCGGAAGAGCTGAAGCAGGACGCGATTGACGCGGTTGAGCAGCACGGCATCGTGTTTATCGATGAGATCGATAAAATCTGTAAGCGCGGCGGCAACAGCTCCGGCCCCGATGTTTCCCGCGAAGGCGTTCAGCGCGACCTGCTGCCGCTGGTTGAAGGCTGCACCGTTTCCACCAAGCACGGCATGGTGAAAACTGACCATATCCTGTTTATCGCCTCTGGCGCATTCCAGGTGGCAAGCCCGTCCGATCTGATCCCGGAATTGCAGGGCCGCCTGCCGATTCGCGTTGAATTGCAGGCGCTGACCGTGGAAGATTTCGAACGCATTCTGACTGAGCCAAACGCTTCTGTTACCGTGCAGTACAAGGCGTTGATGGGCACGGAAGGCGTGAACATCGACTTCACCGAAGACGGTATCCGTCGTATCGCTCAGGCCGCATGGCAGGTGAACGAATCGACCGAGAACATCGGCGCGCGTCGTCTGCATACCGTGCTTGAGCGCCTGGTAGAGGATATCTCTTACGAAGCCAGCGATCTGAGCGGCCAGTCCATTATTATTGATGCTGAATATGTGAGTAAGCATCTGGATGAGCTGGTAGCAGATGAAGATCTGAGCCGTTTTATCCTATAATCGCGGCCAACGTATTTTCTTCATTGCAAATGGAGGGCTTATGCCCTCCATTTTTTTATCACTGGCATCCATAACTATGAACGATTCGCATTCTGTAAGCATAACGAGAGCCTGGCTGGAAAGCCTGCGTCCCCGCACCCTGCCGTTGGCTTTTGCCTCTATCGTTTGCGGCTCCGCGCTGGCGTACTGGCAAGGGGTATTTGCTCCCGCAGTGGCCGGGCTTGCGCTGCTGACGGCGGGGCTGCTGCAAATCCTTTCCAACCTCGCGAATGACTATGGCGATGCGGTAAAAGGCAGCGATAAGGAAGACCGCATTGGGCCGTTGCGCGGTATGCAAAAAGGCGTAATTACTCAAGCGCAAATGAAGCGCGCGTTGATTATCACCGTCGTGCTTATCTGCCTTTCCGGCCTGGCTCTGGTTGCCGTTGCCTGTCATACCGCGGCCGACTTCTTCGGGTTTCTGGTGCTCGGTCTGGCGTCTATTGTGGCGGCAATTACCTATACGGTCGGTACTCGCCCGTATGGCTATATGGGACTGGGTGATATTTCCGTGCTGGTCTTTTTCGGCTGGCTGAGCGTGGTGGGAAGCTGGTATTTACAGGCTCATATGCTCGCGCCGTTGGTTTTCCTGCCTGCTACCGCATGCGGTTTACTGGCAACGGCGGTTTTAAACATCAACAACCTGCGCGATATCGACAGCGATCGCGAGAACGGTAAAAACACGCTAGCGGTTCGTCTGGGGCCGGTTGTGGCTCGTCGCTACCACGTTTGTCTGCTGATGGGTGCGCTGCTGTGTCTGGCCGCCTTTAATCTGATTTGGCTGAAAAGCCTGTGGGGATGGCTGTTTGTGCTGGCGGCGCCGCTACTCATCAAACAGGCCATTTACGTCACGCGTGAAATGGAGCCTGCCGCCATCCGCCCGATGCTTGAGCGTACGGTAAAAGCAGCCCTGCTGATTAACCTGTTGTTTGCGATGGGAGTTGTGCTCAGCAAGGCGCATTTTTAGCTGACAAATATCAATTAACAATTGATGATTTTGCCAACAGTTAACATTAAGCGATATACTGACAACTCCTGCAGCAACAGAACTTAAATCCTATGAAATATGATACTTCCGAGCTTTGCGACATCTACCAGGAAGATGTTAACGTCGTTGAACCGCTGTTTTCCAATTTTGGCGGGCGGTCGTCCTTTGGCGGGCAAATCATTACGGTGAAATGTTTCGAGGACAACGGGTTGCTGTACGATCTGCTCGAACAGCAAGGCCGTGGCCGTGTCCTGTTGGTCGACGGCGGCGGCTCTGTACGCCGCGCCCTTGTTGACGCTGAACTGGCGCGTCTTGCGGCACAAAACGAGTGGGAAGGGATTGTGGTCTACGGCGCGGTGCGCCAGGTGGACGATCTGGAAGAGCTGGATATCGGCATTCAGGCTATCGCCGCAATCCCCGTTGGCGCTGCGGGTGAAGGCATCGGTGAAAGTGATATACGCGTCAATTTTGGCGGCGTAACGTTTTTCTCCGGCGATCATCTTTACGCGGACAACACCGGCATTATCCTTTCCGAAGATCCGCTTGATATTGAATAAGCCGATCTTGCTATGCAAAACGGGCGCCCTGGGGCGCCCGTTTTATTTCAGTCTGTAACTTACACTTCTTCCATTTTGCCCAACAGCGCATGCAAACGCTCCTGCCAGACATGCTGTTGTTCTTTCAGCGAATTGTTCTCACGGATCAGCTCTTCGTGATTGCCCTGCGCCTGCTGAATTTCCTGCACCAGGCTGTTGTTCTTCTCTTTCAGCTCTTCGATTTCCATCTGCAACAACGTGATAGTGTCAATCGCCTGCTGTACTTTCGATTCCAGTTTCTCAAAAACTTCAAATGACATGTCAAATCTCTCCTGAATTGCAAGGCGTTGATGGATGGCTATCCTCGTCCCGGCGTTACCGGCGACGCCTTTGTGAACATATGCGCACCACGCAGCGTTTCCCCGATTGTAAGTAGCGCCGCATCGCGTGTCCAGCGGCTTCCCGCGCTCTTTGCGTAACATGACGTTTTTCAGCATATACCGAGAGACTACGGGCGTCTTAAGCGTTAATTGTTAAAAAACCGCTTATAAAAACGCAGCCATTCCCCTGCTCTTACTGGCTGATAATGCTCATTTTTTAGCGCGAAACCGCGCATTTCTATGACGAAAGCCACAGTTTTTAAGTTCGATATTTCTCGTTTATGTTCGTTAACGATAAATTAACACCATGCCTACATGGCATAAGGGTGGCAAGGACGCTCAAATCACAATAGCCATTAATTTTGCCTTCAGGACCCTACTATGAATCAGACAGCTTCACCTACTTTAAAAGGCCAGTGCATCGCAGAGTTCATAGGTACCGCGCTGTTGATTTTCTTCGGTGTGGGATGCGTGGCCGCACTCAAAGTCGCAGGCGCCGTCTTCGGACAGTGGGAAATTAGCTTTATCTGGGGCTTAGGAGTAGCGATGGCCATCTACTTAACCGCCGGCGTTTCTGGTGCACATCTCAATCCTGCCGTCACGGTCGCACTGTGGTTGTTCGCCTGCTTTGACAAACGGAAAGTTGTGCCGTTTATTGTGTCGCAGGTCGCAGGTGCATTCTGCGCCGCAGCGCTGGTATACGGCTTATATTACAATCTGTTCCTTGATTACGAACAGGCTCATCACATGGTACGCGGCAGCGTGGAAAGCCTGGACTTAGCCGGTATCTTCTCTACCTATCCAAACCCGCATATTAATCTGGGACAGGCATTTGCCGTAGAAATGGTAATTACCGCCATCCTGATGGGTGTGATTCTGGCGCTGACCGACGATGGCAACGGCGTCCCGCGCGGGCCGCTGGCACCTTTGCTGATAGGCTTACTGATTGCTGTGATCGGCGCCTCAATGGGTCCGCTGACCGGCTTCGCCATGAACCCGGCGCGTGATTTTGGTCCAAAAATTTTCGCCTGGCTGGCAGGCTGGGGCGATATTGCCTTTACCGGCGGCAAAGATATCCCTTACTTCCTGATACCCATTTTTGGCCCCTTGACGGGTGCCATGTTAGGCGCATTTGGGTATCGTAAACTGATTGGCCGCCATCTGCCGTGTGATGTTTGCGAAGATATTGAAGCGAAAACGTCGGGCGCATCTACACAACAAAATGCTTCTTAAGCAACTCTGACTTCGGGACAACTTTATGACCACTGAAAAAAAGTACATCGTCGCGCTCGACCAGGGCACCACCAGCTCCCGTGCCGTCGTCCTGGATCATGACGCCAATATCGTCAGCGTGTCACAGCGTGAATTTGAGCAAATCTATCCTAAGCCTGGCTGGGTCGAGCACGATCCGATGGAAATCTGGGCCTCCCAGAGCTCCACGCTGGTAGAAGTGCTGGCGAAAGCCGATATCAGTTCCGATCAGATTGCCGCAATTGGCATCACCAACCAGCGTGAAACCGCGATTGTCTGGGAACGCGAAACCGGCAAGCCTATCTACAACGCTATCGTCTGGCAGTGCCGCCGCACGGCAGAAATCTGCGAACAGCTTAAGCGTGACGGCATGGAAGAGTACGTGCGTAGCACCACTGGTCTGGTGGTTGACCCATACTTTGCCGGCACTAAAGTGAAGTGGATCCTCGACCACGTGGAAGGTTCACGCGAGCGCGCTCGTCGTGGCGAACTGTTGTTCGGTACGGTAGACACCTGGCTTATCTGGAAGATGACTCAGGGTCGCGTGCACGTCACCGATTATACCAACGCCTCGCGTACCATGTTATTCAACATTCACGATCTGGACTGGGACGACAAAATGCTGGACGCGCTGGATATCCCACGCGCCATGCTGCCACAGGTCCGCAAGTCTTCCGAAATTTACGGCCAGACCAACATCGGTGGTAAAGGCGGCACGCGTATTCCGATCGCCGGTATCGCGGGCGACCAGCAGGCAGCGCTGTTTGGCCAGCTTTGCGTGAAAGAAGGCATGGCGAAAAACACTTACGGCACCGGCTGCTTTATGTTGATGAATACCGGTGAGAAAGCCGTAACTTCAAGCCATGGTTTACTGACAACTATCGCCTGCGGCCCACGCGGTGAAGTGAACTACGCCCTGGAAGGCGCGGTGTTTATGGCCGGCGCATCCATTCAGTGGCTGCGTGACGAGATGAAGCTGATAAGCGACGCCTTCGACTCCGAATATTTCGCTACCAAAGTGAAAGATACCAACGGCGTGTACGTGGTGCCTGCATTTACCGGGCTTGGCGCACCTTACTGGGATCCGTATGCGCGCGGCGCAATTTTCGGCCTGACGCGTGGTGTGAATTCAAACCACATCATCCGCGCTACGCTGGAATCCATCGCTTATCAAACCCGCGATGTGCTCGAAGCAATGCAGGCGGACTCAGGTATTCGCCTGCACGCATTACGCGTGGACGGCGGCGCGGTTGCCAACAACTTCCTGATGCAGTTCCAGTCCGACATCCTTGGCACTCGCGTAGAGCGCCCTGAAGTACGTGAAGTAACGGCTCTGGGTGCCGCTTATCTGGCAGGTCTGGCGGTTGGCTTCTGGCAGAATTTAGACGAAGTGAGCGAGAAGGCCGTTATCGAAAAAGAGTTCCGCCCGGGTATCGAAACCACCGAGCGCAATTTCCGTTACGCAGGCTGGAAAAAAGCTGTTAAACGCGCGCTAGCATGGGAAGAGCACGACGAAGATTAACCCCTTTCTACGGCCCCGGACGGGGCCTCTTTTATGCCCCTTCCCGGTCCAGGGTTTTCCCGGCTATCTCCCGCCTGTGCTACACTCCGTCGCAATTGAGCTTGCTAAATGAGTATGTAATGAAACGAGAACTTGCGATCGAATTTTCCCGCGTAACGGAAGCAGCAGCACTTGCCGGTTATAAATGGCTGGGCCGTGGCGACAAGAATACCGCCGACGGAGCGGCCGTTCATGCCATGCGCATCATGCTTAATCAGGTCAATATCGACGGCCAGATTGTAATTGGCGAAGGGGAAATCGACGAAGCGCCGATGCTCTATATCGGTGAGAAAGTCGGGACCGGACAAGGCGATGCGGTGGACATAGCAGTTGATCCCATAGAAGGCACCCGCATGACAGCGATGGGCCAGGCCAACGCGCTGGCGGTGCTGGCGGTTGGCGATAAAGGCAGCTTCCTGAATGCGCCCGATATGTATATGGAAAAACTGATTGTCGGCCCCGGCGCGCGAGGCGTTATCGATCTCAACCTGTCTTTGGCGCAAAACCTGCACAACGTTGCCATTGCGCTCAACAAGCCGCTCAGCGAACTCACCGTCACCATCCTTGCTAAGCCACGCCACGATGCAACCATTGCCGAAATGCAAAAACTTGGCGTACGCGTTTTCGCTATTCCTGATGGCGACGTTGCGGCATCGATCCTGACCTGCATGCCGGACAGCGAAGTGGACGTAATGTACGGCATCGGCGGCGCGCCTGAAGGCGTGATTTCCGCAGCGGTTATCCGTGCGCTGGATGGCGATATGCAAGGGCGCCTGCTGGCTCGTCATCATGTTAAAGGCGACAACGAAGAAAACCGTCGCATCGGCGAGCAAGAACTGGAACGCTGCAAAGCGATGGGCATTGAAGCCGGAAAGTTTCTGAAGCTGGACGACATGGCGCGCAACGATAACGTAGTTTTTTCAGCCACCGGCATCACCAAAGGCGATCTGCTCGACGGTATCACCCGTAAAGGCAATATAGCAACAACAGAAACGCTGCTGATTCGCGGCAAATCGCGCACCATTCGCCGCATTAAATCCATCCATTATCTCGACCGTAAAGACCCGAACGTGCAGGCCCATATTCTGTAAGGCCGCCGTTTGTCTGATTGAGCTTTCCGGCCCGCACAGGCTGGAAATCTTTCACTATTCTGGTGAAGATAAGGCAAGAGCAACAACAGGAGCGCAACATGGCGGATTGGGTTAAAGGTAAAGTTACTCAGGTTCAGCACTGGACCGATTCTCTCTTCAGCCTCACGGTTCAGGCTCCTGTCGCCCCGTTTACCGCCGGGCAGTTTACCAAGCTTGGCCTGGAAATTGACGGCGAACGCGTGCAGCGCGCCTATTCTTATGTCAACGCGCCGGGCAATTCCAATCTCGAATTTTATCTGGTTAACGTGCCGGAAGGTAAACTCAGCCCGCGCCTGCATGTTATGCAACCGGGTGACGAAATAATGATAGTAAGTGAGCCCGCCGGGTTCTTTATTCTGCAAGAAATCCCGGATTGCAAAACGTTGTGGATGCTGGCTACCGGCACCGCGCTTGGCCCTTACCTTTCCATTCTGCAGGAAGGTAAAGACCTGGAACGTTTTGAGAATATCGTTTTGCTGCACGCCGTGCGCTATGCCAGCGATCTCAGTTATCTGCCGTTAATGCAGGAGCTACAGCAGCGCTACGACGGCAAATTACGTATTCAGACCGTTGTCAGCCGTGAAACTATTGCCGGTACGCTAACCGGGCGAGTGCCAGCACTGATTGAAAGTGGCGAGCTGGAAGCGGCGGTTGGGCTGCCAATGGATATTGAAACCAGCCATGTGATGCTGTGCGGCAACCCACAAATGGTGCGCGATACCCAGCAGTTACTGAAAGATACCCGACAAATGACCAAACATTTGCGTCGTCGACCGGGCCATATGACTGCCGAGCATTACTGGTAAACTCAGCGGTATTTTACCTCGCTTGTATCTTTGCCGAACCGGTTTTCACCCTGGGTGCCAACAAACGCGCCCAGGTCCATGATCATCATTACCAGAATCAGCGTCGGGATGAAGCGTCCCAGGCCCCACTGCGCCACGCTGCCGAAAACGTCCCAGTTTCCCGCCAGAAGCAGCCACGCCGGAATAAACAGCAGCGCCCACCAGCCTTTCTTATTACGATCGTGCAGGCGTTTAACGATAACCGCAGCCGTGGGAATCAGCGATCCCGATAAAAAGAATCCGGCGGTTGAGTAAGGCATAATTTTAGCCCCGGCCAGGGTAAATAAAATCGCCAGACCGGCAATCCAGACGCCAATCCAAATCCAGAAATCGCGACGCCCGATACGTCCTTTAAAAGAGAACAGCCAAAGCTGGATGGTCATGATAAGGTCCTTATAAGTTTTGTGGCGTAGTGTACCCTGGCTGTGCCAGGTTTTGACAAGCCAACGGATTGCCGATTTAATCAGTGCCATGAATGACAGGAGAAGTTGTTGATGAAATATCTGCTCTGCACCCTTGTGCTGATTGCGCTGCCTGTTGCGGTGAGCCGGGCAGATCCACCTTCTGAGACGCCGCCTGGCTTACCCGCGGCGCCTTATTTACTGCCGGGCTCGCCTACGTTTGATCTGACGATTACGCAGTTTCGCGAAAAATTTAATATCGATAACCCGAAGCTGCCAATCAATGAATTCCGCGCCATCGACTCCAGTCGGGATAAGGCGAACCTGACGCGGGCGGCCAGCAAGATCAACGAAAATCTTTATGCCTCCACGGCGCTGGAACGCGGCACGCTGAAAATCAAATCTATCCAGATAACCTGGCTACCCATTCAGGGGCCGGAGCAGAAAGCCGCGCGCGCAAAGGCGATGGAATATATGGCGGCTCTTCTGCGTAGCTTCACGCCAATATTTTCTCAGCAGCAAAGCCAGGAAAGGCTAAGCAACTTACTCAGCGCCGGAAAAAATAAACGCTACTTCGCCCAGACCGAAGGCGCGCTTCGCTATGTTGTAGCGGACAACGGCGAAAAAGGGCTAACTTTCGCCGTTGAACCGATTAAGCTTACGCTTTCTGAAGGGCTAAACAACGGCGATTAAATGATAAAAAGCAAAGCCTTTAGCCCCCTGAGTCTCTATACTGTTTCACAGACCACGCTGCCTGAAGGCAGCAATTCTTTTATTTGATTGACCGCGTGGAGAATTAAAATGCGACATCCTTTGGTGATGGGTAACTGGAAACTCAACGGCAGCAAGCAGATGGTTAACGAGTTGATTGCTGGCCTGCGCAAAGAACTGGCTGGCGTTGATGGTTGCGGCGTAGCGATTGCCCCTCCTGCTATGTACCTGGACCTGGCAAAACACGCCGCTTCCGGTAGCCACATTATTCTTGGTGCTCAGAACGTTGACGTAAATCTGTCCGGCGCGTTTACCGGTGAAGTTTCCGCTGAAATGCTCAAAGATATCGGCGCTAAATACATCATCATCGGTCACTCTGAGCGTCGCACTTATCACGCTGAATCTGACGAACTGATTGCGAAGAAATTCGCTGTGCTTAAACAAGTCGGCCTGACGCCAGTGCTGTGCATCGGCGAAACCGAAGCAGAAAACGAAGCCGGCAAAACGGAAGAAGTTTGCGCACGCCAGATCGATGCGGTGCTGAAAACCCAGGGCGCAGCGGCTTTCGAAGGCGTGGTTATTGCTTACGAACCAGTTTGGGCCATCGGTACTGGCAAATCAGCCACTCCTGCGCAGGCTCAGGCAGTGCACAAATTCATTCGCGATCACATCGCTAAAGCCGATGCGAAAGTGGCTGAACAGGTCATCATTCAATACGGCGGTTCCGTAAACGATAAAAACGCAGCCGAGCTGTTTGCTCAGCTGGACATCGACGGTGCGCTGGTTGGCGGTGCCTCTCTGAAAGCAGACGCTTTCGCGGTTATCGTTAAAGCTGCGGCTGAAGCGAAAAAAGCGTAATTAATGCCGGCATGTAAAAAGGCTCCGCTTGCGGAGCCTTTTTACTGATGACAAACCTCATGGCGTACAGCGCTTTGAAATATGTCTTTAATAAAATTAACAGGAAAATCAACGTATTGATTTTCGGCTGATAACCACAAAGAAGGGAAAACCACGCTTTTTCCTTCTTTATCAGCAATCTCAAGGCTCCGCTTGCGGAGCCTTTTTTATAGCTTACCTGTCAGCCTGAACCAGCCGTAATCCAGCGGCATTAACACCGCAAACGTTACTAGCGCCAGCGCCAGGCAGAGCTTAAGCCCGGCTTTTGCAGGCACTTTTCCTAATGCCATCGCCACCACGATGGGCGAAGCCATATACGGCAGCAGCGGCGTTGAATATCCCAGAACCTGCACCATAATCACCGATAACAGCGGAAATCCCGTTGCCTGCGAAAAACTCGCTGCAAGAGAGG
Organism: Cedecea colo; assembly: GCF_011808225.1. Lineage (GTDB taxonomy): Bacteria > Pseudomonadota > Gammaproteobacteria > Enterobacterales > Enterobacteriaceae > Dryocola > Dryocola colo. The sequence goes on along the minus strand of NZ_SOYS01000013.1, from coordinate 73,208 downwards.
TATACAACGCCGGAACGCCGTTTGCCGTAACGATAAAATTTAGCAGGCTGGTAATGCCCGTCAGCGCGACAAAGCTGGTAAATGGACGCCCGGCATCAAGCGGCATCACAGCGAGTAGCTTTTCGCCCACCACGCTGCCCAATCCGGTTTCCGTCACCGTAGAAGCCAAAGCCAGAATCCCCGCCACATAGAAGCAGGTACGGACGTTTACCCCGCTTGCAAATTCTTCGCTGGTGATGAACCCAACGCGCGGCAGCAGCGTAATACAGGCGGCAACAAGCCCCACCCAGGCCGGACCAATACCGTGCAGGCTTTCACTCATCCAAAGCATCAATACCGCCGCAAGCAGCCAGGCCAGACGTTTTTCATCGCGGCTCATGGGGCCAGGCTGGTCAATTTTCTCCGCAGCATGAGGCTTACCGGGAAAGAGCCAGCAAATCAGGCCGATGAGGATCAGCCCTTTCAAAATCCCCAACACTGGCGTGTGCAGCCAGAGATAAGGCAGATAGTTGAGATGAATACTGTAAGAACCTTCAGCCGCCCCGCTCATCACCAGATTAGGCACGTTGGCCGGCAGGATCGTGGCGGAGAGCTGAAAGGTACCGAAGCCGACGGCCAGCGCCAGGCCAAACCAGGCCCGCGAACCATCCACAATACCGGAGCGTTTCGCCATCGCTGCCACAATCGGCATCAGCAGAGCGATGCGTCCCATATTTGAAGGCATCACAAAAGCGAGCGCATAGCTGAGTAACACGACGCTCCCGACCATCCGCACCCAGGAATCCGTCAGATTTGCAGAAATCATCCTCGCAGCTCTATCCGCAAGACCGGTTTTGCGGATAGCAATTCCCAGAACGAAACCGCTAAATACCAGCCAGAAAGCTGAGGAGGCAAAACCGCTGAAGATAACTGCGGCCGGGGCGATTTTTGCCACCGTTGCGATGGCAAAAAACAGCAGCGCCGTGAGGTATTCAGGAAGCGCGGACGTAGCCCAGAGCGTGATGGTAATAAGAATAATCAGCGTGGGGAGAAACAAAGGATGGCTAAACCAGTGCGACATACCTGTCTCCGGTAGATTTTTTCAGCAGTCTACGGCGGAGCGGTAGTAATGTAAATTTTGCTGATAATAACTCGCATGTAAAAGGCCCCTGGAAGGGGCCGTTTACATTAACGCTTGCTGATTTGATCGAAGGTGCCGCCGTTCGAGAAATGCTCTTTCTGAGCTTTCGTCCAGCCACCGAACTCTTCGTCAATGGTATATAGCTTCAGCTTCGGAAAGGTGTTTTCGTATTTCTTCGCTACGTCCGCATTACGTGGGCGGTAATAATTCTTCGCGGCGATTTCCTGCCCTTCGGGGGAATAAAGATATTTCAGATATGCTTCGGTCACTTTCTGAGTACCTTTCTTCTCAACCACTTTATCAACAACGGAAACGGTAGGTTCAGCCAGGATAGACTCGCTTGGGGTCACGATCTCGAACTTGTCTTTACCCAGCTCGTTGGTTGCCAGTAGCGCTTCGTTTTCCCAGGCGATCAGCACGTCGCCAATACCGCGCTCCACGAAGGTATTGGTTGAGCCACGCGCGCCGGAGTCCAGTACCTCTACGTTTTTAAACAGCGCTTTGACAAAGTCCTGGGCTTTCGCCTGGTTATTGTTGTTGTGGTGCAGGGCATAGCCCCACGCAGCCAGGTAGTTCCAGCGTGCGCCGCCAGAGCTTTTTGGATTTGGAGTGATAACGGAAACGCCCGGTTTAATCAGGTCGTTCCAGTCATGAATTTGTTTCGGATTGCCTTTGCGCACCAGGAATACGATGGTGGAGGTGTAAGGCGCAGAGTTATCCGGCAGGCGTTTGATCCAGTTTTTATCAATACGGCCGCGCTCAGCAATGGCATCGACATCGTAAGCCAGCGCGAGGGTAACGACATCTGCTTCAATGCCATTAATCACCGAAGTCGCTTGTTTACCTGAGCCGCCGTGAGACTGACGCACCACCACGTTGTCGCCGGTTTCCTGTTTCCAGTGCGCGCTGAAAGCCTTGTTGTACTCTTCGTACAGTTCACGCGTCGGATCGTAAGACACGTTAAGTAATTGAACGTCTTTAGCCAGGACGCTGCCCGAGGCCAAAAGTAAAGTTAATCCCACTCCCCACTTGTTCATCGCATACTCTCTTATATGTAGTCTGATGAACTCAGCCTGCCAGAAACTTGTTCGCTGATTAAAGAATAAAAAAAGATTGGTTATAATAATTGGAAATAAACAGGCAGATAAAAAAGCCGGGTTTCCCCGGCTCGTTTTGCAGTCAAAATCAGTAAAGCTTTTTGGCGCAGTCCAGCCAGTCGCCTTTGAACGGACGCTTCATATTTTCGATAGCGTCGACGATATCATGGTGAACAAGCTTCTCGTTCTGAATACCTACGCAACGACCACCGTGGCCCTGTAGCAGTAATTCGATGGAGTAAGCGCCCATGCGGGAAGCCAGAATACGGTCGTAAGCAACCGGAGAACCGCCGCGCTGGATATGACCCAGGACGGTTGCGCGAGTTTCGCGCTTGGTTTCTGTTTCGATGTATTTGGCCAGCTCGTCGATGTCGCAGATGTGCTCGGTAATCGCCACGATTGCGTGTTTCTTACCTTTAGCGATACCCGCTTTGATTTCCGCAACCAGGTCTTCGCGGTTGAACTCAACTTCTGGCAATACCACAAACTCACAGCCACCGGCAATTGATGCAGCTAAGGTCAAATCGCCGCAGTAACGACCCATGACTTCCACAATGGAAATACGCTGGTGGGAGGAAGAAGTGTCACGCAGGCGGTCGATAGCTTCCACAACGGTTTCCAGCGCGGTGAAAAAGCCGATGGTATAGTCGGTGCCTTTGATGTCGTTATCAATCGTGCCCGGCAAGCCGATACATGGGAAGCCCATTTCGGTCAGACGCTTAGCTCCCATGTAGGAACCATCACCGCCGATAACAACCAGCGCATCAATGCCGCGTTTTTTTAAGTTCTCGATGGCCACCGCACGGATTTTTTCATCACGAAATTCCGGGAAACGAGCTGAACCCAGGAAGGTACCGCCACGGTTAATCATGTCGGACACGCTGTAACGGTCCAGGTTGATCATGCGATCTTCATACAAACCGAGATAGCCATCATAAACACCTGCAACTTCCAGACCTTCTGACAATGCTGCACGCACCACACCGCGAATCGCGGCGTTCATGCCCGGCGCATCACCGCCACTCGTCAACACACCAATTTTTTTGATCATGACTACCTCTGAACTTTGAATGCAAAATTAATCCTGTTGCCGGAAACAGCCTGCGGGCAAACCGAGGCTTCGACTCTGCTGCAAATAGTATAACAACCGCTTCCAGCTGAATTGATTCAGGTCAGGCCAAGCGGCGGTAATTTACCCATAAAATACCGCCCATGTCTGCTTTACTAAACGAAAAATTAAAGCTCAAAATGCCCTTGCCGTTCCGACGGAACGACCGAGCAGGGATCCTGGTGAATAATCACATCCGATCCAGGGAAATGATGCAGGATCGCCTGTTCCACTTGTTCCGCAATAACATGTGCCTGAACCAGCGGTAAATTGTCTTCCATTTCGATATGAAGCTGAATAAAGCGGGTCGGCCCTGACTGTCGCGTACGTAAATCATGCGCTCCCCTGACGCCCGGCCATGAGGTGACGATATCGATAATGGCCTGATGCTCAGTATCCGGTAATGCACGATCTAAAAGGGACTGCACGGCCTCATGGCCCATGCGAATCGCGTTATACAAAATATAGACGCCGATCCCTAGTGCAAATAGCGCATCAGCGCGATGCCAGCCATACCAGGATAACGCAAGCGCAATAAGAATCGCGCCGTTCATCATAACATCAGACTGATAATGAAGCATATCCGCCCGAACGGCCTGGCTATGCGTTTTTCGCACCACCCAGCGTTGAAAAGTCACAAGAATTAGCGTGCTGATTAGCGCGATGACGGTAACCACGACTCCCACAAGCGGCTGTTTCATCGGCGTAGGGTCGGCCAGGTGCTGGATGCCGGTTAAGAGCAGGAACAGCGCCGAACCTGAAATAAACATACTTTGCGCCAGCGCCGCCAGTGATTCTGCTTTACCGTGCCCGAAAGTGTGCTCTTCGTCCGCAGGCTGCAGCGAATAGCGCACAACAAGAAGATTCGTTAGCGACGCGGCAATATCCACCAGCGAATCAACCAGCGCCGCCAGAATACTGACCGAACCGGTATACCACCAGGCGAAAATTTTAATCAAAAGTAACAACGAGGCCATCACCGTTGCAGCAATCGCCGCGCGGCTGACCAATTTCCCATACTGTTGATTCATAGAAGCTCCAACAAATTAATGCTGGCTAGTATAGCGGATGAGGCCGATCCCTCAGGCAAAAAAAACCCGCCTGGTCAGGCGGGGAAGACAGGGATGGTGTCTATGGCAAGGAAAACAGGTTTGTTACTGGTTACTGCGGGTACTGCTGCTACTCAGAGCCTGCAACGAAGATGTGCGCTGCAGATCCAACAGTTCACGAAACTGACTCATGCGCTGTTGATGTTTGTCATGCAAAACGGCTTGCTGCTCAGGCGTTAACAGACGGTACATTTGGTTGCGTACTTTTGCCATCTCAACCTGGCGAGCAACCTGTTCCTGGGCCATTTTTTCTGCCTGGGCACGAACAGCCGTTTCGTCAAAATTTTCTGCGGTGACCAGATTATGCATGGCCTCCATTTCGCGAACGTTCACAGGTGGGCTATCATGCCTTGCACGCTGCATGAGATCGCGCATCTGCTGGCGTTGCTGTTCAGTTAAATTAATGCCGTCAAACATGTGGCTTTGAACACTGTTACGTTTCGCAAGCTCCTCACCGGAGTGCCAGTTATCGCTAGTCGATAAGTCTGCGGCCTGGCTGGTTAGCGTTACGAGCGCCAGTGTTGAGGCCATGACGGCAGCGGTAACATTGCGCATCACTTGCTCCCGAACTCTTATGTGCTGCGATTCAACGAGAGCCAGTCTACGATTCCCGCTGCAAACTAGCGTCAGGGGGTGTAAAACAACGTAAAGTCATGGATTAGCGCGCCTTGATGACGTAATTTCTGCCTCGGAGGTAATTTAACAATGAATAAAATTCTGCTAGTTGATGATGACCGAGAGCTTACTTCCCTGCTAAAGGAACTGCTCGACATGGAAGGCTTTAACGTACTTGTCGCGCACGACGGTGAACAAGCGTTAGAGCTTTTAGACGACAGCATCGACCTGTTATTGCTCGACGTAATGATGCCAAAGAAAAACGGCATCGATACCCTGAAAGAGCTACGCCAGTCACACCAGACTCCTGTTATTATGCTTACCGCGCGCGGAAGCGAGCTGGACCGCGTCCTTGGCCTTGAATTAGGCGCAGATGACTATCTTCCTAAACCATTCAACGATCGTGAACTGGTGGCCCGTATACGCGCTATTTTGCGCCGTTCGCACTGGAGCGAGCAGCAGCAAAATAGCGACAGCGGTTCGCCCACGGTGGAAGTGGATGGATTAAACCTCAATCCCGGTCGACAGGAAGCCAGCTTTGACGGCCAGGCGCTTGATTTAACCGGCACAGAATTTACCCTGCTGTATCTGTTAGCGCAGCATTTAGGCCAGGTCGTTTCGCGTGAACATTTAAGCCAGGAAGTTTTAGGTAAACGTTTGACGCCATTCGATCGCGCCATCGACATGCACATCTCCAATTTGCGCCGTAAATTACCCGATCGCAAAGACGGGCATCCGTGGTTTAAAACGCTGCGTGGTCGTGGATATCTGATGGTGTCCGCTTCATGATAAGTAGCCTTACCGCGCGTATTTTTGCCATCTTCTGGTTGACGTTAGCATTAGTGTTGATGCTGGTACTAATGCTGCCAAAACTGGATTCGCGTCAGATGACCGAACTGATGGAAAATGAGCAACGTCAAGGCATTATGATTGAACAGCATGTCGAAGCGGAGCTGGAAAACGATCCGCCTAACGACCTGATGTGGTGGCGCCGCCTGTTTAGAGCCATTGATAAATGGGCTCCGCCCGGGCAACGCCTCCTGCTCGTTACCAGCGAAGGGCGGGTTATCGGCGCCCAGCGCAACGAAATGCAGATTATCCGTAACTTTATCGGCCAGTCTGACAACGCCGATCATCCGCAGAAGAAAAAATATGGTCGCGTTGAATTAGTAGGTCCCTTTTCCGTTCGTGATGGGGAAGATAACTATCAGCTCTATCTCATTCGCCCGGCCAGCAACTCCCAGTCCGACTTTATCAACCTGCTATTTGACCGGCCGCTGCTGCTGCTGATTGTCACTATGCTGGTCAGCTCCCCGCTGCTTTTATGGCTGGCGTGGAGCCTCGCAAAACCCGCACGTAAGTTGAAAAATGCGGCTGATGAGGTAGCGCAGGGGAATTTACGCCAGCATCCTGAACTGGAGGCGGGCCCGCAAGAGTTTCTTGCTGCCGGTACCAGCTTCAACCAGATGGTGACCGCGCTGGAAAGCATGATGACAACGCAGCAACGTCTGCTGTCGGATATCTCGCACGAATTACGCACCCCGCTGACTCGTCTGCAACTTGGCACCGCCCTTCTACGGCGTAAAAGCGGCGAGAGCAAAGAGCTTGAGCGTATCGAAACCGAGGCTCAACGTCTGGATGGCATGATTAACGATCTGCTGGTGATGTCCCGCAATCAGCAGAAAAACGCGCTGGCCAGCGAAACCATGAAGGCGAACCAGATCTGGTCCGAAGTGCTGGATAACGCAGCCTTTGAAGCCGAACAGATGGGTAAATCGCTGGAGGTTACCTACCCGCCGGGCCCATGGCTGATGTACGGTAACCCGAACTCGCTGGAAAGCGCGCTGGAAAATATTGTCCGCAATGCGCTGCGTTATTCACACACCAAGATCGCCGTAAATTTCTCAGTTGATAATCAAGGGATCACCGTTACCGTGGACGATGACGGCCCAGGCGTCAGCCCGTCCGATCGTGAGCAAATTTTCCGTCCGTTCTACCGTACAGACGAAGCAAGAGATCGTGAATCAGGCGGTACTGGTTTAGGGCTTGCCATCGTTGAAACGGCGGTTCAGCAGCATCGTGGCTGGGTAAAAGCCGAAGATAGTCCGCTTGGCGGACTGCGGCTGGTTATCTGGCTACCGCTCTATCGTCGTAACTAACAGCTATTTCTGCTGACAAGAAAGGAAAGCGAGGTTTTTCCTCCCTGCCCCAAATTTTGCTATTCTGCGCGCCTTGTCTTATGGGGGTCGTATGCTGAATATCGTGTTGTTTGAACCGGAAATCCCACCGAACACCGGAAATATTATTCGCCTTTGCGCTAATACCGGCTTTCGCCTGCATATTATCGAGCCAACGGGCTTTGGTTGGGATGATAAGCGCCTGCGCCGCGCGGGCCTGGACTATCACGAATTCACCGCCGTGATCCGCCACGCCAATTACGCTGCATTTCTTGCAGCAGAGAATCCGCAGCGCCTGTTTGCCTTAACCACAAAAGGTACGCCTGCGCACAGCGCGGTGAGCTATCAGGATGGGGATTATCTGGTGTTTGGTCCGGAAACACGCGGCCTGCCGGCAGCCATCCTTGACGCATTACCTGCCGAACAAAAAATTCGTATTCCGATGATGCCGGACAGCCGCAGCATGAATCTGTCTAACGCGGTATCTGTAGTGGTATATGAAGCGTGGCGTCAGCTTGGTTACCCTGGCGCCGTGCTGAGAAGTTAAATTCCGTCGCCGTATTCGAAGCCGTTATTAGCGCCGTTGAAGTGTTGATCCATATCAATGGCGGGTTTATCGCTTTCCGGTTTGCCAACGATACGCGCAGGTACACCCGCCGCGGTAGTATGTGGCGGCACCGGCTGTAGTACGACGGAACCCGCCCCAATTTTGGCGCCGCGCCCGACTTCAATGTTGCCGAGGATTTTCGCCCCGGCACCAATCATTACGCCTTCACGGATTTTCGGATGGCGATCGCCGCTCGTTTTACCGGTCCCGCCGAGCGTGACGGACTGCAAAATCGACACGTCGTTTTCCACAATAGCCGTTTCACCAATTACGATGCCCGTCGCATGGTCAAGCATGATCCCACAGCCAATGTTGGCCGCCGGGTGAATGTCGACCTGAAAGGAGACGGAAACCTGGTTTTGCAAGAAAATTGCCAGCGCCTGACGCCCTTCTTTCCATAACCAGTGGCCAATACGATAGGCCTGAAGCGCATGGAAACCTTTCAAATAAAGTAACGGCGTTGAATATTTGTCTACCGCCGGGTCGCGGCTACGCACGGCCTGAATATCACAGGCGGCGGAAGCGATCATTTGCGGCTCTGCCGCATAGGCTTCCTCCACAACTTCACGGATGGCGATAGCGGGCATAATCGGCGAGGCCAGCTTGTTAGCCAGCATATAGCTTAAAGCGCTACCGAGGTTTTCATGCTTGAGGAGAGTTGCGTGGTAAAAACTGGCCAACATTGGTTCACAATCGGCAAGCGCTCGCGCTTCGGCTTTAATATTGTTCCACACCAGATCCAGTTCTTCAGACGACATTGCTCTCTCCAGACAGAAAACAGCGTCCGGCATGAAAACCGGAGCGCTTCAGTTATTACGGTTATATTGTTCCATCAGTCGCAACTGTGTCAGTTGCCGCTCCGTTCATCCTTGCGTGTTCGACCAAGCAGCGTTAATGCTGCCTCGCGAGCGTTTTTTCCGCAATATAATACCTGATAAATTTCCTCTGTTATTGGCATTTCGACGCCAAAGCGAGCCGCCAGCTCCCGCACTTCTTTCGTATTGCGGTAGCCTTCAACCACCTGGCCGATGTTCTGCTGCGCCGAATCCACGTCCATCCCCTGCCCCAGCATCATGCCAAAGCGGCGGTTACGGGATTGATTATCGGTACAGGTCAGCACCAGATCGCCAAGTCCTGCCATCCCCATAAAGGTTTCAGGATCGGCGCCCAGCGCGCTGCCAAGGCGAGTCATTTCAGCCAGACCGCGTGTGATAAGCGCGGTACGTGCATTAGCACCAAAACCGATGCCGTCGGATATCCCTGCGCCAATCGCAATGACGTTTTTCACCGCGCCACCTAGCTGCACGCCGATGAAATCCGGATTGCTGTAGACGCGGAAGCTTTTGCCGCAGTGCAGCAACTGCTGAAGATCCTGCGCGAAAGTTTCGTCGGTTGCCGCCAGGGAAATTGCCGTAGGTAAACCAGCGGCGAGCTCTTTGGCAAAAGTTGGCCCTGAAATAACCGCAAGCGGTACGCTTTCTCCCAGCGCATCACGAGCAACATCCTGCAACAGACGTCCTGTTTCTGCTTCCAGGCCTTTGGTTGCCCAAACCACTCGCGCATCCGGGCGCATCAACGGTTTGATTTGGCGTAACACCTGACCGAAGACGTGACTAGGCACAACTACCAGAATATTGCGGCTTGCCAAAAGCGCAGTGGCTAAATCGCTTTCGAGATGAAGCGTGTCCGGGAAGGAAACATCAGGGAGGAATGCGACGTTACAGCGGTCGGCCTGTAATTTAGCAATATGTTTTGGATCGTGGCCCCACAGGACAACGTGGTGGCCGTTTCTTGCCAACGTAATGGCAAGAGCGGTGCCGTAAGAGCCGGCACCGATCACAGTCATTGAAGCATTAAGGCTATTCATCAGGCATCCTGATGGTTTTCAGTACCTTCGCCAGATTGCTGTTGCAGATAGCTCATGAACAGCGCATCGAAGTTAACCGGCGCAAGGTTCAACTGCGGGAAGGTACCACGAGAAACTAGGCTAGTGATTGCTTCGCGCGCATACGGGAACAGAATGTTCGGGCAGTACGCACCCAGGCAGTGTGCCATTTGCGTGCCTTCGATACCGCCGATGGAGAAGATGCCAGCCTGCTGTACTTCACACAGGAACGCGGTATCTTCACCCAGCGTTGCGGTCACGGTTACGCGCAGCACAACTTCATACACATCGTCTGCCAGCTGGCTGGAAGCGGTATCCAGGTCCAGCTTAACTTCTGGCTGCCAGTCTTTCTGAAAAACATGAGGCGCATTTGGCGCTTCAAAAGAGATGTCCTTGGTATAAACGCGCTGAATCTGGAAAGCCATTTCTGTATTGTTTTGTTCTGACATTTTTAAACCCTTAAAAAATTAATACGTCCTTTATTCATCCGCAACCGACGGCAGACAAACCGCGCTATCGCAGCAGGGGATCGAGTCCACCACGTGCGTCAAGCGCATACAAGTCATCACAGCCGCCAATGTGCTGTGCATCAATAAAAATCTGCGGCACCGTTGTACGGCCACTGCGTTTGATCATCTCTTCCCGTTTCACGGCATCACCATCAATAGGTAATTCCTGGAAAGTTACCCCTTTGCTGTTGAGCAAATCTTTTGCGCGGTGGCAAAAAGGACAGGTCGCTTTGGTGTAGATTTCAATGTTCGCCATGGCTTACCTCAGAATACGTTCAGATTATTTACCGCGGACCAGCGGCAGGTTATCCCCGCTCCAGCCAGCAACACCTTCTTTAAGCAAGGTTACGTGCTCGAAACCGGCTTTCGTCAGCAGCGCTGCTGACTCCTGAGAGGAAATACCGTTGCCACAAACCACGATAACCGGTTTAGCTTTGTATTTTTCTAACTCACCAAAGTTGCCGTTTTTGATATCATTTGCCAGCACGTTGAGCGAGTTCGCGATATGGCCTTTGCGGTAGTCATCACGCTGGCGCACATCAACCACAACAGCATCTTCTTTGTTGATTAAACGCGTGGCTTCACCACGGGTAATCACCTTCACCTTTGAGGTTAATCCCTTAAAGGTCATGAAAAGTACGGCGGCCAGTAAACCAACCCACGCCAGACTAAGTATGGGATGACGACCAACGAATTGCATAATTTCTTGCATGGGGGGTGATAACTCCCGACTAAGTAATGTGAAAAAAACCAGGCAAGGAGTATACCTTCGCATTGTGGCAATTACAGCCAGTCAGCATGATGTATTGTGGATTCTGCGTGCTGTTACGAAAAAAATGACGTTGTCCGGGATAAACCGTTGCCGGTCCAGCCTCTTTCTTTGATCTTCTGCGGCTATTTCCCCCGATTGCCTGTAGTAAAATTACGCAAATTTTTCGTCTTTGACTTAGAGGCTTTTGCAATGTCGGCTACTAAAAAACCTATGGTTCTGGTGATTCTGGATGGTTACGGTCACCGTGAAGAGCAGCAGGATAACGCCATCCTGAATGCTAAAACCCCGGTTATGGATAATCTGTGGGCCCAGCGTCCGCATACCCTGATCAATGCGTCAGGCCTGGAAGTGGGGCTGCCTGACGGGCAAATGGGAAACTCTGAAGTGGGCCACGTAAACCTCGGCGCTGGCCGAATCGTTTATCAGGATCTGACCCGTCTGGATGTTGAAATTAAAGAACGTAATTTCTTCGCAAACCCGGTGCTGGCTGCGGCAGTAGATAAAGCCGTCGCGGCGGGTAAAGCTGTGCATATTATGGGGCTCGCTTCTGCCGGCGGCGTTCACAGCCATGAACAGCACATCCTGGCGATGATCGAAATGGCCGCAGAGCGCGGCGCGCAGGCCATCTATCTGCACGCTTTCCTGGACGGTCGCGATACCCCGCCACGCAGCGCAGAATCCTCGCTGAAAAAGTTTGCCGATAAGTTTGCCGCCGTTGGTAAAGGCCGCGTTGCTTCAATTATTGGCCGCTACTTTGCCATGGACCGCGATAATCGTTGGGACCGCGTAGAGCTGGCTTATGACCTGATGACCCAGGCCAAAGGCGAATATCAGGCGGCTACCGCCGTGGCAGGCCTTGAAGCCGCTTACGCTCGCGATGAAAACGATGAATTTGTAAAGCCAACGGTAATTCGTGCCGCAGGCGAAGCAGAAGCTGTAATGAATGACGGCGACGCGCTGATCTTTATGAACTTCCGTGCTGACCGCGCCCGCCAGATCGCTCGCGCGTTTGTAAACGCCGATTTTTCCGGCTTCGCACGTAAAAAAGTAGTTAACTTCGGTGATTTCGTAATGCTGACTGAATACGCAGCCGACATCAAAACCGCCTGTGCTTATCCGCCAGCATCCCTGACCAATACTTTTGGTGAATGGATGGCGAAGCATAACAAAACCCAGCTACGCATTTCTGAAACTGAAAAATACGCTCACGTTACCTTCTTCTATAACGGTGGCGTTGAAGAGCCGTTTGCTGGCGAAGATCGCGTGCTGATTAATTCGCCAAAAGTGGCGACTTACGACCTGCAGCCGGAAATGAGCTCTGCAGAATTGACTGAAAAATTACTGACCGCCATCAACAGCGGTAAGTACGATACCATTATTTGTAACTATCCTAACGGCGATATGGTCGGCCATACCGGCGTTTACGAAGCAGCGATTTCTGCTGTTGAAGCGCTGGATAACTGTATTGCCCAAGTGGTTTCCGCTGTAAAAAACGCAGACGGCCAGCTGCTGATTACCGCGGACCACGGCAACGCGGAGCAGATGCGCGACCCGGCAACAGGCCAGGCGCATACCGCGCATACCAGCCTGCCGGTACCGCTGATTTATATCGGCGATCGCCGCGTAAAAGCGGTGGAAGGCGGCAAGCTTTCTGATATCGCACCGACCATGCTGAGCCTGATGGGCATGGAAATCCCGCAAGAGATGACTGGCAAGCCGCTGTTCATCGTGGAATAATCCCTCCCCATGAGGGGAAAGGCGATTTTTTCAATAACATGGGTCGTGAAGCCGAAGCGGTTTTCAGTCAGGCCCGCTATCTACGCCAGCGTACTTAGCGCTGGCGTATTGCTATGTCCTTTTTCCAGCCATGCAGATGACAGCGCTCAGCTGAAATCCATCCAGCAGGATATCGCCGCCAAAGAGCGTGCGGTGCGCCAGCAACAGCAGCAGCGTTCGGCTCTTCTCGCACAGTTAAAAGAGCAGGAACAGGCAATCGCTGCGGCAAGCCGTAAATTACGCGATACGCAAAATACCCTCGCCACGCTTAACAGCCAGATTGAAACCATGAATGCTTCCCTCGTAAAGCTGCAAAAACAGCAGGCTACCCAGGAGCGTAACCTGGCAGCGCAGCTTGATGCGGCATTCCGTCAGGGTCAGCATACGGGTATTCAGTTAATTCTGAGTGGTGAAGAGAGCCAGCGCGGACAGCGCCTGCAAGCCTATTTTGGTTACCTGAACGCGGCCCGCCAGCAGACGATAGAAGAGCTTAAGCAAACCAAAGCGGAAGTCGACGAGCAAAAAGCGACCCTGGAAGCTAAGCAGACGGAACAGCAAACGCTGCTTTACGACCAGCAAGCCCAGCAGGCCAGGCTGGAAGATGCCCGCAACGAACGTAAGAAAACCCTCGCCAGCCTGGAATCCTCAATCCAGCAGGATCAGCAAAAACTGAGCGAGATGCGTCAGAACGAATCCCGCCTGCAGAATCAAATTGCCCGTGCCGCTGCCGCTGCTAAAGCTCGTGCCGAAAAAGAAGCGCGGGAAGCGGAACAGGTCCGCAACCGTCAAAAAGAAGCCGCAAGCAAAGGTAGTACCTACAAGCCTACGCAGGATGAACGCTCGCTTATGTCACGCACCGGCGGTTTGGGTTCGCCAGGGGGCCAGGCGTTCTGGCCGGTGCGCGGTTCCCTGCTGCACCGTTATGGCGAACAGCTCCAGGGTGAACTACGTTGGAAAGGTATCGTTATCGCAGCGGGTGAAGGAACAGAAGTCAAAGCCATTGCCGACGGGCGCGTGATCCTCGCCGACTGGCTTCAGGGTTATGGGCTGGTTGTGGTGGTCGAACACGGCAAAGGCGATATGAGTTTGTATGGCTATAACCAGAGCGCGCTGGTCAGCGTTGGCACGCAAGTGCGCGCCGGCCAACCCATCGCGCTGGTGGGTAACAGTGGTGGTCAGGGCCGCCCGTCACTCTATTTCGAAATTCGTCGCCAGGGCCGGGCAGTCAATCCACAGCCGTGGTTGGGAAGATAAGTTTTGCTTCAATTTCGTCACGTTGTTTTTTCTCTCGCCTGCGCGCTGGCGCTGGTACCTTCCGTTTATGCCGGCAAACTGGCGATTGTGATCGATGACTTTGGTTATCGTCCTCATCAAGAAAATCAGGTGCTCGCGCTGCCTTCTGATATTTCCGTTGCCGTTCTGCCTAATGCTCCGCATGCCCATGAAATGGCAACTAAAGCCCATAATTCGGGGCACGAAGTCCTTATTCACTTACCGATGGCACCGCTTAGCAAACAGCCGCTGGAAAAAGATACCCTGCGTCCGGAAATGAGCAGCAGTGAGATCGAGCGCATTATCCGCGAGGCCGTCAACAAAGTGCCCTACGCCGTGGGTTTGAATAACCATATGGGCAGCGCCATGACCTCCAGCCTGTTCGGTATGCAAAAAGTGATGCAGGCGCTGGATCAATACAATTTCTATTTTCTCGATAGCATGACCATCGGCAACAGCCAGTCGATGCGTGCCGCGGCGGGAACCAAAGTCAAAGTCATTAAGCGTAAGGTTTTCCTCGACGATACGCAGAACGAAGCCGATATCCGTTTCCAGTTTAACCGCGCCGTTGCGCTCGCGCGCCGTAATGGCTCGGCCATTGCCATCGGCCATCCGCATCCAGCAACGGTGCGCGTGTTACAGCAGATGATTTATAACCTGCCGCCGGATATCACTCTGGTACGACCGAGTAGCCTGTTAAATGAACCGCAGGTGGATACATCCACGCCGAACAATGTGACCCCGGGCAAAGCAGGCAAGCCGGCAGAACAACCGCGTAATCCCTTTAGCGGCGTGAAGCTTTGCAAAGCTAAAAAACCGCTGGACCCTGTCTACGCGACGACCTATTTCGCAGTGCTCAGGGACAGTATCAGCCAGAGTACGCTGGTGAAATATATGCAGCATCAGTGGCAGGGCTGGGAAGAAATAGCCTTGCCCAAAAACGTAAACGCTAACGCCGATTAATCGCTTTATGGGAAATACGACGGTGCGACATTGTTTTATCGCGCCACCGATATAGTCTTGCAGACCATAACAGTGCCTGATAAGCCGCCTTAGCGCTTCGTACATTGGTCATCATGCGTTTATACATACCGGAGGTAAATATTTCGCTAATCATTTGTTGGCGAGTAAGCATATCCGGCTCTTTACGCACCGCATGGCACACCCGCAGCGCTTCCCAGGTAATTTGCTGCTGAAATTCCGGATAGATCGGAATGCGGTCCGCATATTCACGATTCAGTTTTTCTAATAAACGCGTGATCTTAATATAGTGTCGTTGATAATGTAGATTATTCTGCCCTTGCCTTTTCAGTCGGCTAACCGAGAGATCGTGAACGAAATATTTATACAGCGGCTGTTCGGTATAGCGTGCGCGTTTGGCATTGAACATAAATTCCGTGGTCCACACAATATCCTGATGATGCAACCCCGGAATAAAGGCAATCTTATTTTTCTCAATAATATCGCGTCGATAAACCCCCATCCAGACAACATGCGTCCAGCGGCGTGAAGCGAGCGCCATACGCAACCAGTCGGGGCCGGTTAATACGCCTGTCGACTGAATGCGATCCGTAGGTATGGATAGCCAGGTATGCCCCGTTTCGCGAATACACCAGTCCGCATTGCACTGTGCTATATCCAGATCGTCCTGTAACGCCATGGTCATCAGCGTTTCATACATCTTCGGATAAACCAGATCGTCGGCATCAACAAAGGCGACGTATTCACCGGTCGCAGCGGCAAGGCCCCGGTTGCGGGCGACAGAAGCCCCCGCATTATTCTGATGCAATAACTGCACGTGAGGATACTTTTCGACATATTGTCTTGCAATATCAACAGAGTTGTCCGTTGAGCCATCGTTAACAATGATGATTTCCAGAGCACTCCATGTTTGAGCAATCAAAGATTCCATGCATGCCCGGAAGCAATTACCTGCGTTGTATAACGGAATAATAATGCTCAGTGTACTTTTACTACTTCCCATAGAATGGCTCGTTACTTATTAACACATCGTCTTTTTTTACCATTCATTTATTAAGAAATAATTAAGACCAGCAGAAGTGATTGATTAAAGGACGAAGGGGGAAAGAAGGGTAAAACAGCGGTTTTTCTGTAGCAGACATAAGCCAGGTACAGCTAATTTAAGAGTAATATTTACTATATATCAAAGGCCTAAAAGAAATTTCATGTCTACCAGCCGACACAAGCGAACCCTCTGGTTTCCGTTTATGGACGATGGACAGGCACAGCCCGGAAGCCGCCGCTGAGAGGCAAAACAGCCTACTTATTAGAATCAGCACCATGTATACTATATCTACATGATTATTCTTATTTAAAATGCTTATCTTGAGGGACGTGATGACCATCAACAAGACACAAGAAAAGGGCTACACGGTCTATTACAAAGAAGGACGTGACGATCTTAAGTCTCTGATGGATAAGTATATGAATAGCGAAATCGGCGGCAAACCGCTGAGTAGCGGTAACGAATTCCGCAGCGTGGAGCTTGTTGAATACCAGTCGCGAAAGTTTATCATCAAAAACGATCGTGAAATCGACTATCGATTCGAGAAAAAACTTCAAAATCTTATCTCTGGTCCCTTCTATTCCAGGCTCATTAAGAAACTGGATAGCCTAACGCCGGAAGTACGCTCCTGTACAGCCGACCTCTACTATGTGGCAGAGAAAACACGCTTCCGCCAATGCTATGACGTATATACCCTTCATGAATATATCGAAGGGGAACCTTTAGATAGTATTAATAAAAGCAATGAAGACGATCTTAAGGAATGTATTCAGCGTCTGCATCGTGCGGGCCTGGCATCAAATGATATCCATTCTGGTAATTTTATTCGGACATCCTCCGGTGAGTTAAGGGTTATCGATTTATCTTGTAAGGGTAGCCTAAAGGTTTGCCAGGCAAATGATATTTTAGTTTTACGCAACAAATATCATATTAATATTGAAGGTCATGGGCTGGTCTATAAACTGGTTCAGCTTAAAGAGAAGTTCAGACGTTTATCCAGAAAGCTCCGTGGGAAGTAAAATTACCTTTATACGGCCGGGTCTGGAAAACCTGGCCGTCATTAGTACTAAACGTAAACTACACGTTTAATCAATCCCAGCTAAGAATAACCTTCCCGGACTGCCCGGAACGCATCGCATCAAAGCCTTTCTGGAAATCATCAATACCAAAGCGGTGCGTGATGATTGGCGAGAGATCCAGCCCGGACTGGATTAACGCGGCCATTTTGTACCAGGTTTCGAACATTTCGCGTCCGTAAATGCCCTTGATGAAAAGTCCTTTGAAGATAACTTTTGTCCAGTCGATAGACATATCTGATGGAGGAATACCCAACATCGCGATACGGCCACCGTGGTTCATCGTATCGAGCATGGTGCGAAACGCCGGTGGCGCGCCGGACATTTCCAGGCCTACGTCAAACCCTTCGGTCATGCCCAGCTCTGCCATCACGTCATGCAGGTTTTCTTTACTGACGTTCACCGCGCGGGTCACACCCATTTCACGCGCCAGCTCAAGGCGATATTCGTTAACATCTGTGATCACGACATTGCGCGCGCCCACATGTTTAGCGACGGCCGCAGCCATAATGCCAATCGGGCCAGCACCTGAAACCAGTACGTCCTCGCCGACCAGGTCAAACGAAAGCGCCGTGTGAACCGCGTTACCAAACGGGTCAAAGATGGAAGCCAAATCGTCGGAAATATTGTCCGGGATTTTGAAGGCGTTAAAGGCAGGCAGCACCAGATATTCAGCAAAACAACCTGGGCGGTTAACGCCTACGCCGGTAGTATTGCGGCAAAGGTGAGTCCGACCGGCGCGACAGTTACGGCAATGACCACAGGTAATGTGCCCTTCGCCGGAAACGCGATCGCCAATTTTAAACCCTTTTACTTCCTGGCCGACACCGACCACTTCGCCCACGTATTCATGGCCGACAACCATCGGCACCGGGATGGTCTTCTGTGACCATTCATCCCAGTTATAGATATGCACATCGGTGCCGCAAATCGCGGTTTTACGGATTTTGATCAGCAGATCGTTATGGCCCATTTCCGGTTTGGGCGCATCCGTCATCCAGATGCCTTCTTCTGCTTTTAATTTCGCTAATGCTTTCATGACCGTTCCCTCAGGCGATAACGCCCAACTGTTTACCGATACGCGTAAACGCCTCAACCGCGCGTTCAATCTGTTCTGTGGTATGGGCCGCAGACATCTGAGTACGGATGCGCGCCTGACCTTTTGGTACCACCGGATAGAAGAATCCGGTGACATAAATGCCTTCCTTTTGCAGCTCGCGGGCAAAGTTTTGCGCCACGACTGCTTCACCCAGCATGACAGGAATGATGGCGTGATCGGCTCCTGCCAGGATGAATCCAGCGGCCGTCATTTTTTCGCGGAACAGGCTCGCATTGGCCCACAGACGCTCGCGCAGCTCAGCGCCTGTCTCCAGCATTTCCAGAACTTTGATCGAGGCGGAAACAATCGCCGGAGCCAAAGAGTTGGAGAAAAGGTAAGGACGGGAACGCTGACGCAGCCATTCGATGACTTCTTTACGGCCCGCGGTATAGCCGCCAGAAGCACCGCCGAGCGCTTTGCCCAAAGTGCCGGTAATAATGTCCACGCGATCCATAACGTCGCAGTATTCATGAGTTCCGCGGCCATTTTCGCCAACAAAACCTACCGCATGCGAGTCATCAACCATTACCAACGCACTGTATTTGTCTGCCAGATCGCACACGCCTTTCAGGTTAGCAATCACGCCATCCATAGAGAAGACGCCGTCGGTAGCAATCATGATGTGGCGAGCGCCTGCCGCACGCGCCTCTTCCAGACGGGCCTCCAGCTCCTGCATATCATTGTTAGCGTAGCGATAGCGCTGCGCTTTACACAAACGCACACCATCAATAATAGAGGCGTGGTTTAAAGCATCAGAAATGATGGCGTCTTCCGGCCCAAGCAGCGTTTCAAACAGCCCGCCGTTGGCATCAAAACAGGAGGAATAAAGGATGGCATCATCCGTTCCCAGGAAGCCTGCCAGCTTGCTCTCCAGCTCTTTATGGCTGTCCTGCGTGCCACAAATAAAGCGAACTGAAGCCATGCCGAAACCGTGTTTATCCATTCCCTGCTTTGCCGCTTCGATGAGCTGCGGGTGATTCGCAAGCCCCAGGTAATTGTTGGCACAGAAGTTAATAACGTGACTACCGTCAGCGACGGTGATATCCGCCTGTTGCGCTGAGGTGATAATACGTTCTTCTTTGAAAAGGCCTTCCGCACGTGCGGTATCAAGCTGAGACGTTAACTGTTGGTAAAAATCTTCGCGCATCGCGATTCTCCAGGCAGGGCAAATTTCGGCACATATTACCCAAACCTATACCAGGAGACGAGATTACGCTTCAGAGAAATTGATTTTTGCAGGATAAATCACGAGGGACAGAAACTTCGCCTGATTAGGCGGGTCTTTAATTGTAATGGTATGATAAGAGCCATTAGCGCGTGAGGTATGGTGTCTCACGGCCCCCTATATTGTTAAGGTCACGCTTATGATTATTGTCACCGGCGGTGCTGGTTTTATCGGCAGCAACATTGTTAAGTCACTGAATGATATTGGTTATACTGATATTCTGGTAGTAGACAATCTGAAAGACGGCACCAAGTTCGTAAACCTGGTCGATCTGAATATTGCTGACTACATGGATAAAGAAGATTTCTTAATCCAGTTAATGGCAGGTGAAGAGTTCGGCGAAGTCGAAGCGATTTTCCATGAAGGTGCCTGCTCTTCCACCACCGAGTGGGACGGCAAGTATATGATGGATAATAACTATCAGTACTCCAAAGAAGTGCTGCATTACTGCCTGGAGCGTGAAATCCCGTTCCTGTACGCCTCTTCCGCAGCTACCTACGGCGGCCGCAACAGCGATTTTATCGAGTCTCGTGAATACGAACAGCCTCTGAACGTTTACGGTTACTCTAAATTCCTGTTCGACGAATATGTACGCCAGATCCTGCCTGAAGCTAACTCTCAAATTACCGGCTTCCGTTACTTCAACGTTTATGGACCGCGCGAAGGTCATAAAGGCAGCATGGCAAGCGTTGCGTTTCATCTGAACACCCAGCTGAACAACGGTGAAAATCCAAAACTGTTTGAAGGCAGCGACAGCTTTAAACGCGATTTTATCTACGTCGGCGATGTTGCTGCGGTTAATCTGTGGTTCTGGCAGAACGGCGTATCCGGCATCTTCAACTGCGGTACCGGCCGCCCTGAATCCTTCCAGGCCGTTGCCGATGCGGCTTTAGCATTCCACAAAAAAGGCAGCATTGAGTACATTCCGTTCCCGGAAAAACTCAAAGGCCGCTATCAGGCGTTTACTCAGGCCGATCTGACTAATCTGCGCGCCGCAGGTTACGACAAGCCATTTAAAACTGTTGCCGAAGGCGTAACAGAATACATGGCCTGGCTGAACCGTGACGCATAAGCAGGTAGCCTGAAGCATGAAAATTCTGGTGATTGGCCCGTCATGGGTGGGCGACATGATGATGTCGCAAAGTCTCTATCGCACGCTCAAGGCGCGCTATCCCCAGGCAATAATCGACGTGATGGCGCCGGCATGGTGCCGTCCATTGCTTTCGCGCATGCCTGAGGTCAATGAAGCGCTGGCGATGCCGCTTGGCCACGGCGCGCTGGAAATCGGCGAGCGCCGTCGTCTGGGGCATAGCCTGCGAGAAAAGCGCTACGATCGGGCATACGTCCTGCCGAACTCTTTTAAATCAGCATTAATTCCCTTCTTTGCCAACGTGCCGCAGCGCACGGGCTGGCGTGGCGAGATGCGTTACGGTTTACTCAACGACGCACGCGTGCTGGATAAACAAGCCTGGCCATTGATGGTTGAGCGCTACGTTGCGCTGGCCTATGACAAAGGCGTGATGCAGTCGGCGAAGGATCTTCCCCAGCCGCTGCTGTGGCCGGAGTTACAGGTCAACGAAGGCGAAAAGGCCCAGACCTGTGCGGCTTTTAACCTTGACGCCTCACGCCCAATCATCGGTTTTTGTCCTGGTGCTGAATTTGGTCCAGCTAAACGCTGGCCGCACTATCACTACGCAACGCTTGCCGGCAGGCTCATCAACGAAGGCTATCAGGTGGTGCTTTTGGGTTCCGCGAAAGACAAAGAGACCGGAAACGATATCCTCGCCGCGTTGACAACCCTGCA
This sequence comes from Cedecea colo, assembly GCF_011808225.1. Lineage (GTDB taxonomy): Bacteria > Pseudomonadota > Gammaproteobacteria > Enterobacterales > Enterobacteriaceae > Dryocola > Dryocola colo. The sequence goes on along the minus strand of NZ_SOYS01000013.1, from coordinate 51,931 downwards.
GCAGGCGCATTGTCGTAATCTGGCCGGAGATACCGCGCTGGAACAAGCCGTCATTTTACTGGCCGCCTGCAAGGCCGTGGTAACGAACGACTCTGGCCTGATGCATGTGGCCGCTGCGCTTAATCGCCCTTTGATTGCCCTGTATGGGCCAAGCAGCCCGGACTTTACGCCGCCGCTATCCCATCAGGCGCGCGTAATTCGCCTCATCAGCGGCTACCACAAAGTGCGTAAAGGCGATGCCGCTGAGGGTTATCACCAGAGCTTGATTGATATTACACCCGAGCGCGTAATGGATGAGCTGGCCGCTCTGCTAACAGCCGGGAAGGAAGTTTAATGCGGGTACTGATCGTCAAAACATCATCTATGGGCGATGTCCTGCACACGTTGCCCGCGCTGACCGATGCCGCAAAGGCCATACCAGGCATAAGATTTGACTGGGTAGTTGAGGAAGGCTTTGCACAGATCCCGACGTGGCACCCGAGTGTGGATAAAGTCATTCCTGTCGCGATTCGCCGCTGGCGTAAAAATTGGTTTTCCGCGCCGGTTAAAGCAGAGCGCAAAGCATTCTATCAGGCTCTGCATGCCCGGCAATACGACGCCGTTATTGACGCACAAGGTTTGATCAAAAGCGCCGCGCTGATTACACGTAAAGCTTATGGTGTGAAACACGGCATGGACTGGAATAGCGCCCGTGAGCCGCTGGCAAGCCTGTTTTATAGCCGCAAGCATCATATTGCTAAAGCACAACATGCTGTTGAACGCATCCGTGAGCTATTTGCCAAAGCCCTGGGATACACCAAACCGCAATCCCAGGGTGATTACGCGATTGCACAACATTTCCTGAGCAATCTGAATGACAATGCCGGCAGATATGTCGTATTTTTACATGCAACAACGCGTGAAAATAAGCACTGGCCGGAAACGCACTGGCGTGAACTGATAAGACTGTTAAAAGATACCGGGTTGCGGATTAAACTTCCGTGGGGCGCACCTCACGAGGAAGCGCGAGCAAAAAGACTGGCCGAAGGATTTGATTATGTGGATGTCATGCCGCGTATGAGTCTGGAAGAAGTAGCTCGAACCCTGGCCGGGGCAAAATTTGTGGTGTCTGTTGATACGGGTTTAAGCCATCTTACAGCGGCGTTGGACCGTCCCAATGTGACATTGTATGGCCCGACGGATCCGGGGTTGATTGGGGGATATGGGAAGAATCAGGTGGCATTAGAAAGTAAAGACGGGAAAATGCCTTCGACGCATGCGAACGCCGTATACAATTTACTATCACATTTTAGTACCTTATAACTATTCCAAGAGTATATTTATGCATTGTGGCCATGTTTTTTCTCATTTTATTTACTACACAAAAAAAGATCCTTATAAGTTAGTGAGCATATTACTTTATGCGGGATGTCTTCTTACGTTAGCGATGGTGCTGGTAAATCCTGACGAGGCGCTAAAAGTTTTCATTGTCAGTACAGTTCTTGCTGTTACCGTTGTATATAAGGATTTCCGCTTCCTTTTAGCGAACAAACGGCTGTTAATATTACCGGCATTAATGTTGGCTTTTGGTCTTCTGCAAATCATCTGGGTAGAGATGTTCAAGGAGTCGGGTAGCGCCTTTTCCGGCGCGTATCGATCATATCAAAATGGCGGGAAAGTGCTGATCTTCGCTGCGATTGTTATGGTTGCGCTGAACTGTCAACAAACGCGAACCTTACGCGCTTCCATTCCTGTTAATTATATGGTTATCGCAACGGGGCTGGGTCTATACGGCTACGCCGGGTATCAACTCTACGCCATTGCTGAAATGCACTTTATCTCATACCGTGTACCATTAGGTTTCGAACATGCTACAGGTACCGCATATGCGTTAACCTTTATTGCATTGCTGGCATCGCAAGCACTGCTCAACCTGCATAGTAAGGTTCGGATTCTGCTCTATTTTTTACACTTTTTATTGTCATGCGCGGCTATTGTAATAACACAGACCCGAGCAGCGATTCTGGTCTACCCCGTGCTGTGTATTGGATTATTCTTTCTGCATTATCGTCATGACCGCAAGGTACTTTTAAGCTCATTTATTGCTTTCCTTGTTTTGGGAACGATGGCCCTTATCGCACTAAAACCTATACTCGAGAAACGCTACGCTGATTTTGAGCGCGATATATATGCTTACAGTAATGACAACAGCAATACCTCTATCGGTGCCAGATTTGCGATGCAGCGGGCTGGCCTTTACACCGGTGAGATGGCTATATGGGGACAATCCCTTGAACAACGTAGCCTTTCACTGACCAGGTTAGCGAACACTGACTCATCGATAAGAGGTGCTCTACTGTATGCCAATGTTCATCTACACAACGAAGTGATGGACACATTCTCACTTAAAGGGGTAATTGGCGTAGCGCTATTGATAGCGTTCTATGCTGCGATGCTTTATACGGCCTACATATTCAGAAGCCCGCTATTTTTGGTTATCTCAGGCGCTATAATTATTTATGGTTTGAGTGATTTAGTATTGTATGCCAAGGGTGAAGCCTTAAGCAGCATGCTGTCGTTATGCGTTGCATTAATGTTAGTGCCTGATTCAATGAGGGAACCGGCCAATGATTAAACAGTCGGGCTACTTACTCAGTATTATAATACCTTCATATAATAATGCTGAGTTTATTGTTGATACTTTATCCTCATTGCAGGCAGGCATTACTGAAGAGGTAGAACTCATTATTGTCAATGATGGCTCCACGGATGGTACAGGAGAGCGTATTAAGGCCTTTTATCAGGATAACCCAGATATCCACGTAAAATATATTTATCAAACTAACAGTGGAGTTGCGATTACTCGTAACGTAGGGCTGGAAAATGCAACAGGTAAATATATTGGCTTTGTCGATAGTGACGATATCGTAAGCCCTGATTATTTTGATATTCTGCTGCCTGTTCTTAGAGAAGAAAAGTACGATATCATAGAATTCAACCTTACCCGGGATATCAACAAGCTTTTCGATAAAGCTAAGGCTAATAACACCCCCATCTTATTAAATGAAATTTTTCTATCGGATAAACAACTAACAATATTGGCACCCACTTTCCGCGCTGCACAGTGGCATTTAATGACAAAAATTTTCCACCGTAATATCATAGGCCAGGATCGTTTCGAGGAGCACCGCCGTTACGAAGATATGATCTTCTGCCCATTTCAATATTTTAAATGCACTAATATTCTAAATATTGGACATGCTCTTTATTTTTACCGTATAAACAGCACCAGTATTACGGAAAACTTAAAAGAGAGTGATGTTAGACACATATTTTTTGCCATGAGTAAAATGTGTCATTATATTGAAGATAATAATGAAAAACGCACCATTGCCACTTTAATGATTATTAATTGTTTCCTTGAAGGGCGTAAAATACTGCGTAAAAAGAAAGGATATTATCTTTATGAAAAAGATATGCTTAACGATATCCAAAATGCGCTTCATTGCTGCGACACCAGTGTCGTCGACAAAAAGATAATTTATAAAATGAAATACACAACTATTGATACTTTTATTTCCTCTGTACGCTACCGTCTGTTAAAAATTTACAGAAATTTGTTATTAGCCAAAGGGAATTAAATGGTGGAAAAAATTCAAACTATTTTAATTTGCAAGCTTAAATTCTATGGCGACATGCTGTTAATGACTCCCGTTATAGCTAGTCTGCAACAACGGTATCCGCAGGCAAAAATTGATATCCTTCTTTATAAGGATACCAAAGCAATATTAGCTGCCGATCCCCGTATAAATAAATTTTATCTTATTGAAAAGAAAGTTAATACCTTTAAAAAAATAAGGAACTTCCTTTCTGTTCGGTCCGCTCTGAAAAAAAACAAATACGATTTAATAATTAATTTGACGGAGCAATGGCCAATCGGCTTCCTTATTTTTTCTTTGGGGCGTCCGTCTATCGCCTTTAAACGAGAGAAATCAGTATGGAACAGGCTTTTTTCCGTAGTTACGCCCCTGGAAGGAACACATATTGTCGAGCAAAACCTCTCAATATTGCAAGGCGTGGGCATCAGCGGAAATGGAATGTTGAAAAAAATATCTCTTTTTTACCGTGAAACTGATTATCAATCATTGTTTGTAATCGATCCAAATTTTAATAATGGAAATTATATTGTCATACAACCCACTGCACGACAGCCTTTTAAATGCTGGGACGACGATAAATTTTCACAAGTTATCGATTATCTTATGCAACGTGGTCTTCAGGTCATTCTGACCTGCGGCCCAGCAGAAAGCGAACTTCAGAAAATAAATAATATCGCCCGACTTTGCCAGGAAAATCCGAATGTGCTGTTTGCCGGTAAAACATCTTTCTTGCAATTGGCAGCTCTTATCGATCACGCCATATTATATATTGGCGTTGACTCAGCACCCATGCATATGGCTGCCGCTTTGGATACGCCTCAGGTATGCCTTTTTGGAGCAACAAGCTACCGTCAGTGGCGTCCATGGTCAGATAAAGCTTCACTAATTTGGGCTGGAGATTATCATACGATGCCTGAACGGCAGGATCTCGACAGGACAAAAAAATATCTATCGTGGATCCCTGTTCAAGCAGTTATAGAGGCTGCTGAGTCATTAATTAATCAAGAATGTATGCATAATAACGATGGGAAAGAAATTGATGGAGAGTAAAAAAAACGCAGTAATTAATATTGCTTACTGTACAGATGCTAATTATTTGGAGTACGTTGCTACTTCCATCACCTCTGTTATTATGAACAACACACATAATCATCTGGCTTTTTATGTCTTCGTTTATGATGTTGCTTATCACGATATCGAAAAACTAAAGGCAACCAGCAACCTGATCCAAGTTCTGGAAATTGATAAGGCAGATATTGATAAATATCAGGACGATTTTTCGATTAAACACCTGAACCGATCCACTTATATGCGTCTTGCCGTCCCCCGTCTTCTAGCTGATAAACTTGAATCATTCATCTATTTAGATGCCGATACACTTTGTTTTGATGATATTAGTGCCATCGCCGACATAAAAATTGACAACGTCATCTGTGCGGCCAGCCATGACGCTCTAAACATTCACGATGATAAGCAAGCAAAGCGTTTAAATTTAAATGGCAATAACTATTTTAACGCCGGATTTTTATATATTAATATTAACAACTGGATTAAATATGATATCGAAAACAAAGCTAATACTATTTTGTTTGAGAATACTAAATTACTACCATATCTAGACCAAGATGCACTCAATATTGTTATGGATGGCAATGTACTGTTTATCGATAACTGCTGGAACTTTATCTACAATTGGTATACTGATAAAGAAAAAGAAAGCTTTTTTTATGATAAGAAAAGATTACCTAAAATAATACATTTTACCGGTGGAAGGAAGCCTTGGTTTTCAGAACACTCGGGACTTTCACAACAGCTTTTCCTGTTTTATCATCACTTTACTCCATGGAAAGATGTGCCTTTACGATCTTACGCTTCGAGAATGAGACCTACAGACTATCGCGTTTATTCGCGTAATAATTTCAAGGAAGGCCGATACCTCACCGCGTTGAAATGGTATGTGAAATACCTATCAAAAAAATTTAGTTTATAACATTCCGCAAGAATTGATAATTTTTATGCCCCTTAAAAGGGGCACATGCATTATCATTATTTCTTTTTCAATTTAGCCACTAGATATCCAATATAACTTTTTACTGAAGCAAAGTATTTGCCCTGTAATCTTTCATGACGCGATTTTTTCTTATATTGTTTCGGTGTACGTGGGCCGATTAACGCAGCACCAGCCCAAGGTGAATATAAATAAGCAACTTTAAAAAATTGCGCCGAGGGATAATCAGCCCACGAATTCCAAGGCTTAGTTACACCAATATAATGTATCAGGACGGTTGATTCTTTTATTATTCCCTTATAACTTTGCTGGTTTCTGAATTTCAGCTCTCTCTTTATGCCATAAATACAATTATAATTTTCACTAAGAAATGTCGTATGATTTACAAACAATATATTTAAAGCATCCTGATCGTAGAACTGAAGTTTTCTTTCATCTGATAATAGCAATTCCAAAGCTTTCTCAAAAATATTATCTTCTCGCCATTTTTTTAAGGATGTATACATGACACCAGAATTGAAGTAATGCTTATCAAGACAAGGAATACCCAATCTCTTGCCTGCTATTTCTCGCACTTCAGGTACATCTCTGACTACAGCAGCATAGCTTTCTTCAGAAAGCTCCAAATGACTCAGTCCTAGCAGCGAACCTTTGCACATTACATCTGCATCCAGATACAATAAAGTCGTTAAAGATGAAGATAAATATTCAAAAGCGATGAACCTATAATACATTGCAATTGACCATGCTTGTGTACTCGGCAATTCTTTAAAAAACAATTTATCAAGCATGTAAACCTTTATCGTTACTTTTTCCTTTAATGCTAAAAACTCTAAGGAGTGCAGGAACTCTTTGTCATAGTAATCAGTAAATATATGAAATGTTAAGTTAATCTCTCTATTATTTATTATTATCGAAGTTATCGAAACACCAGTACCAAATTGGAAATTTTTATCAACACCATAGGCAATATGTAGCTCATCATTGTTATCTTTGTCTAAGCGGCCATAACTATAAACAGTATCTATAGCCTTAATAACTTCGAATTTCATTAGCATCCCATTGTTCGAATTCACTATATGCCTACCTCATACTGTGCTAAATATTCATACTATTTTACTGCTCAATTTTGTCTTTATATACATTATATGGCTAAATACAGATCTAATATATTTTCTCTGTATACGTTCATGCCTGGATTTACGCTTAAATAATTTTGCAGTATTTGCATTTAACAATGATTTTTCAGCCCAAGATGATTTCTCATACGCCGCAAGGAAAAATTTTGACACCGGATATTTTGCCCAACTATGCCATGGTTTTGTCACACCAACATAATGAATCAAGGCTGTATTATCAGTAATATAATCCTGATAAATGTCTTTCCTTTTATTGACTAACTCCTGATCAACACCATAGATACAGTTAAAGTCACGGCTTAGGAAAATCACGTTATCCACGAATAAAATATTTAAAACATCCTGATCGAAATAAAGCAAGTTTTTTTTATTATCCAGCAGAATTGAAAAAGCTTTTTCCAATAAATTCTGTTCTTTCCAGACAATAAGATTAGCAAAAACCACACCTGAATTAAAATAGCCTTTTGATAAGGCAGGGATCCCGAGCCTCTCGCCAGACTTTAAACGCACATCGTCAATGTCATTTACGACAGCAGCATATTCACCCTTAAACTTTATATCAGTGAAATCACGCAATGACCCTTTACAAATAATATCAGCATCAAGATACAACACCGAGTTAAGTTCCCCGCTGAGATATTCAAAGGCAAAATAACGATAGTACATCGCATAGGTCCACGATTTTGTGCTCGGTAATTGTCGAAATAATTCATTATTAAAAACTAAAACAGCAATCGTGGTGCTGTAAGCCTCGGCAAGTCGTGCAACACAATTAATATAATCGTCATCGACATAATCAGTGACGATATAAAAAGTAAATGCAATATCAGGATTATTCACTAATACGGACGTCATGGATATTCCTGAACCAAACAAAAAATTGCGGTCAATACCATACGCAATGCTCAGTTTCTTCCTTGAGCTTTTTATAGAATGATCAAAGCTATATTTTTTAGTTATTAATTTATGGAAATCAATTTTCATTTTAAAACCTCAAGCCTCATAATAAAATCAAAGCGCTATAACGACTTTTTTACGGTTCTTTTTTGTATTTTCGCTGCCTTTTCTACGGCTAGCGTTAGTAATCCTGACTCCTGATTGAGTATATCGCGCAGCGGTAAAGCAAAGTATTCTTTCATGAATCGATAGATGTCACGCGTTGTTAACCCAATATCTAGCGAGGAAAAATAGAGTCCGATTAGGTCTTTATCGCGCCAGCGGCGAGGAACACGTCGTCGAATTTGCGCACGGTGGAGATCAATCACAGATATTTTTAAAGGGTCCGCCGCATCGTTAAAGGGCTGGTGCAGCAAAAAATGGCAAATGTAGCAATCACGATGATTTACACCACCTCGATGCATTTTACCAACCATATCTGCGACACGCTGAATAATAAGCCTCTTTACTGCTACAGCTGGCGGGTTGACAACCCAAGTAGCACAATAATCTTCCAGGCTGACAGTCGGTGTGAGATCTTCCGTAATAATAAACGAAGTGCGCCGCAATGGATTCAATCCCTTCTGACCAAATCCTATTCCCTTCATAGTGTCTATACCAAGGGCTTCCAGACGGTGAATAGCTATCCACTCACGGTCAGCGCCTAAAACAGGTAAACGAAGGGCAATTAGATTTTTTATAACCTCTTTAAGCGTAGTTCCATGATGGAGCTTAAGGAAATATCCCTTGCCTGATATTTCAAAGCGTAATGTTCTGCGTGTTTCCAATGCACGAAAAACTTCACCATTAAGCTTTTCCACTTCAACAAAGGGATCTTTGCTACGCCATACAGTGGCGATGGGTTCTTTAAGTTCAACCATGCTTACAATCCAAAATAATATCGGCGGCTTTCTCAGCCAGGCTATATAAATCTTCCGTATCGGCATAATATCGCGCATTGCTGGCCCATTCTTTTCGCAATGCTTCACTTTCCAGAGCCTTACGCAGCATTTTGTTCAAACTTTCCTGCTGGAAGGGCTCGGGAAGTACTTCGCCACAGCGGGCAGAGTTCACATAGTGCGCATAGCCACAGACTTCTGTGACCAGGACGGGTAACCCCGCGACAATAGCTTCTAACAAAACAATTCCTGCCGCTTCCTGATATGCAGGATGTAGAAGCAAATCCGCGGCAGCCATAAGTTGCGCAATATCGTCACGTCCTGAGAAAAAACGAACTCGATCTGCGATGCCAAGCTGACAAGCCAGTTTCTCATAGCGAGCTGGCTTGTCCTGTCCAACAACCAAAAACAATACTCGCTGGCGTAGTACTTCAGGTAAAGTACTTAAGGCACGCAGAGAGCGCTCAACACCTTTACGCTTAAAATCTGAGCCGACCTGAAGGAGTAATAATTGTTGTTCGCTAATATTGTTTCTTTCCCGATACACTCGCCTACTGTCAGCAATTTGATAACTATACTTTCGGTCTGGGTAAATGCCAGGGGGTAGAATGTGAAACCGCGAATCTTCTGTATTATAATGTTTCTTAAAATCAGCGACTTGATTAGCAGTGAGCATAAGCAACTCTGTTCCCGAACCTTTCAGGAAAGTGGCTCTTTCAAATGTAGCGTAGTGTCGATAGCGACTGGTGAGCTTATAAAAAAATCCTTTTTCCCGGTCAACTTTTTCTGCGTAACACACATCAGCCGCGTAGTAGACGTCCAACCCAGGCATTTTGTTGAAGCCCACAACTCTGTCAACAGGATTCTGCTCCAGGTATCTATTAACCCATTGGTAATAACTAGCATTTTTACCATGATTAGTTCTGTCTTTGACGGGAACGATGATAATTTCGAAATCCTCAGGACGCTCCCCTTGCCACTGCTGCGTCAGCACCAACACGCGGTGTCCTCGCGCAGCCACCGTCTGAGCAATTCGCATGAAATCACGCTGAAGACCGCCATAAGGAAAATATTTGTACAAGCAAAAAGCAATAATCATGCGCTTATATCCGCGTCACTAAGATAAAAATCAATGAGTAATAACTCAAACTCCAGCAAATAATCGCTATTTGAGCACATCCGCTAAAGGTAAGATCGATTACCTCATGCTTCGGGATCAACCGCTTGCTGTTCTGGAATGAATTTTAAGATAAGTAGTGTATCACTTCTCGTAGAACGATCCGATATGAATAAATTTTGAGCAGAAGTAAAAAAATAGCTTTTTAATCAAAGGAATAAAGTATAAGACTTCATATTTCTGTTCAGTAGTCGCACTTGTTGCTAAGAGCTGCGGGCCTTAAACGCAATAAATCGAATAGAAATACAAAAAAATTGCCTTCAGGGCTAAGCGCTGGCCAGGCATTAGCAATTTAGCCTAAAAGGGCAAAAGTAATGGTAAAACTCTGGTTAAATACATAGAATCCCTAGCACATTCATTATCCAGTTGTGGGCTATGCTTCAGTTGCTTTACACCCTTCTTTTTTATTTTATTCAGCCGCTTATTTGGGTGCGACTGTGGGTACGCGGACGTAAAGCACCGGCTTACCGGAAACGCTGGGGTGAGCGCTATGGTTACTATAAAAAATCGTTAAAACCCGGCGGCATTCTGATGCATTCCGTCTCGGTCGGTGAAACGCTGGCGGCAATCCCGTTAGTTCGTGCATTGCGCCATCGCTATCCTGATTTACCTATTACCGTCACTACGATGACCCCGACAGGCTCAGAGCGCGTTATGTCTGCTTTTGGTGGCGACGTGCAACATGTCTATCTGCCCTATGATTTGCCCGGCGCACTGAATCGTTTTCTCAATACTTTCGACCCCAAGCTTGTGTTGATCATGGAAACTGAGCTGTGGCCCAATCTGATTACCGCACTGCATAGACGCCACATTCCTCTGGTCATTGCCAATGCCCGTCTCTCCGCAAGATCCGCTGTAGGCTACGCAAAACTGGGGAAATTTATACATACGCTATTGCGCCGTATTACATTAATTGCCGCGCAAAATGAAGAAGACGGCGAACGATTTATCGCACTCGGCGCTAAGCGTAACCAGCTTACCGTTACAGGTAGCCTTAAATTCGATATTTCAGTCACCCCACAACTCGCCGCCAAAGCCATTACGCTGCGTCGTCAATGGGCCCCTCATCGTCCGGTCTGGATTGCTACCAGCACACACGAAGGTGAAGAGAGCATTGTACTGGAAGCTCATCAGGCTCTTCTGAAGCAGTTTCCTGACTTATTACTTATTCTGGTTCCACGGCATCCTGAACGTTTTCCGGACGCGATTAATCTGGTGCGTCAGGCTGGTTTGAGCTATATCACACGCTCATCAGGTGAAGTCCCTTCCGCCAGTACACAAGTCGTTGTCGGTGATTCGATGGGCGAATTGATGCTGCTGTACGGTATTGCGGATCTCGCTTTCGTTGGCGGTTCCCTGGTGGAACGTGGCGGCCATAACCCTCTGGAACCCGCAGCCCACGCTATTCCGGTATTGATGGGGCCGCATATCTTTAACTTTAAAGATATTTGTTCCCGACTGGAGCAGGCTAGCGGACTTATTATCGTTACCGATGCAGGATCGCTCTCAAAAGAGATATCCTCTTTACTAACGGACGAAGATTATCGTAACTTTTATGGTCGCCACGCCGTTGAAGTGTTGTATCAGAATCAGGGAGCGTTACAACGCCTGCTACAACTACTGGAACCTTATCTGCCACCCAAAACGCATTGAGGGCCGCTATGAGTACCCGAGCGATTTACCCCGGTACTTTCGATCCCATCACGAATGGTCATCTGGATATTGTGACGCGCGGAGCCATGATGTTTGACTCCATTATCCTGGCTATTGCCAATAGCCCGCATAAGAAAACGATGTTCTCTCTCGATGAGCGCGTGGCGCTGGCCAGACAGGTGACAGCGCATCTGCCCAATGTCGAGGTTGTGGGGTTTAGCGATCTCATGGCGAATTTTGCGCAGCAGCAACAGGCCAACGTTCTGGTTCGTGGTTTACGCACGGCGGCAGATTTTGAATACGAAATGCAGCTCGCCCACATGAACCGTCATCTGATGCCAGAGCTGGAAAGCGTCTTCCTGATGCCCTCAAAGGAGTGGTCTTTTGTTTCTTCTTCTCTGGTGAAAGAAGTTGCGCGCCACCACGGCGATGTCGCGCATTTTCTGCCGGAGCCTGTCTGCCAGGCCTTGCTGGAGAAACTCAGGCAGCTTTAATGCTGGCAGTTTCGGCAATAGAACGTGCTGCGCTGAGCGTGCTTACCGGCAATAATCGGCGTACCGCAAACTCTGCATGGTTTCCCCTCCCGCCCGTAAACCTGAAGCTCCTGGGCGAAATAACCGGGTTTGCCGTCAGACTGTAAAAAGTCTTTTAACGTTGTACCGCCCTGTTCAATCGATCTTAACAACACCGCTTTGATCACTTTCACCAGCAATTCGCATTCGGTTTTTGATAACGACTGCGCGGCGCGATCGGGATGGATCCCGGCGGCAAACAACGATTCGCTGGCGTAAATATTCCCCACGCCGACCACCAGCTTGTTATCCATCAGCCAGGGCTTAATGGCAGTTTTTTTCTTCGTAGATTTTTCACGCAGGTATTCGGCATTAAATTCTTCGTGGAGCGGCTCTGGCCCAAGGTGTGCCAGCACATTACTGCCTTCCAGCTCTTTAACCCACAGCCAGGCACCGAAGCGACGCGGGTCGGTGTAGCGCAGCACTTTACCGTTGCTCATCACCAGGTCGACGTGATCGTGTTTTTCAGCGGGCCGCTCTTGCGGCAGGATGCGCAAGCTGCCGGACATACCAAGGTGGATGATAATCCAGCCGTCCGGCAGTTCAAGCAGCAGGTATTTAGCCCGGCGCTGAACGCTTAATACAGGCTTATCGCTCAGGGCATGAATCTCATCAGAAACAGGCCAGCGCAGGCGGCCGTTGCGCACGATGGCATGCAGGATAGTTTCACCTACCAGGTGCGGTTCAATGCCGCGGCGGCTGGTTTCGACTTCAGGTAACTCTGGCATTTCTCCTCCGGGCATAAAGCACAAAACAAAAAAACCCCGCCGAAGCGAGGTTTTTCATCAAAGTCACTAAAATTATTTAATTTTAGCTTCTTTGTACAGTACGTGTTGACGGATAACTGGATCGAACTTTTTCAGTTCCAGTTTTTCCGGCTTAGTACGTTTGTTCTTCGTGGTGGTATAGAAGTGACCAGTACCAGCAGAAGAAACCAGCTTGATCTTCTCGCGAACACCTTTAGCCATGACTTAGTTCCTCTTAGTACTTCTCGCCACGGGTACGAAGATCGGCCAGAACCGTATCGATACCCTTCTTATCAATTACACGCATACCTTTAGCAGATACACGCAGTGTGACAAAACGCTTCTCGCTCTCAACCCAGAAACGGTGAGAGTGCAGGTTCGGCAGGAAACGGCGTTTGGTCGCGTTCATTGCGTGGGAACGGTTATTACCGGTCACCGGACGCTTGCCAGTAACTTGGCAGACTCGGGACATGTCTATTCTCCAAAAATCAAATTAGCTCGAGCTTCGTATAGGGTTATGGCGCCTCGTCAGGCTGCAAGCCTGGTCCCTGGCGGTTCAATGTGAACCACAGTGCCAGGCGCATAATGCCAAACCCGAGATTCTCAAAGGTGGCGTAGTATACGCTGCCTGACGCATGTGCTCAAGTCCCGAACAGACAAAGATCCCCATGGATCGCGCAAATCAGCTTAAATCCACCCACGTTCAGCAAAAGAAACGTACTCTCCGCGACCAATAACCAGATGGTCAAGCACGCGAATTTCCATAAAAAGGCAGGCTTTCACGATACGTTCAGTAATGGCACGGTCAGCTTTGCTCGGTTCGGCCCTACCCGACGGGTGATTATGCGCAAGAATGACCGCCGCTGCATTAGATTTCATCGCTTCGCGTACAATTTCTCGGGGATGCACTTCGACATGATTCAGCGTTCCAGAAAACATTGCCGCGTGTTTAATAATTCGATGCTGGTTATCGAGAAATATCACCATGAAGATCTCACGCTCTTCCGTGGTCAGCTGGCTCTGGATAAACTCCCGAACGGTATCAGGGCTCTTCAACGTGAGTTCTTCAACCCCACGCGAGACGTAATAGCGCCTCGCCAGTTCCGCAATCGCATTTAACTGGGTGTATTTGGCCTCGCCAATCCCTTTAATGTCCTTAAACTGCGAATAATCTGCCGACAGCAAGCGACTCAGGGAACCAAATTTTTCCAGCAGAACATTTGCCAGGGCCAGTACGTTCATATCCCTTAAACCCGTGCGTAAAAAGAGCGCCAATAGTTCTACGTCGGTTAATGAGCCGACGCCAAACTTGAGAAGCTTCTCGCGCGGTAAGCCACTTTTATCCCAGCCCATTTTTATCTCCATCAGAACCTCCGTATCCCTTTGTATAGCCATTGTGCACGACTGTCCGGCTACTCGCGATATAGAGAGTTTCAGCGTGCGGGATACCTCGCAAACTGCAAAAAGTTGTGGCCTGAGGAGTGTGATAAAATAGGTCCACGATTAAGACTTGCGGTGGGAAAAATCATGATGGGGCTTTCCGGCAAAAAAATTGTTCTGTGTGTCAGCGGCGGTATCGCAGCCTATAAAACGCCTGAGCTGGTGCGCCGTCTGCGCGATCGCGGAGCAGATGTACGTGTGGCAATGACCGAGGCGGCCAAAGCCTTTATTACGCCATTGAGCCTGCAGGCCGTATCCGGATATCCGGTATCAGACAGTTTGCTTGACCCAGCAGCGGAAGCAGCAATGGGTCATATTGAACTGGGAAAATGGGCAGATTTGGTTATTCTCGCCCCTGCCACAGCCGATCTGATTGCCCGCGTAGCGGCAGGTATGGCGAACGATTTGGTTAGCACCATTTGCCTTACAACCCCCGCGCCTGTCGCGGTTGTTCCCGCCATGAACCAACAAATGTATCGTGCAGCAGCAACCCAGCACAACCTTGAGGTCCTGGCTTCCCGTGATTTACTGCTGTGGGGGCCAGACAGCGGCAGCCAGGCGTGTGGCGACGTGGGTCCCGGCCGCATGCTCGACCCGTTAGACATAGTAGAACTGGCCATTGGTCATTTTAGCGTCGTCAAAGATCTGCAACATCTTAACGTCATGATTACCGCCGGCCCGACGCGTGAGCGTCTTGACCCGGTACGCTATATCACCAACGACAGCTCGGGCAAAATGGGATACGCAATTGCGGCAGCGGCGGCGACGCGGGGTGCGAATGTGACGCTGGTTTCCGGCCCGGTTGCCTTATCTACTCCGGCATGGGTGAAACGCATTGACGTCAATTCCGCTCTGGAAATGGAAGCTGCCGTTCAACAAAATGTCTCGGGCCAGCATATTTTTATCGGCTGTGCAGCCGTAGCAGATTATCGCGCGGCGAGCGTTGCGAATGAAAAAATCAAAAAGCAAGGCGCTGAAATCACGCTAAAAATGGTTAAAAATCCGGATATTGTTGCAGGCGTTGCTGCGCTTTCTGTCAGCCGTCCGTATGTTGTTGGGTTTGCCGCCGAAACAACTAATGTGGAAGAATATGCCCGGCAAAAGCGTATCCAAAAAAATCTCGACCTGATTTGTGCCAATGATGTTTCACAAACAGGTCAGGGCTTTAATAGCGACAGCAACGCGTTACACCTTTTCTGGCAGGAGGGAGATAAAGTCTTACCGCTAAGCGATAAGTCACTCCTTGGCCATCTTTTATTGAACGAGATTGTTACCCGTTATGATGAAAAAAATCGACGTTAAGATTCTGGACCCGCGTGTGGGACAGCAGTTCCCGCTGCCGACTTATGCTACTTCCGGCTCTGCCGGACTCGATCTGCGTGCATGCCTGGACGAGGCAGTAGAACTGGCGCCAGGCGTAACCACGCTGGTGCCAACTGGACTTGCAATCCATATTGGCGATCCGTCTCTGGCGGCCGTTATCCTGCCACGCTCCGGGCTTGGCCATAAACACGGCATAGTCCTTGGCAACCTGGTAGGGCTGATAGATTCCGATTATCAGGGACAGTTAATGGTATCTGTCTGGAATCGCGGGCAAGATAGCTTCACCATTGAGCCGGGCGAACGCATTGCGCAGATGGTGTTCGTGCCCGTTGTACAAGCCGAATTCAACCTGGTCGAAGATTTTGATACCAGCGACCGTGGCGAAGGCGGTTTTGGCCATTCCGGCCGTCAGTAACTCGTTTTATAAACGTAACCACACACATTCATAACGTTAAAACAAACCGCAAGCGGCATGCTTGCGGGCGCTGTGTGGCTGCTTGCCTGGCAGATGCTTTATTTCAGGGGTATTTTAAAACATGGCAGAAAAACAGACTGCGAAAAGGAATCGTCGCGAGGAAATACTTCAGTCTCTGGCCCGGATGCTTGAATCCAGCGACGGTAGCCAACGCATCACCACCGCTAAACTTGCAGCCACGGTGGGCGTTTCTGAAGCGGCGCTGTATCGTCATTTTCCCAGCAAAACGAAAATGTTCGACAGCCTTATCGAGTTTATTGAAGACAGCCTTATCACCCGCATCAATCTCATCCTGAAAGATGAAAAAGATACGCTGACCCGCCTGCGTCTTATCGTCCTGCTGGTGCTTGGTTTCGGTGAAAAAAATCCTGGTCTGACCCGTATTCTGACCGGCCACGCGCTGATGTTCGAACAGGATCGCTTACAGGGCCGCATCAACCAGCTTTTTGAGCGCATCGAAGTGCAGCTACGGCAGGTTATGCGCGAGAAAAAAATGCGTGAAGGAGAAGGTTATTTTACCGATGAAGCGCTGCTGGCAGGCCAACTGCTGGCCTTCTGCGAAGGGATGCTTTCTCGTTTCGTACGCAGCGATTTTCGCTATTTGCCGACAGATGATTTCGATACCCGCTGGCCATTAGTTGCCGTGCAGCTTCGTTAAACTGAAAAGGGCCTTTAGCGGCCCTTTTTCTTACACGCCGTACCGATCCCGGTATTCCTGCACCGCAGCCAGACTTGCGGCCATTTCCGGTTTCTCTTCCAGATACGCAATCAAATCCCTCAGCGTAATAATAGAAATCACCTTACAGTGATAATCACGCTCGACTTCCTGAATGGCAGAGATTTCACCGCGCCCACGCTCCTGACGGTCCAGAGAAATCAGTACGCCCGCAAGCGTTGCGGAGTTAGCGGCGATGATTTCCATAGATTCACGAATCGCGGTACCGGCGGTAATAACGTCGTCCACCAGCATTACGCGGCCCTGGAGCGCGCTACCCACCAGGTTACCGCCTTCACCATGATCTTTGGTTTCTTTCCGGTTGAAGCAATAAGGCACATCGCGTTCATGGTGTTCTGCCAGCGCAACTGCGGTAGTCGTTGCGATAGGGATGCCTTTGTAGGCAGGCCCAAACAGCAAATCAAAATCAATACCGGAATCCATTAGCGCGGCAGCGTAAAAACGACCCAGCAGTGCCAGATCTCGCCCGGTATTAAACAGCCCGGCGTTGAAGAAATAAGGGCTGGTACGCCCGGATTTCAGCGTGAACTCGCCAAACTTCAGTACCTGCTTGTTAAGCGCAAATTCAATAAACTGGCGCTGATACGGTTTCATGGATTCGCTCCTCTGGGTTTCTTCAGATATAAAAAAGGCGACTGCTTCAGTCGCCTTAAAAATCAATTTTCTAACGCCGCCTTCTGCGAAGTGACGATTGATTCAATTCCCCCTCGCGCCAGCGCCAGCAGCGTCAGCAACTCTTCATGGGAGAACGGCTCGCCTTCGGCGGTGCCCTGAATCTCAATCATACGACCATCTTCCATCATCACGACATTCATGTCGGTTTCTGCTGCGGAATCTTCGATATATTCCAGATCGCAAACCGCTTCGCCATTAACGATGCCAACGGAAACCGCAGCAATCATCCCCTTCATCGGGTTGGTTTTTAGCTTGCCGATAGCAACCAGTTTGTTCAGCGCGTCAGCCAGCGCAACACAGGCGCCGGTGATCGATGCGGTACGGGTACCGCCGTCGGCCTGCAACACATCGCAATCCAGGGTAATGGTATATTCACCGAGGATTTTCAAATCCACCGCTGCACGCAAAGAACGGGCAATCAGACGCTGGATTTCCAGGGTGCGGCCACCCTGTTTACCCTTCGCCGCTTCGCGAGCATTACGGCTATGGGTAGAACGCGGCAGCATACCGTATTCTGCGGTGATCCAACCTTGCCCCTGTCCTTTCAGAAAGCGTGGTACGCCTTCTTCAACGGTGGCGGTGCACAAGACTTTGGTATCGCCAAATTCGACCAGCACAGAACCTTCAGCGTGTTTGGTGTAATTACGGGTCAGTGTGACTGGGCGCACTTGTTCGGCGCTACGACCTGATGGACGCATGGGCTTATCTCCGGCTAAAACGAATGTGGCGCGCATTATACGGGCTTCGGACGCTTATTCCTATCCTGCCCGGCCAGGCATGGTTATAATCCCTCCATCCATTGCTCAATACGGTAACGATTTATGATCCGCAGTATGACCGCCTATGCCCGACGTGAAGTAAAAGGCGAATGGGGCAGCGCCTCCTGGGAGTTACGTTCGGTAAACCAACGTTACCTTGAAACTTATATCCGCATGCCGGAACAGTTCCGTAGCCTCGAACCCGTGGCCCGCGAACGCATTCGTACTCGCTTAACCCGCGGAAAAATCGAATGTAATCTTCGCTTTGAACCTGACGCACGTGCGCAAAGCTCGCTCCTGCTTAACGAAAAGCTGGCTAAACAGCTCGTTGAAGCAGCGAACTGGGTAAAGATGCAAAGTGATGAAGGCGAAATCAATCCGGTTGATATTTTACGCTGGCCGGGCGTGATGTCCGCCCAGGAACAGGATCTGGATGCCATCGCCGCTGAAATTCTTGCCGCGCTGGACGGTGCCCTGGATGATTTCATCCTTGCTCGCGAAACCGAAGGCAAGGCGCTGAAAGCTCTTATCGAACAGCGCCTTGAAGGCGTCAGCGCTGAAGTTGCTAAAGTGCGCGCGCAGATGCCTGAAGTCGTTAAATGGCAGCGTGAACGTTTAGTCAGCAAACTCGAAGAAGCCCAGGTTCAGCTTGAAAACACCCGGCTTGAGCAAGAGCTGGTTCTTATGGTGCAGCGTATTGACGTTGCCGAAGAACTGGATCGCCTGGAAGCGCACGTTAAAGAAACGTACAACATCCTGAAGAAAAAAGAAGCCGTTGGTCGTCGCCTCGACTTTATGATGCAGGAGTTCAACCGCGAGTCGAACACGCTGGCCTCTAAATCCATCAATTCTGATGTTACCAACTCAGCCATTGAGCTTAAAGTGCTGATTGAGCAGATGCGCGAGCAGATTCAGAACATTGAGTAGACTAAAGAAGCCCGTTTCATCGGGCTTTTTCTATTTTTATGTATACACCATAAGTTCTTCTGCCGTTATCAATCCCATCTTTTCTAACTGAATGGCTACTGCACGTGCGGAACGTTCAAACTGCGCGCTCAGCGCTTCGATAGCATTATTCTGGTTATAGCTTTCCTCAAGCAGATGCCTCTCTTCTTCAGTCCAGGGAAAATGCGATTTCGCTGGTCGTCCTTCGGCAATATTCTTTTGCTGCCGCTCCTCCGGAGTCAGCTTCGATTTTTTCTGTTTTTCCGGCTCTGCGGCTAGCTCTTCGGCCAGTGTAAACAACATCCGTATGGCTTCAGGTTTATTGGCTACCGAACCGGAGGACAATATTTCTCCCGTTTCAGGATTGATTCCATTTGCTAATGCCCTTAGCATCGCTGTGATATTCATCGTTACCGTCCCCTCCGGTTCAATAGTTATACTAATCCTTTTTACGGTCGCATATTTTAACCTGATAACCGTGGGCTAAAGAAGCCAACAATTTCACATAAATAAATCTAATCGATAAAAAATAAGTTTAGAAAATCTCAATCGTGATACCTCCCACAAAACGCTACCATTTGCACAATTTCTCCGGGAGTGTTTATGCTGCTACATATTCTTTACCTTATTGGTATTACCGCCGAAGCAATGACCGGCGCGCTGGCGGCTGGTCGGCGCCGCATGGACACTTTCGGTGTCATTATTATTGCTACGGCTACCGCACTCGGCGGAGGCTCGGTGCGTGACATCCTGCTCGGGCACTACCCGTTAGGCTGGGTAAAGCACCCTGAATATGTAGTAATTGTCGCCGTAGCGGCGGTAGTGACCACCATCGTTGCCCCGGTCATGCCCCACCTGCGACGACTTTTTCTCGTTCTGGACGCCCTTGGCCTGGTGGTGTTTTCCATCATTGGCGCACAGATTGCGCTGGATATGGGCGAAGGTCCGGTCATCGCAATTATCGCAGCAGTAGTGACGGGCGTATTCGGCGGCGTATTGCGCGATATGTTCTGCAAACGCATTCCGTTAGTTTTCCAGAAAGAGCTATACGCTGGCATCTCCTTTGCCTCCGCAGTGCTGTATATCGTGTTACAGCACTATGTATCCAGTCACGATGTGGTAGTGATTGCGACACTTATTTTCGGTTTCTCAACGCGTTTATTAGCGCTGCGCCTGCGCCTGGGTTTACCCGTTTTCCACTACAAACATGCCGACCATTAATCAACAAATCCTTTTATGCCCTGCTGCGCCAGAAAAACAGCCAGGGCGTTGATCTGCGGATAATTCATAAACTCCACCAGTTTTTTCGCCCGCTCCGCCCCCACGCCCGGTAGTTCTTGCCAGCTCAACTCATCGCGAGAGATCAACTGTCGCCAGTGAGTATCTGAAAGTACATTTATTGCAGGTTTCGGCAGGGGAAGGCCAAAGGCCATTAGCCAGCGATGAAAAGGCCGCTGACGAGCCATTGAGAACTGATGCCAGAGCTGCGTACCACGGGCGGGTGATATTCCTTTAACCCGGAGTAAATCCTCAGCGCCCAACAGCAGCCAGGAAAAAATATTTTCGAAATGAAAAGCCTGATGTAGCTGTTGCCAGGTACTTTTGCTCACGCCCTTAATATCCAGTACAGCCAGCGAGCTTGCCCAGGCGAGACGGGCAAAAAACTGTTCACGACATGCCACAGTTACAGAAAGGCAGCTTAAAGGCGTGTTGTTTAATTTGGCCGGCGGCTGTGGCTTGTCTCGCAGGTTTACACGCCAGACGACCTTGTCGATTCTCGGAATGCCCTGGCCCGCAAGGCTCACCATTACCTGATCGCCCGGCGCAATATCCAGATCTTGCCAGCGTTTAACCGAACCAACGTTAACGCGTTTAATTTGTTTATCGTCGAGTTGTAATGGTTCCAGATCCAATACCACGGCAACTTTCCCGGTACGCCCAACGGTAAAGCGAATGTCCTTTACGTCGGCGATTTGCTGGACCGGTGGATACTTCCAGGCCGCAAGCCACGATGCCTGTCCTGGCTGCCAAAATTTCCCGGCAGGCTCTGTGCCCTGACGAATTACAACGCCGTCGGTCACAAAAGGTAAAGGGGAGGCGAACCACAGATTGCGCAAAGAGGAGATTTCATGCAGAGAGGAAACTGGTTTTGACCATGCCTTTACGAGCGAAAATCCTGCGCTGTCCAGCACTTCCAGTTTATGCCTGAAGTCTGCCGGGCCGTCTGGCCACGCCCAGATAAACACGTCAAAATCGTTAAGAAAGGCGGCATTTGCCTGCCGCATCATAGCGCCTGCAACTTTACTCCTTGCATTCATTCCTCCCACTATCTTCTGCACGTGCTGGGCACGTTTTAAGAACAACTCTCCCTGCAAAATACTATCGGCCAGCGCGCCGGTGAGCTTTTTAGGTATCGCATCTATCATGGCCGCTTTAGCGGTCCAGTCCTCGCCTTTCAGCCCGTTTCCACGGCTGAGAAGCTGCGCGAGCTTGCCGTGCCGGTACACAAGCGTGATCGCCACGCCATCAATTTTCGGCTGTACCCATAAATCGGTTTTACCCTCAAGCCATCGCGCCACTGCCGGGCTATCCGCCAGTTTTTTAACCCCTGTATGGGCGATGGGATGCTGTGTCTTGCCGTTAGTCGAAAGCGTGGGTTGCAGAGGTGCTGCCGCAGGCTGGTAACAACGCTGCCACATGTTTAAACGTGAACGGAGCCGATCGTATACCGCATCGCTGATACGACTCTCCCCGTCACGGTAATAGACCTCGTCCCACTGATTAAGCTGGGTTTGTAATTTCTCCATTTCCTGACTTGCCTGCAACGGTGACCAAACCGGGCACGAAGCCAAAGCGACTCGTGTCAGGACGCTCAAAATCACAATCAGCTTGATTAACCCTTCCATAACGCTCTCCCTGTCAGTTCGCCATGAGGTATAGCGCGGGCAGGCGTCAGCTGCGAGAATGAATTTAAAGCGATGCGAGGCATTTTCAGATAAAGCGCTGACGTTGCAGCAACGGACGCTGAATACGGGAAAGCATTACGCAAAATCATCGAAAAGCGTGCCGGGAACACGACAAATTCTCCGTGCTACCGTGTCGACGTGTATAATAGGCCAGTAGACGCTCTTCTTTTATCCTTACCGAATAAGTTAGAACCCATGGCTCAAGGCACGCTTTATATTGTTTCCGCCCCAAGTGGCGCGGGGAAATCCAGCCTCATTCAGGCTCTGTTAAAAACACAACCGCTGTATGACACACAGGTTTCTGTTTCCCATACCACTCGTGGCGTTCGTCCCGGTGAGAACCATGGTGAACACTATTTCTTCGTCAGTAAGGACGAATTCAGGCAGATGATTGCCGAAGACGCTTTCCTCGAACACGCGGAAGTCTTTGGTAATTATTACGGCACCTCGCGCCATGCGATTGAGCAAATACTGGCAACCGGTGTGGATGTATTTCTTGATATCGACTGGCAGGGCGCGCAGCAAATCCGCAATAAAATGCCGCATGCGCGCAGCATCTTTATCCTGCCGCCGTCGAAAGACGAATTAGACCGCCGCCTGCGTGGCCGTGGCCAGGACAGCGAAGAAGTCATCGCGAAGCGTATGGAACAGGCTGTTGCAGAAATGAGCCATTACGCGGAATATGATTACCTTATCGTTAATGATGATTTCGACACCGCGCTGTCAGATTTAAAGATTATTATTCGTGCCGAGCGTCTGCGAATGGGTCGCCAAAAAGCGCGACATGACGCTTTAATCAGCAAACTATTGGCAGACTGAGCCCAGTTTCAGTATCATGCCCAGTCATTTCTTCATCTGTGGAGCTTTAAAATATGGCACGCGTAACCGTTCAGGACGCTGTAGAGAAAATTGGTAACCGTTTTGACCTGGTACTGGTCGCCGCACGTCGCGCTCGTCAGATGCAAACCGGTGGTAAAGATCCTCTGGTACCTGAAGAAAACGATAAAACGACCGTTATCGCACTGCGCGAAATCGAAGAAGGGTTGATCACCAACCAGATTCTCGATGTTCGTGATCGCCAGGAGCAGCAAGAGCAGGAAGCCGCAGAACTGCAGGCCGTTACCGCTATTGCTGAAGGTCGTCGTTAATTAGCCCTGCGGGTAGCCCTTGTATCTGTTTGAAAGCCTGAATCAGCTGATTCAACAATACTTGCCTGAGGAGCAGATAAAGCGCCTCCGGCAAGCCTATCTTGTCGCGCGTGATGCTCACGAGGGACAAGCACGTTCAAGCGGTGAACCCTATATCACCCATCCTGTAGCCGTTGCCTGCATTCTGGCCGAGATGAAACTCGACTATGAAACGCTAATGGCCGCGCTGCTGCATGACGTGATTGAAGACACCCCCGCCACCTATCAGGATATGGAACAACTGTTTGGCAAAAGCGTTGCCGAGCTGGTGGAAGGGGTTTCTAAGCTGGACAAACTGAAGTTCCGCGACAAGAAAGAGGCCCAGGCCGAAAACTTCCGCAAAATGATCATGGCGATGGTGCAGGATATCCGCGTCATTCTGATCAAACTCGCCGACCGAACGCACAATATGCGTACTCTGGGGTCGCTGCGTCCGGACAAGCGCCGCCGCATCGCCCGCGAAACCCTCGAAATCTACAGTCCGCTGGCCCACCGTCTTGGTATTCACCACCTGAAAACCGAGCTGGAAGAGCTGGGCTTTGAAGCGCTCTACCCGAACCGCTACCGCGTCATTAAAGAAGTGGTTAAAGCGGCGCGTGGTAACCGCAAAGAGATGATTCAAAAAATCCTCTCTGAGATCGACGGGCGCTTACAGGAGGCGGGTATTCCGTGTCGCGTCAGCGGCCGCGAAAAACACCTTTACTCCATCTACTGCAAAATGACGCTCAAAGAGCAGCGTTTCCACTCAATCATGGATATCTATGCCTTCCGCGTAATCGTTCATGATATGGATACCTGCTACCGCGTCCTTGGGCAAATGCATAGCCTCTACAAGCCACGTCCGGGGCGGGTGAAGGACTATATCGCCATTCCAAAAGCGAACGGCTATCAGTCCCTGCATACTTCGATGATTGGTCCGCACGGCGTACCGGTAGAAGTGCAAATCCGTACCGAAGATATGGACCAGATGGCTGAGATGGGGGTTGCCGCCCACTGGGCTTATAAAGAGCAGGGTGAGAGCAGCACTACCGCGCAAATCCGCGCCCAGCGCTGGATGCAAAGCCTGCTGGAACTGCAGCAGAGCGCCGGTAGCTCCTTTGAATTTATCGAGAGCGTTAAATCCGATCTCTTCCCGGATGAGATTTACGTTTTCACCCCGGAAGGGCGAATTGTCGAACTCCCGGCAGGAGCAACGCCCGTGGACTTCGCCTATGCGGTACATACCGACATCGGTCACGCCTGCGTCGGCGCCAGGGTCGACCGCCAGCCCTATCCGCTCTCGCAGTCGCTTACCAGCGGCCAGACTATCGAAATTATCACCGCGCCAGGTGCAAGACCAAATGCCGCCTGGCTGAACTTTGTGGTCAGTTCCAAAGCACGCGCCAAAATTCGCCAGATGCTGAAAAACCTCAAGCGAGACGATTCAGTCAACCTGGGACGCCGCCTGTTAAATCATGCTTTAGGCGGTAGCCGCAAGCTGGCCGAAGTCCCACCAGAAAATATCCAACGTGAGCTTGAGCGCATGAAGCTCGCCTCGCTTGATGATCTGCTGGCGGAAATCGGCCTTGGCAACGCCATGAGCGTGGTAGTTGCGAAAAACCTGCAGGGCGAATCGCAAGCCTCACTACAGGCAAATGCCTTGCCGCATAGCCATCTGCCAATCAAAGGCGCAGACGGCGTGCTGATTACCTTTGCAAAATGCTGTCGCCCAATTCCTGGTGACCCGATTGTTGCCCATGTCAGCCCCGGTAAGGGCCTGGTTATCCACCATGAATCCTGTCGAAACATCCGCGGCTACCAGAAAGAGCCGGAGAAGTTTATGGCTGTGGAATGGGACAAAGAGGCGGAGCAGGAGTTTATCACCGAGATCAAGGTGGATATGTTTAACCACCAGGGTGCGCTGGCAAACCTCACCGCGGCGCTGAACAACGCGGGTTCGAATATTCAAAGCCTGAATACCGAAGAGAAAGACGGCCGCGTTTATAGCGCCTTCATTCGCCTGACGGCCCGCGATCGTATCCATCTGGCGAATATCATGCGTAAAATCCGCGTGATGCCGGACGTGATTAAAGTCACCCGTAACAGAAACTAACGTTATGAATCCACAACGTTATGCCCGCATCTGCGAAATGTTAGCCCGCCGTCAGCCCGATCTGACGGTCTGCATGGAGCAGGTCCATAAACCTCATAACGTCTCGGCGATTATCCGCACCGCAGACGCGGTGGGCGTGCACGAGGTTCACGCCGTCTGGCCGGGAAATCGTATGCGCACCATGGCCTCATCCGCTGCGGGCAGTAATTCCTGGGTCGAAGTTAAAACCCATCGCACCATTAGCGATGCCGTTTCTCAACTAAAAAGCAGCGGCATGCAAATACTTGCCACTAACCTTTCTGATAAAGCCGTCGATTTTCGTGAAATTGATTACACGCGTCCGACCTGCATTCTGATGGGCCAGGAGAAAACCGGCATTACTCAGGAAGCGCTGGCGCTGGCAGACCAGGACATTATCATTCCGATGATCGGCATGGTGCAGTCGCTCAACGTTTCTGTCGCCTCCGCGCTTATCCTTTATGAGGCACAGCGCCAGCGTCAGAATGCCGGTATGTACCAGCGCGAAAACAGCACTCTGCCGGACGCTGAACAACAGCGCCTGCTGTTTGAAGGCGGCTATCCGGTGCTGGCACGCGTCTCCCGCCGTAAAGGCCTGCCTTATCCCCATGTGAATCAGCAAGGCGAGATCGAAGCTGATGCCGCCTGGTGGGCCACAATGCAGTCTGCGGAGTAAATCATGAAAGGCCGTTTGCTGGATGCCATACCGTTAAGCACGCTTGCCGGAGTAGGTGCCAGCCAGAGCGGCAAGCTGGCCAAAATTGGCCTGCATACCATCCAGGATTTATTGCTGCACCTTCCGTTGCGCTACGAAGACCGCACCCATCTTTATCCCATTAATGAACTTTTGCCTGGCGTTTACGCCACGGTGGAAGGGGAAGTGCTGAACAGCAATATCAGCTTTGGCCGCCGCCGGATGATGACCTGTCAAATTACTGACGGCACCGGCATCCTGACAATGCGCTTTTTCAATTTCAACGCGGCGATGAAAAACAGCCTGGCGCCGGGCAAGCGTGTACTTGCCTATGGCGAGACAAAGCGCGGTACACACGGCGCGGAGATGATCCATCCGGAATACCGTGTACAGGGCGAGCTCAGCACGCAGGAGCTGCAGGAGACGCTAACGCCGGTTTATCCCACAACCGAAGGCATTCGCCAGGCAACGCTGCGCAAGCTGACCGACCAGGCACTCGAACTGCTGGATACCTGCGCCATTGCAGAATTGCTCCCGCCGGAACTGAGTCAGGGAATGATGAGCCTGCCGAAAGCCTTACACACGCTGCATCGTCCGCCGCCGGATACGCAACTTGCGGATCTGGAGACAGGTAAGCACCCGGCCCAGCAGCGCTTAATCCTTGAGGAATTACTGGCGCATAACCTGAGCATGCTGGCGCTGCGCGCGGGTGCTCAGCGCTATCACGCTTTGCCGCTAGTTAATCACGACGAACTGAAAAACCGTCTTCTGGCCGCTCTGCCGTTTAAACCAACCGGCGCACAAGAGCGGGTCGTTGCGGAAATCGAACATGATATGGCGCTGGACGTGCCGATGATGCGCCTGGTACAGGGCGATGTAGGTTCAGGAAAAACGCTGGTTGCCGCTCTTGCAGCCCTGCGGGCTATTGCGCACGGCAAACAGGTTGGCCTGATGGCTCCTACGGAACTGCTCGCCGAACAGCACGCCAGTAACTTCCGCCAGTGGTATGCGCCTCTGGGAATTGAGGTTGGCTGGCTTGCCGGAAAGCAAAAAGGCAAAGCACGCATTGCACAGCAGGAAGCCATTGCCAGCGGCCAGGTATCGATGGTTGTCGGCACTCACGCTATCTTCCAGGAACAGGTGCAGTTTGCCGAACTGGCGCTGGTAATTATCGATGAACAGCATCGCTTTGGCGTTCATCAGCGGCTGGCGCTGTGGGAAAAGGGACAGATTCAGGGCTTCCATCCGCATCAGCTAATCATGACGGCCACGCCAATCCCCCGCACGCTCGCCATGACAGCTTATGCCGATCTGGATACGTCAGTTATCGATGAACTGCCGCCGGGCCGTACGCCCGTTACTACCGTTGCCATCGCGGATACCCGCCGTAACGATATTATCGAACGGGTCCGCAGCGCCTGCGCTACGGAAAAACGTCAGGCTTACTGGGTTTGCACGCTGATTGAAGAGTCGGAGCTGCTGGAGGCGCAGGCGGCGGAAGTCACCTGGGAGGAGCTTAAAACCGCTCTGCCCGATCTCAACGTCGGGTTAGTACACGGGCGCATGAAGCCGCAGGAGAAACAGGCGGTGATGCAGGCGTTTAAAGAGGGCGATATCCATCTGCTGATCGCCACGACGGTTATTGAGGTCGGCGTGGATGTACCAAACGCCAGCCTGATGATTATTGAAAACCCGGAACGTCTGGGGCTTGCGCAACTCCACCAGCTGCGTGGCCGCGTTGGCCGTGGCGCCGTCGCCTCCCATTGCGTGCTGCTTTATAAAACGCCGCTGTCCAAAACGGCTCAGCTGCGTTTGCAGGTTTTACGGGACAGCAACGATGGCTTTGTGATTGCGCAAAAAGACCTGGAAATTCGTGGGCCGGGAGAGCTACTCGGTGCTCGCCAGACGGGAAGCGCCGAGTTTAAAGTAGCGGACTTACTGCGCGACCAGGCGATGATCCCGGAAGTGCAGCGGCTTGCTCGTCATATTCATGAACGTTTCCCGGAGCAGGCAGCCGCGCTGATTGAACGCTGGATGCCGGAAACGGAACGCTACTCGAATGCCTGATGACGCAAACGTCGACAGCGCCAGATACAGCTTAAACGCCGTATAAGTTTTAAATATTAATAATGTCGCCATGCAATCGTTTGCTTTTACCATTCAGTCCGTTAAAATCTTCGCTTTTCCACCACGGGACCTCCTCTGATGTCTGTAAATGCCGTTGAATCAGAAAATGCGCAACCGGTTGCATCGACTCGCTCCAGTGAATTGATATATCGCCTTGAAGACAGACCTCCTCTTCCACAAACGCTTTTCGCCGCCTGTCAGCACCTGCTGGCGATGTTTGTCGCGGTTATCACGCCGGCATTACTGATTTGCCAGGCTCTGGGATTACCGGCATCGGACACGCAGCACATTATCAGCATGTCGCTGTTCGCCTCCGGCGTAGCCTCTATTATTCAAATTAAAGCCTGGGGCCCCGTGGGTTCGGGACTGCTGTCGATTCAGGGCACCAGCTTTAACTTCGTCTCGCCGCTGATTATGGGCGGTATGGCGCTAAAAAACGGCGGTGCGGACGTGCCGACAATGATGGCGGCGCTCTTCGGTACGTTGATGCTCGCAAGCTGCACGGAGATGGCACTTTCCCGCGTATTGCACCTGGCGCGCCGTATTATTACTCCGCTGGTTTCCGGCGTCGTGGTGATGATTATCGGCCTGTCGCTGATTCAGGTAGGCCTTAACTCTATCGGTGGCGGATACGCCGCGATGAACGATCACACCTTTGGCGCGCCGAAAAATCTGCTGCTGGCCGGCGCCGTACTGCTGGTAATTATTCTGCTGAACCGCCAGCGCAACCCGTATCTGCGCGTCGCGTCTCTGGTCATCGCTATGGCTGTGGGTTATGCACTGGCATGGGCTCTGGATATGCTGCCGGAAACCACCGCGTCTACGAATACCGATTTAATCATGGTCCCGACACCGCTTTATTACGGGCTGGGCATTGACTGGAACCTGCTGATCCCGTTGATGCTGGTGTTTATGGTAACCTCGCTGGAAACCATCGGGGATATTACCGCTACCTCTGACGTTTCCGAGCAGCCCGTTTCGGGTCCTCTGTATATGAAACGCCTGAAAGGCGGCGTGCTGGCTAACGGCCTGAACTCCTGCGTATCCGCTATCTTCAACACTTTCCCGAACTCCTGCTTTGGACAAAACAACGGGGTGATTCAGCTCACCGGCGTCGCCAGCCGTTACGTTGGTTTTGTGGTGGCGCTGATGCTGATTGTGCTTGGCCTGTTCCCTGCGGTGAGCGGTTTTGTTCAGCACATTCCTGAGCCGGTACTCGGTGGCGCAACGATTGTGATGTTCGGTACTATCGCCGCATCCGGCGTGCGCATCGTTTCACGCGAACCGTTGAATCGTCGTGCGATTATGATTATTGCCCTGTCGCTGGCGGTGGGTATGGGCGTGTCTCAGCAGCCGCTGATTCTGCAGTTTGCTCCTGACTGGCTGAAAACGCTGCTCTCCTCCGGTATTGCTGCCGGTGGTATCACGGCGATTGTCCTGAACCTGATTTTCCCGCCTGAAAAAGATTGATGTTCCTCACGCGCCGGTGATTTGTTGCCAGCGGCGCGTGAAACCCTCTCTGACAAACTCATCCTTGAGCTATAACGGTAAATGGGGCATAACACCCTTACCGAAACTTCATGGGATGGAAGGCAATGAAATTTCTCGGAAAGCTTATTGCGACACTCGTAGCGATCGTTCTGGTCGTACTGATTGCTGCTTATATTTTGCTGCAGACCCGCTGGGGAGCAGGCCAGGTCAGCGGCTGGATTAACGAGCAAAGCGACTACGATTTTTCGTTTGATGTGATGGAACACCGCTGGGCTTCTCCCATGCACCTTACCTTCAGCAACGTGACGTTTGGGCGAAAAGGTCAGCCAGCTACTCTGGTTGCCCAGGGCGTCGATATAGGTCTGAGCTCCCGCCAGTTTTCAGAGCCGCTGCACGTTGATACCATTTTGCTGAAAAAAGGCACCCTGAATCTCAGCCCGGACTCCGCCCCGCTTCCCTTCCAGGCCGACATGCTGCAACTTAGCGATATGGCGCTTAATAGCCCTGACGCCGGATGGAATTTGCGTGCTCAGCGCGTGAACGGAGGCGTCACGCCATGGCAACCTGAAAGAGGAAAGGTACTGGGCAGCACGGCAGATATTCAATTCAGCGCGGGTTCAATGTCGCTTAACGGTGTGCCCGCAAGCAACGTGCTGTTACAGGGCGCCATTAATCAGGGGCAGGTAACGCTCTCCACCATCGGCGCGGATATAGCTCGCGGCTCGCTCACCGGTACTGCAAATCGGAATGCGGATGGCTCGTGGCATATTGGCAGCCTGCGCCTCAACGATATTCGTTTGCAAACGGATAAATCCATAAGCGATTTCCTTTCTCCTCTCACTACCGTCCCGTCGCTGGAAGTGGATAGCCTGGAGATCACCGACGCGCGCCTGGAGGGCAAGGGCTGGGCGGTAACGGATTTAGATCTGAGCCTGCGCAATCTGACGCTCGCCAACGGCGGATGGCAAAGCGATGACGGCAGGTTGTCGCTAAACGCCAGCGAGTTCATCAACGGTACGTTGCATCTTAACGATCCAATCGTAAACATAGATTTTACTCAGCAAGCCGCCGTGCTGCGTCAGTTTACCTCCCGCTGGGAAAGAGGCATGGTTCGCGCCTCGGGTCAGTGGCTGCGCAATGATAACCAACTGACGCTTGATGAAGTCGTGCTGGCCGGGCTGGAATATACGCTGCCGGCAGACTGGAAAAAACGCTGGCTGGCGCCCGTTCCGGAATGGCTAAACAAAGTGACCATCAAAAAGCTTTCGGCTAACCGGAACCTGATTATCGATATCGATCCAACTTTCCCGTTCCAGCTCACCGCGCTGGACGGCGTGGGAAATAATCTTGAGGTGGTGCGGGACCGACAGTGGGGTCTGTGGGATGGCAATATCAGCCTGAATGCTGCGGCTGCAACCTTTAACCGCGTGGACATTCGACGTCCTTCTATTGCCCTGACGGCGAACGCGAATCAGATTTCCGTCACGGAGCTAAGCGCCTTCGCCGGAAAAGGGATGCTTGAAGCGACAGGCGCTGTCTCACAATCCCCGCAGCGTAATACGGCGATAAAACTTCGTGGTCGCTCAGTACCGATTAACACTTTGCATCAATGGGGATGGCCAAATTTACCGCTGGAGGGGGAAGGTAACCTGCAGCTTTCCGTTACCGGTAGTCTTGCTGCGCAGACGCCGCTGAAACCCACGGTAAACGGCACGCTTCAGGCCACCAGTACGGACGGAAAACAGCTACAGCAAACCATGCAAAAAGGTGAAATACCCGGCGCATGACTTCCCAAAAATAGCACCCTGCGCGGCTACTCCTCTTCGTTACCGCCCTCTTCCAGCGGCCCGAAGGGTTTAGCCGGCAGCACCAGGTACACGCCTTCAAACACCGCGCCCTGTTTTTCGTCGCCAAAGAGTTCAACCTGCAGCGCAACACGTGCTTTACGGCCCCGGGCCAGACGATCGAGATCGCCGCTAAGCGAACCTAAATCCGCTATCGCCCCCGGACGCCCGGTGATGGGGTTGCTGTAACGAATGTGGGCATCAGCCAGAATAATCGTACCGCCCAGATGACGCTCTCGCAGCATCAGCCAGATAAGCCCCCAGCCCGTCAGCGTTGCAAGAGAAAACAGGCTACCCGCAAACAGCGTCTGGTGCGGATTTTGATTGCCCGTTTCCGGCATGGTGGTAATGAATTTTTGCCCGGTGTACTGCAAAATGCGCACGCCCATTTTCTCGCTAAGGGGAATATGCTCGTACCAGGCCTGTTGGAGCTGCCCACACCAGTCGGCACGATGCAGGATATCGTCCAGCGAAGCTACGGGTTTAATCATCAGAAAATGCCGCACGGGTGTCGTCTGCGGAGTGGTGATCTCGCCCTGATTGATAAATCCTAGCTTGGCGAAAAACTCCACCGCGTCTTCACGCGCGCTGCAAACTACGCGTTTCACTCCTTCCTGACGGGCGACGGATTCCAGCGTCATTGCCATCAGCGTGCCCAGGCCTTTGTCCTGTACGGAAGGATGCACGGCCATAAAGCGGATTGCCGCCTCGTTATCGGCGTTAATGTATAAACGGCCTATAGCGACCGGGTTGCCCTCTTCATCCACTACCATCTGGTGATGAGCCATGGCGTCCCATGCGTCGCGTTCGGAGCCTTTGGGTTGATGCAGCGGTTTACGCAACATCTCCCAGCGGAACTGATAATAGCTTTCAAGTTCTTCTTCGGTTTGCGGTACGCGAAGGTGATACATAGCTGTACTCTCTTAAGATTTCGCAAGGCCGATGAACCGTGCGGGATTCAGACCTGCAACCAGAATGTTACCGGGCCGTCGTTGATAAGCGATACCTGCATATTGGCAGCGAAGCGCCCCGTTTGGGCAATGATGCCCTGTTGTCGGCAGCGTTTGACGAAGTATTCGTACAGCTCTTCCGCGAGCGCGGGTGCCGCGCCGCCTGAGAAGCCCGGGCGCATGCCGCGCTCCGTATCTGCCGCAAGGGTAAACTGCGACACCACCAGCACGCTGCCACCGGCTTGCTGAACGTTCAGATTCATTTTGTCATCTTCATCACCGAAGATACGGTAGCCTAATACCCGTTCGCACAGGCGGTTCGCCTTCTGCTCGTTGTCTTCTTTTTCGACACCCAATAACACTAAAAGTCCTGGGCCAATTTCACCCGTCACTTCACCCTCCACGGTGACGCGAGCCTGGGTGACGCGCTGAATCAATGCAATCATGGTTTGTCCAATTCTTCCTGCTGTAGCTCTGAGCGAAGCTTACGGTAATCGCCGAGGGTGACAGTAATTTCTGCCCCGAGCAACACGATACACCATGTCCAGTAGACCCAGACAAATAAAATGGGGATCACCGCCAGCACGCCATAAATAAGCTGATAAGAGGGGAACATGGTGATATAGAGCGCGAAACCTTTCTTACCCAACTCAAAGAGAAGCGCTGCGACCAGCGAGCCAATCAAAGCGTCACGTACCGGTACGCGCGTGGTGGGGACAATACTGTAAAGCAGCCAGAATGAGAGCCAGGAGAGCAGCAGCGGGAAAATGCGCAGCACCTCATCAATCATGCTGTTAAAGCCCGTTGCCCAGCGTAACGACAGCAAATAGGAGCTGATAACCAGGCTTGCCCCGGCCAGTAACGGCCCGAGCGTAAGAATCATCCAGTACACCGCAAAAGAGTAAATTTTTGGCCGGGTGCGTGTGCTACGCCAGATAGCGTTTAGCGCGCTGTCCACGGCATACATGAGCAAAAGAGCGGTGACGATAAGCCCGCACGCGCCAACTACCGTCATTTTGCTGGAGTTCGCAACAAACTGCTCGATATAACGCTGAATGATATCGCCGGTAGCGGGCATAAAATTCGAGAAGATAAAGTGGCGTAGCTGAACGCTGACGTCAGAAAACATGGGAAAAGCAGCAAACAGTGCAAACACTACGGCGATAAAAGGCACCAGCGACAGCAGCGAGACGTACGCAAGGTTTCCTGCGAGCGTCGTCATATTGTCCTGGTCAATGCGCTGCCAGAGCAACTTACCCCAGGCGATACAGGGTCTGAGGCGTTCACGAACGGTAATCTTTACGTTTTTTAGCATGGATTTTTTGCGAAGTAGTCAGGCAGCGTTTCTTTCCCGGTCACCAGAATGCTGGTGATGCCCGCCTGCTGGGCCCCTTTAATATTATCGACATTGTCGTCAAAAAAGATGGCCCGATCCGCAGAAAAACCTTCTGCCTCTAAGAGCTTCTGATAAATTTCGGCGTCGGGCTTACGCATCCCCATATCCTGGGACAGATAGATTTTATCCGCTGCTTCCGCGATTTGTGGGTACTCGCCGGGCCAGAAATTAGTGTGTAAGCGATTGGTATTAGAGAGCACAACTACACGATGCCCTCGTTCACGTAGCTTACTCATCAGGGCGATGACTTCAGAACGCAGGGCAACGAACACGGCCTGCCAGCCCGTAGCGAACTGTTCGAAACTCAGCGCCATATCCATTTCCTCGCATACGGCCGCGGCAAATTCTTCATCGGAAATCTGCCCACGCTCATGGCGGTGGAAAGTATCGCCCATCACAAAGCTTTTTTGCAGATTGGCCAGCGGTATCCGGCTGTAATCGCTCCAGACACCCAGCACGCGATTAAAGTCGATATCGACAATGACGTTACCTAAATCAAAGATATACAGCATAAGCCTCTCCTTTGCGCCGTGGACAAATAACTGTAGCGGTAAAGGGATACTTTGACTATCGCGGGTTTATACGCGCTTCAATTCTGCGAGCAATAATGCAAAAAAAGCCCGTCTTTGCAGACAGGGCTTCGGTTTACAGCGGAAAAGAAACTTAAGCTTCTTTGCTGCCACGACCCGCGCGTTTGCGGTCGTTTTCAGTCAGGTGACGTTTACGAATACGAACGGAAAGCGGAGTCACTTCTACCAGTTCGTCATCATCGATAAACTCCAGCGCCTGCTCCAGAGACATCTTCTGAGCGGGAACCAGCGTAGTCGCTTCGTCAGTACCGGACGCACGCATGTTGGTCAGTTTCTTACCGGTCAGGCAGTTAACGGTCAGGTCGTTAGAACGGCTGTGAATACCGATGATCTGGCCTTCATAAACTTCGGCACCGTGACCCAGGAACAGCTTACCGCGATCCTGCAGACCGTACAGGGCAAACGCAACTGCTTTACCCTGGCCGTTAGAGATCAGCACGCCGTTCTGACGCTGGCCCACATCGCCCTGACGAATATCGTCGTAATGGCTGAAGGTGGAGTACAGCAGACCGGTACCAGAAGTCATGGTCATGAATTCGTTACGGAAACCGATAAGACCGCGGCTTGGGATCACGTAGTCAAGACGTACGCGGCCTTTACCGTCTGGATTCATGTTTTTCAGGTCGCCTTTACGCTCGCCCAGCGCCTGCATCACGGAGCCCTGATGCTGCTCTTCGATATCCAGCGTTACGTTCTCGAACGGCTCCTGCTTACGGCCGTCGATTTCGCGGAAGATGACTTTCGGACGGGAAACCGCCAGCTCGAAACCTTCACGACGCATGTTTTCGATAAGTACGGACAGGTGCAGCTCACCACGACCGGATACACGGAACGCATCCGCATCTTCGGTTTCTTCAACGCGCAGCGCAACGTTGTGCACCAGCTCTTTGTTCAGGCGGTCAAGGATCTGACGGGAGGTAACGAATTTACCTTCTTTGCCACAGAACGGAGAGGTGTTGACGTTGAAGAACATGGAAACGGTTGGTTCGTCGACGGACAGGGCCGGCAGCGCTTCAACATTTTGCGTATCGCAAAGGGTGTCGGAGATGTTCAGCTCGCCCAGACCGGTGATCGCGATGATGTCGCCCGCTTCGGCTTCGGTGGATTCAATACGCTCCAGACCAAGGTGGGTCAGAACTTTACCGACTTTACCGTTACGCGTTTTACCTTCGCTGTCGATGATAGTGATCTGCTGGTTAGGCTTCACTTTACCGCGCTTGATGCGCCCAATGCCGATTACGCCAACGTAGTTGTTGTAATCAAGCTGGGAGATTTGCATCTGGAACGGACCATCAAGATCGACGCTTGGCGCTTTAACGTGGTCAACGATCGCCTGATACAGCGGGGTCATGTCTTCCGCCATATCCGCATGATCGTTACCCGCGATGCCCATCAGTGCGGATGCATAGATGATTGGGAAGTCGAGCTGCTCGTCGCTTGCGTCAAGGTTAACGAACAGATCGAAGACCTGATCCACAACCCAGTCAGGACGCGCGCCAGGGCGGTCAACTTTGTTGATAACCACGATCGGCTTCAAACCATGGGCAAACGCCTTTTTGGTTACGAAGCGCGTCTGCGGCATTGGGCCATCCATTGCGTCAACGACCAGCAGCACGGAGTCTACCATGGACATTACACGTTCAACTTCACCACCGAAGTCGGCGTGCCCAGGGGTATCAACGATGTTGATACGGTAGTCATTCCATTTGATAGCGGTGTTTTTAGCGAGGATGGTAATCCCACGCTCTTTCTCCAAATCGTTGGAGTCCATCACGCGTTCGGTAGTTTCAGCACGCTCACTAAAAGTACCGGATTGCTGCAGCAGCTTATCGACCAGGGTAGTTTTACCATGGTCAACGTGCGCGATGATGGCGATGTTACGCAGATTTTCGATCACAACTTTGCCTCAGGCATTAGAAATAGCGCGTTATTGTACACGTATTAATCGAAGGACAGAACAGGATCACAAAGAACCTTTACAAACAATATTAAAAGTAAGGGTTTGTGATCGCTTTCACGGAGCTAAAAAGGAAGCCATAACGTAAATTGCACCAATATGGTGCCCATTTTTCACACTGGAGCACTATATTGGTGCAAATTATCCGTCGTGGTGCAGCCCTTTTGCACTACAGCGCGCATGATAACGCCTTTTTAGGGTGATTTAAAAGTTGGCACAGATTTCGCTTTAAACATTTCAGGGCAAAAGCCGCATTTAATAATTTTAAACCCTGAATAATTCGGGTTGCAGCCAGGCGGCAAGAGAGCGAGTCCCCTGCAACCTGAAGGATGACGGGTAAGACCTCGTTACCACGACGACAATGATAATCCGGAGAGTTAAGTATGTCCGCTGAACACGTTTTGACGATGCTGAATGAGCATGAAGTGAAATTTGTTGATTTGCGCTTCACTGACACCAAAGGTAAAGAACAGCACATCACGATCCCTGCTCATCAGGTAAATGCTGACTTCTTCGAAGAAGGCAAAATGTTTGATGGCTCCTCAATTGGCGGCTGGAAAGGCATCAACGAATCCGACATGGTGCTGATGCCAGACGCATCTACCGCCGTCATCGACCCGTTCTTCGCGGATTCTACTCTTATCATTCGTTGCGACATTCTTGAGCCCGGCACTATGCAGGGTTATGACCGTGACCCACGCTCCATCGCCAAACGTGCAGAAGACTACCTGCGTTCTACCGGTTTCGCTGATACCGTCCTGTTCGGGCCAGAGCCAGAGTTCTTCCTGTTCGATGACATCCGTTTCGGCAGCTCCATTTCCGGCTCCCACGTCGCTATCGATGATATCGAAGGCGCATGGAACACCGGCACCAAATATGAAGAAGGCAACAAAGGCCACCGTCCTGCTGTAAAAGGCGGCTACTTCCCGGTTCCCCCGGTTGACTCTGCCCAGGACCTGCGTTCTGCCATGTGTCTGACCATGGAACAAATGGGCCTGGTTGTTGAAGCGCACCACCACGAAGTGGCTACTGCTGGTCAGAACGAAGTGGCCACCCGCTTCAACACCATGACCAAAAAAGCGGACGAAATTCAGATCTACAAATATGTCGTACACAACGTAGCTCACGCTTACGGCAA
Source organism: Cedecea colo (assembly GCF_011808225.1). Taxonomy (GTDB): domain Bacteria; phylum Pseudomonadota; class Gammaproteobacteria; order Enterobacterales; family Enterobacteriaceae; genus Dryocola; species Dryocola colo. Next base: position 14,361 of record NZ_SOYS01000013.1, on the reverse strand, counting down.
AACTGCGACCTTTATGCCAAAACCAATGTTTGGCGATAACGGTTCCGGCATGCACTGCCATATGTCCCTGTCCAAGAACGGCGTTAACCTGTTCGCGGGCGACAAATACGCAGGCCTGTCCGAGCAAGCGCTGTACTACATTGGCGGCGTTATCAAACATGCTAAAGCAATCAACGCCCTGTCTAACCCGACCACTAACTCCTATAAGCGTCTGGTCCCGGGTTACGAAGCGCCAGTTATGCTGGCTTACTCTGCCCGTAACCGTTCTGCTTCTATCCGTATCCCGGTTGTTGCTTCTCCGAAAGCGCGTCGTATCGAAGTGCGCTTCCCGGATCCAGCGGCTAACCCGTACCTGTGCTTCGCAGCGCTGCTGATGGCTGGTCTTGACGGCATTAAGAACAAAATCCATCCGGGCGAAGCGATGGACAAAAACCTGTACGACCTGCCGCCAGAAGAAGCGAAGGAAATCCCACAGGTTGCAGGCTCTCTGGAAGAAGCACTCGACGCGCTGGATCAGGACCGTGAGTTCCTGACCGCAGGCGGCGTGTTCACCGATGACGCGATCGATGCCTACATCGCTCTGCGTATCGAAGAAAACGACCGTGTGCGCATGACGCCACACCCGGTAGAGTTTGAACTGTACTACAGCGTTTAATTATTTAAAAATCCAACGAATTTCGCGTTGCAGCAAGGCGGCAACTGAATAAATCCCCGGCAGCATAGGTAACTATGTAACCGGGGTGAGTGAAGGCAGCCAACGCAGAGGCGGCGCGAAGGGCTTCAGGAGTTTTTGTTGCCGTGGAAACTTTCAGCCCATCTTCGGATGGGCTTTTTTCTCCGCAAATAACCTGTTATCACAGGGCTTTTTATTAGCTGACGCCTATAATGCACCAATATAGTGCATAAACCGGAGACTGCTGTATGGCAACTGGCATGCTGCCCGATGCTGGACAGATTCTGAATTCTTTAATCAACAGCATCCTGCTCGTGGATGACGAGCTGGCGGTCCATTACGCGAACCCGGCAGCTCAGCAACTGCTGGCGCAGAGTTCACGAAAACTTTACGGTACACCGTTGCCGGAGCTGTTGAGTTACTTCTCACTTAATACCGGCTTAATGCAGGAAAGCCTGATCGCAGGCCAGGGGTTTACCGATAACGAGGTAACGCTGGTGATAGATGGCCGCTCCCATATTCTTTCTCTTACGGCGCAGCGTTTGCCGGATGGGTTAATCCTGATGGAAATGGCGCCAATGGATAATCAGCGTCGTTTGAGTCAGGAACAGCTACAGCACGCCCAGCAGCTCGCCGCACGAGATTTAGTTCGCGGCCTGGCACATGAGATCAAAAATCCTCTTGGTGGATTACGGGGAGCGGCGCAGCTGCTGGCGAAAGCGTTGCCGGACCCTTCGCTGACCGAATATACCAAAGTGATTATTGAGCAGGCTGACCGTCTGCGTAACCTGGTTGACAGGCTGTTAGGACCGCAGCAGCCGGGTATGCACGTGACAGAAAGCATTCACAAAGTTACCGAGCGCGTAATGCAGCTGGTGTCGATGGAGCTGCCAGAAAACGTCACGCTGGTGCGGGATTACGATCCAAGCCTGCCGGAGTTTGCTCACGATCCCGATCAAATTGAGCAGGTTTTATTAAATATCGTGCGTAATGCGTTACAGGCGCTGGGAAGCGATGGCGGCGAAATTGTCCTGCGCACCCGCACCGCTTTTCAGCTAACGCTGCACGGTATGCGCTACCGTCTGGCTGCCCGAATTGACGTTGAAGATAACGGTCCGGGTATTCCATCAACGCTTCAGGACACGCTGTTCTACCCGATGGTAAGCGGGCGCGAAGGAGGCACTGGCCTGGGCCTGTCTATTGCGCGCAATCTTATCGATCAGCATTCGGGAAAAATCGAATTCAACAGTTGGCCGGGTCATACCGAGTTTTCCGTTTACCTGCCTATTCGCCAGTGAGGTTTGTATGCAACGAGGGATAGTTTGGATCGTTGATGACGATAGTTCCATCCGTTGGGTGCTGGAGCGCGCGCTGACCGGGGCTAGTTTAAGCTGCACCGCGTTTGAAAGCGGCAATGAGGTGCTGGACGCCCTGACAACCAAAACGCCGGACGTTCTGCTATCCGACATTCGTATGCCGGGTATGGACGGGCTGGCGCTGTTAAAACAGATAAAACAGCGGCACCCGATGCTCCCGGTCATCATAATGACCGCGCATTCGGATCTGGACGCGGCCGTCAGCGCTTACCAGCAAGGCGCCTTTGATTATCTCCCTAAACCTTTTGATATTGACGAAGCTGTTGCGCTGGTTGAACGCGCGATCAGTCATTATCAGGAGCAACAGCAGCCGCGCCATACGCCGGTCTTCGGCCCAACCACCGATATCATCGGCGAAGCGCCTGCAATGCAGGACGTCTTCCGCATTATTGGTCGTTTGTCTCGTTCCTCTATCAGCGTGCTGATCAATGGCGAATCCGGTACGGGTAAAGAGCTTGTAGCTCACGCGCTGCATCGCCACAGCCCTCGCGTCAAATCACCATTTATTGCGTTAAATATGGCGGCGATTCCGAAGGATTTGATCGAGTCTGAACTGTTTGGTCATGAAAAAGGCGCGTTTACCGGCGCTAACCAGATTCGTCAGGGACGTTTTGAGCAGGCCGACGGCGGCACGCTATTCCTGGATGAAATCGGTGATATGCCGCTGGATGTACAAACGCGCCTGCTGCGCGTGCTGGCGGATGGACAGTTTTACCGCGTCGGCGGTTATGCTCCGGTGAAAGTAGACGTGCGGATCATCGCCGCAACTCACCAGAATCTTGAGCTGCGCGTGCAGGAAGGCAAATTCCGTGAGGATTTATTCCACCGCCTGAACGTTATCCGCGTGCCGCTACCCCCGCTGCGCGAACGCCGCGAGGATATTCCTCGTCTGGCTCGTCACTTCTTACAGGTTGCGGCCCGTGAGCTGGGCGTGGAAGCGAAGCTGCTTCATCCTGAAACCGAAAATGCCTTAACCCGTCTTGCCTGGCCGGGTAACGTGCGCCAGTTAGAGAATACCTGCCGCTGGCTGACCGTAATGGCCGCAGGGCAGGAAGTGCTGATTCAGGATCTGCCGGGCGAGCTGTTTGAAACAACGATGCCGGAAACCGGTACTTCGCAGACGCTGCCCGACAACTGGGCGACACTGCTGGCGCAGTGGGCCGATCGCGCGCTGCGTTCCGGTCATCAAAACCTGCTCTCAGAAGCGCAGCCTGAAATGGAGCGCACGCTGCTGACAACCGCCTTGCGCCATACACAGGGTCATAAACAGGAAGCAGCCCGGCTATTGGGATGGGGGCGAAACACTTTGACCCGCAAGCTGAAAGAGCTGGGTATGGAGTAGTAAAAAGGCGGGAGAAATCCCGCCGTTAGATTGCTGACAAAGAAGGAAAAAACGTGGTTTTTCCTTTTTTGTGGCTATCAGCCGAAAATCAAGTCGTTGATTTTCGTTATTTTTACTTGGTGATATACGTTCAATCTGTGCTGGTTGAGAGATTGTTATCAGACTGAAAGGCGGGAGAAATCCCGCCTTTGCTTTATATCACGCGCGAAAACTGCTGCAGACGCGCTTTCTGTCGCAGATAGACATCGAAACACATGCAGATATTGCGGATAAGCAAGCGACCTTTCGGGGTTACCTGAATGCGGTGTTCGTCGACTTCCACCAGCCCATCTTTTGCCAGCGGCGCCAGAAGGTTAAGATCTTCTGCGAAATACTGCGCGAAATCTATATCCCACAGGCGTTCGATCTCAGCAAACTTCAACTGGAAATTGCAAATCAGCCATTTGATAACATCGCGACGGATACAGTCATCGCGCGTTAACGCAAGGCCGCGCCACAGTGCATCTCCCCGGTCATCAATTTGCTGATAGTAGGCTTTGAGCTCTTTCTGGTTCTGCGCATAACAGTCGCCAATCATGCTGATGGCAGAAACGCCCATGCCAAGCAGATCGGTATCACCCTGCGTGGTATAACCCTGAAAGTTGCGATGAAGCTTGCCTTCGCGCTGGGCGATAGCCAGCTCGTCGTCAGGCCGCGCAAAGTGGTCCATGCCGATGAACTGATAACCCGCTTCGGTCAGTGAATCGATGGTTTCCTGCAGGATATCGAGCTTCTGCTGCGCGCTCGGTAAATCGGCATCTTTAATCTTGCGCTGCGCCGCAAACAGCGTCGGCAGATGCGCGTAGTTGAAGACGCTCAGGCGGTCCGGGCTAAGCTCAGTAACACGCTTTAAGGTGAAAGCGAAGCTCTCCGGCGTTTGCTTCGGCAGCCCGTAGATCAAATCGATATTGGTCGAGGTGAATCCCAGCTCGCGGGCGCGCTTAATCAGGGCAAAAATAAACGCTTCGTCCTGCTCGCGATTAACCAGACGCTGCACTTCTTTATTGAAGTCCTGCACGCCCATGCTCAGACGGGTAAAGCCTTCCTGGCGCAGGTGGTCCAGCACGTCGAGCTCGATTTCTCGCGGGTCGACTTCAATAGACAGCTCGGCGTTGCCGTTAAAGTCGAAATGCGTGCGTAACAGGCCAACCAGACGGCTGATTTGCGCTTTGCTGAGATAAGTAGGCGTACCGCCGCCCCAGTGCATGTGGCTGACGTGACGGCCTTTAAATAACGGGGCGCGGTGCGCAATTTCCTGCTCGAGCGCGTCCAGATACCGATCCGCTTTATGCGTCTGACGGGTAACAATTTTATTGCAGCCGCAGAAGTAGCACAGTTTGTGGCAGAACGGGATGTGCACGTACAGCGAAAGCGGGCGCTCAGAGTAGCGAGCAACCGCCTGTAAAAAAGCCGCTTCACCAAAGCCTTCAGAGAACTCCAGCGCGGTGGGGTAAGAGGTATAACGCGGCCCTGAATAATTATATTTCTGGATCAGGGCCAGATCCCAGTCGATTAACTGCTCAGACATACTCACTCCTTCCGGTGATGCCGCCTGCGTTGACGAAGCCGGTGCGGCACGCCCTTCCTTTGGGCGAAGAGCCTGCGGCGCAACGAATTCTGCAATCGCGACAACTGCCGTAGTTTAACGAATAACCACAGCAGATAACACACCAGCGGAATAACCATAATCAAAACAGGTAATCCCATGGGAGTAATCGCTAGTTGCCACCTTTCAACAGGCGCATTAAGTCGTCGCCTTTATCTTCTTCTTCTTCATCGTCATCATAAGCAATGCCGAGTTGTTCCATCAGCGCATCAATACGGTCGAGCTTTTCGTTAACCCAGGATTGCTCCTCGGCGGTTAACGTCTCACCTTCTTCAAGGCGTTCCAGCAGCGCGTCCAGGCGCTCATCGTTCTCCAGCATATCCAGCTCGTCCTGTGGTGTTAGCATAGGTTTCTCGCTCTTCGGTTTGTGCTGTTTTGGCTTCGCGGCTGGGGCTTCAGTAACGCCCAGAGCGACAGGTTTTTTGCTGCCAATACGCGGATCCTTCGGCTGCCCGGCGCCTTTGCCGCTCTGCGCCTGACTGGCGCCGTTAGCACGGCTACCGGCAGAATGGCCCCGGTGTTTTTTCTGGCGTTTACGGTCGCGGGCTTCCTGATCTATCTCTTCGCGCGATTTACGACGAACTTTCGCCGGTTTGCTGCCTTGTGATGCTGAGTTCTGTTGCTTCATGGTGAGTTGTCTTAAGCCATTTTATTCAGTATAGAATTGCGGCGGAATCTAGCAGAAAGCAAGCAAAGAAAAAAGGCGGCAGATTAACCTGTCGCCTTTTTTCTTGTTTCACAACCCTTCCGGGTCACACAATCCTTGTCTGCGCTCGACGCCCTGTCTCTCCTTCGCAAGCAACTTTCCATGTCGTGTCCTTTATCCTTTTACCGCCTCTCCAGACGTCGCCTCCTGGCTTTTCCTGGTTCTTCGTCATCCTGACGTTCCTGAATCCTCATTCTGAGTTGTTGTCCTTTCTGGCTCCCTTTCCTGTATTAGCCACTTTACGCTTAACCACAAAAACAACAAGGCTATAGTTTTACTTAAGTTCTTTATTTACCAGGAGCTGATATTCAATCTCTTGTTATTTAATGGCATTTGTAAAAGATGCTTTTGAAAGACACTGCAATATCTGCCACCAGCGATGGCTGATGTCCTACGTTTGGTTGGGGAATATCTGCACCCGTGGAGAAACACGGTCTTTTCTGCACGTTCAGGTATAATCCCCTTAATGCTCATCCTGACGGAGACAACCTTTTGACAAACTGGAACTATCAACTGACTCACTTCGTGCTTAGCGCACCGGATATTCGCCATTTACCTTCTGATACCGGCGTTGAGGTTGCTTTCGCAGGCCGCTCTAACGCGGGGAAATCGAGCGCATTAAATACGCTGACGAACCAGAAAGCCCTGGCACGTACCAGTAAAACGCCTGGACGTACGCAGCTTATCAACCTGTTTGAGGTTGCTGAGGGTAAACGTCTGGTGGATTTACCAGGCTATGGCTATGCAGAAGTGCCGGAAGAAGTAAAAATTAAATGGCAGCGCGCGCTGGGCGAATACCTGCAAAAGCGCAATAGCCTGAAGGGCCTTGTGGTGCTGATGGATATTCGCCATCCGCTTAAGGATCTCGATCAGCAGATGATTCAGTGGGCCGTGGCGAGCAATATTCAGGTGATGCTGCTGTTAACTAAAGCAGATAAGCTGGCAACGGGCGCGCGTAAAGCACAGCTCAACATGGTACGTACAGCCGCTGTGTCTTTCGGTGGGGATATCGAAGTTGAAGCTTTTTCGTCACTGAAGAAAACTGGCGTCGATAAACTGCGTCAGAAGCTGGATAGCTGGTTTAACGATATTGTACCTGCGGTTGAAGAGGCCGCCGAAGAGTAAAAAAAGACGGGTTAGCCCGTCTTTTTTATTGGATCGCGCCCAATAAAAAACGCCCCAGTCATTACTGACTGGGGCGGCTAAAATATTCAGCCAAATCCGATTACGTGAAGTAAAAGGTCTGAAAGATAGAACATCTTACCTCTGTACCCTACGCAAATAACTCTACTCCTTTTTATCCGCGTGAAAAAGCATTTTTTGTAGTTTTTTTTCACTATTTGCATACCGTTCTTGAACCATCATCACAAAAAGCTATGTCTTATGTTGCTTAGTTACAAAAAAATGATGCCGATCCTGATGTATTAATGCGCTTCATCCCAGTTTGCACCGCAGCCCACCTCAACCAGCAACGGAACGTCCAGCTTCATGCTGCCTTCCATGAGTTCGCGAATCTTTCCGGACACGGCTTCAACGTCATCTTTATGCACCTCAAACACCAGTTCATCGTGAACCTGCATGATCATTTTCACGCGCGGCTTATCTTTTTCCAGCCATGCATCCACGGCGATCATAGCCCGTTTGATGATGTCTGCCGCAGTTCCCTGCATCGGGGCGTTAATCGCTGCGCGTTCGGCGCCTGCACGGCGTGCAGCATTGCTGGAATTGATATCCGGCAGGTACAAACGACGGCCATCAAGGGTTTCAACGTAGCCTTTCTCTTTGGCCTGAGCTCGCGTGCGCTCCATGTAACCCAGCACGCCCGGGTAACGCTCAAAGTAGAGATCCATATACTTCTGGGACTCTTTACGCGGAATATTGAGCTGGCGCGACAGACCGAAAGCGCTCATGCCATAAATCAGGCCGAAGTTAATCGCTTTCGCGCTGCGACGCTGTTCACCTGAAACGCTTTCTAACGGCAGACCGAAGACCTCTGCCGCCGTTGCGCGGTGAATATCTTTGCCTTGGGCAAAAGCGGTCAACAGGCCTTTATCGCGGGAAAGGTGCGCCATAATACGCAGTTCAATCTGCGAGTAGTCAGCGGAAACAATCACACAATCTTCTGGTGCAATAAACGCCTGGCGAATACGGCGCCCTTCTTCGTTACGCACCGGAATGTTTTGCAGGTTCGGATCGGTTGATGACAAACGCCCCGTCGCCGCGACGGCCTGATGATAAGAAGTATGCACACGTCCGGTTTTCGGGTTAATCATCAGCGGCAGTTTATCGGTATAGGTCGATTTCAGCTTCGCAAGCCCCCGGTGCTCGAGGATTACTTTCGGCAGCGGATAATCAAGCGCCAGTTCCCCAAGCACTTCCTCAGAGGTGGATGGCGCCCCGCCTGGTGTTTTCTTCAGCGGCTTAATGCCCTGTTTTTCAAAAAGAATAGTTTGTAGCTGTTTCGGAGAAGAAAGATTAAACGCCTCGCCAGCAATCTCATGCGCTTTAATCTCCAACTCGGCAAGGCGTTTGGTAAGCTGTTCAGAATGCGTATGTAAAACAGCCGGATCGATCTTCACGCCGTTACGTTCGATACGCGACAGCACCGGCACCAGCGGCATTTCAACATTCTTAAAGATATTAAGCGGGCCTTCGCTTTTTTCGAGTTCCGGCCACATTTTCAGGTGCAATTGCAGCGTGACGTCCGCGTCTTCCGCAGCATAGCGCCCGGCCTGCTCCAGATCGATCTGGTTGAAGGTCAGCTGTTTTTTACCTTTTCCGGCGATTTCTTCAAAAGTAATGGTCTTGTGCTTAAGCCAGCGGCTGGAAAGACTGTCCATATCATGACGACCCGCCACGCTGTCCAGAATGTAAGATTCCAGCATGGTATCAAACGCGATACCGCGCAGCTCAATGCCATAGTTGCCGACGATCCCGCGGTCAAACTTCAGGTTCTGGCCAACTTTCAGGGCCTTTTCGTCTTCCAGCAGCGGCCTGAGTAGCTCAAGCACGCGCTCAAGAGAAAGCTGGTCCGGCGCGTCGATATAGTCATGCGCAACCGGGATATAGCAAGCAACGCCCGGCTCTGTGGCAAAAGAGAGGCCAACCAGATTGGCGCTGACATTGTCCAGGCTGTCTGTTTCAGTATCGAATGCAAAATATGGCGCTTTCTTCAGGCGGGCGATCCACTCCTGGAGAACTTTCTCATCAAGAATAGTGACGTAGTTTTCATAAGAAAGCGCGCTGGCTTCTTCTTCAGGTTCGACTGCAATCTCAATCGTTTTTTGCGGCTTCGCGGCGGCTTTAGCACCCTTCGCCTGTAGCCATGTACCGGCTTCGACGTCTGTTGTCCAGCGTTTGAACTCGTAGTGCTTAAACAGGTCGATTAACTCTTCTGCCGCGGGCTGCTGGACTTCGAGTTGTTCACTGGACAGTTCCAGTTCAACATCCGTTTTGATCGTCGCAAGTTGATACGAGAGGTACGCCACCTCTTTGTTTTGCTCAAGCTTCGCTGCCATGGTTTTTGCACCGCGGAAGCTGAGATCGGCGATTTTTTCCGGGTTGGCATAGAGAGCATCCAGCCCGCCCAGCCCCTGCAAAAGAGCCTGGGCCGTTTTCTCACCGACGCCAGGAACGCCGGGAATGTTATCTGAAGAATCACCCATCAGGGCAAGGAAGTCGATAATAAGCTCTGGCGGCACGCCGTATTTGGTACAAACTTCCTCAGGACCCAGGATAGTGTTAGTCATGGTGTTAATGAGGGTAACGCCCGGCGTCACTAGCTGAGCCATGTCTTTATCGCCGGTGCTAATAAGCACTGGCCGCCCTGCTTTTCCGGCTTCCAGAGCCAGAGTGCCTATCACGTCGTCTGCCTCTACGCCTGAAACTGCCAGTAACGGCAGACCCATAGCTTTAACCATGGCATGAAGAGGCTCGATTTGAGCACGTAGATCGTCCGGCATCGGTGGGCGATGGGATTTATAGTGTTCAAATAATTCATCACGAAAAGTTTTACCCTTCGCATCAAAAACCACGGCGGCATGCGTCGGCTGATACTGCATCAACAGACTGCGCAACATATTGAGCACGCCGTACATCGCACCTGTTGGTTCGCCCCGACTGTTAGTCAGAGGAGGAAAGGCGTGCCAGGCCCGATAAAGATAAGATGAGCCATCGACAAGAATAAGCGGATTTTGCGCAATCTGAACCATAGTGTTCCGTTCCATACCTGGGATTTAAATTTATAGCTAAAGGATGCCATAGCCTGGCCAAAAACATGAGCTTTTGGGACAGATTAGGCAAAAAGTTTTATGGAATCGCGAGATCTTACGCAAGACGGAGATTGTGGATAACTTTGTGTATATTTTTATAACTAACTAATATCCAGAAGTAATTACTTTAATCACCACGATATATTCTTTTTTACATCAACAAGTTACCTAAATATTTATCCGCAGTAGCATAAAGGATTCCGTTATCGTGTAATGTGGATATAAAAACGATTTATGCTATAAGCTGCGGATATTTGCTGGAAAAATATATCGAGGTTAGAGAAGGCTGCGGCTTTTTGCGTAAGCTCTGGCGTTAAACGCTGATAAAATTCTCCGCTCATTACCTTGATTCCTCATTTCGTTTGCATAACCGCCTGAAAGTTATTCTTATATCTTGATTATATGCGTGCTGTTTCGCAAACCTATTGATAAGCCCTTGAATGTTACGCTTTGCTATCCGGGAAACATAGCTTCTCCGTTTTATGGCCTGTTAGCCGGGAAAATGACGAGGATTGCGGCGCGCGTATCGCTGGTAAAGATTGAGAAAGATTTACTCGACGAGTAGATCGATAACGAAAGCTTCGAACATCGCTTTCAGACATGAATCGATGCGCTCTGGCATAAGAAAAATGTTCTACTGAGCAGCATGCTACAAAAAAGAAAGCCGGTCAGTGACCGGCTTTTTCTTTATTTTTTCTCTAGCAGGAATTTGGTTACATCAGCATATTGCTTAACCATTGCATCCATACTGCTGGTATCCATACCCTGCGGATTCAGCTGGTACTTGCCATTAACAAAGATGGCCGGTACACCCTGCAGCTGCAGATCGGCGGCAGCTTTCTCTTGCTGGGCAACCATAGATTTCACTACAAAGCTGTTCCAGGCTGCGTCGTACTCTTCCGCTTTTACTCCCGCATCGACGAACACTTTACGGATATCCGCAACATTCTGTACAGTTTGCGTTTTTTGCACGGCTTCAAACATAGGAGCGGTAATTTTATCTTCCACGCCAAGCGCCATTGCAACGGCCCATGCCTGAGTCAGATCCTTGCCCAGCGGGCCCAGGAACTCAACATGATACTTAGTCATTTTTGTGCCTTCCGGCAGCTTTTTCTTTACGGTATCAGAGACATGAAGCACTTCTTCGAACTGGTAGCAGTGCGGGCAATAGAAAGAGAAAAACTCCAGCACTTGTGGTTCGCCTGCGACGGGTTTATCGAGGGTAACGTACTCTTTACCATCGGTGAACTGGGCTGCCGAGGCACTGAATGCCAGAATCATACCCGCTAGTGCCAGCCAAATCTTTTTCATAATCCACTTTCTCCTGAATAATACTGACTAATACATTGGCGTTAATTTTAATGGGGGTTCGCGTAGAACCCGGACCTGCTCTGTGAAAGTTGCAGTCTGTCTCCGCCAGTAATCTTCCTCATGAATCCAGGGAAAATTTCTGGGAAAAGCGGGATCATCCCAGCGTCTCATAATCCACGCGAGATAATAAACCATACGCATTGCCCGTAAAGGTTCGATGAGGGCAATTTCGTCTGATTCGAAAGGAGTGAACTCTTCATAAGCTTCGATTACTGTTTCAAGCTGCATACGCTGTTCGGCTTTATCACCATTAAGCAGCATCCAGATATCCTGAATAGCTGGGCCATTACGGGCATCATCAAGATCGACGAACAGGGGCCCGTCTCGCCAGAGTATATTGCCGGGATGGCAGTCACCGTGTAAGCGCAAAGAATCGAATCTATCGTGCCAGCGAAGTTCTACCTCCGCAATTAAAGCGTCCGTCGCTTTAAGGAAAGCGGGCTTTAATGCGGCCGGGACCAGGGACGTTTGCTCAAACAAGACGCGCGGTTCATGCAGATATTCAGCAAGTCCGATAGCCGGCCGCTTCTCAAAGCGCTTACGGCGTCCGGTCTGATGGATGCGACCAAGATAACGGCCAACCCACTCCATCTGATCGATATTATCGGTTTCGTACTGTCGCCCGCCCAGGCTTGGGAAAACCGCAAACATAAACCCCTGCTGTCGCAGTAAGGTCTTACCGGAATAAGAAAGGGGAGCGGCGACCGGAACCTCATCAGCCAGTAGCTCGATAGCGTACTGATGTTCTTCTTCAATCTGCTCAGCGGACCAACGGTGAGGACGATAAAACTTCACCACATAACGTTTGCGATCCTCATCCTGAAACTGGTAGACGCGGTTCTCAAAGCTATTTAAAGGAGTCAGCCCGGAATCCACCCGTATACCCTGTTCAAAAAGGGCATCCATGATGGTATCCGGATGTAGAGTTTGAAAATTAAAAGCGCTGTCTGTCATCCAGGCAACCGGCAGTAGATACGAATAATTCAGGATAACATTTCGTAGCCGCTTAAGTGGTCAGGCTTACAACCTTTTACTCTTTAATTACTCCACGCGCGCGCAACAGAGCGGTTTTAAAATCTTCTTCGTAATCTTTCTTAATGCCCGGAATAACGGCATCTTTTTCTGAATCTCGCATTTTCAGGTGATAGATCAGCACATCGTCAGTGAGATCGGCCAATTCGCCGGTATAGCCTGACTCTTGAGCGAGTTTCTGCAAAAATTGAAGCAGATTGAGATCCGGTTCTTTTTGCCATGCTGGCTGAAGCAGCTCGAGCAGTTCGTTAAGACGCTTATATTTCATGGTAGTGCTCCTTTCAATTGCGAGATATCACACGTTAGCAGGCTCAAACCCACAATAAAAGAGGCGATATTAGTGAGATATTTAACAGAAGTAGCAGGGGTTATTCTGGCCGGTGGGCGAGCGACAAGAATGGGCGGGCAGGACAAGGGGCTGGTAATGTTAAATGGGCTACCGCTGTTCGAGCATGTTATAAACAGGCTCGCACCGCAGGTCGCTAACCTGGCGATTAGCGCAAACCGGAATCTTGAAAAATATCAGCTTTCCGGGCTAAAGATCCTGAAAGACGTTCTGCCAGATTATCCCGGTCCCCTGGCAGGGATGTTGTCGGCGATGCAGGAGCTGGATAATGAATGGTTTCTGTTCTGCCCCTGTGATACGCCAATGATTCCGGAGGATCTTGCGGCCCGGCTTTGGAAAGCACGGGGGCAATATCCTGCCGTTTGGGTAAATGATGGCGAGCGAGATCATCCCACCATTGTGCTTATTCACCGGAGTCTGGCGTTGCCACTTGAAAGTTACCTGGCGGCAGGCGAACGGCGCGTAATGGTTTTTCTGCGTGGGGCAGGCGGTCATGCTGTTATTTTTCCCTATCAGCAGCAAAACTTCATCAACGTAAACTCACCTGAAGATCTCACCCAGTGGGAGAAGCAATAATGGTCCCTCTGCTGGCCTTCGCTGCGTGGAGCGGCACGGGAAAAACAACGCTTTTAAAACAGCTTATCCCCTTGCTTATTGAAAGGGGGATTCGCCCTGGTCTGATAAAACATACCCACCACGATATGGATGTTGATAAACCAGGGAAAGACAGCTACGAACTGCGTAAAGCGGGCGCGGCGCAGACTATGGTAGTCAGCCAAAAACGTTGGGCATTGATGACCGAAACCCCGGAAGAACCCGAATTAGATCTACACAGGCTCGCAAGCCGAATGGACGCTTCTTCACTGGACCTGATACTGGTGGAGGGTTTTAAGCATGAAGAAGTCCCTAAAATCCTGCTCTATAGAGAAGGTGTTTCGCACAGCGTTGAAGAGTTAGAAATCGACACGCACGTTATCGCCGTTGCTTGTGATATAAGCATAAAAGCGCAGAAAGTACCCGTTCTGGATATTAATTCACCCAACGAGATCGCTGATTTTATTAGTGAATGGCTACAAAAATAGATATGACCTGCTTTGATAGCAGGTTTTTTGTTAAAACGCAGACAGCAAAAGGCCCTGCACTTGCGTGCAGGGCCTGTCACTGATTTGGAGCCTGGCAGTTCCCTACTCTCGCATGGGGAGACCCCACACTACCATCGGCGCTACGGCGTTTCACTTCTGAGTTCGGCATGGGGTCAGGTGGGACCACCGCGCTGTTGCCGCCAGGCATATTCTGTTTTATTAACCGTCATTCTCATGACCATCAATGTTTAATCTCGGAATTCAGCTGAAAATCAAATTATCGTCTCTCACCAAAACACCTTCGGTGTTGTAAGGTTAAGCCTCACGGATCATTAGTACTGGTTAGCTCAATGCATCGCTGCACTTACACACCCAGCCTATCAACGTCGTCGTCTTCAACGTTCCTTCAGGAGCCTTAAAGGCTCAGGGAGAACTCATCTCGGGGCAAGTTTCGCGCTTAGATGCTTTCAGCGCTTATCTTTTCCGCATTTAGCTACCGGGCAGTGCCATTGGCATG
>NZ_SOYS01000012.1 GCF_011808225.1 Cedecea colo | reverse complement strand
TTTTTGAGATTAGGGGCACGTCGGCTGCGGTTTATCAGTGCATCCACGCCGCCTTCATCGGCCAGCTCACGATAGCGATAAAATGTATCACGCGAGACGCCCATGATTTTACAGGCTTTCGACACATTGCTGAGTTCTTCAGCCAGATTGAGCAAACCAGTTTTGTGTTTGATGACGGGATTGGTAGTATGAAGCATGAGAGTTACCTCGTGTTTTGCATAAGGATTCGACACCCATATCAAAACCGGTAACTCTCAACCTTTCAAGGCCGTGTGTCAGATCAAGTCGCGACTAATACATTTTACGGCTTGTGAAGTAGTTCCCATTTAGCACTTCTTTACCATTAAGGTTTAGCTTGAGAATAGCTGTGCCTCTGTAAGAATCTTGTGCAACAAAACCTGCCTTATGCTTGGGGGTTGTTAAAAAAACGTAGTAGAGTGCTGGTCGCCCCGTTTCGGTATCCTTTTTAGGCTTAGCCACTAACGTCTGAGAATCGGAGTCGTCAGCTTCGACATCCATTCCAATTCTAAGAAAATCCTGCCTTATAGTTGCTTGTGCGTGGGATGTACCTTTTTTATCTTCCCATTCCCAATGAATAACCATATCCCAGGTTCCGTTCAAATCAGGGAAGAGTAGATCATTTAGCTTAGGGAACCATTGCCATAACTTTCGCCATCCAAAGAAAAAAATTGATATCAAAATAGTGTTAAGAAGAAACGAACCTCCAGATGCAACAGATAGAGCTGTCACGAAAGTTGTGTTTTCATCATATACGCCCCATAAAATCAGACAGCAGGCAGTCGCATAGATAACGGCGATTATTGAGATTATTTTCCCTATTGGGAGAAGGTTTATCATTGCAACTCCTCATAATAAACTTCCTTACCAGCCTCAAATATAGAAAGACGATCCCCTTCGCTTACAATCCCTGTAAGTTTAATCTCGTCAATGCAAGAGCCATAAAGGGCAGCAACAAAACGTCCACCAACGAGTCTTGACCTGTCAAAACTGATGTTCTCTATGATTGGTGGTGAGAAATATTGTGCGGTATAAGTAACACTTCCTGTTTCATCTAAGATGTGAAAGCCATCGTGGTATTCGCTATTTTTATTGGAAATTTTTGATAATAACTCCAATGTGGAATCATTCTGTATGGGCTCTATATTACGAAGACTTGTGATGGGAAGACTATCAGGGTTATTACATATAATAACCCCTATACCAGAAAAATAAACACGATTGGATTTATTCCAAATATCATATAGTAATTTATATAAGTTCTCTTTTGTCATCGCTCATTTCTTTCTGTTTTTAGCTATTAGCTACCAAAAATCAAACAGTAATATCAATAAAGACGATTATCCAATAATTTTCTTGGCAATGGAAGATTTGATGAACAAGGACAAAGATTTGTAGCAACAATGGTATGAGGTTTGACATCATACCTCAGAGTTCGATGCAGTTTTAGCTGACCACAACAAAGGAAAATGTTCGCTTTTCGCTCAAGGCTGCCCGTCTACTATGTGCTGTAAGCAGACATCTTTGAAATCTGCACTCCATTAATACACATCCTCATTTATGCGCTGCCCCTTCAGCTCGCACCATTCCATTACTAATGGTGAGCAATTCATGACCCTGACCCCGAATATGCTCCAGTCATAATCAGGAATAACCGGCTTCTGACCCTGACCCCGATTTGTTCTATCAGAATGACACGTGGCGTTATAACCATCACGGATGGTACGAGACAGAAAGGGAGGTACGCCAGTTAACAGAACATCTGATGTTAGAGAGCAACATCGTGGGTCACTTCTGGGTACTGGAGTGTACTTCCCGACACAAATGCCATGCCCATATCGTGATGTATCTTGATGGTCACCATAACCAGGCCACCTTTCCGGTAGCTGAACAGGCGGGGACTGCCTGGCAGAAGATTACACAGGGTAAGGGGTACCACAATCGCTGTGATCGTAAGAAATGCTACGAAGCCGATATCACCCGCCCCGTCAATTACGATGATGCTGCAGCCATCGACAACCTGCGCTACATCATCAGCTATCTCGCCAAGGAGAAATCAAAACACGGGCAGACTTACTACGGGGCCAGCGAGGTTCCATCAGCGAGTGGACTGGGCAGACCGCGAGGGCTTCGATAAAACGACGCACTTTTTTACGTCAATTCCGGTTGTTATGCCGGAAAGGGCTACAGTGATTCATCACCCGATTCCGGTACTCATTTAGCTACCGGAGAATCCAACAATGACCACTAAACCTTCCCTGCTCGAAGATCGGTTCGTCAATATGGCTTTCATTACCAGCCTCACCGGGTTAACTGATAAATGGTTCTACAAACTCATCAAAGACGGTGCTTTCCCGGCTCCCACCAAGTTTGGTCGCAGCTCCCGCTGGCGACAGAGTGAAGTAGAAGCCTGGCTGCAGGCCCGTATCGATGCATCACGCTCACAGCGCTAAGTCCTTCTCCCGTCGTAAACACAATTCATAACCGTCATACCTAATCCGTTCCTAACGGAGGCTTACGGCTGCACTCAATTCACTTATCAAGGAATATCAGAAATGATCCATTCAATTTTACTCAACCATTATCAGACCTGGCTGGATGATTTTACCCGCATCAGTCTGTCCCACGGTTTATGCCAACAGCACATAACGCAATGGCACCGACTGGCGATAACCACCAGCCCAACATTGGACGGAAGCGTAATAGAAATCGTCATTCCACAGCGCCTGCTACCGATCACCCGTACCGCTCGACTGGAATCCTGTACTGTCGACCCCGGCCTAACTAAAAACACAGACTATACCCTTCTACCCGGCGTGCTGCTCAGCGAGTGTTACCGGCTGGGGAAGAGCCGATTGGCAGATCAGTTACAAATGTTATTCCGGCTTCATGTACAGCCCGGTATGCGACAGACGCTGACCCTACTGTGCTGGTGTGAGCTTGCAACAGGAAAGGATATGAGGGAATGGTATGCGCTGCATCTGCCGCTACCTGAAATGCTGAGGCAATGGCTTACGATAAAACAACGGGCATACCGGGGTCTGAAGACGCTGACGGAGGATTACATTCGTGCCACCCGGCCACTATGAGAATCGGATACCTGTCCGTAACAGCGATCCGGTATCGACCAGCATGCGCGATGTTCCTGAGCATACGACCAAGATTGAGCAGAAAAATATGCTCTTACTCTATGGGTGTAACAAAGTACCTGATCGTCAATTCACCGGGCCACAGCGAGAAATCGATTTCTGAGTCTGACAGTTTTATTACGTCAGCATTCCGTAGTGTGATAACCACATCGCGATCCCCTTTTAACCCCTTTTAATCCATCCAACCGCAAGGCGCAGCCTTCCCCTTTTCGGGACGACTTGTGCCTGCCCTCAGGAGTCTTAAGATGTTTGCCAAACTCTTCCTCGCACACAACGGTATACGGTACTGTCTGGCCTGCCATACCGGTAAATGCAGTACAAGACATAACATCCCAGTGGAGGTAGCAGCATGCGCATGCTGAAATGTTACCTTGGCAATAATCGTGACGGGCACGTTGTCACTGCTAAAGACGCTATGCAGTCACCGGGTAGGATATGGACCTGTACTTCCTGCGGCTGTCAGTTGATACTTCATGCGGGTTCATCTGGTGAGGCCCCCTGGTTTGAACATGACCAGCGAACAGTGACGACAAACGTTCTGATGCAATGTACCCATCTCGACCCTGAAGTTAAAGCCGAAGCCCGATGCCAAAAATTACGCAGTATCATCGGCGGACTGGATGCACCTGTAACGGTGCCATCCTGGTACTGCGTATGGTGTGGCAGTCATTATCAGGGGCGGAAGCACTGCGGCCGATGCCACTCGGGGATTTACAGTATTGAAGAGACCAGCTGGCAGAGAAATTACTGCTGTCCCCCCCCGGATAAGCCCTGTGGGTAGACGGACAGACTGACGAGGCGGGTATCGGACTGACCACTGGATGCGAGGCGTGATGAGATGCGTACGGTGTTGTGGGGACATTGTAAGCAACAACAGTGCGCGTTCACGTTACCTGCACTGGCTAAAGGCGATACGGCTTCGCAATGGCACACGCGGATATCCGACTGAGGTACGCCTTTATCCGTGACAACATCTGTTGCTGGCCTGTTAGTCTGCTCTGTCGGCTGCAGGATGTTCATCCGAGTGGCTTCAGCAGCCGTATTCCCCACAGTATCAGGCAGATCTGAGGCTAACAGGACAAATTAAACAGTTCTGGCTGATGTCCGGTTGCGCTTTTGGCTATCGCAAGCTCCATCTCGACCTGCGAGATATAGGGTAACAGGCGGGATTAATCGGGTCTGTCGGCTAATGAATCGTGCTGGGATAAAGAAAACGCTCTACCGAACGTGGGAGGAGGCCCGCAGTGATATTTGAAATGTTTTATAACAGTTAGCGCCGGCATTGTTCGAGTGATCAGATGCCACCAGCTGAATATAAAAAGCCATATTATCAACGTCTCAGAAGTGTCTAAATTAGACGTGCCGATTCAGAGCCTATTAACAAGAACAACTATGACATTGAGATATAAATCCTCTTCTTTCGAGCCTTACCCCCTCACAAATTGCCTTTTCTCATGGCATCCGGCCCCTTCCCCCATTACAATCATCGTTTGTTTTTTTGCGAGCTGCATAGCAGTCTTCAGAGGGTAGATATGACGATGAAAAACGACAAGGCATGGATTGGAGACCTGCTAGGCGGGCCGCTGATGAGCAGGGAAAGTCGAATCATCGCTGAGCTCATGCTTACCTCTCCCGATGAACAGACCTGGCAAGAGCAGATCGTGGGTCATAACATTCTCCAGGCTTCCTCTGCCAATACTGCAAAGCGCTATGCCACAACGATAAAACTACGCCTGAATACGCTTGATAAAGCCGCGTGGTCACTTATTGCAGAAGGGAGCGAGCGCGAGCGTCAGCAATTGCTATTTGTCGCTCTGGTACTCCATTCACCGGTTGTTAAAGTCTTCCTGGCTGAAGTGGTAAACGATCTGCGCCGACAATTTAAAGAAAAGCTCCCTATGGATAGCTGGGATGAGTTCGTGACCAGCCATCTTCGTCAGCAGCCCGTACTCACTAGTTACTCAGATTCATCCATCAAAAAAATGGGTAACAACCTGGTTAAAGCACTGGCTGAGGCAGGTTATCTGGATACGCCACGCCGACGTAATCTCCAGTCAGTCTTTCTTTTACCAGAAACTCAGGCGACCTTGCAGCGCCTCGGGCAACAGGAATTGGTTTCTATTCTGGAGGGGCAACGGTGATCGATCCCGTGCTTGAATACCGCCTGTCACAGGTTCAGAGCCGCATTAGCGAAGAGCGCTTTCTCAAAAACAACGGCTCAGGTAATGAGATTGGGTTCTGGATTTTTGATTATCCTGCTCAGAATGAGCTGCAGGTACGTGAACACCTGAAGTATCTTTTCCGTAATCTGGAAAAGGACCACAAGTTCGCGCACCTCAACATGTTTCAGATCATTATCGACATGCTCACCGAACGTGGGCTATTTGAGCGCGTCTGTCAGCAGGAAGTGAAAGTCGGTACCGAAGCGCTGAAAAAACAACTCGTTGGTTTGTTGAATCAGAAAAAGATCGCGGATTACATAGCCAAAAAAGTCGATCTTCAGAATCAAGAATTTGTCATCCTGACAGGCATGGGTAATGCCTGGCCGCTGGTTCGTGGCCATGAGCTGATGAACGCCTTGCAGGACGTGATGGGTTTTACCCCTCTGTTGATGTTTTATCCAGGAACCTATAGCGGACACGATCTCTCCCCATTGGCGGGCATTGATTCCCGAAATTATTATCGCGCCTTCAGGCTGGTACCAGAAAGCGGGCCTGCGGCGACATTGAATCCTCGTTAAAGAGCACAGCAATGAATATTGAACAGATCTTTGAGAAACGTCTGGACCGAAATATTAATGGCGTTGTGAAAGCCGAACAGACGGACGATGCCAGTGCCTGGATTGAGCTTGATGAATACGTCATCACCCGGGAACTGGAAGGACATCTTCGCCATTTCTTCGAATCTTATGTTCCGGCAACCGGTCCGGAGCGCATACGCATGGAAAACAAAATTGGCGTATGGGTTTCAGGGTTCTTTGGCTCAGGTAAATCACACTTTATCAAGATCCTGTCGTATCTATTGTCTAACCGCAAAGTCAGCCATAACGGTACAGAACGTAATGCATACTCCTTCTTTGAAGACAAAATCAAAGATGCTCTGTTCCTCGCTGATATCAACAAAGCGGTCCATCATCCGACGGAAGTGATTCTGTTCAATATTGATTCTCGTGCTAACGTCGATGACAAAGAAGACGCCATCCTTAAAGTCTTCCTGAAGGTGTTTAACGAACGGGTTGGCTACTGCGCTGATTTTCCGCACATCGCCCATCTGGAGCGTGAGCTGGCTAAACGCGGCCAATACGACGCGTTTAAGGCCGCATTTTCCACTATCACTGGTTCAAGCTGGGAAAAAGAGCGCGATTCCTACTATTTCATCAGCGATGAAATGGCAGAAGCCCTAAGTCAGGCCACAGGTCAAAGCGTTGACGCCTCGCGTCAATGGGTGGAACAGCTGGATAAGAATTTCCCATTAGATATCAATAATTTTTGCCAGTGGGTCAAAGAGTGGCTGGATGAAAACGGCAAAAACATCCTCTTCATGGTGGATGAGGTCGGCCAGTTCATCGGTAAAAATACGCAGATGATGTTGAAGCTACAGACTATCACTGAAAACCTGGGTGTAATCTGCGGTGGACGCGCATGGGTTATTGTTACCTCTCAGGCAGATATCAATGCGGCCATTGGTGGGATGAGCAGCCGCGATGGACAAGACTTCTCTAAAATCCAGGGCCGCTTTTCAACTCGCCTGCAGCTTTCAAGCTCCAACACATCCGAAGTTATCCAAAAACGTTTGCTGGTGAAAACCGATGCTGCAAAACCCGCGCTGGCGAAAGTCTGGCAGGAAAAAGGCGACATTCTGCGCAACCAGCTTGCCTTTGATCCTACAACCACCGCTTCTTTGCGCCCCTACACCAGCGAAGAAGAATTTATTGATAACTACCCCTTTGTCCCGTGGCACTACCAAATTCTGCAGAAGGTTTTTGAGTCTATTCGGACCAAAGGTGCCGCCGGTAAACAGTTAGCCATGGGTGAACGCTCACAGTTAGAAGCATTCCAGACTGCGGCACAGCAGATCGCCCCGCAAGGTCTGGATTCTCTGGTGCCGTTCTGGCGTTTCTATGCCGCGATTGAAAGCTTCCTCGAACCGGCGGTCAGCCGTACCATCACTCAGGCCTGTCAGAATGGCATTCTTGATGAGTTCGATGGCAACTTACTGAAAACGCTGTTCCTGATCCGCTATGTCGATGTGCTGAAGAGTACACTCGATAATCTGGTCACCCTTTCCATTGATAAAATCGATGCTGATAAAGTCGATCTGCGCCGTCGCGTTGAAACAAGCCTGAACAAGCTGGAACGGGAAATGTTGATTGCACGTGTTGAAGACAAATACGTGTTCCTGACCAACGAAGAAAAAGAGATCGAAAACGAGATCCGCAATGTCGAAGTCGATTTCTCTGCAATCAATAAAAAACTGGCATCGATCATCTTTGATGACATTCTAAAAAACCGGAAGTATCGCTACCCGGCGAATAAGCAGGATTTTGATATCAGCCGCTTCCTGAACGGGCACCCGTTGGACGGCGCGATGCTTAACGATCTGGTGGTGAAAATCCTCACGCCAAAAGATCCGACCTATACGTTCTATAACAGCGATGCCGCCTGCCGTCCTTATACTTCGGAGGGTGATGGCTGTATTTTGATTCGCCTCCCTGAGGAGGGGCGCACCTGGACCGACATTGATTTAGTCGTTCAGACCGAAAAATTCCTCAAGGACAACGCCGGACAACGCCCGGAACAGGCCAGCCTGCTTTCAGAAAAAGCCCGCGAGAACAGCGTTCGCGAAAAAATGCTGCGCGTCCAGCTAGAGTCGCTTATTGCCGAAGCAGACGTCTGGGCGATTGGCGAGCGTTTACCGAAGAAATCTTCGACGCCGTCCAGCATCGTGGATGAAGCCTGCCGCTATGTGATTGAAAACACGTTTGCCAAGCTAAAAATGCTGAAGCCGTTCAACGGCGATATCGCACGTGAAATCCATGCGCTGCTTACAGTAGAGAATGATACAGAGCTGGATCTAGGCGAGCTGGAGGAATCTAATCCCGAGGCGATGCGGGAAGTGGAAACTTGGGTCAGCATGAACATTGAGTTCAATAAACCGGTCTATTTACGCGATGTCCTGAACCACTTTGCTCGTCGACCTTATGGATGGCCAGAAGAAGAAGTGAAGCTGTTGGTTGCTCGCCTGGCACGTAAAGGCAAATTCAGCTTTAGCCAGCAGAATAACAATATCGAGCGTAAGCAGGTTTGGGAGCTGTTCAATAACAGCCGTCGCCACAGCGAGCTACGTCTGCACAAAATTCGTCGTCACGACGAATCACAAATTCGCAAAGCCGCCCAAACCATGGCGGAGATTGCCCAACAGCCGTTTAGCGAACGTGAAGAACCCGCACTGGTCGAACATATCCGTCAGGTCTTCGACGACTGGAAGCAAGAGCTAAATGTCTTCAGAGCGAAAGCGGAAGGTGGAAACAATCCAGGCAAAAATGAGATTGAGTCAGGTCTGCGCCTGCTGAATTCCATTCTTAGCGAAAAAGAAGAGTTTGCTCTGATTGAGAAGGTCACCACCCAGGCAAACGAATTGCTGGATTTCAGCGAAGATCGCGAAGATTTGGTCGATTTCTACCGCAAGCAGTTCTCCACCTGGCAAAAGCTGGGGGCTGCGCTGAACGGAAGCTTTAAATCCAACCGCAGCGCACTGGAAAAAGACGCCGTGGCGGTAAAAGCGTTAGGTGAGCTGGAAAACATCTGGCAGATGCCGGAGCCTTACAAGCATCTCAATCGCATCACGCCGCTGATTGAACAGGTTCAGAACGTTAACCATCAGTTAGTTGAACAGCACCGCCAGCACGCCCTGGAACGTATTGACGCCCGCATCGAAGAGAGTCGTCAACGCTTGCAGGAAGCGCATGCCACATCGGAGCTGCAAAACAGCGTTCTGCTGCCGATGCAAAAAGCCAGAAAGCGCGCTGAGGTCAGCCATTCGATTCCGGAAATTCTGGCGGAACAGCAAGAGACGAAAGCGCTGCAAACGGATGCTGAGAAGAAGATTAACCAGTGGATTGACGAGCTGCGTAAAAAGCAAGAAGCCCAGCTACGAGCAGCGAATGAAGCTACACGCGCTGCAGAATCACAGCAGACCTATGTTGTGGTAGAAAAACCCGTTATCCAACCGGTACCGAAAAAAACACATCTGGTGAATGTCGCCAGCGAGATGCGCAAAGCCACCGGTGGTGAAGTGCTGGAAACCGCCGAGCAGGTAGAAAAAGCGCTGGATACGCTTCGTGCTGCCCTGTTGGCAGCCATTGAGGCAGGTGACCGGATCCGTCTTCAGTAACCCCATTTCAGGGCAGCGCTCTGCTGCCCTTTGCAGGATTTTCTATGAATACCAATAACATCAAAAAATACGCTCCACAGGCCCGTAACCAGTTCCGCGATGCTGTTATCCAGAAGCTAACCACGCTGGGGGTTTCCGTCGATAAAAAAGGCACTCTGCAAATTGCTGATGCCGAGATCGTCGGCGAGACCGTGCGCTATGGTCAGTTCGACTACCCCAAATCCACCCTCACCCGCCGCGATCGTCTGGTTAAACGCGCACAGGAACAGGGCTTTGACGTGCTGGTTGAACATTGTGCCTATACCTGGTTCAACCGCCTGTGCGCCATTCGCTATATGGAGATCCAGGGATACCTTGACCACGGTTTCCGCATGCTCTCGCACCCGGATAATCCAACCGGCTTTGAAGTGCTGGACCATGTGCCGGAAGTGGCGGAAGCGCTGCTGCCGGAGAAAAAAGCGCAGCTGGTCGAGATGAAGCTTTCCGGCAACCATGACGAAGCCATCTACCGTGAATTGCTGCTGGCACAGTGCCATGCCCTGCACCGCGCGATGCCGTTCCTGTTTGAAGCCGTCGATGATGAAGCCGAACTGCTGTTGCCGGATAACCTGACCCGCACCGACTCCATTCTGCGCGGTCTGGTGGACGGTATTCCACCTGAAGACTGGGATGACGTTGAGGTTATCGGCTGGCTGTATCAGTTTTATATCTCCGAGAAAAAAGAGGCCGTTATTGGCAAGGTGGTAAAGAGCGAAGATATCCCTGCCGCCACCCAGCTGTTCACCCCAAACTGGATTGTGCAGTACCTGGTGCAGAACTCCGTCGGTCGCCAGTGGTTACAGACCTACCCGGATTCCCCGCTGAAAGGCAAAATGGACTACTACATTGAGCCAGCTGAACAGACGCCAGAAGTACAGGCACAGCTGGCAGCCATAACGCCTGCCAGCATTGAACCGGAAAGCATCAAGGTGCTCGACCCGGCCTGCGGCTCAGGGCATATTCTGATTGAAGCCTATAACGTGCTGAAAAATATCTACGAAGAGCGCGGCTATCGCGCCCGTGATATTCCACAGCTGATTCTGGAAAATAATATTTTTGGTCTCGACATTGACGACCGTGCTGCCCAGCTTTCCGGCTTTGCATTATTAATGATGGCCCGTCAGGATGACCGCCGGATATTCACCCGCGACGTGCGCCTGAATATTCTTTCCCTGCAGGAAAGCCTGCATCTGGATATTGCTAAGCTGTGGCAGCAGCTGAACTTCCACCAGCAGAACCAGACCGGCAGTATGGGAGATATGTTTGCCGAAAATACCGCATTGCCCCATACCGACAGCGCCGAATATCAGCTGCTAATGTGCACGTTGAAACGCTTTGTGAACGCCAAAACGCTGGGCTCACTGATTCAGGTGCAGCAGGAAGAGGAAGCGGAGCTGAAGGCGTTTCTCGATGCGCTATATCGCCTTGAGCAGAAAGGCGATTTCCAGCAGAAGACTGCGGCGAAGGTGTTTATTCCGTATATTCAGCAGGCGTGGATACTGGCGCAGCGGTATGATGCGGTAGTGGCGAATCCGCCGTATATGGGTAGTAATTTTTTATACCCAACTTTAAAAAAATTCATTTCGGATTTTTATAATTATGGTAAATCTGATCTTTATTCAGCTTTTCTTCTCGCCGGAAAAGGACTCGCTAAGAACTATTCTCGTATAGCATACGTTACCATGCATACATGGATGTATTTGTCTAACTTCACCAAATTGAGACGTGATCTGTTTTCTAATGCATATGTTGAAAACTTACTACATATGGATAATGGTGTTATGGGAATCTCTTTCCAAACATCTGCATTTATTATCTGCAATGAAAAATTAGAACTGTATTCATGTAGCTACAAAAGTATTGAAAATACACCTTCTTGTTACGATCCCTCAAGTATAAAAAGTAACAGTATAAATAAGCCATTAGTTTATTTTAATAAACTCCCAAATCAAGAACTAGCATTTAAATTAACAAAGCGCCAAGTGGATTTCTTCCAAGAATACAATCCATTGTCTTCCTATTTGGATGCTAGGGAAGGCATGACCACTGCTGACAATGATAGATTCCTGCGATTTTGGTGGGAAGTAAATAATAGAAAAATATATAATTTAAAACAAGATAGTAATAAATGGTATCCTTATCAAAAAGGAGGAGAAGCCAGAAAGTGGTATGGCAATAACGAATGGGTTGTTAATTGGGAAAAAGATGGCGAAGAAATAAAAAATCATAAAGATATTGTTTCAGGGAGAGTTAGATCTCATAATTATAATGGTGAGTACTCTTTAAAAGAGGGCATAACATGGTCAGCTTTCAGTAATGGAGGTTTATCCTTTAGGTACGTTGAACATGGATATTTATTTGATACCACGGGGTCTATGGCATTTTCAGATGGGGATTTATATTATATTCTTGCTTATTTAAATTCAGAGCAAGCTCAAGTTTTTCTAAAAGCTTACTCACCATCACCAAGAATTAAAATTGAAAGTTTGCTTTCATTACCACTTGCACTAACCGAAGAACAGAAAAAAGAGTTAGGTACTCTTGGAAAGAGTGCTGTCAGTCTCGAGAAAAAACTATATTCCTTAAATGAAACATCACCGACATTTCATTTAACAAAAAATGTTTTAATGAGTTCATTGAATGATATTGACATATATATAAAAAATGAAATCACTGAAAAAGAAAAAATTGAAAAAAACATCGATATAATAATTTCCCAAGCTCTGAATGTTTCATTTGAGCCAAGGGAAAGTTCAATTGTTAATTGCATTTTCAATATCTTTAATTTATTAAGTTTTTCCATCGGCTGCATGATGGGCCGCTACTCCCTCGATCGCGAAGGCCTGGTCTACGCCCACGAAGGCAACAAAGGCTTTGCTGAACTGGTCGCTGAAGGTGCCTACAAAACCTTCCCTGCCGATAAAGACGGCATCCTGCCTCTGATGGATGACGAGTGGTTTGACGATGACGTCACCTCTCGCGTTAAAGAGTTTGTCCGCACCGTCTGGGGCGAAGAACATTTGCAGGGAAACCTCGATTTTATCGCTGAAAGTCTCTGTTTATACGCGATCAGTCCTAAAAAAGGCGAATCTGCGCTGGATACCATCCGTCGCTATCTTTCCACCCGGTTCTGGAAAGATCATCTGAAGATGTATAAAAAGCGCCCGATCTACTGGCTGTTCAGCTCCGGTAAAGAGAAAGCGTTCGAGTGCCTGGTCTATCTGCATCGCTACAACGACGCGACGCTGGCGAGAATGCGTACCGAATATGTGGTGCCGCTGCTGGCACGCTACCAGGCCAATATCGATCGCCTGAACGAACAGGTCGATGGTGCCTCCGGCGGCGAAGCCACCCGTTTGAAGCGCGATCGCGACAATCTGAGCAAGAAATTCAACGAACTGCGCAGCTTCGACGATCGCCTGCGTCACTATGCTGATATGAGAATCAGTATTGATCTCGACGACGGCGTTAAGGTTAACTACGGTAAATTTGGCGATCTGCTGGCAGATGTAAAAGCCATTACCGGCAATGCGCCTGAGGTGATGTAAGTCAGATAGCATTCCTTCCCACACCACCGGGCTTTAGCCCGGTGGTGATCTCGATACGGGAAACTGGCCTTATTCAGGCATCCGTCACCTCCAGTTCATGATAAAATGCGTCCTTGTGTCAGAACGCGGAACACGGTTTCCAGGCGTTCAGACATCTTCGAATCTACCGAATCAACATGGGATTGTGACCTTGCAAAATCAGGAATTTATTGCCGGCCTTAAAGCAAAATTCGCCGAACATCGCATCGTTTTCTGGCACGATCCCGATAAGCGTTTCCTCGAAGAGCTGGGTAATCTCGAACTGGAGAACGTCACGCTGCTCGACATGTCCGACCAGTCGCAGCTGGCGGTTAAAAAGCGCATTGAAATTGATGAGCCTGAACAGCAGTTTTTGCTATGGTTCCCCCACGATGTGCCTCCCAAAGAGTTCGACTGGCTGCTGGATATTCGTCTTTATAGTACGGAGTTCCATGCCGATTTCGCCGCCATCACGCTGAATACGTTAGGCATTCCGCAGCTTGGCCTACGCGAGCATATTCAACGCCGGAAGGCATTTTTCAGCACTAAACGTCTTGCTGCCTTAAAAGGTCTGGTCACTGAGCAGGAAAACGAAGCTTCTCTTGATAAGAAGATGGTTGCGGTCATCGCTGGCGTAAAAACCGCAAAAACGGAAGAGATTCTGTTCAGCCTGATTACCCAATACGTTAATCAGCAAAAAGATGACGACAGCGACCTGGAAAACACGCTGGCAATGCTGAAACGCCACGACCTGGAAGGCGTTCTGTGGGACACTCTGAATCAGGAAATGGGCTACCAGGCCGAACAGCCTTCTCTGGAGAACCTGATCCTCAAGCTGTTCTGTACCGATCTCTCCGCGCAGGCTGATCCGCAGAAACGCGAATGGCTGGAAAAAAACGTGCTGACCACGCCGTCAGGCAAAGCATCCGCGCTGGCCTTTATGGTCACCTGGCGTGCCGACCGTCGCTACAAAGAAGCCTATGATTACTGCGCACAACAGATGCAAGATGCGCTGCGACCAGAAGACCAGTATCGTCTCAGCTCGCCATATGATCTGCACGAGTGCGAAACCACACTGAGCATTGAACAGACCATTATTCATGCGCTGGTGACGCAGCTTCTGGAAGAGAGCACCACGCTTAACCGTGAAGCCTTCAAGAAGCTTCTGTCTGAACGCCAGAGCAAATACTGGTGCCAGACGCGTCAGGAATACTACGCTATTTATGATGCACTTCGTCAGGCTGAGCGGCTGCTGAATCTGCGCAATCGTCATATTGATGGTTTCCACTATCAGGACAGCGCAACGTTCTGGAAAGCGTACTGCGAAGAGCTGTTCCGCTTTGACCAAGCCTACCGCCTGTTTAACGAATACGCGCTGTTGGTTCACAGCAAAGGCGCAATGATCCTGAAAAGCCTGGATGACTATATCGAAGCGCTGTATTCCAACTGGTACCTGGCAGAATTAAGCCGGAGCTGGAATAAGGTTCTGGAAGCCGAAAACCGTATGCAGGAGTGGCGTATCGCGGGCGTTCCACGGCAGCAGAACTTCTACAATGAGGTGGTTAAGCCACAGTTTAACAATCCACAAATCAAGCGTGTGTTCGTGATTATCTCCGATGCGCTGCGTTATGAAGTGGCAGAAGAGCTGGGCAACCAGATCAATACCGAGAAACGCTTTACTGCCGAACTGCGTTCCCAGTTGGGCGTGTTACCCAGCTATACTCAGCTGGGAATGGCGGCATTATTGCCTCATGACGAGATGTGCTACCAGGCAGGTAATGGCGACATCGTCTATGCAGACGGGTTGTCCACCTCAGGTACACCTAATCGCGATACCATTCTGAAGAAATATAAAGGGATGGCAGTAAAATCGGACGATCTGCTGAAATGGAAAAATCAGGAAGGACGGGATCTTATTCGCGATTACGAAGTCGTCTATATCTGGCATAACACCATTGATGCCATGGGTGACAGTGCATCTACGGAGGAGAAGACCTTTGAAGCGTGTCGCAACGCGGTGGTTGAACTGAAGGATTTAGTGACCCGTGTAATAAACCGTCTTCATGGTACACGCATTATCGTCACGGCGGACCACGGTTTCCTGTTCCAGCAGCAGCCCCTTTCCGGGCAGGATAAAACCACGCTGCAGATCAAGCCAGACAATACGATTAAAAACCACAAACGCTTTATTATCGGCCATCAGCTTCCTGCCGATGATTTTTGCTGGAAAGGAAAAGTGGCGGATACCGCAGGCGTCAGCGATAGCAGCGAGTTCCTGATCCCGAAAGGGATCCAGCGTTTCCATTTCTCAGGCGGCGCGCGGTTTGTCCACGGTGGTGCCATGCTGCAGGAAGTCTGCGTTCCCGTATTGCTGGTGAAAGCGCTGCAGAAAACGGCTGCCGAGAAGCAACCTCAGCGTCGTCCAGTAGACATTGTGAATTACCATCCGCTGATCAAACTCGTCAATAACATTGATAAAGTCAGCCTGCTGCAAACCCATCCGGTAGGTGAGTTATACGAACCGCGTACCCTGAATATCTTCATCGTCGACAACGCCAATAATGTGGTATCCGGTAAAGAGCGAATCTGCTTTGACAGCGATAACAACACAATGGAAAAACGCGTGCGTGACGTTACGCTGAAGCTGATTGGCGCGAATTTCAATCGCCGTAATGAGTACTGGCTGATACTGGAAGATGCACAAACGGAAACGGGTTACCAGAAGTACCCTGTGATTATCGATCTGGCATTTCAGGATGATTTCTTTTAAGTGAGGCGATATGCAAACCCATCATGACTTACCCGTTCCAGCCGTCTCCGAAGGGGAACTCGTCGCAGAAGGTTACGATCTGGACGCCTTACTGAATCAGCATTTTCGTGGTCGGGTAGTGCGTAAAGATCTGACCAAGCAGCTCAAGGAAGGGGCTAACGTCCCGGTCTATGTGCTGGAGTATCTGCTCGGTATGTACTGCGCTTCCGACGATGACCAGATCGTCGAGCAAGGGCTGCAGAACGTTAAGCGTATTCTGGCTGATAACTACGTCCGCCCTGATGAAGCAGAGAAAGTGAAATCGCTCATTCGTGAGCGAGGTTCCTACAAAATCATCGATAAAGTGTCGGTAAAGCTCAATCAGAAAAAAGACGTTTACGAAGCCCAGCTCTCCAACCTCGGCATTAAAGATGCACTGGTTCCGCCGCAGATGGTCAAGGACAACGAGAAGCTGTTGACCGGTGGCATCTGGTGCATGATCACCGTGAACTACTTTTTTGAGGAAGGACAGAAAACGTCCCCCTTTTCTCTGATGACGCTTAAACCTATCCAGATGCCCAATATGGACATGGAAGAGGTATTTACCGCACGTACGCACTTCAACCGCGACCAGTGGATTGATGTCCTGCTACGTTCCGTGGGTATGGAACCTGCCAACATTGAGCAGCGAACTAAATGGCACCTGATCACCCGCATGATCCCTTTCGTGGAAAATAACTATAACGTCTGCGAACTGGGCCCACGCGGTACCGGTAAAAGCCACGTCTATAAAGAATGTTCGCCAAACTCGCTGCTAGTTTCCGGCGGACAAACCACGGTAGCAAACCTGTTTTACAACATGGCCAGCCGCCAGATTGGCTTGGTCGGCATGTGGGATGTGGTCGCGTTTGATGAAGTGGCAGGGATCACTTTCAAAGACAAAGACGGCGTGCAAATCATGAAGGATTACATGGCGTCTGGCTCGTTTTCACGCGGCAGAGATTCGATTGAAGGCAAAGCGTCGATGGTGTTCGTCGGCAACATCAATCAGAGCGTTGAGACGTTAGTCAAAACCAGCCATCTGTTAGCCCCCTTTCCTGCCGCGATGATCGACACGGCGTTTTTCGACCGCTTCCATGCCTATATACCCGGCTGGGAAATCCCGAAAATGCGCCCGGAATTCTTTACCAACCGCTACGGCCTTATCACAGATTATCTCGCCGAATACATGCGGGAAATGCGCAAACGCAGCTTCTCCGATGCGATTGATAAGTTCTATAAGCTGGGTAATAACCTCAACCAGCGAGATGTTATCGCGGTAAGGCGCACGGTTTCTGGTCTATTGAAACTTCTTCATCCCAATGGTTCTTACAGTAAAGAAGATGTCCGTGTTTGCCTGACCTACGCCATGGAAGCCCGTCGTCGAGTCAAAGAACAGCTTAAAAAGCTGGGCGGTCTGGAGTTCTTCGATGTGAATTTCAGCTACATCGATAACGAGACGCTGGAAGAATTCTTCGTCAGCGTGCCAGAACAGGGCGGCAGCGAATTAATTCCTGCTGGCATGCCAAAGCCAGGCGTAGTGCATTTAGTGACGCAAGCGGAAAGTGGCATGACGGGTCTGTACCGCTTCGAAACTCAGATGACCGCTGGTAATGGTAAGCATAGCGTTTCTGGTCTGGGATCAAGTACCTCTGCTAAGGAAGCTATCCGAGTTGGATTTGACTATTTCAAAGGCAACCTCAATCGCGTTAGCGCAACAGCGAAATTTTCTGAACATGAGTACCACCTGCACGTAGTCGAATTGCACAATACCGGACCAAGTACTGCGACTAGCCTTGCGGCACTTATTGCGCTGTGTTCCGTTTTACTGGCGAAACCCGTTCAGGAACAAATGGTTGTGTTAGGTAGCATGACGCTCGGTGGTGTGATCAACCCTGTTCAGGATCTGGCGGCTAGCTTACAACTTGCTTTCGATAGCGGCGCGAAAAAGGTCCTTCTGCCGATGTCTTCTGCGGTAGATATTCCGACTGTACCAGCCGAGTTGTTTACCAAATTCCAGGTCAGTTTTTACTCTGAACCTGTAGATGCGGTGTATAAGGCGCTGGGTGTCAATTAGAATTAAAACCAATTTTTTAAAAATTGAAGAGGCTACAAATGGGAAAACGCTCTGAAATTAAATTCATAAGACCTTGCCTCTCCATATATGAAAATAATAAGGTATTGACCCCAGCTTATGCTTTGCAGTGTTTGACGCAGAAAAAAGTGGTTCAGATAAATTTAGATAATTGCTCTTTACAAAGAATGGAGGAATTATCATCGACATCAACTCTGGAGGATGTAAAACGAGTTGGCCTATTGCCGTTAGTAAATTTATTACAATCAGGAAATGTATGTTTAACCGCAATTGGTGTTAATGAAATGCCTGATATATGGGTTGAGAAATCAATGACGGCCTATCAGAACTTTTGCCACCGATTCTGGCCTGGTCATATTGACGATCCCGAGGCGACTTTCAGGGAATACGCCCCAGACTCTGAAAAAAAGAAAATTAATTTTCAGGAACTTTCCGTTGAAGCAAGGACAGTATATGGTCTTCATTATATATCTATGCTTCAAATTCAAAATATAAAATTAAACTATTCTCATCTCACGCCTGAAAAAAGATTCGAAGTATATCTTTATAGCATGATAAGCTTCATTGACATGATTAGTGCGTATGATTTAGAAATAGCAAAATATGCTTTTTGGGATCTTGACTCAAACACCATTAATCAGTTGCCAGAGAGTATACATACGCGTCGAAAATATATAAAAGAGAATTTTTATAAGAACGGAAGCAATCTTGATAAATGTCGATGGTATGCATTTGATGCAGCGATGGATTTACACTGGCTTACGGGAGCTAATTTTTCAGAAGATATAGGTTCCTTCATCACTATAAATGGTGTAAAGTTTGAGACTGAACATTGGGTTGGAACAAACGACAAAAAATTATATTATATCTCACAAGATATTCATCATATTTACTATGAGGGCTCAACGATGAAGGCGTTGAGTTCCTGTAGAGAAGATGAGATGACTGCATTTCAATACTGGGAATTTGTTGATAGTATTTCACAATCTGTACTTTTATCCCGTAAACATTCAAAAAAGAAACCAAATCCTAATATTACTAATTTGATTGATTTGGCTGTAGAAAAAATCGAAAATGATTTACATAATTATTTTTTAACAAAAGACACCTAAAGTTATCATTATCGAAATAATACGTTTCAGTTCCTTCTTAGCTTTAAGCGACCAGGTGATTTTCAGAATTGTATCTTAATCTTGGTCTAACATAGGCTACGGATGCAGGATGGCACTCATCGCGTGGGAAAACCATGTCTCACCATTCGCATGTTGTAAGCCTTACTATCGTAGGTCACTAAGTTCGGTCTGTCAGTTTGCCACAACAAACTGACAGGCCCTAACGGAATACTTAAGCCTGCATCACAAAGTCATACCAACTCAGCCAGTTAATCTCTGGAGAACCCCCCTTTCCCAAATTCAAAAGGACTCACCCCTTTCTCTCGGTTAGCATCCAGATAATCCGCCCACCATTGCACCATTAGCCTACGTTCCCCTAAATGTTCGGCCTTATGAATATAAGCCGCACGTACAGAGTTTCGTTCCTGATGGCTCATCTGCCGCTCCACAGCATCCCTCGACCACAATCCTGACTCTATCAGAGAACTACAAGCCATCGTCCTGAAACCATGCCCGCACACTTCCGTTTTCGTGTCATAGCCCATCACTCGTAGAGCCTTGTTCA
This sequence comes from Cedecea colo, assembly GCF_011808225.1. Taxonomy (GTDB): domain Bacteria; phylum Pseudomonadota; class Gammaproteobacteria; order Enterobacterales; family Enterobacteriaceae; genus Dryocola; species Dryocola colo. Next base: position 103,406 of record NZ_SOYS01000012.1, on the reverse strand, counting down.
CCGTGTTCTCACTCATCGGCTTACGCGGATCGTGATCGCCCACGAAAATCAGCTCTCGGTTTCCACTCATGCTTTTGATCTTTTCCAAAATGGCGAGAGCTTGTCGCGATAAAGGAACAAGATGTGGAGTCTTCATCTTGGATCCACGCTGAGAGTGTTTAACGCCTTCCAGCGGTTCACGCTCACCTGGAATCGTCCACATGGCCGTTTCAAAATCGACTTCTGACCAGCGGGCAAAACGCAGCTCGCTTGAACGGATGAAAACCAACAAAGTGAGTTCAACCGCCAGTCGAGTTAACGGCCTGCCAGAATAGTGATCGATGCGGTGAAGTAATTCAGGAATGCGATTGAGTTCTAGCGCTGCGCGATGCTGTCTTTTCGCCGTAGCAACTGCACCGGCAATCTCTTGCGCGGGGTTATAATCGATTAAGCCGCTCTGAACGGCAAATCGCATAATCACGGTAGTTCGTTGCTGTAAGCGAGCGGCGACTTCGAGCCGTCCGGATGACTCAACTGCTTTGATGGGTACAAGTAGGTCTCGCGTTTTCAGTTCTGCAATGTTCCGCTTACCAATGGCAGCAAAGAGATTATCCTCTAGGCTTTTCAATACACGAGCACTATGCGGTGCGGACCACTTCTGATTACTGGCATGCCAGTCTCTGGCAACCATTTCAAAAGTTATCGCTTCCTGCTCCTGTTCTACCTTGACGACTTTCTTATTTTCACTGGGATCAACATCGTTAGCGATGAGCTTACGTGCTTCATCATGTCGTGCCCTAGCATCAGCCAATGACACTTCAGGATATTTGCCCAACGCAAGCATCTTCTCTTTGCCGCCGAAGCGATAACGTAGCCGCCAGTATTTTGAGCCGTTAGGATGAACCAGCAATACCATGCCGTCACCATCAGTAAGCTTATAAGCTTTTTCTTCTGGTTTTGCCGAACGAACCTTCACATCACTCAGAGCCATGTTGAGTATCCTTTCAAGGGTTCTGTGTGGGTACAAACATTATCGAACCGGGATATACCCGCAGATGTACCCACATCAGTAAGTTGATGTAGATTGAATCAGGTTGACTTATGTTGACTGAAAAAGCGAGGAAAGCCTTGCGGGGACTGGATTTTAGGCATAAAAAAAGACCTCAGTTGAGGTCCATTTACATACTTATGGTGCCGAAGGCCGGACTCGAACCGGCACGTATTTCTACGGTTGATTTTGAATCAACTGCGTCTACCGATTTCGCCACTTCGGCACGAAGGGTATGCGGAAAACGTTGTGGATTATACCTGTCGCACGCCACCTTGCAAGCGCCGCCCTTCGCAACCCGCGCTAAGTGCTGAAAATTTCAGCGCATCATCAGCTCGTTCCCTGCCCCGCCTGGTCTGCCGCTTTCCGCTCCGCATCACACATTCACCAAATCTATCCTCTCAAGGTTTACATCATCTTTCATTTGTTATGTGATCCTGTTACTGGTTTTAGTAACTCACCTGCCGCTTTCTGCGAGCCGGGCCGCAACAGGAACACATATGCATTTTTACCAGGCGGACCCCACGCTTGAGAACTACTGGCGGGGCGTGATTCTTTTTGGAAGAAATGTCGCAACTTACAAATTTGCTCTCGCGCACGCTCTTTACGAGGTAGACAAGTCGGGCAGCGATCTGGTTACTCTTGAGCAGCTTGCCGTGCCCTTCAGTCGCCACATCTGTCAGCATCTTTTAAATGCCCCAAAACAAATCACCTCGCGTGGCAGCAGGTATCTGGAAGCCTGCGTGCAGTTCAATAACGGTGAACTCACGCAGGGCAAGCTTACGGAAATTACGGTGCGGCTCGGCTTTAATAACGTTATTGATGCCTTCCACAATGTGAATTCAGGAGAGATTGAGAAACGTTTTTTCCTGGATGAGCGCAAAACGAATAACGGCATCCGGCTAACCGAAAACTTCTACCATCTGGGCGAACGGCAGCAGTATCAGAATCTGGCATTTGAAACTACCGCGCGCTGGAACCTGGTTGAGCAGGCATGGACGATGGGTATTTCCCGCCATCTTCTCAACGTCGAATTCGACGCGAATGATCAACTGCTGTATAGCCGGGTCAATGCGCGGCGGGTAAATATCACCAGCTGTCGCGACAGCCTTAATGGCTATCAGAAAGGGCGCTGCTTTTACTGCTTCAGGCCCATCAGCCTCACGCCGGGAGATAGCGAGCTGGCGGACGTGGACCACTTTATTCCCTGGATTGCACGGGATAAAGTGCCGAATATCAACGGCGTCTGGAACCTGGTGCTGGCGTGCCAGTGTTGTAATCGCGGCGAGGCGGGCAAGTTCGCTCGTTTGCCGGGAACGAAGCTGCTGGCGCGGCTTCACGCACGCAATGAATACTTTATTCAGAGTAAACTTCCGCTGCATGAACCATCGTCAATCAAACGGGCAAGCAGCCTGAACAGCGCAGGAATTTCCTTATTGATAACTGGAACGCTGCCAAGCTACGGCTGTTCCATACCTGGGAACCTCAGGCCGAAGGAGAGGCAATATTCTGATGACTAACGACTATTACCAGCAAAACGCACAGACCTTTTTCGACGGCACGGTTAACGTCGATATGTCCTCGCTGTACGAATCCTTTACCCGGCACCTCTCGCCCGGAGCGTACGTGCTTGATGCGGGCTGTGGCTCCGGGCGCGACAGCAAAGCGTTCCATGAGAACGGCTATCAGGTTGAGGCATTCGATGTCTCTTCTGAAATGGTTGCGCTGGCACGGAAACATACCGGCCTGCCGGTTGAACAAATGACGTTTTCTGATGTGACCGCACGGCAAAAATACGACGGCATCTGGTGCTGCGCATCCCTGCTTCATGTGCCTGCGTCCGATCTGCCCGCAGTAATGCAAAAACTAGCTCAAGCTCTTAAGCCCGGCGGCGTCTGGTATGTATCTTTTAAGTATGGCGATGGCGAACGTGAGAAGGACGGGCGTCGGTTTACCGATATGAATGAGGCGAGCTTTAAGGCCTTGCTGCAATGCGTGCCGGAGATAAAAATCACTGAACTCTGGACGACCGAGGATAACCGCCCCGGGCGGGATGAGATGTGGCTGAACGCTGTGCTGAATAAAAGATAGTTACGCCTTTCACGGTGGATGGCGCTTCCCTTCTCCACTCCGCCTTCCCCAAAAAGCACATCTCGCACACCATCCTCGCATCGTCCATGCTCTACACTTCCTGACGGAGCCAACACGAGGGAAACACATGTCCATAATAAAAAGTTACGCCGCGCCACAGGCCGGTGCAGAGCTTGAGCTTTATGAATACGACGCGGGCGAACTGCTGCCGGAGGACGTTGAGGTCAAAGTCGAATACTGCGGTATCTGCCATTCCGACCTGTCGATGATCGACAACGAATGGGGCTTCTCGCAATATCCGCTGGTGCCGGGGCACGAGGTGGTTGGCCGCGTGCATGCGCTTGGCAGCGCGGCGCAAAACAAAGGGCTGAAGGTCGGGCAGCGCGTGGGCATCGGCTGGACGGCACGTAGCTGCGGCCACTGCGATGCCTGTATCAGCGGCAGCCAGGTGAACTGTCAGGAAGGCAGCGTGCCGACCATTATCAATCGCGGCGGCTTTGCCGATAAAATTCGTGCCGACTGGCAATGGGTTATTCCGCTGCCGGAATCCATCGATATCGAATCCGCCGGCCCGCTGCTGTGCGGCGGTATCACGGTGTTTAAACCGCTGCTGATGCACCATATTACGGCCACCAGCCGCGTGGGCGTGATCGGTATTGGCGGGCTCGGGCATATCGCCATCAAGCTGCTGCACGCCATGGGCTGCGAGGTGACGGCGTTCAGCTCTAACCCTTCTAAAGAACAAGAAATTCTCAAGATGGGCGCGGATAAGGTGGTCAACAGCCGCGACCCGCAGGCGCTGACGGCGCTCGCCGGGCAGTTCGATCTCATCATTAATACCGTCAACGTCGATTTGGACTGGCTGCCGTACTTCGAGGCGCTGGCTTACGGCGGCAAGTTCCACACCGTCGGCGCGGTGATGAAGCCGTTCGCCGTTCCGGCGTTCAAGCTGATTGCCGGCGACCGTAGTATTACCGGTTCGGCTACGGGTTCCCCGCACGAGCTGCGCACGCTGATGAAGCTGGCCGGGCGTGCAAAAGTAGCGCCGCAAACCGAGCTGTATCCGATGTCGAAAATCAACGAGGCTATCCAGCACGTGCGCGACGGCAAGGCCCGTTACCGTGTGGTACTGAAAGCAGATTTTTGATGTAAAAAAGGCTCCGTTTCGGAGCCTTTACGTTTTGAGTGCCGGATGGCTTAAGGCGTCGGATGGCGCTGCGCTTATCCGACCTACGCCACAGATTTCACCAGGTCTGCAAACACCTCGGCCACGGCCACCGCGCCCGGGTCTTTTACGCCGTCCAGGTTGCCGCTGTTCACATAGGACGAGCGCCCCGCGTTGGCCTTTTGCATTTTCGCCGTTGCGTCTGCGCCTTCCTGCGCAGCTTTCGCTGCGGCTTGCAGGTCTGTATTCTTCAGTGCTTCCAACGCGGGTTGCAATGCATCGATAAGCGTTCTGTCGCCCAGATCCGCGCCGCCGTAGCGTTTCATCTGCTCAAGGCCAAAGAGTAATGCTTCCGGCAACGGCTTTTTCTCACCTACCTTTTGCCCAGCGGCGGTAAAAAAGATGGACATCAGCACGCCGCTTGAGCCGCCCATCACCGTTGCCAGCCTGTCGCCCACCAGCTCCAGCAGGGCTGCCGCATCGTTCAGCGGCAGTTCGCCCTGCTCGTTTAGCTGCGCAATATCTCGCGCTCCTTCGGCGAACGTGGAGCCGGTATCGCCGTCGCCCACTTTCGCATCCAGCGCGTTAAGGTGATTTTCCTGGCCGATAAGCGTTTTGGTCACGCTAGCCACCAGCGCTTTGACGGCAGCGTTGTCAGACGGCGTTATTTCCACTTCACGACGCAGCAAACTATGTTTTTGCATTGGCATCGCCAGGTGTTTCACCATCGGTTGCCAGCCTGCGGTTTCCACATCGGCCAGCAACGCTTTGATAAAGTTCTCATTCAGGGCAATGGCAGAGAGCGAGAAACCTTTCATATCCAGTGCGCTCACCAGCGGCGCGGGGCCGATAAGATACGCAAGCTGATCTTTAAGAGCGGAATGCGCCAGCTCTCTGGTCAGCAGCGCCATTTCCAGCGACGACACGCCGCCGAGGTTGTTGATCAGCACCGCAAGCTTTGCATTTGCGCCGGTTTTTTGACGCAGGTGTTTTACCAGCGTGGCAATAATTTCCTTGCTGTTCTGCGTATCGATGGTGCTGGCGCCCGGCTCGCCGTGAATGCCCAGCCCCAGCTCGACGTGGCCGCCTTTAATGCGCCCTTCTTCGTCAACGCTGCCCGGCAGGTTGCAGGTCTGCATCGCCACGCCCATGCTGGCCACGCTGTCGCAGGCCTGCTGCGCAATCTCTTTTACATCGCTCAGGGATTTCCCCTGTTCTGCGGCAAAGCCCGCAATTTTGTGCACCAGCGCCGTTCCGGCGATGCCACGCGGCTGTTTGTTATCCGGCAGGGAGATGTCGTCGCCGACGATCACCATCTCAACCTTCAGGCCGTGTTTTTTGGCTTTTTCCGCGGCGAGGCCGAAGTTCAGGCGATCGCCCGTGTAGTTTTTCACAATCAACAGGCAGCCGCGGTCGCCGGTTACGGCCACGATGGCGTTCAGCACCGCATCCACGCTTGGCGAGGCGAACAGGTCGCCACACACGGCGGCGGTGAGCATACCTCTTCCCACAAAACCTACGTGCGCGGGTTCGTGGCCTGAGCCACCGCCGGAAATAATCGCGACTTTGCTTTTATCCCAGTCGTTACGCACCACTACGCGGATGGCGGGATCTATCTCAAGGCGCGTCAGATTGCGGTAGCGGGAGCTGATAATAACGCCTTCTATGGCATCGTTGACCAGTTGCTGGCGGTCATTAAAGAAGAATCTGGACATAGTTTCCTGAATTTTTGTAAGTCGTATGAAAAGCATAGACTCTGTTGCGAGGCCTGCCGCAAACCTGGGAAGGTGCTAATGACGTTCTCTATGAGATTGCTATGATTATGGAAATGTCGCCCCAGGGAACCAATCATGACCGCGCCGCTGCTGATTGCCAGAACTATCGATAAAGAACGTCATTTATTGCCTGAGATGGCAAACCGCCACGGACTGATTACCGGTGCGACGGGCACCGGCAAAACGGTCACGCTGCAAAAACTGGCCGAATCCTTCTCAGCAATCGGCGTGCCGGTATTTATGGCCGATGTGAAAGGCGATTTAACCGGCGTGGCCGAAGCAGGCGCGCAGTCAGAAAAGTTGCTCGCAAGGCTTACAAAAATCGGCGTGACGGACTGGTCGCCGCACGGTAATCCGGTGGTGCTGTGGGATATCTTTGGCGAGAAGGGCCACCCGGTGCGGGCCACCGTATCAGATCTCGGGCCGCTGCTGTTTTCCCGATTATTGAACCTCAACGAGGTGCAGTCCGGCGTGCTGCAAATCATCTTCCGCATTGCTGATGACCAGGGCCTGCTGCTGCTCGATTTTAAAGATCTGCGCGCCGCCACGCAGTATATCGGCGATAACGCGAAGTCCTTCCAGAACCAGTACGGCAATATCAGCAGCGCCTCCGTGGGCACCATTCAGCGCGGGCTGTTGCAGCTTGAACAGCAGGGTGCGGAACATTTCTTTGGTGAGCCGATGCTGGATATTAAAGACTGGCTGCGCACCAGCGCCGACGGCAAAGGTATCATCAATATTCTCTCGGCGGAAAAGCTCTACCAGATGCCTAAGCTTTACGCCGCAAGCCTGCTGTGGATGCTTTCAGAAGTGTACGAACAGCTTCCGGAAGCGGGCGATCTGGATAAACCAAAGCTGGTGTTTTTCTTTGATGAGGCGCACCTGCTGTTTAACGATGCCCCGCAGGTGCTGCTGGATAAAATCGAGCAGGTGATTCGCCTTATCCGTTCCAAAGGCGTTGGGGTTTATTTCGTTTCCCAGAATCCGTCGGATGTTCCCGATACCGTTCTGGGGCAGTTGGGCAACCGCGTTCAGCACGCGTTACGCGCCTTTACGCCAAAAGATCAGAAGGCGGTGAAAACTGCCGCGCAAACCATGCGCGCTAATCCGGCGTTTGATACCGAAAAGGCGATTCAGGAGCTTGGCACCGGCGAGGCGCTGGTCTCTTTTCTTGACGAGAAAGGCAGCCCGTCTGTCGTGGAGCGTGTGATGGTAATTGCGCCCTGTTCACGCATGGGGCCGTTAACAGACGATGAGCGCAACGGCCTGCTGAATCATTCTCCGCTGTATGGCAAATACGATGAGGCAGTGGATCGCGAGTCCACCTATGAACGGCTGCAAAAAGGCGTGCAGACGGCGGGCGAACAGCAGAATGCGCCCCCGGCTAAAGGCAACGCGGTCGCGGTGGACAGCGGCATCCTTGGTGGCCTGAAAGATATTCTGTTTGGCACCACCGGGCCGCGCGGCGGCAAGAAAGACGGCGTGGTGCAGACAATGGCGAAGAGCGCAGCCCGGCAGGTGACCAGGCAGATTATTCGCGGCGTGCTGGGGAGTATTATGGGCGGTCGCAGACGTTAATTACTCTTACCCCGGCCATTCCCCTCATTTTGGTAGGGCGGAAGCACGGCGCCATCCACCAACTGCACATTGAAAGCAGGCGGATGACGCAGGCTTATTCGTCCTACGACTATATCTCCTCTTCCCGGCACACAGTTCTTTGAATCCCATCACAATCAGTCAATCTCCTTTTCCCATTGCGCCAGGATGTAGCTAAATTGTTAACTCATCCGACCACATAACTATTATAAATTTCCAGGAAGAGAATATGAGCTATCCGTCGCTGTTCGCCCCGCTTGACCTTGGCTTTACTACTCTGAAAAACCGCGTGCTGATGGGTTCCATGCATACCGGGCTTGAAGAACATCCCAACGGTGCCGAACGGCTGGCGGCGTTTTATGCCGAGCGCGCTCGTCATGGCGTGGCGCTGATTGTCACCGGCGGCATTGCCCCCTCGCCTTCCGGCGTTGGCGTGGAAAGCGGCGCGGTGCTGAACGATGAAAGCCAGCTTTCTCATCATCGGGTGGTCACCGATGCGGTGCATCTTGCAGGCGGTAAGATTGCCCTGCAAATTCTGCACACCGGGCGTTACAGCTATCAGCCCAACCCGGTTGCACCTTCGGCCATTCAGGCACCCATAAACCGCTTTAAGCCCCACGCGCTGACGCACGGCGAAATTCTGGCGCTGATTGAGGATTTTGCCCGCTGTGCGGGACTTGCAAAACAGGCCGGGTACGACGGCGTGGAAATTATGGGTTCCGAAGGCTATCTGATTAACCAGTTTCTAGCCGCCCGCACCAACCAGCGCGACGACGAATGGGGCGGTGATTACCCGCGCCGTATGCGGTTTGCCATTGAGGTTGTACGCGCCGTGCGGGAAAGAGTCGGCTCGGATTTCATCATTATCTATCGTCTTTCAATGCTCGACCTGGTCGAAGGCGGCGGCACCTTTGACGAAGCCGTGCAGCTTGCCAAAGCGGTTGAAGCAGCGGGCGCGACGCTGATTAACACCGGTATTGGCTGGCACGAGGCGCGCATTCCAACCATCGCCACGCCCGTTCCTCGCGGTGCCTTTAGCTGGGTGACGCGCAAGCTTAAAGGTCTGGTTTCGATCCCGCTGGTGACCACCAACCGTATTAACGATCCGAAAACCGCCGAAGCGATCCTCGCCAGCGGCGATGCGGATATGGTGTCAATGGCGCGGCCTTTCCTGGCGGATGCCGAGCTGGTGTCGAAGGCGCAACAGGGTCGTGAAGATGAAATTAATACCTGCATCGGCTGTAATCAGGCGTGCCTCGATCGGATTTTTATGGGCAAAGTAACTTCATGTCTGGTTAACCCGCGCGCCTGCCATGAAACTAAAATGCCGATTGTTCCGGTTCAGACCATCAAAAACCTGGCGGTTGTCGGCGCGGGCCCGGCCGGGCTGGCCTTTGCGGTGAATGCAGCGGCGCGCGGGTATCAGGTCACGCTGTTCGACGCGGCGGCAGAGATCGGCGGGCAGTTTAATATCGCCAGGCAAATTCCCGGTAAAGAAGAGTTCAATGAAACGCTGCGTTATTACCGCCGCATGCTGCGCCTGACGGGCGTTGAAATCCGCCTGAATCAATACGTCACCGCGCCGATGTTGCAGGAGTTCGACGAGGTGGTTCTCGCCTGCGGCATCGAGCCGCGTATGCCGCTTATCGACGGAATTATGCATCCTAAAGTGCTTAGCTACGTCGATGTACTGCGCGATAAAGCCCCGGTCGGCGAGCGGGTGGCGATTATCGGCGCGGGCGGGATTGGCTTTGATGCAGCGATGTATCTGAGCCAGCAAGGCGAATCCACCAGCCAGAATATCGCTGAGTTTTGCGTAGAATGGGGAATTGATACCAGCCTGCAACACGCGGGTGGCCTGCGCCCGGAGGGTGCGCATCTGACGAAAAGTCCGCGCCAGATTGTGATGCTGCAGCGTAAAACCAGTAAACCGGGTGAAGGCCTGGGTAAAACAACGGGCTGGATACATCGCACCACGCTTCTGGCGCGCGGCGTGAAAATGCTGGCAGGCGTGAGCTATGAACGCATTGATGACGAAGGGCTGCACATCACGGTTGGCGGCGAACCGCAGACTTTAGCGGTGGATAACGTGATTATCTGCGCCGGGCAGGATCCTAAGCGCGAACTGGCGGAGCCGCTGCGCGAGCTGGGGAAAACGCTGCATCTGATAGGCGGGGCGGATGTGGCGATGGAGTTGGATGCCCGGCGCGCAATCGCGCAGGGCACCCGTTTAGCACTGGAAATTTAGCGATGGCGACCCAGCTTCACGGCTTTTAACACCACGAATTTGGTGTTGGAAGCCACGGTTTCGCAGTTGCCGAAAATTTTCTTCAGCTTGCGGAAGTAGTCCAGGTGGCGGTTGGCCACGATGTACAGCGCGCCGTTGTTTACCAGGCAGCGGCGAGCGTGGTGGAACATCTCCCACGCAACCTGATCGGTCAGCGCATGCTGCTGGTGGAACGGCGGATTGCACAGAATAGTGTCGAAGCGGTAAGGCTCCACGCCGGACAGCGCGTTGTTAATCATGAACTCGCAGCGGTCAAGGTTTTCCGGCATGTTGGTTTCAACGTTCAGGCGGCTGGATGCCACCGCCATTGGCGATTCATCAACAAATACCACTTTCGCCTCCGGGTTCTGCTCCAGCAGGTGCAAACCTACCACGCCGTTACCGCAGCCCAGATCCACAATCTCACCTTGCAGGCCAGTCGGCAGATTCTCGATAAAGAAACGCGCGCCAATATCCAGGCCCGTGCGGGAGAAAACGTTCGCGTGGTTATGGATGGTCCACGGCGTGCCTGCCAGCTTCCAGCTCAGGGTTTCCGGCGCATCTTTCAGATCCGGCCTGGTAAAGGTGCCGTTAATCAGGCGCGCTTTTTTCCAGGCCAGCGTAGTGGTGGTTGGCCCGAGGATTTTCTCGAACAGTTCCAGCGTGGAGTTATGAATATCACGAGCTTTGGCGCCAGCGATAATACGCGTTTCAGGCGTCACCACTTTACGCAGGGCGCGCAGCTGCTGCTCCAGCAGCGCCAGCGTTTTAGGGATCTTGATCAGCACGATAGCCGGTGCGTCCGGGTATTTCGCCGTACTGTCCACGAAGGTAACGCTGGATTCAGGGATCTCGTTATTGCTCAGGTTCTGACGGGTTGCCAGCTCGCTAAGATAAGAGTCGCTGATGCTGTAAGGTTGGTGTTCGGCCAGCACGCAGGCAAGCGCACCGAAAGTATCGTTAAAAATCAGGACCGGGCCGCTGATTTCGGTGTCGTCCAGCTGTTGCAGCAGATAATCATCCGCCGCTTCCCACGCCTGCAGCGGGTTGACGTCGTCCGTTTCCGGGAAACGTTTTAGTGTCAGTGAACGGAAACCGTTGTCTGATTGGCTCATCGGCCCTCCTGGATGGTAAAATTTTTGCGTTATCCCCGAACGGGGGGCGTGAGTATACCTTTTTTCCTTCTCAAGAGCGTATGAATGAGCGAACTGATTTACTTAAACGGCTATCCCGAGCATTTGCTCTCCCAGGTTCGTACGCTGATTGCCGAACAGCGCCTTGGCGAAGTGCTGCAAAAACGTTATCCCGATGCCCATAACGTCGCGACGGATAAAGCGCTTTACGCCTACACGCAGGATCTGAAAAGTCAGTATCTGCGCAACGCGCCGCCCGTTAACAAAGTAGCTTATGACAATAAAATTCACGTGCTGAATAACGCGCTGGGGCTGCATACGGCGATTTCCCGCGTGCAGGGCGGCAAGCTCAAGGCAAAAGCAGAGATTCGCGTGGCGACAGTTTTCAAATCCGCGCCCGAAGCCTTTCTGCGCATGATCGTGGTGCATGAGCTGGCCCACCTGAAAGAGAAAGATCACAACAAGGCGTTTTATTCGCTGTGCTGCCATATGGAACCGCAGTATCACCAGCTCGAATTTGATACGCGTCTGTGGCTGACGCAGCTGGCGTTAAAAGGATCGGCATAACACAATGGTGGATGGCGCTTGCGCTTATCCATCCTGATTTGCATAAATGTAGGACGGGTAAGCAGTGCGCCACCCGCCAGCTAAAACGGAGAGATGACCGTCTATGATACGTATTGCTGTGGTTGGAACTAACTGGATCACCCGTCAGTTCGTCGATGCCGCCCACGAAAGCGGCCGCTTTAAACTCACCGCGATCTATTCCCGCACCCTTGAGCAGGCGCAGACCTTTGCCAACGATTATCCGGTTGAGCATCTGTTTACCGATCTTGACGCGATGGCAAAGAGCGAGGCGATTGACGCGGTTTATATCGCCAGTCCGAACGCCCTGCATGCGCCGCAAAGCCTGCTGTTTTTGCGTCATAAGAAGCATGTAATTTGCGAGAAGCCGCTTGCTTCTAATATTCGTGAAGTGGAGGCCGCCATCGCCTGCGCGCGCGAAAACCAGGTGGTACTGTTCGAAGCGTTTAAAACCGCGAGCCTGCCGAATTTTATCGCTCTGCAACAGGCGCTGCCGAAGGTCGGCAAGATCCGCAAGGTGCTGCTCAACTACTGCCAGTATTCCTCACGCTATCAGCGCTATCTGGACGGTGAAAACCCAAATACCTTTAATCCGGCCTGGTCCAACGGCTCAATTATGGATATCGGTTTCTATACCCTGGCGTCAGCCGTGGCGCTGTGGGGCCAGCCGCATTCTGTACATGCCACGGCCAGCCTGCTGGAAAGCGGTGTGGATGCCCACGGTTCCGTGCAGATGAACTACGGCGATTTCGACGTAAATCTGCTGCACTCGAAAGTAAGTGATTCGGTGATTCCAAGCGAGATCCAGGGCGAAGCGGGTAGTTTAGTTATTGAGAAGATTTCTGAATGCCAGCGCATCACCTTTGTGCCGCGCGGCGGCAAGCCGCAGGATCTCTCCCTGCCGCAGCATATCAATACCATGCTGTATGAAGCCGAAACCTTTGCTCGCCTGGTGGCGGACAACGAGGTGAATCATCCGGGGCTGGTCACGTCGCGCATTACCTCTGCGTTAGCCACAGAAATCCGTGCGCAAACCGGGGTGAAATTCCCGGCGGATGACGTTCCTGCGTCCCTCACGGCGTAAAGCTGTGTAAGGGTATCTGGCAGAGCATTGACGGCATATATGTCTCGTAATATTTTGTTACGCGCAAAGGGGAGTAACTTCGTTGCCGGTTAATCGTCATTACGGTGCTCAGCACCCGGTTACCGGGCAATGGGAATGGTTTTTTACTTAAAAACGATTCCGCGTTGTAAGTGAGACCTTGCCGGAAGGCGAGATCCCTGTTGCAAGCGAAAGCGGCTGGCGTCTTCCGACGTTGGCCGTTTTTGTTTTCAAGGAATCTCTTATGAATAGTGTTGGCACGCCGTTACTGTGGGGCGGTTTTGCCGTTGTCGTTGTCATCATGCTGGCAATCGACCTCCTGCTTCAGGGCCGTAAAGGCTCGCATACCATGTCTATGAAGCAGGCCGCCGCTTGGTCCATGGTGTGGGTTACGCTCTCCCTGCTGTTTAACGCCGCTTTCTGGTGGTATCTCACCGGTACTTCCGGGCGCGAAGTGGCGGATATCCAGGCTCTCGCCTTCCTCACCGGTTATTTGATTGAAAAAGCGCTGGCGGTAGATAACGTCTTCGTCTGGCTGATGCTGTTTAGCTATTTCTCCGTTCCCGCTGCCTTGCAGCGCCGCGTGCTGATCTACGGCGTGCTGGGCGCGATTGCGCTGCGTACGGTGATGATCTTCGCAGGTAGCTGGCTTATCACGCAGTTTGAGTGGTTGCTCTACGTGTTCGGCGCGTTCCTGCTGTTCACCGGCATCAAAATGGCGCTGGCGAAAGAAGACGAAGGCGGTATTGGCGACAAACCGCTGGTGCGCTGGCTGCGTGGTCATCTGCGTATGACGGACAAAATCGAAGGCGAGCATTTTTTCGTGCGCAAAAATGGCCTGCTATTCGCCACCCCGCTGCTGCTGGTGCTGATTCTGGTTGAGCTGAGCGATGTGATTTTTGCGGTGGACAGCATCCCGGCGATCTTCGCGGTCACTACCGACCCGTTTATCGTGCTGACGTCTAACCTGTTCGCGATCCTCGGCCTGCGCGCCATGTATTTCCTGCTGGCCGGTGTGGCAGAACGCTTCTCGATGCTGAAGTATGGCCTGTCGGTTATCCTGGTGTTTATCGGCGTGAAGATGTTAATTGTCGATTTCTGGCATATCCCGATTGCGATTTCTTTGGGCGTGGTGGGCGGTATTCTGGCGCTGACGCTGGTAATTAATGCTGTAGTAAACGCGCGTAACGATCGCAAGAAACTGTCGGAATAATCCCTGCCCCTTGACCTCTCTCCTTCAGGGAGAGAGGTCTGTCTGAGCGCGATCTGTCGACAATGTCACAATATTGTTAACAAACAGTTATAAAACCTGGATAGACGCTAAATATTTAGTCATTAACGCTTCCTGCTGCGCCACTTTTCCTTATACTCGACCGGGCAAACACATTTTTTTACATCCGCTCACTGAAGTGCCCCAGAGTACCGCGGCGGAATGAGAAGACACACTACAGGAAGGTATTACATGGCAACACAATCTCCGGGACTGTTTAAGCGCCTGGCGCAGGGCAGTCTGGTCAAACAGATTCTGGTTGGTCTGGTGCTCGGCATTGCGCTGGCGCTGGTTTCAAAACCTACCGCTATTGCGACAGGCTTGTTAGGTACGCTGTTCGTTGGCGCCCTGAAGGCCGTCGCGCCGGTGCTGGTTCTGATGCTGGTGATGGCGTCTATCGCCAACCATCAGCACGGACAAAAAACCAGTATTCGCCCTATTTTGTTCCTTTATCTGCTGGGAACCTTTGCTGCGGCGCTGACTGCCGTCGTCGTCAGCTTTATTTTTCCTTCCTCGCTGCATCTCGTCGCTGGCGCAACGGATATCACCCCGCCTTCCGGCATCGTTGAAGTTCTGCGCGGCCTGCTGATGAGCATGGTTTCCAATCCGATTGATGCGCTGTTAAACGCTAACTATATCGGTATTCTGGTGTGGGCTGTGGGTCTGGGCTTCGCCCTGCGTCACGGGAATGAAACCACCAAAAACCTGATTAACGACTTTTCTGGTGCAGTGACCTTCCTTGTCAGGGTGGTGATTCGCTTTGCGCCGATCGGTATCTTCGGGCTGGTTGCTTCAACCCTCGCTACCACCGGGTTTGAAACGCTGTGGAGCTATGCACAGCTGCTGCTGGTGCTCGTTGGCTGTATGCTGGGCGTCGCGCTAATCGTCAACCCGCTGCTGGTGTGGTACAAAATCCGCCGCAACCCGTACCCTCTGGTGTTTACCTGCCTGCGTGAAAGCGGCGTTTACGCCTTCTTTACCCGCAGCTCCGCCGCTAACATTCCAGTCAACATGACCCTGTGTGAAAAGCTGAACCTGGACCGCGATACCTATTCGGTATCCATTCCACTTGGCGCCACCATCAACATGGCGGGCGCGGCTATTACCGTCACCGTGCTGACGCTGGCGGCTGTTCATACTCTGGGCATAGCGGTAGACCTGCCGACAGCATTATTGCTGAGCGTCGTGGCCTCGCTGTGCGCCTGTGGTGCTTCGGGCGTGGCGGGCGGTTCGTTACTGCTGATCCCACTGGCGTGCGGCATGTTCGGTATTCCTAACGAGATTGCCATGCAGGTCGTAGCGGTTGGCTTTATCATCGGCGTGTTGCAGGATTCCTGCGAAACCGCGCTTAACTCCTCTACCGATGTGCTGTTCACCGCAGCCGCATGTCAGGCAGAAGATGCGCGTCTGGCGAGCAAAGCGCCTTTACGCGGTTAATCTTTATTTCTCCCCGTCGGTCGCGGCGGGGAGTTATTCCTGGCCCTGCACTTTCTCTTCCACGCTAAACGGGTCAATGCCTCGCCTCTGCATCCTCCAGAACCGTATAATATTCAGGCCGTTCATCACCAGAAAACTGCCTTCTATTAGCGTTCCGCCGATCGATCCTAACCAGAAATTATGCGTCACCCAACAGGCAGTGGAACACCACATAACACAGCGAGTTGTCAGCCCTTTGCAGCGAAACAGCGCCCAGGTGCTGGCCACTGTGCCAATAATCGGCAGCAGTTCAATAAGATGGTTAATTTTCATCAGCCCAAGGCCAAGCGTCAGCGCGATAAAAATCGTCATTATCCACAGGCTGCGGGTACGTAAAGAGATGACGGTGCGAATAGCATTGAGCTCAGCGCTCATGCCTGCAGGCGTTGCGCCCATCAGAAAGAAGTGCAGGCCAATAATAGCGCTGTAGCCCGCGAGTTGAAGCTTGAAACGCCGCTCATCGCGGTTAATAAAAGTGGTTATCCCGACCAGGAAAGCGAGTACGCCGACGCCCTGGGCAATCCAATATGCGCTCATGCCATGTCCTTACCAGCCTCAGGGCTGCGGAGGAGAGATAAGCGGCAGCGTCACCCACCAAAAACTGGCGGGTGACGCGTTGCTTACCTGCTCTACAGAGCAACTTACAACGTCACGCCACTTTTGAAGATGGCGAGTTCACGGAAGTCATTACGTTCGTTGCAGCTCTTTTTGCCGTTAGCAATATCAACGATGGCATCGATAAACCGGGTTAACAGCGTTGGCATATCGCTCCCATGAAGCAATTGCCCGGCGTCAAAATCTATCCAGTGCGGTTTCTTTGCCGCCAGCTCGCTGTTAGTGGCGATTTTCACCGTTGGCACAAAACCGCCGTAAGGCGTGCCTCGTCCGGTGCTGAACAGCACCATATGGCAGCCTGCGCCCGCTAGCGCGCTGGTCGCTACCGCGTCGTTACCCGGGGCGCTTAGCAGATTCAGTCCTGGCGTTTTTAAACGCTCACCGTAGCGCAGCACGTCCACCACCTTGCTTTCTCCGGCTTTTTGCGTGCAGCCAAGTGATTTTTCTTCAAGGGTGGTAATTCCCCCTGCCTTGTTGCCGGGCGATGGGTTTTCATAAATAGGCTGATTGTGCGCGATAAAATACTGTTTGAAGTCGTTTACCATCGTCACGGTTTTTTCAAACGTTGCTTCGTCGCGGCAGTGGCTCATCAGAATGCGTTCCGCGCCGAACATTTCCGGCACTTCCGTCAGCACGGTTGTCCCGCCGTTTGCCACCATATAATCAGAGAAACGCCCGAGCATAGGGTTGGCGGTGATTCCGGACAGCCCGTCTGAACCGCCGCACTCCAGGCCGAATTTCAGCTCGCTGAGTTTGCCCGCCTCGCGTTTGTCGTGGCGCATTGCTTCATAAAGCTGCTGTAGCTGTTCCAGCCCCGCTTCCACTTCGTCGTCCTGCTGCTGGCAGATCATAAAGTGGACACGCTGCGGGTCGTAGTCGCCAAGCGTTTCGCGGAAGGCGTCAACCTGGTTGTTCTCACAGCCCAGGCCAATCACCAGCACCGCCCCCGCATTCGGGTGATGCACCATGTTTTGCAGCATGGTGCGGGTATTGATGTGGTCTTCGCCCAGCTGCGAGCAGCCGAACGGGTGGCCGAACAAAAAGACGCCGTCGATATCTTCCGCGTCGTTGTTCTGCTTCAGGAAACGATTCTGGATCTGCCGTGCTATACCGTTCACGCAGCCTACGGTCGGCAGGATCCACAGTTCGTTGCGCACGCCAACCGCGCCGTTGCTGCGGCGATAGATATTCACGTCACGATCCGCAGCCTGCGCTGCCAGCGTCTGGAAATCGGGTTGATAGCGATACTCGTCCAGATCGCTCAGATTGGTACGCGCATTGTGCGAGTGAATGTGTTCACCCGCTTCAATCGCCGCCAAAGCATGGCCAATCGGCAGGCCATACTTGATGACGTTTTCGCCCTGAGCAATCGCGCCCAGAGCGAATTTGTGGCCACGCGCGACCGGCTGGCGCAGGGTAACCTCTGCGCCTTCAACGGCCACAACTTCGCCTTCAGCCAGGTCCACTAACGCGACGGCGACGTTATCCTGCGAATGGATCTTAATATATTGCATATCACCCTCAGTGCCTGATTAGTTCAGTTCAATGCCGAAGTAATCACGGGCATTGTTAAAGCAGATGTTTTTCACCATTTCGCCAAGCAGGTTAATGTCGGCTGGCGCCTCACCCGCGCTAACCCAGCGGCCAATCATCTGGCACAGGATACGGCGGAAATATTCATGACGGGTGTAGGAAAGGAAGCTGCGGCTGTCGGTCAGCATGCCGACGAAACGGCTCAGCAGCCCCAGCTGCGCAAGCTGCGTCATCTGGCGTTCCATGCCGTCTTTCTGATCGTTAAACCACCAGCCGGAACCAAACTGCATTTTTCCCGGCATTCCTTCGCCCTGGAAGTTGCCGACCATGGTGCCGATCACTTCGTTATCACGCGGGTTCAGGCAGTAAAGAATGGTTTTGGGCAGTTCGTTGCTTTCGTTCTGCTTGCTGAGCAGGCGGGACAGCTCAACGGCCAGCGGACGATCGTTGATGGAGTCGAAACCCACGTCCGCACCCAGCAGTTTGAACTGGCGCAGGTTGTTGTTGCGCAGCGCGCCGATGTGGTACTGCTGCACCCAGCCGCGACGGCTGTATTCCGCCCCCAGCCAGACCAGCACGGCCGTTTTAAACTGCGCCACTTCATGTTCGCTTAACGCATTGCCGGACAGACGGCTCGCCAGAATGCCATCAAGCGTGGCTTCATCCGCTTCGGCAAACAGCACCACATCCAGCGCGTGGTCCGATACCTTGCAGCCATGAGCGGCGAAGTGGTCGAGACGTTTGCTCAGCGCGGCTTGCAGATCGCTGAAACGACGGATATTGGTATCAGAGACTTCAGCCAGTTTACTCATGTAGTCGGCAAAAGTCGGCTGTTCGATATTGAAGGCTTTGTCCGGGCGCCAGCTTGGCAGCACTTTGATAGCAAAACCGTCTTCTGCAACCTGGCGGTGATAGCGCAGATCGTCAACGGGATCGTCGGTAGTGCCCACCATTTTCACGTTCATCTGTTTCATGATGCCGCGGGCGGTGAAATCGTCCTGCGCCAGCAGATCGTTGCACTGGCTCCAGATTTCATCGGCGGTCGCAGGAGAAAGCAGCTTGCCGGTAATGCCAAAAGGACGGCGCAATTCCAGGTGCGTCCAGTGATAGAGCGGGTTGCCGATGGTATGCGGCACGGTCGCAGCCCAGGCGTCGAACTTTTCGCGATCGCTCGCATCGCCGGTACACAGGCGCTCTGCCACCCCGTTAGTGCGCATCGCGCGCCACTTGTAGTGATCGCCTTTTAACCAGATGTCATACAGGTTTTTAAAGCGGTAATTTTCCGCGACCTGCTGCGGCGGTAGATGGCAGTGGTAGTCAAAAATCGGCTCGTCCTTAGCATATTCATGGAACAGACGGCGGGCGAATTCGGTATCAAGAAGAAAATCTTCAGTCATAAACTGGTTCATGGATGTGCTTCCTCTGTACGTATCGGTTCGATGCTTGCGCATAATGTGGATAAAGTTATCACACCAATTTACGCGGACCGAATGGATTTTTGGGGTGTGCATCACAAAAACCTCACAATTATTGACAATATTTTGGCTAAAAAACGCCCCGGACCCGCGCCATTACTGGTCCCGAAGCCGCTACTTCCATGGAGGGAGCTGAAAAACGCTTTTGTGATGTCACTCAACTTTTAAAGCTGTATGACAAGTTATCTTGCTGCCGTCGCACTATCTCTGACTACGGACAGCTTCAGGCGCTGGCATACCGAACAGCGCACAACGGTACGGACGCCGGATTTGCCGAAGGCACTTTTTCAAATGGCAATATACGGGTCTTATCGGGTATCACCCCGGCATGAACCCCACCAATAACTAACGCTCAGGCACAGCCTGACACCTACGGCCACGTTTGCGTGGTTGTTTATAAGACGGGATGAGGTTAGAAATGCGAAAGATTAAAGGCTTACGCTGGTACATGATTGCGTTAGTAACGCTGGGCACCGTGCTGGGCTATCTAACTCGTAATACCGTGGCCGCCGCCGCACCGACGCTGATGCAGGAGTTGCACATCTCCACTCAGCAATATTCTTATATTATCGCGGCCTATTCGGCCTGCTATACCATCATGCAGCCTGTTGCGGGCTATATCCTTGATATTCTTGGTACAAAAATCGGTTACGCCTTCTTCGCTATCGCCTGGGCCATATTCTGTGGCGCAACGGCGCTGGCGGGAAGCTGGGGCGGGTTGGCCGTGGCGCGTGGCGCAGTCGGCGCCGCAGAAGCCGCGATGATCCCAGCCGGCCTGAAAGCCAGCAGCGAATGGTTCCCGGCAAAAGAACGTTCTATTGCGGTAGGCTATTTTAACGTCGGTTCTTCTATCGGCGCGATGGTCGCTCCACCGCTGGTCGTGTGGGCAATTCTGATGCATAGCTGGCAGATGGCCTTTGTGATTTCCGGCGTGCTGAGCTTTGCCTGGGCGATGGCCTGGCTGTTCTTTTACAAGCATCCTCGCGATCAGAAAAAATTAACCGAAGATGAACGCGCGTACATCATTGATGGCCAGGAAGCCCATCACCAGGTCAACAACAGCAAAAAAATGTCAGCCTGGCAGATCGTGCAGAACCGCCAGTTCTGGGGCATCGCCCTGCCGCGTTTCCTGGCAGAACCGGCCTGGGGTACGTTCAACGCCTGGATCCCGCTGTTTATGTTTAAAGTCTATGGCTTTGACTTAAAACATATTGCGATGTTCGCCTGGATGCCGATGCTGTTCGCCGACCTCGGCTGTATCCTTGGCGGCTATCTTCCTCCTCTGTTCCAGCGCTGGTTTGGCGTGAACCTGATTGTTTCCCGCAAAATGGTAGTGACCATGGGCGCGGTACTGATGATTGGGCCAGGAACTATCGGTTTGTTTACCAGCCCTTACGCAGCGATTGCCCTGCTGTGCGTCGGCGGCTTCGCTCACCAGGCGCTTTCCGGCGCGCTGATTACCCTTTCTTCAGACGTATTTGGTCGTAACGAAGTCGCAACCGCCAACGGCCTGACCGGTATGGCTGCATGGACGGCAAGTACTCTGTTTGCTCTGGTGGTGGGCGCGCTGGCGGATACCCTTGGCTTTAGTCCGCTGTTCGCAGCGCTTGCCGTGTTTGACCTGCTCGGCGCCGCTGTTATCTGGACCGTGCTGAAGAACCAACCGATTAACGAGCTGACGAATACAAACAGGGCTGGCCCGGCTGTCACCCAGCCTTAATTCTGCCCTTCTTCATCAAGCCGCCTTTATGGCGGCTTTTTCCATTTCTGGCCCTCTCTGCGCGGTGGAGCGAAGGTGAGAAAAGTGGTATAACAAATCATCTCGCCTCGCCGTATCTCCGGAGCCGTTTATGGAAGTCATGGAACCTCGTCGCCTTTATCAACAGTTGGCCGCCGAGCTAAAACATCGCATTGAAAGTGGCTTATACCAGCCGGGTGATAAACTTCCGGCGGAGCGCTTTATTGCTGAAGAGAAAAACGTCAGCCGCACCGTGGTGCGCGAAGCGATTATCATGCTGGAAGTGGAAGGCTATGTGGAGGTGCGTAAAGGCTCGGGCATTCACGTTATTTCCAGTCAGGCAAAACACACCCATATAGCCGATGAACGCTTCGAATTCGCAAGCTTTGGTCCCTTCGAGCTGCTACAGGCGCGCCAGCTTATTGAGAGCAATATCGCCGAGTTCGCGGCGACCCAGGTTACCAAGCAGGATATTGTTAAGCTAATGGAAATTCAGGAAATGGCGCGTAATGAGCAGAGTTTCCGTGATTCTGCATGGGATCTTAATTTTCATATTCAGGTAGCCCTTGCTACGCAGAACAGCGCGCTGGCGGCAATCGTTGAGAAAATGTGGAGCCAGCGTATTCACAACCCCTACTGGCAAAAACTTCACGAACATATCGATAAGCGCACGGTAGACAACTGGTGCGATGATCATGACAACATCCTTAAGGCGTTGATCCGTAAAGATCCGCACGCAGCAAAACTCGCTATGTGGCAGCATCTTGAAAATACCAAGCAGATGTTATTTAACGCAACCAGCGATGACTTTGAATTCAACGCCGACCGTTATCTGTTTGCCGAAAATCCCGTTGTTCATCTTGATACCGCGGCAAACGGTCAAAAATAGTCCTTTCTTCGTTCGAGGGTAAGCAAACCAACCAATAGTGTCAGCGTTTGTAAATACCCTCGCCAGCCCCGCCCCCGGTAAGCAAAATCAAAGCGCAACAGAGCATAAATACTGTGACGCATTACGCATGGCTTTGTTACAATTAGACGTAATTCCACTGTCGGTGCAGGCTCGCTTATCCTTCACCGGCCTGTATCACCTTCACAGGGAACGTTGGCGATACGCTTTCATCAGGCTGTGGGCGCGGACGGCTTAATAAAAATTCTGACGATGCCGTTAAACTTCTCCGACCCGATTTAAACCGGCGACCTTAATCGATGTGCCAGGAACACTGAATGGAACTTTTGACGCAACTGCTTAACGCTCTTTGGAGCCAGGATTTTGAAACGCTCGCAAATCCTGGGATGATTGGCATGCTCTATTTTGTCTTGTTCATGATTCTCTTTCTGGAAAATGGATTACTTCCAGCCGCTTTTCTGCCGGGTGACAGTCTTTTAGTGTTAGTTGGCGTGCTGATTGCTAAAGGCGCGATGGGTTTTCCGGAAACCATTATTTTACTGACGGCCGCAGCAAGCCTGGGTTGTTGGCTCAGCTATATTCAAGGGCGCTGGCTTGGAAACACGCGCATCGTGCAGAACTGGCTTTCGCACCTTCCCGCCCATTACCACCAACGCGCGCATAATCTTTTTCATAAACATGGGCTGTCCGCGCTGCTAATCGGCAGATTTATTGCTTTTGTTCGCACCCTGTTACCAACTATTGCCGGTATCTCTGGTCTGAATAACGCGCGCTTTCAGTTTTTCAACTGGATAAGCGCCCTGCTGTGGGTAGCGATCCTCACCACGCTGGGATATTTACTCGGCAAAACGCCGGTGTTCCTGAAATATGAAGATGCCTTGATGTCCTGCCTGATGCTGCTGCCCGTTGTGCTGCTGGTGTTTGGCCTGATCGGTTCGTTAATTGTGCTTTGGCGTAAGAAATACGGTAACCGCGGCTAGAGGAATAACAATGAAAATAGAATTTACGCGTCGTCTGCAGGTGGCCGCGCTGTTCGTCTGCCTTGCTGCAAGCGCATGTCTTGTGTGGTCCGGTATGCAACGAACGGAGTCCACCCTGCAAATCCGCGCCAGCCGGCAGGGCATTAGCATGCCTGATGGTTTTTTTGTCTGGCATCATCTGGACGCCAACGGCATTCGCTTTAACAGCATTACGCCGGAAAACGACTCGTTATTGATTAAATTTGATTCCAGCGCGCAGAGTGAAGCCGCCAAAGCGGTGCTCTATAAAACGCTGCCGCATGGCTACGTTATCGCGCAGCACGATGACGATAACAGCGCCCGCACCTGGCTGTCGCGCCTGCGTAACCACGGCGATCGCATCGGCTAAGCCCTCTTCAGAATTCTTAATTTGTTAATCCGGGATTGGGTTTTTACCCAATTTCTGACTATGCTTGAATTTGCGTTAAGCGTCAGAAATCAGCGTCTTTATCAGCATTACTGGACTATGAGCGTCAGGCTTTACGGCCATTACGCTCGATCACAATGGAAGGTCACTATCATGAATTACCGTACCGTACTGGCTATCGCTCTGTTGTCACTCACTTCCGCCACGCAGGCTGCCTCGTTGTGCAGCGAGAAAGAGGCGGATATACAACGTGAAATAGGCTATGCGGAAAAGCATCATAATCAGCACCGTATCGACGGTCTGAACAAAGCGCTCAAAGAGCTGCGCGCTAACTGTAGCGACAGCGGATTGCGCGCTGAGCATCAGAAGAAAATCAACAAACAAAAAGAAGAGATCGCCGAACGTAAAGCGGATCTTCAGAAAGCGCGTCAGAAAGGTGACCCGGACAAAATTAGCAAGCGGGAACAAAAGTTATCTGCAG
The DNA here is from genome assembly GCF_011808225.1 of Cedecea colo. Taxonomy (GTDB): domain Bacteria; phylum Pseudomonadota; class Gammaproteobacteria; order Enterobacterales; family Enterobacteriaceae; genus Dryocola; species Dryocola colo. The sequence goes on along the minus strand of NZ_SOYS01000012.1, from coordinate 79,785 downwards.
CAGAACACGAGCTGAAAACGTTAGAAGCGCGTGATTACTAAAGCTTAAGGATTATCCTCAAACACCTGGAGAGAGAACTATGTCAAAAGATACTACATCAGAACATTTACGCGCTGAGTTGAAATCCCTGGCAGATACCCTTGAAGAGGTGCTGAGCGCATCGACGGATAAATCGAAAAGCGAACTGGAAAAACTGCGCGGCAAGGCGGAAAAGGCGCTTAAAGAAAGCCGTTATCGCCTGGGCGAGACCAGCGATGTTATTGCGAAACAAACGCGTGAAGCAGCGGCTAAAGCGGAGGATTACGTGCGTGAAAACCCATGGACTGGCGTTGGGATCGGTGCGGCGATTGGCGTCGTGCTGGGCGTTCTGCTGACGCGTCGCTGATTATGGCTGATTCCCGTCAAACCCAGGGGCCGGGTAAAGGGGTCCTAGGCATCGGCCAGCGTCTGGTCACCGTCATCGTTGGCATGGTGGAAACTCGGGTGCGTCTCGCGGTGGTTGAGCTGGAAGAAGAGAAGGCGCATATCGTCCAGCTGCTGCTTATGCTTGGATTAACCATGCTTTTTGCCGCTTTCGGGCTTATGAGCCTGATGGTGCTGATTATCTGGGCGGTCGATCCGCAATATCGCCTCAACGCGATGATCGCCACCACGGTTGTGTTGCTGGTCCTGGCGCTGATTGGCGGCATCTGGACGCTCCGCAAATCCCGTCAGTCAACGCTGCTGCGCCATACTCGCCGCGAGCTGGAAAACGACCGTGAGCTGCTGGAGAACGACAAATCATGAGCAACCGCGAACTCGACAAGCGAAAAGCGCTTTTACTGAGCCGTATCCAGCAGCAAAGGCTGGATCTGAGCGCAGGCAAACGTGACTGGCTGGAAGCGACGGGTGCCTATGACCGCGGCTGGCATACGCTGGTGAGCCTGCGCAGCTATGCGGTAGTCGCAAGCAGCATCATGGCTATCTGGACCGTTCGCCACCCCAGCTTCTTAATGCGCTGGGCCAAACGCGGATTTGGAGCCTGGAGCGCCTGGCGATTGATACGCAGTACCGTGGCGCAACAAACGCACTAAATGCTATGCCGTCCTGCCGGGCGGCATTTTTTTGCCTCCGTAATTATTGCTCAATATATTTGAAGGAGAATGACAGTTTTCCTTGCTAACAATCCTTTTGTGCCCCGTCTATTATCCTCTCCAACAACAGCAGATGCCGGTAACTGCCGGAAAACGCTAAGACATAATCCCGTGGGCCGATAGCGCCCAACTAAAAATCATTGGAGAGTAAAATGAAAAAATTAGATGATGCTGGCGTACTGTTAGCGCGTATCCTGATGCCCGTTCTGTTCATTGTGGCAGGCTGGGGCAAAATTACGGGCTATGCCGGCACTCAACAATACATGGAAGCCATGGGCGTGCCGGGTTTCCTGCTGCCGCTGACCATTTTGCTGGAGTTCGGCGGCGGTCTGGCGATTCTGTTCGGTTTCCTGACCCGCACTACCGCCATCATTACCGCGGTGTTTACTCTGCTGACGGCCTTCCTGTTCCACAGTGACTTTGCTCAGGGCCCGAACTCCGTAATGTTCATGAAGAACTTTACTATCGCGGGCGGCTATCTGCTGCTGGCGATCTTCGGGCCTGGCGCTTACAGCATTGACCGCGTGCTGAATAAAAAGTGGTAAGAGTTCTATACTAAATAGCAATCAAGCGAAGGTTAACCCCTTCGCTTGATTTGCTGAAAAAGAAGGAAAAAGCATGGTTTTCCCTTCTTTTTGCTTAGCAGCCGAAAATCAATCAGTTGATTTTCCTGTTAATTTTCGGATGACATCTTTCAGTCCTTCGCCAGCAAATAATTTGTTATCGGCCTGAAGCGAAGGCTACCCCTTCGCTTTTTGTTTTATGCCATAAAGGAGAGAAACATGGGGCAGTTAATCAATGGCGTCTGGCACGATACCTGGTATGACACCAAATCCACCGGCGGGCGCTTTAAACGTTCTGAATCCGCCTTCCGCAACTGGCTGACCGCCGATGGCGAACCGGGTCCAACGGGCAAAGGTGGTTTTGCCGCCGAGAAGGATCGCTATCATCTTTATGTCTCTTTCGCCTGCCCGTGGGCGCACCGCACCCTGATCATGCGCGCTCTGAAGGGGCTGGAATCTTTTATCTCCGTTTCTGTCGTTCATCCCCTGATGCTGCAGGATGGCTGGACGTTCGACGATGATTTTCCAGGTGCCACCGGCGACGGGCTTTATCAACATGAGTATCTCTACCAGCTTTACCTGCAGGCCGATGCGGAATATACAGGGCACGTTACCGTTCCCGTGCTGTGGGATAAGAAAACGCAGACCATCGTCAGCAATGAATCAGCGGAAATTATCCGCATGCTCAATACCGCTTTCGATGCGCAGGGAGCCCGTGCCGGAGATTACTATCCACCAGAGCTACGCGACCAGATTGATGAGCTTAACGGCTGGATTTATGACAGTGTAAATAACGGCGTATACAAAACCGGCTTTTCCACCACGCAAGAAGCCTATGATGAAGCCGTGAGAAAAGTGTTTGCGTCGCTGGCGCGCCTGGAGCAGATCCTCGATAAACATCGTTACCTTACCGGCAACCGCCTGACCGAAGCAGATATTCGCCTGTGGACCACGCTTTTGCGCTTCGATCCGGTTTACGTTACGCATTTTAAATGCGACAAACACCGCATCAGCGATTATCCGAATCTGTATGGCTTCCTGCGGGATATTTACCAGACGCCTGGCGTCGCGGAAACCGTCAACCTGCTGCATATTCGTAACCACTATTATCGCAGCCACAAAAACATCAATCCGACCGGGATCGTCTCCATCGGTCCTGCGCAGGATCTTGATGAGCCACATGGACGCGATGACCGCTTTAGAAGAGGCTGATATTCATAATACTGACGTTTTACGTCTCTGCCATTCACGGCTATTCTTGAAGGAGATCGCTTAAAGATCAAGTGATTGAAGTTTAACCAAGGCAGGCGCATATGGATTGGTATCTCAAGGTAGTACGAAATTATGTTGGTTTTGGCGGGCGCGCGCGCCGTAAAGAATACTGGATGTTTATTCTCGTCAACCTGGTATTGACCGGGGTGTTAAGCGTGCTGGATAAGATATTGGGGCTGCGAATCGCAGAAGACGAAGGCGCGCTGACGACGATTTACGGCGTGCTTATTTTCCTGCCGTACTGGGCCGTTCAGTTCCGCCGTCTGCACGACACCGATCGTTCTGCATGGTGGCTGTTGCTGCTGCTGATTCCGATTGTTGGCTGGCTGGTCATTCTGGCGTTTAACTGCCAGAACGGTACGCCGGATGAAAACCGATTCGGGAGCGATCCGAAGCTTTCGGAACCACGGTTAGTAAGCGAATAATTATCCTCTCACTTCGCCCTTTCTCCAGCGAGAGGGCGAAAGCATCCTGACTATTTCAGCAGCTTCGGTATCTCACGCAGGCACCAGGCTTTCGCTTCACCCATGCTGTCGCGTCGCCACGCCATAATTATGTCTATTTCATTGATGTATTCGGGGCTGACCACGCGCAGTCTCCCTTCGGCGATGTCCTGCTCCACCAGCGGGTAAGGCATGGTTGCCACGCCAAGCCCTGACAGCAACGCCTGACGTTTATCTTCAATGGTACTCACGGTAAGGCGCGGCTGCTTATCCAGCAGTTGCACCGTTAACACCGGGCGTTCGCGTGCGGTATCCGCCACCGCAATACCGCGATATTTCACGCGTGTGACTTCTGACAGCGGTTCCGGTTCGCTATGAATAGGATGGTCGGGTGCGGCGACATAGACATTCATCACCTTGTAGAGCTTGCGTGAATTAATCTCTGCTGACGATCGGAAGTGCATATCCGGTGCGATCACGATATCCGCGCGACCCTGTTCAAGACGCTCCCATGCCCCGGCCAGCACTTCGGTGATGACAGAAAGCTGGGTATCAGCTTTATCGGCCAGTTTATCAATCAACGGGAACAGCCGCGCCGTAGGCACCAGCGCTTCGGTGACGATAGTCAGGTGAGTTTCCCAGCCGCGCGCCAGCGCTTCGGCATCCGTCGTTAATTTATCAGCCGCTTCCAACAGCACGCGGCCACGCTCAAGCAACATGCGCCCGACATTGGTGAATTTTGTGCGATGACCCGAACGGTCAAACAGGACGACATCCAGCTCTTCTTCTAATTTTTGCATGGTATAACTTAACGCTGAGGGAACGCGCCCCAGCTCATCCGCCGCGGCGGCAAAGCTGCCACGCCGGTCAATTGCGTCCATTACTCTTAACGCCTCAAGCGTCAATGCTCTCTCTCTGGCCATCTCGTTCTCATTCAGGAAATTTGAACATACCAAGCAGATTAACTGGCTAACAATGCATCGTCCAGGCCTTTACCATGGGTTGAGTGAAAAAAGAGGTCAAGAATATGATTACGCCAAGAACTGCCAAACAATGCGGGAAAGCGGACTACGGGTGGCTGCAGGCGCGCTATACGTTTTCCTTTGGACATTATTTCGACCCGAAATTGCTGGGCTATGCCTCTTTGCGTGTTCTCAACCAGGAAGTATTGGCGCCCGGCGCATCATTCCAGCCGCGTACCTATCCGAAGGTCGATATTCTGAATCTGATTCTGGAGGGCGAGGCAGGATACCGCGACAGCGAAGGCAATCACGTGCAGGCCAGAGCCGGGGAGGCGCTGCTGCTTTCCACGCAGCCGGGCATCAGCTACAGCGAGCATAACCTCAGTAAAGATAAGTCGCTGACTCGCCTGCAAATCTGGCTGGACGCCTGCCCTGAGCGGGAAAATGCATTGCTGCAAAAAATCGACATTGCTAACGTGGCCCGGCAGTTAATCGCCTCGCCAGACGGCAGTAAAGGGAGTCTGCAACTGCGCCAGCAGGTGTGGCTCTATCATATTGAGCTGGAAAAAGGCGAAGAGCTGAGCTTTGAGCTGCACGGACCGCGCGCCTATTTACAGTCCATTCACGGTACGGTTCATGCCGTAACGCATACGGAAGAACAAGAAGGGCTGACCTGCGGCGACGGCGCGTTTATCCGTGACGAGGCTAACATTACGCTGGTCGCCGATACCCCGCTGCGTGCATTGCTGATAGATTTGCCCGTCTGAAGCACGGTCTGGGCTGTTAAAACCGGGAGTATTCAATGAGCAAGAAAGCAACTACCAGGAAACATAGCAAGAAAGTGGTGCAATCAACTTCATCAGCGGCTGCGGTAACAAGCGCCGTTGAATCTGAACTGAGCTACGACGATATGCTGAGCGAGCTGGAAGCCATTGTCAGCGAAGCGGATGTGCGGCTGGCCGAAGAAGAAGCCAGCCTTTAAAAATGCCAGCGCTGCTTCGACAGTAAGAGGTTTCATTTAAGCAAAAAACCGGGGAAACCCCGGTTTTTGCTTTCTGAACGAGCAGGCTTATTCGCCGCCGCCGCTGCCTTTAACACGTTCAATGTTGGCACCCAGCGCCTGAAGCTTATCTTCAATGCGCTCATAGCCGCGATCGATGTGGTAGATACGGTCAACAACGGTCGTGCCTTCCGCGATACAACCTGCCAGCACCAGGCTTGCAGAAGCGCGTAAATCGGTCGCCATGACCTGCGCGCCGGAGAGTTTTTCCACGCCGTGGCAGATAACCGTGTTGCTTTCGATTTCAGCATGCGCGCCCATACGGATAAGCTCAGGCACGTGCATGAAGCGGTTTTCGAAGATGGTTTCGGTGATTACGCCGGTTCCTTCGGCAACGAGGTTCAGCAGCGTGAACTGGGCCTGCATGTCCGTCGGGAATCCCGGATGCGGAGCGGTACGCACCGTCACGCCTTTTGGGCGCTTGCCGTGCATATCAAGGCTAATCCAGTCTTCACCCACTTCGATGTCGGCACCCGCTTCGCGCAGCTTCGCCAGCACCGCATCCAGCGTATCCGGCTGGGCTTTATGGCAGACAATTTTGCCGCCGGAAATAGCCGCCGCCACCAGGAAAGTACCGGTTTCAATGCGGTCTGGCAGTACGCGATAAACGCCGCCGCCCAGACGCTCAACGCCTTCGATAGTGATGCGATCGCTGCCTGCGCCGCTGATTTTTGCCCCCAGCGTGTTGAGGAAGTTCGCCGTATCGACGATTTCCGGCTCACGTGCGGCGTTTTCAATGATGGTAGTGCCTTCGGCAAGCGTTGCGGCGCTCATGATAGTCACGGTGGCGCCCACGCTTACTTTATCCATCACGATGTGTGCGCCTTTCAGACGACCCTGGACGGAAGCTTTAACGTAGCCTTCTTCCAGTTTGATCTCCGCGCCCAGTTGCTCAAGGCCAGTAATATGCAGATCGACCGGACGAGCGCCGATGGCGCAGCCGCCCGGCAGAGAAACCTGGCCCTGACCGAAACGCGCCACCAGCGGACCCAGCGCCCAGATAGAAGCGCGCATGGTTTTCACCAGCTCATAAGGCGCACAGAAGATGTTGACCTGGCTGGCATCAATGTACACGGAGCCATTGCGTTCAACTTTGGTTCCCAGCTGGCTGAGCAGCTTCATCGTGGTATCGATGTCTTTCAGTTTTGGAACGTTCTGAATCTCAACCGGCTCTTCAGCCAACAGCGCTGCGAAGAGGATCGGCAAGGCTGCATTTTTTGCGCCTGAGATCGTCACTTCACCGCTTAAGCGGGTTGGACCCTGCACACGAAATTTATCCATTGCAACAGCTCTCTATTAAATTCAACTCTTTACAACCCGGCAGGGCGGATTGCTCAAAAACCATTTAGCTTACGATCGCGATCCCACTCTTGTGGGGTATAGGTTTTGATCGAAACGGCGTGAATACGGTTATCGGCGATAAGCTCCATCAGCGGCGCATAAACCGTCTGCTGCTTCTTCACGCGGCTTAACTCGCCGAACAGTTCACCCACCGCAATCACTTGAAAGTGGCTACCGTCACCGGAAACGTGGACTTCCTGGAGGGGCAGTGCGTTCATCAGCACTGTCTGAATTTCATGATTTTCCATGGGATATATATTCGTCGGTTAATGAATTAGCCACACATCTTAGAGGAAAGTGGCGTCGGCTTAAATAAGCAAAAAGCCCCCGATCTCAACAGATCGAGGGCGCGAAGAGTAACGCTATGAAAACACTAGCTTGCAAAGGCGGGTAACAGGCCATCCGGCAGGTTATAAAGTTTGACCAACGTCTGGAGTTTGTCGCTCGCGCCTTGCAATACCGGCTCGCCACCCTGCTTTCTGACAAGGGCGACAAGATGGATAAGTAACGCCAGCCCTGCCGTATCCACGCGTGTCAGCTTTGCAAGACTGAACGCCTGCACGCCGACCATCGCCTGCGCCCGCTCCTGCCAAAGAGAATGGACGGTATCGCCGTCCAGTTCACCCGCCAGAACCAGCGTGCTGCCTTCACGTTCCCAGCTTAGCTGCTCTGCCATTACTTTTTCTGTTCCAGGGTAATCGGCTGCCTGGAGATAGATTTCAGCTGCGCCGTCAGGCCGTCAATGCCTTTGGTGCGCAGAATATCGCTCCACTCGTTTTGCTTGGTGGTGATCATGCTGATCCCTTCGGCAATCATGTCGTAAGCCTGCCACTTACCGGTCTGGCTGTTTTTACGCCACTGGAAATCCAGACGCACCGGCGGACGGCCGTTCGGATCGACTATCGTCACCCGAATGGCGACGATATCGGCGTTCCCCAGCGGCTGTTCCGGCGCAATCTGGTAGGTCTGACCGTTATACATAGCCAGCGCCTGGCCATAGGCCTGTTTCAGGTATTCTTCGAAAGCCTTAAAGTACGCGTCACGCTGAGCCGGCGTTGCTTCTTTGTAATAGCGGCCCAGAACCAGCGCGCCTGCATATTTTATCTGCACATATGGCAGAAGTTCCTGGCCTACAATGTCACGCAGATAGTTCGGGTTTTGACGAATTTTAGGCTGTTCGTTTTTCAGACGGTCAAATGTTTTTTGCGCCGCCTCTTCCATCTGCTTGTAAGGGTTGCTTTGGTCTGCCGCCATCGCCAACGGCGCAATCACCAGCATGGCGATCATCACAAGACGTTTAAACATACATAATATCCTCTTTGATTAGTTCGTCGTGCCTGACTGCGGCGCTGCTTCATTATTCTCAGCGGGCGCCGGATGGGTATCCCCGGCATTCTGCTTATCGCCGTTGCCGCTCTTATACAGGAACTGGCCGATCAGGTCTTCAAGCACCAGGGCTGATTTCGTATCCTGAATGGTGCCGCCATCTTTAAGGATAGACGAGCCCAGTTCCGGGTCGTCAAAACCAAGATTCATCGCAAGATATTGCTCGCCCAGCAGGCCGGAGGTGCGAATCGCCAGCGAACTGGTGTCCGGGATGTGGTCGTAGCGTTGCTCGATTTCCATCGTGACGCGCGGCAGGTAGGTTTTCTCATCAAGCGAGATATCATCCACGCGACCAATGACCACGCCGCCCAGACGAACCGGAGAACTGACTTTTAGCCCGCCAATATTGTCGAAGGTGGCGTATACACGATAGGTCGGTTCGCTGCGCAGCGAGGTAACGTTAGCGACTTTCAGGCACAGGAAGATAACCGCGACCAGCGCCACCAGTAAGAACGCCCCAACCCAAATTTCAAATTTCTTTGTTTGCATGAACTCAATTCCCAAACATCAGTGCTGTGAGCACAAAATCAAGGCCAAGAACGGCCAGAGAAGCGTGCACAACGGTACGTGTCGTTGCCCGGCTAATCCCTGCGGACGTCGGAATAGCATCGTAACCATTAAATAACGCAATCCACGTTACGGTAATGGCAAATACCACGCTTTTAATGACACAGTTAACTAAATCGAGACGCCAGTTAACGGCGTTCTGCATGGCAGACCAGAAGAAGCCAGAATCAATACCCTTCCAGTTCACCCCAACCAGCGACCCGCCCCAGACGCCGATGGCAACGAAGATCAGCGTAAGCAGCGGCAGCGAAATAACGCCGGCCCAAAAACGCGGCGATACGACGCGGCGTAGCGGGTCGACGGCCATCATCTCCATGCTGGAGAGCTGCTCAGTCGCTTTCATCAGGCCGATTTCAGCGGTTAAGGCGGAACCGGCCCGCCCGGCAAAGAGCAATGCGGCAACCACCGGCCCCAGCTCGCGCAGCAGCGAGAGCGCCACTAGCATGCCAAGGCTTGACTCCGCGCTATAGGTGGTCAGCACCAGATAGCCCTGCAGGCCGAGCACCATACCGATAAACAGGCCGGAGACGATAATAATTAACATCGACAGGACGCCAACGTTATAGAGCTGACGCATCAGCAGCGGCGCGTGTTTACGGAATTCCGGTTTCCCTACCAGCGCATTAAAGAGCATCAACCCGGCCCGGCCAAACGAGGCGCAGGTTTTTAAGCCGCGTCGTCCGAACGATGCCAGTGCATTAAAGAGCATTTCCGCTAACTCCCTGTTTCTGATAGTAGATCGTGTTGATAGTCCGCTGCGGGATAACGGAATGGCACGGGGCCGTCCGCGATACCGTCAAGGAACTGGCGCACGCGCGGATCCTGATTCTCACGCAGCGCTTCAGGGCTGCCTTCAGCCACGATATGCCGATCGGCGGCGATGTAGGCGTAATCAGCGATACTCAACACTTCCGGGACATCGTGGGAAACCACGATACAGGTCACACCCAGCGCGCTGTTCAGTTCTGAGATTAATTTTACCAGCACGCCCATGGTAATAGGGTCCTGGCCAACAAATGGCTCATCGAACATGATGAGGTCCGGCTCCAGCGCAATAGCACGGGCCAGCGCCGCACGACGAGCCATCCCACCGGAGAGTTCAGAAGGCATCAGCTTCGCCGCGCCACGCAGGCCAACCGCTTCAAGTTTCATCATTACCGTGCTGCGCAACAGCGGCTCCGGCAGGCGGCGATGCTCGCGCAGCGGATAGGCGACGTTTTCAAAAACGTTGAAATCGGTGAACAGCGCGCCGGACTGGAACAGCATGCTCATGCGCTTACGCACGGTAAATAGCCGCGAGCGTGACATAGCCGGAACGTTTTCACCATCAAACAGAATTTCGCCGCTATCCGGTGGGATTTGGCCGCCGATCAGACGCAGCAATGTGGTCTTCCCTATCCCGGAAGGCCCCATAATAGCAGTGATCTTGCCCCGCGGTACGGTCAGAGAGATATTGTCGAAAATGCGCCGATCGCCACGGGAAAAACTCACCCCGCGGATGTCGACCAGATTCGTCGCGGTCTGGCTCATCATCCTTCCTTTTAAAGAGTCTGTTGATAAAGCTTGGTGTTAAAACACAGCGGAAACCCGTCATTTTTACAGAATATTACCTGCGGCACTTAGCGAAAGCAGGCATTTGTTTTACTTTTCGGACGCATAAAGTCAGAATTAAGAATGATTGCCACGCTCTTCAGATCTGTACGCAAGCCGGCATTTTCCAGGCCAGGACCGGCGATTATACCTTAATAAAGGATTTTGCATGCTGTTAGCTACGGCTCTGTTAATTATCGGTTTACTTCTGGTGGTCTATGGTGCTGACCGCCTGGTGTTTGCCGCTTCTCTACTTTGCCGCAATTTTGGGGTCCCGCCGTTAATTATCGGCATGACCGTTGTGAGTATCGGCACCTCTCTGCCGGAGATAATAGTTGCAGGCTCCGCAGCGCTGCACGGCCAGCAGGATTTAGCGATCGGTACCGCGCTGGGCTCCAATATAACTAACATCATGCTGATACTCGGGCTCGCGGCGCTTTTACACCCCTTTACCGTGAATTCCGATATCCTGCGGCGCGAATTACCCCTAATGTTAATTCTGAGCGTAGTGGCTGGATTTTTCATTTTTGATAATCGGCTCAGCCGAATCGAAGGCCTGCTGCTTATCGCGATGGCCGTGTTGTACCTGCTGTTTATTGTGAAGATCGCGCGCCTGGCCGAGCGGCAAGGAGACGACAGCCTGACGCGGGAACAAATGGCCGAATTACCGCGCGAAGGCAGCCGCTCCGTGGCGTATCTGTGGCTTGCGGTGTCGCTTATCGTTTTGCCTATGGCGACACGCATGGTTATCGACAATGCCACCGTGCTTGCGAATTTCTTCGGCGTAAGCGAGCTGGTTATTGGCCTGACGATTATCTCCGTCGGCACCAGCCTTCCGGAACTGGCGACCACTATCGCGGGCGCGCGAAAAGGTGAAGATGACATTGCCATCGGCAATATCATTGGTTCGAATATTTTCAATATTGTTTTTGTGTTGGGTATCCCGGCTCTTATCGCCCCGGGCGATATTGACCCTCTGGCCTTCGCGCGGGATTACTGGGTAATGTTAGCGGTAAGTGCCATTTTCACATTACTTTGCTGGCGCAGGCCTCGCTCTATCGGCAAGGCGGCGGGCGCTCTGTTAACATGTGGGTTCATCGTATGGATAGTGATGCTATGGTTTGTGGCATCACCGGTCGTTGGATAAAGCGGAAACGGAAAATATGTCACATGTAGATTTACAGCCGGGTTTTGACTTTCAACAGGCAGGCAAGGACGTCCTGAATATTGAACGTGAAGGCCTGGCGCAGCTTGATCAATACATCAATGCAGACTTCTCCCTGGCCTGCGAAAAGATTTTCTATTGCTCAGGCAAAGTTGTCGTCATGGGAATGGGTAAATCAGGCCATATCGGTAAAAAAATGGCGGCGACTTTTGCCAGCACCGGTACGCCCGCCTTTTTTGTTCATCCTGGTGAAGCAAGCCACGGCGATCTGGGTATGGTTACCGCGCAGGACGTGGTCATCGCCATTTCCAATTCCGGCGAGTCCAACGAAATTCTGGCGCTGATTCCCGTGCTTAAGCGCCTTCAGGTGCCGCTGATTTGTATGACGGGCCGTCCTGAAAGCGCCATGGGCCGCGCCGCCGATATCCATCTTTGCATCAAAGTTCCCCAGGAAGCCTGCCCGCTGGGTCTGGCCCCTACCACCAGCACTACGGCCACGCTGGTGATGGGCGATGCGCTGGCGGTCGCGCTGCTGAAAGCACGCGGCTTTACCCAACAGGATTTCGCGCTTTCGCATCCTGGCGGCGCGCTGGGACGTAAACTGTTATTACGCGTCAACGATATCATGCACACCGGCGATGAGATCCCGCATGTCAGCAAAGAGGCGTCGCTGCGCGATGCGTTGCTGGAAATTACCCGTAAAAATATGGGCATGACGGTTATCTGTAACGACCTGATGAAAATCGAAGGCATCTTTACCGATGGCGACCTGCGCCGCGTCTTTGATATGGGCGTCGATTTGCACACCCTCAACATTGCAGATGTGATGACCACAGGCGGTATTCGCGTCCGTCCAGGAACGCTCGCGGTAGATGCTTTAAACCTGATGCAGTCACGCCATATTACTTCAGTGCTGGTTGCCGATGGCGACCAGCTGCTCGGTGTGGTACATATGCACGACATGCTGCGCGCAGGCGTGGTTTAACAAAGGATTAGAATTAATGAGTAACCATGAAGCGCCGCTCGATACCTGCTATGGGCCCGTGAGCGCGCGCGTGATGGCGCGGGCAGCAAACGTGCGCCTGCTTATTCTGGATGTCGACGGCGTTATGTCAGACGGCCTGATCTATATGGGCAACAGCGGCGAAGAACTGAAGGCTTTTAACGTGCGTGACGGCTACGGTATTCGTTGCGCCCTCACCTCCGGAATTGAAATCGCTATTATTACCGGTCGCAAGGCAAAGCTGCTCGAAGACCGCTGTGCAACGTTAGGCATCAGCCATCTTTATCAGGGCCAATCGGATAAGCTGCTGGCTTTTCGCGATCTGCTGCATAAACTCGCCCTGCGGCCAGAACAGGTAGCGTATGTCGGTGACGACCTTATCGACTGGCCGGTGATGGCGGAGTGCGGGCTCGGCGTCGCCGTTGCCGATGCGCATCCGCTGCTGACGCCGCGTGCGGATTACGTTACCCGCATCAACGGCGGACGCGGCGCCGTACGCGAAGTCTGTGACCTGTTATTACTGGCGCAAGGAAAGCTTGATGAGGCCAAAGGGCTATCCATATGAGTAAAACAAGGCGTTGGTTTATCATCCTGCTGTCGCTTGCAGCACTGGTGCTGATCGGCATAAACCTGGCCGATAAAGACATCGTTGCGCCGGTCTCCGTGAACAATAACGAGCCAACCTATAAAAGCGAACATTCCACGACGATAGTCTATGACCCGCAAGGAGCGTTGAATTATCGTCTGGTGGCAGAACACGTTGAATATTTTTCTGAAGCGGCCATTTCGTGGTTCACCAACCCGGTAATGACGCAGTACGATGAAAATAAAGTTGCGACCTGGTCATTACGGGCAGATCGCGCCAAACTAACTAATGATCGCATGCTGTATCTGTATGGGAACGTTGTTCTCACAGCTCTGACTCCCGATTCGCAGCTACGCAAAATTACCACAGACAATGCGCAGGTTAACCTCATCACTCAGGATGTTGCGTCCGATGATTTGGTGACGCTGTACGGTACCAGCTTTAACTCCAGCGGCCTGAAAATGCGCGGAAACTTACGCAGCAAAAATGCCGAGCTGATTGAAAAGGTTAGAACATCCTATGAAATCCAGAATAAACAATCTCAGCCGTAACCTGGTATTAACCAGTACGCTTTTGGCAGCCAGCTTTTCGGCCTTTGCGCTGACCGGTGATACAGAGAAGCCTATTCATATTGAATCAGATCAGCAGTCGCTGGATATGCAGGGCAACGTCGTTACCTTCACCGGCAACGTTGTTGTTACGCAGGGCAGCATCAAGATCAACGCCGATAAAGTCGTGGTGACCCGCCCTGGCGGTGAACAGGGTAAAGAGGTTATCGACGGCTTTGGTAAGCCAGCCACGTTTTATCAGATGCAGGACAGCGGCAAGCCGGTAAAAGGCCACGCCTCCACCATGCATTATGAATTGCAGAACGACTTTGTGGTGTTGACCGGCGATGCGTTCCTGGAACAGCTCGACAGCAATATCAAAGGCGACAAAATTACTTATCTGGTCAAAGAGCAAAAAATGCAGGCCTTTAGCGAGAAAGGTAAGCGCGTGACCACCATTCTGGTGCCTTCACAATTGCAGAATAAAAATGGCCAGGCAACGGCACCCAAAAAGAGCAACTGATTCGTTATGGCAACTTTAATCGCGAAAAACCTCGCCAAGGCCTATAAGGGCCGTCGTGTGGTGGAAGACGTTAGTCTGACCGTTAAATCCGGCGAAATTGTCGGCCTGCTCGGACCCAACGGCGCGGGTAAAACCACGACGTTCTATATGGTCGTTGGCATTGTGCCGCGTGATGCGGGCAACATCATCATTGACGATGAAGATATCAGCATATTGCCGCTTCACGCCCGTGCGCGTCGGGGTATCGGCTACCTGCCTCAGGAAGCTTCGATTTTCCGTCGTCTGAGCGTGTTTGATAACCTGATGGCGGTGCTGCAAATCCGCGACGATCTGAGCACAGAGCAGCGTGAAGATCGTGCGAACGAACTGATGGAAGAGTTCCACATTGAGCATTTGCGTAACAACCTCGGTCAGTCGCTGTCCGGCGGTGAACGCCGTCGTGTGGAAATCGCCCGGGCTTTAGCCGCCAATCCAAAATTTATTCTGCTGGATGAACCTTTTGCCGGCGTTGATCCCATTTCAGTTATCGACATCAAGCGGATCATCGAGCATTTACGCGACAGCGGGCTAGGCGTGCTGATTACGGACCATAACGTACGCGAAACCCTTGCGGTTTGTGAACGTGCCTATATCGTCAACCAGGGGCATTTAATCGCGCACGGCACGCCGGGTGAAATCCTGGAAGATGAGCAAGTTAAGCGCGTCTATCTGGGCGAAGAGTTCAGACTCTGATAGGGTAGGCAGTATAAATACGAATACTCTAACTAATCCAAGTTGCAGCCAGGCGGCAAGAGAATGACAAAATCTGCGTAAGCAATTTTGAACGCTGCACACAGCGGCCCCTGGAAAGGGAAGTAATCCCGGCCGCTTACTTAAGTAAGTGACCGGTGAGAGTGCAGCCAGCGCCCCTGCAGCTTGAAGTATGGCGAGTATATATCTGAGGAAGTTCGCTCTGAATATGAAGCAAGGTTTGCAACTTCGGCTTAGCCAACAACTTGCTATGACTCCGCAACTGCAACAGGCCATCCGTCTGCTGCAGCTGTCGACGCTGGAGTTACAGCAGGAGCTTCAGCAGGCGCTGGAAAGCAATCCACTGCTTGAGCAAACCGAGCTGCATGAAGAGATCGACACTCAGGAAACCCGCGAAAACGAAGCGCTGGATACCCGGGAGGCGCTTGAGCAAAAAGAGATGCCTGACGAGCTTCCGCTGGATGCAAGCTGGGATGAAATTTACACCGCAGGCACCCCTTCCGGCACCGGTACTGATTACATCGACGACGAGCTTCCCGTTTATCAGGGCGAAACCACCCAGTCACTTCAGGACTATCTGATGTGGCAGGTAGACCTGACTCCTTTTACCGACACCGACACCGCCATTGCCACCTCCATCGTTGATGCCGTTGATGAAACCGGCTATCTCACCGTCACGCTTGAAGAAATTCTGGAAAGCATGGGCAACGACGAGGTGAGCCTTGATGAAGTGGAAGCGGTGCTCAAACGCGTACAGCGTTTTGATCCCGTTGGCGTGGCGGCACGCGATCTGCGCGACTGTCTTTTGATTCAGCTTTCCCAATACGCTAAAGAGACGCCGTGGCTGAACGAAGCGCGCCTGATTGTCAGCGAACATCTGGATCTGCTTGCCAATCACGACTTTCGTAGCCTGATGCGCGTCACGCGTCTGAAAGAAGACGTGCTGAAAGAGGCGATGTGCCTGATCCAGTCTTTGGATCCTCGTCCCGGACAGTCCATTCAAACCGGTGAACCTGAATATGTGATCCCGGATGTGCTGGTGCGTAAAGCCCAGGGACAATGGACCGTTGAGCTCAATTCAGATAGCATTCCACGCCTGAAAATAAATCAGCAGTATGCCGCGCTCGGCACCAGCAGTAGAAGCGACAGCGATTCGCAGTATATCCGCAGCAATCTGCAGGATGCGAAATGGCTGATTAAAAGCCTGGAAAGCCGCAACGATACGCTGCTGCGCGTCAGTCGCTGCATCGTCGAACAGCAGCAAGGTTTTTTTGAGCACGGCGCAGAACATATGAAGCCGATGGTGCTGGCAGACATTGCGCAGGCGGTGGAAATGCACGAATCCACCATTTCACGCGTGACGACTCAGAAATATCTGCATAGCCCGCGGGGCATTTTTGAACTGAAATATTTCTTCTCAAGCCACGTGAATACCGAGAGCGGTGGCGAAGCCTCTTCTACGGCAATACGTGCGCTGGTGAAGAAATTAATTGCTGCGGAAAACCCGGTGAAACCTCTTAGCGACAGCAAGTTAACGACTATGCTGTCAGATCAGGGCATCATGGTGGCACGCCGCACCGTTGCGAAGTACCGAGAGTCTTTATCCATACCACCGTCAAATCAGCGTAAGCAGCTGGTCTGACTCAACTGATAAGGAAGACACTATGCAGCTCAACATTACGGGACAAAACGTCGAGATCACGGACGCACTGCGCGATTTTGTGAATGCGAAGTTTGCCAAACTGGAGCAGTACTTCGAACGCATTAATCAGGTCTACATTGTGTTAAAAGTGGAAAAAGTTACCCACCTTGCGGATGCTACGCTGCATGTGAACGGGGGCGAATTACATGCCAGTGCCGAAGGCCAGGACATGTACGCGGCCATTGACGGCCTCATCGATAAACTGGCTCGCCAGTTAACTAAACATAAAGATAAACTAAAACAACATTGATAATCCAGGTATCTGTTTACGCCTCGACGGCTCGTTGTCCCAAGGTCAACGGGCCGTTAGCATAACAGGATGCTTAGGTGAACTTATGATGAACAACGATTCCGTTCTACAGCTTAGTAATGTCCTTAACCAGGAATGTACCCGAAGTGGCGTTCACTGCCAGAGCAAAAAACGCGCGCTGGAAATCGTCAGCGAGCTGGCGGCAAAGCAGCTTGGCCTGCCGTCACAAATCGTTTTTGAAGCGGTGCTGACGCGTGAACGCATGGGGAGCACCGGTATTGGTAATGGCATCGCCATTCCACACGGGAAGCTTGAAGAAGATACCCTGCGCGCCGTTGGGGTCTTCATTCAGCTGGAAACGCCTATCGCTTTCGATGCGATTGATAACCAGCCTGTCGACCTGCTGTTTGCTTTGCTGGTGCCTGCCGATCAGACCAAAACACATTTGCATACCCTGTCCCTGGTGGCAAAGCGCCTGGCGGACAAAACGATATGCCGCCGGCTGCGTGCGGCGAGCAGCGACGAAGAGCTTTATCAGATCATTACCAATACTGAAAACGGTAGTGAAAGTGAATAATCTGGCTGTGGCATCGCGCATGCCACAGCCTGAGATGTCGGGGGAAAGATGACATGGTGCTGATGATAGTCAGCGGCCGCTCTGGTTCAGGGAAGTCTGTAGCCTTGCGTGCACTGGAAGATATGGGGTTCTACTGCGTGGATAACCTGCCGGTAGTGCTGCTGCCGGATCTGGCAAAAACCCTCGCCGAGCGGCAAATATCTGCGGCGGTCAGTATCGACGTGCGTAACATGCCGGAAAACCCGGAGATCTTCGAACAGGCAATGACAAATCTGCCTGATGCTTTCTCCCCGCAGCTTCTTTTCCTTGATGCGGATCGCAACACGCTGATCCGACGCTATAGCGACACCCGCCGCCTGCATCCTCTTTCCAGCAAAAATTTATCGCTGGAAAGCGCCATCGACGAAGAGAGCGATCTGCTTGAGCCGCTAAAGTCCCGAGCCGATCTGATCATCGATACCTCGGAAATGTCGGTGCACGAGCTGGCGGAAATGCTGCGCACACGCCTGCTGGGCAAACGCGAGCGTGAGCTGACGATGGTCTTTGAGTCCTTCGGCTTTAAGCACGGTATTCCGATTGACGCCGATTACGTGTTTGACGTGCGCTTCCTGCCGAACCCGCACTGGGACCCTAAACTGCGTCCAATGACCGGTCTGGATCGCCCTGTCGCCGCGTTCCTCGACAGGCATACGGAAGTCCATAACTTTATCTACCAGACTCGCAGCTACCTTGAGCTATGGTTGCCGATGCTGGAAACCAACAATCGTAGCTACCTGACCGTCGCCATCGGCTGCACCGGCGGTAAACACCGTTCGGTTTATATTGCCGAGCAGCTGGCCGACTATTTCCGCTCGCGCGGTAAGAACGTTCAGTCTCGCCACCGTACGCTGGAAAAACGTAAAACATGACCGTAAAACATACCGTTGAAATCACCAATAAGCTGGGCATGCACGCGCGTCCGGCGATGAAACTGTTTGAGCTGGTGCAGAGCTTTGATGCAGAAGTGATGCTGCGGAATGAAGCGGGAACCGAAGCCGAAGCCAGCAGCGTTATCGCCCTGCTGATGCTGGATTCGGCCAAAGGCGGGCAGATTGAAATTGAAGTCACCGGTCCGCAGGAAGAGCAGGCGCTGGCAGCGGTTATCGCGCTGTTCAACGCCGGTTTTGACGAAGACTGATCTTTTTCCCCACGCGCTCTTTTCCGCCAGCGCAGCCCGGCGCTTAGCAACCCTCTGTCATACATACCACCAGAAAGCCGGTTAACGCTTTTCACAGCCGCCGTCAACCTGCGGTAAAAATCGCCCCGCTTCCCTCATTCGGCGCTTCCCGTGCGTCAAAGCATGCCGTGGCAGATCGCACAAAAAAATTATTCCTGGCTTTGCGTGCGATAAATTTTTAGCTTTTAGCGCTTTCTTAAGGTTTTCTTAAGAATGACAGCCCTGAATCGCCTGCTCGTTTTACCGTCATTGAAGTTCGCTCTGTAGACTTGAAATCATCAGTAATAACTCCGCAAAGAATGAGGATCAGGAAGAGCGCTATGATTTCGCTTTCTAACACAACGCTGCTCGGTACCGGTCGCCACCGAAAATGCTACGCTCACCCGGATAATCCGAATTTATGCATTAAAATCGTCTATAACCAGGACAGCAGCGGGGCCAAAGAGTTAAAGCGCGAGCTTGGCTATTACGCTCATCTTTCCCGCCGTCTGAAAGACTGGTCAGGGTTACCGGCTTACCACGGCACGGTTAGCACCAGTCTGGGAACGGGCTACCTTTACGATATAGTGAAGGACTACGACGGCAGCAACTCCGTTTCGCTAACCGCCTTTGCGCACCAGTGTCTTGAAAACGGCAACGGCCGCGCTCTGCGAGCGGTGCTGGACGAGCTAAGAGCGTGGCTGACCAACAACCGCATTGTCACGATGAACCTCAAGGCGCAGAACATTCTGTGCCAGCGCGTCAGCGAATCCAGGGTCGTCCCGGTCGTGGTGGATAATATTGGAGAAGCAGCCCTGCTGCCGCTGGCAACCTGGTCCGGCTGGTTTTGCAGGCGCAAACAGGCGCGGCAGTGGCAGCGGTTTATTCAGGATCCGCTGCTTAGCAAAGCCGTCTTATCAGAAGCAGAAGGCCTGGATTAAGGGCAGCAGGAATACCGGCATACCAGGCAAATGCGCCAGTCAGGCGTCTAACGCAGCTGGTGCCGGAACAGAAAACCTTCGCCGCCGAGCTGGCGCATTTGCCGCAGGATCCACTGCTGTCGCCGCTGCACGTAGCCTGATGGCGCATTCGCTTTAAAACGAACTGGATTGGGCAGCACTGCGGCAAGCAATGCGGCTTCTGCCGCCGTCAAACGGCTTGCTGGCTTATGAAAATAACGTTGCGCCGCCGCTTCGACGCCAAACGTGCCTTCGCCAAACTCAGCGATATTCAGATAAACGGTCAGAATACGGCGCTTCGTCCACACTGCCTCCATCCCGAGCGTAAGCCCGGCTTCCAGGCCTTTGCGCACCCAGCTTCGTCCATCCCATAAAAAGAGATTTTTGGCCGTTTGCTGCGATAGCGTGGAAGCGCCGCGAATGCGATTCTCGTTGCGCTCGTTGTGGGAGATCGCTTTTTCGATAGAGGCCATATCGAACCCCCAATGTTCAGGGAACTTCTGGTCCTCGGCGGCAATCACCGCAAGCGGCATCCACGGGGAAATCTCATCCATGCTTACCCAGCCCGAATGCGCTACGTAGCCAAAATCGCCCGTCAGCCAGGCGCTTAGCTGCCGCTCGGCCATCACCGCTGAAAACGGCACCGGAAGAAAGCTAAACAGAATAATGCCGGCTATCCATAGCCCTACAACGGTCAATATTATCCGTAAAACCCAGCGCTTAATCCCTGTCAGCAGCGCAAAACGCCCTTTCTTCATGCGCTGAGATCCAGTACGCGCGCTACCAGTTTCTCTATACCGCTAGCGGCTTCATCAATACGAGTGGCGAGCATGTAAGCCGGCGTAGTGACCACCTTATGCTCTTCATCGACTACGATATCGTTCACCGGACAGGGAATATGTTCCGCGCCCATCTCTTCGAGTATTTCAGCAATGTCGATGTCTGTACCAATTGTCAGGCGCACCGGCATATCCAGAATTTTTGGCAACATGGCCGGCGCAATACACATAAAGCCAATCGGTTTACCCTGCGCGTGAATGTCGCGGGTTAGCCGACGCAATTCGCTGTCGACCAGACACCCGGCACCTTCCAGAGCAAAATTGCTGAGGTTTTTAGCCGCGCCAAATCCGCCAGGTACGATCAAAGCATCAAGCTCATCAGCCTCCGCTTTCGCTAATGGCGTTATGGCACCACGTGTGATTCGGGCAGCCTCAACGAGGACATTGCGACATTCATTTACCTTATCATTGGTAAGGTGATTAATAACCTCTGCTTGAGGTTTATCGGGTGCGAAGCAGACAGCTTCAGCCCCCGCACGCGCTATCGCCAGCAGCGTAATCACCGCCTCATGGATTTCGCTGCCATCGCAGACGCCGCAACCGCTGAGCACCACGCCAACTTTTTTCATATGGCTCTTCCTTTTGGTCATGCGGCCAGAATTATCAGCTATGATAATTTGGCCGCTATGGTTCACATATTTTACTGGTTCATGTAACAAAATTTTTAAGATTTGCTATCTTAATTTTGAGCAACTCGCGAATAACGGGTTGTGCCGCTTGATGAAAAACAAATAATTGGCGCAATCCACGGTTTCCCTGGTGTTGGCGCAGTGTTCGCGCACCCCGGTTTATCCGGGGTCATTTTTTGGCGGCGCTCGCAACCCAGGCCTTCAAAATATTCACATCGTGCTGCCATTCTTGTTTCAGTTCTTCAATCCATTCACCCACATTATCTGTCCATGCAGGAAGGTCCGGCGACTGGATTTGCTGGGCAACCTGCTGCAAATGGCGCAGGCCGACCGACCCTGCGGCGCCTTTGATTTTATGCCCTTCCTCAACCACGCTCTTCCAGTCGCGGGCGGTCATATTGGAATCCAGAATACTTAAATAACCCGGCATCATTTTTTCAAATATCGCGAGGCCATCGGTAATTAGCTTCGGTCCGACTAGTTCCAGATATTGTTCGAGCATCGGTATATCAAGTAATGCTTGCTGTTTCTGATTATCAACTTGAGTCATTACGGGCTCCTTCTCGGCGTCAGGCTGTTGGTTATCCCAGAATTTTTGGATGACGGCCATCAGCGCCGGCACCGCAAGGGGCTTGCTCAGAACGTCATCCATTCCGGCATCCAGATACTCTTTTTTGTCTTTCAGCACGTTAGCGGTCAGCGCTACCAGCGGCGGAAGATCTTCTTTGTCAAAGCGAGCCTTCAGCTCGCGGGAAATATCCAGCCCGGTCATATCCGGCAGCTGAATATCCAGCAGCGCCAGGTCATATTCACCCGGCGTAAATTTCTCCAGCGCCTCTTTGCCCGTCATGGCGACGTCGACGCTATTGCCGAGCTTTTCCAGCACCGAACGGGCAACGATAACGTTCAGTTCAATATCTTCCACCAGCAGCACATGCAGCGCTGGCAGCGGCATATGGTCATCGTCGAGGGTATCTTCAACCTCATCCGCCACGCGTGGGGCCTGCACGGTCAGCGTGAACAGCGAACCTTCTCCCGGCTTACTGCTGACGGTGATATCCCCGCCCATGCTTTTCGCCAGGCGGCGTGAAACTGCAAGGCCGATACCGGTGCCGGTGGCGGGCTTGCCCCCGTGGCTATCTTTTACCTGGTAATACATCGCGAAGATCTTATCCTGCTCGACCTGCGGAATACCGATGCCGGAATCCTGAACTTCAAACCGCAGGCTGCTTTCATTTTCGTAGCGCACGCGCACCGTGACCTGCCCACCTTTCGGTGTGAACTTCACGGCGTTACTGATGAGATTCCACAGGATCTGGCGCAGGCGCGTGCCGTCGGTGACCACCTTATGCGGCAATGGCAACGCTGGTTCCATGACCAACGCCAGCCCTTTCTGCTGCGCCTGCAGGCCGGAGAGATTTTCGAGATCGGCAAGGAAGCTTGTGAAATCGACCTGCTGATTATCAAGCTGGACTTTGTGCCGCTCAAGCTTATCCATGTCGATAATATCGTTGAAGATATTTCCAAGCGTGATGGCCGAAACATGGATAGTTTTCAGGTAATTTGTCTGCTCGGTATTCAGCTCGGTATCCAGCAAGATACGGCTTAACCCGACGATGCCGTTTAGCGGCGTGCGCAGTTCATGGCTGATGGTGGAGATAAACGTGGTTTTGTCGCGGCTGGCCCGCTCCAGGGCATCCTGGTAGCGTTTACGTTCGGTGATATCGCGCCCAAAACCCATCAGGCCGTGACGCTTGCCTACCCGGTCATAATACGGCACCTTGCGAATTTCAAAGCACGCCTTGCGTCCGTCCGGATAATCCAGCCACTGTTCATAGGTCAAAGAAACGTTGTGGCGGAAGACTTTTTCATCGGTCTCGATAACTTTTTGCGCCGCCTCCGGCGAATAAATGTCCTGTGGCTTGAGGCTGATAAGCTGTTTTTCGCTTTTCCCGGTCAGCAATTCCATAGCTCGGTTACAGCCGGAGAACTCTTTATCTTCGTTACGATAGAAAACCAGATCCGGCGAAGCATCAAGGAAAGAACGCAGAAACGAGGATTGCTGTTCAAGGAGAATCTGCGTCTCTTCACGCTCCTGCATCTCCACTTTGAGCTGTTCAAGCATGGTCTGACGTTCGTCTTCCGCTTTCACACGGTCGGCAATTTCCTGATTGAGCTGGGCAATATTGTCTTTTAGCTGCACGTTGAGCTTTAAGTCGCGCTCGCGCATCTCTTCAAGCTTATCGACCAGCTTTGACAGCCGCTGGCGAGACTCTTCAAGCTGCTCAACCACCACCGAAAGAAAATAGACTGCCCACGGCGTAATTAGCAGGCCGAAGAAAATTGAGCGCACCACATCTATGCTCTCGACCTGGCCGCGCAACAGCATGGTGACCGCCATCTGCACAACGATAGCCAGCACCACCAGCGCCGAAGCCAGCAGCAAAGAGAAGCGCACCAGGCCGAGCTTCACCATTAAATCAACGTAATACTGCGCCAGTAACCGGATTTGCTTCATGGAACTTTCCCTTCGCCAACAATCCGCTAAATATACCGCAAAAAGACGTAACGCCCAGGAATTACGAGAGAAGAATGGGATCCCACGACGCACCCAGCGCCGATCCCTGCACGCCATGCGCAAGCAAATACCTGGCGATTTCGACCATGCCGGTCCAGCGATTTTCGCACCACAGCGGCGCAAGGAGGGTCGGGCGGCGGGCGCTGGCGGAAATTCTATGGAAGACGATATCAGGCGGCGTATGGCGAATCATCTCTCCGGCCGTCGCCGTATAATCTGCTAATTCAATTCCCTGTAAGCGCCCCGCCTGCCAGCTTTTTGCCATAGTGCTGCCTGCGACAATATGCAGCGGATGAAGCTTGATGCCGTCCACGCCCGTCTCCACGACCTTTTTCAGCGTTTGCAGGCAGTGCGCCTGCCCTTCTCCCGGTAAGCCGACGATAAGATGGCCGCAAACTTTCAGACCGCGTTTACGGGCACGCCGCGTCGTTTCCTGGTAGCAGGCAAAGTCGTGCCCACGATTGATGCGGTGCAGCGTTTTATCGTGAGCGGTCTGTAAACCCAGCTCCAGCCAGATTTCATAGCCTTGCTCGCGGTATTCGCTCAGCAAATCCAGCACGCTCTCCGGCACGCAGTCAGGACGAGTTCCCACGCAAAGGCCGACGATGCTCGCCTGGTTAACGGCCTGCTGGTACATCGAGCGCAGCACCTGCACTTCCGCCCATGTACTGGTGTAAGCCTGGAAGTAAGCGAGATAGTGCTGCGCACGGTTCACAAGCTTCGCCTGATGCGCGAGCTGTTCAGCGATGGAGTTGTGCTGCTGCGTTTCGTCGGCAAAGGAGGCGACATTACAGAATGTGCATCCGCCGCGGCCAATGGTGCCATCGCGATTTGGGCAGGTGAAACCGCCATGAAGAGAGAGCTTATGGACTTTATGCCCGTAGCGGCGAGTCAGATCCCCGCCAAACATGTTGACTAATTTCTGTAACTGCATAATCTGGTGGGCCGGCCCGAAAAAGATATTAAAGACATTTGGCAACCTGCGTTGTCTCGCGGATGCTGCTAAGCGCTGAATAGTTCTTTGAAAACCTTTTGATTTTCCGCTGATAAGCACAGGCTTCAGAAGGCCAGGCTTGTCTAAAGTTCGTCAGCAAAATCGGGGTCTAGCCTGCCATTTTCTGCGCAACGTCGCGATGATTTGGATCAATCGCGCTGGCGCAGCCTTATCTTTTGCATAAACATGCATAATTAATGAAAGTCTACGCACTGCGCGAATAATTACTTTTCCTTATATTGACGCCCTTTGTTGAAAGAATATGACACCTGGTTAAAAACAGTGTCATGCTGCACTTACAGCCAATTTAGCAGCACAACATGCTAATAATATTATTAATGCCAGCATGGTCTGGAATTCTGGCGCCTTACAGACAGTGAGAGAGATCACAGAACCCGGCTCGTTTAGCAACGGTTTAAACGCATCAAAAATAGGTTAATAATCTTACTTATCAATAGATTAATGGCCGCGTAGCACAGTTTCGTAGAAATAAGAATGCCATTTGACCTGTGTGCGCTTTCCCGATAACTTGGAAATCCGCTGGAAGCTTTCTGGGTGGGTTCTGTGCCCATCATATTTATGCAGTAATTAAGATTCCCTCTAAAGCAAGTCCTCAACACTTGTGAAACCGGATGCGTTGGCTTTTAAGAGGGCGCACGCGAGGTGAGCGTAGAGACGCAAACCCCGTCGCCATGCCCTTGCTGTGCCCACGCGCAAACGGTATCGGGAATCACGTAGAGCCTGGGGAGGTTCACTGATATGTTGTACGATAAATCCCTTGAGAAGGATAACTGTGGTTTCGGCCTGATCGCCCACATAGAAGGCGAACCTAGCCACAAGGTAGTGCGTACTGCTATTCACGCACTGGCCCGAATGCAGCACCGCGGTGCAATACTCGCCGATGGCAAGACCGGTGACGGTTGCGGCCTGCTGCTACAAAAACCCGATCGCTTTTTCCGTATCGTTGCGGAAGAGCGCGGCTGGCGTTTAGCCAAAAATTATGCCGTTGGCATGATTTTCTTAAGTAAAGACGACGCGTTAGCCAGCGCCAGTCGTCGTATTGTTGAAGAAGAGCTGCAAAAAGAAACCCTGTCGATTGTTGGCTGGCGCGAAGTGCCAACCAATGAAGACGTGCTCGGTGAAATCGCCCTCTCCTCCAAGCCCCGCATCGAACAAATTTTTGTTAATGCCCCGGCCGGCTGGCGTCCGCGTGATATGGAACGTCGCCTGTTTATTGCCCGTCGCCGCATTGAGAAACGCATCCAGGATAAAGATTTCTACGTTTGTAGCCTCTCAAATCTGGTGAACATCTATAAAGGTCTGTGTATGCCGGCAGATTTGCCGCGCTTTTACCTGGACTTGGCGGATCTGCGTCTGGAATCGGCCATTTGCCTGTTCCACCAGCGCTTCTCCACCAATACCGTGCCACGCTGGCCGCTGGCGCAACCGTTCCGCTATCTGGCGCACAACGGTGAAATCAACACCATTACCGGTAACCGCCAGTGGGCGCGCGCGCGTACCTATAAATTCCAGACGCCGCTGATTCCTGATCTGCATGATGCCGCGCCGTTCGTTAATGAAACCGGCTCCGACTCCAGCTCAATGGATAACATGCTGGAGCTGCTGTTAGCAGGCGGGATGGACATCGTTCGCGCTATGCGTTTACTGGTGCCGCCGGCCTGGCAGAACAACCCGAATATGGACCCGGAGCTGCGCGCCTTCTTTGACTTTAACTCTATGCACATGGAGCCGTGGGACGGCCCGGCCGGTATCGTTATGTCCGACGGACGTTTCGCCGCCTGTAACCTGGACCGTAACGGCCTGCGTCCTGCGCGCTACGTTATCACCAAAGACAAGCTCATCACCTGCGCCTCTGAAGTCGGCATCTGGGATTATCAGCCGGACGAAGTGGTGGAAAAAGGCCGCGTTGGCCCGGGCGAGCTGATGGTTATCGACACCCGTATCGGCCGTATTCTCCACTCGGCAGAAACCGACGAGGAGCTGAAAAGCCGCCACCCTTATAAAGAGTGGATGGAAAACAACGTGCGACGTCTGGTGCCTTTTGAAGATCTGCCGGACGAAGAAGTGGGCGCCCGTGAGCTGGATGACGATACGCTGGCAAGCTATCAGAAACAGTTTAACTACAGCAGCGAAGAGCTGGATGCCATCCTGCGCGTGCTGGGTGAAAATGGCCAGGAAGCGGTCGGTTCAATGGGTGACGATACCCCGTTTGCCGTGCTCTCCAGCCAGCCACGCATTATTTACGATTATTTCCGTCAGCAGTTTGCGCAGGTAACCAACCCGCCAATCGATCCGCTGCGTGAAGCACACGTGATGTCGCTGGCCACCAGCATCGGCCGCGAGATGAACGTCTTCTGTGAAGCAGAAGGCCAGGCGCACCGTCTGAGCTTCAAATCACCGATTCTGCTGTGGTCTGACTTCCAGCAGCTAACCAATCTGGATGAAGAGTATTATCGCGCCGACACGCTGGATATCACCTACGATGTGACGGAGAAATCGCTGCACGAAACCGTAAGCGCGCTGTGCGACGAAGCCGAACGCATGGTACGTAACGGCACCGTGCTGCTGGTGCTCTCTGACCGCAACATTGCCAAAAATCGTCTGCCGGTTCCGGCGCCGATGGCGGTTGGCGCGATCCAGACTCGCCTCGTTGAGAAGAGCCTGCGCTGCGACGCCAACATCATCGTTGAAACCGCAAGCGCCCGCGATCCGCATCATTTCGCGGTGCTGCTGGGCTTCGGCGCAACGGCAATCTATCCGTACCTTGCCTACGAATCACTGGCAAGACTGGTGGATACCGGCGCGCTTGATAAAAACTATCGCACGGTGATGCAGAACTACCGCAACGGCATCAACAAAGGGCTGTATAAGATCATGTCCAAAATGGGCATCTCGACTATCGCCTCTTACCGTTGTTCGAAGCTGTTTGAAGCCGTTGGCCTGCATAAAGAAGTTTCCGAGCTGTGCTTCCAGGGCGTGGTCAGCCGTATCGGCGGCGCGGGCTTTAGCGACTTCCAGCAGGATCTGCTGAACTTGTCGAAACGTGCATGGCTGGTGCGTAAGCCGCTGGATCAGGGCGGGCAGTTGAAGTTCGTCCACGGCGGCGAATATCACGCCTACAACCCGGACGTGGTGCAAACGCTACAGAAAGCGGTCCAAAGCGGCGAATACAAAGATTATCAGGAATACGCGAAGCTGGTGAACGAGCGTCCGGTGGCAACGCTGCGCGATATGCTCGCGCTGAATCCGCAGGGCGAAACCATTCGTATTGAAGACGTTGAGCCAGCCACCGAGCTGTTCAAACGCTTCGATACCGCGGCCATGTCTATCGGCGCATTAAGCCCGGAAGCGCACGAATCCCTGGCAGAAGCGATGAACAGCATCGGCGGAAATTCTAACTCCGGCGAAGGCGGCGAAGACCCGGCGCGTTACGGCACCAATAAAGTGTCCCGTATCAAGCAGGTAGCTTCCGGCCGCTTCGGCGTAACGCCGTCTTATCTGGTCAACGCCGACGTCATTCAGATCAAAGTAGCCCAGGGTGCGAAGCCGGGTGAAGGTGGTCAGCTACCGGGCGATAAAGTCACGCCTTATATCGCAAAACTGCGCTATTCCGTGCCTGGCGTGACGCTGATTTCTCCGCCGCCGCACCACGATATTTACTCTATCGAAGATCTGGCGCAGCTTATTTTCGACCTCAAGCAGGTCAATCCGAAGGCGATGATCTCCGTCAAGCTGGTTTCCGAGCCGGGCGTCGGCACCATCGCGACCGGTGTGGCAAAAGCCTATGCGGATCTGATTACTATTGCCGGTTACGACGGTGGTACAGGCGCAAGCCCGCTCTCCTCCGTGAAGTACGCGGGCTGTCCGTGGGAGCTGGGTCTGGTAGAAACGCAGCAGGCGCTGGTCGCCAACGGCCTGCGCCACAAAATCCGTTTGCAGGTGGATGGCGGTCTGAAAACCGGCCTCGATATCATCAAGGCGGCGATTCTGGGCGCGGAAAGCTTCGGCTTCGGTACGGGCCCAATGGTTGCGCTGGGCTGTAAATACCTGCGTATTTGCCACCTCAACAACTGCGCGACGGGTGTTGCAACCCAGGACGAAAAGCTGCGTAAGAACCATTATCACGGCCTGCCGTTCCGCGTGACCAACTACTTTGACTTTATCGCTCGGGAAACGCGTGAGCTCATGGCGCAGCTGGGCGTGAAACGTCTGGTGGATCTGATTGGCCGCACCGACCTGCTCAAAGAGCTGGACGGTTTCACTGCCAAACAGCAAAACCTGGATCTGTCGAACCTGCTGAAAACGGCTGAACCTATGCCGGGCAAAGCGGTGTACTGCACCGAACATAACCCGCCGTTCGATAAAGGCGATCTGAATGCGCAGCTGCTGGCTCAGGCGAAGCAGTATGTGGACGATAAGCAGAGCAAAACGTTCTGGTTTGATATTCGCAATACCGATCGTTCAGTTGGCGCGATGCTCTCGGGCTATATCGCGCAGCACAACGGCGATCAGGGGCTGGCCGCCGATCCGATCAAAGCGCACTTCAGCGGCACCGCGGGCCAGAGCTTCGGCGTGTGGAACGCGGGCGGCGTTGAGCTGCACCTGACCGGCGATGCCAACGACTACGTCGGCAAAGGCATGGCGGGCGGTTTGATTTCCCTGCGTCCTCCGGTGGGTTCCGCCTTCCGCAGCCATGAAGCGACCATTATCGGTAATACCTGTCTGTATGGCGCAACCGGCGGCAAGCTGTATGCCGCAGGCCGCGCGGGTGAGCGTTTCGCGGTGCGTAACTCCGGTGCCATCACCGTGGTGGAAGGCATTGGCGACAACGGCTGTGAATACATGACCGGCGGTATCGTCTGCATCATCGGTAAAACCGGCGTTAACTTCGGCGCGGGCATGACGGGCGGTTTCGCCTACGTGCTGGACGAAGACGGCGATTTCCGTAAGCGCGTTAACCCTGAGCTGGTTGAGCTGCTGGCCGTTGAAGAGCTGGCCATCCATGAAGAGCATCTGCGCGGTATGATCACCGAGCACGTGCAGCTGACGGGTTCCCAGCGCGGCGAAGAAATTCTGGCAAACTGGCCTGCCTTTGCCGCGAAATTCACGCTGGTTAAACCGAAGTCCAGTGATGTCAAAGCATTGTTGGGTCACCGTAGTCGAAGCGCCGCCGAGTTGCGGGTGCAGGCGCAGTAAGAGGTCACGATGAGTCAAAACGTATATCAATTTATCGACTTACAGCGCGTTGATCCGCCAAAGAAACCGCTTAAGATCCGTAAAATTGAATTTGTGGAAATTTACGAACCGTTCTCAGAAGGCCAGGCCAAAGCACAGGCAGACCGCTGCCTGTCCTGCGGCAACCCGTACTGCGAATGGAAATGTCCGGTTCATAACTACATCCCAAACTGGCTGAAGCTTGCCAACGAAGGGCGCATTATTGAAGCGGCTGAACTGTCTCACCAGACAAACAGCCTGCCGGAAGTGTGCGGCCGCGTTTGCCCGCAGGATCGCCTGTGCGAAGGTTCCTGTACGCTGAACGATGAGTTCGGCGCCGTCACCATCGGCAACATCGAGCGCTATATCAACGATAAAGCGATTGAGATGGGCTGGAAACCGGACCTGACCGGCGTAAAGCAAACCGGTAAACGCGTGGCGATTATCGGCGCTGGCCCTGCGGGGCTGGCCTGTGCGGACGTGCTGGCGCGTAACGGCGTGAAAGCGGTGGTTTATGACCGCCATCCGGAAATCGGCGGCCTGCTGACCTTCGGTATC
Source organism: Cedecea colo (assembly GCF_011808225.1). Lineage (GTDB taxonomy): Bacteria > Pseudomonadota > Gammaproteobacteria > Enterobacterales > Enterobacteriaceae > Dryocola > Dryocola colo. The sequence continues at coordinate 49,377 of NZ_SOYS01000012.1, read as the reverse complement.
CCGGCGTTCAAACTGGAAAAAGAAGTGATGACCAAGCGCCGCGAAATCTTCAGCGGTATGGGCATCGAATTCAAGCTCAACACCGAAGTGGGTCGCGATGTACAAATCGACGATCTGCTTAACGAGTTTGATTCCGTTTTCCTCGGCGTGGGCACCTATCAGTCCATGCGCGGTGGTTTAGAGAATGAAGACGCGCCGGGCGTATTTGACGCGCTGCCGTTCCTCATCGCTAACACCAAACAGATTATGGGCTTTGGCGAAACTGCTGAAGAGCCGTATGTGAATATGGCAGGCAAACGCGTTGTCGTGCTGGGCGGTGGCGATACCGCGATGGACTGCGTGCGAACTTCTGTTCGCCAGGGCGCAACGCACGTTATCTGTGCTTATCGTCGTGACGAAGAGAACATGCCGGGTTCTCGCCGCGAAGTGAAAAACGCGCGCGAAGAAGGCGTAGAGTTCCAGTTCAACGTGCAGCCGCTGGGCGTTGAAATTAACGCGAACGGTAAAGTATCGGGTGTGAAATTTGCACGTACCGAGCTGGGCGCGCCAGATGCTAACGGGCGTCGTCGTCCGGAAATCGTCGCGGGTTCAGAGCACGTAGTACCTGCCGATGCGGTTGTCATGGCGTTTGGTTTCCGTCCACACAGCATGCAGTGGCTGGAAAAACACAGCGTTGAGCTGGACAGCCAGGGCCGTATCATCGCGCCGGAAGGCAGCGAAAACGCGTTCCAGACCAGCAACCCGAAAATCTTTGCCGGTGGCGACGCGGTGCGTGGTTCTGACCTGGTAGTAACGGCGATTGCCGAAGGCCGCAAAGCGGCTGACGGGATCCTGAACTTCCTCGAAGTGTAATAGTCGGGTGACGCTTGCGCTTACCCGACCTACGAAATCGTTTAAATCGTAAAATGGATAAGTGACAGCCCCATCCAGATGTCGTTAAAAAGCCCGGAAAGCGTTAAGCTCCGGGCTTTTTTTATGCTTCCAGCGCGCTGCGGTGCAGCTTGATAACAACTTTTTTAATGGTTTCCGACCGGGTAACTACGCAGCCTGGCTTATGAGGTTCAAGGGGCATAAACACGGCAAACTGGCCGGGACGCAGCGTCAGCGTTTGTTCGTTGTCAATGCGATTGCAAAGCTGATAATCCTCCTCCAGATGAAGCTCTTCACATTCACGCGCGCTCTCAAAAAGGCCGTAATAAATCCGTTCTGTTCCCGTCAGCAACACCTGAATATCGATGTAGTCCCGATGCTGCTCCGCTTTTTTCATCTCCGGCGCCTGGGTGGAAAACTCCATAACGTTCATAAACAGCTTTTCGCCCTGTACAGGATAGCTGCCCGGCGCTTTATGCTCCGGTTTCTGCGCCATGGCCAGACGAATGGCGTTAATCAGCGCCTCGGGTAGCCCTGCGGATTCAGGGTAAAGACTCTCTCCGGTAATCATGATATGACTTCCTGTGCTAACAGCGCGGCCCCAAGCAGGCCCGCATTATGTTTGTATCTGGCGGCCAGAAGCTGAGTGCGATAAGTTTTTGGCTCCCCGCTAAGAAATGTGCTGACCAAATCCAGATACCCTTCGCTTAGACCGACACTGCCGCCAATCACCACGCACTGACAGTCCGTCGAAGCTTTGATATCGGCAATCAGGCGAGCCAGCGTTTGCGCCGAACGTTGCTTTAATGCAATAGCCTGAGGATGTCCCTGCTGCGCGCGGAAAAAAATCGTTTTCGCATCGCACCCCGACAGATCGTCCTTTGCCGCAGCCGCAATACCGCGCCCTGAGGCTATAGCTTCCACACAGCCGATACGCCCGCAGCCGCAGCGCGGCCCGTTTGGATCGGCAAGCGTGTGACCGAGATGGCCGGCAAGCCCTCCCGTTCCGACCAGCAGCCTGCCATCGCTGATAATCCCGCCGCCGACTCCCGTCGAGACCGTCAGAAACACCATGTCGCCGATCTCCTCTCGCAGCGCGTGATACTCCGCCCAGGCCGCAGCCTGGGCATCATTCACGGCAATACAGGGAAGCCGGGTAAGCCGGGTCACCACTTCAACCAGCGGAAAATGGGCAAGGCCGCCAAGGTTTTCGGGATTGATGGCGTTCAGCGCACCATCCTGAATAATCCCGGTCGAAGCAATGGCTACGCGTTGCGCACGTGCCGCTAATGGTGCGACCAGCTCGGCCAGACAGATCTGTAAAGCATCCTGCGTTTTGCTGGCAGGCGTCGCCAGTTCGTATCTGTCGATAACGTACATTTCTTTGTCGATTAACGCGGCAGCGAGTTTCGTGCCGCCGATATCAATTGCAAGCGTCGTCATTTCACCGCCTTCTCGACTAATGCGCTTTTGCTGCCTGCATGCACCGCGCCGCTAAAAGGTTTGCCGTCGATGGAATCATGCGTGCGCAAGGCTTCCGGATGAATCCAGCGCTGAATGCGCGACGGCATATCCAGCCCGATAAGCAGGATGACAACAAAGGTCAGGCTGAACGAAAGCGAAGCCAGCGCGGTTCCCAAATCCAGACGCTGGGCAATGGTCGCGCCAATCACCGGCGCCAGCGCGCCGCCGAGGGCGCCCACGTTGTACGTGAAGCCTAATCCCGCCGCCCTTTGTTCGGTATCGAAATAACCGCCGATTAATTTTGGCAAAATACCGGAAATGCCCTGCCCCAGCATCTGCTGGAAGAACAGCAGCAAGCCCAGCACCCAAATATTCCCACCGCCGATAGCGAACACCGGGATTATCAACAGCTGGGAAACCAGCAGACTACAAACATAGGCCTTGCGCGTTCCCAGCCAGTCGCCAAGGAAACCGCCCACGCAGCAGCCAACCGCGGCGCCAAAGCCGCTAAAGAACAGCACATGGGCCACCGTGGCGGGATCGTAGGCCAGCTCGGTCTTCAGATAAGTGGGCAGCAGCGCCTGAATCGGCCACGAATAGAGGAAGGCGAAGAACACCACAATCATAAGCGTGACGCCCGTCGGCCAGCGCTTACCGCTGCTTTGCACCATAAAGCTGATAAATGCCGCAGCACAGATTAGCCCCAGAACTGCGATGATAACCGCATTCCCGACATCGCCTGCAAAGCAGAAGTAGAGCGCTGTCGCAACTACAAGGGTCAAACCAATATTGATAATGCGGTGCTCGCCACGATAAAGAATATCAACCATGGTTTTGACCGGTTTTTTATCGGCAAACTTCTCGTGCCAGTCTTCCGCTTCCGGGATATTTTTACGCAGCCAGAGGGCGAAGATAATGGGCAGAATGCCGATAAAAAACAGCGCGCGCCAGCCCCATACGGGTACCACAACGCTATAAATCTGTGCCGCCAGCACGGCCCCGACGGAGAAACCTGAGATTAAGAAACCGCTCGCCTTGTTACGCAGATGCTTTGGCCAGCTTTCGATGACGTAGGTGGCGCTGGAGCCATATTCCCCTGCCATCCCCATGCCGATTACCAGCCGGGCAATAAACATGGTGGTAAAACCTGGCGCGAAACCACAGGCCAGCGTACCGCAAGAAAAGAGAACGATGCTGGTAATCATGGCAAGTTTACGGCCGTAGCGATCGCCCATCGCCCCCAGCACCAGGCCACCAAACCAGCGGGAAATAAACGCCGCGGAGATAAGGCTCGCGGCCTGGACGGTGGTCAGGCCAAATTCACTTTGTATTTCAGTTAACACTAATGCTATCAGGACAAAATCGAAACCATCCAGTAAGTAGCCAATCCATGCGGCGGAAAATGCCTTCCATTGCGGCTTAGTCAGATGGCGATACCATGAGATCTGTTGGGTAGTGTTATTCATAAAGCACTCCCGGCGCGGATTAATGATAATCCGCCCTTTTGTTAGGCCCGATTAGATTTTATAAATGCCGGTTACCCGGCATCGTATATCAGAACGTTGCGCGTTCCGCCTGTAACTGCGCCGCCAGCGCTTTCAGCTCCGGCAGGTATTGCTCGTCTACCGGCGCAAAAGGTTTGCGGCATAGCGGCACGGCAACGATATCCATGTAGTGCAATAGCGTTTTCAAACCGCGGAAGACGCCGACTTTAATCAGCACATCGATAACTTTGTTGCACTCGCTTTGCAGGTGCATTGCGCGCTGCACGTCGCCTTCCTGTATCGCACGTTTGATGGCCAGATAACGCCAGCCCATCACGTTATAGGTGCTGCCGATGCCGCCGTCTGCACCCGCCAACAGGCCAGAGGCAAAGATTTCGTCGTAGCCGTTGTAGAGCACCAGATCGGGATGGGCGCGGCGGATTTTTTCCATCTCATACAGATCGCCGGAAGTTTGTTTAAGTGCGCCTACGCCCGGCAAATTAATCAGCGTTCCGACCTGATCCAACGTCAGCTTCACGCCGCTTAAAGCCGGTATATTGTAGACCACCATCGGCAGACCGCCGGATGCATCAATCACCGCACGGTAATGATCGCAGTGTTCGTTAAAGCTAAACGGATAGTAAAAAGGCGTGACGGCGGAAACGGCGTCAAAACCATAGCGATGTGCCGCGCCTGCCAGATTCTGGCTCTCCTGAGTGCTGATAGCGCCTACATGAGCAATCAACGTTATTTTGCCTTTCGCCTCTTCAGCAACAATTTCCAGCACCTGCTCACGTTCCTGCGCGTTTTGTAAAAACGCTTCCCCGGTAGAACCGCCGACATAAAGGCCATCCACGCCCTGCTCGATGTTGAAGCGTACAAGACGACGCAGGCTTTCCGTATCCACCTGCTGTTGTTGATTAAAGGGAGTCAGCAGTGCCGGCATCACACCCCGAAGATTCTGTGTCATAAACGCCTCTTATTGTCTGGTTTAGATTATAACGATATACCTTTATACCTGTTATACCAGAGCGAAAAGTAAACGCCATACCGGCAGAGCGTCAGAATGTGATCTTGTTCATATGAAATTGCGATGGTCGATCGTGTATTGCCCTGAAACTTACGATCGATGCTGGTTCAGCAAAGGTTATTTCTTCGCGCTACGTTTGCGTGGCACGGCATAATAAGCGGCGAATACGCTTTTAAGATGGGCTTTTAGCGCGGCTTCTGCGGCATCGGGGTCGCGTGCCTGGATCGCTTTAAGGATCGCAATATGCTGCTGATAGCTGACGTTATTATGAGCATGAAGCTCTTCCTGCGGCACCGAAGGACGGGCCGCAATCAGCCAGTCCAGCAAAGCGACATGCACGGCCATGAAGATCGGGTTCGCAGGAATTTCCGCCAGTTCGCGGTGAAATTCGATATCGGAGCGAATAAAGAGTTCGTTGTCGTCCAGCGCCTGGCTGTTTATTTCCAGCGCCTTTCCAAGACGCTCAATCTGCTCCTGCGTGGCAAACTCCGCCGCATAGCGCACCAGGCTGGATTCGAAAAACATCCTTAGCTGTTCGAAATGGGCGATGCCGCCAGGACGGGAGAGGAAATCTTTCGCCACGCCGGATAGCTCACCAATGATGGTGTCTGCGGAAGGACGTGAAACACGGGCGCGTTCACCGTTGCTGATTTGCACCAAACCCTTGCGCTTAAGCGCAGCCAGCGCCTCACGTACGGAAGGACGGCCAACGTTGAAAAAGGCCATCAGTTCGCGCTCGGACGGCAGCTGTTCGCCTTCAGCAAATTCGCGCCTGCGAATCATCTGCTCAAGCTCTTCCTCTACCATTTCCGAGAGCTTTTTACGCGCAAGCGGACGACGGCGCATCGCATGCCCGATGGTTTCAGTCGTCTGGTCTGCCTGGTCGTCAAATGTGCTCATAGCGTCAGAAAAGGGCCATTTTTAAGGGAAGGAGTGAATAATAATCTTCTGGATCATAACACAGCAATTCCAGACTTACGAAACAAGAGGTCGGCTGGCGCGGGCAATAAAAAAGCCAGTCGTCAGACTGGCTTTCGGTTTTACTTCACTACGCGCAAAGCCGGACGGCCACCGCGCGGAGGAGGATCGTCATTCGGGCTATTGTCATCTTCATCATGATCCGGGCGATCGCCATCGATCACCTGCATCATCATTTCCGAATCGGATGCTGCCTGTGCGTTATCGCTCTGGCTTTCTACATCCTCGTCATAGCTGGCTTCCGGCTCAAACATCGTGCCAGCGCCGTTCTCACGAGCGTAGATAGCCAGTACCGCAGCCATAGGAACAAATACCTGACGCGGCACGCCGCCAAAGCGCGCATTAAATCGCACTTCGTTGTTAGCCAGCTCCAGGTTTCCTACTGCACGCGGCGCGATATTCAGGACAATTTGCCCGTCTCGCGCATATTCCATTGGGACATGCACGCCCGGCAATGTCACATCCACAACCAGGTGCGGTGTGAGCTGGTTATCCAGTAGCCACTCGTAAAAAGCACGGAGCAGATAGGGACGACGCGGTGACAATTGCGACATATCCATCAATTAGCCTCGGGTCTGCAGACGCATTTCGCGCTCGGGTTCGGTCAAAGAGGCGAGGAAGGAGTCACGTTCGAATACGCGAGTCATGTAACCTTTCATCTCTTTAGAACCCGCGCCTGCCAGCTCGATACCCATCTGCGGTAAACGCCACAGCAGCGGCGCCAGATAGCAATCCACCAGGCTGAACTCATCGCTCAGGAAGAAAGGCTTCTGGGTAAAGACCGGGGCAATAGCCAGCAGCTCTTCACGCAGCTGCTTACGGGCGATGTCCGCTTCCTGTGCTGAACCGTTCATCACGGTATTCATCAGGGTGTACCAGTCTTTTTCGATGCGGTGCATATACAGACGGCTTTCACCACGTGCCACAGGGTAAACCGGCATCAGTGGCGGATGCGGGAAACGCTCATCAAGATATTCCATGATGATGCGGGATTCCCACAGGGTTAGTTCGCGGTCAACCAGGGTCGGTACGCTGTGATTTGGGTTGAGGTCAATCAGATCCTGAGGCAGGTTATCCGTTTCCACATGCTCAATTTCAACGCTAACACCCTTTTCGGCCAGCACGATACGTACCTGGTGGCTATAGATGTCAGTAGGACCGGAAAACAGCGTCATCACCGAACGTTTGTTGGCAGCGACAGCCATGAAAACCTCCAAGTTTATTCAGAAAATTACTGCTAATAGCCGCAAGCGGCGACTAACCTGACTGTTGATTACCCAACTCACTCGGACTGCCATCAGCTCGCCTGGATACCAGACGAAAACAAAATGATGCCGACATTTGGGCAGAAAATTGGTTGATAGTTTACCAGATTTTACCGGTTTTGTGGGGAATGGATCTGGAATTTGCGAAAAAGCAACTTACTATCAAACAGTTAAAATAAATAATATAAATTTCTGGCATAAAAAAACCCGGTACAAGACCGGGTTTTTTGCCAATTGCCCTTCTGCGTGAACGCAGAAAACAATTAACGTTTGGAGAACTGTGGACGACGACGTGCTTTACGCAGACCGACTTTCTTACGTTCAACCTGACGAGCATCACGGGTAACGAAGCCAGCTTTACGCAGTTCGCCACGCAGGGACTCATCATACTCCATCAGAGCGCGGGTGATACCGTGACGGATCGCACCAGCCTGACCAGAGATACCACCACCTTTAACAGTGATGTACAGATCCAGTTTCTCAACCATGTCGACCAGTTCCAGCGGCTGACGGACTACCATGCGGGCAGTTTCACGACCGAAGTACTGTTCCAGAGAACGTTGGTTGATAACGATTTTGCCGCTGCCTGGTTTGATAAACACACGAGCTGCGGAACTTTTGCGGCGACCAGTGCCGTAGTATTGATTTTCAGCCATTGCCATAATCCCGATTAAATGTCCAGAACTTGCGGTTGCTGCGCCGCGTGGTTGTGCTCGGTGCCCGCGTAAACTTTCAGTTTACGGAACATAGCACGACCCAGAGGGCCTTTCGGCAGCATGCCTTTAACCGCGATTTCAATCACACGCTCAGGACGGCGGGCAATCATCTCTTCAAAGGTCGCTTGTTTGATACCACCGATGTGGCCGGTGTGATGGTAATACACTTTGTCAGTACGCTTGTTGCCGGTTACAGCAACTTTTTCTGCGTTCAGAACGATGATGTAATCACCAGTATCAACGTGCGGAGTATATTCCGCTTTGTGCTTACCGCGCAGACGGCGAGCCAATTCAGTAGCCAGGCGACCTAAGGTCTTGCCGTCAGCGTCAACAACATACCAGTCGCGCTGTACGGTTTCTGGTTTAGCTGTAAAAGTTTTCATTAAAAGCTTACCCAATATATAGTTACACGTTGGTGAACACCCAAACGTTTAAAATCAGTTGAGGTTCACGCGACATTGTCCAGCAAACCTACCCCTTCGAATAGCCTATGCCGGCACGACAAAAGTTTTGGGAAAAAAACTTTGGTTGTAACGTGGGGTCGCAAGATTATAGAGAAGTCGTCCTCAAAGATCGACCATAATTTATCTTTCCAGCGACATATCGATTTTTACGGCATGTGCGGCAGGCGCAAATACTCTTCACTTTGCATTTCCTGCAGGCGTGACAGACAGCGCTGAAACTCAAACTTCAGCCTTTCCCCTTGATAAATATCGAATAATGTTGCACTGGCAGATACCACCAGCTTTACATGGCGTTCGTAAAATTCATCCACCAGCGCGATAAAACGACGAGCTTCGTTTTCGGTTGTGGTGGTCATAACGGGCACGTTGAACAGCATAACGGTGTGGAACAGGCGCGATAAGGCGATGTAATCATGCTGGCTGCGGGCATCCACACACAGCGTCTGATAATCCACCGCCAGCGTCTGATTGGCTGTACCCAACGTTGCCAGCGGGCGATGATTGATCTCCAGAATCGGCTCGCCTTCACGCGGCGTACCCGCCAGCGCGGTATATAAGCGTTCCATTTGTTGTGCCGTTGCATCGTCCAGCGGCGCCAGCCACAGATGCGCCTGCGTCAGGGTACGTAGCCGGTAATCGATGCCCGCATCCACGTTCATCACGTCACAATGTCGTTTTATCGCTTCGATGGCAGGCATAAAGCGCGGTCGTTGCAGGCCGTTGCGATAAAGCTCGTCCGGTGGGATGTTGGAAGTGGCGATTAAAGTAATGCCGCGGGCGAACAGCGCCTTCATTAAGGTACCCAGCAGCATGGCATCGGTAATATCCGAAACGAAGAATTCGTCGAAGCACAGGATATCTGTCTCAGCCTTAAATCCATCGGCAACGATTTCAAGCGGATCGCTGTGTCCCTGCAACTGCGTAAGTTCTTCGTGCACGCGCAGCATAAAGCGGTGGAAGTGCAGGCGCATCTTGCGTCGGCCAGGTAAACTCTGAAAGAACATATCCATAAGCCAGGTCTTTCCTCGCCCGACTCCACCCCACATATATAAGCCGCGCACGGGTTCATCGCTGGCTGGCGCGGCGCGTTTCCCAAGCAGTTTGCCAAACTTCGCCCTCAATCCGCCGCTTTCAGCGGACGCTGAGCTTTTATTTGTAAGCGCTTGATAAACCGCTTCAAGACGTGCTACAGCTTCGCGCTGGACGTCATCCGCCTGGTAGCTGCCCTCAGCCAGAGCCTGCTGATAGCGCGATGTAGGGGAGAGATTTTGCATGGTATTATGGTATTCCCTTAGAAATCGTATTGCCGTTTACTGATGTTCTTTAAGTACGGATGTCGAAAAAAGGTCGTTCTACCCTAAGCGAAGCTGCGTCAGGATTCCACTTCTCTTAGGTTAGCGGTTATAGTGGCTACATTACCCTACGGATTCACAAGATAACGGGAGAAGTACATGACCTGGGAATATGCGCTTATTGGGTTAGTTGTCGGGATTATCATTGGTGCCGTCGCCATGCGTTTTGGTAACCGCAAGCTGCGTCAGCAGCAGGCTTTACAGTATGAGCTTGAGAAAAACAAAGCGGAGCTTGAAGAATACCGCGAAGAGCTGGTCAGCCACTTTGCCCACAGTGCAGAGTTGCTCGATAACATGGCACACGATTATCGTCAGCTGTATCAACACATGGCGAAGAGCTCCAGCAGCCTGCTGCCAGAACTCTCCGCTGAGGCCAACCCTTTCCGCAACCGTCTGGCTGAATCCGAGGCCAGCAACGATCAGGCGCCGGTGCAGATACCGCGCGACTACTCGGAAGGTGCGTCAGGGCTGTTGCGTACCGAGCGTGCAAAACGCGATCAAGCACGGTAATAAGTTTTTTTTCCGGGGCATGCCGCTCGTGCCCCAAATCTCATCTCGTCACGACTATCATTTAAGCATCTGGTCTCATTCATCAACATTGTTACCCGGCTGATATTTCAATAATATCGGAGTGTCATACCTTTTAGCCTTCGAGTTGCAGCCAGGCGGCAAAGGAGTGACAAATTCGGCGTAAGCCGGTAAGCCGTTTTGAACGCTGTCTGCAGCGGCCCGCAGGGGAATCTCCCTAAAAGCTTACTTAAGTAAGTGACCGGCGCAAGGGCATGCAGCTTGAAAGATAACGGGTAAACGGGTTTTCCTTTTTCCAGGTCACGAGAGCAAGCCATCAATGAAGAAACAAACACGGTTATTGAGTGCGTTAGCGTTAAGCGTCGGGTTAGCTCTGAGTGCATCACCTTTTGCCGTTGCCGCGATTCCTTCACAGGTTCCCGGCCAGGCTGCGTTACCAAGCCTGGCCCCGATGCTGGAAAAGGTTTTGCCTGCCGTGGTGAGTGTTCAGGTTGAAGGCACGGCTGCTACGCCTGCCCAAAAAGTCCCGGAAGAGTTTAAAAAGTTCTTCGGCGATGACCTTCCTCCATCCGAATCACAACCTTTTGAGGGGCTGGGCTCCGGCGTGATTATTAACGCTGCCAAAGGGTATGTGCTGACTAACAACCATGTGATCAGTCACGCAGAAAAGATCAGCGTCCAGCTTAACGATGGACGCGAATTTGCCGCCAAATTAATAGGCGGCGACGATCAGAGCGATATCGCGCTTATTCAGCTTCAGAACGCGACGGGGCTGACGCAAATTGCCGTGGCCGATTCCGATAAGCTGCGCGTGGGCGATTTTGCCGTTGCCGTTGGGAATCCATTTGGGCTGGGCCAGACCGCTACGTCAGGGATTGTCTCGGCTCTGGGCCGCAGCGGATTAAATCTGGAAGGGCTTGAGAACTTCATCCAGACGGATGCCTCTATTAACCGGGGGAACTCGGGCGGCGCGCTCCTTAACCTGAACGGCGAACTCATCGGCATTAATACCGCGATACTTGCCCCAAGCGGCGGTAGCGTGGGTATCGGCTTTGCTATTCCGAGCAATATGGCGCAGACGCTGGCCAGACAACTGATGGAGTTTGGTGAAATCAAGCGCGGCCTGTTAGGCATTAAGGGCACTGAAATGAGCGCTGATATTGCCAAAGCGTTCAATCTCACCACCCAGCGAGGGGCTTTCGTCAGCGAAGTGCTGCCGCAATCCGGCTCGGCCAAAGCGGGCGTGAAAGCAGGAGATATCATCACCAGCCTGAACGGTAAAACCATCAGCAGCTTTGCGGAATTACGCGCCAAAATCGCGACGACAGAGCCGGGCACGGTGGTGAAGCTTGGCCTGCTCCGCAATGGGAAACCGCTGGAAGTCAGCGTCACGCTTGATAAGAGTACCGCTTCATCGGCTAATGCGGAGCTGATTATTCCCGCGCTTCAGGGAGCGTCGCTAAGCGATGGCCAACTTAAAGACGGGGCTAAGGGCGTGCAGCTCGACAGCGTCGAAAAAGGCACTCCGGCCGCGCAGGTTGGGCTGCATAAAGGCGATGTGATTATTGGTATTAACCGCGAGCGTATCCGCACGATTGCAGAAATGCGCAAAATGCTGGAAAGCAAACCCGCGCTAATCGCTCTTCACGTCGTGCGTGGCGAAGAAAGCATCTATTTGTTATTGCGTTAATTTGTTCAGTAATCGGACATCACGAGTGCGATGTCCGATTAACTCATGCTATTCTGCGTTCGTTTTCTCACGGACTCTTACAAATCCATGTTTCTGAAGATTTTACGATCGGTGGCGATCGGCCTGATTGTGGCGGGTATTCTGTTGGTATCCTTACCTTCATTACGCCAGCACATCACGCCGCTTGCTCCTTCGACGTTCGACAGCGCCGATGAAACACCGCTGAGTTATAATACCGCGGTGCGACGTGCCGCGCCTGCCGTAGTGAACGTCTATAACCGCAGCGTGGGCAGCAACACTCATAACCAACTGGAAATAAAAACCCTTGGCTCCGGGGTGATTATGGACGAACGTGGTTACATCATTACCAATAAACATGTGATTAACGACGCCGAACAAATCATCGTTGCCCTGCAGGATGGCCGCGTCTTCGAAGCGTTGCTGGTCGGCTCCGATAACCTGACCGATCTGGCCGTGTTAAAAATTAACGCCACCGGCCTGCCTCTCATTCCGATAAACAGCAAACGCCTGCCGCATATTGGCGACGTGGTTATGGCAATCGGCAATCCATATAACCTCGGTCAGACCATTACACAGGGCATTATCAGCGCAACCGGGCGTATTGGCCTGAGCCCTTCCGGTCGCCAGTCTTTCTTACAGACCGATGCTTCCATCAACCATGGAAACTCCGGCGGCGCCCTGGTGAATTCGCTGGGCGAGCTGATGGGCATCAACACGCTTTCCTTTGATAAAAGCAACGGCGGCGAGACGCCGGAAGGGATCGGTTTTGCAATTCCGACGCAGCTGGCGACTAAAATCATGGATAAGCTTATCCGCGATGGCAGAGTGATCCGCGGCTATATCGGCATCGGCGGACGTGAGATCACCCCTTTGCATAGTCCGGCAACCGGCATCGATCAGATTCAGGGGATCATTGTTAATGAGGTTTCTCCGGATGGCCCGGCCGCTAAAGCAGGTATTCAGGTCAATGACGTCATTGTCTCGGTGAACCATAAGCCAGCTGTATCTGCCCTTGAAACCATGGACCAGGTGGCAGAAATCCGTCCAGGTTCGGTGATACCGGTTGAAGTCATGCGCGAAGACAAGAAGCTCACCATGCAGGTCACCATTCAGGAATACCCTGCGGGGAACTGATTTCAGAAATAAAAAAACCGGAACTGATGTTCCGGTTTTTTTATCTGTCAGATATCACTTATTAACGAACTCTTCGCCCAGCGCGATATCTTTCTTCAGCGTATCCAGCATACCTTCCAGCGCCTGTTGCTCAAACGCGCTCAGTTTGCCGTAGGATTTATGCTCCTCGATACCATTTTTACCCAGCAGCAGCGGCTGAGAGAAGAAGCGAGCGTGCTGGCCGTCGCCTTCAACATATGCACACTCAACGACATTGCTTTCGCCCTGTAGCGCGCGCACCAGTGACAGACCGAAACGAGCGGCAGCCTGGCCCATAGACAGGGTTGCAGACCCGCCACCAGCCTTAGCTTCAACCACTTCGGTACCCGCGTTCTGGATACGTTTGGTCAGATCGGCAGCTTCCTGCTCGGTGAAGGTAACGCCCGGGATCTGGGACAGCAGCGGCAGAATAGTCACGCCGGAGTGGCCGCCAATAACAGGAACTTCGATATCGCCAGGCTGTTTATCTTTCAGTTCCGCAACAAAGGTATTGGAGCGGATGATGTCCAGCGTGGTGACGCCAAACAGTTTATTCTTGTCGTAGACGCCTGCTTTTTTCAGCACTTCGGCAGCGATAGCAACCGTGGTGTTCACCGGATTGGTGATAATGCCGATGCAAGCTTTCGGGCAGGTCTTAGCAACCTGCTCAATCAGATTCTTCACGATGCCGGCATTAACGTTAAACAGGTCGGAACGATCCATACCAGGTTTACGGGCAACGCCTGCGGAGATCAGCACAACATCCGCACCAGCGAGTGCCGGCGTCGCGTCTTCGCCGCTGAAGCCTTTGATTTTCACATCTGTAGGAATATGACTGAGGTCAACCGCTACCCCTGGGGTAACCGGTGCGATGTCATACAGTGAGAGTTCTGAACCTGAAGGCAGTTGGGTCTTGAGTAGAAGGGCAAGCGCCTGGCCGATACCGCCTGCCGCGCCGAGGACTGCAACTTTCATCCTAAACTCCTTATTATGGTTAGCAAAAACGTGCCGTAACTCCATGCGGTGGCGACCATAATCCAGAGAAGGGGTAATTACAATCTTCCCGCCTTCAGACTGCGACGCTACGCAATCCTCGAGCGTTACTGCTGCATTTACTCACCGGGTGGAAACGACGCCTGAGCGCCCGGTCACTACCTGATGTTGTCACATCAACGGCGGTTACATTACACCTTACCATCGCATCAAAACAACATCATTTTGATAACATTTAGTTTACTTGCAGGCTTATTTACGAGTCGTGACACAGGCATGTTCCTCGATAACGAAATTTGATAAAATCCGCCTCTTTCATAACATTATTTCAGGCTAACGCCCCTGCACTAATTTGCATAAAAATTCATTCAAATGCATAATAATGTTATCCTTTTACCCCTATACAGGTGGCTCATGCGCAACTCCTCAAAACAAGAAGAATTGATTAAGGCCTTCAAGTCGCTGTTAAAAGAAGAAAAATTCAGTTCGCAGGGCGAGATCGTTCATGCGTTGCAGAACGACGGTTTTAATAATATTAACCAGTCCAAAGTTTCCCGCATGCTGACCAAGTTCGGCGCGGTACGCACGCGTAATGCAAAAATGGAGATGGTCTACTGCCTGCCTGCCGAGCTTGGCGTGCCGACTACGTCCAGTCCGCTGAAAAATCTGGTGCTGGATATCGACTATAACAATGCGGTAGTGGTTATCCACACAAGCCCAGGCGCCGCGCAGTTAATTGCCCGTCTGTTGGATTCGTTAGGTAAAGCGGAAGGTATTCTTGGCACTATCGCCGGGGATGACACTATCTTTACCACCCCCGCCAGGAATTTCACGGTAAAAGAGCTTTACGAGGCCATTCTCGTTCTGTTCGAGCAAGAGCTATAAGCTTTACGCCTGCCCTACCCGCCTTCACCGTGGCGGGTAATTCTTCTTTATCCTCCTATTTGGGCGCAAACGACCGTTTCGCTTCAGCCTCGCAGCAGATATCCCCAGCAATCAGCCCGCTTAAAGAGAGTTTGTTCTGTGACGGATCGCACAAATAATCAAAGTGCTTTATCCCATTGATTTACAACTAGTTTGACAAAAAATCCCCATTAAACATTCATTTTTAATAACTAAACATCATAAGAAAACATTCTATTAATACAAATTTTCATTGGAAACTGTTAGCAGGGTATTAATTTTTCCCGTTACTAGTGTATACTTGATTATGTGATGAAGGTCACGAAACGATGACCCGAACAAAAGAATACGACGAGGTAAAAATTATGAATATGAAAAATACATTAGTTACCGCAAGCCTGCTCTCCATGCTTTCCTTTGGTGCTTTTGCTGCCACATCTGTCGATGTCGATGGCGCACAAAACCTTCAGCCGGTGGGCACCGTGTCCGTAAGCGGCATCGGTAGTTCACCAATGGATATGCATCAGAAACTGGAGCAAAAAGCCGAGCAGGAAGGGGCTTCTTCTTATCGCATCATTGAAGCCCGTTCCGGTGACCACTGGCACGCAACGGCTGAACTGTATAAATAATGTTCAGCGACATAAACCGGTCAAAGTAAAAATTTAGCAACGACAATCTCACGCAACGGCCCTAAGCACAAAAATCGCCATTTAGCCCTTCCGGTCGTTGGGAAAAATATTCAGGAGTAGACATTATGAAAACCAAATTAACTATCGCCGCCCTTAGCCTTCTGTCCGTTCTCTCTTTTGGCGCTAACGCAGCCGCGCATCAGATAACCAGCGAGCAGACGCAAGGCATGCAGTCTTTAGGCAGCATCTCCGTAAGCCAGATAGGCAGTGCGCCAATGGATATGCGTCAGGAATTATCACAAAAAGCGACAGAGAAAGGCGCTTCAGCCTATCGCGTTACCGAAGCTCGTACAGGCGATACCTGGCACGCCACCGCTGAACTGTATAAATAAACCCTCGTCGTCAACCTCCGACGACTTTGCCCCCTTTTGCCGGGGGCTTTTTTATGCCTGTTAAACGCGGATATTAAAGCGGAGCTGCCCTTCGAGCTCCTCTTCCGCTTCGTCAAAAAGCAGGATCAGCGCGCCGTAACGCCGCCTTTTTATCTCCGGTAGATGAACAAATTCAATTTCCACCGGCAGAGGCAACCCTCCTCCAACCACCGCATCCCACAAGCTATCGAGATCGTGGACCTGCTTTTTCTCGAGTGAAAATACCTGGATAAAGTGGCGATAGAATCCCTGCTGATCCTCTATCTCGTTAAAATCAAAAGTATATTTTTTCATTTCCGGCCATCCCAACCAAGCATACGCCGTACCGCCGTACGTCTACAGGCCGCCAATGTGCAGGGTTTTAACTTCCAGGTAGTCGTCAAGCCCCAGCACCGAGCCTTCCCGACCAAGACCGGACTCTTTTACCCCGCCAAACGGCCCCAGTTCAGTCGACACGGCGCATTCGTTAATGCCGATCATCCCGCTTTCAAGCGCCTGCGAGACGCGGAATACGCGTTGCAGATTCTGCGTATAGAAGTAAGCGGCCAGGCCAAAGGGCGTATTATTGGCTCGCCTGATAGCTTCTTCTTCAGTTTTGAAGCTAAAGCAGGCCGCCAGTGGACCGAAGGTCTCTTCCTGCGCCAGCTTCATCTCATCATTCGCATTAATAATCACCGTTGGCTGCCAGAAGTTGCCGCCCAGATCGTGGCTTTTGCCTCCCGTCAGCACCTTACCGCCTTTGGCTATCGCGTCTTCCACATGCTCGCGGACTTTGTCTACGGCAGACTTTTCAATAAGCGGCCCGACAACCACACCCTCATCCATACCATTACCGACCTTGAGCGCCTTAACCGCCTCCGCCAGCTTATTGACGAACCGCTGGTAAACCCCTTCCTGAATAAAGAACCGGTTCACGCTAACGCAAACCTGACCTGCGTTACGGAATTTATTCGCAATCGCGCCTTTTACGGCCTCATCGATATCGGCATCGTCAAACACGATGTATGGCGCATTACCGCCCAGCTCCATCGATACTTTTTTCATGGTTTCAGCCGCGTTACGCACCAGCGTTTTGCCCACGGCGGTGGAACCGGTGAAGGAAATTTTGCGCACCTCGTGGCTTGCCATAATCGCATCGCTGATTTCCGGAGTATTGCCCGCTACCGCGTTCAGAACGCCATCCGGCACGCCAGCCTGTTTCGCCAGAGCCAGTAAAGCGAAAGCGGAAAGCGGCGTATTGTTGGCAGGTTTGATTATCCCGGTACAGCCTGCGGCCAGCGCCGGACCGAGCTTACGGGTCAGCATTGCCAACGGAAAATTCCACGGGGTAATAGCAGCTACCACGCCAATCGGTTCACGCGTCGCGAGGATCCGCGAGCCCGGTTTGGCTGCTGGAATGATTTCGCCATTGGCACGTTTAGCCTGTTCAGCGAACCACTGAATAAAGCTTGCGGCGTATTCAACTTCGCCCTCAGCTTCTTGCAGCGGCTTGCCCTGTTCTGTGGTCATCAGCTGTCCCAGCCAGCTTTTGTTTTCGATAATGAGCTGGTACCAGCGATAAAGGATCGTTGAACGTTCTTTTGCGGTTTTCGCACGCCATGCCGGGAAGGCATCTGCCGCCGCCGCTATGGCTTCTTCCGCCTCTTTCTTACCGGCTTTCGCCACTTTGGCAATCACCTCACCCGTCGCCGGGTTCAGCACATCAAAGGTGTTATTAAGCTTGCGCCATTCCCCGTTAACCAGATAGCCGGTATTGAAAAGTTCACTGTCCTGGAGCGCCTGAATTGTCATCATTTTCTCCTGTTACGCATTGCACATCGGGTAAGTATAGATATAAAAAAGCCGACGCATGGCGTCGGCTCTGAGGTGCTGATTAAGCGTCTATCAGCGTGTGCTGGTACTTGTGCAGCATATCTGTCAGCCTTTTCACCGGCTCGGTAACCTGTAAAGGCGCCTCCCAGATACGGAGTTTTTCCTGGTAAATGTCCAGCTCACCCAATAGCTGTTCGAAGTAACGACGCCGCTTGTCATCACCGGCAGCAGAGGTCACTTTGTCGGCCGTATTGCGTAACTGGCGGTGGAAAGCGGACAAGTCGGGATTCACCGGTATAGGCGCGTCACGCAATCTTTGGTGCGCGATAATAAGCGTCAGGGCCAGACGGAAGCGATCGATATCGCCCGGGAAGGTATTCAACAGCAGGAAAAGCTGCTGATAAAGCGCCGGCAGATGATTCTCTTTCCGACGGCTGATATTGGTGGTCAGTGCGGAAACCGCAGCCGAAACAAACTGATTAAGCAGCGTGCGCCCGGTACGCTCTTTGGAGTTATCCCGCACCAGTAAAATGACCATCATCGCCAGGAAGCAGCCGACAATTTGCCCCAGCGCGCTATCCAGGAAGGTGCTGAAGTGAAAGGTCATCGGATTATCCAGCACGATAACGTTAATCGTCCCGGCCAGCGCACCCATTGACCCCAGCCGTCGCTTTTGCACTTCTATCCCCATAAAGAAGCCCAGCAGCGCAAGGCTGATACACAGCAAAAGCATGCTTTGCTGAGTGGCGGGAAGGACAACCAGAAAATAGAGTGCGCCAAGCGGCAGCGCGGCCAGCATGCCGTACAGGAAGTCCAGCGACACCATGCGCGGATTGGGCAACCGCATCGCCAGGGAAGTTACGACGGCAATCATCACCATCGCTCCGCTGCCGGAGGTCCAGCCGGTCCATAGCCAGAACAGGCTGCCCAGCAGGCACGAAATGGTGGTGCGCCAGAAGTTAATCATCGCATGGTGACGTTCTGCCGACTGCACTTTGATAACCACTTCGTCAGTCAGAATCTCTTCTTCTACGGCGCTGATACGGGTGTTGCTTGTCACACCGTGTTTTAACAGCAGGAAGCGCGTCGCGGCACCGACCCAGGTACTGATGGTCACAGGCGTGTATTTCTCGCCGGAGGAGGTGATGATGCGTCTTAACACCTTCATTTTTTTATGCACATCCGCCGCGGTTTCTACCGGCTTTTCAAACAGCATTCGGAATGCTGGCGAGACAAATTCAGGGCGCGTGTTCTGGATCAGAAACGTTTCACAGGCCTGGGTAATCAACGTCAGGGAGAGCGTGTTTATCGCCTTCAGGCGGCGGTTTGCCTGCCCCCAGCGTGCAGATTCGATGTTGAGGTTGCTGCGCATGCCCGCAAGCGCGGTAGTGCGCCGCAGCATGCTGCTCCAGGCTTTATCGACCTCTGCTTTATCGCCGTGAGCAACACAAAGCTGCATCAGCCGATAGTGATCCACCAGCAGACTGTCCAGCTCACGATCAATCTCCTGTTTAACAGAACGCGGGGAAAAGAGTAAATCCGCAAGGATAGCGCAGACGATGCCAATAACGATTTCGCTACAGCGCTCAATGGCAAATTGCGGCGTAGTGACCGGGTCCATCTGAATAGTGATAACAATGATCAGCGCCGTGTAGCCGGCTAAGCCCCAGGCGTAAGAATTCTCTACTTTGACCAGCGAAGAAATCCAGGTACAAAAGCCGGCCCAGATGCAGCACACCAGCAGCATCACAACCGGCGCGCGAATCATCGACGTGATAATGAGTAGCGCCGCGACACAACCGATAAACGTACCGATGATACGCAGCATACCGCGATAACGGATAGCGCCTGAGTATGGCTCACCGCCCGCCGCAAACGCGGGACCGGCAGCCACAATCGCCGCGGTTAATACGGCCCAGCGCGGCGTTTCGAGCTGAAAGTGGAAACCCACAAACAGCGCCAGCACGATGGCAAACGCCAGCTTGAACGCAAAGCGCAGGTGCAGTCGGGAAATAGAATACATAGCCGCCGGTCTTACCCGAACTCACGCAGGCGATGCATGAATTTCATAAATGCGGAGTCGTGCTCGGTATCGCGATCTTTCTCACCGGTGACGACGACCGTCGCCGTGGTGCCTGCCGGATACAGGTTACCCTGTTGCTCATCCAGACGAATACGTACCGGCACGCGCTGTGCGAGGCGCACCCATTCCAGGTTGGAATCCACGGTGGCCATGCCTTTTGTATCGCTGGTGCTGCTGGCGTTAGTGACACCGGCTGAGATGCTATCCACGGTGCCGCGTAATATACGGTTACTGCCCAGCGGCGTTATTTGCACGCGATATCCTGGACGGATCCCTTCAAGCTTGGTCTCCTCCATATAGGCAAGAATGTAGAAAGAATGCTGTTTCACCAGCGCCACCACCGTTGAACCACGGGTAATAAATTCGCCGCCGTGCACGTTCAGGTTGGTCACCCAGCCATCCGCCGGGGCGCGAACAACGGTACGTTGCAGGTCAAGCTGCGCCAGGTCGCGCGTTGCTTCAGCTTTTGCAAGCTGGTGCAGCACGGTTTGCAGCTCGTTGTTCGATTGATCGATCTCTTCGCGCGACATCGCCTGAATGCCAAGCTTGTTACGGCGTCCGGCTTCACGGCGTTTTTCACTCGCCAGCGCTTCATAATAGGCAACGTCTGCCTGCGCCTCTTCCAGCGCCTTTTGATAGCGCGGCTGATCGATAGTAAACAGCACCTGGTCTTTTTTAACTAACTGGTTGTCATGCACGTTTACGGCAGTAATCAGCCCGGAAACGTCAGGAGCTATTGCGACAACGTCCGCAGTAAAGCGGGCGTCACGCGTCCAGGGCGACTCGGTGTAAAACACCCAGGCGCGGAAGATAGCGATGAAAGCCAGCAGCACCAGAATTAGCGTGATGGCGGTACGGGTCATTTTTCTTGTAAGTGTTTTCACATCAACCTCAAACAAACAGCTGCGAGACGAGATAAAACAGGCAGCAATAGAGCGCTGTATTGAATAATGCCGGATGCCAGACAAAATCATAGATACCCGTTGGGGTAAGCAAACGGCGCACCAGCCAGAAAGCCGCCAGTGAAACGATCAGCTCAAAGAATATCGGTGGAAAGGAAAGACCGAATACCACGATAACTGGAAATAAACTCATGTTAACCTTGTTAAAGACAGTGCAGGCGACACGGGCCCCGGACGGTTATCCGCGACTAAAGGATTGCCGGGAACGGCAGATAAGAACGCGGTTTGGACTGTGTTAATAATAATATATTAACGTAACTGTTACCTTGTTATCTATAATATGTGATCTAAATCACTTTTAACTCAGAGTGAACAATGGAAAGACTTAAGCGCATGTCGGTTTTTGCCAAAGTGGTCGATCTCGGCTCTTTCACCGCTGCCGCAAGGCAACTGCAGATGAGCGTATCGTCCATCAGCCAGACGGTTTCAAAGCTTGAGGACGAACTGCAGGTAAAGCTGTTGAACCGCAGCACCCGCAGCATTGGCCTTACCGAAGCGGGTAAGATTTACTATCTCGGCTGCCGCAAGATGTTACATGAAGTCCAGGAAGTGCACGAGCAACTTTACGCCTTCAACAATACGCCTATTGGCACGCTACGCATCGGCAGTTCTTCAACCATGGCACAGAATGTGCTCGCAAACATGACCGCAGATATGCTTAAAGAGTACCCGGGACTCAAGGTTAACCTGGTGACCGGCATTCCTGCCCCGGATTTGATTGCGGATGGTCTCGACGTGGTGATTCGCGTGGGTGCGCTCCAGGACTCCAGCCTGTTTTCAAAACGGCTCGGATCGATGCCAATGGTTATTTGCGCCTCGAAAAGCTACCTCCAGCAAAATGGCATACCGGAAAAACCGGCCGATCTGGCAAACCATTCGTGGCTGGAATACAGCGTACGGCCCGACAACGAATTTGAACTCATCGCCCCTGAAGGCATTTCCACGAAGATGATCCCGCAGGGACGCTTCGTCACCAACGATCCGATGACGCTTTCACGCTGGCTGAAAGCCGGGGCCGGGATCGCCTACGTGCCGCTGATGTGGGTGATCGATGAGATCAACAGCGGTGAGCTGGAGATCTTATTCCCTCGCTACCAGTCGGATCCGCGCCCGGTCTACGCGCTCTATACCGAAAAGGACAAGCTGCCGTTGAAGGTGCAGGTGTGTATTAACTACCTGACAGAATACTTTGTGAAGGTGGCACAGCTGTACCAGGGCGTGCGGGAAAGTAACGGACGTGGGATAGAAAACAGCCGGAGTTAGCTGCTGACAAAGAAAGAAAGCATGATTTTTCTTTCTTTGTGATTAACAGCCGAAACCAATCCTTTGATTTTGCAGCTAATTTTCCGGATAACATATTTCAGGATTTTAACAGCATCAGACTACGGCCGGGGTTATCCCGGCCGTTTAGTTTTATGCCGTACCGCCAACCGTAAGGTTATCGACTTTAAGGGTTGGCTGGCCAACGCCTACCGGCAGGCTCTGACCTTCTTTGCCACAGACGCCTACGCCGTTATCCAGCGCCAGGTCGTTGCCCACCATGGAGATCTGCTGCATGGTTTCGATGCCGGAGCCAATCAGCGTCGCACCTTTCACAGGTTTTGTGACCTGACCTTTTTCAATCAAATACGCTTCTGAAGTCGAGAACACGAACTTACCGGAAGTGATATCCACCTGGCCGCCGCCGAAGTTTGGCGCATAGATACCGTACTCAACGGAGGCAATAATTTCCTGCGGCGTGGATTTACCTGCCAGCATATAGGTGTTGGTCATGCGCGGCATCGGCAAATGCGCGTAGGACTCACGGCGGCCGTTGCCGGTTGGCGCAACGCCCATCAGTCGTGCGTTTAGCTTATCCTGCATGTAACCTTTCAGAATGCCGTTTTCAATCAGCACGTTGTATTGTCCCGGCACGCCTTCATCGTCGATTGCAACCGAGCCGCGACGGTTAGTCATGGTGCCATCATCCACAACCGTGCAAAGCTCAGAGGCAACTAGCTGGCCCATCTGCCCGCTGAACACGGAAGTACCGCGACGGTTAAAATCACCTTCCAGGCCGTGACCAACCGCTTCATGCAGCAGCACGCCAGGCCAGCCCGCACCGAGAACCACCGGGAACATACCCGCCGGTGCCGCAACGGCAGACAAAGTGATGAGCGCCATACGCACGGCCTCTTTCGCCCATGCATCGGCACGAACTTCGCCGTCGATAGTTTCGAGGAAATAGTCATAACCAGAACGACCGCCGCCGCCGCTTGAGCCGCGCTCGCGCTTGCCATCTTCTTCAACCTGAACGCTAACAGATAATCGCACTAACGGACGAACGTCTGCGGCAAGGGTGCCGTCCGTTGCCGCCACGAGGATTAATTCATAAACGCCCGTCAGGCTGGCGGTGACTTCCTGCACGCGAGGAT
Organism: Cedecea colo; assembly: GCF_011808225.1. GTDB lineage: Bacteria > Pseudomonadota > Gammaproteobacteria > Enterobacterales > Enterobacteriaceae > Dryocola > Dryocola colo. The sequence continues at coordinate 26,136 of NZ_SOYS01000012.1, read as the reverse complement.
CTGCCGCACGTGCCACGCTATCGACACGCTTAAGGATGTCGAGCTTCTCTTCGCGGGTCATACTCTGCAAAGGGTCGGCGGTGGTGTACAACGCGCTGTGCTCTACCGCACCGAGCGTACGTGCGCGACCATCGCCTTGCTCACGAACAATGCTGCGCGCCGCATGGGAACTTTGTTCCAGCGCCAGCAGGCTGATTTGATCGGCATAAGCAAAGCCGGTTTTCTCACCGCTAACGGCACGGACCCCGACGCCCTGGTCAATGTTGTACGAACCATCTTTAATAATGCGGTCTTCTAGCACCCAGGATTCGTGATAACTGGACTGGAAATAGAGATCCCCATAGTCGAGCCGACGCTCGGACAACTGGCCGAGAATGGAAAACAGATCTTGATGGGTTAAGCCATTCGCAGACAGCAACTGCTCACTTACCAGGTTCAGACTCATCGTTTGATTACTCTTATTTCATACCGATTGGGTTTATCTATTGAGCTTGCGGCAATTAACTGCCCGCGTCAAATCACTTAACTTTGTTCACGCGCGGCTGGCGCAGCACTTCGTTGATTTGCGGATTATCTACCGGGCCGGTGATGTGATAGCGCAGGACGGAGATTTTACTCCACAAAGGCCCAAGCACCTTGCTGGCGGCAAATACCGCGGCGCCTACAATAGGGTTGACCACAAAGGCTGCCGCAACGCCAACCGTCGCGGAAATTTCCGGGGCGACCACGGCTTCCATGTCGAGCCGACGAGCGACCAGGTCCACCGAGCCTTTCATAGCAATATCTGCTTCCAGCCCGTCCACCAGCGTGTCATCGGTATGCAATATTCCGTCTTTTATCCACGCCGTGCTGCGGATAGAGTCGAAGTAGAAGCCGTCGCCAAAGGTATCGCTGAAGTCGAAACGCAGCTTGCGCATCAGCGCATCAAAGCTCACCAGTCGCAGCAGCTGGCCCGCATGCCCTGTGCCCAGTTCGGCAATTTGTCCTTTACCCAGCCGGGAATGCAGAATGCCGTTCAGCGAGGCTTCCTGCGGTCTCCAGGGCACATCGCGCCAGTGTAAATCATAATCCGCATCGAAGGAGGAGCCCTGAATCGGGGTTTTCACGCCGAAGAAGTTAGTGGCCGCATCCAGCTTGTTGGCTTTCAGCTTACCTTTCAGGGAAGTGCGCATTTCCGTCGGGCTGTTCACCCATTCACCCTCGCCGGTCAGGCGTGCAAAGCCGGTATCGACCAGCGCATTGCTGAGCGCCAGGGTGTCGCCTTTGATAGCTATGTCGCCGTCAACGCGGCCATATTTTTGCCCCCACAGCCAGCACTCGACGCAGCGCAGTTGTACATCAGGCCAGCCGCGGAAACTGATTGTGTCCTGAACTGGCGCAAGTGATGTGCCGCTCGGCGGGGCGGACGATGTAGTCGCCACGCTCCAGTCAGGATTGAAATAAAGGTATTTGATCGCGGCCTGCCATGGTGCGTTATCAGGCATATTCAGCGTTGCGTTAATTTCACGACCCTGAGCATTAACCTGAGTACCGTTTGGTGTGGCACGCGAAACCAGGCTGAGGTTGTTCCACTGCTGCCCGGCAAGCGTTAAAGAAGGCGTTCTGAGCGTAATATCGGACGGGAAAACTGCCGCATCGCCAACGCCCGTAGCGGCGCCCTGGCTGAATAAGGCCAGCCACTGCGCGCCATCCATAGCCGGCAGGTCTAACTCCAGCCCCGGTTGCTCAGGCAGAGGGGGAATGGTATGGCTATCCGTCGCCCAGATAGCGCGCTCGAGCGTCAGTTTTTTGTTAAGTAGCCAGCGGCTGGAAAAACGATTGGTTTCCCCGGCGTTGCCCGTCAGATTAAAGCTGTAAAGATTGCCCTTCACGGCAACCTTTAACGGCAGCGGTTGCCCGGCAGACTTATTTGCTGGCACAGGTAAGTGACTACTCACATTCTTCAGATCCGCGTCCAGGTCAATGTTGTAGCTGGCGCTACCGCGATAAGGCAGCGTTATGCCCACCACGCTTTTCCATGCCGCGCTGCCGCTCAGCGCCTTGTTCACCTGTTCCGGTAATACACCCATTTTATTGGGCTGCCAGTCGCCGTTCAGATTCACGCCAATCTGATAATCTTTTTCGCCAGTTTTAGTAGTAAAATCAATATTCATTGGCTGATTAAACCAGGTCGCCCGCAGCGGCTCGCTTTGCAGATCGCCATTTACAAAGCTGAACTTACCGCTCAGATTTTTCAGGGTGCTGGAGAGCGGTTTTATCAGCAGCGTATTGTTGTTAAGCACCACGTCGCCTTTCGCCGTTGTCATCTTGCCGTCCAGCGGAATATCAAGATGTAAGCGAGCATTCACATCGCCGCCAATCTGAAGTTCATCGAGGGCGGCGGCCAGCGAATCTTCAAGCGGCGTTTCTTTAAAGTACGGCCCGACGGCGCTCCCTGGCCCAAAGATATCCGCATCAATCAGCAGCTTTTCTTTGGAATAATCGGGGATAATGGCGCTGAGATTACGACCGGTAACGCCGCCAAGTTTCACCTCATCGCTCTTCATCCACAGGCCATCGTTGATGAAATCCAGCTCTATATTCAGATTTTCCAGCGCGGGCCAGTCCCGCTGGAAAGCAAATGTGGCATTGCGCAGCGGAACCAGAACTTCAAACTGCCCTTCGTTGTGCTTATAAGGGAACAGATGCGGGTTACCGCCGTAAACCAGGGTGGCATTTTCTGCCTGCCCGCCCTGAATGGCTCCGCTCAGATAGTCGACCAGCGCTTTGCCCATCAGGTTTTCAGGGAAGTAGCGCCAGGCATCTGCGCCATTATCAGTGTTGATGCCAGCCAGAATGCTCAGCCAGGGCTCGCCCCCGGAAGGCTGAAAGTAGCGGAAATCGCCGCGCGCCCGGACCGAACGAGCTTTCACATCCAGATCTTTACCATCAAGCTGGAAACCTGCGGCATTTTTCCGCCATTCAAGCGAGGCTACGCCTCTTTCAACTTCCAGCGGAGCGCGGAATACCGTCTTATACGGCATTGTTGCATCGGTTATCTGAGCGTTAAGCTGACCGTGTTCCACGCTGCCGGTAATCGATCCGGAAAAATGCTCGGCGCCCGGCAGCATCTTCCATTGATCCCAGCTGACATCCTTCCAGCGCCCCTGCATGCGCGTTTTTTCGGTTTGCTGCAGCGGGATATCCACCGCCAGCACATCAATATGCCCGCGTGGTTTCAGGGCGTTCCAGATTTCGCCCAAATCGGGCGAAATTTTGGCCGCAATCGGCAGCAGGCCGTAGAAACTCTCCAGTTCCATATTGGTTGCTCGCACGCGCAGTTCTTCGCTGCGTTTGTTCGCTTTGCCGCCGACATCCTGCGGGTAGAGCCACGCCAGGCTCAGGGAACCTTTCGGCCAGGTTTTATCATCAAGCGTGATGTTGGTCGAAGGGATCGCAAGGTCCCAGCCCGTCGCGGAACGATTCACACGGGCCACTAAGTTATCAACCGATAAATGATGGTCTGCCTGGTCTCCTTTCCAGCTTGCCCCACCCTGTTTAAGCCAGATATCGCCGCCCGCAATGTCTCCGCCTTTAATTTCCATCCATGCTTCAAGGCTAAACTCAGCGTCCTGCAAATCGACGTTGTTCTGCATCCAGTGGCCCAGCCAGGGCTTAACGTCAACGCGATCGGCCTGCAGCCATACCTTGCCGGTATTGAGAATGCCATCGTCATCACGCAGATCCATCCTGACGTTTGCCAGGCCATGCTGGCCCGTAAAGCTTGATAGGCTCACCTGGCCTTCGGCACGGTGACGATTTTTAGAGTTCAGCCAGGTCAGTTGGGGAATGGCAAGTTCGGCGCGCTGGCCGGAGAGAGTAAGAAAGCTAAGGGAGCTGTCGCGCAGATCGAAATGATCGAACTGCCGCAAAAAGAGATCGTTGATTTTGCCCGATTCGAGCTGGCCGTCGCCGCGGTTCTGGCTGAGCGGGGTATTGGTGCGCATGCGCAGTTGATAAAAGGTGAGATCGCGGAACTGCCAGCGAGCATGAAGCAGGCTTTGCCAGATATCCAGCGCCAGCGTAACGCGTTTAATGCTCAACTCGCCGCCGTCCTTCAGGCCGGCGTTGATGTCACGCACGTCAAGCGTGGGGCCGAAGTTCTGCCAGCTTGCCTGAATCTGGCTGGCATCCACCGGCGTGCCCGTCATAGCTTCAATCTTTTCCAGCAATGCCGGGCGCCAGGCATTAAGGTGCGGCAAAAGGAGCCGCATACCGCTCACCAGCAGTGCGGCGATAACAATCAGCGTTGCGCCTGTGAGCAGCAGAATGCCGGGCAGTCGCCTCACATCTCTCTCCTTGTCAGCCTCACGGCTCGGTGCTTCAAAAAGTACAACCCGTACCCGGGTTACATCATAACGACGTCGAACTGCTCCTGATTATAGAGCGGCTCGATCTGCACTTTTACCTGCTTGCCGACAAAAATTTCTACCTCTGCCAGCGCGTGAGATTCTTCGCTTTTCAGCGCTTCGCCAACCGCCGGGGATGCATAAACCAGGAAGCGGTCGGAATCATAAGCATGATGAACACGCACGATTTCGCGCATAATTTCATAGCAAACCGTTTCCACAGTTTTCACCGTGCCGCGCCCGTGGCACGTTGGACAGCCTGCGCACAGCACGTGCTCCACGCTTTCACGAGTACGCTTGCGGGTCATCTCTACCAGACCAAGCTGCGAGAAGCCATTCACGCTGGTTTTCACGCGATCTTTGTTCAGCGCCTGTTCCAGCGAGTGCAGGACGCGACGCCGATGGTCTTCATTACTCATATCGATAAAATCGATGATGATAATGCCGCCAAGGTTACGCAGTCGCAGCTGACGGGCGATGGCCTGTGTGGCTTCGATATTGGTATTAAAAATAGTATCGTCAAGGTTGCGGTGGCCGACAAACGCCCCGGTGTTGATATCCACGGTGGTCATCGCTTCAGTTTGATCGATAACCAGATAGCCGCCGGACTTCAGCTCAACCTTGCGCTCAAGCGCCCGCTGAATTTCATTTTCGACGTCAAAGAGATCGAAAATCGGCTGGCGACCGCTGTAGTGTTCGATTTTGGCATGCATTTCCGGCATGTACTCGGCGGTAAATTCCAGCAGCATGTCGTAGGTCAGACGGGAATCGACACGAATTCTGTCCAGCGCTGCGTCAGCAAAATCACGCAGTACGCGCTGCGCCAGCGCAAGTTCGCCATAAAGCTGGCAGCGGGTTTTATTGCGCTTTTTACGCTCGCTGACTTTAGTCCAGACGCGTTTAAGGTAAGCGGCGTCTGAAGAGAGGTCTTCCTCGCATACGCCTTCAGCAGCGGTACGGATGATAAATCCGCCCTGCTCATCGCACCAGGTACTGACCACACGTTTCAGACGATCGCGCTCTTCTTCGCTTTCGATGCGTTGAGAAACGCCGACATGCGAGGCGCCCGGCATAAATACCAGATAACGGGAAGGAAGCGTGATGTCCGTAGTAAGACGCGCGCCTTTAGTACCCAGCGGGTCTTTAACCACTTGTACCATAAGATCCTGACCCTGGCGGACCAGCTCGGAGATGTCGCGCACGGTGAAGTTTTTACGCTCTTCACCCGCAACGCATTCGGTGTGCGGCATGATGTCGGAGGCGTGAAGAAACGCTGCCTTATCAAGGCCAATATCTACAAATGCCGCCTGCATCCCCGGCAGCACCCGGCTAACACGACCTTTGTAGATATTCCCTACGATCCCCCGGCGCGCTTCGCGCTCAATGTGGATCTCCTGCAGTATTCCGCCGTCAATATAGGCTACCCGCGTTTCTGAAGGGGTAACATTGACCAGTAATTCAGCCGTCATCTTTTCCTCGTCCACCACGCAATGCGTGAAAATTACTCAGTAGTTCATATGTTTCTACCAGCGGCAGGCCGACAACGGCATGGTAACTGCCATTTATCTTCCTGACGAAACAGCCACCCAGCCCCTGAATGCCGTATGCGCCTGCTTTGTCCATAGGTTCACCGCTGGCAATGTAATCGGCGATATCCTGTTCTGATAAGCTGCGGAACGTCACTTCTGTCATCACCAGACAATCGAGCACCGACTGACTGTCCGCCAGCGCAACCGCCGTCATAACCTGATGTTGATGTCCGGAGAGTAATCGTAGCATCTGTGCCGCCTGATCTTGATCGCGCGGCTTTTCCAGCACTTCACCGTTGTAAATAACGATAGTGTCTGCGCCCAACACCGGTAAATCCTGTGGGGCCAATGCTACGCCCGCCAGCGCTTTGTCTCGCGCCAGACGTCGGACGTACTGCTCTGCGCTTTCATGGCTCAGACGCTGCTCTTCCACATCCGTCACGATACGTTCAAAAGCTACGCCCATCCGGGAGAGAAGCTCCTGGCGACGCGGTGAACCAGAGGCGAGATATAAAGATGTCATGTTTACCCTTACTGCACGGCAAATTGTTGACGGATTTTTCGCATCAACAGAAATATCCATGGCCAGAGCACGCCGTTCACTACACTACTCCAGAACACTTCCGGTCGGAAGGAGACGTTAATCACCAGAAACTCGGACCAGAAAACGATGACATCAGCGACCAGTGATAAAAGCATCACCACCAGCGCCTGTTGCCAGAGCGCGAGGTTGCGGAACAGTTGGTATTTTAAAGCGGCCAGGTAGGCGACGATACTCAGTGACAGGGCGCGAACGCCCAGCGTGGAGCCACTTATCAGATCCAGTATGGCACCCATGATAAATCCTGTGCCCACATTTACGCGATGGGGCAAGGCGAGGATCCAGTACAGCAGGATCAATAATACCCAGTCCGGACGATAGACTTTCATATCGTCCGGCCAGGGCATTACCTGCAATAACAGAGCAACCAGAAATGACAGAAAGATAACCCAACGGCCCTGGCTACGATAGCTTCCCACTACTGGTCTCCCTGGGTGTCAGCAGGAGACGGAGTCTCCACGGCGGACGTCTGCGACATACCGGTGGCCGGAGGTGGCACAGGAGCCGGCGGCCCGACTGAACCCGCTGGCGGTAATACCTGCGGCATCATCTGCATCAGGCGTTCATTAGCCACGCGATGCACCTCTTCAGGCAGCATTGGCGTTTTGCCTTCGCGATCCGCCCCCCACAGCAGAAGCAGGTAACGCAGACGCTGCAAGCCAGCGGTCGGACGGGCCTGAATCACGGTGTAAGCACGCTGGGTATCAAGCTTCACGGAAGAAACGACGCCCACCGGATAACCCTCCGGGAAACGACCGCCCAGCCCTGAGGTTACGAGCACATCACCGACACGGATATCCGTATTTGCCGGCAGATGCTCCAGCTGCAGATCGTCAGTACAACCGTTACCGGCTGCAATCACGCGAATGTCGTTACGCAGCACCTGAATCGGCAGCGCGTGGGTCGCATCACAAATCAACAATACGCGGCTGGTGAGCTTCGCTACGGCAATAACCTGACCTACGACGCCTTTATCACTGATAACGGGCTGGCCTTCATAAACGCCGTTGACGCTGCCTTTATCAATCACAACCTGGTCGCTGTAGGGATCGTTTACCGTAGAGATGACCTGCGTCACCATCTTCTGCTCGTCCTGTCGCAACGGTGAGCCGAGCAATTCGCGCAGGCGCGCGTTTTCCTGGCGGTACTGGCCCAGCATCAGCAATTCGCTGTTTTTCAGGATCAGTTCCTGACGCAACGCACGGTTTTCAAGCTCTAACTGGTCACGGGAGGCGAGCGTTTGCGACACGCTGTCAAGCAACTCACGGGGACCATTGGAGACAAAATAGAAAGGGCTGACGGCAGTATCCATGTACGTTCGGATCTGGCTGAACGTACCGAGGCGGCTGTCGGCAATAATGACACCAATCGCCACCAGCAACGCCAGGATCAGGCGAAACTGCAGCGATGGGCCACGGCTAAAAATGGGCTTCATAGGCTATGCGTATTCCCAGGCCAACAAGAAGGGGCAGTCATCGACTCCCCCTTACCTGCGGCTGATTACTCTTCGCTGAACAAGTCGCCGCCGTGCATGTCGATCATTTCCAGTGCCTTGCCACCGCCACGGGCTACGCAAGTCAATGGATCTTCTGCAACTACTACTGGAATACCGGTCTCTTCCATCAGCAGACGGTCGAGGTTGCGCAGCAAGGCGCCACCGCCGGTCAGCACCATACCGCGCTCGGAGATGTCAGAAGCCAGCTCTGGCGGACACTGTTCCAGCGCAACCATAACGGCGCTAACAATGCCCGTCAGCGGTTCTTGCAGCGCTTCGAGAATTTCGTTGGAGTTCAGGGTGAAACCACGTGGAACGCCTTCAGCCAGGTTACGGCCACGAACTTCGATTTCACGAACCTCATCACCTGGATAAGCAGAACCGATTTCATGCTTGATACGTTCAGCCGTTGCTTCGCCAATCAGGGAGCCGTAGTTACGACGCACATAATTAATAATGGCTTCATCGAAGCGGTCGCCGCCGATACGAACAGAAGAAGAGTAAACCACGCCGTTCAGGGAGATAACGGCTACTTCAGTAGTACCCCCGCCGATATCCACAACCATGGAACCGGTTGCTTCAGAAACCGGCAGGCCAGCACCGATAGCAGCAGCCATTGGCTCTTCGATCAGAAATACTTCACGCGCACCAGCGCCCTGAGCGGATTCGCGAATTGCGCGACGTTCAACCTGGGTTGCGCCAACCGGCACACACACCAGCACGCGCGGGCTTGGACGCATAAAGCTGTTGCTATGAACCTGTTTGATAAAGTGCTGCAGCATTTTTTCAGTCACGAAGAAGTCAGCGATAACGCCGTCTTTCATTGGACGGATAGCCGCGATGTTGCCAGGCGTACGGCCCAGCATCTGCTTTGCGTCATGACCTACGGCAGCAACGCTTTTTGGTGAACCGGCACGATCCTGGCGAATGGCCACGACGGAGGGCTCATTCAGTACGATGCCTTGTCCTTTTACATAAATCAGGGTATTCGCGGTACCCAGGTCAATGGACAGGTCATTGGAAAACATGCCACGAAATTTTTTCAACATACTAAAGGATAATCCTGAAAGCTGGGGCGGAAACAAAATCCGCTTACTTTACCAACCACACGTTGCAGCGACAAGGCGCATAAATGTTCTGCAACGGTGAAAATTTGTGCAGTTTACTTTACCCGTTACACCTAAGAAACGTTGCTTCGCAAACCGCTTGGGAAGTGAACAAACGCTGTAGGTTAAACGAACAGGGCCGGGTAGCAAACCGATACATTAATTGCTGCGATATTCTGCCCGGCAGACGTACGCGTCCCCATGAGATGCAGCGCGCGTTATTCTACGTGAAAACTCAATAAACGGCAGGTTAAACCGAATATCTTTGAGAATATTTTTTCACGTTACTATCCAGAGGCGCTGAGGCGGCAAAGAAATCACCCTGAGCGCCACTCACTCCCTTCTCTACCAGCGTCTGCCATTCGCCACGCTTTCTTACGCCCGTGGCAAAAACTTGCGTTTGCGTTCCATTACAGGCCGCCACCAGGCTCTGGATAAATAACTGATTTTCGGTCCGCTTCTCAATGTTTCTCACCAGTCCCGGATGAAGCTTAATCAGTTCTACACCCAGCGTCTTGATATAGGTTGTACTCACAACGGTTAACCCCGCCTGAACAACCGCAACACGAACGCCCAGGGCCTTTATTAAACGTATAACCGGCTGTAATCGGCTGATATGTTGACAAACATCTGCCTCTGCAAGTTCAAAAATAATTCGTTTACGCCGCGATTTTTCACATTGCATCAGCGCATCCCTGAGCCAGCGCTGAAAAGGCACGCGAACCAGCGAGTCGACGGTAATCTGAATGGCCAGCGTTTCTTCCGGCCAGAAGCTAATAAGAGGAAGGGTGCGCATTATTAGCTGGCGATCGTACTGCTCGAACAAACCGAACTGCCTTACCATCGGCATATACTCAGTCGAGAGAACTTCATGTTCCCCATCGAAGATACGACACATGATTTCGCGATGATGAGTATAACCGTTGCGCATCACCGCAGGCTTTTGATAAAAACGTGGACCACCGCGTCGCAGCGACTGTTCAATAAGCGTACGCCATTTAACGTTTCCACGCCCCTTTTCAGGCAGCTTATCGTCATACACCGCCCAGCTATTGGTCCCCTGCAAAGAGGCGTTACGGGTGGCAACTTCAGCACATTCCATTACCTGCTCTTTGGTCTGTCCGCTGCGCCATGCGTAAATACCGATATGCAACATATCGTTACGATCTAACATGCGGGTCGGGGGCAGGGTATCTACGGCTGTCAGAAGCTGGCTGGCAATGCCGTCGGCTTCTTTCAACGTACGGTGCGGCAGCAGGACCGCAAAATCGCTACGGAAATAGCGCGCCAGCAACGCCCCGGGATAGCGCATCACAAAGGTCGAAAGCATATTAATCAGCGTAAAGAGGTATTCTTCCACTGCGGGGCGGCCCCAGGTATCGTGGAGGGTGTCAAAATCAGGCAGGCGGGCAATCATAACCACGCCATAGGCGCCAACTCGCTCCTGATCCTCAAGCAGCATCGCCAGTTGATTGTCGAAAAAAAGACGATTATTAAGCCCGGTTTTCGCATCCTGCGCGGCGAAAGCACGAATCAGCGTGTCCATCCTGCTGCGCTGTTCACTCGCGTTTTGTAAATCAGAAAGCAGGACATCCAGCGCGCTGCTGGCACGGGTTGGCCACTCAAGCACCGATCCCTGCACTGCCGGGCTGCGCTCACCGTTCAGAATTCTGGTTGCACGCGCTTCCAATAATTCTTCCCCCGCAAACTGTTTTTTCATCCAGCGAACGGCAAAAAACAGCACCAGCATTATGAAGCCGATGGCGATGGTAAGCGGCACGGTGTTAAACAGAGAGTGGTAATAATAAGGTACGGGGTCACGGAAAGTCAGGCTGACGAACATGCCGGGATGCTTCATCAATTCAACCGTTACGCTGCGGTAGCCGTATTGAGCCGCGTTGGGGTTATAGATCTGCTTCAGTTCATGTTCGTACACCACTTTGTCACCCATCCTGAGATGGATTTCAGTGATATCAACGGGAACCATCACTTCATTGAGGCGCGCCAGCAAAATTTGCGGGGAAGAGATGACCAGCTCGTTATCAATAATAGTGGCGACAGCCAGCACGCGCTGGTTAACCTTTTCATGCGCCGCGTTAAAAAAGCTCAGCGAGCAGCCGATAAGCGTCACAAAAATTGCGAACCCGGTTAGCAAGGTTATGAAAGCAGAAAGTTTCGTCGTTAATCGCATCCCTGTGTTAACTCCGTATGAGAAAGATTGCCGCCTTAAACCGGGCTATGACTAACGCGGCATTACATAGTAAAAGCCAATGCCAGGCAAATACCCGCAGACAGAATATCGCTATTTGTTGCAAAAACGGATGCTGTGCGTCAGTTAGCGAGTATAGCCCTCCGGGTGTTTTTTCCAATAATAAGCCCGGCCGCTGTCAATGACCGTGGCCCAAATTTCAATTTTTTGTGACATATTCGCCGGGATACAACTTCTCCGTCATGCTTAGTGAAAAGCCCTGCTGGAGATTGCCATGAAAAAAGCTGCTCATCTGACCGAAGCGGATGTTACGCCAGAATCCGTGTTTATGCTCAAACGTCGTCAGGTGCTTAAAGCGCTGGGCATCAGCGCGGCGGCGCTATCCCTTCCGCGTACGGCTGAAGCCGACATTCTCTCATGGTTTAAAGGAAACGACCGTCCGCCAGCCCCCGCAGGCAAACCGCTGACGTTCAGCCAGCCCGCCCGGTGGCAGACAAAACTTCCCCTGACGCCGGAAGCTAAGGTCACCGGCTATAACAACTTTTACGAGTTTGGGCTGGATAAAGCCGATCCGGCAGCCAATGCGGGTAGCCTGAAGACCGATCCATGGCAGGTAAAAATCAGCGGCGAGGTGGCCAAACCGGTGACGCTCGATCTGGACGATCTATACCAGCGCTTCCCGTTAGAAGAGCGCATCTACCGTATGCGCTGCGTGGAAGCCTGGTCAATGGTGGTGCCGTGGATTGGCTTCCCGCTCAGTAAATTGCTGGCGCTTGTCGAACCGACCAGCAACGCGAAGTATGTCGCGTTTGAAACGCTGTATGCGCCTGAACAAATGCCCGGCCAGGAGGATCGCTTTATTGGCGGCGGCCTGAAATATCCTTATGTAGAAGGGCTGCGTCTCGATGAGGCCATGCATCCGCTGACAATATTGACCGTGGGCGTTTACGGCAAAGCGCTGCCGCCGCAAAATGGCGCGCCTGTCCGCCTCACCGTTCCCTGGAAATATGGCTTCAAGGGCATCAAGTCTATTGTCAGCATCAAATTAGTTCGCGAATTACCGCCCACGACCTGGAATATGGCCGCGCCGGATGAATACGGTTTCTATGCCAATGTGAATCCACACGTTGACCATCCGCGCTGGTCACAGGCATCGGAAAGGTTTATCGGTTCCGGCGGCGTGCTGGAGGTAAAACGTCAGCCAACGCTGCTGTTTAACGGCTATGCCGAACAGGTTGCCTCACTTTACCAGGGCCTGAATCTCAAGGAGAACTTCTGAGTGCGACTGACAGCAAAGCAAATTACCTGGCTTAAGGTGGCGCTGCATCTCGCCGCATTCTTACCTTTTGTATGGCTGATATATGCCGCCAGTCAGGGGCTATTCAGCGCGGATCCGGCGAAAGATATTCAGCATTTTACCGGCAGAATGGCGCTAAAATTATTGCTGGCGACGCTATTAGTAACGCCTCTTGCCCGCTACGCTAAGCAGCCTTTGCTGATCCGTACGCGTCGGTTACTGGGCATCTGGTGCTTTGCCTGGGCGACGCTGCATCTGATCAGCTACTCATTGTTAGAGCTGGGGATAAATAACCTGGGCCTGCTCGGCCAGGAACTGGTAACGCGCCCTTACCTTTTATTGGGCATCATTAGCTGGCTGGTTCTACTTGCTCTGGCAGCGACGTCTACGCAAAGCGCGCAGCGTAAGCTCGGCCCACGCTGGCAAAAACTGCATAACTTCGTGTATCTGGTAGCGATCCTCGCCCCCGTTCACTACCTCTGGTCAGTGAAGATTATCTCACCCCAGCCCTTGCTTTATGCTTTGGGTGCATTCATCCTCCTCGCCCTGCGTTACAAAAAGTTCCGCCGATGGTGGGCCCGATCCTGAAACTGTGTCCCTTCCTGCAAAATATGGCCCCGGCGGGCATCAATAACAATATCGGTTGATCATCTTCCCTGATAAGACCAGTATTTAGCTGCCAAATGCTACGAAATCGTTATAATGCGCATCTTTGGTTTTCCTGACGGGCCATTTTCAGGCTCTGAAGGTGACAACCGGGCAATTTAGATATATTTTGTAAAATGCCTACACATTGCGGGAGATGGCAGCACGATGTCGGGTAACTTTCACATTTTGCTTTTGAACGGTCCAAATCTGAATATGCTGGGGACGCGCGAGCCGGATAAATACGGCGACCAGACGCTGGCACAGATTATTAACGTGCTTGAAAACGAAGCGAAAGACCTCAACGTGTCGCTCAGCCACCTGCAATCGAACGCGGAATATGCGCTGCTCGACCGAATTCATCAGGCGAAAGATAACGTCGACTTTATCCTGATCAATCCGGCCGCGTTTACGCATACGAGCGTTGCGCTGCGTGATGCTCTGCTGGCGGTGGATATTCCGTTTATCGAGATTCACCTGAGCAACGTGCACGCGCGCGAACCGTTCCGCCATCATTCGTATCTTTCTGATAAAGCCGTTGGTGTTATCTGCGGATTAGGCGCTGACGGTTATTCATATGCACTACAGACGGCGGTAAAACGCCTGTCAAAATCCATCTAAACAAGAGTACGGAACCCACTCATGGATATTCGTAAGATTAAAAAACTGATCGAGCTGGTTGAAGAATCAGGCATCTCCGAACTGGAAATTTCTGAAGGCGAAGAGTCTGTTCGTATCAGCCGTAGCGCGCCAAACGCGGGCTACCCAATGATGCAACAGGCTTATGCTGCCCCTATGTACCAGCCGCAGCCGCAACCAGGCCTGTCTAACGCTGTTGCTCCTGCCACCGCACCGGTAATGGAAGCGCCAGCGGCTGCTGAAGTCAGTGGTCACATCGTACGTTCCCCGATGGTCGGTACTTTCTACCGTACCCCAAGCCCGGATGCGAAAGCGTTCGTTGAAGTTGGCCAGAAAGTTAACGTTGGCGATACGCTGTGCATCGTTGAAGCAATGAAAATGATGAACCAGATCGAAGCGGACAAAGCTGGCGTGGTGAAAGCCATCCTGCTTGAAAACGGTCAACCGGTAGAATATGACGAGCCGCTGGTCGTCATCGAGTAACGAGGCGAACATGCTGGATAAAATTGTTATCGCCAACCGTGGCGAGATTGCTCTGCGTATTCTTCGTGCCTGTAAAGAACTGGGCATCAAGACTGTCGCCGTGCATTCAAGCGCGGACCGCGACTTAAAACACGTATTACTGGCGGATGAGACGGTCTGTATTGGCCCGGCTCCTTCCGTAAAAAGCTATCTGAATATCCCGGCTATCATCTCTGCCGCTGAAATTACTGGCGCAGTGGCGATTCACCCGGGCTATGGCTTCCTGTCTGAAAACGCTAACTTTGCCGAGCAGGTTGAACGTTCAGGCTTTATCTTCATTGGTCCACGTGCCGAGACTATCCGCCTGATGGGCGATAAAGTTTCCGCAATCAACGCCATGAAGAAAGCAGGCGTGCCTTGCGTGCCCGGTTCTGACGGCCCGTTAGACGGCGATATGGATAAAAACCGTGCTCATGCGAAACGCATTGGCTACCCGGTGATTATCAAAGCGTCCGGCGGCGGCGGCGGTCGCGGTATGCGCGTGGTCCGCAGCGATGCGGAACTGGAACAATCCATTAATATGACCCGTGCGGAAGCGAAAGCTGCTTTCAACAACGACATGGTCTATATGGAGAAGTACCTGGAGAATCCACGCCATATTGAGATTCAGGTGCTGGCAGACGGCCAGGGCAAAGCAATCTATCTGGCAGAACGTGACTGTTCCATGCAGCGTCGTCACCAGAAAGTCGTTGAAGAAGCGCCAGCGCCGGGCATCACGCCTGAACTACGTAAATTCATCGGCGAGCGTTGCGCGAAAGCCTGTGTCGATATCAACTATCGCGGTGCGGGCACCTTCGAGTTCCTGTTCGAAAACGGCGAGTTCTATTTCATCGAGATGAACACCCGTATTCAGGTTGAACATCCGGTAACAGAAATGATTACCGGCGTTGACCTGATTAAAGAGCAGCTGCGTATCGCGGCTGGTCAGCCGCTGTCTATCAAGCAGGATGAAGTTCACGTTAAAGGCCACGCGGTGGAATGCCGTATTAACGCCGAAGACCCGAACACCTTCCTGCCAAGCCCGGGCAAAATCACTCGCTTCCATGCGCCAGGTGGTTTTGGCGTGCGTTGGGAATCACATATTTACGCCGGTTATACAGTGCCGCCGTACTACGATTCCATGATTGGCAAACTGATCTGCTACGGCGAAACCCGTGAAGTGGCGATCTCTCGTATGAAAAACGCCCTGGCGGAACTGATCATCGACGGCATCAAAACCAACGTTGATTTGCAGACCCGCATCATGAACGACGAACATTTCCAGCACGGTGGGACTAACATCCACTACCTGGAGAAAAAGCTGGGTCTTCAGGACTAAGTTTTTCAACTTGTCGCTTAAAAGGCCGCTGATGCGGCCTTTCATGTTGATGGCAAGCTTCATTCTCTCCCAGGACGGGAAGAGGTCATCAAATAATGAACAAGGAAAATCAATTCATTGATTTTCGGCTGCTGACCACAAAGAAGGGAAAACCACGCTTTTTCCTTCTTTGTCAGTAACCTTAAAAGGCCGCTGATGCGGCCTTTTACGTTGATGGCAAGCTTTATTCTCTCCCAGAGACGGGTCACAGTAATCTTAAAAGGCCGCTGATACGGCCTTTTCTTTTTTGATCCTCCTCCTGCCGCTATGCGTTACAATCGCCGCTTTCCGCGAACTCAAGGGACAATAATGGACACGCGTTTTGTTCAGGCCCATAAAGAAGCGCGCTGGGCGCTATGGCTAACCCTGGCCTACCTCGCAGCTTGGTTAGTGGCTGCTTACTTACCTGGCAATACGATCGGCCCGACGGGCCTGCCGCACTGGTTTGAGATGGCCTGTCTGCTGGTACCGCTGGTCTTTATTCTGCTGTGCTGGATGATGGTGAAATTTATCTTCCGTGATATTCCGCTGGAGGACGACAATGCGGCCTGAAGTGGTCCTGCCCCTCGTTGCTTATCTGCTCGTGGTGTTTGGTTTATCTATTTACGCTATGCGCAAGCGGAGCAGCGGTAATTTTCTGAACGAATATTTCCTCGGCAGCCGCTCGATGGGCGGATTTGTGCTGGCGATGACGCTGACGGCTACCTATATCAGCGCCAGTTCGTTTATCGGTGGGCCCGGCGCCGCCTATAAATACGGTCTGGGCTGGGTGCTGCTGGCGATGATTCAGCTCCCCGCAGTCTGGTTAGCCTTAGGCATTTTAGGGAAGAAGTTTGCCATTCTGGCCCGCCGTTACAACGCGGTAACGCTCAACGACATGCTTTATGCCCGCTACCAGAGCCGCCTGCTGGTCTGGCTGGCAAGCCTGAGCCTGCTGGTTGCGTTTATCGGCGCAATGACGGTGCAGTTTATCGGTGGTGCACGTCTGCTCGAAACCGCTGCGGGTATTCCTTACGAAACCGGCCTGCTGATCTTTGGCATCAGTATTGCGCTCTACACCGCATTCGGTGGTTTTCGTGCCAGCGTGTTAAACGATGCCATGCAGGGGCTGGTGATGTTGCTTGGCACCGTGCTGCTGTTGATTGGCGTGGTGCATGCCGCAGGAGGCCTGGAAAGCGCCGTGGATAAACTTCAGAATATCGACCCGAAACTGGTTTCACCGCAGGGTGCGGACGATATTCTTTCGCCAGCCTTTATGACCTCGTTCTGGGTGCTGGTGTGCTTTGGCGTAATTGGTTTGCCCCATACCGCCGTGCGCTGTATCTCCTATAAAGACAGCAAGGCCGTTCACCGCGGCATTATTCTGGGCACTATTGTTGTGGCCGTGTTGATGCTCGGAATGCATCTGGCGGGCGCGCTGGGACGGGCCGTGCTGCCAGATTTACACGTACCCGATCTGGTTATTCCAACGCTTATGGTAACGGTACTGCCGCCCGTTGCCGCGGGGATCTTCCTTGCAGCACCGATGGCCGCCATTATGTCGACCATTAACGCTCAGCTTCTTCAGTCTTCGGCGACGATCGTCAAGGATCTCTATCTCAATATGCGTCCCGAGCAGATCCGCAATGAAAAACTGCTTAAGCGAATGTCCTCCGCGATCACGCTGATATTAGGCGTATTGTTATTGCTTGCCGCGTGGCATCCGCCGGAGATGATCATCTGGCTTAACCTGCTCGCTTTTGGCGGCCTTGAAGCAGTATTCCTCTGGCCGCTGGTGCTGGGTCTGTACTGGGAGCGTGCTAATGCGGCGGGGGCGTTGAGCGCGATGATCGTCGGCGGCGTGCTGTACGCTCTGCTGGCAAGCTTTAATGTCCAGCCGTTCAGCTTCCATCCGATTGTTCCTTCACTATTATTAAGTTTGCTGGCCTTCATCATCGGCAAC
The DNA here is from genome assembly GCF_011808225.1 of Cedecea colo. Classification (GTDB taxonomy): domain Bacteria; phylum Pseudomonadota; class Gammaproteobacteria; order Enterobacterales; family Enterobacteriaceae; genus Dryocola; species Dryocola colo. Next base: position 8,406 of record NZ_SOYS01000012.1, on the reverse strand, counting down.
CGCTTTGGCCATACGCTGCCGGAGCCAGCGCTGGTTTCACCTACTGATAAATAAAGAGTTTCGTCATGCCATGGATTCAACTGAAAATTAATACTACCGGCTCGAACGCTGAAGAACTCGGTGATGCCCTGATTGAAAGCGGATCGGTATCCGTTACGTTTCAGGACACGCACGACACGCCGGTATTTGAACCCCTGCCGGGTGAAACTCGCCTGTGGGGCGATACCGACGTGATTGGTCTGTTTGACGCAGAAGCCGATATGCAGGAGGTTATCGCCATCCTTGCAAAACATCCTCTGCTCGGCCAGGGATTCCACCATAAAATCGAGCAGCTGGAAGATAAAGACTGGGAGCGTGAGTGGATGGATAACTTCCACCCAATGCGTTTCGGGAAGCGTTTATGGATTTGTCCGAGCTGGCGCGACGTGCCTGACGCAAATGCCGTGAATGTGATGCTTGATCCTGGCCTGGCGTTTGGTACCGGCACGCACCCAACGACGTCTCTGTGCCTTGAATGGTTAGACGGCCTGGATCTGGAAGGCAAAACCGTTATCGATTTCGGCTGCGGCTCCGGCATTCTGGCCATTGCCGCTTTGAAGCTGGGTGCGGCGAAAGCCATCGGTATCGATATCGATCCGCAGGCAATTCAGGCCAGCCGCGACAATGCCCAGCGTAACGGTGTTTCTGAGCGTCTGGAGCTATATCTGCCAAAAGATCAGCCAGAAGCCATGAGCGCCGATGTGGTGGTCGCTAATATCCTCGCAGGCCCATTGCGTGAACTGGCGCCGTTAATCAGCGTCCTGCCCGTTCAGGGCGGTTTTTTGGGCCTTTCTGGCGTGCTGGCAAGCCAGGCGGAAGGCGTTTGTGAAGCCTACGCGGATAAATTTATCCTCGACCCGGTTGCCGAAAAAGAAGAGTGGTGCCGTATCACAGGCATCAAGCGCTAAGGTTTTGGGGGGCCGTTGCGTCCCCTTTCCCGGCAAAAAAATGAGATCCGGCTCGCATAAAAACGCCGAAATCGCGCAGAAACCCAGCAGTTTATCCGGCGCCAGCGCCTTTAATAGCGCTTAATGGCTGATGATTTTCAGCAAAATTTAAAAGAGCACAAATCAACCAACTGACATTAACCCGTTGATAAATAGCATAAATAAAACAAAAAATTGATACATCTTTATGGTTCATCGATCTACGGCAGCGGATTGCTCAAAGTTTGTCCTTTCATCTCGGATAAAAAATGCGTAATATACGCCGCCTTGCAGGTACAGTATGGTCATTTCTTAACTCATGCGCATCGGACACCACCAGCTCAGAAATCGCCTTATCGCAGCACCGATGGCTGGCATTACCGACAGACCATTCAGGACGCTGTGTTATGAGATGGGAGCAGGGTTAACCGTTTCCGAGATGATGTCTTCTAACCCAGAAGTTTGGGCGAGCGACAAATCTCGTTTACGGATGGTACATGTTGATGAGCCAGGTATTCGCACCGTGCAGATTGCCGGAAGCGATCCTGAAGAGATGGCAGAAGCCGCACGCATTAACGTGGCTAATGGCGCCCAGATTATTGATATCAATATGGGTTGCCCGGCGAAGAAAGTGAATCGCAAACTGGCAGGTTCAGCCCTTCTGCAGTACCCGAGTCTGGTGAAGTCTATCGTGACGACGGTAGTGAAGGCAGTGGACGTTCCTGTAACGTTAAAGATTCGCACTGGCTGGGATACGGCGCACCGTAACTGTGTAGAGATTGCCCAACTGGCTGAAGAATGTGGCATTCAGGCCCTGACGATTCACGGACGCACACGCGCCTGTTTATTCCAGGGAAACGCTGAGTACGACAGTATTCGGGCAGTTAAGCAGAAAGTTTCCATTCCGGTTATCGCGAATGGCGACATTACTGACCCGCTTAAAGCCAGAGCTGTGCTCGACTATACAGGGGCTGATGCTCTGATGATAGGACGTGCAGCTCAGGGAAGACCCTGGATCTTTCGGGAAATCCAGCACTATCTGGACACTGGAGAGTTGCTTCCGCCCCTGCCTCTGGCAGAGGTAAAGCGCTTACTTTGCGCACATATTCGGGAACTCCATGACTTTTATGGTCAGGTAAAGGGATACCGAATTGCGCGCAAACACGTATCCTGGTATCTCCAGGAACACGCTCCGGATGACCAGTTTCGGCGCACATTCAACGCCATTGAGGATGCAAGCGAACAGCTTGAGGCGTTGGAGGCATACTTCGAAAATTTTGCGTAAACAGAAATAAAGAGCTGACAGAACTATGTTCGAACAACGCGTAAATTCTGACGTACTGACCGTTTCTACCGTTAACTCTCAGGATCAGGTTACCCAAAAACCCCTGCGTGACTCCGTGAAACAGGCACTGAAGAACTATTTTGCTCAACTGAATGGTCAAGATGTAAACGATCTGTATGAGCTGGTACTGGCTGAAGTAGAGCAGCCATTGTTGGACATGGTGATGCAATACACCCGTGGCAACCAAACCCGTGCTGCTCTGATGATGGGCATCAACCGTGGTACGCTGCGCAAAAAGCTGAAAAAATACGGCATGAACTGATACTAATCAGTTAGTGTTGTTTAAGAAGGCGCTAACCGGCATGGGGAAGCGCCTTTTTTATCGTCCAGGTTATTAGCTTTTCTTCCTTTTTTCTCCATAGTTTTGTTTCTGTTCTCCCTTTTCTCCACTTTGTTTACAGTACACATGAATTGCAATTATTCCCTTCTCCTTGTGTATTGATGACGATGATAAAATAAGCACATTCACGCCGGGGTGGATTTTGCGAAGGCTCAGTGCGCTTCCCGGCGCACCAGCGAGAGTCGTCCCTGCCCCGGGGTTTGTATCAATGAGGTTTGAAAATGAAAAAGTTAATTGCTGCCGCTGTGCTTTCCACGCTTCTCGCTGGATGCGCGACCAACTCGCCTTGCGTGCCGGTCTACGACGATCAGGGCCGTCTGGTGCATACCAACACCTGTATGAAAGGCACAACGCAGGATAACTGGGAAACAGCAGGCGCTATCGCCGGTGGCGCGGCGGCCGTTGCAGGTTTAACCCTGGGTATCGTCGCTCTGACAAAATAACGTTGAAAAGCGCGGGTAACCCCCCGCGCTTTTTGTTTTTTCTGTTCCCCTTTTTGCATCCACATCGTGATAATTCTCACATTCCTGTCTGAATACTACCGTCGCTACTATTAACGCCTGAAACCAGCTCCTTTCGCCCTATCAAATCCTGAGCATTTTTTGCTCCGAAATGTGGCGCAGGTTTCAGTTTTGCACCGATTCGGGGCGTTGAGCGCATATTTTCCTGTCTACACTCAGCTTACTGCGGCAAACGTGCACGCGATACGTCCGCTGCAATCCTGGCATTGCCTTTGCTTTAAAGAAACTGGCGGATGCCACAGGCAGGAAAACGGCGCCTCAGGGAGCCACAAATATAACGATAATTTCTACACACAGGATGCATTATGAAAAAGTTAATATTAGCCACTCTGGTTGCAGCCGGTTCGTTGTTAGCCATTGCAGGTCAGGCTCATGCCGGGACCTCGCTCGATGCAGTGAAAAAGAAAGGTTTTGTGCAGTGCGGCATCAGTGACGGCTTGCCGGGTTTCTCTTATGCCGACGCGAGCGGCAAATTCACCGGTATTGATGTGGACGTTTGTCGTGGCGTGGCCGCTGCGGTATTTGGCGATGCCACTAAAGTTAAATACACGCCGCTGACCGCCAAAGAAAGATTCACCGCATTACAGTCTGGCGAAGTGGATATTCTGTCTCGTAATACCACCTGGACTTCTTCGCGCGATGCGGGCATGGGCATGATTTTCACCGGCGTGACCTATTACGACGGCATCGGCTTCCTGACGCATAACAAAGCTGGCCTGAAGAGCGCTAAAGAGCTGGATGGCGCAACGGTTTGTATCCAGGCCGGCACTGACACCGAGCTGAACGTGGCGGACTACTTTAAAGCCAATAAGATGAATTACACGCCGGTAACCTTCGATCGCTCAGACGAATCCGCTAAGGCGCTGGAATCAGGCCGCTGCGATACGCTTGCCTCCGATCAATCCCAGCTATACGCGCTGCGTATTAAGCTGAGCAATCCGGCTGAATGGATCGTTCTGCCAGAAGTGATTTCCAAAGAGCCGCTGGGCCCGGTAGTTCGTCGCGGCGATGAAGACTGGTTCGCCATCGTGCGCTGGACATTGTTCGCCATGCTGAATGCCGAAGAGATGGGCGTGGATTCTAAAAATGTCGACCAGATGGCCGCGAATCCAACCACGCCAGATATGGCGCACCTGTTAGGCAAAGAGGGCGATTTTGGCAAAGACCTGAAGCTCGACAACAAATGGGCTTATAACATCGTTAAACAGGTCGGCAACTACGCCGAGATTTTCGAGCACAACGTCGGCTCTGAAAGCCCGCTGAAAATTAAACGCGGCCAGAACAACCTGTGGAACAAAGGCGGCATCCAGTACGCTCCGCCCGTTCGCTAAGCGAAACGTCAGAAATGGGCACCGCTCAGGTGGTGCCCAGGGTTTGAGTTTACGTTACTGAGGTTCGCTTATGTTCCAACGTCGCCCAACCGTAAAAGGAGATTTCTCCTTTTCTAATCCCAGGTTTCGTGCATGGCTGTATCAGATTATTGCCGTCGCTATCGTTGTTGGCATTGCGGCTTACCTGATACACAACACTATTACTAACCTTAATAATCGCGGTATCACCTCAGGTTTTGCGTTCCTCGACCGCAGCGCCGGTTTTGGCATCGTCCAGCATCTTATTGATTATGAGCAGGGCGATACTTACGGCCGGGTTTTTGTGGTCGGATTATTGAATACCTTACTGGTATCCGCGCTGTGTATCCTGTTTGCGTCCTTCATCGGTTTCTTTCTGGGCCTCGCCCGCCTGTCTGAAAACTGGCTGCTACGTAAACTGTCGACCATCTACATTGAGACGTTCCGGAATATCCCGCCGCTGTTGCAGATCTTTTTCTGGTACTTTGCCGTGCTTCGTAACCTGCCAGGGCCTCGTCAGGCGGTGAATGCCTTTGATCTGCTCTTTCTCAGCAACCGCGGGTTATATATTCCTTCGCCGCAGTTGGGAGAAGGAACCCTGGCTTTTGTTGTCGCGATAATAGTGGCGATTGCCGTTTCTGCTGGCCTCTTTCGCTATAACAAAACGCATCAAATCAAAACCGGGCAGCTTCGTCGTACATGGCCTGTCGCTCTTGGATTATTGCTTTTACTCCCGGCTATAGCGCAGTGGATTTTCGGCGCTGCACTGCACTGGGACGTGCCTGCCTTACGCGGCTTTAACTTCCGCGGCGGGATGGTTCTGATCCCTGAACTGGCGGCTTTAACTCTCGCCCTGTCGGTTTATACCTCAGCTTTTATCGCAGAGATTATCCGCTCTGGTATCCAGTCAGTACCCTATGGTCAGCATGAAGCCGCTCGCTCCCTTGCGCTGCCCAATACGGTGACGTTACGCCAGGTCATTATTCCTCAGGCCCTGCGGGTCATTATTCCGCCTCTGACCAGCCAGTATCTCAACATCGTGAAAAACTCTTCACTGGCGGCGGCTATCGGCTATCCGGATATGGTGTCGCTGTTTGCGGGTACGGTGCTAAACCAGACCGGACAGGCCATTGAAACCATTGCTATTACTATGTCGGTTTATCTGATTATCAGCCTGGGCATCTCATTGCTGATGAATATCTATAACCGCCGCATAGCCCTGATTGAGCGCTAAGGAACCATGATGACGAAAGCCTTAACCTCCCATCAGGCGCCTCCCAAAGCCGCGCGTTCGGGTCCGGTGCAATGGGTTCGTAAGAATCTGTTTTCGAGCTGGTCCAACAGCCTGCTGACGCTTTTCTGTTTATGGATGATGTGGCAGCTTATTCCGCCGCTGCTTAACTGGGCCATTTTCCAGGCGAACTGGTTTGGCGAGACGCGAGCCGACTGCACCAAAGAAGGAGCGTGCTGGGTATTCATTCATGCCCGCTTCGGCCAGTTTATGTATGGGCTTTATCCGCACGATCAGCGCTGGCGCATCAATCTCGCGTTGATTATCGGCCTGCTCTCCATTGTACCAATGTTCTGGAATGCTATGCCTCGTCGCGGGCGCTATATTGCGGCCTGGGCAATCATCTACCCGCTGGTTGTCTGGTGGTTGATGTATGGCGGTTTTCTGGGGCTTGAGCGTGTGGAAACCCGCCAGTGGGGTGGACTGACATTAACGCTTATCATTGCTTCCGTAGGGATAGCTGGCGCTTTGCCACTGGGGATCCTGCTGGCGCTCGGACGCCGCTCTCGCATGCCGGTGGTAAGAATATTATCGGTTGTATTTATCGAGTTCTGGCGTGGCGTTCCGCTGATCACCGTACTGTTTATGTCGTCGGTCATGCTGCCGCTGTTCCTTGCGGAAGGCACAAGCATCGACAAGCTGATTCGTGCCCTTGTCGGCGTGATCCTGTTCCAGTCGGCTTACGTCGCCGAAGTGGTCCGCGGTGGCTTACAGGCATTGCCTAAAGGCCAATACGAGGCGGCAGAATCTCTGGCGCTGGGCTACTGGAAAACACAAGGGCTGGTGATTTTACCGCAGGCGTTAAAACTGGTGATCCCGGGACTGGTCAATACGATCATCGCGCTGTTTAAGGATACAAGCCTGGTGATCATCATCGGTTTGTTCGATCTCTTTAGTAGCGTGCAACAGGCTACCGTAGATCCCGCCTGGCTGGGCATGTCCACCGAAGGTTACGTTTTTGCCGCCCTGATCTATTGGGCTTTCTGTTTCAGCATGTCGCGCTACAGCCAACACCTGGAAAAGCGCTTTAATACCGGGCGAGCACCGCACTGAGGATAAAAATGAGCCAAACTATTATGCAACCTGCTGATGCGATGATCCTCCTTGAGAACGTGAATAAATGGTTCGGGCAGTTTCACGTTTTGAAGGATATAAACCTGCAGGTTAAGCAGGGTGAGCGTATCGTGCTTTGCGGACCGTCAGGATCCGGCAAATCAACCACCATCCGCTGTATTAACCATCTCGAAGAGCATCAAAAAGGTCGTATCGTTGTAGACGGAACGGAACTGAATGATGATTTACGCAATATCGAGAAAGTGCGCACTGAGGTAGGGATGGTTTTCCAGCATTTTAACCTCTTCCCTCATCTGACCGTGCTGCAGAACTGCACGCTGGCGCCAGTTTGGGTGAAAAAGATGCCGAAGAGGGAAGCCGAAGAGCTTGGTATGCATTATCTGGAGCGGGTACGCATCGCGGAGCATGCCCATAAGTTTCCCGGCCAAATCTCCGGTGGACAGCAGCAGCGCGTGGCGATCGCCCGCTCGCTGTGTATGAAGCCCAGGATAATGCTGTTTGATGAACCCACTTCGGCGCTCGATCCAGAAATGGTCAAGGAAGTGCTGGATACCATGATTAGCCTTGCACAGTCAGGCATGACGATGCTGTGCGTAACGCACGAAATGGGCTTCGCCAAGACGGTCGCAGACAGGGTGATCTTTATGGATCGCGGTGAGATAGTAGAGCAGGCTCCGCCGGATGAATTCTTTGCCCATCCAAAGTCAGAGCGTACGCGCGCATTTCTGTCGCAGGTTATACATTGATATATCCTGGTCGTTATGCAAAACAAAAAGGCCATCCTTACGGATGGCCTTTTTGTTTATTTGGAGCCTGGCAGTTCCCTACTCTCGCATGGGGAGACCCCACACTACCATCGGCGCTACGGCGTTTCACTTCTGAGTTCGGCATGGGGTCAGGTGGGACCACCGCGCTGTTGCCGCCAGGCAAATTCTTTATTAAATCACCGAACTTTAACCTAAAAACTGGTGCTGATACCCAGAGTCGAACTGGGGACCTCACCCTTACCAAGGGTGCGCTCTACCAACTGAGCCATATCAGCACGCTAATTCTTATAACAGCCTGCTTTAAAAGCAAACTTTACTAATTTGAAGCCTGGCAGTTCCCTACTCTCGCATGGGGAGACCCCACACTACCATCGGCGCTACGGCGTTTCACTTCTGAGTTCGGCATGGGGTCAGGTGGGACCACCGCGCTGTTGCCGCCAGGCATATTCTGTTTCATTAACCGTCATTCTCATGACCATCAATGTTTAATCTCGGAATTCAGCTGAAAATCAAATTATCGTCTCTCACCAAAACACCTTCGGTGTTGTAAGGTTAAGCCTCACGGATCATTAGTACTGGTTAGCTCAATGCATCGCTGCACTTACACACCCAGCCTATCAACGTCGTCGTCTTCAACGTTCCTTCAGGAGCCTTAAAGGCTCAGGGAGAACTCATCTCGGGGCAAGTTTCGCGCTTAGATGCTTTCAGCGCTTATCTTTTCCGCATTTAGCTACCGGGCAGTGCCATTGGCATG
>NZ_SOYS01000011.1 GCF_011808225.1 Cedecea colo | reverse complement strand
CGAAGTACGCCGCGGCTTTTTTTAATATATCCCGTTCGTCAGTAACCCGCTTCAGTTCCTTCTGGAGTCGGCGGATCTCAGCCTGAGCATCTGACTGTTCTTTGTGGATGGAAGAGTCCGGCCCGTACTTCTTTATCCAGGCGTAAAGACTGTGGGTAGTGATATCGAGACGTGTTGCAACGCTGGAAACAGAATGGCCACGCTCAATAACCTGTTTGACTGCTTCAATTTTAAACGCTTCAGGATAACGCTTACTGCTCATGTCCACCTCTTTTTAAGCCATTTTAAATGACTCAGAGATGTCTGTTAAACCCGTGGCGATTCACCGGTCAGGGGAAGGGAAGCATCATCGCTTCACTTTTGATATGTCCATAATTGCATCTGATCTGGTCCTGATCCTACCCGCGAATAGTGGGCACACAACTGAGTGAGTAAACTCTCCAGGAGATGGTTTAAGGATGACAATAAAATATGGCATTAACATCGCTATGGCTTATTTTGTTTCGCACTTAAAACTAGTTGCAGACCTGCATTTAATCCCTTAGCAGGTAAATAATATTCGGAATATAACTCCATTTTTAACCATTGTAGCTTGCAGTCATAATATCGAAAATGGCACTCTTTAAGCCCAATAACACGAAAACATCAACAACGTTAACCTAAACCTTTAATGGAGAAATAGTGAATAAACTATGTTTTGGCTTTGTGTTTCTCTCGTCCCTTGTGTGCATTCAGCCTGCTCTGGCTAAAAGCTGGCAGGAGATCAAACAAAGTGGCGAATTACGTATAGGCGTACCAGGCGATTATGCGCCGCTGGCATTCCATGACAAACAAGGGAAACTGGTTGGTTTCGACATAGATATGGCACAAGCATTAAGCAAGGATCTGCGGCTTAAAGTCAGCTTTGTGCTAAGCAGTTGGCCAACGTTATCTGACGATCTGGCCGCCGACAAATTTGATATCGCAATGGGAGGAGTAACGGAAACACCCGGCAGAAAAGCCCAGTTCGCCCTTTCTGCCCCGGTAGTTAAAAATGGTAAAATAGCGCTGACCCAGTGTGACAAAGTAAAGACCTTTACGTCACTTGAAGCGATCGATCGTAAGGGAGTTCGGGTCATCGTTAATCCAGGCGGAACCAATCAGTCTTACGTCGATAAGCATATTAAGTATGCTCAGATCATCCGTACTAAAGATAATTTTGCCAACCTGCAGGGGATTCGGGATCGCCAGGCAGACATTATGTTTACCGACCTTATTGAAGGTGATTATTACCAGACTAAAGAGCCCGGTACGCTCTGTGTTGCAACACCAGATACGCTACCCGGTACCGCTAGCTATAAAGTTTATATGATGAACAAAGATAAGCCGGAGCTGCTTGACGCTGTCAATAAATGGCTGGCAGGCGGCTCAAAAATAAAGCTTATCCGGCAGTGGCAGTTATCAGAGTAAGATCGACAAACCTTTCTGTGGTTTCTGAGTGAAACCACAGCCCAGGAAGCCAACGCTGGCCATAATATTTTGTGTTAGCACTCTTTAATTTATCTGAAAAAGCAAATCATATAATTTGCTATCTGGGTCCCTGAAAAACATTATAATCTTTTCGAACAGGGATAGAGTATTACGAGCGTAAATAATAAAACATGGTGCGTTAAAATGAGAAAACTAAATCTTGTAGAAATAGAATAGCTTTCGGCGCTGGTTTTATTCAGGACGGATTATCATCTGCGGGAGGTTGGCTTGGCTACGGGCTCGTAAGCACGACGCTAAAGGACAAATTTCCTGTTATTGTGGATATAACTTTAACAATGTGCTCCCTGCTCTTGGGAATAATATTGGTAGCGCTATAGGCTCAGTTGCTGGCGGAACAATAGAAGCAGGATTAGCAAACATCCCTGTTTTGGGTGGCTGGATAAATAAAATATCAAGGAATTAATTTCAGCCAGGTTAATTTTTTAGAGCACAAAGTCTATACCTGTCCCTATTTTATAACTATCTGCCGTTAAGTTCCCACCGCTTAATCTCTTCATAAAAGAATGCCATACCCGGTTATATGGATAGAGTAGATGCCGCGGACCCGAAATCCATGCTTACCGGCAAGACATAAACAACGTTCACGGCCTGGCAGAACCTGGCCTGGAGTCCACCTAAGTCAAGGTCAGGCTTATGCATTTCGGGTGATATTGCTCAATTTCCTCTTCCCTCCTGCTACACTTCAGAGTCATTATCTTTCTCCCTGGTGCTTATCAAAAGGCAGGTCAACAGCATGTCCGAAAACAACTACCAACCGCCAAAAGTCTGGACCTGGCACAAGTCAGAGGCTGGACAGTTTTCTAACATCAATCGCCCGATTGCCGGACCGACTCACGAGAAAGCGCTGCCCGTGGGCAAGCATCCGCTACAGCTTTACTCGCTGGGTACGCCTAATGGTCAGAAGGTAACGATTCTTCTGGAAGAGCTGTTAGCGCTTGGTATAAGTGGAGCGGAATATGATGCGCATCTGATTCGTATTGGTGAGGGCGATCAGTTTTCCAGCGGCTTTGTCGAAGTGAATCCAAACTCCAAAATTCCGGCGCTGCTGGATAACTCAGCCACGCCGCCGATTCGCGTGTTCGAATCCGGTTCGATTCTGCTTTATCTGGCAGAGAAATTCGGTCATTTCCTGGCGAAAGATATCGCTGCGCGTACCGAAACGCTGAACTGGCTGTTCTGGCTGCAGGGTTCCGCGCCTTACCTTGGCGGTGGTTTCGGTCACTTCTATCACTACGCGCCGCTGAAAATCGAATATGCCATCAACCGTTTTGCGATGGAAACGAAACGCCAGCTTGACGTGCTGGATCGCCAGCTCGCAAACCATCGCTTTATCGCAGGCGATGACTATACCCTTGCCGATATCGCCATCTGGCCATGGTACGGCGCGCTGGCAAAAGGCGGCCTGTACGATTCTGCCGAATTCCTTGAGGTCGCGTCGTATAAAAACTTTAACCGCTGGGCTGATGAAGTGGCGAATCGGCCTGCCGTTAAGCGCGGGCGTATCGTAAATCGCACCTGGGGCGACGAGCAGCTGCCTGAACGTCATGACGCAACGGATTTTGACGCCTTTAAGCTGTAACCTTCCTGCGCAAAACGACCCGGCGCTCTGCCGGGTTATCCCTGCCCGGAAATTATCCACACGCCTAATAAATGATAATTACTTTCATTTAAAAATGGCGACGGCTATGTTTTACAGCAGTTGCCCGAGCGCCATCACCTCTCTGCTGACCCGCACGTTTTTGTCGATAATGCTGCTCACGCTGGCTGTGGCGTCTCGTTTATTGATGTCTAATTTTTTATCGCGTAAGCAGGCAAAAATGGAAGCTGGGTAGCTATCTGCATAAGTTTTTCGCGGGCCATATTTACAACTCATTAATAAATGTTAAAAATGAATATTATTTGAACATAACCATGGTCAATGTCCGAAGACGCTCTCAGGCAGCAGATCCAGAACCTCAAAAAGCATAATGCCCGGCTCAGAAGAATCGCACACGACGCGCGAAACAAGCTCAGTGCGGCTCTGGACGGCACCGGTCTTTGCCTGTGGCAGCTGGATATACCCAGCGGCAAGCTGGTCATTTTTAATCGCCGATGGGGTTCAATGCTGGGCTATCAACCCAAAGAACTTAGCGCTCATTTCGAGGTGTGGCGTGAGCATCTGCATCCGGAAGATAAGGAGATGGTGCTGTCGGCGTTTTACAATCATCTCGACGGCAAAGCTCCGTTTTATGAAGCACTGCATCGCATGCAGGCCAAAAACGGCAACGTCACCTGGGTTTTGGATCGTGGCAGGGTAACCGAATGGGACAATGGCGGAAAGCCGCTCAAAGTCACCGGCACCCATATCGATATGACCAAAGAAAAGCAGTACGAACAGCAGCTTGCCAATCTCGCCAACCACGACCCGCTGACCGGGTTAACCAACCGTCACGCGCTGCACGCGCAGTTCGATCTGATGAAAAAGCTTGGGCCGCTCTGTGTAGCCTTTATCGATCTGGATGACTTTAAAAACGTTAACGACACCTTCGGTCACCGCAGCGGGGACGAAGTGCTGCTCCAGCTTAGCCTGCGCCTGCGCGACGCCTGCCCGCCAGAGGTCACCATTGGCCGCATTGGCGGCGATGAATTCATTTTGCTGATGCCCTGGACGCTGGATCGGCCGGAAATTGGCGACATAACCAGACGCTGTCTGGACGCCGCCATTACCCCGTTTGAATTAGGCAACGGCGCCGCTAACGTTGGCGCATCAATCGGCATCGATGAGTCCTGGGAAAATGACAATTTCACCGACGCGTTAATCCGCGCCGATGAGGCCATGTATCTTATTAAACGCACCGGTAAAAACGGCATCGCTGCGGGTACGGCCATTCTGCTGCAAACATAATATTGCGACGGGTGGCGCTACGCTTATCCGGCCCCGCTTAAACCAGATATTTATTAAACCAGTCGATCGTCCGCTTCCACGCCAGCTCTGCCGCCGCTTTATCGTAACGCGGGGTCGAATCGTTATGGAAACCATGATTCACACCGGGGTAAATATATCCTTCGTAGATTTTGTTATTGGCTTTCAGCGCGGCCTCATAGGCGGGCCAGCCTTCGTTGATGCGGGAATCCAGCTCGCCATAATGCAGTAAAAGCGGCGCTTTGATGCGCGGCACATCTTCCACTTTCGGCTGCCTGCCGTAGAAAGGCACCGCCGCAGCCAGCTCCGGATAAGCTACTGCCGCAGCGTTCGCCACACCGCCGCCGTAGCAGAACCCGGTAATGCCGATCTTGCCGTTCGTCGCTTCGTGGTGCAGCAGAAATTCTATTGCGGCAAAGAAATCGTTCATTAACTTGTTGGGATCGACCTGCTGCTGTAGCTCGCGACCTTTTTCATCGTTGCCCGGATAGCCACCGACCGAGCTTAATCCGTCCGGTGCCAGCGCGATAAATCCCGCCTTCGCAACGCGCCGCGCCACATCTTCGATATAAGGATTCAGGCCCCGGTTTTCATGAACCACCACCACGGCAGGCGCTTTCCCCGTCGCCTTTGCGGGCTTCACAAAATAGCCCTTCACGCTGCCGTGCCCCTGCGGCGAAGGATAATGAATATATTCCGGCAAAATATCGGGATCGGTAAATTCTACCTGCTGCGCAAAAGCGTAGTTGGGCGTCAGCAGCGTGCCGAGCGCCACGGCAGAAAGGCCGCCAACGACGAACTTAGACGCCAGATCAAGAAACTCGCGCTTGCTGATTTTGCCATGCACATAAAAATCGAAGTATTCGAGAAGCTCAGGAGGGAAATCTTTCGCTGTCATTCTGGTCATCTGCAGGCCCTTTTATCCGTGAAAGATGGATAAATAATGGCCTGCAAACGACGATTTTGTAAACTATCCGCGCGTCACGTTGACTCGCCAGATCCCAAAACATACCAGCACTAACGCGAGGGCATAGCGCCATTCCAGAATGCTTTCCTGCAGGAAAATAGCCGAAAGCACGGCGCCGGAAACGGGGATCAGGAAATTAAACGGCGCAATCATCCCCACGCGATTATATTTCAGCAGCAGGCTCCAGAGCGCGAAAGCCACGGAAGAGAGCAGCGCCAGATAACCCAGAATCGCCACCGATTCCCAGCCGTGAAACGCAAGCGCTCCTCCCGCCAGGTAACCGCCTATGGTAAGTACCACGCCGCCTGTCGCCAGTTGCCAGCCGGTCATAATCGTGGGATCGACAGTCTGCGAGATGCGTTTACCATACAGCGACGCGGCGGAAAGGATAAACGCCGCCAGCACCACGAAGCCGTCGCCCATCCAGCTAAAGCTAAAATCCATCAGCTGGCTGTTAAAGTTCACCACCATCACGCCAGCAAAACCCAGCACGCAGCCGACGATTTTATTCATGCTAAGCCGGTCATTATGATAAATGAAGTGCGCCAGCAGCACGCTGAAAAAAGTCCCGGTCGCGTTCATGATCGACCCTTTCACGCCGGTGGTATAAGCAAGGCCGATATAAAAGAAGATGTACTGCAAAGCGGTTTGCGTCACGCCTAAAGCCACCAGCTGAGAAAACTGCCCGCGGGACAAACGCCCGATCGGCTTACCCTGCACAACCGCAAATGCCAGCAGTAAAAGCCCGGCGATAACGAAACGATAACCGGCAAAGACGATTTTACCGGGCAAATCGTCGATGGCTATCGCAAAAATTTCATAACCATTTTTAATCGCCGGGTATGCGCTTCCCCACAGCAGGCAACAGAAAGCGGCGCACATCCATGCAAATTTTTTATGGGTAAACAGCGATACGTTGCTTTCCACGCGCGATCCCTTACAAAAATAAACTGTCGTTTCAGAATCCGACATTATCCGTGAATAGAAAAAAATTGCTCGTTATTTCCCCTACCAGTTATGGCCGTTGCCGGAGGGAAAACGTGGGCGTCTGCCACCATTTTTCCCTGCCAGAATATATTTATGGTACAAAGTACCGGTCATTTATCTTTATTTTTCAGGACGCGCTATGGCTTTCTCCATCGACATTATTTCCTGCATCACCGACCGCTTTGTGGAACTTACCGCGACGGAAAAGCGCATCGCGCAATTTATTCTTGATGACGTGCAATCGGCAGCCACTTTACCGATTGCAGAAATGGCGCGGCTTACCGAGTCAAGCCAGGCGTCGATTACCCGTTTTGCGCGAGCGATTGGCTGCAAAGATGTTCGGGAGCTGAAGGTGAAACTCGCGCAGTCGCTGGCCGTCGGGCAGCGCTTTATTCTCGACGTGCCGGACCTTGAAGGCGTGCAGGGTATCTACGAAACTATCATTAACGTACTGGATATTAATCGTCGGGCGCTCGATCCCGGTTCCCTGAAAAAATCCGTCGGGTGGCTGAGCGATGCGCGACAAATACTGGCGATTGGCATGGGCGGCGGCTCAACGATTTGCGCTCAGGAAGTGCAGTTTCGCCTGTTCCGCCTTGGCCTGCCGGTAGTCAGCCAGAGCGACGGCCTGCTGGTCAGAATGATGTGTTCCGCCGTGACGCCAAATGACGTGGTGCTTGCGCTTTCGCTGGGCGGCTATACGCCGGAAATCATTGAAAGTGCTGCGATGGCAAGACAGTACGGCGCAAAGGTTATCGCTATTACGCCGCAGGATTCACCGCTGGCAGCCAATGCCGATCTCGTCCTGCCGCTTATCGTGCGGGAAAACGACTACATCTTTAAGCCGAGCACTTCACGCTACGCGATGCTGGCGATGGTTGACGTGCTGGCAACGGAGCTGGCAATGGCGAATAAGAACCAGGCGAAAGACCGGCTACGGCGTATCAAGCTGGCGCTGGATAGTCATCGTGGTGGCGTGGACAGGCAGCCGTTAGGGGATTAATTTCTCACCCCGGCCCGCTTCCTGAAAGGGGGAAGGAAAATAAGCGTCCTTTTAGTTTCCTCTCCCCTTTGGGAAGACAGAACAAGCCTCCTTTCAGTTTCCTCTCCCCTTTGGAAAGAGGATTAAGGTGAGGGGATAAAAGCTTTCATAAACCTTCTGGCCTGAGCCCTCGTCGTCTCCACGCTTTGTCCGGCGCGATACAGATCGCTACCAAGCCCCGCGCCCGCGCAGCCTGCCCGCAAATATTCACCCAGATTTTCCGGCGTTACTCCACCAACCGCCAGTACCGGCACGGAAGACGGCAGCACCGCTTTTAACGCCGAAATATAGGCCGGGCCAAAAGCTGACGACGGGAAAATCTTCAACCACTGCGCCCCGGCTTCCAGCGCGGTAAAAGCCTCGCTGGCTGTGGCGCAGCCGGCACAAACCAGCATACCCGCATCAACCGCCCGGCGGATCACCGCCGGATTGGTATTCGGCGTTACCACAAGCTTCGCCCCGGCCTGCGCCAGGAAATCTACCTGCTCGATTTGCAACACCGTTCCGGCACCAATGCACGCCTGGCTGCCATAGTGCTCCACCATCTGCGGAATACTCTGCTGCCAGTTCGGCGAATTCAGAGGGATCTCGATATAGCGAAACCCTTCTTTAATAAGTGAACCCACGTGATCGCTGGCCTCGTGGGGATAAATGCCGCGCAAAATCGCGACTAAAGGTTTAGCGTCTTGCATCAAGAATGCTCCTTATCCCTTGCTGGAAAGCGGCGTCGCCCGCTATTTCATCGGCTGTAATACCGGCCTTTTCAAACGCCTGCCGATAGCGGCGGCAAAGCGCTTTGCCTCCTACCAGCGTCACGTTTCCTGCCCTCTCCATCGCCGCCACTTCTGCGCCAATCAGCAAACCTGAAAGCCAGTCGCTGACGGATTCAGAAGGTAGCTCGCCCAGCACTCGCGTCGCGCGCGCTTCAAAAAGCTGGTTAACGAGCGGCGGGGTATCCAGGCCGCGCTGTAAACCTGCCTGAAACGCTACATTATCGTCGCGCTGCTCCGGCAGCCCTTTGCCAATTAGCGAATGGTTCATCAGGACGTGATGCAGTTCGCCCGTCATCGCGGTAGAAAAGTGGCTTACCGCACCGTTCACCACCCGCACGCATTTACTGTGCGTGCCGGGCAAAACATAGCAGGAAGCGGGAGCAAGCTGCATCGCGCCCAGCAGCTGCGTTTCTTCGCCGCGCATCACGTTCCGGGACGTTTTCAAACCCGGTACGATCCACACCTGCGGTGCCACTTCATAAAGTTGCACGCTCAACTCATGCAGCGACACCGGGCACGCCAGATACGGTACGGGCTGCCAGCCCGCATCGCTGCCGATCATGCCGGCCATTACCACCGGTACGCCGCCCGGTTTGCGCCACGGTTCAATGTATTTATCGAACGCTTCACGCGCGGTTTGCTCCTCCAGGCGACCCACACCGCAGGGAAATTGCAGGCTATCCACGCACTGCCCGTCCCGATACAGCCAGGCGCGCAGGTGCGTTGAGCCCCAGTCAACGGCGATATAGCTCTCACTCATCGTGCGTTCCCCGTAGCGCGTTTACCCAGCGGCACCGGCACGGCTTCCGGCTGGTTCTCGCGTTCGCGGGTGATCATTTCCAGCGCCTCTTCTCGGCTCATTTTGCTGGCCGGAGTGACCAGCGTAACAATCACCGCACAGCTCAGGCTCGCCAGCACGGACGGCACCACTGGGTTGCCCCAGAAGTTCGTCCAGCTCTCGTTTAACAGCACCACCAAAGAAGCGCCAGCCCCGCCGATAAGGGCTGCCAGCGCGCCCTGCCAGTTAAAGCGCGTCCAGAAGCGTCCCAGTATCGAGCAGATGAACATCCCGGACATAATCATCGAAATCATTTTGGTGATATAGCCGATGATGTCGTTGGAGGTCAGAGCGAACAGCAGCGCCAGGCCAATCACCAGCACGAGGAAAATGCGCGACATGCGAATCGCTTTTTCCGGCGCGGGCATATGCCCGGTAATCAGGGTATAGAGATCGCGCAGCATAATTGAAACCGCGGCAATAGCGTCAGAACTACCGGAAGACATGTTGGCCGACATCCCCGCGATCAGCACCGCCATCGCCAGTACCGGCGGCAGGACCTGCGTTGCAAACAGGAAGGCAAAACCGCTGTTTTCAAGCGACGGGTTCATGGTGTAAGCCGCCATACCGATAATCGCAGGCAGGAAGGAGAAGCCAAGGTACAGCAGGCCGGTTATCACGAAGGATTTACGCACCGTGCCAACCGTTTTGGCAGAATAAATCCGCTGGCGGTAAGAAGGCGTTGCCAGCACGCCGACGCCAATCACCATCGCCAATGAAAACGCGGGCAGGATGCCGAGTTTATCAACCGCAAACAGGCTTTGCGCTGCCGGATCAACGGCCTGCTGAATGTGACTCCAGCCGCCCACGTGATGCACGGCAAGCGCCGCCATCAGAATAAAACCAACAAACAGAATGAGCGACTGAACGGTATCAATCCATACAACCGCAGAATAACCACCGATGCCGACATAAACCACAAAGGCCGCAGCAATAATAACTTTCGCCGTATTAATATCAATACCGCTTGCCCAGGCGAGATATAATCCGCCGCCAAGAATATGTGCGCCCAGCCAGCCGATAGAAGCAATAAATATTAATATCGCCACCACGTTTTTAATAATTTTGCTGCCGCCGGTGTAATAAGAGATTTCTTCGCTCATGGTCATAAAGCGCATTTTACGTACCGGCGCAAATAGCCAGGCCACCAGCAAAATACCCGTTGCGCCGCCGAGGCCGTAAAGCATTCCTGCCCAACCGTTGGTGTAGCCAAAGCCCACCGCGCCCACGCTCGAACCGGTGCCGACCATGGTGCCAACGGTTGAGCCAAGGGTTAAAATCATGGGTAACGACCGACCGCCTAATAAAAAGTCATCGCCATTTTTCTGGTTACGTGAAACATACCAGCCGAGGGTAATCATCGCGCAGGCATAAATCGCAAACCAAATTAAAAAAGAGTAATTATTCATGGCTCACTTCCAGATTAATCATTAAGGTGAAATTAGCCGCCTGAAAAAAACATACAGGAAACCCGTTGGCACTCTTCATAGGGAGTACCGTTAATAATTTAATGAGTAGATTTTTTTATAGGGTAGATAAGCGCATGCGCCATCTACCGTTTATTGCGGCGGGTGGCGCATGCGCTTACCCGCCCTACGTCAGATTTATTTTACGCGCTCAGCGTTATAACAGGTCAAATCCACTTCCACTTTACAATCCACAACCAGATCGGCCACACAGCAAACCCGGGCTGGCGGATGGTCGGCAAAAAATTCGCTGAACACTTGGTTAAATGACTGGAAGTAGCGCGCATCGGTCAGGAAAACCTTCACATGCACCACGTCCGCCAGGGTGTAACCCGCGCTTTCCATGATATCCACGCAGTTCTGAATCGCGAGGCGGGACTGCTCGATAATACCGCCTTCCACCACTTCGCCGTCTTTCATCGGCGTTTGCCCGGAAACGTACAGCCAGCCGCCCGCTTCCACCGCTTTAGCAAACGGCAGGCGCTGTCCGCCAGTACCGGTGCTGTCCCCTACTCCGTAACGTTTAATGCTCATTGTTGCTCCTTTACCCATGGTGGATAGCGCTTCGCTTATCCACTCAACAAAACCCATTCATGGTCATCCGACAAAACTTACCGGCGCAAAAACCGCCCGGCACGTCCGATAACCTGTTTATCACGACCATAGCTCATCACACCATTGACCATCACCGCTTCAATTCCCGCAGCAGGCTGCTGGGGATCGCTGAAACTTGCCACGTCGCGTACCGTTTCCGGGTCGAACAGCACCAGATCGGCATAGTAGCCGCGTTTCAGCAGGCCTCTTTCCGGGAGCTGGAAACGCGCCGCTGACATACCCGTCATCTTGTGGACAGCAACCGTGAGCGGGAACAGCTTTTCGTCGCGGCTATAGTGCCCCAGCACGCGCGGGAATGCGCCCCACAGGCGCGGATGCGGCATCGGGTCGTTTGGCAGACCGTCTGAGCCGACCATCGTCACCGGGTAACTCAACACGCGCCGCACGTCGCGTTCGTCCATGTTGTAGTAAATTGCCCCGGCGGGCATCAGTAATTTCCCCGCTTCGTGAAGTGACATCGACCAGCTTTGCGCAATCTGCTTTAACGACTGCCCGGCAACTTCCGGGTGCGGCTCAGACCAGGTAATAATGATGTCGAACTCGTCGGTAATTTGTTTCATATCCAGCGTTGAAGAGCTGGCGGAGTATGGATAGCAGTCGCAGGAAACATCCTGCTGCTCGCGCACCTTATCGAACAGCTTTAGCGTCTCAACGGTGCGGCCCCAGTTCTTCGCCCCGGCACATTTATGGTGTGAAACAACCACCGGTACCTTGCCGTGACGACCGATACGAAACGCCTCGTCGAGCGCTTCCAGAATCGGTTCGAACTCCGAACGCAGATGGGTGGTATAGATGCCCTTTTCTGCCGCCAACTCTTCGGCCAGCGCCATCACTTCTTCAGTGGAGGAGTGAAACGCCGTGGCGTAGGCCAGACCGGTACTCAGACCCAGCGCGCCCTGCTGCAACGCCAGGCGAAGCTGGCCGCGCATGCCGTCGATCTCTTCTGCCGTCGCGGCGCGGAACAAATCGTCCATATGGTTATTACGCAGCGCGGTGTGGCCGATAAGCGTGCCGACGTTCACTGCCGGGCTTGCCGCTTCAACCGCTTCGGCATAGGCCGCAACCGTTGGGTAGATAAAGTGCTCAACGTCACCGAGTAAATTCATCGGATCCGGCACCGTTTCTTTCATGCTTGCGATCGCCGCGCTGATGCCGCAGTTGCCAACAATTACCGTTGTGATGCCCTGGCTGATTTTCGGCAGGTACTCCGGCATACGAATCACATTGATATCGTCGTGGGTGTGGACATCGATAAAACCCGGGGCCAGTACGCGATCCGTGCCGTCGATTTCATAGCGTGCTTCCGCGCTAATCGAGGGCGCAATCTCAGCGATGCGATCGCCCTGAATCGCCACATCGGCGCGGTATTCCGGGCCGCCGCTGCCGTCAATGACCGTAACATTCCTGAACAGATAGTCGAACTTCATGTGTTCCTCACCCCGTTGTGTTCTGGGCTAAAGTTAACCATTTACAAGTGAGAAAAACAGTGGAAGACTACGCAAAATGCATAGGATTTTCTGATACTTTTATTCAAAATAACCAATTCGTCATATATATATTATCTATTTTCAATAAGTTAAAAACGATACCCATTCTGAAAGAAAAGATAACCGCAAAGGAATTATGTTATGAAATACCAAGAGAGTAACCTCGTTCCGCATAAATCTGCCCTGATGAACCACGCCGCCAACATCCTGAACGAGGAGGTTTGTCTGCCTGCCGCCGTCATTAAAAAAGCCGCGCTGGAAAATAATATTCAGTGGATGCAACGTTATGCCGATACGCGCGGCGTTTCTCTTGCGCCGCACGGCAAAACAACCATGACGCCGTGGATATTTCAGCAGCAACAGCAGGCTGGCGCCTGGGCCGTGGGCGTCGGCAGCGCCTGGCAGGCGAGCATCGCTATGGTAAGCGGCGTAAAGCGGGTTTTAATGGTTAACCAGCTCGTCGGCAAAGCAAACATGCAGTTGGTAGCAAAGCTAAAAAGCGAGTATCAGGATGTAGATTACCTTTGCTGCGTAGACAGCATCGCCAACGCCAAAACGCTCTCCGCCTTCTTTAGTGCGCAACACCAACAGCTTGATATTTTGATTGAGCTGGGCGTGCCGGGCGGACGCTGCGGCTGCCGTACCGCGGAACAGGCTCTCGTGCTTGCAGAAGCGATTTCAGGCTTACCGGGCCTGCGTTTACGCGGTCTGGAGCTGTACGAAGGCGTGCTGCACGGCGAAAATCCGCAGCCAAAAGTGGAAGCGCTCCTGCGTGATGCCGCAGCCCTGGCCTGCCAGCTTGAGCGTTATGTAGAAGGCGAATTTATTCTTACGGGCGCGGGTTCGGTCTGGTATGACGTGGTGTGTAACGTCTGGCTGGAGGCGCAGAAGCCAGCAAACTGCCGCGTGGTGATCCGTCCAGGTTGCTACATTACGCACGATGGCGGAATTTATCAGGAAGCGCAGGATGAACTGATGGCCCGCGACAAAGTGGCCTGCGATTTGGGCGGAGATTTGGTGTCCGCGCTGGAGCTGGTCGCCATGGTGCAGTCCGTACCGGAAAGCGACCGGGCGATTGTGAACTTCGGCAAACGCGACAGCGCTTTCGATGCAGGCTTGCCGCAGCCCGTTGCGCATTACCGCCAGGGCAAAGCTTTAGGCCTGACTGCGGAAGCTATCGAAACGACAGGCATTATGGATCAACACGCCATGCTGAAGCTCAGGCCCGATGCCGACGTGCAGGTTGGCGATATTCTGGTGTTCAGCACCTCCCACCCGTGCCTGACGTTCGACAAGTGGAAGGCGCTGTTGTTGGTGGACGAGGAATATAACGTGCTGGAGACGTTAGAGACGGCTTTCTGATTTAAGAAAGATGGGTGGCAACAGGTGGATGGCGCTTACGCTTATCCACCCTACAAGATATTGGTTTGTAGGTCGGGTAAGCAAAGCGCCACCTGGCATCGCCTTAAGCATCCGCCAACTGCTTCGCCTTCTCTTCTTCGCGCTGTTGCTGCTCGGTTTCCAGCATCTTCTTCTCATAAACTTTGAAGAACGAATAGTAGATCGCCAGCGAAATAAAGAAGCAGATAAACACCAGCCCGCAGGCTATCAGGTTCCAGTTGGTGGTGATCAGCGCCCCCAGCGGAGCCGGAATGGTAAATGGCGGTTTCACCATCATGCGTGGGATAAGCCCGGTAATGGTAAACAGGTACACCACGACGGTATTCACCATCGGCGCTAGAATAAACGGAACGGCCAGAATCGGGTTCATTACTATCGGCGCGCCAAAAATCATCGGCTCGTTGATGTTAAACAGGCCCGGAATAAACGACAGTTTACCCAGCGACTTAAGATAGGTAGCTTTCGAACGGATAAACAGCACCACCAGGGCAAGCGTCGATCCGGTGCCGCCCATCTGCGCATACCACTGGAAGAACTGCTCGGTGAAAATATTCGGCAGGTCGTAAGCGCTGGTGCCGGCCTGGAACAGCTCCATATTCTGCACAATAGCCTGATCCCAAAGCGGACGGATCAGCGGCCCCATGACGGCATGCCCGTGGATCCCAAGAACCCAGAACAGATCGATAAAGAACTGCGTGACGATCCCGCCAAACAGGTTGCTGCCGGTCATAAAGCCCTTCAGCGGCATAATGATAAAGCTGATGATGGCGTTAATATCAATATTCAAAAAGTGACGCGGGATCCAGAAGATCAGAACTACCGCAAGCGTCGGAAAGAGCGCCGAGAAGGAGCTTGCCACCACCGGCGGCACGCCTTCTGGCATTTTAATTTCGATATTGCGGACTTTGATAAACCGGTAGATCTCAATAGCAATTAGTGACGAAATAATCGCGCCAAATAATCCCTGTGAGCTTAGCGACGTAATGGGAATATAGCATCCGGAAACCGCCTCTCCGGCAACGGTAATGCCTTCCTTAATATTAACCGGCACAATCATCAGCAGGGTTGCTAACATCGCCAGCAGCCCGCTGGTAATATCGTTGAGCTTGTAGCTTTTTCCCAGGAAAGAACCAATGGTGAAAGCGGCATACAGCGACATCAGCCCGACGGTAAAACGGAAAGGCACATCCAGCATATCGCGCCAGGGCGCGATAAAATCCATATAACCTTTGATGGGGATGTTGAGTAAAATAACGAAAAACGATCCGACAATCGTCAGGGGTAAAATTGAAATTAATCCGTTACGGATCGCCTGCATATGCCGCTGATTGCCAATAGCATTCGCCACCGGCAGCATTTTTTCGGCCAGCTTTTCAAAGTAAGACATGCTATGCCCCCTCGAACCCGTTATTTTCAATCACCGACCGGAACCATTGCCCCGATTTTTTCAGCGAACGCTGCTGGGTAGCTAAATCCAGGCGGTAAAAACCGTAGCGGTTTTTATAAGCGTTTTGCCACGACCAGCAGTCGATAAACGTCCACATGTGATAACCCAGACAATTGCTGCCGTCGGCTATTGCCTGATGCAAATAGCTCAGGTGCTCTTGCAGAAATGCAATCCGGTAATCGTCCTGTACCTGGCCGTTAACCATAAACTGCTCTTCGTTCTGAATACCGATGCCGTTTTCCGAAACAAACCAGGGCAAATTGCCGTAGCGCTCTTTTACCACCATCGCGATGTCATAAAGCGCTGGCGGGTAAATCTCGATGCCGCGGAAAGTATTCATCCTGCGCCCTGGCATAATGTATTCCTCAAAGAATCGCTCAGGCACAAAACCATTTGGTTCATCCAGCAGCGTTTCGCGCGCTTTTACGCGACGCGGGCGGTAATAATTTATCCCCAGTAAATCAATTCGCGTGCGGGCAATTAGCTCACAATCGCCGGGCAAAGTTTTTGGTAACTGGCCATGTTCTCTAAGTATGGCAATCAGTTCGTCAGGATAGCGCCCCAGCAAAACAGGCTCGTTAATACTGCGGGTATAAAAGAGATCGGCCATTTCGGCGGCCAGCAGATCTTCCGGCGTGTCGCTTCGCGGATAGACCGGAATCACATCCATAATGATGCCGATCTGCCCTACAATATCCATCTCTCGCCAAGCGGCAACGGCTTTGCAATGCGCCAGAACGATGTGATGCAGCACCTGGGCCGCACGACGGAAATCCGTCACGTAAGGATAATGGCGGGGATGCAAATAACCCGCTTCCGCAGGAATTAATGGTTCGTTAAAGGTGAACCAGTAGCGCACGCGGTCGCCAAAAAGCTGGTAACAAATACGCGCATAGCGGGTAAAAGCATCTACCACTTCGCGATTTTCAAAGCCGCCTTTTTCCTGAAGCGCCATCGGCATATCGAAGTGGTAAAGATTGATAAAAGGTTCGATGCCCTGAGCGTGTAATTCGTCGATTACCGCGTTATAAAAATTCACCGCCTGTGGATTTACTTCTCCGTCACCGTCGGGAATTAATCGCGACCAGGAAAGGGAAGTACGAAAAGAATTCAGGCCGATATCTTTGGCGCGCTGAATGTCTTCCCGATAATTCCGGTAAAACGTTGAGGTTTCG
Organism: Cedecea colo; assembly: GCF_011808225.1. Classification (GTDB taxonomy): domain Bacteria; phylum Pseudomonadota; class Gammaproteobacteria; order Enterobacterales; family Enterobacteriaceae; genus Dryocola; species Dryocola colo. The sequence goes on along the minus strand of NZ_SOYS01000011.1, from coordinate 109,895 downwards.
TCCGAGGTTACGCCGGCAAAAAAACGTTGATTAAACTGATGCGAGGCATAATCCCAGATATTCTCGCCCTTGCCATCGCCCGGCGTGTGCCCTTCAGACTGAGTTGCGCTGGTTGCTGTACCCCACCAGAAATTATCAGGAAAACGGTAATTCATAGCCTGCCCTTATTGTTGATTTGGTAATAAAGACAAAGCGTGATCCAACACCTTATCGCCTTGCATTGAGCCGTACTGCATCATATCAATCGCCGCTACCGGCACGCCGTATGGCGCGGCGGCACTGGATAAACTCTGTAGCTGAAACTTCACCTGCGGGCCAAGCAAAATAACATCGGCCTCGGTGACTATTTGTTCAAAATCAGATACCGGTACCGCCGTGATTTCCACTGCGATATTGCGGCTGACGGCGGCCTGTTTCATTTTTTCCACTAACATGCTGGTCGAAATACCCGCAGCGCAGCATAAAAAAATCTTTTTCATCTTATCCCCTGACGTTATAAGCGTGATTATCCGCAACACGCGGCAAAATATATATTGCGGAGTGTGGTAAAAAGCGGCAAGTGAGGGGCAACACAGAATTGGTTTTATAGACTGATACTTTTCAGCGGATCAATGATATAAATTCTTTTTAACTATATTAATCAGTCAGATAGATCTGTTACAACAATAAAAATAAAGGGCGTGGCGCAACTCAGGGAAATAATTATAAATGGCCCATGCCGCCAGCAACAGGTAATTTACTTTCCATAATAAAAGCGGAAAGTTTTTCTCAGCACCGGGCCACGGGGGACAAGGCGGCGAATCAATCCTGCACAATGATTGTATTCAAGCCGCCGGTTTTTAATATACCTGTTTCATAGGTGATGAATTTTTTAAAAATTACTCGCTAAATACCTCATCCACCATGGCGCTACCCAGACGCATTGCCGAGCAAATTCTCGGCATCCCAAGCGCGATGCTTTGCCAGCTCTGCGTAACGGAGTAACTCACCGGCTGCCGATCGCTGTCGCTGCTGTTGCCCAGCCAAACCAGCGCGTCTTTATGCTCCATTAAATCCGGCGCGGACGGCGTGGCCAGCCATTCATGATAATAATGGCGCGTGCGTGGAGAAGCGTTAACATCCTCAGCAAGACGGCCTATTGTCAGCTCGCGCGCCAGTTCAAGCAGCTGTGCTGCCCGCTCTTCGCTGCAAAGACGCAGCGCATCACCAAACGTTCCCCAACAAAGCTCCGTGAGCGCAACATAACAGCGTCCGGCGGGAGAAAATGCAAAATAATGTCCGCCACGCCAGCGGGCGAAAATCTGCTCACAGTGCACCGTTCCCTGACGATACAGATCGATACTTCGCAGTTGCTGTTCGAGCTTGTTTATCCGTTGTTCGAGTAATTTATTTAGCTGACTTAGCTGGTCGCGCCCTTCAGAGGAATAATAGGCCACGCGCGCCGCAGCCGTTTCCATCTGACTTAGACGCTCGTGTACCAGCGTTGCGGCCAGATAGCTTTTGGCCGTCGTGCCGATGAGCTGTCCAAGCCAGGCGAGAGATGCTTCCATGCTTTCGGGCGTTGCGCTATCGATTCCCCAGTAGTGCAGGCGGTTTTGCCCGGCGAATTCCTCTTTCAGACGCTGGTAAAACGCTTTGGCCTGCTGGCTGCGCCACGGATCGCGCGCCATATCGATACCGTTTGCGAAATCAACGACAAACTTCTCTGTCATGCATTCCAGGGTCCTGACCGGGCCCGCAAGTAATAAATTGCTCATTGGTGCTCCGCCGCGAAAAGCGTCTGGATATCATCCTTTAATAAACGGGTATCTTCATGAATATACCGCGCCGTTCTTACGCATTGCAGGAGTTGGTTCTGTAGCGTTTGCAACGCCTCTTCGTTTTGCAAACGCGCCACCAGGCTCTGCTGGAGGTTACTTTTTATCGCTTCCAGCGCCTGAGTAAAATCAGCAAAGAAAGAAGCCATGCCCGCCATCACAGAGATATCAACCTGCGCAACGATCGCTTTATTCAGCTGTGCCAGGAAAGAGGCTACGTGCCTGTGCAATCTATGCTGTAAATCCGGCAGAGCGATAACGTAGCGGCTCTGGGTCTCCGTATGCCCTTCCCAGCCCCAGTCATCGCTGTTCAGCCAGCGCGCCACCGCGCCACGCATCCCGTTCTGACGACGAAGCTGCGACACGGGAATCTCCTGACGATCGATAACGTCGTTAAAAGCATGCTGCGCATTGAAGTTAAGCTGGCTGGCCTGGAAAGCAGGCAGGCTGATATGCGCCCTGAATCCCGAGAGCGCCAGCCCGTCCGCGACTCGTTTTTCAATCGGCTTCAGCGTCTCGCGTAAGGTGTCCATTAAGGAGATTTCGAGATTATTAAGCAGCAGCGCCAGCTCTTCGGTCATCGCTTGCTGGGAGACCAGTAAAATGATTTCGCTTGAAGCGCGTATCTTATTGAGCAACAGCCGCGCGGCCTGTTCGTCGACAACGGTGATGGATTCACAACCCGCTTCGAAATCACGGCTGCGCGCGGTGGACAGTTTGAACGAATGTCGTGCTACATCCTCGTGTACCTTTCCCTGCTGGAAATAGTCGTCAATATCCGCCTTAATGCGTTTTTCGTAGCGATTGATAAATTCCGCAATATCGCTAACCGCTTTTTCAACGTCGTTGCGAATAATACGGCTGATATCCTGCTGGCTGGACTGCAACAATGACAGGTCGTCTTCCAGCAGGCGAATATTGCTCTGTAACTTTTCATTCGCCACCTGCAGCCCCTGACAGCGGAAGCTCAGATACTCTTCCGCTCCCTGAGCATAATTAAGCAGTTTCTGCGCCGCCGCGCGAAGCGTATACATGGAAGCGTTGGCATGTGCCGCATGCAAAATAGTTTTCACCGGGGAGTCGAACATCGAATCTTCCCACAGCAGATCGGCGGCATGACGAATATGATCGATATCGGCAAGATCTGAGCTGCGCCAGCGGCGGCCCAGCGCGGCCTCGGCAAAATCCTGTACCCAGCGCTGCTCCTGCGGATCGGGCAACTGGCCATGCTCCGCAAGCTCGAAACGCGCCCGGTTTGCAAGATAGCCCCACATGGAAGAAACCGGGAACACGTGGTCCGCCTCGATATTGCCTTTCATTAACGTGCCGGAGATCAGCGCCTTGACCTGGGATTCATCGTCACTGTTACGATCTTTTTGATCGAACTTGTTGACCAGCACGTAAAGCGGGACTGATTTTCCGGCGCCCAGAATCGCCCGGCGCACTTCCTCATCGGATATGGATTTCAACTGGGTGTAATCCATCACTGCCAGCACGGCAGAAGCCTGAGAAAGCTGCTCTTGCAACATTTTTTGCAGATGAGGTTGCCCCGCCTCGTTTGGCCCCGGGGTATCCAGCAGCGTAAGCTGCCCGGACCCTTTTTGCATGCCCGCCAGGTGAATAAACTCCACCTCAATGACCGGCACATGCTCAATAGCGGCATAGGCCTTAAACGGGAAAGGGACCTCAAGCACGCCGGACAGACGCACCAGGTCGTTGAGGCTTTTCAAACAATGGAAAATGGGTTGTGCACCCAGGTAATGCTTCTCGAAGGTGCCGCCGCAGGCAATGCGCGACAGCAGTTCGTCCATATCCCGATCGATTTCCAGCTGCTGCATAAGCGCTTCACGATCCAGCTCTTTTAATTTCTGCTGCAGCTCTCCCATCAGCGCTTCAATGGGTAAAACGTGTGGGAAGTGGAGTATCGGTTCACGCTGGCCCGGCGTATGGCGAATCAGCGTCGGCAGCGCTGTCATCGGTCGGTTACGGTTTGGCAGTACCTCAGTGCCAATAATGGCGTTTATTGTCGTTGATTTGCCTGCCTTCATAGTACCGACAATCGCCAGCACCATTTCGTGTTGGGTAATTTTACGCAGCTCATTTTGCAACATGGCCTGCTGAACGTTAATGCCGCGGGCGCTGAATTGCAGAGGAACAACGGGCGCCACGGAACGCAGGTTATTTAAGCTTTGCTCGTTTTGCGTCGCGAACGGCGCTGTTTTTAATGCGTGCAGGTTCTGTAAAGCGAGCTGTAATAGCCGCTCAGCCTCCTGGCTTAATTCGAAGATTGTTTGCGTGTGCATAAAAAATGTTTCCTTAACTCAAATTATCCGGTTTTTATGAGAGCATTATTTTTTTACGCTAATGCAATACCGGCTTTTATAATTACGTGAGGAAAATATTTTATTGTTCAATATCGCACCAAACCGCAATTCTGGCTTTTAAATGACGCTGCCGGACCTGCGGTAAAATAAGCGTTACACGGGTAGCCTGCGGGCATAAATGTCCCGGCCACTGTTTCTAATGATTTGATTTGGCTTAACATCCGTGTTTCGGTGTGATAACCCTCTGCACCCAATAATTTCCAAATACCCTGGCAAGTAACCAGAGGGCATGGTGCCACACAGCGTAGCGCATTTCTGTTGATAAACCGACAATAGCTTCGGGAATCTAACAGATTATTTAATTCTTAAAAATGTCTATTTAACGCTGGGCTATTTTCATATTCATACTCCAAAAACAATCAATCAGGAATAGATCGCGGATAAATAAGTTGTCTCCAGATCTTTATAACGCTCCAGAGATAAACCACAGCGGGACCTGCGCGTTTTGCCAGGTGCCGCAGATCGTTTACGTTCTGACTTCTGTCGTAATGCATCCACCGTTGCCACCATACCCCCGGCAAGTGACAGGAGGTGTCAGCGCAAAAGTTTTTTCAATCAGCTAACGCAGGCCCGGCGAGCCGGTCTTCCCAAAAACCCCACAAAAGCAAGGATTTTGTGTATAATATCGATACTTTTTGGCGGTTCGCCGTCATTTTCGCTGAAATCCCTGTTTTACAGCCATTTCTAATTTTTATTCTTTTGTGAGGTTAACTATATGCAACTCCCTCATTGCCCACAATGCAATTCCGGGTACACCTACGAAGACAACGGGATGTTTATCTGCCCGGAGTGTGCACATGAATGGAATAACGCCGAGCCCGCGCCTGACGCGGATCAACTGATTGTTAAAGATGCCAACGGCAACCTGCTGGCAGACGGCGACAACGTGACGGTAGTGAAAGACCTGAAGGTAAAGGGCAGCTCTTCAATGCTGAAAATCGGCACCAAAGTAAAAAATATCCGTCTGGTCGAAGGTGACCATAACATCGATTGCAAGATTGATGGTTTTGGCCCAATGAAGCTGAAATCCGAGTTTGTGAAGAAAAACTAAGTATTTACTTTTTTCGTCCCTCTCCCGGGAGAGGGCAAAATCTTCCGGCTCTCCGTCTGGCTTGCCCGGGCGTACGCAACTACACTTCTTCTGTACTCTGCATACAGAAGAGGAATGACCGATGTCTGTTAGTCCCTATATTTTTTTTGACGGCACCTGTGAAGAAGCGATCGCTTTTTATCAACAGGCAATTGGCGCGCAACTGCTTTTTAAAATGACCTTTGGTGAAATGCCAAACGATGAAGAAACCCCGGAAGACTGCGCCAGCGGTTTTAACTGGGCGGACGATAAAATCATGCATGCCAACGTTCGCATCGGCGATCATGAAGTAATGATGAGCGACGGAAATATGTGTGCGGATAGAGTTAAACACACCGGTTACGCGTTAAGCCTTGCAACCGGTGATTTAGCGGAAGGGCAGCGCTGGTTTGACAACCTTGCGGAAGACGGAGACATAACCATGCCGTGGGGCGAAACGTTTTGGGCTGAAGGATTCGGCATGTTAACCGACAAATACGGCATACCCTGGATGGTGAATGTCGTAAAACCGATGTAATACGCTGCATTCACCGATCGTTAAGGCTTGCTACCGCGAGCCTTAGCTTAAAAAGCGCTTTTAATTCAATCGAGAAAGCCCTTTCTTTTTATTCGCTTTTATATTATTTCGTGCGAGTAATTATCATTATTGCGATGATTATTATTTCAGGAGAGTCGAATACCATGCCGGTTTAAGCCTAAAGCTACATCGTCCCGTGCCAAAAATACTATAACGTACCCCGTGGACAGGATTGTTCTCCTTAAAAGGGATAAAGTCTGCGCCAGCGCTCTTCGGTTACGGATATAGAATATATTCTGCATAATAATGCTACATGAATGTCTACTACCGATTTTAATAGCTGTATTACGTAGACCAACGACGATCTTATCGACGCCAGCGAATTCGCCCGTGATAAATTAATTGGCCAGCCTCGTAATGTAATGCGCCACCCGGATATGCTCAAACAAGTGTTTGCTGATATATGGGCTAGCGCGACACAGCCCATTCCCTCGGAACTTCCCAGGGCGTATGGAAATAGCGCTGTAGAGATTGCGGGTTATAGCTGCCCGTCAGCCATGCTCCGTTGTCCGCAGATTGATACGGCAGCAGCGATCCACCCTTCAGACGCTCGACCGCCGAGTGGTGAATCATCATGGAAGAGGTAAGCGGTGCGGGCAGTCGTCGGGGCGCGATGCGCTGCCAGGTCGTGGGCGGAAACCATTCGCAGTGCAAACGTCCAAGAGGATCGGCAATTATCTCGCTGCGCAAGAGGTGCATGCCCAGATCGTCGAGCGCGTCGTGTAGCCACAAATAAGCGCCATTCGATAACCCGCATTCTCCTGCAAAGCAGTTGTAGCCGCCTCCCACATCATGATGAATGCCAGGAAACATGACCTGAACGATGCGATCCCGGTTATCCCATATCGCGGGCGCCAAATCAGCACGCTGCTCATCTATGGCGATGGCCTGCAAACCGTACTTTACCTGCGGATGAAGCTCGTTATTACTGAAGCGGAAAACGCTCGTCCGCTTGTCGTTAAAGTATTCAGGTATGCCCAGATGCCCTACCGTTTCCCACACCGCCACGGCCTCAACGGGTACGCCGGTCGTCATGCAGGCGGGGTCACGCTGTCGCAAAAAAACGCCGGAAAATCCCTTAGCACCGCACCGAGCTGATGACCGCTTACTCCGGCCGTATGCGCCCGGTGCTGTGCCCAGACGGATGACGCCAGTCGCCAGCACTCCTCTTTGTTCCGCTCATCGAGCTGTAACCTGTCCCGGCTCAACAATCCCTTATCTATTATCAGATTAGCCAGCATGCGCGCCGTCCAGGCGCCCTGACTGAACCCGACCAGATAGATGCGGTCACCCGGCTGCCAGTGACGGCTGATAAAAGTGTAGCCACGCACAACAGGCGTAACAAAGCTGGCGCCGAACGTGCCGTCCAGCAGCTTCACAAAGCTGTTATGCGGATTGCCCACGCCATGAATGTACTTTGCGACCTGTGCCACATCCCCGCTGCCGTCAATCCAGTTTTTTTCCTGTTCATTCGCCAGCAGCAGGCTTTGCTTATCCACCAGCCCTTTCATATCGATAAATAGCTGGTAAACGTTACTGACAGCCGCTGTTTCTTCCGCCTGCGCTGCAAAACCCGGAGTCGCCCACGCCCCGTCCGCGCAAAAAATTATATTTTTGCTCATTATTTATGCCTCCCCAGAGGTATCCCTATAGCAAAGGCAAAAACAAGTCTCGTCACAATACGACAAATAGCTGATTAGTCTGGCGACTTTGCGTTAGCCGCCTCATCCCGGCGCACTCTTCATCTTTTCGAAACCTTGATTTAACAAAAACGACACATTTCGTCGGCACCATAAGGCAACTTTTCGAGGAGGCCTTGTGATGCAAACGATTATTCGCGTCAACAAACTGAGCAAAACTTTTAACCAGCATCAGGCGCTGTGTGCGGTGGATCTTGAGGTGAATGAAGGTGAGATGGTCGCTCTGCTGGGGCCTTCTGGCTCAGGCAAATCCACCCTCTTGCGTCACCTGAGCGGGTTGGTTACCTCTGATAAGGCCCCGGAAAGCCATATCGAACTGCTCGGCCGCACGGTACAAAAATCGGGCCGTCTGGCGAGCGATATCCGCAAAAGCCGCGCCCATACCGGTTATATCTTCCAGCAGTTCAACCTGGTGAACCGCCTGACGGTGCTGGAAAACGTGCTGGCTGGCGCGCTGGGTTCCACGCCGCTCTGGCGCACCTGTCTTAACTGGTTCACCCGCGAACAAAAACAGCGTGCGCTACAGGCGCTGACCCGCGTCGGCATGGCGCAGTTTGCTTATCAGCGCGTCTCTACCCTCTCCGGCGGGCAGCAGCAGCGCGTGGCGATTGCCCGCGCGCTGATGCAGCAGGCGAAAGTCATTCTTGCCGATGAGCCGATTGCCTCACTTGACCCGGAATCCGCGCGCATCGTGATGGAAACCCTGCACGACATTAACCGTCTGGACGGCATCACCGTAGTGGTGACGCTGCACCAGGTGGACTACGCCCTGCGCTACTGCGACCGCATTGTCGCGCTGCGTCAGGGACATGTGTTTTACGACGGAAGCAGCTCAGCGTTCGACAGCGAACGGCTGGGGAATCTCTATCGCAGCATGGCCCGCGTCGATGCGGTCGCTGCGTAACACTTTTATCGACTCAAGGAACCGTCATGAGCTACAAAGCCGTTAAGGCCCTCGCCTTTACCAGCCTGTTAAGCGTCAGTGCCCTGTTCAACGCGGCCCACGCGGATGAACAAGAGAAGTCCCTGAACTTCGGCATCATCTCTACCGAATCCCAGCAAAACCTGAAGCCCCAGTGGGACCCGTTCCTGAAGGATATGGAGAAGAAGCTGGGCATGAAAGTGAATGCTTTTTTTGCCCCGGACTACGCGGGAATCATCCAGGGCATGCGTTTTAACAAAGTGGATATCGCCTGGTACGGCAACCTGTCCGCCATGGAAGCGGTGGACCGCGCTAACGGGCAGGTCTTTGCGCAAACCGTAGCGGCCGACGGCTCGCCGGGCTACTGGAGCGTGCTGATCGTCAATAAAGACAGTCCGATCAACAACCTGAACGACATGCTGGCGAAGCGTAAAGATCTGACCTTCGGCAACGGCGATCCTAACTCTACTTCAGGCTATCTCGTTCCCGGTTATTACGTGTTCGCCAAAAACAACGTGACCGTGAGCGACTTCAAGCGCTCGGTGAACGCCAACCACGAAACCAATGCGCTGGCGGTGGCTAACAAGCAGGTAGACGTGGCGACCAACAACACCGAAAACATGGATCGTTTAAAGATCACCGCCCCGGAAAAATTTAAGGATCTGAAGGTCATCTGGAAATCCCCGCTGATCCCTGGCGATCCGATCGTATGGCGTAAAAACCTCTCCGAAGCCACCAAAGATAAAATTTATGACTTCTTTATGACCTACGGCAAAAGCCCGGAAGAAGCGCAGGTGCTTAAAGGCCTCTCCTGGGCGCCGTTCCGCCCGTCCAGCGACCTGCAACTGGTGCCGATTCGCCAGCTCGCGCTGTTTAAGCAAATGCAGGGCGTGAAGGACAACAAAGGGCTGGATGAAAAAGACCGGACCAGCAAGGTGAGCGCGCTGCAAAACCAACTTAACGATTTGGATCGCCTGACCGCCGCGTTGGGCGCGATGAGCAGCGTGAATAAAGCGGTGCAGTGATTCTGCGGTGGATGACGCTGCGCTTATCCACCCTACGGCTCACCCTGTAGGGCGGATAAGCGAAAGCGCCATCCGCCACTAACCATACAAACGGAGCAATCCATGCAACAAACGATACAGGTCGCCGTACCAAAACGTAGCTGGTTCTCGCAGCTATGCTGGGCGATTTTACTGGCCGTTTTGATAGTCTCCTGGCAGGGCGCGGAAATGGCGCCGCTCACCTTGTTCCGCGACGCGGGCAACATGGCAACCTTCGCCGCCGACTTCTTCCCGCCTGATTTCAGCCAGTGGCAGGTTTACCTGGCAGAAATGGGCGTCACGCTGCAAATTGCCGTCTGGGGCACCGCCCTGTCCATCATTCTCTCCATTCCCTGCGGCCTGATGTGCGCCGACAACCTCGTGCCCTGGTGGGTTTACCAGCCGATGCGCCGTTTAATGGACGCCTGTCGCGCCATCAACGAAATGGTGTTTGCGATGCTGTTCGTGGTGGCCGTTGGTCTTGGGCCTTTTGCCGGCGTGCTGGCGCTGTTTATTCATACCACCGGCGTGCTCTCCAAGCTGCTGTCTGAAGCGGTGGAAGCAATCGAACCCGGCCCGGTAGAAGGCATTCGCGCCACCGGCGCCAGCAAGCTTGAAGAAATCCTCTACGGCGTGCTCCCGCAGGTAATGCCGCTGCTTATCTCCTACTCGCTCTATCGCTTCGAATCGAACGTCCGTTCGGCAACGGTGGTGGGCATGGTGGGCGCGGGCGGAATCGGCGTCACGCTCTGGGAAGCCATCCGTGGATTCCAGTTCCAGCAAACCTGCGCGCTGATGATCGTCATTATCATCACCGTCAGCCTGCTGGATTTCCTGTCGCAACGTCTGCGTAAACACTTTATTTAGAGAGGCTTTGTTGACGATGCACTTATCCAGACATCCGACCAGCTACCCGACTCGCTACCAGCAAATCGCCGCCCTGCTTGAGCAGGAGCTGCGCAGTAACTACCGCTGCGGCGACTATCTACCTGCGGAAAGCCAGCTTGCCGCGCGTTACGAAGTGAACCGTCATACGCTGCGACGCGCCATCGATCAGCTCGTCGAAAAAGGCTGGGTGCAGCGCCGCCAGGGCGTGGGCGTCTTAGTCCTGATGCGCCCGTTCGATTACCCGCTTAACGCCCGGGCACGCTTTAGCCAGAACCTGCTCGACCAGGGCAGCCACCCCACCAGCGAACGTCTGCTGGCGGTATTGCGCCCCGCTTCCAGCCATGTTGCCAACGCGCTGGGCGTGAACGAGGGCGAGGACGTTATTCATCTGCGCACCCTGCGCCGCGTGAACGGCATCGCGGTATGCCTTATCGACCATTACTTCGCCGATTTGTCCTGGTGGCCTGCGCTGCAACAGTTTCACAGCGGCTCGCTGCACGACGTGATCCAGGCGCAGCTCGGTATCCACCTCAAACGCACGCAAACCCGCATCAGCGCCCGCCGCGCGCAGGCCAAAGAAAGCCGCCTGCTGGAAATTCCGAACATGGCACCGCTGCTGTGCGTGCGCACCCTTAACCATCGTGAAGGCGAGGCGAAACCGGCGGAGTACTCCGTCAACCTGACCCGCGCCGACCTGATCGAATTCACCATGGAGCACTAAATGGACGCCAGAAAAACTGATATCGCCCAGCGCCAGCAGTGGATGGCCGTACTCGCCAACAGCCTGCCGCAGGAATTGATGGCGCGCTGGGAACATCTGAAACTCAATCCGCAATATCAGGCCATCCGCCAGCCGGAAACGGGCCTGGTACAGATTCAGGCGCGCATGGGCGCAACCGGCCAGCGCTTTTTCGCCGGTGACGCGACGCTAACCCGCGCCGTGGTACAGCTCGACAATGGAATTTACGGCTACAGCTACTTATTAGGCCGTGACAAAACCCACGCCGAGCGCTGCGCGGTCATCGACGCAATGATGCAGGACAACGCGCATTTTCAGACCTTACAAGAAACCTTAATTGCCCCGCTGGCTGCAAACCGGGAACAGCGCCTGGCCAAACGGCGCGCCGAGGTGAACAGCAGCCGCGTTGACTTTTTCACTCTGGTTCGCGGAGATAACGCATGACCCTGATGACCGCTTTTACCCTGCCCGTGCAGGATGCCCAACAGAGCTTTCGCCGCCTGCTTAAAGCGATGAGCGAACCGGGCGTTATCGTCGCGCTGCATTCGCTCACCCAGGGCTGGCAGCCGCTAAACGTAGCTTCCACCAGCGTACTGCTGACGCTCGCCGATAACGACACGCCGGTGTGGATAAGCGAAGCGCTGAAAAACGAAGCCACGACGCAGAATATCCGCTTCCATACCGGTGCGCCCGTTTCACCGACGCCAGAACAGGCACAGTTCGCCGTCGCCAGCGACACCATTTCAGGTGCCGAGCTTAGCGCCCTGGCCCAGGGAAGCGACGTCGCACCGGATACCAGCGCCACGCTGATTTTGCAGGTCAGCAGCCTGAGCGGCGGCCGTATGTTGCGTCTGACAGGCGCGGGCATCCGTGAGGAGCGCATGATTGCTCCGCAGCTGCCGGACTGCGTGATCCACGAACTGACCGAGCGCCCGCACCCGTTCCCGCTGGGCATCGATCTCATTTTTACCTGCGGCGAGCGTCTGCTGGCCATTCCCCGCACTACTCACGTGGAGGTGTGCTGATGTACATCGCCGTGAAAGGGGGTGAAAAGGCTATTGCCGCCGCCCACGCCTTGCAGGAACACCATCGGCGTGGCGACCCAGCGCTTGCCGAACTGAGCGTTGCCCAAATAGAACAGCAGCTTGGCCTGGCGGTAGATCGCGTGATGACCGAAGGCGGCATTGCCGACCGCGAGCTGGCGGCGCTTGCCATCAAACAGGCCAGCGGCGACATGGTGGAAGCCATCTTCCTGCTGCGCGCCTACCGCACCACTCTGCCGCGTCTCGCCGTCAGCCAGCCGCTGGACACTGCAAAGATGCGCCTGGAACGCCGCATTTCGGCAACCTATAAAGACGTTCCCGGCGGGCAACTGCTCGGGCCGACTTACGATTACACGCATCGCCTGCTGGATTTCGCTTTGCTGGCAAACGGCGAGGCACCGACGCTGAAAACCAGCGACGATATTGCCGAACCCGCGCCGCACGTGTTCAGCCTGTTAGCGAAACAGGATCTGGCGAAAGCTGAAGAAGACAGCGGTGAACAACCGGACGATATCACTCGCCAGCCGCCGGTTTACCCTTGTTCCCGCTCCTCCCGCCTGCAGCAGCTGGTGCGCGGCGACGAAGGTTATTTGCTGGCGCTCGCCTACTCCACCCAGCGCGGCTACGGACGTAACCATCCTTTCGCCGGGGAAATTCGCAGCGGCTATGTTGATATCGAAATCATGCCGGAAGAGCTGGGTTTTGCAGTAAACGTCGGCGAACTGCTGATGACCGAATGCGAAATGGTCAACGGTTTTGTCGCCCCAGACGATGAGCCGCCGCACTTCACGCGTGGCTACGGGCTGGTATTCGGCATGAGCGAACGCAAAGCGATGGCGATGGCGCTGGTCGACCGTGCTCTGCAGGCGCCGGACTACGACGAAACGGTAGCAGGCCCGGCGCAGGACGAAGAGTTTGTGCTGTCGCATGCGGATAACGTCGAGGCCGCAGGCTTTGTTTCACACCTTAAGCTGCCGCACTACGTGGATTTCCAGGCCGAGCTGGAACTGCTTAACCGCCTGATAAAGGAGCGCGAAAATGGCTAACCTGAACGGCTATAACTTCGCTTATCTGGACGAACAAACCAAACGCACTCTCCGCCGTGCCATCCTCAAAGCCGTGGCGATCCCCGGCTATCAGGTGCCGTTTGGCGGACGCGAAATGCCGATGCCCTATGGCTGGGGAACGGGCGGCATCCAGATTACCGCAAGCGTAATCGGCGAAGCCGACGTGCTGAAAGTCATCGACCAGGGCGCTGACGACACCACCAACGCCGTGTCGATTCGTAATTTCTTTAAGCGCGTGACCGATGTGAACACCACCGAACGCACGGAAGACGCCACGCTTATCCAGACGCGTCACCGCATCCCGGAAACGACGCTGAGCGAAGATCAGATCCTGATTTATCAGGTGCCGATTCCCGAGCCGCTGCGCTTTATCGAGCCGCGTGAAACGGAAACCCGCACCATGCACGCTCTCGAAGAGTACGGCGTGATGCAGGTGAAGCTCTATGAAGATATCGCCCGCTTCGGCCACATCGCCACGACTTACGCCTACCCGGTGAAGGTCAACCAGCGCTACGTGATGGACCCGTCGCCCATCCCGAAATTCGATAACCCGAAAATGGACATGATGCCCGCGCTGCAACTGTTCGGCGCTGGACGCGAAAAGCGCATTTATGCGGTGCCGCCGTTCACCCGCGTGGAAAGCCTCGATTTTGACGACCATCCGTTTACCGTTCAGAAATGGGACGAGCCCTGCGCCATTTGCGGTTCGCGCCACAGCTATCTGGACGAGGTAGTGCTCGACGACGCGGGTAGCCGCATGTTCGTCTGCTCCGATACCGATTTCTGCCGCCAGAACAGCGAGGCCGCTTCCCAATGACGCAACCATTACTGTCGGTTAATAACCTGACGCATCTCTACGCGCCCGGCAAAGGCTTCAGCGAGGTTTCTTTTGAGCTGTATCCGGGCGAAGTGCTCGGCATCGTCGGCGAATCCGGTTCCGGGAAAACCACGCTGCTGAAGTCCATTTCCGCCCGTCTCGCCCCGCAAAACGGTGAAGTGATCTATCTCGACACATCGCTGTACGGAATGAGCGAAGGCGAGCGCCGCCGCCTGCTGCGCACCGAATGGGGCGTGGTGCATCAACACGCGATGGACGGATTGCGCCGCCACGTTTCCGCTGGCGGTAATATCGGCGAAAGGCTGATGGCGACAGGCGCACGCCACTACGGTGATATCCGCGCCACGGCCCAGCGCTGGCTGGAAGAGGTGGAAATCCCTGCCTCGCGCATTGACGACCTGCCGACAACCTTTTCCGGCGGCATGCAGCAGCGCCTGCAAATCGCCCGTAACCTGGTGACGCATCCGAAACTGGTATTTATGGACGAGCCAACCGGCGGGCTGGACGTGTCCGTTCAGGCCCGTCTGCTCGACCTGCTGCGCGGTCTGGTGCGGGAACTGAATCTGGCGGTGGTCATTGTCACCCACGATTTGGGCGTGGCGCGCCTGCTGGCCGACCGTCTGCTGGTGATGAAACAGGGACAGGTGGTGGAAAGCGGGCTGACGGACCGCGTGCTGGACGATCCGCACCATCCTTACACCCAACTGCTTGTCTCCTCCGTGCTTCAGAATTAGGTGCGCAACATGATCAGATTACGGGTTGAAAACCTGAGCAAAACCTTTGTGTTACATCATCAGCACGGTATTCGTTTACCGGTGCTGGCGAACGCCTCACTGGAAGTGAAATCGGGGGAATGCGTGGTGCTGCACGGCCATTCCGGTAGCGGAAAATCCACCCTGCTACGCTCGCTGTACGCCAACTACCTGCCGGATGAAGGCCATATCTGGGTGAAGCACGGCGAGGACTGGCTGGATATCGTCCAGGCTCCCGCCCGCGACGTGCTGGCGGTGCGCCGCCGGACCATCGGCTGGGTGAGCCAGTTTTTGCGCGTCATTCCGCGTATTTCTGCCATGGAAGTGGTGATGCAGCCGCTGCTGGATTTAGGCGTGTCTCGGGAAGCGTGCGTCATTAAAGCTTCCTCGTTGCTAGCCCGCCTGAACGTGCCTGAACGTCTGTGGAGCCTTGCGCCTTCTACGTTTTCCGGCGGCGAGCAACAGCGGGTGAATATCGCCCGCGGCTTTATCGTCGATTATCCGATTTTGCTGCTCGATGAGCCAACCGCCTCGCTGGATGCGAAAAACAGCGCCGCCGTGGTGTCGCTGATCCTTGAAGCAAAAGCACGGGGCGCGGCAGTTGTGGGCATTTTCCATGACGAATCGGTGCGCGCTCAGGTAGCAGATCGCCTGCATGCTATGGCGACGGTGGAGGCAAAATATGATTATCAATAACGTCAAACTGGTGCTGGAAAACGAAGTGGTCAACGGCTCGCTGGAAGTGGCCGATGGGATAATTCGCAACTTTGCCGACAGCCCAAGCCAGCTTCCGCAGGCCCAGGACGGCGAAGGCGGCTGGCTGCTGCCGGGGCTTATCGAACTGCATACCGATAACCTGGACAAATTCTTTACCCCGCGCCCGAAGGTTGACTGGCCTGCCCACTCGGCGATGAGCAGCCACGACGCGCTGATGGTAGCGAGCGGCATTACCACCGTGCTGGACGCGGTAGCGCTGGGCGACGTGCGCGACGGCGGCGACAGGCTGGAAAACTTAGAAAAGATGATTAACGCGGTGATGCACAGCCAGCAGCGCGGCGTGAACCGCGCCGAGCACCGGCTTCATCTGCGCTGTGAACTGCCGCATCACACCACGCTGCCGCTGTTCCAGCAACTAATCGAGCGGGGCGGCGTGTCGCTGGTTTCGCTGATGGATCATTCCCCTGGCCAGCGTCAGTTCTCTAACCTCGTTAAATATCGCGAATATTATCAGGGTAAATACCAGCTCAGCGATGCGGAAATGGACAGCTATGAGGCCGATCAGCTGGCGCTTGCGGAACGCTGGTCGCAGCCGAACCGTCTGGCAATTGCCGCCGAGTGCCGCGCACGCGATATCGCCCTGGCGAGCCACGATGACGCCACCGCCGCACACGTTGTAGAGTCGCACGAGCAGGGCTGCGCCATCGCTGAGTTTCCGACCACGCTTGAGGCAGCGCAGGCTTCACGTCAGCACGGACTAAGCGTGCTGATGGGCGCGCCGAACATTGTGCGAGGCGGCTCGCATTCCGGGAACGTGGCTGCGCATCAGCTGGCGCAGGCTGGCCTGCTGGACATTCTTTCATCCGACTATTACCCGGCGAGCCTGTTGGATGCGGCATTCCGCGTGGCGCACGACGAAGCCAATAGCTTTACGCTGCCGCAGGCCGTGGCGCTGGTCACGCGTAATCCTGCCAAAGCGCTGCATCTGGATGACCGGGGAATGCTGGCGGAAGGCAAGCGCGCGGATATGGTGCTGGCGCACCAGCATGGCGATCATGTCCGCGTCGGCCACGTCTGGCGTCAGGGAATTCGGGTGTTCTGATGGGCAAAATAGTCTGGCTGATGGGCCCGTCCGGCTCCGGAAAAGATAGCCTGCTGGCGGCGCTACGCCAGCAGCAGCACAATCAACTGCTGGTAGCGCACCGCTATATCACCCGCGCCGCGGACGCAGGCTGCGAAAATCACGTTTCATTGAGTGAAAGTGAGTTCACTCAGCGCCAGCAGCAGGGGCTGTTTGCCCTGAGCTGGCAGGCGCACCATCAAAGTTACGGTATCGGTATAGAACTGGATATCTGGCTGGAAGCCGGATTCGACGTGGTGGTGAACGGTTCGCGTCAGCATCTTAAACAGGCGCGCGAACGCTACGGTGACGCGCTAATTCCTGTTTGCCTGCACGTTTCCACAGAAGTGCTGCGTCAGCGTCTGGAACAGCGCGGACGGGAAACACCGCAGCAAATTGAGCAGCGTCTGCAGCGGGCAACATTTTACGCCCCGGATCTGGATCCATGTCTGGTACTCGATAACGACGGCAGTCTGCTACAGTCTGTCGAGTCGTTTATACGTTTAGTGAACGGCCAGCGCAATGCCAGCCTCGTCCATTTCCGGCCAAAGGAGCCTCGTCATGTCTGATACCGTTGAATTTCGCCGCGCCACGCTTGCCGATAGCGACATTGTCTATGCTCTGATATGCGAGCTAAAACAGGCGGAGTTTAACCGGCAGGCTTTTAACAACGGTTTTGCGGCTAATCTTGAAGAAAGCAGCTTACGCTACCAGCTTGCGCTTGTTAACGATGAGGTTGTCGGCATGATTGGCCTGCATATGCAGTTCCATCTCCATCATGCGAACTGGATTGGTGAGATTCAGGAGCTGGTGGTGATGCCGCAGGCGCGCGGGCATGGCGTAGGAAGCAAACTGCTGGCCTGGGCAGAAGAGCAGGCGCGTATAGCCGGCGCCGAACTGACGGAGCTTTCTACAAGCATTGGGCGCCTGGAGGCTCACCGTTTCTACGAGCGCGAAGGCTATCAGCAGACCCATTTTCGGTTTACCAAACCAGTGGAGAGACTGAATGAGCCTGAAACTAATCCTTAGCGGCACCGGCGGCGCGCAGTTAGTCCCCGCCTTTGGCTGCCATTGTGCTGCCTGCGAGCGCGCGCGCAGGCAGCCACAGCATCGCCGCAAACCTTGCAGCGCGGTGGTGAAGTTTAACGATGCGGTGACGCTGCTGGACGCGGGCATTGCGGATCTTATGGACCACTGGCAGCCAGAAGATTTTCAGCAGTTTTTGCTGACCCATTATCATATGGATCATGTTCAGGGCCTGTTTCCGCTGCGCTGGGGCGTGGGCAAGAAGATTCGCGTCTACGGCCCGCCGGATGAACAGGGCTGCGATGACCTTTTTAAGCATCCCGGTATGCTGGATTTCAGCCATACGCTTGAGCCGTTTGTCTGGTTTACCTTACAGGCTCTGCGCGTTACCCCGCTGCCGCTTAACCACTCGAAACTAACCTTCGGCTATCTGTTCGAAACGCCGCACAGCCGCGTAGCATGGCTAAGCGATACCGCAGGGTTACCGGAAAAAACGCTGAAATTTCTGGCAAACAACAGGCCACAGATTATTGTTATCGATTGCAGCCACGAGCCGCGGCCTGAAACGCCGAACAATCATTGCGATTTAAACACCGTGCTGGCGTTAAACGAACAGATCTGCTGTCCGCGCGTGATCCTCACGCATATCAGCCACCGGTTCGACTGCTGGCTGATGGAGAATGCGTTACCCGCTGGATTTGAGGCCGGGTTTGACGGGCTGGAGATTTGTGTGGATTAGGGGCTGGGTGACGCTTTAACTTTGCTTATCACCAACAGGCGATGCTGATGCATATTCCGATCGGTTCCCCAGACATAGGGGGACCATTCGCTGACGAATTTGCCAACATCATCGATATGCATCCATTCATCACCTTCTTTTATGCCATTCCAAATCATGACCTTATAATCAGGATCGGCAATAGCTTCAGCAATTCGGTATTCCCAAAAGCGGCGGCCGTCGCCCGTCTGTTCGTTGTTAGAAACCACAATATCGTCGGTGTCCAGTAACCAGCGGAAGAAAAGCTTCGCCAGATCGTTTAGTGCATGTTGATGCTCAGGTAAAAATGTCCGCCACACCATTATCTGGGTGCAGTGCTGCTTACCCGGCGCGACAAACTTACCCGTGACAATTTTTACCGCATAGGCGGTAATGTCGTCTTTTAGCAGGCGGCATTCCTTACCGTTAAGCGCCATCAACAGACGGTAACCTACCGGTGGCGCATAGCCCGGCAAGATAAAGGGTTTTGTGCCGCGCTCCAGAAAAGCAAGCGTATGTGCCCGGTTACGATCGGGGCATTGAGTTTTCGGTTAAAACCGGTGTCTTCGATCAATCTCAGCGCCATCTGAAGTGAAAATCCTTATCTCAGGTATGATTATTTCTCCCTGTAATGCCAGCTTAAAAAATCGCTTTTTCCCGTTATTACGGGGATTTGTAACAAGCGATAAGCTAGCCCTGAAAGAAAAGTACCATATACGGAAAGAATATTTTCACTGCTATTCTGGTCGAAGACAGGATTCAGAATCCGGCTCGCAACAGAACTGTAACGCTGCAAATTAGCCTCGTCGTTAACGATATTCATCGTCCAGGCGGCGTTCGTCGTCTTCGAGCTGGCGGCGCTGTTCGTCCAGCTGGTGCTGCTGCTCGTCAAGCTGACGGCGTCGGTCTTCCAGTTGCCGATGCTGGTCTTCATAGCGCCGTCTGGCGTCTGAACTATTCTGCCTGTCCTCATCTTCCCAGCGGCGATCGTCGTCGTCATTACTACGGTTGTCATTCGGGTTGTAGGCGTCGTTAATGGCCTGCGAAATAGAGCTCACGATGGAGTTATCAAACAGGCCATCAAGCGCGTCGGCGTGGGCCAGCGTTGTCATGGTCAGAGTGCTAAACAGCAGCGCGGTAGAGTATCGGTTCATAAGCCAGTCTCATGGGGTGACTGGCGGTAGCCTATGCAAGCTACGGAACCTGCGACAGCGGAGTATTCCCAAACGCGACACAAGTCAGCCCCTCTTTGCAGAGGGGCTAAGTCCTTGCTACAGGATAGTTTATGAGGTGCATATTAATAAATGAGGCGGCTTAGGATGTATTCCAGATCCCACCCGCTTCCTCCTGGTTAGCTGGAAGGGGCGTTCTATTAATGTCTGCTTCCTGATGCTGAGTCAATTGTTTGCGGATGACCTTTTTGCGGATTTGGAATCCAGATTACATATTGCGCTATCCCGCCCGATGAGACTGCCACGCGCGGCGCAATGCGTGAGCCAGTTGCACCTGATTAAAGGGTTTACGCAGCAGCTCCACGTCGGGCAGCCGTTGTCCGCTGCGCCGCAAATCCTGACCGCTTATCAGCAGCAAAGTGAGATAAGGGGAATGCTCGCGAGCATGCTGTAAGACCTCCGCTCCGCTCATACTTCCCGGCAGCATTAAATCGCTTATTACGATGCTGATATCCGGCACATCGGTCAGCATTTGCAGCGCTTGTTGACTGTCGCTGGTCTCCAGCGTCAGATAACCCAGCTGGTGCAGCTGCTCACATAGCGTCTGCCGCACGTCGTGTTCATCTTCCAGCACCAGAACCAGTTGATCCTGATACTCATTGGCGGCAGGCACCTGCGGCTGAGTCTCGCTTAACGCCTGCGCGGGCGCGCGAGGAAGCTGCAAACGCACCAGCGTGCCCTGTCCCGGTGCGCTTTCAATCTGCACGCGCCCGCCGGACTGGCGCACAAACCCATAGACCATCGACAGGCCCAACCCGCTTCCGCTTCCGGTCTGTTTTGTGGTGAAGAACGGCTCAAACACCTGTGCTTTTACCGCCGGAGACATGCCGTGCCCGGTGTCGATCACTTCCAGCGCGACCATGTCCTGTTTGCTGCCGTCGGCGCGCATCACCCGCTGGTTCCAGGTCCGAATTTTTATGCTGCCCGTCTGGCCTTCCATCGCGTCGCGGGCGTTCATCACCAGATTGATAATCGCGTTTTCCAGCTGGTTGACGTCTATCCACGCAGGCCAGGCGGGCTGCTGCGCTTCAATCTCAAGCGTCAGCGAAGCGGGCAAAGAGTGGCGGATTAGCGGGTCGAGGTTCTCCAGCAGGCTTTTCATCGCCACGGCGTGTGGATGGAGCGACTGTTTGCGTGAAAACGCCAGCAGGCGTTGAGTGAGCTGCGCGCCCCGCTCGGCGGCCTTTAATGAACGATTGATGCGCGTGGCATCCGGCGAATCCGCTGGGATCAGCTCGAGGCTGCCAATAATAACCGCCAGCAGGTTATTAAAATCGTGAGCAAGCCCGCCGGTTAACTGTCCTACCGCTTTCATCTTCTGGCTGTGCACCAGCGCCTCCTCAAGCGCTTTGCGTTCGCTGCGCTCCAGCACCACGTTAACCATACCCCGCCCCGGCACCGGACTGAAACGCAGTTCAATCGTGCGGTTATCCGCCAGCCGCAGCTCCTGGGGCAATGGCTGCGGACGTGAAAGATTTTCCAGAATATGTTCCTGTAGCGGCGTGACCTGCTTGAGCAGGCTAAGGTAATGCTGCCCGCGTTGCAGTTGCTCCGGCGCTAAGCCCAGCAGCAGCGGATACTGTGGATTCCATACCACCAGGAAACCTTCATTATCGAATAGCGCGAAGCCGTCGCGCATAGCGTGGAAGGTGGTTTCCAGCTGCGTGCTTTTTTCTTTCAGCAATTTCGAGGTGTGTTCCAGAGAAGTAGTATTGCGCGCAAAAACGTTGAACGCGCGCGCCAGCTCGCCAAGTTCATCCTGGCGTTGCAATGCGGGTACGCTGACATCCCGCTCGCCTCTTGCCAGCCGGGCCATAGCATGAGAAATCGCCGTCAGATTCGAACCAAGATTTTTGTAGATGTACCAGCCGGCAAAGCCGGTTATCACTATCGCCAGCAAAGCAAAGAGGCCGATAAAGAAGATAATGGATTGCAGATCCTTGTGGCTTTGCTCGGTGCGGTTAAGCGACTCCTGCGCCACTTTTCGCACGTAAAGGTTGATGTCCTGATTAAGAAACGCCACCAGCGCTTTGATGTGATACATAAACCAGGCGATACCCAAATCGCTGTTTGCCAGCCGCTGGGATAGCGGCAGCAGCTGCCGTAAATGCGCGTTGAACTCCTGCAATATTTCGTCTGTCAACGGCGAATCAGCGTGCGTCGGCAGGTTTGCCATAACCAGGGTTAGCTGCGCCACGGTGGCCTTTGGCGAAGGCGTTTGAATGGCGATCAGAATAAGTCTGTCCATTTCCGCAAGGAGCGCCCCGTTCGGCACATTCAGCCCGTCACGGGCGTTGATATCCTGAATATGGTGCAGATAGCTCTGGTTTTGATACAGCGCGCTTAGCAGTTCGTTACGCTCCAGATGGCGACGATGGCCCAGCTCCAGCATGTGCGTCACGCTGCTTTCCAGCTCGTTGCTGCGATCGGTAATGCGTTTTACCAGCTCCGGCTCATGGCCGGCAAGCGGAGCTGTTGCCAGATGAGTCAGTGAATTTTGCAGCTCCAGCTGCGTTTGCTTCAGGCGTGCCGCTTCGCTTTGGTACTCGAGCGCGCCTACAACCTGCGTCAACCGCACGGCGGCGGTAGCGACGTTCGCCGTATCCCTCGCCAGTTCCATGCTGCCGGACATATCGCTGAGCGTTTGTCCCTGCACCTGCTCCTGCAGGCGGCTGGCGTGTTCAAAACCCAGCACCGCCACGCCACAAACCATTAACGTTACCGCCACCACCAGCAGATTGAAAAATAGCAGGCGGCCACGTGCGCTTGCTAAGAAGGGGATGCGGGGTTGCGGCATAGATGGCTCCAGGTCCAGCGTGCAGGGCGGATAAGCGCAAGCGTCATCCATCTTCGGATGGATGAGCGGTGGATAGAGCGTTGCTTATCCACCTACAGTTCTAATTGCATCGCAGCAGCAGAGAAATATATTCATAACGAGAATGTGACAACGGTTAACTATTCACGAATATGACAAATATGAACGGCTTCTGACATTTTTCATTTACCTGCGGGTGTTTGACTGACATCACTCGCTTTTTCACCCGCAGGAGCCGCGCCATGAGTAAAGTGCCCATTCTGGAGATGCGCAACATTGCCAAGTCCTTCGGCAAGTTTTATGCGCTTAAAGGCGTCGACTTAACGGTATTCCCCGGCGAAATTCACGCGCTGATGGGGGAGAACGGTGCCGGGAAAAGTACGTTGATGAAGATCCTCGCTGGTGCCTATACCGCCACCAGCGGGGAGATCCTGATTGACGGCCAGCCTTACAGTATCAAGGGGCCAAAAGACGCGTTAAGCGCCGGTATTACCCTGATTTACCAGGAGATGCAGCTCGCCCCTAACCTCACCGTAGCAGAGAATATTTTCCTCGGCAGCGAGCTTTCACGCGCGGGCCTGGTGCAGCGCAAAGAGATGGTGATGCAGGCGCAGACGGTGATCAACCGTCTCGGGGCGCAGTTCAAGGCCAGCGATCTGGTCATGAAGCTGACCATCGCCGAACAGCAGCAGGTTGAGATTGCCCGTGCGCTACACCGCAACAGCCGCATTTTAGTCATGGACGAGCCCACGGCGGCGCTTTCTTCCCGCGAAACACACCGCCTGTTCGAGCTGATTATGCGTCTGCGCGATGAAGGCATGGCGATTATCTACATCAGCCATCGCATGGCCGAAGTGTATGAATTATCGGACCGCGTCAGCGTGCTGCGCGACGGGCAATATGTCGGCAGCCTGACTCGCGAAAACCTTAACGCTAATGAACTGGTGCGCATGATGGTGGGCCGCCCGTTAAGCGATCTGTTCAATAAGGAACGTGATATCCCGCTGGGCAATGTCCGTCTGAACGTTCATCAACTGACCGACGGCGGCAAAGTGCAGCCGGTGAGCTTACAGGTGCGTTCCGGAGAAATTGTCGGTCTTGCCGGATTAGTCGGCGCCGGGCGTTCCGAACTCGCGCAGCTTATTTTTGGCGTACGCAAAGCGACAGGCGGGACGATAGAAATCGATGGCAACCCGGTCAACATCCATTCACCGCGTGAAGCTATTCGCCTCGGTATTGGCTTTCTTACCGAAAACCGTAAAGAACAAGGTCTATTTCTGGAACTCGCAGCACAGGACAACATCACCATGGCGACGCTGGAACGCGACGCGTATTACGGCTGGTTGGATCGTAAAAAGGCGCAAACCATTTCCGACGATGCCATTAACCTGCTGAATATTCGCGTACCTCATGCGCAGGTGCGGGCCGGGGGTTTATCAGGTGGAAACCAGCAGAAGCTGTTGATCTCACGCTGGGTAGCCATTAGACCGCGTATTTTGATTCTTGATGAACCAACCCGCGGCGTGGATGTAGGCGCAAAAAGCGAGATCTACCGGATCATGAGTCAGATGGCGAAACAGGGCGTGGCGATCCTGATGATCTCCAGCGAGCTGCCGGAAGTGGTCGGCATGAGCGACCGGGTTTATGTGATGCGCGAAGGCAGCATCGCAGGCGAGCTGTACGACACAGACATCACACAAGAAAGCATCATGACGCTGGCAACCGGCGTGGAAGATGCCCACAACAAGGTGGTTAACCATGGCTAATACGATTGATCCCCGCAAAAGCGCGCCTGCTGTCGACGCCCCGCAGCAGGTGGCAAAATCCGCCTCGCTAAAAAAAGCGCTGTTTGGCGATTTGATGCAAACGGTAGGTATTTTGCCGATTCTGGTGCTTATCGTCGCCGTTTTCGGCTTTATCGCGCCAAACTTTTTCACCGAGTCTAACCTTCTGAATATTGCTCGCCAGTCGTCGATCAATATCGTTCTTGCGGCCGGGATGACGTTTATTATTTTGACCGGCGGGATCGATCTTTCCGTTGGCTCGATCCTTGGCACCACGGCGGTGACGGCGATGGTTGTTTCGCTGATGCCGGGCTGGGAAGCTTTGTCGATTCCTGCCGCGCTGATGATGGGCACCGGGCTTGGGCTGTTTAACGGCATGCTGGTGGCCTGGGCGGGATTGCCGCCGTTTATCGTCACGCTTGGCACCTATACCGCCCTGCGCGGCGCGGCCTATCTGCTGGCCGACGGCACCACGGTAATTAACTCCAATATTAATTTTGAGTGGATCGGCAACGCTTATCTTGGTCCGATCCCGTGGCTGGTGGTGATTGCGCTGGCGGTAATTGTAGTGTGCTGGTTCATTCTCAGACGTACCACGCTTGGGGTTCATATCTACGCGGTTGGCGGCAATATGCAGGCGGCGCGCCTTACGGGCATCAAAGTCTGGATGGTTCTGCTGTTCGTTTACGGCATGAGCGGCCTGCTTTCCGGGCTTGGCGGCGTGATGAGCGCCTCGCGGCTGTACAGCGCCAACGGCAACCTCGGTATGGGCTATGAGCTGGACGCCATCGCGGCGGTTATTCTCGGCGGCACCAGCTTTGTGGGCGGCATTGGCACTATCACCGGCACGCTGGTCGGCGCGCTGATTATCGCCACGCTTAACAATGGTATGACGCTGATGGGCGTCTCATATTTCTGGCAGCTGGTGATCAAAGGGGCGGTGATCATCATTGCGGTGCTGATAGATAAATACCGTACCCGTCACCACCAAAGTGCATAACAAAAAACACCCTACACAGGAGATATGCCATGCGTTTGAAGCCAATAGTGACCGCGTTACTCGCGGGAGCCATGATTGCCGGAGCGCCCTTTGCTCAGGCTAAAGATCTGAAATCCATCGGGGTAACGGTGGGCGATCTCGCCAACCCGTTCTTCGTGCAGATAACCAAAGGCGCCGAACTTGAAGCCCGCAAGCTTGCAGGCGACAACGTGAAGGTGACGCTGGTTTCCAGCGGTTACGATCTGGGGCAGCAGGTTTCACAGATTGATAACTTTATCGCCGCGAAAGTGGACATGATCATTCTTAACGCTGCGGATTCCAAAGGGATCGGCCCGGCGGTAAAACGCGCTAAAGACGCCGGGATCGTGGTGGTTGCCGTAGACGTGGCGGCGGAAGGTGCCGACGCCACGATCACCTCGAACAACACCCAGGCGGGCGAAATGGCCTGTAAGTACATTTCGGATCGCTTAAAAGAGAAAGGCAACGTGGTTATCATCAACGGGCCGCCGGTATCCGCCGTGCAGAACCGCGTTGAAGGCTGTGTGACCGAGTTTAAAAAACACCCTGATATCAAGATCCTTTCTTCTAACCAGAACGCCAAAGGCAGCCGTGAAGGTGGCCTGGAAGTGATGACCTCATTGCTGGCAGCCAATCCTAAGATCGACGGCGTATTCGCCATCAACGATCCAACGGCGATCGGAGCCGATCTGGCGGCGAAACAGGCTCAGCGTAACGAATTCTTTATCGTTGGCGTGGACGGCAGCCCGGATGGAGAAGAAGCCCTGAAACGCGGTGGAAATTCGCTCTTTGTGGCAACGCCGGCACAGGACCCGCAGGTGATGGCGGCGAAAGCGGTGGAGATTGGTTACGACATTCTGCAAGGCAAACCTGCGCCTAAAGAGCCCGTGCTGATCCCGGTGACGATGATCGATAAGAACAACATTGGCACTTATAAGGGTTGGACGGTGAAATAAATCTTCCCCCTTTAGCTCAGGTCGCTCTCACCCCGACCCTTTCTCCGGGAGAGTGGAGAAATGCAGTATCCCGCTTCCTCCAGGAGGCGGGAAAACAATATCCCTTCTCTCTCAGGCGACGGGAAAATAATCTCCCTTCTTCCTCAGGGAGAGGATTAAGGTGAGGGTTGTTTTAAGGAGAAACTATGAAGCGCTCCGAAGTGAATCAGATCCTGTCCCGGACTCGCCATTTCTTTATGCAGCATGACGTGCACCTGCCTCCTTTCGCCTCATACGATCTGACGAAATGGCAGCAGGTGGATAAAACCATCTGGCAGGAGGTGTTCGATTTGAAGCTGGGCTGGGACGTGACGGCGTTCGGCGGCAACGATTTTCTTGCCCAGGGGCTGACGCTTTTCACCTTGCGTAACGGCTCGCCGGACGGCGCGCCTTATTCCAAATGCTACGCTGAGAAAATTATGCATGTCCGCGAAGGGCAGCTTACGCCGATGCATTTTCACTGGCGAAAACAAGAAGACATCATCAATCGTGGCGGCGGCAATTTGATTGTCGAACTGTGGAACTCAGATCGGTTTGAACAGCCCGAAGAGAGCGATGTGACGGTGACCATTGACGGCTGCCGTCAGACGCACGCGGCGGGCAGTCAGCTACGCCTGTCACCCGGCGAGAGCATCTGCCTGGTGCCCGGCGTCTATCACAGTTTCTGGGGCGAACCCGGCTATGGCGATGTACTGGTCGGCGAAGTGTCGATGGTTAACGACGATGACCGCGACAACCGATTTCTGAAACCGCTGGAGCGTTTTAACAGCATTATTGAAGACGAACCGGCGCAGCAACTGTTGTGTAACGAATATCGCCAGCGTTTTTAATTAACCCATCACTTCTCACCCAACACCGGGGGACCGATTATGGCTTTGATATCACTTGCAGACGGACTGGCCCACGCACGCGCGAACGGCTACGCTCTGGGCGCTTTTAACGTGCTCGACAGCCATTTTCTGCGCGCGCTTTTTGCCGCAGCAAAACAGGAAAAATCTCCGTTTATCATAAATATGGCCGAAGTGCATTTTAAATATGTGTCGCTGGATTCACTAGTTGAGGCCGTAAAATTCGAAGCGGCCCGGCACGATATTCCGGTGGTGCTTAATCTCGATCATGGTCTGCATTTTGAAGCGGTTGTTCGCGCCTTACGCCTCGGTTTTAGCTCGGTAATGTTCGATGGCTCTACGCTTGAATATGAAGAGAATGTGCGCCAGACCCGCGAAGTGGTGAAGATGTGCCATGCGGTGGGCGTTTCCGTAGAAGCGGAGCTGGGCGCCGTTGGCGGCGATGAAGGCGGCTCGCTGTATGGCGAAGCCGATAGCGATAAATTCACCGATCCTGCCGTTGCACGTGATTTCGTCGACAGAACGGGCATTGATACGCTGGCCGTCGCCATTGGCAACGCGCACGGCAAATACAAAGGTGAACCAAAGCTCGATTTTGACCGCCTGGCCGCTATCCGCCAGCAAACAGGTTTACCGCTGGTGCTGCATGGCGGCTCCGGCATCAGCGATGATGATTTCCGTAAGGCGATAACGCTCGGTATTCACAAGATAAACTTCTATACCGGTATGTCGCAGGCGGCGCTTGGCGCAGTCGAACAGCGAATGAATCAGCGCCATGCGATTTATGACGAATTTGCCGAACTTTTGCTCGGCATTGAAGAAGCTATTACGGACGTGGTGGCCGGGCAGATGCGGATTTTTGGTAGTTCGGGTAAAGCTTAAGGAGTTGCTATGACGCAGCGCAGCGGGATTATTGCCGCCGGGAATATGCTGGTCGACCATGTGCACCAAATCGTGCAGTGGCCACAGCGCGGGTGGCTGGCGGAAATCGTTCACAGCGAACGCTCAACCGGCGGCGCGCCGCTGAACGTGCTGCTGACGCTGGCGAAAATGCATGTCGGCCTGCCGCTACAGGCGGTGGGTCTGGTCGGTGACGATCATGATGGCGATTACATCATGGCGATGCTCGATCAGTATCATGTCAATCGCCAGCACGTTCACCGCACTACGTTTGCGCCCACGTCGATGTCGCAGGTGATGACCGACCCCAGCGGCCAGCGCACTTTCTTCCACTCGCCGGGCGCTAACCGCCTGCTCGATTTACCTGCCTTTGACCGCCTTGAAACGTCGTTTAAAATTTTCCATCTTGGTTATTTGCTGCTGCTCGACAGCCTGGATATGGAAGACGCGGAATACGGCACGCGCAGCGCACGGCTGCTGGCGCAGCTATCCCAGCAGGGGTACGAAACTTCGCTCGATTTGGTTTCAAGGCAGGGCGATCCACGCTATCGCCCGATGGTGCTCCCTGCCCTGCGCTGGCTGGATCATCTGGTGATTAACGAACTGGAAGCCGGTGAGTTTAGCGGGCTGGAGATCCGCCTGCCGGATGGAACGCCGCACATAGAGAACATCGCTCAAACCGCAAAGCTGCTGCTTGAGTCCGGCGTGCGGCAGCGCGTGATCGTTCATTGCCCGGAGGGCGCATGGGGCGTAGAAGCGGGCGGCGAAGGCGTATGGGTTCCCTCATTTCGCTTAACGCCTGCAGAAATCGTCGGTAGCGTGGGGGCTGGCGACGCGTTTTGCGCCGGGATTTTATATGGCTGCCATGAAAAATGGACGCTGGCGGATAGCCTGAAACTAGCGCACGCCTGCGCACGCGCAAATCTTTTATGTGCAAATGCGATCGATGGCGCAAAACCGCTGACGGAATTGCAGATGTTTATTAATGAAAATAGTTAAATGAACGCATAATAATAAGCGTTTATTTGCGACGCAACGCCAGATAGTAATGTAATGCCGTTAAATAAATTACATTTATAATTTTATTTCAATAAAACAGAATGTCAGTAAACTACTCGGCGGGTGCTTAGGGTTTTCTGACCTGAGCATGCGCGAAGGATACTCTCTAAATAATGAGAAAAAGAAAGCCCCGGGCAACTATAACGTTAACCCGAGGCTATCCCTCAACCCCAACAAGTTGAGACTAGCCTCTTGCTCGCCGAAAGGCAAGGAGTAAAAGGCATGAGGCCAACAAGATCTGTTGTCGTATGTTTATTAATTGTTTGCGTAACATTAATAGCATTAACCTTATTAACCCGCCGAAATCTCTGCGAGGTTAAAATAAGGACTGACAGACAGGAAGTAGCGGCTAAATTAGCCTGTGAACCTGTAGATTGACACTCAACGGGTGGGGTTTCCCCCGCCCGACTTGCCTGGGGAAGAGAGAAGCCTTAAGCACCCATTTATTATTTAAATCATTCAGGCAGCGTTATTTTCCGCATGAATGATATCAGCAGAAAATACATAACCCACGCCGCGAATAGTGCGAATTAATGCAGGTTGATGGGGATTAACCTCTATCTTTCTGCGCAGCCGCATGATCAGTACATCTATCGTTCGGTCGAATATTTCCAGGCTTTCGCTGTGGGTGAGCGCCAGTAATCTTTCTCGTGATAGCACCTTGCGGGCATTTTGCATCAGCGCCAGCAGCAGGCCATATTCCCCTTGCGTAAGCTCAACCTGCTCGTGCTGCGCATTAAATAGCTGACAACGATCGGTATCTAATCGCCAGCCGTTAAAGTGCAACCCGCTGGCTTTCGTTATAGCCGGTTCTGTTGCCAACGCTCCCGTGCGACGTAGCACGGCCTTAATGCGTGCTACCACCACGCGTGGATTGAAAGGTTTGCCAATGTAGTCATCAGCGCCCATCTCCAGCCCCACTACAACATCAGATTCGCTGCCAAGGCCGGTCAACATCACCACGGGAAGCTCAGAACGCTGTCGCTGGATCTGTTGCAGCACCTGCAGGCCGTTGATATCCGGCAGCATCATATCGAGCAACACCAGCGCAATTGCCGGTTGCTGAGCGATCGCCGCTAACGCCTCGTTGCCGGTATGACAGACCAGCACGTCAAAGACATGCTCGTTCAGGGCATCGCGCAGCACATCGCAGATAGCCAAATCGTCATCCACCACCAATATCGCAGGCTTCATTGTTGTTCTCCGGGAGGCTGTCCAGGTCAATAGGTAAGTGTGAACGATTGTTAATGGAGTACCGCATAAAAAACAAATACCCATGCTGAAATTTCAACCAGCGTCACACTGATAACAACTTTGGCTGGGATGTGGCTTACATCACGGGTGAAATATGCCGCAAAATCTTTATTAACAGGCAAAGAAAACGGCCCTGTTGGGCCGTTCAGACTGATGACAAACTCTCAACCAGCACAGGTTGAACGTACACCGTGGAATAAAAAATAAGCAAAATCAACGGATTAATTTTCGGCTGATAATCAAAAGAAGGAAAAACCACGCTTTTTTCTTCTTTGTCAGCAAGCTAAAACGGCCCCGTTGGGCCGTTTGTATTTATTTCACAAACTTTGATTAGCTGTTCGCTTTATCCGTAAAGCCGCCCAGCATTTCCCGCTCGTAAGCCGCCGCTTTTTTACTGTCGAACTTATGTTCCCACTTGGCGATAACCAGCACCGCCAGCGCATTCCCCACCACATTCAGTGCGGTACGCGCCATATCAAGGATACGGTCTACGCCGGCGATAAACGCCAGTCCTTCCAGCGGAATACCTACGCTGCCAAGCGTTGCCAGCAGCACAACGAAGGATACGCCCGGCACGCCTGCGATACCTTTGGAAGTCACCATCAGCGTCAGCACCAGGATGATTTCCTGACCGATTGACAATTCAATCCCGTAAAGCTGCGCGATAAAGATGGCCGCAATACTCTGGTACAGCGTGGAACCATCAAGGTTAAAGGAATAACCCGTCGGTACGACGAAACTGGTGATGGACGCCGGTGCACCGTACGCTTCCATCTTCTCGATGATGCGCGGCAGCACGCTTTCAGAGCTTGCCGTGGAGTAAGCAAGAATCAATTCTTCCTTAAGGATGCGAATTAAAATCCAGACACGCAGCCCGCACAGACGGGCCACCGCGCCCAGCACAACCAGCGCAAAGAACAGAATGGCGAAGTAAACCAGCAGCACCAGTTTGAGCAACGGCCAAAGCGAAGCAAAACCGAAGTTTGCTACCGTCACAGCGATCAGCGCAAAGACTCCAACCGGAGCGTAACGCATCACCATGTGGGTTACTTTGAACATGGTTTCGGAGATAGAGCGGAATACCGTGACCAGAGGCTCACGATGCGTGGCCGGCAGCGAAGAGAGGCCAAGGCCAAACAGCACCGAGAAGAAGATAATCGGCAGCATGTCGCCCTTCGCCATCGATGCCACAATGTTGGTCGGCACGAGGGAAAGAATAGTGCCCATTAATCCGTGGGCGTGGCTCTGAACGTCTTCGGCGGTGTGTTGGTATTTCGAAATATCCACGCTGGCAAGCTGCGACATATCAATACCGTGTCCCGGCTGGAACACGTTCGCCAGGGTAATCCCCAGGATAATGGCAACCGTCGTGATCACTTCGAAATAGAGAATGGTTTTCGCACCGATGCGTCCGAGCTGTTTGGCATCGCCCACGCCCGCAATGCCTACCACCAGCGTAGAAATTACAATCGGCACGACAATCATTTTGATCAGATGAATAAAGATATCACCTGCCGGAGAGAGCAAATTGGCGATAAGCCATTCGCGCTCGTCACTTTGATAATGCAGAACGCTTCCCAGCGCAATGCCCAGCACCAGCGCCAGCAGTATCTGCCAGGCAAGGCTGACCTTTGGTTGTTTCATAACGATTTTATTCCTCAATAAAACGCCATTCTCATATTGAAGCTGATGAGAACGTCACAAACGTAAAAGGGGTATAACAAATGTCGGGATTTACGAGGGGCTTAATTCAGCAGGGGTATGAGTACCATTTGTACGCTATGCTGCGCAAGCCTGTATTTTCGGAGTTATTCAATCAAAAAGCGCGGGTAAATGGAAATTTAGTCATATCAACTACTATAACGCATTGTTATAAAATATATTTACTCATAGCTTTTTTAAATAACCCGCCGCGCGAATTATTTCTTCTTAATGAATCGTTTGATTATTTTTCATACCGCTTAACGAATGCGTGATCTGCCGCCCAAAAAATAAACAAAGCTGCCAATACCCCTACAATTAACGTTTGCGTGACATATTATTAACATCCTCAAGGAGAAAAAAAGCCATGACACAACGACACAAACACGCTATTCCCGCAAATATTGCGGAACACTGCCTGATCAATCCGGAGCAATACTTATCCATGTATCAGCAGTCGGTGCATGATCCAGACGCATTTTGGGGCGAACAAGGGAAAATCCTCGACTGGATCAAACCCTACCAGAAGGTGAAAAACACCTCCTTCGCGCCGGGAAACATCTCTATTCGCTGGTATGAAGACGGCACGCTGAACCTTGCGGCCAACTGCCTGGACAGGCACCTGAAGGAACGCGGCGACCAGACGGCGATTATCTGGGAAGGCGATGATGCGACCCAGAGCAAAACCATTACTTACCGCGAACTGCATCGCGATGTCTGCCGTTTTGCCAATACCCTGGTCGAGCTAGGTATAAAGAAAGGCGATGTGGTTGCTATCTATATGCCGATGGTGCCGGAAGCTGCCGTAGCGATGCTGGCCTGCGCACGTATTGGCGCGGTGCATTCGGTTATTTTTGGTGGATTCTCCCCGGAAGCCGTTGCCGGACGCATTATTGACTCCAGCTCTCGCCTGGTCATTACCGCCGACGAAGGTGTTCGTGCCGGTCGCGCTATTCCGCTGAAGAAAAACGTTGATGACGCGCTGAAAAATCCCAACGTAAAAACCGTTGAGCATGTGATTGTTTTAAAACGCACTGGCGGCAACATTGAATGGCATGAAGGCCGTGACCTGTGGTGGAACGAACTGGTCGAGAAGGCCTGCGCTCACCATCAGCCTGTAGAGATGAACGCCGAAGACCCGCTCTTCATCCTTTATACCTCCGGTTCGACCGGCAAGCCGAAAGGCGTGGTCCACACTACGGGTGGATATCTGGTCTATGCCGCAACTACCTTTAAGTACGTTTTTGATTACCATCCGGGCGACGTCTACTGGTGTACAGCAGACGTCGGCTGGGTGACCGGCCACAGCTATTTGCTGTATGGCCCGCTGGCCTGTGGCGCCATCACCCTGATGTTCGAAGGCGTGCCAAACTGGCCTGCCCCGAACCGTATGGCGCAGGTAGTGGATAAACACAAAGTGAATATTCTCTACACCGCGCCTACGGCCATCCGCGCTTTGATGGCCGAAGGCGATAAAGCGATTGCAGAAACCGACCGCTCTTCATTGCGTATTCTTGGCTCCGTTGGCGAACCGATTAACCCGGAAGCCTGGGAGTGGTACTGGAAGAATATCGGTAACGAGAAGTGTCCGGTGATAGATACCTGGTGGCAGACTGAAACGGGCGGCTTCATGATCACCCCGCTGCCAGGGGCAACCGAACTGAAAGCGGGCTCCGCCTCGCGTCCGTTCTTTGGCGTACAGCCCGCGCTGGTAGATAACGAAGGTAACCCGCAGCAGGGCGCAACCGACGGGAATTTGGTTATCACCGATTCATGGCCGGGCCAGGCGCGCACTCTGTTCGGCGATCACGAACGCTTCGAGCAAACTTACTTCTCGACCTTTAAAAATATGTATTTCAGCGGTGATGGCGCACGTCGTGATGAAGACGGCTACTTCTGGATAACGGGTCGTGTGGATGATGTGCTGAACGTCTCCGGGCACCGTTTAGGCACCGCGGAGATTGAGTCGGCGCTTGTATCACATCCGAAAATTGCCGAAGCCGCGGTAGTGGGTATTCCCCACAATATTAAAGGTCAGGCGATTTATGCTTACGTCACGCTGAATCACGGTGAAGAGCCGACGCCAGAGCTGTATGCCGAAGTGCGTAACTGGGTGCGAAAAGAAATTGGCCCGCTTGCCACGCCGGACGTCCTGCACTGGACCGACTCGCTGCCGAAAACCCGCTCCGGCAAGATTATGCGCCGCATTCTGCGCAAAATCGCCGCCGGGGATACCAGCAACTTTGGCGATACCTCGACGCTTGCCGATCCTGGCGTAGTCGACAAGCTGCTGGAAGAAAAACAAGCCCTTACTATGCCTTCATAACATTCTCGGCCCTGTTTACCCCTCTCCTTCCGGAGAGGGAACTATAAAAACCACAACTTACCTCTGGAGACTCTGTGATGAATGACCTCATTTATCAACGGATAGAAGACAGCGCGCATTTCAGGGAGCTGGTCGAAAAAAGGCAGCGGTTTGCCATTATCCTATCGATAATCATGCTGATAATTTACGTTGGCTTTATCATGCTGATTGCCTTCGCACCGGGCTGGCTGGGCACGCCTTTGCACGCGGGCACCAGCGTCACGCGTGGCATACCGATAGGCGTTGGCGTAATCGTTATTTCCTTCGTGCTTACCGCCATTTACGTCTGGCGAGCCAACGGCGAATTTGACCGTCTGACTCACGCCATGCTGCGCGAGGTAAACGCATCATGAAACGTTTTCTGACCGCACTTACGGCCCCTCTGCTTACCTTGCCCGCCACGGTGCTGGCAGCCGACGCCATTACCGGCGATGTGCAGCGCCAGCCGACCAACTGGCAAGCGATAATCATGTTCGTCATTTTCGTTGCCATGACGCTGTACATCACATACTGGGCTTCGAAACGCACCCGTTCGCGTAGCGATTACTACACCGCTGGCGGCAATATTACCGGCTTTCAGAACGGGCTGGCGATTTCCGGCGACTTTATGTCGGCGGCGTCATTCCTCGGGATTTCCGCCCTGGTTTACACCTCCGGGTATGACGGCCTGATTTACTCGCTCGGCTTCCTGGTAGGCTGGCCAATCATCCTGTTCCTGATTGCCGAGCGCCTGCGTAACCTCGGACGCTATACCTTTGCGGATGTCGCCTCTTACCGCCTGAAACAGGGGCCGATTCGTATTTTGTCCGCCTGCGGTTCGTTAGTCGTTGTGGCGCTGTACCTCATCGCACAGATGGTGGGCGCGGGTAAACTCATTGAGCTGCTGTTCGGCCTGAATTACCACGTTGCGGTGGTGCTGGTCGGCGTGCTGATGGTGATGTACGTGCTGTTCGGCGGCATGCTCGCCACCACCTGGGTGCAGATAATCAAAGCCGTGCTGCTGCTGTTCGGCGCAAGCTTCATGGCCTTTATGGTGATGAAACATGTTGGCTTCAGCTTCAGCAACCTGTTCAGCGAAGCCATGGCGGTTCACCCGAAAGGCGCGGCCATTATGAGCCCTGGCGGACTGGTGAAAGATCCGATTTCAGCGCTGTCGCTTGGTCTGGGGCTGATGTTTGGCACCGCAGGTTTACCGCATATCCTGATGCGCTTCTTTACGGTCAGCGATGCCCGCGAAGCCCGTAAGAGCGTGCTCTACGCCACCGGTTTTATGGGGTACTTCTACATACTGACCTTTATCATCGGCTTTGGCGCCATCATGCTGGTCGGTGCTAATCCGGCGTTTAAAGATGCGGCGGGTGCGCTGATCGGCGGTAACAATATGGCCGCGGTTCACCTCGCTAACGCCGTGGGCGGCAACCTGTTCCTGGGCTTTATATCCGCCGTAGCCTTCGCCACCATTCTGGCGGTGGTAGCTGGCTTAACGCTGGCCGGTGCCTCTGCGGTTTCGCACGATTTGTACGCCAACGTGTTCCGCAAAGGGGCATCCGAGCGCGATGAGATCCGCGTGTCGAAAATTACCGTGTTGATTCTGGGCGTGGTGGCTATCGGACTGGGTATTTTGTTTGAAAAACAGAATATCGCCTTCATGGTTGGCCTGGCGTTCTCCATCGCGGCAAGCTGTAACTTCCCGATTATTCTGCTGTCGATGTACTGGTCGAAGTTGACCACTCGCGGCGCGATGATTGGCGGCTGGCTTGGCCTGTTGACGGCGGTGATACTGATGATCCTCGGCCCGACGATTTGGGTACAGGTGCTGGGTCACGCAACGGCTGTCTTCCCGTATGAGTACCCGGCGCTGTTCTCTATTCTGGTGGCGTTTGTGGGTATCTGGGCGTTCTCGATCACCGATAACAGCCCGGAAGGTAATCTTGAACGCGAAAAATTCCGTGCTCAATTTATCCGTTCCCAGACCGGGATCGGCATTGAACAAGGACGCGCGCACTAGGCATTCCTCCCCGGCTATTCGGCCGGGGATCACATTTTTCTCCCGCCACGGTATCAATCTTATCTCTGAGCGCTACATTATCGTAATAATGAAACGATGTTTTATTTACTGAGTCAGCGAGGATGATATGAAGAAGTATGCCCTGGTCGGAACCGGTGGCCGTGCCGGACTATATATCGAAGCAATCAGCGGAAAGTGGAAAGACAACGCGCGGTTGGTCGCATTTTGCGATACCAATCAGACGCGCATGAACTACGCCAATACGCTACTGAGCCAGGCTGGCGCGCAGAAGGTATCGACCTGGAAAGCAGAAAACTTTGGGGCGATGATTCACGAAACTCGCCCGGATATTATCATTGTGACTACCATGGATCGCACGCACGATGATTATATCGTGCAGGCGCTTCACGCGGGCTGCGATGTAATTACCGAAAAGCCGATGACCATCGACGAGCCGCGCGCCTTGCGTATTCTCGATGCCGTTGAGCAAACAAATCGCCAGGTGCGTGTAGCGTTTAATTACCGATATGCGCCGCACCACAGCAAGATCCGTGAACTGCTGATGAATAACGCCATTGGAGAAGTATTTTCCGTCCATTTCGAATGGCTGCTTAATACCGAACACGGCGCGGATTATTTTCGTCGCTGGCACCGGGAGAAGCGCAACAGCGGCGGCCTGCTGGTGCATAAATCCACCCATCATTTTGACCTGATGAATTTCTGGCTGGGAAGCTATCCGCAGAGGGTCTATGCGGAAGGCGGCCTGCGTTTCTACGGAAAAGAGAATGCAGAAAAGCGTGGGATCTCGCATTTTTATCCACGTGCCCACGGCTATGCTGCGGCGAAAGACGATCCCTTTGCCCTGCATATGGAAGAGAACGTCCAGCTTAAGGCGCTGTATCTCGACGCGGAGCATGAAGATAACTATTTTCGGGATCGGAATGTATTCAGCGACGGCATAAACATTGAAGACACCCTGTCCGTACTGGTGAAGTATCAAAATCAGGTGCAGCTAACCTATTCCCTGAATGCCTATCTGCCCTGGGAAGGATTAAACGTGGTATTCAACGGCAGCCGTGGACGACTGGAGATGAAGCTGGTGGAAACCTCCTACGTCAACGCGGGCGGGCAGCGAGATAACGAAGGCAGCCTGGAAAGCTGCGATATTACGGTATTCCCGATTTTTGCCGAACCGTACAAAGCTGATTTCACAGTCGGAGAAGGCGGACACGGCGGGGGAGATAACGCAATGCTGGCGGATTTATTTGGCGATCCGGGTGACGATCCGCTGAAACGGGCGGCCGATCATCGGGCTGGCGCGATGTCAATTCTGACAGGCATCGCCGGGAACATCTCTATGCAGCAGCAGCGGCCCGTATGGTTTAAAGAGTTTGAGCTGGTTACACGGTTGAAAAATCACGCCGGGTGATGTTTCACCCGCCTGGCCGACAAAACCGTTAAAACATCAAAGGTAAAGTTAACGGGAATAATTATGGACATCAGAACGCTGCGTTATTTTGTTGAAGTTATCCGCCAGCAAAGTTTTACCCGCGCAGCGGAGAAGATGTTTGTTACACAGCCGACTATTAGCAAAATGTTGCGCAACCTTGAGGATGAACTGGGTTGTACGCTGCTGATCCGCAATGGCCGCAGGCTGCTGCTCACCGATACGGGCCAGATAGTTTATCAGCGAGGCCTGGCAATTCTGGCTGAATTCCGCCAGCTGGAGACGGAGTTAGGCGACATTAATCACCTGAGCAGAGGCGTGCTGCGCCTGGGTATTCCTCCGATGGTGGGTATGCTGCTGACCGGGCCAATCAGCCTGTATCGCCAGCGCTATCCTGGCGTGGAGCTGAAAATTTCTGAATCTGGCAGCCTGACGGTGCAGCAAGCCGTGATAAATGGCGAGCTGGATTTAGCCGTGACGGCGCTTCCCATAGAAGACGAAAGCACCTTTACAATGCTGCCGCTGTTTCGCCATCCGCTATGCGTTCTGGTGCCTCGCTCAGGCCCGTGGATGTCGCGCGCAAGCGTTACGCCAGGCGAACTTGCGGCCCACCCGCTGCTTATCTATAACGAAGATTTTGCTCTTAGCCGCCAGTTGATGCAGCTATTCCATGAACATGGGGTTACCCCGCGTATCGCCGTACGAAGCGGGCAATGGGACTTCCTGGCAGCCATGGTTCAGGCGGGGACGGGCATTGCAATTTTACCAGAGCCAGTCTGTCAGAAGCTGGATAAAGCCACCTTAATGTGGCTGCCGCTGGAGAGCGATTTAAGCTGGCGATTAGGGATGATCTGGCGGGAAGGCGTCTATATTTCACAAAGTGCGCGGGCGTGGATTGCCTGCTGCAAAGAGTTCTGGCCAAGGGTGGATGTGTAACGACGGTGAATGACGCTGTTACTCATCCATCCTGCAAGTACGATTCGCAGGATGGATAAGCGTAGCCGTTACCCGCCTTTTAATTCCTGTCGATAAGCAATGCTTCGAGCAGGTCGAGATCGTGCAGCAGCTTTTGCAGCGTCTCGTTGCTGATTTTTTGCGTGGCGCGCAGATGGTACAGTTCAGCGCGTTCGGAGCGTAACGCGGCAAGGCGGAAGCGACGTTCCAGGTTTTCTTCCAGCTCGCTGCTTTCCACGTCGTTTCGCCCATCGGCCCGGCGACGAAGGTTGCCGATAACGCGCGAGCTCACCTCGGTAAGCAGCTGATCGTCAATATTTTCTTTGGTATCTGCTGCCAGGCGCTCTTCCATTTTCTGGATCGCGACAATGGCAACTTCTGCCGTTGCGGAACGGGCCAGACGCTCTTCCTGATGAGCGGCGGATTTATCCGCCAGTTCGACATTTTTCAGCAGAACAGGCAGCATAATCACCCCGGCAAACAGCGAGAACAGGATCACGCCGGCGGAGAGAAATATCAGCTCATAGCGCGCCGGGAACGGCGTGCCATCGCCCAGAAACAGCGGAATCGACAGCACGCCAGCAAGGGTGATCGCCCCGCGTACTCCGGCAAAAGAGGCAACCGCCAGTTCACGCGTGGTGAAGGAGCCAAACTCCAGCGGACGCTTTTTCATAAAGCGCAGGCTGATACGCTTCATGGACCACAGCCACAGGAAACGTACGCCAATCAGCGCGACATAAATCAGCACGATATCGACGAACAGCATCCAGAGATCTACGTTCGGATCGGCATTCGCGGCAGTAATAGACGTTTCCAGAATGCCCGGCAGTTGCAGGCCCAACAGCAGGAAAACCATGCCGTTGAAGACAAACTCCAGCATGGCCCAAACGCTGTTAGCACGCAGGCGCATGGCCAGCGGCGCGCTACGCAGCACTCCAGAACGGGTGATGGTCATCCCCGCAGCAACGGCCGCCAGGATACCCGAAACGCCAATATGTTCGGCAATAAGGTAAGAAGCGAAAGGTAACAGCAGCAGCAGCAGGATTTGCGTCGCGGGCTCATCGCCGCTCCAGCGGCTCATCAGGCGCAGGGATTTACCATACAGCCAGCTCACTGCGATACCGGCAAGCAAGCCGCCAATCGCTACTTTCAGGAATTCGACCGTCGCCCCGCCGACGGTAAAGACCATCGCGCCAACCGCCACCGCGACCGCCATTTTCAGCGATACCAGACCGGACGCGTCGTTCATCAAGGCTTCGCCCTGCAAAATCCCCATAATCTTCTTTGGAATGCGCCCTTCGCCGACGATACCGGATAGCGCCACGGCATCGGTTGGTGACAGCACGGCTGCCAGGGCAAATGCAGGAACCAGTGGGATCCCCGGCACCATATAATAAATAAGGAAGCCGATGCCCACGATAGTAACCAGCACCAGAACCAGCGCAAGGCCGATGATTTCTCTGCCGTGTTTCAAAAACTCATGGGTTGGCGTCTTCCAGCCATCCGCAAACAGCAGCGGCGGGATAAACAGCACGAGGAATAACTCGGGGTCGAATTCAACATGTAAGCCGAAGTGCGGCCACGCAAGCAGCGCACCTATTGCGATTTGCATTAACGGCAGCGGGATCTGGAAAGGCAGCATGCGTGTTGCTACCCCAGATAAAGAGACCACAAGGGTCATGATGAGAATAGTGAAGAAGATTTCCATGCTTTCCTTAGTCGCGGTGTGTTGTGAAACCCTTTTTGCAGGCGGTTGCTTTAATAATAAAACAACTTTCTACACCGAAATGAAACAGGAAATGCCCAGAAAGAAAATAAGTTGCGGGCCGCGCAAGGCGTGACCCGCAGAAGAAAAATCTTAAATTGCCCAGCCGCCCGCGTAAAACGCGACCAGAGCGACAGCGATAACAACGGTGCCGATGTTCAGCTTGCGCCACTCGCCGGAGAAGATGCGGCCAATCACCAGCGAGGCAAAGCCGATCATAATGCCGGTAACGATGTTAC
This sequence comes from Cedecea colo, assembly GCF_011808225.1. GTDB lineage: Bacteria > Pseudomonadota > Gammaproteobacteria > Enterobacterales > Enterobacteriaceae > Dryocola > Dryocola colo. The sequence goes on along the minus strand of NZ_SOYS01000011.1, from coordinate 69,031 downwards.
AGGTCAGCACGATAAACACGGCGGTGATCAGGCCCGCCATGGCATCAACAAAATCAGCGAAGTCGATTTTCGCCACGTTGCTTAGCATCAGCAGACCAACGTACATCAGCGCCGGAGCGGTTGCGTACGCAGGAACCAGATAAGAAAGCGGCGACAGGAACAGAATCAGCAGGAACAGGACGCCAACGGTAATAGCCGTCAGACCTGTTTTACCGCCTGCGGCAGTACCGGCTGCGGATTCAATATAAACCGCCGCAGGGGCAGCCCCTACAAAGCCAGAAAACACGCTGCTCAGGGAATCAGTGGTCAGCGCTTTGCCGCCATCGATAATTTGCCCGTCTTTATCCAGCAGATTTGCCTGACCGGCAACCGCGCGAATAGTGCCGGTGGCGTCGAACACCGCCGTCATTACCAGCGCCAGCACGCTTGGCAGAACGACGGGGTTGAGCGCGCCCATGATGTCCAGGCTCCCAATCAGCGAATTACCCGCTTCGTCTTTCAGAGAGGGCATCGCGAAAATGCCGGAGAAGCGCACGGAAGGGTCGAAAAGCAAACCTACAATGGAAATACCGATGATAGTCAGCAGGATTCCACCCGGTACTTTCAGTTTTTCCAGACCGATAATTACCGCAAGGCCGATCAGTGACATGATGACCGGGAAGCTGGCGAAATGACCGAGCGCAACCGGCAGACCATCGAGCGGGTTTTTAATAACCAGACCGACACCGTTTGCGGCAATCAGCAGCAGGAACAGGCCGATGCCAATGCCGGTGCCGTGCGCAACGCCCATCGGCAGGTTGCGTAAAATCCAGCTACGGATGCCGGTAGCGGAAATAATGGTAAACAGTACGCCCATCAGGAACACCGCGCCTAAAGCGACAGGAACGCTAATATGCTGGCCAAGCACCAGGCTAAACGCGGTGAACGCGGTCAGCGAGATGGCACAGCCGATAGCCAGCGGCAGATTCGCCCACAGGCCCATAACGAGCGAACCCACGCCCGCCACCAGGCAGGTCGCCACAAAGACCGCCGCGGGAGGAAAGCCCGCTTTGCCCAGCATGCCAGGCACAACGATAACGGAATAAACCATCGCAAGGAAAGTGGTTAAACCGGCCACGATTTCCTGACGAACGGTGCTGCCACGTGCAGATATTTTGAACCAGGCGTCGAGGCCGCCGGTTGCACGCGGTGAAGGAGTAGACATAGTGAAAAATCCCCTGAGATTTTTATGATTACATTATTACACCCGGCGGACATTCCGCTGCCGATTAAACGTCTTATCCCTGTGCTGCGATTGCGACAAAAAGGGGCGTCGCAAAAAAAGCAAACGTTTAACTCCGCGTGTAAAAATTGCGCGTCAAAATGAAGGCAAACGATTATCCGGCCTTCTTAAGGGGATTTTCAACCAAACTTTGCCGCTTTTTGCTGAAAATAACGCTGGCCGATGAAATAATCACCGCGTCATGCGCAAACGTTATCGTTAATGCGCAATTTCGCAACAATAAAGCAAGATAGCGGCAAAGCGTTTTGCTGACTCGCTCAAATTTTAACCGGTCAGCCGCCCGGGATGTCAAATGGCCCGCCCTGTTGAACCGCTCTTTGCCAGGCCGGGCGCATTTGCGCGTTTTTCACCCATGCCTGGAGATTCGGCAGGTCGTTAATATTACCGCGCGCGAGTAACGCAATCAGCGGGAAGCTCATTTGAATGTCCGCCACGCTAAACGCCTGTCCGGCAAACCAGGGCGTTTTGCCAAGATAATCGTCGATAAATCGCGCGTGGGTGGCGAGCTGTTTATTGAGGTAAGCTTTCTGTATGCCCTGCCCTAAAGCTTTGCCAACGGGGCGCAGCAGCCATGGCACCGGCGCTTTCCCCAGACGGCCAAATACCAGCTTCATCATCAACAGTGGCATAAGCGAACCTTCGGCATAGTGCAGCCAGAAGCGGTACTGAAGCTTATCCTGCGCGGCTATCGGCTTTAAACGGCTTTCGTTATCGTAAGTTTCCTGCAGATACTCAAGAATTGCGCCGGATTCAGCAATGATATTGCCGTTGTCTTCCAGCACGGGTGATTTACCTAACGGATGTACTTTTTTCAGCGCCTCAGGCGCCAGCATGGTGGGTTCGCGCTGGTAGCGCACGATTTGATAGGGCAGCTCAAGTTCTTCGAGCATCCACAGCACGCGCTGGGAACGGGAGTTGTTCAGGTGATGGACGATAATCATGGGCTAACCTTTTGTTTTTGCAGTTGGGTTAACTATAGATAACCCAGCCTGAACCGAGGACGAAGGATTGCTCAAAAAATATACGGTCATATCTTGAAAGCTGGAAAAGGGGATCTACACTTAAAGTGTCAGCGCAATCCGGAACCTCCTGAGAACCTGTAATTGAGGGGCGCTGATGTCGGGGGAAACCCTCCTTGCGAAAAGCGGGATAGAGCGAAAGACAAAGACCGGGAACAAACTAAAGCGCCGAAGTCGGGCGCTTTAGTTTTTTAATCTTCCAGCAGGCGAGCGCCGGTCCCTTCTTCACCCAGCCTGTCGCCCGGATTACGCAACGGGCAATCCGCACCGGATAAACAACCGCAGCCAATACAGCCATCCAGTTCATCCCTTAATGCCGTCAGCGTATGAATGCGTCGGTCCAGCTCTTCGCGCCAGAGAGACGAGAGCCTCTTCCAGTCATTTTTATTGATGCCGTGCCCGTTCGGCAGCACGCCAAACGCATCGCCAATAGTTGCCAGCGGAATACCGATACGCTGCGCTATCTTGATGATGGCGACCGTTCGCAAAACGTCACGCGTATAGCGCCGCTGGTTGCCGCTATTACGGATACTTTTTATTAAGCCCTTACTTTCGTAAAAGTGCAGCGCTGAAACCGCCACGCCGCTGCGCTTCGCCACCTCGCCCGGAGACAGTAAGGATTTAAAGCGGGGTAATTTCTTTTCCAAAATGCTCTTTACCTCAAGTTAACTTGAGGAATTATACTCTCCGGCAACAAAACCTGCTAATCGAATACGTTGATTAAGGAAGGCCCATGGCACACCAGGACATCATTTATACGTTGACTGAATGGATTGATGAGCACATCGACCAGCCGCTGAACATTGACGTGGTGGCGAAAAAATCTGGTTATTCAAAGTGGTATCTGCAAAGAATGTTCCGCACCGTCATGCGCCAGACGCTGGGTGAATACATTCGTCAGCGTCGGCTGTTGCTCGCAGCAAAAGAGCTGCGCTCTACCCGCCGCCCTATTTTTGATATCGCGATGGATTACGGCTACGTGTCGCAACAAACGTTTTCCCGGGTGTTCCGCCGCGAGTTTGACCGCACGCCGACCGACTACCGCCATCACGCCTGAGTTAATCAGCAAACACGACGTCGTTGCTGCCGCCTGGTCGATGCAGCCAGGCGATAAATTCCTGCGGCGGTAAGGCCTTTGCGAAGTACCAACCCTGACAGTAATGCACGCCGCGAGCCTGAAGCCAGGCGACCTGCTCCTGCGTCTCGACACCTTCAGCGACGGTCTTAAGATCCAGGCTGCGCGCCATTTCAATGATATGTTCAGCGATGAGATAGCAGGCCCGGTCGGTGGTGAGATTGTCGATAAAAGATTTATCTATTTTAAGGGTATCTACATTCAGGAAACGCAGGTTGTGCAAATTAGCATAACCGGTGCCGAAGTCATCAATCGCTATTTCAAAACCAGCCTGGCGGAACGCCTGAATAACCGGGCGGGTTTTTGGTACATCAATAAAACCTCTTTCTGTTACTTCAACTTTTATTTGTCTGGCATTGACTGCGTGCTTTTCAATTTTTTCTGCAAGCATTGCTACCAGTCGGGGGCAATGAAAATCTGTTGGGGATAAATTAATAGAAATATACAGGTCAGGGTGATCTGCAAGGAATTCGCCAAAATCATTGAAGACGGCGTTAATCACATAATTGGAGATCTTCTGAATCAGTCCTTCGGCTTCAGCGAGCGGAATAAAGCTGCCGGGGCTAATCCACTGCCCGCCATAATTCACCCAACGAAGAAGCGCTTCGGCACCCACACACTTTCCGCTCTGGATATCAATAATCGGCTGGTAATGAAGTTTTAACTGTTTTTTTTCAATGGCGCGCAGCAGCATGCGTCGTGGTGAATTGAACTGCTGGCGGGAACGTGACCATATCAACAATATAATAATACTGCAGATAATCCCTAATGGTACGGTAAGCGTCAGCTGATGATACCACTCTTTATTAAAGCGCTCTTCCGAGGTCGAAACAATGACGGCGATTGGCCTGCGCTGTGATTTCACAATCGTATAAACACGCTCTTCATCAACGAAATATTTATCATCTTTTGCAATAAAATCGTGCAGGCGTTTGGTATTAAGCTGCTCACTTAAAGAGAAAAAATCTTTTGTGACAGTATCATATGCGCCATAAGCCAGACTATGGTCGACTGACATCACATCGGCATATGTGCGTGGGTTTATCACCACAATAATATTACCCTGCTGCATATACGTCATTTTATGGCCGATATAAAACGGCGTATCCAGATAATAGAATATTGAAATATCAGGTTTGCGGGTGTAATTAGCTACGGGCGCGGAAAAAGGCACGGATGGTTTATAAACCGTAGAACAAATAAATTTATTTTCACGGGCATAGATGAGATCTTCGATATACAGTTTACTGCGCGCGACATCCAGTAGCTTTAGCATATGTTCAGGGCTACAAACCGGGCCTGTATACTGCTGTGCTTCATGCTGAGCCGCTTCAACGTGCTGAATAACGATTTCTGTCTTTTCGATAACTAATTGCGCAAAAGAACGAAGATGCTGCTGCGTCTCACTGGAGGCGCGAACATGAGCGAAGTATACCGCCAACAGGATGGGCAAACATACCGTCAGCATAAAACCAGAAGTACGTAAAATGCGTAGATAAATCCGTTCTGTCATGGTAGTCACATGTCCCTGCTATTACCGCCCGTTGTCGTTTAACTGGAACAAACCCGCAAGCCGTCGATTACGTTGCATGAATAATCATACATTAGCAATAGACTTTTTATTCTTAACGGCAAAACACAGATGAACATAAAAAAAGCTGCGGAAAAAATCAGCTATTCATGACGCAATATTTAATAGGGCTGTGAAGATATGTTTATTATCTTATTTTAAATAGCAGAGAATAATTCGTTAAGTAAAATCACCATACGCATGAACGTTAACCATCGGCAGTTCTGAAAGATACATATCTTTTGACGCAACGCGCGTTTCTTCCCTCTTCTGCACCATCGCCCGACGCAGAAAAACGCGCAAAAAACGCGCAAAAAACGCACCGTACATCTGGTGATTAAAAAGACAAATGTGATAGACTTCACACACTTCATGCAACAACGATTTAGTTTACATTTTTGCAAAAAACTTATCCTGCTGACGTCCCCGCATCGCCTCTTTTTGCGCCTGTCTTTGTAGCGAGCCGTTATGCCTGATAAGTTTGCCTTAAGAGGATTGGTTTCATGACTACCATCACCACCGGCGTGTTACTGATGCGCTGGCCATTGTTTAGTGCAGTTCTGATGTTTCTTGCCAGCACGTTAAATATTCAGTTTCGCAAATCTGACTACGCGTTTCTGGCTGTGGCAAGCAGCGGGCTTGGGATCGCCGCAGCATTGTGGTTTGCTACCGGGCTGTTAGGCCTGACGGCTGCAGACTTCGCGGTGATGTGGACATCCTTTAAAGAGGTGATGGTCGAAATCTCAAGCCACGCTCCGCCAGAATGGCCGATGGTCATTACCTGAGTGGCGAGGCGTCGAAAAGGTACGTAAACAAAAACCCCCGCCGAATAAACGGCAGGGGTTTTTTGATGCCTTAAGCGACGTTCTTTATTCTGGACGGAATCAGAACGGAATATCGTCGTCAAAATCCATCGGTGGTTCATTATTAGACGGAGCCGGGGTGCTCTGCTGCTGCGGACGAGACTGCGCGCCGCCGCTGAACTGATTGCCGCCCTGTGGCTGCTGAGGTTGACCCCAACCGCCCTGCTGCTGCCCGCCGTTGCCGCCGCCAGCCGGTGTGCCTGCACCGCCGCCACGACCACCCAGCATCTGCATGGTGCCGCCCACGTTTACCACGACTTCGGTGGTGTATTTTTCAACGCCAGCCTGATCGGTCCATTTGCGCGTTTGCAGTGCGCCTTCGATATAAACCTGGGAACCTTTACGCAGGTATTCGCCTGCCACTTCCGCCAGTTTGCCGAACAGCACAACGCGGTGCCATTCAGTTTTCTCTTTGGTTTCGCCGGTTTGCTTATCGCGCCAGGACTCTGACGTGGCCAGGGTAATGTTGGCAACGGCGCCACCATTTGGCATGTAGCGTACTTCCGGGTCCTGACCCAGATTCCCGACGAGAATCACCTTGTTTACGCCTCTGCTGGCCATGATCGTGTCTCCTGAAACGTTTTATGAATAGTGTAAACCCTCGATTCTACCATGCCACCCCCAATGTTTATAGCTGCGGGATGTATTCCAGAATCCTGGTGCATTATACATCATTGCATTAAAACACTGGATATCCATTCAGGTTTTATTGTGTCATAATTAACCGTTTACGATCGCCGGTGGCATCATGCGGCCGGGCAAAAGCTTTTAATCCGGGAAAGGTGAATGGATAAGATCGAAGTTCGGGGCGCCCGCACCCATAATCTCAAGAATATCAACCTCATAATCCCTCGCGACAAACTCATTGTCGTGACCGGGCTTTCGGGTTCTGGCAAATCCTCACTGGCTTTCGACACCTTATACGCTGAGGGGCAACGTCGTTACGTTGAGTCTCTCTCCGCCTATGCGCGTCAGTTCCTGTCATTGATGGAAAAGCCCGATGTTGACCACATCGAAGGGCTGTCACCTGCGATTTCTATCGAACAGAAATCCACGTCGCACAACCCACGATCTACCGTCGGCACCATTACTGAAATTCACGACTACCTGCGTCTGTTATATGCACGCGTGGGTGAGCCGCGCTGCCCGGATCACAATGTTCCGCTCGCGGCGCAAACCGTCAGCCAGATGGTGGATAACGTACTGGCCCAGCCTGAAGGCCGGCGTCTGATGCTGCTTGCGCCTATCATCAAAGACCGCAAAGGCGAGCACGCTAAAACGCTGGAAAACCTCGCAAGCCAGGGTTATATCCGCGCCCGTATCGACGGCGAGGTGTGCGATCTTTCCGATCCGCCAAAGCTTGAGCTACAGAAAAAACATACCATTGAAGTGGTCGTGGACCGTTTCAAGGTGCGCGAAGATATCGGCCAGCGCCTGGCAGAGTCATTTGAAACCGCGCTTGAGCTGTCCGGTGGTTCCGCCGTGGTGGCTAATATGGACGACGAAACCGCCGAAGAACTGCTGTTCTCCGCCAACTTCGCCTGCCCAATTTGCGGCTACAGCATGCGTGAATTAGAGCCTCGCCTGTTCTCTTTCAATAACCCGGCTGGCGCATGCCCAACCTGCGACGGGCTGGGCGTTCAGCAGTACTTCGACCCGGATCGGGTGGTGCAAAATGGCGAACTGTCGCTGGCTGGCGGCGCAATCCGCGGCTGGGATCGCCGCAACTTCTACTACTTCACCATGCTGCGTTCACTCGCCGATCACTACAAATTCGACGTGGAAACCTCATGGGATGAACTGAGCGCGTCGGTAAAAAATGTTGTGCTCAACGGTTCCGGCAGGGAGACCGTCGAATTCAAGTACATGAACGACCGTGGCGATACGTCCGTGCGCCGCCATCCGTTCGAAGGCGTGTTGCACAATATGGAGCGCCGCTATAAAGAGACGGAATCTTCCGCGGTACGCGAAGAGCTGGCGAAGTTCATTAGCAACCGTCCGTGCGCCAGTTGTGAAGGCACTCGTCTGCGTCGCGAAGCGCGCCATGTGTTTGTCGAGAACACTCCGCTGCCGACTATTTCCGATATGAGCATCGGCCATGCGATGGAATTCTTCCAGAACATGAAGCTCAGCGGTCAGCGTGCGCAGATCGCGGAAAAAGTGCTTAAAGAGATTGGCGACCGCCTGAAATTCCTCGTCAACGTAGGCCTGAATTACCTTTCGCTTTCCCGCTCAGCAGAAACGCTGTCCGGCGGCGAAGCCCAGCGTATCCGCCTGGCAAGCCAGATCGGGGCCGGGCTGGTGGGCGTAATGTACGTGCTGGATGAGCCGTCCATCGGCCTGCACCAGCGCGATAACGAACGCCTGCTCGAAACGCTGATTCACCTGCGTAATCTCGGTAATACCGTGATTGTGGTTGAACACGATGAAGACGCCATTCGTGCGGCTGACCATATCATTGATATCGGGCCGGGCGCTGGCGTGCACGGCGGCCAGGTCGTTGCCGAAGGCACCATGCAGGACATTATGGCCGTGCCGGAATCCCTGACCGGACAGTACCTGAGCGGCAAGCGTGAAATTGCCGTCCCCAAAAACCGCGTGCCTGCCAATCCGGAAAAAGTGCTGAAGCTGGTAGGTGCGAGAGGCAACAACCTCAAAGACGTTACGCTGACGCTGCCGGTAGGCCTGTTTACCTGTATCACCGGGGTTTCCGGCTCGGGTAAATCGACGTTGATTAACGATACGCTGTTCCCGATTGCACAGCGCCAGCTCAACGGCGCCACCATTGCGGAACCGGCAGCCTATCGCGATGTACAGGGGCTGGAACACTTCGATAAAGTTATCGATATTGACCAGAGCCCGATTGGCCGCACTCCGCGTTCCAACCCGGCGACGTATACCGGCGTGTTTACGCCGGTACGCGAGCTGTTTGCCGGCGTGCCGGAGTCCCGCGCGCGTGGTTATACGCCGGGCCGCTTCAGCTTTAACGTGCGTGGCGGGCGTTGCGAAGCCTGTCAGGGCGATGGCGTGATTAAAGTAGAGATGCACTTCCTGCCGGACATCTACGTGCCGTGCGACCAGTGCAGAGGCAAGCGCTATAACCGCGAGACGCTGGAGATTAAATACAAAGGCAAAAGCATCCATGAAGTGCTGGATATGACCATCGAAGACGCGCGCGCTTTCTTTGATGCCGTACCGGCGCTGGCGCGTAAGCTGCAAACGCTAATCGACGTTGGCCTGTCTTATATCCGCCTGGGCCAGTCAGCGACAACGCTGTCCGGCGGTGAAGCGCAGCGTGTGAAGCTGGCGCGTGAGCTTTCCAAGCGCGGCACCGGGCAAACGCTTTATATTCTTGATGAGCCGACCACCGGTTTGCACTTCGCGGATATTCAGCAATTGCTTGAAGTGCTGCATCAGCTCAGAGACCAGGGAAATACCATTGTGGTTATCGAACATAATCTGGACGTGGTTAAAACCGCGGACTGGATTGTCGATCTTGGCCCGGAAGGCGGCAGCGGCGGCGGTGAAATTCTTGTCTCCGGCACGCCGGAAACGGTCGCCACATGCGTTGCCTCTCATACCGCGCGCTTCCTCAAGCCGTTGCTGAAGTAATTAGTCAGGAAGCTGCTGCCTGGTCTGTTCGGGCAGCAGCGATAGCGCCTGCTGATACGATGCATCCACCAGATAATAAATCTGCGAATCCGGTAGCGTTCCATCCAGATAAACCGTGCTCCAGTGCGCCTTGTTTAAATGCGCGCTGGGGAAAACGTCTTTGTGGCTTTCCCGCAGCAGATCCGCAAGTTCCGGGCTTGCTTTTAACGACACCGCCGGACGATTCTCCACGTCATGCACCATCGCATAAAGCACGTCCGCTACCTTAATCTGCGTGGCCTTCCAGTCGCTGTGCACGCTTTGCTGCGCGCCCGGCTTGCTCATGCAGTACTGCAACAGCTCCGAATTCGTCATTTTTATTCCCCTTGTAGCGTCGCAATAATTTTGCGGGAACCGCCGTGAATACGATGTTCTCCCAGCCAGATACCCTGCCAGGTGCCGAGTTGTACCTGCCCCCGATGTACGGGCAGCAGCAACGACACGCCCATCAACGATGATTTGATATGCGAAGGCATGTCGTCCGGGCCTTCATAATCATGTTCCCAGGCGGCATTGTCCGGCACGGTTTTCAGAAAGTGCCTTTCCATATCCTGACGCACGGTCGGGTCACAATTTTCATTCAGGGTCAGGGAGGCGGAAGTATGCTGGAGCAGAAGATGCAGCAGTCCGGTTTGCACCTCAGAAAGCCGGAACAATTGCCCAAGAACTTCATCAGTAATGAGATGAAAACCACGGGATTTGGCTTTTAAGGTGAGGGTCTGTTGAAACCACATACATTGCTCCAGATGAATTTGCGCTCAACTAAGTGTGCGAGCAACTTGGCAAAAGGTAAAACCCGGCGGGTGAATTTTGCTGAAAAAAACGGTGACGAGCCTGCGCTTATCGCCGTGTTTCTGCTGCCTCAGAAATTAATATTCTGCGTTAACAACCACTTCTTCGCCGTATATACCTGCTTTTGGCAAAGGCTGATAGCTGGAGTTTGAAGCCCGCAGTATGCGGATACCGCGAGCGTTGACGTTCCGGACTGCGATGATGTCATTACCGCGTCGCCATAGAATATCCTGCTTTACTTGTCTTTCAGCCACTGCGTTTTGGTGACGGTGACGCCGGGATTGAGCCGTGCCGGGACGGACTCTTTGGCAACGACAGGCTGGTTTAGCGGCAGAAATAAACGGACGGCGCTCAAGGCCTGGATAACTTTACGTGGAATTTGTCATAGAAAAAGGCGATGGGTGACCATCGCCTATTGAAAGGTGGTAAATAAGCGCTTACATGACAGCGGCAAACGCCTGCGCAACGCGCTGGACGTTGTTGCTGTTCAGACCGGCAACGCACATACGGCCGCTGGCAATCAGGTAAACGCCAAACTCATCACGCAGACGGTCAACCTGCTCTGCGCTCAGGCCGGTATAGCTGAACATGCCGCGCTGTTGCAGCAGATAGTCAAAGTTACGCCCTGGCACTTCGGTCTTCAGCACGGAAACCAAAGCCTGGCGCATATCGAGGATGCGACGACGCATCGTTTCGACTTCCGCCAGCCAGTTGGCTTTAAGCTGCTCGTCATTCAGGACGGTGGCCACTACCTGCGCACCAAAGTTTGGTGGGCTGGAGTAGTTGCGGCGCACGGTAGCCTTCAACTGCCCGAGCACACGGTTTGCTTCATCTGCATCCTCACAAACCACGGACAACCCGCCGACGCGCTCACCGTACAGTGAAAAAATCTTTGAGAATGAGTTGCTGACCAGCGCCGGCAGGCCCGCGTTCGCAATAGCGCGAATCGCATAGGCATCGTCTTCCATTCCCGCGCCGAAGCCCTGATAGGCGATGTCGAGGAATGGAATCAGGTCACGCGCTTTAAGAATTTCAATAACGGCGTCCCACTGGGCGTCCGTCAGGTCCGCGCCGGTTGGGTTGTGGCAGCACGGATGCAGCAGCACAACGCTTTGCGCAGGTAAGGTGTTGAGCTTCTCAAGCAGGGCTTCGAAACGCACTCCGTTGGTTTCATCGTCAAACCACGGATAAGTATTCACGGTGAAGCCTGCGCCAGCAAAGATGGCGACGTGGTTCTCCCAGGTGGGATCGCTGACCCAAACCTGCGAATCGGGAAAATACGTTTTCAGGAAATCAGCGCCCACTTTCAGCGCGCCGGAGCCGCCCAGCGTCTGAATAGAAGCAATACGCCCTGCCAGCAATGCCGGATGCCCGGCCCCGAACAGCAAAGGTGCAATTGCGCTGCGGTAGGTATTCAGCCCTTCCATCGGCAAATAAAGAGAAGCGCCGTGCGGCTGCGCGTTCAGCCGGGCTTCGGCTTCTGCCACGGCCTGTAGCTGCGGGATTGTCCCGTCTTCGTTGTAATAGAGGCCAATGCTGAGGTTAACCTTGTCGACACGCGGGTCCACTTTGAAACGTTCCATTAAAGAAAGGATCGGGTCGCCAGCATAGGCGTCAACTTTTTGAAACACGGTGAGGTACTCCTGGTTTACAGTGTGGCGGATAACCAATGTAAACCGGAAGCCGGGAAGAAATCGAGAGGTTTGTATTTTCCCTCGCCCTGTGAGGCGAGGAAAGAAAAGGTCTAGTCCAGATACTCCATTGCTACTCTTGACGTCAGGCGCGTGATAAGTTCGTAAGCGCTCACTTTCGTGATTTCAGCAATGCGCTCGACGGGCAGGCCTGCGCCCCACATCATCACTTTATCGCCGACTTTCTCTTCCGCATCCGGGCCGAGATCGACACAAATCATGTCCATCGCTACGCGTCCAACAATCGGCACTTCGCGACCATTGACCAACACGGGCGTTCCTGACGGCGCGCTGCGTGGGTAGCCGTCGCCATAACCCATCGCCACGACGCCCAGCCGGGTATCGCGCCCGGCAACCCACGTACCGCCGTAACCCACCGGCTCGCCGGCTTTGTGGTTGCGCACCGCAATCAGGCTGGAGGTGAGCGACATCACCGGCAGGAAGCCAAAGTCCGCGCCCCACGGCTTGTGCTCAAGGGGAGATACACCGTAGAGGATAATGCCCGGACGCACCCAGTCGAAGTGCGACTGCGGCCACAGCAGGACGCCACCAGAGGCGGCGATGGATCTCTGCCCAGGTTTGCCGGCGATGAAGGTATTAAAGACAGCTAACTGTCGCGGCGTGGCGTCAGATTCTGGTTCATCGGCCCGGGCAAAATGGCTAACGATATTTACCGGCTGGCTGACATTTTTACAGCGTGTCAGGCGTTGATAAAAAGCCTCGGCTTCGTGGGGCAGCACGCCCAGACGGTGCATGCCCGTATCCAGCTTCATCCACACGGTAATCGGCTGGCTCAGGCTGGCCTGCTCAAGGGCTTCAAGCTGTTCAATGCTGTGAACAACAGTTTGTAAGTTTTGCCCGGCAATCTTTGGCAGGTCGCTGGCGTCAAAGAAGCCTTCAAGCAGAAGAATGGGGTGTGAAATGCCTCCCGCGCGCAGACGTACCGCTTCTTCGAGTCTGGCAACGCCGAAAGCATCGGCGTCAGGGAGGGCGCGGGCGGTCTCAAGCAGACCATGCCCGTAGGCGTTTGCTTTCACAATCGCCACCATGCGGCTGGCGGGGGCCAGTTCACGCAGGCGTTGCAGGTTGTGTCGCAGAGCGCGGCGGTTAATAACAACGGTTGCCGCTTGCATGTTTCTTCCTTGCTCAATGTTTACCAGAGTGGTGGATGGCGCTGCGCTTATCCACCCTACGAAAAATGTCAGGCGGGTAGGCAGCGCGCCCCCGCCGGGATAACGAGGATTTTAATCTTCGTCGTACTGCGGGCCTGCGTAGTTGTCGAACCGCGACCACTGCCCGTTAAAGGTTAAGCGCACCGTGCCGATTGGGCCGTTACGCTGCTTACCAATAATAATTTGCGCGATGCCTTTCTCGTCACTGTTGTCGTTATAAACTTCATCACGGTAGATAAACATGATTAAGTCGGCATCCTGCTCGATAGATCCAGACTCACGCAGGTCCGAGTTAACCGGGCGCTTATCGGCTCGTTGTTCCAGCGAGCGGTTAAGCTGCGAAAGCGCTACCACCGGCACCTGTAGCTCCTTGGCCAGCGCTTTGAGCGAGCGTGAAATTTCAGCGATTTCCAGCGTACGGTTATCGGAAAGCGACGGTACGCGCATCAGCTGGAGGTAATCAATCATGATCATGCTCAGACCGCCCGCCTCGCGATAGATACGGCGCGCACGGGAGCGAACCTCCGTTGGCGTCAGGCCAGAGGAGTCATCAATATACATATTGCGCTTCTCAAGCAGGATGCCCATGGTGCTCGAAATGCGCGCCCAGTCTTCGTCATCCAACTGCCCGGTACGGATTTTGGTTTGATCCACGCGCGAGAGCGACGCCAGCATACGCATCATGATCTGCTCGCCGGGCATTTCCAGGCTGAAGATAAGCACCGGTTTTTCCTGCAGCATGGCGGCGTTTTCGCACAGGTTCATCGCAAAGGTGGTTTTCCCCATCGACGGACGCGCCGCCACGATAATCAGATCCGATTTCTGCAACCCGGCGGTTTTCTTGTTCAGATCCTGATAGCCGGTGTCCACGCCCGTCACGCCGTCGTGCGGGGTCTGGTAAAGCGATTCGATACGCGACACCGTCGCTTCAAGGATTTGATCGATGCTTTTTGGACCTTCATCTTTATTAGCGCGGTTTTCGGCAATCTGGAAAACGCGTGATTCGGCGAGGTCGAGCAAATCTTCGCTGGTGCGGCCCTGCGGGTCATAACCTGCATCGGCGATTTCATTCGCCACGGCGATCATTTCACGCACTACCGCCCGTTCACGGACGATATCCGCATAAGCGCTGATATTCGCCGCACTTGGCGTATTTTTAGATAATTCAGCCAGATAAGCAAAGCCGCCTACGCTTTCGAGATTGCCTTGCAGTTCAAGGGATTCAGAGAGCGTGATGAGATCGATAGGCTTGCTCATTTCCAGCAGGCGCTGCATTTCGGTGAAGATCATGCGGTGCGGGCGGCTGAAAAAATCATTGGCAACGACGCGCTCGGAGACATTGTCCCAGCGTTCGTTGTCCAGCATTAAACCACCCAATACCGACTGCTCCGCTTCCAGAGAATGTGGCGGCATTTTCAGCCCTTCCATCTGACGGTCACGGGTTTCGTTCGGTTTGTTGAAGGGTTTATTTCCTGCCATAGTGAGGGAGTTACCTGTTTGGGAGTGACAACAAGGCAGTATACCCGAAAGCGTGTCGCGATCGCGACCAAAGGAGAAACTATGGCAACGCGTATAGAGTTTAGCCAGCACGGCGGCCCGGACGTGCTCAAAGCAGTTGAATTCACGCCGCACGATCCGGCAGCCGATGAAGTCCAGGTTGAAAATAAAGCCATTGGTATCAACTACATTGATACTTATATTCGCAGCGGATTATACCCACCGCCAATGCTGCCAAGCGGGCTGGGTACAGAAGCGGCAGGCGTTGTGAGCAAAGTCGGTAGCGATGTCACGCATTTAAAAGCGGGTGACCGGGTGGTGTATGCCCAGTCAGGGGCTGGCGCATACAGCAGCGTGCATAACGTGCCGGCTGATAAAACGGCTAAGCTCCCCGATGCCATCTCCTTTGAGCAGGCCGCCGCTTCTTTCCTGAAAGGTTTGACGGTTTACTATCTGCTGCGCAAAACCTACGAAGTGAAACCAAACGATGTCTTTTTATTCCATGCTGCGGCGGGCGGCGTGGGTCTGATTGCCTGCCAGTGGGCGAAAGCATTAGGCGCAAAACTTATCGGCACCGTTGGTTCTGCTGAAAAAGCGGAACGCGCAAAACAGGCCGGAGCCTGGCAAGTCATTAACTATCGCGAAGAAAATATTGTCGAACGCGTGAAAGAGATCACCGGCGGCAAGAAAGTCGCGGTGGTTTATGACTCGGTAGGAAAGGATACCTGGGAAGCGTCGCTTGATTGTCTGCAACGCCAGGGTTTGATGGTGAGCTTTGGCAATGCGTCCGGGCCGGTTACCGGAGTGAACCTCGGCATACTTAATCAGAAAGGTTCGCTGTATGTTACACGTCCGTCACTGAATGGTTACATTACTACCCGCGAAGAACTGGAGGAAGCCTGCAACGAACTGTTCCCGCTGATTGCCAGCGGCGTAATAAAAGTGGACGTGGCGCAGAACCAGAAATTTGCCCTGAAAGACGCGGCCCGTGCGCATGAAACTCTGGAAAGCCGTTCGACGCAAGGTTCCAGCTTGTTGATTCCATAAAAGAATTTGGGCCTCCCGAGGGAAGCCCATTCTTTTTTTGTTCGTGCTGTTTTGTAGGGTACAGCGACGATGAATTCTTTGTTGCAACGCGCTCATAGTGTCAGATTTACAAAACAATAGATACGACAGCGGCGGAAAAGCTAATCACAAAAATGTGAGGTTGTGATCAACGCCGCAATACCTTAGCGTTCCGTACGGTTATTACGTTACAAAGTTAGCGCCTGTTCGCGACCAGCGATAAAGCATGTTCCACCACTGCAATCCCCGCACCGGCTTTATGCGCATTTTCGCTTAGATAACGACGCCACTGGCGCGCGCCGGGAATGCCCTGGAACAGGCCGAGCATATGGCGCGTGATGTGGCCCAGATAAGCGCCGTTTGCCAGTTCACGCTCAATGTAAGGATACATGGCGCGCACCGCTGCTACCGTATCTACTTCCGGCAGATCGCTGCCAAAAATTTCGCGATCGACCGCTGTTAACAGGCCCGGATTCTGGTACGCCTCACGGCCGACCATTACGCCGTCCAGGTGTTCAAGGTGGGTTTTGGCCGCTTCCAGCGTCTTCACGCCGCCGTTGATGGCCATGGTGAGGTGCGGAAAATCACGCTTAAGCTGGTAAACGCGCGGATAGTCCAGCGGTGGAATTTCGCGGTTCTCTTTTGGGCTAAGGCCGGAAAGCCAGGCTTTGCGCGCATGGATGATAAACATCTCGCACTCGCCCTTTCCTGCCACTGTGCCAATGAAGTCGCACAGAAATTCGTAGCTGTCCTGCTCGTCGATACCGATACGGGTTTTGACCGTTACCGGTATGGACACCACGTCGCGCATCGCCTTGATGCAATCTGCCACACGCTGCGCGTCGGCCATCAGGCACGCGCCGAACATGCCGTTTTGCACACGGTCAGACGGGCAGCCTACGTTCAGGTTTATTTCGTCATAACCACGAGCTTCAGCCAGTTTCGCGCACTGCGCCAGCGCCTGCGGATCGCTACCGCCCAGTTGCAACGCAACAGGATGCTCTTCCTCGCTGTAAGCCAGATAGTCGCCTTTACCGTGAATAATCGCCCCGGTGGTCACCATCTCGGTGTACAGCAGGGTGTTACGCGAAAGCTGGCGCAGGAAATAGCGGCAGTGCCTGTCGGTCCAGTCGAGCATTGGCGCGATGGAGAAACGGTGCGGCTGGAAAGGAGTCGAATTGCTTTGTGGGGACATAATCACTGAACGTTTACGCAGGTTACGGTTAAAAACGGGTCGCCACTATAGCACAAAGCAGCGCCGGGACACCTGCTCGTCCCGGCACGCCTTTATCAGAAGGTGACGCTAAGCTGTGCGCCAGCCCCCCAGGTCTCGTCTTCGCCGTACAGGCCCATCAAATCAACGTGAACGCGGTTAAACGGCGCAAAGCCTACGCCGCCCGTAAAGACATTGCTGTCGTTATCTTTTACATCGGCACGGTAACCGGCACGAACGGCAAGCCAGGAGAGCGGACGAACCTCGGCACCTACGCCAACATACTGTGAGTTGTCTTCGCTTTTGAAGCCCTTGGTTTCCGTCAGGTCGGCGTCAGCGCTCAACGTCACAAGATCGTTATGCCAGGCCGCTCCCGCAGTGACCAGCGGGCTTATCTGGTAAGTATCTTTATAGCTGCGCGTCTCGCCGGTACGCCCGTTGGTAATACGGATATCTTTGGTATCGATATCACGTGACACCAGGTTCTGCCCGCTTACACCTACCGTCCAGTGCTCGCCGAAATCTGCCGCCACGCCTGCATCGATGTTAAAGCCGGTGTCATCGTTGCGATAACGACTGCTGTTCCAGTCATCGCTGTCGTAGGCATAAATCGAGGTGGTGTAATTATACAGCCAGGTTTTCTGCAGTTTCGGCGTCACGCCAACGGAAACCGGTACGTCGCCCAACATGAACTGTTTTGCCATCGCTATACCATAATCGGACACGATAGCCGCACGGCCTGATGCGGTGGAATTAAGATTGCGCGTAATAACATCGGAGCCATTTACGGCCGCATTAACGGCTACGGTTCCCGCAATGGCGTCGGAACCTTCAATGCCGCGCAGATAATCAATATCCCGCTGGTCAATTGATGAACTGACGCGCGCATGCGCGTAGGCTTTAGCGACAAACGCCAGCGACAGCACGTCGTTTGGAATGCTCACCGCGATGCCAGCGGCCGCTTTAGCGCGAGCCGTTTTGCCCCGCAGGCTTTCCAGCTCGCCCGCCAAATCACCCGCAGCCCCCTGGAACTGGTTCAGCGTACCTTCAGGATTAAGAAGAATATCCTGCAGGGTAAGGTCATCAATGACGTCTTCGTAATTATCAACCTTATCGCTGATGTCATCGATCTGGTCCTGAAGATTATCTTTATCGGTAAGTTGCGCGCTGACGGAAGGTAATATTACCGTCACCCTGTCTTCTTGTTGCGCCTTCGCCAGCAAAGCCGGGTTAATCAGCGCGCCGCTGCCGTAACTACCGGAAGCAACCCCTGTTCCACCCATCGCATCACTACGTGCTTCCGCCCATGTACCAGCCGCATGGGCCGAATTTGCCACCAACAAAGAGGCGGCGCTAAGCGCCACCAGAGTTTTAATTTTTTTCATTTACCGCTCGTCCGTCTGTTTATCATAGGTAATAACTAACCCCTGCCAGTTGAGACTTAACAGAGGCGGACTATTGCTGCGAATAACGAGCTTAAAAAAGACTATTTCACCCATCGGGCTCCCGTTTCTATCCATACGGGTTATCGTTTCAATATTTCCATGCAGTTTATTTATAGTTTACTTCACGATTTTCGGGAGGGTTGTCCATCATGAGGACCAAAAAATTGTGGGGGATGGTCTATCCAGCGATCCTTGCGTGTGGCGGCATAACCGGAGTTCATAGGGTAATAAACGCGGTTTTCCTCTTTGTTAGCCTCGCCAACTACCAGCAAACGGGCTTCATGCTCGGTATTGTTTATAAAGGTATGGCAAATCCCCGTCCCTGCGGGGAAACCCACGCTGTCTCCCGGTTCCAGTTGATAGAGATTACCGTTGATCCATACTTGTGGATGTCCCTCTATCACATAAGCAAACTCTTCTTCGCTGCTTTCGGCATGAGGCCAGGAGGTTCTTCTTCCGGGCGGCAGGCGCACGTGATGAATACCAAGCCGGGATAGACCAAGGCGACGGGCAAGGGGCGCACCAATAGCAAAGCGTTCATTGCTGTCGGGATAATGAGGTTCATCTGCACTTTCCAGTTCGCGCCAGTGACGGATACAGTCTGGTTTTTGCATAACGGCTCCGGTGGGAGAATTTTGAGGTAAGTCACTGCCAGTATGGACCAGCATTCGGCGTTTTTGCTGCTTTTATGGTAAAGTGAAGGGCTACATAATCGAGGAATGCTGATGGATACGACGAGTTCACAACACGTGTTAGCGCAGGCTGAAAAGCTTTGCGCACAGCGCAATGTGCGCCTGACGCCGCAACGTCTGGAAGTGCTGCGTCTGATGACGTTACAGACCGGCGCCATCAGCGCTTACGATTTGCTGGACTTGCTGCGCGTCAGCGAACCTCAGGCCAAACCGCCAACCGTCTACCGCGCGCTTGATTTCCTGCTGGAGCAGGGTTTTGTTCATCGCGTAGAGTCTGCCAATAGTTATGTGCTGTGCAATTTAATAGACCAGCCGACCCACTCTTCAGCCATGTTTATCTGTGAGCGTTGCGGTGTGGTAAAAGAAGAGGCTGCCCAGGGTGTGGAAGATATTATGCATAAGCTCGCTGCAAAAATGGGCTTTGCATTACGTCACAACGTTATTGAAGCGCATGGCTTATGTTCTGCCTGTTCTGAAGTAGAGGCATGCGGTCATAAAGAAGGCTGTAGCAGCCATGACCACTCGGTACAGATTAAAAAGAAGGTGCGTTAAGGTGGGACGGTACATCCCTGTACCCGGGCAGGATAGTCTTTAAGAACTAGCACAACTGAGGGTTATGCAGGCTACCAGCGGTAGTTATTACGGGTTTCCCAGTCAACAACCTCTTTCTCTGCTTCATCTTTGGATGAACCATAACGTTCCTGGATTTTACCCACTAACTGATCGCGTTTACCTTCAATGACGGTCATATCATCGTCCGTAAGCTTGCCCCATTTTTCTTTCACGTTGCCTTTGAATTGCTTCCAGTTACCGCCGATTTCGTCTTTATTCATCATAATATCCTCATCGTTCGGTGAAGAATCGCTAAAAATTAATATCGTCCCGGTGAAGCCGTCTGGCCACAACCGCTATCTGCTGGACGTGATAATAATTATAGGCAAGTATCCGGCATCAAGGCGGTAATTAAGAATATTGAACCATTCGGCCAGCAGGAGACGCGCCGGTTTGCGCCAGAATCTGACGGCAAATCAGCGCGCTGAGAGGAAGGTAAAAGCGCATCAGTAGTTGTAACTAACTATGACTTTCAGCCTGGAACCAGGTATCGTGCCGCCAGTGGCGTCGCCAGATCCAGCCCAGCGATAGCCCACGCAGGGCAAGAAACACCGCTACAGCAAGCCACAGGCCGTGATTACCAAGCCAGGGAACGCTCAGCAGCGTCAGGCCAAAGCCCGCGGCGGCAACCGCCATACTGTTACGCATCTGGGCACCGCGAGTAGCGCCTATAAACATGCCATCCAGCAGATAACACCAGACCCCCACGACCGGCAGAACCATTTGCCAGTACAGGTAGCGGTCCGCCTGCTGCTGCAATTCCGGTAGCGAAGTCAACATGGCGACGATGTTTTCGCCAAACAGGGCATACACCAGCGTAAAACTTAGCGCGACCAGGCCCGCCTGGCGGCAGGCTGCCTGCCAGACACTTAATAGCTGGCCGCCGCTGCGCGCGCCATAGGCCTGACCAGAATGCGCCTCTACCGCATAGGCAAACCCGTCCAGCGCATAGGCGGTAAAGGTTAGCAGCGTCATCAATACGGCGTTGACCGCCACCACTTCACTGCCCAGACGAGCGCCGAAAACCGTCACCGAGGCAAAGCAAAGCTGCAATAGCAACGAACGCAGCATGATATCCCGGTTTAACGCCAGCAGGCGGCGTATGTTTCCCCGCCATGCGGTTTTCAGCATTGAGAAATCGATTCCCCGCATGCCCAGCACTTTCATCACCATGAGTAAGCCGATAACAAGAGTGGCGTATTCTGCAATAACCGTTGCCAGCGCGGCGCCCTGCACATTCATGTGCAGGCCCATGACCAGCCAGATATCAAGCACAATATTCAGTACGTTGCCGACAATCAGCAGGATAACAGGGGCGCGCGCATACTGTACGCCAAGCAGCCAGCCGAGCAGCACAAGGTTGGCTAAAGAAGCGGGCGCGCTCAGCCAGCGGATTTCAAGGAAGCGCTGAGCCTGCATAAGCACCTGGTCGTTTCCGCCAACGATATTAAGCGCAAGCGTAATCAGGGGATAACGCAGCACGATGATGACAATACCGGCCGCCAGCGCCATCAGCAACGGCTGGACGAGTGCACGAGCCAGCGCCGCAGGGTTATTCGCCCCAAATGCCTGAGCCGTTAACCCCGTGGTACTCATACGTAAAAACAGAAGCAGCATGAAGAGAAAACTGGTGGCCGTTGCGCCAACGGCTACCCCGCCAAGATAAACAGGGCTATCCAGATGCCCGATGACCGCGGTGTCCACCAGCCCAAGCAGCGGAACAGTGATATTGGAGAAAATCATCGGTAATGCGAGGCGCCAGAGCGCTTTATCCGTCGACGAGAAGAAACGCATACGGGGATCCAGAGCGAATAAAAGAAGAGAATAATAGGGTGATGCGCGGCAAAAGCGCATCACAAAATGCGGGAAGCGATGGGGTTACAGCCAGTCGCCGTTGCGGATCACCCCGACGGCCAGCCCTTCGATGCTGAAATTTTGTTCGCGAAGATCGACAACGATGGGTGCAAACTCGCTGTTTTCCGGCAGCAGCTGTACGGTGTTTCCCTGCTTTTTCAGCCGTTTCACCGTAACTTCATCGTCAATGCGTGCCACAACTACCTGGCCGTTACGCACGTCTTGCGTTTTATGCACCGCCAACAGATCGCCATCGAGAATACCGATGTCTTTCATGGACATGCCGCTTACACGCAGCAGGAAATCGGCGTTCGGTTTGAACAGCGATGGGTCGACCTGGTAGTGACCTTCGATATGTTGCTGCGCCAACAGCGGTTCGCCAGCTGCCACGCGCCCTACCAGCGGAACACCGGTTTCTTCTTCAACCAGAAGCCGAATACCGCGCGAAGCGCCGGAAACAATTTCGATAACGCCTTTGCGGGCTAACGCCTTAAGGTGCTCTTCTGCCGCGTTTGGAGAACGGAACCCCAGACGTTGAGCAATCTCGGCACGCGTCGGTGGCATGCCGGTCTGGCTGATATGATCCCGAATGAGATCAAACACCTCTTGCTGCCTGGTAGTTAAAGCTTTCATTCCGCCCCCTGGGTGTTTATACAGTTATGCTGTGAGTATATACAGTCAAAGGTGAATTTGAAACCATATATTGAGTAAAAAACCAGGGTCTTATCATAATCTGGAAAGGCTCTCGCAAATTATCGCCAATGCTGCCATAGCAGCGTGACCCAGGTGAACACGGCGAGGATAATGGCAATCAGGACAGCGGCTGAACCCATATCTTTTGCCCGCCCTGAAAGCTCGTGATAATCCGTGCCGACACGGTCAACCAAAGCTTCAATGGCGCTGTTAAGTATTTCGACAATCATCACCAGCACAACGGAACCGATAAGCAAAATACGGATGATGGGATCGACGTCCAGCCAGCAGGCGACGGCGATGGCAATAACCGCGGCAACCCCTTCCTGACGGAAGGCGGCTTCGTTAATCCAGGCGGCGCGCAGGCCTTTCCAGGAATAACCGGCGGCCTTGATAATACGTGTAAATCCAGCGGTGTTATTCGCCATGTTGGGAAACCTTTTTAAAATAAAAGCGTCAATGCTTATCAATACCCTTCACTCTTCAAGTTTTAATCCGGAATCCGGTAACTTGAGCCGTGACGGGGAAAATCGCAGCGCCACAGAAATCTTATGCAGTTTCTGATATTCTTGCGGCGAATTTGCACTATTAACCTGAGGCTTTACATCGTTTATGTCAGGCTGGCCAAGAATTTACTACAAATTACTTAATTTACCATTAAGCGTTCTGGTAAAGAGCAAGTCCATACCGGCAGATCCTCAAGCCGAGCTGGGCCTGGATACCACACGCCCTATTATGTACGTTCTGCCTTATAACTCTAAGGCGGACTTGTTGACGCTACGCGCGCAATGCCTCGCACATGATTTACCCGATCCGCTCGAACCGCTGGAAATAGACGGAGCGGTTCTGCCGCGCTATGTCTTTATCCACAGCGGCCCGCGAGTCTTCACCTATTACACGCCGAAGGAAGAGTCTATTAAGCTCTTCCACGACTATCTCGATCTGCACCGCAGCAATCCGAATCTGGATGTGCAGATGGTGCCGGTATCGGTAATGTTTGGCCGCTCTCCGGGCCGCGAAAAAGGCGAAATCAATCCGCCGCTGCGTATGCTGAACGGCATACAGAAATTCTTCGCGGTATCCTGGCTTGGGCGCGATAGCTTCGTACGTTTTTCCGCGCCCGTTTCACTACGCAGAATGGCCACCGAACACGGCACCGACAAGCGCATCGCTCAGAAGCTGGCACGCGTGGCGCGAATGCACTTTGCCCGGCAGCGTCTGGCCACTATCGGGCCACGTCTGCCGGTACGCCAGGATCTGTTTAACAAGCTTCTGGCATCCAAAGCTATTGCCCGGGCCGTAGAAGACGAAGCGCGCAGCAAGAAAATCTCCCATGAAAAAGCCCAGCAGAACGCTGTGGCGCTGATGGAAGAGATTGCGGCGAACTTCTCCTACGAAGCCATCCGGCTGACAGACCGCGTGCTGGGACTGACGTGGAACCGCCTGTATCAGGGCATCAATGTCCACAACGCCGAGCGAGTGCGTCAGCTGGCTCACGACGGACATGAAATCGTTTATGTGCCCTGCCACCGCAGCCATATGGACTATATGTTGTTGTCTTACGTGCTTTATCACCAGGGGCTGGTGCCTCCGCATATCGCGGCGGGTATCAACCTGAACTTCTGGCCGGCAGGCCCGATTTTCCGTCGCCTGGGCGCGTTCTTCATCCGCCGTACCTTTAAGGGCAGCAAGCTCTACTCCACCGTGTTCCGTGAATACCTCGGCGAGCTGTTCAGCCGCGGCTATTCCGTTGAATACTTTGTGGAAGGCGGCCGTTCACGTACCGGCCGTTTGCTGGATCCGAAAACCGGCACGCTGTCGATGACCATTCAGGCTATGTTACGCGGCGGCACACGCCCGATTACGTTAGTGCCTATTTACATTGGTTACGAGCACGTGATGGAAGTGGGCACTTACGCCAAAGAGCTACGCGGCGCCACCAAAGAAAAAGAAGGTTTTATGTCGATGTTACGGGGCTTAAGCAAGCTGCGTAATCTCGGCCAGGGTTACGTTAACTTTGGCGAGCCTATGCCGCTGATGACCTTCCTTAACCAGCGTGTACCGGAGTGGCGCGACTCTATCGATCCTATCGAGGCGGTGCGCCCGGCGTGGTTAACGCCAACGGTGAACGAAATCGCCGCCGAACTGATGGTGCGTATCAACAACGCGGGGGCGGCAAATGCCATGAACCTGTGCTGTACCGCGCTGCTGGCTTCGCGTCAGCGTTCACTGACTCGTGAGCAGTTGACCGAGCAGCTCGATTGCTACCTCAGCCTGCTGCGTAACGTGCCGTATTCGCCAGATGCCACAGCACCGGAACAAAACGCAGATGCGCTTATCGAACACGCGCTGCAGATGAACAAGTTCGAGGTCGAAAAAGACACCATCGGCGATATCATCATTCTGCCGCGCGAGCAGGCCGTGCTGATGACGTACTACCGTAACAACATCATGCACATGCTGGTGTTGCCGTCGTTGCTGGCTGCGATAGTTACGCAGCACCGTCATATCGGCCGTACCGAACTGCTGCGTCAGGTAGAAGTGCTTTATCCAATGCTGAAAGCCGAGCTGTTCCTGCGCTGGGAAAAAGAAGAGCTGGTCACGGAAATCGACGCGCTGATGAATGAAATGGTGCGTCAGGGTCTGGTGACAATAAACGGCGAAGAGGTGCAGATTAACCCGGCACGCTCTCGTACCCTGCAGCTTCTGGCGGCGGGCGTGCGCGAAACGCTACAGCGTTATGCCATTACCTTCTGGCTGCTGAGCGCCAACCCATCGATCAACCGCGGCACGCTTGAACGTGAGAGCCGTACCGTGGCGCAGCGTCTTTCGATGCTGCACGGTATCAATGCGCCGGAGTTCTTCGATAAGGCTGTCTTTACCTCTCTGGTGCTGACGCTACGCGACGAAGGTTATATCAGCGATACCGGCGATGCGGAGCCGACAGAAACGATGAGGGTTTACCAGATGCTGGCCGAGCTGGTGACGTCGGATGTGCGTTTAACCATTGAAAGCGCAACGTCGCAGGTAGCGGTGGCGGAGTAACGGCAAACAGGCGGGGAAACCCGCCTGTTTTTTTGTGAACGTCAGAAGTGCATTAAGCTTAACGCCAGCCCGATAAACAGCACCAATCCAACGTAGTTGTTATTGAGGAAGGCTTTAAAGCAGGCATCGCGATCGCGACCCGCAATCAGCCACTGTTGATGGATAAACAACGCACCCGCAAGGCCAATTGACCAATAAAACGCCCCGCCCAGGCCGTTCAGCCAGCCAATCAACGCCATCAGCGCCAGCACCACAACCTGCAAAATACCGATGATCAGCTTGTCATAGCGACCAAAAAGAATGGCGGTAGATTTAATGCCGATTTTGAGGTCATCATCCCGATCAACCATCGCGTATTGTGTGTCATAGGCTACCGCCCAGCAGATATTCGCCAGGAACATTAGCCAGCAGCTGAGCGGCACGCTTTCGCTCACGGCGGCGAAGGCCATCGGAATTGACCAGCCAAACGCGGCGCCCAGCACTACCTGCGGCAAGTGCGTGTAGCGCTTCATAAACGGGTATACCCAGGCCAGCGCAAGCGCCGCCACCGACAGCAAAATCGTCATGGTGTTAAGCGTCAGCACCAGCAAAAACGAGAGCAGCACCAGGCACACAAAAAGCATGCGGGCTTCTTTCTCGCTTACCGCCCCGCTCGGCAAAGGGCGATGGGCCGTACGCTTTACGTGACCGTCGAATTTGCGGTCGGCATAATCGTTCACCACACAGCCGGCGGCGCGCATCATCCAGACGCCAGCGATAAACACCGCTAAAATCGACAGCGGCGGTACGCCGGGCGACGCCAGCCACAGGGCCCATAGCGTTGGCCAGAGCAATAACAGCGATCCAATAGGCTTATCCAGCCGCATCAGGCGCATATACGCCTGGTACTTTCCTTGTGTCAGACTCCACTCCATTATTTTTCCTCTTCGTAAAGCGGAGATGCAGGCAGAAACAGTTCGGTGAGCAGCAAAGGCTTATCGGACAGTCTCAGACGGGAACGACGCCCCCACAGCTCCGCGCTGCGGCCAATCTGAATAAAATCGCGCGTCAGAGTTGATGAACTAAAAAGATAGCGCCCAAGCGGCGTGGTTCCCAGCTTCTGTAAAGCCATTTCGGGGCCATCCAGCGTGGCTTCAGGTACCACCGTGCGCCCGACGAGCCACGGCACGCCGTCCCCACATAATAGTATTTCACGTAACCAGAAACGTTGGGCGGGAGGAAGCATTTCGGCTTCGGGCAGCTGCTCATCCGCGCTCACAAAGCCTTCGCGTATGATGTCGACCGTAACGCGCGAACAATGTTGTTCAAAACGCTTTGTCATTGAATCTTCAAGCAAAAGCCAGTCAAGGAAAGCGGCGCTTAACCCGTCAGGGACTTCAGCGAAGAAGCGCAGGGCGCGCAATTGCGATAGCGCCTCAGACATGGGGAATTCTCCGATACATAACCTGAGGTCATTGTAACGCAGAATGGGCACAACGTGGCAGGCAAAGCGCAACAATAGCGCAACATGCAGGCTATACGTAAAAAAAGGGTGCGCCACGAGGGCGCACCAATCTTACAAGCATCAGCACTGTGGGGAAATGCTTACCCCTTGCCTTTTACACTGCTGATAAAAGTTTTACGGGCGGAGGTGGAACCCAGACGCTCGGCTTCATTCAGCAGTTTCAGGGCCTTATCAACGTCCCCTTTGTTCACGGCTTGCTTGATGGCCTGGTTATAATAGCTTTCCGTGTCGTTCAGGATAGGTTCGCTCTTCGCCGCTGGCGCAGCGGTGGATGCGGCAGGAGCAGCATAAGCGGTTGCCGGTGCTGCGTAAGCGGTAGCAGGCGCGGCCGTATTACCTACGGTAACCGGATCCGGGCCGGAAGAGCCAAAGAGCGGGCCAACTAATATGCTGGAGCCTGAAGAGGTTTTTACCTTCAGTTGCAGGTTCCCGGTCGTACCATGACTCGCGATTGGATCTGGAATATCCGGGATCGCGTTACCGTTACCTTTGGCGTAGGCTTTGGCCGGATCTACCATCGTTGTGGTTTGCTTTGTATCTTTATCGGTGGTGAAGACCAGTAAATAGAGCTTCTGTTGTCCCAGCGCCGGGGTCAGTTTGAACGTCCCTTCCAGGCGGTTGTCGGCCATTACGCCCGGCTCCTGGTAGGCGAAGAAGCTGCTTGGGAAGTAGGCTGCGGGATGCAGGTTTTGATCCAGCACTAATACATTCGGCGCATAGACCGAATTATTTGCAACCCGGCTTGTGAGGGTGATCGTCAGTTCGCCGATGCTTGCCGGAACGCTATAAGCCGCTACCGGCCCGGTAATTTCACCCGCGTTCAGGGACTGTCCGCCAGTCGCAAGGTTTGTGGTATACGCTTTATTCTGGCTAACCGGCGTCCACTGTAGCTGCTGTAATGCGGATGCAGGGATTGCCGGTGCAGCGCTGAGATCCTGTGGCACGATATTTACATCAGCCAGGCTTACGGCAGGTAAGCTTGCGAGCAACCCTGCGGATAAGCAGAGCGCGAGGAGACTTTTTTTCATTTTCATTGTTATAAACCTCGAATGGGAATTCGGTGGAAGGTTAGCCAGGCAATAGCGCTTTCCACCTGAAAAAGATATTGGCATACAAGGGTAATAACGAGGGGCTCAGTGGCAAGCCCCTCATTTTTCACATCAGATTACTGCTGTATTACCACCAGATTTCCATCTGGGCACCGAAGGTAAACTCATCGTTGTCGCCGCGGCTGGTAGAGAAGTTGCCGTTACCGCTAGAGTCGGCAATCGCGAAGCGGGTAGTATCACCGTTACCGTCTTTGGCATAGCCCCATTTCTCATCCCACTTGGCGTAGGTTGCAAAGACGCGCAGTGCCGGACGGGACCAGATGCTGTCGCCTGCCTGCCATTGTTGTGCCAGGGTAATTTTGTACTGACCGTTGCGGTCGCCAGTTTCCTGGGATTTCACGTTGTCGTAGCCAACTTCCAGCAGGGTGCTCATGATTGGCGTCCATTTGAACATTGGACGCACGCCCACGGTGTACCATTCGGTACCCTGGTTATCATCCATATCCAGGTTCTGGTACATACCGACGTACATCAGATCCCAACGGTCAGCCAGAGTAACGGCACCGTGGTCGAGAACGCGGATCATGTGGCCGTCGTTGTTCACACTCCCACCCTGCGCCTGACCTTTGCCCTGCGAAGTCATGGAGTCAGTAGCGTACTGGACAACAAACTTGTTGTAGCCTTTCAGCATGCTCTGGGTGTGTTCAATAGTACCCATCCAGCCGTCTTTGGAAGCGCCAGGCTGCAGGTAGTAGTCGTCAGGAATATTGGTGTGACCGTAGTCAACGCCCAGTTCCAGAGTACCGCCCGGGTTAACTTCCAGACCGGACCAACGCACGTCGAACACGTCATTTGGCACTTTGTTGTTGTAAGTACGTTCGCCAGTCGCCGGATCACGATCGCCAAACGCTGAAGAACCGCCGGATTCAGAAGAACGGGTAGCGGCAAAAGCAAGTTTACCGGCGCCAACGTCAATGTTTTCAATACCCGCGCCAGGACCAGAAATATCCCAGTAGTAGAAGTCGATCATGTGCACGTCATGACGGCCGTAGAAACGCTTACCTGCCCAGATATTGGCGCCAGGCAACGCGTCAATCAGGTTTTTACCGACGACGTTAAACTCACGGATTGCTGGAGTATAACTATCTTCCCAGTCGTTTAACTGATCGGATTTATAGGCAATGTTGGAGTCGAAATAGAAGCTCTTATCGCCCTCTTTCCAGACTTCCTGACCTAATTTAATTTCGGCGTAAGTTTCACACTCGTTACCAAGACGGTACTTGGACTGAGCACCCGTAGCCTGGAAACATTGTTGTTCACCGCCGCTACCGGTCCAGCCGATACCAGAACGGGCATAACCGTGGAAGTCCACCGCCAGCGCCTGAACAGACATAACGCCTGCTGCTACGGCAACCGCCAGTGGAAGTTTGCGCAGAGTAATCATCATTCTATCTCCTGAGTCATTGCTTTTCTTTTTTATGGGAGTGCTTAAACGCCTGGCTCTTGATGCAACCGACGACATGCAGTGCCATCCTCACGGAACAGATGACAACGCTCTGGCGGCAGGCCAATAGCGAATGTGGCACCCTCTTTTACCAACACCACGTCGTTCTGGCGGTACACCAGGTTCTGACGAATGGCGGGGATTTGGATGTGAATCTGAGTCTCATGGCCGAGTTGTTCTACCACCTGCACTTCACCTTCGAGCGTGACGTCGGCGATATCGCTCGGCAACAAGTGTTCCGGACGGATGCCAAGCGACATGTTGGCACCCACCTGAACCTGGCTACTTTCCACCGGCAGCCATACCTGCTGGCGGTTCGGTAATTCAACCTGCACCTGATCGATTGCTGTGGCAGTCACCTTTACCGGCAGGAAGTTCATTTTTGGCGAGCCGATAAAGCCCGCAACGAAACGGTCTGCCGGATAGTGATAAAGTTCTAGCGGTTTCCCCACCTGCGCCACACGACCCGCGTCCAGCACCACAATCTTGTCGGCGAGCGTCATGGCTTCTACCTGATCGTGGGTGACGTAAATCATGGTGCGTCCAAGACGCTTGTGCAGACGGGAAATCTCGATACGCATTTGCACACGCAACGCCGCATCAAGGTTAGAAAGAGGTTCATCAAGCAAGAACACGCGTGGCTCAGCCACCAGCGTGCGGCCAATCGCCACGCGCTGACGTTGTCCGCCAGAAAGCGCTTTAGGGCGGC
This sequence comes from Cedecea colo, assembly GCF_011808225.1. GTDB lineage: Bacteria > Pseudomonadota > Gammaproteobacteria > Enterobacterales > Enterobacteriaceae > Dryocola > Dryocola colo. The sequence goes on along the minus strand of NZ_SOYS01000011.1, from coordinate 38,974 downwards.
GGTCGAGCAGGTGCGCGAGTTGCAGAGTTTCAGAAACCTGATTGACCCGCTGGTTAATTTCGTCTTTTTTAGCGCCGGCCAGCTTCAGTCCAAAAGACATGTTTTCTGCGACCGACAGATGCGGGTAGAGCGCATACGACTGGAACACCATCCCAATGCCACGTTCAGCGGGCGGCACATCATTCATTCGCTTTTCGCCAATAAATAAATCACCGCTGGTAACGGTTTCCAGGCCAGCAATCATACGCAGTAAGGTGGATTTACCGCAGCCTGAAGGCCCGACAAAAACCACGAACTCACCTTCCTGGATATCCAGGTTGATATCTTTCGATACCACCACATCGCCCCAGGCTTTTGTGACGTTCCGCAGCTGTACGCTTGCCATGCACTACTCCCTCTATTACTACCGGTAAATCAAGATGTGTCGGACTATGAAGGATTAGTACATTGTGTAAATCCTCCACCCCCACGGTTTTTTATGGGGGAGGAGGCGGGAGGATGAGAGGAGTGTTCCTGCAACCGGTTGCAGGCGCCACGGGAGATTTTCGTGATCCTGGTTTCAAATTTCCGTGACGTTTTATGTGCGCCAGAACACATAATTGCCAGTTATGCAAAGCAGATCACAGTAAACAGGGGTGGGGCGTAGACCGAAGGAGGATGAGAAGCGCTTGCCATCTCCGCAGACTGAGCCCGTCAATTCGTTCTACCTATACCCTATAGCATTCAAGTTGCAGCCAGGCGGCCGGGAAGAGAACCTGATGAGCTTACCTAAGTAACTGATTCGGGCGAGCTTCTGTAGCCAATGCCCCTTCAGCTTGAAGAATGGCGGGTATCGCGCAAACCACCACTCAAAAGGATGGGACACATGAAAATTAAAACCGGCGCCCGCATTCTCGCCTTGTCAGCTTTGACAACGATGATGTTTTCCGCCTCTGCACTGGCAAAAATCGAAGAAGGTAAACTGGTCATCTGGATTAACGGCGACAAAGGCTACAACGGCCTTGCTGAAGTCGGTAAGAAATTTGAGAAGGACACCGGGATCGCTGTGACCATCGAGCACCCGGACAAGCTGGAAGAGAAATTCCCGCAGGTCGCGGCAACGGGCGATGGTCCGGACATTATTTTCTGGGCTCATGACCGTTTTGGTGGTTACGCGCAATCAGGTCTGCTGGCTGAAATCACGCCGGATAAAGCTTTCCAGGACAAACTGTATCCGTTTACCTGGGACGCGGTTCGCTATAACGGCAAGCTGATTGCTTATCCGGTCGCGGTTGAAGCGCTCTCCCTGATTTACAACAAAGATCTGGTGCCAAACCCACCGAAAACCTGGGAAGAAATCCCGGCGCTGGATAAAGAGCTGAAGGCGAAAGGTAAGAGCGCGTTGATGTTCAACCTGCAAGAACCTTACTTCACCTGGCCGCTTATCGCCGCTGACGGTGGCTATGCGTTCAAACTCGAAAACGGCAAATACGATGTAAAAGATGTGGGCGTCGACAGCGCGGGGGCAAAAGCGGGCCTGAACTTCCTGGTTGATCTCATCAAAAATAAACACATGAATGCCGATACCGATTATTCCATCGCCGAAGCCGCCTTTAATAAAGGTGAAACTGCGATGACCATTAATGGTCCATGGGCGTGGTCCAATATTGATAAGAGCAAGATCAATTACGGCGTATCGCTGCTGCCAACCTTTAAAGGTAAGCCTTCTAAACCATTCGTTGGCGTGCTGAGTGCCGGTATTAACGCCGCCAGCCCGAACAAAGAGCTGGCTAAAGAGTTCCTGGAAAACTACCTGATGACCGATCAGGGCCTGGCTGAAGTGAATAAAGACAAGCCGTTGGGTGCCGTTGCGCTGAAATCTTATCAGGAGCAACTGGCGAAAGATCCACGTATTGCCGCCACCATGGCCAACGCCCAGAAAGGCGAAATCATGCCTAACGTTCCGCAGATGGCTGCCTTCTGGTATGCCGTTCGTACCGCAGTTATCAACGCAGTAAGCGGTCGTCAGACCGTTGATGCCGCGATGAAAGATGCTCAGGGCCGTATCACCAAGTAAGTAATTCCCCCTTACCCCGGCCCTCTCCCCAGAGGGGCGCGGGTGAAATTTAAACTCGATCTGTCCCCTCTCCCTTCAGGGGAGAGGGTTAGGGTGAGGGTGGTTTCAGATGATGAGTTGTAGAGGAAGACCCCATGGATGTAGTTAAAAAGAGCCACTGGTGGCAAAACGACGCGTTGAAATGGTCAACGGTCGGGCTGGCAGGCGTACTGGTTGGCTATCTTGTTGTTTTAATGTACGCCCAGGGGGAGTACCTTTTTGCCATTATGACGCTGATTTTAAGCTCTATTGGCTTATACATTTATGCGAATCGCAAGGCTTATGCCTGGCGTTATGTTTATCCGGGGCTTGCCGGGATGGGGCTGTTTGTTCTGTTTCCGCTGGTCTGTACCATCGCTATCGCTTTTACCAACTACAGCAGCACCAATCAGCTCACGCAGGAACGTACGCAACAGGTGCTGATGGACCGTCAGTATCAGGCAGGTAAGACTTTTAACTTCGGTCTCTATCCGGCGGAAGACGAATGGCGGCTGGCCCTCACCGACGCCGAAAGCGGCAAGAATTTTATTTCCGATAGCTTCAAATTTGGCGGCGAGCAGCATCTGAAGCTCAAAGAAGCCGATGCGCTGCCCGGCGGCGAAAAAGCCAACCTGCGTATCATTACGCAAAATCGCCAGGCGCTGACGCAGATCACCGCTGAAATGCCGGATGCCAGCACGCTGGTCATGAGTTCCCTGCGCCAGTTTTCCGGTACCCGCCCGCTCTATACGCAGGGTGAAAACGGCGAGCTGACTAATAACCAAAGCGGCGTGAAGTACCGCCCGAACAACGATATCGGTTTTTACCAGTCCGTTAACGCCGACGGCAACTGGGGTAACGAGCAGCTAAGCCCCGGCTATACCGTCACTATCGGCTGGAAAAACTTCCTGCGCGTGTTCCACGATGAAGGCATTCAGAAGCCGTTCCTCGCTATTTTCGTCTGGACAATCATCTTCTCATTGTTAACGGTTGTGCTAACCGTAGCGGTGGGCATGGTACTGGCTTGTCTGGTGCAGTGGGAATCGCTGAAGGGCAAAGCGGTTTATCGCGTGCTGTTGATTCTGCCTTACGCGGTGCCATCGTTTATTTCTATTCTGATTTTCAAGGGGTTGTTCAACCAGAGCTTCGGTGAAATCAACATGATGCTCAGCGCGCTGTTCGGCGTCAAACCCGCCTGGTTCAGCGACCCGACTACCGCGCGTTCGATGGTCATTATCGTCAACACCTGGCTGGGCTATCCGTACATGATGATCCTGTGCATGGGCCTGCTTAAAGCGATTCCGGATGACCTTTACGAAGCCTCGGCAATGGATGGCGCAGGTCCGTTCCAGAATTTCTTTAAAATCACGCTGCCGCTGCTGATCAAGCCGCTGACGCCGCTGATGATTGCAAGCTTCGCCTTTAATTTTAACAACTTCGTATTGATTCAATTGTTAACCAACGGCGGCCCGGACAGGCTCGGCACCACGACGCCTGCCGGTTATACGGACTTGCTGGTGAGCTATACCTACCGCATCGCCTTTGAAGGCGGCGGCGGACAGGACTTCGGCTTAGCTGCGGCTATTGCGACGCTTATCTTCCTGCTGGTCGGTGCGCTTGCGATTGTTAACCTGAAAGCCACCCGCATGAAGTTTGATTAAGGAGCGACACTCATGGCCATGGTTCAACCCAAATCACAAAAGCTGCGTTTGTTCATCACGCATCTGCTGTTACTGCTGTTTATCGCGGCGATCATGTTTCCGCTGCTGATGGTTATCGCCATTTCACTGCGTCCGGGTAACTTTGCGACCGGCAGCATTATTCCCGACCAGGTTTCCTGGGAACACTGGAAGCTGGCGTTAGGATTTAGCGTCGAGCACGCCGACGGACGCGTTACGCCGCCGCCGTTCCCGGTCATGCTGTGGCTATGGAACTCAATCAAAATTGCGGTGATTACGGCGGTTGGCATCGTCGCGCTTTCCACCACCTGCGCCTACGCCTTTGCCCGTATGCGCTTCCCGGGCAAAGCTACGCTGCTCAAAGGGATGCTGATTTTCCAGATGTTCCCGGCGGTGCTGTCTCTGGTTGCGTTGTACGCGTTGTTTGACCGTCTCGGCCAGTACATTCCGTTTATTGGTTTAAATACGCATGGCGGGGTGATCTTCGCCTATCTTGGCGGCATCGCCCTGCACGTCTGGACGATTAAGGGCTATTTCGAAACCATCGACGGCTCCCTTGAAGAAGCGGCAGCGCTGGATGGCGCAACGCCGTGGCAGGCCTTCCGTCTGGTGCTGCTGCCGCTCTCGGTACCGATTCTGGCGGTGGTCTTTATTCTGTCGTTCATCGCCGCGATTACCGAAGTGCCGGTGGCTTCATTGTTATTGCGTGATGTAAACAGCTACACCTTGGCAGTAGGTATGCAGCAATACCTCAACCCGCAAAACTACCTGTGGGGCGACTTTGCTGCGGCAGCAGTACTGTCCGCTATTCCGATTACCTTGGTGTTCCTGCTGGCGCAGCGCTGGCTGGTAGGCGGCCTGACCGCTGGCGGAGTAAAAGGTTAAATTTTCTGTACGTCGTTGCTTTATATTTTAAATGCCACTGTAACCCTCAATTTGTCCTCGTATCATTTCTGGCGGCCCACGGGCCGCCCTTTTTTATTCCCGCTTCAGTCGGCTGCTGTTGCACAGCCACAGCGTGATGACCAGCAGCAAAATCGCCCCGGAATAGATCAGCACGTCCAGCGGCTGTTTGTGGTCGATGATAATCAACCGGACGATGGCGGTAATGCCGATATAGATGAAGTAGCGCAGCGGGAAGTGGTAACCAGACTGGAAATATTTAACGATCAGGGCAATAAATTCGAAGTAGAGAAAGTAGACCACCAGCCCTTCGATAAACAGATATTTGCTGGCCTGTTCGCTGGGGGTAAACAGCACGTTGGCAAGGTGGAGGGTTTCTTTACCGAGGAAGATGATAAGGATCAGGCCAAGCGTCAGCAGGCCCAGATTCAGTACCGTTTGTAAGACGGTGGAGATCAGCTCAACGCGGGCGATAGTCGTCATAACAGCACCTTCAGGTTGGGGTCCCGAAAAGCTGTTATACGTTGAAAATGTGATCTTGATCCAGATTATTTACTTATATAAGAGAACATTTCCCCTCACCCCGGCCTTCTCAGCAAAGGGGCGAGGGAGAAGAACAAAAGGCTAATCCCCCGGCTGGTAGGAAGAAAATAAACGACGCCAGTTGTTACCCTCTCCCTTTCAGGGAGAGGGTAAAATCAGCGGAAATTCAGGCTCCGATCGCTGGTCATACTGTACAGGTCAAATTTGCGCCCCAGCATCTGTCCGCCATCGCGGGTGAGCGGCGTCCAGCCAATCTGCGCGCGGCTGCGGGTTGGTGACGAGGTAAAGATATCCAGCGGCACGTTCACGTAAAAGCCTTTGGTGAAGTCCCCTTCCCCATACTCTTGTTTCGAGACGTTGGTGATAGTGGCGTAAGTTCCCACCACGATGCCGCTGTCGAAGCGTTTGGAAATTTCCAGCGTGCCGCCCTTATCTTTCGCCAGATACTGGCCGACGCTCAGTTTCACCAGCACATCATCGGCAAACGGCGGCGTCCAGTAGCCCGTCAGGTGGCCGGTCGGTGCGCTGTAATCGGTGAACTTCATCATGTCCTGCGCGCTGCGCCAGTCACGCTGTTTAACATAGTTCGCGTTAGCCCCAATGGCCCAGTTGCTGTCCACAGGACGGTAAAGTACCTCAGCACCCGCCCCGCCGTACATGGTTTCAAGGTAGCCGCCGTAAACCTGCCCATACCAGCTATTCCCCAGATACTGGAAGTAGTTGGCCTGTAGGTTATTCACATAAACATCGTTTTCCACATAGTCACGAACGTGGGTACGCACGCGCGGCAGCGTCGAATCGTTTGGTGGGTTGGTGTAGTTGAACTTGTCGTAGTTATTCGCCAGGTTGGCAAACACGCTGCCGGTGGTCAGCAGGTGATCCGTCACCCACCAGTCGGCGGTTCCCATTACGCCCACCTGGTACATGTAGAAGCTTTCCGGCCCGCCAACGGATTGATTAAGCACCGGGTTTAGCGAGAAGTTCACGCTGGATTTGTCGATGTAATAACCCTGTTCGGTTTTCTCGGGCACCACCGGTTCCACGCGTTTTTGCACCAGCTGCGTTTCGTGTCCCAGCGGCTCGCCTTCCAGATGACGACGCAGGCTGGAAACATCCGTTTCGGTCGTCACCTGCGGCATGTTCAGACGCGTTTCAGTGATGCGGATAGTGCGGATATTTTCCGGCAAATCGTTCATCACGATGCGGTTGGCGCGTTCGATACCTTCACGGGAATCGCGGTATTTCACCTGTTCGCCGGTCACGTACATCGTGTCGCCTTTTACCTGAAGATTCGGGTTCGCAAGGCCCGCGTTGTACTTGAGAAGCGTAAGCTGGTTGGCGACAACGTTGTGCTGCAGGATTTCGTCCTGCGGATTCGGCTGGTATTGCGGACGGCGATTATCGTTATAACCCGGACGCAGGTCGTTGAAGTTTGTTCGCAGGGTGAAGCCAAACATAAGGGTATTGCCGCGCTCATAGCTGACGTTAACGTCGGCCCAATCGGTGACGCGATAGATAGCGCCGACGTTAAAGTTGCTGCGCTGTTCGAGCTTCCCGGCAAAGTCTTGCGCGTAGTTGTTGCCTTCATATTCCAGCTTCAGGCGCAGCGGCTGCCACGGCGTCTGGTATTCAACGCCGCCAAACAACGAGGCCGGGCCGTGGAACATGCCGCCAAAATCGAACGAACCTGCCTGGTTGTAGCTGTTGTCGCGATAGCAGAAGCCGTTGCTGGCTTCACAGAACGGGTTTTTCACATTGCCGCTGGTGCCCATGTAGCCCCAGCCCATGCCGAGGGAAAAATCGAACGGTCCCCAGGCTTTGCTCGCCACCACGAATTCGCCGTCGAACAGGCCCGTTCCCCCTAAATCACGCATGCCGACAGAGACTTCCGGCAGGTAATATCCTTCCTCCCACAGACGGACTTTCATATCAAAAGCCTTGTCTTTATAAGTCTGGTCGCCGGAAAACGCCTCTACCGAGCTGTACTGTTTAGTCCGTACGTCGGTATAGCGCAGCGTCGTTTCCAGCCACGGGAAAAGCTGGATAGAAGCAGAATAGAAGCGGTATTGATCGTTATCGCGATAGTTAGCGCTGAACTCGCCGGTTCGCGCCATGCGTGCAGTCGGGGTTTGCAACAGGCCCACGCCGCCAAAGTCAGATTGCGACGGGCCAACGGGAGCCGGAAAGGTTTCGGCGTGGCAGGCCGTTGAAACGGCCAGCGCCAGCAGGCTATAGAGATATTTTTTTTTCATCAATCCGGTATCCGATGGGTCAGGGAAGTAAGGATTTGCTGGTTCAGTTCATTAAAATCAGAATCGAAAAGGCGCTCGGAAAAACCGACGAAGAGAATGCTGCCCGGCAGTAATTCCACGTGGCGCTTATTCCAGTAAGCAACCGGCGCTTTTTCAGTTTTACCATCGGGATAAACCACCCAGGCGTAGCTGCGATCGGCACCGCTCAATGTGTTTACGTCTGCCAGATATTCATCCGCGCTGCGTCCCGCAACGAAAGGCTTCACGCCCGGCGAACTCACCAACCCCATCAGGGTGATGGTCGTGGGCTGCGGCCCGGCCCACAGGCTATAATCCCCAAGCAGGGTAACGTTGGAACGAGGACGTACTCGCACCCAGTCCGGATCGAGCGTGACAAACTGTCGTCCCGTCACTTTGATGGCCTGCAACTGCTGGCGCAGGCTGTTGATGGCCGCAGCATCATCACCGTCTTCCTGTGCTGCGAAGCTGCTTAAAGCCGCTAACAGCTTCTGATGCTGCTGTTCGGCGGCGGCAGTTGCCTGCCGCTCGCTAATGACGGCTCCCGGCCACCAGGCGCGGCTGAGCGAAGGCTGGGTAACTAAATCGGCGAGGCGCTCAACGTTGGTTAAATTCTGCGGCGGCTGACGATCGCCGGGATAAACGGTCACGCTCCCTGCTGCGTATGAAAGCGTGCTGCTAAGCGTTAATAACAACGCGAGGGCTTTTATTTTCATTCTTTTGCCGCCTTCAACAGAACCGTGGTAATCGGCCAGTAATCCGGACCAATGTATTGTTTTGACTGGCGAATCTTACCAGCATCATCCACCCAGTAACGGTTGTGCCAGGCGGTGCCCGCTGCGGTGACCTCTTCGTCAAGTACGCGAACCGGCGTCACGTTACTGCCAACTTTTAGCGTGTCGGTGCCGTCCCAGCTGAAGATGGAACGCGCTGTAGCCATGCGCGCCTGCTGGTGTTCGCTCCAGGCCATCTGCCGCGTCCAGCCTGCACCGTCAATAATCTGGTTCACCTTCGCCAGCGGATCGTCGGCAAGGTTAGTGACCTGCTGGAGATTGTCCCCAAGGCCGACCGTTTTCACCACGCGTCCGTTTTGGGTGACAATTGTCGCCCGGTCCTGCGTCACCCATTTTTGCTGGCCGTTTTCGTCATACGCCAGCACCACAAAAAGCTGCGGGCCGTTATTAATGCTCATGTACTGGCTGGCGTAGCGCATGTTCTGAATATCGTCATCGGTAAGCTGCACGCCGTCACTACCAACGATGCTGTGCCACAGCGAAGAGCTGAGGCTTTTGGTGGTAGCGGAACAAGCCTGAAGTAACAGGCAAATAAGAAGGATTGAAAGTCGCTGCACGACGTGTCCCCGAAGGCTAAATAACCACACCGAAGTGTGGTTAGGATTAAAGCACCGGTGAAATTACTGGGTGCTGGTCGTCGTGGTCGTGGTAGTCCCGGTATTAGAACCGTCACCGCCACCGGTTGCAGCAAGCGCTACCCCCACCGCAGACCCGACAGTGCTGGCACTGGTCGCAGTAGAACTCCCTGCGGACACATTCGTTGCTTGCGCGCCAGCGGCCTCACCCACAGCAACCGGGTCAGCACTCGCCGCGCCAGCCGCTGCCAGCGTGAATATGGCTAAAGCGCCATAAATAACTTTCTTCATAACAATTTCCCTTCATTGAATGAATGGAGGTTTGCCTAAAAAGGTTTCAGGCGGGATCGAGTATACACAACAAGAGATGACAATTAGGGTGATGGGGAAATAGAGGGGAAGTTTTAAGACAAGTGGTAAAAATAATAATTTTACCGTTAGCCTTAATAACTAAAGTACAATAAAAACAAGCAATTAATAGGATTATAAATAAAAAGTATGATCTAACAAATCTGAAAATAACCCCTATAAATTACCCGGACACTGATATTTTTAGGATTAACCTTATCGAAAGGATTTGTGCCTATAAGGAGACAAGGGGATTAATCTCATAAATAAGCCGGTATATTTACCGGCTTATTTCATTATGCGCTTAGCTTATTACGCGCGCCAGGATTTATAACGGTTAATTAATGCGTTGGTAGAGCTGTCGTGGCTGCCAACCTGCTTATCATCGCCCAGTTCCGGCAGGATGCGGTTTGCCAGCTGTTTGCCCAGCTCAACGCCCCACTGGTCAAAGGTGAAGATATTCAGGATTGCACCCTGGGTAAAGATCTTATGCTCATACAGCGCAATCAGCGCTCCCAGGCTGAACGGCGTGATTTCACGCAGCAGGATGGAGTTGGTTGGGCGATTACCCTCAAATACTTTGAACGGCACAACGTGTTCCAGGGCTTTTGGATCTTTACCCTGATCGGCGTATTCCTGCTCAACCACGTCGCGGGATTTACCAAACGCCAGCGCTTCAGTCTGTGCAAAGAAGTTAGACAGCAGTTTAGGATGGTGATCGGAAAGTGGGTTGTGCGAGATTGCGGGCGCGATGAAATCGCAGGGAACCATTTTGGTGCCCTGGTGAATCAGCTGATAAAACGCGTGTTGGCCGTTGGTTCCCGGCTCGCCCCAGATAATTGGGCCGGTCTGGTAATCAACAGCCGCACCGTTACGGTCAACGTATTTACCGTTGGATTCCATATTGCCCTGCTGGAAATAAGCGGCAAAGCGGTGCATATACTGATCGTAAGGCAGAATCGCTTCGGTTTCTGCGCCGAAGAAATTGTTGTACCAGATGCCAATCAGCGCCAGCAGTACCGGCAGGTTCTGTTCTGCCGGGGTGTTTGCGAAGTGTTTGTCCATCGCATGCGCGCCGCTTAGCAGCTCAACAAAATTGTCATAACCCACGGACAGGATGATAGACAGGCCAATCGCAGACCAGAGGGAATAACGACCGCCAACCCAGTCCCAGAATTCGAACATATTCGCCGTATCGATACCAAACTCGCCAACCGCTTTCGCGTTGGTGGACAGCGCGGCGAAGTGTTTCGCTACGTGCTTGTTGTCGCCAGCGGTTTTCAGGAACCAGTCACGCGCGCTGTGGGCGTTGGTCATGGTTTCTTGCGTGGTAAAGGTTTTGGAAGCGACCAGGAACAGCGTAGTTTCTGGATCAACCTTCTTCAGCACTTCGGCGATGTGGGTGCCATCGACGTTGGACACAAAGTGCATATTGAGGTGGTTTTTATAAGGACGCAGCGCTTCGGTCACCATAAACGGACCAAGGTCGGAACCGCCGATACCGATGTTCACAACGTCAGTAATCGCTTTACCTGTGTAACCCTTCCAGCTGCCGCTGATGATGCTTTCAGAGAAGGTTTTCATCTTCTCAAGCACCGCGTTCACTTCCGGCATCACATCTTTGCCATCCACCATGATTGGGGTATTGCTACGGTTACGCAGGGCAACGTGCAGCACGGCGCGGTCTTCGGTACGGTTGATTTTTTCACCGGAAAACATCGACTTGATAGCGCCCTGCAGATCGGTCTCTTTTGCCAGCGCCTGCAGCTTAGCGAGGGTATCCGCGGTGATGCGGTTTTTGGAATAATCGACCAGCATTAAATCATCGAACGTTGCGGAAAACTTGCCGAAACGATCGGCATCCTGCGCGAAAAGCTCGGCGATAGTGACGTCTTTCATTTCGTCAAAATGCGCCTGTAAAGCCTGCCATGCAGCAGTCTGCGTTGGGTTGATATTTTTCATAGCGTTACCCTTTTGATTTGAGAATTGTGACTGCGGTCAATTGTATATCTCCCAACGGATTTTGTGATGATTTTTGTGCGCATGAACAATCCACACCTTCTAATCATTGACAACAGAGGCGTAACATTTTATTTGTATGGGGCTACTTGCTCCTGCTGGAGCAAGCCAGAAGAGGCGCGTCGCCCAGGTAGTGTGTTTGAGGAGCCAATCCGCAGACGGCATACGAGGGGGAGCGGCGCCGAGGTAAGGCACATCGGCAATGTGCATTATCGGCCACAGGGGCTGAATCCCCTGGGTTGTCACCAGAAGCGTTCGGCAGTCGGACGTTTCGCAAGGTGGGGCGCTTCTGGGTGTATCCGTAGTTCAGAACTTCTCTTCTACGTCTGCCCCGTTTCCCGCTCTTCCCTTGTGCCAAGGCTGAAAATTTGTCGCCATAAGAATGGCCCCCTGACACGAGGTAGTTATGACTCACGCATTCCCACAAATCGTCGTTGCCAAATTTGGCGGCACCAGCGTCGCCGATTTCGACGCCATGAACCGCAGCGCCGACGTTGTACTCTCCGATGAAAAGGTTCGCCTGGTTGTCCTTTCCGCTTCTGCGGGCGTCACCAACCTGCTGGTTGCGCTGGCCGCAGGGCTGGAAGCAACAGAACGTTTCGTAAAGCTCGATGCCATTCGCAAAATTCAATATGACATCGTCGAGCGGCTGAGCAATCCACAGGTGATCCGCGAAGAAATTGAGCGTCTGCTCGAAAACATCACCACGCTTGCAGAGGCAGCCTCGCTGGCCACTTCTGCCGCCCTGACTGACGAGCTGGTTAGCCACGGCGAACTGATGTCCACCCTGCTGTTTGTCGAGATCATGCGTGAGCGTAGCGTAGATGCGCAGTGGTTCGATATCCGCAAAGTCATGCGCACCGACGATCGCTTTGGCCGTGCCGAGCCGGATATTGCCGCGCTGGCAGCGCTGACAGAGCTGCAATTGCAGCCGCGAATGGCGCAGTCAATCGTGGTTACCCAGGGCTTTATCGGTAGCGAAGAAAAAGGTCGTACGACGACGTTGGGGCGCGGCGGCAGCGACTACACCGCTGCCCTGCTGGGTGAAGCGCTGCATGCAAGCCGCGTGGATATCTGGACGGACGTGCCGGGTATTTACACCACCGACCCACGCGTGGTGCCGGCCGCAAAACGCATCGACAAAATTGGTTTTGAAGAAGCCGCTGAGATGGCGACTTTCGGTGCGAAGGTACTGCATCCGGCCACGTTGCTACCCGCGGTACGCTGCGATATTCCGGTGTTTGTTGGCTCAAGCAAAGATCCTAAAGCGGGCGGCACGCTGGTCTGCAATGAAACGGATAATCCGCCGCTGTTCCGCGCCCTCGCCCTGCGTCGTAAACAAACGCTGCTGACGCTGCATAGCCTCAATATGCTGCACTCACGCGGCTTCCTGGCGGAAGTGTTCAGCATTCTGGCGCGCCATAATATTTCGGTCGATCTGATAACCACTTCTGAAGTGAGCGTGGCGCTGACGCTGGATACCACCGGCTCAACCTCTACCGACGCCAGCCTGCTGACCACATCATTACTCACGGAGCTTTCGTCCCTGTGCCGTGTGGAAGTGGAAGAAAATCTCGCGCTGGTTGCGATTATCGGCAACAAACTTTCTCAGGCCTGCGGCGTGGGCAAAGAAGTGTTTGGCGTACTGGACCCGTTCAACATCCGCATGATTTGCTACGGCGCGTCCAGTTATAACCTCTGTTTCCTGGTACCGGGCGGCGACGCTGAACAAGTCGTGCAGAAACTGCATCACAATCTGTTTGAATAAAAATTCTACTCATGCGATGAATATCAGTACCGGGCTCGCTCCCGGCATTAAATTGGTGACAACTACCCGAAAGACGTGGTTTTTTGGGTAGCTGGGATAAACCAGGAAATACAGTCCCTTGCTTTTATTAGTACGGTGTAAAGTACTTTTATGGCAAAAAGCATTATCAGCATTCCGGTGCCGGGCTCGCTCCCGGCATTTTTATAACCAAAAACAACACAACAAACACTTGCAAGGATCTTCTTATGCTCGCGACATTAACCCGGCTCTTCCCGCTCTGGGCGGTGCTGCTGTCTGTACTCGCTTATTACACTCCCGGCACGTTCACCCCCATCGGCCCGTGGGTCAGCACGCTGTTGATGCTGATCATGTTCGGCATGGGTGTGCATCTGCATATAGATGATTTCAAACGCGTGCTCTCACGCCCGGCTCCCGTAGCGGCAGGCACGTTTCTTCACTATCTGATTATGCCGCTGGCCGCCTGGGCACTGGCGAAGCTGTTCCATATGCCGCCCGATCTGTCTGCCGGAATGGTGCTGGTGGGCAGCGTGGCAAGCGGTACAGCTTCAAACGTGATGATCTATCTGGCCAAAGGCGATGTGGCACTTTCGGTGACGATCTCTTCCGTTTCAACGCTGGTCGGCGTATTCGCCACGCCGTTGCTGACCAGGCTTTATGTCGATGCGGATATCAAAGTGGATGTAATGGGTATGCTGGTGAGCATTCTGCAAATCGTGGTGATCCCCATCGGGCTTGGTTTAATTATTCATCACCTTTTCCCGCGCCTTGTGAAACGGGTGGAGCCTTATCTGCCGGCGTTTTCGATGGTCTGCATTCTGGCGATTATCAGCGCCGTGGTCGCCGGCAGCGCAGGGAATATCGCCTCCGTGGGCCTGATGGTTATCGTCGCCGTGATTTTGCATAACGGCATTGGGTTACTGAGCGGTTACTGGGGCGGGCGCCTGTTTGGGTTCGATGAGTCAACCTGCCGCACGCTGGCCATTGAGGTAGGAATGCAAAACTCCGGCCTTGCCGCTACGCTCGGCAAAATTTACTTCTCGCCACTGGCTGCCCTGCCGGGCGCGCTGTTCTCGGTCTGGCACAATCTTTCCGGCTCGTTGCTGGCGGGCTACTGGTCCGGTAAGCCGATTGATAAGAAAAAAGATGAGCGTTTGAAAAAACGCCGTGCCTGATAGTGAGCCGCTAGCCTGCCCAGCGTTCACGATGAGGCCTTTTCGAAGGCCTCTTCTTTAATATCGGACCATTGAAGGCGGCCATTGCGCAGGTTCAACTGCTGCTGGGCCAGCGCCTCAATTTCTCTGGGCTCGTGGGAAACCAGCAGAATCGTTACCGAGTAAATACGCTGTATGGCCTTTATCTTCGTCCATAGCCGAAGCCTGACCGGCCAGTCGAGGCTGGAAAACGGTTCATCCAGCAGCAGAATGCCGGGTTCACTAATTAATGCCCGCGCCAGGGCCACTCGTTGTTGTTCCCCTCCCGATATCCGTGCCGGATAACTTTTTGCCAGATGGTCTATTTCCAGCAATTGCAACAACGCGGCCCTTTTTTGTTTTTCCTGCGGCTTTCCAGCCGCGTACTGTGCAAGCCGCAAATTGTTCTCAACCGATAAAAAAGGAAATAAATGTAATTGCTGGTTCAAATAACGACACGGGCGTCGCCAGATGGGAAGATTATCCATGCAGCGCCCCGCGATAGATACCGAACCCTGGTAGCCAATATTCCCCACAATAGCGTTCAGCAAAGTAGTTTTTCCACTGCCGGAAGGTCCGCATAGCGCGAGGCAGGTTCCATATTCAACGGAGAAACTAACCCGCTTAACAATTCCACAAGAAAGGTTATGTACCCTTAACATTCTCTCTCCCTCTTTGCTGCAACAAATGGAGAAAAATCAACAAAAATACGGAAAGAAATATAAGCAATAGCGCACAGCCTACCGCCAAAGAGAATTCTCCGCTGGCAATATTCAGGAATACGGCAACGGGAAGGGTTTCCGTTTTCATTCGTGTTGCGCCAGCCAGCATCAGCGTGGCGCCAAATTCACCTAATGCACGGGACATAGCCAGGACGCAACCGCTTAACAGAACTCGCCAGACCAGTGGGATTTCAACAAGACAAAACGTTTTTAGAGGAGTAAGCCCCAGATTATAAGCCGTGTGAATATACTGCGGAGCAATGGACATAAAGGCGCTACAGGCATTGCGTGTTTGTATTGAGCTCGCAACATAGGTCTGAGCAATAACGATGCCAAAAGGCGAAAATAGCCATCGGGAAAGGGATGGTACAAGCTGGCCAATATACCCCTGCTGGCCCAGCAGCAATAGCAGCCCAATACCGACCACTAACGGCGGCATCACCATAGGCAAGTCCAGAAGAATATTCACCACTCTCTTGCCCGGAAAAGAGAGCCGGCATATAGCCCACGCAGCAGGCAGGCTAATGGCGGTGGACAACAGCAGCGAAATTAACGCGGTAATAAGTGATAAAGCCAGCGCATACTGGATTTCTGCATCCGCCAGCAGCCGAAAGAACTCGCTAAAGCTAAGCTGGGTAAGCAATGAAAATAACGATCCTGCAATCAGGAAAAGCAGCAGCGCCAAAGGGATTAGAACTAGCCTTACCATTTACCTATTCACTCGTTGTCGTCAGGCTTATTTCATTTTTTGATAGAAAGATAGCCCCGATCGGTAAACGCCTTTATCCCCTTTTCTGAGACAAAATAATCAGCAAGCTGCCCGGCGATATCACTCTGGGTACTGGTTTTAAGCACGGCGATAGTTGCTACCTCTTCCGGCGTTCCTGCTGGCGAAGGTAAGATAAGTAACGAGTCCTGATGCTGTATGGCATCTGAACGACCGATTACCGCGGCGTCGACATCGCCTTTCAACAGATAAATAAGCAGTTGTTTAATAGTGGTGGTCTGCACCACAACTTTCTCTTTCAATGCTTGTCCATAACCGCTGGCAGCAAGCAGCTGTTCACCGCTTTTACCTAAAGCAATGGCTTTTGGGTCGCCCATACCAATTTTCAAATTACTTTTTGCCAGATCGGCCAACGTTTGAATTTTTGCACCGGCCTTTTTTCTCACGACCATTACAGGCGTATGCAGAACCAGCGGGTGAGCGGATATTATCAGCCCTTGCTGCCGTAATTTTTCAACATAGTCTGCTGAGCCAGGAAGAAAGAGATCCCCCGACTTTGTCAGATTAAACCGTGTGAGAATCTGGCCGGATCCCCCGAATTCAATTACCACTCGGTGGCCCGTAGCTTGTTCGAACTGTTTAACAATGTCGTCAACCGGCTGTCTTAGCCCTGCGCCCGCATACATATGTAGCTCGGCTCCGTTTGCGGCATTGGCACTCAAAATAAAGGAAAGCGTAAGGAAGAAACTTATAATTATTCTGTGCATGGAAAACTCTCAGTTTAAATGCATTGCCCGCCTGGCAACTGCCACCACCCTTATATAATATTTTACATAGCGATGAGCAATAATAATCACCATCAGTTGTGACTTCACTACAAAATTTCCCGTAAGGTTAGCGACATTTCCTGCTTCCTCTTTTAAAAAATTTATCACCGTGCTGGTTAGCCGGGTTTTTATCTATTATTTTTGATCTTAAACAATTCCAACAGCAATATATATGTGAATATATATCGTTATTTAATCGATTTATTAGATGAACGCATAAAATAAGCGCTGCCGGGAAACCTCATGATTTACATACCTCAAACATTGACCGATGCATGGCTACTTGAAGATATTCAGGGCGGGGATCTAACCACCCGCACTCTGATGATAGGTTCGCGCCCCGGCACCATAGCATTCCACCATCGTCACGGGGGATGTGTCAGCGGCATTACTCCGGCGGCACAAATGCTGCATAGCCTTGGGTTAAAGATTGACGCACGATGTGAAGACGGTAGCCACGTCGAGGCAGGCGAAACCTTACTGCGAGCCTCCGGCAGAGCGGATGCTCTTCACCAGGGCTGGAAAGCGGCACAGAATCTCCTCGAATGGAGCTGCGGCGTAGCAGACTGTACGGCAAATATGCTTTCTGTTTTGCGCTCGCGTAGGCCCGAGGGCCGTATTGCCTGCACCCGTAAGGCCATCCCCGGCACCAGGCTGCTTGGCACGCAGGCCATCATTGCGGCCGGGGGGCTTATTCACCGGGCAGGCAGTGCGGAAACCGTTTTGCTGTTTACCAATCACCGGTGCTTCCTTGAAGACGGTGATAACTGGGTTCAGGCTATCTCGTTTTTACGCAAGCGTTCACCGGAAAAAAAGATTGCTGTTGAAGCTGATTCCCCTGATGAGGCGCTGGCCGCGCTACATGCAGAGCCCGATATCTTACAACTGGATAAATTCACCCCGGCACAGGCCCGGCGGCTAGCCGCACAGGCGAAGCTTATTGCTCCCCGTTGCACACTGGCGATAACCGGTGGCATCAACTTAACCACCTTACCCGATTACCTTGATTGCGGCGTAGACCTGTTTGTTACTTCGACCCCCTGGTACGCGCCGCCAGCCGATATTCGCGTCGTTCTTCAACCCACACAAAATAAAGCCTGACGTGAAGAAACGAAGCCTGATTTAGCTGCCGCTTAGTCTCAGGAAAAGAGGATAAAACCAGCGCTTATATCGCATATGCAAACAGCGTTATTTTTACTGAGCCAAAGAGCGCTTTGCTTTACACTGAAGATCCTTTCCTTACGAGGTCGCAACGATGTCCACAGCAAGACTGACACAGCAAGACATGACGGAAAGTGAGCAACGCGAACTGAAAACGCTGCTCGACCGCGCACGTATCGCAGAAGGTCGCCCTCTGACCAACTCAGAAACCAACCACGTCAAAAAAGAATACATCGACAAACTGATGGCGGAGCGTGAACTGGCAGCCAAAAAAGCCCGCCAGCTTAAAAAACAAAAAGCATTAAAACCGGATACCTCAGCGACCTGGTCCTGGTCGGCCAATACTCATAACCGCGGGAAGCGCTAACTAGCGCCCCTTCTTCTTGCGCCCGGGCTGGGCAAAGCGTTTGCGTGCAGCAAGCTCGGCCGGGGTTTTTGCCGTGCTCTTCGGGCCGTTACTGACCGGCTTTTTCACGGCAGCAGGTTTGGCCTTCGGTTTTTTCGCAGGTTTCGCTTCGGACGACGAATTCTCGATAAGCTTAAACAGCTCGACCAGCTCATCGTCGGTTAAATCCCGCCATTCACCCAGCGGCAGCCCTTTCATGCTGACGTTCATAATGCGGGTACGCTCAAGCTTTGTGACTTCATAACCGAAATGCTCGCACATACGGCGGATTTGCCGGTTAAGCCCCTGCACCAGCGTAATGCGAAACACGAACGGCGCTTCTTTTTTCACTTTGCATTTTTTAGTCACGGTGCCAAGCATCGGCACGCCTGCGCCCATGCCGCGAATAAACTCGTCGGTCACCGGTTTGTTAACCGTCACGATGTATTCTTTTTCGTGGTCGTTCCCGGCGCGCAGAATTTTGTTCACCAGATCGCCATGGTTAGTCAGAAAGATAAGCCCCTGCGAATCCTTGTCCAGGCGTCCAATCGGAAACACGCGTTTACTGTGATTCACGAAATCGACGATGTTATCTTTTTCACCGTCTTCAGTGGTGCTGACAATTCCCACCGGCTTGTTCAGCGCGATAAGCACCAAATCGTCTTCGTCACGGGGCTCGATTAGCTGACCGTTGACCTTCACCACATCGCCGGCAAATACCTGGTCGCCTATCGCGGCGCGCTTGCCGTTGATAAAAACATTTCCCTGTTCAATGTAGCGATCGGCGTCGCGACGCGAGCAGATTCCGCTCTCGCTAATGTATTTATTTAATCGGGTTGATGAGTCTGGCAGCATAAATTCTCCTGTAAAAGCGAAATATACCTCAGCCTGCGGGCGATCAAAAATAATCGCGTATTTCCGCCCTGACGCTAAATGTGATCTGCCACGCCTTTCTACACAAAAGTGTCCCGGGCGATGTATTGCAACTTTGGCTGGTGAAAATAAGTAAAATCAATTGATTAGCTTAGCCAGCACAAACGTGCCATCTCCCGACCGCCCCATAAGCAAACGTGCAAAATAAACCACCATTCTGCACGGATGAAATGGGCAAAAATTGCTTTGTCGTCCGTGACTGACGGGGTTATATCAGATCAAGAGAGCAAAAATGTCATTTGCACAAATGTGCAGGAGTCCGAAGATGGGGATCGAAAACAGCGATGATATCCGCTTAATCGTAAAAGTTGCCCAGCTCTATTATGAGCAGGAGCTGACCCAGGCGCAGATTGCTCGCGAGCTGGGTATTTACCGCACCACCATCAGCCGCCTGCTGAAACGCGGCCGCGAGCAGGGTATTGTCACCATCGCCATCAACTATGACTACAACGAAAATCTGTGGCTGGAGCAGCAGCTGAAGCAAAAATTTGGGCTCAAAGAGGCGGTTGTCGCTGCCTGTAGCTCCCAGCAGGAAGAGGACCAGCTAAACACCATCGGGCAACATGGCGCTCAGCTGGTCGACCGCCTGCTTGAGCCGGGCGATATCATTGGTTTTTCCTGGGGGCGAGCGGTCCGGGCGCTGGTCGAAACCTTGCCGCAGGCCAGCCAGTCGCGGCAGGTTATTTGCGTGCCGATTATCGGCGGGCCCTCCGGCAAACTGGAGAGCCGTTATCATGTGAACACGCTGACCTACGGGGCGGCGGCCAGACTCAGAGCCGAGTCGCATCTGGCTGACTTTCCGGCGCTGCTGGAAAACACCCTGATTCGCAACGGCATCATGCAGTCTCAGCACTATCAGACCATTTCCTCCTACTGGGAAAATCTCGACGTCGCCCTGGTGGGGATCGGCTCACCGGCGATTCGTAATGGCGCTAACTGGCATGCTTTTTATGGTAGTGAAGAGAGCGATGATCTTAATACTCGCCATGTCGCCGGCGATATTTGCTCACGCTTTTATGATATCAACGGCAGCGCTGTGGAAACTAATATGAATGAAAAAACGCTCTCCATTGATATCGCCAGATTAAAACAGGCGCGTTATTCCGTAGGTATCGCCATTGGGGAAGAAAAATATACCGGTATTATTGGCGCATTACGCGGTGGTTATATTAATTGTCTGATAACGAATCGAGAAACCGCAGAGCGATTACTGAAGTAACAGTTTTTTCTATTTACGCAGCACACGCTGCGCGGGATCCTTTTATCTGAAAATGAGAAGACTATTATGCAAACGTGGCTAAATCTACAAAACAAAATCATTATTGTGACCGGAGGCGCGTCGGGAATTGGTCTGGCGATCGTTGACGAATTATTAAATCTCGGGGCTAATATCCAGATGACCGATATTCACGGCGGCGACAAATATCAGAATAGCGATCGGTACCGATTCTGGCCTACGGATATCTCCAGCGCCAGCGAGGTTAACCAGACCGTAGAGCAGATTATTCAGCGCTACGGGCGTATTGATGGGCTGGTAAATAATGCCGGGGTGAATTTCCCGCGTTTGCTGGTCGATGAGAAAGCCCCGGCGGGTCGCTACGAGTTAAATGAAGCCGCTTTCGAGAAAATGGTCAACATCAATCAGAAAGGGGTTTTCTTAATGTCGCAGGCGGTGGCGCGGCAGATGGTGAAGCAGCGCGAAGGCGTCATTGTTAACGTCTCATCGGAAAGCGGGCTGGAAGGTTCGGAAGGCCAGAGCTGCTATGCCGCGACCAAAGCGGCGCTGAATAGCTTCACCCGTTCCTGGTCGAAAGAGCTGGGGAAAAACGGCATTCGCGTAGTGGGCGTTGCGCCAGGCATCCTCGAAAAAACCGGGCTGCGTACGCCAGAATATGAAGAGGCGCTGGCCTGGACCCGCAATATCACCGTCGAGCAGCTCCGCGCGGGATATAGCAAAAATGCTATTCCAATCGGTCGATCCGGCCGTCTGAGCGAGGTAGCCGACTACGTCTGCTATCTGCTGTCAGAGCGTGCCAGCTACATAACCGGAGTAACTACTAACATTGCCGGCGGTAAATCCCGCGGTTAAGGAAGCAAAATGGTGAATGCTATTTTCTGCGCCCACGGTCAACTGGCTGGCGCCATGCTCGATTCGGTACGTATGGTATATGGCGATGTCAGGGTCAGTGCCGTGGCGTTTGCGCCGGAAGAAAATGTCGAGGACATCGCCGCTAAGCTGGAAAAGTTAGTGAGTGCTCACGGTAATGAGGAGTGGCTGATTGCCGTGGATTTACAGTGCGGCAGCCCGTGGAATGCCGCCGCCGGACTGGCGATGAAAAACCCGCTGCTTAGGGTCATCAGCGGCCTCTCTTTACCGCTGGCGCTGGAACTGGTGGACAACCAGGAGACCATGAGCGCAGAGGCTTTATGCGACCACCTGACCACTATCGCCAGCCAGTGCTGCGTCGTCTGGCGGCAACCGGAAACCATTGAGGAGGATTTCTGATGAACATCACGCTCGCCCGTATTGATGACCGTCTGATCCACGGTCAGGTCACTACCGTCTGGTCAAAAGTGGCTAACGCCCAGCGCATTATTATCTGCAACGATGAGGTCTATAACGATGAGGTGCGGCGGACTTTACTTCGCCAGGCCGCTCCTCCGGGGATGAAAGTCAACGTTGTTAATCTCGAAAAAGCGGTTGCCGTTTATCACAATCCGCAATACCAGAATGAGACCGTTTTTTATTTATTTACTAATCCCCAGGACGCCTTAACGATGGTCCGTCAGGGCGTGAACATTGCCACGTTAAATATTGGCGGGATGGCCTGGCGCCCGGGCAAGAAACAATTAACCAAGGCGGTATCATTAGATGACGCGGATATTCATGCGTTTCGCGAACTGGATAAATCAGGCGTGAAGCTGGATTTACGCGTCGTCGCATCGGATCTACCGATAAATATTTTTGATAAAATAGCAGAACAATCCATTACAGAATAAAAAGCAGCGCCTGTATTAATCTGAGCGCCTGAACGACGCCGTATTAATGCCGTAACAGGCAGGGATTCCTATACCCTCAAGGTGACATATTATGGAAATAAGTACCCTACAAATCATCGCCATATTTATATTTTCCTGTATTGCCGGGATGGGCAGCGTGCTGGATGAATTCCAGACCCACCGTCCATTAATTGCCTGTACCATTATTGGATTAATCCTCGGTGATTTAAAAACCGGGATTATGCTCGGCGGCACCCTGGAGCTGATCGCGCTCGGCTGGATGAATGTCGGCGCCGCGCAATCGCCAGATTCGGCGCTGGCGAGCATTATTTCAGCCATTCTGGTGATTGTCGGCCAGCAAAGCATTGCCACCGGTATTGCCATCGCGCTGCCGGTGGCGGCGGCAGGCCAGGTGTTAACCGTCTTCGCCCGCACCATCACCGTGGTCTTTCAACACGCGGCAGATAAGGCCGCGGAAGAAGCGCATTTCCGCACGATCGACATGCTGCACATCTCGGCGCTGGGTATCCAGGCGCTGCGCGTCGCCATTCCGGCGCTGGTGGTCTCGCTGTTTGTCAGCGCCGACATGGTCAGCAACATGCTGAACGCCATCCCGGAATTTGTCACTCGCGGCCTGCAAATTGCCGGAGGGTTCATTGTGGTGGTGGGTTACGCCATGGTCCTGCGCATGATGGGCGTGAAATATCTGACCCCCTTCTTTTTCCTCGGTTTTCTGGCGGGAGGCTACCTCGATTTCAGCCTGCTGGCCTTCGGCGGCGTGGGCGTCATCATCGCGCTGATCTACATCCAGCTGAACCCGCAATGGCGCAAGGCTGAGCCCCAGCCGGCCGCCACCTCTTCCACCGCCCTTGACCAACTTGACGACTGATGGAGTCCGTTATGGAACCGAAAAAACTCACACGAGGCGACCTGGTTAGCATCTTTCTGCGCTCCAACCTGCAACAGGCCTCTTTCAACTTCGAACGCATCCACGGCCTCGGGTTTTGCTACGACATGATCCCGGCGATCAAACGTCTCTATCCGTTGAAAGAGGATCGGGTGGCGGCGCTGAAACGCCACCTGGTGTTCTTCAATACCACGCCCGCCGTCTGCGGCCCGGTGCTGGGCGTGACGGCGGCAATGGAAGAAGCGCGCGCCAACGGCGCAGCCATCGACGATGGGGCAATTAACGGCGTCAAAGTTGGGCTGATGGGGCCGCTGGCGGGGGTCGGCGATCCGCTGGTCTGGGGCACCTTGCGCCCGATCACCGCAGCCCTCGGCGCTTCGCTGGCGCTCTCCGGCAACATTCTGGGACCACTGATGTTCTTCTTTATTTTCAATGCGGTACGTCTGGCAATGAAATGGTATGGCCTGCAGCTCGGCTTTCGCAAAGGGGTCAATATCGTCAGCGATATGGGCGGCAATCTGCTGCAAAAACTAACCGAAGGCGCCTCGATTTTGGGCCTGTTCGTCATGGGCGTGCTGGTCACTAAGTGGACCACCATCAACGTGCCGTTGGTGGTGTCGCAAACGCCGGGTGCCGATAACACCACCGTCACCATGACCGTACAGAACATCCTCGATCAGCTCTGCCCTGGCCTGCTGGCTTTGGGTTTGACGCTGCTGATGGTGCGCCTGCTGAACAAAAAAGTTAACCCGGTCTGGCTGATCTTCGCCCTATTCGGTTTAGGGATTATCGGTAACGCGCTGGGCTTCTTGTCCTGATTATTTAGCTCCGGCGCAGCCGGGGCGACTTCAACAAGCTGACCCCGACAGATAAAGGGGATGAGGTGGTAAACATGAAAACAACGGCTTTACGACTTTACGGTAAACGCGACCTGCGCCTGGAAACCTTCGAACTACCGGCA
This sequence comes from Cedecea colo, assembly GCF_011808225.1. Taxonomy (GTDB): domain Bacteria; phylum Pseudomonadota; class Gammaproteobacteria; order Enterobacterales; family Enterobacteriaceae; genus Dryocola; species Dryocola colo. The sequence goes on along the minus strand of NZ_SOYS01000011.1, from coordinate 15,167 downwards.
ATGCAGGATGATGAGATCCTCGCCCGCGTGGTGACCGACAGCCTGTGCCTCTCTTCGTGGAAAGAGGCCAACCAGGGTGAAAAGCATAAGAAGGTGCCGGACGATGTGGCGATCAATCCGATCGTCATCGGCCATGAATTCTGCGGCGAAATCCTCGCGGTCGGTAAAAAATGGCAGCATAAATTTCATGCCGGACAGCGCTACGTCATCCAGGCTAACCTGCAGCTGCCGGATCGCCCCGATTGCCCAGGCTACTCTTTCCCATGGATCGGCGGCGAAGCCACCCACGTGGTGATCCCCAATGAGGTCATGGAGCAAGACTGTCTGCTGTGCTGGGAGGGCGAAACCTGGTTTGAGGGTTCGCTGGTTGAGCCGCTTTCCTGCGTCATTGGCGCCTTCAATGCCAACTACCACCTACAGGAAGGCACCTACAACCACACCATGGGCATTCGGCCGCAGGGCCGCACGCTGATCCTCGGCGGAACCGGCCCCATGGGGCTGCTGGCTATCGACTACGCGCTGCATGGGCCGGTTAATCCTTCCCTGCTGGTGGTGACCGATACCAACAAATCGAAGCTGAGCTATGCCCGCCAGCATTATCAGTCAGAACCGCAGACGATTATTCACTACCTGGACGGGCACGATGCCGGACGCGAGACGCTGATGGCTCTGAGCGGCGACCAAGGGTTTGACGATATTTTCGTCTTCGTACCGAAAGAGGAGCTGATTACCATGGCCTCTTCGCTGCTGGCCCCCGACGGTTGTCTGAACTTCTTTGCCGGCCCGCAGGATAAGCAGTTCAGCGCCCCGATAAACTTTTACGATGTTCACTACGCCTTTACCCATTATGTGGGCACCTCCGGCGGCAATACCGATGATATGCGCGCCGCCGTGGCGCTGATGCAGGCGAAAAAAGTCCAGACGGCGAAAGTCGTCACCCATATCCTTGGGCTCAATGCGGCGGGTGAAACGACCCTCGATTTACCGGCGGTCGGCGGAGGTAAGAAGCTGGTATATACCGGGAAATCTCTGTCTCTGACGCCCCTTGGCAAGATTGCCGACCCGGAACTGGCGGCGATCGTGGAGCGCTACCATGGGATTTGGTCCGCGGAAGCGGAACGCTATCTGCTGGCCCATGCCCCGGACATTGCTTCTTGACGCCATTGATCCTTCGGCCCGGATGATTGACTCGGTCAATACCATCTCAACGACGACGGCAGGCTGGCCGGCCTCAACGCCAACTATATCGCGGTGAAGAGCCTAATCGACAGCCACCGGCTGGATAGCGCCGCCAGAGTGATGATCCAGGGCCGCGGCGATAGGCCGATTGTCGACCCGCAAGGATTTGATGCGCTGGGCCTGTTCCCGTTGCAGATCAACCCGCGCTTTCCCAACGCGCTACCAGAAGGGCACCAGGGCGAAACCCGGGAACCGGGTATTCGCGAACAACTGGTAGTGGCTCCAGAGCTGACGATTATCGGTTTGCCAGAAGGCAACTGGATTCAGGTGACGCAGAGGTACGCCTGCCGGGACGGTTCATATACTGGAATTATCGTTGTAGGGATGGGCTGAAGAACACGGGCGACAAACGAAAAATTTATCGCCCGGCAGGCAAGAGGTTACTGTGGGGATGCTGCGAGAACGGCTAATTTTTTCTGAATATCTTTATCAAGATTATTCACCCAGTGATTATACGCGCGGTGAATTTCGCCATCCGATGCCAACAGATTAACGCTGCTGACATAGTGGATAGTGTATTCTTTCTCACTGTAGTTAATGCGAATGGTTACGCTATGTTTACGCACGTTTTGTGTCGCATTAATGACGCCAGGCCCTGCCACGGACATTATCCAGTCACGTCCCTGGCCTGCATTGATGATCGCCTGCTTAACCTGCTCGGTCGTCACATGGGCGGTGATAATGGTCTGTGGCGTCCTGACTGGCTCTGTCCTTTCGAGCGCAGAACATCCCGCCAGAGCAAAAATACAAATAGCCGCAGCCAGCAGCTGTTTCAACTTCATCATTAAATTCCTTTTGTTTTAATCGATTAACAGACCAGATTATAACCAGACGGCCAGATGCTGGAAAATTAATATTCATCCCTTCCGTCATCATCATCCGGCTGCTCCAGCACGCCATAAGCCACGGCGCAGAACAGGGAGTTCAGACGCTTCATATCCCCCAACAGGCCCAGGTGTAGCGAACTGGTTTCGATACTCTGCACGTTTTGCTGATGCAGACGATCAACGTGCGCGTGAGAAAAGCGGCGATTCATAATGCGAAAACGATGTTTGTTACGGCGCAGGCGACGCGCGCTGTTGACGTCCGCAGAGAAAAATACCGACAGGCTGAGCTTCAGGTTGCTTGTTAGCTGCTGCAGAAGGCTATCGAGCTCGTGCAGACCATCCGGTGAAAACGCCCGACGGGTGGCAAGAGATTTGTCCGCCACTTCACTGCCCATTCGCTCAAGGATATCCGCCGCCTGTTCGAGATTAAGCGACATCTCGATAATCTCCGCCCAGCGGCGGGATTCAATTTCCGCCAGATCTTCTTTCTGCATTTGCGCCATATAGAGTTTGATGGCGGTGTAGAGCACGTCCACGTCATCGGCAAGCTTGCGCAGCTCCTTCTCCTGCCGCGGCTCGCCGTGCATGACTTTGCTCCAGGTTTCCAGCATCTGTTCCAGCAAATCGCCCATGCGCAGCGTTTCCCGGGCGGCGTTCGACAAACCTAAGGCGGGCGTATCGATGGCCGTCGGGTCGAGGTGTTTCGGCTTCATGCGCGCATCCAGCTCGGGTGCTTCACTGATTACCCGACGGCAGAACCGCGCCATCGCCTCGGCAAAGGGCACCATCGCCAGACAGCGGATGAGGTTGTAGAAGACGTGAAAATAGATAACCAGCTCGGATTCAGGCAGCGGTAAATTATGCATAAGGCTGGCAAGAATACGTACAAATGGCAGCACGATTATGCTACCCACCAGCTTAAACAGCAGGCTGCCGAGGGCAACCCGCCGCGCGGCCGCGTTGGCGGCGCTGTTATTAATCATCGCCAGCAAACCGGAGCCAAGGTTGGCGCCAATCACCAGACACAGCGCCACATCGAACGAAATGACGCCGGTTGCGGTGAGCGTGGCGGTAAGCAGTACGGCGGCAAGGCTTGAATAACTGATAATGGCGAACATGGCGCCAATTAGCGCATCAAGCATGATATCGCCGGTCAACGATGCGAAGATAACCTGCACACCTGAGGCCTGGGTTATCGGCGTGACCGCGGCAACAATCAGCTCCAGCGCCTGCAATATCAGCCCTAAACCGATGCCGACGCGGCCAAGCTGCCCCGCGCGCGTTTGCTTGCGGCTGAGGAAGAAAATCACCCCAATGAAAATCAGCAGCGGCGACAGCCAGGAAAGATCGAACGTCAGAACACGTGCCATCAACGCTGTACCGACATCGGCTCCCAGCACGATCACCAGCGCAGGCGTAAGCGCCACCAGGTCCTGGGCCACAAAAGAGGTGACCAGCATGGTGGTCGCATTGCTGCTCTGAACGAGCGCGGTTACGCCAATGCCCGCACAGAAGGCGAGCGGTTTCTTTTCGACGCTGCGGCTGAGTACGCTACGGAGATTAGCGCCGTAAACGCGCATGATGCCGGTACGCACAATGTGCGTGCCCCATACCAGTAGCGCCACCGCAGAAAGTAAATGCAGTAGAGTGAGCACACTTTCTCCTGTGTTTTGTGTTAGTTAGAAATTCCCTCTCTGCTGAGTATATCTCGTCTGGAGGTAAATGAACGGCGCGGGCGTAAGCGGGGATGGGCGAAAGAGTAAATGAGATGGCAATCCCATCAATCCGGCCCTCTCCCTGAGGGAGAGAGGAAAGATAATTCGCTTTCGCCCGAGGAGGCGTGCCAAACAAACAACCTTCTCGCTTCTTTGTCCCCTCGCCCCTTTGGGGAGAGGGTTAGGTTGAGGGGCAAAGCTTTACTTTAGTCCGCGTCGTAGCCCAGATTCGACGATAACCAGCGCTCCACCTCGCTGACGGACATTCCTTTACGGCGGGCATAATCCTCAACCTGATCGCGCTGGATTTGCGCCACCGCGTAGTATTTGCTGTCCGGATGGCTGAAGTACCAGCCGGAAACCGACGCGCCAGGCCACATGGCGTAGGATTCGGTCAGCTTCATGCCGATAACGTTCTCGACATCCAGCAGCTCCCAGATAGTCGCTTTTTCGGTGTGTTCCGGGCAGGCCGGATAACCCGGCGCCGGGCGAATCCCCTGATAGTTCTCGCGGATCAGCTCTTCGTTGCTCAGGTTTTCCGTTGGCGCATAGCCCCAGTAAACCTTACGTACTCGCTCATGCAGATATTCTGCAAAGGCCTCCGCCAGACGGTCGGCGATGGCTTTCACCATGATTTTATTGTAATCATCGTGCTGCGCTTCGAAAGCCTCAGCCAACGCGTCTTCTTCCAGGCCGCCGGTAACCGCAAACGCCCCGATATAGTCCTCTTTGCCACTGTGTTTTGGCGCAACAAAATCCGCCAGACAGTAGTTCGCAAAACCGACCTTTTCCGTTTGCTGGCGCAGGTGGTGAGCCACGGTCAGCACCTGGGTGCGAGATGCATCGCGATAGATTTCGATATCGTCGTCCACGCGGTTTGCCGGGAACAGGCCAACCACGCCGCGTGGGTTGAGGGACTTTTCCGCTTGCAGTTTATCGAGCAGATCGTTGGCGTCTTTAAACAAGCGCTGTGCTTCCTCGCCCACCACCTCGTCTTCAAGGATGCGCGGATATTTTCCGGCCAGCGACCAGGTCATAAAGAATGGCGTCCAGTCAATATAGTTACGCAGCGTTTCGATGCTGGCGGTAACTTCCTGCACGCCCGGACGATGCGCGACCGGAGGCGTATAGTTCGCCCAGTCGAAAGCCAGATCGTTTTCACGTGCTGCCTGAAGCGTGACGGGTGGCGTGCGCGGTTTTTTACGGGCGTGCTGGGCACGCACGGTTACATACTCTTTGCGGGTACGGGCAACAAAATCATCATGCTGCGTTGCGGAAAGCAGTGAGGAAACCACGCCTACGGTACGCGAAGCGTTCTGCACATAAACCGTTGGGCCACTGTAGTTCTGCTCGATTTTAACCGCCGTATGCGCTTTAGATGTCGTCGCGCCGCCAATCAGCAGCGGCAGCGTAAAGCCCTGCCGCTCCATCTCTTTGGCGACGTTAACCATTTCGTCCAGCGACGGGGTGATAAGCCCGGACAGGCCAATAATATCGGCGCCGATTTCACGAGCCGTTTTCAAAATTTTCTCGCCCGGCACCATGACGCCGAGATCGACAATTTCGTAGTTATTACATTGCAGCACCACGCCGACGATGTTTTTACCGATGTCGTGTACATCGCCTTTCACCGTGGCGAGTACGATTTTACCGTTGGTAGCGCCTTTCTCTTTGCTGGCCTCGATATACGGCTCCAGGTAAGCCACCGCCTGTTTCATTACGCGGGCAGACTTTACAACCTGCGGCAGGAACATTTTCCCTTCGCCGAACAGGTCACCGACCACGTTCATGCCGTCCATCAGCGGACCTTCGATAACCTGGATCGGGCGTTCCGCCTGCTGACGGGCTTCTTCGGTATCGAATTCAATAAACTCGGTGATACCTTTTACCAGCGAGTATTCAAGACGCTTGTTCACATCCCAGCTACGCCATTCCGCCTGCTGGGCCGCGGCGGCATCATCGCCTTTGCTGCTGCGATACTTCTCTGCCAGCTCGAGCAGCCGTTCGGTGCTATCGTCGCGGCGGTTCAGAATGACGTCTTCTACCGCATCGCGTAATTCATCGGAAAGATCGTCGTAAATCGCCAGTTGTCCGGCATTGACGATCCCCATGTCCATACCGTTGCGGATAGCGTAATAAAGGAACACGGCATGTATAGCTTCGCGCACCGGGTCGTTACCGCGGAACGAGAACGACACGTTCGATACGCCGCCGGAGATCATCGCATGCGGCAGCTCGCGTTTGATGTCTTCGCATGCGCCGATAAAGTCCTGCGCATAGTTGTTATGTTCATCAATACCCGTCGCCACCGCAAAGATATTCGGGTCGAAAATAATATCTTCCGGTGGGAAACCAACCTCTTCGGTGAGAATTTTGTAGGCGCGGCGGCAAATTTCAATTTTGCGCTCCCGCGTATCCGCCTGGCCCTGTTCGTCAAAGGCCATAACCACCATCGCGGCGCCGTAGCGGCGTACCAGCCTGGCGTGGTGAATAAACGCCTCAACGCCCTCTTTCATGGAGATGGAGTTAACGATGCCTTTGCCCTGGATGCACTTCAGCCCTTTTTCGATAACTTCCCACTTTGAGGAGTCGATCATAATAGGTACGCGGGCGATATCCGGCTCACCGGCAATCAGGTTGAGAAAACGCACCATTGCCGCTTCGGCGTCGAGCATCCCTTCATCCATATTAATGTCGATGATTTGCGCGCCGCTCTCGACCTGCTGAAGTGCTACTTCCAGCGCTTCACTGTATTTTTCTTCTTTAATCAACCGCTTAAATTTGGCAGAACCGGTAACGTTGGTACGTTCGCCCACGTTCACAAACAGGCTTTCCGCGCCGATATTCAGCGGTTCAAGCCCTGCAAGACGGCAGGCAACCGGCAGCTCCGGCAGCTTACGAGGCGCAACCCCTTCCACCGCTTTACTCATCGCGGCGATATGTTCCGGCGTAGTGCCGCAACAGCCGCCAACGATATTCAGGAAGCCCGCATGCGCCCACTCGCCAATCTGCTGCGCCATGGTATCCGCATCCAGATCGTACTCGCCAAAGGCGTTCGGAAGCCCGGCGTTCGGGTGCGCGGTAACGTAGCATTCGGCAATGCGTGATAGCTCGGCAACGTACTGGCGCAGTTCGTCCGGCCCCAGGGCGCAGTTCAGGCCGAAGGTCAGCGCATCGGCATGGCGTAAGGAGTTGTAGAAGGCTTCCGTTGTTTGCCCGGATAGCGTACGGCCCGATGCATCGGTAATAGTGCCGGAAATCATGATCGGTAAATCTACGCCCAGCGCTTCAAACTCGGCTTTTACAGCAAAAATAGCCGCTTTGGCGTTTAACGTGTCGAACACCGTTTCAATCATGATCAGGTCTACGCCGCCTTCCACCAGCGCGTGGGTTGATTCGCGGTAGGCCTCGACGAGACTATCAAAGGTCACGTTACGGAAAGCGGGATCGTTAACGTCCGGCGAAATAGAAGCCGTGCGGTTGGTTGGGCCCAGCACTCCGGCAACGTAACGCGGTTTTTCTGGCGTGCGTGCGGTCCATTCATCGGCGCAGGCTCGCGCCAGCTTCGCCGCTTCAAGGTTGATTTCCGCCGACAGGGATTCCATCTGGTAATCCGCCATCGCGATGGTCGTGGAGTTGAAGGTGTTGGTTTCGACGATGTCGGCACCCGCTTCAAAGTAGGCATAATGAATTGCGGCAATAATTTCCGGTTTGCTTAGCACCAGCAGGTCGTTATTTCCTTTCAGGTCACACGGCCAGTCTGCAAAGCGAACCCCTCGAAAATCGCTCTCTTCAAGACGGTAACTCTGGATCATGGTGCCCATACCGCCATCCAGCACCAGAATGCGTTCGTTTAACTGCTGCTGCAATTGCTCTACTTTGTTGCTCAACTCAGGCTCCCGGGGATAAAACGTGTTAAAACTGCATAAAAGCCATACTGGCATAAGTTGCGACGGGGGAAAAGCTATGGAACATGAGACATGTTCACCTGACTGATCCGATGAGTCTGAAGCCGGTTGCATTATCGTCAAATAAAACGAAAATGATTTCCACGATATGAAAAAGGAGTCAGGTATGGTCGCAGTTGTTCCAGCCAAACGTGGCAAAAAACCTCGCGCTGCCGCAGCGGTAGCTCCCCAGCCTACCGGGCAGGTCCAGTCGCTGACGCGTGGCCTGAAGCTGCTTGAATGGATTGCCGAATCTCACGGTAGCGTGGCGCTTACCGAGCTTGCACAGCAGGCCGGCTTACCCAACTCCACCACCCACCGCCTGCTGACTACCATGCAGCAGCTCGGTTTTGTGCGCCAGATTGGCGATCTCGGCCACTGGACTATCGGCGCGCACGCGTTTGTCGTGGGCAGCAGCTTCCTGCAAAGCCGCAACCTGCTGGCTATCGTCCACCCGATGCTGCGTACGTTAATGGAAGATTCCGGCGAAACGGTGAATCTGGCGGTGCTGGACCAAAGCGATCATCAGGCGATTATTATCGACCAGGTGCAATGTACCCAGCTAATGCGCATGTCCGCCCCGATCGGCGGCAAGCTACCCATGCACGCTTCCGGGGCGGGTAAGGCCTTTCTGGCAAACCTGAGCGACGATCGGGTAGCAACGCTGCTGCACCGCAAAGGGCTGCATAGCTACACGCCCGCAACGCTCACCTCTCCGCTGCACCTGAAAGAAGATTTAGCCCACACCCGCAAGCGTGGCTATTCCTTCGATGATGAAGAGCACGCTCTGGGGCTGCGCTGCGTGGCGGCCTGTATCTATGATGAACATCATGAGGCGTTTGCCGCTATCTCTATTTCCGGGCCGATTTCACGCATCACCGATGACCGCGTAACCGAACTTGGCGCACTGGTGATTAAAGCGGCGAAAGAGATTACTCAGGCATACGGCGGCGGGCGCTAACCCGCCTGCTTTACATCCGCATAACGCTGGCTGAAGCGCTGGCGTCTGCGGTAAGCATAAACATCCTCTACGTGACCATTGCGAATACGTTTCTGCAATGCGCGCCAGAAATCAGCCCGAAACAGCTCGCCGTGCATTTCGTCGAACAGCGGACGAATACGCGGATCGGCACAAAGATAGTGGCGAAACTCTTCCGGAAATACATCGCCCGGCGACACGCTGTACCAGGGTTCGGCAGACATTTCATCTTCCGGAAAACGTGGCGGAGGAATGTCGCGGAAGTTCACTTCGGTCATATAGCAAATTTCATCGTAATCATAGAAAACCACCCGCCCGTGGCGCGTCACGCCAAAGTTTTTAAACAGCATGTCGCCCGGAAAAATATTCGCCGCCGCAAGCTGGCGAATGGCGTTGCCATATTCTTCCACGGCATCGCGTAGCTGCTGACCTTCCGCGCTTTCCAGCCACAGGTTCAGCGGCACCATCCTGCGCTCGATATAGAGATGGCTGATAACAATGCGGCCGCCGAGATCCGTGAGTTTCTCCGGCACTTCTTGATATAACAACGCCAGCAGCGGCGCGCTTATCTGGCTTTTATCCAGCACGAAGTTTTCAAACTCCTGCGTGTCCGCCATACGCCCGACGCGGTCGTGCTCTTTGACCAGCTGATAGCAGGCACGGACTCGCTCAGCGCTCACTTCTTTTTGCGGCGCAAATTTATCTTTGATGATTTTGAAGACTCTGTCGAAGCCGGGCAGCGTAAACACCAGCATTACCATGCCCCGTATGCCCGGCGCTTCGATAAACTGTTCATCGGTAGCGGCGATATAAGTCAGATATTCGCGGTAACTTTCCGTTTTCCCGTGCTTCTGACAGCCAATCGCCATATAAAGCTCGGCGGTAGTTTTGCCCGGCAGCAGTTCGCGTAGCCATTCCACAAGGGCGGCCGGGAGCGGCGCATAAACCATGAAATACGAGCGGGTGAAGCCAAAGACAATGCTCGCCTCAGCGGTGCTGATCAGGCAGGTATCGACAACAAGCTGTCCGTCATCGGTACGATGAATCGGCAGTAAAAACGGGACTTTCCCGGTCGGCAAGGTAAGTTTACCCACCAGCCAGGCCGCTTTGTTGCGATAGAAGAGTTCGTTAGCCACTTCCAGATTCGCGTGACATAACGCATCAACACCGAAAGTTTCGTTGAGATGAGCGACAATGTAGCCAGCATCGCGCGTTAAATTCTGCCACGGCAAGCGTAGCGGCAGGTCACTCAGCATGGCGACCAGCAGCGGCTGCCAGCCCTGAGCGGGGGAAAATAATTTAGATAAAGGACGCGAAATGGTGCGCAATCGCCCTTCCGCCTGCGAGCTGAAGATAAAAAGCCGCTCGGGAGTCAGCGAGCGGTGATCAAATAACCGGCAGTAGACGGAGTTAAAAAAACTCTCTGCAATTTCAAAGCGAGGGTAATCCGGCAATAAACTGGTGTACTGCTCCTTCACGCGCAGTAAGAAGTCTGCGTCAGTATGCTCGCCGCCAGTAATGCAACGAAGCTGCTCTACCACCAGGCCAACGTGATGATCGTAGAGATGAATACGGCTTTTCATCGCCTGCTGCACGGCGTGCCAGTCGGCCTGCTCAAAGCGCTGCTGGGCGCCTGCGGTTATCTCCAGAAAACGGCCATACTGCGCGTCAAAGCCTTGCAGTATGGTATGTGCGATTAACAGTTCCAGACCGCGCGTCATAGGCTTCTTCATGATTGTTTCCCCTCGCTCCGGCCCTCTACCCAGGAGGGAGAATGCAACGCGGTTTTCCCCGAATACCGAATACTTCCCTCTCCCTTTTAGGGAGAGGATTAGGGCGAGGGGAAAAATCAGAACTGTTCTTCTTCCGTCGATCCCGTCAGCGCGGTCACCGAAGAAGCGCCGCCCTGAATAATTGTCGTCACGCGGTCAAAATACCCGGTACCCACTTCCTGCTGATGGGATACGAAGGTATAGCCTTCCGCCGCCGCGACAAATTCCGGCTGCTGCACTTTTTCCACATAATGTTTCATGCCTTCGCCCTGCGCGTAGGAATGAGCAAGGTCGAACATGTTGAACCACATGCTGTGGATGCCCGCGAGCGTGATGAACTGATATTTGTAGCCCATCGCGGATAACTCTTCCTGGAACGACGCAATGGTTTTGTCGTCGAGATTTTTCTTCCAGTTGAAAGACGGAGAGCAGTTATAGGCCAGCAGCTTGCCTGGGAAACGGGCGTGAATCGCCTCAGCGAAACGGCGTGCCTGATCGAGGTCTGGCTTCGAGGTTTCACACCACACCAGGTCAGCATAAGGCGCGTAGGCAAGCCCCCGGCTGATAGCCTGCTCGATACCTGCGCGAGTGCGGTAGAATCCCTCCTGCGTACGCTCGCCGGTAATAAATTCGCGGTCATACTCGTCGCAATCAGAGGTAATCAAATCCGCAGCATCTGCGTCGGTGCGTGCAATCAGCAAAGTTGGTACGCCCATGACATCCGCCGCCAGGCGCGCAGCAACCAGCTTTTGAATCGCTTCCTGAGTGGGCACCAGCACTTTGCCGCCCATATGGCCGCACTTCTTCACGGACGCGAGCTGGTCTTCAAAGTGCACTGCCGCCGCTCCCGCCTGAATCATAGATTTCATCAGCTCAAATGCATTCAGCACGCCGCCAAAACCGGCTTCTGCATCGGCGACAATCGGCAGGAAATAATCAACGTAACGCGGATCGCCCGGCTCAATATTTGCCGCCCACTGGATCTGATCCGCACGCCGGAAAGTATTGTTGATCCGATCGACCACGGCAGGCACAGAATTCGCCGGGTAGAGCGATTGATCCGGATACATGCTGGCGGCCAGATTCGCATCCGCCGCGACCTGCCAGCCGGAAAGATAGATAGCCTCAATACCCGCTTTAGCCTGCTGTAACGCCTGCCCGCCGGTCAGCGCACCGAGGCTATTGATATAGCCTTTTTTAGATTCGCCATGCAGCAAACGCCACATTCTTGCCGCACCGTTTTGCGCCAGCGTGCATTCCGGATTTACCGAGCCACGCAGCTTCACGACTTCTTCAGCGGTATAAGGACGTTTGATGCCTTTCCAGCGCGGTTGAGTCCAGTCCTGTTGTAATTGTTCGATCTGTTGGCTACGGGAAGTATTTTTCATGGCAGAGGCTCCTTTTATCAGTTGGATTCAGGCAAGCAGGCGGTAGCCCGGCAGCGTCAGGAAGTCGATAAGCGTCTCAGAGGTGGTGATTTGCTCCGTCAGGCGTGCGGCTTCGTCGAAGCGCCCCTGACTGAAACGGCGATCGCCAAGCTCTTCCTGAATGACGAGCATTTCTTCGGCGAGCATCTGGCGGAACAGCGCTTTGGTGACCGTCTGGCCGTTGCTCAGCGATTTTTCATGGTGTATCCACTGCCAGATAGAGGTACGGGAGATTTCCGCCGTCGCAGCGTCCTCCATCAGACCGTAAATCGGCACGCAACCGTTGCCAGAAATCCACGCCTCGATGTACTGCACCGCCACACGGATATTGGCGCGCATGCCCTCTTCGGTGCGCTCGCCCGGACATGGCTCAAGCAACTGCGCAGCGGTAACCGGCGCATCCTCTTCACGCATAACGGAAAGCTGGTTGCGTCTGTCATCTAAGGCTTTATCAAAGATGTCCATTACCGCGTCGGCCAGTCCCGGATGCGCAATCCAGGTTCCGTCGTGGCCGTTGTTCGCCTCCATCTGCTTGTCTGCTTTAACCTTATTGAGCACCCAGTCGTTACGTTCGCTATCTTTGCTCGGGATAAACGCCGCCATGCCGCCCATCGCGAACGCGCCGCGGCGATGGCAGGTTTTGATCAGCAAGCGCGAATAAGCGTTGAGAAATGGTTTATCCATGGTGACGGACTGCCTGTCCGGCAGAACGCGATCCGGATGATTCTTCAGCGTTTTGATATAGCTGAAGATGTAGTCCCAGCGGCCGCAGTTCAGGCCAACAATATGGTCGCGCAGCGCGTGCAGGATCTCATCCATCTGAAACACCGCTGGCAGAGTTTCAATCAGCAGCGTGGCTTTAATGGTGCCGCGAGGCAGGAAGAAACGATCTTCGGCGAAGCTGAACACCTCACTCCACCAGGTGGCTTCCTGCCAGGACTGCGTTTTTGGCAGGTAGAAATAGGGGCCGCTCCCTTTTGCCAGCAGGGCATCCACGTTATGGAAGAAGTAGAGGGCGAAATCAAACAGGCTGCCGGGAATGGGTTCATCACGCCAGGTCACATGTTTTTCCGGCAAATGCAGGCCACGGACGCGGCAGATTAAGACCGCGGGGTCCGGTTTTAACTGATAGATTTTCCCGGCTTCATTTGTCCAGCTGATGGTGCCGTTGATGGCGTCGCGCAGGTTGATCTGACCATTGATGACTTTGTTCCAGCCCGGTGCCAGCGAGTCTTCGAAATCGGCCATAAAAACTTTTACGTTAGCATTCAGGGCATTTATCACCATCTTTCGTTCAACGGGGCCGGTTATCTCAACGCGACGATCGAGCAAATCGTCGGGAATACCACGAATCTTCCATTCACTTTCACGAATGGAAGTGGTTTCCGAAATAAAATCAGGCAATTCACCCGCATCGATCGCTGTCTGTTGAGCGGTGCGGGCCGCCAATAGCCTGTTACGCTGCGGTATAAAACGGGTAACGAGATCGCTGAGAAACGCTACCGCATCCGGCGTCAGGATCTGTTGTTCTTGCTCTCCAAAAGGCTGGCTGAAGGCCAGCTCTGCGCTCACTGTCTGTTGTGTCATTGGATCATTCCCCCTCGTTTAACCCGTCGATGCCGCAAAAGTGGATCCCATTTGGCGGTGCAGATTTCATACAACAGAATTAAGACTACTTCATGAATTTTTAAAATCAAAAACTATTTCCATTTTTGTCAATATAATGAAATATACCTTTGATAAATAAATGAATAAAAATAATTCAGAAGGGGAAGTGATTTTTAGGCAATAAAAAAGGCACCCGAAGGTGCCTGATTTTCACTGATAATGGCATGCTGAAACGCTTAATCGAGCGTTGGATTCATATGTCGTAGATCGAATGGCGTGATCTGGTAAACGTAATAGTTCAGCCAGTTGGTGAAGAGTAAATTTCCATGGCTGCGCCATGTGGCGCGCGGTTTCTTTTGCGGATCGTTATCCGGGAAATAGTTATACGGCACGTCAGGATTCAGACCGGCTTCAACGTCACGGAAATACTCGCCGGAAAGCGTATGCGCGTCGTATTCCGGGTGACCGGTGACAAAAGCAATGCGTTTGTCTTTGCTGCCAAAGAGATAAGCGTCGCCTCCTTCTGACTCGGCCAGAATCTCCAGATCGGTGTAATCGCGAATCAGTGAGGCAGGGAAATCAGCATAGCGGGAGTGCGGCGCCAGGAAAGAATCATCAAAGCCACGGGTCAACAAAGCATGTGGGTAGGTCAGACGATGTTCATAAACGCCAGAAAGCTTCTCCTGCCGCGTCTGTTTGGGAATGCCGTAGAGAATATTCAGCGCTGCCTGCACGGCCCAGCAAACAAAAAGCGTTGAGGTGACGTGATCTTTCGCCCAGTGCAGCACCTGTTCAATCTGCGGCCAGTAAGCGACATCGTTAAATTCAACCAGACCCAGCGGAGCGCCGGTCACGATCAGACCATCAAAATTTTCGTGCTGTATATCTTCAAAATTGCAGTAGAAATTATTGAGGTGTTCGGTCGGCGTATTGCGGGATTCCCGGCAGTCGATACGCAGCAATTGGACATCCACCTGCAGAGGAGAGTTAGAAAGCAGGCGCAAAAACTGGTTTTCCGTCTCAATCTTTTTCGGCATCAGATTAAGTATGAGCACTTTTAGCGGACGGATTTCCTGGTTGCTTGCGCGTGATGATGTCATGACAAAGACATTTTCTTCACGCAGGAAATTGACGGCTGGTAACTCATCCTGCACCCGAATCGGCATAACCTTATATCCTCACAGCATACGTTTAAACGTTTAGACATCCAGACAGCTGAAGATAACGCGACGTTCGTTAAATGTCGAGTATTCATCAGGTAGTTGAAAATGTTTCACTTAAGGCAGAGGCTTGTAGACAGAGGAATATATGGCAAAAAAGGAGGTTTAAAAGAATTTTATAATAAAGCTATTGGGTAAATCGCAGACAGCAAAAGGCCCTGCACTTGCGTGCAGGGCCTGTCACTGATTTGGAGCCTGGCAGTTCCCTACTCTCGCATGGGGAGACCCCACACTACCATCGGCGCTACGGCGTTTCACTTCTGAGTTCGGCATGGGATCAGGTGGGACCACCGCGCTGTTGCCGCCAGGCATATTCTGTTTCATTAACCGTCATTCTCATGACCATCAATGTTTAATCTCGGAATTCAGCTGAAAATTAAATTATCGTCTCTCACCAAAACACCTTCGGTGTTGTAAGGTTAAGCCTCACGGA
>NZ_SOYS01000002.1 GCF_011808225.1 Cedecea colo | reverse complement strand
CAATCTGGCTGAAGAACTCAGCAATGTGTCGAAAGCCTGTAAAATCATGGGCGTCTCGCGTGATACATTTTATCGCTATCGTGAGCTGGCCGATGAAGGCGGCGTGGATGCACTGATAAACCGCAGCCGACGTGCCCCTAATCTCAAAAACCGTACCGATGATACAACGGAACAGGCCGTTGTTGATTATGCCATCGCTTTCCCTGCGCATGGTCAGCACCGGACCAGCAACGAGTTGCGTAAACAGGGCGTTTTTATCTCAGGAAGCGGCGTCCGTTCTGTCTGGTTGCGACATGACCTTGAGAACTTCAGAAAACGCCTGAAGGCACTGGAAGGAAAAGTGGCTCGTGAGGGTAGTGTTGACAGTGCGTTAGCATACCAAAGCCATCTATGGACTCTGAGATGTCTATTAAATCAATGGTGGTTTAGTTCAATGAATGATGAGTAAAAGATAAAAAGCCAGGTAATTTATCTCGTCATTCTGCGGGACGATCGTAATTCTCTCACTGCTGAATGTGGCTTACATCGGCCATAGCTTATTGAGGTATAGAGCCAGCCATTATCATCGATTATTTGGCACAAGCATTTGAAGGGGGTACCTGAAGCCGGGTAGGTGGACAATTGAGAACCGGCCACAATGGCGAAAAAATCGACTGTAATACTGACATTACTTACCCAGGAGTTTGGTAAGTGCTGCTTTCTCAAAAGGTCAGCAAGGATAACTGTATAACGCTGCGCTATATCATTAATGAGGGAAAAATTGGTATCAGGCTGTTGAAGAGGTAATGAAACACCTACTGAAGTAAATCCTCGTTCTATAGCAAACAGTTTTAGCAAGCCGATTGACCAGTATCCATCAAAATCGTTGTTTCTACTGATAAAACTTCCATTAAGTGAGTTGGCTATTCCTTTAAGCTCTGATCTTCTTGCCATCACTCATTCCTTTCCTCGAGCCAAATGTGTTGCAATGTTACAGTTATTGTATTTATACCATTGCGCCATTGATAAACCTTCAATTTGTACTTCCTGTTCTGCTAAAAGTACAAACTTACATACACATAATCTCTCACACAGTGAGAAGCGGACATCATGCCAGGAATACCGCCATACCTTATAATGATGAATGAGATATATGGCTGGTATATAACTTAAATTCATCTTCTCTTACTCAAACTTTTCCTCAATTAAGAATGCGCTTAGCATTCTGGTTTTGTGATTTTCATCACATAAAAATGATCCTGATTTGAACACCAAAAATGTGATTCCCTCCCACCCCGCACTTCTAAAAATTCCCTATCATAAACTCCAGGTTGTACATGATTGTCCATAGACAACTCTAAATGTTCAGGTGCGCACCATGAAAACATTGAGTAAAAGTTCGCAAACTCCACTGTACCAACAGGTAGTGGAGTGGATAAGAGAAAGTATTTATAGCGGTGAGCTGGTCGAAGATGACCGGATCCCCTCTGAGTTTCAGATAATGGATATGCTGGAGGTGAGTCGCGGTACGGTTAAGAAAGCGGTTGACCAACTGGTACGGGAAGGTGTTCTGGTGCAGGTTCAAGGCAAAGGAACCTTCGTGAAGAAGGAAAATGTTGCCTATCCGCTAGGCGAAGGACTGCTCTCTTTTGCTGAAGCCCTGGCCAGCCAGAAGATAAACTTCACAACAAGCGTCATCACCTCCCGGCTGGAGCCCGCCAACCGCTTTGTGGCAGAGAAGCTGGGCATCAAGCCGGGGCAGGATGTTTTATTTCTTGAACGCCTTCGCTCTATTGGCGATGAAAAAGTCATGTTGATTGAAAACCGTATCAATATTGATCTTTGCCCTGGCATTGTTGATGTGGACTTTACCAGGGAAAACTTATTTCCAACGATAGAAAGATTGTCTGATAAAAAAATAAGCTTTTCTGAAAGTCGTTACGCTGCCAGATTAATTGGTAATGAGCGAGGCCATTATCTTAATATCGGTGAAGATGCGCCTGTTCTGCATCTGGAACAGCTGGTCTTTTTCTCAAGAGGATTACCCGTAGAGTTCGGTAACGTCTGGCTAAAAGGTAATAAATATTATCTCGGCACCATTTTGCAGCGCCGGGATACTAACTAGTAAAGAGGAAATTATGCAGGATATTAATTTTCGCCGTCATTATGTTCGACACCTCCCTAAAGGGGTCAGCCAGCATGAAATTATCAGAACACTTGCCAGTCCATTAATTAACGATAGCATGGTCGCACCTGATTTTGCAGAGCATGTCATTGCACGAGAAAATAATTTCCCAACGGGTTTACCAGTGGAGCCCGTGGGTGTCGCTATTCCACATACCGATCATAAGCATGTGCGTCAGAATGCCATCAGCGTTGGGATACTGGCGGAACCCGTCAATTTCGAAGATATGGGCGGAGAGCCAGAACCCGTACCTGTCAGGGTGGTGTTCATGCTTGCTTTGGGCGAAAGCAATAAACAACTCAACGTTCTGGGTTGGGTTATGGACGTCATCCAGGACGGGGATTTTATGCAGCAGCTGTTAGTCATGAATGATGATGAAATTTATCAATCGATCTACACACGCTTATCTGAACGAGGTGAATTATGAGTCAAATGATATTATTTGTTTGTGCAACGGGTATTGCAACCTCCACTGCTGTAACCGAAAAGGTAATGGAATATTGCAAGGAGAATGGGCTCAATGTTAATTACTCCCAGACAAATGTAGCCTCACTCCCGAATAATACCGATGGCGCAACACTGGTTGTTTCTACAACCAAAGTACCTTACCAACTTGATATTCCGGTCGTTAATGGCCTGCCAATAATTACCGGTATCGGTGAAGATAAGGTACTTGAAAGAATAGTTTCTATTCTTAAAGGGCAAGCCTGATTCTATAAACAAAAAACTCAGATAAGATATCCAGGCGCTAACGCGAGGTCTGGTTATATCTAAAAAAGAGGTCGGATATGAATGATATAGCGCATACTCTCTATACCGTTGTGCAATATGTACTGGGATTTGGACCAACGGTTTTAGTGCCACTGGTTCTGTTCTTCCTGGCATTGTTCTTTAAAGTCAAACCAGCAAAAGCGCTTCGCTCATCGTTAATTGTCGGCATCGGCTTTGTCGGGATTTATGCCATCTTTGACATTCTTACCAGCAACGTGGGCCCGGCAGCACAGGCGATGGTTGAACGAACCGGCATCAGTCTTCCTGTTGTTGATTTGGGCTGGCCGCCGCTAGCCGCGATTACCTGGGGTTCTCCAATCGCTCCATTTGTCATCCCGCTGACAATGTTGATTAACGTCGCCATGCTGGCTCTGAACAAGACTCGGACCGTGGATGTGGACATGTGGAACTACTGGCACTTTGCGCTGGCAGGTACGCTGGTTTACTACAGCACCGGGAGCTTTGTTCTGGGGCTATCCGCAGCTGCTCTGGCCGCGATCGTGGTCCTCAAATTGGCGGACTGGTCAGCGCCATTAGTGGCTAAATACTTTGGCCTGGAAGGTATTTCACTTCCGACCCTGTCATCCGTCGTCTTTTTCCCGATTGGGCTGCTGTTCGACAAAATCATTGACAAGATCCCAGGCCTGAACCGTATTCATATTGATCCGGAGAACGTACAGAAAAAGCTGGGCATCTTTGGTGAGCCGATGATGGTCGGGACAATTCTGGGCGTCCTGCTGGGTATTATTGCCGGTTATGACGTTAAGCATGTGTTGCTTCTGGGGATCAGCATCGGTGGTGTCATGTTCATTCTTCCCCGTATGGTGCGAATTCTGATGGAAGGCTTGCTGCCTTTATCTGAAGCTATCAAAAAATATCTGAATGCCAAATATCCGGGTCGGGACGATCTCTTTATTGGGCTGGATATTGCTGTTGCGGTAGGTAATCCGGCAATTATTTCCACCGCCCTTATTCTTACGCCAATCTCTGTCTTTATTGCATTTCTTCTTCCGGGTAATAAAGTCCTCCCGCTGGGTGACCTTGCCAACCTGGCCGTAATGGCTTCAATGATTGTACTGGCATGTCGTGGCAATATTTTCCGGGCAGTGATTACTGCAATTCCGGTGATCGTCGCCGATCTGTGGATTGCGACCAAAATTGCGCCATTTATTACCGGTATGGCTAAAGACGTCAATTTCAACCTGGCAAAAGGATCAAGCGGTCAGGTCTCAAGTTTCCTTGATGGAGGTAATCCCTTCCGTTTCTGGCTGCTCGAGATATTCAACGGAAATGTGATTGCGATTGGCATGATCCCGGTGGTTGCTCTGGTTATCTACGGCGTCTTTCGTCTGACAAAAGGAACGGTCTATGCCTGATTATCGCGCAGCGCTTGTCATCGATATTGGCACAACCAACTGCAAAGTCAGCTGTTATTCCTGTTATGACGCGTCAGTTCTGGAAGCCCGCAAGTTTCCGACCCCTAAAAAGGAATCGGAGAAAGGCGAGGTAGATTTCGATATCGAAGAGCTGTGGCAGGCATTGCGAAGGGTAATGGCTGAACTGGTTTCTTCCTCGCCGTTTCCGGTGTCAGATATCAGTATTGCGAGTTTTGGCGAGTCTGGTGTGTTCGTGGATGAGCAGGGAAACATTCTTACTCCCATGCTGGCCTGGTATGACCGACGTGGTGAATCCTATCTCGCGTCTTTAAGCGAGTCAGAGATTGAAGAACTTTATGCAATCACGGGGTTACCACCGCACAGTAACTACTCGGCGTTCAAAATGCGCTGGTTGCTTGATACCTACTCGTTGCATGAAAGGAAAGACATCTGCTGGTTACATGCGCCAGAAGTCCTGTTGTGGTGGCTGACTGGTGAGAAAAAGACAGAAGTGTCGCTGGCCAGCAGAACATTGTGCCTGGACGTTACCAGCCGTACCTGGTCCCGCAAAGCGGCGGAGATACTCGGCGTACCTTTCGATGTACTGGCTCCGCTGATAGCGCCGAATGAGGTGGCCGGATGGATGACGCCTGAGCTCAGAAATGAACTGGGATTCTCTCATGAGGTTAAAGTCACCCTGGCTGGACACGATCATATGGTGGGGGCCCGTGCGTTGCAGATGCAGCCGGGCGATGTACTGAACTCTACGGGGACGACAGAAGGTATCCTGCTGCTGAACACCCAACCGACCCTGAATGCCCAGGCCCGGCGGGATAAGCTGGCGAATGGCTGTTATTCCGACGGCGAATTTTTCACGCTTTTCGCTTCCCTGCCTGTCGGTGGCTATGCGCTTGAATGGGTACAAAAAACGTTTCG
Organism: Cedecea colo; assembly: GCF_011808225.1. GTDB lineage: Bacteria > Pseudomonadota > Gammaproteobacteria > Enterobacterales > Enterobacteriaceae > Dryocola > Dryocola colo. The sequence continues at coordinate 798,817 of NZ_SOYS01000002.1, read as the reverse complement.
TTTAACGGCTGAGGAAATCCATATTGCCCTGAAAAAGGCAATGGAGCGATACCTTCAGCCCTGCTGGTCTGCCGATCATGTGCCGGTGTTTATTCCTCATTTACGGGGTTCTGGTTCGCCAAACAAAAACCGGCATACTCGCGGCCTGATGTTTGGTCTGACGGATTTACTGGCCCCTGAGACTCTCCTTGAGAGCGTATTTATCGGCCTGGTAATGGAACTCGCACACTGTTACGAGTGCTTTAACATCCCGGCTGGCAGCACGGTAAAAGTGATTGGACCTGCGGTGAAAAACCCGTACTGGCTGCAATTGAAAGCTGACATCCTTCAGTGTCCGGTCGAGGCAATTGCTTTTGATGAAACCGTATCCGTTGGGGCATTGTCGATAGCCTGCCCGGAGGTTGTATTCCCTCCTGCACCTGTGGCTAAACGCTATATTCCTGATACGGTTCGTTCAGCAAAGTTGGAAATATATCAGCAACAATGGTTAGCCTTTTATCGCTTTAAATTGTTGCAGGAAGGAGTGATTACTGACGTATAACTGTGATAACTCAGTAACTAGATAATTTATTTATTTTTATCACCCAAATATCTGGAGTTAATATGCCCTTAGTCAATGGTAGAATCTTACTCGATTGTATTCAGGAAAAACGCGTACTTGCTGGCGCATTTAACACGACCAACCTCGAAACCACCATTTCTATTCTCAATGCAATAGAACGCTCGGGGTTGCCTAATTTTATTCAGATAGCGCCAACCAACGCCCAGCTTTCCGGTTACGATTACATTTATGAAATCGTTAAGCGGCATGCCGATAAAATGGATGTGCCGGTCAGTCTGCATCTGGATCACGGGAAAACGCTGGAGGATGTTAAGCAGGCCGTCAGAGCCGGTTTTACCTCGGTAATGATTGATGGTGCAGCCCTGCCGTTCGAAGAAAATATCGCCTTTACGCGCGAAGCCGTAGATTTCTGTAAATCATTTGGTGTGCCTGTCGAAGCGGAGCTGGGAGCCATTCTGGGTAAGGAAGATGATCATGTCAGCGAGGCCGATTGCAAAACCGAGCCCGAAAAAGTCCAGCGCTTTGTTAACGAAACGGGCTGTGACATGCTGGCCGTTTCGATTGGCAATGTGCACGGCCTGGAAGATATCCCACGTATTGATATCCCGCTGCTACAACGCATCGCGACCGTTAGTCCAGTTCCTTTGGTTATTCATGGCGGCTCAGGTATTGACGCAGATATTCTGCGAAGCTTTGTTGATTATAAAGTTGCCAAAGTTAATATTGCGAGCGACTTGCGCAAAGCCTTTATTACCACTGTCGGTAAAGCATGGGTAAATAATAACAATGAGGCTAATCTGGCTCGCGTCATGGCTAATGCGAAACAGGCGGTTGAAGATGACGTTTATTCTAAAATTCAGATGATGAATAAACTCCATCCGGCGTTACGCAGGGCATCTTAAGGAGAGAATATGATCAGGCAAAAAGTACGGGTTGTTAACAGCACCGGTTTGCATGCCCGGCCAGCCGCGACGCTGGCAAAGATTGTCAAAAAATACCAGTCATCTCTGACGCTGGTTAATAATGACAAAGAAATCCCCATCAAGGGAATGATGAGTATCTTGGGTGCGGGCGTAAAGGGAAATACCATGGTTGATTTAATTTGTGATGGGCAAGATGAACTGGCCTTTATGTCTGAATTAAAGATCGCCTTTGCTGATGGTTTTGGTGAACCATCTTAGTGAAATAAAAACCTAAAAACGATGCAGGGAGTTGTAAGGCTTTCTGTATCGCTTATTATTGATGCTCATCAGGTGATGACTCAGCGTTCATCCGATTGAAATAAAACACTTTTTTGATGGTTTACCAGCGAAGCCGGATATTCTCACCTCATGAGACAAACGAATGCTTACTATTTCGAGGGCCAGTCCACAAAATATCCGCTTCACGTCCTGAGGCACTCGACAAGTTTTTTATGGCTTCAGCAAGGGCGAATATCTCTCTTTGAGTGCCAGCAAGTATTTTGCCTCGCCGTAGCAGGTTCTGGCTTTCCGGCAGCGGTAGATAATCTTTACCCATTTGAACGCCGGAGCCCGGATCGCGGATTGATGCGATTTCCCCTTTTCTCGTTGCTCCTGATAATACAGTCTGGTCCAGTATGCTGAGTTAATCCTCTTCGCAGTCCATTCCACGAACGTTTGTCGAACGAACCTGGCACATTGCCAACGCCACCAGACTCAGGATTTCTGACCACTTCGCTCGCTACTGGCACAATGCCAGCGTAGTTTTGAATTTCTTCTGCACTGTTAAAGCGGTTACGGTTATCACCCGGTGCTACAGGCATTAGCGGGCCTATACACGGCCCATGCCCGGAAGTGATTTGAAAAGATCTGTATTCGGCAGCGTCTCGAACAACGATTCGATTCTCTCGTCGTAGGTTCTGATAAGGTCATCGACCAGTGTGATTTGCGATGCAAGCGCTGTTGCCATTAGTGCATTCGCCCCGATGACAGTTTTATCGGTGGTAAGGGGAACAGCGCTGGCAATGCTTGCAACCCGCTGCTCTGTATACGCAACAGCAGGGCCATCCTGGTATGCATTCCACGTTCTTCGAAAGAAATATAGTCAGCAGTTTGTCTGCATATCCTGAGCATTCGTTAGCGAACGTGGAGCACTTACTGGCTCGAAAGCAAAGCGGCAATCATCACATCACGTGATTCTGGCACTATATTCGTAACCGGTAAGCGCATACCCTGAATCACTTAAAAGTGTAACTCTCAGGGTGTGAATGACTCTATCTGGCATATAGCTGACATCAGGTTAAACGATATTGGTTATGAACGTTTAACAGACGTTAAGCAATGAGGGATGGAGTTGAAAAGCGCCTCTCTTTGAAAAATAAGGCGCTTTGATACAGCGGTTATATTACTTAGCCTTGCGGGCGTTATCTGCTTTCCATTCTTCGTAGGTGGCTTCAAGGATCCACAGACAGGTCGCGCCTTTGTCTGTAATTAGTAACGCCATGCGCGTTCGCTGATAAAAATCTTCGACCTCGGCGACTGGCTGTTCAAACGGTAATCCACAGACAATGTCCGTCCCTATCATATGGGGCCAGGTTTTTGCGTCTATCAGACTGAGCGTTTTCAACGTTCCCGGAGTATTTTTTGCCAGCGAACTGGGCAGCGCGTCTTCAAGGGCAATCGCCTGTTTAACATCCGCCACGGCGGCAAGATCTGGCGCTTTATCGAGCCAGACCTGCTCACCAGCTGCAATTCCCTTCAGGGCATCGGGCCAGTTCACTGAAGCCGCCAATGTACCGGCAACCAGCCCGGACAATAACAGAAGCAGGATCACGTGCTTCATCGTATAACCTCATTTTCAAACTCCATTTTAAAGTGATCCAGCATATGAACTCGCTGGCTAATCTGCTGCTTTTACAGCCAACTCAAGCTATCTTCTGCACAAATAATCTTCAATTTTTATAGCATCTGAAAATTCTGGAAGTGTGGGTATTATTGATTTAGATAAAAAAAGGGCCGGAATAATCCGGCCCTTTAGTTCACTATGAAAGGTTAATTCGCCTGGCCGCCTGTTTTGTCGCGCAGCCACCCTTCAACCTGGCTGTAATCTCCGCGAAAGACGATCTGGTCTGCTTTCTTACTTAATTGATAGCGATACATCGGGTCATAATATTCTTCCAGCAATGGCGCAAGCCAGGCCAGATGGCCGTCGCAGGTCCCCGTTTTTCTTTGCGCTAACAGCGCGTCATCCAGCCTCACCGTGAACTGCTGAAAACGCTCCATCCCCAGGCGGCGACGGATAGCAAACAGGCCGTGGTGCAGATACTCCGCATAATTTTTCCACGCGGTTTCTTCATCGCTGACGGACAAAAATGCCTCGCTCATCTGCTGGAAATATTCCTGCTTCAGGCGCTCCAGGCGTAGTTCGAACGGGTCCTCAATCACCACAATCGGCGCGCGTGACATATTTTCCCTGAAGGATTCCGGGATATGCCGGGAACCAATTATGCGGCCTTCGTCTTCGATAACCAGCGTCACCGGCTCGGCCTCGCTTTTTTTGAGCAGCGTAACGGCCAGGTTATTCTCAAAGCTTGCCTGGGAAGGCTGTTCGACAATCGTGCGGCCAAACGATGAGCCGCGATGATGCGCCAGCCCTTCGAGATCGACACCCGTTGGCAGCGAGCGGATGAGAATAGTTTTGCCGCAGCCGGTATTGCCGCTCACCATCATCATCGGCCACTTTGCGCGGGACTCAATGGCCTGCAATGCGTAATGGCGCAGCGCTTTATAGCCGCCTTCCACCAGCGGATAGTTTATGCCAGCTTCGCGCAGCCACTGCTGCACGATATGGGAACGCATCCCACCTCTGGCACAGCACAGATAGCCTTCAGGATGCAGCCGGCACTGCTCCAGCCATTGTTGCATGCGGGCATCGCGAACCTCGCCTTTCACCAGGTTATGGCCCAGCTCAACGGCTGCCTGCTGGCCGCGCTGCTTGTAACAGGTACCTACGGCGGCCCGCTCGTCGTCCAACATCAACGGCAGGTTCAGCGCCGCGGGCATGGCCCCTTGAGCAAACTCAACCGGTGCGCGCACGTCGATAAGCGGAATATCCGCGCGCAGCAAATGTTCATATTGTTGGGTGTCGGGACGGGCGTTTGGCATGCATAAACCTTGAGACGAATGGGGATGAAACGCCGGGGATTGTGCGCCTGCTGAGCAAGAAAAGAAAGAGGGGAAAGTTCGGCGTACCGGATGTCGGATGACGCTGCCGCTTATCCGGCCTACCAAAGCTTATGGATCAAACAAATTTCTGTAGGGCGGGTAAGCGTAGCGCCACCCGCCGCAAGATCCGGACTGCTACAGAAGCATGCCCTGCGCCCAGGCAACGCCGCTCGCGTACTCCGGCGGCAGCAGCGGTACTAACGCTGCAAGTGATGCGCTCAGCCTCACTTTATCGCTGTCGTTCAGATTCAGATGGCCAACTTTGCGCCCTTCGCGCACCTCTTTGTCATACCAGTGCAGATGCACCAGCGGCAGTTTCAGCCAGTCGTAGTTCAGGCCGGTGCCGATCAGGTTGATCATTACCGACGGGGCGTTAACAACCGGCTGCGGCAACGGCAAATCAACAATCGCACGCAGATGCAGTTCGAACTGGCTAATGGACGCGCCGTTTTGCGTCCAGTGCCCGCTGTTGTGAACTCGCGGCGCCAGTTCGTTGATCAGCAGACCGGCTGGCGTGATAAAGCACTCCATCGCCATCACGCCGACATAATTCAGCTCATGCATGATGGCAGAGAGCATCGTCTCCGCCTGCTGCTGCTGACCGGCGTTTGCATGCGGGAAGGCAACGCTGGTGCGTAAAATGCCGTCCTGATGCAGGTTGTGGGCCAGCGGGTAAAACACCGTGCTGCCGTCATGGCCGCGCGCGCCGACCAGGGAAACTTCACCGGAGAAATTAATGCCTTGCTCAACGATGCATCCACCGTAGCAGTCGTCCGGTAGCTGGTCGTTTTCATCGCGGCGCAAGCGCCACTGGCCGCGCCCGTCGTAACCGCCAACGCGGCGTTTCACGATAGCCAGCTCGCCAAGATTAGCAAACACGCCAGCCCATTCATCGCGGCTGGAAAGCAACTGCCACGGTGCGGTTGCGAGCTTAAGTTTATCGAATAATTGTTTTTGCGTAAGGCGATCCGCGATGATCGGGAAAACATCGCGGTTAACAAAAGCGTTGTGACGAGCCAGCTCGCGCGTGAGGGCCGTTTCAGGCCAGCGCTCGATTTCAGCGGTAATGACGCTTTGCGCGAAGGGAACCGCTTCTGGTTCAGCATCAAGCCCGACCGGATAAACCGCAATGCCCAGCGGCTCGCCCGCCTGGCGCAGCATTCTGCCCAACTGACCGTTGCCTAATACGCAGACGCGTTTCATGCCTCACCCCGTGGGTCCGGGTTCTGCAACACTTCTTCTGTCTGTGCGTTACGCCACGCAGCCAGACGCTTACGCAACGCCTCGTCATGCAGGGCCAGAATCTGTGCCGCCAGCAAAGCCGCGTTTGCCGCACCCGCTTTACCAATCGCCAGCGTGCCAACCGGTATACCGCGCGGCATTTGTACGATGGAATAGAGACTGTCCACGCCGCTCAGCGCCGCGCTTTGTACCGGAACACCAAGAACCGGCACCAGCGTTTTCGCCGCCAGCATACCGGGCAGATGCGCAGCGCCACCTGCACCCGCAATAATTACCTGATAGCCGTTGCTTTCAGCCTGCTCGGCAAAATTAAACAACTTATCCGGCGTGCGGTGAGCGGAAACCACTTCAAGATGGTGCGGGACTTCAAGGGCGGTGAGGATTTCTGCGGCAAACTGCATGGTGGCCCAGTCGCTTCTGGAACCCATGACAATGGCGATACGCGCCGGGGATTGGTTCGGGGACATGCGTCTCAAAACTCCTGTGGGTGTGCAAACATCACCGAACGCCTGGCGGTCGGTCAGAAGGAGTGGAAGAATATCATGAACAACTGGTAAGGAAAACGGTTGCGTGGGGAAGAAAGCGGCGAAAAGAGGCGGTTTAAGGCTAAAAATCGAAAGGGATTAACTCGACGTCTTCCGGGGTCACTTTGATGGTCGAACCCTGGGTATGCCAGGCGCCTAACACGCAGCGAAACGCCTGTTGGCCGTTGGCGTCAAGCGGGTGAATGGCAGGGCGATGCGTATGGCCGTGAATCATCCACTGCACCTGATGGCGGGTGAGGGCATCGATGACGGCTTGCTGGTTCACGTCCATAATTGCCACGGATTTACTGCTGTTAGCGGCCTTGCTTCCGGCGCGCATTTTGGCGGCGACGCGCTTACGAATAAACAGCGGCAGCGTGAGGAATAACCGCTGTAACCACGGCTGATGAACTTTTCTGCGAAATGCCTGATAACCAGCGTCGTCCGTGCACAGCGTATCGCCATGCAGAATTAATATTCTGCGGCCATATAAGTCGAGAACTTTTTCTTCCGGCAACAGCGTCATACCGCTCAGGCGTGCAAAACGTTTTCCAACCAGGAAATCGCGATTGCCGTGAATGAAGTAGCAGGGCACGCCGGAATCAACCAGATCTTTGATTGCTAATGCAATTTCGCGGTGCAACGGTTCAGGGTCGTCGTCGCCAATCCAGGCCTCAAAAAGATCGCCGAGGATATAGAGCGCCTGCGCTTCGCGCGCCTGGCCTGCCAGAAAACGTAGAAAACCGGCGGTGATCGCCGGTTCTTCTGAGCAGAGATGTAAATCTGCGATAAACAGGATCATTAAGCGGAGATTATTCGCTTACGGTCACGCTGTTTACGATGACGTCTTCTTTAGGAACGTCCTGGTGCATGCCGCTGCGGCCGGTGGAAACGCCTTTGATTTTATCAACCACGTCCATACCTTCTACAACTTCAGCAAATACGCAATAACCCCAACCCTGCATGCTCTCGCTGCTGAAGTTAAGGAAGTCGTTATCAGCCACGTTGATAAAGAACTGCGAGCTTGCGGAGTGCGGAGCCTGGGTGCGGGCCATTGCCAGGGTGCCGCGGGTGTTTTTCAGGCCGTTGTTCGCTTCGTTCTGAATGGTATCTTTGGTTTCTTTCTGCTTCATGCCCGGTTCAAAACCGCCGCCCTGGATCATAAAGCCGTTGATCACACGGTGGAAAATGGTGTTGTCGTAGTAGCCTTCACGACAGTAATCCATGAAGTTTTTAACGGTAACTGGCGCTTTATCGTCAAAAGTTTTGATGACGATATCACCGTGATTAGTGTGAAAAGTAACCATGCTGTGCATCCTATATTTAGTCAGACAGTGTTCCGGCAGACGGTGCCGCCACACAAGGTGGTTGTTATAGCATAACTCAACATGATCATCACCTTGCAAAGCGTACTGCTTGCGTGTGTAATTTTGAGGTAACATATACCCCAATTTTGCTTACACACGTTGATATGGAATCCCCTGATGTTAAAAATCTTTAATACAATGACTCGTCAAAAAGAGGAATTCAAACCTATTCATGCCGGGGCTGTCGGCATGTACGTGTGTGGTATTACCGTTTACGACCTCTGTCACATCGGCCATGGCCGTACTTTTGTTGCTTTCGACGTTGTTGCGCGCTATCTGCGTTTCCTCGGCTATAAGCTGAATTATGTACGCAATATCACTGATATCGACGATAAAATTATCAAGCGTGCCCATGAAAACGGCGAAGACTTCGTGGCGCTGGTCGATCGTATGGTTACCGAAATGCATGCTGATTTTGACGCGCTGAACATTTTGCGTCCGGACAGCGAACCGCGTGCCACTAAGCACATCCCTGAAATTATCGAAATCGTTGAACAGCTGATCGAGCGTAATCATGCCTACGTAGCTTCCAACGGCGATGTGATGTTCTCTGTGGAAACCGATCCTGCCTACGGCAAACTCTCTCGTCAGGATCTGGAAAAGCTCCAGGCCGGCGCGCGCGTTGAAGTCGAAGCGAACGTGAAACGCAATCCGATGGACTTTGTGCTGTGGAAAATGTCCAAACCGGGCGAGCCAAGCTGGCAATCCCCGTGGGGCGAAGGCCGTCCAGGCTGGCATATCGAATGTTCCGCCATGAACTGCAAACAGCTCGGCAATCACTTTGACATTCACGGCGGCGGTTCGGATCTGATGTTCCCGCACCACGAAAACGAAATCGCGCAGTCCACCTGCGCGCATGACGGTGAATACGTTAATACCTGGATGCACTCCGGGATGGTGATGGTCGACCGTGAAAAAATGTCCAAGTCGCTGGGCAACTTCTTTACCGTGCGCGACGTGCTGAAGTACTACGATGCGGAAACTATTCGCTACTTCCTGATGTCCGGCCACTACCGCAGCCAGCTGAATTACAGCGAAGAAAACCTGAAACAGGCACGTACTTCCCTGGAGCGTTTATACACCGCGCTACGCGGCACGGACAGCGCCGTTCAGCCAGCGGGCGGCGAAGCGTTTGCAGCGCGCTTCTGCGAAGCAATGGATGACGATTTCAACACGCCGGAAGCCTATTCCGTGCTGTTTGACATGGCGCGCGAAGTTAACCGGCTGAAAACTGAAGATTTGGCCGCGGCGAACGGACTGGCGGCGGCGCTGCGTCAGCTTTCTGGCGTGCTGGGCCTGCTGGAGCAGGAACCAGAAGCCTTCCTGCAAAGCGGGGCGCAGGCAGACGACGGCGAAGTTGCTGAAATCGAAGCGCTCATCAAACAACGTAACGATGCCCGCCAATCAAAAGAGTGGGCGCTGGCCGACCAGGCGCGTGACCGTTTAAACGAGATGGGAATTGTGCTGGAAGACGGCGCGGCGGGCACGACCTGGCGCAGAAAATAACCGCGTTCTCAGTCCCCGAGAGGTTTTAGATTAAGTCCAGGCACCTGAAAGCGTGGTTTTCGGGTGTCTGGACAAACCAGATGCCTTAAGTCTTTGCTTTTAAAACTACCGACGAGGCTTTTAACCCTTAAGAGCTTTGTCAGTGGCCGTCAGCTTCTGAACAAGGCTTTTTTGCCTCAGGCATGAAACGCTAAAAACGAGTAAAGGCTACCAGCCACAAACGTTATGTTCTTCATCGTCGTCATAGCCGCGCACGATATTAATAAGATCTTTCACGGCATCGGTGGCGGTATCCGGTTCCGCCAGCTGCGCCAGCGTCATAAAGTCTTTATCTACCGAGACGCCGTTATTGTTATTGGTGACGGTGAGCGCGTAGCCGGTATCGCAAACCGTACAATCATCCGACGGCTCTATGCTTTCCACCAGCGCAGCAACCGCTGCGACAGCGAAGGATGGCACATAAAGCGCCATTGGTTTCATGTAAACTTTTTCGGCGACCGTTCCGGTCTTGCGGTTCATCACGGCCAGCGTATAACCTTTGTTTTCTTCTTTAGCATCCATTTTTAAGCCTCACTCCTCAAGCAGGATTTGCGGGTCAACGTAAAAATCAACGTTGAATAAAACATCGTCGGATAAAGGCTCTATAAGATGCCATTTCTCCGGCGGGAAGACGCCAAACTGTCCGGCCTCGATAACTAATGTTTCAACCGGTTCCGGGCTAAATTCATCGGCATAACCACAGTAGCGAATTGTTCCTTGCGTCACCGTTAAACGGGGATAAACGCCCTGCCGCGTACCGGCATCCAGATGGCGCTTCCAGATTCCGGGCGGCGCGGTTTCCCGCGTCCAGAGCGGTGTGCTACGTGTGTGTATATAATGAGAGGGAATAGTGATTCGCTTCATAAGCTCGGCCTTATACATACCAATAACCTTGTCCATGCTTTTACGGAAAAATGCGCGATGCGGCTATCAGGGATCAACAGGAATCTTAAGGAAGTAGCGTACCACTTTGCGCTTTAAGCGACGTCGCGCAGCGTGTCATTAACCCCTTTTTTCCAGTGGGTAAAGAGGGTTAATAGCGCAAAAAAGCGGCCGAAGCCGCTTGAGTTTTGCAGGTGAGTCTTTGATTTATTCGGGGACGGAAGTACGAATCAGGTGGTCAAAAGCGCTTAATGAGGCCTTGGCACCTTCGCCGGTTGCGATAATAATCTGCTTATAAGGTACGGTGGTGCAGTCACCGGCAGCAAATACGCCCTTCACGGTAGTTTCGCATTTCGCATCAATGATGATTTCACCCATGCGGTTGCGTTCAACGCTGCCTTCCAGCCAGGTTGTGTTTGGCAACAGGCCGATTTGTACGAAAATGCCTGATAACGCGACATCATGCACGGCATCGGTCACGCGGTCTTTATATTGCAGGCCGGTTACTTTTGAGCCGTCGCCTTTCACTTCCAGCGTCTGCGCATTCAGGATAATGTCGACGTTTTTCAGGCTGCGAACTTTATTTTGCAGCACCTGGTCGGCCTTCATCTCTGGCGCAAATTCCAGCAGCGTCACATGTTCAACAATACCCGCCAGGTCGATTGCCGCTTCCACGCCGGAGTTGCCGCCGCCGATAACCGCAACGCGCTTGCCTTTAAACAGCGGGCCGTCGCAGTGCGGGCAGTAGGTCACGCCTTTAGTACGATACAGATCTTCGCCCGGCACGTTCATGTTGCGCCATTTTGCACCGGTCGCGATGATAATGCTGCGTGCGCTAAGCGTAGCGCCAGAGGCCGTCTGGATCTGATGCAAACCGCCTTCAGCCTGAGCAGGAATCAGCTTGCTTGCGCTCTGGGTATCAATAACGTCCACGTCATAATCGTCAACGTGGGCTTTCAACGCGCCAGCCAGCTTCTGGCCTTCTGTTTTCGGCACGGAAATGTAGTTTTCGATATCAACCGTATCCAGCACCTGGCCGCCAAAGCGTTCGCCCATTAAACCGGTACGAATGCCTTTACGCGCCGCATAAACGGCCGCCGCCGCGCCCGCCGGGCCGCTACCGACGATCAGCACGTCGTAGGCTTCGCGTTTATTTAAGGCTTCAGCCGCGCGTTTTTCCGCGCCGGTATCAATTTTGCCGACGATTTCCGCAAGCGTCATGCGGCCCTGGCCGAACTCTTTACCGTTCAGGTAAACCGCCGGAACGCCCATCACGTTGCGCTCCTGAATTTCATTCTGGTAGACGCCGCCGTCAATCGCGGTATGGCTGATGCGCGGGTTAAGCACGCTCATCAGGTTCAGCGCCTGCACAACGTCCGGGCAGTTGTGGCAGGAGAGCGAGTAATAGGTTTCAAAGTGGAAATCGCCGTCGATTTCGCGAATTTGCTCAAGCAAATCCTGCGACTCTTTCGACGGATGTCCCCCGGTCTGGAGCAGGGCCAGTACCAGAGAAGTAAATTCGTGGCCGAGCGGGGAACCCGCAAAACGCGGACCCTTATCGGAACCCGGATTTGTAATCAGGAACGACGGTTTACGCACCGGCAATTCATTATTAATACTGAAAGATACCTTGTCAGATAATTCCGCAATTTCCGCCAGCAGTTCCTTTATTTCAGATGACTTAGGGCTGTCATCCAGCGTGGCAATTAACTCAACAGGTTTAGTTAATCTTTCAAGGTAGGCCCTGAGCTGTGTTTTCATGTTGGTGTCGAGCATGGTAAGTCTCCCTGATGGCGAGAAAAATCGGCAGCAAAGGCTGCCGATAAAGGGGATATCAAACGCGGTAAGGCTTAGATTTTACCGACCAGGTCCAGAGATGGAGCCAGGGTTGCTTCGCCTTCTTTCCATTTAGCCGGGCAAACTTCACCTGGGTGAGAAGCCACGTACTGAGCCGCTTTTACTTTACGCAGCAGGTCAGATGCGTCACGGCCAATGCCTTCTGCGGTGACTTCGATAGCCTGGATGATGCCCTGTGGGTCAACGATAAAGGTACCGCGGTCCGCCAGGCCTTCGTTTTCACGCATGTTTTCGAAGTTGCGGGTCAGCGCGCCAGTCGGGTCGCCGATCATCGCGTATTTGATTTTTGCGATGGTGTCAGAGCTGCTGTGCCATGCTTTATGGGTAAAGTGGGTGTCGGTAGAAACAGAATAGATATCTACGCCCAGCTTCTGGAATTCTTCGTAATGGTCAGCCACGTCGCCCAGTTCAGTTGGGCATACAAAGGTAAAGTCGGCCGGGTAGAAGAAGAATACGCTCCAGCGACCTTCTACGTCCTGCTCAGAAACTTCGATGAATTCACCGTTTTTAAAAGCGCTATTTTTGAATGGTTTGATTTTTGTGTTGATTAAGGACATCTGTACTTCCTCCGTTTTGCGATGGGGGAAAGTTACCTGAGTTGAGGGCTTATCTCTAATGGGTAGGCCGTATTGAATCAATAAGCCATACCTTACAACGCTATTTTCACAAAAGAAAAAGGCCACCCGTTGCGGGGTGGCCTCTTAATGTTGCGCGTTACAATTCCACTTTAAAAAATTATAACAGCGCAGAAATTACAGCACCTGAGCGGTGGAAAGGTCAATCGCCGAAGCGGCAATGGTTGCGATAGCTCTGGACTATCATCAGCAGAAATATATAAAAAGTTTCCTTTATTTATTATTTCGATGGTTATTGTTGCATCGTTTAACAAACCGCTCATTGCCGCTTTGATTGCGTATTAACTCAAGTTTTTATCATAGATGCCGATATGGCTCTCTATTCCTAATTGAAAAGGCAGCATATCTGAAACTTTTTGACGGTGACATAACCTGTCAACCAGGGCAGATAAGCTTATCCACAGCAGGAAACAGGGAAGGGAACCATGAGCAAAAAGAATCTCTTGTTGGCTACGCGTCTTGCCGATATTTTATTACGCTTTAATCGCGGTGAAGCATTAACGCTTAATGGACTTGCAGAAGAATACGGCGTACATCCGCGCACTATCCGCCGCGATATAGAAGAAAGGCTCGCCATCGCCGGGATAGAGAAAAATGCCGCTCTTAACAGCTATAGCCTGCGTCCTGAATATTTGGGCAAGTTTGATGCTTCAAGTATCGATACCTTCGCCAGGGTTGCGGGCGTAAAAGGATTATTCCCGGTGCTGGACCGAAAAATGCTTCAGTCCATGTTTTACCCGGAGCCGGCGCAGAATATCCTCGTAAAGGGGCATCGCTATATCAAAAATGAGCAGCAAACGGAGAACTTCACCCGCTTACAAAAGGCAATTGATGAGCGGCGTCGGGTGTCATTTAAGTACTTCAAACGTGCTGAACAGCAAACCTACAGCGTCGAACCTTACCAGTTAATTAACCATAATGGGGTTTGGTACCTCGCCGCGCTGCATAATAAGAAAATGAAAAAGTTTACGCTCGGTAAAATATCTGCCCTGCAATGTACTTTTGACCTCTTTACGCGTTCTGCTGATTTATTAGAAGAGTTAAAAAATGAAGAAAGCGTCTGGAGTAACGAACAAAAATTTAAGGTGATAATAAAGGTATCGTCGGAAGTGACTGAGTATTTCCAACGCCGAAATTTGGTCGTTGGGCAAGTTGTAGAAAAGGTATTGACCGATGGCGGATTAATCATCTCTACCACTGTGTCGCATAAAAATGAAGTCTTGCCCGTGGTGCAATACTGGCTTCCCCATTTACGAATTATCTCTCCTGAAAGTTTGCAGCAGGAAATGGAAGCTGAAATCAGAGGCTATTTGGGAATGTAAGGCCTTCATCTGGCTATAATAAAAACGCGCAAAAATGTTACCTCCGGTAAGCCGGTTGCCGCACCTTAACACCGTAAGCTGGCTGTCGCAGCGACAAGGAGCGCCGGTAAAATCTCGCTCATTAAGTACTGCCTGGCCGTGGAGTTCTGTTTTCAGCCAGCGAAGCAGAACGGCAACGCCGATCCGCATTATCCACCATCGCAATTTACATCGGCGCATTGCGGGCGTGCGCTACGCCCATCAGAGCGAACGCCACGAACGTAACAATAATGTGCAAAGCGCCAGCGGCGAGAAGCCTGAAGCGTTCGTACCGCGTAAGGTTTTTGACGCTGAGTAATAAATAACAGACGCTCTGACGGGGCGTCTGTTACGTAGCCGTAGGCAATGAATTTTCTTATTTTTCCTTCGTTATCGATAAATTGCAGTGAGAAATAAAGTTTCTGTACGGCTTGTGCAGAGATATAACCTTAATAACGAATAATAGTAGGAACAATTTTAACCGTAGCCGGTCTGTTTGCCCCCGTAATTTGCAGGCCCGGGCGTCGGGCGCTGAAACTATAAGAAGCGCGCACAGCCCCGCAGCGCATGACAATTCTGCAATGCAGCACACTTTTGTGACAGACAAATTGCAACGTTTTGCCTTCGACGGTAGATTGAGCGCTCAGAATTTCTCTGAGGCAAGTTGCGCGCCAGTAAGGCGTGCATTTTAGTGAGGGGCATGCAGTTGTCGGAATTGCTTTCAATCTCGTTATTTGTGGCAGCCATTGCTGTGTATGCCGCTAAAGGCGGTCGAAACTTTTGGTGGTTTAGTTCCATCCTGCTGATTTTGACGTTGTATATCGTTCTTAATGTGACGCTGGTTGCCAGCAACTACTTTACCGGCGATGGTATTAATGATGCGGTGCTTTATACGCTGACCAGCAGCCTGACGGGCGCGGGTATCGGGAAATATATTCTGCCGGGCCTTGGGGTGCTGGCAGGCCTGATGGTGATTTTTGGGCTGCTGACATGGATTTTGCGCCGCCGTAAACATCCTCATCATTTTGGCTACAGCCTGTTAGCTGTAGCGCTCGCCCTGGCTTCGGTGGATGCTTCCTCCGCGTTTCGCCAGGTCGTTAGTTTATTAAAATCTCAGACCCGCACCGGAGATTCCGATTTCGCCGCTTATTATAAAACTCCACATGGCGTAATTACTAATCCAAAGCTGAACCTGGTTTATATTTATGGCGAAAGCCTTGAGCGTACTTATTTCCAACCGGAATTATTCCCCGATCTGGCACCTGAATTAACCGGGCTGAAAGATTCCGGCATGGATTTTAGCCATACCGGCCAGTTGCCGGGTACCGATTACACTATTGCCGGGATGGTTTCCTCTCAGTGCGGCATTCCGTTGTTTGCGCCTTTCGAGGGCAACTCGTCGGCTTCTATGTCAAGCTTCTTCCCGAAGAACGTCTGCCTTGGCGATATTCTGAAATCCTCCGGCTATGAAAACTACTTTATGCAGGGCGCAGACCTGCGCTTTGCGGGTAAAGATGTCTTTTTACAATCCCACGGCTTTGAGCATATATATGGCGCGCAAGAGCTGAAAAACATCGTCGCCGACCCGACTTATCGCAACAACTGGGGCTTTTATGACGATACCGTTCTGGATGAGGTTTACGAAAAATTCATCGAGCTTTCAAAAGAAAATAAGCGTTTCTCGTTATTTACGCTGACGGTGGATACCCATCACCCGGACGGTTTCATTTCAAAAACCTGTAGCCGTCGCAGCTACACATTCGACGGTAAAGTAAACCAGTCATTCAGCGCGGTAGCCTGTAGCCAGCAACACGTAGCGGCGTTAATCGAAAAAATTAAGGCCTCGCCGTACTTTAAAAATACAGTAATTGTCGTTTCGTCCGATCATCTGGCGATGAATAACACGGCTTATAAATACCTGAATAAGCAGGAACGCGATAATTTATTTTTTATCATTCGTGGCGATAAGCCAGAGGCAAAATTAATTCCGGTGAAACGCAGCACGATGGATAACGGCGCAACGGTGCTGGATATTCTGGGCGGCGACAATTACATCGGCCTCGGACGCAGTAGTATTTCGGGCGAGTCGCTCTCTTCTGTGTTTATGAATATCAAAGAGAAAGTCCTCGAATGGAAACCGGACGTCATCGACCTGTGGAACTTCCCGAAATCCATCACGGAATACTCCATCGATCAAAAGAAAAATACGTTCAGCTACTCTGGTGCGCACTTCAAAATGCCGCTGCTGTTGCGCATATCTGACGACAAAATTGAGCCGCTGCCGGAAAGCGAATATTCCGCGCCGCTGCGTTACCAGCTGGCAGGTTTTGCTGTAAAAGATAAATTTATCTGGGTTGATCGTTGCTTCAAAATGGCGCGTTTGTGGGATCCGCAACTGGCGCTCTCTACCGGACTGTGCGTGTCGCAGGGGCAGCTGGGCGGCAAGCCTTCGGTGCGTCTGGTGGAGGCGCAGACTGATAAGCAGGCGGTGAAATTTACCGATGAGCCGCTCGATAAAGACAGATTCAATCATAACGTGGCGACGCTGAAAACCGATGAAAACGCGATTCGCTATCAGGCGGATAGCTTTATCTTCAGCGTGCCGGGTGCACCACAAAACGTGAAGCAGTTTAGCGGTATCTCACGTCCTGAGGCCTGGGGACGCTGGTCAAACGCCAATCTGGCGCCGGAGGTGAAGATTGAATACGCCGAACCGCTGCCGGAGAAATTTGATCTGATCATTACCGCCAAAGCCTTCGGGCCAAACGCGGGGAAAGCGGTGCCGGTTAAGGTAGGCAACCAGCAGCAGACTTTGACGCTTGGTGCAGAAATCACCACCACAACGCTGCATTTCGATAATCCGCAGCGCAGCAGCACGCTGGAAATCATTCCGCCGGAGCCGCAGTTGTCCAATGAGGGCAATATTCTCGGCCATGAACCCCGCAAGCTGGGTATTGGGATGGAGGATATTAAAGTGGTGCCCACGGCTTAGAAAATTAATCCTCTCCCGTAAGGGAGAGGGAAGTTTCAAACCTTACACAAAAGTTCAGCCGCCGCATCAAGCGTTGCTTCCTGCTTTGCGAAGCAAAGGCGAATCAACCTGTGCGGGAAGGGATCGGCGCAGAACACCGACAGCGGAATCGCCGCAACGCCCACGTCTTTGGTCAGCCACTGGCAGAAACTCACGTCGTCCAGATCGGAAATCGCGCTGTAATCTGCCAGCAGGAAGTAAGTGCCTTCACACGGCAGTATTTCAAAGCGGCTGTCCGCCAGCGCCTGCATAAATCTGTCGCGCCGGGCACGGTAGAATGCCGGTAATTCACGGTAATGCTCAGGCTGCGCGCGCAGCATGTCTGCTAGCGCAAGCTGTGCCGGCGTATTGACGGCGAAAGTCAGATACTGGTGTACTTTGCGCAGTTCGGCGCTTATTGCCGCCGGCGCCACGCAGTAACCTACTTTCCAGCCTGTCATATGAAACGTTTTGCCAAACGAAGAGACGGCAACCGCGCGTTCGCGAAGCTGCGGATGGGCAAGTACGCTGGCATGGCCCTCTTCGGCAAAACAGATGTGCTCGTAAACTTCATCGCTCACTACATAAACTTTGTGTTGTTCGATTGCCTGCCAGAGCGCTGCATAATCGCTTTTGCGCCACACCGTTGCCGATGGATTATGCGGCGTGTTCAGAATAATCAGGCGCGTGCGCGGACTAAGCAGCGCGGCAAACTCTTCCCAGTCAACCCGGAAGCTGGGCGGTTGCAGGGCGATACGTTTGAGTACCCCGCCGGAAAGCGTCACGGCGGGAGCATAGCTGTCGTAGCTGGGGTCAAAGCAAATCACTTCATCGCCAGGGCGGACCAGCGCGGTAATTGCTGCGTAAAGGGCCTCTGTCGCCCCGGCTGTTACAGTGATATCGGTATTTGCGTCAGGCTTATAGCCGTATAGCCCGGCGGTTTTATCGGCGATGGCTTCGCGCAGCGCCTGTACACCGGTCATCGGTGCATACTGATTTGCGCCATTAGCAACGTGAAAAGCGAGGCGTTCCTGCAAATAGCGCGGTCCGTCAAAATCTGGAAAGCCCTGGGACAGGTTAATAGCCTGATGCTGCTGCGCAAGCTGGCTCATTTGCGTGAAAATGGTGGTGCCAAGAGCGGGTAATTTGCTCTCGGGAACCAAGGGATTCTGGCTCATGGTTAGGCGACCTTTGATGTGGGGCATGTATTCCTTCTGTTGCCGGGACTATAGCACGTTGTTGCCAACGGGCTTTAAGCCAGGAAGGAATAACTATATGACTAATCCGATGAAAAGATGGGGAATACCGGCCCACGCCTGAAGCCTGGAAATCAAAATCGAGCTGGCTGCCGTCTGGCGCCAGCAGCCGCTGCTACAAAATAAAAGTGACTATTTTCAGCGGGTAATATCGCCGTGCGACGAATGTATTTAATTTTTAACTGAGAAAGTTAACCTTAAATCGAAGTGATTGAATAATACGCTCATATAAAACACATTTTAGGCCGTTGTTCCCTCGCCCAATTTTATTAAAAATTATTATCTTTAAACTTGATAGTGCTATGGTTAACTATCAAATTTACGGCTACTTTTAATAATGTCGTGCGAATAATTTAAGCTGACCTTGTTTTTTTACGCTTGTTTTTAGTTTTAAATACTTTGCGTTCAAGGGGTTAATAATGATGATTGTAAAATCAGGAAACGTAACGATGAAGATGTCGGGCAGCTGGCCTTAGCACTATCGATACCTTTAAACACCGAAAGTCGCCTGTAGATAGCGAATGGGGCAACCATACCAACCGGCATTTACTAACCGGGGCCTGGCGCTGCCTTTAAATATTAATCCGTTATGCTACCCCTGGATTATACCGGATGATTATTTTTCTTACGCGCCGTAATTTAAACGACGCATCTGTTTCAACGTGCTGGTTTATTTATTTGCTTTATCGAAGGTTTTTTCTCATAAGGTGGTGAGGGCATGACAAAATATTATGTCACCCATCGCCTGACCCAAAATTATTTGCCAATTTTAAGTAGAGTGTTAACCCCAGGTTCTTCTGATAGAGAAAAACGAAGCGGCCTCTACCAGATCCGCAAATAAACCGACGAAGAAATAACGCAGACTGTTAAGGCGGTGAGATGACGCTCTTCAACTCTTTTTGGCAGGCGGGTTTCGAAGGTGCCGATCACAGGACAAAATGGGGAAACGCGGTTTCCATGAACGCTGCCACGGGGCACGACCAGCGGGCGCGGGAGGACTATCAGCGGCTAAATCCTTTTGGTTTTGCTACCGTCCGTGAAAGCGTCGGCTGGCGTTTAGTGGAAGGCAAAGACGGATATGACTTTTCGACCATCGCGGCAAAGATGGTCGCGGCAGAGGAGGAGAATATCCAGATTTGCTGGACGATTTGCCATTACGGCTGGCCAGACGATACCGACATCTTCGCAGCGGATTTTATTACACGTTTTGCCCGTTTATGCGGCGCGCTGGCCGCTTTTTTACGGCCTTACTATTCTCAGGCACCCGTTTATTCACCGGTTAACGAGATTTCCTTTACCAGTTGGGGATTGTCGGTAGGACTGTTTCCCTGCTCCGCCCCTCCCGGCGAGCGCACCGGAGAAGAAAGTAAACGCCAGTTAGTGCGGGCATGTATCGCCGCCTGCGATGCCATCTGGCGAGCTGATCCACGAGCCAGAATTCTTCATTGCGACCCAATAATTCATCTGGTGCCGCCGGATAACGACCCTGAAGGGCTCGAAAACGTGGCGAACTGGCACGCCGCCCAGTTTCAGTCCTGGGACATGCTGGCGGGTAGAGTTGAACCGGAGCTGGGAGGAGCCTCGCGGTATCTGGACCTGATAGGCGCCAATTATTATCACGACAATCAATGGGAAAGCGGCAGCAATCAGCGGCTTTGGTGGCACCTGGGCGACCCAAGGCGCAGACGGCCCTGCGAGATGCTGCTGGAGCTTTATCAACGTTACCAGCGCCCCATTTTGCTGGCAGAAACCAGCCATGTGGGCAGCGGACGTGGGGCATGGATAGAGCAGGTGGTAACGGAAGTGGCACAGGCTCAGTTGGCAGGCGTTGAAATGTTGGGGATCTGTCTTTACCCCGTCATCGACCGGCCTGACTGGGAGGATGAAAATGCCTGGCATCACAGCGGACTATGGGAACTTGACCGCGACGGCGCGGATCCATTTGCACGACTACTGGATACGGTTTATGCCAACGCTCTGTTGCGGGCGCAGCACAGGCTGGATCTGTTTCGAAAGCGACTGGACGTTGTAACAGACATCAGAAAACAAAGGCCTTCTATGAAAAAAATTTATATTTTTAGCCATTTACGTTGGGGCTTCGTTTTCCAGCGCCCCCAGCATTTAATGACCCGCCTGGCTCAGCATTATCAAATATTTTTTATTGAAGAGCCGATGTTTTCACCTGATTCACCCGGACTGATGCTTTCGCATCCCGCGCCGAATGTGACCGTAGTGCAGCCTCACACGCCTTTACAGGTGGCAGGTTTTCACGACGGCCAAATCGCTTATATGCAGCCGCTGCTGGCGGAATTCATTGAGGAAGGTGATACGCCGATCGTCTGGTTCTATACCCCGATGGCGCTACCCTTGCTGACCGGGTTTACTCCAGCGCTTGTGGTATACGATTGTATGGATGAGCTGTCCGCCTTTGAGCAGGCACCCAGACAACTGGTGCAACGTGAATCCGCGCTGCTGGCGCGGGCTGATATCGTTTTCACCGGGGGACCAAGTCTTTATGCTGCGAAAGCAGGGCGGCATCCCAACGTTCACTGTTTTTCGAGTAGCGTAGATGCCGTGCATTTTGAGCAGGCGCTCGACAGAAACAATCATCATCCGTTACAGGATGCGTTGCCTCATCCTCGGCTGGGCTATTGCGGCGTTATTGATGAACGAATGGATCTGGCTTTGCTCGCGGCGCTGGCGGATGCGCATCCGGAATGGCAGCTGATTATGGTGGGGCCGGTGGTGAAAATCGACCCGGCTCAGCTTCCCCAAAGAGAAAACATTCATTACTTTGGCATGCAACCTTATCAGGCTTTACCGCATTTTATGGCTGGCTGGGATGTCTGCCTGATGCCTTTTGCGCTTAATGCCTCAACGCGCTATATCAGCCCTACTAAAGTTCTTGAGTATATGGCTGCGGAGTTGCCGATTGTCAGCACCGCAATCACCGATGTGGTGCAGCCTTACGGTCATGTTGTGGCTATAGCCCAGGACATCGCGGGCTTTATTTATGCCTGCGAACAGGCGCTGGCAATGACGCCGGAAACCCGAGCCGAGCAGCGTCAGCAGATGAAAGCCATAGTGTCTGCAACCTCGTGGGACAATACCGCCAGGGCGATGTACGAGCTGATGGAGAAAGCATCCACGCAGGAGCAGGCGGTGCAGGTACAGGCGCATGGGATAAACGACGAGGCGGCGCAACGGCAGGTTACGCGTCTGCCGCTGGCACACACAGGTAAGGTAACCGCCGCGCGTTGCCTGATTCTGGGCGCCGGGCCTACCGGTCTGAGCGCCGCGTATCATTACGGTTCTGAGGCCGTGTTGCTCGAACGTAATGGCAGCGTGGGAGGATGGTGTCGCTCCATTGAAGATAAAGGATTTACCTTCGATTATGCCGGACACATTATGTTCTCGAACGATCCCTATGTGTTGGATCTTTATGAAATGCTGCTGGGCGACAATATTCACTGGCAGGAGCGCGAGGCGTGGATTTATACCGATGGGGTATATACCCGCTATCCCTTCCAGGGGGCGCTCTACGGTTTGCCCGCAGAGACAATCAAGGAATGTCTGCTCGGCGCGATAGAGGCCAGATACGGGCAGGCTGGCGGCGCGGCGAATTCCTCTGAAAATCAAAAGCGGCTTTCAGACTGCTGCGCTGATGGAACGGTGCCTGATTTTAACCAGTCGAACTCTACAGGCCAGGCGTGCCCAGGAGAGAGTTTTGAAGCCTTTATCTATCAGACGTGGGGAAAGGGAATCGCCCGCCACTTTGCTATCCCTTACAACAAAAAATTATGGACCGTACCGCTTTCAGAAATGGAAACATCATGGCTGGGCGGGCGTGTGCCGCTGCCGGATTTAGCGCAGATTATCGAAGGTGCTATTGAACCCGTCGGCAAACCGATGGGGCCAAACGCGCGCTTTGGCTACCCGCGCAAAGGCGGTTTCCAGGCGCTGATGTCCGGCTTTTTGCCGCATATTCAGGGCGTCGTGGAGACAGGCGCTGAGATTAGCCAGATTTACCCCGCTCAGCATATTGCCGTGCTCCGTGACGGCAGGCACTACCGTTACGAGCAGCTAATCAGCACCCTGGTTCTGCCTGAGCTTATCGAGATGATGGGAAATGAAGCCCCTCCCGATGTCCGGGCGGCGGCCAGCGGCTTACATCACGTGTCAGTAAGGTGTGTAAATCTGGGCATAGGACGAGCGGATTTAACGGATAAGCACTGGATCTACTTTGCAGGCGATACCCTGTTCCACAGAATATTTGTGCAGGGAAATGCGAGCCCTGAATGTAATCCTCCAGGCGGCTGCGGGTTGACGTGTGAAATAAGCTATTCGGACAGCAAACCGCTGCCGCTGGAGGGAAAAGCGCTGACCGACAGGTGCATTCGCGAGTGTATTGCGGCAGGCATCTTCAACGCTGACGATGCGATTATCACTACCAATCAAATCGATATTCCGTTTGCCTACGTTATTTACGACAGGCAGCGCAAAAGCAACGTTGAGACGATACGTAAGTGGCTGCTGACACAGGATATTACGCTGGCCGGACGCTACAGCGAATGGGAGTACTACAATTCCGACCATGCTTTCCTTGCCGGAAAGACCGCCGCCGAAAAAGTGAAAAGTCGGGGCTATGTGCGCTCGGGGTCAGACTCGTAAAAAAATCCACGCGATTGCGTGGATTGAGATTGCTGCCAAAGAAGGAAAAAACGTGGTTTTTCCTTCTTTGGATTTACCAGCGCAAAATAAATCCATTGATTTTACTGGTTTTTATCTGGCGATATACGTTCAACCTGAGCAGGCTGAGGGTTTGCTGTCAGTCTGAATCCACGCGATGGCGTGGATTTCCTGTCAGCAACGGCCAAAAAACTTACAGCACACCCTGGCCCAGCATCGCATCGGCTACTTTCACAAAGCCCGCAATATTCGCGCCGCGTACATAATGGGTTTGTTTGCCCTCGCCGCCGTAGTTTACACAGGCTTCGTGGATATCCAGCATGATGTGGTGTAGACGAATGTCCACCTTCTCTGCTTTCCAGCTCAGGCGTGCGGCGTTTTGCGCCATCTCCAGTCCGGAGGTTGCCACGCCGCCCGCGTTGGCCGCTTTGCCCGGCGCGAACAGCACGCCAGCTTCGAGGAATAGGTCGGTGGCTTCGATAGTGGTTGGCATATTCGCGCCTTCCGCTACGGCTTTCACGCCGTTGGCGATAAGCGTGCGGGCCGCCTGTTCATCCAGCTCGTTCTGGGTGGCGCACGGCAGGGCAATGTCAACCGGCACGCTCCACGGCTGCTGGCCTTCAAGCCAGGTCAGCCCGAACTCGCGCGCGTAGTCCATTACGCGGCCATCGCGGCTGGCTTTGATTTCGCACAGTCGCGCCAGCTTTTCCGCAGTAAAACCTTCTTCATCCACCACGGTGCCGTTTGAGTCAGATGCCGTGACAACCCGGGCGCCCAGCGCCATCGCTTTTTCGATGGCGTATTGCGCCACGTTGCCGGAACCGGACACCGCAACGCGCATATCTTCGAAGCCCAGCCCGTGGCGTTGCAGCATGGCATCGGTGAAGTAAATCAGGCCATAACCCGTGGCTTCCGGGCGGATCAGGCTGCCGCCGAAAGAGAGGCCTTTGCCGGTAAACACGCAGGCGGTGTTGTTGGAAAGTTTTTTCATCATCCCCGCCATAAAGCCGACCTCGCGGCCTCCCACGCCGATATCGCCCGCAGGCACATCGGTGTCCGGCCCCAGGTGACGGTAAAGCTCAAGCATCAGCGCCTGACAGAAGCGCATGATTTCGCCTTCGCTTTTGCCTTTCGGGTTAAAGTCGCTGCCGCCTTTGCCGCCGCCCATTGGCAACGTGGTAAGGGCGTTTTTGAACGTCTGTTCAAAGCCGAGGAATTTCAGGATAGAGAGATTTACCGACGGATGGAAACGCATCCCGCCTTTAAAAGGGCCGATGGCGGAGTTGAACTGTACGCGCCAGGCGCGGTTAACCTGCACCTGGTTGCGGTCATCCACCCAGGCGACGCGAAACTGAATCACGCGCTCCGGCTCGACCAGACGCTCCAGCAACGCCGAACGACGATACTGCGGATTCTGTTCAAGAAAAGGCCACAGGGTAGTCATGACTTCGCGCACCGCCTGGGAAAATTCGGTCTGGTGCGGGTCGCGCTGTTGTACTGAGGTTAAAAACTGTTCCAGAGAAACGGTACTCTCCATTAAGAAAGCTCCTTGTCGTCAATGTTGTTGTGATGTCTATAGTGGTTATTTTTTGACTATAACATTCTCTTATTACGTCGCCGCAAGCGTTTTCTTTTTATTATTCTCAGAGAGTTATTAGCGTCGTTAATCGCTCAGCGTCATTAAACCAGCGCGCGGAAAAGCGTTGTTCCGCCGCAAAAGGGCCGAGGCGGACGATGAGCTTCAGCTCGAGGGAATGCTTGTTAATTGTCGTGATTTCTGCGGCGGAAAAATCGAAATATTGTCCGACGTGTCGATATAACGCCTTGAATAAACTCTCTTTAGCGGAGAAAACTAAAGTCAGGGCAGCGGGGAAGGGCAGGCCGCAGATAGCAAGCAGCTCGCGCTCGGCCGCGTTGACGATGCCGTCGGCAATATCCTGCGCATCGTAAGCGTTCAAAATGATTTCAGTATCGATGCCAATTCCACAAGGCCTGGCCGGGCTATCGGCAATAACTGTCGCCAGCGCTAAGCTGTCGATATGGGTAATGCTGCCGGTAAACCCCGGCGGCCAGCAAGGCGCGCGATGCGCTCCAATATCGGGAATATAATCGTTCACGCCATAAAGACGCAGCGCTTCGTGTGCGGCAATTCGCCCGGCCAGATGTTCGGCTTTGCGTCTGGCGACGGCGTTCGCAAGCCTGTCGTGATGGGGCAGCCACAGGAGATCGTCGGGCTTAAAAGTAGAAACGTCGAAATCCACGCGTATAACGCGTGGACAAGGAAAAATGTCAAAGTGAGCAAGCTGATAGTGCATAAGTTTTAAGGAGGAGGTAAACCTCCTCCCGCTCACGCTTAGAAGTGCGTATTTACGCTCATATAGTAAGTACGTCCAGGTTCGTTGTAGGTGTACGCGCCTGCGCCCGCCATATAAGAAGCATCGGTGAGGCTACCGGTGGTTTGAGCATTACCCGCACGCCACAGTCGCTTATCGAAAATGTTATCCACGCCGCCGGTCAGGCTGACGTTTTTGGTCACATCCCAGCTCGCGCTCAGGCCAACGATGCTGTACGGACTCACTTCATCTTTCTCAGACCCGGTGACGGGCTGACCTTTGTAGTTGTACTTCTTCGGCTGCTGCTTGCCGTACCAGGTGAAGGTTGACTGTACGGAAACATCCTGCACAACCTGCCAGCTCAGCGTAGAGTTCAGCGTGTACTCAGGAATAATCGACAGTCGGTCACCGGTCTCCTTGTTCTTGCTTTGCAGCATATAGGTAATGTTGTTGCTCCAGTTAACCGTATCGCTAACCGGCACGTTCAACGTACCCTCAAGTCCTTCCACTACCGCTTTCGGCACGTTTTCCCACCGGTAGATATCAGTACCGCTGGAGTTTGAGGTAACTGGCGCATAGCCCGCCTCAATCTTGTTGCGATAATCATTACGGAACCAGGTCACACCGGCCAGCCAGCCGTCGCGTTTGAACTCAAGACCGATCTCTTTGTTGATGCTGGTTTCGGCTTTAAGGTCGTCGTTACCCATCATGTAGCAGCCGACGCCATCGGCGCTGGCGTAACAGCCCTGGCCTTTACTGTACAGAATATAGTTTGGGTTGGTCTGATACAGGCTCGGTGCTTTATAAGCACGGCCAATGCCCATTTTCAGGGTGAAATCATCGCCCAGACCCTGAGAAAGGTTGAGCGACGGGCTCCAGTTATTGCCCACAATCGTGTGGTGATCGAAACGCAAGGCTGGCGTCAGCATTGTGGAATCGGTCACTTCGATATTGTCTTCGGCAAACAGCGAGAAAATCTCTGCTTTGGAGTAAGGGTTACGGTTGGCTGAATCAATGCCGTCGATAGCGCCGCCGGTATTTTTACCCGTCAACGCCTGCCCGTTGGAGGACATGTCTTTCATCCGCTGCTGGTTCCACTCCGTACCCAGCGTCAGGTTCTGGTTAACCAGCAGCTCGAACGGCAGGCTGATCTCGCTGTGCAGCATGACATCGCTAAGGTCGATGTCGGTAAACGCATTGCTATTAAATAGCCCTTCGAGACCGCCAGCCAGGCCTTCGCCAAGACGAGAGTTACGGGTGTGCTCGTACTGCACCCAGTTGCTGGTGGTGATACCGTTGTCCCAGCCGCCGTTCCAGGTCAGCGCGTAGTTCTGGCGATAGAGGCGATTGGTCTCCTTGCCATAGTTCTTCTTCACATAGCCGTTGGTTTTATTGTCGTTATTGGTGTTCTGCGTATCACCGGCATACAGGTTGCCCTGACGGCTGTAACCGGCCTCCAGTTCAAGAGACTGCATCGGCGCGAAGTCCCAACGCATGACGCCGTTGATATCTTTGTTCTCTACCCCTTCGCGTCCTGCAGGCAGCGTATCGGCATAGTTCCCTGTCCGAGCCGACTGATGGCCCTGGTTGATATCCCACGCATCGGCCTGGGTTTTATCGAGGTTGCCGGTCAGACGGAAGCTAAAATCGTCGCCCAGCGGGCCATTCAGGCTAAAGTTGGTGCGTTTGGTGGAACCTTCTTCTTTATGTTCCGGTGCGTTGAAATAGGTATTCCAGGAACCATGCCAGCCATCGTTGAATTTTTTGGTGATGATATTCACCACCCCGCCCGCCGCGCCGTTGCCGTAACGTACCGCCGCAGGGCCACGAATCACTTCGATACGCTCGATCATTTCCGGCGGCACCCAGCCGGTATCGCCGCGGGTATCTCGCTCGCCGCGCCAGCCCAGGCGAATGGAGTTTCGGCTGGTTACTGGTTTACCGTCGACCAGAATCAGGGTGTTTTCCGGCCCCATGCCGCGGATATCAATCTGGCGGTTGTTGCCGCGCTGTCCGCTGGTAGAGTTGCCGGTCAGGTTTACGCCCGGCATGGTACGGATGATTTCAGAGACATCACGCGCGGAAGGGCGCTTTTTAAGTTCTTCGGCGGTGATGGTAGAGACGCCCGGAGCCTGCAGGTTCTGCTCGGCGGCCGTTACTACCATCGTTTCTTCTTGAGCGGGATTTTGTGCGGTTTCTTTGCTGTCAGCAGCGTTCTCTTGCGCAAATGCCGGAGGCGCAACGCTGTAAATTCCCATATTGATGAGCATCGCAAGGGAATATTGGATCTTCTTATTCATTATGACGGCCTGCTTGAACGCTGTCCTCCGTATCTTCCTTGCCCAGAGGGCCGGAGTGCAGCATGGATGTCCATGAGTCATACCGATACCGCGCGACGATGCTGAATTAAAGAGCAGCATTTTCCCTGGCATTCGGCAACTGGTTGTTTTCGCTCAGGAGCCGTAGCCCAACGAGCGCGAATACGCTATTGCAAATGAAAATAATTATCAATAGTATTATCAATATATTTCTGAGCAATGAAATTTATGCTATTAATAACAAAAGGTTATGATTTGGTGGCTAAGACGCAGATCGGAAGTGACAGCTGGTGGCAGGAGATTGCGGCGCAGCGCGGGCCGTCCGTCGTCTGTGGAAAGGACGGCAGTTGCACCGTGACGTTCTGGTGGCGCGATCCGGCAGGAGACGAGCGCACATCGGACATCAAGCGCGTATGGATTTATATCACCGGCGTGACCGACCACCATCAGCGTTCCCATCCGCAAACGCTGGAGCGCGTCGCGGGCACCGATGTCTGGCAATGGCAAGCACGGCTCAGCTCGTCATGGCGCGGTAGCTACTGCCTGATCCCCTCTTCCGGTGAAGACGACTTTCCCGCAGCGGCGCTTACCGGAGAAGCGCCAGATCCTGTCGCTCTGCGCGAAGGCTGGCGCAAAACGTTGCCGCATGCGGTTGCCGACCCGTTTAACCCGGACAGCTGGCGAGGCGGACGCGGACACCCTGTTTCTGCGCTTCATCTGCCCGATGCGTCGCTACAACCGGGCTGGGATACCCCGGCAGCTTGCTGGGAACCCGCGCAGTGCATCACCTGGCAGAGCAAGCGGCTGGGAAACAAGCGCCGCGTGTGGATTTTCGCAACCGGTGATAGCGCACCGGAACAGCGTCCGCTGGCTATTTTACTCGACGGGCAATTCTGGGCGGAAGGCATGCCCGCGTGGCCAGCTCTTCAGGCACAGACCAACGCTGGCGCGCTGCCGGAAGCCATCTATGTGCTGATAGATGTTATTGATAACGCGCACCGCAGCCGGGAGCTACCCTGTAATTCAGATTTCTGGCTGGCGGTGCAGGAAGAGCTTCTCCCTCAGCTACGGGAATATGCGGCATGGAATAATAACCCGCAAACCACGGTCGTGGCCGGGCAAAGCTTTGGCGGATTGTCATCGCTATATGCCGGGTTACACTGGCCTGAAACGTTCGGCTGCGTGCTCAGCCAGTCCGGTTCTTACTGGTGGCCGAAGCGCGATCCTCAGCAGCAGGATGGGCTGCTTATCAGGCAGCTACGGGAAGGGCAAATCAAACCTGAACCATTGCGTATTTACCTTGAGGCGGGCATGCGTGAACCGCTTATTCACCGGGCAAATCTTCGCCTTTATCCCTTATTACAACAAACACAGCGAGCTGTTTTCTACCGCGAAGTTGACGGTGGACACGATGCGCTTTGCTGGCGTGGCGGCCTGCTTGACGGGCTGGCCTGGCTCTGGCAAGCCCCGATTAGACAGGAGTAAGGCATGGAATACAGTAATCCTTTCGACGCCCCGCAGGGCCGTTTTTTCATCCTCGAAAATGCTGCAAAACAGTTCAGCCTATGGCCGGAAAACTGTGCGCTGCCCGCAGGCTGGCAGGTAGTGTGCGAGCCCGCTGTGCCGGAGATCTGCAATAGCTGGCTTAACGCTAACTGGACGAATTTACAACCGGTCTCTTTTGTTCGTGAAGGAGAGGCGAAGTGAGTGAAGTGCTGATGACAACACCCGTAGTGCAACAAACTGACATGCTGCCGCTGGTGGCTGCGCAACCCGGTATCTGGATGGCGGATCAGCTTTCGCCGCAGCCCAACGCATGGAGCGTGGCGCACTATGTAGAATTAAACGGAAGTCTTGATGAGGCGCTGTTATGCAGGGCGATTATTGCCGGCATGACGGAGGCCGATACCCTGCGCATGCGCTTTGGTGAAGTGGATGGCATTGCCAGGCAGTGGATCGATCCTGCCGCCGTTTTCGCGGCGCCCACCTGTCGCGATCTGCGCAATGAGACCGATCCACGGGCCGCTGCGCTTGCGATTATGCGTGACGATCTTGACCAGGATTTGCGCCTCGCAAGCCAAAAGCCGCTTTATCACCACGAACTGCTGCGCCTGAGCGACACGCGCTGGTTCTGGTATCAGCGTTTTCATCATCTGGTTGTCGATGGCTTCAGCTTCACTGCTATCACCCGCAGGATCGCGAATATTTATACGGCTTACTGCCGTGATGAACAGCCGGAACCATCACCGTTTACGCCGTTTAGCGACGTGGTTGCGGAATACGAACGTTACCGTGAAAGCGATGCCTGGAAACGAGACGCGGCTTTCTGGGCTGATAAAGCTCGTCAGCTGCCGTTGCCAGCCACGCTTTCCACGCAGCCGCTTAGCGGGCAGGGCTCCACCACGAAGCTTATCCGCCAGACGCTAAGTTTTGACAGGGAAGATTTTCGCAGGCTGGTGGCCGGTAGCGGTCTGAGCGCCGCAGATATGGCGCTTGGCCTGGTCGCGCTGTGGCTCGGCCGGTTAAGCGGACGCGCCGACTATTCCGCCGGCTTTATCTTTATGCGCCGCATCGGCTCAAGCGCGCTGTGCGCGACCGGCCCGGTGCTGAACGTTCTGCCGTTTGGCGTGCGCATCCGGCCAAATGCCACGCTACCCGAACTGGCGCAGGAACTTGCGAAAGAGCTGAAAGGAATGCGTCGTTATCAGCGCTACGACGCTGAGCAAATCCAGCGCGATCTGGGCCAAATCTCCAGCGGCGAGCCGCTGTTTGGTCCGGTGCTGAACCTGAAAATGTTCGATTACCGTCTCGACTTTGCCGGCATAGAGGGCATTACGCATCAGCTGGCTTCCGGCCCGGTACGCGATCTGGAAATTGCTTTATACATCAGCGAACAGGGCGACTTCTCCCTCGAACTGCTGGCAAACGAGGAACGCTATGAGGCGCAGGCGTTGCAGCAGCATATGGCTCGCCTGCCGCTATTATTACGCCAGTTTGCGGCTAATTCCGCATTACGTTGCGTGGATGCCGAATTGCTGCATGACGCCGAAACCGCCTTGCTGGAAAGCGTCAATGATACGCAAACACCGGTGCCAGCCACCACATTGAGTAGCCTGATAGCCGAACAGGCACGCCGCACGCCGGACGCGCCGGCTTTGGCCGATGAACATCACCAGTTCACCTACCGGGAAATGCGCCACCAGGTGCTGGCGCTGGCAAATGCGTTAATCGCTCAGGGCGTTAAACCGGGCGATGTGGTTGCCGTGGCTCTTCCGCGCTCGGTCTTCCTGTCGCTGGCGTTGCAGGCAATTGTCGAAGCGGGGGCCGCCTGGCTGCCGCTGGATACCGGCTATCCGGATGAGCGCCTGCAAATGATGCTGGAAGATGCCGCCCCGCGCCTGCTGATTACCTCAGCCGAACAGCTGTCTCGCTTTAGCGTTATTAACGGGCTGAAAACCTTCTGCTATGAGCATGAGCTGGCGGCGGCGGATCTGCCGGAGCATCTGGATCTTTCACAGCCGGAACATACCGCCTACGTGATCTTTACTTCCGGTTCAACCGGTCGTCCGAAAGGCGTAATGGTAGGGCAGCAGGCTATCGTTAACCGGCTGTTGTGGATGCAAAACCATTACCCCATGAACGACGAAGATGTCGTTTTGCAGAAGACGCCGTGCAGTTTCGATGTGTCGGTCTGGGAGTTTTTCTGGCCGTATATAGTCGGCGCGCAACTGGTAATGGCGCCGCCTGAAGCGCACCGCGATCCCGAGGCGCTGCAACGGTTATTTACCCGCTATCGCGTTACGACCACGCATTTTGTACCGTCAATGCTGGCGGCGTTTGTTACCGCGCTCACCAGCGATGAGGCAATTTTATCCTGCGCTACGTTGCGACGCGTGTTCTGTAGCGGTGAAGCGCTGCCTGCGGATCTGTGCCGCCAGTGGCAGCAGCTTACGCACGCGCCTTTGCACAATCTGTATGGCCCAACCGAGGCCGCCGTGGACGTAAGCTGGTATCCGGCGTTTGGTAACGAACTGGCCCGTGTTGCGGGCAGCAGCGTGCCGATTGGCTGGCCGGTATGGAATACAGGATTGCGCATTCTGGATGCCGCGATGCGCCCGGTGCCGGTGGGGATCGCAGGCGATCTTTATCTCACCGGGATCCAGCTGGCGCAGGGATACCTTTCACGTCCGGATCTGACGGCAAGCCGTTTTATTGCCGATCCTTTTGCTGCCGGTGAGCGTATGTATCGCACCGGCGATGTGGCGCGCTGGCTGGAAAACGGTGCGGTGGAATATCTGGGGCGCAGCGACGATCAGCTTAAAATTCGCGGTCAGCGCATTGAACTTGGGGATATCGACCGGGCGATGCAGGCGCTGGAAGATGTTGCTCAGGCGGTGACGCATGCCTGCGTGCTCAATCAGGGTGCTGCGGTCAGCGGCGGCGATGCGCGTCAGCTGGTGGGTTATCTGGTTTCCACATCGGGCGCTCCATTACCCGTTGATTCCATGCGTGAACAGCTGGCAGATATGCTGCCTGCGCACATGGTGCCGGTGGCGCTGGTGCAGCTGAAGGATTTCCCGCTCAGCGCCAACGGTAAGCTCGACCGCAAAGCATTACCGCTGCCGGAAATGGCCCGGCGTGGTGCTGGCCGTGCGCCAGAAAGCGAAATCGAAAAGACCATCGCCGAAGCCTTTGCCAGCCTGCTTGGCTGCGGGATCCAGTCGATAAATGATGATTTCTTCGCGCTTGGCGGGCATTCGCTGTTAGCGATGCGCCTGGCCGCGGATCTCAGACGCAAGCTGAAAATACCGGTGACGCCGGGCCAGATAATGGTAGCTTCTACCGTTGGCCAGCTTGCGGAAGTGCTGGCGGAAGAACGCAGCGAAGAAGAGGCGAATCGCGCAGGTTTTGATGCCGTATTGCCGCTGCGTAAAAGTACCGGGCCGACGCTGTACTGCTTCCATCCGGCTTCTGGTTTTGCCTGGCAGTTTAGCGTGCTGCAACGCTATCTTGACCCGCGCTGGTCGATAACCGGCATCCAGTCGCCGCGTCCAGCAGGCCCGATGCAGCAGGCGGAAAATCTGGCACAGGTTTGCGAGGCGCATCTGGCGACGTTGCGTAACTTACAGCCACACGGGCCGTATTATCTGATGGGCTATTCTCTCGGCGGTACGCTGGCGCAGGGCATTGCCGCCAGGCTCGAAGCCGCAGGGGAAGAAGTCGTCTTCCTCGGCCTGCTCGATACCTGGCCGCCAGAAACGCAGAACTGGGCGGAGAAGGGCGCGAACGAACTCGATCCGGCGGTGCTGGAAGAGATTGACCGCGAACGTGAAGCCTTTGTTGCGGCGCAGCAGGGGCAAACCTCAGACGCGCTGTTCCAGGCCATTGAAGGTAACTACGGGGATGCGGTACGGCTGCTGTCTACGGCCAGCAGCGCAACGTTCGCCGGGAAAGCGACGCTGTTTGTTGCGGAACGAACGCTGCCGGAAGGCATGGACCCGCAAAAAACCTGGGCGCCGTGGATAGCCGAGCTGGACGTTCATCGTCTGGACTGCGCCCACGTGGATATTATTTCCCCGGATGCGTTTGTTGAGATTGGACCGGTGCTACAGCGGGTGCTGGCCCTGTAATTCAGGCCCTCCTCTCTTTTGGAAAGGGGGGCTTCACCCGCTGCTGACATGTCTGGCAATAGAATTTAGCGACTTCAGGTTCGTCCCAGCGGCACGACCAGCGGCGTATGCGCCACCGGATCTTCAATAATCATGCAGCGCAGGCCGTAAATTGCCTCAATCAGTTCCGGGGTGACGATATCGCCCGGAGCGCCTTCAGCAACGATTTTCCCGTCGCGCAGCGCAATTAAATGCGTGGCGTAGCGGCAGGCCTGATTTAAATCGTGCAGCACCGCCGCCAGCGTATAGCCCTGCTCACGGTTTAGCTCGCTCAGCAGCTCCAGCAAATCAATCTGATGGCTGATGTCCAGCCAGGTGGTCGGCTCATCCAACAGCATGATGGAGGTTTCCTGCGCCAGCACCATCGCAATCCATGCGCGCTGCCTCTGGCCGCCGGATAGCGTATCCACAGGCTGATCGGCCAGGTCTTCAATATGTGTCGCCTGCATGGCGCGGGTGACAGCGCTGCTATCCTCTTCACGCCAGCGGGTAAACATCGGCTGGTGCGGATAGCGTCCTCGCGCCACCAGTTCAGCCACGCTGATATCACCCGGCGCGCTGGCGTTTTGCGCCAGCAGGCCGATGCGCCGCGCCACTTCTTTGGTCGCAAAACGATGAATTTCATTACCATCAAGCCATACCTGGCCTGCCGTAGGCTTCATCAGGCGACTTAACGTGCGTAACAGCGTTGATTTACCGCAGCCGTTCGGGCCGATAATCGCGGTGAATTTCCCGTCAGGAATGGTGACGGTCAACCCGTCGGCCACCACGTGAGCGCCGTATCCCAGCGTAAGCTGCTCGCCGTACAGACGCGATGGAGTGGAGATCTGGCTCATTTCTTACGGGACTCCTGAATCAACAACGCAATAAGGTAGATGCCGCCGAGGCTCACGGTCACCACGCCTACCGGCAACTGGTACGGCATAAACAGACGCTGGGCGCAGAGATCCGCGCCGAGTAATAAAGCCGCGCCGCACAACGCTGACTGTAATAAGCCCCAGCGGGAAGTGCCGCTCAGACGACGGGCAATATGCGGGGCGACAAGCGCAATAAAGGATATCGGCCCGGCAAGCGCGGTAGCGGCAGCGGTGAGGATTACCCCGGTCAGCATCAGCATCATACGCGAACGCTCAACGGAAACCCCGAGGGCGCAGGCGCTGTCATCCCCCATCTCCAGCAGCCGCATACGACGCACTAACAGCGCGCCAGCCGCCAGCGCCAGCAGCATTAAAGGCGCGGCGGGGAAGGTTTT
This sequence comes from Cedecea colo, assembly GCF_011808225.1. Taxonomy (GTDB): domain Bacteria; phylum Pseudomonadota; class Gammaproteobacteria; order Enterobacterales; family Enterobacteriaceae; genus Dryocola; species Dryocola colo. The sequence continues at coordinate 764,152 of NZ_SOYS01000002.1, read as the reverse complement.
GGCCCAGGTCAAACCGTTCAGGGAACCCGCATTCCATAATCCCGCAGAGAGCGCGGTCTCCAGCGACGCGTGCAGCAAAAGCCAGGTATTAAACGCCACCAGCATGGCGCGTACGCCGATGCCGATAATAATCAGGCGGAAGGTTTCGATGCCGTTGCGCCAGGCAAACAGCCATACCACCAGCGAAGTGAACACGCCGCCTGCCATCGCGGCGGCGGCAATGGCCGTCTGGTGCTGACCAAACAGCACCATGGCTATCAGCACGCCGCTCCAGGCGCCGGTATTAAAGCCCATTACGTCCGGGCTGCCGAGCGGGTTGCGCATCAGTGACTGAAATATTGCACCGCTCACGCCCAGCGCCGCGCCGATTAGTAAGGCCATTAACACGCGCGGCAGCCGCCATTCAACCACCACCAGGGAAATATTACGCGGCGCATAGCCGAGCAATGCTTCAACAACCTGGCCTGCCGAAAGCGGAAGCACGCCGCTGCCAAGGCTCCATACGCCAAGCGCCAGGCTGAAGAAAATCAACAGCAGGCACAGCATAATCAGGCGAGGGGAGAGGCGATTCATAATCCGCCCCCTTTACGCTGGCGACGCACCAGATAAATCAGCATCGGCGCGCCGATAAAGGCGCTGACCACCGACACGCGCAGCTCGCCAGGCACCAGCATGCGGCCAATGATATCGGCGAGCAGGAGAAGCGTTGGCGTGGCGAGCAGGGTAACGGGAAGCGACCAGCGGTGATCGGCGCCCACCAGCCAGCGGGCCAGGTGCGGCATCATCAGGCCGATAAACGCAATAGGCCCGACCGCCGCCGTAGCGCTTCCGCACAGCAGCGTAATGGCAATTAAACCGCATAGCTGGGTTCGCGCAACTTTGCTGCCCAGCGCCGTAGCGGTATCGTTGCCCATGCTCAGACTGTTAAGCGAGCGGCCGAGCAACAGCGCAATCGCGCCGCCCGCAAGCAGCGGGACGAGAATAATCTTCAGCGAAGAAAGGGTGCGGATATCAAGTGAACCGGCCTGCCAGAAGCGGAGCTGGTCATAGACCACCGGATTAAGCAATGCGATGCCGCTGCTCAGGCCTTCCAGCACCGCGGCCAACGCAACGCCTGCCAGCGTCAGGCGGACCGGGCTAAGCTGCCCGCCGCCCTGGCTGCCGGTAAACGCCACCACCAGCGTCGCCATTAGCGCGCCGAAAAACGCCAGCCCGAGAAGGGCAAACGGGGATGTCAGGCCCCAGACCGCAGCACCGACAACGATAGCAAAGCTGGCACCGGCGTTAACGCCAAGCAGGCCGGGATCGGCGAGGGGGTTTCTGGTGAGCGTTTGCATCAGCGCTCCGGCGAGGCCAAGCGCACCGCCAGCGAGAATACCCGCCAGCGTTCGTGGCAGACGCGCGTCCAGCACGATGGTGCAATCCGCGCTCTGGCACTGACCGCCGAGCGCAGCTATCACCACATCAACCGGCAGCGATTTTGCGCCTGATAACAAACTGAGAGTAGCCATTAATAAAAGCAAAAAAAACAGGATCAGCAGAACAAGCGTGCGTGCTGATAACCGCGAAGCCGACATATTTCCGCCCGACAAATAACCTTACGTGAAATTAAATGATAGTTATTATCATTATCACTCTTATTTGTTTATGGTAGCATGAGCCGCCACGCACCCGGAAAGAAAAATTCGTTTTAAGGTCATGTAATGAACCGCAATTCTTTGTTGTTAAATCTCAGCCTGCTGAAAACCCATCCGGCATTCCGCGCCGTGTTTCTCGCTCGTTTTATCTCCATCGTCTCGCTGGGGTTGCTGGGCGTAGCCGTGCCGGTACAAATCCAAACGCTGACGGGTTCTTCGTTGCAGGTCGGTCTTGCGGTAACGCTGACGGGCGGCTCGATGTTTATCGGGCTGATGATGGGCGGGGTGCTGGCGGACCGCCACGAGCGCCGCCGTCTTATTTTGCTGGCGCGTTCAACCTGCGGATTAGGCTTTATCGGGCTGACGCTCAACGCGGCGCTGCCGGTTCCTTCGCTGGCCGCTATCTATCTGCTCGGCGTGTGGGATGGCTTCTTTGGTGCGATTGGCGTGACCGCGCTGCTGGCGGCGACGCCCACGTTGGTTGGCCGTGAAAACTTAATGCAGGCGGGGGCGATCACCATGTTGACGGTGCGCCTTGGCTCGGTCATTTCGCCGATGATCGGCGGGCTGCTGCTGGCATCCGGCGGCGTAGTCTGGAACTACGGGCTGGCCTCTATCGGCACCTTTGTGACGTTAATCCCGCTGCTGAGTCTACCGCAGCTACCGCCGCCTCCGCAGGCGCGGGAAAATCCTCTGCTTTCCCTGCTTAACGGGCTGCGTTTTCTGATAAGCCACCCAATTATTGGCGGCATTGCATTGGTAGGGGCGCTGCTGACTATGGCGAGCGCGGTGCGCGTGCTGTATCCGGCACTGGCTGGACACTGGCAGATGAGCGCCGGGCAAATCGGTCTGATGTATGCCGCCGTTCCTCTTGGCGCGGCGACTGGCGCGCTGACCAGCGGGCGCATCGCCCATCACGCTCGTCCCGGTGCGATTATGCTGATAAGCGGCATCGTGTCTTTTATTGCGGTTGGCCTGTTCAGCCTGATGCCCGTCTGGGGCCTGGGGCTGGCCTGCCTTGCGCTGTTTGGCTATCTCAGCGCCATCAGCTCGCTGCTGCAATACACGCTGATTCAGTCGCTTACGCCGGATAGCATGCTGGGTCGCATCAACGGATTGTGGACGGCACAGAACGTCACGGGCGATGCCATTGGCGCTGCGATTCTGGGTGGGATGACGGTTGCCATGACGCCCGTTGCGGCGGCAAGTTCGGGTGGGCTGGTGCTGGCCTTAATCGGCGTGGCGCTGGCGGTTGTGCTGGTGCAGCTGCGTCGCTATCAGCAGGCCGCCCCGGTGGAGTCCGAGACGGCAACGGCAAAATAATTACCCGTTGGCGAACAGCTCGGTCATGCGCTCCAGTATCCGGCTTGCGCTGTAGTAATCGAGACGGAACGTTTCGGTGCCCAACGGATAGACATGCTTGTTTTTTACCGCTGGCAGGTGCGAAAGCAGCGGGTTATTTTCCAGCGCGCTCGCGTCTTTCTCGTCGCCGGCGAACAGGAAAAGGCTCTCCCCGTTCAGGCCAGCCGCGAGGTTTTCACCGCCAAGCTGCAGGATGTCGTGGCGTTTGCCCATGCTCTGGCTGGTGTGAATAGCTTGCGGCACCGTTGCGAGCCTGAACCCAAGCTGCTGGAGTAATTTGCCCTGCGCGGATTCAGGCGTCCAGACGTTCGCGGAGCGGGAGGCGGGGCTGTAGACCAGCGCGGTAACGGGCTGCGGCGGCAGCGTAATACGTTTTTTCGCATCTGTAAGCTGTTTATCAAAGCTGGCAATGCGCTCAGCGGCCTGTTTTTCATGGCCGGTTATCGTACCGAGCTGCGTCAGTACCTGCTGCCAGCTTTTGTCATCGTAATTGATAACAAGCGTGGGGGCGATAGCGGAAAGCTGGTCATAAAGGGCAAGGGCGGAATCCCCGCCGGTGGCGCTTATCAGGATTAAATCCGGCATCTGTGCGGCCACGGCTTCGGCGCTTGGCTCACCGATGTAGAGGCGATTAACGTTACGCTCTTTGGCGATTTTTCCCCACTGGCGCAGGTAACCCTGGCTGTCTGCCACGCGGTTGCCGGGCGTAGTTGCCCCGCTGGCGATCACCGGCGCATCAATGGCCAGCAGCGAGCCGGTCAGCGTGACGCTGGTGGAAACAATACGTTGCGGCGCCTGTGTCAGCATGTGCGTACCGCGGCCGTCTATAACCTGGCGCGGCCAGTCGGCGGCGTGGGCTAAATTGCTGAGGCCCAACAGTAAAGCGGTGCTAAAAGTAAGATTAACCAGGGCTGAGGGAATTCTGATTTTCACGCGGGCGATCCTGTTAAAGTAATCAATAATGCTTCTCATTTTCATGATTATGCCGTATCGGTGCAAGCGTGGGAATGGTTAAAAAAGTTTTGTCCCGATTGACAGAGAGAAGGATTCTCTTTAGGTTACGACACCGAAATACAAATGATAATTATTATTAATATCCTTTATCATTTTTAACGGAGAACGCATGGATACATTACTGGCCGAGGAGCCACAGAAAAAGCAGCTAACCCCTTGCGCGGATAGCTTTTTCTTTATGTCTCCTTATCGGAGTTTTTCAACTCAGGGCTGCTTTACGCGGCTGGATTGTCCCGCTGAAGATGGTGCGAATGTGCAGGGCAACCTGCAAACACAGCTGCAGGATGCCTTTGCACGCGCCGGAAAACAGGGGATTGAGAAGCCGATAGTCGTGGGCGCGATTCCGTTTGATACCCAACAGCCGTCTGCGCTGTTTATTCCGCAAAACTGGCAGGCGTTTTCGCGTCCTCAACGCCAGCAGGAAGCCCAGCAAAGCAAGACGGTGATACAGCCGGGCATCGTTACCCGCAAAGCCATTCCTGAGCAGGATAAATTTATGGAAATGGTGGCGCATGCCGCCGCCGCAACCCGCCAGCCGGGTATTGATAAAGTGGTTCTTTCGCGTCTGATAGATATCGAAAACGCCGCGCCGATTGATATCGCTGCCCTGTTAAACCGGCTAATTGCGCAGAATCCTGCCAGCTTTAACTTCCACGTCCCGCTGCCCGATGGCGGTTCGCTGTTGGGCGCAAGCCCTGAGCTGCTGCTGCGTAAAGATGGCGAAACGTTCAGTTCGCTGCCGCTGGCCGGTTCTGCCCGTCGCGATAAAGCAGATGCCCGGCGTGACAAAGCGGTTGGCGAGGCGCTGATGAATTCAGCCAAAGACCGTCATGAACATGGCCTGGTCACCAGCGCGATGCAAAACGTACTACAGCCGCGCAGCCGTTATCTGGCGCTGCCGGATGTACCTGAACTGATTACCACGCCAACGCTCTGGCACCTTGCCACGCCAATTGACGGCGAAACGAAAGATCCCAGGGACAACGCGCTGTCGCTTGCCTGCCTGCTGCACCCAACTCCCGCGCTCAGCGGTTTCCCCCACGACGTTGCACAACGGTTAATTGCCGAGCTGGAACCGTTCGACCGCCAGCTGTTCGGCGGTATTGTCGGCTGGTGCGATGCCGAAGGTAACGGCGAGTGGGTGGTTACTATTCGTTGCGCACGCGTGGCGAATAAACAGGTTCGTTTATTTGCCGGCGCGGGCATTGTGCCCGCCTCGTCGCCGGAATCCGAGTGGCGCGAAACGGGCGTAAAACTTTCCACCATGCTTAACGTATTTGGACTTAATTAAATGGCGATTCAATTCACCCGCTGGCCGGAGGATCTGGCCGCACGCTATCGCGAAAAAGGCTACTGGGCCGATCTGCCGCTTACCGATATCCTGAGCCGTCATGCCAAAAATGACGCCATTGCGCTTATCGACGGCGAGCGTCATTACAGCTATCGCGATCTGGAGCAGGCAGCCACCCGCCTGGCCTGCGCGCTGCAACGCCGCGGTTTACGTACCGGCGAGACTGCGCTGGTGCAGCTTGGCAACGTGGCGGAACTCTATATCACCCTGTTTGCGCTGCTGAAGATTGGTGTTGCGCCCGTTAATGCCTTGTTCAGCCACCAGCGTACCGAGCTTGAAGCCTACGCAAAGCAGCTTGAGCCAGCGTTACTTATCGCCGACCGCAAGCACAACCTTTTTGCGCACGACGATTTCCTGAACGCCCTGTGCAGCCAGAATCCTTCTCTGCGCATGGCGGTATTGCTGAACGAAAACGAACGTAGCCGTTCACTCAGCGCGTTTATCAGCGAGCCGGAAGATGGCTTTGTCGCTACGTCGTCGGCGGCAGATGAAGTGGCCTTCTTCCAGCTTTCCGGCGGCACCACCGGCACGCCGAAACTCATTCCACGCACGCATAACGATTACTACTACAGCATTCGCCGCAGCGTGGAAATCTGCCGGTTCGATGCAGATACCCGCTTTTTATGCGCAATTCCTGCCGCGCACAACTATGCGTTAAGTTCGCCAGGCTCGCTTGGCGTGTTTTATGCAGGCGGCCGCGTGGTGCTGGCGGGCGATCCGAGCGCCACGCTGTGCTTCCCGCTTATCGAACGCCATCAGGTAAACGTTACTGCCCTGGTTCCGCCTGCCGTCAGCCTTTGGCTACAGGCGATTAGCGAGTGGGGCAGCAACCAGTCGCTGACGTCGCTGACTTTATTACAGGTCGGCGGCGCACGCCTGAGTGAAGCGCTGGCGGCGCGTATTCCGGCTGAAATTGGCTGCCAGCTCCAGCAGGTGTTCGGCATGGCAGAAGGCCTGGTGAACTACACGCGCCTTGATGACGACAACGAACACATCTTCAAAACCCAGGGTAAACCTATGTGCCCGGACGACGAAGTGTGGGTGGCCGATGAAAACGGTGATCCGCTGCCGCAGGGTGAAGTCGGCCGCCTGATGACGCGCGGCCCGTACACTTTCCGTGGCTATTACCGCAGCCCGGAACACAATGCCAGCGCCTTCGACGCCAACGGGTTTTACTCATCCGGCGATCTGATCTCGATTGCTGAGGACGGCTACATCACCGTTCAGGGCCGCGAAAAAGATCAGATTAACCGCGGCGGAGAGAAGATCGCCGCCGAGGAGATCGAAAACCTGCTGCTGCGCCACGAAGAAATAATCCACGCCGCGCTGGTATCGATGGAAGACAGCCTGCTGGGTGAGAAAAGCTGCGCGTTTATCGTAGGCAGCCGCCCGTTCCGCGCCGTGGAGATCCGCCGCTACCTGCGCGAGCTGGGCATTGCGGAATTCAAACTCCCGGATCGTATCGAAATTGTTGCAAGCCTGCCGCTTACGCCGGTTGGCAAAGTGGACAAAAAACGTTTGCGCCAGCTGATTGCCCAAAAACAGCTGGCTTCCTGATTGACGGAGAAACTATGGCTATTCCAAAACTGAACGCATATTCCTTACCGACGGCTGCCGACCTGCCGCAAAGCAAAGTGCAGTGGGCCTTTGAGCCCGAGCGCGCTGCTCTGTTAATCCATGATATGCAAGAATATTTTATCGATTTCTGGGGCGACAACTGCCCGATGATCCAGCAGGTTATCGACAATATCGCCGCGCTGAGAAGCTACTGTAAACGCAACAATATCCCGGTTTACTACACCGCGCAGCCGAACAACCAGAGCGACGAGGATCGCGCGCTGTTAAACGATATGTGGGGGCCGGGCCTGAACAAACATCCCGAGCGCCAGAAAGTTGTCGCCGCCCTTGCGCCCGATGAAAACGACACGGTGCTGACCAAATGGCGCTACAGCGCGTTTATCCGCTCACCGCTGGAGCAAAGCCTGAAGGAAACCGGCCGTAACCAGTTAATTATCTGCGGCGTGTACGCCCATATCGGCTGTATGACCACCGCTACCGACGCGTTTATGCGCGACATCAAGCCGTTTATGGTGGCAGACGCGCTGGCTGATTTCAGCCGCGAAGAGCACATGATGGCGCTGAAATATACCGCAGGCCGCTCCGGGCGCGTGGTGATGACCCGCGATCTGCTGCCGGAATCTGCTCCGCAGAACAAAGAGCAACTGCGTAATCTGGTGCTGCCGCTGCTTGATGAATCCGACATCCCCGAAGATGACGAAAACCTGATCGATTACGGTCTGGATTCCGTGCGCATGATGGCTTTAGCTGCGAGCTGGCGCAAAATTCACGCCGATATCGATTTCGTGATGCTGGCGAAAAACCCGACCATTGACGCCTGGTGGGCGCTGCTGTCGCGGGAGCCGCAGGCATGAGCACAGACTTTAGCGGCCAGCGCGTCTGGGTAACCGGCGCGGGCAAAGGCATTGGCTATCACACCGCGCTGGCGTTCAGCGCCGCCGGTGCCACGGTTATCGGCTTCGATCTGGCTTTCCCGCTGGATGATTATCCCTTTGCGACCGAAACGCTTAACGTAGCGGATGCGGAACAGGTTACGGCCGTCACTCAGCGGTTACTGGGCGATGCGCCGCAGCTGGACGTGCTGGTCAATGCCGCCGGTATTCTGCGCATGGGCGCAACGGATACGCTTTCGTTACAGGACTGGCAGGAGACTTTTGCGGTCAACGTGGGCGGGGCATTCAATATGTTCCGGGCGACCATGCCGCGCTTTCGCGAACAGCGCAGCGGGGCGGTCGTGACCGTCGCTTCTGACGCGGCCCACACTCCGCGCACCGGCATGTCTGCCTATGGCGCATCGAAAGCCGCGCTGAAAAGCCTGGCGCTGACCGTTGGGCTGGAACTTGCCCCGTTCGGCGTGCGCTGCAATCTGGTATCCCCGGGTTCCACCGATACCGACATGCAACGCCGGCTCTGGAAAACGCCGGATGCGGAACAGCAGCGCATCAAAGGTTTTCCGGAGCAGTTCAAGCTGGGCATCCCGCTGGGCAAAATCGCTCGTCCGCAGGAGATCGCCAGCACTATTATGTTCCTCGCCTCATCTCATGCCAGCCATATCACCTTGCAGGACATTGTGATTGACGGCGGCGCGACGCTCGGCGCGTAAGGAAAAGCAATGAGTATCTGGAAACGACAGCTCACGCTGGATGAACTAAACAGCATGGGCGAGAAGTCCATGGTGGCGCGGCTCGGCATCACTTTTACGCGCATGGATGAAGAGAGTCTGGAAGCGGAAATGCCGGTGGATGAACGCACCCATCAGCCGTTCGGTCTGCTGCACGGCGGCGCTTCGGTTGCGCTGGCGGAAACGCTGGGATCGATGGCCGGGTTTCTGACCACCTCAGAAGGGCAGTGCGTGGTGGGGACGGAAATCAGCGCCAGCCATCACCGCGCCGTGGCGTCAGGAAAGGTACGCGGCGTATGCAAACCGCTGCACCTCAGTAAATCTTCCCAGGTCTGGGAGATTGCCATCTTTGATATCCGCGGCAAGCGCTGCTGTACCAGCCGTTTGACGACGGCGGTGTTGGGTTAATAACCGCATCTCGGACCCACAACTTTTTACCGCGTCTTTACATCACAAAGTGATCTCCTTAACAAGCTGATGTAAAGACCCGGTCAAACCAGCGTATTCCGCAGGTTCCATATTGTTAAATCCAACCTTTTGTTCTAGAAACAAAATGTAACACCTCACGCTTCTGGCCTGACAATGGAAAACAATTATGACGAACCCAGGGAAACACCTCGTATGGGCAGTGCTCGCGGTTATCGGGGCATTCGCGCTCGGCTATATCGCCCTTAACCGGGGCGAACAGATCAACGCGCTATGGATCGTGGTTGCCTCGGTCTGCGTTTATCTTATTGCGTATCGCTATTACGGACTGTTTATCGCTAAACGCGTATTAACCGTTGATGCCACCCGTATGACGCCTGCCGTGCGCCATAACGACGGGCTGGATTATGTGCCGACGGATAAAAAAGTGCTTTTCGGTCACCATTTTGCCGCCATTGCCGGGGCCGGGCCTCTGGTCGGGCCGGTGCTTGCTGCACAGATGGGCTATCTGCCGGGCATGCTCTGGCTGCTGGCGGGCGTGGTGCTGGCCGGTGCGGTACAGGACTTTATGGTGCTGTTTGTCTCCACCCGCCGCGACGGACGTTCGTTGGGTGAACTGGTGAAAGAAGAGATGGGCAATACCGCAGGCGTTATCGCGCTTGTTGCCTGCTTTATGATCATGGTGATTATCCTGGCGGTGCTGGCGATGATCGTGGTGAAAGCGTTGACCCACAGCCCGTGGGGGACGTACACCGTCGCGTTTACCATTCCGCTGGCGCTGTTTATGGGGGTTTATATTCGTTATCTGCGTCCAGGGCGTATCGGTGAGGTGTCGATTATCGGCCTGGTGTGCCTGGTTTTCGCTATCATTTCCGGCGGCTGGGTAGCGCAAAGCGCAACCTGGGCGCCGTACTTTGACTACACCGGCGTGCAGCTGACGTGGATACTGGTGGGCTATGGCTTTGTGGCGGCGGTGCTGCCCGTGTGGCTGCTGTTGGCTCCGCGTGATTACCTTTCTACCTTCCTGAAAATCGGCACGATTATTGGGCTGGCTATCGGTATTCTGATTATGCGTCCAACGCTGCAAATGCCGTCGTTGACCAAATTTATCGATGGCACCGGTCCGGTGTGGGCAGGCGACCTGTTCCCGTTCCTGTTTATCACCATCGCCTGTGGCGCAGTGTCTGGTTTCCACGCGCTTATCGCCTCTGGCACCACGCCGAAAATGCTGGCTAATGAAAACCAGGCCTGTTTTATCGGCTACGGCGGCATGCTGATGGAATCGTTCGTGGCGATCATGGCGCTGGTTGCGGCCTGCGTTATCGACCCGGGCGTGTACTTTGCGATGAATAGCCCGCTGGCGGTGCTGGCGCCCGCAGGGGCGACGGACGTGGTGGCTTCTGCGGCAAGCGTAGTGAGTAGCTGGGGCTTCCAGATAACCCCGGACACCCTGAGCAACATCGCTAATGAAGTGGGCGAGCAGAGCATTATTTCGCGGGCGGGCGGCGCGCCAACCTTAGCCGTGGGCATGGCTTACATTCTGCACGGCGCGCTGGGCGGCCTGATGGACGTCTCCTTCTGGTACCACTTTGCTATCCTGTTCGAAGCGCTGTTTATCCTCACGGCGGTGGATGCGGGAACGCGTGCGGCGCGCTTTATGTTGCAGGATCTGCTGGGCGTTATCTCTCCGGGGCTTAAGAGAACCGACTCTCTGCCAGCGAACTTACTGGCAACCGCACTGTGCGTGCTGGCGTGGGGTTACTTCCTGCATCAGGGCGTGGTCGATCCGCTCGGCGGTATTAATACCCTGTGGCCGCTGTTTGGGATTGCCAACCAGATGCTGGCGGCGATGGCGCTGATGCTCTGCGCGGTCGTCCTGTTCAAAATGAAAAGGCAGAAATACGCCTGGGTGGCGCTGGTGCCGACGGCCTGGCTGCTGATTTGTACCCTGGCGGCAGGCTGGCAGAAATCCTTTAGCCCGGATGCGAAAGTGGGCTTCCTGGCCGTGGCTAATAAGTTCCAGGCGATGATCGACAGCGGCAATATTCCGGCGCAGTACACCCAGTCGCAGCTTTCGCAGCTGGTGTTCAACAACCGTCTGGATGCCGGGCTGACCATCTTCTTTATGGTGGTCGTTGTGGTGCTGGGCCTGTTCTCGATTAAAACGGCGCTTCAGGCGCTGAAAACAGATAAGCCAACCGCCAACGAAACGCCGTACGAACCGATGCCTGAGGATTACGAAGATATCGTGACGCAGGCTAAGAACGCGCACTAGCACCGACCGGAGGCGGGTGGCGCTTTGCGCTTACCCGCCTTGGGTTTTGTAGGGTGGATAAGCAACGCGCCATCCACCGTTCCAGGAGAAACCATGTTCGATACCCTTGCCAAAGCAGGAAAATATCTCGGCCAGGCCGCCAAACTGATGGTCGGCGTGCCGGATTACGACAACTATGTGCAGCACATGCGTCTCACCCATCCTGAGCAGACGCCGATGACCTATGAAGCGTTTTTCCGCGAGCGTCAGGACGCGCGTTATGGCGGTAAAGGCGGCGCTCGCTGCTGTTAAACTTAAGGATTTTGACATGAATGAAGCGGTATCTGTCACGCTACTGACCGGTTTTCTCGGCGCCGGGAAAACAACCCTGCTGAACTATTTCCTCGCCCATAATGACAGCCAGCCTGTCGCCATCCTTGAAAACGAATTTGGCGCCGTGAATATTGATGGCGCGCTGCTGCGTGGCGGAGAAAACGTCAACGTGGTGGAGCTGAGCAATGGCTGCGTATGTTGCAGCGTGCGGGGTGAATTTACGGCAGCGCTGAGTGAAATGCTGGATAAACGCGCTGCGGGCGAACTGCGATTCGAAAGGCTGATAGTAGAAACCACCGGCCTTGCCGACCCGGCACCCATCGTGCAGACCTTTTTCGTTGATGAACGCCTGCGCGAGGCGCTGCGTCTGGATGCGGTGATAGCCCTTGCCGATGCGGAACATATTTCCCGTCAGCTTGATGAGCATGCCGTAGCTGCTTCACAGCTAGGTTTTGCGGACAGGATTTTACTTACAAAATCCGATCGCGTTGACGAAGAAACAAAAGCTCAGGCGCTGGCAAGGATCCATCGGATCAACAGCAAAGCGGAGATCTACGAGATCGCTAACGGCGAATGTCCGGCAGATCTCTGGCTCGATCTCAATGCGTTTGAACTTACGGATAACGTCGAGCTGGCGGGAGGATTTCATATTATCCGCGCGGACAGCCAGCACGTTTCCCGCTTCCAGCCGTTCCGTAAAGCAGCGGTAAAACAGTCCTGGGATGATGCTATTCAGGCGCATGTTTTTGACGCGGGCCTGCTGGATTTGAAAAAAATTGGCGCTTTTATGGAAAGCTGCATCGCCCGTTTTGGCAACGATATGCTGCGCTACAAAGGCGTACTGGCGATTGCCGATAATCCGCAGCGCCTGATTGTGCAGGGCGTGCATAAGGTAGCGGGCTTTGATTATGGCTCAGCATGGCAGCCAACCGAGTCCCGTATCTCAAAGCTGGTGATTATTGGCCGCTACCTGCCGGTTGACGAACTGCAACGGGAATTTGCTGCAACAGCTATTTAAATGATGTGATCTTACGCACGATTTTTTGCTAACAGAGATAAAGCTGTTGTGCGAAACGAAGCAGTATGTTTGTATGATTTTCACGTTAACTTTAGGTTACTCATTAATTCGAGACCCAAATGACTCCATTCACTCGCAACGCAGCCCTACTACTTACCGCGCTACCAGCCGCGGTGGTCGTCGTGCGTGTGGTGGTCGTCGTCGGCAATGCGCCGTAGGGTCTGAATCAACGCATCGATTCCAAAACCCCGCCGGCGCAAACCGGGCGGGGTTTCTTGTTTTAGTCCCCCGGCCGAAAAGCGAAACGGCATGAGAGAAGGACTGGAGCATGGCAATTTCGGAAAACCCACCGCAGGCAGGTCGTATTACTGGCGCACAATTGATTGTGCAAATGCTGGAGCATCACGGCATCACCACCGTTAGCGGTATCCCCGGCGGCACCGTTTTGCCGCTTTACAATGCGCTAAGTCAGAGCAAAAAAATTCGTCATATTCTGGCCCGCCACGAGCAGGGCGCGGGCTTTATGGCGCAGGGCATGGCTCGTACCCAGGGCAAAGCGGCGGTGTGTCTCGCCTGTAGCGGCCCGGGGGCCACCAACCTGGTTACGGCAATTGCCGATGCGCGCCTCGACTCCATTCCGCTGGTGTGCATCACCGGCCAGGTGCCAAAATCGATGATTGGCACCGACGCGTTCCAGGAAGTGGATACCTACGGGATTTCCATTCCGATAACCAAACATAACTATCTGGTTCGTGATATTGCCGAGCTGCCGCAGGTTATCTGCGACGCGTTTCGCATTGCTGAATCCGGCCGCCCCGGCCCGGTGTGGATCGATATCCCGAAAGATATTCAAACTGCCGAAATCGACATCAGCGAACTGCCGCCCGTTTCTGAACCCACGCCAGCGCCACAATTTGCAGCGCAGCAAATTGCCGATGCCGCAGCAATGATTAACCAGGCGCAGCGCCCGGTGCTGTATCTGGGCGGCGGCATTATTAACGCCCACGCGAATGCCAGGCTGCTTGCCGAAAAAGCCAGCCTGCCAACGACCATGACGCTGATGGCTTTGGGTACGATTCCTGCCAGCCATCCTTTATCGCTGGGCATGCTGGGCATGCACGGAGCGCGCAGCACCAACTACATCCTGCAGGAAGCCGATCTGCTGATCGTTATGGGCGCGCGTTTTGACGATCGAGCCATCGGTAAAACCGAGCAGTTCTGCCCGAACGCGAAAATTATCCATGTAGATATCGACAGGGCCGAGCTGGGAAAAATCAAACAGGCGCACATCGCCATTCGCTGCGACGTGGGCGAAGTGCTGGAACAACTGCTGCCCGCAATCGACGCCCAGCCTCGTAAGCTTTGGCTGCAACAGGTTGCTGGTTTGCAGCAGGAATTTCCGTTCAGCATGCCGGGCGTGGATAATCCGCTGACGCCATATGGCCTGATTAGCGCTGCCGCCGCGTGCGTGGATGACGAAGCGATTATCACCACCGACGTCGGCCAGCATCAAATGTGGGTAGCGCAGGCGTATCCGTTGAACCGGCCGCGTCAGTGGCTGACCTCCGGCGGGCTTGGGACGATGGGCTTTGGCCTGCCTGCCGCCGTAGGCGCCGCGCTTGCAGAACCACAGCGTAAGGTGCTGTGCTTCACCGGCGACGGCAGCATCATGATGAATATTCAGGAGATGGCGACCGCCGCCGAGCACAATCTGGACGTGAAAATCATCCTGATGAATAACCAGGCGCTGGGGCTGGTACATCAACAGCAAACGCTGTTCTATCAGCAGAATGTGTTTGCCGCGACCTATTCCGGGCAGACGAACTTCCTCAAAATTGCCGAAGGGTTTGGCCTTGCGACCTGCGATTTAAACGCAGCAGAAAATCCGCAGGCGGCTTTGCAGGAAGCGATCTCACGTCCGGGTCCGTGCCTGATCCACGTGCGCATCGATGCGGCAGAAAAAGTATTCCCGATGGTGCCGCCAGGCGCTGCCAATATTGAAATGATTGGAGAGTAAGCCATGCAACAGCTAACCGTTATTCTGGAACTTACGGTGCGTAACCATCCGGGCGTGATGTCTCACATTTGTGGTCTGTTTGCCCGCCGCGCTTTTAACGTTGAAGGCATTCTCTGTCTGCCGCTATCTACCGGCGATCGGAGCCGCATCTGGCTTCAGGTCAATGATGACCAGCGTCTGGAGCAGATGATCAGCGAGATAGATAAGCTGGAGGACGTGGTGCAGATCAAGCGCGACGTCGACGGCGCCGACGTATTTGGCAAGCTAACGGCATTAGTGCAGTAAATTCAAAAGCGGTGGGTGAGACGTTCAGGTTTCATCCATTGCCGTTTGGAAAAAGTTGACGACAGCAGAGCGGCGTGGCTACCGTTAAACAGGAAACCCTAATTTTAATGCATTTTATAATGCATTGATTTTAATAATAAAAATTTAATGGCGCCAGAAAAGGGTTCTTCGCTTCGCAAGTCATTTTTTACGCTTTGCATCAAGAGGTTATACATGTAAAGCTTCTGTGAACTGCCGTACAGGCAGCTTAGAAGATCAGCGCACGATAGAAGTTCAGTACCGAATTGTGAACTGCCGTACAGGCAGCTTAGAAGAACAGCAGCGACTGGACAATCCTCGGCGGCATGTGAACTGCCGTACAGGCAGCTTAGAAGCGCAGCAGGAATGGGTGACTGGCGTTTCTTCAGTGGACTGCCGTACAGGCAGCTTAGAAGTGGCCGCGTACTTGCTGAAATGATATCGAGCAGTGGACTGCCGTACAGGCAGCTTAGAAGGGTACGGACGGGGAGCCGAAGGGGGCCATGATGTGGACTGCCGTACAGGCAGCTTAGAAGATGTACCGATTCAGGTTCGCGGCGATCTGCCGTGCACTGCCGCATAGGTAGATGCAAAATAAAGCACTTAACTAGGCGTATAAATTGGGCGGCTCGCGGCCGTTCAGGATGCGCAAATATACCATCGGTTTTTTGTTGCTTAGGTGTGGCTTTTAAGCAGCAGAAAACTGGGAATAGCTGCTGGATAAGCTGGCCAAAAAGCGGTTTATGAAAAGGCCTAGTTTATGTCTGCTACGGCGTAAACACGCCGAGAGTGGCATCTGTTTGTTTTAATTTTATTGCTTAAAGATTGCTCTTAGTTGCCAGGCAAGCCCCTGTTCAGCTTCTATACTTGTGGTTTGTGTAAATAAAAAAGGAGCGAATATATGACCATTCATAAGAAAGGGCAGGCTCACTGGGAAGGTGATATTAAAGGCGGTAAGGGCACGGTATCCACCGAAAGCGGTGCGCTGAAACAGCAACCTTATGGTTTTAACACCCGTTTCGAAGGCGCTGCTGGTACCAACCCGGAAGAGCTGATCGGCGCGGCCCATGCTGCATGTTTTTCCATGGCGCTGTCGCTGATGCTGGGTGAAGAAGGTTTCACGCCTGAAAGCATCGACACGACTGCGGATGTGTCCCTGGACAAGAAAGATGGCGGCTTTGCCATTACCAAAATTGCGCTGACCAGCAACGTAAAAGTGCCGAATATTGACGGTTCGGAGTTTGAAAAAATCATTCAGAAGGCGAAAGCGGGCTGTCCGGTTTCGCAGCTAATGAAAGCTGAAATTACGCTGGATTACAAACTCAACTAATCCGCTGTCCGTTGTCTCCAGATACTTCTGGAGACAACGTCAACGTTCATATCCCTTCTTAGCACATGCCGCCGGGATACAGTTTTCTGAGCTAGCGGGCCAGGCCTGTTCTGCACCCGCCGCATTCTCTTATTTAAAATCCAACCGCCATTTCCGCAGGTGAAAGAATATCCTTCAGACCTTCACGCACCAGCAGTTCCGGACTGATGTCTGCGATGGTTTTCGCGCCGGTAAGCGTCATCGCCACTTTCATTTCTTTTTCGATAAGATTCAGCAGATTGGCAACGCCTGCCTGGCCGTGCGTTGCCAGAGCGTACAAATATGCGCGGCCCAGCAGAACGGTATCGGCACCCAGGGCAATCATGCGCACCACGTCCAGCCCGTTGCGAATGCCGCTGTCGGCCAGAATAGCGATATCCCCTTTAACCGCGTCGGCAATGGCGGGCAGGGCGCGACAGGATGAGAGTACGCCATCAAGCTGGCGGCCGCCGTGGTTCGACACGACAATTCCGTCGGCGCCGAAACGCACCGCGTCTTTGGCATCATCCGGGTCGAGAATTCCTTTGATGATCATCGGGCCGTCCCAGAACTCGCGGATCCACTCCAGATCGCTCCAGGAGATCGAGGGGTCGAAATTATTCGCCAGCCAGCCAATATAATCCTCAAGCCCGGTTGGCTTGCCCAGATAGGTCGAAATATTTCCCAGATCGTGCGGACGACCGTGCAGACCCACGTCCCACGCCCATTGCGGATGCGTCGCCGCCTGCCAGTAGCGGCGCATCGCGGCGTTTGCCCCGCTCATGCCTGAATGTGCATCGCGATAGCGTGCGCCGGGGGTTGGCATGTCAACGGTAAAGACGAGCGTTGAACAACCGGCTGCTTTAGCGCGCTCTAGCGCATTGCGCATAAAGCCGCGATCTTTTAATACGTAAAGCTGAAACCACATCGGACGATCGATGGCCGGGGCGACTTCTTCGATCGGGCAAACAGAAACGGTCGAAAGCGTAAAGGGAATGCCTTTTGCAGCAGCGGCTTTGGCAGCCTGAACTTCGCCGCGACGGGCGTACATGCCGCACAAACCTACCGGAGCAAGCGCGACCGGCATAGAAAGCGTTTCGTTAAAGAGTTTGGTTTCCAGGCTTAATGCCGACATGTTTTTCAGCACACGCTGTCTTAACGCCACCTGCGCCAGGTCATCCACATTGCGGCGCAGCGTTTGTTCGGCATAGGCCCCTCCGTCAATGTAGTGAAAAAGGAACGGCGGCAGGATGCGCTGTGCGGCGGCGCGGTAGTCTGATGCGGCTGAAATAATCATGTATTGTGTTCCCTCGTAACGTCGGTATCTTCATCCGGCAGGCGGGTGATACGGGCCTGTCGGGCTTCATCTTCATGCAGGGTTTTAATAGTGGTATGCACGAACCCGAGATGCGCCTTCGCAGCACGCCGCGCGCGTTCGGGGTCGCCTGCCAGAATCGCCTGTAGCAGTTCGTTATGTTGTTCGGTAAGTCCGGCAAAAATGCTGGGTACGGTGTACATGCGCTGGCGGCTGTGCATCACGGAAGTTTGCAAAAGATCGAAAAAGCCGCGCATGGTCTGGAGCAGTACGATGTTATGCGAAGCTTCAGCGATAGCCAGATGAAAACGCACGTCGGCCTGAGCGGCCAGATCCGGGTCGTCGCTCTCCTTGAACTGTACGGTGGCATCAAAGCAGGCGATGAGTTTTTCTTTATCGGCGGACGTGGCGCGCATGGCCGCGTACCAGGCGGTACTGGCTTCGATGGCATGACGTGCTTCCAGAATGTCGTAGCGGTAGTCTGGATCGTTTTCGACCAGGGTTTTTAGCGGCTGTACGATGCGCTGTTCGGACCATGCCTGCACTTCATAACGCACGAAAGTGCCACCGCCGCGACGGCTAATCAGCACGCCTTCGCTTATCAGTTTTTGGATAGCCTCGCGAATGGACGAACGGGAAACGCCCATTTCCGAGGCGAGCTGGCGTTCGGCGGGCAACCGCATGCCCGCCTCCAGTTTACGCTCGTTAATCAACGCCCTGACGCGCTCGGCCAGATGGTCTGCCAGGCGCGGTTGTGCTGTCATCATGGAATCATCCAGGTTAATACGTATGCCTGAAGTGTAGTTATCAGGCCCACCATACAGGTGAAAATCAGGCTGTGTTTTACGGTAAAGCGGAACAGGTCTGACTCTTTACCGACCAGCCCGACAGCCGCGCAGGCAATGGCGATAGACTGCGGGGAAATCATCTTCCCGGTGACGCCGCCCGTGGTATTTGCCGCCACCAGCAACAGATCCGAGACGCCGATTTGCTGTGCGGTCGTTGCCTGTAGCGCTGCGAACAGCGCGTTCGATGACGTATCGGAGCCGGTCAGGAACACGCCCAGCCAGCCGAGGAACGGCGAGAAGAAGGTGAACGCGTGTCCGGTATGTGCCAGCGCCAGAGCAAGTGTGGCAGACAAGCCGGAATAGTTAGAGATAAACGCGAACGCCAGCACCATGCCGATGGAGTAAATGGGCAGCGCCAGCTCTTTGAGCGTTTCACCAAAGGTTACGACAGCATCCTTTGGTTTCATGCGCAGATAAACGATAGAAATTAGCGCTGCAACCAGAATCGCGGTACCGGTCGCGGAGAACCAGTCGAATTTATACACCGCGGCGTAAGCCACGCTCTCTGCCACGACAGGCGGCATTTTCGCGACCATTTTGTCGAGGAACGGCACGGAAACATTCAATACCCAGTCTGCCAGCGCGCCGCCCGGGGCAAACAGCGCTTTAAAAGGCGGCACGCTCCAGATGGTGACGGTGGCGGTCAGAAAAATAAACGGCATCCAGGCGCGAATGACCTGGCCGGGCGTATAGTTTTTGCGCGCCAGGGTCTGGTCCGTTACTGACGCGCCAACGTCGCCAAAGCGGAAAATGCGCACCGGTTTCCAGACGCGCAGGAAAGCGGTTAAACAGACCAGTGAAACCAGCGATGAGATAATATCCGGCAGTTCCGGGCCAAGGAAGTTAGAGCTAAGGTACTGGGCGATAGCAAACGAACCGCCAGCGACTATCACCGCCGGCCATGTTTCTTTAATGCCGCGCCAGCCGTCCATGATGGCCATAATCCAGAACAGCACGATAATTGTCAGGAACGGTAGCTGGCGGCCAACCATCTGGCCTATCTCAAAGCTGTCCAGCCCTGTCACCTGACCTGCCACAATAATCGGGATCCCCATTGCGCCAAAGGCGACCGGCGCGGTGTTCACAATCAGGCAAAGCCCGGCGGCGTAGAGCGGATTAAAGCCCAGGCCGACCAGCAGGGCGGCGGTAATCGCTACCGGTGCGCCAAAACCTGCGGCCCCTTCAAGGAAGGCGCCAAAGGAGAAACCAACGATCAGCATCTGCAAACGCTGATCCGGCGTGATGGAGAGAATCGACGAGCGGATAATGTCGAACTGCCCGGTTTTCACCGATATTTTGTAGACAAAAACGGCCGCGATAATAATCCATGCAATCGGCCACAGGCCGTAAAAGAAGCCGTACACCACGGACGACAGCGCCCGGTCAACCGGCATACGATAGAAGAATAATGCGACCAGCAGCGCCAGCCCGACCGTCAGCGTTGCGGCCAGATAGCCTTTCATGCGCAGCTTAATCAGCGCATAGAAAAAGAACAGAATTGGCAGGGCGGCAATCAGGCTGGACAGCCAGATATTACCTGCCGGGTCGTAAACTTGTTGCCAGGCTTGCATAGGATGTTTCTCCGGAACGTGACGTGCTTATTATTTTTTCGCCAGATTGGTAGGACCAATATGGTGATGTAGGGTAAATGATGGCTTATGGTTAATCTTGTGTTAATTGGTGGCAATATTTATGTTGAGTTTTTTGCCATATTGCGCAAAGCGGTCACGTTTTCGGTAGTATTGGTAGGACCAATATTGAAGGGGCTGGCCGAAGTTTTCCTCACCCCGGCTTTCTCCTGGCGGGGGAGAGAAACCGAACAACTCCTTCTCTCAGGACGAAGGAGTAACAGATCGATTCCCTCTCCCGCAGGGAAAAGGTTAGGGTGAGGGTTGTTTTAAGGGGATACCTGCTTCCTGAATACTCTTAACCACCAGCGCGCTGAATCAACAGCCACAAACAGCAGCAGGCTCACGCCCATCACCGGCAGGCAATAACCGAGCAGGGCGGCAATAAACAGCGAGCCTGCGCGCAAGGCTTGCGGCAATGCAAACCACGCCTCGCTCAATGTGTGTACAGGATTGTTCGCAGAGACCGCAGGACGACGCAGCCACCACATCCGGTAGCCAAGCACGATCATCGCGCACAGGCCAAAGCCAAACGCCGCCAGCAGCAGTTGATTAGGCAGCCCGAACAGCACGCCCATATGCGCATCGACACCCCAGCGCGTAAGTTTGGCAATCAGCGGAAAATCGGCGAAACGAACCCGATCGATAGCGGTAAAGTTGGTTGGATCGACAGCCACCGCATCAACATGCGTAGGCCATGCCCGATCGATTTCGGTAACCGTCCAGGCTTTATCCGCCGCCAGGGACGGGCGGATTTCAAGCTTATCTGACTCAATTCCCGCCGCGCGTGCCGCATGGAGTGCGCGGTCCCAGCTTTCATCTGCGGCAGCAGGCATTACCATTCCCGCCATCATCGCATGGTGCTCAGCGTGCGGATCGTGGTGCTGATGGCCGGTTTGCGGGGTTAGTGTGGTATTCACCTGGGGCGTCATCCAGCCCAGTTCACTACGAAGCTTATCGATATTTCCGCCCGCCCACTGTGACCACGTGAGCCCTGTGGCAGAGAAGAACATCAGCCCGAGCAGCAAAAATGCTCCAAGCGTGATGTGCCAGTGCCGGGCTGTAGTTTGTGGGGTACGGCGCACTTTCAGCTTTCGCTTCGGGCGTGAGGTTAACCAGAGCACCACGCCGCCCAGAGCCGCCACCCACAGCCAGGAAGCCGCAAGTTCGCTGTAAAGCCGTCCTGTATCGCCCAGCAACAATCCGCGGTGAAACTGGTCGATCCATGTACGTAGCGGCAGCACGCCGCTGGTGCCGTAGACGGTCATATCTCCCTTAACTGCCAGCGTGGAAGGAGAGATAAAAATCGCGCGGGATTCAGATGCCCCAAGCGCAGGATCGACAAACTGCACGCGGGTAGTGTCACCCGGCCGGGGAGCCGGGCGTACCGCGTAAATGCTGGCATCTTCGCCAATATATTTACGTGCGGCGGCTATCTGTTGGGCAAGGGATTTTTGCGGGCCGTACGCTTCGGCATGCAAGGCTTCATGGTAAAGCGCGTTCTCAATCTGAGGCGTCAGCACATACAGCGTGCCGGTGAGAGCGGCAACAAAAATAAAGGGGCCAACGAACAGGCCGATGTAAAAATGCAGGCGACGCAAAAGCGTCAGCAGCGCGCCACGACAGGCGAGCTGAGAGTGTTGGGAAGACATAGTTATCCTGTGGCATAGCCATTACGTTAAATGTGAAAGTGTTTTAACGAAACGGGGCAACAGGAGGCGCGCGTGGCTGGGCTTTAGCGTCATCATGCTGCGCCAGCAGCGGGGCGATAACCGCAGGCGGCGGGGCGCGGGTAATACGCCACGCCAGCCAGATGAAGGGAATAAACAGCCAGACGATAAGGGGTACATGCAGCAAAAGCTGGCAGTATCCGCATGCGATATCATCCATCAACGACGCGCCTGCGCCCGGCAGCAAATGGGAAGCGAGGGGCATTTCCATTGGGCCCATCTCCGCCATCATGCCGTCGGAGTGGGACATCATGTGGTGTTCAGCATGATTGTTTATCTCCGCCGCACGCCTGTGCTCCAGTGATTTTGAAATCACCGGAGCAATAAAAAGCATCAGCATCGCCAGGAGCGCGATCGCCGAAGGCCATTTATGGCGAGAGAAGTAGAATGAGAACAATCGGGCTATCTGCCGTAAGCGTGAACTGTTACCCGATTGTACCCTGGTGGAAATGAATTGTTAAAAGTAATGTACCTGCTTAGCGACTCATTATGCGCGGCGCAGCGGAGAAAACTGGCGGCAAGCGACAGCGCTGCCACCCACGGATTTAAGCATTAAGCGTCGCCATATCAATGACAAAACGGTACTTTACATCGCTTTTTAACAGGCGTTCATAGGCTTCGTTAATCTGCTTAATATCGATCATTTCGATATCAGACACGATGCCGTGCCTGGCGCAGAAATCCAGCATTTCCTGGGTTTCTTTAATACCACCGATTGCGGAGCCGGAAACTGAACGACGGCCCCGAATCATCGGCAACGTACTGGCCGGTGGGTCTATTTCCCCCAGCAGCCCGACATAAACCAGCGTGCCGCCCAGCGTCAGGGTTGGCATATAAGGATTGATATCGTGAACATACGGAACCGTGTCGATAATCAGGTCAAACTGATTCTTCACGCTCGCCATCTGCGCGTCGTCGGTAGATAACACTATGTTATGCGCCCCTAAGCGGCGGGCGTCTGCCTCTTTGCTGGCAGAACGAGTAAAGAGCGTCACTTCCGCACCCAGCGCGTTGGCAAATTTTAGCGCCATATGGCCTAAGCCACCCAGCCCGATAACCGCAACTTTGCTACCCTTACCGACGTTCCAGTGGCGTAGCGGCGACCAGGTGGTGATACCAGCACAAAGCAGCGGAGCGGCACCCTTGAGATCGAGTCCGTCCGGCATTTTCAGAACAAAATCTTCTGAAGCCACAATTGCCTGCGAATAACCGCCGTAGGTAGGCTGATGGTCGTGACGGTCAACGCCGTTATAGGTCTGCACGTTACCCTCTTCGCAATACTGCTCCAGCCCCTCTTTGCATGGATGACAAACGCGACAGGAATCCACCATACAACCAATTCCGGCGTAATCGCCCGGTTTGAATTTGGTGACGTTACTGCCAACTGACGCAACGCGGCCGATAACTTCGTGGCCCGGCACCAGCGGGTAAGCGCTGAATCCCCAGTCGTTACGCGCCTGATGAAGGTCTGAGTGGCACACACCGCAGTACATCACTTCCAGCACCACGTCGTCCGGGCGCGGATCGCGGCGTATAAACTCAAACGGGGCCAGCGGAACCTGCGCGCTTTGTGCTGCATAGCCGAGCACCTTCATCGTCATCTTATTGCTCCTGTTTTATGTACTGGTCGTCGCTAACGTGTTCCATCCACTCAACCGGGCTGCCGTTCAGGGATTCAGCAATGGCGATATGGGTCATTGCGTTATCAGGCGTAGCGCCATGCCAGTGCTTAACGCCTTCCGGGATCCAGACAATATCACCCTGGTTTATCTCTTTTATGGGACATCCCCATTCCTGCAGCCAGCCGTGCCCCTGGGTAACGATCAGCGTCTGGCCGAGTGGATGAGTATGCCAGGCCGTGCGTGCGCCCGGTTCAAATGTAATAGCGGCACCGCCAACGCGGGCAGGCGTTGGGGCCTGGAAGGGCGCATCAATGCGCACCCGGCCGGTAAAGTAATTTTCCGGGCCAGTCTGAGAAGGCTGAGAACCCGCCGGGGTAATTTTCAGTTTTTCTTCCACTTTTTCCTCCATTTCGGCATACGCTGCCGGAGTAAACATGACAACACAACGGCTGAAGTTGCCAGTAATTTTATCACCTCGCTCCCTGATCGAGCCGCATTCGCGTGGCGTCAGGGCTGGACGTAACCACGAATCGTGGATCAACACGTCTGAAGTATAGGAAACAAGTTCCGGAAACGATGCTGCGGTTGCGCGGCGTTAAGCCCAGGCGCTCACAGAATTACGCTGATGTTGTGGTTGCTATGTACTTCAATCGGCTCCCTTCGGTCATTAATGGAGAAACTGTCTCTACGACGGTATTTTTTGTTCATAGACGCGCACGGCTCAGGAGTTAAAGTGCCAGGGGCGATTGTCAGCGGATAAATATTGCGTTATAGCGGGATAATAATTTGCCACACCGTCACCCCGCAACGAGGTATTTCCATTTCAGGAAAGCGCCTCGAAAAATATTTTCCTGGAATGAAAAAGTTGCATGATTTGAGTGAAAGCCCTCAAACCCTAATTTCGGTATCAAATATAAGCTATTGATTTTTAATCTCTTAATAGAGAGGGTGAAAATTAGGGGTTCAAAAGACTAAACGAGTTTTAGGCATTGTTAATCAAAGCGTTATCGGTGTATTGTTCCTGTTCACTGCCGTACAGGCAGCTTAGAAAGTGATGGATGCGCGAAAAGTAAAGAAAGCAATGTTCACTGCCGTACAGGCAGCTTAGAAATGCTCGATTATGATGAGCAGCTCATCAAATTTGTTCACTGCCGTACAGGCAGCTTAGAAAAGCCGGATATCCTCCGTAATAACCATGCCGTCGTTCACTGCCGTACAGGCAGCTTAGAAAATCCGCGCTTTGCGTTTGCAGTTATTCCGGATGTTCACTGCCGTACAGGCAGCTTAGAAAGTTCTCTGAAATGGAGTTGAACTCCTCTCCACGTTCACTGCCGTACAGGCAGCTTAGAAACAACCGGAACATTCCAGCAGATCGCATCAGCTGTTCACTGCCGTACAGGCAGCTTAGAAAAGCGAAAAAGGCAAAGAGCTGCGTAAAGAATCGTTCACTGCCGTACAGGCAGCTTAGAAATGAGTGTGGCTTTCTTCCAGCTCCGCGATGCGGTTCACTGCCGTACAGGCAGCTTAGAAATTGCCGCAAGGGGTTAACTAAATATTGTGATAGTTCACTGCCGTACAGGCAGCTTAGAAATCAACGATTTCTCGCTGATGGTTGCTTAGTCCGTTCACTGCCGTACAGGCAGCTTAGAAAGACAGACGGATATCACGCCCGAGACGGTGCTGGTTCACTGCCGTACAGGCAGCTTAGAAAACCCTGCCGGATAACCTGAACGTTGGCGGCTCGTTCACTGCCGTACAGGCAGCTTAGAAATTACTTTTTTATGGAAATCACCCATACAATTTGTTCACTGCCGTACAGGCAGTTTAGAAAGGTGTTCGATGCTGCTGAGTAGTCGCCGGTGTGCTCACTGCCGCACAGGTAGTTTAAAAATATGCCCACCTTGTTTGAAAAAGCTTTTGCCACTTCCAGTTAAAACCGAATTCACCACCTCGGCTGATTTTCTCGCAGGAAAACAATGTCTATAAATGGGTGGAAAATTCCCTGCCAACCGGCTGTCAGGTAGCCACATCGTAACGTATTTTTAAGATATTTGTATTTACATTGAAAGTTGCAGCCCAATCTCTGACACGGCATGATATACCCTGATTAAAAGGAGATTGCATGAAAGAGTTGGCTTCATTTTTAAATGGTTTCGGGATCGTCATTACCCAGACAACCTCGCTAATTATCATTTTAAGCATTATTTTTATATTTTCGCTTATTGTACATTTTATTCTACATAGTATTGTGCTGCGTACTTTTGAGAAGCGGGCGAAATCCAGTCAGCATTTATGGCTGCAAATTATCACTGAGAACAAGCTCTTTCAAAGGCTCGCTTTAACGTTGCAGGGGATTATCGTCAATATCCAGGCGGTATTGTGGCTACAAAAAGGCACCGATATCAGCACCATCCTGATTATTGGTGCGCAGCTTTGGATCATGCTGTATTCGCTGTTGTCTTTATTTTCACTGCTTGATGTCGTCTATAACCTTTCGCAGAAGCTTACCTTCGCCTCTAATATTCCTTTGAAAGGGATTTTTCAGGGTGTCAAATTAATCAGTGCGATTGTGATTGGTATTATGATGATCTCCCGCATCATCGGTCAGTCACCGACTATTCTTATTAGCGGCCTTGGCGCAATGGCTGCGGTACTCATGCTGGTATTTAAAGATCCAATACTTGGTCTTGTCGCCGGGATCCAGCTTTCTGCTAACCGTATGTTAAAGCTTGGCGACTGGCTTGAAATGCCAAAGTTCGGCGCCGACGGCGCGGTAACGGATATTGGCCTGACTACGGTGAAAGTACGCAACTGGGATAATACCATTACCACCATTCCTACCTACGCGCTGGTCTCTGACGCATTCAAAAACTGGAGCGGGATGTCGCAGTCCGGTGGTCGTCGTATCAAGCGCAGTATTAATATCGATACCACCAGTATTCATTTTCTGTCAGCAGAAGAGCAGCAGCGTCTGATTAACGCGAAGCTGCTGAAGCCGTATATAGATTCCCGCAGCAAAGAAATTGAAGAATATAACCGTATGCACAACAGCGATAGCGCATCGGTTCTTAATGGCCGTTGCATGACCAATGTCGGTACGTTCAGAATTTATTTGACAGAGTATTTGCAAAACCACCTGCATATTCGCAAAGATATGACGCTAATGGTACGCCAGCTCGCGCCGGGCGCAGAAGGGCTTCCCCTTGAGGTTTACGCGTTTACTAATACCGTTGTGTGGCTGGAATACGAGGCAATCCAGGCGGATATTTTTGAACATATCTTTGCCGTTATCGATGAATTTGGCCTGCGGCTCCATCAGTCTCCGACAGGGAATGATATTCGTTCGATAGGATTGCAGTTTAGCCGCTGAGTTTTTTGCTATGAAATAAAAACTCGCCTGCGTGATAATTCATGTAAGCGAGTTTTTAGCAAATAATATTTTATTAGCGAAATGCTTATCCTGGACGTCTGTTCCTGATGTAATTATTCAGCCGTTATAAAAATTAGTTAAAAAATCTGGTTGGTATTTTCAGCTTAACTGTATAAGCCTTTGTTTATCCTTAGGTAAATAAAGACGTTCGCTATTGTGCTGGTAGCGTGGAAAGATTTTTACCTAACATATTAAACATCCGTGCGTGGCTGCTGGTGAACCCTAATTTTTTAAGTAGCGTTAACCCTTTGATTTTATTGCGATGAATTTAACCGCCAGAAAAAGGGTAAGCGCATAAAAAGCGGGTTTTTTGCGCCTTGCATCAATCGATTATACGTGTAAAGTTCCTGTTCACTGCCGCACAGGCAGCTTAGAAGAGGAAACCTGGTTAAAGATAGATGGCGATACCGTTCACTGCCGCACAGGCAGCTTAGAAGTCAAAAGGCTGCATGGCATACGGCGATATTAAGTTCACTGCCGCACAGGCAGCTTAGAAGACAGCAGGCGATCACATTCCCGGTCGGTGTACGTTCACTGCCGCACAGGCAGCTTAGAAGGACAAAGACAGTTGACTCCCTCTGCACACTCGGTTCACTGCCGCACAGGCAGCTTAGAAGGATCCGCAAGCTGTACGAAGTGCTGCACATGAGGTGCACTGCCGCACAGGCAGCTTAGAAGATAAAAGGCGGAACCCTGAACCATCTGCAGATGTGCACTGCCGCACAGGCAGCTTAGAAGTCCATGGTATCGGCTATTGTTTCTGGGTCCAGGTGCACTGCCGCACAGGCAGCTTAGAAGCGGAGCGATTGCCGTCGCTGGTTCCGGGTCGTGTGCACTGCCGTAAAGGCAGCCAAAAAATAAAAACTTTTCCCCAACCAGCCCTCACCCGTAATAAATATTTCAACCTTTTGTTTAACTTCAAAATTATGTAATTTTCCGTTTGAGATGGCTTACATGCAGGAGTTAAGGTGATGACTTAGCCAGTGGATGCCGGGGATATTATTACCGAACCGGTCTTTATGCCTCCTAAGGATATTTCCGTTATGCTTATGCCTTCAGACTTAAAAACTATTCTGCATTCAAAGCGCGCCAATATTTATTATTTACAATATTGTCGTGTACTGGTTAACGGCGGGCGGGTGGAATATGTTACCGAAGAAGGTAAAGAATCGCTTTACTGGAATATCCCTATCGCAAATACCACCGTAGTGATGCTGGGAACCGGCACTTCGGTGACTCAGGCTGCGATGCGTGAATTTGCCCGGGCCGGGGTAGTAGTTGGGTTTTGCGGTGGGAGTGGCACGCCGCTTTATTCCGGCAACGAAATGGATATTGATGTTTCCTGGATAACGCCGCAAAGTGAATATCGTCCTACTGAATATCTTCAAAACTGGGTGTCGTTCTGGTTCGATGAAGAAAAACGTCTGGCTGCCGCCAAAACTTTCCAGCGAATCCGTATTGAGCAAATTGAGCGCCACTGGCTGAACGCCAGAATGCAGCGCGAAAAACGTTTCCAGCTTTCATCCTCCCTGCTTATGGACAAAATTACGCGCTTTCGTGAAGGAATTGACGTCGCTGATTCGCAAAATGCCCTTATGTTGCAGGAAGCGCTACTGACTAAAACACTCTATAAGTTTGCCAGCCAGGCCGTGCAGTATGGTGAATTTATCCGAGCTAAACGGGGTGGCGGCGCGGATACGGCTAACCGCTTTCTCGATCACGGTAACTATCTGGCTTACGGAGTTGCCGCAGTGGCGACATGGGTAACGGGGATCCCACAGGGGCTGGCTGTTCTCCATGGTAAAACCCGCCGGGGTGGTCTGGTTTTTGATCTTGCCGATCTTATTAAAGATGCATTGGTATTACCGCAGGCTTTTATTGCCGCGATGGAAGGCGAAAATGAACAAACTTTTCGTCAGCGCTGTATTACCGGGTTTCAGCAATCGGAAGCGCTGGATTTATTAATCGCGTCCCTGCAAAGCACGGCTTCGCTATATGGGCAGTATCGCGCATGAATATTTTGCTTATCTCTCAATGCAGTAAAAATGCCCGCGTGGAAACCTGTCGTATTCTCGATCGGTTTGCCGAGCGTAAAGGTGATGCAACCTGGCAAACGGCGATTACTCTTGAAGGGCTTGAAACCCTCAGGCGGCTGTTGCGTAAAACCGCAAGACGTAACACGGCGGTGGCCTGCCACTGGATTAAAAAAAGTGGGCAGACAGATTTATTGTGGATTGCAGGAAATCCCCGGCGATTTGGCGTGACGGGAGCCGTGCCGACCAACAGAACCTCGCGCGACATTTTGCGTAGCCAGCATGAGTCAAACTGGCGAAGCATGGAAAGTATTGCGCTGCTGGCGGGTGTTGCCGGGCTGTTTCACGATTTTGGAAAAGCAGGGGCATTGTTTCAGGACAATTTGCAGGGCAAAAAAGGCACACATCGCTATCAGCCCTTTCGCCATGAGTGGATCTCCGTACGTTTGTTTCAGGCTTTTATCGGCGAGCAGTCTGACAAAGAATGGCTGAAAAAACTCGGCACGTTGACGGGTAATGACGAAGCGGCCTGGCTGGATCGTCTGCACAGAGATAATAAAGAGCAAAGCAACAGCCCGTTTATCGGCATGCCGCCGCTGGCGCAGGTTGTGGCGTGGCTGATTCTTTCGCATCATCGCCTGCCGCAGTTTCTTGGCGAAAATGAGCCGACGCTTTCCGGCAGTGAGACCTGGCTGACGAATCAGCTTAACGTGTACTGGAATGCGTTAAACCATCTTAGCGACTGGCGCGTTAGCGATTTTCACCGTGTATGGACTTTCCCGGGCGGGACGCCGCTGCAAAGCAGCACATGGCGTAAAAAGGCACAGCAACTGGCGAAGCGCGCGACGCACGCCGTGTCGTTGCAGGATTTTGGTGCGCTGAACCAGACTTTTACCGTGCATCTTGCCCGCCTGGCTTTAATGCTTGCCGATCACCACTATTCCGCCCATGACCCGGTTACTGGATGGCAGGATAAAAGCTATCGCGCATGGGCGAATACCGATCGTAAGACCGGCGAGCTAAAACAAAAGCTGGATGAGCATACGGTCGGCGTCAGTCATCACGCTTTTTTACTTGGCCGTACTTTTCCTGCACTACGCGGCCAGTTGCCTGCAATCACTCGTCATAAGGGTTTTCGTGAGCGGGCGAGGGATGAGCGATTTCGCTGGCAGAACCGAGCCTGGGACGTTGCCGAAGGCCTGCGTGAGCGCTCCAGGAAGCAAGGCTTCTTCGGCATTAATATGGCCTCTACCGGCTGCGGAAAAACGCTGGCCAACGCGCGCATTATGTATGCCCTGTCGCAAGAGGAGGAAGGTTGCCGTTTTACCGTGGCGCTGGGGCTGCGCACGCTTACGTTGCAAACCGGGGATGCGCTTCGCTCGCGGCTTGGGCTGGGCGAGGACGATCTCGCCGTGCTGATTGGTTCTTGTGCCGTACGGGAACTGCATCAACGGGAGAACGAACCGGATACGAGCAGTGTTTCCGCAGAAGAACTTTTTGAGTCACATCAGTACGTACATTATGACGACGTTACCAATACCGGGCCGCTGCGCCAGTGGCTGGAGAAGGACATAAAGCTACGGCAACTGGTGGACGCACCGGTGCTGGTCGCCACAATCGATCATTTAATGCCCGCCACTGAAGGCGTGCGCGGCGGCAAACAGATAGCGCCGATGCTGCGCCTGCTGACCAGCGATCTGGTCCTCGACGAGCCGGATGACTTCGACATTAACGATCAGCACGCGCTTTGCCGCCTGGTTAACTGGACGGGAATGCTCGGTGGTCGGGTGTTGCTCTCTTCCGCCACGCTACCTCCGGCGCTGGTTCAGGCGTTATTTATTGCGTACTGCACCGGGCGCAAAGCTTATCAGCAGGCCTGCGGCGAGCCGGGTCAGCCGCTGAATGTCTGCTGCGCCTGGTTTGATGAAGATGATTCCCGTCCGGGGGAATTCAGTAACCCGACCGATTTTTATCAAGCGCACTGTGAGTTTGCGGCACGGCGGGCAAGGCGACTGCCTGAAAAACCCGTGTTGCGTAAGGCGAATATCGTCACTGTTTCTCCGGCATCGTCCCGCGCCGACTCTGTAATTGCGGCTGTGGCCCAGGTTTTTTACCGCGAAATGTTCGCTCTACACGATAAGCATAACGAGAGCCGCGGCGGTAAAACAGTATCGCTGGGACTGGTGCGCATGGCGAATATCAATCCGCTGGTCGCAACGGCGAAAGCCCTGATGGGAATGCCATCGCCTGACGGGTACTGCGTTCACTATTGTGTTTATCACAGCCAGCATCCGCTGATGATGCGTTCCCATATGGAAAAGCGTCTTGATGAAGCATTTTCCCGCCATGATCCGAATACACTCTGGCAACAACCGGAGATTCGCCGGGCGGTTGAGCAAAGTTCCGCGCAGCATCATCTATTTGTCGTGCTGGCAACCTCCGTTGTTGAGGTGGGCAGGGACTGGGACGCCGATTGGGGAATCATCGAGCCCAGCTCAATGCGCTCGCTGATTCAATTTTCCGGGCGTATACAACGTCATCGGCAAAATATCCCTGAAAGCAGCAATGTGCTGATTCTGAATAAAAATATCCGTGGTTATTGTCGTGAAACTCCCGCTATGTGCAAACCTGGTTTTGAAACAGCGGATTTTCCGCTGACCAGTCATGACCTCACTGAAATTCTGCAACCGGAGCACTATTGCAGCATCAACGCCGCACCGCGCATTCTGGATATCCCGCCTGGGAAGATTGAACGCTATGACAGCCTTGTCGCTCTGGAGCACGGGCGTTCCTGGCAGGAACTGCTGGGCAAAAATAAGAAGGACAGAGCGGTAGCGTCGGACTGGTGGAGTAAATCAATGAACTGGAACGGGGAGCTTCAGCGCCGTAAGCCGTTTCGCAACTCGCAGCCGGAAAAACAATATTTCCTGCGTATGGAAGACGAGTTCGACGAGCCGAAATTTATGTTCCGCGATGAAGGTTGTGCAGCGGGCTGGAAAGAGGCAGGCGTGTTTACACCGCAAGAACTGGAGATGGCGGAGGGCGTATCGTCCTGGATGGCAGACGAGTACGCGGAGGTTATGCAGCAGGTTGCAGAAACCAGAGAGTTGGAACTGGCGGATGTCAGCGATCGTTATGGGGAAATTAACCTGCGTTTTAAAGAAGGGGATACGGATGCCTGGTTATGGCATCCGTTGCTGGGTGTATTTCGCGCCCTCGACTGAGGGCGCGAGCTGCCTGTGCGGCAGTTTGTAAAAGCTAGTCTAAGAGCATAGAAGCTTTATTTATTTCTAAACTGCCAGTACGGCAGTGTCAGAAGTTTAAATAACGAAGAGGGATTAGTAAATCGGTATCATAAGCAGCTTTATATAGGTAAGCAAAGCAGCATTATTTAGGAGTTGATTTGTGTAGGTGCGCCTCATAAACTTAACGCATTCAATAGCCCTTCTTATAAAGCAGTTAATGCGATGAAGCTTAAACAGATGCTGTGTGTTCTATGCCTGTTAACAAGTGCGGTGTTATGGATCAAACCGATTGCAATCCGGAATAATTTTTATGGGCAAGCGCCAGGGATGCAAATTTCTGGCTCAATATTCACTATTAATATCGGCAGTTAAACGATAGCAGGGAGTGAAAATGACACGAAATGGACCGACCGATTTTATCGTTCAGTACATAGCGGGGCGATGGCAGAAGAGGCTTGACGCTTTCGATAAAGACATGGCTAAGCGTTCAGCTGCTGCGGGAGAAAGTGAACGCGCTCAATTGCAGGTGGAATTATTACAGCAGCGCCGCGAACTGGAATTACGCTATGAAACCCGCGCCTGGCTAACGGATGCGGCAAAGCGCGCCGGACAAATCAGCCTTGTTACCCATGCAGCCAAATACACACACGGTGACTCGAAAAGCAGCAGCATTTTTAGCATGGCTACGGCAAACGACGGCTATCTTGCTACGGCGACGCTCGCTAAACCTGCTGCCGATGCGGTCGGTAACGCAGCGGCGCTGGACGTGGCTAAGCTCCTGCAAACCGAAATCGACGGTGATTCGCTGCTTGCCTGCTTGCAACGCGGCGATAACAGCGTGCTGGCTGAACTGGCGGAAAACGATGCACAACTGGCGCAGTGGGTGGAAGGATTTTCCCGCGCGTTAACCACTAAACAACCCACATCTCACAAGCTTGCAAAGCAGGTCTATGTTCCTGTGGAAGATGGCTATCATCTGCTTAGCCCACTATTTTCCTCGTCTTTAGCGCAGGCGCTGCATGACCGTATGACGGCGCTGCGTTTTAGTGAGGAAAGCAAAGCCGTCTGGGCTGCCCGTAAAAATAGCGAGTGGCATGCGCAGCCGCTGGTAATGTTTCCGAATCTGGCAGTAATAAATTTTGGTGGTACAAAACCGCAGAATATTTCGGCGTTAAACAGCGGCCGTGGCGGGCGCGTATGGCTATTACCGTCGACAGCCCCGCTTTGGGAAACTCTGCAAAAGCCGCCGTTGAAGATGAAAACAATTTTTGGCCAGGGGCCGTTTGAGCGCACTACACGCCAGATTCGCCGTCGTCTGATTCATCTGCTTATCAGTACCGGTAACACGAAGAATTACCGGATCCGCCAGCAACGTAATCGCTATACCGACGAGCTTATCGACTTGTTATTTAACCTTGCGGCAGATATCCAGCGCGAGGAGTGGGGCGGATGGACTCGTGATGAAAATTGCCAGTTTAAAGCGCATCAACAACTGTGGCTCGATCCGTGGCGAACGCAAAGCGATGAAGCATTCCGGGCGGAACGCGATAAAGACGACTGGCAAGACGCCGTTGCGGATGATTTTGCGCTGTGGCTGAACGGCCATCTGCATCGGGCCGATATGGCTGTCGGGCAGACGGAGCGGCGCGAGTGGCAAACCCGGCCCCTTTTCCAGCGCCGACTGCGTGAAATGGAACAGGCTATAAGGAGCTACCGCCATGAGTAATATCGTTATTTTACCGTGGCTGACGGTTGAAAATGCCAATGCCGTTGCAGGGCTAACCTGGGGATTTCCTGCCATCACCCATTTTTTAGGCTATACCCACGCTTTATCCCGCAAACTTCAGGCATCCCACGGGCTGCGGCTGGAAGGCTGCGCCGTGATATGTCATCACCACCAGGTTCACGCTCACTCATCCGGACGCGACTATCAGTTTGCTCTTACCCGTAACCCGCTAACACGCGAAGGCAAAACCGCATCGTTTAATGAAGAGGGGCGTATGCACCTCACCGTTTCGCTGATTCTGGAATGCGAGGGCGAGATAGCTAACGGCGAGATTGGTATGCGCGAGCTGGCAAAGCACATACAAACGCTCTGTCAGACGCAAAAGCTGGCGGGTGGAAGCATCACCGGGCTTCGCAACGTGCAGGTCCGTAGCGCCTCAAAGATCAAATCCTTGCTCTATGGTCTGATGCCCGGCTTTGTTCTGGTGGATCGTTCATCCTTACTTGACGAACATTATCAGCAGCTTAGACGGCTTAATCCAGAAGCCGAAATGATGGACGCGTGGCTCGATTTTGCAGCATTAAAGATGGTGGCCGAAGGCGGCGAAAAAGCAGGTGATGCCGCCACCTGGAGCTATCAGGGGAAACCCTTCCCTGGCTACCTGGTTCCGTTGATGACGGGCTGGCAGCGTATTTCCCCACTTTATGCACCCGGCAGCGTAACCCATTCGCGCGATGAAGAGACGCCGTTCTGCTTTGCCGAGGCCGTTTATGGTGTTGGCGAGTGGCGCGGTGCGCATCGTATTAAAGATTTGACTGAACTGTTCTGGCGTTACCACAACACTGCATCTGGTTATTACTGTCGCGGACAAGCGTTGACTGATGACGAATCGGATGAAGACGAAGACCCACGTAACTTTGATGATTTTTAAGGGACGAAAAAATGGCTAAAGCAACGACGATTAAAACCGCATCGGTACTGGCATTTGAACGTAAGCTGGCGAATTCGGACGCGGTAATGTTTTCTGGAAACTGGCAGGGCGATAGCTGGCAGCCGGTGCGCATTCAGGAAAAAGCGGTGCGCGGTACTATCTCCAACCGCCTCAAAAATGCACTGGTCAGCGACCCGGCAAAACTGGATGCTGAAATCCAGAAAGCCAACCTGCAACGTGTGGATATGGCCGCGCTTCCGGCAGATGCCGATACTTTAAAAATGACCTTTACGCTGCGCGTGCTGGGTAATCTGGCAACGCCCTCAGTCTGTAACGATAAGACGTATCAGAATGCCTTACAGGAAACCATCGAAGGTTATATAGCCGAACATGGTTTCGGTGAACTGGCGCTGCGCTATGCCACTAACCTCGCGAACGGGCGTTTTTTATGGCGTAACCGCGTTGGGGCGGAACATATTCAGGTGATCGTTACTAAGAAAGACAACGGAAATGAGAAGAACAACAAGACGTGGACATTTAACGCTCACGACTTCTCTTTGCGTAATTTTGAAAAACGTGACAACGCCATTCAGGAACTTGCCGCCGAGATGGAAAAGGGGTTGAAGGGCGATACCTTTGTGCTGCTGAATGTGGAAGCGTTTGTGCGTCTGGGCGAAGGGCAGGAAGTCTTCCCGTCGCAGGAACTGGTGCTGGATAGCAACAGTAGTAAAAGCAAAGTGCTTTATCAGGTAAACGACGTGGCGGCGCTGCACTCGCAAAAGGTTGGCAACGCGCTGCGTACCATTGATACATGGCATCCGCAGGTTGAGTCGCTGGGGGCTATTGCGGTGGAACCGTATGGTTCGGTCACCAGCCGGGGTATCGCCTGCCGTCAGCCAAAAGATAAAATGGATTTCTATACGCTTCTGGATAACTGGGTGACCAAAGGTGACAAACCTGCGGCTGAGCAGCAGCATTACGTTATGGCGGTCTTGATCCGCGGCGGCGTGTTTGGTGAGAAATCTGAATAAGGAGCAGCGGATGGATAGCTATCAGGACATTCGAGTTCTGCCGGACCCGGAGTTTCAGGAGTCTATGCTGATGGCGGCGCTGTTTGCCAAACTTCACAGGGCGCTGGGCGGCAGAAAAAAAGGAGATATCGGCGTCAGTTTTCCTGAACATAACCGCTCTCCCGGCGGCGTGCTCCGTTTGCACGGTAAACAAACTGCGCTAAAGGAACTGGAAGCGACCGGCTGGCGCGCAGGGTTGAACGATTACTGTACTGCCTCATCCGTGTTACCCGTTCCGGCAATTAAAGGCTGGCGCAAAGTTACTCGTGTTCAGGTAAAAAGCAGCCCTGAACGACTGCTGCGCCGCTCGGTACGCAAAGGGTGGATAACGGAAGAAGAAGCGCAGCATCGGCTGAGCGCAATGCAGGAAAAGCGTAGCAAACTGCCTTTTATCCAGTTGAAAAGCCTTTCCAATGGACAGGCATTTCGCCTGTTTATTCATCATAGTGACTTGCAAGAACAGCAAATCAGCGGCAACTTCAGTAATTACGGCTTTAGCGACGGGGCTACCATCCCCTGGTTTTAATCTGATGCCGGGTGAAAGTCTCGCCCGGCTAATCACTCTGACAATCCAGTAAAAACTGCATCATTTCAGTGCCTTCTTTCGAGATATAGAACTGCACCATTTTTTCATTGAATTCCTGCGCACGGGCAGCCGGAATGCTGATTGCCCGAAAACCATGGCTCATAAGCCAGCCGTTCATCATGTGACGGCTGGTGCGTTTGTTGCCATCAAAAAAGAACTGTTGCAGCGCACCAAAAAGGAACGTTGCCAGGGCTCCTTCTACCGGCGGCAGTGTTTTAATGTGGGCCACGCCCTCAGCGAAAACTCGATTCAACTCCACCGCACCAGGAAGCGTAGGCAGGGGTTTATAAAGACCAGCCTCACCCAAATGTACGTTAGGAGTATATTGCGTTTGTTCACCTTCTCCGCGTAATACTCCCCATTCCAGCGCTTCATTACGGGCAATAATGGTGTGTAGCAGAGTGAAAGTCTCTTTATTCAGATCAAACCGACCGCTGGTGACAAGTTCCAGTAATTTCTTGTTGCTGTCTGCCAGATTTAATACTTGCTCAGTATCAGAGACCTTACGACCTCCGATGGTCACGCCATCAAGCAGCGTTTTAACTTCTACGTAAGTGTAAGGGTTACCCTCAAGCGCTGAGGCATCCCAGACAAAAGCGGTGAACTGTTGTTTATAAATTGCGACGGCCATTTTAATGCCAACAGGTTGAACAGCCGGAAGCGAGGCTGCGTTCCAGGTGAATCCTAACTTGCTCATTTTGTTAACCTATCCTGACCGGTATCCGTTTACGATATTGAATAAACGTGCATAGTGACGATGTGCTCATTCTGGCATATTTAGTGTCATGAGCAATCCAGTTAATTATGGAATACGTCTCTGGCTCGGCCTGTTGATAAAATCTTAATTTGGCGATTAGTATAATTTATTGATTTTATTAGATATAACCTATGCGGTCTGAAAAAGAGTATTTGAGTGTGGAATAGACATTAGGCGCCTTGCATCAATCGGTTAGGCGTGTAAATTTTCTGTACACTGCCGCACAGGCAGCTTAGAAATTTACGAACCGCGTACCGAGCTTAATCAGTATGTGCACTGCCGCACGCACAGCCTGCAATAATAAAAAAGATGACGAGCCATTGCGATTCTACAGGCAATATCTTCATTGCCTTGCAGAGCGTAGATTACGCGCCATCTTCTTTTATTTTTTGCAGAACTACAGCCCCTCGCTGCTTTCTTTCTTCGCCTCTAATGCTTCAACCTCACGATACCAGCGCGGATGGTGTTTCTGCGCCCAGCGGCGGCTCACTTTACCGACAATCATGCCTTTAATTGAGCCTTTCACCCAGAACGCCATATACATATGGATAAGGATGGCGTGGATCAAAATGATTGCCGTTGTTGCGTGGATAAGCAGGCTGTACCGCACGACTTTGATGGGGAAGAAGTCTGCGAAATAAGGCCGCCAGATGATAACGCCGGTCACCAGCAGCACGAAAATCATGCTCATGATGGTCCAGAACATCATTTTCTGCCCGGCGTTGTATTTGCCGACCTTTGCCACTTTATGCTCGTTGCCTTTGAGTACCTCAACGATGCCTTTTACCCACGGAATGTCGTGTTTATCAGGAATGTTGTGATGTACAAAGCGAGTGAACATAAACATCAG
Source organism: Cedecea colo (assembly GCF_011808225.1). GTDB lineage: Bacteria > Pseudomonadota > Gammaproteobacteria > Enterobacterales > Enterobacteriaceae > Dryocola > Dryocola colo. The sequence goes on along the minus strand of NZ_SOYS01000002.1, from coordinate 726,119 downwards.
CGCCACGAAAATCAGCACGCCGAAGAAGGGGTGCAGAATACGGCCCATCTGCGGCGTACCGAAGGTTTCCGTCAGCCATTGCAGCGTCGGAAAGAACAGCGCGATGCCGGAGAGCGACACCAGGAAGAAGCAAATCACTACCGTCCAGTGACAGGCGCGGTCGATAAACTTTGTCCTGACAATCATCCTGCCCTTCTTAGTCATGATGTTCCTCCTCGTTTTCATCTACCTCCTCGTTTGGCCCGACGCCGATATAGTGGAAAATCAGCCCGGCGAAGGTCGCGATAAAACCTGCCGCCGACAGCGGTTTGAGCAAGCCTTTCCACAGGTTGACCGGCGTATCGATTTGCGGGTTTTTTGGCAGACTATGGTAAAGCTCCGGCTGGTCAGCATGGTGCAGAACATACATCACGTGCGTACCGCCAACGCCCTGCGGGTTGTAGACGCCCGCATGCTGGTAGCCGCGTTTTTGCAGCTTCATCACGCGCTCGTCCGCCACTTCCAGCATCTCCTTTTTGGTACCAAAGTGAATGGCACCGGTCGGACAGGTTTTCACACAGGCTGGCTCCTGGCCGACGCTTACGCGATCCACACACAGCGTGCATTTGTAGACGCGGTTGTCGTCTTTGTTCAGGCGCGGAATATTGAACGGGCACCCGGCGATACAGTATCCGCAGCCAATACAATGTTCCGACTGAAAATCAACGATGCCGTTGGCGTACTGAATAATGGCTCCGGCGGACGGACAGGCCTTCAGGCAGCCCGGGTCCGCGCAGTGCATGCAGCCATCTTTGCGGATAAGCCACTCCAGCTTGCCGTTCTGCTGCGTTTCCGAAAAACGCATCAGCGTCCAGGATTTGGCGCTCAGATCGGCGGGGTTATCGTAAACCCCGACGCAGTGACCCACCTCATCGCGAATATCGTTCCATTCGGAGCAGGCGACCTGACAGGCTTTACAGCCAATACAGCTCGACACATCAATCAGTTTCGCGACCTCTTCCTTGTAGTCGCGGGCCTGCGGCGGAGGCGTAAAGCTGTTAGTAGCCGAACGCTTGATAATATCCTGAGATTGCATGGACATGAGTTCGCTCCTTACGCCTTCTCAATATTGACCAGAAACGCCTTGTACTCCGGCGTTTGCGAGTTGGCGTCGCCGACGGACGGGGTGAGGGTGTTGGCGAGATAACCCTTACGCGCCGTGCCTTCAAAGCCCCAGTGCAGCGGTATCCCGATGGTTTCCACTTCCTGTCCGCCCGCATTCAGCGTACGTAGACGTGGCGTTACCACCGCGACGGCACGGATAAAGCCGCGTTTGCTGCTAACCTTTACGTGGTCGCCATTAGCAATCCCTTTTGTTTCCGCCAGCTTTTCGCTGATTTCCACGAACTGTTCCGGCTGCGCGATGGCGTTAAGCCGCGAATGCTTGGTCCAGGTATGGAAGTGCTCGGTCAGGCGATACGTCGTGCCTACATACGGGAACTGCTCGCGTTTGCCTATGCGTCTGGCGTCGGCTTCATACAGACGCGCTGCCGGGTTAGAGACCACGTTCGGGTGCAGCGGATTGGTGCCCAGCGGCGTTTCAAACGGCTCGTAGTGTTCCGGGAACGGCCCTTCGGCCATTTTATCGATGGCAAACAGACGGCCCAGGCCTTCAGGCTGCATGATAAACGGCCCGACGCCGCTGCCCGGCGGCGCGGTGTTGTAGTCGGGAATATCGTTGCCGACCCATTTCGCCCCGTTCCATTTAATCAACATGCGTTTCTCATCCCAGGGTTTACCCTGCGGGTCAGCGGAAGCGCGGTTGTAAATGATGCGGCGGTTGAGCGGCCATGCCCAGGCCCAGCCCAGCGTATTGCCAAGCCCTGACGGATCGCTGTTGTCACGGTTCGCCATCTGGTTGCCTTTTGCCGTCCAGCTACCGGCGTAGATCCAGCAGGCGGATGCGGTTGAACCGTCGTCACGTAGCAGCGCGAAGGAGTCCAGCAGCTGCCCTTTTTTCGCCAGCAGGTTTCCGGCCGGGTCATAGAGATCTTCGAGGGCGTAGCCGTTGTTCTCCTTCGCCACTTCTTCGGACTCCGGATGATCCGGCCGATCGTAGTGCCAGCCCATCTTCAGCAGCGGCTCGGCGCCTTTCCCGCCTTCCGTGCGATACAGCTCGCGCATGCGGTGGTACAGGCCGGCCAGAATTTCACCGTCGTTACGCGCTTCGCCCGGCGCATCAGCACCTTTCCAGTGCCACTGTAACCAGCGTCCGGAGTTGGCAATAGAGCCGTCTTCTTCAGCAAAACAGGTGGACGGCAGGCGGAACACTTCGGTCTGAATGCTCGCCGTGTCGACATCGTTCATCTCGCCGTGGTTCTGCCAGAAGTTGGAGGTTTCGGTCACTAACGGATCGATAACCAGCAGATACTTCAGCTTGCTCAGGCTCGCGACGACCTTGTTTTTATCCGGGAAGGAGGCAACCGGGTTAAAGCCCTGGCAGATATAGCCGGTGACTTTATTGCGGTCCATCATGTCGAAGTATTTCAGCACGTCGTACGTCTGATCCCACTTCGGCAGCCAGTCAAAGCCCCAGTTATTCTCCCGCGTCGCGGCATCGCCGTAGAACGCTTTCATCAGGCTGACGAAGAACTTTGGATAGTTGCCCCAGTAGTTCACCTGGCCTGGCAGCGTGGCCTTCGGCGTGTTGGCCGCCAGATAGGTTTCAAGGCTGGTGTGCTTCTCAGACGGCAGGGTCAGATACCCCGGCAGGCTGGTGGAAAGCAGACCCAGATCGGTCAGCCCCTGGATATTGGAGTGTCCACGCAGGGCGTTGACGCCGCCGCCCGCCATGCCCATATTGCCGAGCAGCAGCTGGATCATCGCCATGGTACGGATGTTCTGTGCGCCCACGGTGTGTTGCGTCCAGCCCAGCGCGTAGAGGAAGGTTGTCGTCCGGTCGGCAGCGCTTGTGGAAGCCAGCACTTCGCAGACTTTCAGGAAGTCCGCCTGCGGGGTGCCGCAGATATGCTCGACCATATCCGGTGTATAGCGGGAAACGTGTTCTTTGAGCAGGTTCCATACGCAGCGCGGATGCGCCAGCGTGTCGTCGCGTTTTGCATAGCCGTTTTCATCGAACTGATAGTTCCAGCTCGTTTTGTCGTACTGACGTTTTTCTTCGTCGTAGCCGCTGAACAGGCCGTCATCAAAGCTAAAGTCATCGCGCACCAGCAGGGCTGCGTTGGTGTAGCTTCTGACGTATTCGGCGTTAATTTTGTTGTTGGAAAGCAGGTACAGGATCACGCCCGACAGGAAAGTAATGTCGGTGCCGGAGCGGATCGGCGCGTAAATATCCGCCACCGAAGCGGTGCGGGTAAAGCGCGGATCGACCACAATCAGCGTGGCGTCGTTGTTGTTTTTGGCTTCTATCGCCCAGCGGAAACCCACCGGATGCGCTTCAGCGGCGTTGCCGCCCATCACCATCACAACGTTGGCGTTTTTGATATCAACCCAGTGGTTGGTCATCGCACCGCGACCAAATGTTGGAGCAAGACTTGCTACCGTTGGTCCGTGTCAGACGCGCGCCTGGTTATCCACTGCCAGCATGCCCAGCGAGCGGGCAAATTTCTGCGTGAGCATTCCGGTTTCGTTGCTGGCGGCCGAAGCGCACAGCATGCCGGTAGAAAGCCAGCGGTTCACCGTAACGTTTTGCTCGTTTTTCTCAACGAAATTCGCGTCGCGGTCATCTTTCATCAGGCGGGCGATGCGCTCAAAGGCGTCCTGCCAGCTGATGCGCCGCCATTTATCTGAGCCCGGCGCGCGATATTCCGGATAGCGCAGGCGGTTATCGCTGTGGATATAATCCAGCAGGCCTGCGCCTTTCGGGCAGAGCGCGCCACGGCTGACCGGATGATCCGGATCCCCTTCAATATGGAAAATGCTGGCTTTGGCGTTCTTCGCGCCGTCGCCCAGGCTGTACATTAATAATCCACATCCTACGGAACAGTAAGTACAGGTATTGCGAGTTTCTTTCGCGCGCAGCAGCTTATAGTTGCGCACCTCCGCAAGCGCGGCGGTTGGGGTAAAGCCCAACATCGCCGCGGTGGTCCCTGCCATTCCGCCGGCACAGATTTTAAAAAATTTTCTGCGGCTGACGTCCATCTAAACCTCATTGTCATGACGTATTAACGATGGCGAAAATAGCAACTGGGATACGAGGTATATTGAGTAAAATCAATTCGCTATTGATTGGGTAGGTAAACACCTCTTAATGAGTAGATAAGATGGATATTTAATAACCACTTTTGATGCGTGGATTTACTGGCGCGGGTTACGGGCAGTTTTCCCAAACGATTTATGCTGCATAAAAAATGATATTGCTACGATTGCGGAGCAAAACCATAAAAAGGAAGAAGGGATGAAAAGCAGAACGTTTCTTTATTTAGTGATCTTTTCCACGGTGATGATTTTTGGCCTCTGGTCATGGGCCTGGTATGTGGGCGCAGAGCCGGTGAAAATAAAAGCGATAACCAACCAGCCGCTGGCCGATATGTTCAGCAGTGTGAATGCGCTTTTCGCGGGTCTGGCGCTGTGCGGGGTGATCCTGACGGTATTCCTGCAACTCCATGAATTACAGGAAACCAAAAGCGAGCTGGCTAAAACGGCGGAGGCAAACCGGGCTTCAGCGGAGCATGCAAAAGAGAGTGCGGTGGTGAGTTTATTCCAGACTTACTGTAGCGAATATTTCCAGGGCGTGAAGAATGCCTCGATGAATGTGTTGATTCCGGCGATGGCGAGCCGTGACTATTTTGAATTTATCGTTTCACGTTTTTATGTCGCAGGGCAAAAAGATCTGCATGACGATGCCTGGCCACGTATTTCTTTGGTGACCCGCTATAAAAACCTTGCTGAATTCAGGCTGGGTGAACAAAACGATCGCTATAAGCTTGATGAGCTAATCAATTTCTTTTCTATTCTGGCTCACCAGAATAACGCTACGGACGTTATCGGGCGCTGTGATTTTTCCTGGGCCTGGTGGCGGCCAATGTTCTGGATGATTGCTATCGCCCAGCAAAAACGTTACGCGGAAAACGAAGCGGTGCGAAAATATGCGACCAAGCCGCAATTTATTGCGGCAGTACGTAAAATTGATGAGGCCTATCAGCTTGCACCGATAAGCTCGGCTACAGATCTTGTCGAACTGATTGCCGGGCATCCGAAGCTGAATGCCGCCTATAAGCTCGATCCGGCACATAAAGATGCGGCGCTCTGGTCATTCAATGCCAAATGAGATTTTTATCCCGGCATTATTATGCCGGGTGAATAACCTCTGGATTTACTTCTCAGCCCAGACCGTACAGTGTTCCCGCACCAGTTCCGTCAGTAAACCGCCTCCGGCGATGAAGTCACGCATTTGCGCGGTGTCGCTGACGTTGTTGCGAACCGAGTCGTGAATCGCTTCCAGCGCGCTTTCTCCGCGGAGTTCTGCTGCGTAAGGTGCGAGCGTGTCGAGCAAGGGCAAAAGATCTTCGGCAATAGTGCGTTGTTCCCCGGTTCGTACATCCGTCAGCGTGCCTTCAAGCCCGTAACGACAGGCCTGGAAACGGTTGAAACGGTAGAGCAGGTAATCTTCGGAACGCGGAACGAACGGACGTTCGCTTAGCAGCCAGTGCGAAAGGGCCTGAATAAATCCGGCAATATTTATCGCCCGGGTGATGGTCAGCGGGGTGTCCATGACCCGCACTTCGACGGTGCCAAATTTTGGACTGGGACGAATATCCCAGTGCAGATCTTTTACCGACTGGATAATGCCGCTGGTTTCGAGGCGTTGATACATCCAGGTAAATTCTTGCCAGTTGCCGACAAAGGGCGCGTGGCCGTTATCCGGAAAAGCGGAAAAAATATTCAGTCGCGAAGAGGCCCAGGCGGTATCTGAACCCTGGATATAAGGTGAAGAGGCGGCAAGGGCAATAAAGTGCGGCACAAAGCGCGACAGGCCGTGCAGCAAATAGATAGCGTCCTCTTCGTTTTTACAGCCCACATGAACATGTTGCCCAAATACCGTGGCCTGCTTCATCAGATAGCCGAATTGTTCAAGGGTACGGCTATAGCGTTCGTTCTGGCACACTTCCTGACGCTGCCATTTCTGCCAGGGATGCGTACCGCCGCCGCAAATCGCCAGATGATGATTATCGGCCGCCTGCAATACCCGATGGCGCAAATCCGTCAGCTGCGTTCTTGCTTCTTCCACGTCTTTGCACACGTCCGTGGCAATCTCAAGCATGCTTTCGGTAATGTCGTGCTTTACGTCGCCTGCGCTTACACGGCCTTTGAGATCCTTAATCAGCAGCGAGGAACCCTGGCTCAAATCATAGGTGGGCGGATTAACAATCTGCATTTCCAGTTCAATGCCGAGCGTGTAAGGGTCAGAGTGCTCAAAATCGGTCAGTGGCATAGCGCTATCCCATTGTGTCAGTTGATTTCCTGAGATAAGTATAGACAGCGGCAGAATATTTCAGCGCAGCGTTGCCCGCTATTGCTCACCTGAAAAACAACGCTTACCCTCGCTCAACCGAAAACCACCTGCGCCAGACAAAGCGAATCACAAAATACTCAATCACGCCTAACAGCAGGAACCACACGCAGAAGATAATGGTGTAAAGCTGGTTAAGATCGAGCAGGTGAAAAGTCTCTAACAGCTTTTGCGCAAGCGTCAGGGTAAGCAGGGGAGCGGGAAGCAGCAGGCAGGATAAGAAAGCCAGCAGCAGAATGCCGCCCGCGCTCATCAGGGATTCGAGGGGATGTTTCATGTCGTGTATCCGGAGTTATGAAGCCAGCGTTAAAGACGGGCATTGTCCGGGAAATGGTGCTGAGGTGCAAACCAGTTAAGGCTTTGCCCGTGCGGGTTTGCTACGGATAAGCAAAGGAAAACTAATGTAGCGTTAGCACAATAACTGCACTGCTACTCCGCAGCTGAACTCGGTAAACTGACAGAAAGGCTTTTCTGAGTTCAGCTGCCGTTGGACGGATTAGCCGATTTTTCAATCTACTTTTTCGTTGCCCGCTACCGAATAGGTCACCTGCTGATTACGCGTCCGCATAAATTCTTCAAGCGGTACACCGCGCATAGCAGCATAAATATCCAGATTCGAGCCACCGGTTACCGCACCTAGCTTTTCCAGCAGGAAAAAACTCGCGCCATACTGAATCAGGCTGCGCCAGTCACGGTCGCGCACCATAGAACATTCCTGTTCGGTGAGTTTTGCTTCAACAAACATCGCCTCCTGTTCACGACGAAAACGCTCGCGCGGACCGGGCTGAATCAACTGATGCAGGAAACGGTTCAGCCTTAGCGCTTCAAGGCTGCGCGCCTGGGTAAAGGGATACGAACCAGACAGCTTTTCAATTCCCGCCAGCTGGCTGGCCATTTTTTGCCGGTGGCGCTTCGTGGTATCAACCGGCAACGCGCCTGCCTGGTTCTCCAGAATCAACGTCGCGATCCCGGTCATTGAAGGCAAATAATAGGCCTGATGTTTCTTCACCACATTCGCCGACAGCGCACCGCGCATCACCAGCCACATAATTTCTTCTGCCCCTTCCACGCCGCTGAGTTCCGCATATTCCGCTATGGTCATCTCGGTTAGTTTTTCCGGATCGTTAACGATAAGATCCATAAACTGCTGGTCCCATTCGACGTTATTAAAGCCGCAGCGTTCACCGTGTACCTGGTGCGATAATCCGCCTGTCGCCACAATCGCTACATTAATGTCTTCGGGGTAACTTTCGATGGCGCGACGTAGCGCCTGGCCCAGCCTGAAGCAGCGACGAGCCGACGGAATAGGGAACTGCAATACGCCGACCTGTAACGGAATAACCTTTGTTGGCCAGTCTGGTTTAAACGGCATCAATGCCGAAAGCGGGGAAAACAAGCCATGATCGAGCGGCTTATCCATAAAAAATGACATATCGAACTCATCGCTCATCAGGCTGGTGCCGATATGGCGTGACAGCGCCGCATCACCTTTCACCGGCGGTAGGCCACGCGGGCCGCCACCTTCGTCAGCTACGTGATACTGATGATCAATACCGAGTGAAAATGCCGAATAGTGATCGAAGAAAAATGAGGTTACGTGATCGTTAAAGATATAAACCAGCGCGTCAGGTTTCTTTTCGGCAAGCCACTGCTGCATGGGCGCAAAGCTTTCAAAAATCGGTCTCCACGCGCCTTCATTTTGCTTATCGTTATCGACCGCAAAGCCGATGGTAGGGGTATGAGAAACGGCCAGGCCGCCAATAATCTTCGCCATAACGGTAGCTCCACTTAGCGGTTATTTAAAGTTTGCGATAGCGCTGGAATTTCACTGAGTCCCGCACCTTTTACTTTCATAGTTAGTTGAACCTTCCGGTGTAAAACAATACTTATTGCGGCGAGTAAGGCGGGCAGGGAAAGTATAAAGAAAATAGCCGACTGGCCTGGGAAGATCCCCATCAGCAGTCCGCCCAACGATGAGCTTATAATGGCACCGATGCGGCCAATACCGTGCATCCAGCTTACGCCGGTGGCGCGAATTTCCGTTGGATAATAGGCGGGAGAGTAGACCTGCAGGCCGTTTTGCGCGCCATTAATACACATACCGGTGACAAAAATAATAATCCCCAGCGCTACGCCGCTCAGGCCAAGCGCCCCTTGCATAACCAGACATGCGCAGCCGATTAAATATGTCACGCCAATAACCCATTTTGCGTGCAGTCTGTCCATTAATGCGCCCACGATAATGCCGCCCAGCGGGCCGCCAAGCTGGAACAATCCGGCAATGATGGCGGCTTGCTGCAGTGAAATACCACCGGAACGCATAATAGTCGGCAGCCATCCGTTTAGCAGATAAATGACGAACAGCCCCATAAAATAGGTCAGCCACAGGATAATGGTGCCGCGCGCAAAGCCGTGGCGAAACAGCTCGGCAATGGTGCTGTTTCGCTTCACGCCGGGAGAGTTAAGGATAAACGCGCTGTCGCTGCCGAAGTTTCCGCCCATACGATTTAGCAGCGCGGCTATCTGCGCACGCGGCGCTTTGCGAACCACCAGGTTGAGAGCCGATTCTGGTAACAGCCAGGCTATAAACGGCAGCATCAGCAGCGGCAGCACGCCGCCAAAAATCAGCACCGCAGGCCATTGATAATGCGCCAGCAGCCCGGCGGCGATAAATCCGCCAAGTCCTGAACCGATATTAAAGCCGCTGAACATCAGCGTAATCATCACGCCCTTACGACGTTCCGGCATGTATTCTGCAATCAGCGTTACGCAGTTGGGCATTACCGCCCCTAACCCTAAACCAGCCATAAAACGCAGCAGCGTCATCTGAACGGGCGTAGTAGCAAAGGCACAGGCGAGGCTGAATGCGGAGAAGGTTAACACCGACAGTAAAATGACCCGTTTACGACCGTAACGATCGGATATCGGGCCGGAGATAAGCGCCCCCATCGCCACGCCAAACATCGCCGCGCCAAGGATCGGCCCCATTGCCGAGCGGCTCATACCCCAGTGGTCAATCAGCGCGGGCGCGATGAAACCCATTACCGCAGCATCATAGCCATCAAGCATGATAATAATCAGGCACAGCGCCAGTATGCGCCACTGAAAAGCTGAAATGGGTCGGGAATCGATCCACGTTTTCACATTAACCAGGTTGTTTGCAGTCATCGGGTACGCTCTCTAGTTTTGCCGCCTGCGGCAGCTATCGTTGTGGTGAGAGGAAGGTAACAATCCAGAAACAAGTTAAGTGGGGCGGGGGATGGTGTCTGTCAAAAAAGGCTTTTAGAGGTATGAGTTAGATTTATATTGTGATGTATTTAACAATGAAAAAAATACAAAAATAGCGTCACAGGGCTGCTGAACTGCGTCCTGACAGAAGATGAGCAGGGTGCGCTATATGAGTTATGTTTAGGCTGTGTGGCACTGGATCTCATTGATACAGCTTAACAGCGCTTTTGCGGCAGGGGAATGTAGCGCTCCCTGGCGGAAGGTTAAACCAATTTTTCGGCGCGTATTTTTCAGATCAAGTATCAGAGGCTTAAAGATCCCGGCACGCAATTCATATTCCATCTGATGGGACGATACCGCTGCCACCATGTCTGAATTCAACAGAAGCCCGCGTACTATTGCCAAATCGCCGCTTTCAACGACCGGCTGCGGCGCACGCATTCCTGCCGCCTGAAAAGCGCCTTCCAGCAGGTGGCGTGCCGGTGAATTTTCACGCGGCAGTATCCATTGCGTCAACGCCAGATCGTCTGGCGTAAGCTTGTGTCCAATAAGTGGATGCTGTGGTCGCGCCAGTAAAATTAGCTCTTCTTCGAACAACACCTGATTATGAATATCCAGCCCCGCATCGTCCTGACGCAGCGCGCCGAGGATAAAATCAATATCGCCGGCACGCAGTTCGGTCACCAGTGCGTTAAAGGCGCTCTCATTGGTGACCACTTTGATACCGGGATATCGTGTCACCAGTAGAGCAATCGCCAGCGGCAGTAAACTGCTGCGGCATAGCGGTAGCGCCCCCACATGCACGGTGCCGGTTAGCACGCCTTGCTGCGCTGCCAGATCTTCGGGGATATGGCGAATTTCATTTAGCGCCCGGCTGATAAAAGGCGCCATCTCGCGCCCGGCGGGGGTTGGCATCATCCCTTTTGGCGTGCGTTGAAACAGCGTCACGCTTGCGCCTTTTTCCAGAACCTTTAATGCCGCGCTCACCGCAGGCTGGCTGATCCCCAGCGCATTCGCCACGCTTTGAGTATGATGCAGTCGATACAGGGCCAAAAAAATTTGTAAGCGCCGCAGGTTAAATAACCAGATGGGTTCCGCATCTTCGCGAACTCTGTCACGCTCTTTTAACCTGTTGAGCTGAGGCGGTATCAGATGAAGCTCCTGTATGGCTCGTCTGGCACGGGGCAGAACGCATTTTCCCATTTCCGTCAGCATCATACCGCTTGCGTGACGCTCAAACAGCGGCGTTGCCAGAGTGTGCTCAAGATCACGAATTGATCGGGTGATTGCCGACTGGGTACGAAATAAATTGATTGCCGCCTCCGAGACTGTGCCACGTTCAGCAACCATGCAGAATGCTCTTATTTGCATGATTTTTAAGTCGTTATTAACTTCTTTATTTTTCATTTTCGCCACCCCGCTTGTGTTTGCTGAATCACAACATAAATAAAATTCATAGCCCACGCAATGAAAGGCATTATCCGCGCTGTAAGCCGCATGTCAGGATGAAAAAAACAGCAAAATGCAGGATGAGATGATGGAAAAGAACGCAAAGAAAAGTGCTTTAGTGGTTAGCGCACATTCCGCTGATTTTGTCTGGCGTGCGGGCGGCGCCATCGCGCTGCACGCCTCTCAGGGTTACGAGATACATGTTGTATGCCTGACCTTCGGCGAACGTGGCGAATCGGCGAAGCTGTGGCGTAAAGGCAACATGACCGAAGCGCTCGTTAAGCAGCATCGCCAGGCGGAAGCTGAGGCCGCAGCGGAAATTCTTGGCGCCAGCATTGAATTTTTTGATCTGGGTGATTATCCGTTGCGGGCTGACAAGGAAGCCCTGTTCCGTCTTGCTGACGTGTTTCGCAAAGTACAGCCGCACTTTGTCCTGACCCATTCTGTAAACGATCCGTATAACTACGATCATCCGCTCGCGGCCAACCTGACACAGGAAGCGCGGATTATCGCCCAGGCTGAGGGGTATCGTCCGGGCGAAAGCATTATCGGAGCGCCACCTGTTTACTGTTTCGAACCACATCAGCCAGAGCAGTGCAGCTGGAAGCCGGATGTGTTGCTGGATATCTCTGCAGTGTGGGATAAAAAATACGCCGCGATTCAGTGCATGGCAGGTCAGGAACACCTATGGGAATACTATACGCGCGTTGCTTTACAGCGCGGCGTGCAGGCCAAACGCAACGTCGGTATTTCCTCACCGAAAGCGATTAGCCACGGCGAAGGTTATCAAAGTCTGTTCCCGCGTGTGACGGAGAATCTGTCATGAGCCTGGTGAATAAAAAAGGCGTGGTTGTAAGAAATATCCCGCGTGCCGATAGCCAGCAAATTTCTCGTTTCGCAAAATATGGCGTGGCAACGGTGCATGAGGCGCAGGGGCGTTCCGGTTTGCTTGACTTACGAGTGCGCCCAATTCAGCAAAATTGCGCTATCGCCGGCAGTGCCGTCACGGTCCTGGTATCGCCGGGCGATAACTGGATGTTTCATGTTGCGGTCGAGCAGTGCCAACCGGGAGATGTGCTGCTGGTAGCGCCGACTTCGGATTGCCACGATGGTTTCTTCGGCGATTTGCTGGCGACGTCATTAAAAGCGCGCGGCGTGGTGGCGCTGATCGGCGATATTGGCATTCGCGACAGCCAGACGCTGCGCGAGATGAATTTCCCGGTCTGGTCACGCGCGGTGCATGCGCAGGGGACGGTAAAAGAAACGTTGGGTTCGGTGAACGTGCCGGTGACCTGTGCCGGACAACTGATCAACCCGGGCGACATCATTGTAGCCGATGATGATGGCGTGGTAATTGTGTCGCTTGAACGAGCCGCGGCGGTGGATGCCGCAGCGCAGAAGCGTGTCGAGCTGGAAGAGAGTAAACGTCAGCGGCTGGCGGCCGGAGAATTGGGTCTGGATATTTATCAGATGCGCCCACGGCTGGCTGAAAAGGGCCTGCGTTATGTGGATTCCCTTGATGAGCTAAAGAGCTTCTGAAAATGAAACAGACTCTTATCCCTTGCGTATTGATGCGGGGCGGCACCTCCAAAGCCGCCTGTTTCCTGGCAGCGGATCTGCCGACAGATGACGCCACACGAAATAAGGTATTGCTGGCGGTAATGGGGTCACCCGATGCGCGGCAGATTGACGGTATCGGCGGAGCCGATCCGCTGACAAGCAAAGTCGCTATAGTTTCGCCATCAACGCGCCCGGATGCCGACGTTGATTATCTCTTCGCCCAGGTTAACGTCGATAAAGCCGCGGTGGATTACGGGCAAAACTGTGGAAATATACTTGCCGCCGTTGGTCCTTTTGCCATCGAGAAAGGATTAGTAAAAGTGCAGGAGGCAATGACGCGGGTGCGCATTTTTATGGTGAATACGGGACAAATCGCCGAAGCGCAAATCGCAACGCCGGACGGGGCGGTGGAATATGAAGGCGATACGCGCATTGATGGCGTGCCGGGTTTTGCAACTGAGCAGGTACTCAGTTTTCAGGATATTGCCGGCTCCAGCTGTGGCGCATTGCTGCCAACCGGAAATGCACGCGATACCTTCGACGGCGTTGATGTCACCTGTATTGATAACGGCATGCCGGTGGTGCTGATACGCGCAGCCGACCTGCAACGCAGCGGGTTGGAAACACGTGAGCAGCTGGATAATGACGATGAACTTAAAGCGCGTCTTGAGTCGATCCGCTTGCAGGCTGGCCCGCGCATGAATCTTGGGAACGTCGCGCAGCGTACCGTGCCTAAAATGACGTTAATTGCAGCGCCGACGCGAGGAGGTACGCTTACCACGCGCACTTTTATTCCACATCGCTGCCATGCGTCGATTGGCGTATTGGGCGCGGTAAGCGTGGCTACCGCCTGTCTGATTCCCGGCTCGGTTGCTGAAGGGTTAGCGGATGTTAGCGATGCCTGTGAGCAGCGACTGGCGGTGGAACATCCTGTCGGCGAATTTAGCGTAATGTTGACGCGCGATACGATGGGCAAGGTGGTTAATAGCGGACTGATACGCACCGCGCGTTTGCTGTTTGAAGGACGTGTGGCGATCCCTGGCTCCCTGTGGTCAGGTAAATGAGGAGATGCTCACGATGAAAATTGCCATTATTGGCTTTGGTGAAGCTGGACGGATTTATGCGCAGGATTTGGCGGGCAAGGCGGACATCGTCGTATGGGATAAAAAATTCCTCAGCGAACAGGCCGGGCAGTTGCACGAGCTTGCCGTGAAGATCGGCGTACAGCCTGCGGGTTCGCTGGCCGATGCGCTGGCTGATGCGAAGCTAATATTCTCACTGGTAACCGCAGAAAGCGCGCTGGCAGTAGCTGAACAGGCTGCTCCGTTGCTGCATTCAGGGCAGATTTTTCTGGACTTTAATTCCGTGGCGCCTGAGACAAAGCGCGCAGGCGCCAGAGCGGTAACGGCGGGGGCTGGTGATTATCTTGATGTCGCCGTTATGGCGCCTGTTCCGCCAAAGCGTCTCGGTACGCCGCTGTTGATTGGCGGTCCAGCGGCGCATGCGCTGGCGGACCAACTGAATGCGCTGGGCTGTAGTACAAGCGCTGGCAGCGAGCGCATTGGCGATGTCTCGGCGATCAAAATGTGTCGCAGCGTAATGATTAAGGGCCTTGAGGCTTTAACCACCGAATGTCTGAGCGCAGCACGACAATACGGAGTGGAAGAGGCGGTGTTGTCTTCCCTGCACGCAAGTTTTCCATCACTTGGCTGGAATGACAGCTTACCGCACTATTTTATTAGTCGGGTCGCAGAGCATGGGGTGAGGCGTGCCGATGAAATGGCTGAGGTGGTGAAAACCTTGCAGAGCGTGGGCGTGGCGGCCGCAATGAGCCGTGCAACTCAGCAGGTTCAGGCCGGATTACCGTCGAAGATGGCAAAGAAGGGGATACAATACAGCGAGCTAACACCGTTTGTCTGGCAGGATGCGCTGGACAGGTTGAAATAAACGGTTATTTCCTGAGAAAGGCGATCTGGCCCAGATGATGGGCCGTGCATTTAAGGCTCAGGACACCGCTCAGGGATGAGAGCCCTGGCAGAAATGAAAAGGGAGTTGATTGTCGAGCGCACCTGCACGTGCAGAAGGTCGAATCGGCGAAAGGCGATCGTCTATGACACAGGAGGATCAATAGCTTATAAAAAGCTTCCTTCTGAAAAGTAATCCATAAGCCTGACTGCCGGGTGCGCTATCCCGGCAGCAATTTAATCGCTGGTCACCTTCAGTGTGTAGCGATGCCGAAGGATAGCATCTGGCATCGGAAGCAGATTGCTACTCAGAACGAGGGGGCGTTGCCAACATCTCCCTGAGGCGTCTTCCCATGAATTTGAACATATCGGCTTCCCGAAACGGATATTTCGAATTCCGGTCACGAAACAGGCGAATGGGTCCGAGCCATAACACAACCGTCGAGGCAAACGCACCGAGCAGGCCGAAAATATAGTCCGAATTCATCGCCAGATGATGCGCGCTCACGAAGTATATATAGTAGATGCCTGTTGGCCACTGGAGCAGAAGCACGGTGGCGAGGCCGGGGTTATAAAGCGTCTTCATCCTGAGGTTCGTAAGGATGCCATGATTGATGATCTGCACCATTCCCTGCCCAACCTGTATGAACCCCAACCAAATGAGATCCGGAAAGAAGACTGGAATTACATAAAAGGGATAGGTCAGGAAGACGTTGCTAATCATCACCTGATTTGCATTCAGGGGATACCTGTCCGGAGCCAGGCGCTCGCCGAACATGGCGATATTGCCAATGCCCTGAAATCCGCCGGGTACGGCGTATTCTTCAAATTGATGCGCCAGCATAGCCATAAAGCTATAGATGAGAATCACCTGGATTTCTGTCAGGTGATAAACGCCCCAGAAGCCCATAATATAAGCCAGGGCGACAAAAAGGGCGCCTCCGACGTAGTACCAGTTTTGACGGTAGAAATTCACAAGGGCTCTCCTGTCATTGGTGGCTGAGTTAATGCCCATAAAAGCTGTTTTTGCTTTATCGCTTGCGTACTTCAAATATGTATAAGGCGCGCTGAATAATCAAATGTAACAGTGGCAGATGTAACGGCAGATACTTTCGTCGCGCGACACGACGCGGTATTCCGAGCTGCTGATTGCGCATTGGCTTCAAGTATTTGGGCCTGAACAAAGCATCCGTTCATGGTCACCTCAATACAAAAAAGACGTTTCAGGCGAAAGGAGCAAGAAAAGCAGCAGGAGGCTCAGGCGTAGAAATTGTCAGGAACAACCTGAATGGATTCATCGCCTCCTTTATATCGTTGCGAATATATTCCCTGTAAAATATGCGGATGCTTGTCGACATATCATTATTAAACGACATGCCTAATTATACAGGATTAAATAATATTGTGCTTTTGACGAAAGGTTATTGCTCCTTGCTTATTCCATAAGGACAGTTTTCAAACAGACATTTCCATCTTTCTGCACATTCTCTGATAAATGGGTGATTATTACCGGGGCAATGAATGTTATTGCGAAATGACGTCCATAAAGTGGAGGAAAACGGAAAGGCGTGCATAATTACTAACTCCCTTTCCTTACCGTTTACAATGAGCCCGTAAGGACTCGTTGATAATATATTACCCTCACGCAGAAAGTAATCGCCACGATACCACAGGATCAGTTTCAGATTACGCATGCACGTGGCTAAAGCAAAGGCTGTGCCCGTGTTTGGACAGACGAACGTTTGTTTGATAAACCAGTCCATATTAAAAAATCCTCCCGTTATAGCTAAAGGTGTATCCTTTTACCTCGTGGATTAATAATAACGTCCAGCACACATATATCCAGCGAGGTTAAATAAGTATGCCAAAACTGACAAAAAGGAGAGATCTTTGGTTTTGTTTACAATTAATTGTTTATTAATTCGCCATTAGAATGAGCAGGTAAATTAAGCAGACGGCGAACAATCTTTTATTTTTAAAGAGAATGGGCGATGCTCACCACTCTCAGCCATAAAAAGCAGCCGTACTGGCTGCTTAGAGGGAAACGCAGCTTCTGGTGCGTACCACGCGTAAGCTGTCACTGACACAAGCAGGGGAGCAGCTCTACCAGAAGATGGAGTCTGGCTTTGATACGTTAGATCCTGGACTTGCCACCCTGGCACATTATCGTGAAACACCCTCCGGCACGGTCCGCATCAATGCCAGCCAGCACGCTATTGATAAATGCCTTCTGCCTAAGCTTGCGGTCTTTAAACAGCGCTATCCTGATATCAGGCTCGAACTGATGAACGAGAGTCGGTTCGTCGAGATTATCGAGGAGAGATTCGATGCAGGCGTCCGTCTGGGACCCGAAGTAGGCCAGGGTACGGTCGCGGTGCGCATTACGCCCGATATGGAGATGGCCATTGTGAGTACTCCTGAACATTTTCGTCGCTACGGTTTTCCGCAAACCCCTGCGGATTTAAAGACGCATCCCTGTATCGCCTGTCAGTTTGCCGACGGAAGCGTATACCAGCGGGAACTCAATCAGGATGATAAAAAAATCACTCATCGACCTGAAGGGCAATGGGCCTTATCTGACAGCTATATGGAAGCAGAAGCTGCCCGGCTGGGTCTGGGGCTGGCATATGTTCCTGTCGAACTGGTTGCTGATGATGTAGAGCGTGGTGTACTTATCAGGGTTTTGCAGCGTTACAGCCTGCGAAGGGAAGGGTTGTTTCTTTATTATCCTCATCGCAATGTGTCACCCGCTCTACGTATCGTCATTGATACACTGAAAATCTGATGGCTTACGATGGAATAACCTACATCGTTCCGAATATTTTTTTATGAATTTTGTCCGTTCCTGCTACTTAGCTGCTGTTATATCGTACTCAGTCTGCTATGAGCGGAAGCTCAAAATTGTTATCACAACTAATGAAAGCGTTACTAACATTACCGTGGGTTAATCAACGGGGAGCCGTTCCATACAGCCATACGAGCACTAGTTACTAGATCTATATTTTTGAGAAACCTCGCAATATAAAACCTCGCCACATTTTTATTTTGCTGAGCAGAGATGGGTAAAAAAACCAGTGACTCACAAAACAGCACAGCCTCAGGCTGTGCTGTTTATACGTTATGCGGATATTATTTCAGGTGTTTATTAAGGGCTGCACCCGCTTGCTCCAGCGCGGTTTTGACGGTGGGCTCCTCACTTAACGGGTTCAGCAGTCCATAGTCATGGATCATGCCGTTGTAGCGTGTCACGGTTACTGGTACGCCAGCTGCATCCAGCTTGCGGCCGAACGCTTCACCTTCGTCACGCAGAACATCAAGTTCCGCTGTCTGGATTAAGGTTTGCGGGAATCCTTTCAGCTGTGCCGTGGTGGCTCGCAATGGCGAAGCCAGAATATTGTTACGGTCTGACGCGTTAGTAGTGTAATTATCCCAGAACCATTTCATCATATTTTTCGTAAGAAAATAGCCGTTTTCGTACTGGTTATAGGATGCGCTGTCAAAATTCGCGTCGGTTACCGGCCACAGCATCACGTTATAACGAATCTTCGGTCCGTTAAACTGTTTAGCCTGCAGCGCCACAGAGGCCACCATATTCCCGCCGACGCTGTTACCGACCAGGCCCAGGCGGCTGCCATCCACGCCAATTTCCTGACCGTGTTCAGCCACCCACTTAGTTGCCTCATACGCCTGGTGAATAGCGACAGGGAAATGGGCCTCCGGTGACGGTGTGTAGTCTACATATACCGCAGCAGCGCCAGATGAGCGAACCAGGTCCCGGATAAGCCGTTCATGAGTTGGGAAATCTCCCAGCACCCAACCACCACCATGGAAGAACATGAATACAGGAAGTGTGCCGGTAGCGTTGTCCGGTTTCACGATTTTCAGCGTTATGGATTGCCCGTTCACCATGATGATTTTTTCTGAAACCTGCGCAGATGGCAGCGTAACGCCCTTCTGTGCACCGATCAGTACCTGACGGGCCTCCTGCGGGGTCAGTTGTTCCATGGGCTTGCCGCTACCGGAGTTCAGTACGTTAAGAAATGCCTGCACTCCGGCTGTGGGAGCAGGAAGGTTGACCGGTTGTTCGGAAGCCACAGCAGTGGCGGATGCGAAAATAGCAGAAGTCAGGACAGCCGATACGTTTTTCATGATTGAGCCTCGTTAAAAGTATGTTCATCGTATATTCAGTAAAGCGCCAGTCATTCCCGGCACTTACCTTGTGTTAATAATGCTTGTATGCAATATTCTTTTGCTAAAGTATTATTTTTGGTATCTTTTTAGTGCAGTTAATAAAACTAAATAAAACATGTAATTAGAAGATAAAACAGGTTTCTCTCTGTTCGGTTACTAACGTACTGAGCCGCCAGTACCGGTTACAACTGAAAGGTTTGATCTCACCTACCCGCAGTTTGTCGTACTCATGGCACTGCATGAGCAGGACGATACTCCGCTACGGGCACCTGGCCAGAAGACATAGCGGCTGCCCGATCGTGCCTCCGTTATTCCGGCTGCCGTTGATCCAGTTCTTCGCAGCTTCAGTCAAATTCGAACGTTCCATGATATTTCCTTTCAGAGCATCCCGTGGGTTGATCGACGCAGGCACGGAGCGGGTAGTCCCTGGTCTGATCGTTTGGCTTCGAAGCTAAAGGCTGCCCATTCGCCTCGTCTGAATATAAAAGTAAACGATCACTTATATAAATGCAATGGGTATTTTTACGAGGAATGCTCAGGCCTTATGTGGATGGCTCAATGACATGGACGAGACCCGTCCCAGTGAGCATGCGATAGTCAAGGCACGTTAAGAAATACCTGCGCTCCGGCTGCGGAACAGGAAGGTTGATCGGTTGTTCGAAAGCTACAGCAGTGGCGGATGCGAAAATGGCAGAAGTAAGGACAGCTGATACGATTCTCATGATTGAGCCTCGTTAAAAGTATGTTCATCGTGTTTTTTCAGTAGCGCGTCAGTCGTTCCCGACACTTTACTTTCATGAATATCTCTTGCATGCAATATTCTTTTGCTCAAATATTATTATTAATATTTTTCAGTGGAGTTAATAAAATGAAAGAAAACAGCATATTAGAAGATAAACTGTGCTTCTCTCTCTATTCGGTTACTAACGCGCTGATCCGCCAGTACCGGCCGTTACTGAAAGAACTTGACCTCACCTACCCGCAGTTTGTCGTACTTATGGCGCTGTATGAGCAGGACGATATTCCGTTACGGGCACTTGGCCAGAAGACATTGTTTGATTCAGGAACGCTGTCTCCGCTTGTGCAAAAACTCGAGGCTAAGGGGTTTCTGAAGCGGATGGCTGTTGCCGGCGATGAAAGGATGAAAAACGTAGTGCTTACTAAAAAGGCGAATGATATGAAAGAGGCTGTGCTGGCACTGCCTGGTAAGATGAGATGTATCATGCAGATGAAGGATGAGGAGTTAGATCTGCTTCGGCAGCTGTCGAGTAACCTGCTGAAAGCCCTGTCAAGACAATCATAGTCATATCCGACCATCTTAGCCCTAAAAAGGCGGCGCTGCCAAAGAATCACCAGCCGACATTGCAGCGGTATATCAAAGTATCGCGGCAACAATTCATGCTCCTCCAGAGGACATTGCGCTAACGCAGGGCAATAGCGACGGCCGGAGCAATGTCATAAATGTTATGGTTTGGAGGGGGAGGAGGCACCCAACTCCCTCGCATCAAACGGGGCGTAAACCTGCGCCTATTGATGGAGCTTTCGGCCCGGTATGGACAGGAAGCATGCTGTTTTTGAGCATGATTTCTCCGTCTGGACTCAATGAAGATCTTTTATCGCTGAAAGACGCGCGCCCGGAGCAGTTTCAGCGCACCTCAGGTCATACAGCAAAAGTTACGGACCGCCTCGGGACATGCTCGTTCCTGCCATGACCATTGCATGCTCACTGAGAGGTGTACCCTCCACGCCATTGAGTCATCCACATACAGCCTGAGCACTCCTTGCAAAAATACCCATTGCATTTATATAAGTGATCATTTACTTTTATATTCAAGACGCAGTGAGCGAGCAGCCTTTAGCTTCAGCGTCAAACGATCAGACCAGGAACTACCCGCTCCGTGTCTGCGTCGATCAATCCGCGGGATGCTCTGAAAGGAAATATCATGGAACGCTCGAATTTGACTGAAGCTGCGAAGAACTGGATCAACGGCAGCTGGAATAACGGAGGCACAATCAGGCAGGCGGTCAGTCCTTCGACCGGCCAGCCGCTGGGCAACTACCTGGACATCGGCCCTGACGAAGCACGTCAGGCGATCGAAGCCGCTCGCACTGCTTTCGACACGACCAGCTGGGCCCGGGAACGCTCGCTGCGCTCGCGCGCCCTGTTCGAGCTGGCCGACGAGGTCGCCAGGCGGGTGGACGAGATGGCAATCCAGCTCGCCCGTGAAGGGGGCAAGCTGCTGGCTCAGACCCAGTGGGAACTGGCAGTGACGGTGGACTGGCTGCGTTATGGCGCCGCCACCGCGCTGCTG
This sequence comes from Cedecea colo, assembly GCF_011808225.1. Taxonomy (GTDB): domain Bacteria; phylum Pseudomonadota; class Gammaproteobacteria; order Enterobacterales; family Enterobacteriaceae; genus Dryocola; species Dryocola colo. Next base: position 704,904 of record NZ_SOYS01000002.1, on the reverse strand, counting down.
CAGACCGGTGGGCGTGCCCTTGAAGCCGCTCCGGGAATGCACTTTCATTCCGATCCCGAACCTCTTGGCGTTGTGGGGGTGATCTCGCCCTGGAACTCACCAATCATCCTGTCAGTGCGTGCCGTTGCTCCCGCACTGGCTGCGGGATGCACGGTGGTGCTGAAACTGCCTCATCAAACCGCGCTTACTAATGCACTGTTCGCCCAGGCAATCGCAGCAGTTAAATCGCTGCCGCTGGGTGTGCTAAACGTGATCACGGAAACCGGGAGTATCGGCGCCTCCATGCTGGTCGATTCCCCCGATGTAAACATGATCAGCTATACCGGTAGCACCGGGGTGGGTCGCATCATCGCCGCCAACGGCGCCAAAACGCTCAAACGCCTTAACCTGGAGCTGGGCGGCAAGGCACCGCTGGTCGTATTCGATGATGCCAACCTTGATGTAGTGGTACCGCAGATCGTCATGGCTTTGGTCGCGATGAATGGCCAGTTCTGCTGCACCGGTTCGCGTGTGCTGGCCCAGCGTGGCATTGCCGACCGATTGCGCGCCGCGCTGATCGAGGCTTATCAGAACGTCCGGCTCGGCGAAAGCGAGGATCCACAGGCGCAGCTTGGTCCACTGATCGACAAGGCCAGCGTGCGACGCGTCGATGCCGTGGTCGCCGAAGCAGAATCCTATGCAAACATTCTGGTGCGCGGCGGCCCGGTCGATGAAGGCCCCCTGGCCGCAGGCGCGTTCTACCGTCCCAGCCTGATCGAAGTACAGGACCTGGACACCTGTGTCATCCAGTCCGAGGTCTTCGGGCCGGTCCAGACTTTCGAGATTTTTGAAGACGAAGCCGACGCAATCATGCGCGCAAATGCTACCGAATTCGGCCTTGCCGCCTCGGTGTTTTCGAACGACACGGCGCGTTGCCGACGAGCCGGCAAGGCTATTCAAGCCGGCCATATCTGGATAAACTGCTGGGGCGTCATGTCCGAGCACTTCGAACAGAGCGGCTTCAAGCAAAGTGGTATCGGCGTCCTCTGCGGGCCACGTGCGATTGAGCAGTTTCAGGAAATCAAGGTATATGCGAGCGTCGAGGCAACGCCGACGTTACTCTGACGCTTATCGCTTCACATCGACAGCCCGTCCATTGTGTAGCCAGCCTTACCTGCAAACTGAGGATGACACCACTCTGGTGTCGTCCTTGTTTTACTTGAATGGGATATAAAGTGATTATGAAAACTGGTAAAAGCAAGCCCCTGCGCGGGCGTCCCGTAAATGAGCAGGCGCGTGAAGAACGCATGACCCAGATCCTCAACGGGGCCCGCAACTGCTTTATACAACGCGGGTTTCACGCCTCATCCATTTCCGAAATCGGCGCGGCTGCAGGGGTCAGCATTGCGAACATCTACCAGTACTTCCCGAGCAAGGAAGCCCTCATCATTGCGCTTATCGAACTCGACCTGCAGCGGCATCACAATCTGATAAGCCGTTTCTGGAGTACCGATTTCAGCCGCAAGGCGATAGAAGAGCTCCTGGCAGATATATTCCTTACACCGGAGGGACACGCGGTGGCGGTTTTACGCGCCGAGATTGCCAGCGAAGGTGCGCGCAACACGCATGTCGCCGAACTCCTTCGCGATTCGGAGTCTGGCCTGGTCGGCAGTGTTCATAGCTTGATACGCGCAGCCCAGAAAAGCGGTCAGATATCTGGCGAGCTCAATCCTGAGGCCATTACAGAGCGCCTGTCCCTAGTTTTTGAGGGCCTCATGCGCCTGTATCTCTTCTCCCCGGCCAATGGAGATAAACTCATCGAGCAATATTACCTCCAGTTCGCCGATACGCTGCAACTCAAGTCTTGAGAACCTGTACCAAGCAGAAAGGTAAAGTGGCGTTCGGTTTTTAACGCCAGCAATATCGGCTGGTATTAGGTCTTATGCATAACGGTTATAAATGTCCGCTTCTGGCGCTAAGCAGACCTTCAGATTCTGCAGTAGAAGAGATAAATTCTCTGAACAAAGCATGAATGCAACCCAAGATCAAAAAAAAATGCCCCTTTGTTGAGCTCCTCCATTCAGGAGGAGCCCTGCTTGAATTTTTTATCCTATCCCTAATAAAACAGTTAGGTTAATAGGAACAATTATGAATCTAGATTTTCCAACTTGACCGATGTAATCTGCATACCAATGCATCATCTCCCTTCTCCTCTCCAAATACTAGACATGATTATAAGTCCCACGAATTGAGTTCTTATCGACGTGGGCCAGCTTTTAGTGACTTAAGATCGAATTAAATGCTTCTTCACGGCGAACGACATTGACTCTATGCCTACAGCAAACTTACGCCTTTTTCCTAATAACAACAGCTTCTCCATTTACCGCCAACTCATCCACATAATCCCCATACCACTGCAACATATCCCTACGCTGCTCCAAGTACTGCGCATGGTTGTATGTGCCACGAATGGTGTTCTTATCCACATGAGCAAGCTGTAACTCGATCCGCGCCGTGTTATAGATTTGTTCATGTAGGATCGTACTCATCGTGTGCCTAAAGCCATGCCCCGTAGCCTTCCCGTGATACCCAATCCTTTTTAATACCTGATTAATACTCGCTTCGCTCATTGGCTTGATGATGTTGTTGCGCCCAGGAAATACCAGGTTATAACGCCCCGTAATTGCCTGGATCTCTCGTAGTGCTGCCTCAACTTGAGCAGATAGGGGTACAAGGTGAGGGCGGCGCATCTTCATCCTTTCTACCGGTACTTCCCAAACCCGTTTGTTGAAGTCGAATTCTTTCCATTCAGCATGCGGAGTTCAATAGTACGAACGCCCGTTAACATCAGAATCTTTGTTGCCAGCCGAGTTATTGGGCTACCAGAATAAGCGGCGAGAGCTTGCAAGAAAGCCGGAAGTTCATCAGCTAACAGATGAAGATAGTGCACAGATTTTGGCGGGGTTAACGCACTTGCCAGCTCCGATGCAGGGTTAGCTTCAGCTCGACCAGTGACAATGGCGTAACGAAACACTTGGTTGCAGGCCTGACGGATTTTGCGCAACTTGTCGAGGACACCTCGTTTTTCGAGTTTACGAAGTGAACTGAGGATCTCCAGAGGTTTTACCTCTGCAATTGGGCGCTTACCGATATCAGGAAAGATATCGTTTTCAAACGCTTCCATAATGCCTTCAGCGTAACCCTTTGACCAGTTAGGGCGCTTGTACTCATGCCATTCCAGAGCGATAGCTTTGAAGGTATTTTCTACCGTTGCCTTGCGAGCTTGTTTCTCAACCTTTTTCTGTTCACTGGGGTCGATAGCGTTAGCGACATGCCGCTTAGCTTCATCTCTTCGTTGCCTGGCTCAGATAAAGAAATCTCAGGATAGATACCCAACGCCAACATCTTTTGCTTACCGTCAAAGCGGTACTGCAAGCGCCAGTATTTAGATCCATTAGGATGAACCATTAAATGCATTCCTTCGCCGTCTGTAAGCTTGTAAAGCTTGTCGGTAGGCTTTGCACTTCTTACCTTTACATCGGTTAATGCCATTTGAGGCTCTCCGTTGTTGGCTGTTGGTACAAGATTTCATTGAACAGGGTTGTACCATCACATATACCAACAGATACAACTCGATGCAGGCAGATGTAGGTAGACTTTGAGAGAGTTTCGACGCGCTAAAATTAGCCAACTTTCTGAATTTCAGGCATAAAAAAAGACGTCGGTTGACGTCTGTTTACTTCGAAATGGTACGCCCTACAGGGCTCGAACCTGTGACCTACGGCTTAGAAGGCCGTTGCTCTATCCAACTGAGCTAAGGGCGCACTGCAGAAGTGCCGTTCCGATTTGTGCATATTCTTCGGAACGCTCGGATTATACGGTCAGCACCTTTCTAGTCAATGGCTTTTCAATCACCTGCGCGACAATTGAGCATCCAGGCAGAACTTTGCCTGACAGCAGGGCCCGCTTCTGACAAAATAGAAACAATCCCCCTCCTGGTTTATTACAGACGGAATACTTCGACTGATGGCAGCAAAGATTATTGACGGTAAAACGATTGCGCAGCAGGTACGGCTTGAAGTGGCAGAAATTGTACAGGCCCGAATTGCCGCCGGAAAACGTGCCCCTGGCCTGGCCGTTGTGCTGGTTGGCGAGAACCCCGCATCGCAGATTTATGTCGGCAGCAAACGCAAAGCTTGTGAAGAAGTGGGTTTTATCTCCCGTTCTTACGATCTGCCTGATACCACCACCGAAGCAGAGCTGCTGGAGCTGATTGATACGCTCAACGCAGACAGAGAGATCGACGGCATTCTGGTTCAGCTTCCGCTGCCGGCGGGTATCGATAATGTGAAGGTGCTGGAACGTATCGATCCGGACAAAGACGTTGATGGTTTCCATCCGTATAACGTAGGCCGTTTGTGCCAACGCGCGCCGCGTCTGCGTCCTTGCACGCCACGCGGCATCGTGACGCTGCTTGAGCGTTACAACATTGATACCTACGGTCTGAACGCTGTAGTTATCGGCGCGTCGAATATTGTTGGCCGCCCGATGAGCATGGAACTGCTGCTGGCTGGCTGCACCACCACCGTCACGCATCGCTTTACCAAAAATCTTCGCCACCACGTTGAGAACGCCGATTTAGTCATTGTTGCCGTCGGCAAACCGGGCTTTATTCCGGGCGAGTGGATCAAGGAAGGGGCGATCGTTGTGGACGTGGGCATCAACCGTCTGGAGAGCGGCAAAGTGGTGGGCGACGTAAATTATGATGAAGCCGCCGCCAAAGCCTCGTATATTACGCCGGTTCCGGGTGGCGTTGGCCCAATGACCGTCGCCACTCTTATCCAGAATACCTTGCAGGCCTGCGAGGAATATCATGATGTCGATGGAGAGTAAAATGGCGACCTTCTCATTAGGAAAACACCCCCACGTTGAACTGTGCGATCTGCTGAAGCTGGAAGGCTGGTGCGAAAGCGGTGCGCAGGCGAAAGCGGTGATTGCCGAAGGCCTGGTGAAGGTAAACGGCGAAGTGGAAACCCGCAAACGCTGCAAGATCGTTGCAGGCCAGACGGTGAGCTTTGAAAGCCTGAGCATTACGGTTCAGGCTTAAGATTTCCCCGCATCCCAACCCTCTTCCTCAGGAAGAGGGTGCTGTCCGGTATTATTCCCGTCAAAACCCCTACAAATGTCAGGTTAAAACCTGCGCAGCTTCAAATATTCGATAACAGTATGGCTACATCCCTGATTTTAAGTTGCCGGGAAAAACGCGTTTCGTCACTATAAGTAGAACGTTCTAGTAGAACGTTCTACTTACCATAAAAACGCGTAAACAAAACGCGATGGCAGCGTCAACACCGGGGGTTTTCTATGAGTGTGTTATCAAGCATTACGAAATCGTTATCTAAGCTGTCGATGATAGGCCGCGCATTAATGCTGCCTATTTCACTGCTTCCTGCTGCGGGTCTGTTACTGGCCTTCGGCGATAAATTCCATTTACCGTTAATGATGAACGCGGGCGGGGTGATCTTCGATAACCTACCGATGCTGTTCGCCATTGGTTCTGCGGTAGGGCTGGCGGCGGAGTCGGGGATTGCTGCATTGTCGGCGGCGGTATCGGTCTTTATTATCAATATGACCATCGGCACGATCCTGCGCATCACGCCGGAAATGGCGGCGGCGGGCGGAAAATATGCCATGGTTGTGGGCATTCCGACGCTGCAAATGGGCGTCTTCGGCGGCCTGATTTCCGGCATTCTCGCTGCGTGGTGCTATAACAAATTCCACACCATGCAGCTCCCTGAATTCCTGGGGTTCTTCTCCGGCAAGCGTTTCGTGGCTATTGCTACGGCATTTCTTTCCTTCCTGCTTGGCATGGCGTTGCCGTGGGTGTGGCAGTACATCCAGTCGGGGATTGATTCGCTCTCGGTTATTGTGAATGGCGACAACCAGGCATTATCCACCTTTATCTTTGGCCTGACCGAGCGTGCGCTTATCCCGCTTGGCCTGCACCATATCTGGTATCCGTCGTTCTGGTACTCGTTTGGGGAATACACCACGCATGCAGGCCAGGTGATTCACGGCGACCAGACAATCTGGTTCAAGATGCTGGAAGAAGGCGTAAAATCCTTCAGCAGCGACAGCTACCAGAATGCCGGGAAATTTATGCAGGGCGAGTTCCCGCTGATGCTGTTTGCGTTGCCGGCCGCGTGTCTGGCGATGTATCACGAAGCGAACACCAAAAATAAGAAAATTGCCTCCGGTATTCTGTTCTCTGCGGCGCTGACCTGTTTTCTGACGGGCATCACCGAGCCGGTTGAATTTACCTTTATTTTTGTAGCGCCGATTCTGTACGTCTTTAACGCGATCATGGCCGGGCTGTCTTATATGTGCATGTACTTGCTGCATGCGCATATCGCTAAGTCCTTCTCGGCGGGCATGATTGACTATATTTCCTTTGGTATTCTGCCGTCGTTTAACGGTTATCAGACTAACTTCCTGATGGCGGTTGTAGTAGGCGTGCCGATGGCGCTGATTTACTACTTCACCTTCCGCTTTGTCATTCGTCGTTTCGATGTGAAAACGCCGGGCCGTGCGGATGTGACGACGAATGCCAATGACAAAACCGATACCGAACTGGCTGGTGATATCATCGGTCTGCTGGGCGGTGCGGAGAACATCAGCTCCGTCGGGTCGTGCATCACGCGCCTGCGTCTGGAAGTGGATAAGAGCGATAAGGTCGATAAAGAAGGTCTGAACAGCCTCGGTGCGCGCGGCGTGGTGTTTGTCGGCGATGCGGGTATTCAGGTGATATTCGGTGCCAGGGCGCAGTTTATTGCCCAGACCATGTCGACGATGATAGGTAAATAGCGCCTTTTAAAGAAGTATCAGCCCCCTGTAGGTTTACCGGGGGCTTTATGGTATTGATAATAAGGAAATTTGCATGAAAGGAGCGCGATGAAAAAGGTCAATATCATTGACGTAGCCCAGCTGGCTGGCGTCTCCGTCTCGACGGTGTCTCTGGTGCTGCGTAATAAGGGGAAAATCTCCGAAGCCACCATTGGCAAGGTCAACGCCGCCATTAAGCAGCTTGGCTATGTTCATAACACGGCGGCGGCAAACCTGCGCTCAAATACTTCAAATCTGATTGGCCTGATTATCCGCGATTTTTCCGACTCGTTTTCCGTGAACGTAACGGCAAGCATCGTGCAACAGCTTGAGAAACAGGGATTCATGGTGTTTCTCGGCCAGCCGCAGGACGAGGATCGGCAGCTCCGTCAGTGCTTAACCTCTTTTTCTCAGCAGGGTGTGGCGGGGGTAATTTATCTGAATGCGAACCATTATTCGTCGTCCGTTCCCGAGCTGATAACCGAATGTCCGTTGCCAACGGTCGTTATCTCTGAATCTCCCGTCACCAGCACCAGAGATATTATCGCGCGTGATAATCGCCAGGCCGGGAATCAGGCAACGCGTTATCTCATTGAGCGCGGGCACCGTAATATCGCCTGGCTTGGCGGCACCGCAGGCTGTCTGATTCGTCAGGAACGGCTGTTGGGCTATCGCGGGGCGCTCGCACAGTACAATTTACCGTTTCGTGAAGAGTGGGCGCCAGCCTGCGATAATGATACGCTTGCGGCAGCAACGGCAACCCGCATTTTGCTTGAGCAAAGCAACAAAATCAGCGCCATTCTCTGTCATTCCCCTCCCGTAATTATCGGTTGCCTGAGCGGCATCCAGCAGGTAGGGCGCAACGTGGGCAAAGATGTGTTTCTGACCCAGCAGGTTTCATTGATTGGCTTTGAAGATATGATGCATATCAACCTGACATCGCCGTTGTTCAGCTACGTCTCGGCATCAAGCGAAGAGACCGGGCGCCAGGCGGCGACGCTTATCATCAATAAAATAAAAACGCCCGCGTTACCGGTGCAAAAGATCGTTATTTCCGGTGAGCTGGTACTGCGTGAATCGGCATAGCATTCTTTTATTTCTTACGAATTAATTAACTGCCCCAGACTCTGTTTCATGCCTTTGTCATTTTTCAAATATCAACGTTTATTAAAAATGGCCTGGCTGATTTTTTATCGTTTCGTCTTCGTTATTTTTGCAGTTTGTGAACGGGCAGCGGTTTATATTGCAAACGACAGGGCTTTTGGACAGAATGTTTCCTCCTGTCACCAGAGTTTCCTGATCTATGTTAAAACCTCGCGCCTTTGCTCTGCTTATATTTCTGAGCTTTTTTAGCGGCAGCGCTCTGGCGGTGAATTGCCTGCGTGCCAGCACGCCGCTGGAAAATACCGTCTGTAACAACGACAACCTTCGCTGGCTGGACAGCACTATGACGGTTATTTATCGCACGATGCTCGTCAACAATGATTCCAGGAAAGTGCGTAAAGATTACACCCAATGGGAGTCGTCGCTGGAAAGTTGCACCACTGATAGCTGTATTGAACGCGCCTATTACGAAGGGATCGGCAAAATCTCTGATGTGGATAATCAGTTTGACTGGCAAGGGCAGTGGTGGAATATGCGCGCGCCCAACATGAGTGGTGGGACGATACAGTTTAGCCGTAGCGCTGAATGGAGCATTACTATCGATATGCACGCGTGGGCCGGATTGAATAAGGATGATTTTACGGCGGAAGCACGCAAGATATACGGCATGGCCGTTGTTGAGAAAATGATAGACACAAGCAACTGCAGGCTGCTGATTATTCCTAAAAAAGACGGCTTTCTTCAGGTGCACAGTAATGCCGACCTGGGGTGCCGGTTGTTGATGCCTTCCGGGGTGTTCTTCGACGGACGTTACGAAAAATCAAATAGCGATCCCCGCCCGAAACCAACGTTGTTTACGCTGGGTATTTTTGACAATAAAGCGCGTGATAAACGTTTCCATGCGCTTACCGGTGAGGATTATCAAAAATTTGTCGAAACCGCGAACATGTTTATTTATCAGGATGATATTGACAATATTGGCGCCCGGGTCCTGTCGATGTGGGTGCGTGGGGCGGCGAACCGTCAGACGGCAATTATTATGTATACCCCGGAAGGAAAAATCTGGGCGGGGCGTATCTCGCCTTCAGCACAGGGTGAACTTCAATTACACTATTACACCTCCGAAAATAAAGACGTGAAGTACATGCCGCGTACCCTGGTGAGATGGAAAATGCGTTTTCTGAATAATTAGTTTTAATCAACGCAGATAATGTTCATCGCTAAGCTCTATTTTTATTTATTACAGCTTATCGCTGTTAACGATAAGCGTGTAATATTTTTTGATTTATCAAGTGATAGCTTGTGTGATTAATTGTCCATAATAAATTTTTGTAACTCCCTGATTATAAAAGGTTAATATTTTAATACCCAATAAAAAAAAGACAATTGCCGGTGCCTGAGTATACTCGTTCTCAATGGATGCAATAATGTTGTAATCTCAGTTGGTGAGATTTTTAATTACGTTGGTGACGTCTTATGGATATCGGGGTTAAAAGAGAGGCACGAAATGAACACGATTTTTTTGCCAGCGCTCCCGCCAGTTTAAATTTATTTTCGTTAGCCCGCCGCGTAGCACGGTTTAATGTGCCGGTATTGATTACCGGAGAAACCGGAACGGGTAAAGAATATGTTGCAAAATATATTCATCAGAACGCCGCCGGAAAAGCTACGCCTTATATTGGCGTTAACTGCGCAGCTATTCCCGAAAGCATGCTGGAAACTATTTTATTCGGCAATGAGAAAGGTGCCTTTACCGGAGCAATCGCCAGCGTGCCGGGTAAGTTTGAGCAGGCGAACGGCGGTACGATAGTATTTGAAGAAATCTGCGATATGCCGCTGACGTTGCAGGCCAGGCTATTACGTGTGCTGCAAGAGCAGGAGTTCGAATGCTCGGGAAGCCACCGGCGTATCCCTCTGGATATTCGCCTGATGGCCTCGACAAATAAAGATTTGCAGGTTGAGATAGCCGAAGGCCGTTTCCGACAGGATCTGTTTTATCGCATTTCAGTGATACCGATTCATATCACGCCGTTACGCGAACGCAAACAGGATATCATTCCGCTGGCGCTGCGCTTTATCAATAAATACCAGGCTCTCTGCGAGAGGAAAATCCATCTCGGTGACGAGGCGCGTGACGTGTTACTGAGCCACGACTGGCTGGGCAACGCGCGCGAACTTGAGAATGTCATTCAACGCGGGCTAATTTTGTGTAACGGCGTGGAAATGACGCCGCAGGATTTAGGTCTGGCGCAGAAAAATACCCTTTTAACAGCAGTACCTTCCGCTGACGTAATGTCTGTTTATCAGGACATGCAGAGCGGCGACCTTAGTGGCTCGATGTCCGCCATGCGCAACGTCAAGCTGCATGGCCGCATGGCGGAATACCAGTACATCATTGGGTTACTGAAGCGACACAAAGGCAATAAATTGAAAACCGCAGAGTTTTTAGGTATTACCCCCCGGGCGTTGCGCTATCGGCTGGCGTCGATGCGCGATAAGGGAGTTGATATTGGGGATTGCTGACAAAGAAGGAGAAAGCGTGGTTTTTCCTTCTTTATGGTTAACGGCCTAAAATCTACCATTTGATTTTAAAATGAATTTTAACAAAGGAGTATTTCAGCACCTTGCACGCCATGAGGCTTGTCATCAGTCTCATTGAAAGTTATTCCTGACGCGCCCGGCAGGACTAAAAAAGAAAAAATTTCATTATCCGGCAGCGTTAAGCGAGGCAACGAACGGCAGTAATACCGCATCGCATCATCGCTGTAACGGATAGAGAAAGATCAACCCGTTCTGACCCACCACAATAGGCTGCTGCTTCATTTGCAACGGCTCCATCCAGACGTCCGTATGCAGCAGCAGATCGGTCAGGCCATCAACCATTAATCCTGAGCGGATGGTGCTTGAATAAATGGGCGTATAGGAAAAGAATATTTTTCCACCGTCAAGGTCCAGCCTGGTGAGCTTACCTTTAAGCACGAAGCGGTTATCATCCGGACTGGTAATGGTCGTCAGGATAGTGTTGCCGACGGACCGCATACTGGCGTCGTAAATCTCTTTACGTTGCGACATCAGATCGTAAAATCCCATCTGCATAATGCCCTGAAATTTCTGCGGAAGTGGCGGGTTTACGGGCCATATAAAAAAACTTATCGTTATCAGTATCGCCAGCAATAGCGCTCCGCCGGATAACCACTTATTCACCGGAACAGCTAGCCATTTCATTCAGCTTCCTCTTTGTTTCACGCAGGATAAGATTGTTTAACTGCCCGCTATCGATACGCCAGTGGTAAATAGCCATGGCTAATTGTGTGCTGTCGCAGCGGTTTTCTATTGAGAAGGTATAATCCAGCGTCTGGTCGATGCTCATATAATAAACGTTCATCGTCATGGCTTGCGCCTTGAGTATTTGGTTTAGCTGATAAAGCGTGTCCTTAAGCTTGCCGGAAATTCGATCTTTATTGCGATCCGGGGCGCTGGCTGGTGAGATTTTGTAGATGTATATATTGCTGTAGACATCGGTTTCTTGCTCATTCACCAGCAGACGATTTTGTCGGCCTTCCAGGAAATACCACGTGCCCGCGCAGGCGAACAGCGCCGCCAGGATCGCCACGATTAACGTAATGAACAGGCGGCAATAGCGTTGTTCAGAGGCATAAGGCGGTGCCGAAACGATGCTAAGGGCTTTGTTTTCTGGCGGTTCTGCGGGAAAGGCCTGCATTACCGAAGCAGGGTTTTCCTGCTCCGGCAGGGTAACAAAGATGGGTTGCCGGGCGGATAAAGAGCCGGTCGAGCTTTCTGCTGGAAACCCATCGTCATTTTCTTTGACTTCGTTTTCCTCTTTAACTACCGAACAGCAATATTCCGCCTCCAGAAGATACCCTTTTTTAGGTATTGTTTTGATGATCTTCTGTCGCTTGCCATTATCTTCCAGCGCTGAACGCAACGCATGAATAGCATTTGGTAAGCTATTGTTACCAATAACTCTCCTTTCCCATACCAGATTGGTCAATTGGTCACGAGTGAGGATTTTCCCGGTATTCTGGATAAATACCTCAAGGAGCTTTAATTGATATTCGCCCAGCCTTTTTCGTTCGCCGGTAGTCAGGTGAAGAATGGAGCCGGAGGGTATATCTATTAACCAGTTATTTACAGAGAAATAGGATTTATTCATTTTCAATAGCGGCAGTAAACCATTCCTGTAAGTACAATTAATTTTAACCGGGCCTAAAAAGCACCACTCATAATTAAAATTAATCATTAAGTCCATTTAGTGCCCATACATGGACGGCGGCTCGCTACGAGAGAAGGTTAAGAGCCGATTGCTCTTATTCGTGCAGCGCCTCTTCAGGAAAACAGGGCACCCAAAGCGCGTCAGTTGCCGGGGCGAAGGCAGGAAAGGTTCTTCCTGATGCCTTTTTACGCTATAAAAATGTACCGCGCAACCTGTAAGCCAGCGAACTTTTTATTCCCTTTTTAAGAAAGTACAATGCAGGTTAATAAGTATTAACTTATGTAACAAAAAGAAAGTATAACGGCTCACGCGCCGAGCCTTTAAGCGTTTGTAGCCCTTTTTATGTAGTTATGCAGTTATAATTACATTACGGAAATGACCAGAGAATTTAAACTGTTTTGCTGGTTTGAACTTTACGAGCGGCAGCTTATTTATCGATAATGTTTTTATTATGTTGCCCGTTATGGCTGTCTTGTAAAATAAAAGGGCGACCGGAATGGTTAGGTAAGAAGGTTAAGTTGTTTATGCTTTTTGAGTTTTCCATTCGCCGTTTTGGCGGCGGTATAAACCGCCGCTCCCGGGTGAACGGAACCGGTTAGCGATGGAACTCGCCAGCCGCCTCCGGCTGAAACTCTAACGCCAGTACTTCGAGGTTAGTCTGGCTGCCGTTTGGCAATACCCAGTTAATCGTATCCCCGATGCGCAAGCCCAGCAGTGCGGCTCCAACCGGAGCCATGACGGATAAGTGAGTATCGCTGTCCGTCAGGTTAGCGGGATAAACCAGCGTGCGAACATGCTCTTCTCCGGACGACAGGTCACGGAATTTCACGCGGCTGTTCATGGTGACCACGTCCGCAGGGATTTTTTCCGGGCTGCACATCTCGGCACGGTCCAGCTCTGCGTTCAGCGCCTGCGCTACCGGAAGGGTAGCATATTGCGGCTGTTCCAGCAGACGGTCGAGACGCTCGGCATCGAGGTCGTTAATGATGATGGCAGGTCTGGACATAATTCTCTCCGTGTAAAAAACAGGCACTCATGTGCGTGGTATAGAAACCGTACAAAGAAAAACCCTCACCGTAAACGATGAGGGTCTGGTCTTTACCGATGATACTGAGCTTAAGCTCTGGTTAAAAGTGACCGAAGTCACAAACACGTACCATCAGCTAATTACAGGATGATACTGCCTATCAGCGCAAACACAAAGGCGATAGTGCCAATCAGGGTTTCCATCACGGTCCAGGTTTTCAGCGTGGTCTTCTCGTCCATCTCAAGGAATCGTCCAACCAGCCAGAAACCGGAGTCGTTAACGTGAGACAGTACGGTGGCACCGCCGGCAATCGCGATGACGATAAAGCACAGGTCGAACTCGCTAAGGCCGGCCGTTGCGGCAACCATCGGCGAAACCAGCGCTGCGGTCGTTGTCAGCGCAACCGTTGCAGAACCTTGTGCTACACGCAGGGCGGTAGAGATAACAAAAGCCGCAACGATAACCGGCATACCGGTATCGGACAGCACGCCCGCCAGCGCATCGCCAATGCCGCTGGCCCGCAGAACGCCACCGAACATACCGCCCGCACCCGTCACCAGGATGATGCCGCAGATGGGACCAAGCGCGCCATCGCATACCTTTTCCAGATGCTGACGGGTATGGTTGCGGCTAAAGACCAGCAGCGCAAAGAACACGGTGATCAGCAGCGCGACCGGTGTTTTACCCAGCATACGCAGGAAATTCACCAGCGTATTATTGGCGCTTACCCAACCCAGCACCGTCGCGGTGTTCAGGCCGGTATCAAGGAAGATTAACACCAGCGGCATAAGCAGAATGGAAAGCACCATGCCGAACGACGGCGGCTGGTGATTAGCATCGGCTTCAATACTGCCCAGGAAAGAAGAAGGCAGTTTGATATCAAATTTCTTACCCGCGTACTGGCCGTACAGGTAGGCGCCCAGATACCAGGTCGGGATCGCAATAACCAGGCCGGTGATGACCAGCAGGCCGATGTTTGCGCCCAGCAGTTCACTGGCGGCAACCGGACCCGGATGCGGCGGCACCAGAGCATGCATGACGGCAAATGCCCCCGCCGCCGGGAAGGCGTACTTCAGAGTCGAGCCGCCAAACTGTTTTGCCACGCTGAAAATAATCGGCAGCATAACAACCAGACCGGCGTCAAAGAAGATAGGAAAACCGAACAGTAACGAAGCCACGCCCAGTGCGAACGGCGCACGGTGCGGGCCAAACTTACCGATAAGCGTATCCGCCAGCACTTTCGCACCGCCAGAAATTTCCAGTAAACGACCAATCATCGCTCCCAGACCTACCAGCAGCGCAACGCTCGCCAGCGTGCCGCCAAAACCGGTCAGCAGCGTCGGGACAACTTTATCAAACGGAACACCGGTCACGAGTGCGGTGGCAATACTTACAAGGATTAACGCCAGGAAAGCATGCACTTTAAAACGCATGATAAGAACAAGCAGGAGCACTACTGCACAGGCTGCAATTCCCAGCAATGTACCCGCACTGTAATGCGCAGTTATTTCGGTCATAATAATTATCCTCGGGCCGAATTTCAGGTGAAAAGCTGTTAAGCATAATTCACTACGTTTCTGATACCGGTAACATGATATCGGTAACATTACGCATTCGGGAACGGGGCTGGTCATATTTGTTAACATTTTGCGAGCAGAGTCAAACTATCGAAATAAACCGTCCGAAATGAGATCCAGCGAATTGCTCATCGTAAATAAACCTGCCATGCGACAGATTTGCATTACCCTTTATGGGCGCCTCTCACTTGCTTGCTAACCGCGGTTTTCACCTGTTCAGGAAATATCATGAGCCGTTACGACAAACTCGCGTTAAAAGATCTCCTCCACGCTTGTTATCCACGGCAACGACGACCAAATCGTTCCGTTCAAACTGCGCTTTTAACCGTAACAGATAGCGTTTAGTTGTGCTCATGATGACCTCCTTAGTCGATACCAAAAGCCTGACGCCATAAACACGCTTTTTCCTTCTTTGTCAGCGATCTGAAGTTATCTTTTTTACGCTTCCGTATTTAATTTGCCGTATAGCGCGTTTCAGCCAGCGGCGTAATAAAAAAGCTATATCCGTGCAGTAGCTCCAGATTTTGCACAAAGATCGGTCTGTAATCTTGCCGCTTGGTCAGATCGTTAACTAACGTTTTGGATGGCATGGCTATTTTTACGCCACCTTTGGTTACGTCTGACAGAAGAGGACAAAATGAAAAAGCTGACGTTAAGTCTTATTACCTTAGCGCTTGCGGGTGTCACCAACGCCGCGCTTGCCGATACCCTGCGCATGGAATGCCCGATTTCCCCTGGCGGTAAGGAATACTGCAACTACGTCAAAGACCGTTTTGAAAAGCAGACCAACAACAAGCTGGAATTTATTGAATTCCCGGCGGCATCGGATGAAAAACTGGCGCTGCTTCAGCAACTGTTCGCGGCCAAAGATGAAAAAGCGGTGGATCTGTTCCAGTCCGATACCATCTGGGTAGGGCTGCTCGATAAGCAAACGCTCGATTTAACCGACGCGGTTGCCGACATGAAAGGCGACTTCTTCCCCGGTCCGTGGGCGAACGACACGGTGAACGGTAAAGTGAAAGCGATCCCGGCTTATCTGGACACCGGCGTGCTCTACTACCGCAAAGATCTGCTGGAAAAATATAAAGAACAACCGCCGAAAACCTGGGAAGATCTGACGCGCATCGCCACTAAAGTACAGGCTGAAGAGCGCAAGGCCGGCCATAAAAACTTCTGGGGAATGATCTTCCAGGGCAAATCGTATGAAGGGCTAACCTGTAACGCGCTGGAGTGGATTGATTCTTACGGCGGCGGCACGTTTATCGACGAAAAAGGAAACGTGACCATAAACAATCCTAAGGCCGCAGCGGCGCTGGATATGGTCGCAGGCTGGATCGGTAAAATCACGCCGAAAGGGGCGCTTGGCTATAAAGAGGAAGAGTCCCGCGCCGTGTTCCAGAACGGCGACGCGCTGTTTATGCGCAACTGGCCTTACGCCTATCTGCTCTCGCAGGGTGAGGACAGTCCGCTGAAGGGTAAAGTTGGTGTGGCGCCGCTCCCGGCCGGGCCGGACGGCAAATCTGCCAACGCGCTGGGCGGCTGGCAGTGGTCGGTTAACGCCAACACTAAAAACAAAGACGCGGCTATCGCCTTGCTGAAGATCCTCACCGATGCCGACTCCCAGAAAATGCAGTTGAAATATCTTGGTTTTGCTCCAACACGTTCCGCGCTGTATGAAGACAAGGCCGTTCTGGAAACCGCACCGCATCTGACGATGTTTAAAGAGATCTTCGCCAATGCGGTGCCACGCCCGGCAACGGCGACCAAAAGCCAGTATCCGCGCGTCTCTAACGCTATCTTCAACGTAACGTTCAAAGTACTTAACGGCGGCACTGACGGGAAAGCTGCCGTTGCGGATCTGCAAAAACGCCTGGAACGCGTGAAAGGTAAGGACTGGCATTAATTGGCTCGTTCCGGCTATCAACAGCGCCGCCGCCGTATCGCGTGGATACTGGTGGCTCCCGCGCTTGTATTGCTTGCACTGGCGGCCGGGTGGCCGCTGGTGCGCACCTTCTTCTTTAGCTTCACCAATGCGATGCTCGATAACCCGTCCGAGTATGAAATGGTGGGGCTGGCGAACTACTATGCCAGCAACGCTGGCGACAGCAGCGGCGTGCTGGTCGATCCGCTCTGGTGGCAGGCGGTAGGCAATACGCTGTGGTTTACCGTCATGTCGGTTGGCCTTGAGTTGTTGTTCGGCATGTTGCTGGCTTTGCTGATGAACCAGAAGTTTCGCGGCCAGGGGCTGGTGCGCACCGCCATCCTGGTGCCGTGGGCCATTCCAACAATAGTGAGCGCCAAAATGTGGGGCTGGATGTTCCACGATCAGTATGGCGTGGTAAACGATCTGCTGGCGAAGATCTTTGGCTATCAGGCGCATCTGGCGTGGATTGCCGAACCTTCGCTTTCCATGTGGGCGGTGGTGATTGCCGATGTCTGGAAGACCACGCCCTTTATGGCGCTGATGCTGCTGGCGGCGCTACAGCTTATTCCTAACGATCTGTACGAGGCGGCTCGGGTGGACGGCGCCAGCGCGTGGCAGCGCTTCAGACGCATCACGCTGCCGCTGATCATGCCCGCGATGATCGTGGCGCTGATCTTCCGCGTGATGGACGCCATGCGCATCTTCGATCTGATATTTGTGCTGACTTCCAACAGCGAGGCGACGATGTCCGTTTCCGGCTACGCGCGTGAGCAAATCGTCTCCTACCAGGACATGGGCGTGGGCTCGGCGGCGTCGGTGCTGGTGTTTATGATGGTGGCGGGCATTGCCGCCTGCTTTATCCGCGTCTCACGTTTAAACGAGAAGGAGAAGCGGTGATGAAAACCACTCGTCGACAGCGCAAGTTCGCGCAAAATTTTGTGATTTATGCCGGGGCGACTTTCGCCGTGCTGTTCTGCGTGTTCCCCTTTTACTACGCGATTGTGACTTCATTACGTACCGGCCAGGAGCTTTTTTTACCGGCTTATTTACCCAGCGGCTACCACTGGCACAACTACGTGGTGGCGCTGGTGGATAACGGCATCGCACGCAGCCTGCTGAACTCCGTACTGGTGGCGACAATTACCGTTGGCATCTGCCTGCTGGTTTCCATCACGGCTTCTTTTGCCCTGGCGCGCGTGCAGTTTCGTGGCCGTAAGTTTCTGTTATTCACCATCCTTTGTGTCTCGATGTTCCCGCAGGTGGCGGTGCTGACCGGCATGTTTGAGCTGGTGCGTTTCCTGGGACTTTACAATTCGCTCGGCGCGCTCATCCTTTCCTACACCACCTTTTCGCTGCCCTTTACCGTCTGGGTGTTAACGACGTTTATGAAGTCGATCCCCGTGGAGCTGGAAGAGGCGGCGATTGTCGACGGGGCGAAAACCTGGACCATCATCCGGCGAGTCTTCGCGCCGATCCTTGCGCCTGCGCTGGTCACCACCGGGCTGCTGGCATTTATCGGCGCGTGGAATGAATTCATGTTTGCGTTGACGTTTATTATTTCCGGGGAGAAACGCACCGTGCCGGTGGCGATAAGCATGTTCAGCGGCGCCTCTACGTTTGAACTCCCCTGGGGCAGCATTATGGCGGCCTCGGTAGTGGTAACGCTGCCGATAATCGTGCTGGTGCTCATCTTCCAGAAACGTATTGTCAGCGGGCTGACCAGTGGAGCGATTAAGGGATAACTATGGCGCAACTCGTACTCGATAAAATCCAGAAACGCTACGGCACCTCGTCAGAAGTGATTAAACCGCTCGATCTTGAAGTGAACAGCGGAGAGTTTGTGGTGGTGGTGGGGCCATCCGGCTGCGGCAAGTCCACGCTGTTACGCATGGTGGCGGGGCTTGAGGAAATCAGCGGCGGTGAGATGCGCATTGACGGCACGCGCGTTAACGACGATTCCCCGTCCGAGCGCGGCATCGGCATGGTGTTTCAGTCTTACGCGCTCTATCCGCATATGACGGTGTATCAAAACATGGCGTTCGCGCTGGAAATGGCGAAGCTGCCGGTGAAGGAGATCGACGAAAAGGTGCGTGAAAGCGCGCGCATTTTGCAACTGGAGCACTTACTCGACAGACGGCCGAAAGATCTTTCCGGCGGCCAGCGGCAGCGTGTGGCCATTGGCCGGGCGATTGTGCGGGAACCCAGCCTGTTTTTGTTCGACGAACCGCTGTCGAACCTGGACGCCTCTTTACGCGTGCAGATGCGTATGGAAATCGCCGCGCTGCACAAGCGCATCAACGCCACCATTCTCTACGTCACCCACGATCAGGTTGAAGCGATGACGCTTGCCGACAGGATAGTCGTGCTTAACCAGGGACAAATCGAACAGGTGGGTACGCCGCTTGATCTTTACGATCGTCCGGCGAACGAATTTGTCGCCCAGTTTATCGGTTCGCCAAAAATGAATTTGATTCCGGGCGTGCTGACCCACGGAAGCGAGCAGCGCAGCGAAGTGATGCTTGAGAACCGCCAGCAAATCATTTTGCCGATAGCCAGCCATGGGGAAGCGCAAAACGTGCGGCTGGGGATTCGCCCTGAACACATTCAGCTTACAGAGCTTGCCCACGCGGATGTCGAGGGAGAGGTGCTGTTTGTGGAACATATGGGCAACGAAACGCTGCTTTACGTAAATAGCGGTTACGGTAGCGAACCGTTAGTGATGCGCCATACTGAAAGACTCGAAATCAAACCCGACCAGCGTATCGGCCTGCGTCTGCCGCCGGAAAGCTGTTATTTGTTTGATGATGCCGGGCGGGCTTTTGAGCGTTTAGTTTGAAATTTTCCCCTCACCCTAACCCGCTTTCCAGAGGAAAGAGGGAACAAAACTGAGTTTTCTTCTCGCCACTCAGCGAGAGGGAACCGGAGCTAACTTTTCTCTCTCCCAAAGGGGAAAGGGTTAGGGCGAGGGGCCAATATCAAAAGGAGATCCAGGTGGAAAAAAAATGGTGGCACAACGCGGTGGTGTACCAGATCTATCCGCGCAGCTTTATGGATAGCAACGGCGATGGCATCGGCGACCTTGCCGGTATCATCAGCAAACTCGATTATCTTCAGCAGCTCGGTATTAATTTAATCTGGCTTTCGCCGGTTTACCGCTCGCCGATGGACGATAACGGTTACGACATCTCCGACTACGAAGACATTGCCGCCGAGTTTGGCACAATGGCAGAGATGGAAGCGCTGATCCGCCAGGCGAAACAGCGCGATATCCATATTTTGATGGATCTCGTTGTCAACCATACCTCCGATGAACACCCCTGGTTTATTAGCGCGCTGGAATCCCAGGATAGTCCGTATCGTGACTTTTATATCTGGCGCAAACCGGCGGCGGACGGCGGCCCG
Source organism: Cedecea colo (assembly GCF_011808225.1). Lineage (GTDB taxonomy): Bacteria > Pseudomonadota > Gammaproteobacteria > Enterobacterales > Enterobacteriaceae > Dryocola > Dryocola colo. The sequence continues at coordinate 684,775 of NZ_SOYS01000002.1, read as the reverse complement.
CCGAACAATTTCCGTTCCTACTTTGGCGGCAGCGGCTGGGCGTATGATGAGGCCAGCGGCGAGTATTATCTGCATCAGTTTTCTAAACGGCAGCCGGATCTCAACTGGGACAATCCCCGCGTACACGAAGAAGTCCACGCCATGATGAACCGCTGGCTGGACAAAGGGATCGGCGGCTTCCGCATGGACGTTATCGATCTGATCGGTAAAGAGGTGGATAAGCAGATTATGGCGAACGGTAAAAATCTGCACATGCTTATTCGCCAGATGAACCGCGCCACTTTCGGTAAAGGTGATTACGTGACGGTCGGCGAAGCCTGGAGCGCCTCGCCGCAAGATGCGCTGCTCTACAGTGCGAACGATCGCGAAGAGCTGTCGATGGTTTTCCAGTTCGACCATATCAAACAGTTCTGGGATGAACAGGCGGGCAAATGGCGCAGCAAGCCGTTTGTGCTGGCGAATTTTAAAGCGGTGATTGAAAAGTGGCAAACGGCGCTTGCCGACCGCGGCTGGAACTCGCTGTTCTGGAGCAACCACGATCTGCCTCGCGCCGTATCAAAATTTGGCGATGAAGGCGAGTTCCGCGAAGCTTCCGCCAAAATGCTGGGCACCGCGCTGCATTGCCTGAAGGGCACGCCTTATATCTATCAGGGCGAAGAGATCGGGATGACCAACGTGCGCTACACCACTATCGAAGAATATCGCGATATCGAAAGCCTGAACCTCTACAGAGAGCGGCTGGCAGGCGGCGTCAGTCATGATGAGATGATGACCGGGATACACGCCAACGGGCGGGATAACGCGCGCACGCCAATGCAGTGGGACGACAGCCCGAATGCCGGATTTACTACCGGCATTCCGTGGATTGCGGCCAATCCCAACTACCGTGAAATCAACGTTGCCGCAGCCCTGGCCGAGCCTGATTCCATTCTGTGGCATTACCAGAAGCTGGTGGCGCTGCGTAAGCAGTATCCGATTCTGGTTTACGGTAACTTCAGGCCGATTTTAAAAGAGCATCCGCAGGTATTCGCCTGGTTAAGAACGCTGGGTGAAGAGCGGCTGCTGGTGGTGAATAACTTTTCTCGCGAGCACCTCACGCTTGATATTCCTGAGGAGATGCAGGCCTGGCACGGTGAATGCCTGGTCAGCAATTATGCGCCGCGTGACGCCCTGGCGGTAAGCCTTGAGCTTCAGCCTTATGAATCATTTGCACTACTTATCGGGAGGTAACGATGGCGAGCTGGTGGAAAGAGGCGGTGGCCTACCAGATTTATCCGCGCAGTTTTAAAGACAGTAACGGCGATGGTATTGGCGATCTGAACGGCATCACCGAGAAACTCGATTATCTGCAAGACCTCGGCATCGATCTGATCTGGATCTGCCCGATGTACAAGTCACCTAACGATGATAACGGCTACGATATCAGCGATTATCAGGCCATTATGGATGAGTTCGGCACCATGGCGGATTTCGACCGGCTGCTGGAAGGCGTGCACGCGCGCGATATGCGGCTGATTATCGATCTGGTGGTGAATCATACCTCCGATGAGCATCCGTGGTTTCTTGAGTCCCGCTCCTCACGCGATAATCCAAAGCGTGACTGGTACATCTGGCGTGAGGGTAAAAACGGGGCGGAACCTAACAACTGGGAGGGCATTTTTAAAGGCTCGGCCTGGGAATTCGATCCCCAGACAGAGCAGTATTTCCTGCATCTGTTTACCCGTCGTCAGCCGGATTTAAACTGGGAAAATCACGATATGCGCGCGGCGGTTTACGACATGATGCGCTGGTGGCTGAATAAAGGCATCGACGGATTCCGCATCGACGCTATCGCCCATATGAAAAAAGAGCCGCTGCTTGCCGATGCTCCTAACCCGGACAAGTTACGCTATGCCCCGTCGATGAAAAGCCATCTGAATTACGATGGGCTGCTGGACTACGTAGATGATATGAGTCGCAACGTGTTCAAACATTACGATATCGTCACCGTCGGCGAGATGAACGGCCTGTTTGCGGATCGCGCCGAGGAATGGGTCGGTGAGCACCGCAACAGGTTGAGCATGGTATTCCAGTTTGAACATGTGCGTTTGTGGGAGCCGGAAGAAGGATTACGGCCGGAACCTGCCGTGCTGAAGAAAATCTTTACCGCCTGGCAGGAGGCGCTGGAAGGAAAAGGCTGGAATGCGCTGTATGTCGAAAATCACGATCTGACGCGCATCACGTCGCGCTGGGGCGATACCGAGCACCACTGGCGGGAAAGCGCCACCTGCATCGCCGCGCTTTATTTCCTGATGCAGGGCACGCCGTTTATCTACCAGGGCCAGGAAATCGGCATGACCAATACCCGCTTTGGCGGGATAGAAGATTTTGACGATGTGTCAGCGAAAAACATGTGGCGGGAATTAGCCGCGCAGGGCAGAAGCGAGGAAGAGATCATCGCATTTCTGACCAATACGGGACGCGATAACTCCCGCACGCCGATGCAGTGGAATAACTGGCCCAACGCCGGGTTTAGCGACGGTGAGCCGTGGTTCCCGGTCAATGCCAATTACGAAATGATTAACGTCGCCTCCCAGCAACAGGATCCGAATTCGGTACTGAACTTCTATCGTGCGCTGATCCAGCTGCGCCGACAGGAGCAAACGCTGATTTACGGGCGCTACGCGCTGGAACTGCCGCAGCACGAGCAGATTTATGCCTATCGTCGCGAGCGGGAAGATGACACCTTTTTGGTGCTGTGCAATATGTCTTCGAAAGCCGCAAGCTGGTCGGATATGGAGTTGTCGCTTCAGGGGATGCATTGCGTACTGGGTAATTATCCGCAGGTGGATGAGGATTACAGGCTGCACGCCTGGGAGACCCGGGTTTACAGGATTTGAGCAACAGGGTAGGCGGCGCTTGCCTACCCTGAATTTCTGAAAGCGGCTGTTCACTCGTGACAAATGGATGGCCATATTTAACGTTAATATAAGCGGTTAATGGCGCGGTGTTGCATTGATTGGGTCGTTACTCACCGGCGTAAGATTCTGTCCTGAACAGAATTCTGCATCTTACGCAAAAGGATGTAACTTGGTGAAATGCAACGCTTTATCGGTGACAGCGTTCATGGTTTGCGCCTTTCTGGCTGCGGTAAATCCCGCCAATGCTGCGCAAAGCAAAGACGATATTAAACAGCAAATTATCGATGCTTCGATTGCGGCTTACCCCGGCAACTGCCCTTGTCCCTATAACAGTATGCGTAATGGACGGCAGTGTGGCGGTCGCAGCGCCTGGAGTAGAGAAGGGGGCTATTCGCCTGTTTGCTATAAAAAAGAGGTGACCGATGAGATGATCGACGAGTGGAAGGCCGGGCATTCTTAATCAGTTTGTGGTGGAGGGCGGGTGAACGTGCTCGGCACCCGCCTAAGCGCTATTCTTTTATCAGATTCACATCAATCTTCGCCACGATTTTCCTCAGCGCGCCAGGCGTGCCGGACGTTGCCATTGGGCGATGAAGTTCGCCGGGAAAAAGGATCGCCAGGTCGCCCGGCAGTAGTTTAATTAGCGTTTCGCAGCCCATGCCCCTGAAGAAACCAATATCGTTTTGCTCGTCGAATTCGCCGTCTGGCTGCTGGCGTTGTTCTATCGGTGCTGCACCAATTAACTCTTCACCTTCAAGCACAATATGTATATCGATGTAGCGGGCATGCAATTCCGGGCGCTGCTCTTCCAGCGGTTTGGTTTTGCCATCAAAGACGGAGAAATAGATCAGTTCACCTTCGATGGGGTATTTGCCGTTGGCAAGCTGCTGCGGTTTGTTAGCTACAATGGCCCGTAGCGCGTGGCGGATCGCCTGCGGATAAACCGGGTTGCTTGCCGCATTGCTTAATTTGTCGATAATCATTCGCTACTCCTCAGACCGCAACCAGCATGCCGCCATCAACAAACAGCAGATGTCCGTTGACGAAGTTTGATGCTTTGCTTGCAAGGAACACCGCGGCGCCAATCAGCTCCTGCGGATCGCCCCAGCGCGCAGCCGGAGTACGTTTGCACAGCCACTGTGTGAAGGCTTCGTCTTCGACAAGCGCTTTGGTCATCTCGGTTTTGAAATAGCCCGGAGCGATACCGTTGACCTGGATATTGTAGCGAGCCAGCTCCACGCACATGCCGCGGGTAAGCATTTTTACCGCGCCTTTCGCAGCGGCGTATGGCGTGATGGTGTCGCGCCCCAGCTCGCTTTGCATGGAACAAATATTGATGATTTTCCCGGCCTGGCGTTTCACCATGCGGCGGGAAACGGACTGCGAAACTAAAAATACCGCGGTCTGGTTGACGGCGATAATATCGTTCCATTCGTTGACCGGGAATTCGGTAAAGGGATGACGACGTTGAATACCGGCGTTATTTATCAGTACGTCAATCGGGCCAATCTCCTGTTCGATATTTTCAATTGCTGATTCTACAGCTTCCGGGTCGGTAACATTAAAAGCTGATACCCATGCGGTATAGCCGCAATCGCGTAATTTCATCGCCGCATGCTCGGCGCGCTCGGCGGTAATATCGTTGATAATAATTTCAGCGCCCTGTTCGGCCAGCCCCTGGGCTAATAAAAAGCCAATACCCTGCGCGGAGCCGGTAATTAATACGCGCTTATTGTCGAGCGTAAATAAGTTATTCATAGTGGGGTTCCAGTATTTAATGCGTGGTAATCAATGCCTCCTATCAAAGCGGTTCAGCCGCTGCAAAACTGTGAAGCAGATCACTGTGAATAGTGTTACGCCCGCATGATACCTGGAGTGTGAAGCGCGGCGGCTTTTCTTTTGTCGGCATTGCGGGGCATAATCCTTTTTCCGCGTGGTTATCAGGAAAGCCAGATGAAGTACCAGCGCATTACCTTGCAGGATATCGCCGCCCTGGCCGGGGTCACGAAAATGACCGTCAGCCGCTATTTGCGCACGCCGGATAAGGTCGCCCCGGAAACCGCCGCCCGCATTGCCGCAGTGATGGCGGAAGTGAATTATATGCCGGACCCGGAAAATCGGGCGCTGGCAAGCAATATGCAGCCGCGTATCGGCGTGATCATTCCCTCCTTTCATAACCAGATTTTTGCCGATTTACTGGCAGGCATTGAATCTGTAACAGCCCGTTCAGGCTACCAGACGCTGGTGGTTAATTATGATTACGACCGCGAGCGTGAAGAAGAGCAAATCGCTACGGTGCTGGGTTTTAACGTCGCAGGATTAATCCTGACCGAAACTGTGCATACATTGCGTACCGAAAAGTATTTAACCGCCGCCGGCATTCCGGTCGCGGAAGTGATGGATTTAGTTGCGAACAGCGGGCGTATTAACGTCGGTTTTGATAACTTCCGCGCCGGTTTTGATATGACCAATACGCTGATTGCCAGCGGTAAAAAACGTATCATCTACTTTGGTTCAATGGCCGACGTGCGGGATATCAAACGCTATGAGGGCTACTGCAAAGCCATGGCGGACGCGGGTCTGGCGAACGGGCGACTCATGCCGAACAAGGTTTCGTCCGTCAGCGTTGGCACCGGTATGATGGCGATGGCGCGACAGATGTACCCGGATATGGACGGCATTCTGTGCACCAACGACGATCTTGCCGCAGGAGTGTTACAGGAATGCCAGGCGGGAAATATCCGCGTGCCGGAACAGCTCGGCATCGCCGGATTTCACGGGCTGGAAATTGGCCAGGTTACGGTGCCGAAGCTTGCAAGCGTGGTTACCCCGCGCTTTGAGATAGGCAAAGTGGCCACCGAGATTTTGCTCAAGAAAATCAACGGGCAACCGACCATCGAACGGGTCGATTTACACTACCGCTTATCCCTCGGCGGTACGCTGTAGTTTGCAAAGTGCTGAAGCGATCACGCTAACGGTAACAGGGTTTTCTAACATAAATTCACGTGACCTGTGTCGCAAAACCCTGCGCTTAAAACGGTTTTGATGTTAAGCAGAAATTTTGCCTTAACGACTTAACCGGGGGAACCATGTCACAACCTGCCCAACATGTATTACTTATTGCTCCTGTGATGGATGCGCTTTTGCAACGGCTTGATGCGCATTACACCGTTCATCGCCTTTATCAGCAGCCGGACGCCGCCTCCTGGCTTGTTGAAAACGGCGCACAGATTGGCGCTGTGGTAACGCGTGGCGACGTTGGCGTAACCACCGCCGTGCTGGAAAATCTGCCGCAGGCTGGCGTCATCGCCATTTTCGGCGTCGGCACCGATGCGGTGGATTTGGACTATGCCCGCCGCCGCAACATTGCTGTGACTATCACCGCAGGTGCGCTGACCGATGACGTTGCTGATTTAGCCTTCGGATTATTACTCAGCAGCGCCCGTAAGCTTTGCCAGGGCGACCGCTTTGTACGTGAAGGACGCTGGTTACAGGAAAACCCGGCGCTGGCAACGCAGGTGAGCCGCAAACGCATCGGGATTTTTGGCATGGGTAACATTGGCCGCGCCATTGCCCGCCGCGCCGCCGGGTTTGATATGGAGATCTATTACACGGACCGGCAGGCAGATGCGGCGCTGCCGTACCGCTGGTGCGAAGACGTGCTTAGCCTTGCGAAGAACAGCGATTTTTTCATCGTTGCGGTTTCAGGCGGCAAGGAAAGCCTGGGAATAGTAAATCGTCAGGTTTTTCAGGCGCTACCTAATCATGCGCTGGTGATTAATATCGCCCGCGGCAGCATTATTAATGAGCCGGATTTAATTGCTGCTCTGCAAAATGGCGATATTGCCGGAGCCGGGCTTGACGTTTTTTCCCAGGAGCCGAAGGTGCCCGCAGAATTTATCGCCATGGATAACGTAGTATTACAACCGCACGTTGCCAGCGCTACGCACGAAACTCGTCAACGTATGAGTAATATTGTTTTCGAAAACGTGGACGCTTATTTCAACCACCGGCCGCTGCCGCACCGCATTAATTAATTTACCGGCGCCCTTTATTAAAAAGGGCAATGTCTTTTATCGTCATGGAAAAATACCATGGAAAAGAAAATTCCCGGCACTCGTTGGTGGCGCGTGGTCGCGCCTGTTTTAATCGCCTGTATTATTTCCTTTATGGACCGGGTGAACATTAGTTTTGCGCTACCCGGTGGAATGGAAGCCGATTTAGCTATTACCAGCCAAATGGCTGGCCTCACCAGCGGGATCTTTTTTATCGGCTATCTGTTTTTGCAGATCCCCGGTGGGCGCATTGCCGTTAACGGCAGCGGTAAGAAGTTTATTGCCTGGTCGCTGGTTGCCTGGGCCGTGGTGTCTATCGCTACGGGATTTGTGACCAATAATTATCAGGTGCTGGTGCTGCGTTTTGTACTCGGCGTTGCCGAAGGCGGCATGTTACCCGTGGTGCTGACGATGATCAGCAACTGGTTCCCGGAGCGGGAAATCGGCCGCGCCAACGCTTTTGTGATGATGTTTGCGCCTATTGGCGGCATGGTCACAGCGCCGATTTCCGGGGCGATTATTCAGGGGCTGGACTGGCGCTGGCTGTTTATCATCGAAGGGCTGCTGTCGATCGTGGTGCTGGCAATATGGTGGGGGCTTATCAGCGACCGTCCTCAGCAAGCGCGCTGGCTGCCTGCCGCAGAACGCGACTATTTGCTGGCCGAGCTGGAAAGCGACCGTCAGGCGCGCAGCCTGAAACAGCCGGTGAGCAAAGCGCCCCTGCGTGATGTGTTCCGCAACAGCGGTTTGATGAAGCTGGTGGCGCTGAACTTTTTCTATCAGACGGGCGATTACGGCTATACGCTGTGGCTGCCGACCATCCTGAAGAATCTGACCGGTGCGAACATGGCCGGTGTTGGACTGCTGGCGATCCTGCCCTTTGTGGCGACGATTATCGGCATCTACGTCATTTCAACGCTCAGCGATAAAACCGGGAAACGCCGTCGATGGGTGATGATTTCACTGCTCTGTTTCGCAGCCGCGCTGCTGGCCTCGGTTGTGCTGCGGCATAACATCGTTGCCGCATATATTGCGCTGGTGGCATGCGGATTTTTCCTCAAAGCCGCAACCAGTCCTTTCTGGTCTATTCCAGGGCGTATTGCTTCGCCGGAGGTGGCCGGTGGGGCGCGCGGTGTGATTAACGGGCTGGGAAACCTGGGCGGATTTTGCGGGCCCTGGCTGGTCGGAATGATGATATATCTCTACGGGCAAAACGTGGCGGTATGCGCGCTGGCAGGTTCCCTGGTGATTGCCGCATTGATAACCTTAACGCTGCCAAAAAACTGCGATCTGACGCCGGAAAGTAGCCGTAAGCCAGCCGCAGACGAGGCGCGCGTTGCGGGATAATCAGTAACCCACTGCATCCAGGCGGAACTGCTTAGCGCAGTTGCCTGGATTTTTTTGCCTGGCGAAGGAGGCGTCGCTTAGCGGATCGTTAATTTTTGCCGCCTCAAGCGTTACCTGCATTTCCGTCAGATACGCCGGATTGCCGTTACAGGTCAGCTTTACCGCCTTCACCGCATCGCTTCCCCAGCTTTTCTTCAGCGCTTTATTGAACGCTTTCCGCGTGACGACTTTGCCATAATTTTGCGCCAGGAACCCACCGAAGGCGCTTTGTTTGAATTGCGTGTTAAGGCGCACCATGGTGCCAAAGTAGGCGTTCGGGTCAAAGCCGAAACATGCGCCGTGCTTAGCAAACTCATAGCGCTCAAGGCAAGAATGACCGCCCGCGCCCGGCATCACGCCAGAAAGCTTTGCTGCGATATCCGCTGATAAATCCGGAGCCGGAGCGCTACATTTTTGCGAACCGCGAGCTTCCGCCATATTCGGAACAGGACGTGTGGCGCAGCCGTAGCGCATCCAGAGTTTGTTATCCACGCCGCGTGAGGAAACCGATTTTGGCAGGCCGGGCCACAGGCCATGCACGGTGAGAAATGTCCGCTTGTCCGCCTGTTCCTGCTGGAGTTTGCATTCGCCAGGCTCTTTCCGCTTACGCTCATGCAGGTTCTGACAAAAACCGCTCTGCCAGGAGAGCGCCAGTACATAAGTAGCGAAATCACCGTACTGTTTCGGATGCAGAGTTTCGGCGTGGGCAAGCAGGCTGGTTGCAAGCGTGGTGGTCAGGACAAGCGCGTTTTGCCACATGATGAGGTTCCGTGAGGTGATAATGTCCAGAAAGGAGCTTATTAAACCATAAAAAAGCGTCTTACAGAGGCGCTTCAGACTGATGACAAACTCTCAAACAGCACAGGTTGAACCTATGCCGCCGAATAAAAATAAGGAAAATCAAAGGATTGCTTTTCAGCTGTTAAGCACAAGAAGGAAAAACCACGCTTTTCCTTCTTTTATCAGCAGCCTAAAGCGCCTCGCTGAGGCGCTTATTCACCGTGGTAAGGATCAGGGAAGCAACGCTGCCGAAGGCACCAGAATCTCAGTGGCGATAATCACCACCAGCAGACCGACGGCAATTGGCACAGAGGTGCGCTTAACCACTTCGAACGGCGAGATTTTCGCCATCCCCGCGACGGCGACCACCACGCCGGAAACCGGGGAGATAGTGCGGCCCAGGTTAGAGGCCTGCAACATTGGGATGGCCAGATATGCCGGGTTGATGCCCGAAGAGTGGGCAAGTTTTGGAATCATCTCAACGAAGGCATAGAACGGCGCGTTACCGGAGCCGGTGGTCATCGCAGCCAGCATGGTCAGAATCACCAGCACCAGCATCAGAATAATACTCGCGGAACCAAACGATGTGGCAATTGAAATCAGGCTCTGAATAAAGCCAATGGTGCTCAGCCCCTGCGCAAAGACGCCCGCTGCAACCAGCAGTATCACCACGTTAGCAAAGGCATCCGCCATGCCGCGATAGCACACGTCAAGCCCGGAAAAAACGCTTTGCGTACTGAAACTACGGAAAAATTCGATGAGCGCCGCCAGCAGAATGCAGATAACCAGAATGGTAATAATATGCAGTTGCGGGCCCCATTTGCCGTCAAAAATCAGCACGCCGATGATGGGCGTAAAGGGGAGAATGGCGTAAAACGACGGCGAGGTGGTCTGAATTTCGCTGATGTCGAGCACTTCATGGCTGATGTGCTCTTTTTTATCCAGATAGCGTTGCCAGAAGAAGTGGGCAATCGCCATGGCAACAATGGCGGCGACGGAAATAGGCACGGTAGTTTTAAAGGCAAAATCCACCAGCGACATTTCAGCGGCTTTGGCAGCCAGCACCACATCGCCGGACGTTGGGGAAAGAATAATCGCAGCCGGAGAGGCGCAAATTGCCGCCGCCGCGCCGCGACTGATGCCCACGTTGACCATGACCGGGAACAGCGTTGCCATTAACAGCACGCCGAGGCCGGTTGCGGAAGAAACCGCCAGCGACATCAGGCACGCCACGAAATAGGCGGCAATCATCAGAATATACGGTGAATTAATAAATTTCAGCGGCTTTGACGCGAGCTTTACCACCATGTCGTTTGCGCCAATATGGGTCATATAAGCAGCAAATCCACATAGCATCATAATCATCATGCCGAGATCGCCCCCGCGACTCATCAGCAGGATTTTTACGTATTCGACAATATCGGTCGCGTTGTAGCCGGTACTTTCAGCGCTGTCAGGTAATACCTGATGGCCCATTAAGGCGCTGACGATCAGTAATAATAAGCCGCCGACGAAGAGAACGCCGGTGGCGGAGTAACCCCTGATGATGTAGCGAGCTACGCCAACGATTACCACAACCCCAATAAGTAATTCCAGCAAAGTAAGCATAATATCCCCCGTTGCGCCCGCCGCGGTTTGCCGGGCCTGAACGCAACCGAATGCCTGAAAAATAAACCATAGTGACCTTTGCAGTATTCTGCAAAGCGGTAAAAATGTGCCTGAGCGATTAACGCGATTTTCTGATGAGCGTCAACTTTCAACCACTCTGCTCATATTACGTGACGCTTTTGCAAGCAGCCCGGCAATTGTGACATTTACTTATTGCTTGTGGTTACGGATTTTTCCTGCGGCCCATGAATTAATTAACTATTCGGTAATAATAAAATTAAATTTATATTAACGGTTTGTTAATTAAAATCCTGAACGTAAAGCAGGCTAAAAAAACTTTAAAATATAAAGGAGTCGTGCTTATACTTCCGCCACATCTATTTTCGGGATTTATATTTTGCAATCCGCTTACTGGTCGACAAGCCGTTTACGCTTTTTCAGAAAGCATCTTTTGATGCTGCTGTTGGCGTTTGGCTGGCTCTTTGTCAACAGCCAGGCGGCGGTGGCTTCACACGATTGCCCGATAGATGTCAGCGCCCAGGCGGTAAGCATTCAGCATAGCGAACATATGCTGATGGCGGATGGTCACCCGTCAATGGCGAAAATCAGCGGCCCGCTTTGCGAGAAGCACTGCATACCAGACGTCATGCACAAGGATAACGGCCACAGCGATGTGGTGGCGCTTCCGGTGACCGATACGCTGGCGCTGATGGTGCCTGACTGCGCGCCTGCGGCGATGCCCGTCTCGCAGCTTGCTCCCCCCGCAACCGGCCCTCCGGCCACCATTCGGTTTTGTCGCTTTAGAGAATAACTCCAGCACCGTCACGGTTTCCGGGCGTTTTGCCCACCCCTTTGACCTGTGTTCTGGAGATTTTTATGCCTGTAATTTTTGCTCGTATCCTTGCAGCTATCGCGCTGTCTGCTTCCGTGGCGAATGCCGCTACTCACGATATGGCCATGCCCCACGAAATGCCCGCCGCTGAGGTTTATCAAAGCCACGGCGTGGTGAAAAAAGTGGCTGCCGATTCCCTTTCTATCGCCCACAAACCCGTGCCTGCGCTGAACTGGCCTGCGATGACGATGACTTTTAGCCTTCCGGCTAAAGGCATATTGCCGCAGCTAAAAGCAGGCGATACGGTTGATTTCACCTTTAGCCAGCAGGGTGACGGCTATCGGCTCACCTCGGTTACGCCGACTAAGTAATCGAGGCCATCATGAAACAACGTTCCCTGAGCCTGTGGCTCGGTGGGGTGCTGTTTGCCGCGTCCGTTTCTGCCGCCGCTAACGCGGCAGAATTAAGCCTGCAACAGACCCTGACCGCCGCTGAACGGTATTCCGCTGAACTATCAGCGAACCGTAACCAAAGCAATGCGCTTAATGCGATGGCGGATTCCGCACGCGAATTGCCCGATCCGAAGCTGAAATTTGGCATTGAAAATGTCCCGGTGCAGGGCAGTAACGGTCATCGCTTTACCCGCGAAGGGATGACCATGCAGCGCATCGGCATCATGCAGGATTATATAAGCCGCGAGAAACGCGACCGTAAAGCCGAAGTCATCCTCGCCCAGTCCGCCAGCAGCAAGGCCAGGGCCGAAGTGATTCGCGCCACGCTTCAGCGTGCGACGGCACAGGCGTGGCTTGATTTAGCATTGTCCACAAAGGCGCTGGCGTCCGCCCGCAAACTGGTAGCCGAAACCAAACGTCAGGCCGTTGTGCAGAAAGCCACGGTCGCCAGCGGCAGTTCGCCTGCTTCAGGCGTGGTGGATATCCACATGACGCTACTGGGCATGCAAGACAAAGTCACGCTTGCCGAGCGTGACGTTACGCTCGCGCAGACTCGCCTGCTGCAACTGACCGGTGAGCAGGTGGATGCGGCAAGCGGGGCTATGCCTCGTTATCAGCGTTTACCTGCCGATCCGGCGTTACTGGAGCAGGGCGTGATGGAACATCCCGAAGTGGTGCAGGCGGCGCGTGAAGCAGACGTAGCGAAAGCGCGCTCCGCTCAGTCTGCCGTGGCGGCAAAACCGGACGTGGGCGTGGAAGTTTATTACGCGCATCGCGCGGATGATTATGACGATATGGCGGGCGTGATGTTCACCGTCGATCTGCCGATGTTCAGATCGCAACGCCAGGACAAGGATTATTCGGCGGACGTCTCCCGCTCGAGAGAGGCTAACGACCAACTGGCGCTGGCTAAACGTGAACACGTGGCGCTGGTGCGCAGCCTGGTGGCGGAATATCAATATGCCCGGACGCTCTGGCAGCGCCAGCAGAAGGAAATCCTGCCGTTACAGCGCCAGCGTCTTTCGCTGCTCGAAGCGCAATATCGCTCGGGGCAATCCTCGCTTGCCGAACTTCTTGATGCACGCCGTGCGCTGCTGGACGCCGAACTGACCGCCAGCAACGCCGAGAAAGCCGTAGCCCAGGCCTGGGCTGCCATCCGCTATCTGACGCCGCAGGAAAATACGTTATGAAAACTTCTCTTCAGCTCTCCCTGCTGGCGGCGGCGATTGTCGTTGCGGCAGGCGCCGGTTACTACGCTGGAAAACAAAACCATCAGGCGCCAGCGGCAAGCGTGCAGCCGGAGCGCAAGGTGCTGTACTGGTACGACCCAATGACTCCCGGGCAGCGCTTTGATAAGCCGGGTAAATCACCCTTTATGGATATGGATCTGGTGCCGCGCTATGCCGATGAAACGGCGGATGAAGGCGGGGTGAGCGTCAGCGCTCGCCAGCAGCAGAATCTGGGGATTAAAACCGCAGGCGTTGAGCGAAAAACGTTGAACTATCAGCTTGCTGCTTTCGCGACGGTGACCACGGATGAACGCAGCCTACAGGTTATTTCCGCCAGCGCGAATGGCGTGGTCGAAAAGCTGTTTGTGAAAGCTCCGCAGCAGTTTGTAAAAAGCGGCGAGGCGCTGGCCCAGCTTTGGATCCCCGAGTGGACAGCCGCCCAGCAGGAATATCTGGCGGTACGCAAGCTGGGTGACAGCGCATTGAGCGCCGCGGCGCGGGAACGTCTGCAACTGCAATTTATGCCGGCGGAGGTTATCCGTCAGGTTGAACGCAGCGGTAAACCGCAAACGCGAATTACCGTGCGGGCTAAACAGGCGGGTTACATCAATAAACTCGACGCGCGCGAAGGCGCTCAGGTTGCAGCAACCGCGCCGCTGTTTGAGATAGCAAGCCTTGAGTCGGTATGGATTGTTATCGACTATCCACAGACGCAGGCCCGGGCGCTTCAGGTCGGTAGCGAGATTATTGCCCAGTCCGATAGCTGGCCGGGCGAGGCTTTCCACGGACGCATTAGCGAATTACTCCCGAATATGGAAACCACAACGCGCACGCTTAAGGCGCGCATCGTGCTGGACAATCCAGATGCGAAGCTAAAACCGGGTATGTATCTCAATGTTAAGTTGGCTAACGGGCAACCGCGAACGGCGGTGCTGGCTATTCCTGAGGAGGCATTAATCGAGACAGGAAGCGAAAGCCGCGTGCTGGTAGCTGCGGGAGAAGGCTATTTTAGTCCGGTAAACGTGGTGGCGGGTGCTACAGAAAATGGCTGGGTCGAAATTAAGCAGGGTTTGAAAGCGGGCGATAAGGTGGTGACTTCTGGCCAGTTCCTGATTGACTCCGAGGCCAGTTTGCGCAGCGCGCTGCCGCAGGAGGAATCTGCCGCCGCGCAGAAAGTGGAATATCAGGGCCAGGGCGTGGTGAAGGCCATTGAGGATGAAGCGGTGACGCTCTCTCATCAGCCGATTCCGGCGCTGAAATGGGGGGCGATGACCATGGACTTTTCCCTGCAATCTCCGGCTGACGCACAGCGTGTGAAGGTGGGTGAGGAGGTGATGTTCAGCTTCACGATGGATGAAAAAGCGGGCGCGGTTATCACCCATCTGATGCCGATGGCGGGGGCAATGAAATGATTGCCGCAGTTATTCGCTGGTCGCTTAAAAATCGCCTGCTGGTGCTGCTGGCGGCAGCAGGCCTGGCGGCGTGGGGACTCTGGTCTTTGCAGCGTGCGCCGCTTGATGCGCTGCCCGATCTTTCTGATGTTCAGGTCATTGTTCGGGTCAGCTATCCGGGAAAAGCGCCGCAGGTGGTGGAGGATCAGGTGACTTATCCCCTGACGACCACCATGCTTTCCGTGCCCGGAGCAAAAACGGTGCGCGGATTTTCGATGTTCGGTGATTCATACGTTTACATCCTGTTTGATGACGGAACCGATCCGTACTGGGCGCGCTCCCGCGTGCTGGAGTATTTAAGCCAGGCGCAGTCGCAGCTTCCTGCTGAAGCAAAAGCGTCTCTGGGGCCAGATGCGACGGGAGTGGGCTGGGTCTATGAATACGCGCTGATGGACAGGACCGGCAAACATAGCCTGGCGGATCTGCGTGCGTTGCAGGACTGGACGCTGAAGTACGAGCTAAAAACTGTTCCGAACGTTTCAGAGGTGGCGAGCGTTGGGGGCATGGTCCGGCAGTATCAGATTGTGCTCGATCCACAGCGGATGCGCGCCCTGAATATCACTCACGATCGGGTTACTGACGCCGTGCAAAGCGCAAATCAGGAAGGCGGCGGGTCGGTCATTGAGATGGGCGAAGCCGAATATATGGTGCGCACGGCGGGCTATCTGAAGCATCTGGATGATTTTAAACAGATTGTCATTACCACGCGCGAAGGTGTGCCGGTGCTGCTTTCGGACGTGGCGACGCTGCGCCTGGGGCCGGAAATGCGCCGTGGGGTCGCAGAGCTTAACGGCGAGGGAGAAGTTGCGGGCGGCATTATCGTTATGCGCTACGGCAAAAATGCGCTTGAGACGATTAACGCGGTCAAAGCGAAAATCCAACAGCTAAAGAAAAGCCTGCCTGCCGGCGTCGAAATTGTGCCGGTATACGATCGCTCCCAGCTGATTGAAAACGCGATTGAAACGCTTTCCCACAAGCTGCTCGAAGAGTTCATCGTTGTCGCTGCGATTTGCATTTTATTTTTATTCCACTTCCGTTCGGCGCTGGTGGCGATAATCACCTTGCCGCTTGGCATTCTGGGTGCGTTTATCGTCATGCATTACCAGGGGGTGAACGCCAATATTATGTCGCTCGGCGGCATCGCGATTGCTATCGGCGCGATGGTGGATGCGGCCATCGTGATGATTGAAAATATGCACAAGGTGCTGGAGCAGTGGCGGCATGAAAATCCCGATAAGCAACCGGGAAGTGCAGACTACTGGCGGATTTCGGAGCAGGCGGCGGTGGAAGTGGGCCCGGCGCTGTTTTGTAGTTTGCTGATTATCACGCTGTCGTTTATTCCGGTGTTTTCGCTGGAGGCGCAGGAAGGCCGCATGTTCTCACCGCTGGCGTTTACTAAAACCTACGCCATGGCGGTTGCCGCCGGGCTTGGGATTACGCTGGTGCCGGTGCTGATGGGCTATTTCATTCGCGGGAAAATCCCCGATGAGAAAGCTAATCCTCTCAACCGCTGGTTAATTGCGGTTTATGAGCCGCTGCTCGACACGGTTCTGGCGCGTCCTAAAACCACGCTGCTGATAGCGGGTATTTTGCTGGCTGCGACACTCTGGCCGCTAAGCCGTCTGGGCAGTGAGTTTATGCCGCCGCTGGATGAAGGAGATCTCCTTTATATGCCCTCTACGCTGCCGGGTATTTCAGCTCGCGAGGCGGGACGGCTCCTGCAACAAACCGACCGGCTGATTAAAACCGTACCGGAAGTGGAAACCGTCTTTGGTAAAGCGGGGCGGGCAGAAACCGCGACGGACCCGGCACCCTTAACGATGATTGAAACGACTATTCGCTTCAAACCACGCGAACAGTGGCGAGCCGGCATGACTATGGACAAACTGGTGAGCGAGCTGGATAGCGTGGTGAACGTGCCGGGTATCGCCAACGTATGGGTGCCGCCGATTCGCAACCGCCTGGATATGCTGGCGACGGGCATTAAAAGCCCCGTAGGGATTAAAGTGAACGGCAATAATATTGCGGCGATTGCACAGGTAGCCGGGCAAATCGAACGCGTGGTGAAGCAGGTCCCGGGCGTAACCTCGGCCCTTGCAGAGCGGCTGGCCGGTGGGCGCTACGTGGACATTACTATCGACCGGCGTAAGGCGGCAAGGTTTGGCGTCTCCGTTAAAGAACTGCAATCGCTGGTGGCGACGGTAGTGGGCGGGCAAAATATCGGCGAGACGATAGAAGGGCGAGAGCGTTATCCCATCAACGTACGCTACCCGCGTGGAATACGTGACAACGTGCAGCAGCTGCGTGATATGCCGGTTGTGACGGCGAACGGTAGCCAGATCGCGCTCTCTGAGCTGGCAGATATCGCCATTACCGCCGGCCCACCAATGCTGAAAAGCGAGAACGCCCGGCTGTCTAACTGGATTTATGTTGACCTGCGCGGACGTGACCTGAAATCGGCCGTAGAGGAGATGCAGAAGGTTGTATCTGAGCAGGTGAAATTACCGCAGGGCGTGACGTTATCCTGGTCGGGACAATTTGAATATCTTGAGCGAGCAATTGAGAAATTAAAAATCGTTTTGCCTTTTACGCTGGCAATCATTTTTGTCCTGCTTTACGTGACATTTTCCCGCATCGGCGATGCGTTATTAATTATGGGAACGCTACCCTTTTCATTAATAGGCGGCGTCTGGCTGCTCTATTTATTAGGGTATAATTTATCTGTCGCCGGTGCCGTTGGTTTTATCGCTTTAGCCGGAGTGGCGGCGGAATTTGGCGTTATTATGGTGCTTTATTTAAATCATGCCTTCGCTAAACATAAAATTGCCGATCCTGAAGGTGGTAACCTGATGCTGATGCGGGCGATCCATGAAGGCGCGGTGCTGCGTGTGCGACCAAAAATCATGACGGTGGCGACTATTATGGCAGGCTTGCTGCCGATTATGTGGGGCGATGGCGCCGGGTCGGAGGTGATGCGACGTATTGCGGCGCCGATGATTGGTGGCATGGTTACCGCTCCACTGCTTTCTATGTTGGTGATCCCGGCGCTTTATCTATTACTGAAAAAAGAAAAGTAGTTGGCTTCTTAATCCTCTGCGGCTGATAAAAGGTTGCGGAGGATTGGCTTAAAGACAGGATGCCTGTTAGCTAGCTAAAAAAATACTGCATCAGATTTAAAAATCTGCCGGTGATTTTAAGAGTAATCCCTGTCCCTTATAGATTCTATTAATTTAAGCTTCGTCAGGCCTTGTAGCGGATCGGTATGTGGTATGTGAATTTGAATAATAAGCTATTACTCTTTAATTCCTTTATGACTTCTTTAGCTATTGCGCCCGGCCTTTGCGCGGCAGAGGAGGGCGAGTTCAGCAAAACCTGGCACGCTTTTTCTTCCGGCGTCTCGCAAACATGGAACGAACCCGAACGTTACGATCTTTATGTTCCGGCCATTACCTGGCATGCCCGTTTTGCCTATGATAAAGAGAAAACCGATCGTTATAACGAACATCCGTGGGGCGGCGGTTTTGGTCAGTCCCGCTGGGATGAAAAAGGCAACTGGCACGGCATCTACCTGATGGCTTTTAAGGATTCTTATAACAAATGGGAGCCCATTGGCGGTTACGGCTGGGAAAAAACCTGGCGTCCGTTAGCGGATGAGCATTTTCATCTGGGGTTAGGGTATACCGTTGGCGCCACCGCACGCGATAACTGGAAGTATATTCCCGTCCCGGTTATTTTGCCTTTAGCCTCAGCAGGTTATGGCCCAGTAATCTTCCAGATGACTTATATTCCAGGGACTTATAACAACGGTAACGTCTATTTTGCCTGGATGCGTTTTCAGTTCTAAACCGATATCGGCGACGGCTCAACATCACCCGTTTTTTATACCCTTTTAAAAACAAGGGGTAATCGGCAATTGATAAAAAAATTAGCGACTTTTGTCACTTTTTCTCATTTCGGTACTGGACAAAACCCATCACAATTGTTGTACTGATGTGCGACACAGCATTTGTGTCTATTTTTCATGTAAAGGTAATTTTGATGTCTAAGATTAAAGGTAACGTTAAGTGGTTTAATGAGTCCAAAGGCTTTGGTTTCATTACTCCGGAAGATGGCAGCAAAGACGTGTTCGTACATTTCTCTGCAATCCAGAGCAATGGTTTCAAAACCCTGGCTGAAGGCCAGCGCGTTGAGTTTGAAATCACTAACGGTGCCAAAGGCCCTTCTGCTGCAAACGTAATGGCTATCTAGTCGCTACCAGCAGAATTTAAAAACCCGCTAAGGCGGGTTTTTTTCGTCTGTCGATCAGGCAAACAGATACATTTTCAAAAAGCATACCACGATCAACGCACTCAGCAGCACTGCTCCCCAGCCAACGACTCGCTCTTTCATTGTCCTTTGACGCCCCTTTTTTCGTTTTTCCGGATGGTGGCAGACAATCATTAAGCCAACCTTAACGCGTTAGCTTTTAGTGGCTGGCCGCAACGGAAACCAGCCAGAATGCGAGCGCGGTCATCATAAATGAGCCCGCCAGGTTAAGCAGAACGTTCAGGGCGGCCCAGGCAAGGCGTCCATCCTGCAGCAAAAAAACAACCTCTGCCGAAAAAGTAGAAAACGTTGTCAAACCGCCACAAAAACCGGTGGTGATAAGCAGTTTCCAGAAGGGATCAAGATGGGTAAGGCGGCTGAACAGGGCTAATCCCATACCAATAATAAACGCGCCCAAAAGGTTTGCTGTTAATGTGCCAATCGGGATCGCGCCGTGAACGGGATTGAGTTTCAGGCTCAAAAACCAGCGTATCACGCTGCCCGTTCCGCCTCCGATAAATACGGCCGCCAGTATCTGTAACACTACGCTTTCCTGTTTTCATAATTTAGAAGTCAGGAGTGTAGCGCTCGTACAATCTCATTTACAGCCGATATACTGAAATTAAACGTCACGGGCAGGGGAACGGGAATGAAAGTCGCGGTGGGGCAGTTTGCAGTGGGTAATGTCTGGCAGGATAACGCGCGTACTTGCATAGCGTTAATGGCGCAGGCGGCTTTGCAGGGAGCCGATATGCTGGTCTTACCGGAAGCCATTTTAGCGCGAGACGACAAAGATCCTGATATGTCGGTGAATTCTGCGCAGGAAGCCAACGGTGAATACCTTCATGTTCTTCTTGAGGAAAGCCGTAAAAATAAGCTAACCACGGTTTTTACGCTTCATCTACGCACCACGGCGGGCAGAGCGGCTAATACTCTGCTGGTTTTGCGTGCTGGTGAAGTTATCGGCCGCTACCAGAAAATTCATCTTTATGACGCGTTTAACGTGCAGGAGTCCCGTTTAGTTGATGCCGGTGACCAGCTCGCGCCATTAATTGACGTGGCGGGGATGAAAGTAGGAGTGCTCACCTGTTACGATCTGCGTTTTCCGGAAATGGCGCTGAGTCTGGCTTTAGCGGGGGCCGAGGTGCTTGTTTTACCGGCGGCCTGGCTGCGTGGGCCGCATAAAGAGCTGCACTGGTCAACATTATTGACCGCGCGTGCGCTCGATACCACCTGTTATGTGGTAGCATCCGGCGAATGTGGCAACAGAAACATTGGTCAGAGTAAGGTTATCGATCCGCTTGGCGTGACTATTGCCAGCGCGGCAGAAACGCCAGCCCTGCTTTATGCCGAGCTTGCCAGCGAACGCGTTGCATCCGTACGGGCGATGTTGCCGGTACTGAAGAATCGCCGTTTCGCAGCGCCTCGTCTGTGCTGATGTTTTTTTAAACAGGGCTTGATTCACCTTGTTACAGATTGCTATTGTGTCGCACGGGCAAATAGCCGTTAATTAGCCCGGTTTATTTTTCGCCGTATCC
Organism: Cedecea colo; assembly: GCF_011808225.1. Taxonomy (GTDB): domain Bacteria; phylum Pseudomonadota; class Gammaproteobacteria; order Enterobacterales; family Enterobacteriaceae; genus Dryocola; species Dryocola colo. The sequence goes on along the minus strand of NZ_SOYS01000002.1, from coordinate 664,239 downwards.
ACGGCAAGCATGACTTAAGAAGGTAGGTATGGGAGAGATTAGCATTACCAAGCTGCTGGTAATTGGCGCACTGATTGTATTGTTATTTGGTACCAGGAAGTTGCGCTCGTTAGGCGGCGATCTCGGCGCGGCTATCAAGGGCTTTAAAAAGGCCATGAACGATGACGAAAGCAGCGCTAAGCCAGCCTCCGGCGCCGAAGCTCCGGCGGAACGCATCTCGCACAAAGACTGATTTCTGCATTATTTGCAGACATTGAGATAAAAAAACCGGCCTCTGAGAGCCGGTTTTTTATTACCCTGCGGATTATATGTAACTTTTTGTAACGCTACTATTTGACTTCCATGCCTTTGGCCTGCAGGTCTGCATGGTAAGAAGAGCGAACAAACGGGCCGCAGGCGGCGTGAGTAAAGCCCATAGCTAACGCTTCGGCTTTCATCTCTTCGAACTCATCCGGGCTCACGTAACGCTGCACCGGCAGATGGTGACGGCTTGGCTGCAAATACTGCCCCAGCGTCAACATTGTCACGCCGTGACGGCGTAAATCACGCATCACTTCAACGATTTCTTCGTTGGTTTCGCCAAGGCCTACCATCAGACCCGATTTTGTCGGGATATCCGGATGGGCTTCTTTAAAACGCTCCAGCAGTTTCAGCGACCAGTTATAGTCCGCGCCCGGACGTACTTTGCGGTAAATACGCGGCACGTTTTCCAGGTTATGGTTGAACACGTCTGGCGGCGTTGCGGTAAGGATCTCTAAAGCGCGATCCATACGGCCACGGAAGTCCGGGACCAGCGTTTCGATTTTGATCGTCGGGTTTTTCTCGCGGATGGCGGAAATACAGTCGGCGAAGTGCTGCGCGCCACCGTCGCGTAAATCATCGCGGTCAACGGAAGTGATAACCACGTAGCGCAGCGCCATATCAGCGATAGTCTGTGCAAGCTTAACGGGTTCGTTGGCATCCGGCGCAACAGGGCGACCATGGGCAACATCACAGAATGGGCAACGACGAGTACAGATTGCGCCAAGGATCATAAAAGTGGCGGTGCCGTGGTTAAAGCACTCAGCCAGGTTCGGGCAGGAGGCTTCTTCGCACACGGAATGCAGGCCGTTTTTACGCATTGCCGCTTTGATACCCTGGATGCGGGTAGAGTCAGATGGAAGTTTGATCTTCATCCATTCTGGCTTTCTTAACAGCTCCTGGCGCTCTGTCACCACGTTTTTAACCGGGATCAGAGCCATTTTATCGGCGTCGCGGTACTTAACGCCGCGTTCCATTACAATGGGTTTACTCATATGGTGCGTGTTCCAGTTGCGGATAACGAGGTCAGTCTGATTGAATTCAAGTTAGTGTTTTATTTATCAACTATTTTTGAATTGCGCCCCGGAGTATAGCATCACTGGCGTGAATAAATCAGCCGAGATGCGCAGGAAATGGGGAAAGAATTGTAAATGAGTTGTTGCTTTGTGTGCTTTAGAGGTTAACGGCTGGCGAAAAGCGTCCCGCCGGGCGCGTCCTGCGCCAGGGTAACGGAGAACGACCGGCCTGCTGCCCGGCCGTTCCGCCTGTACTATTTAAGGCCGCCTGAACAGGGCAATGCTGCGCCCTTCAAGCTCGAAATCCTTTTCCCTGGTGATGACGAGGCCGCGCTTTGCGGTATCGGAGGTGGTAACTTCAAGCACCCAGCCGCCCTCACCGAACTGTGGGATACGGAACGGCACGTTGCCTTCGAAAGGATTGAACAACATCAGCACGTCGTGCCAGATACCTTCCTGTTGCTGGAGATCCGGGCGGCCGATATAAACACCGAGCGTTGAACCCTCGTCCCAGTGCTCCGGCTGCTGGGGGCCGCCGCCCGCGTTGAACCACTTGATAATCATGCCGTCGCGCCAGTTCTCACGGCGGAGCAACGGCTGCCTGGCCCGAAGCTTAAGCAGCTGGCGCGTGAACTCGCGCAGCGCCTCGCTGCTTTCCGGCAGATTGTCCCAGCGGACCCAGGAGATTTCGCTGTCCTGGCAGTAACCGTTATTGTTGCCCATCTGGCTGCGGCCGAACTCGTCGCCGGCCAGCAGCATTGGCGTGCCGTGGGAAAAGATCATCGTGGCGAGGAAATTACGCTTCTGGCGGTCGCGAACCGCATTAATACCCTCGTCTTCGGTAGGGCCTTCGGCACCGTAGTTGTAAGAACGGTTGTCGTTGTGACCATCATTGTTCTCCTCGCCGTTTGCCTCGTTGTGCTTTTCGTTATAGGAAACCAGATCGTTGAGCGTAAAGCCGTCGTGGGCGGTGACAAAGTTAACGCTCGCCCAGGGCCGCCTTCCGCGCTGATCGTAAAGATCGCCGGAACCGAGCAGGCGGGCGGCAAAATCGGTCGGGACATTATCGCCCCGCCAGTATTCACGCACCGTGTCACGGTATTTATCGTTCCACTCCGCCCAGCCTGGCGGGAAGCCGCCGACCTGATAGCCGCCCGGGCCGATGTCCCAGGGTTCGCCAATCAGCTTCAGCCTGGAAAGTACCGGGTCCTGGATTATCGCGTCGAAAAAGCCGCCGCGCTCATTAAAACCTCCCGGCTCGCGGCCAAGGATAGTACCGAGATCGAAGCGGAAACCGTCGATATGCATCGATTCCGCCCAGTAACGCAGCGAATCCATCACCATCTGCAGCACCCGCGGATGTGAAGTATTTACGGTGTTACCCGTGCCGGTGTCGTTGATGTAATAGCGATGCCTGTTGGTCAGGGTGCGGTAATAGGAAAAGTTGTCGATACCCTTTAACGACAAGGTTGGGCCAAGCTCGTTGCCTTCCGCCGTGTGGTTGTAAACCACGTCAAGGATCACCTCGATACCGGCATCGTGAAACGTGCGCACCATATCGCGAAAGCCCTGGATACCCTTTGGCCCGTAATAGCGCGAGGCTGGCGCGAAGAAGCCGAGCGAGTTATAGCCCCAGAAATTCTTCAGTCCCTTATCAAGCAGATGCTGATCGTCCGGGAACCAGTGGACCGGCAGCAGTTCAACCGAGGTGATACCGAGACTTTTGATATAGTCGACGGAGGCTTTGTGGCTCATACCTTCAAAGGTGCCGCGCAGTTTCTCAGGAATGGCGGAGTTAAGCTGCGTAAAGCCTTTTACATGGGTTTCGTAGAGAACCGTTTTTGGCCACGGAATCTCCGGGCGATTGTTTCCCTGCCAGTTGCATTCATCAGGATCGATAACCCGACACTTCGGCATAAACGGCGCGCTATCGCGTGTATCAAAAGTCAGGTCCTTATCCTTATGCAACAGATCGTAGGCAAAATGCGCTTCATTCCACTCGATGTTGCCGACAAGCTCGCGCGCATAGGGATCGATCAGAAGCTTGTTGGGATTAAAGCGGTGGCCGTTTTGGGGATCGTAAGGGCCATGGACGCGAAAGCCATAGAGCGCACCGGGTTTCAGACCCGGCACATAACCATGCCAGATCTCATGGGTGTACTCCGGCAGCTCCATTTTTGCGATTTCGATCTTGCCGCTCGGATCGTAAAGACAGAGTTCGACGCGCTCCGCGTGCGCTGAGAAGAGAGCGAAATTGACGCCCTCGCCATCGAAATTGGCGCCGAGTAGATGGCTGGATCCCGCTATGATTTCAAAAGATTTACCGTTTGTCATTTATTCTTCCTCATTGAATTTTCATGCATAACAGCGACTTATGATGTTCTTATAGAATTAAAATCATATGCTTACCAACACGCTGGCCGTAAAACAATCGATCATTTCTGCGTCGATACGGTCGCCCAGGGATAGCTCTTCTCCGCTGAGAATGTTGCGGTAGCGGCGGTGAGCAAGCTGATCGGGTAAGGCGATTTCCGCATCCGCAGACGATATCGTCAGGTTTTCCTGGAGCGCGCTGAAGACGAGGCGCGGCGCGATGACAATCAGCGCATCGTCGTTTTCCGCCCGGGCGAAGGCGATGAGGTTCTCCGCCTGCTTGCCGGTGGCGGTAAGCGGCAGATAATCGCCCCTGCGAAACAGCGTCGGCTTCTGCTGGCACAAACGCAGGAGCCTGGCGATAAGATGCTGCTTTAGCTGGCCGCTCCGGTCTTCATTGACGTCAAAGGCCACTTTTTTATCTTCATCAAGCATCCGTGCGAGCGCGGCGAAATCGGGTTCACGCCGGTTATCGGGATCGACCAGGCTGAAATTAAGCGCCTCGCTCCCCTGGTAGATATCCGGTACGCCCGGCGCCGTCAGCTTGATAACCGTCTGGGTGAGGCTATTGACCAGACCGGCGCGGATAAAGGGTTGCAAGGAGTCGGAAAAATCCTGCAAAAAGGTCTGGTTGGCCGGTGAGAGCAGGTGGCGGGCATAGTCGAGCACCGTTTTTTCATAGGCGTCGTTGCTGTCGCCCCAGTCGGTGCGCAGCTTCGCTTCCCGCAGCGCTTTTTCCACAAAGGCAATAAACCGCGCTTCAAGCGCCCGCAGTCCCGCCTCGTCTTGTGGGTGAAGCCTGGGCGGCCAGACGCCGGCCAGCGCCTGATAGAGCATCCATTCGACGGACGGTTTGGGTGCCGTGCCGTCTTCGAGCCTGATAACTTTGGCCTGGTTCATCTGGCACCAGCGGGCAACGCATTCGGCCCAGCGCTCCGGTGCTTCGGTGAGTGTGTAAAGCCGCGCGCGGGCATCTTCTCCGCGCTTGGTATCATGGGTCGAGGTGCCTGAAAGCGCATCCGGCTGCCGTTCGAGCCGCGTTTTCATCTCCGCATGGAAGCGGTTAAGCGAGAAGGCGCGCGGTATCGGTTCGGCGCCCACTTCGTTCAGAGCAAGCTCCATGTTCTGGCGGAAGAAGAGCGTATCCTCCACCGATTTCGCCATCAGCGGACCCGTTAGCTGCTGGAAGCGGATACGGAAGGTGGCGGCCTCGTCGGAAGCCTCGGCGGAAACCTCGCCTGCGAGGATGCGGGTAAGGAAATCGAGCGCCTCAGGAGCAGGAGCATGCGCGCTGGTTCTCACCCTTTCGGCTACCCCTTGCAGCATGTCGTAGCTTTCCGTCGGCAGCCCCTCCGCCGTACCGTAGGTGCGGTAGACCGGAAAGGCGATCAGCAGTTCGCGCAGGGCTGGCAGAACGGCCTGTTCCTCAAGCGGCACCTTCTCCGTTCCGGCGATAGCCATGGCAAGCGTCAGCAGCCTGGTGAATTCACCTTCGAAGTTCCTGGTTACCATCAGCAGCTTGGCCGCACGCAGTTCGGCTACCATATTTACCGACTTGCCCATCACGTTATGCCAGGCCGTGCGCAGGTCGCGGATCCTGTCGCCATCCACCAGCACATCGGAGAGCGATTCGATAAATTCGTAACCGGTGGTGCCGGAAACCGGCCACGCCGCCGGAAGCTGTTCGCCCTTGCCAAGGATTTTTTCAACCGTGATGTAGCACTCCGGCCCGGCCTGCTGGCGGAGACGTTCCAGATAGGCCTGCGGGTCAGCCAGCCCGTCCACATGATCTATCCGCAGCCCGTCGACCGCGCCGGAATGGACCAGTTCAAGGATCAGCCGGTGTGTATCGTCGAAAACGCGCTTTTCCTCAACCCGGACGCCAACAAGCCCGGTTATCTCGAAAAAGCGACGGTAGGAAAGGTAGCGCGGCGCATCCCGCCAGGAGATTAACCGCCAGGGCTGGCGCTCATGCAGGTCGGCGATCTCCGTCCTGTCGGTGAGCTTCAGAAGTTCGGCCTCGCGGCCCTGCCAGGTTTCGGGTGCCAGCGGGTAGAAGCTATCAAAACAGGCGAAAGCGGGTCTGCCGGTTTTCGGATCGGGCTTGATGGCGATCTCGCCATTTTCCAGCGCGTTCTCGAAGGTGTCGCCGAGAAAGGGCAGGGTCAGGCGACGCGACCAGTCGATATCAAAATGGTGGGCGTAGCGGCTGTTGGCGCCATTCTCAATGACGTCGCGCCACCATGCATTTTCCAGCGAGGCGGCCATGTGGTTCGGCACGATATCGAGGATCAGACCGAGTCCGGCCTGCTTTAGCGCCTTTACCATACGGTCGAAGCCTTCCCGACCGCCGATAGCAGGTTCTATCTCATTGGCGTCGGTTATGTCATAGCCGTGGGTGGAACCGGCCGTGGCGGTAAAAACAGGCGAGGCATAGAGATGGCTGATACCAAGCCGCTTCAGATAGGGGACAAGGCCTGCGGCGCGGTCGAAAGTCATGCCGTTGCGGAACTGAATGCGGTAAGTCGCGGTTGGGATGTTCACTTGACGTCTCCCTGGGCAAGTCGGACAAGGATAGAATGCTGCGGCAGCGCATCTGCCGCTTTCGGCCAGACGAAAATGGTCTCGCCAGGCAAATCGGGCAGCGGCCGGGTTTCCTCGCCAATATTGAGCGCCATCGACAGCATGCCTTGCGGGAAGGTCCAGCTAACGGCGAGGAAACCTTCCGCTGTTTTCACTACCCTGCCGGCATCGCCTTCGGCCGTGGCAAGCAACGGCACGATATGTTTCTGGCGCAGCGCCAGCAGTTCACGGGTGAAAGCCAGCCATGCTTTGCCTTCTTCGCTCCCCGACTTCTTCCAGTCAAGCTTTGACATTGCAAAGCTTTTTTCGGCATTCGGATCGGGCACGCTTTCGCCCTGATGACCGGCGTGGCCCGCGAACTCCTTCGCGCGCCCCTCGCGCACTGTTTTCGCAAGAGCGCCATGAAAATCGGTGAAGAACAGGAAGGGCCTGGTCTCGCCATATTCCTCGCCCATAAAAAGCAGCGGGATATGCGGCGAGAAGAGCAGTGCGGCGAGCAGAACCTTAGTGCGGTCGGCACCGGCCAGTTCAATCAGCCTTTCGCCCCGGGCGCGGTTGCCCACCTGGTCATGATTCTGGATAAAGTCAACGAAGGCGAACGGCGGCTGTCCGGTACTTTTCACGCCGCGCTTCTCGCCCGTCTGCGGCGAGATCTCGCCCTGATAAGCGAAGCCTTCCGCCAGCGTCCGCGCAACGAGTTTTTCCGGCTCGCTGGCAAAATCCTGGTAGTAAGCGTGCGTTTCGCCGGTGGCGAATACATGGACGCTATTGTGGAAGTCATCATTCCATTCGCCGGTGAAGAGCGGCGCCGATCCTGCTTCCCCGCGCGGATGCAGGAAGATGACGTTGCGGCTGTCTTCGGTGGTCAGATGGATTGGGCGGTCGATAATTCCGGCGCGGATACGTTCGGCAATTTCGACAAGCACGTGCTTGTCGGAACTATCCTCGATCTGATCGATAGCGTCGAAGCGAAGGCCGTCAAGGTTATACTCCTCCAGCCAGTAGAGCGGCGCCTCCAGGATATAGCGGCGGGCTGCTTCAACGTCATAGGCGATGCCGGCGCCCCACGGCGTTGAGCGCTCCTGATGAAAGAAATCGGGCGCCAGCTGCGGCAGGTAGTTGCCCTCCGGGCCGAAGTGGTTGAGCACGATATCGAGCACCACCGAGAGGCCATAACCATGCGCGGCATCGATAAAGGCTTTGAAATCATCCGGCGCGCCATAGGCGGAATGCGGCGCATAGAGCAGCACGCCGTCGTAGCCCCAGCCACGGCTGCCGCCGAACTGCGAGACGGGCAGAACCTCAATCATAGTGATGCCGAGTTCGGCGAGATAAGGCAGTTTATCTATCGCAGCACGGAACGTGCCTTCCGGCGTGAAGGTGCCGATATGCATCTCGTAGACTACCGTCTCTATCCAGCGACGGCCGCGCCATGCGCTGTTTTGCCAGCGGTAGCGGGTTGGGTCGATGACGAGTGAAGGGCCGTTAACATCCGCCTTTTGGGCGCGGGAGGCCGGATCCGGCACGACCGTGCCGTCGACAAGAACAAAGTTATATTCCGCACCCGGTGAAACGCCGGTTACCTGCAGTTCGAACCAGCCGTTGCCGCTTTGGCGCATCTCTCGCTCTTCGCCGGAAAGCCTGAGCGTGACCTTTTCCTGACCGGGCGCCCAGAGACGAAAACGAACTTCGTTGGCGGCTACGTATTCAGCCCCCCAACTTTTAGGAAATGATTTGGACTCCATTCAATTGCCTCTTTTAACCCAGAGATGAGCAATGGACGGCATCGCGCGGTATTTGAACCGGTGATGCGAGCTTTAATCGCTTAATCCTGCCTTGTGGTCCGGATGCCGTAACGGGTCGCAGCTCGTCTGGCCGCCATAAAAGATGGCGCTTCCTCAGAGTGGTGATGTTGAAACGGTGTCCGATTGTCCCAGCATCAGGCAACATATGAGAATAATCATAGACGATGATAGGGGAGTTGATGGCCGCTACAGGCGCTGAAACCGGGCCGGGCAAGGAGGTGCTTCAGGTGTATTGCTTATAAAGGCAGGGATAAGTGACTGACCTGTGTGAATGATTTCACACAGGAGTCTGACATTTTCAGGGAAGCCATTAATCAGGCATCAACGTATTCAGTTTGAGGATTATCCAGCAGCTCAATCAGCCTGGCCACCAGCCGCGGCTGAATATCTGCGACCGCCATCCCCGGCTTAAGATCTTTTACCTGAGTCATCTCAAGTCCGGCATAACCACAGGGGTTGATGCGCAAAAACGGCGCCAGATCCATATCGATATTCAGCGCCAGGCCATGGAACGAGCAGCCTTTACGGATCCTCAGGCCCAGAGAGCAGATTTTCCGCCCTGCAACATAGACTCCCGGCGCATCAGCGCGTGGGTAGGCTTCGATGCCGATATCAGCGAGGGTATTAACGACGGTTTGCTCAAGGATGGTGACTAATTCACGCACGCCGAGCTTTCTGCGCCGCAGATTCAGCAGGACATACATCACCTGCTGGCCCGGACCGTGATAGGTTACCTGGCCGCCACGGTCGCTCTGGATAACGGGGATATCGCCCGGTAACAAAACGTGCTCCGCTTTTCCCGCCTGGCCCTGGGTAAAGACGCTGGGGTGTTCTACCAGCCAGATTTCATCGCGGGTTGTTTCATCGCGCGTGTCGGTAAAGTCGTGCATCGCCTGTGAAACAGGTTCATAAGGCCTGAGGCCGAGCTGGCGAATCAGAATGGTTTCTTGAGACAAAATACTGTCCCCGGCAGGTAATAAAAGGTGGGCGGATTATACCACAGCGCAATGGAAACACCCGGCTGACGCCGGGTGAGACATTACAGCACCATACGGACGATTTCGATATTGCCCAGCTCTTCGTACAGGGTTTCTACCTGCTCGATATGGGTGGCCGTGATGGTAATGGAAACTGAATGGTAGTTGCCTTTGCTGCTTGGTTTGACCTGCGGCGTGTAGTCGCCCGGCGCGTGGCGCTGCACCACCTCAACGACCAGATCAACCAGCTCCGGCTTCGCCAGTCCCATTACTTTGTAAGTAAACGGCGTAGGGAATTCGAGCAGTTCTTTAAGATTGGTTTTCATGGTAGCTCCAGCGTTACGGCAATAAATAATAACTCCCGCGCCAGGGCGGGAGTTGCAGTGATGAACAGTATATGGGGACGTTATTCACACTTTCAAGCGTTCAATTATTAACCGAACCAGTGGTGGAACATCAGTTTGATGTAGTCGATGATTCGGCTAAAGAAATTGCCTTCCGGCATTTCTTGCAGCACCACCAGCGGACGCTGTTCGATAGTTTTGCCGTCAAGCTGGAAGTTAATGGTGCCGACAACCTGATTTTTCTGTAGCGGAGCGTGCAGTTCTGGCGTGTTCAGCACATAGCTGGCCTTCAGGTCTTTCATCCGGCCGCGCGGGATGGTCAGGTAAACGTCTTTATCCACGCCAAGGGACGCACGGTCGTTATCACCAAACCAGGCTGGCTCAGAGGAAAATTCTTTCCCGGCTTTCAGCGGAGAAACGGTTTCGAAGAAGCGGAAGCCCCAGGTAAGCAGCTTTTTGCTTTCGGTTTCGCGGCCTTTATAGGTATGCCCGCCCATTACTGCGGAAATCAGGCGCATCTGCCCTTCGGTTGCGGAGGCGACCAGGTTGTAACCTGCAGAATCGGTGTGGCCAGTTTTGATACCGTCAACGTTCAGGCTCTTATCCCACAGCAGACCGTTACGGTTCATCTGACGGATGTTATTAAAAGTAAACTCTTTTTCTTTATAGATGCTGTATTCGTTCGGCACGTCGCGAATCAGGGCCTGCCCGATCAACGCCATATCGCGTGCGGAGCTGAACTGCCCGTCGGCGTCCAGGCCGTGAACGGTCTGGAAATGGGTGTTCTTCAGGCCAAGGGCGGAAACATAGCTGTTCATCAGGCCAACGAAGGCATCCTGGCTGCCGGCGACAAAGTCGGCCATCGCCACGCAGGCATCGTTACCGGACTGCAGGTTAATCCCGCGAATCAATTGAGCCACCGGCACCTGCATGCCGGGTTTGAGGAACATCAGCGATGAGCCTTTAAAGACCGGGTTGCCGGTCGCCCAGGCGTCGTTGCCCACGGTGACTACCGCGTTCTCATCGAACTTGCCAGCTTTCATCGCCTGACCAATTACATAGCTGGTCATCATTTTGGTGAGGCTTGCCGGATCGCGGCGGGCGTCAGCGTTAGATTCGGCCAGCACTTTCCCTGAGTTGTAATCGATCAGGATGTACGCTTCCGCATCAATCTGCGGAACGCCTGGGATCATTGTTTTAATGTTCAGGTCGTCAGCTTGAGCGCAAGCCAAAGCACTAAGAGTAAGGGCCGTAGAGAGCGCCAGGCGCTTAACAAAACGTACAGGAAGGGCTGTATTCATGATAAGAACAACGACATCCGTGATGGAATTAAAAAAGTGCCTTACTATAGCAAAAGCGATTTTTACTGGCATCCGACTTTGCGCATGATTTGTTAATGAGCTTTACACTAATTTACGCATTGTGGATGCCGGTAAGTTTCTCTTACATAGCAGGTGCGTTGGTAATAAATGACTGTTGCTGAGCTTCGCTCATCAGCCGCTGCTGCAATGCTGCGGCTTCGCTACGGCTGCCAAAGGGGCCGAGCTGCACACGATAAACCGCGCCGTTGCTTGAAACAGCGCCCGGCACATTAAATTGCTGGCTGAGTTTCTGCTGCCATTGCGTTGCGCGCGCCTGGTCGCTTACGGCACCTACCTGAACCACGTAGCGCCCTGAAGCTGCGGCTGGCGCTGCGGCCTGAACGGACCCCTGTACGGAACCTGGGGCCGTCACAGGAGCCTGCGGAGCAGCAGGCGCGGCAGTTTGCTGGGCTGGGGCTGGAGCTGGAGCCTCAGCGGCCGGTGCTGGCGCGGGTTCTTCGGTTTCAATAACGCCTGCCGCAAGCGGCGTTGCCGCACCCAGGAAACCGCCGCTGTTCACTGGTGCACCGGTTGTCTCTTCGCTTTGCAACGAAGCGTTACTGATGGCGCGAACATCGCCTTGCGGCGCATCCACTGGAGCAGAAGAGGCGCTTCCCATGCCGGTGTTTAAATCCGGGCGAGCGGGCAGGGCATAAGTTTGTTTAGCTATGGTGGTACAGGCGGTACCCGGACCTGACAGGGTGCCGTCTTGCGCCACCAGAATCGGGTCGATTCTTACTTTAGTGTTGTTCGACGTGTTAAGGCGATCCGCAGAGGCTCGGGAAAGCGAAATCACGCGATCGTTGCCGTAAGGGCCACGGTCGTTAATGCGCACCACAATCATGCGGCCGTTAGCGAGGTTGGTTATGCGCGCATAGCTTGGGACAGGCAACGTTGGATGCGCGGCTGTCAGCGCCATGGCATCAAAGGGTTCGCCTGAGGCCGTCAGATTGCTTCCGGGTTCCGCATCATAGATAGCCGCCAGGCCAGTCTGGCTAAAATTGGCCGGATTCTGGACAATCTTGTAGCTTTTACCGTTATTTTCGTAATCCTGATTCACCGAAGGAATCAACGGCTCATAGCGCGGTTCAGCACCGCTAATTTCTACCGTCGGACCATTACAAACCGCTGGTTGCGGCTGCTGGTTTACCTGCGGTTGTTCGTCATCACCGGACGAACAGCCAGCCAGAATGGCGGCTGCTACAAAAATTCCTGGCCAATGCTTAACCATTGCGCACCTCGTTACACGCTTTTCGACAACATCTTTCTGTGGGTATGTATCGACATCACGATACCAAACCCGGCCATCAGTACTATGAGGGCCGAGCCCCCGTAACTCACCAGCGGCAACGGCACGCCGACCACCGGTAAGATACCACTAACCATGCCAATATTAACAAACACATATACGAATAAAATCAGCATTAACCCGCCTGCCATAACGCGGCCGAAGGTTGTTTGTGCCCGGGCGGCGACATATAGCCCACGCATAATAAGCAGCAGGTAAAGAGCCAGTAATACCAGGACGCCAACCAGCCCCAGCTCTTCTGCCAGCACGGCGAAAATAAAGTCCGTATGGCGTTCGGGAAGAAACTCAAGCTGCGACTGCGTACCGTGTAGCCAGCCCTTGCCCCGCAAGCCGCCGGAGCCGATCGCAATTTTGGACTGAATAATATGATAGCCCGCCCCGAGCGGATCGGTTTCCGGATCGAGCAGCATCATCACGCGCGCACGCTGGTAGTCGTGCATCAGGAAGAACCAAAGAATCGGGACAAAGGCCGCGAGCAGCAGCACCGCGATACCAATTAAACGCCAGCTCATGCCGGAGAGGAACAGGACGAAGAGGCCTGAAGCCGCAATCAGAATGGAGGTTCCAAGGTCCGGCTGGGCCGCGACCAGCAGCGTTGGCATGAAGATCAGTACCAGTGCGATACCGGTGTTTTTCAGCGTCGGCGGGCAAACGTCGCGGTTAATAAAGCGAGCAACCATCAGCGGGACGGCGATTTTCGCAATCTCTGACGGCTGGAAGCGCACGATGCCCAAGTCCAGCCAGCGCTGCGCACCTTTAGAGATAGCCCCGAAGGCGTCAACCGCGACCAGCAAAATAATACAGATGATATACAGGTAAGGCGCCCAGCCTTCATAGACGCGGGGCGGGATCTGAGCCATAACAATCATCGCCATCAGGCCCATCAGGATCTGGCCGACTTTACGCTCCATCATGCCCATATCCTGGCCGCTGGCGCTCCAGACGACCAGCGCGCTGAAGACCAGCAGCGCAAGGATAGTGACCAGGAAAAGCGGGTCGATATGGATTTTATCCCACAGCGACTTTTTATTCGGATTGTCAGTCATGGTTATTGATCCTCAGAGCCGGGTGCGGCAGGCGCCTCAGCCGGCAAATCCGTGTTGTTATCCCCGAGCATCAGGTGGTCGAGGATTTGACGCATAATCGTACCTACCGCAGGACCGACGCCGCCGTTTTCCAGAATGATGGTCACGGCATATTCCGGATGCTCATAGGGAGCAAATGCGGTCATTAATTTGTGGTCGCGTAAACGCTCGGCAATTTTATGCGCGTTGTAAGTTTCGTTGGCCTTCAGGCCAAATACCTGCGCGGTACCGGATTTTGCCGCGGCTTTATAGGGCGCATTCGCGAAATACTTGTGCGCCGTACCGTTCGGACGGTTGGCGACGCCGTACATGCCGTCTTTGGCTATCTCCCAGAATCCTGAGTGAATGTCGCCGACAGGCGGCTGCACCGGCTGCGTCCAGGGAACCTGTTTGCCGTTTTCGGCGGTGCTTTGTAGAAGATGAGGGACGCGTACGATGCCATCGTTAATCAGGATCATCATCGCCTTGCTCATCTGAATCGGCGTGGCTGTCCAGTAACCCTGGCCGATGCCAACCGGGATGGTATCGCCCTGATACCACGGCTTCTTAAAGCGCTTTTGCTTCCATTCGCGCGTAGGCATATTGCCCGAACGCTCTTCGGAAAGGTCGATGCCCGTGAAGTGCCCGTAACCAAATTTGCCCATCCACTCGGAGATGCGGTCGATGCCCATGTCGTAGGCGACCTGATAAAAGAAGGTATCCGCTGACTCTTCGAGAGATTTGGTAACGTTCAGGCGGCCGTGGCCCCACTTTTTCCAGTCACGATAGCGTTTCTCGGAGCCTGGAAGCTGCCACCAGCCCGGGTCGAACAGCGAGGTGTTACGGTTGATCACGCCCGCGCTCAGCGCAGACACGGCCATATAAGGTTTAACCGTTGAGGCTGGCGGATAGACGCCCTGCGTTGCCCGGTTGATAAGCGGCGTGTTCGGATCGTTAAGCAGCCCGGAATAATCTTTCGTGGAGATACCGTCAACGAACAGGTTTGGGTTATAGCTCGGCATAGAAACCAGCGCCATAATGCCGCCGGTGCGTGGGTCTGTAACCACTACGGCCGCACGGCTGCCTGCCAGCAGGGTTTCAATGTAATTCTGTAATTTCAGATCGATAGTCAGATAAATATCGTGCCCGGCCTGCGGCGGCACTTCTTTAAGCTGACGGATAACGCGACCGCGGTTGTTAACCTCAACCTCTTCATAGCCGGTTTGCCCGTGAAGCACCTCTTCGTAATAGCGCTCTATACCCAGCTTGCCGATATCATGGGTTGCGGCATAGTTGGCGAGCTTGTCGTCTTTGTCGAGGCGTTCAACGTCTTTGTCGTTGATCTTAGATACGTAGCCAATGACGTGGGTCAGCGCGGAACCATACGGATAGTAGCGACGCTTATAGCCTTTCACTTCCACGCCAGAGAAACGGTACTGATTCACGGCAAAACGGGCGACCTGCACTTCGGTCAGGTTCGTTTTTACCGGAATGGACGTAAAGCGGTGCGAGCGGGCGCGCTCTTTTTTAAAGTTGGCGATATCGTCATCGGTGAGATCGACCACCGGGCGCAGCGCGTCAAGCGTGGCCTGCACGTTATCCACTTTCTCCGGCATCATCTCGACCTGATAGATGGTGCGGTTGAGCGCAAGCGGCGTGCCGTTACGGTCGTAAATAATTCCGCGGCTTGGCGGGATCGGCACCAGCTTGATGCGGTTTTCGTTTGAGCGGGTCTGGTAGTCGGTAAAACGGACGATTTGCAGATTATAAAGGTTGGCGATAAGCACGCCGGTCAACAGCAAAATGCCGATAAAAGCGACCAGCGCCCGGCGCACAAAGAGCGCAGACTCAGCCGAATAGTCGCGAAAAGAATTCTGTAATTTCATCCGTAGGTTTGTTTTACCAGGCTCGATGTTTACTCACGGTGATAGGGATGATTGGTCGTTATGCTCCAGGCACGATAAAGGCTTTCCGCCACCAGAACCCGCACCAGCGGATGCGGCAGGGTCAGCGTAGAAAGCGACCAGCTCTGTTCCGCGGCGGCTTTACAGGCCGGAGCCAGTCCTTCCGGACCACCAATCAACAAGCTGACATCACGACCATCCTGCTTCCAGCGTTCAAGCTGGGTGGCAAGATGTGGCGTATCCCACGGCTGACCGGGGATATCCAGGGTGACGATGCGGTTGCCTTTACCGGCTGCCGCCAACATCATTTCGCCTTCTTTATCGAGGATGCGTTTGATATCAGCGTTTTTGCTGCGTTTTCCTGCCGGGATCTCAACGAGTTCAAACGGCATGTCTTTAGGAAAACGACGCAGGTACTCGGTAAAACCGGTTTGCACCCAGTCAGGCATTTTAGTTCCGACCGCCACCAGTTGCAGCTTCACTCATTAACCCCAGAGCTTTTCCAGTTCGTACAGCTGACGGCTTTCTTCCTGCATCACATGGACGATAACTTCGCCCAGGTCCACCACTACCCAGTCGGTCGCGTTGATGCCTTTTACGCCCAGCGCATCCAGACCTTCTTTACGAACGGACTCGACAACGTGTTCAGCGATGGACATAACGTGGCGATTGGAGGTGCCGGTACAAATAACCATGCAATCGGTGATGCTTGATTTGCCCTGAACATCAATCGCGATGATGTCCTGGCCCTTGAGATCGTCGATCTTATCAACGATGAAATCCTGGAGTGCTTTACCCTGCAAGTGTTCCCCCTGGGAGAATAAAAGTGTTCAATGTGGCCCGTAACAAAAGCCATTATACTTAATTGCTGGCTGAGCTGGCCGAAAATTGGCGGCGAGGCGCTCAAAGTGGGCTATCATCCCACCGGATGGCCTGGTTTGCATCGCCATTTTTGTAAAACTGTTTTCGAAAAGTCATGCTTACGGGCAGGAAATTATGGCAGCGGAGCATAACAGCCTGAGGTGCCGTGTCAATGGCTGACAAGATTAACTCGTCAGGGGTTTTGTCAGCGTCAGGTATTCCGCGCGGCTATTAAGCGTTTTTAGCGTGACAAAGTCGTTATGGATCTCCACCGCGCTCCACGTTCCCTGTTCGATAGCAAAGTGCCACAGGGAAGCGGGCGGCATATTTAGCAACGTCGCGAGGAACAAGCTCAGCACGCCCTGATGGCTGACAATCAGGATATTTTCTTCATTATGCTGGCGCAATTTTATCGACCTGCTAAATTCGCTGACTCTTTGATTGAATCGCTGAAAACCTTCGCCGTTTTTCGGAATGACGTTTTGCCAGTCGCTGCACCAGGCGGCATAATTTTGCGCATCTTCACGTTGCAGGCAGCGATGATGGCGCATTTCCCAGTCGCCAAAATTCATTTCGTTCAGGCGTGGCTCGGTGACAACGGGGATATCGCGCCCTTGCAGAATTAATCTTGTCGTATGCTGCGCCCGGCCCAGTTCGCTACAGAGTACTTTTTCGAAAGCGACGCCGCGCAGCATGTGCCCAACGGCCAGCGCCTGGTTTATGCCCAGCTCCGTAAGTTCCGTTTCCGAAATACCGCTATATAAGCCATCAAGGTTTGCCCGGGTTTCTCCGTGACGCACTAACCACAATTTCATCGCTATCGCTGATACAAATTATGTTGCTGGATAAAGGCCAGCACCGGGGCAGGGACAAGATCGCCGCACGACAGGTTTTGCGCCAGCCGCTGGCGAATAGCGGTGGCGGAAATGTCATACATTGGCGTTTGTGCCAGATAAATTTTCCCGGCAGGGGCGGCATGCAATTCGTCAACCGAAGTTGTGCTGTGTCTGTCCAGCCAGCGCTGTTGCCCGGGCGTGTCCATGGCAACTGAGTAACCCGGACGCTGGCAGACCAGCAAATGACACAGATCGAGCAGGCTTTCCCAGCGATGCCAGCGTTGCAGGCTCAGCAGCGAATCCTGACCGATAATAAAAGCCAGAGGCTGCTGCGAGCCTTGTTCGGCGCGCACTTCTTCCAGCGTCTCAACGGTATAAGAAGGCGTGGATCGCGCCAGTTCGCGCGCATCAAGTTTGAAAAGTGAATTTCCTGCAATCGCCAGTTCCACCATTGCCTTGCGCTGTTGGCTATTGGCCTCAGGCTGAGGGCGATGCGGCGGAACGTTATTTGGCATAATAGTAACCCGATGCAACGCCACCTGCGTTGCCAGCGCGGCAACGGGCTTCAGGTGCCCGTAATGGATCGGGTCGAATGTTCCGCCGTAGATCGCGCACAGCGGAAGGACTGGGCTAGCCATCAATAAAGATTTCCGGCAGGGTAGAATGACACAGCAGCAAAGAAAGCCCTTCCAGCTCGGCCCAAACCGACTGCCCGTAATCCTGTTTTAGCGTCAGTTCAATCTGGCTTAACAGGCGCACGGCCTGGTAAAGCTGCTCTACGCTGAGGCGATTCAGGGCTTCGGTAACCAGCGCCCGACGATTTTGCCAGACCCGCTGTTGGTCAAATAGCGTGCGCAAAGGCGTATGCGCGGCCTGGCGTTTGAGGTTCACCAGCTGCATCAGTTCACGCTGAATGGTGCGCAGCAGGATCGTCGGCTCGCTTGCTTCAAGCCTGAGCTGCTGCAAAATATGCAGGGCGCGCTTATTTTTTCCGCCAAGAACGGCGTCAATCCAGTGAAACGGCGTGAAATGTGCCGCATCGCTTACCGCCTGCTCTACGCGTGGCAGCGTTAATTTTCCATCCGGCCAGATAAGCGAAAGCCGTTCCAGCGCCTGGGAAAGGGCCAGTAGATTACCTTCATAGCAGTAGCAAAGGAGCTGATTTGCCGCATCGTCCAGCGCGAGGTTCATCTGTTTCGCACGCAGCGACACCCAGCGCGGAAGCTGCGCGTGTTCCGGTGTCTGGCAGGTCACCAGCACGCTACGATCCGCCAGTCGGGCATACCAGGCGGCATTCTCTTGCGCTTTGGTAAGCTTATTTCCACGAACCAGCAGCAGGATGTCGTCATGCAGCAGACCGATAAGCGTTTCCAGTTGGCTATTGATAGCCGCATTCGGGCCGTTATCGGGTAGCTGAAGCAGAAGAGTCTGGCGGCTGGCGAAAAGGCTCAGCGCCTGACAAATGGAGAATAAAGCCTGCCAGTCTGTGCTGGTGTCGATCTGTACCCGGTGATGCTCTTCAAAGCCCTGAGCGACGGCCGCCTGGCGCACCGCATCATAACTTTCCTGTAACAATAAAGGATCGTTACCAAGCAGCAAATACGCCGCGCGCAGCCCTTCATTGAGCTGCGCGCGGAGTTGTTCAGGATACAACCGAATCATTGGCTACCGGCAGTGGCCGGAAGCGTAGTGGTGACGCGACCGGAGGTCGTTTCGGCGTTAACCGCTGCGCCGTCAGCCGGGTTTGCTTCAGCTTTGTTTGTTTCCGCAACGTCCGCTGCGTGGACAGAAAGCAGTTTGCGAATCAACTGTTGCGCGGCGTTGGTGTACATCTCTTTGATAAGCAGATCCTGCTCGGCATCTTTCGCCAGGGCAGTCAGCGGGTTATCAAAGAATGACTTATACACTTTGGCGCTGATCGGGTAGATATCATGGCCTGGAATTAAGACCTGCGCCCTGACTACCATCACCATTTGATATTCCGCGGTACGACCGTCCTGGAAGATAGAAGCGGTATCTTTACCCAAGGAGCTTCCCAGCACGCGAAGCGAAGGAATATCTTTGCGAACGCCGGTTTTCGTATCCTCAACGAGGGTCACGCCGTTTAGCCGTAGCTGAGAGCGGATTTCACGCGTTAACGGCCCGTTAGGGTCGCTGGAGTTAAGGATCAGAGTTTTCAGCTGATCGGGCACCTGCGTGCTGCCACGTAGGTGAAACCCACATCCGGCGGTGAGAAGCACCGCCAAAGTAACTAACAAGGTAATAAAGGGATGTCGCACGGTTCCTCCTGCGCTTAGCCCACAACCAGGTTCAGCAGTTTACCCGGTACGTAAATCACTTTACGCACGGTTACGCCCTCAAGATACTTCGCTACCAAATGTTCCTGACCCGCACGTTCACGGACCTGTGCCTCTGTAGCATCAGCCGGGACGGTGATTTTGCCGCGCACTTTGCCGTTAACCTGCACGACAACCAGCAAAGAATCTTCCACCATCGCTTTTTCATCAGCCTGCGGCCACGGCGCGTTATCAATATCGCCTTCGCCACCCAGAGACTGCCACATATCGAAGCAGACGTGCGGCGTGAACGGATACAGCATGCGCACGACGGCCAACAGCGCTTCGTTCAGCAACGCGCGATCCTGGTCGCCATCCTGCGGCGCCTTCGCCAGCTTGTTCATCAGCTCCATAACCGCGGCAATCGCGGTATTGAAGGTCTGACGACGGCCGATATCATCGCTCACTTTGGCGATAGTTTTGTGAACGTCGCGACGCAGGGATTTTTGATCATCGTTTAATGCTGTTACATCCAGCGCAGGAGCGGCACCACGGCTGGTGTGCTCGTAAGCCAGCCTCCAGACGCGTTTCAGGAAGCGGTTAGCTCCTTCAACGCCGGATTCCTGCCACTCAAGCGTCATATCTGCTGGTGAGGCGAACATCATAAACAGACGAACGGTATCCGCGCCGTAGCGCTCCACCATCACCTGCGGGTCGATGCCGTTGTTTTTCGACTTCGACATTTTGCTCATGCCAGCATAGACCAGTTCATGGCCCTGCGCGTCAGAGGCTTTGACAATGCGGCCTTTCTCGTCGCGCTCAACGATAGCATCTACCGGGGAGACCCAGTTACGCTCGCCGTTTACGCCGGTATAGTAGAAGGCGTCTGCCAGCACCATACCCTGACACAGAAGCTGTTTAGCCGGCTCGTTTGAGGTGACCATGCCCGCGTCGCGCATCAGTTTGTGGAAGAAGCGGAAGTAGAGCAGGTGCATGATGGCGTGTTCAATACCGCCAATATAGATATCAACCGGCAGCCAGTAATTAGCTGCTTTAGCATCAAGCATGCCTTTGTCGTACTGCGGGCAGGTGTAACGCGCGTAGTACCAGGAAGACTCCATAAAGGTGTCGAAGGTGTCGGTTTCACGCAGCGCAGGCTTACCGTCAACGGTGGTTTTCGCCCACTCAGGATCGGCTTTGATTGGGCTGGTGATGCCATCCATTACCACGTCTTCCGGCAGGATAACCGGCAGCTGATCTTCTGGCGTTGGCATTACGGTGCCGTCTTCCAGCGTGACCATCGGGATTGGGGCGCCCCAGTAACGCTGACGGGAAACGCCCCAGTCGCGCAGACGGTAGTTAACCTTACGTTCGCCGACGCCTTTGGCTGCCAGTTTGTCAGCAATCGCGTTAAAGGCGCTCTGGAAGTCCAGGCCGTCGAACTCGCCAGAGTTGAACAGGGTGCCTTTTTCAGTCATTGCTTGCGCGGACAGGTCAGGTTTGCTGCCGTCTGCGTTCAGAATAACCGGTTTGATTTGCAGGCTATATTTGGTGGCAAATTCCCAGTCGCGCTGGTCGTGGCCAGGAACCGCCATTACCGCGCCGGTGCCGTATTCCATCAGCACGAAGTTCGCGACCCAAACAGGAACCGCTTCGCCGGTCAGCGGATGAATAGCGTTAATGCCGGTGGCGACGCCTTTTTTCTCCATGGTTGCCATTTCAGCTTCGGCAACCTTAGTGTTACGGCATTCTTCGATAAATTCAGCCAGAGCCGGATTATTTACCGCCGCCTGCTGGGCCAACGGGTGACCGGCAGCGACGGCAAGATAGGTCACGCCCATAAAGGTATCCGGGCGGGTAGTGTAAACCTTCAGCTTTTCCGCGCTGTTTTCAACGTCGAAAGTGATTTCCACGCCTTCGGAGCGACCAATCCAGTTGCGCTGCATGGTTTTGACCTGATCGGGCCAATGGTCCAGCGTATCCAGATCGTTAAGCAGCTCGTCCGCATAAGCGGTGATTTTGATAAACCACTGCGGGATTTCTTTGCGCTCAACTTTGGTGTCGCAGCGCCAGCAGCAGCCGTCGATAACCTGTTCGTTCGCCAGCACGGTCTGGTCATGCGGGCACCAATTAACGGCGGACGTTTTTTTGTAGACCAGCCCCTTGTTATACAGCTGGGCAAAGAACTGCTGTTCCCAACGGTAGTATTCCGGCGTGCAGGTCGCCAGCTCGCGGCTCCAGTCGTAGCCGAAGCCCAGCGTTTTGAGCTGGTTCTTCATGTAATTGATGTTGTCATACGTCCACGGCGCGGGTGCGGTATGGTTTTTTACCGCGGCACCTTCCGCAGGCAGGCCGAACGCATCCCAGCCGATTGGCTGCAGAACGTTTTTACCCAGCATACGCTGGTAGCGGGCGATAACGTCGCCAATGGTGTAGTTGCGGACGTGGCCCATATGTAGTCGGCCAGAAGGATAGGGGAGCATGGACAGGCAGTAGTATTTCTCTTTGCCTTCGTCTTCGGTGACTTCAAAGGTACGCTTCTCTTGCCAGTGAAGCTGTACGTTGGATTCTATCTCTTCCGGGCGGTATTGCTCTTGCATGGCGGCCAGTGGTCCTGTAATGAAAGACAGCTACAAGTTGTAGCCTGTAACGTATTAGGTTTCAGATCCGCATAGCATAGCTGATAAGACAGCGGCAAAACAGCCTTTCGACACCCCTCAAGCCCTTTTCTCGTTTGCGCTTTTTTACGCGGCTTGTGGACAATCTGACAAAGGGATGACCGATTAAGGTCTACTATTAGAGCAGGTTACATACCATGAATACCGGAATCTCTTCAAGGAGGCAGACAGAAGATGAACAAGGTTGCTCAATTTTACCGTGAACTGGTGGCCTCGCTCACCGAACGATTACGCAGCGGGGAACGCGATATTGATGGACTGGTCGCCAGCGCACGCAAACGCATGAACGATACCGGGGAGCTGACCAAAACGGAAGTGGATGAAGTCACCCGTGCGGTACGCCGCGACCTGGAAGAGTTTGCCCGTAGTTATAACGAAAGCCAGGATGAGTTTACCGACAGCGTATTCATGCGCGTAATTAAAGAAAGCCTCTGGCAGGAACTGGCGGATATCACCGATAAAACGCAGTTAGAGTGGCGGGAAGTTTTCCAGGATCTTAATCATCACGGCGTTTACCACAGCGGTGAGGTTGTCGGGTTAGGAAATCTGGTCTGTGAGAACTGTCATTTTCATTTGGCTATCTATACGCCGGACGTCCTGCCGGTTTGCCCGAAATGCGGGCACAACCAGTTTCACCGTCGGCCTTTTGAGCCGTAAGGTAAAAGCGCCTTCTTTGCAGAAGGCGCTTTCTGTTTAGTGCAGGATCTTCGCCAGGAAGTCTTTCGCGCGCTCGGACCGCGGATTGTTAAAGAAGTCTTCTTTATTCGAATCCTCGACGATTTTGCCTTCGTCCATAAAGATTACGCGGTTTGCCACCTTGCGGGCAAAGCCCATTTCGTGGGTCACCACCATCATCGTCATTCCTTCCTGCGCCAGTTCGACCATAACGTCCAGCACTTCGTTGATCATTTCCGGATCTAGCGCCGATGTCGGTTCGTCAAAAAGCATAGCTACAGGGTCCATGCACAGCGCACGCGCGATAGCCACACGCTGCTGTTGACCGCCAGAGAGCTGAGCCGGGTATTTATCGGCATGGGCCGTCAGGCCGACACGCTCAAGCAGCTTAAGGCCTTTTGTACGCGACTCTGCTTTATTGCGCTTAAGCACCTTGACCTGCGCCAGCGTCAGATTCTCAATAATCGACAGGTGAGGAAACAGCTCAAAATGCTGGAACACCATGCCGACGTGGGAACGCAGCTCGGCAAGGTTCGTTTTTTTACTGTTTACCTGCGTGCCGTTAACGACAATTTCGCCTTGTTGCACCGGCTCCAGGCCGTTAACGGTCTTAATTAACGTCGACTTACCTGAGCCAGAAGGTCCGCAAACCACCACCACTTCGCCTTTTTTTACCTCGGTTGAGCAGTCGGTTAGCACCTGAAAGTGGCCATACCATTTAGAAACATTTTTCAGGGAAATCATTACACTGTCCTTTTCTTCAAATAGCTGACCAACAGCGAGGCACTAAGACTGATAACAAAATAGACCAGGCCGGCAAACAGGATCATTTCTACCTGGGTTCCGTCACGTTCACCAATGGTGGAGGCGGTGCGGAAGAAGTCGGCGAGGCTTAAAACATACACCAGCGAGGTATCCTGGAACAGCACGATGCCCTGAGTTAACAGCAACGGCACCATGGCGCGGAACGCCTGCGGCAGAATAATTAATTTCATCGACTGCCAGTGCGTCATGCCTAACGCCAGCGCAGCGTTAGACTGTCCGCGAGAAACGCTCTGGATACCGGCCCGGATAATCTCAGAATAATAGGCGGCTTCGAACATCGAAAAAGCAACCATAGCGGAGATTAAGCGGATGTCGGTCTGTGGCGACAGGCCCAGCACTTTTTGCAGAAAGCCTGGCACCACCAGATAGAACCACAGCAGCACCATCACCAGCGGCACGGAGCGGAAAACGTTAACGTAAGCGCTGGCAAACCAGGCGACGGGTTTAAAGCTTGAAAGACGCATGACGGCAAGCAGCGTGCCCCACACGATACCAACAACCACGGCGGTTACGGTGATTTTCAGGGTAATAATCAGCCCCTGAATCAGGTAAGGCATGGCCGGAAGAATTGAACTCCAGTCAAACTCGTACATTATTTGCCTCCCATATTGCCAGGCAGGCGAACTTTGCGTTCCACCACGTACATCACCAGCATAATAACGGCGTTAATCAGCACGTAGGCGAGCGTGATTGCCGTAAAAGATTCATAAGCATGGGCTGAATAATCCAGCAGTTTCCCGGCCTGGGCTGCCATATCGACCAGACCGATGGTGGAAGCGATGGCCGAGTTTTTCACCAGGTTCATCATTTCAGAGGTCATTGGCGGGACGATCACGCGATACGCATTCGGCAGCAGGACATAGCGATACGCCTGCGACAGCGTCAGGCCCATTGCCAGCGCCGCGTTTTTCTGCCCGCGAGGCAACGACTGGATGGCAGCACGAACCTGTTCACAGACGCGAGCGGCGGTGAACAAGCCCAGACAAATCATCGACGACAGGAAGAACTGTACGTTCGGATCCAGCTCAGCTTTAAACCACATGCCGAGATTTTCCGGCAGCAATTCCGGCACCACTAAGTACCAGGTAAAGAACTGAACAATCAAAGGCACATTACGGAATAATTCAACGTAAAGCGTGCCCAGGCCTGAAAGCCAGCGATTAGGAACGGTACGGAGAATGCCAAAAAGAGAACCGACGAAAAAGGCAATGATCCATGCGGTGATGGAAAGGGCGACGGTGACCTGGAAGCCGTTCCAGATCCAGCCCAGATAGGTGGTGTTGCCGAACGGGGCGGGCTGTAAAAAGATTCCCCAGTTCCAGTCTATAGACATAAACGACTCCGAAAAAATGAGGGTAGCAGCGCTACCCTAAGACCATTGACAAAGAACTTCGTGATTAAAGGCCGCTGAAAGCAGAACGATTAAAAACTAAGCATGCTGTCATCTGGTTTACCCCGAACGGCCAAAAACTCCGTTTCTGGCCGTTCGTCAGCAAGTGAGGGTAGCAGCGCTAGCCTCGAAGATTGATGAGAAGCTTGTACCTATTCAGGTCTTTGCCTGGGTTTATCAGGTACTTTCACGTTGGGTAGGGAACGACCACCCAACGCATAGTCTGTCCGAGCTTCAGTTCGTCAATCGGGAGGACGGTTCATCCCGTCCCTGTGGTTCTAATTAGTTAAGAGCTTTATCGTTTGGTTCTTTGAACAGCGCTTTCATATCGTCAGACAGGGCAAAATTCATATTGATATTTTTCGGCGGGATTGGGTTCATAAACCATTTATCAAACCATTTGGCTGCTTCGCCGGAGGTTTGCACTTTCGCAATGGTGTCATCCATCAGCTTTTTGAATTCCGGATCGTTTTTACGCAGCATACAGCCGTAGGCTTCACGGGACTGAGGCGTGCCAACGATTTCCCAGTTATCCTGTTTTTTCGCTTTAGCACGTTCGCCGGCGAGCAGGGCGTCATCCATCATAAAGGCAACCGCACGGCCGCTTTCCAGCGTACGGAAGGAGTCGCCGTGATCTTTGGCGCTGATAATACGCATATCCATTTTCTTCTCTTCGTTCAGCTTATGCAGCAGAACTTCGGATGTTGTCCCGGACGTGACGACAACCGCTTTGCCTTTCAGGTCAGCGAAGTCTTTAATCGGGCCGCCTTTTTTCACCAGCAGGCGAGTACCGACAACGAAAATGGTGTCTGAGAACGCGGCTTGTTTCTGGCGTTCCAGGTTATTGGTCGTGGAACCGCACTCAAAGTCGAAGGTGCCGTTTTGTAGCAATGGAATACGGTTTTGCGAGGTGATTGGAATCAGCTTAACCTGCAGATCCGGTTTATTAAGCTGTTTTTTGACGGCTTCAACGATGGCGTTGGAGTAGTCCTGAGAGTAACCGACGACTTTTTGCTGGTTATCGTAGTAAGAGAACGGGACGGAAGATTCACGGTGGCCGACGACGATCACGCCGTTAGCTTTGATTTTATCCAGCGTGCTTTGCTGTGCGTCACCCGCTGGCGCTGCGGCAGGCTTAGCATCTTCTGCATGCGCAATCCCGACGCTCATTCCCATAACTAACATTGCTGCGGCAAATTTTCTCAATTGCATTTCCAACTCCTTAATCTTCGTGCCATGGACGGCACTGATACCCGATGTGAGCGTTGTGTTTTGTTGTTGTGTGGCGATAAAAACGGGCGAATCTTCGCCTTTTGTTAACATTTAACGTAGCTGAATGTAAAGTTATTGCTATGCAGATGTTTATTTTTGCGAAGTGCGCCGCACCGTTTAAAGGCAAATATCTGCCGTTGCACCAGAATGGTGCTTGCGGCGGTTTAAAGTGGTGCAGCGGTAATTGAAGCTTTGTTATTACTTCGCCATTTGACGTTTTGTCAGTTATTACAAAGCAATTGATGTGCCAGAAATAAAAAAGGCCAGCAGATTAGCTGGCCTTTGCACGGGGAAATTACGATTTCTTGCGGCTACGTAAGCTCATCAGAACGGCGCTGAACCCGAAGACCAGCGTGATAATCCACAGCGGCCAGTTTCCGAAGCGGGCGTAAGGCGTAAGACCCGTCGTAGGCGTGACCTTTGCTTCGAGCACTTCACGGGTGAACTGAGGAATTATCGCTTCAACGTCGCCGCTGGCGTTAATAACGGCCGTTACGCCGTTATTAGTGCTGCGCAGCAGCGGGCGGCCGAGTTCCAGCGAACGCATGCGGGCCATCTGGAAGTGCTGCCATGGGCCAATCGATTTGCCGAACCACGCATCGTTGGAGATGGTAAGCAGAAAATCGGTGTCCGGGCGGAAATTGTCCCGCACCTGTTCGCCAAGAATAATTTCATAGCAGATGGCCGCCGTCAGTTTAATACCGTTGGCGTGCAGCTGGGGCTGCAAATACGGCCCCCGGCTAAAGGAGGACATCGGCAGGTCAAAGAATGGCGCAAGCGGGCGCAGGATGGATTCCAGCGGAACAAACTCGCCAAAGGGAACGAGATGGTTCTTATTGTAACGATCCGCGCTGTTGTAACCGTACGGGTTACCTTCACCCAGCGTGATGATGGTGTTGTAGGTGTCATAACGGTTTTGCTTATTGAGCCGGGCGTCCACGATACCGGCGATCATCGCGCTGTGCTTAGCGCGCAGCAGATCGTCCATCATGGTCAGGAACTGCTGCTGGTTGATTTCAAGGTCGGGAATCGCTGACTCAGGCCAGATAATCAGCCGGGCTTTGCCCATTTGCGGCTGGGTTTTATCAAGATAGATTTTCAGCGTGTTAACGAGCTGATCCTCATCCCACTTCAGGGACTGCGGAATATTTCCTTGTACCATAGCAATATCAACGGCGCGCGCTTCTTCTGGCTGAAACCATTGCACAGAACGCAGCGGCCACGACAGCAGCAGCAGGGCGGCAGCAATAACCGCCGGACGCCAGCTGCGTTGCTGCAGGGCAAAGGCAAGCAGGCCGCTTATGATCATCAGCAGGAAGGTGACGGCTTCCACCCCCAAAATCGGCGCTATGCCTTTGAGCGGGCCGTCAATCTGGCTGTAGCCGAACTGCAACCACGGGAAGCCCGTCAGCACCCAGCCTCGCAGGAACTCGGTGCACTGCCACAGCATCGGGGCAGCAATCGCCACACGCCACCAGCTTGTCTTTGGCCACAGCTTATTCAGTAAACCCGCGAACAGACCGGTATAAAGCGACAGGTAAGCGGCGAGCAGTACCACAAGGAAGACGTTGACCGGCCCCGGCATACCGCCAAACTGCGCGATGCTGACATAAACCCAGTTAATGCCGCTGCCAAACAGGCCAAGCCCCCAAAAGAAGCCTATCCAGGCGCTTTGAATAGCACGACGGTTGAGGGTCAGACCCTGAAGACCTGCCAGAGAGACAATGGCGGCAGGCCAGAAATCATACGGGGAAAAGGCCAGCGTCCCGCAGGCGCCAAAAAGCAGCGCCAGCAGCAGACGCACGCGCTGGCGCTGTAGTAGTAAGGCAATTGCCATTTTTAAATTAATCTTCCAGTTTCGGTTGCGGCGAATCGTCCGGAATTCTGACGTGAACCTGAATGATACGGCGGCTATCGGCCATGGCGACCTTGAACTGGTAACCATCTATTTCAATGGTTTCGCCGCGCGCGGGCAGATGCCCAAACGCCTGCATAACCAGACCGCCAATCGTATCTACTTCGTCGTCATTAAAATGGGTGTCAAAGGTGTCGTTAAAATCTTCGATAGAGGCCAGGGCCCGCGCCGTCCAGGTGTGGCGGCTTAGCTGGCGGAAATCGCTGTCTTCTTCATCGTCGTACTCATCTTCGATTTCACCGACGATCAGTTCGAGAATATCTTCAATAGTGACGAGGCCTGCGACGCCGCCAAACTCATCAATCACAATCGCCATGTGGTAGCGTTGCTGACGAAATTCTTTCAGCATGCGGTCTACACGCTTGCTCTCAGGCACAACTACGCACTGACGCAACACTTTTTCCATGCTAAACGGCTCGGTATCGCTGCGCATAAACGGCAGCAGATCCTTTGCCATCAAAATCCCTTCGATATGATCTTTGTCTTCGCTTATCACCGGGAAGCGGGAGTGTGCCGATTCGATGATGACATCGAGGCATTCGTCCAGCGTCTGGTTGTGTTTGAGCGTCACCATTTGCGAGCGCGGGATCATGATGTCGCGGACGCGTTGGTCGGCAATATCCATGACGCCTTCGAGCATGTCGCGGGTGTCCTGATCGATAAGATCGTTTTGCTCAGAATCACGGATGAGCTCTAGCAGATCGTCACGGTTTTTTGGCTCACCGTGAAATAGCTGGTTGAGAAGCAGGGAAAAGAATCCCTTTTTACTGGCAGGCGTGTCGCTGTTTTGTGAATTGTCGTCGCTCATGGCGTTAGGTTTTTGGCCCCTCGATTATGGATAGATAGCAGGCAGTTGGATGGGTCGCTACCTGCACCTGTTGCGCCGCAGTCATGGTTGACGGCGGCGACTATTCTTTCTCGGCAATGTACGGATCGGCATACCCAAGAGCAAGCATTATCTCTGTTTCCAGGGATTCCATCTCTTCGGCTTCTTCGTCCTTAATATGGTCATAGCCCAGCAGGTGTAAACTACCGTGGATAACCATATGCGCCCAGTGCGCATCCAGCGGCTTGTCCTGCTCCTGCGCTTCTTTTTCTACTACCTGACGGCAGATAATGAGATCGCCAAGCAGCGGCAGTTCAATGCCCGGAGGCGCTTCAAAGGGGAAGGATAAAACGTTGGTGGATTTGTCTTTGCCCCGGTAAGTGAGATTCAACTCGTGGCTTTCCGCGTCATCTACCAGACGAATCGTCACTTCTGATTCTTCCTGGAACTGCGGTATGACTGCATCAAGCCATGCCTGAAACTGCGCCTGGGCGGGCAGGCCCGCGGCTTCTTCACAGGCAACCTGTAAGTCCAGAATAACCTGACTCATTTGCTCTCCTGCGCGGCGGAATTAATCGCCATCGCTTCACGCTTACGCTCAGCGGCCAGCTCATCTTTACGGATTTGCTCGGCGTTTTCCCATGCTTCATAAGCATTGACGATGCGGGCGACCACAGGATGACGTACGACGTCTTCGCTATTCAGAAAGTTAAAGCTGATTTCATCGACTTCCGCCAGCACGTCGATGGCATGGCGCAGACCCGACTTCATATTGCGTGGCAGATCAATCTGCGTAACGTCGCCGGTGATCACCGCTTTGGAGTTAAAGCCGATACGCGTCAGGAACATTTTCATCTGTTCGATGGTGGTGTTCTGGCTTTCATCAAGAATGATAAAGGCATCGTTCAGGGTACGGCCGCGCATGTAGGCCAGCGGTGCCACTTCGATAACGTTGCGTTCCATTAGTTTTTCAACGCGTTCAAAGCCGAGCATTTCGAACAGGGCGTCGTAAAGCGGGCGCAGATAGGGATCCACTTTCTGACTCAGATCGCCTGGCAGGAAGCCGAGTTTTTCACCTGCCTCAACGGCCGGACGGGTCAACAGAATACGTCTGATGTCCTGGCGCTCCAGCGCGTCAACGGCGGCCGCTACCGCAAGGTAGGTTTTACCGGTGCCGGCAGGGCCGATACCAAAGGTGATATCATGGTCAAGCACGTTGGCGATATACTGCGCCTGGTTCGGCGTGCGGGGTTTAATCACGCCACGCTTGGTCTTGATGTTGACCGCTTTGCCGTAATCCGGAACGTGTTCCGCCGATTGTTCCAGCACGCGAATTTCTTTAATCGCCAGGTGAATTTGTTCCGGGTCAATGTCCTGGGTTTCGCCACGCATTGGCGCCGTATCAACATAAAGATTGCGCAGGATATCAGCGGCGGCATTCACCAGTAACGCACGACCGGTGAGCTTGAAGTGGTTTTCACGACGGTTGATTTCGATACCCAGCCGGCGTTCGAGCTGTTTAATGTTGTCATCAAACGGACCGCACAGGCTTAGTAAACGAGCATTATCTGCGGGTTCCAGCGTAATTTCACGTGTTTCGATATTCAAACTTATCCTCTGGGTCACTCAGGGCCGGTTCAGTAGTCATTGTCATGCCTTGCCTGCTCTCATCAGGCCATAAAGAGATTATTTACGGCGAGTGTTAATGGCGCAAGCCTCGGTTTTGATATTTGGGTGGCGGATTCAGAATGCAAGTGCAAACAATGAAAACGCCCATCGGTTCACCGTGTTAGCGATCCGATGGGCAGAGCAGGGCGGAATTACGGCTGATAGAGGCCTACGCCGATGTCGTTCTCTTTGCGGGTACGTGCAATGACTGATTCTGGTGTTTCTGTCATGCGCAGGCCCATCTCTTCCTCGATGCGTACCACCTTGCCGCGCAGGGAGTTGTTGGTAGCGACTTCAGTAATCTCTACATCAACAAATTTACCGATCATATCCGGAGTACCTTCAAAGTTTACCCCGCGATTGTTTTCGGAGCGTCCGGTCAGCTCCATAATGCTTCTGCGAGACGTGCCTTCCACCAGGATGCGCTGAGTGGTGCCGACCATCTTACGGCTCCACTCCATTGCCTGCTGGTTAATGCGATCCTGCAGAATATACAGGCGCTGCTTTTTCTCTTCTTCCGACACGTCATCGACCATATCTGCCGCAGGCGTACCCGGACGGGCAGAGAAGATAAAGCTGTAGCTGACGTCAAAATTCACATCCGCAATGACCTTCATGGTTTGCTCGAAGTCCTGCTGCGTTTCGCCAGGGAAGCCTACAATAAAGTCAGAGCTAATTTGAATGTCCGGACGCGCCGCGCGCAGCTTGCGAATAATAGCTTTATATTCCAGCGCCGTGTGGGTGCGGCCCATCAGGTTTAGCACCCGATCCGCACCGCTTTGAATCGGCAGGTGCAGGAAGCTCACCAGCTCCGGCGTATCGCGATAAACGTCGATGATATCGTCCGTAAACTCAATCGGGTGGCTGGTGGTGAAGCGAATGCGGTCAACGCCGTCAATCGCCGCGACCAGACGCAGAAGCTCAGCAAAGGAGCAGATGCCGCCATCATAAGCCGCGCCGCGCCAGGCGTTGACGTTCTGGCCCAGCAGGTGAATTTCGCGCACGCCCTGTGCCGCGAGCTGTGCGACTTCGAACAGGATGTCATCGCATGGGCGGCTGACTTCTTCACCACGGGTATAAGGCACCACGCAGTAAGTGCAGTATTTGTTACAGCCTTCCATAATAGAAACGTAGGCCGTCGGGCCATCCGCGCGCGGTTCCGGAAGGCGGTCAAATTTTTCGATTTCCGGGAAGCTGACGTCAACGATCGGGCTACGGGTGCCGCGCACTTTGTTGATCATCTCAGGCAGGCGATGCAGCGTCTGCGGCCCGAAAACGATATCGACATAATTAGCGCGTTGGCGAATAAGCTTGCCTTCCTGGGAGGCAACGCAGCCGCCGACGCCGATAATAAGGTCAGGATTTTTTCGCTTTAAGAGTTTCCAGCGGCCTAACAGGTGGAATACTTTTTCCTGGGCTTTTTCACGAATAGAACAGGTGTTTAGCAGCAATACGTCCGCTTCTTTTGGCTCATCCGTAAGGACATAGCCATGGGTGCTGTTCAGCAAATCGGCCATCTTCGATGAATCGTATTCGTTCATCTGACAGCCCCAGGTTTTAATATGGAGTTTTTTTGTCATCGACTTTGCCATTGCTCAGTTAAGCCCGAAATCTTGGGCGCGTATTGTAATGCTTTGCGGGAGATGTGACCAGCCTGCGTAACTCGCTTAAAAATCCGGTAGAATTAGCGTAGACAAAATAAGGACGGGATAACCATGGCAAATCAACCAATCGACGTCGCGGTTGTCGGCGGGGGAATGGTCGGTGCGGCGGCAGCGCTCGGGCTTGCACAAAATGGCTTTCGGATAGCAGTTATCGAACGCCAGGCGCCGACAGCATTTGAGAGTAACAGCCAACCTGACGTGCGTATCTCTGCAATCAGCAGCGCTTCGGTGGCTTTGCTTAAATCGTTGGGCGTATGGGACGCGATTCGCTCTATGCGCAGCCATGCTTATCGCCAACTGGAAACCTGGGAGTGGGAAAGCGCGCACGTTTCTTTTACTGCCGCGGATCTTGGTCTGCCTGAGCTGGGCTACATGGTGGAAAACCATGTTTTACAGGTTGCACTGTGGAAAGCGCTGGCAGCTCACCCAAATATCACGTTGATGTGCCCGGCGCAGTTAACGCATATGCAAAGTAAAGAAGGGCGCTGGACGCTGAGCTTTGCGCAGGGTGAAACGTTAACCGTGCCGATGGTGATTGGCGCAGACGGCGCGAATTCAAAAGTCCGTCAGTGGGCCGGGATTGGCATTCACGCCTGGGATTACCGTCAGTCCTGTATGCTGATCGCCGTTCAGTGCGAAGATGCGCCCGGCGACAGTACCTGGCAGCACTTTACGCCGACAGGGCCGCACGCCTTCTTACCGCTATTTGATAACTGGGCTTCGCTGGTGTGGTATGACACCCCGGCGCGTATCCGCCAGTTAAAATCGATGACGATGCCACAGCTCCAGAAAGCTATTGCCGCAACGTTCCCACAAAGGTTGGGTAAGGTGACGCCGGTTGCCTGTGGGGCATTTCCGCTGACTCGTCGACATGCGCTGCGGTATACGCAACAGGGTCTGGCGCTGATTGGTGATGCAGCGCATACCATTCATCCGCTGGCGGGGCAGGGCGTAAACCTGGGCTATCGCGACGTAGATGCCTTGCTTGAGGTGATGATTAACGCGCGAAGCTTCGGTGAAAACTGGGCTGATGCCCATATTTTGAAACGCTATCAGACCCGCCGCCAGATGGATAACTTTATTATGCAAAGCGGCATGGATCTGTTTTATGCAGGCTTTAGCAACAACCTTACGCCATTACGCGTGGTGCGTAATCTGGGTCTGATGGCTGCCGAACGCGGTGGCGTGTTGAAACGTCAGGCGCTTAAGTATGCGCTCGGCTTATGATTAGCAGGCGGGAAACCGCCTTTTAAGCTAGCTGAACGCAGAAAAGCAAAAAGCTCGCGAGCGCGAGCTTTTTTTATAGTGGCTGGGGTACGAGGATTCGAACCTCGGAATGCTGGTATCAGAAACCAGAGCCTTACCGCTTGGCGATACCCCAACGGGGTGCGTTCACAAATGCAAACGTCTTTTTTATGGCTGGGGTACGAGGATTCGAACCTCGGAATGCTGGTATCAGAAACCAGAGCCTTACCGCTTGGCGATACCCCAATAATATGGTGGCTACGACGGGATTCGAACCTGTGACCCCATCATTATGAGTGATGTGCTCTAACCAGCTGAGCTACGTAGCCGATACAACCTTTTCGATGGCTGGGGTACCTGGATTCGAACCAGGGAATGCCGGTATCAAAAACCGGTGCCTTACCGCTTGGCGATACCCCAAAACCCGTGCGCAGCGCGCATATATCGAAAAAATTGGCTGGGGTACCTGGATTCGAACCAGGGAATGCCGGTATCAAAAACCGGTGCCTTACCGCTTGGCGATACCCCATCCATGCAACGCTATAAAATGGTGCGGGAGGCGAGACTTGAACTCGCACACCTTGCGGCGCCAGAACCTAAATCTGGTGCGTCTACCAATTTCGCCACTCCCGCGGCTTAAAAAGATGGTGGCTACTACGGGATTTGAACCTGTGACCCCATCATTATGAGTGATGTGCTCTAACCAGCTGAGCTAAGTAGCCTTCTTTTTTTGCGCTACCTTATCGGCGTTGCGGGGCGCATTATGCGTAGTTGACCGAACAGCGTCAACAAATTTTTTCCCGAAAAGGGGCTGAAATGGTCTGTTTGACCAGCTTGCGAACAGCTTGGTGGAAATATCGGCAACAATCGGTTATTTCGGGCATTTCTAAGCGAAAAATCGGCCGGGAAACGGCGAGTTTGATGCAGAAATAACAACGGGCCCGCAGGCCCGTTGCTTAATATGGAGCGCTTATTTATAGGCAGACTGATGGACGCCCACCGCACGGCCCGACGGATCGTTCATGCTTTTGAACGCTTCATCCCATTCAATCGCTTTAGCAGAAGAACAGGCAACGGATGGGCCGCCCGGAACGCATTCTGCAGCGCTTGGCAGCGGGAATAATTCTTCGAAGATCTCACGATAGAGATAAGCTTCTTTCGAACCCGGCGTGTTGTAAGGGAAACGGAAGCTCGCGGTTTCCAGCTGCCGATCTGTTATCTGAGCTGCGGCAACTTCTTTTAGCGTGTCGATCCAGCTATAACCCACGCCGTCTGAGAACTGCTCTTTCTGACGCCATGCCACGCTTGCCGGCAAATAGGACTCGAAGCATTCACGCAGGATATGTTTTTCCATCTTGCCGTTGCCGCACATCTTGTCTTTCGGGTTGATGCGCATCGCCACGTCGAGGAACTTTTTGTCCAGGAAGGGAACGCGGGCTTCAACGCCCCAGGCAGACATCGCTTTGTTGGCACGCGCGCAGTCAAACATGTGCAGCGCCTGCAGCTTACGCACGGTTTCCTCATGCAGTTCTTTATCGTTTGGCGCCTTGTGGAAGTAGAGGTAGCCGCCAAACACTTCATCGGAACCTTCACCGGAAAGCACCATTTTAATGCCCATCGCTTTGATTTTACGGGACATAAGGTACATCGGTGTAGACGCACGGATCGTCGTCACATCGTAGGTTTCGATGTGATAGATAACGTCACGGATCGCATCCAGGCCTTCCTGCACGGTGAAATGGATTTCGTGGTGAACGGTGCCCAGATGGTTTGCCACTTCCTGCGCAGCCTTAAGATCCGGTGAACCTACCAGGCCGACCGCGAAGGAGTGAAGCTGCGGCCACCATGCCTCGCTGCGCTCTTCATCTTCTACACGACGAGCGGCAAACTTTTTAGTGATGGCGGAGATAACGGAAGAGTCCAGACCACCGGAAAGCAGCACGCCGTATGGCACGTCGGACATCAGATGGCTTTTGACGGCGTCTTCCAGCGCCTGGCGCAGTTCGTTTTTATCGGTAACGTTGTCTTTTACCGCCTCGTAATCGAACCAGTCGCGCTGGTAATAGCTGCGGATCTCGCCGTCCTGGCTCCACAGATAGCTGCCAGCCGGGAACTCTTTAATGGTACGGCAAACCGGCACCAGAGCTTTCATTTCAGAAGCAACGTACATGTTGCCGTGTTCGTCGTATCCCATATACAGCGGGATAATGCCGATATGGTCACGACCAATCAGGTATGCGTCTTTTTCGCTGTCGTAAAGTACGAAGGCGAACATGCCCTGTAGATCGTCCAGAAATTCAGGGCCTTTTTCCTGATACATCGCGAGGATAACTTCGCAGTCTGAACCGGTCTGGAATTCGTAGCGATCGCCATATTCGGCACGCAGCGCCTGATGGTTGTAGATTTCTCCGTTTACGGCCAGCGCGTGGGTTTGTTGTTTGTTATAAAGCGGCTGGGCACCGGCGTTGACGTCAACGATAGAGAGGCGTTCGTGGGCCAGAATCGCCCTATCGCTGGCGTAAACCCCTGACCAGTCCGGGCCGCGGTGGCGCATCAGACGCGACAATTCCAGCGCTTTTTTACGCAATTCAACCGCGTCGGTTTTAATATCCAGCACACCAAAAATAGAACACATAGAGCTTTCTCCGTAACACTGCGCTTAGGCTGTTTAATCGTGATGTCGCATTGCCGTTTATTTATTTTTAGCGGCGTTGCTGCGTTGCATGCATTCGAATTTGCGCAATCATTAGCGGGAAAGCAAGTGATTTACCGCTTCACGACTAAATACCGCAATAGCGTTTGCTGATTTGTGAAAATTAACGACTAAAAAGGCTAAATAATTATCGAATTCTTAATTTTAAAGCGTTTTTATTGATGGCGGGTAAACCAAAGAAGGGCGGAAAGTAAGAAACATAAAAAAGCCCGACGGGTGCCGGGCGCTTTTACATCAGCAAGGCAGCATTCAGATGATGTCGATTTCGGCCACGGACGGGTAGATAAATGAAGGACGGAAAGGCATCGCATCGATGTCGTTAAGCGTCGAAACCCCGGAGAGCACCAGAATGGTTTCCAGACCGGCCTGGAAGCCCGCCAGAATGTCGGTGCGTAAATTATCACCCACAATAACCGTATGTTCGGAATGGGCCTGCATTGTATTCAACGCCGCACGGATAATCCAGGGGCTGGGCTTGCCGACATAAAAAGGCTTCCGGCCGGAGATTTTCTCGATGCCCGCGCAGAGCGCGCCACAGGCCGGGTAATAACCGCGCCCATGAGTATCCGGGTTGGTAGCGATGAAACGCGCGCCGTTTGCCACGAAGTACGCGGCTTTGTGCATCATTTCCCAGTTATAGGAACGTGTTTCGCCAACGATGACAAAATCTGGATTGATATCGGTAATGGTGAATCCCGCTTTATACAGCTCATGGATTAACGCGCCTTCACCCACAACATAGGCTTTTTTGCCTTCCTGTCGACGCAGGAAATCTGCGGTCGCCATAGCCGAGGTATAGAACACGCTGTCCGGCACGTCTATGCCCGCCGATGCAAAGCGGTTTGCCAGGTCCTGTCCGGTCTGCGAAGGGTAGTTGGTCAGCAGAACCAGCGGTAAACCTTTTTCAAGGATGCGGGCGAGAAACTCATTGGCGCCCGGTACGGCGACGTTGTCATGCATCAGCACGCCGTCAATATCACAAATTACATTCTGGAGGGTCATTGGCTAATCCGGCTCATATTCACAGAAGGCGTATAACCTTCATCTGTCAAGCTGCAGCGCTGTTGACCGCACTGACTAATCCCGGTCATTTACCTAAGTAAGCTCCTGGGATCGGCTCCCTGTCGCCTGGCTGCAACTCAAAATCTAAAGGTTCTAACTATAACGCAAATCGGCGCTTGCCCGCGTTAACTTTCCAGCAGGCGCTGCAACAGCATGCCATTCAGCATGGAGCGTTTTACCAGCGCAAAAGCGCCGATCGCGGAGCGGTCGTCAAGGCGTGAACGCACGACGGGCAGGTTTTTGCGGAACGCTTTTAACACCTGGGTGTTGATGCAGCCTTCAATGGCGGGGAGCAGGACTTTTTCTGCTGCAATAATTTCGCCTGCAATCACTACCTTTTGCGGATTAAACAGGTTGATGGCAATAGAGATGGCTTTACCAAGGTGGCGGCCCACGTGCTCTATTACTTCGCAGGCCAGCGCGTCGCCTTTGTTGGCCGCTTTGCAAATCGCCACAATGTTGCAGTCATCAAGCGTTAAGCGACTGTTATAGCCCTGTTCAAGCAGATGACGCACTCGCCCTTCAATGGCGGCATTCGCAGCGATAGTTTCCAGACAGCCAAAGTTGCCGCAATGGCAGCGCTCGCCCAGCGGGTCGACCTGGATATGACCGATCTCGCCCACGTTGCCGTTACGGCCGATAAAAATCCTGCCGTTTGACAGAATACCTGCCCCTGTCCCGCGGTGAACACGCACCAGAATGGAGTCTTCGCAGTCGTGAGTGGCACCAAAATAGTGCTCAGCTAACGCCAGGCTGCGGATGTCGTGTCCGACAAAGCAGGTAATTTTGAAGCGTTTTTCCAGGCTATCAACCAGCGACCAGTTGTTCACCTGAATGTGCGGCATATAGCGAATCACGCCGCTGTCCGGATCGACCAGGCCTGGCAGGATCACAGAGATGGCAATCAGCTCGCGAATTTTACGCTGCATCTGTTCGATAAAATGGGCGATGGCGTGGAGCAGGGCGTGCTCAAGCGTTTCCTGGGTGCGCTCCGGAAGAGGGTAGTGCTCTTCAGCCAACGGCTTGGCGCTGAGATCGAACAGCGTAATAGTGGCGTCATGACGGCCAAGGCGCACGCCAATTGCGTGGAAATTACGAGTTTCAGTAATGATGGAGATAGCGCGGCGGCCTCCGGTAGAGGCCTGCTGATCGACTTCTTTAATCAGGCCGCGCTCAATAAGCTGGCGAGTAATTTTGGTGACGCTGGCGGGGGCAAGCTGGCTCTGTTCGGCAATCTGTATACGCGAGATTGGACCCTGCTGGTCAATCAGACGGTATACCGCCGCGCCGTTAAGCTGTTTTACCAGATCGACATTACCTATTTGAGCCTGTCCGCCAGTCGTCATGCCTTATTTACTCAGTTACGACCTCATTACCATTAACGAGAGTCTTGATGATTTTATAATCGCGGGTAAAAGCGGTCAGGTTGGCGACTTTACCCGCCTCAATAGTGCCCAACTGCTTTTCCACACCCATCGCACGGGCAGGGTAGAGAGTCGCCATCCGCAGGACTTCGTCCAGCGCGATGTTGGCATGCTCGACCAGATTACGCACCCCTTCGATCATCGTCAGGGCAGAACCGCTCAGCGTACCGTGCTCATCTACACATAAACCGTTACGGTAGTATATTGTTTTACCAGCAAAAATGAACTGCTCAATATTGGCACCTGCCGGCGCGGTGGCGTCCGTGACGAGGCAGAGCTTATCGCCTTTCACGCGTTTTGCGGTGCGGATATTGACATAGTCCACATGCAGGCCATCGGCAATGATACCGCAGTAAACGTCTGGTTCATCAAAGATTGCGCCCGCCAGACCCGGTTCGCGGCCCGTAATATAAGGCATGGCGTTGAAAAGGTGCGTGGCAAAAGTGATTCCCGCCCGGAAACCGGCTTTGGCTTCTTTTGCTGTCGCGTTGGAGTGACCGGCGGAAACGATAATCCCGGACGCAACCAGTTTGTTGATAACTTCAGGCTCGACCATTTCTGGCGCCAGCGTGACTTTTGTGATGACGTCTGCGTTCTCGCAGAGGAAATCGACCAGTTTGGCATCAGGTTTACGTACAAAGCTCGGGTTATGCGTGCCTTTTTTCACCATGTTCAGCCATGGGCCTTCAAGGTGCAGACCTAGCGCCTGATTGCTGTATTTCGCCAGGTACTCGCGCATCACTTTAACGCCCTGCCTCATCAGCTCATCGCTGGCGGTAATAAGCGTTGGCAGATAGCTGGTGCAGCCAGAACGCTCGTTGGCTTTCTGCATAATTTCCAGCGTTTCAACCGTGACGGCATCGACGGTGTCGTTGAACTGCACGCCGCCGCAGCCGTTGAGCTGCACATCAATAAAACCGGGGGCAATGATTGCACCGCCCATGTCACGGGTTTCGATCCCTGCCGGGAGTTCGGAACGCGGACAAACGCGCTCAATCAGGCCATCAGCAATAACGATCGCGTGGTCATCCAGAATATCATGGCCGGTATAAATCCGACCGTGGGTTAGTGCAAACATAATTACCCCCGGTAAAAATCAGTGCTTAAAGGCCTTTAATATTTTCTGCTTCAAGTTCGTTGAAGTATTTCAACGTCTTCACTTTCAGCTCCATAGTGGATGGTTCGTCGCACACCACAACCGCTTTCGGATGCAGTTGCAGGCAGCTAATAGTCCACATATGGTTGACGTTACCTTCCACGGCTGCCTGCAGCGCTTGCGCTTTCACATGGCCGAGCACCAGAATCATCACTTCTTCTGCGTCAAGCAGGGTGCCGACGCCCACGGTCAGCGCGTATTTTGGAACCTGGCTCACGTCGCCGTCAAAGAAGCGGGAGTTTGCCACGCGAGTGTCATGAGTCAGGGTTTTAATACGGGTACGGGACGCCAGAGAAGAAGCGGGTTCGTTGAACGCGATATGACCATCGTTGCCCACGCCGCCCATAAAGAGGTGGATTTTGCCGTAGGAGCGAATTTTTTCTTCGTAAGCACGGCATTCTGCGTCAACGTCTTCCGCATTACCGTTTAGCAGGTTGATATTTTCTGCTGGGATATCAACATGATCAAAGAAATTTTTGTGCATGAATGTATGATAGCTTTCCGGATGCTCTTTTGGCAGACCGACGTATTCATCCATATTAAAGGTGACGACGTTTTTAAAGCTGACCTGGCCTGCTTTATGCATCTCTATCAGCGCTTTATAGGCTTCGAGCGGCGTGCTGCCGGTTGGCAGACCCAGCACGAAAGGACGGTCTGCGGTTGGGTTAAATGCATTGATGCGCTTAACAATATGGCGAGCTGCCCATTTGCCGACCTGAGCCGGAGTAGCCAGGGGAATCAGTCTCATCATTCACCTCTTAAGAGTTAATAGAAACGGGTATAGCCAGATTGATATTCACCCTTCTAAGGGTAAACCAGTTTTATACCGGCACCTGAGGGAGCAATCTGTCTCGATTTTTTGAATAATAAAATAAGTTTTGCGGGATAGCCAGTCAAAGGGGGGTGTTATAGCGATATTTGGTGACTATAGTCACAAAAAGCGCGCATTTAATTTGCGATACGAATTAATTTTTTTCACACTTCAGGTGTGATGTGAATCGTCGCCGTTTATATAAGGTAGTTAAGACAATAAAAACACTGCTTTGAGCGAGCCTTAACAGGGTCTCATAGGGGGAATAAAGTGAGTATTCTAGGTTATTTACAACGAATTGGCCGCGCACTGATGGTGCCCGTGGCTACACTACCTGCAGCAGCAATTTTGATGGGGGTAGGCTACTGGATTGACCCGGTTGGCTGGGGTGGAGATAACGCGCTTGCGGCGTTCTTCATTAAATCTGGTTCTGCCATTATTGATAACATGTCCGTACTTTTCGCCATTGGTGTGGCTTACGGTATGTCCAAAGATAAAGACGGTGCCGCAGCGCTGACCGGCTTTGTTGGCTTCCTGGTGTTGACCACTCTGTGTTCTCCAGCAGCGGTTGCCATGATCCAGAAAATTCCGGCGGAGCAGGTTCCGGCGGCATTTGGTAAAATCAGCAACCAGTTCGTGGGTATTCTGGTTGGTATTATCTCTGCGGAATTGTACAACCGTTACAGCAGCGTCGAGCTGCCGAAAGCGTTGTCGTTCTTCAGCGGCCGCCGCCTGGTGCCGATCCTCACCTCTTTCGTGATGATCGTTGTGGCCTTCATCATGATGTACGTCTGGCCGATGATCTTCGACGGTCTGGTCAACTTTGGTGAGCATATCCAGAAGCTGGGCTCCGTAGGCGCGGGCGTTTACGCCTTCTTCAACCGCCTGCTGATTCCTGTTGGTCTGCACCATGCGCTGAACTCCGTATTCTGGTTTGACGTTGCCGGTATTAACGATATCCCTAACTTCCTCGGCGGCGCGCAGTCCATCGAAGCAGGTAAAGCGGTTGTTGGTATCACCGGTCGTTACCAGGCTGGCTTCTTCCCAATCATGATGTTCGGTCTGCCGGGTGCAGCACTGGCTATCTATCACTGCTCTCGCCCGGAAAATAAAGCGAAAGTGGCTGGTATCATGATGGCGGCTGCCTTCGCCGCGTTCTTTACCGGTATCACCGAACCGTTGGAATTCTCCTTCATGTTCGTTGCTCCGGTTCTGTACGTTATCCACGCCGTGCTGACCGGTATTTCCGTGTTCATCGCCGCAAGCATGCACTGGATTGCAGGTTTCGGTTTCAGCGCAGGTCTGGTGGATATGGTGCTTTCTTCCCGTAACCCGCTGGCAACACACTGGTGGATGCTGATCCCGCAAGGTATCGTGTTCTTCGTGATTTACTACGTGGTGTTCCGTTTCACTATCACCAAATTCAACCTGTTAACCCCGGGTCGTGAACTGGCGGTTGCCGGTGATGAGACCGATGGTCAGGATGTGAACGTTAGCGGTACAGCAAATCAGGACGTTTCTGGTCTGGCTCGTCAGTACATCGCGGCGGTTGGCGGTTCTGCTAACCTGACCGGTATTGATGCCTGTATCACGCGTCTGCGTCTGAGCGTGAAAGACTCTTCTTTGGTTAACGAAGCTCTGGCTAAACGTCTGGGTGCAACCGGTGTGATTCGCCTGAACAAAACCAGCGTGCAAATTATCGTGGGCTTTGTGGCTGAGAAAATCGCCAACGCCATGAAAACTACCGGTGATGTTCCTGCGGCAAAAGCGCCTACCGCCCCCGTTGCTGCTACGACTACGGCTAAACCACAGGCCGTATCAAATGCAGTTACCATCGCGGCGCTGGTTTCGCCGGTAACCGGTGACGTGGTTGCGCTGGACCAGGTTCCTGATGAAGCCTTTGCCAGCAAAGCGGTAGGCGATGGCGTAGCCGTGAAGCCAACGGATAAAACCGTTGTCTCGCCGGCGGCGGGCACCATCGTGAAAATCTTTAACACCAACCATGCGTTCTGCCTGGAGACGGAAAAGGGTGCGGAAATCGTTGTCCACATGGGCATTGACACCGTAGCACTTGGCGGTAAAGGCTTTACTCGCCTGGTGGAAGAGGGTGCGGAAGTGGTAGCCGGTCAGCCGGTTCTGGAAATGGATCTGGATTTCCTGAACGCTAACGCTCGTTCCATGATTAGCCCGATAGTTTGCAGCAACATCGATGACTTCAGCGGGCTGGTTCTTCAGGCTCAGGGTCACGTGGTTGCCGGTCAGACGCCGCTGTATGAGATTAAAGGCAAGTAATCGCTCCTGAGTAAGCATTTGTGCCTTAAGCGGCTGGGGTTAATCTTCAGCCGCTTTTTTATTGCTCCGAATTAAACCTCCTTCGCTGTAATCGCGTTCACCTAATTTGTGCAACTAAAGGTTGTTTCCCGCGCCTGCTTATTAGATCATGCACCGTTAACGAAAGTTTTGTCTTGAGGAATCCGCGATGAGTGAGGCTGAAGCCCGCCCAACTAACTTTATTCGCCAGATTATCGATGAAGATCTGGCCAATGGTAAGCATGACCGTATCTGCACTCGTTTCCCGCCGGAGCCGAATGGCTATCTGCACATCGGCCATGCAAAATCTATCTGTCTGAACTTTGGTATCGCGCAGGATTACCAGGGCCAGTGCAATCTGCGTTTCGATGACACCAACCCGGTAAAAGAAGACATCGAATACGTAGATTCCATCAAACACGACGTAGAGTGGCTAGGTTTTCACTGGTCCGGCAACGTGCGCTACTCATCTGATTACTTCGACCAGCTGTTTAACTACGCCGTTGAGCTGATTAATAAAGGCCTGGCGTATGTTGACGAGCTGACGCCCGAGCAGATCCGCGAATATCGTGGTTCCCTGACGGCGCCCGGCAAAAACAGCCCATATCGCGATCGCACCGTCGAGGAGAACCTCGCGCTGTTCGAAAAAATGCGTAACGGTGAATTTGCCGAAGGTACCGCTTGCCTGCGTGCAAAAATCGATATGGCATCGCCTTTTATCGTGATGCGCGATCCGGTTATTTACCGTATAAAATTTGCCGATCATCACCAGACGGGCAGCAAGTGGTGCATTTATCCGATGTATGACTTCACCCACTGCATTTCCGATGCGCTGGAAGGCATTACCCATTCGCTGTGTACGCTGGAGTTCCAGGACAACCGTCGTCTGTACGACTGGGTGTTAGACAACATTACTATTCCTGCTCATCCACGTCAGTACGAATTCTCACGTCTGAATCTTGAATACGCCATCATGTCCAAGCGCAAGCTGAACCTGCTGGTGACCGAGAAGATTGTTGAGGGCTGGGATGACCCGCGTATGCCAACTATTTCCGGTCTGCGTCGTCGTGGTTATACCGCGGCTTCTATCCGTGAGTTCTGCAAACGTATCGGCGTCACTAAACAGGACAACACCGTTGAGATGGCATCTCTGGAATCGTGCATCCGTGACGATCTGAACGAGAACGCGCCGCGTGCGATGGCCGTGCTGGATCCGGTGAAAGTAATCATCGAAAACTATCCGCAGGATGGGGAAGAGATGGTCACTATGCCTAATCATCCTAACAAACCTG
Source organism: Cedecea colo (assembly GCF_011808225.1). Classification (GTDB taxonomy): domain Bacteria; phylum Pseudomonadota; class Gammaproteobacteria; order Enterobacterales; family Enterobacteriaceae; genus Dryocola; species Dryocola colo. The sequence goes on along the minus strand of NZ_SOYS01000002.1, from coordinate 620,304 downwards.
AAATGGGTAGCCGTCAGGTTCCTTTTAGCGGCGAAATCTATATCGATCGCGCCGATTTCCGTGAGGAAGCGAACAAGCAGTACAAGCGTCTGGTGATGGGCAAAGAAGTGCGCCTGCGCAACGCGTATGTGATTAAAGCCGAACGCGTTGAGAAAGATGCGCAAGGCAATATCACTACGCTGTACTGCACCTACGACCCTGAAACGCTGAGTAAAGACCCGGCGGACGGTCGTAAAGTGAAAGGCGTCATTCACTGGGTAAGCGCTGCCCATGCGCTGCCGGTGGAGATTCGTCTCTACGACCGCCTGTTTAGCGTAGCGAATCCGGGTAGCGCGGAAGATTTCCTCGCGACAATTAATCCGGAATCTCTGGTTATCAAACAAGGTTTCGTTGAGCCAGGCCTGCAAAATGCGCAGAAAGGCAAAGCGTACCAGTTTGAGCGTGAAGGTTATTTCTGCCTCGACAGCCGTTATGCAACCGCTACCAAACTGGTCTTTAACCGTACCGTTGGTCTGCGCGACACCTGGGCAAAAATCGGTGATTAATCCGCTGGGCTGAAATATCAAACGCCGCTTTAAGCGGCGTTTTTTTTCGCTTATCGCTCAACGGGTTAATTAATTATAAATATTCGCGTCGAGAATTAATTCATTAAACGGAGCGAAATAATAATTGTCTGCCATTGACCTGGTTTGGTAAAAATTCTCATTACTTTTTATGAAAACGCTCTCATTTACGTGCTTATGCTTAATAATATAAATTTAATGGCATAAAATTCCATCCAGCCAAATTGTTACAAATTCTCATAGATTATGTGCACTTCGTCATAATACAGGAATTACCTCTTATAAAGTCATTGATAATTCGCGTCGCGAAAAATAGTCTTATGTCAGCAGTAATGCGGGGAAAATATTCATAACCGCTTTTTAGCCGTCAGGCATTTTTTATTTTTCACCGTCAGGTGTTTTACGCCGGGTGATTATTTATACGTCAAAGAGGATTTTACTATGCGTACGTTTAGTGGCAAACGTAGTGCGCTGGCGCTTGCAATCGCAGGTGTCACGGCCCTTTCAGGCATTGTTGTCGTTCCGCAGGCAATCGGTGCGGGATTGGTTGATGATTCAACGCTCACCGGCGGCATCTATTACTGGCAGCGTGAACGTGACCGTAAAGATGTTAATACCAATAAATACGAGACCAATCTTTCCCATTCTACCTGGAACGCCAACCTGGACTTTCAGTCCGGCTATGCGGCCGATATGTTTGGTATCGATTTTGCGGCGTTTACCGCTATCGAAATGGCAGAAAATGGAAATAGCGGACACCCGAACGAAATTGCATTTTCTTCTAAAAATAAAGCCTACTCAGAAGACTATTCCGGTGATAAAAGCGGCATCAGTGTTTATAAAGCTGCGGCAAAATTTAAGTATGGTCCGGTCTGGGCGCGTGCGGGTTATATTCAGCCAACCGGCCAGACGCTGTTAGCGCCGCACTGGAGCTTTATGCCGGGCACCTATCAGGGAGCAGAAGCGGGCGCGAATTTTGATTATGGTAATGCGGGCGCGCTGAGCTTCTCCTGGATGTGGGCGAACGAGTATAAAGCGCCATGGCATCTGGAAATGGACAAGTTCTATCAGAACGATAAGCACACCAAAGTCGACTATCTGCACTCGGTCGGCGCGAAGTATGACTTCAAAAACGATCTTGTGCTCGAAGCGGCATTCGGCCAGGCAGAAGGGTATGTCGATCAATACTTCACTAAAGCAAGCTATAAATTTGATATCGCTGGCAGCCCGCTGACCACAAGCTATCAGTTCTACGGTACGCGCGACAAAGTTTCCAACGGCGGCGTTAACGATATTTATGACGGTACTGCGTGGTTGCAGGCGCTGACCCTCGGTTACAAAATTGGTCAGGTTGACCTGCGTCTGGAAGGGACCATAGTTAAGGCCGACGGCCAGCAAGGCTACTTCCTGCAGCGCATGACCCCAACCTATGCCTCTTCAAATGGCCGTCTTGATATATGGTGGGATAACCGCTCCGACTTCAACGCCAATGGCGAGAAAGCGGTATTTGCTGGCGCTATGTATGACCTGAGCAACTGGGACCTGGCCGGCTGGGCGGTCGGCGCTTCTTACGTTTACGCCTGGGATGCGAAGCCAGGCTCTGCGCCGACCACTGACGGATATTACGATGCGGATCGCCGCCTGAAAGAGTCTTCTTACAGTCTCGATGCGCTTTATACCGTGCAGGATGGCCGTGCGAAAGGCACGCTGTTCAAGCTGCACTTCACCCAGTACGACAACCACTCAGATATCCCGAGCTGGGGCGGTGGTTACGGCAACATTTTCCAGGATGAGCGTGACGTGAAATTCATCGTTATCGCACCGTTCACCATTTTCTGATTTGATTCCGGGCGCTAACGCGTCCGGTTTTATTAAGGATATCCCTGATGAAAAAATCATCCTGCTGTTCATTATCGCTCTGGGATTGACCGCGTGCGCGCAGCCAACGTCGGCACCTGAGGATTCAAAGTTAAATGAAGCGTACAGCGCCTGTATTAACACCGCAGAAGGCAACCCGGACAAAATCCAGGCCTGCCAGCGCGTGCTGAACATACTTGCTCAGGAGAAGCAGCATCAGGAATTTGCGAAGAAGGAAACGGTCCGCACTCTGGATTACCAGAACTGCATCCAGGCAACCCGCACGGGCAACGATCGGGCAGCGAAAGCGCAATGCGATAAGATCTGGCAAGAGATTCGCGTCAGTAACCGCTGAGTTGTTGAGGCAATAAAAAGCCGGTAAGTTTCCTCACCGGCTTTTTTATGTCTGGCTCCCAAGCGATGGCAGCCGGAATGCGGATTACTTTTCGCTGATTTCGTGGGCGTTTTCGTCAGTACGACAGTCGCCTTCGGCGCAGTGGCCATAAAGATAAAGGCTGTGATTGGTCAGGCGGATCCCGTGGCGAGTGGCGATCTCACGCTGGCGGGCTTCGATTGAATCATCGCTGAATTCAATAACTTTGCCACAGTCCAGACAAATCAGATGATCGTGGTGATGCTGCTGAGTCAGCTCGAACACTGATTTGCCGCCTTCAAAATTATGACGGGTAACGATACCTGCGTCATCAAACTGGTTCAGCACGCGATAAACCGTAGCCAGACCAATTTCTTCACCCATATCAATCAGACGTTTGTATAACTCTTCCGCACTGACGTGGTGGTTCACCGGACCCTGCAACACTTCAAGGATTTTTAATCGCGGAAGCGTGACTTTCAGGCCGGCCTTCTTTAATGCGGTGTTGTTGTCAGTCATGCGGAAATTGTCCTGTTGCTTAACGTTTTGCTCGAACTCGTTGAGCGTTAAGTGAATGCATCTCATTATATACCCTTCTCGTGTGGGTATAGTACAGCCACGTCTAAATAGAACCTGTAAATGTGAAGCATAACACAGCTAAAAAATCGTGGCCGAGTCGCTATTTGCTGGCAGTTTAGCAAAGATGACCTGTGGGATATTGTACAGAGATAGCCAGAAAAGTTACAAAATTGTAGCAATTATTTTCATTGGTAATACCTATCAATACGGCGCAAAAGCTTTTTTTGCGCCGTATTGCATCAGGCATTAAGAATTTCAGCCAGATTCAGCTCGTCAGCAACTTGTTTGGTCCATTTCTCTACGCGCTCGGCGGTCAGCTCCGGCTGGCGATCTTCGTCGATAGCCAGACCTACGAAGTGATCGTCGTCTGCCAGCCCTTTAGAGGCTTCGAAATGATAGCCAGCGGTTGGCCAGTGGCCTACGATTGCCGCGCCGCGAGGTTCAATGATATCGCGAATGGTGCCCAGCGCGTCGCAGAAATACTCTGCGTAATCTTCCTGATCGCCGCAGCCGAACAGCGCCACCAGCTTGCCGTTGAAATCAACTTCTTCAAGCGTCGGGAAGAAGTCATCCCAGTCGCACTGCGCTTCGCCGTAGTACCAGGTAGGGATACCCAGCAACAAAATATCGAAACCTTCGAGATCTTCTTTACTGCTCTTCGCAATGTCACGCACTTCAGCAACATCTTTACCGAGCTGTTTTTGAATTATTTTTGCGATATTTTCGGTGTTACCAGTATCGCTGCCGAAAAAAATGCCTACGATTGCCATGAGTTAAATAACCTCTTGAAACTTAATGGTATGGTGGCGGAGAATTGCCCACAGATAGGGCAATCATAGCAGAACAGGCCACGGTGCGGAAACAGCTATCACGGCGCTGTGCACAGACTGCAACATGCTGGCGTTTTAAGCGCCACTTAGAGTGATGACAAATCTCATGGCTTGCGAAGTTCTGAAAAAGATCACTCGGAAAATAAACTGGAAAATCAACTCATTGATTTTCGACTGATAATCATAAACAAGGTAAAACCACGTTTTTTCCTTGTTTGTCAGCAAGCATGCTGGCGCATTAAGCGCCACTTTCATTAATAACGGGGGAATGGCGAACGTTTAGCTCAGATGCTGTTTTAGCTGCGCCAACAACATCTCTTCAATCAGCTCGCTGCGGCTGATATTTCTGGCTTCAGCAAGCTGGTTAAGCGCATCCACCGCGTCGTTGTTGAGCTTTAGTTCTACTCGCTTCAGGCCGCGTACCTTATCGCGTTTGAGCTGGTTACGTTTATTGATACGCAGTTGCTCATCGCGCGTTAGCGGATTAGTTTTTGGCCGCCCCGGGCGACGCTCGTCCGCGAACAGATCTAAAGTTGTACGGTCCGTTTGTTCTTTTGCCATGATTAGAGTACTGACAGGGAATTCAGGATGCTGCGAGCAGAATGCTCCGGCGCATTTAAGCGCGCCATCATACATCAGCGAGTCCGGCGCGCCAACGCGTTAGCCGCAACTTGCGGCCAGTCGGTCTGTTTTTAATCAGTTTGGGAAAGATTCATCGATAAAACGATGAATGGCGCGTAAAACCGCTTCCGGTTTCTCGGCGTGAACCCAGTGTCCGGCACCAGCAACCACATGAGCACGCGCCTGAGGAAACTGGGCCAGCAGCGCATCCCGGTGCGTTTCATCAACATAAGGCGAAGCGCCACCGCGGATAAATAGCGCGGGATGGTTCCACGCGGGAATAGTCTGCCAGCCGACAATATTTTCGTACTGCTGCCACAGTACAGGAACGTTAAACTTCCACTCGCCTTCGGCAAACGACTTAAGCAGGAACTGAATCACGCCTTCTTCTTTTACATATTCGCGCATCAACGCTGCGGCCTGCTGACGCGTCTTCGCTCCGGCGTCGCTCACGGCGTTTATCGCCGCGAAGATTTCATCGTGGCGACGTACCTGATAATCAACCGGCGCGATATCGATCAGCACCAGTTTGGCGATACGCTCAGGCGCGATAGCCGTTAAGGCCATTGCTACTTTGCCGCCCATAGAATGGCCGATAATTATCGCTTTCTCAAAACCGTATTCGTCCAGGGTTTCCAGAACATCCTGCGCCATCGCCGGATAGGTCATTTCATCGCTGCGGGGAGACTGGCCGTGATTACGCAAATCGATTTGCAGCAGCGTGCGATCCTGCCCGAGATCGCGGGCGAGCACGCCGAGGTTATCAAGGCTGCCAAACAGGCCGTGGATGAGCACAACAGGGGAATTGCTGGTCGATTGTTGCGTAGTTTGCAGGCGAGCGTTTAATTTCATGGCAAAGTTCTTTTTTTTGATTCGTAGGGTTAGGGTATCATGAAGATATTCCTGCCGCAGTGCCGCAAACATTCAGTTTAATCTGGCTTTACCAGGCGGCACCTGTTTGGCGCTACCCGCTGTTGGGATTTGCCCTTATAATCCCAACGACTTGTATTCAGAATAAGATATCGCACTGGATGAAGATGAAAACGATTGAAGTTGATGACGAGCTATATCGCTATATTGCCAGCCACACGCAACACATTGGCGAGAGCGCGTCCGATATTTTACGGCGTATGTTGAAATTTACCGCCGGTCAGACTTCCGCAGCGACGACTACTCCTACAGCCAATTCCGCACAATCTGCGGCAACCTCTGTTTCCGAAGAAAAACCTGTAAATCAGGCTAGCAATCGCGTGCGGGCCGTTCGTGAGTTGCTACTCTCTGATGAGTATGCGGAACAAAAGAAAGCCGTTAATCGCTTCATGATGGTGCTTTCTACGCTCTATCAGCTGGATGCGAAAACCTTTGGCGAAGCCACTGAGTCTTTGCATGGTCGTACCCGCATCTATTTTGCCGGCAACGAACAAACGCTGCTGGCTAACGGCAATCAGACCAAACCAAAACACGTTTCGGGCACCCCATACTGGGTTATCACCAATACCAATACGGGTCGCAAATGCAGCATGATCGAACATATTATGCAATCAATGCAGTTCCCGGCGGAATTGATTGAGAAGGTTTGCGGCACTATTTAATCTGCGTCAAAAGGAAGGGCCAATGGCTAACCACAACCGTGCAGGTCAACCTGCGCAACAGAGCGATTTGATTAACGTAGCCCAGCTAACGGCCCAGTACTACGTGCTGAAACCAGAAGCGGGTAATAGCGAACACGCGGTGAAATTTGGCACTTCCGGTCACCGTGGCAGCGCGGCTCGTCATAGCTTTAACGAACCGCATATCCTGGCGATTGCTCAGGCGATTGCTGAAGATCGTGCTAAAAATGGCATCACCGGCCCGTGCTATGTCGGTAAGGACACGCACGCCCTGTCCGAGCCTGCGTTTATCTCTGTACTGGAAGTGCTGGCGGCAAACGGTGTGGACGTCATTGTTCAGCAGGCGAATGGCTATACGCCAACGCCTGCGGTCTCTAACGCGATTCTGGTGCACAACAAAAAAGGCGGCGCTCAGGCGGACGGTATCGTTATCACGCCTTCGCACAACCCGCCTGAAGACGGTGGTATCAAATACAATCCGCCCAACGGTGGTCCGGCCGATACTAACGTAACCAGGGTTATTGAAGAGCGTGCAAACGCGCTGCTGGCAGGCGGCCTGAAAGAGGTGAAACGTATTTCACTTGACGAGGCCTGGGCAAGCGGGCACGTAAAAGAGCTGGATCTGGTGCAGCCGTTTATCGAAGGCCTGGTGGATATCATTGATATGGCAGCCATCCAGAAAGCGGGCCTGAAGCTGGGCGTTGATCCGCTTGGCGGCTCCGGCATCGAATACTGGCAGCGTATCGCGAAGCACTACAATCTGGACCTGACCATCGTAAACGATCAGGTTGATCAGACTTTCCGCTTTATGCATCTCGACAAAGACGGCGCCATTCGTATGGATTGCTCGTCCGAATGCGCGATGGCAGGGCTGCTGGCGCTGCGCGATAAGTTCGATCTGGCCTTTGCCAACGACCCGGATTACGACCGCCACGGTATCGTTACCCCGGCAGGCCTGATGAACCCGAACCACTATCTGGCCGTGGCGATTAATTATCTGTTCCAGCATCGCCCGCAGTGGGGTAAAGATGTGGCGGTCGGTAAAACGCTGGTTTCATCTGCGATGATCGATCGCGTGGTCAACGATCTGGGTCGCAAGCTGGTGGAAGTGCCGGTTGGTTTTAAATGGTTTGTCGACGGCCTGTTTGACGGCAGCTTCGGTTTTGGTGGCGAAGAGAGCGCCGGCGCCTCCTTCCTGCGCTTTGACGGTACGCCATGGTCAACCGATAAAGACGGCATCATCATGTGCCTGCTGGCGGCAGAAATTACCGCAGTAACCGGTAAGAACCCGCAGCAGCATTATGACGAGCTGGCAGCCCGCTTCGGCGCGCCAAGCTATAATCGTCTGCAGGCTTCTGCTACCTCCGCACAGAAAGCTGCGCTGTCGAAATTGTCTCCGGAAATGGTCAGCGCTGATACCCTGGCGGGTGACCCGATCACCGCACGCTTAACGGCGGCGCCGGGCAACGGTGCATCTATCGGCGGGTTGAAGGTGATGACAGAGAACGGCTGGTTTGCGGCTCGTCCATCCGGCACGGAAGACGCGTACAAAATCTACTGTGAAAGTTTCCTGGGCGCTGAGCATCGTCAGCAGATAGAGAAAGAAGCGGTAGAGATAGTCAGCGAAGTGTTGAAAAACGCGAAATAAGATTCAAAACTGAAAAAGCGCCGCAAGGCGCTTTTTTTATACCCGTCACCAGCATAACCACTAGTTAACTAATGTTTAGTTTTTATTTAACCTTTCTGTAACTTAGTTACGCCACGAATTGTAAATCTCCCTCAATAACGCCGTTTTGGTGGTCGGATGAGTAGTAAAGTTTCATCCATTGCGATACTATTTTAGCCAGATAACAAGTTTTAAATTTCCGGAGTTTGTTACCGGTCACAAAATAAAGGGAGAAGCCTATGTCTTTATACAAAGAATATCCTGCGCATCAGGTCATCCTGCGACGCGCCTTCGCGGTAGTTGTTGGCGTACTGGCGCTGCCGGTGATGCTGTTCTGGAAAGATCGCGCGCGTTTTTACAGCTACCTGCATCGCGTATGGTCAAAAACGAGCGATCAACCGGTCTGGATGGCTCAGGCGGAAGCCGCCTCCGGCGACTTCTATTGAGTGCCGCATTAAGGCGACGAAGGCTACCCTGAGAGGCAGCCTTGAGATTGCTGACAAAGAAGGAAAAAACGTGGTTTTCCCTTCTTTGTGGTTGCTCTGCCGAAAATCAATCGATTGATTTTCCATATTTTTTACCTGGTGATATATGTTCAACCTGTGCAGGTTGAGGATTTATCACCAGTCTGAAGGCTACCCTGAGAGGTAGCCTTTTTGTTATGGCGACTTGCTACACTTAACGTTCAGCGTAAAGAGCAAGCCCATGTGTGACAATATCCCGGTCGGTATCAGCGCCTGTTTACCTGGGGAAAATGTCCGCTTTGATGACGGCCATAAACGGCTGGCATTTGCCGTCAACGAGCTTGCTTCCTGGGTACGTTTTGAACACGTTTGCCCGGAGAGGGCGATTGGCTTACCCGCGTCGCGCCCGGCCTGGCGTTTAATTAAATCAGCCGACGGCGAAATCGCGCTGCGTTTCAGCAATCATACGGCAGGGGATTTAACCCAGACGATGCAGCGGTTCGCTGCCGGACATATCGCAGGTCTGGAGCATCTCCGCGGTTATATTTTCTGCGCGAAATCCCCGAGCTGTGGCATGGAGCGGGCATGGGTTTACGAACCTGCTGGAAATAATAATCGTAAAAGCGGTACAGGAGCCTTTACCGCAGAGCTTAAAAGGCAAATGCCGTGGTTACTCGTTGAAAAAGATGGTCGTTTACAGGATCCCGCCATCCGCGAGAATTTTGTCGAACGTATTTACACGCTTTTTCTCCTCGGCGAACGTGCGGCAATCGAAAAGCCTCAGGCATTTTGCCTGCGTCCTGTCGCCGATTATCCTGAGCAACGAGCTTTTCCGGCAACCGAAGGCGCCAGTCGTTTATCGCCTTAACTGACGCCTGGGGTGATATCACCGCGTCAGTGCCTGCATCGTTTACCCGCAGAACATCCGCAGGCGCTGGAAGGCGGGACGGGAGCGAGCTGGTTAAACGAGCCGATGTGGGGTGATTTTTATCGTCATCTGCTGGTGGCTTACCCTAAGCTTTGCCGCTTTCATCCGTTTATCCCATGGACAGAGAAGGTGCGCCGGCATCAGGATGAAGAACGCCTGAAGCCTGGCAGCAGGGACGAACCGGCTACCCGATTGTGGATGCCGCCATGCGTCAGTTAAATACCACGGGCTGGATGCATAACCGTCTGCGGATGGTTATTGCCAGCTTCCTGGTAAAAGATTTGCTTATCGACTGGCGGGCAGGCGAGCGCTATTTTATGTCGCAGCTGCTGGATGGCGATCCTGCGGCAAATAACGGCGGCTGGCAGTGGGCAGCGTCTACCGGCACCGATGCCGCGCCTTATTTCCATATTTTCAATCCCACCACGCAGGGGGAACGATTTGATGCCGAAGGGGCATTTATTCGTCGCTGGGCGCCCGAAACCAACGCCGTTCCGGGCAAACATATCCATTCACCTGGATTTGGGCCAATAAACAGCAGCAGATGCTGGACTATACGCGCCCGATTGTTGACCATAAGCAGGCACGTACTGCGACACTTGCCGCCGATGAGGCGGCCCGAAAACCGGAAGGCCAATAAGATGAAAAATAGCGAACTGGAACGCCTGATTAACGAGAAGCTCAACAGCGCGACGATAAGCGATTATGCGCCAAATGGCCTGCAGGTTGAGGGACGCGAAGAGATTCGTAAAATCATTACCGGCGTAACGGCAAGCCAGGCGCTGCTGGACGAGGCGGTACGTCAGAATGCCGATGCGGTGATTGTGCACCACGGCTATTTCTGGAAAGGGGAATCGCCGGTTATTCGCGGCATGAAGCGTAACCGCCTGAAAACGCTGCTGGCAAACGACATCAATCTTTACGGCTGGCATCTGCCGCTCGATGCGCATCCGCAACTGGGCAATAACGCGCAGTTAGGTTCTTTGCTGGGCATTGAAACCAAAGGGGAAATAGAGCCGCTGGTGCCGTGGGGCGAATTTTCAACGCCGCTTTCCGGCGTGGAACTTGCTTCATGGATTGAAATGCGGCTTGGCCGCACGCCGCTGTGGTGTGGCGATACCGGGCCGGATCAAATTCGTCGCATCGCCTGGTGCACCGGCGGTGGGCAAAGCTTTATCGATAGCGCCGCACGTTTTGGCGTGGATGCGTTTATTACTGGCGAAGTTTCCGAGCAAACCATTCACTCGGCGCGTGAGCAAGGCCTGCATTTCTATGCCGCCGGACACCACGCGACCGAACGCGGCGGTATCCAGGCGTTGAGCGACTGGCTTAACAGCGAAACGGATTTGGACGTTACCTTTATCGATATTCCTAACCCGGCATAACGCGGTATTCAGGAGGAAAAGTGCAAAGAGCACGGTGTTATCTATTAGGTGAAAGCGCGGTGGTTCTGGAACTGGAGCCGCCGATATCCCTTGAAAGCCAGCAACGTATCTGGGGGCTGACCCGCAGGCTGGAAGAAGCCGATGCGGTACGGGAAGCGATCCCGGGCATGAATAACATTACGATCGTGCTGCGCGAGCCGCAGAGTCTGGCGCTGGACGGCATCGAAAGGATCCAGCGCTGGTGGGAAGAAAGTGAAGCGATGATCCCTGACTCACGTCGCATTGAGATCCCGGTGATCTACGGCGGCGACGTTGGGCCGGATCTTAGCGTGGTTGCGGAACATAGCGGCCTGACGCCCCGTCAGGTGGTGGAGCAGCATTCCTGCGCCGAATACGTGGTTTATTTCCTCGGTTTTCAGCCGGGATTTGCTTACCTTGGCGGGCTTGCAGCGTCGTTACAAACGCCGCGTCGTGCAGAGCCTCGTTTGCTGGTGCCTGCCGGATCCGTGGGGATTGGCGGCAGCCAGACGGGAATCTATCCTCTTGCGACGCCCGGCGGCTGGCAGATTATCGGCCAGACATCCGTAAAACTGTTTAATCCCGCGGTTGAACCGCCAGCGTTGTTAGCGCCGGGCGATACCGTGCGCTTTGTGCCTCAGAAGGAGGGCGTGTGCTGAAGATTATTCGTGCCGGAATGCACACTTCTGTGCAGGATAATGGGCGTTATGGTTATCGCCAGCTGGGCGTCAGCCGCTGCGGCGCGCTGGATGGTCCAGCTTTGCGCATCGCTAATTTACTGGTGGGAAATGACCCCGAAAGCGCCGCGTTAGAAATTACGCTTGGTCAGTGCGTGATTGAGTTTTCGCAGGATGGCTGGTTTGCTTTAACCGGCGCGGGCTGTCATGCGGAGCTGGACGGGCATGCTGTCTGGACAGGGTGGCGGTTGCCGGTGAAAGCCGGGCAACAGCTCCGGCTTAAATCTCCGCAAAGAGGCATGCGCAGCTATGTCGCCGTTGCGGGCGGGCTGGATATTCCTTTGTTGATGGGGTCAGCAAGCACCGATTTAAAAGCGCAGGTCGGCGGATTTTCCGGGCGTCTGTTACAGGACGGCGATACGATTCCGCTTCTGCCGGCAAAACGCCTTTTCCGCGAGGCGCGCGGCGTAAAGCAGCTGCTGTGGGGCAACCGCATTCGTGCGCTGCCGGGCCCTGAATACCACGAATTTAGCCGTTCCGCGCAGGAAAACTTCTGGCGCCTGCCCTGGCAGCTCAGCCCGCAGAGTAACCGCATGGGTTACCGTTTCCAGGGGCAGCGTTTAGAACGAAATACCGATCGCGAGTTGTTATCCCATGGCTTATTGCCTGGCGTCGTGCAGGTGCCGCATAACGGACAGCCAATCGTCCTGATGAACGATGCGCAGACAACCGGCGGTTATCCGCGAATCGCCTGCGTGATTGAAGCGGATATGTATCACCTGGCGCAGCTGCGTCTGGGTGAGCCTGTCCACTTTGTGCAATGCACGCTGGAAGAAGCGCTTAAAGCTCGCCACGATCGGCAGGTCTACCTTGAGCAACTGGCGTGGCGGCTTAATGATGGCGATTGATTTAACCCAGGGGTTATGATGCCTGAAGGACCGGAAATTAGACGCGCGGCGGACGCGCTTGAAGCCGCCGTTTTAGATAAGCCTCTAACCGATGTCTGGTTTGCTTTTCCTGAATTAAAAACCTTTGAACAGGCGTTGATTGGACAAAAAGTTGAGCGAATAGAAACGCGGGGGAAAGCGTTGCTGACGCGTTTCTCTAACGGCACTACGTTGTACAGCCACAACCAGCTTTATGGCGTGTGGCGCGTGGTGAATTCAGGAGACATACCGCAAACCACGCGCGTGCTGCGGGTAAAATTGCAGACGGCGGACAAAGCTATTTTGCTCTACAGCGCCTCCGACATTGCCATGTTCGACGATGAACAACTGCTGAAGCATCCTTTTTTGCTGCGTGTCGGGCCGGACGTGCTGGATTTAACGCTGACGGCGCAGCAGGTGAAAGAGCGTCTCTTGTCGGCGAGATTTCGTAAGCGACAGTTCAGCGGCCTGCTGTTGGATCAGGCTTTTCTTGCAGGTTTAGGTAACTATCTGCGGGTTGAGATCCTCTGGCACGCTGGGCTTGCTCCGCAGCATAAAGCGCAGGATCTTACCGACGTTCAGCTCGACAGGCTTGCAAACGCGCTGCTGGATATCCCACGGCTTTCGTACAATACGCGTGGCAGCGTGGATGAAAATAAACATCACGGCGCTATTTTTAGCTTTAAAGTGTTTCATCAGGCAGGGAAGAAATGCGCGCGTTGCGGCGGCGTGATAGAAAAAACGATGCTTTCTTCACGGCCTTTTTACTGGTGTCCGCATTGTCAGCTTTAAATCTGGCGGATGACGCTGACGCTTATTCGCCCTACGTTCGCCTGAACAATCGTAGGGCGGATAAGCAATGCGCCATCCGCCAGTCAGAGCTTATTTTTGCAAATCAGATTTGAAGTCACGCTGCTCGTAGCCGGTGTACAGCTGGCGTGGACGGGCAATTTTGATGCCGTCGTCGTGCATTTCGTTCCAGTGCGCAATCCAGCCCACGGTACGCGCCATCGCGAAGATAACGGTAAACATGGAAGAAGGGATGCCCATCGCTTTCAGGATGATGCCGGAGTAGAAGTCCACGTTCGGGTAGAGTTTCTTCTCGATGAAGTACGGGTCGTTCAGCGCGATATGTTCAAGCTCCATCGCCACTTCCAGCAGGCTGTTATCTTTCAGATTCAGTTCTTTAAGCACTTCATGGCAGGTTTCACGCATTACGGTGGCGCGCGGGTCGTAATTTTTGTACACGCGGTGGCCAAAGCCCATCAGGCGGAAAGAATCATTTTTATCTTTCGCGCGACGGATGAATTCCGGAATGTGTTCAACGCTGTTGATTTCTTCGAGCATTTTCAGCGCGGCTTCGTTAGCACCGCCGTGCGCAGGCCCCCACAGGGAAGCGATACCAGCAGCGATACAGGCAAATGGGTTTGCGCCAGAAGAGCCTGCGGTACGCACGGTTGAGGTGGAAGCGTTTTGCTCGTGGTCAGCGTGCAGGATCAGAATTCTGTCCATTGCGCGTTCCAGAATTGGGTTAACTTCGTATTTCTCGCACGGCGTGGAGAACATCATGTTCAGGAAGTTACCGGCATAGGACAGATCGTTACGCGGATAGACGAACGGCTGACCAATAGAATATTTGTAACACATCGCGGCAACGGTCGGCATTTTGGACAGCAGACGGAAGGCGGCGATATCGCGGTGACGCGGGTTATTCACATCCAGAGAATCGTGATAGAACGCGGCCAGCGCGCCGGTCACGCCGCACAGAACGGCCATTGGATGTGAGTCACGACGGAAACCGTGGAACAGACGGGTGATCTGCTCGTGGATCATGGTGTGGCGGGTGACGGTAGTCTGGAATTCGTCAAACTCTTCCTGGTTCGGCTTTTCGCCGTACAGCAGGATGTAACATACTTCGAGATAGCTGGAGTGGGTTGCCAGTTGATCAATCGGGAAACCACGGTGCAGCAGAACACCTTCGTCACCGTCGATAAAGGTGATTTTTGATTCGCATGATGCGGTGGAGGTGAAACCCGGATCAAAAGTAAACATACCTTTAGAACCAAGACTACGGATATCAATTACATCCTGACCGAGCGTGCCTTTTAGCACATCCAGTTCGATAGCATCATCACCATTGTAGGTGAGGGTTGCTTTTTTATCAGCCATTTACGGTCTCCTTAGCGCCTTATTTCATAAGACTGCGGGCGCCCGATTTGCATTCGAACCCGCCGTGTTCATTACCAGTTTGTTATTTGGCTCGCAGCTCTGTTTCGAAAGGGATACAGCAGGGTACAGAGCGATGGGCGCTTGCAGGTAACGTAGCCACGCAGGCGAAAAATCAGCAAATCAGGGTGTTAGCAGTCCATATCATTCAAACCTGTGTACCACTAATAACTGTCCTGATTGACTGGGTCAAGGCCGATACACTGTTACATAACTTATTCTCAGGTGAAAGGCTGACCCCATAACTTTTACGAATTATACGGCTTTTCTGGCCTTGTTTGTAACAAGAATGTTTAACTTTTGTCAAATCAGATGATTAAATTTTAAAATAATGTTGTTATCGTGATCCTGCTCACTGTTTCGAGCAAAACCCTTCAAACTATATGTAGGTTAATTGTAATGATTTTGTGAAGCGCCTATACTGCCGCCAGGTCTCCGGAATACCTTGCCACCGGGCGCCACCCAGCGTTGTAGCCAGCTTTTTTGGCATCTGGACGTAGCTGTTTTTGCATGACGCACAGTTATAGAAAGTTCACGCTGTCTGACCCCGCCTGCAGATCCGGAGGAAGGAAACAATAAGAACAGCATGTGGGCGCTATTCATGATAAAAAATGCGAAGAAACAAAGACCTGTCAATCTGGATCTCTCAACGATCCAGTTTCCCGTGACTGCCATCGCTTCCATCCTCCATCGTGTATCCGGCGTGATCACCTTTGTGGCTGTCGGCATTCTGCTTTGGCTGTTGGGTCTGTCACTCTCCTCCCCGGAAGGTTTTCTCTCTGCCTCATCAATGATGAGCGGCTTCTTTGTTAAGTTCATTATGTGGGGCATTCTTACCGCACTTGCTTATCACGCCGTTGGCGGGATTCGCCACATGATGATGGATGTCGGTTATCTGGAAGAAACTTTTGCAGCGGGCAAACGATCCGCAAATATCTGCTTTGTTATTACTGTCGTGCTTTCAATTCTCGCAGGAGTCCTCGTATGGTAAGCAATGCCTCCGCATTAGGTCGCAATGGCGTGCATGACTTTTTGCTGGTTCGTGCCACCGCCATCGTACTCACCCTGTACATCATCTATATGATCGGTTTTTTCGCCGTCACCGGTGATTTAACCTACGAGGTCTGGCGTGGATTCTTCGCCTCCGCCTTCACCAAAGTGTTCACCCTGCTGGCTCTGTTTTCGATTTTAATCCATGCCTGGATTGGCATGTGGCAGGTGTTGACCGACTACGTTAAACCGGTAGCGATTCGCCTTGGGTTACAGCTTCTTATCGTTGTGGCTCTGCTGGTTTACGTCATTTATGGATTTGTTGTGGTGTGGGGTGTGTAATGAATTTACCAGTCAGAGAGTTTGATGCAGTCGTCATCGGTGCCGGTGGCGCAGGTATGCGCGCCGCGCTGCAAATTTCCCAGTCAGGCCAGACTTGTGCCTTACTGTCTAAAGTCTTTCCAACCCGTTCCCATACCGTGTCTGCGCAGGGCGGTATCACCGTAGCGCTTGGTAATACCCACGAAGACAACTGGGAATGGCATATGTATGACACGGTAAAAGGTTCCGACTATATCGGTGACCAGGACGCCATTGAATATATGTGTAAAACCGGCCCGGAAGCGATTCTGGAGTTGGAACATATGGGTCTGCCGTTCTCCCGTCTTGATGATGGAAAAATTTATCAGCGTCCGTTTGGCGGCCAGTCGAAAAACTTCGGCGGCGAACAGGCGGCGCGTACCGCAGCGGCGGCCGACCGTACAGGCCATGCTCTTCTGCATACGCTTTATCAGCAGAACCTGAAAAACAAAACGACGATTTTTTCCGAATGGTATGCATTAGACCTGGTGAAAAACGACGATGGCGCAGTAGTAGGTTGTACCGCGCTGTGCATCGAAACCGGGGAAGTTGTTTACTTTAAGGCGAAAGCAACCGTGCTGGCGACCGGCGGCGCGGGCCGTATTTATCAGTCCACGACTAACGCCCACATCAACACCGGCGACGGCGTTGGCATGGCGCTGCGCGCAGGCGTTCCGGTACAGGATATGGAAATGTGGCAGTTCCACCCAACCGGTATCGCCGGTGCGGGGGTTCTGGTCACCGAAGGGTGCCGCGGCGAAGGCGGTTACCTGCTGAACAAACACGGCGAACGCTTTATGGAGCGTTATGCGCCGAATGCGAAGGATCTTGCGGGTCGTGACGTGGTGGCGCGTTCCATCATGATCGAAATCCGCGAAGGTCGCGGCTGCGAGGGTCCGTGGGGCCCGCACGCAAAACTGAAGCTCGATCATCTGGGTAAAGAAGTGCTCGAATCCCGTCTGCCGGGTATTCTGGAGCTCTCCCGCACCTTCGCACACGTTGACCCTATCAAAGAGCCAATTCCGGTTATCCCAACCTGCCACTATATGATGGGCGGTATTCCGACCAGAGTTACCGGCCAGGCGCTGACGGTAAATGAGCAGGGCGAAGACGTAGTGATTCCGGGCCTGTTCGCCGTTGGCGAAATCGCCTGTGTATCGGTACACGGCGCTAACCGTCTTGGCGGTAACTCGCTGCTGGATCTGGTCGTCTTTGGTCGCGCGGCCGGCCTGCATCTGCTGGAGTCTATCACCGAGCAGGGTGAACTGCGCGATGCCAGCGAAGAACAGATTAATGCTGCGCTGGAACGCCTGAATCGCTGGAACGGTAACCGCGACGGTGAAGATCCGGTGCAAATTCGCAAAGATTTACAGGAATGCATGCAGCATAACTTCTCGGTATTCCGCGAAGGAGACGCGATGGCCAAAGGGCTTGAGCAACTGAAAGTTATCCGCGAGCGCCTGAAGAACGCCCGTCTTGATGATACCTCCAGCGAGTTCAATACCCAGCGTGTGGAGTGTCTGGAGCTGGATAACCTGATGGAAACCGCTTTTGCTACCGCTGTTTCTGCTAACTTCCGCACTGAAAGCCGTGGGGCGCATAGCCGCTTCGACTACCCGGACCGCGACGATGCGAACTGGCTGTGCCACAGCCTGTATCTGCCAGACTCAGAAAGCATGACCCGCCGCGAGGTGAACATGCAGCCGAAACTGCGTCCGGCATTCCCACCGAAAGTGCGTACTTACTAATAGCGGAGCAAAGTGATGAAACTCGAATTCTCTATTTATCGCTACAACCCGGACGTTGACGATGCTCCGCGTATGCAGGAGTACACCCTGGAAGGAGAAGAAGGGCGCGACATGATGTTGCTTGACGCGCTTATTCAACTGAAAGAAAAAGATCCGACGCTGGCTTTTCGCCGCTCGTGCCGTGAAGGGGTTTGTGGCTCCGACGGCGTGAACATGAATGGTAAAAACGGTCTGGCCTGTATCACGCCAATCTCCGCGCTGGGCAATGGAAAACAGAAGATTGTTATCCGTCCTCTGCCGGGTTTACCGGTTGTGCGGGATCTGGTGGTGGACATGGGGCAGTTCTATACTCAATATGAGAAGATTAAGCCTTACCTTTTGAATAATGGGCAAAATCCGCCGGCTCGTGAACATTTACAGTCGCCGGAGCAGCGTGAAAAACTGGATGGTCTGTACGAGTGCATTCTGTGCGCCTGCTGCTCGACCTCCTGCCCATCGTTCTGGTGGAACCCGGATAAGTTCATCGGCCCGGCAGGTTTACTGGCCGCCTATCGCTTCCTGATCGACAGTCGCGACACTGAGACGGCCAGTCGTCTGGATGGGATGAGCGACGCTTTCAGCGTATTCCGCTGCCATAGCATCATGAACTGCGTCAGTGTATGTCCTAAGGGGCTGAACCCGACGAAAGCCATCGGCCATATTAAGTCGATGCTGCTGCAAAGAAGCGCTTAATGTTATTCCCCCTCCCGCAGGGAGGGGGAATTGCAGGAAACCTTTAAAAACTGCCATGTAGACAGTTTTTAAAGGTTCCTTCGCGGGCCGTCTTACTACGGCAACAGGTCCGCTGAAAGTGAACCCTGGAATGTGTACCAGACGTGTACGCTATAGTTATCCACGGCGAATAAGCAGATAAATGCTTAAGGGATCACGATGCAGAACGGCGAAATGAAAGCCTGGCTGGATTCCTCTTACCTGGCGGGTGCGAACCAGTCCTGGATAGAGCAGCTCTATGAAGACTTCTTAACCGATCCTGACTCTGTTGATGCGCACTGGCGCTCAATGTTCCAGCAGTTACCCGGAACCGGAGCCAGACCCGATCAGTTCCATTCTAAAACACGTGATTATTTCCGTCGTCTGGCGAAGGATGCCTCACGTTACTCTACCGCGATTACCGACCCTGACACCGATGTTAAGCAAGTCAAAGTGCTGCAGCTTATCAACGCATGGCGCTTCCGTGGTCATCAGGCGGCTAATCTCGATCCGCTTGGCCTGTGGAAACAGGACGCGGTCACCGATCTCTCCCCGGCTTTCCACAACCTGACGGATGCCGATCTTCAGGAAACCTTTAACGTGGGTTCTTTTGCCAGCGGTAAAGAAACCATGAAGCTTGCCGATCTGATTGACGCCCTGAAACAAACCTACGGCGGCTCTATCGGCGCGGAATATATGCATATCACCAGCACGGAAGAGAAACGCTGGATCCAACAGCGTATCGAATCGGTGGTGGGACACTCTACTTTCACCAGTGAAGAGAAAAAACGCTTCCTGAGCGAGCTGACCGCCGCTGAAGGCCTGGAGCGTTATCTGGGGGCGAAGTTCCCGGGTGCGAAACGCTTCTCGCTGGAAGGTGGCGACGCGCTGGTGCCAATGCTCAAAGAGATGATCCGCCATGCGGGCAAGAGCGGCACCCGTGAAGTCGTACTGGGGATGGCACACCGTGGCCGTCTGAACGTACTGATTAACGTATTGGGTAAAAAACCGCAGGATCTGTTCGACGAGTTTGCGGGCAAGCATAAAGAACATCTCGGCACCGGCGATGTGAAGTACCATATGGGCTTCTCATCCGACGTTGAAACCGAAGGCGGCCTGGTTCACCTGGCGCTGGCGTTTAACCCGTCGCACCTGGAAATCGTAAGCCCGGTTGTTATCGGTTCTGTGCGCGCTCGTCTGGACCGTCTGGATAAACCAGGCAGCAACCAGGTTCTGCCGATCACTATCCACGGCGATGCCGCGGTCGCCGGCCAGGGCGTGGTTCAGGAAACCCTGAACATGTCCAAAGCTCGTGGTTACGAAGTAGGCGGTACCGTGCGTATCGTTATCAACAACCAGATTGGTTTCACCACCTCCAACCCGCTGGATGCGCGTTCCACGCCGTACTGTACCGATATCGGTAAGATGGTGATGGCGCCAATTTTCCACGTCAATGCGGATGACCCGGAAGCGGTAGCGTTCGTAACCCGTCTGGCATTAGATTTCCGTAACACGTTCAAACGTGACGTGTTTATCGATCTGGTCTGTTACCGTCGTCATGGTCATAACGAAGCTGATGAGCCAAGCGCAACCCAGCCCGTGATGTACCAGAAAATCAAGAAACACCCGACGCCGCGTAAGATTTATGCCGACCGTCTGGAGCAGGAAAAGCTGGCGACGCTTGAAGATGCTACCGAAATGGTGAATCTCTACCGCGACGCGCTGGATGCCGGTGAATGCGTAGTGAAAGAATACCGCCCAATGAACATGCATTCTTTCACCTGGTCGCCATACCTTAACCACGAGTGGGACGAAAGCTACCCGAACAAGGTTGAGATGAAGCGTCTGCAGGAGCTGGCCAAACGCATCAGCACCGCGCCAGAATCCGTAGAAATGCAGTCCCGCGTGGCGAAAATCTATAACGATCGTCAGGAAATGGCGAACGGTGCGAAGAAATTCGACTGGGGCGCTGCTGAAAATCTGGCTTACGCTACGCTGGTTGATGAAGGCATCTCCGTGCGCCTGTCCGGTGAAGATGCTGGTCGCGGTACGTTCTTCCACCGTCACGCCGTGATTCACAACCAGACTAACGGCTCCACTTACACGCCGCTTCAGCATGTACACAACAGTCAGGGCGAATTCAAAGTCTGGGATTCCGTGCTGTCTGAAGAAGCCGTGCTGGCTTTTGAATATGGTTACGCAACCGCAGAACCTCGCACTTTAACCATCTGGGAAGCCCAGTTTGGCGACTTTGCGAACGGCGCGCAGGTCGTTATCGACCAGTTTATCAGTTCCGGCGAGCAGAAATGGGGTCGTATGTGTGGCCTGGTGATGCTGCTGCCGCATGGTTATGAAGGCCAGGGGCCTGAGCATTCCTCTGCGCGCCTTGAGCGTTACCTCCAGCTTTGTGCTGAACAGAACATGCAGGTTTGCGTGCCGTCTACTCCGGCACAGGTTTACCACATGCTGCGTCGTCAGGCGCTGCGCGGTATGCGTCGTCCGCTGGTAGTAATGTCGCCGAAGTCCCTGCTGCGTCATCCGCTGGCGGTTTCGACGCTGGATGAACTGGCGAACGGCACCTTCCTGCCTGCGATTGGCGAAGTCGACGAGCTGGATCCTGCAGGCGTTAAACGCGTAGTACTGTGTTCCGGCAAGGTCTATTACGATCTGCTTGAACAGCGCCGTAAGCGCGATCAAAAAGATGTAGCGATTGTGCGCATTGAGCAGCTGTACCCGTTCCCGCACCAGGCGGTGCAGGAAGCGCTGAAGCCGTTTGCTCAGGTGCATGATTTTGTATGGTGTCAGGAAGAGCCGCTTAACCAGGGCGCCTGGTACTGCAGCCAGCACCACTTCCGCGAAGTGATTCCATTTGGATCTGCCCTGCGTTATGCAGGCCGTCCGGCCTCCGCCTCTCCGGCGGTAGGGTATATGTCCGTTCACCAGAAACAGCAGCAAGATCTGGTTAATGACGCGCTGAACGTCGATTAATTAAAGGATAAAAAATGAGTAGCGTAGATATTCTCGTTCCTGACCTGCCTGAGTCCGTTGCCGATGCGACCGTCGCCACCTGGCATAAAAAACCGGGTGATACCGTAACCCGTGACGAAGTGCTGGTAGAAATCGAAACTGACAAAGTGGTACTGGAAGTACCGGCGTCTGCAGATGGTGTCCTGGATGCTGTTCTGGAAGATGAAGGCACGACGGTTACCTCGCGCCAGATTCTGGGCCGCCTGCGTGAAGGCAACAGCTCCGGGAAAGAGACTTCTGCGAAAGCAGACAGCAAAGAGTCCACTCCGGCACAGCGCCAGCAGGCTTCGCTGGAAGAGCAAAATAACGACGCGCTTAGCCCGGCTATTCGCCGCCTGATCGCCGAGCATTCTCTTGACGCCAGCGCTATTAAAGGCAGCGGCGTTGGCGGCCGTATCACCCGTGAAGATATTGATAAGCATCTGACCCAGGCGAAAGCGGCCCAGCCGGCTAAAACGAAAGCGGCAGAAGAAACGAAAGCACCGGTTGCGCCATTAGCTGGCCGCAGTGAAAAACGCGTGCCGATGACCCGTCTGCGTAAACGCGTTGCCGAACGTCTGCTGGAAGCGAAAAACTCCACCGCCATGCTCACGACCTTTAACGAAGTGAACATGAAGCCAATCATGGAGCTGCGTAAGCAGTACGGTGAATCTTTCGAGAAGCGTCACGGCGTGCGTCTGGGCTTCATGTCCTTCTACATTAAAGCGGTTGTTGAAGCGCTGAAACGCTATCCGGAAGTGAACGCTTCTATCGACGGCGAAGATGTGGTTTACCACAACTACTTTGACGTCAGCATCGCGGTATCCACGCCTCGTGGTCTGGTCACGCCGGTGCTGCGCGATGTCGATACTATCGGCATGGCTGATATCGAAAAACGTATCAAAGAGCTGGCTGTGAAAGGCCGTGACGGCAAGCTGACCGTTGAAGATCTGACCGGCGGTAACTTCACCATTACCAACGGTGGCGTGTTTGGTTCCCTGATGTCTACCCCGATAATCAACCCGCCGCAGAGCGCGATCCTCGGTATGCACGCCATTAAAGACCGGCCAATGGCGGTCGACGGTAAAGTTGAGATCCTGCCGATGATGTACCTGGCGCTCTCATACGATCACCGTCTGATCGATGGCCGCGAGTCTGTGGGCTATCTGGTGGCGATTAAAGAGCTGCTTGAAGACCCAACCCGTCTGCTGCTGGACGTGTAGTAACCTCTGGCGGGTGGCGCTTTGCTTACCCGCCCTACAAATATTACCTGCCTGGTAGGTCGGATAAGCGAAGCGTCATCCGACGTGGATTGATGGCCTACCTGTATTTATGAAGGATGGATAGAACTCATGAACTTACACGAATATCAGGCGAAACAGTTGTTTGCTCGGTATGGCTTACCGGCCCCCGTTGGTTACGCCTGCACCACGCCGCGTGAAGCGGAAGAAGCTGCTTCTAAAATCGGCGCAGGTCCTTGGGTGGTGAAATGTCAGGTTCATGCCGGTGGCCGCGGTAAAGCGGGCGGCGTGAAAGTGGTTAACAGCAAAGAAGACATTCGTGCCTTTGCTGAGCACTGGCTTGGCAAACGCCTGGTGACCTATCAAACTGACGCTGGCGGCCAGCCGGTTCATCAGATCCTGGTGGAAGCTGCTACCGACATCGATAAAGAGCTGTATCTTGGCGCGGTTGTAGACCGTAGCTCGCGTCGCGTGGTGTTTATGGCTTCCACCGAAGGCGGCGTGGAAATCGAGAAAGTAGCGGAAGAAACCCCGCACCTGATCCACAAAGTTGCGCTGGATCCGCTGGCAGGGCCAATGCCTTACCAGGGACGTGAGCTGGCGTTCAAACTGGGTCTGGAAGGTAAACAGGTTCAGCAGTTCACCAAAATCTTTATGGGCCTGGCGAATATTTTCCTCGAACGCGACCTGGCGCTTATCGAAATTAACCCGCTGGTTATCACGAAGCAGGGCGATTTGGTATGCCTCGATGGCAAACTGGGCGCCGATGGCAACGCATTGTTCCGCCAGCCGGAGCTGCGTGAAATGCGTGACCCAAGCCAGGAAGATGCCCGTGAATCTCAGGCCGCGCAGTGGGAGCTGAACTACGTTGCGCTGGATGGCAACATCGGCTGTATGGTTAACGGTGCGGGCCTGGCAATGGGCACCATGGACATCGTTAAGCTGCACGGCGGCGAACCGGCTAACTTCCTGGACGTGGGCGGCGGCGCAACCAAAGAGCGCGTTACCGAAGCTTTCAAAATCATTCTGTCTGACGACAAAGTGAAAGCCGTTCTGGTGAATATCTTCGGCGGGATCGTGCGTTGCGACCTGATCGCAGACGGTATTATCGGCGCGGTTGAAGAAGTAGGCGTGAACGTTCCGGTCGTGGTTCGTCTGGAAGGGAACAATGCCGATCTGGGCGCGAAGAAACTGGCTGACAGCGGCCTGAACATCATTGCAGCGAAAAGTCTGACGGATGCAGCACAGCAGGTTGTTGCTGCCGTGGAGGGAAAATAATGTCCATTTTAATCGATAAAAACACCAAGGTAATTTGCCAGGGTTTCACCGGCAGCCAGGGGACTTTCCACTCCGAGCAGGCGATTGCATACGGTACACAAATGGTTGGCGGCGTAACGCCTGGTAAAGGCGGCACCGAGCACCTCGGCCTGCCGGTCTTTAACACCGTACTTGAGGCAGTAGAAGCAACGGGTGCGACCGCGTCTGTTATCTATGTGCCAGCTCCGTTCTGCAAAGATTCCATTCTGGAAGCTATCGACGCCGGTATTAAGCTGATCATCACTATCACCGAAGGCATCCCGACCCTGGATATGCTGACGGTAAAAGTTGCGCTTGATGAAGCTGGCGTGCGTATGATCGGACCAAACTGTCCGGGCGTTATCACCCCGGGCGAGTGCAAAATCGGTATCATGCCGGGTCATATTCACCTGCCGGGCAAAGTGGGCATCGTTTCCCGCTCCGGTACGCTGACCTATGAAGCGGTTAAGCAGACTACCGATACCGGCCTGGGCCAGTCCACCTGCGTGGGCATCGGCGGCGACCCGATTCCCGGCTCCAACTTCATCGATATCCTGAAGATGTTCCAGGAAGACCCGAAAACTGAAGCCATCGTCATGATCGGTGAGATCGGCGGCAGCGCGGAAGAAGAAGCCGCCGCATACATCAAAGACCATGTAACCAAGCCAGTCGTGGGTTACATCGCCGGTGTAACTGCGCCTAAAGGCAAGCGTATGGGGCACGCGGGCGCCATCATCGCCGGTGGTAAAGGCACGGCGGATGAGAAATTCGCAGCGCTGGAAGCCGCAGGCGTGAAAACCGTTCGCAGCCTCGCTGACATTGGCGAGACTCTGAAGGCGATTCTGCCGCAGTAAGCGTTTCACCGCTCTGGCGGGGAAGACGTAGAACTAATAATAAACGTTCGACATGGTTGGCCACCCTTTGGGTGGCCTTTTTTTGGCCGGCATTTTGTTTACTTTTTACTATTCACCTTCTGAAATCTTTAATATTCACTATTTGTTAATTTACTCGTCATTAAAAGTTAATTAATTGTATGAATTACGCCGGGGAGTGCCGATTTTTAATATATTGGCGTTAATATAAAGGGCCATAGCGAAAATGAATGTTCTACTGCCAGCGGTTTAAATCGCAGATATTTATTTACGGGTGTTGTTCCGGAGGTAATCAGGCCTTACGTTTAAAAAAAAACACTTTATTAACAATATGTTTACCATTCCTTCTTAAATGAAACCTGATTAACAAAAGCAACAATACATGCGCTAGATCAATATCTGAGGCTAGATTAATAGCTCGAAAAAGGGGAAAATTGCTACAGATCAATCCGGAGCTGTAGTAATATTTTTGCTATAAATTGATCGCCGTCGAGAAACGTAAAAAAGGCTAAGTAAATACCTGTTTATTGTAAGGGTATTGCGGGGTAATATATTTGCGGATTCTATTAGTGCATTAATTAACGTATTTGTAACCTTTCCTCTTTTGTTGTCACATTAAAAAAATGAACGGCAGAAGGGCGTCCGGAAGCGAATTTTTTTGTATTAGGGTATGCATTGTGGGGCGCTAAATTTGCAAACCACGGGCGAAGTCTTCATGCGAAGAGCAAGGAGTCAAGATGTTTGATATTGTCGAGCTGTCGCGCTTACAGTTTGCCTTGACCGCGATGTACCACTTCCTGTTTGTGCCACTGACGCTAGGTATGGCGTTCCTGCTGGCCATCATGGAAACGGTTTACGTGATGTCGGGTAAACAAATTTATAAAGATATGACCAAATTCTGGGGCAAGTTGTTTGGTATCAACTTCGCTCTGGGCGTCGCCACCGGTTTAACCATGGAGTTCCAGTTCGGAACCAACTGGTCTTACTACTCACACTACGTCGGTGACATTTTTGGTGCGCCACTGGCCATTGAAGGTCTGATGGCATTCTTCCTCGAGTCCACCTTCGTTGGCCTGTTCTTCTTCGGTTGGGATCGCCTCACTAAAGTGCAGCACATGGCGGTAACCTGGCTGGTAGCGCTTGGCTCCAACCTTTCCGCGCTGTGGATTCTGGTTGCCAACGGTTGGATGCAAAACCCAATCGCTTCGGACTTCAACTTCGAAACCATGCGTATGGAGATGGTCAGTTTCTCCGAGCTGGTACTGAACCCTGTAGCCCAGGTTAAATTCGTTCACACCGTGGCTTCCGGCTACGTTTGTGGCGCGATGTTCATCCTTGGTATCAGTTCTTACTACATGTTAAAAGGCCGCGACTTCGCGTTTGCGAAGCGCTCTTTTGCCATTGCAGCAAGCTTCGGTATGGCAGCAATCCTGTCCGTTATTGTGCTGGGTGATGAATCCGGTTACGAAATGGGCGACGTGCAGAAAACCAAACTGGCCGCTATCGAAGCCGAGTGGGAAACGCAACCGGCTCCGGCAGCCTTTACGCTGTTTGGTGTTCCAGACCAGGAAAGCCAGGAAAACCGCTTCGCGATTCAGATCCCTTACGCGCTGGGCATCATCGCTACACGCTCTGTTGATAAACCCGTTACCGGCCTGAAAGAGCTGATGATTCAACACGAAGAGCGTATCCGTAACGGCATGAAGGCTTACAGCCTGCTTGAAGAGCTGCGTGCCGGGTCAACTGACCCGACCCTGCGTGAAAACTTCAATAACGTTAAGAAAGACCTTGGTTACGGTCTGTTGCTGAAACGCTATACCCCGAACGTTACCGATGCGACGGAAGAGCAGATTCAGAAAGCGACAAAAGACTCTATCCCACGCGTTGCGCCGCTGTATTTCGCGTTCCGTATCATGGTGGGATGTGGCTTCCTGATGCTGTTTATTATCGCTGCGTCGTTCTGGACCGTCACGCGTAACGCTATCGGCTCGAAAAAATGGCTGCTGCGTGCGGCGCTGTACGGCATCCCGTTGCCGTGGATCGCGATTGAATCCGGCTGGTTTGTTGCTGAATACGGCCGTCAGCCCTGGGCGATTGGTGAGGTACTGCCAACCGCGGTCGCCAACTCATCTCTGACCGTGGGCGACCTGCTCTTCTCCATGATACTGATTTGCGGTCTGTACACGCTGTTTATGGTGGCGGAGCTGTTCCTGATGTTCAAATTTGTTCGCCTCGGGCCGAGCAGTCTGAAAACAGGTCGCTACCACTACGAGCAGTCCACCGTATCTTCTCAGCCGGCACGCTAAGTCAGGAGTCGTGAAATGATCGATTATGAAGTATTACGTTTTATCTGGTGGCTGCTGGTTGGCATTTTGCTGATTGGTTTTGCCGTCACCGACGGCTGGGATATGGGCGTCGGCATGCTGACCCGCTTCCTGGGCCGTAACGACACCGAACGCCGTATTATGATCAACGCTATCGCCCCGCACTGGGACGGTAATCAGGTCTGGCTTATCACCGCAGGCGGCGCGCTGTTTGCCGCCTGGCCGATGGTCTACGCCGCGGCGTTTTCCGGCTTTTATGCAGCGATGATTCTGGTGCTGGCATCCTTGTTCTTCCGTCCGGTCGGTTTTGATTACCGTTCGAAGATTGAAGACACGCGCTGGCGTAACATGTGGGACTGGGGCATCTTTATCGGTAGCTTCGTTCCGCCTTTGGTTATCGGCGTGGCGTTCGGCAACCTGTTGCAGGGTGTGCCTTTCCATATGGACGAGTACATGCGTCTGTTCTACACCGGTAACTTCTTCCAGCTGCTGAACCCGTTCGGCCTGCTGGCGGGCGTGGTGAGCGTCGCGATGATCCTGACGCAGGGTGCAACTTACCTGCAGATGCGCACTACTGGCGAGGTCTATCTGCGCTCGCGTATCATCTCGCAGATTGCCGCGCTGGTGACAATGGTGTGCTTCGCTCTGGCAGGCGTCTGGGTGATGTATGGCATTGACGGTTATGCCGTGACCTCCGTCATGAACCATCATGCGCCTTCGAATCCGCTGGCCAAAGAAGTGGTGCGTCAGGCAGGTGCCTGGCTGATGAACTTTAACGCTATGCCGGCTCTGTGGGCTATCCCGGCGCTGGGCGTGATTCTGCCGCTGCTGACCGTATTAACCGCGCGCGTGAACCGTAGCGCGTGGGCATTCCTGTTTTCATCCCTGACGCTCGCCTGCATCATTTTGACGGCGGGTATCGCGATGTTCCCGTTCATCATGCCGTCCAGCACCGTGCTGAACGCGAGCCTGACGATGTGGGATGCGACCTCCAGCCAGTTGACGTTGAACCTGATGACCTATGTGGCGCTGGTATTCGTGCCGATCATTCTGGCCTATTCGGCGTGGTGTTACTGGAAAATGTTCGGCCGTATTACCAAAGAACATATTGAAAGCAACACCCACTCTCTGTACTAAGTAAGGAGCTGATTATGTGGTATTTTGCATGGATTCTGGGAACGCTTCTTGCCTGTGCATTTGGCATCATCACCGCGCTTTCGCTTGAGCATATTGAAGCTAAAGCTGGCAAAGAAGAGCGCTAATGGAAGCGATTATCGCCAGGCTGTATGCGGTAATGGACAAGAGCCCGCTACGGGCTCTTTCCTTCATCATGGCGTTAGCCCTGGCCGGCTGCATCTTCTGGGACCCGACGCGCTTTGCCGCGAAGACCAGCGAGCTGGAAATCTGGCACGGTTTTCTGCTGATGTGGGCCGTATGTGCTGGGGTAATTCACGGTGTAGGGTTTCGCCCGCAGAAGGCGCTCTGGCAGGGCATTTTCTGTCCTTTATTGGCGCAACTGGTGCTGCTGGCCGGGCTGCTGTTTTTCTTCTTCTGAAGCTGACATCAGGCTAATCTGATTTACCTAAATTTTATGGGCTTTAACAGGCCCATAAATATTTATCTAACCTTTAATACAACCCATTCCCAACCCTCATCCTCTTGCGTATAGTAGCAACGTTTAATTGCATTACCGGGATGTAAAGTGAGTACAACGCTGTTTCGATGGCCGGTTCGTGTCTACTATGAAGATACCGATGCCGGTGGTGTGGTTTACCACGCCAGTTATGTTGCTTTTTATGAAAGAGCACGCACTGAGATGCTGCGCCAGCACCACTTTAACCAGCAAGATTTGCTGGCGGAGCGCATCGCCTTTGTCGTACGCAGGATGACAGTCGATTATCTTGCGCCTGCCCGACTCGACGATTTACTCGAAATCCAAAGTGAAATTACCTCGATGCGAGGCACTTCTATGGTGTTTACGCAGCGAATAGTCAATGCCGATGGGCGGACACTCAATGAAGCTGAGGTCCTTATCGTCTGCGTTGATCTTCTCTCAATGAAGCCTCGTGCGCTTCCCAAGTCTATTGTCGCGGAGTTCAAGCAGTGACTGACATGAATATCCTTGATTTGTTCCTGAAGGCGAGCCTTCTGGTCAAATTTATCATGTTGATTTTGATTGGTTTTTCCATTGCATCATGGGCGATCATCATTCAGCGAACGCGAATCCTCAATGCCGCCACCCGTGAAGCGGAAGCGTTTGAAGATAAGTTCTGGTCGGGCATTGAATTGTCCCGTCTCTATCAGGAAAGCCAGGGCCGCCGTGACAGCCTTGCCGGTTCCGAACAAATTTTCTATTCGGGATTCAAAGAGTTTGCCCGACTGCACCGTGCGAATACCCATGCCCCGGAGGCGGTGGTGGACGGCGCTGCGCGTGCGATGCGTATTTCAATGAGCCGCGAGCTTGAAACGCTCGAAACCCATATTCCTTTCCTTGGTACCGTAGGCTCTATCAGCCCTTATATCGGTCTGTTTGGTACGGTATGGGGAATTATGCACGCCTTTATCGCCTTGGGTGCGGTGAAACAAGCGACGTTGCAGATGGTGGCGCCAGGCATCGCAGAAGCATTGATTGCGACCGCGATCGGTCTGTTTGCCGCCATTCCAGCGGTGATGGCGTACAACCGCCTGAATCAGCGCGTGAACAAACTGGAATTGAATTACGACAACTTCATGGAAGAGTTCACGGCTATCCTGCACCGTCAGGCTTTTACCAGCAGCGATAAGCAGTAAGGGGTAAGTCATGGCCAGACGTACACGCGGTCGTCGTGAACTAAAGTCAGAAATTAACATCGTACCTCTGCTGGACGTGCTGCTGGTGTTGCTGCTGATCTTTATGGCCACGGCACCCATCATCACCCAAAGCGTTGAGGTAGACCTGCCGGATGCGACAGATTCGCAAACGGTAAGCAGTAACGATGAGCCGCCGGTCATTATCGAAGTGTCCGGCCCAGGGCAGTACAGCGTGGTGGTTGAAAAAGACCGTATGGAACAGTTGCCGTCCGAGCAGGTTGTTGCTGAAGCCCAGCGCCGCCTGCAGGCAAATCCTAAAACGGTCTTTTTGATCGGTGGTGCGAAGGATGTCCCCTATGAGGAGATCATTAAGGCACTTAACCTGCTGCACAGTGCAGGGGTGAAATCCGTCGGTCTGATGACGCAGCCAATCTGATCCATCTCGCTATATTTGGGAACTGATAGTGTCAAAGGCAACCACAGAAAACGATAAGCTCAAACGCGCGATAATCGTCTCGGTGATCCTGCATATCATCTTGATTGCGATCCTGATATGGAGTTCGTTTGATGAGCACATAGACGCCAGCGCGGGCGGCGGCGGTGGATCGTCCATTGACGCGGTCATGGTCGATCCGGGTGCCGTGGTGCAACAGTACAATCGCCAGCAGAATCAACAGGCGAGCAGTAAGCGAGCGGCAGAGCAGCGCGAAAAGCAGGCGCAGCAACAGGCTGAAGAACTTCAGGAGAAACAGGCCGCTGAACAACAGCGTCTGAAAGCCCTGGAGAAGGAGCGTCTGGAAGCGCAGGAGCAAGCGAAGCAGCAAGCGGAGCAGCAAAAACAGGCCCAGGAAGCGGCCAAAGAAGCGCAGGAACAACAGAAACAGGCCGAAGCGGCTGCGGCGAAAGCTAAAGCAGACGCGAAAGCACAGGCTGATGCTCAGGCAAAGGCGGCGGAAGAGGCGGCGAAGAAAGCCGCCGCAGACGCACAGAAAAAAGCCGCTGAAGAAGCTGCGTCAAAAGCGGCTGCCCAAGCCGCAGCGGCGAAGAAAGCTCAACAGGACGCTGAGAAAAAAGCTGCCGATGCAGCGGCGAAGAAAGCTCAGCAGGACGCTGAGAAAAAAGCTGCTGATGCAGCGGCGAAGAAAGCTCAGCAGGATGCTGAGAAAAAAGCCGCCGATGCAGCGGCGAAGAAAGCTCAACAGGATGCTGAGAAGAAAGCCGCCGCTGAGGCAGCCAAAAAAGAAGCCGCTGAAAAAGCCGCTGCTGATAAGGCTGCTGCTGCAAAAGCTGCCGCAGACAAAAAAGCGGCGGCGGATGCTAAGAAAAAAGCTGCAGCCGAGAAAGCAGCTGCCGATAAAGCAGCAGCCCAGGGCGTTGACGATCTGTTTGGCGACCTGAGCTCGGGTAAGAATGCACCGAAAACCGGCGGTGGGGCGAAAGGAGATAGCGCAGCCGCGGCCGGGAAAGGGAATAATAAAAATAATGGCGCTTCTGGGGCCGATATCAGCAACTATGCAGGTCAGATAAAATCGGCGATCGAAAGTAAGTTTTACAACGATCCATCCTTTGCCGGTAAGACTTGTACACTGCGCGTCAAACTGGCGCCTGATGGCCTGTTGCTTGATGTCAAATCGGAAGGCGGTGATCCGGCGCTTTGCCAGGCGGCTGTTGCGGCGGCCCGACTGGCGAAGATCCCAAAACCACCTAGCCAGGACGTTTATGAAGTCTTTAAAAACGCGCCGCTGGACTTCAAACCTTAACGGCATTTCCCCATGAAAATAGGGAAAACCTGACTAAGCTGTGTCAAAGGGTTTTGGTAGTTTTGGGTATGTGGGTGTTGTTAACATTCTGCTAAATTATCGCGGGCTTTTCGCCCGGATAAGGGAGATATGATGAAGCAGGCATTTCGAGTTGCATTAAGTTTCTTGATGCTGTGGGCAGCGGTGCTGCACGCAGAGGTTCGTATTGAAATCACACAAGGGGTGGATTCAGCACGTCCAATTGGCGTGGCGCCGTTCAAATGGGCAGGCCCTGGCGCCGCACCAGAAGACGTTGGCGGCATTGTTGCGGCTGACTTGCGTAACAGCGGCAAGTTCAATCCGCTGGACCGTTCTCGTTTACCGCAGCAGCCTGGCTCCGCCCAGGAAGTGCAGCCAGCGGCCTGGACCGCGCTGGGGATCGATGCCGTTGTCGTAGGCCAGGTTACGCCTAACGGCGATGGCAGCTATACGGTTGCTTATCAACTGGTGGATACCTCTGGTGCGCCAGGTACCGTTCTGGCGCAGAACTCCTACAAGGTGAACAAACAGTGGCTGCGCTATGCCGGTCATACCGCCAGCGATGAAGTGTTTGAAAAGCTGACCGGTATCAAAGGCGCGTTCCGCACCCGTATCGCCTACGTTGTGCAGACCAACGGCGGCCAGTTCCCGTATGAGCTGCGCGTTTCCGATTACGATGGCTACAACCAGTTTGTGGTTCACCGTTCTCCGCAGCCGCTGATGTCTCCGGCATGGTCTCCGGACGGCAGTAAAGTCGCCTATGTGACCTTCGAAAGCGGCCGTTCAGCGCTGGTTATTCAGACGCTGGCTAATGGCGCAGTACGTCAGGTCGCGTCTTTCCCACGGCACAACGGCGCGCCTTCATTCTCTCCGGACGGCAGCAAACTGGCCTTCGCGTTGTCTAAATCCGGTAGCCTGAATCTTTACGTGATGGATATCGGTTCCGGGCAAATTAGCCAGATTACCGATGGCCGTAGCAATAACACTGAACCAAGCTGGTTCCCGGACAGCCAGAATCTGGCCTATACCTCTGACCAGGCCGGTCGTCCGCAGATTTATAAAGTGAATATTAACGGCGGTGCTCCGCAGCGTCTGTCCTGGGAAGGTACCCAGAACCAGAATGCTGATGTAAGCGCTGACGGCAAGTTTATGGTAATGGTGAGCTCCGCAGGCGGTCAGCAACACATTGCCAAACAGGATCTGGTAGCGGGTGGCGTACAAACTTTATCGTCAACGTTCCTGGATGAAACGCCAAGTCTGGCACCTAACGGCACTATGGTAATCTACAGCTCTTCTCAGGGGATGGGATCCGTGCTGAATCTGGTCTCAACAGATGGGCGTTTCAAAGCGCGTCTTCCGGCAACCGATGGTCAGGTTAAATCTCCTGCCTGGTCGCCGTATCTGTGATAATAAAATATTAAAGGATCAAAGAAATGCAACTGAACAAAGTGCTGAAAGGGCTGATGATTGCTCTGCCTGTTATGGCCATCGCGGCATGTTCTTCTAACAAGAACGCCAGCAACGAAAGCGGTGAAGGCATGCTGGGTGCCGGCACTGGTATGGACGCTAACGGTCAAGGCAATATGTCTTCCGAAGAGCAGGCTCGTCTGCAGATGCAGCAGCTGCAACAGAACAACATCGTTTACTTCGGTCTGGACAAATACGATGTTTCTTCTGAATTTGCTGCAATGTTGGATGCGCACGCAAACTTCCTGCGTAGCAACCCATCTTACAAAGTCACCGTAGAAGGTCATGCGGACGAACGTGGCACCCCGGAATACAACATCTCCCTGGGTGAGCGTCGTGCTAACGCCGTTAAGATGTACCTGCAAGGTAAAGGCGTTTCTGCAGACCAGATCTCCATCGTTTCTTACGGTAAAGAAAAACCTGCAGTACTGGGTCATGACGAAGCGGCTTACGCTAAAAACCGTCGTGCCGTACTGGTTTACTAAGAGAATTGCATGAGCAGTAACTTCAGACATCACTTGTTGAGTCTGTCGTTACTGGTTGGCATAGCGGCCCCCTGGGCCGCTTTTGCTCAGGCGCCAATCAGTAGTGTCGGCTCAGGCTCGGTCGAAGACCGTGTCACTCAACTTGAGCGTATTTCTAATGCTCACAGCCAGCTTTTAACTCAACTCCAGCAGCAGCTCTCCGATAATCAGAATGATATTGATTCCCTGCGCGGACAGATTCAGGAAAGCCAGTATCAGCTTAATCAGGTTGTGGAGCGTCAGAAGCAAATTCTGTTGCAGATAGATGGCCTCAGCAACGGCGGCGGTGCGGCGGGGCAGGCTGGTGGTAACGATCAGGGCGCGGCGACGGCAGCACCTGACGCCGGGGCGTCTACAAACGCACCGGCTGCGAGCGCGCCTGTACAAGGTGGAGATGCCAACAGCGATTACAATGCGGCAATCGCTCTGGTGCAGGATAAATCTCGCCAGGATGAGGCAATGGCCGCGTTTCAGAGCTTTGTGAAAAAATACCCGGATTCAACTTACCAGCCTAATGCGAATTACTGGCTCGGGCAGTTGAATTACAACAAAGGGAAAAAAGACGACGCGGCGTTTTATTTTGCCTCCGTGGTGAAAAACTACCCTAAGTCGCCCAAAGCTCCGGATGCCATGTACAAGGTCGGTTTGATCATGCAGGACAAAGGCGATACCGCGAAAGCGAAAGCCGTCTACCAACAAGTGATCAAACAGTTTCCAAATACCGATGGCGCAAAACAGGCGCAGAAGCGTCTGAATGCGATGTAATGCTTGCGGCCTGACCAGATAACGCTGTTTTTCTGGTCTTGCCGCGCGATTACTAAGCAGTTAAGCGATCTGTGTCAAAATTCTTGTTGCGTCAAAATCTTAAATCAGTAATATATGCCGCCGTTGCCGGGGGATAAGTAGCTAACCGGGAGTGACACGAAAATGGGTCGTTAGCTCAGTTGGTAGAGCAGTTGACTTTTAATCAATTGGTCGCAGGTTCGAATCCTGCACGACCCACCAATTTTCGATGTGATAAGAAGTTTGTGAATCGTGAAGGGGTTGAACCTGCAGCAGGTCGACAAAATCGTCGGGAACGATTTTGAACGTCGCTCGCGACGGCCCGCAGGGCGAGTCTCAGGATGAGACGAGTAATTATCCTGCACGACCCACTAATTTTCGCTGTCACAGGTTGTAGAAGGATGCAGTAGCCGCATAGCGGGTCGTTAGCTCAGTTGGTAGAGCAGTTGACTTTTAATCAATTGGTCGCAGGTTCGAATCCTGCACGACCCACCAAATCTTGATGTGGTAAGAAGTTTGTGAAGTAGAAGAGTGCAGTAGCCGCACAGCGGGTCGTTAGCTCAGTTGGTAGAGCAGTTGACTTTTAATCAATTGGTCGCAGGTTCGAATCCTGCACGACCCACCATATTCAGACAAAGGCGCCTTTATGGCGCCTTTGTTGCATCCGGAGCCGGACCGTGCAGGAGACGAACCTGCAGCAGGTCGACAAAATCAACCAAAGCGCCTGTAAGGCGCTTTTGTTGTTTCTGAGCCTGCAAAATTCGCACGACATTCCTCTTATAATTCGCTATCTTGTTTAGCATATAAAACAACCTCCGTGATTCCTGGCCCGCTGATACTAAAATTACGACGGTTTTGTTAAGTCAGCCAAACGAGAAAGCATTATGAGCGTCATGTTCGACCCGGAAACAGCCATTTATCCTTTCCCACCGAAGCCGGTGCCGCTAAGCGTGGACGAAAAGCAGTTCTATCGCGAAAAAATTAAGCGTTTGTTGAGAGAGCGTAACGCGGTAATGGTTGCGCATTACTACACGGATCCCGAAATCCAGGCGCTGGCAGAAGAAACGGGCGGCTGTATCTCTGACTCGCTTGAAATGGCGCGCTTTGGGGCAAACCATCCCGCCTCCACGCTGCTGGTCGCGGGCGTGCGCTTCATGGGCGAAACGGCAAAAATTCTCAGTCCTGAGAAAACCATCCTGATGCCGACCCTGAATGCCGAGTGTTCTCTGGATTTAGGCTGTCCAATTGACGAATTTACGGCCTTCTGCGACCAGCACCCCGATCGCACGGTCGTGGTCTATGCTAACACTTCAGCGGCGGTCAAAGCTCGCGCGGACTGGGTGGTGACATCCAGCATTGCCGTTGAGCTTATTGAGCATCTTGATAGCCTGGGCGAGAAAATCATCTGGGCGCCCGATCGTCATTTGGGCAGCTATGTCCAGAAACAGACCGGTGCAGACGTGCTGTGCTGGCAGGGCGCATGTATCGTGCATGACGAATTTAAGACCCAGGCGCTGGCGCGCATGAAAGCGCTATATCCTGATGCGGCAATCCTGGTGCACCCGGAGTCGCCTCAGGCTGTGGTCGATATGGCTGACGCGGTGGGTTCAACCAGCCAGTTGATTGCCGCAGCCAGAACGCTGCCTAATCAGCAACTGATCGTGGCAACCGATCGGGGCATATTCTACAAAATGCAGCAGACGTGTCCGGATAAAGAGCTGCTGGAAGCGCCGACCGCCGGTGAAGGCGCAACGTGCCGAAGCTGCGCTCATTGTCCATGGATGGCGATGAACGGCCTTAAGGCTATCGCTGAGAGCCTGGAGCAGGGCGGAGCGGCTCACGAGATTCACGTGGACGCCGCGTTGCGTGAGGGGGCTCTGGTGCCGCTTAACCGGATGTTAGACTTCGCCGCTGAATTACGCCGTTCGATAAAAGGTAACGCATAGGACATGACGCTCAGGGGAAAATATGGATTTTTTTAGCACGCAAAACATTCTGGTCCACATCCCGATTGGGGCAGGTGGCTATGATTTATCGTGGATTGAGGCGGTAGGCACGCTCGCCGGGCTGCTCTGTATCTGGCTTGCAAGCCTTGAGAAAATCAGCAATTACGCGTTTGGATTAATCAACGTCACGCTGTTTGCCATTATCTTCTTCCAGATCCAGCTATATGCCAGCCTGCTGCTGCAGGTGTTCTTCTTTGCCGCCAATATTTATGGCTGGTACGCGTGGTCGCGCCAGACCAGCAATAATGAGGCCGCGCTGCGCATACGTTGGTTGCCGTTTCCTAAGGCGCTGGCCTGGCTTGCCGTCTGTGTGGGCGCGATTGGACTGATGACTTTCTTTATCGATCCTGTCTTTGCTTATCTGACACGCATTGCCGTTTCGGTGATGCAAGCGCTTGGCCTGAACGTCACCATGCCGGCGCTACAGCCGGATGCTTTCCCGTTCTGGGATTCCTGCATGATGGTGCTCTCTATCGTGGCGATGATTCTGATGACGCGTAAGTACGTGGAGAACTGGCTGTTGTGGGTGGTGATTAACGTTATCAGCGTCGTCATCTTTGCGCGACAAGGCGTTTATGCGATGTCGCTTGAATATCTGATCCTGACGTTTATTGCTCTTAACGGCAGCCGCATGTGGATTAAAAGCGCACGCGATCGGGGTTCGCGCGCGCTATCCTGATCGGTGATGATGAGCATGGCCCGGGTGGTCATGCTCGTTTAAATCGCAATGTGGCCCGTTGCAGGGTTGATACTCCATCTGCACCGTCGCGTGTTCAATCTGATATTCCTGCGCCAGGAAATGATGGATACGACCAAGCAGCGCGTCATGATCGTGTGGAGGAACCACCTGCACATGCAGCGTCATCAATGGTTTTTCCCCCACCAGCCAGATATGCACATGGTGCACGTTCCGTACTTCCGGAATGCCACGAGACAGCTTTTTCTTCAGCGTTTCAATATCTATCGCTCCAGGCGCTCCCTCAAGCAACTCATTGACGCTTTCTTTAAGCAAGCTCCACGCGCTGCGCAGAACAAGGCAGGAAACCAGTATGGATAGAATCGGGTCGATTGGTGTCCAGCCGGTCCGTAAAATGATCAGTGCGGCGATGATAGCGCCCACCGAACCGAGTAAATCGCCTAAAACATGCAGCGCCGCCGCACGAACGTTGAGATTTTTCTCTTCGCTACCGCGATGCAATATCCAGAAAGAAGCGATATTTGCCAACAGTCCAGCAATTGCGATAGTTAGCATCGTCCACCCGGCAACGGGCCGTGGGTGGCTGAAGCGCTGGATCGCCTCCCAGGCGATTAACAGGGTAATGACAACCAGCGCAAGGGCGTTCACAAATGCGGCGAGCGTCGTTAAGCGTAGCCAGCCAAACGTGCGTCGAGAGTTAGGCGGGCGTCGGGCGAACTGTACGGCGATAAGCGCTACTAACAGCGCGGCAGCATCCGTCAACATGTGCCCTGCATCGGCGAGCAATGCCAGCGAACCGGAGAACAGGCCGCCGATAACTTCCGCCACCATAAATACTGCGGTGATAGCAAAAGCCCATAACAGGCGTTTCGCGTTTGCATCCTGAGAATCGTGCTGATGTAAATGAGCCATGGTTCCCCGCAAGCTTAATTAGCATGCGTTCATTATAACCATGAATCTGTTCAACCTATTGAAAAGCATTTCATAAAAAAGGAGAGCCTGAGCTCTCCTCTATAGATATTACGGCCGCCGGCTACTGTGAAGTACCGTCAGTTTTGGTGTCTACATCGTTACCGGTTCCCGTTTCAACTTTTTTGTCCATATCCGGGCATCGTCCGTCCTTACACATCGTGTTTTTATGAACGTCTTGCGAGTCCATTCCTTCGCCGGAGGCGCTGGTGCCCTTGTCATTCGGATGCAGCATGGTGCTGGAATTGTTCACATCGCCGCCATCGGTACCCTTAGGCGCGATATTCTGGTGTGCGCCGGGCGCGGTCTGTCCCGCCTCAGCGCTTGAATTTGCCTGGCCGTTATTATCGCCACCGGCAGGTGTATCAACGGCCATAGCCGCGCCGCTTGCGGCAGAAAGTGAAGCTGTGAGGAAAAGCATGGCTAATTTATTCATCTTTATGCTCCTGTTCTTGTCGTTATTGCTGGATAACTTCTTCCAACAGTGCAAAAACTGTACCGATCGCGCCGGATATAACAGAAAAAAGTATCGGCAATAGAAATGCGATCAGAATACAATTTTGGAAAACTGATATTTTTCAGCGTTAACAGTAAAAATTGTAGCCTTGATCTCACTTTTCGCCATATTTCGGCGATCTTAAACGCTACTCCAGGATTAATCTGCCTGGAGTGTAAAATGGCGTTTACACTTCTGCGATGAAGATATAGATTGAAGGGATTGCAACTGGCAAAAATATAAAAACCTTCCGGAAATATCATGAATTATCAGAACGACGACTTACGCATCAAAGAGATTAACGAACTCCTGCCACCTGTAGCGCTGCTCGAAAAATTCCCGGCCAGCGAAAAAGCGGCCCAGACGGTTTCTCATGCACGCCAGGCTATTCATAAAATTCTAAAAGGCAATGACGATCGCCTGCTGGTGGTCATCGGCCCATGCTCTATTCACGATATCAAAGCCGCCAAAGAGTACGGTACGCGCCTGCTGGCTTTACGTGAAGAGCTGCAGGGCGAGCTTGAAGTCGTTATGCGTGTTTACTTCGAAAAACCGCGTACTACCGTAGGGTGGAAGGGGCTGATTAACGATCCGCATATGGATAGCAGCTACCAGATTAACGACGGCCTGCGTATTGCCCGTAAGCTGCTGCTTGATATCAACGACACTGGCCTGCCGGCCGCGGGCGAATTCCTTGATATGATCACGCCGCAATATCTGGCAGACCTGATGAGCTGGGGGGCGATTGGCGCACGAACCACCGAATCTCAGGTGCACCGCGAGCTGGCGTCCGGGCTGTCCTGTCCGGTTGGTTTTAAAAACGGGACCGATGGCACGATGAAAGTCGCTATCGATGCAATCAACGCGGCGGGCGCGCCTCACTGTTTTCTGTCTGTGACCAAATGGGGCCACTCTGCTATCGTCAGCACCAGCGGCAACGGCGACTGCCATATCATCCTGCGCGGCGGTAGAGAGCCGAATTACAGTGCGGCGCACGTAGCCCAGGTTAAACAAGATTTAGCGAAAGCCGGGCTGCCTGCGCAGGTGATGATCGATTTCAGCCACGCTAACAGTAGCAAGCAGTTCAAAAAGCAGATGGAAGTAGGCGCGGATGTCTGTCAGCAAATCGCAAGCGGCGATAAAGCCATTACCGGCGTAATGATTGAAAGTCATCTGGTGGAAGGGAACCAGAGCCTGGAGAGCGGCGAGCCGCTGGTCTATGGCAAAAGTATCACCGACGCCTGCATTGGCTGGGAAGACACCGAAACGCTTCTGCGCCAGTTGGCCGCAGCGGTGCAAGCACGTCGCGGTTAAGGCCGTATCAATGATAAAAAATGTTCGCTGTTCTGCACGCGGTCGCAATTTCGCGCTGCGTCGGCTGATGTCTTGCTCGACAGCCGCATGAAAACGTAGCCCCCGGCTTTCGTCGGGGGCGTTTAAAGATCGATTTATCCTTTAGCTGCCGCAAAGATTTGGCGTGCAGTCGTGGTGCCCTCCACGCGCTCCGTACCCGGCGCGCCGAAATCGATCCAGTGCGAGTTCAGCGCATCGAACATCTCCTCAAAACCCCACGTTTGTCCTTGTGGAAAGCCCATCTGTTCCAGGGTGTCGGTCCACGCTTCACGTGGCACAGCCCGCGCGGCCACCTCCCGTTTCAGCACATCGCCCAGTTGCGCAGCTATCTCGTCAGCGCTCACCAGCGAACCCAACTCGATCACGCGCCTTCCGCTCCATACCGGTCCGGTCAGCAGCCTGGCTGCTTCCGCGCCGATGTCGTCGGTGGCGGTCAGCGGTGATTTTTCGTCCGTTTTCTTGTTGAATACAGGTAGCACGCCACCTTGCCCGGTCTGTAAGCCATAGAGAAAATTCTCATAAAATCCGCCTGCACGAATGACCGCCACGGGATACGGCAGATCGCTTAGCCCCTGCTCAAGGAGGGCATTTGCCGTGATAGATCCCAGACCGCTTGTTTTCTCCGCACCGTAGGATGAAAGAATCACAACACGCGAGAGGTGCGCCGACTTAAGTGCCCTGGCGTAGGCCGCGATCGGCTTCTTTGACTCCACGAAGTCACGGGATGGGGTCCGGGTCGGGGGCAGCATGACGTATGCACTCTCCACGCCTTGCAGAGCCCGCGTTATCGCCTCCGCATCGCTCAGATCGCCGTCTATTAGTTCGACGCCCTGTTTCTCCCAGTCGGCCGCCTTTGCTCGATCGCGGACCAGCGCCCGCACCTTCCTGCCCTGCATCAGCAGGTGACGCGCGGCCGCGCCCCCCGTTTTACCCGTAATTCCCAATACTAAAATCATGATTAGCTCTCCAGGAATGATGTCAACCATTGATGCGGTGCGGTTGTCACTCTGCTATTATGGCAACCGGAACCACGTTCCGAATCATAAGCGGAACAATGTTCCGTT
The DNA here is from genome assembly GCF_011808225.1 of Cedecea colo. Taxonomy (GTDB): domain Bacteria; phylum Pseudomonadota; class Gammaproteobacteria; order Enterobacterales; family Enterobacteriaceae; genus Dryocola; species Dryocola colo. Next base: position 579,067 of record NZ_SOYS01000002.1, on the reverse strand, counting down.
TGCAAGCCCTTACTTAAAAGAAGTCTCGAACGGATGATCAGCGAACCTAAAGACAACGGCGCTCCCCGCCGGATGCGTGCCGATGCGCGACAAAAGATGACAGCCTTGCTTGAAGCGGCTCTGGAAGTTTTTGCGAAGTCCGGCGTGAACGCTCCGGTGCGCGAAATCGCGCAGCAGGCAGGAGTTGGCCTGGGTACGGTATACCGTCATTTTCCGCAGCGTTCGGATCTCATCGTCGCTGTGCTGCAAAAGGGGGCGGATAGCTGTGCAGAGGCAGCTACCGTTCTGGCAAATAAGTACGAACCCGACGAGGCGTTGCTCCGCTGGATTTATATTTTCATGGATCTTGTTGCGTCCAAACGTGGCCTTGCCACGGCGCTTCAGTCGGGCGATCCCGCGTACAGCGCGTTACCCGCATACTTCAGCTCACGGATGGTGCCGGCGCTGAAAGGCCTGCTGGAGGGCGCCGCTGAGGCGAAATTCATTCGGCCAGATATTGATGCCTACGATCTGCTGCGGGCGATAGTGACGCTATGTCAGGGACCTAACGAAGAAGAGCCTCCCTATGCGCGAAAAATGGTTGCTATGCTTGTGGATGGCATGCGTTACGGAGCGACTGATACGACGACTGGCCTGCCGGAATGAAGAATAAAAAAGTAATAATGAACCCTGACACAGCCGGGTGACGTGTAATGCCGAGTGGTGTTGAAATAAAAAGGCGTGGAACAATCCACGCTTCAGAGTGATGACAAACTCTCAACCAATACCGCCGAATAAAAAATAAGGAAAATCAACGGATTGATTTTCGGCTGATAACCACAAAGAAGGAAAAACCACGCTTTTTCCTTCTTTGTCAGCAATCTAAGGCGTGGAACAATCCACGCCTTTTCACAACTTGCGAATTACTTCGCTTTACCCTGGTTCGCAACTGCCGCAGCTTTGGCTGCGATTTCATCAGCGTTGCCCAGGTAGTAGCGCTTCAGCGGTTTGAAGTTTTCATCGAACTCATATACCAACGGCACGCCGGTTGGGATGTTCAGCTCAAGGATCTCTTCTTCGCTCATGTTATCGAGGAATTTCACCAGCGCACGCAGGGAGTTACCGTGAGCCGCAACGATCACGCGCTCGCCGCTTTTCATGCGTGGCAGAATGGTTTCGTTCCAGTAAGGGATAACGCGGTCGATAGTCAGCGCCAGGCTTTCAGTGGTTGGCAGCTCTTTATCGGACAGCGATGCATAACGTGGGTCGTGGCCCGGGAAACGCTCGTCATCGCGAGTCAGCTCTGGTGGCGTAACGGCAAAACCACGACGCCATTGTTTAACCTGCTCATCGCCATATTTTTCTGCGGTTTCAGCTTTGTTCAGTCCCTGCAGCGCGCCATAGTGACGCTCGTTCAGCTTCCATGATTTTTCAACCGGCAGCCAGGCCTGATCCAGCTCATCGAGGACATTCCACAGCGTGTGGATGGCACGTTTCAGCACGGAGGTATAAGCAAAATCGAAGGAGTAGCCTTCGTCTTTCAGCAGCTGACCTGCGGCTTTTGCTTCGGTTTTACCTTTCTCAGACAGATCGACGTCATACCAACCGGTGAAACGGTTTTCATTGTTCCACTGGCTTTCGCCGTGACGAACCAGTACCAGCTTAGTAACAGCCATAGTTTACTCCTTAATAAGCCTGCGATTAATGATAACGGTTATCATTATATTGCCGTGGGCTAACCTGCGGCAATCTAAACGTTTAACATAGCGAAAAAGAGCGTGAAGTGTAAGTTGGATGTGAATCTGGCGTTATTTTTTGCCGACTTTTGGCGGGATATTCAGCAATCAGGATAAGAATTGCCCTCCCGTAAAGGAGGGCATAAGCGCTACTGCGGGATAAAGTGATATTCAGTCACGCTCAGGTATTCGTCATCCGGCTGTAACCAGCAATCCGGCTGCGGCCATTCAGGATGATTCGGGCTGTCCGGCAGATATTCGCTTTCCAGCGCCAGGCCCTGATACGCGGTATAAGTGCCCTGTTCGCGGGCCGGCGTGCCGTCCAGATAGTTACCGCTGTAGAACTGCAGCGCCGGGGCCGAGGTATAAACGGTCATTTGCAACTGCTTATCGCTGGCCCAGACGTGCGCGGCAGGCTGGCTTACATCACCTTTAGCCTGCAACAGGAATGCGTGATCGTAGCCCTTCACCAGCACCTGATCTTCTTCACGCAGGAAATCATCGGCGATAGTTTTTGCGCTACGGAAATCAAAACTGGTGTCGGTCACATCTTTCAGGCCCGCCTGCGGAATGCCGTTGGCATCTACCGGCAGATAGCTATCGGCAAAGATCTGCAATTGATGCTGGCGCACATCGTGTTGCGTGCCGTCAAGATTGAAGTAAGCGTGGTTAGTGAGGTTCACCGGGCATGGCTTATCAACCTTTGCACGAAACTCAATTGCGATGCGGTTATCCTCGGTGAGTGAGTAACGGGCCGTGGCGCGAAACTCGCCCGGGAAGCCCTGATCGCCATCCGCAGAATCGAGCGTATAAAGCACTTCCTGCTCGTTCTGACGGACAATGCGCCAGCGACATTTGTCGAACCCTTCCGGCCCGCCGTGTAGCTGATGCTCGCCCTGGTTTGCGGTAACGCTGATGGTTTTACCATCGCGCACAAATTTACCGTTTGCGATGCGGTTCGCATAACGGCCAACCGTTGCGCCTAGATAGGCAGATTGATGAAGATAATCTTCCGGCGTCGCGCAGCCAAGCAGCGTTTCACGCACGGTCCCGTCTTTCATCGGTACGCGGCATGAAAGCAGGGTTGCGCCCCAGTCCATCATGGTTACCACCATTCCTGCGCTGTTACGCAGGGTGGAAATACGGTACGGCTGCCCGTCCGGGGCAAGCTGTGGCGTCTCTTTTAGCATTGCCCGGCTCCTTCTGAAGGTTTGCAGACGTAAAAGGTTTCTTTGATGCCGGTTTTCGCTTCGTACTGTTCGGCCACCGCTTTTTCAACGGCCGGCACCAGTTCTTCAGGGATCAGCGCAACGATGCAGCCGCCGAAGCCGCCGCCGGTCATGCGCACGCCGCCTTTATCGCCAATCGTTTCTTTGACTATCTCAACCAGGGTATCAATCTGCGGAACGGTAATTTCGAAATCATCACGCATGGAGGCATGGGATTCCGCCATGAGCTGACCCATGCGTACCAGGTCGCCTTTCGCCAGCGCGTCCGCCGCTTCAACGGTACGGATATTTTCCGTCAGCACGTGGCGCACGCGTTTGGCGACTACCGGATCCAGTTCATGCGCCACGGCGTTAAATTTATCCAGTTCGACATCGCGCAGGGCTTTCTGCGTAAAGAAGCGAGCGCCGGTTTCACATTGCTGGCGGCGGGTATTGTACTCGCTGCCTACCAGCGTACGTTTAAAGTTACTGTTAATGATGACAACGGCGACGCCTTTCGGCATAGAAACGGCTTTGGTGCCAAGCGAGCGGCAGTCGAGCAGCAGGGCATGATCTTTCTTGCCCAGCGCGGAAATCAGCTGATCCATAATGCCGCAGTTACAGCCGACAAACTGGTTCTCCGCTTCCTGGCCGTTGAGCGCAAGCTGCGCGCCATCCAAAGGCAGGTGGTAAAGCTGCTGGAACACTTTACCCACCGCGACTTCCAGCGAAGCCGATGAGCTAAGCCCGGCGCCCTGCGGCACGTTTCCGCTGATTACCAGATCCGCGCCGCCAAAGTTTTTATCGCGTTTTTGCAGGTGCTTCACCACGCCACGGACATAGTTGGACCACTGCTGGGTATCATGGCTGAGGATCGGTTTATCCAGAGAGAACTCGTCGCTCTGATTGCCATAGTCGGCGGCGATGACGCGCACCATTCGGTCATCGCGTTTCGCACAGCTAATCACCGTCTGGTAGTCGATGGCGCAGGGCAGCACGAAACCGTCGTTATAGTCGGTGTGCTCGCCAATCAGGTTGACGCGACCCGGAGCCTGAATAGTCAGCGGAGCAGGGTAGCCGAAGCTATCGGCGAAGATTTGTTGGGTTTTATCTTTCAGACTCATTTTTAAACTCCCGATTGGCGAAAGTGGACGTCGGAAACGGCACGCAAGCGTTCTGCGGCTTGCTCTGCGGTTAAATCACGTTGGGTTTCAGCCAGCATTTCGTAGCCGACCATAAATTTGCGCACCGAGGCGCTTCGCAGCAGCGGCGGATAGAAGTGCGCGTGCAGCTGCCAGTGGTCGTTGCTTTCGCCGTTAAACGGCGCGCCGTGCCAGCCCATGGAATAAGGGAAGGAACACTGGAAAAGATTGTCGTAGCGGCTGGTCAGTTTTTTCAGCGCCAGCGCCAGATCGCTGCTTTGTTCTGCGCTCAGATCGGTGATACGCAGCACATGCGCTTTTGGCAGCAGCAGCGTTTCGAACGGCCAGGCGGCCCAGTACGGCACAACGGCCAGCCAGTGTTCGGTTTCCACCACGGTACGGCTGCCGTCTTTCAGCTCGCGCTGTGTGTAATCGACGAGCATGGGCGAGTCCTGCCGGGCAAAGTATTCGCGCTGCAATACATCTTCGCGCGCCACTTCATTTGGCAGAAAACTGTTCGCCCAAATCTGACCGTGCGGATGTGGATTGGAGCAGCCCATCGCCGCACCCTTATTCTCAAATACCTGCACCCACGGCCAGGTTTTACCGAGATCCGCCGTCTGCTGTTGCCAGGTTTTCACCACTTCTTCAAGGGCGGGAACAGAAAGCTGTGGTAGCGTTTTGCTGTGATCGGGAGAAAAACAGATCACCCGGCTGGTGCCGCGCGCGCTTTCGCAACGCATCAGCGGATCGCCGCTTGCCGGTGCATCCGGCGTATCTGTCATCAGCGCGGCAAAATCGTTAGTGAAAACAAAGGTGCCGGTATATTGCGGATTTTTATCGCCGGTGACACGGGTATTACCGGGGCACAAAAAACAGTCCGGATCGTGTGTCGGCAAAGTCTCCTGCGAAGGGGTTTCCTGCGCTCCCTGCCAGGGGCGCTTAGCGCGATGCGGAGAAACCAGAATCCATTGACCCGTCAGGGGATTATAACGACGATGTGGATGATCCACCGGGTTAAACTGCTCCATCATTTTTCCTTAATCCGGATAACCTTGAGGATGGCGGGACTGCCAGCGCCACGTATCATCTGCCATTTCCTGCAGCGTACGGCTGACACGCCAGTTAAGTTCTTTATCTGCTTTGGTCGCATCGGCCCAGTAAGCGGGCAGATCGCCATCTCGGCGCGGCGCGAAGTGGTAATTTACCGGCTTGCCGCACGCTTTGCTGAACGCGTTGACCACGTCCAGCACGCTGCTGCCAACGCCTGCGCCGAGGTTATAAATATGCACGCCAGGCTGGCCATGCAGCGTTTGCATAGCGGCAACGTGACCGTCGGCCAGGTCCATCACGTGGATATAATCACGTACGCCTGTACCGTCGTCGGTGGGATAGTCGTTGCCAAATATGGCCAAAGAGTCACGACGCCCAACGGCGACCTGGGCGATATACGGCATCAGGTTATTTGGAATGCCCTGTGGGTCTTCCCCCATATCACCTGATGGATGCGCGCCAACCGGGTTGAAGTAACGCAGCAAGGCCACGCTCCAGTTCGGCTGTGCTTTTTGCAGGTCCGTAAGAATTTGTTCAACCATCAGCTTGCTGCGGCCATAGGGACTTGCAGGCGTGCCGGTCGGGAAGCTTTCAACGTAAGGGATTTGCGGCTGATCGCCGTAAACGGTAGCCGAGGAGCTGAAGATAAAGTTAGTCACGTTAGCCGCGCGCATTGCAGAAATCAGGCGTAGCGTCCCGGTCACGTTGTTGTCGTAATATTCCAGTGGTTTGTTAACCGATTCACCTACGGCCTTAAGCCCGGCAAAATGGATTACTGCGTCAATCTGGTAATCATGGAAAATTTCAGCCAGCAGGCCTTCATCGCGAATATCGCCATCAATAAACAGCGGACGTTTGCCGCCGAGACGTTCGATCGCCGGCAGCACACTGCGTTTGCTGTTACACAGATTATCCAGAATGACGACATCGTGACCATTTTGCAGTAGCTGCACGCAGGTATGACTGCCAATGTAACCGCTACCACCTGTTACCAGAACTCTCATATTTCGCTCCATTACGGCTATGGTATGTATTAAACATAGCATAACAGAGATGCGAAAAGTGTGACATATGATAAATTAGTGGAATCGTTTACACAGGCGGTGACCCAAAATTCCCTGCGGGAAAAAACGATTATAAAACAACTATAAGCCTGATTGATTTTGCGGGTTGTCTGAATTTAGCGAGGAAAGGCGAGAAAAGTGGCGCAGGTGTACGCGCGCCACTTTAGCAGGAAATTAACGCGGGGATAAATCCTCAAATTCATAGCGATACGCATCGCCATCGGCCAGGAAAGTTAATCGCTTCGTAATACACTCCGGCGCATCTTCAGCATGGTGTGAAACAAACAGCAATTGGGTTTCCCCTTCGCCAATCAGAATATCCACAAAACGGCGCACCAGCTGGCGGTTAAGCGGATCAAGCCCCTGTAGCGGCTCATCAAGAATCAGCAGAGTAGGGTGCTTAACCAGCGCACGGGCGATAAGCGCCAGCCGCTGTTGGCCCCATGACAGGCTGTGGAAAGGCGCGTCGGCGATGGCGTTGTCCATACCGAGCATATGCAGCCACTCGCGGGTGAGCTTGTGCTGGCGATCGGACACGGCCTGGTAGATGCCGATGGAGTCGAAAAATCCTGAGAGAATAACGTTGCGTACCGAGGTGCTGACGCGATATTCCAGATGCAGGCTGCTGCTGACGTAGCCGATATGTTTTTTAATATCCCAGATGGTTTCGCCGCTGCCGCGTCGGCGACCAAATAGCGTCAGATCGTTGCTGTAGCCCTGCGGATGATCGCCCGTCACCAGGCTTAGCAGCGTTGATTTACCCGCGCCGTTCGGGCCGACGATTTGCCAGTGTTCGCCAGGATTCACGGTCCAGGAAAGGTTGTGCAGAACAGGGCGGTCGTTATATTCCACTACGCCATTACGCAGAATAATGCGCGGCTCGCCTTCCGGCAGCGTATAGCGGGCGCTCGGGTCGTCAGCCTCCGGTAGCGCTACGCCCGCCAGCTTCTCGCTATGTGCAAGCTGCGCAATTAACGCCTGCTCAAGCAGCTTTTTCTTCTCGCCGGTTTCAATCAACGTACAGTCGGCCAGCACGCCTGCATGCTGTACAAAGTCAGGAATTTCATCAAAACGATTTAATACCAGCACCAGCGTGTATCCCTGGGCGCTGAGTTCGCCTAATAAGCCAGCGAGCTGTTCGCGAGATTGCACATCCAGCCCGTCAAAGGGTTCGTCGAGAATCAGTAAATCTGGCTCCGGCATCAGCGCCTGACAAAGCAATGTCTTGCGCGTTTCACCGGTGGAAAGGTATTTAAAACGGCGCGTCAGCAGGTGCTGGATGCCAAAAAGCCCCGCCAGCTTTTCGCAGCGTGCCGGGTCTTTGAGCGTTTCCTGAATAATTTCTGCGGTGGTGCGGCCGGTGTCATCTTCGTCGGGGCTGAGCAGGTCGGTGTTATTACGCTGCCATTCTTCGCTCACCAGCTTCTGAAGTTGTTCAAAAGAAAGATGTGCTATACGTGGGAAAGTACATTCACGCTTGCCTTTCAGCAATGGCAGCGAGCCTGCCAGCGCGCGGGCAAGCGAAGATTTCCCGCTGCCGTTTGCTCCGACAAACGCCCAGCTTTCCCCCGCATTAATGGTTAAGTCATTGAGAGTAAGAGTTTGTGTGTCGCTCAGGCGAAAAGACCCTTGCGAAATTTGCAACGCAGACATGTGTTATCCCATTTTTTGCAGTGATAACCCCAGAATTACGGATTGTCTGCGCGTTTGTCAATTCGCCGCAACCATTCAGCACAGCGTGGCGATAATCACGCGGTCGGCATTAAAAAATGCTACGACCTCAGAGCCTTCTGCCAGACGCTGATGTTCCACCACGCTGTTTGGCACGGTAGCGCACAGCGTTTGCCCATCCGGAAGATGGACCAGCACTTCGCTTTGTTCCGCACCTTGTTGAATGCTTTGCACGGTGCCCCGCAGGCGGTTATCCGCGTGGCTGGCGCGGGTTTCATCGGTAGTGAGTTCCACCCACGGCGCTTTAATTAACACCAGCACGTCTTTGCCTTCGTTCAGGCTTAAACGTTCAGCGCTTCCCCGGGTGATGGCTGCCTTCAGACGGGTGACGCCATCGGCCAGTAAAATATCAACGTGCTGCTGAACCTGCTCGCTATCGCGATGGAGCACCGTGCCAAATAGCTGATTGCGGGCGCTGGTTTGCAGGGAGAAACGGGAAATTGCCGCGAGAAGGCTGTCGAGCGGCAGATTATCATCGCGCAGCACGTCAAACGCCTTCTGCTGGATTTGCGCCAGCAATTCATAGAGCTGAATCAACCGCTCACCGTAGCGGGTGACGACAGCGCCGCCGCCGCCTTTACCGCCGGTGACGCGTTCAACCAGCGTGTCATCGGTAAGCTGGTTCATTTCATTGATGGCGTCCCAGGCGCTTTTATAGCTGATGCCCGCAAGCTTCGCACCCTGACTAATAGAGCCGGTATGTTGTATCTGTTTAAGTAACGCAATGCGGCGTGGATCGGCGAACAACCGCTGCTGGAGCTTTAGCGTGAGTAATATTTCAGCCTGCATATCCTCTCCGGACAAGGAAAAATGCCATTTTCCTCTATTGCGGCGATGGGGGCAAATGGCACAAAAGGACAGTGCGTTTTTCTGTCGGGCCGTTAGAATAGTTACTCTTACTTTTCACCTGAGGCAATCATGTTAGAGTTATTGAAAAGTTTGGCATTTGCCGTGATCATGGTGCCGGTAGTAATGGCAGTGATCCTTGGTTTGATCTACGGATTGGGTGAAGTCTTCAACGTCTTCTCAAAAGTCGGTCACCGCGACCAGCCAAAACAACAGCATTGATTCTGCAACGCCCGCTTATGCGGGCGTTTTAGTTTGCTGACAAAGAAGGAAAAAGCGTGATTTTTCCTTCTTTGTGGTTATCAGCCGCAAATTAACTCGTTGATTTTGGTTATTTTTTATTCGGAGATATACGTTCAGCCTGTGTTGGTTGAGAGTTTATCATCAGTCTGCAACGCCCGCTTATGCGGGCGTTTCTTGTTAAAGACCTTTCTTTTTCTGCCGATAATATTTGTATCTTCTTGCGCAGTATCGTTATATTACCGCGGACATAACGAAACTCAATGGAGTAATAACATGACTAAGCAGTGGGTACGTCTCGCATTTGGCGCAGCGTTGAGCGTCAGTCTGGCAGGCCAGGCATTTGCCGCTAACAGCAAAATTACCGTGTTCGCCGCGGCATCGTTAACTAATGCGATGCAGGACATTGCCGCGCAGTATCAAAAAGGGAAAAACGTCGAAGTGGCGTCTTCTTTTGCCTCTTCTTCCACCCTGGCGCGTCAAATCGAAGCGGGTGCGCCTGCGGATTTATTCATTTCTGCCGATCAGAAATGGATGGATTACGCGGTAAGTAAAGACGCGATTAAAACGGATACTCGCGAAACGCTGCTTGGCAACAGCCTGGTGGTCGTTGCGCCAAAAGAGAGCAAAACTGGCGATGTGGCGATTAACGCCAAAACCGACTGGACAGCGTTGCTGAAAGGCGGGCGTCTGGCCGTGGGCGATCCTGACCATGTACCGGCCGGGATTTATGCCAAAGAAGCGCTGCAAAAACTGGGCGCGTGGGAGACGTTATCCCCTAAACTTGCGCCTGCAGAAGACGTGCGCGGCGCGCTGGCGCTGGTTGAGCGAGATGAAGCGCCACTGGGTATTGTCTACGGCTCCGACGCCGTTGCCAGCAAAGGCGTGAAAGTGGTGGGCACCTTCCCGGAAGACTCCCATAAAAAAGTGGAATACCCTATCGCGATTGTAAAAGGCCACGATAACCCAACCGTTACCGCATTCTATGGCTATCTGCAAGGACCGGAAGCGGCAGCTATCTTCCAACGTTACGGATTTACGACCAAATAATGTTATTGACCGATCCCGAATGGCAGGCGGTATTGCTGAGCCTGAAAGTCTCGACCCTTGCGGTGCTGTTTAGCCTTCCTTTTGGGATCTTCTTTGCCTGGGTGCTGGTGCGATGCCGCTTCCCGGGCAAAGCCTTGCTCGACAGCCTTATTCATCTCCCCCTGGTATTGCCGCCCGTAGTGGTTGGCTATTTACTGTTGATTGCCATGGGGCGACGCGGTTTTATCGGGGAGTGGCTATACGATGTGTTTGGCATCACGTTCGCGTTTAGCTGGCGTGGCGCGGTACTGGCGGCTGCGGTTATGTCCTTCCCGCTGATGGTGCGGGCGATTCGCCTGGCGCTGGAAGGCGTGGATATGAAGCTTGAGCAGGCTGCCCGCACGCTGGGCGCCGGACGCTGGAGAGTCTTTTGCACTATTACCTTGCCGCTCACCTTGCCGGGAATTATCGCCGGAACGGTGCTGGCCTTTGCCCGCTCGCTGGGTGAATTTGGCGCGACTATCACCTTCGTATCCAACATTCCTGGCGAGACGCGCACCATCCCTTCTGCAATGTATACCCTGATTCAAATCCCCGGCGGCGAAAGCGCCGCAGCCCGTCTGTGTATGATTTCCATCGTGCTGGCGCTGGTGTCATTGCTGGCGGCGGAGTGGCTGGCCCGTCAGAGCCGTAAACGGACAGGGGCGATATAATGCTGGAGCTTAATTTTGTACAGACGCTTGGCGACCACCGTCTGACAATTAATGAAACCTTGCCGGGCGATGGGATTACGGCGGTATTTGGCGTTTCCGGCGCGGGTAAAACTTCGTTGATAAACGCTATCAGCGGTTTGACGCGCCCGCAGCAGGGCAGAATTGTGCTCAACAATCGCATCCTGAGCGATGCTGAAAAACGCCTCTTTCTGGCGCCGGAAAAGCGCCGTATAGGTTACGTCTTCCAGGACGCGCGTCTTTTCCCGCATTATCGCGTGCGCGGTAATCTTAAGTACGGCATGAACAGAAATATGGCCGGGCAGTTCGACAAACTGGTGGCGCTGCTTGGCATAGAGGATTTGCTGGAGCGTTTTCCGTGGAGCCTGTCCGGCGGCGAAAAGCAGCGTGTGGCAATCGGGCGCGCGCTGCTGACATCACCGGAGCTATTGCTGCTGGATGAACCGCTGGCCTCGCTTGATATTCCCCGCAAACGCGAGCTGCTGCCCTACCTGCAACGCCTGGCGCGGGAAATCAATATTCCCATGTTGTATGTCAGCCACTCGCTGGAAGAAATCCTGCACCTTGCGGATAAAGTGCTGGTGCTGGATGGCGGCGAGGTAAAAGCTTTTGGCAATCTCGAAGAAGTATGGGGCAGCAGCGTTATGTATCCGTGGCTGCCAAAAGAACAGCAGAGCAGCGTGCTGAAAGTCACCGTCATGGAGCACCATCCGCATTACGCTATGACAGCCCTGGCGCTGGGCGACCAGCATATCTGGGTGAATAAGCTGGATAAACCGCTACAGGCGCCGCTGCGCATTCGCATTCAGGCTTCAGATGTCTCGCTGGTTTTGCAGCCGCCGGTAAACAGCAGTATTCGTAACGTGTTGCGGGCAAAAGTAATGCAGTGCTTTGACGACGACGGGCAGACCGAAGTGCAGCTGGAAGTCGGCGGCAGAACGCTTTGGGCGCGCATCAGCCCCTGGGCACGGGACGAACTGGCGGTCAAACCCGGCCAGTGGCTGTATGCACAAATCAAAAGCGTGTCGATAACGACCTGATTACAGCAGGTGCCGGTAAAGCGTTTCGGCGATGCCCGCTTCAAGATTGGTACCAATCACCAGGTCCGCGCGGGCTTTAATTGCCTCATCGGCATTGCCCATCGCTACGCCAAGACCGGCGGCTTCCAGCATGCTCAGATCGTTATAGTTATCGCCAAAGGCAATCACCTGATCCATAGATAACCCTTCAGACTCCACCCACTGCGCCAGGCGCTTGCCTTTGCTGTTGCCGCTCTGCGCGACATCTACCTGAGCGTGCCACGACCATTCACAGGCCAGCCCCAGCTGCTGTTCCACCGTTTTTGCGAAGCCTTGCAGTTTAGGAATGTTTTCATCGGTGAGGGCGAATTTCCAGATTGCCTCCACGGCGCATGCCGCTTCACGCAGGGAATCCACCTGGCGAAACACCGGACGCTGGGCTTCCGGCAGCGACAGCGCCCACTTTTCAGTGCGCAGCACATGGCCGGTAGGGTATTGATACAGCATGGCGTTATCGACATACATCAGCCCGTGAACATCATGAACGTTGAGCAAATCAATAAGCTGCATAGCCTGTTCAGGCCGCAGCGGATCGGCACTTAAGACCTTATTCGCAAGATAATCATACAAATAAGTGCCATTACAGCAAATTGCAGGTGTATCTAAAGCCAGTGCCTGATAAAAAGGATGGATGGCAACATGATGGCGACCGGTCACGATCACCACTTTGAATCCTGCTTCGCGTGCACGCTGTAACGCGCTCAGTGATTCAGGAAGAATGGTTTTTTGTGGCGTTAGCAGGGTGCCGTCCAGATCAAGGGCGATTACTCGATAAGTCATTTCAGGTTCCAGTCAAATTCAGGTCACAGGGTCTGAGCCGATGGTACACCGCCCGGGGCGTTGTGCAAAATGGCGTCCTTAAACGGCAAAACGGGCTACCCTTGTGACTATCACTCGATACGTTGGGAGGAACGAAATTACATGAAACAAACAGTCTATACCGCCAGTCCCGAAAGCCAGCAGATCCACGTCTGGTCGCTGAATTTACAGGGCGAACTCACACTGGTGCAGGTTGTCGATGTTCCAGGCCAGGTCCAGCCGATGGTTATCAGTCCGGATAAACGTTTCCTTTACGTAGGCGTGCGTCCGGAGTTTCGTGTGATGGCCTGGCGTATTACGCCAGAAGATGGCCGCCTTACCGAAGCGGGCGTCGCCGGGCTGCCGGGCAGCCCGACGCATATTTCCACCGACCACCAGGGCAAGTACCTGTTCAGCGCCTCCTATAATTCCGGCTGCGTCAGCGTAACCAGCCTGGGCGATGATGGCCTGCCGGGCGAGACCGTATCGCTGGTGGAAGGCCTCGAAGGCTGCCACTCGGCCAATATTTCTCCGGACAACCGCACGCTGTGGGTGCCGGCCCTGAAACAGGATCGCATTTGCCTGTTTACGCTCTCTGACGATGGCGCGCTGGTGGCGCAAAATCCGGCTGAAGTGGCGACGGTAGAAGGCGCGGGCCCGCGTCATATGGCCTTCCATCCTAACCAACAGTACGCCTACTGCGTGAATGAGCTGAACGGCTCTGTTGACGTGTGGGAGCTTAAAGATCCGCACGGCAAAATCGAGTGTGTGCAAACGCTGGATATCATGCCGCCGGACTTCGCAGATACCCGCTGGGCGGCGGATATTCATATCACGCCAGACGGTCGCCACCTCTATACCTGCGATCGTACCGCCAGCATCATCACTATCTTTAGCGTCTCTGAAGACGGTAGCGTGCTGTCTGTTGAAGGCTACCAGCCAACGGAAACCCAGCCGCGCGGCTTTAATATCGATAGCAGCGGTAAATATCTGATTGCGGCGGGACAGAAATCTCACCACATCGCGGTATACCAGATTAACGGCGTGCAGGGCCTGCTGGAAGAGAAAGGGCGCTATGCGGTAGGGCAGGGGCCGATGTGGGTTGTGGTTAACGCTCACTGATGTGCCTGACAACACAATAAAAAAACCTCGCGAGCGCGAGGTTTTTTTATTGCTGACAAAGAAGGAAAAAGCGTGGTTTTTCCTTCTTTGTGGTTATCAGCCGAAAATCAATGCATTGATTTCCCTTATTTTTTACTCGGTGGTATAGGTTCAACCTGTGCTGGTTGAGAGTTGGTCATCAGACTGAAACCTCGCGAGCGCGAGGTTTTTTGTTTTAAAGCCCGTACGTTTTACTCGCCAGCAACCGGGCTGCCGACGCCACGGTTGTTGAACTCCCACAGACGATTAGCGTTAGCATCATTCAGATCGCGCTGAACGTTTTCTTTTTCATCTTTCGCACCGGTATTGCCCGTAAACGGACGTTTAGAACCGGCTGCATCACCCCATGGTTTGGCAGTATTAAAGCCTTCGTTAATCACGCTATCGCGGATAACCACTTGCCCGTTAGATGTCTGGCCAGCGGTATAACCGTTTTCGGACGCTTCAACATCCCAGGCGCGACCCAGCAGCGCTTCGTTATCGCCAGCGGCGGTAAAGCGGCTGTTAACAGCGAGGAAACCATAGAACACGTTTGGCAGCGTCGCAGGCGCGAAGACATAGCCTTCCTGCGTGCGGCTGTTAACCAGGCGGAAATCGGTGTTATCAAACACGACCGCACCACGGCCTGTCACTACATCCACATCACCCTCGATGTAGCTGTTGGTTACCAGCGTGCGTGTCTGGCGGTTGTCTAACAGGCGGTTCTGCACATCGCTGTTGGTCACGAAGAAGGTGTTCTGACGGCCCAGCAGATGAACGTTGTTTAACTGGACCTTATCGCCATCGGTACGCAGCGCCACGGCCTGGTGGTTACCGGCATCAACGCTGTCGCCCAGGGTGTTGGCGATGGTCAGATTTTGCAACTGCAGGCCATTGTTCTGCGACCATACTGCTGCGGAACACATGATGCCGACGGTTGCCGAACGGCGGCTCTGGCAGCTATCAAACATATACCAGGCTGGTTTGCCCGGCATATATTTACCGGACGGATTCACCGTGCGACGCCAGGTGGCGACATCGATTTCTGAATCCAGCGGCATGGTGATTTTCACATCTGCGGCATTATCAGTTGTGCCATACAGCGTTACGCTGCCGGAGGAGGCAGGAATATACACGGTGCCCGGATATTCGCCCGGCTGAATGGCGATGTACTGACGTGAGCTGCTGTGCTTCGCAATCGCTGCGTCAACCGCAGCCTGGATGGAAGTATGCGTTACGCCCTGGCCGCCCGCGGCGCCAACCACGAAATCCGGCTGCTGTGGGATGCGAATAGACGACGGGGACCATGACGCTTCATCTTTATTCATGGAAGAGAAATAGCGCGCCTGAACAAAGTTCTGCGCTTCATCCGCCGATAAAATCGGACGAGACTGGGTTCCCGGGGCCACCTGCGTGGATGGGCGGTCTTCTGGCGGCGTTGAGCTACAGGCGCTCAAGGCAACGGCAAAAGCGAGCGCTGCGGCCCGACGAGTAACCGATAATGTGTTCAAGGGTTGCTCCTTGCTGTGCGGTTGAAAAAGGGGTGTCCTCAAGGCCTGCATTTTTATACTAAGTTGGCACGATAAAAACGCCTGCAATATCAGAATATTAAAAGGCACAGGTCACTATCAGTCAAAATAGAATCACTATCTGACTTCCAGCTTGTTCCATTCCCTGCCGCGATCGTCACGATATTGAGCCGCCATGCTGTCAGACTTATGACCCAAAAGGTGTTGAGCAAACTTGTCGCTTACCTGCTTCTCGTATTCCCTGGCAGATAAACTACGCAATTCATGAAACGTGGGCGGGCTGTCGCCGAATGATAGTCCTGATGCCTTTCTGGCGCGCATAAAATAGCGTGATACCGTTCCCGATGAAAGAGGCATATTGCGGGTTGATGAAATTACCGTATCGCCGCTTAGGATAGTCTTGCATTTGAACAACGTATCGCTCAGTACAAGTCCGAGCGAATCGAGTGTGAGGTTAACTGGTATTGCCAGTTTAACGCCAGTCTTCTGCTGTTCAATATGAAGATAATCATCGTGTATGTCGCTCCACTTGATGGCACATAAGTCGCTCACTCGCTGGCCTGTAATTACAGCCAACTCAATCGACAGCGGAACCCACGGAGGCAAATCGGCAGTTGCTGCCATTATCTGCTTGTATTCATCAAGCGTCAGTCGCTCGCGCTTAACCTCGGTTTTCGGTGAACGGGTTGCTGATACCGGGTTGGTTTGCAGATGTCCTTCAGCAATAGCTTCACGGAACATGTCGGCGAGCATTGAGCGTATAAGTTTCGCCGTGGCCGCCTTGCCACTATCAACATAGTCATTAAGCAAAGAAGCTATCTGCTTCGTTGTTACGTCCACAATCGGCGTGTTGCTAATCCTCTCTCTGATGGCCTTAACCTTGTTCCTGTAGTCAACAAGCGTCTTCTTGCTTAACCCCCTCTCATTGATAATCACATCATACCTGTCCAGCCATGAATGGACTGTCATCGCATCATCATTGCTAATCCTTGAGAGAAGTGTTTTCCTTTCTTGTCCTGAGAACAATTCAATGTTTGCCTGGATTGCTTCGGTAACAGCTATTCTCCTGTTTCTACCTAAACCAAACTCCTTACCCGTCCGTGGGTCGCGATAGCAGTAATAGCCGCTATTTCTGATGTAGAGATTCGGTGGCAAATCTCTTCTGTCATGACTTCGCCTTCTTCCCATATCGTATTCTCTTTAAAAGGCTGCCGGTTGGGTGTTGTAGTGGATCAACCTTCACGGCGTTTTCGTCAAACAGATATTCCCTGCCGTCCTTAGTCGGGGCAGGAACAATTCTGCACTCTCTTACCCAACGGCGAACCGTTTCAAGGCTTCGCGGTTTTCGCTGGCGGGCGTTCCATTCTGGAAGCGTTAAGTACATAGTTTTACCTCCGCAATTACACGCAAATAAAAAAGGCTGCACAATGGCAGCCAAGCAATAAAAAAGCCGCTATGTTAGCGGCTGTCAGGTCAGTGGTTTGTGTGTCATTTGGTATTGCCGGGCAACTGCGGCGCTGCTGCTAGCATAGAGCTGTAGCGTTCACGAAGAGACTTACGCCCATAGTCGCTGTCGTTAAAGGCGGCGCACATAGCTTGTGTCGGCTCCTTCGGCACCATCACCCAGCCATCAGGCACGGCAGGGAGTTGCGGGGCGGCGTAGAGATGGCCCGGTTCAACATCGAAACGAAGCCAGCGGATATCACATTTTCGCTCTTCGGTCGGATGATTCCACGAAACGACTGCAGCAACAGGCTTCTCCGCAGCTTCCCGCAGTGCCAGTAGCTCGCTGACAGCAGCTTGGGCGGCAATAAACATAGTGCGATTCTTAATGTCTGCGGGGTGCTCATAGAATGTTTCCCATTCTGCAAGGTCTTCGTTCAGTGCTTCCAGGTGCTCATTGCTCAGGTTTGTTGTTGTCATAAAGCCTCCCCGGATGCCGTTACGGGCAACCCGTCGTAAATTTCGTTAAAGTGACCACGAACTACCATCCGGCGCAGTGCGCTGTACATGAAATCGCACTCAGCTTGCTTGTTTCCGGTAAAAGGCTTTTGGTAATGCCAGTATGTGTTCGGTGGCCAGCCGTGAATCCTCATAACTCTATTACCTTTGACGTGAAGTAAACCCCAGCCTTCAGGCAAATCTTGCACATTGATTATTCCAGGCTCGCACATGAAGAATCGCCAGTCGCCCATGCCTACAGTGGGGTCGATGCGAAAATGCTTCTTTTTGTCTGCGAAAAAGTCACTGCGTGAGCACTTCACTTCGATTAAGCAAGAGACGCCATTTCGAAAGCCGATAGCATCCGGCAGTTCGCCGGTGCCGGAATAGGCGCGGAAGCGGTCATGAAAAGCCACGCCAAATCCGTTTGACTGGAGAAAGCGGGCGGCACGCTGGCAAAGCTCATCGTGTGTCATTGCCATCTCACTCACCCCTCTTAACCCAGCAATAAGCTGCAACAGCAATAATCACAACAGCGTAGATAATTGATGGGGTCACTATTCGCCCTCCACGGTGCCGCCAGCGGCGCGAATTGCTTCGATGCAAGCATCCAAGCCCTGATTAAAACCTACTGCCTCATAAAATTGTTTCGTGTGCATATCAGGAGAGTTACGGTAATCTGGCAGCTTCACGGATAACTGGCTGGACTCTGACGCCTTCACAGCGTTTTTCGTCGCAATGGATGCATAGTTGATCAGTTGCTGGTCCTGCTCTGCGGTCAGTTTATCCAGCTCATCAACGCGCTGCTGCGCCTGCTCCAGCGCCGCTATCAGTGCCTGCATTGTGTCAAACATGTCAGAAAGTGCCTGACGTTGCTTTTCGCTTGTGTGCTCAGGTTCAAAAGCGCCCGTTAGCTTATATAAAGTCGCTTGCACATCGCGTTTTAGCGCTTCGAGTGAGTTAGTCATCGCTGTTCATCCTGAAGTTTGTTTGTTGGCCGTTAGATGCATCATTCATGAATATTTCGGATATGTTGATCAGGGCTTCATAGATACGTTTGTTTATCCGACCATCTCTAAGCTCGATTAATGAAACCCTTGCTATCTCGTCAGCCCTGAACCGCTGCCATGCATGATGAGCCTCCATGGGATCATAAAACCCCCCAAGCTGGATAAGCTTTCCATCTCTATTGGCTCTGGCGGTGTATGTTCTGCAATTAAGTTGCTTGCAGACTCCGATGGGAAGGTCGTTGTTTTTTCTGTAAGAGGTGAATATAAGGTTGTTAATTCTTGAACTTACAAAGCAGCACCTTTCCGGCGAGTAGATGGTGTTTCCTGGTGATAAAATGTCTTTATCGAGATGAAAGAATGAGCCATTTGTATTTCTCATCCTGTATCCGAACTGCGACATTGACCACTCAGCAAACTCATCGAAATTAGAAAATCCGTTTTGACAAAATTTGTAATGTGACCCTTTCCACCTGGTTTCCTTACCATTGCAACGCTTACTCATCCCATTCCACCTGCCGCCGCTGAGTGTTCGGAGTTTAAACCCCGGTTTAGGGCTAAAGGTTTTCATCCACGAACCTGATACATCCATGACATCGTAAGGAATCCTTTCCTCAACGGTGGTCACACTGACTCCTTGCGCAGTTCCTCTAATTTCATATCGATAATTGCCAGCGCTCCAGCGGCACCTTCGCTGAACGGCTTCCCCGGATCACTGCATCGCCTGAATATTTCAATTAACGATTCGCATATTTCTATCTGAGCCTCGTTGCGCACCTCTGCCAGTGCGGCGTCGGTGGCCGGTTCCAGATAAACCTGCAACGCATCGAACAATAACGCCTCAGCGGGATTGACAGAGTTTTGCCTGGCTTCGTATCCGGATAAATTAAGCTTGCTTACAAGACGCCCGATAATTTCGTCTTTCCTGGAATTACACACCGCCAGCGCGTCACGCTTTTTCGTCAAATTTTCGACACCTTCTCTCACTAAAGCGTTAGCCTGCTCAGCGGCTTCCATCAGGCCGTGAACCATGTCCATTTTGGCTTTGAGCGCTGCGTAATCTGTATGTAGCACTAAATCTGTAACAAACGAATCACCGATAACTGGTGGAGAAAGCATTTCGCTCGGTATTGAATAAATTTTAACTGTCATAACCTGTCCTTAAGCGTCCCGTTAATGACGCCTATGTGATAGATGAGTTGATAGAAGGTGAACCGGGGAGATATGCGCTTTTCGTAACTGAGAAGGATGCGGCGGTTAATGATGTCCCTTTGCTTAATGCTTCTGGCTTCCTCTGCCTTCCACGCTTCCTGTATTTCTCCCCAGCATTTACGAGCTGTAGCGCGAATAGCGTTTTGCTCTGCTGTGTCCATGATTCAGTGCTTCGTAGCTTTGATGAACTTGTCGATGTGCCGGTTATCGTTCGGTGACGGGAAGCTATGCCGTGCTTTAAGTTCGGCTTCGGTTGGCATATCAGAAGGAAGCTTCTTTCCTCCAACCACGACCGTTCCGTAATTGTTATTTTCACTGTGCATGATTAGTTACTCGCTGATATAGCGCTAAGCATGTTCTTAACGTCAGAGTTAGTTCTGTCGAGGCGACGAGCTATTGTTACGATATTCCAGTTGGGGTTTCTTTCCTTGAGAAGCTGCAGTTCGTACAACTCCCATTCCTGCTTATGATTTTCCTTTGCCGCCTCGGTTTGTTCAGCTATTTTGTAAGCTTTGAGAGGGTTCTTTGTGAATGTTTTATCTGGCAGCATCCAGCCGCTGTACGCGCTGTAATAGCGCAATACGGTAGTCCCGCACCGTATGTTGTCGTGTGCGTCTTTCATGGCTATTCACCATTTTTATTTTGAAACTCTGATTTACGGCTGCTGTATGCTTCATCCAGCTTTTTGAGTTTGTCCGCGCTGCCAGCTAAAGCTGTTTTGGTTTTCTGATAAAAACGCTCAAGCTTTTCAGAATCAGCAGTAATTGCCTGCTCGCAGAACCATGCAAGCGGGTCGACAATATTTAGCTTTTCAACTCGGTGCTCAACGCGCTTCCCGCGCGATACTGTGAGCATTAAGGAGAAATCAGCATCAATATGGCTCATGGCTTTAACCTTGATTCCACCAACGGCCACACCCCCAAATTTAACGCCAGGGTCACCCACCAGAGTTAATGATTTTCCTACCCAAGAGTGACCATCAGAACCCCAGCCGCCGATAAGTACCCGGCGCATAGATTTCGATGGCTTGTATGGACGCCCTTCATATCCCTCAAGATCAATGAATACCGGCTGGTCTTTGCTTCCCGCGCGAACGGATTTTATTACCGCAGTTATGCTGACAGACTGCACGTCCTCAAAGTTAATCTGGTCTGAGCGTGGAACTACAGTGTTTGAAATGTCCATTATAGATATACCTCGTCGTCAAATTCTTCTTCAAACAGATAGCCAGGAACGTTTATTTCGCTTGATGGCAAAACCATCCCTTCATATTGGAGAGAGGGATCGTCCATGCATCCCAAAAGCATGTCCATTGCTTCAAACATGACTTTCCTGCCGAGTTCCAGTGAGTCCTCGCCGATGTAGTACATGCAGTTTTTGAAAGGTGCAGTGTTTTCGATGGCGAAGAATGCAAACTGGTTAAGCTCTCGCCCGGTGACTAGCTTCAGCACGTACAAGTAAAATGCCGCCTGCACATGGTAGTGATACTGACCGAACGCCTGACTGAATCCTCGCTGCGTTGCATCCCTGCAACTCTTCACATCCAGAGGGTAGGGGTGACTATCTGATAGCCTGTCGAACCGGCATTTTAGCTTTAAGCCAGTTGTGGGGCAGGTGGCGAACATTGAAACTTCTGAGCGCCCTTTTGTTGATAGATAATCAATAAAATCATTGTTCAGTTGTGCCGATTCAATCATCCTGTTTATCGTGTCAACTTCGTTTCCAATGAGTATCTTTTCAGGGTCGCTATCCGCAGCCAGAGTTTTGTATTCCTTTGATGCCCTGGTACTGATGTCTGGTTTAAGTAAGAATTCCTTTTCAAAGACCGTAGGCTCCAGAAGAGCGGCATGGATAGCAGTCCCGATTTGCGCTGATTTACTCCCCTTGAACGGATTAAAGTACAGGTTTGCGGGGCTGACGCTAATCGCCTTGATTGTCGTTGAGCCTATCGACTCATCCTTGTGATAGTCCTCGTTAGACAGATCGTAATAAATACCCGGATGCATCACGCCACATCCCCCATAAATTGTGCCTCGATGAAAAGCTTCTTGGCTTTTGCAAGGCAAACCTGATCAACATATTCTGCATATGCGTCCTGTGCTTCGTCTGAGTCCAAGCCGACCTGATATGGTGAAAATCTGGAATGGGTGGGGTAAAATTCCATTGCGCACTGAGGGAATATTGTTGCCAGTTGATCCGCTTTATTTCGAATCCACTCTTCACGGAAAACCTGCAATTCGTGCTGTACTTCTTTCTGATCTTCGGCACGGTCAAAATTAGCGTAAGCGTTCATGCTGACTCCTTCTGCGGCTCTTTCTTGCCGCCGATTAAATCCTTCATCAGCCGGACAAAGGCTTCTCGTCCGACCACTCTTTAACTGGCTTCTGCTGGCTCATCTATCCCTCCGATACCACGGCAGGTTAATTGCCGATTTCATCTCAGCATTGGCCTGCGCCCACATGCGACCGTCACCCAGATAGCGAGCAATAACCGCCTTGCTTTGGGCTGCTTTGAGTTTGTTGTGGTTAATGCTCAAATATTGCTGCATAGCGCCTCCAGATGTTTACGGGCTGCTTTTATGATTTGTTTAAATCGGCGGGAAAGTTCTGATTCGTGCGGGTAAAAAGCGGACATGACGCCGCTTCCCGCGATGGCGTACATCATGGGAAATTCCTTCTGTTAGTGTTGTGTTCATTCATCAGCGATAGCGCTCAGGAATGGACGCAATAAAAAACCACCCGAAGGTGGCTTGTTACTATGCGAGCTTGTTAACTATTTCCTCGGCGATTTCCTCCGCCTCTTCGTCATAGTTTTCTGCCAATTTATCTACAAAACTGCTCCAGTTTTCTTCAAGAAAATCGCGCAGGTGAGGGGCATATGCATCTTCAACAATTTTCGCCATACTTTTCTCCAGTTAAAAATGCCGCACTTAAGCGGCCTGTAATTAATTTGGTATAACGACAATCACGGTATTAACCATTGTTCCCGATGATTTAAATGCGCCTTCTGGTAACTCTTCAATGTATCCGCCACGATCTTCAATAAGATGCCTGAACTCGGTTGTCAGTCTGTTGCTGCGGAACGTCACTGATGACGCCATAACCGACACTAACAGGCCTCCCGGCTTCAGGAATTTCAGTGCGTGAGTAACGTGCTTGATATCAGCCTGTCGGCCAAATGGAGGGTTCATTACCACACGGTCGTAAAGTTGATTTGGTTGTACGGTAAGAAAATCGACGGGCTCACCAATACCTGACAAGCGAAGATTCAGAGCGTGCAGCGCATCGTTATTGGCTGGCATCAGCTCATACATATCAACCTTCACATCTGCTGCTGCTTCATGGGCAGCTTTAGCAATCGCACCCTGACCAGCGCTAGGCTCAAGAACCATCATCCCATCCCGAATATCTGCCAAATGAATTACGTGTCTGACAACATCTGGTGGGGTAGGGAAAAACTCAAAATCATCCTTCGGCACCACGACATCGCCGGTAAGGATGATTTGCTCAATGCGCTCTGCTGCATCGATATCAAAAACATGTGCCTTGGCCTTGCGGTTCCATTTACCGCCAGCTGCCTCAATCACCTTGTTGGTTCGGGTATATAAATTCCGGTCTAACTGACCAGTGAGGATTAGGTTGTTGCCTTCGCACGTACAGGCACTGAGCACGTTCAATACTTCGTTATCTACACGCATTTAATTTACTCCGGGCAAAAAGAAGCCCGCACAGCGGCGGGCAATCGGGACAGCGAGGGTTTAGTTAGCTCTCAGTGAAAGCTGATGCGGAAGTTACTCTGAGCGGGCTTTAAGCATTGCGTCAGCAGCTTTGAAAGCGATACGGGCGTATCGACTCAGGTCGTCATCAAGTAATCCGGCGTTGGGGTCGGAAAGAATGCCGTTGATAACTTTTGCTGCGAAGTAATCACGTAAAGTCATGCCCTGTGCTTCCTGAGGTAATGGTTTCGAGCGGTAGTAATCCAATCCAGGGAAAGCTGCGCCACCTGTTTTTTTGCTCATATCTATTCTCCTGTAGCCTTGCTGATACAAGTGCTCTGGCTTATTTGTTCAATTAAGTGCTCTTGTGGCACAACAAGCTCTTCATCAAGCCACAAGCGAGCATCATCAGCTTCCTGCTGCGTATCAAACCTGTATGCACCCCAAAGCTGATTGAAATACCCAGGCCCACCCCAATGAGTGCCGGTGAAATACATCTTCATACCGCCATGAATCGTATAAATGACAAACTCCCCGCCCATCACTCGCTCCTCTGCATAAAAAATGCCGCGCTAGGCGACCTGTTCTGATTCTTTATCTGGCTCGTTTAGCCATGCCGGGTGCTCACCTTCACCAAGATAAAAATCGATAATCTTAAGCAGGCGTGGGTAGAAGCGCAGTGCATTGCGTCCATCCATTTCCGCAATTTCTTCCTTGCTGTATTTGCGCCATTCTTCAACCGTGTGGTTCTGGCATCCGGCGCGAACATATTCGCCGTTAGTGATTGTGATAGCGTACTTCTCACCCATTATTACGAATGTGTGATCAGGCAGGTCGGCACCGCTCAGGTTGGCTCCGCGCAGGTAGGCTCCGCTCAGGTCGGCATCGCGCAGGTTGGCACCGCGCAGGTTGGCACCGCGCAGGTTGGCACCGCGCAGGTTGGCACCGCTCAGGTCGGCACCGCTCAGGTTGGCTCCGCTCAGGTCGGCACCGCTCAGGTTGGCACCGCGCAGGTTGGTATCGCTCAGGTCGTAATAGCGCAGGTTGGCCCTTGATCCGCTTTCGCACATCGATGTAACCCACAATTTATGCTCTTCGAGAATCTTCACTAAATCTGCTGAGTTCATGTTGTTATTCCTGAATTTTTGGTATAAAAAAGGCCGCCATTTGGCAGCCTGTTAACTTTCTTCGTTATGACGATTTCGATATTTACCACCGCTTTCCACCAATCACTTTTATGTCGGGGCTAAGAATTATTTCGTAAATAGACAAGATGCCTTGCCCCTGCCGCCATTGATCTTGATTTGTACTTATGTCCGCAGTGGCACTCACAGAGATACATTTCACCCACTTTCTTTGGCACCTGAATTGCCTCGCTTCCGCACTTAGAGCATCTCAGGCGCTTAAAATGTTCTGTGCTGGACATTGTTTTTTGCTCCATCGCGCTTCAACCGCCGCCTTATTGCAGGCGTTTTTAAATGTTTCTTTTCGCTTAGCTGACAGCGCATCTGCAAATATTGAATTAAGTTCATCCTTGTTTATGCCTTGTTCTCCATAACTGGTTATCACCCCATGAATACATCCTTTTGCACCCTTTAAGCTGTGTGCGTTACAGTGAAACACTGCGTAATTAGCGATATGAATAACTGCATCGGCTGTTACTTTGTTCATGGGGTAACTCCATCACTTAACGATATGCACCACGTCCTTGCGGACTGTGCGATGACCAGCGCTATAGAGCGCTACCTGTGGTAAGCACGCACTTCCAGTGTCTTCTTTTGACTCTCTCCAGTTCGGTGCTCGTAGTGCTTGCTGTACCCTGTCCCGGCACCCTGTAACAGTTGTGGCTGCTTCACGCTGAGCTGCACGTTTAGCCCTGCGGCGATTTCTGGCGTTATCAGAGGCCAGAATGGTCATTACGATTGTCATGTGTACCTCCAGTAATTGACTTAGCGATGCCCTGCATTGCTAAATCAACTTGCTTATTCCCCTCCACTCGGGAGGGGATAAGGAGCTTCGCAACCAACAGGTTGAAGCTCACTCCAGATCGATAGGTTTAATTAACCTCGGTTTTTAAGTTATGCATTCACATAAACCATCCTGTTGTTGTAGGCCGCGTCAAATCGCCAGCGGCATGGCTTTGAAATTGGCTTAGGTACTGGCGCCAGAACCTGTGACGTTTCCGGATTTCAAGTCGCTTCATAGGTCAGCCCGATCGGTATTTCTAGGCCTAAGCTCCACGACACGCCAGTCCAAAGCCAACTTCACTTTGGTTCCCCGCCTTTCGGCGGGAACAAACCCCATCAATGTTAAAGAAGCAGCCTGTCGTCATGACTGGCGCGGTTATCATCCTGAGCCGCAGTCGCTGTGTTGTTGCGATGGGTTTAATTTATCTCAAAGATAAAGAATGGTAAATAGCAAAATGATAAATTATTTAAGCTGGAGTGAGGGTTGTTTGATAAATACATGAAAATAAAAGATAAATAAATTTATCAAATTTACGATAGGCGTAAAAAAACCAGCACTAGGCTGGTTTAAATAGAGGTGAGGGGTGATTAGCCTAGGCGTGAGTAGGCCATTTGCCACTTGCCGACAATGAAGCCTTCAATGTGGAATGTGCTTTCATTGTCGATGTTAATCTCCCAGCGTTCATATTTTGCGTTATCGCTGATCACAACAATTTTGTCCTTCAGCATCTGTAGGCGCTTGATGTGTGATGCATCACCATATGTGAAGGCGTAAATCCCATCGCTACGGAAATTCCTGACAGTCACGTCGATCACAACCAACTCACCGGGGTCAATAGTTCCGATCATGCTGTCTCCATCAGCGGTAGTCAGCTTGAGTGAGGTTGCTGGTCTACCTCCGAACATTCTCTTTGCATATTCTGGATCTACTTCAATTGACTGGATTATGTCGGGATATTCCGTATTCACTCGCCCACCTCCGCAACTATGCCGTGTATCAAACAGCTCTAACCTGTATGGATGATCAGTATAGTTTCTGGAGAGGTTTTGCAAGCTAAAACCATCTGATGGAGGAATGTTTTTAGCGGAATCATTATCAGGATCAATAGAAATATCCGGATGCGGAACGTCTAACCACCCCCTCACCAATCCCAAGCTGGATTCTACTCGTCGGGCAATAATGTCTCCGACATTGCGGGTGTTGTTAACACTGACGAGCTGGCTGAGTTGCGAGGCGGGTAGTCCGATCGCATCGGCGAACTGAGCTTTTGTCTTTCCCTCGTGGATGTATGCATCCATGAGAGTGCGCAAATTATTGCGTCTGAAGTCTTTAGTTTCCATGCATCGATAGTCCCATGCGTTAGCAATTTGATAAATACTCAAAAAGATAAATTCGCATTGTTATTAATTTATCTTTGAGATAAACTTAATTTATCTTTTACAAAGAAGGTAAATTCTATGAGCAATGATTTACTCCGATGGCGCAAATCTGCCGACAAGGAAGAGTGGGCTGCTCTTGCTCAACTTGTCGGCACGTCTGTCGGCTACATGAACCTGATTGCATATGGCGTTCGGCGCGCATCTCCTGCCCGCGCCGCTGCAATCGAAAAAGGTACAAAGCTGATCGGCAAACATACGCCAGTTACAAAAGAAAGCCTCGTGTTTATGAACACACGAGAAGACGCAGCATAAGCAGTCCCGCTCTTTAAAACTCTGAAGCCGCTCCCACCGAAATGTCGGAGCAACAAGTGGCATACCCCACGGTATGCACACGTACTTAATCAACTACGGAAATCATACGAAATGGACACTACAACAACACGCAATAAAGCCCGCGCAATTGAAAGCAAGTTATTGAGCAAGATTGCTATTCGTGGCGTTGCGAACGTCGCTGAGCTTATCGGCGTGGACAAGTCGCAAATTACACGCTGGAAGGAGTCGCTGTTACCTCGCATGTCGATGCTACTGGCAGTTCTGGAGTGGGGCGTCGAAGACGAAGAGTTAGCGGATTTGGCTAAGCATGTGGCCAGGCTGCTGACAAAAGAAAAAGCGCCGGAGTGCTTGGAACACTTCAGCGCTTAGTGCGAATAACTGGATCAATTCACAGGAGTAATTATGGCACTAATTGAAGAGCTTTTGAATATGCAGCCGGGGGAAAGCATGCCTTTCCCTTCAGATTTCAATCCAAAAGGTTGGGTATACGTTTTATCTAACCCTTCTATGCCGGGCATGTACAAGATTGGATTAACCAGACTTCATCCGAAGCAAAGGGCAGGGCAGTTGTCGAAGTCTTCCGGCTCTCCTACTGATTTCGTTGTTGAAGCCAAATTCATCTCTGCCGACCCAGAGCGAGATGAAAAAATCATTCATGAATCACTTTCCCGCTTCCGGGTATCACAATCCAGAGAATTCTTCTCATGCCCAATCGACAAGATCTTAACCGAATGCCGCAGGTTTCTTCCATTTGGAGAGGCAAGCTCTGTAGAGGAGCTGACCGATAAATTTAACTTTGTCACCTTCGATGATTACTTCTTCCCGCACGACACCGAATTCATGCTTGAAGAAATGGGTATCAGCACTTTTGGCAGCAAAGGAAACACCTATTGGGCGCTGGCGAGCATTGGTGCATCACTGGTGAAGCAGCTTACTCAGGATGGCGGAACCTTCGTTTACACTGGGAAGAGTTTTGCCCTGGTTAAGCCGCCTAAAGGGGATGGCCAATGAGCACGGCGAGGATATTAACCTTCCCTGAACAATATACCGCTCAGTTTAGGAGCAACAGGATGGAGAACCAGAAGAATGGTTACATCCCGTTGTACCGGAGCGTCAAGAAGCAACCATGGGCAAAGGATGTCTATCTCAGGACGCTCTGGGAAAACATCCTGCTTGACGCAGCCAGGCAACCATTCGTAGCCAACTTTAAAGGGCATACATGGCGACTGGAAACCGGACAACTGGTAACGACCTCAGCTGATCTTGGTCTGGCTCTATGCAACAGAAACGGGGAGCCAACAAGTCGCCATGCAGTTGAAAGGATGCTTACTGTATTTGAGAAAGAAGGGATGATTTCAGTTCATGCTGAAAGGAGAAAAGGGACGCTAATAACCGTTCTGAATTACTCCGAATATGCTGAAAAAATACCCGATTTACCCGCGCATAACTCCGCGCATAACTCCGCGCATAACGAAGCCAGTGCTGGCGCGGCCTCAGAGGTACACCCCGCGCATAAGACCGAGCATAAAGCCGCGCATCATGAACAAGAAGGTAATAACAATAATAAAAACCTTTCTTCGTCCCGGAATTCTGACGAATCCCGAAACGATGCCACCGAGAAGTTCTTGTCTCGTCACCCAGAAGCTGCTGATGGGGTTTATTCGCCATCTGGGAAACTCTGGGGTGATGCAGACGATTTCAAAGCTGCTCAGTGGTTGTTTGCCCGCATAGCCCTGCTAGACCCTTCGACACCTGAGCCGAGTTGGGCTGACTGGTCAAACACCGTTCGACTCATGCGACAGCAGGACAATCGCAGTCACCATGAGATTTGTGATCTCTTCAAGTGGGCGAACAAACATCACTTCTGGGCAGCAAACATCCTCAGCCCTACAAGTCTGCGTAAGCAGTGGCAGAAACTCACAGCGCAACGGAAGCAGGAAGGTGCCGCACCTACACCTATCAAATCCGAATCTTGGAATACACGTGAAGCATGGCAGGAGTTCATATGAGAAATCTGACGAGCATTATCGCCAACCGAGACGGCGGTGCGCTGGCAAGCATGGCAGGGGCTAACCCTGAGCCAGTAAGCATCGTTAACGAAAACGCTGAGAAGCTGGTAGACGCGCTTTTTCAGAACCTGAAGCAAGTATTCCCGGCTGCGGTATCGACAGTGTTTCGCAATCCGTCTGACGAAGCCGCCGCTAAACGTCAGTGGATCGCCGCATTCGCTGAGAATGGCATCAGGAGTCGTGAGCAACTATCGGCTGGCATGCAGCATGCCCGAGCCAGTGAGTCGGCATTCTGGCCTTCGCCCGGGCAATTCATCGCATGGTGCAAGCAGGGGATTATCAAGGCTAACGGCTTGCCTGACCTGGATGAGCTTTACCGCATGGTCATGAAGTACAGCCGTGACCGTGGGTATTACAGTTCGGCAGAAGCTTATCCATGGGAATCGCCAGCCTGTTTCTGGATGGTGACCGCGCTGTTTAACCAGATGCGATCTCTCAACCTCACAGAGCCGGAACTGCGCAAACGCTGCGCCAGTGAACTCAAAGCCATGTCGAAGCGTATCGAGGCGGGAGAGGCTATACCGGCACCGGTTGTGCAAATACCGAAACTGAGCATCCCGGTCAGCAACGATAAGGCGCTGGATAAGCTCGCAGAAATCCGGTCGAAGTTTGGCCTGAAGAAAGGACTTCAATCATGAACGCCGCATTACAAATCATCCATGCAAGTAAATATAAAGAGTTCCCTGACACTCTCCTCACTCTCGAACTATGCCGATCCTTTGCACGACTTGAAGGCAGAAAGGTTGGTGAGTCTCTGCGTAAGTGTGCCAAAGCATTATCGGGCAAGGTGAACAACCGCAACCTGCAAGGGACATTGCGCACGATGAGCCACAGCCTGTTTCCAGAATCGGAAATCACCCGCATTCGTGGCTGCCTGGGCAAGATGGAAGCAGCGTTAACCCGGGAAGTACGCGACGTGATTCTGACGGAAGATAACCTGAAAGAACTGGCGGAGAGTGCGGCATGAAAATTTACATCGCAGGCCCGATGAGCGGCCTACCTGACTTTAACCGCGCAGCCTTTAATGAAGCCGCATACATCAAGGCGTGTTATGGACACGTCGTACTTAACCCTGCAGTGTTACCAGGCGGGCTGGAACAGCACGAATATATGGACATCTGCCTGGCAATGCTTCGTTGCGCTGACTCCATCATCATGCTTTACCGCGAATCCGTGTACGACGAGAACAGTCACGCAGCGCGATTCGCAGAAATCATCGTAACCAAGAACCGCTTCGGTTCACTTGGCACCGTCTACCAACGATTTGTTAATGGTCACTTCATGGATTGCGACCAGGGCGAAGCGCGGGAGAAGTGCACATTCAAACCGCAGGCCGATCAGAAGCAACGGAAATACACCAGAGGAGCCGATGTATGAACACCGGAATCAAAGAACTATCCCGCGCATATCAAATCTGGACAATCATCCAACACAGCCCCGGAATAAACCTTTCAGGCATAGCGAAAGCGATGGGATGTCACTCTCGCAAAGTGTCCGATGCAGTCACGAAGCTGCGTAAAGCTGGGTGTGTGACATGCGTCGGCAAGAAAGGATTCAGATGCTATTCGGCAGTGAAATCAAGCCCGCCAGAGATGTACGGCAGAGGTTCATATCGTCCAGCGACTGAGCCAGTGAAGCAGGTTATTTTCATGAAGCCGACGCCGGGGAATCCGGTATTTGAAGAGTGCCGCCAGAACTGGCCCGGCTACGAGCTAAATAAGAGACTGCGTGAGGTGCGAGCATGAAAGAAGCAATTATCTGGGGGATTGGCCTACTGGCACTCTTTCATATTTTCCTGGCGGTGATGTGTTTTATTACCTGGGAGAATGGATACAGAGTGCTTGGAAATGGCTACATCATTAGATTTTCAGTAGTGATAGCAGTCATTCCGCTAATAGCGCATCTAATGAAACTGGTTTAACAGGCTCGCAAATCGCGGGCCTTTTTTATGGGGGATTTATGACAAACGAAACACTAAAGCTTGATGAAGAGCGGGCGAAGTTTGAAGCGTGGTTTAAGCGGGAAATCATCGAAACGGAGGACTTTCAGTTTAATGCTTTCAACGAGGAAGAGAACGAATACACAGTTGGCGAAGACGATAACGAAGATCTGTACCTCAACATTCAGGCCATGTTTATGGCGTGGACTGCCAGCCGCGCCGCACTCGTCGTTGAGCTTCCTAAGCCAATGCTATCCCAAGGTGAAACGGACGCCAACCACGACTATATGGCAATGGGCTTCGGCATGTGCCTGGGCATCTGCAAAAGAAAAGTACTCGCCGCTGGCATAACCGTTAAAGGAGAAGAGCAATGAAAGCTTACGAAGAAATTATGTTGGCATTGAAATATTTCTTCGATGTTGAAGATGAGAAAAATATTAACGAGATTATCGGGCAGGAGAGCGACCCGATAGAAACTATTGCAGCGGCGCTTGATGACTACCGTGACAGCAATGGAACCGTTAAAGGAGATAGCTGATGGATTTAATCGTCATCTGCGTCTTTATCTACTTCATGTTCAGGCTGTTATGCAAGTGAGGAAGCGATGCAGATCGAAATGGTCAAGAATGCCGGTGGCGTTTTTGTTCCAGCGTTCGATAGTGACTTACCCAGGTTAACCAAGTTCAAGAACGGCGAGCAGTACACCGCCGAAATCAAGCTCACTCGAAACCCCTCTTTTCACCGAAAAGTGTTTGCCTTCTTCGGCTTCTGTTTTGCTCATTGGGCAGCAGAGAACGCCGGATACGATTGCTCTGACGAATATACCCAGAAAGAAGAGTTCAGAAAGAATCTAACCATTCTTGCTGGCTTCTTTGACACCGTCACGACCATCAAGGGTGAACTTAAGGTGAGGGCCAAGAGCCTGGCTTACGCGAACATGGAACCTGACGAGTTCGAACGCTGCTACAGCGCACTGATTAACGCCGCCATTAAACACGTATTCGCCGGGACTAAAGACCCGCAGATACTCAACCAGCTACAGAGCTACTTCTGAGGGCAATAGCATGACCGACTATTCACAGATGAGTGACCAGCAGATTAACGGGATGGTTATGGACGCTCTATCCAATGGTAACCAGCACCATCAAAACGGTAAAGGCGACGATATTGAGCTTTTGTGGCAGTTGAACGACGTGCAATTCGGTGAGCATGTCGAATATGACGAGGTGTATGCAACATTCAATCCCTGCAACAACCCGGCAGACGCCTGGCCGATTATCCACGATAACCTAATCAGCATTAATTTTGATAATGACGGATATGACACGCCACAAAACGCATGGTGCAGAGCAACTTCATTGGCCGGTGATAAGTATTACGGCGATGAGAAAAAACCACTTCGCGCAGCGATGATTCTCTTCCTCATGATGCGGGATAAAGACAATGCTAAGCCCTGAATCCATCACCTCATATCAACGCACCTGCAACGCAGCAGCAGGATATTGCGCAGCATGTACAAAGCCACTGGCACCAGATGAAACCTATCCCCACGGAGTAATTCGAGATGAGGAAACCCAGAAAGCGGTGCAAGAATCCTGAGTGCCGGGAATGGTTTCATCCAGCCTTCCAGAATCAAACCTGGTGTAGCGCAGATTGCGGAACCGTAATAGCACTAGCCAAGAGAGAGAAAGACCGTCAGAACGCGATACAGAAAGCAGAACGACGACGAAAGGATGAAGCCCAGCAGGAACGACGAAGTTTAAAAGTCCGCAAGTTAGCAGTACAGCCCCGCAGTTATTTCATCAAGCAAGCCCAGCAAGCAGTTAATGCCTACATCCGTGAGAGAGATAAATACCTTCCCTGCGTTTCATGTGGAACGTTGAGCGCCGCTCAATGGGATGCTGGCCACTATCGCACTACGGCCGCCGCACCACAGCTAAGGTTCGATCCTCGCCAAATATGGAAGCAATGTTCAGTTTGCAATCAGCACAAGAGCGGGAATTTAGTCCCGTACAGAGCTGAGCTTATCAGGCGCATTGGCCTGGCGGAAGTTGAGAGCATTGAGTCGAATCACGACCGCCACCGCTGGACGGTTGATGAATGCAAGGCAATCAAAGCTGAGTATCAGCAGAAGCTTAAAGAACTGATTAACCAACGGGAGCAAGCAGCATGAAAACCATACGTTACCCAATGACCACCGCTGCTGTATTCGATGACGTTGTGTACCCGGTGCACTTCGACAATCAAGGGCAGGTAAAGCAGGAAGTAGATGGCGCTGTCAGTTGGTTCTGTCGTTGGTGCAATGAGGAAAAGGCGGTTGTGAAGGCAAGCATGTTGGTTAGCTGCTGGGGGCTTTACCTGAACCATGACGAATTGATAGCGGAGGCGGAATGAGAAAGGTCGATGCGATTTACCATCTTCCATCAATCGTGGATGAAGCCCACCTACGGCGAACATGGAAACATCCGAAGCGAGCAATCACGAAGAAGCAACAAGCCTGGGTACATTACATGCTTGCTGTGTGGGGAAGGGTTAACCGTGGTGACGATTCACCAGCAGGGGCTATTAACGTCATCGGCAGATTGATGATCCGCAGCCAGTGGAGCGCTGACAAAGGGGAGCAAATCGAAGGGGTGGTTAAGTATCTCTACAGCGAAGAGGGTGGCGCATTACGCGGAGAAGAGTTATACCGAAAAGCCCGCGACCTGGTTATACCTCAATCTTCACTAAGCAACATCATCGCTCTCGCCAAAGAATCCGATGATGCTGCTTTCGTAGAAAGAGTTCTATGCAAAACCATTAACCGAGACAGCCCGGTTCGCGATGTAGCCATTAAACAATACTGCGAGCGCAAATGCCCGCAAGACATTGCCAGGCTAATCAGCTATCACACAGGAATGGATATTCAGGCCTCGCGCCGACGTGTAGTGTGGTGCTCGAAAATACTGGATGAGGAAATGTTTTATGCACTTAAGCGTGAAATGGAGTATGAAAATTCTCTAATTGCAGCATGAAAGGAAAAATATTTCCGCAATGAGTTGATTTTGCGAAATGAAAGTGTATATTTCTAGGTATGCTCGGGAGCAATAGCGAAAGAGCGCGGTGATGACGAAATGAAGCATCACTAAAGAAAAGCCACCAGGTTAATAGCCGGTGGCTTTTCTCGTTTCTGGGTCAGAAGCACAGCGGTTGTGCGTTCGGCTGTTAACCGAATGGTCGAAGGTTCGAATCCTTCCTGCCCCGCCAAATTAGCCGGTTTAGCTCCAATGGTAGAGCGGCCCCCTTGTAAGGGGATGGGTAGCGGTTCAAGTCCGTTAACCGGCACCAAATGCGGCAAGGGCATTAAAGCCGAAAATAAGTTCCGCCCGGGCGGATGAGTAGCGCTCCATCCCGTTAGCTCCACGAAACGGAGTACATATCAAAGCAAGGTCGCCACAGATCTGCCTTTTTCTATTTAGCGCCAACCATCCAGCAATCACTTTCACTCATAGATAACGTGCCGTGGCATGAGTGGCGCTTTCTCTACACACAATAAATAAGCCGACAATGGTCGGAGATCGACCTTATGGCAATTGAGTTCATTACAAAAGAGACCCTGATAGGGATGGGAGCTTCTGTATCTGTAGCTATTAACGGATGGATGGCCTTCAGTCGTTTCTGGTTAACAAACAAAGTTCGCAATGAAAATGACAATCAGCATGTGGACATGCTCGAACGTCAGGAAAAGCTTATCGATCGCCTTGAGGCAAACAACGAAGAGCTGAGAAAAGAAGTCGGCGACAAAGAAAAGACTATCCGCGACTACTGGAAGACGATCACTGAAACACAGGCCCGCCTCCAGATAATCGAAAACTCTCAGCAGCTACTTGTTGAACAAAACGAATCACTTAAAAACCAAGTTTCAGACCTGACCACTTCTAATAAGAACCTCATAAGCGAAATAAACCAACTCCGCACATCGCTGGGGGTTCCACGATGAACATGAAATTAACGTCCGAAGAATTTTCCATTACATGGCGAATGTGGCTGGTCATCTTTATGACCGCGTTCGGCATCTATCTGGGGGGCGTCACTTCCGGATACTTTATTGCCCGATCTGAGTATGCAGAAAAAGCCAGTCAGCGTGATGTGGCGGTAGGCGGCATACAGAAGAAGCTGGATGCTCTGCCAAAGCAGACAGCCACCGAAGTTAACAAAGTCGTTAAAGAGGATGAGGCGAAATGAGCCAGATAATCCCGATCCTTACTTTTGAAGAAGGCTACAGAGCAAAGCCCTATATCGACACAGAAGGCTATCCGACTGTAGCGACAGGGATCAAGATTGGCCCAAAAGGCGCAGCGTTGAGCAACTACACATTTACTGTGCCCCGGGAAGTAAGCGACGTATGGCTACAGTCATTTGTTGATGCCACGGTTAAAGAGATGAACTCAAAACCAAACATCGTTGCGGCTATGAAGCAGTGCAACGCAGAGCGCAAAGATATTCTTGTGAGCATGGCTTATCAGATGGGCGTGGATGGGCTGGCCGGTTTCAAAAATACACTCGCTATGATAGCGGCTGGAAACTTCACCGGCGCATCGGCTGGCATGCTGGACAGCTTGTGGAGCAAACAGACGCCTAAAAGAGCGCAACGTCACGCAGAAGTAATCCGCACCGGTACATACGATATCTATAAGGGGCTGATATGACCTTTATCACCTGGCTGGTTATCGTGCTTATCGCGATTCTGGCCGTGCTGCTTATTCGCAAATATAGTTCACTTGAGTTTGTGGCCCACGCGAAGCTCCTGTTTAAAGCCTGGTCAGTCTGGCTGGCAAGTATCGGCTCTGCATTAAGCGCATGGGTACAGTCATTCCCTGACGCTGCGATGAATGGCTGGAATATGCTTCCACCTGACATTAAGTCATTCCTGCCCCAGAACTATCTGGGATTCATTGGCGCCTTTATGGTGGCGATGGCGGTTATCTCTCAGTTTGTCCGGCAGAAACGCCTTGTTGAGAAGAAGCAACAACTGGACACGCAGCCATGACAACACTGACAGCATTACTTTCTGGCTGGTGGACAGAGATTCTGGCCGGGCTGGCTGTAGTGGCCGCATTGGTCAGCGCTTATTTCGGCGGTAAGAAAATCGGCACCACTGAGACGCAGGCTAAAGCTGACGTTACGGCGGCTAAGGTTGAATCTGCACAGGTAACTTCGGTTGCCAAACAGCAGTCTGACAATACGGAGAAAGCGAACAGTGTTAAACAAAGCAATGCTGCTCTCAGTGATGATGCTCAGCGTGACAAGTTGCGGAAATCACAATTCAACTCCGACGACTGAAGCGCCAACCAAAACCATCGATTCACTCTGCACGCAAGACGCACCTATCCGCACTCACGGCAAAGATGCTGACGTTATGGATATACGGACGGTGCGGGCGATAAACGATCACAACGATATCTGGGTGAAGCTATGCGGAGAAAAATCCAATGTTCAATCCCATTAAGTGGTTCCTTACCAAAAAGCAGCCAGAAAATAAGGAAAAGACCGTGATTGATACCGTAGAAGTACAACCCGCAGTAGTAGCAGATCCGAACGCGGAAGCCGTGAAGGCAGCGGTCGAGAAAACTAACACTGTTTATTACGCTGCCGAGGATGTAGAGAAGATTTTCGATGTAGCGAAATATGCAGCGGACAAGCTTGGCATTGAATTCTTTGCTCCGGTAATTCAGCACCTGAAATCGTTGGTAAAGCCTGTCAATCCTGAATAAGAAGAAGTCCATATCACAAGAGCCTCTCAATAGCGGGGCTTTTTTTACCCGAATTTCACCGCGCACCGCAATGCGCATGTAACCACGTCGAACCCAACCCTTTGGAATGAGCCTTTGAGGAGTCAGTTAGTGCTGGCGAGCCTCGACGGGCTGATCTCCTGTGCGGCAAAGGTTCATCTCAAAGTAAGGTAAACGCTATGAGCAACATCATTCCGATGACGTTTGATGAACAACAGTTTCCTTTTTATTCAGATTGCTGGTTTAACGCTACTGTGGCAGCAAAGCACCACGGCAAGAGGGTAAAGAACTGGACAATACTGGAATCAAGTCGGGAATACATCGCAGAGTTGGCGCAAGAACTTGATATTGAGCCATTCGATTCTAAAGGGCAGATTTCTACCCTTTTAGTTCGTGCAGAAAAAGGCCGTTACGGCGGAACCTGGATGCACCCCGAACTGGTTGTTGAGTTTGCCCGCTGGCTATCAGCAAAGTTCGCCCGCGCCTGCGATCGTCACATCAAAAATCTTCTTCTGAGCAAAAACTTCCAGCTTACGGAAGACCAGATTGTTGGCCTGATGGTGTATCAGCAGCCGACATCCTGGGAGAAGCGCTTTAAAGATCCGTTCTACCAGGCGCTGGCAAAGATGACCGGGCTTCCGTACTTCGGCCACGTAGGCGGCTGTCCAGCATTATTTGGGCAAATCACCGCCAGGTGGGTATATGCCGTTGCGTTACCAGACTTTGTGTACCAAGCAGCGAAAACAGCAGCAGGGGAAAGCGGAGAGAAAATTCACCAGCACCTTAAACCTGATGCGCTGGGAAAAGTCGAGCAGCAGCTTATCGCAGTAACGAATATTGCAAATTGCAGCATTGATACAAAGGACTTTGAAGCACGCTGTATGGCTGCATTTCCGGTTAAAGGTCAGATGAAGCTGCTCTATGCAGCGGCATGAAGATCAAAAGAGCCACTTTCACAACGGCTCTCATCAATTCCGTGGCGGAAACAGATTGTGTAGCCCCGCAAGGAGTGTGATCCAATCTTGCTGACGGGTAAGCCGTAAGTGGGGAAGTCATGCTGTGAAGCACCGCAACCCTGCGACAATAATCCTCCTCCCACATAGTGGGCGTGCAAGCCGACTCGTCTCCACGATAACGCGTGACAATATCAGCGAAGACCTTGCCCCATAAGGGGACCCCTGCAAGCGAGCGTATTGTCGATAAACGTAACGAGTAATGCCGCGTGTTTACCTGCTGGCTGCTACCCGGCAGGGTTTGAGCGCTCATAGTGGCAACCAGTGCCATGGCAGAATGAAACTGGAACATTAAATTACAGGAGAATGACTATGCGCCTGACCGTACTTGATGATGACCCAGGTATAAAAATTAATCCCGGGCAACGTATAAAAGTTTATCTCGACGGATCTGAAGTAAAACGATGCTTAACCGCCGATGACGAAAAAGGCGAGGTTGTAGTCATTGCAAGGAGGCAAAACGGGCAGCCAATTATTAAAAGCGGCGAGCTTCAACATACGACGATGCACGGCATCGTGAGGATAGAGTGCAATGGTTATAACACTGACTTTGGAGATTAAATCTCGTTGGTGGCTGCCGGTATACCTCCGCACATTGACATTGTTTTGCATTATTACCGGGCAGGAGCCTGATTACGACAGAGTGTCTAAATTCATCGTTAGATATGGCATCAGTCAGAAGGTGAAAGCATGCAATACACAGTAAGCGCCAAAAAGAAAGACGGGACCACTTACGAAGGAATCATGACCGTCAAAGAGCCTCAACTTGTTAACGGCCTGTTTGCTGTGGCCAATAAAGATGGCGAGTGGCGCTACATTCAGCCTGACGAACTGAGCGAGATAGTTTTCACGCCAGTACAGCAAGAACAGGCTGAGACACCGGAAGAAGAAACAGCGGAGTAACTCATGGCTAACGATGACGAGCGCAGGCCATACCCGCCAGTTAACTTCATCGACTCCGACAACTGGCATCCATACACTAGGCTGATCCCCGCCAACGAAGTGCATGAGTGGATAAACCGGCAAATCATCAGCGATACCGGAAGCATCCATAACCCTGACCACGAACACCTTCTTGAGGCCGATCTCTGCTTCATGTGGGCATCTGACTCGTTCGCGAAAAAAGGTCGATACGTACTCGGACAGGCCGAACAGGTAATGCTCCGCGCCGGTGGATGGCAGAAAGCCAGAATGGAACAGCAGATGCATGAATGGTTTGGTCGCATTCCGAAGTTCATCATCACACTCGCAGCCGACTACTGCTCACAATGCAGTGACCTAGAATTCTGCGCACTGGTAGAGCATGAGCTTTACCACATCGCCCAGGCCACTGATGATTTCGGCGCGCCTAAGTTCAACAAAGAGACCGGGCAGCCAGTGCTTACACTTCGCGGCCATGACGTTGAAGAATTCACTGGTGTCGTACGTCGATACGGTGCCAGCAAAGAAGTACAGGAGCTTGTTGATGCGGCCAATGCGCCAGCAGAAGTGGCTCACGTTGATATAGCCAGGTCATGCGGGACATGCATGCTGAAACTGGCATAAGTGTTTCATTATGTTTGTCATGGAGGTAACCAATGGCAGCATTATCACCAGAGGTTAAGGCCTTCATTGTACAGGCGCTGGCTTGCTTCGATACCCCCACGAAAGTTGCGGAGCAGGTGAAACAAGAGTTTGGCCTGGTGGTAACGCTACAGCAGGTTTCATCCTATGACCCATCCAGGGCGATGGCTAAAAATCTTGGGCAGAAATGGGTTGAGTTGTTTCATGAAACCCGAAAGCGCTTCCAGACGGAATTAAGCGACATCCCGATCGCTAACAAAGCTTATCGTCTTCGAACGCTAGACCGAATGATGACGAAAGCAGAGAACATGCGAAACATGGCGCTGGCGGCAACACTAATAGAGCAGGCAGCCAAAGAGTGCGGGGATGCATACACCAATCGTCAGAAAGTGGAGCACACCAGCCCGGATGGCAGCATGGCAACCAAGCCAACGACGATCCGCCTGGTAGGAGTTGACCCAGCCAATGGAAAGCCAAGTTGATCTCCAGATACCAGCCAAATTAGTTCCAGTATTCGCCACCGATGGCATTCGATACCGCTGCGCTCACGGTGGGCGCGGCTCGGCAAAGACGCGTACCTTTGCGCTTATGAGCGCCGTTAAGGCATATCAGGCAGCGGAAAGCGGGCTAAGCGGCGTCATACTCTGCGCACGCGAGTTTATGAACTCTCTCGAAGAGTCGTCAATGGAGGAAGTGAAGCAGGCGATCAGGTCTGTTCCGTGGCTGGATGATTACTTCGATATTGGCGAAAAATACATCCGCACCAAAAACCGCAACGTTAGCTACGTGTTCTGCGGCCTGCGCCACAACCTCGACAGCATTAAATCCAAGGCGCGCATTCTGGTTGCCTGGGTTGATGAGGCTGAATCGGTATCGGCGACAGCCTGGAAGAAGTTGCGCCCGACCGTGCGTGAAAAGGGTTCCGAAATCTGGGTGACATGGAACCCGGAGAAAGACGGCAGCGCCACCGATAAGCTATTCAGGAAGAACCCACCTAAAAGCTCGATGATTGTCGAGATGAATTACAGCGACAATCCGTGGTTTCCGGAGGTGCTCGAAGAGGAGCGCCTCGAAGACCTGGAAAACCTCGATTACGCTGATTATGCGTGGATTTGGGAAGGCGCATATCTTGAAAACTCCGATAAGCAGGTGCTTGCGAATAAATATATCGTGCAAAGCTTTGCCGATGACCTCTGGCAGAAGGCAGAGCGGTTGCTGTTCGGCGGTGACTTCGGATTCGCTAAAGACCCGAACACCCTCATTCGAATGTTCATCCTCGAAAGCAATCTCTACATCGAATATGAAGCCTACGGGAATCACGTTGAGCTAGACGACATGTGGAAGTTCTATGCAGGGAAAGAGGATGCCACTCCTAAGCAGTTGGCAGACTGGAAGGTCACCGATGAGGCCAATTTCCCCGGCATACCAGAGGCGAGAAAGTGGCCTATCAAGGCAGACAATTCACGGCCTGAGACAATAAGCCACATTAAGTCGCAGGGCTTCAACATTACAGCCGCCCAAAAGTGGCAAGGTAGTGTTGAGGATGGAATAGCCTGCCTGCGAGGATTCAAGCAAATCATCATTCACCCTCGCTGCAAAGAGACAGCGAAAGAGGCCCGGCTCTACTCTTATAAAACTGACCGCATAACTGGTGAGGTATTGCCGGTTATCGAGGACAAGAATAATCACTGCTGGGATGGTGTGCGTTATGGCTTAGATGGCTATATCAAACACAAATCCTCTGGCGCAATCTTCTTCTAAGGAGCACTCAGTGAGTGAATTAAATAGCGGGGAGCAATTCCTCGTAAATGCCCTTGCTGATGCTATAGGGCGGCAGCGTATGCTGTACGCGCATGGGCCAAGCGGGAATACTAAACGCACGAAGCTATGGGATGAGTTCGGATACCCGGAACAGGTTAACTTCGATAACTACTACCGGGCATACGAGCGTAATTCGGTAGCTCATGCGGCTGTGCATAAATTGCTGGATTCATGCTGGGCAGATAACCCGACAATTATCGATGGCGAAGAGAAAGACGAGGCCGAAGAAACCAGTGAATGGGAAGCTTCAACTACCAAGCTCCTGAGCAAGCACTGGGCCAAACTAAAAGATGCTGACCGCCGCAACCTGGTAGGTCGATATTCCGCTCTGCTGATGCAAATCAAAGATGGGCGTGAATGGTGGCAGCCGGTTGATCGCAACATCGTGAAAGCTCTCGGCGATAAGGCGTTAGTGAAGCTCATTCCCGCATGGGAGCAGCAGATTAAGCCGGGTAACTTCGATATTGATACTCAGTCTGATACCTACGGACAGCCGGTTAACTACAACTTCAACGAGCAACCAGTTGGAGATGATGGCACTTATGGAACCGTGCGCAGCGTTACCGTCCACCCAGATCGCGTGATCATCCTGAGTGAAGGTTCAGAGGATGAGGACATGCTCGCCGGTGTGCCTTTGCTTCGTGCAGGATTCAATAAGCTACTCGATATTGAGAAAACATCAGGCGGCAGCGCAGAAGGATTCCTGAAGAATGCCAGTCGCCAACTTGGCATTGAGTTCAGCAAAGATACTGATATCAACACCCTTATCGATCAGGCGAAAAAGGAAGGGTTCGATAAACTCGGCGACGCGATGAACGACAAAATCCGCAGGATGAATAGTGGTACTGATTCGGCATTGGTCATGCAGGCTGGACAGGCATCTGTCCTTTCTGTAGCGGCGGCAGACCCAACACCAACATGGACGGTGGCCGCTAATGAGTTCTCCGCAACCATTCAATGCCCGTTCACCATTCTGTTCGGGCAGCAAACTGGTCGCCTGGCATCCGATGAGGATAAAACAGAGTGGGCCAAGCGCTGCAATGGTCGCCGCTGGGGCTTCCTTACTGACTATATCACTCGTGTCATTGAGCGCTTCTGGACGCTGGGAATTATCGAGCCTCCGAAGAATGGTGAAGTAACGCTCGCATGGTCTGATTTACTCGCACCTAGTGAGAAAGAAAAGATAGCCAACATGCAGGCTATGGCTCAGGTTGCTAAAGATACTCAACAGGCATACGGCACCCCATCCATTGATGAAAATGAAATCCGAGCGGTGGGCGAACTTGAACCACGCAAAGAATCAAAGGAACCAAAAGGTGCTGACGAATCTGCGAAAAGTATCGACCCGCTGACAGGTGAGCCAATTGCAAAACCAACAGAAACCGGGAAGCCCGATAATACCGCGTAACAAAGCTGACCCGACGCAATCCTATCGCGCAGTTAACCGGATGTACCGAGACATTGAACAGCGCTACTACGACATCAAGGTGGCACTGAAGCAGCTATTCGACTTACGGTTAATAGGTCGCGAGCGGGCAGCTAATTCGATGTACGGTTATATCCTTGCACGGAATGGAAATCAGCCCGATACGCTATACCAGGTTAACGCTGGCACATACATCTACGACATGACAGCGGCACAATTAGCCGACCTGTTGCAGGTAGTGCAGACGATACTCGATGACCATCTGTTAGAAGGTGGCAGCCAGAATCTGTGGGCGTTTGATTACGTCGCCGAGGAATACCAGCGCGGAACATTGAATGCTTTCACTAATCTATCTGTGCAGTCTCCAGTCTACGCAAGCCAGACGACGCTACAGCAGCTTTTGAGCACTCCGGCCTACCAGAACCAGATAGCCGCTGCTTTCGTGTCCACATACAGCGACTGGAAGCTTGAGAGCGATAAGGCTCGCGGCGACCTGGCTAACATCATTGCCGATTCGATTGGGCGTGGTGTAAATCCGAGAGAAACGGCGGCCATTGTTAGCAAGAGGCTGGATGTATCGATGTCTCGGGCAAAGAATATTTCTCAGACCGAACAGGTAGGGGCGCTGCGCGAGGCTAACTGGAACGAGACCGATTGGGCTGCCGACAGGCTTGGTCTCAATACCGGACTGCTGTGGTTATCTGCGCTCAAACCGACCACCAGGTGGTGGCACGCCAAGGAACACGGGAAGGTAAAAACAACGGTGTGGGTGAGGGAGTTCTATTCGCGAAATGGCAACAGATATCACTGTTATTGTAGTCAGATTCCGGCACTGCTCAATGACGACGGCAGCATCTTCAATGAGGGATTACAGATAAGGCTAATCCAAGAACAAACGGCTTGGAAAAAAAATAGCTGAACGTTAAATTATCCTCTCCATAATGGGGGGGATATGAGCAAACGGATTGATAGCACTAGATTTATCTATCACTGGATAAAGGCCGAGCCTTTCGAAAAGATAAAAGAAACTGATTATGAAACTGCTTTCGATGTCCTATTGAACATTATTCATGATGGTGCGGTCAAAAGCGGGGATCCATACAAGACGGGCTACAAATCTTGTATTTGTTTTACTGAATCTCCTGAGTATTTCATGCACAGTGACAGATCAAAGTATCAACCATTCGGTGTGAAATATTTGAAAGACTATATTTTCTCTCAAGGAGGCAGAACTGTTATTTATATGCCCTCAAGAGAGAAAAACCTACTTCATGATGAGCTGCTGTGGCGTTATATGCTTCATGATCCAATATCCATCTCAGATGAGCGTCCTTTTGGAGTCGATTTCACGTGGGAAAGAGAGTGGCGATTGCCTGCGGAGGAGCTGAGTATTCTTGACGCGTACAGCATTATCGTTCCTGATAGCAGTTATATAGACAGAATAATCAAAATTACAGATCGTTGGTTAGATGAAAATGCTCACGAAGAGTACATAAGAAGTCATGGTCGTCTTGAAGAACCTGATCCTGGATTCCAAGACTACATAGACGATATTAGGTTAATGTTAGCAACACCTGACCGCCTCTTTTAGGTCGCTTCGGCGGCCTTTTTTATTGCCTGAAACTCACCAGTGAGGCCCAGTATGACTGTCTATTGGTGTTGTGGTTGCGGTCGAACTGCTCGCTACCAGTGCATAACCGCGCTGGACTATTTCCCCTGGTGCTGTAGAGCGCCAATGTTACGAAAAATCCAATAACGAGGACCCAGCATGAAACGCAACCGCGTTAACGTGCTGACCGTCGTCAACTCCGCTTCAAACATCACCACTGAAACCATCGACGGCAAGCCACATATCGTGGTTCGCGGCATCACGCCTGTCGTGGACGATATCGTGATGAACCGGAAGTTGTACCCGGCAGCCGAAATCGAAAAAGCCTACAACACGCTTGAGCGTAACCCTATGCCGCTTGGCCACCCGAAGGTGGATGGCAAGCATGTATCTGCGCGAGATGTCCGGGCAGTGAACAACTATCACGTCGGCGCATGGCTCCAGAACGTCAACCACAAAGACGGCAAGGTCAGCGGTGACATGTACGTTGACCGGCAATACGCCGAATCCAGCGATAAGGGTAAGCGCCTGATCAACCGGCTGGATGAGATGGTGGCCGGCACCAATACCGAAGCCATTCACATCTCTACCGGGCTGCTCTATTCCGGCATTGCAGCTAATGGCGAGTCGAAAGGCAAAAAGTACAACGAGATCGCCACCAACATGATGTTTGACCATGTGGCTGTGCTGCTCGATGAGCCCGGCGCGGGCACACCAGAAGAAGGCGTGGGCATCTTCGTTAATGCCGAAGGTGATGAGACTGAAATTGAAGTCTGCAACCTCCA
Organism: Cedecea colo; assembly: GCF_011808225.1. Classification (GTDB taxonomy): domain Bacteria; phylum Pseudomonadota; class Gammaproteobacteria; order Enterobacterales; family Enterobacteriaceae; genus Dryocola; species Dryocola colo. The sequence continues at coordinate 534,211 of NZ_SOYS01000002.1, read as the reverse complement.
AGACGCGATCGTTAGCGATAACCGTAAAGACGGATGGCTGAACAAAATAAAGTTCTTTGTCGCTAATGATGCCGGGATGTCCTTCGACGAGATTGCCGCATCACTGCGTGAAGCAATTCGCTCAACCGCTCCTGATTCCTGGCGCTATGTAGTCAGCATTTACCCGGACTATCTGATTTTCGAAGAAGAAAAGAAGACCACATCTGGCCGGACTCTATTCAAACAGAAGTACCTCATCTCTGACGGGGCCGTATCGCTCGTCGGCGAACCTGTAGAAGTCGTGCGCAAACCCACTGAGTACGAGATTAAAACCAACGGAGAGAACGATCCGATGAAAGAACTGATTATCAATGCGCTGAAAGCCGCTGGTAAGCCGACTGACGGCAAGTCCGATGCCGAACTGATGGACGCTTACAATCAGATGGCAGCCGAAAAGGCGGCAGCCAAAAGCGAAACGCCTGAAGAGAAGGCCGCCCGCGAGAAGAAAGAGGCTGACGAAAAGGCAGCAAAAGGCAGCGCCAACAACAGCCAGGAAGCACCGGCATGGTTCACACCTTTCGCAGAGAAGCTTAACGCCATCGAAAGTGGCATGGCTGTTAACTCAGACAAAGAGAAAGCCGACAAGCGCAATGCGGTAAAGCTGGCGATGAACATGAGCGATGAAGAAGTCGCAGATCTGGACGGCAAAGCGTTAGACCGACTCTATGCCAACAGCCAAAAATCTACCGGCCTGAATGGTACATTCCGCCAGGTCAATTCCTCTCAATCTGTTAGCGAAATGCCGGAGTAATAAAATGGCTAAAGATGGAAAGCATGTAATCCACGCTGGTGGTGTATTCCCCAATCCGCTGCTCAATCGTGAGGGCGCTGCTGTGGCTGCCACACCTCCGGGCACAATCGGTTTCTTCAGCGCTGCTGATAAATTCACAGCTTCTGTAGACGGGAATGAAGCCGCAATCCTTTATGTTGCAAACAAAGACTATCTGCGATGCCTGTCAGTTGATGATTCGATTCCGATTGGCGAGCTAGTTGTTGGTATTCAGCCACTTCCTGGCATGTTCTTAAACGTACGAGCAGCAGCAGGCACTTACACCAAAGGCCAGGCCCTATCCATTGCAAATGGACAAGTGAAAGTAGCCGCTGAGGATGAGTCTGTTCGTTGCTATGTGGAAGAAGATAAATCATATACAGCGGCAGCAGGCGACCTGCTTCGTGTCGTAATCAAGTAAGGGGCAGCTATGTTTGTATTCTCCAAGTCTATCGGCGAAAAGACCGGTAACGCAGAAGTTAACCAGTGGCAGTTCAACAACCTGCAAAACGAGCGTAATGCCAGTGCGCAGGCGGCGGCTGACTTCCTGGCTCGCACGCGATTTGGCGAGAATGGTCATCTGGATGCTATTAACGCAGTTGATGATATTCGTCGCCTGTACCGCGCTTTTGATACCACAGTTCTTCAGCAGTTCGAACCGAACACTGAGTTCACTTTGTTCAACGACATAATGCCGCTGTCACGGTCTGTTCGTATCGAACAATCGCGTTACGATTACGCTCGCACCGGTGGTCGTGGCTGGGCTCACACTTCCATGTCCGGCCAGGTAGGCGCGGCGCTTGACGCTCGTAGTTACACCTTCGACGGCACCATGGTTCCTATTCATGACTCCGGATTTAAATTCGAATGGCGTGATCCGATCTTCAACAGTCCTCAGGCGTTGCAGTCGCAGTCTGACGCACAGCGTGGCTCGGTAGAGGACGTGCAGCGTCGTTATGTCGATTACATCTTTAACGGCTTCCGCGATAAAGCGGGTAACTTCGCGGTGTTCGACGGTCTGACATGGAAAGGACTGAAAGACGATGAGCGTGTTGCTCAAATCGACCTGGGCGCTTCCGGCCTGAACATCGACTTTACCTCTGGCACAGCAACCTCACAGGCTATTCGTGATGGCGCGATCGCGTTGCGTGACCAGATGCGACGCATCAACAGCCAGTATGCCGAGCAGACCTGGTATGTGTCCGGTGAAATCATCTCCAATCTGGAGCGCTACTTCTCTGACAACTTCCAATCGGGCACCATCATGAATGAAATCATGAAGCTGACCGGAGTGGCGGCAATCAAAGAAGACAGTCAGTTAACCGGTAACGAAATCGTCATCGTGCCGCTGGGTGCTGGCGTTATCGCTCCTATCGTCGGTCAGGCAATCGGCACTGTTGCTTCTCCTCGTCCTGAATACAACAGCGATTACATCTGGCGCACCTGGGGCGCGATGGGCCTGATGGTTAAGCAGGACATCAACAACAAGTACTCCGTCATTCACGCGTCGAGCTAAGGATAAAACATGGCACTGGTAGAAATCGTGGCAAGCAACCTGCACGCCGGTGCCGATCTCCGCAAGCTGGAGGTCGGCGCTGTGGTCGATGTAGACGAAGCAACCGCAGAACGCTGGATTAAGGCCGGTAAAGCGAAGGAAACCGACAAGAAGAAAGGTGAGAAGCTTACCTTCGAAGTGGCAACCCCTTCCGCTAAATCAGGTGACCTTACTGGTCTGCAAAAGCAACTCGCCGACGCACTGGAGTTGAACGAAAAACTCAAAGCCGATGGTGAAGCGAAGGAAAAGGCTCACGCCGCAGCACTGGCAGCAGAAACCAAACGTGCGGATGAAGCAGAAGCGGCACTGGCAGAAGCCATTAAAAAAGGTAAGTAACTATGGCAGTAGTGCAGATAACAGCCGAGCAGGTGAAGCAGCAGCTATCTGCACTCGGCTACTCTATCCCTGAGTTCATGATTGACGCCTACCTCTGCAAACTGGACAGCATTCAGGAGTGCCTGGAGGCGGCTGGCTACGATGATTGCGATGTCATGCTGATTCAGGTTTACGCCGTCACCCTAATGGCGTTAACCGCATACAGTCAGCGCATCAAATCACAGTCAGCGCCTTCAGGGGCGTCGCGGTCGTTCGAATACAGCGGCGATGTTACCAGCATGCGGGATTCTCTTGCTGCGCTGGATACTTCTGGATGCACTGCCAGCTTGCCGATAGATATTGGCTCAAGCGTGGGCCTTTTCCTCGTCGTGGGTGGCTGCTGATGGATTGGGTGCCGGTCACTGACCGATTACCCAAACCATTCTCCCGCGTTTGGGTTCGCACTGACACGGGCCGCGAGACTACCGGTTACGTAAACAGCAGAGGCGAATGGGTGATTAACTGCAAGCGCATTCGTGAGAGCGGCGCTGTCGTAAACCAATGGAGAGAGTGATGTTCCAGAAAAGCAAAACAGAAGAAAGAGAAATTCAGGTTTTTGACACCTCGAAGTTTTCATTCTTTATCGACGGCCAGAAAGTCACGGGGCCAGCCACTTTACAGATGGAGGTTTCTGGTGAGCAGCGCAGCGCAGTGGAGCTACAACAAACCATGCACATTCTGGAAGAAGCTCGGCACCGATGAATATGGCGACCCTCTCGGGTACGCGGCGCCAATAATCATCATGTGTGACTACATTGGCGGCATATCTGCAAAGCTTGTCTCTATGGGTAAAGAGGTTGTTGTCAAAAACACATTCTTTACTGCGTTTGCACTGGCTGAGGAGGGTGATTACATCCTCATCGGGGAAAGCACAGACCCAGACCCGTTAAACACAAAGGCCGATGAAGTCAGAGCATCTACACAGTGGAATGACACGCTCGATGGCGTTGAAGATGACTGGTCAATCATTACGGGGGTGTAGCTATGGGAGCGAAGGTTAAAGGCATCAGCCAGGTCGTCAGGAATCTGAACAAGATCATAGATGATATCCAGGGCAAAAAGGCCGCTCGGGCTACATACATGTCTCTCAGTGTGGTTGGGGCAGATGCCGCAGCAATAACTCCTGTAGACACCTCTACCCTTATCAACTCACAGTTTAAAAACATGGAAACCAGTTCCAGTGGAATAGTGGGCACGCTTGGGTACACCGCTGAATATGCTAAGGCCGTGCACAACGCATCTGGCAAGTTAAAAGGTCAGCCGCGCGCTGACTTTGGCATGACCAGCAATCGCTCATCAGTTGGACCACAAAAGCCTAAAGCATTTGGTGGAGGAACGGGGCAGGGTAACTATTGGGACCCGCATGGGGAGCCGCAATTCCTTGTGAAGGCGCTGGAAAAGAATAAAGACACAATCAAGGACATCTACAAGAAGGAACTTAAGCCATGACTCCATCTATGTATGAGCGCGTAAGGAACATGCTTGTCGATGCTGGTCTTACTGCGGGATACAAAGTTCAGCTTCTGTTATTCGAGGATACTGGCAACCTGAAGGATGCGTTTATTGTGTTCTCGCCCGGGGGGGGCACACCAATACGTGATGATATTTCCTCAGATTACTATGTCGATGTAACGATTGTGGGTGCTAAAGAAAACAGGAAGGGCGCTGCTGAGCGCATGCAGCAAATCATTGACTATGTGCGGGCAAACCCTACCAAAGACGAATGCTTGAACTATATCGAGTCCATGGGCATCCCCAGCCCCATGCCAACCACTGAAGGACGAATAGTTTTCTCCCTTAGATTCCGCTGCGTTTACGGCGATTAAATTTAATTTCACACCATCTAGGCTGCCTACGGGCGGCCTTTTTTATTTGAGAGGTAACACATGCAAGGCTGTGCTAACGATTTTGGCAAGCTGATCGGGAAAGTAGCTGTGCTCCGCATGGCCTTCGGCTGCCCGGATGCTGTACCTGCGCTTTCCGAATGGAAGCGTCTTGGTGCAATGACTACGAAAGGTTTCGACTACTCAATGAACACTGTCAACTCAGAGGCGGATGATTCCAAAGGGCTGGTAGAGAACCTCGTCAATAACATGGACTTCACCATCTCTGGTGATGGTGAGTTTCGTAAGGCTGATAAATCAGTAGAAGTCGGCGCAATGCGAATGTCGAAATACATTTTCGACGAAGTGCAGGCTGGTCGCCAGCCTACTGTGTGGGTGCGTTTTGATTTCGCTGGAGAAGATGCGGGCACCTATATCATGGGGTATTTCAACACAACCTCATGGTCTGGTGATTTCGGTACAAGCGATATCTCCACATTCTCCGGTGAGTGGAAGGTTTACGACGCTGACACGGTCGTTTTTGAGGTGGCTAATTCTATCGCGGCAACTGGCGTAACAGTAACTCCGGCTACCGCATCACTTGTTGTTGGTGCCACACAGCAACTCGGAGCAATGGTAGAGCCTAATGACGCCACTAATAAGTCTGTCACCTGGGAAAGTTCAGATCCAGCCATCGCAACGGTAAGCCCTACTGGCCTTGTAACAATCATTGCTGAAGAAGGTTCAGCCACCATTACGGCTACAACAGCAGATGGCGGTTTCACAGATACATGCGAAGTTACAGTAACTGAGGCTCCGTAATTAATCCAAAAGGCATCCGGGTGATGCCTTTGATAATGATTATGGAGGCCAAATGACACCGTTAACAGATTTGGGCGAGGTTGTGCTAAGCGACCGCGTGGATGGTAATAAGGAATTTATTCTACGGCCCTCTTTCTCAGCAATGACCCGGATTGGATCGCCTGAGGAAATAGTTGCTGCCTATGCAACGATTCATGGTAGTGACGTTCAACATCTCCTCGCTTTATGTGCCGCGCACCTTGGCATGCTGCCTGACTGGATGTCACCACAAATCTACCGCATGGCTGAGAAGGTACTTTCTGTCTCAATGCAGGTGCTACAAGCCTGTTGCGAAGAAGACATAACCCCAATGATTGGCGAATGGAAGGGGTGGTCGCGATACATCGTTTATCGTCCTGGGAAGCTAAGCCGCAACGACATTATCATCATTGCTCAACATCTGATGACGCACGGTGTAATCGGCAAGGCGAAGGTCAGAAAGCTACAGCGACACGAAAGCTCAACGACTACGGCAGAGTTTAATGCCATGGAATACATTAATGCAGCCCGTACTCACTTTGAAATGACAAGAGAGGATGCGGCGCATCTGACAATGACTGAGTTCGCCCTCTTACTTAACGCCAAATATCCTAATCAAAAAGGCCTGACGCGCGAAGAATACGACGAAGTTATGGATGATGACGAGCGGCGTTGGCGGCAAATGATGGATCGGGAAATACGCCAGCAGTCATGATGATTTAAATTTGCGTTTTATTGCGCTATCCATCTGATACGATGTGACAAACCGTTACTAATAGAGTGTGAACATGAGGAAATTGATTCTTGCATTATTAATAGCATCAACTTCTACGCTAGCAAGCGCGGAAAACGATGCGCTAAAACAGATAAAAAGCGCACCTGACGTCCTGTGTGCTGATCATGCGAATAAAGCGGAGTGCCAGAGAGGCATAAGGACATTGTTAATGGCAGTAAATAATTTATCTGCCCTCAATGTAATGTGCGAAGAAAACAAGGAACTTCGAGGCAAAATGGATGAAAAATTAAAATATCAATGTGATTCAGCCAAAGAAGTATCCGAATATATCAAAACATTAACGCCCTGAAATCATAATGAAACCTAAACCCTCTGCGGAGGGTTTTTTTACGCCCGGAGAAAGGTAAATGTCGGAAAATTTAGGTGGAATTGATATCACCATCTCTCTGGATACCGCTCAACTTCTCGACGGCGCCAAGGATGTTCAGAACGCACTTAGCCAGATTGATAGCTCATCAAATAATACCGGTAAAGAACTTGATGGATTGGATAAAAGCACATCAGCTACGGGTAGTGCATTTACTGAGCTGGCAGGTTATGCAAATTCCATGGATAACCAACTCAAAAAGTTGAATACCAATGTCAGCGGTATAACGAGAGCTATGGCAGAGGCACGAAGCGGCACAGGTAGTGCAAGCAATGAATTTAGTCGTGCAGAATCAATTATTGAAATGCTTGGCAATCAGATCGCCGTGCTGGATGAAGCTCAGGAGAATGGTGCAAGAAGCGCTGCGGTTCTGGCAGCGCAATTGCGTGCTGGCTCTAAAGCATCGGACGAAGAAAAGCAGAAGATTGGTGAACTGACTGGCCGCCTCTTTGATATGCAGAAGGCTACAACCACCTCAATAGGGGGTAATAAGGGCTGGAAGTCAAGTATGCAGCAGGCTGGTTATCAGGTTCAGGATTTCATTGTTCAGGTGCAAGGTGGTCAATCGGCGCTCGTCGCTTTCTCTCAGCAGGGCTCTCAGCTAGCCGGGGCATTCGGGCCGGGTGGGGCAGTGATTGGTGCCGTTATTGCCCTGAGCACTGTCGTGGCTGGCACTCTTATTACATCCTTGAATGGTGGTAAAAACGCCATGGATGCATTGAAAGATGCGGCTGAGGCGATGGATAAGGTTATTACCGTCTCTCAGAACGGCGTGGCCGCGCTGTCAGATAAGTATGCTTTGCTTGCCAGGACCAATGCAGAAGTAGCTACTCTCATGCGCAATCAGGCGCTCCTTGAGTACAACGAAGCGATTAATAAAATACCGAAAGCTATTAGTGATGCTTCAAGCTCAATCCTGTCGTTTGGTGATAAAGCTCTTTCAGCATTTTCTGGCGGTTATGCGTCTGTCGATGGGTTTAACAAGCGCCTCGCCTCTCTGAATATAACGACAGATGATTACTCTAAGGCCATGAAGCAGGCATTTGGTGCGGGTCAGGAATTTAACGCTACCACGCTGAGTATTGGTAACACCGTGGGCGCGGTGGCGGATAAGTTTGCTATATCAGAGCAGAAGGCGTTCAACTTTGCGAAACAACTTTCTGATATTGCCAAGAATCCAACTCCAGAAGCATTGCAGCGCCTCGCAACTGAACTTCAGAATACCCAGAGTTCAACAGAAAAAGGCCAGACAGCATTGACCGCTTTCATTGGCACTCTTGTTAGCCTTTCCCGCGAAGCAGTAATTGCAAAAGGGAATGTGGCAGCTCTTAAGCAAGAGACGGATAACCTCACTGCCGGACAGAAGAACCTGATCAAGCAGTCAGAGCGGAATCTTGCCCTGTCAAAACTGCAGGGAGAGGCCAGGGCTAAACTTCAGGCTCAGTATGCTGCTGAGGATGCCGGGTTTGCGAAGGATGATCCGCACGCGAAGCAGATGGAATCTGACGCTGCAGCCACGTACAAAAATACGCAGGCGCAGAAAGATCTCCTGTCTCAGAATAAGAAAGGCGCATCACAGGCAGAATCTATTGCTCAGAAGCTTGCCAACCTGAAACAGCAATCAGAGTTGGCCGCAGGTTCAACCAAAGAATTAAGCCGCGAACAGTCAATTCTTACCGCTCAGCAATCCCTCGGCAAAGGCGCAACTCAAGAGCAGATTGCGCTGGCAGGCCAGTACGCTGCAAAAAAATGGGATACAGCTAACGCCATCCGGGCACAGGCGGCTGCTGAGAAGTTACTCCCGGAAGCGAAAGAGAACGCAGGCTATAAGCAGGACGTCGACGACCTCAACACTGCATTATCTGCCAAGAAAATCAGCCAGGAGCAATACAACTCCACCTCTGAGCGCCTTGAACAAACGCATCAGGCTACGCTGGCTAAGATACGTGCCGACCAGGCTGTAACACCACAACAGCAAGCAGCAGGCACTGTTGACCCGGTACAGCAGCTTGCAAATGAGAACGCGCAGAAGCTGGCGCTCATTCAGCAATTCGAAGCCAACAAAACCATCACGGAGCAGCAGGGTTTAGCACTTAGAAATGCGGCTAACACGGAATATGAGCAGCAGCGAACTGCTGCCATGTGGCAATTATTCCGCGACCAGAACGCAGGCAATGAGGCGCTAGCGGCTACATTTGACTCTCTCGCCGGAAACGCATCCAACGCCTTGACCGGGATCGTAACTGGCAGCATGAGCGCCGAAGAGGCCATGTCGTCTCTTGCAAATAACGCTATTAACAGCCTCATAAACTCCTTTGTGCAAATGGGCGTTGAATGGGTCAAGTCAGCAGTTGCCGGGAGCGCGGCGCAAATTTCAGCAACAGCAGCAACAACATCAGCAGCAGTTGCGGGAACAGCTACGACTACGGCGGCCAGCGTCTCCTCTGCGGCGGTAACAACTGCCGCCTGGACTCCTGCGGCTATTGTTGCATCTATCGGTTCGTTCGGTGGCGCTGCTGCCATTGGTATTGGTGCTGTAATCGCTGCAATGGCGATGGCTGGCGGTATAGCCGGAAAGCGTAAAAACGGCGGCCCGGTATCAGCGGGCAGCATGTACCAGGTCGGCGAAGGTGGCATGCCGGAGATTTACCAGGCCAGCAATGGCAGCCAGTACATGATCCCCGGAGATAATGGCTCTGTCATCAGCAACAAGGATGTGCAGGGAGCAGGCAGCGGAGGAGGCGTGGTTATCAACATTCAGAACTACACCGGAGCGACGGTTGACGCTCAGGCAAACAATACCGGCAATGGAATTACCGTTGACGTGATTGTTGCCGACCTTGACCGGGGTGGGCCTATCCGGCAAGCCATCACCCGCAACACAACCGCATCAGCAAGAGCGAGGGAATAATGGCAATTGATTATCCAGACTGGCTCCCGCTGGCGCAGAAGAGCAATAAATCTCCCACTAACGATACCGGTTTCCGCACTGACCAGCCCCAGGTTGGTGCGCCGATTTTCCAGAAACTGACCGACGACCTCAAAACCTCTTTTAACCTGACCTGGATTTTTACGCAGGCTCAGCACCGGGCATTCTATCAGTGGTTACGTAGTCCTAATTATCTGGATAACGGCAACCAGTGGTTCACGATGATGCTCTCAACCGGAACCGGGGATACTGGCCTGGAAATGCAGGAATTCCATTTCACTGCTTATCCGGCCTGGAGTCAGAGCGGTTCTGTATTCACCTGGACCGGTAATGTTGTTACGAGGAAGCTGAATAATTCCGATGATGATTACGACGACATCCTTGTTGAGCTGCCACCGCCGTGGGGAAGCTGGCTGGATATTGTCGTGACCGGGTATCCAGACAATCGCGACCCGGAATCTTTGCCGAGGACTCGATAATGCCGACTTTCAGAGAGTTCAAAAGTAAGCGCCCAAACCGCATCATCTATGACACGCTGACCTTCTACAATGAGTCTTTCGGTACTATCAGGCTGGTTGATAAGCAAATATTCCCCAAGACGTTTGCTGGCGAGATATACACGCCGTGCAGAATGGAAATCAGCGACAGCCAGCAGAGCAGCACGCCGGTAATAGATTGTTCAGTCAAGTTTGGCCGACTGGCGCAGGATTTTAAGCAGCAGCTTAAAAAGTGGAGAGGATATGCCCGCATTACTCCGATTTCATGCACATACCAGCGATTTGATGCTAACGACATGAACACACCACTTAAGCCCTGGACTCTGTATGTGAGCGATGTGAGCATGGATCAGAATGACGTCACGGTTTCGCTCACGCTAAAGAATCCACTCAACAACAATGTCGGCCAACTTTATACAGTCGATGAATTCCCCGGACTGCAAAATGCTTAAATCTGAATTTATCGAAAGGGTGACAGGCTTACCCTGGTGCAACCGTGCGTGTTCATTTGATGGCGTGGACTGTTGGGGGCTTATTGTTTTGTATTACCGGCATGTACCCGGAATCGAGCTACATAATGTCCCTGGTTACGAAGCCGACAATGATTTCGTGACATGTTTTTTCAACGAGATTGTTTACTGGCGCAAAGCAGAAGCATTCAGCGACGGCGATATGTTTGTTGCCTATTACGGTAATAATCCTGTGCACGTTGGCCTGGTTATCGATGGTAAAGCGCTGCACAGCCGCGGCGAAAACGGACATGTACGCGCAGACCACATCCGCACTATTCAGAAACTTTATACAAAAGTGGAATTTTACTCTTATGCCGCTCATCGAGATTCAGCGTGTTCCCGGCCTGCCGAAAGACCGCGCTCATGTTCCAGTGGGGACGATATTCAGCGAATGGCTTGCTGAAGAATCTCTTCACGCTGAAGTAAGAATAAATGTAAACGGCAGGGAGTTGCAGAATGATGATGAGCTGTCGTTTGAGCTGAAAGACGACGACAGGGTAATCATATTCGACCAGCCGAAGGGCGGCGGATTAGTTGGAACGCTGCTTAACCCTCTTGAGCATTTCAACCCGATCAAGTTCACCCAGAAAGTGATGAACTCGCTGATTAAGCAGCCAGGTATCGATACCGGGCAAACAAAAACATCATCTAATAACAGCCTGAAAGGGCAGACTAACATTGCGCGAAATGGAGAGGCCCGTCCTGATAATTTTGGTCAAATTCGCGCCTACCCCGACCTGATACAGGAATCCATTTTTGAGTACGTAAACAACAATAAACTCGTCACGGAATGGATGAATTTCGGACTTGGTCGATACAACGTAGAGAACGTCCGATATTCAGAATCGTCAATTGGCGCGTTACCTGAGGCGAGCTATACGGTTTACAATCCCGGCAGCAACATCGCAGTGATTAACCAGGGATTTCAGTTTGATGATGTAGACGGACAGGACTTACCCGGACCAAATCAGACAGAAGATAACCCCGCTTATAGTGCTACAGCCAACACAGTTGTATCTGCTGATTTATCAGGCGGGCAGATGGCTGTCAAAATCGTACAGCAGCAATCGTTTGATTACTTCTATGACCTGCCGCGTCCGCACGGTGTGACGTTTGTTGTTAATGTGTCGTATGGCACGCCATCAGGCACCGTGACAACTGACGTGAACATCACTGCAAACTTGTCAGACGCACAAACTTCCGATGATGGCTCCGTAACTAATCCAACGCATTACTACACTTTTTACTTTTCAAATCTTTCCGGCGAAGATGCGCAAGGGCTGCCTGCAAACACAGTTATCAATACAACAAAGTTTGTGCTGAATGATAATGAGCCGCTTGTCCAGGGCCCATTTTTCTCCCCGCTGGAGGGCGAGCAGTTATGGTTGCATTTTCATGCCGAACAATCTGGAAGAGTAACTGCCTCTTTTAGTGGCTCTTACTGGCAGGTGGATGAGCAAAATAATGCTATTGCTGGCACAACAACTCAATTTTCCGGGGCTATTTCAAATGCGACAAAAGGGTCAGATTACCGATACCTTACACTTAAGCTCGCCCCTCCTTACGGAAAGGGTAGATATGCTTTTCAGATTTACCGTACTGACAACTATGAAGATTACAATGTCTTAAAGCTGGATTATGCACATATAGTCACAATCAGGAAGAATGTAACTTATCCGGACGACACTATTGTACGTGTTACCACGAAGGAGACAGAAAACTCTTCATCGGTGAAAGAGAGAAAGTATAACGCCCTGATTACACGTCACGTCATTAGCTATGACCCGTCAGCGCAAAAAGTAGATTATACAATCAGGCCATCGCGAAAATTTTCAGATGTCGCTCTGTTTAACTGGCTCGTTACGGGAGGCCAGGATGAATCCACAATCGACATCTTTGGACTTTATCAGATACAGTCTGAGCTTGATGCTCGCGATGAACGACTGGCGTATTTCGACTACACATTTGATGATGAGGATGTGTCGCTAGGCCAGCGTATAGAGACTATTTGCGATGCTGCTGGCGTCAGCGTTTATTCTGATGACGGCGTGCTGTCTTTCACTCTCGACTCGAAGCGCGATAAGCCTGTTACCGTTTTTAACCGCTCCAACACAGTCGAGACGGGATATTCGCTTAGCTACGATATGACGCTGCCTGGCGGCTATGACGGCGTTGAGGTGCAGTACCGGAACCCAACGACGAACAAACAGGCGTTCATTCGCTATCGAATCCGAAATAATCAGATTGAACTCGGCCAGCCCACCAAGGCGAAAAAGTTCGAAATGATGTATATCCGTGATTCATTTCAGGCAGATTATCGCGCACAAAAGGAATGTCGTCGCCTGCTATATTCACGCATGAGCATGTCGCTCACGGCGCTGGCGGATGGGGAATGGGTAAATGTTGGTGACATGGTGCAGGTTCCGGATACATATGACACCAACCAACAAGCCGGATATATCGTTTCTCGTAACGGAAACAACTTCGAAACCAGCGAACGTATTAACTTTTCGGGCTCAATGTTTGTCGTTGTCACCGATGCTCTGGGCAATACAACTTCACGCTATGCAGCTACGCAGCGCGCTGATACCGATTTCGGCTTTATAGCTGCCATTCCCGATATTGAACTGAACATTTATGACGGATTTGATGTGCAGTCACCCTCGCGTTACGTGATTGCCACATCTGAAGAACTTGATGCCACTCAGTGGCTTATAACTGAGAAGAAACCCCCCAATGCAGGCGGCACGACATCGCTCAATTTATCTGAGTACAGCGACCTGACTTACCCCTAACTAAACATTCATCCAACTCCGAACCCGGCCACCGAGCCGGGTTTTTTTATGGAAAAATTATGGCGACCACACCTACACAGTTACCAGTTCCATCCGAGTCACCTCGCGATTTAAAATTTAATGCAGGCAAGATTGACGAGTTTGTGACTTCAGAAAACCATGTTTATGTTGACAGATTCGGCGATAAACATCGTACAATTGATGGCATAAATTATGATGCGAATCAGGCAATTCTGAATTATGGCTATATCACGAAGGATTCTTTTGAAGATGGCAGCACCATTAGCATTGCTAACGAGTGCTTGCGCTGGGAGAGTAACGGGGAATACTACAGATGGGATGGAGACCTCTCAACTCCCAAAGTCGTTCCCCCAGGATCAACTCCTGATAGCACTGGCGGTATGGGTGAAGGGAAGTGGGTCGGTGTTGGGGACGCAGCATTAAGGACAGAGCTAAGTAATGGCAAATATCGCAGTGATGCATTGGCTGTAAAATATGTTCCTGGGGTCGTCATTAATGATACGACCGATAATCGAACAGCTCTTTACGCGTATTCCGGACAGATTTATGTTCCTAATGGCGTGCAGTTGCGATGCAACTTTTTACCTGACGATGATGTAACAAAATTCCTTGGTGAAGGTAAGATCCTGACTCGTGACCCTTGGGGCGGCGAACATGTTTATGATGTAGGGCTTGCAACCAACGGGACAGCTTTTACAGCTCTTGGCACTCTCGCTCAGTTTGCGAATAAGCAGGGCTATCCATCAACGATTGCTGATTGTCATGTGGGTATTATTGGTGACTCCATAACAGATGGCTCGTATAGTTCGGGCTGGACAGCGAACCCTACTGATTCAAACGGTAATCTTAACTCCACTAACTATAACCATAATCTGAATGGCGGGCAGTATTCCTGGTTCAGGATCTTCACTGATTGCCTCAATATGTTGTCTGATAGCACGACTAGCATTTTTAAAGCTTATAACTGCGCATCTTCAGGTAAGGCATTGGCTACCGGGTGGGGATATGCCAACTTTGACTATGGATTCTTTCAGAATGCTGCTTATGGGAAGTCTGCTCCTAATGTTCTGTTCGTTAGCCTCGGGTTTAACGATAATGGAGTTTTGCCAACAATCGGCTTCGAAAGTTATCTTCATGAATTTGAGAAGCTAATCAGAAAGTCTTGGGGATACGGAAGCCCGGTTTGCTTCGTTACAATGAACAATAACGATGCACCAAAGGCGTTTCTGGAATCGGCAATCAAGAAACGTATCGAGCGATTATTTCCAAAAGTCGAATTTCTTGACCTGTCGATAGCCACAACAGACGTTTACGCAGATATCGGAGCATATTCCATCTCCGATGTAGCCAAGCGGGCTGGCGGAACAGTATTTGACCAGAGTCATCCCTCGACAATTGGACACGCATATATAGGTGCGTATGCGGCCAAAGAGATTTTTAAAGAGAGGGTTTACTTAGCCACAAAAAATAAAAATCTCATCCCAACAACACAACTTTCTTTTATAGGTTTAGGTTATCCATCTGGTGCAAGATATTACCCGTCCATTTCCAATCTAAGTGGGGGGGATTATCTTGATGCGCTTGGAGGGTGGGGGATGATTAATCCGGCATCTGAGAACGTCACATGCCGGTACTTTGTTTGGAGTGACAAGAGTGATGTTTCAGTGACATTATTCGAGCCATTTAATCCCACTTACACAACGTCAGATCGCACAAATCAATTTTCCGTAATACTCAATGACATCAGGAATGCTGCATATCTGTCGGGACCAGTGTCCAGTAATGGAATGACATCATTCTCAGGTAAGCAAACCACTAATATAGGCACCCTGAAAAAAGGGCTGAATATCATTTCAGTTACCTACGGTGGCTTGCCATCCCGTGTGTACCCACCCGGCATCCTGTTTCGCGAATCCCTACAGCCTGTTTACACAGGCTTCAATTTTATTGCCTTGAACTCTGGTCAGATCCGAGGCGTTACAGGAAGCGACCCAGCAGTTAACGACTTAACACTCGGCTACCGGCTTGCAACTGCTGATGACGAAGCGCCGGACATGATAAAGGGCAGCAAAGCGTCTCAGTCTGTTGTAGTGGATCTAGAGTCCATGCCAGTCGGCCTGGTTGTTTTGTTTAACTATAAGCAGAAACAAAAATCAGCGTGTGGAGTGGGTAGATCTGCGACAGGGTCTTTGTCCTTTTACACAATGAGCAACGGAGAGCTTGCCTCAGTTGGGGCGGTGACAGCTGACCTGTCAGGAAAGATAAGGATACTTAAGGGAGGTGATACCATCACCGTCTACCCAACCACTGGCACAGCGCAGACGCAGACGATAAGCGGACCAACAGGAGGAAAGACTTGCCTGATGAATAACTCTGCCGGAAACTTTACAGCCTCAGTTGGGGCAGCATTCTCAAAGAGTTAGGTAGAAAACGGCCCACAAACGTGGGCTATTTCCATACAACCGCGTCGGCGGACGGCGGACAAAGCTAACTACTGAGTGGTGGGCGCAGGCAGGACGACTTATCGCTAACGGCACGTCCAGGAAGCAGGTGGCATTAATTTATGATGTCGCTATGTGCACACTTTATAAAAAGTTTCCTGCTGGCTGAAGTTAGCCCACAAACCTGATCGCTGCGTTACGACGCGCTATTCCGATCTGCTTGTTGTGAAGTGAGCATGTCAAAAAGAAGGTGCGCACCTGAAAACTTATGACAAGCAGATGGTAATAGTGGGTGAGCAGCATGTAAACAATGGCTGCTCAGTTCTGGGGCGCTTCTCGAAGAAAATGTGATGGGGCATGGATGGGGCAAAAAATTAGCGCAAGATGACGAATGCCGCCTTGCGCTAATGCTCTGCTTGAGGTCACTAATGATATGTAAGTAACTGATTGTTAGTGACTGGATATATGGTATTTAGTCGTGTTTTGTAGTGTGTTTATTGTTCTATTTCTCATCTAAATTACTGATTGTAAATAGATTTAACATCTTTATACCAGCTTTTTTATACTAAGTTGAGCGAAACGGGAAGCCGATTTGCACAATCGGCTTCATAAAAGGTGGGATTAACTGAACATTGCGGTAATAGAGGCGCTTCCTAACGAGTGAAAATGGACATTAAAGCCGACCACGGCCCCGGATGCGTGCTCATCAACATTCAGTTTTTCCACGTCCAGCGCGTGCACGGTAAAAATATAGCGATGCGTTTCGCCTTTTGGCGGCGCCGCGCCGCCGTAGCCAGCTTTGCCGAAGTCTGTGCGCGTCTGCACGGCGGGTTCAGGCAATTCTACTAAATCAGAGCCGGACCCCTGCGGTAAGACGCGAGTATCGGCGGGCAGGTTCGCTACCACCCAGTGCCACCAGCCCGACCCGGTTGGCGCATCCGGATCGTAGCAGGTCACTACAAAGCTCTTCGTTCCTGCGGGTACGTCATCCCACGCAAGCTGCGGGGAAATATTGTCGCCCTCGTAGCCCATGCCGTTAAAGACATGGCGGGACGGCAGCTTTTCACCCTCTTTAATATCATTGCTAATCAGTTTCATAGCCGCTCCTTGTGATTAGAGATCGAGTAGTTTCAGCAGTTCTTCAGCGGCGATGGTGGAAGAGGCGGGATTTTGCCCGGTGACCAGATGCCCGTCGCCAACGGCATATTCGCCCCAGTCGTCGGTGCGCTCGAACAGGCCGCCTGCTTTTTTCAGCTCATCTTCTACCAGGAACGGCACGATGGTCGTTAAGCCAACGCCTTCTTCTTCGCTATTGGTAAATCCTGTGACGCGTTTGCCTTTTACCAGCGGAACGCCATCCGGCGTTTTCACCTGGCGCAGCACGCCCGGCGCGTGGCAGACCGCGCCAACGGGTTTACCCGACGCCCAGAACGTTGCAATCAGTTTAATCGAATGGGGATCCTGAGCCAGATCCCACAGCGGGCCGTGGCCGCCTGGATAGAACACGGCATCAAAATCTTCAGCGTTTACGGCATCCAGCCTGTGGGTGTTGGCGAGAAGCTTTTGCGCGTCCGCATCGCTGCGAAAACGACGGGTGGCGTCAGTCTGCGCATCCGGCTCGTCACTTTTGGGATCTAACGGCGGTTGCCCGCCTTTGGGGGAGGCGAGCGTCACCTCAAGCCCTGCGTCATGGAAGACGTAATAAGGTGCGGCAAACTCTTCAAGCCAGAAGCCGGTAGGTTTGCCCGTATTACCGAGCTGATTGTGCGAGGTGAGTACCATGAGGATTTTCATTTGCTTCTCCCTGTTGGGCGCATGAAAAGATCTTCGAAGTGTAGTGCATCCTTGCACAGGCTGCTGGCGGTCAGCTCCTGAAGAAGGCCGGGTTGGCGACGGCTTTTGTCACCGCGGCGATAAGTTTTGCCAGCTGGTCACGGCCGATAATGTACGGCGGCATCAGGTAAATCAGACGCCCAAAGGGACGCACCCAAACGCCTTGCTCCACGAAGAAGGCCTGAAGCGCAGCCATATCTACCGGATGATGCGTTTCCACGACGCCAATCGCGCCAAGCACGCGCACGTCCGCCACCTGCTCACAGCTCTTCAGAGAACCAAGCCCGGCCAGCAACTGCCGTTCGATAGCGTTAACCTGCTGCTGCCAGTCGCCTTCTTCCAGCAGGGCGAGACTTTCACAGGCTACCGCACAGGCCAGCGGATTGCCCATAAACGTCGGTCCATGCATAAAGCAGCCTGCTTCGCCATCACTGATGGTTTCGGCTACGTGGCGGGTGGCAAGCGTGGCGGAAAGGGTCATGGTTCCTCCGGTCAGCGCTTTACCCAGGCACATGATATCGGGCGCAATGCCCGCGTGTTCACAGGCAAACAGTTTGCCGGTGCGGCCAAAGCCGGTAGCGATTTCGTCGGCGATAAGTAAAATCCCTTCGCGATCGCACATGCGGCGGATGCGCTTCAGCCATTCCGGATGATAAAAACGCATCCCGCCCGCGCCCTGCACGATGGGTTCCAGAATCACGGCAGCAATTTCCTGACGATGGGCGGCCATCAGGCGCGCAAACGGCACGATATCCATTTCATCCCATTCGTCGTCAAAACCGCATTGCGGAGCAGGGGCGAACAGATGTTCCGGGAGGTAACCCTGCCAGAGACTGTGCATGGAATTATCAGGATCGCATACGGACATCGCGCCGAACGTGTCGCCGTGATAGCCGTGGCGGAAAGTCAGAAAGCGCTGGCGCGGTTCGCCCTTCGCATGCCAGTACTGCAGCGCCATTTTCATCGCGACTTCTACCGCGACGGAACCCGAATCGGCCAGGAAAACGCACTCGAGCTGCGCAGGCGTCATCGCAATCAGCCTGCGGCAAAGCGCCACCGCGGCGGGATGGGTGATACCGCCAAACATCACGTGCGACATCTGGTCCATCTGGCTTTTCATCGCCTCGTTCAGGCGCGGGTGGTTGTAACCGTGAATGGCTGCCCACCACGAAGACATACCGTCAACCAGCGGTCTGCCATCAGCAAGGTTTAGCTCGCAGCCTGCTGCTGAAATGACCGGATAAACCGGCAGCGGTTGGGTCATGGATGTGTAGGGATGCCAGATATGGCGTCGATCGAATGTTAAATCAGCAGGCGTCATAAGGTGACTTGTAAACCATTTTAAAAACATTTAGGTTTACAAGTATAACGCCAATCAATGGCTAACAACACCCCTTTTGGAGACGCCCCATGGCTCACCACGCCCGCTGGTCAATGTCGCAGGTCGCTGCTTTATTTGAAAAACCTTTTCTCGAACTGCTGTTTGAAGCGCAGCAGGTACACCGTCAGCATTTCGATCCTCGTCACGTACAGGTCAGCACGCTGCTGTCGATTAAAACGGGCGCCTGCCCGGAAGACTGCAAATACTGCCCGCAAAGCGCGCGCTATAAAACGGGGCTGGAATCCGAGCGCCTGATGGAAGTCGAGCAGGTGCTGGATTCTGCCCGCAAGGCGCGCAACGCTGGCTCAACGCGTTTTTGCATGGGCGCGGCCTGGAAAAACCCTAACGATCGCGATATGCCTTACCTTGAACAAATGGTGCAGGGCGTGCGGGAAATGGGGCTGGAAACCTGCATGACGCTCGGCACGTTAACCGATGCGCAGGCGCAGCGCCTGGCATCTGCCGGGCTGGATTACTACAACCATAACCTCGACACCTCCCCGGAATTTTACGGCAACATCATCACCACGCGTACCTACCAGGAACGTCTGGATACGCTTGATAAAGTGCGCGATGCGGGCATCAAGGTTTGCTCCGGCGGCATTGTTGGATTGGGTGAAACCGTTAAAGACCGCGCGGGATTACTGCTCCAGCTGGCTAACCTGCCAACGCCGCCAGAAAGCGTGCCGATCAACATGCTGGTGAAGGTGAAAGGTACGCCGCTTGCGGATAACGACGACGTGGATGCGTTTGATTTTATCCGCACTATCGCCGTGGCGCGTATCATGATGCCGACCTCGTTCGTGCGTCTCTCCGCGGGCCGCGAGCAGATGAGCGAGCAGACTCAGGCGATGTGCTTTATGGCCGGTGCGAACTCCATTTTCTACGGCTGCAAACTTCTTACCACGCCAAATCCCAAGGAAGATAAGGATTTGCAGCTGTTCCGCAAGCTGGGTCTGAATCCGCAGCAAACTACCACCGACGCGGGGGATAACGAGCAGCAGCAACAGCTTGCATCACAGCTCCTTACGGCGGATACGGATAAGTATTACAACGCGGCGGCGGTATGACCTGGCAGAAGCGCATTGAGCAGCGGCTTGCGGCAAGGCACGCCAGCGATAGCTTTCGCAGCCGGGAGGTCAACGAATCCGGAAGCGGGCGCTACCTGGTTACCCACGCAAAGCGGCATCTGAATTTTTCCAGTAACGATTATCTGGGGCTAAGCCAGCATCCGGAGATCGTGCGCGCCTGGCAGCAGGGCGCGGAACGCTATGGCGTCGGCAGCGGTGGCTCGGGACATGTCACAGGCTACAGCACCGCCCATCATCGGCTTGAAAGCGAGCTTTCACAGTGGCTGGGCTATTCGCGCGCGCTTTTGTTTATCTCCGGATTTGCCGCCAACCAGGCGACGATCGCGGCTCTGGCGCAAAAGCAGGATCGCATACTGGCGGACAAACTCAGCCATGCCTCCTTGCTTGAAGCGGCAATGTTAAGCCCTGCGCAACTGCGGCGTTTCGCGCATAACGATGTTCAGGCGCTTGAGAATTTGCTGAACTCCGCATGCGAAGGCCAGCAACTAGTCATCACCGAAGGCGTGTTCAGCATGGATGGCGATGAGGCTCCGCTTGGCGCGATCGCTGCTGCTACGCGTCGCTCAGGCGGCTGGCTGATGGTCGACGACGCGCACGGTATCGGCGTGCTGGGCGAAGCAGGACGCGGAAGCTGTCACCGGCAGCAGGTTAAGCCGGATTTGCTGATCATCACCTTCGGCAAAGCTTTTGGTGTGAGCGGTGCGGCGGTATTGTGCAGTAACGATGTGGCCGATTATTTGCTGCAGTTTGCCCGCCACCTGATTTACAGCACGGCGATGCCGCCTGCCCAGGCCTGCGCGCTGTCCGCAGCTTTAGAGGTGATTCGCAAGGGCGATGAAAAACGCTCACGCCTGCGCGACAATATTGCTGTTTTTCGGCATGGAGCGGCGCAGCTCCCGCTCGGATTAATCAACTCACAAACTGCTATCCAACCGCTGATCGTTGGTGAAAATGCGCGCACGCTCAGCCTTGCCGCTCGTTTGCGCGAGCGCGGGTTCTGGCTCACGGCCATTCGTCCTCCTACTGTTCCGACGGGCAGCGCACGTTTGCGCGTGACGCTTACCGCCGAACATACCCGCGAAGATATCGAAGCGCTGCTGGAGGCCCTTGATGACGAAACCCGTTAATAAACCGGCGGTGGCGCAGGCTTTTGGACGCGCGGCGGCGACCTACGACAACTTTGCCGACCTCCAGCGAATCAGCGGAAACCAAATGATAAGCCGCCTCAGCGGGCGCGAGTTCAGGCAGGTGCTGGACGCTGGCTGCGGCACGGGCTGGTTTAGCCAGTACTGGAAAGCGCAGGGCAGCCACGTCACGGCACTCGATCTTTCGGCAAAAATGCTGAGCCACGCCCGTGAGCAGCGGGCAGCAAACGGCTACCTTGAAGGCGATATTGAGGCGCTGCCGCTGACAAATGAACAAGTGGATCTGGCCTGGAGCAATCTGGCCGTGCAGTGGTGCAGCGATTTGCGCAAAGGGTTAAGTGAGCTTTACCGCGTGACTCGTCCGGGAGGATGCATTGCGTTTACCACGATAGCCGCCGGATCGCTTCCGGAACTGCATGCTGCCTGGCAGGCCGTGGATACAAGGGCGCATGCCAATGAATTCTTATCCTTTGATGAAGTTGAAGCCGCCTGTGAAGGCTGGCGTGTATCGCTTTATGCCGGGCAGGTGTCTCAACGTTTCCCGGATGTTTTAAGCGCCATGCGCACGCTTAAAGGCGTCGGTGCTACGCATCTGCACGACGGGCGCAAAAATTCGCTGATGACGCGCCAGCAGCTGCAACGCCTTAGCCTTGCCTGGCCGCAACGTGACGGAGAATTTCCGCTCACCTGGCAACTTGTTTGTGGAGTGATTGAACGTGATTAAAAAATGGTTTGTTACCGGAACCGATACCGAAGTGGGGAAAACCGTTGCCAGTTGCGCCTTATTGCAGGCGGCAAGGCAGGCCGGTTTTCTGACCGTGGGTTACAAGCCTGTGGCCTCGGGAAGCGAAATGACGCCAGCCGGCATCCGTAACGGTGACGCGCTTGCGCTACAGCGTAACAGTAGCGTGCCACTGAGCTATGAACAGGTTAATCCGCTGGCCTTTCTGGAGCCGACATCTCCGCATATCATCAGCGCAGAAGAAGGCCGTCCCATCGAATTTTCAACGCTCTCTGCGGGACTGGAGGCGCTGTCGCAGCGCGGGAATTGGGTGCAGGTGGAAGGCGCGGGAGGATGGTTTACGCCGCTGTCGGAATCCACCACTTTTGCCGACTGGGCGGTAGCGGAAAAACTGCCGGTTATTCTGGTCGTGGGCGTCAGGCTGGGCTGCATTAACCATGCGATGTTAACGGCCCATGCGATAAAAAGCGCGGGGCTTCCGCTGGCGGGGTGGATTGCAAACGACGTGCAGCCAACGGGCAAACGGCATGCTGAATATATTGCAACGCTCAGAAAAGTGCTGCCAGCGCCCATGCTTGGCGAAATTCCCTGGCTACCGGAGCTTGATGAAAAAACCGCACTCGGCCATTACCTCGATTTATCCTGTCTTGCGGCTTAGGTCGTATTTTTCCCCGGCACAATTGCAACGCCCGAAGTTTACTTCGGGCACTTTCCCAAAATCACACCCTCGCTAAAACAAACCCTGTCGCAGCCTCTTAATACCGGATAAATTATCCGCACTTTTTGTTGTCATGTGACAACCGATGTGGGATAGTAACCAGGAGAATTTATGATGCGTCGAGTACATCCGAATAAGGATATTGAGGCCGCGTTGAGCTATGCAGAACATCAGGGCTGGCAGATAAAAGCCGGTGGCTCCCACTGTTGGGGGAAAATGTACTGCCCCTGGAACAACAAAATCTGTCGATGCGGCGAATTCTGTATTAGCTGTATCTGGAGTACGCCACGCAACGCATGGAATCACGCAAGGCAGATTAGGCGCGTGGTTGATGGCTGCTGTCAAAATACGGCCAGGCCAACACGGCATTAGAAGGAGAAGTGTATGTCGGAATTTAGCTTTACATTGATATTCATCCTGCCGCAAAGCCAGCAGGACCCGGCGCTTTGGTTGCAGGCGCTGGGCGAAAACGGCTGCGATGACGCGCTGATCGGCGTGGGCGTAACGGGCAGAATTGCGCTGAATTTTATCCGTGAAGCGCAAACCGCGAGGCAAGCCGTGGTTTCTGCCATTCAGGATGTGAAACGCATTATTCCCAGCGCAGGCCTGGTGGAAGTCGCGCCAGATTTGGTCGGGTTAACGGATATAGCCGAATTAATGGGCTTTTCCCGGCAGTACATGCGTAAAGTGATGGTGAGCCGCCAGTGTTTTCCCGCACCGGTGCATGACGGTAAAACGGCCATCTGGCATCTTGAATCGGTGCTGCGCTGGCTTCGCGAGACGGGAGTAAGCAAAGTTCCTTTGCCGCTACTGGAGCTTTCTGCAGTGACGCGGCAGTGCAATTTACAGCGTGAGCTGGCGGCGTTAGACAGCGCCTTGCAAAAACAGCTTGGGCAACTGTAGCTGCGTGACGGCCCAAAAAATGACCGCCGCTGCAGAATAATTCATGACGTCATCCAGTTTGCAATGAGCTTATCGTCAAGCTGTGCGACGCTGCCTTGCGCTACGTTACGTCCACGATGCAAAAGGCAAAAGCGGTCCGCTACACGGCGGATAAAAGATAAACGCTGTTCGACCAGCAAAATCGTGAGGCCAAAATCCTGGTTCAGGCGGTGAAGGATATTTCCCATATCATGAATAAATCCTTGTCCGCTTTCGCAGGCCGGTTCATCGAGGATCAGCAGTTTTGGTTCGCCCATCAGCGCTCTGGCAAGCACAAGCTGCTGCTGAACGTCGCCTGTGAGTTCGCTGCCGCGCGTATGGCGCAGCGCGTAAAGCGCAGGGAACAGATCATACACCATGGAGGGGATAGCTCGGGCGCGCTCGTTTCCGGCCAGACGCGCAATCTGCAGGTTCTCTTCGACGGAGAGCTGAGAAAAAATGCGTCGTTCATGCGCCACATAGCTCATGCCCAGCGCGGCGCGCTCTTCAACGGGCTTAGCGCGCAAATCCTGCGGCGGGCGGCCAGCCTCCTCCCATATCATGCTGCCGCTCTGCACGGGCAGGTAGCCAGTAATACAGTTTATTAACGTGGTTTTGCCCATGCCTGCGGCTCCCAGCACACAGGTGCATTCTCCTTTCGTCAGTTCCAGGTCGAGGTTCCATAAAACATGGTTCTCGCCATAAAACTGGTTCACGGCGCGTAAACTCAACATGCATCATCTCCTCACGACAGGATTAAAAAATAAGCTCATTTCACCACGGTAGGCACCATCTCTGGATAAGGAGGGAATGAGTCCTCCCGGAATGCTGCAATTCCCTTGCCATCTCACGCAGGGGTTGCAGAAACAGGGAAATTTTGAGAATAGCCTCATCAATGCGGATGGAAAAAGCATGAGCGGCATAACCTTGTCGTTACGCTGCCCTTTGTCGGTGCTTTTCTTTTCTCGATTCTGGTGCAGAAAATTACATAAAAAAAGAGGCAGGAAACGTTGGATTTGTGAGCGTCTTCTCCATCGTCCACGGAAAGTGAAATGAGATGATAAAAATCAAAAATAAGACGGAAAATTTTTTTTCGGAGTGGGTCCGTTAAAAAAAGGAATTTTTGCGGGCGGCGACCCGAAAGGGCTGGATGCACTTATCCACTATTCCTGTGGATAACCTTGTGCATTAGGGTTAGAAAACTAACGGTAAGCGAGAGCGGGCGCGGCCTGCGCGCGAATTGACGCGAAACCGGTCTTTTAAAAAAAGGCTTTTAAAATTAGCTGGTTAAATAAAATCAATCCGTGTAAGAAAAGTGACATAGACCAGGGTCTCATTTTTATTACATTACTTGACAAACGTTAAAGGGCGAAAAGTCTGGGGATAACCGCCACAGGACAGCGTTAATTTCAACCTTGCTGCAATCGCATACAAAGCCCGGCGAGATTTTACCCTGTCCTCGACATTATAGCTTCTTGAACTGGTTTTTTATCCAGTATTATTTGCTGGCAAAAATTCCTGTGTCGAGTAAAATTATCCTCCGGCCCGCTGGTTTTTTCCTCAGGTAGCAACTCAATGAGTAAAGCGTTCAAACTTAATTCTGCATTCAAACCCTCCGGCGATCAGCCCGATGCTATACGGCGTCTTGAAGAAGGGCTTGAAGATGGACTCGCCCATCAGACGTTACTGGGGGTGACCGGGTCAGGTAAGACCTTTACCGTAGCAAACGTGATTGCGGACCTGCAGCGTCCAACCATGGTGCTGGCACCAAACAAAACGCTCGCGGCGCAGCTTTATGGCGAGATGAAAGAGTTCTTTCCTGACAACGCGGTGGAATTTTTCGTCTCTTACTACGACTACTATCAGCCCGAAGCCTACGTACCCAGCTCCGACACCTTTATCGAAAAAGACTCCTCGGTAAACGAACACATCGAACAAATGCGTTTATCGGCGACTAAAGCGTTGCTTGAGCGGCGTGACGTTATTGTCGTGGCGTCGGTTTCAGCTATTTATGGCCTGGGCGATCCCGATCTGTATCTGAAAATGATGCTGCACCTCACCAAAGGGATGATCATCGATCAGCGCTCCATTTTGCGTCGCCTTACCGAACTGCAATATACGCGCAACGACCAGGCATTCCAGCGCGGCACCTTCCGGGTGCGTGGCGAAGTTATTGATATCTTCCCGGCAGAATCAGACGACCTGGCGCTGCGCGTGGAGCTGTTCGACGAAGAGGTAGAACGCCTGTCGCTGTTCGATCCGCTGACCGGCCAGGTCGATCAAGCTATCCAGCGTTTTACCGTCTACCCTAAAACGCACTACGTCACGCCGCGTGAGCGTATTCTGCAGGCGATGGAAGAGATCAAAGATGAGCTGGCAGACAGACGCAAGGTGCTGCTGGCTAACAACAAACTGCTTGAAGAGCAGCGCTTAACGCAGCGTACGCAGTTCGATTTAGAAATGATGAACGAGCTGGGTTATTGCTCGGGCGTAGAAAACTACTCTCGCTTCCTTTCCGGGCGCGGGCCTGGCGAGGCGCCGCCGACGTTATTCGATTATCTGCCTGCCGATGGTCTGCTGGTGGTGGACGAATCGCACGTTACCATCCCACAAATCGGCGGCATGTACCGCGGCGACCGGGCGCGTAAAGAGACGCTGGTGGAGTATGGTTTCCGCCTGCCTTCTGCGCTGGACAATCGTCCGCTGAAGTTTGAAGAATTCGAAGCGCTGGCGCCGCAGACTATTTATGTTTCGGCAACGCCTGGCAATTACGAGCTGGAAAAATCCGGCGGCGATATCGTCGATCAGGTCGTGCGCCCTACGGGGCTGCTGGATCCGATAATCGAAGTACGTCCGGTTGCTACCCAGGTTGACGATCTGCTTTCTGAGATCCGCAAGCGCGTGGAGATTAACGAACGCGTGCTGGTAACCACGCTGACCAAACGCATGGCGGAAGATCTTACCGAATACCTTGAAGAGCATGGCGAAAAGGTGCGCTATCTGCACTCAGATATCGATACGGTAGAACGTATGGAGATCATCCGTGATTTGCGCCTTGGCGAGTTCGACGTGCTGGTGGGCATCAACCTGTTGCGTGAAGGGCTGGATATGCCGGAAGTCTCGCTGGTGGCGATTCTGGATGCCGACAAAGAGGGCTTCCTGCGCTCCGAGCGTTCGCTGATCCAGACCATTGGCCGTGCGGCGCGTAACGTTAACGGTAAAGCGATTCTGTACGGCGATAAAATCACTCCGTCAATGGCGAAAGCGATTGGGGAAACGGAGCGCCGTCGCGAGAAACAGCAGCACTATAACGAAGAGAACGGCATTACTCCGCAGGGCCTGAATAAGAAAGTGGTGGATATCCTGCAGCTTGGCGAAGGGATGGCGAAAACCAAAGGCAGAATGAAGAGCAAAGCGCGTAGCGTGATTGAAGAGGACGAAATTGTCCTGACGCCGAAAGCGCTGCAGCAGAAAATTCATCAACTGGAAGCGAAAATGCTGGAACATGCCCAGAATCTGGAGTTTGAAGAAGCTGCGCTGGTTCGTGACCAGCTACACCAGCTGCGCGATCTATTTATCGCCGCTTCGTAAACTTGTTGGGTGGACCCAACCGACGCAGCGACACAACAGGAAAGATTTTGTAGGGTGGATAAAAGCAAGCCGCTATCCACCGCTACTTTTCCCGTTAACCCAGCGTCTGAATCGCTTTTTCCAGCGCCTGGCGCAGCAGGAGACGGTCATGGCGATAAGGAATATCGCTGGCTTCCAGCGGCTCCTGAATGACCACCCGGTCCTTAACACTTGAGACATCAACGTGCGGACCTACAACCACCGCATCGATAATCCTTTTCCCGACCCTTTGCTCCATGATTTGCAGCTTTTCGTTCAGCGTCAGGCTTGCTGCGGCTACGCTAAGCTCGCGCCCCAGATTGCCGATATAAACTACCGGTGCCGGGGTGCGCCTGAGTGCCTGATCCATATCTTCCAGCAGTAGAAGCGGCATCAGGCTGGTATAAAAGCTGCCCGGACCAATCAGGATAAGATCCGCTTCGGCAATGGCTTCCACCGCTTCGCGAGTAGCATGAGATTTCGGATACA
Organism: Cedecea colo; assembly: GCF_011808225.1. Taxonomy (GTDB): domain Bacteria; phylum Pseudomonadota; class Gammaproteobacteria; order Enterobacterales; family Enterobacteriaceae; genus Dryocola; species Dryocola colo. The sequence continues at coordinate 506,523 of NZ_SOYS01000002.1, read as the reverse complement.
GCATTAGCTCCTGCGGCGGGGAGGCAAGCTGATCGATATTTACTTCGCCATAGATAAAATGCCCGTCTGCATCGGTCGCCATCAGATCAACCGGTTGTTCCGACATGGGAATCAGCAGCGCGTCAACTTTTAGCAGGCTACGAATGAGATTAATGGCTTCCAGAGGCCTTATGCTCAGGTGATCTAACGCCTTTAACATCAGATTTCCAAGGTTATGCCCGGAAAGTTCGCCATTACCGCCAAAACGATACTCAAACATTGCCGAAGCGACGCTGGGTTCGGTAATTAACTGATTTAAACAGTTACGCATATCTCCCCAGGCAATTCCCCCTTCAGAACGCCGAATACGGCCGGTTGAGCCGCCATCATCCGTGGTGGTTACGATACCCGTCAGACGGGAACCTAAAGAGGAAAGGGAAGACATGACCCGGCCAAGGCCGTGGCCGCCGCCGAGGGCAACCACCCGATCAAGATCCGCAAACGTGCGACTGCGCATAACTATTCCTTATGACCAACTCTCCGGCTTAAGGTAGCGTAAAAGCGCCGAAAAGACGATGCAGGCGCCGTGGTTAATGATGTATATCAAGGTAAAAGTTCACTTTTCGCGTACTCTGTGACGAAATTGAACGATTAGTTCGTTATATCTTTATTTATATAACGAAGGCTACTATGGCGAATAGCCCCGTCACGCGTTACTATCGTTTAAACACACACTAAGCCTCTGGACCTAAGTCGCAAGATAGGGTGCTTTGGCCGCGACCTCCGGGCCGCCGGGTGCAGAAAGAAATGCCTGCATCTCCCGTATTTGGAAAGGTGTATATGGCTCCTCAACTGACCGATGCGTTTGCGCGCAAATTTTTCTATTTGCGCCTGTCGATTACCGACGTTTGCAATTTCCGTTGCAACTACTGCCTGCCGGATGGCTACAAGCCGCACGGCGTGGCGAATAAAAGCTTCCTTAACGTCGATGAAATTCGTCGTGTTACCCGCGCCTTTGCCGCTTTGGGTACCGAAAAGGTACGCCTGACCGGCGGTGAACCCTCTTTGCGTCGCGACTTCCCTGAAATTATTGCTGCCATCAGCGAAAACCCGGCGATTCGCCAGCTTGCCGTCACAACCAACGGTTACCGTCTGGCAAGAGATGTTCAGCAGTGGCGGGATGCGGGGTTAACCGCAGTGAATGTTAGCGTGGACAGTCTGGACGCCCGCCAGTTTCACGCCATCACCGGGCAGGATAAATTTCGTCAGGTGATGAACGGCATCGACGCCGCTTTTGCCGCCGGTTTTGAGCGCGTTAAAGTTAATACGGTACTGATGCGCGGCGTTAACCATCACGAGCTGGATACTTTTCTCGCCTGGATTAAACCGCGTCCCATTCAGCTACGCTTTATTGAACTGATGGAAACCGGTGACGGCGGCGAACTCTTCCGTAAATACCATATCTCCGGCACCATCATCCGCGACCAGCTTTTGCAACGCGGCTGGGTGCAGAAGCTTCGCGGCCGTAGCGATGGCCCGGCGCAGGTCTTCTGCCATTCCGATTACAAAGGCGAAATTGGCCTCATCATGCCGTATGAAAAAGACTTCTGTGCGAGCTGCAACCGCCTGCGCGTGTCGTCGACCGGCAATCTTCATCTGTGCCTGTTTGGCGACGGCGGCATTGCGCTGCGTGATTTGCTGGCGAATGATGCGCAAGGTGAAGCACTGGAAGCGCGAATCACCTCAGCCCTTGTCCAGAAGAAACAGACCCATTTCCTGCACGATGGTCATACCGGCATCACCCAGAACCTGTCCTGGATTGGTGGATAGCGTCAAAAAATAAGGAGAAGAAGTATGAGTCAGGTAAGCGAAGCGTTCATTCCGGCACGTATTGCCATTTTGACCGTCTCCAGCCGCCGAGGCGAAGAGGATGATACCTCCGGCCACTATCTGCGCGAGTCGGCCGTGGAAGCGGGTCATGAAGTGGTAGACAAAGCCATCGTGAAAGAAAACCTTTATGCCATCCGCGCCCGGGTTTCCCAGTGGATCGCAAGCGATGATGTGCAGGTCGTGTTAATTAACGGCGGCACGGGATTCACCGAGGGCGATCGGGTGCCGGAAGCGCTGCTGCCGCTGTTCGACCGCGAAATAGAAGGTTTTGGCGAGCTGTTCCGCATGCTCTCTTACGAAGAGATTGGCACCTCAACGCTGCAGTCCCGGGCGGTCGCGGGCCTTGCCAACCGTACGCTGATTTTTGCCATGCCAGGCTCCACCAAAGCCTGTCGCACCGCCTGGGAAAATATCATTGTGCAGCAGCTGGATGCGCGCCAGCGTCCCTGTAACTTCCATCCACACATCAAGAAATAGACTATGTCGCAACTGACCCACATTAACGCCGCCGGTGAAGCGCATATGGTGGATGTTTCCACTAAAGCTGAAACCGTGCGGGAAGCGCGCGCGGAAGCCTTTGTCACCATGCGGGCTGAAACGCTCGCCATGATCCTCGAAGGCAGCCATCACAAAGGCGACGTTTTTGCCACCGCCCGCATTGCCGGGATTCAGGCAGCGAAACGTACCTGGGAGCTTATCCCGCTGTGCCATCCGCTGATGCTGAGCAAAGTTGAAGTAAATCTGGAAGCTGAGCCGGAGCACAGCCGCGTGCGTATTGAAACCATCTGCCGTCTGACAGGCAAAACCGGCGTCGAAATGGAAGCGCTGACAGCCGCTTCGGTTGCCGCTTTAACCATCTATGACATGTGCAAGGCCGTGCAAAAAGACATGGTGATTGGCCCGCTACGCCTGCTGGCGAAAAGCGGCGGCAAATCCGGTGATTTTAAGGTGAACGGCAATGATTAACGTTCTGTTTTTTGCCCAGGTACGTGAACTGGTGGACTGCGACAGGCTGCAGCTCAGCGCAGCATATGACGATGTTGAACAGTTGCGTGCCGAGCTGGCAAGCAGAAACGACCGCTGGGCGCTGGCGCTTGAGTCAGGCAAACTGCTGGCCGCGGTTAATCAAACGCTGGTGAGCTTCGATCATCCACTGGCGGACGGCGATGAAGTCGCTTTCTTCCCGCCGGTTACCGGAGGCTAACGGCATGGAAAATACCCGCATCCGCGTCAGCCACGAAAATTTTAGCGTGGGCGACGAATATCTCTGGCTGTCACAGTGTGATGAAGACGGCGCGGTCGTCACCTTTACCGGCAAAGTTCGCAATCATAACCTGGGCGAGAGCGTCAGTGCGCTGACCCTTGAGCACTATCCCGGCATGACGGAAAAAGCGCTGGCGGAAATTGTCGAAGAAGCTCGTCTTCGCTGGCCGCTGCAACGCGTTTCGGTCATTCACCGTATCGGTGAGTTATGGCCCGGCGATGAAATCGTTTTTGTTGGCGTGACCGGCGCGCACCGCAGCTCGGCGTTCGAAGCGGCGCAATTTATAATGGATTACCTGAAAACGCGCGCGCCGTTCTGGAAGCGTGAGGCTACGCCGGAAGGGGATCGCTGGGTCGAAGCACGCGATAGCGATAAACAGGCGGCCAAACGCTGGTAGGAGGCACCCTGTTGGAGTTGTGTTAATCTTAAATATGGTAGGCTTTTAAGCCTGAAATCAGGTTAACGCAATTAACAGAGGTAGCATCATGGATCGATTCCCCCGTTCCAATGACACAATCGTTCAGCAGGCGCGTACCGGCCTGCAGGCATATATGGCGCAGGTTTACGGCTGGATGACCTGCGGGCTGTTGCTGACCGCGTTTATTGCCTGGTATGCCGCTAACACCCCGGCGGTGATGGAGTTTGTCTTCTCCAGTAAGATCACCTTTTTCGGGCTGATTATCGCCCAACTGGCGCTGGTGTTTGTGCTGTCCGGCATGGTGCAAAGGCTGAGCTCAGGCATGGCAACCACGCTGTTTATGCTTTACTCCGCCCTGACGGGGCTTACGCTCTCCAGCATTTTCATTGTTTATACCTATTCGTCTATCGCCAGCACCTTTGTGGTTGCAGGCGGCATGTTTGGCGCCATGAGCCTGTATGGCTACACCACCAAACGTGACCTGAGCGGTTTCGGCAATATGCTGTTTATGGCGCTGATCGGCATCGTACTGGCTTCGCTTGTCAACATCTGGCTGAAAAGCTCCGCGCTTATGTGGGCGGTGACCTACATCGGAGTGATTGTGTTTGTTGGCCTCACCGCCTACGACACGCAGAAGCTGAAGAATATCGGCGAACAGATTGACGTGCGCGATACGCAAAACATGCGTAAATACTCCATCCTTGGCGCATTGACGCTGTATCTGGACTTCATCAACCTGTTCCTGATGCTGCTGCGTATTTTTGGTAACCGCCGTTAGGTCGAAATTTTGTGGTCAGGCCCCTCTTCCTCCGGAGCAGGGGTTTTTTTCTCTTCTTTTTGCATCTTCTTCTCGTTCTTCGCCCGTAGTTTTTTCGCCCGGCTTTCCAACGCCAGATAACAGACGATGGCCAGCAGCAGCGGGGCGATAAAATAGAGCAAACGATAGGCGAGCAGGGCGGCGATAATGGCGCCGTGACTGGTGTGTTCCCCGGCCAGCAGCGCGATAAATACTGCTTCCAGAACCCCGATACCCGCCGGAATATGCACAATAACCCCGACGATGCTGCTTACCAGCAGTACGCCCAGTACGAAGAAGTAGTTTATCTCCTGGCCCAGAAGCAGCCAGATAATGGCGCCCATCGCCATCCAGTTGGCGCTGGAGATGAGCATCTGCGCAACGGCGAACTTAAACGAGGGCAGCACCAGTTTCTGCCCCTTTACCGTCATATGGCGGTGTTTGGCAAAAGCGCAGAACCACAGGTAGGCCACAATTATCGCCAGCAGCACGATGCCAATAATGCGCAGCGTAGTCTGATTGATATACCAGTGGTCAGGCAGTTGCACGACGCCTGCGGTAAAAATCACCCCGCCCAGCAGGATGTAACCAAGCCAGTTGGTGGAAATACTCAAAGAGAAGATACGCGTAATGGTGCTGCCGGGCAGGCCAAGACGCGAATAGAGCCGGTAGCGCATACCGATCCCGCCAACCCAGGTGCTGAGCGTCAGGTTAAAGGCATAGCAAATAAAAGAGACCAGCATGACCTGCCGTTTAGCCAGCTTATGGCCGCAGTAGGCTCGCCCCAGCAGATCGTAACAGCCATAAAGCAGATAGCTTATAATAACCAACCCCACGGCGCTAAAGAGCGCGATGCGGTTGTAGCCGCGGATAACCTTCCACACCTCCTGCCAGTTAACTTTCTGGGCATAAACCCCCAGCAGCACAATCACAGCGATAAAAAACAGCCAGGTAAGGATTTTCTTTGCCTTACGCCATTTGGGGTGTGAGTGCGCCATTACAGTTTTACTCCCTCGTTATCGGAATCTACCCGGTCCTGCGTCTCCATTTCAGGCTGTACGGGCGGTTCTACCAGCGACAGGCGCGGGGTATGCCCGGGCAGCCAGCCCACCAGGGCGGGGAAGTGGCGTAAAAAGTGGAATACCACCACGCTTTTGCCCAGGTTCCACCAGGTACGTTTGGGGATCAGAGATTCATCCACCTGCTGGCAGTCTTCGCTGATTAACTGGCTGAGATTTTCACGTAGCTGCTGATTGAAGTTCAGATCGTAGACTATCAGGTTCGCTTCCAGATTGAGGGAGAGGCTCAGCGGATCAAGATTGCTGGAGCCGACGGTGGCCCAGTGATCGTCCATCAGCGCTACTTTACCGTGCAGCGGCCTGCGCAGGTATTCATAGACATCGACCCCGCCTTTTACCAGATAGTTATAGAGCAGGCGGGCGCCTACTTTCACAATCGGCATATCCGGCTCGCCCTGCACGATAAGCTTTACCTTTACGCCGCGGCGGGCGGCGTTGCGCATGGCGTGCAGCAGCCGGTAGCCAGGAAAGAAATAGGCGTTGGCGATAATCACTTCCTGCTTCGCGTTGCTTAACATTTTCAGATAGTAGCGCTCAATATCGTCCCGATGTTGGTCGTTATCGCGCCAGACAAACAGCGCCTGCGCTTCGCCCGGCATCGGATTATCCTGCGCCCGATGGCGACGGCGGCCCCACCAGCGGCGCGGGCTTTCATGCCCCGGCAGGTTAGAAACCATAAAGCCTGAGATATCATCCACCACCGGCCCTTCAACCCTGACGGCATAGTCCTGCTTCGCCTCCGGACCGTAATCAATCATATGCTCGGCGGAGTAGTTAATGCCGCCGATAAAGGCGAGCTGGCCATCCACCACCACCAGCTTGCGGTGCATCCGGCGGAACACGTTGGTGCGCATCCCGAACAGCGGCGGGCGGGGATCGTAATAGCGAAACTTTACGCCGGCGCTGGTGAGCTGGTTGACAAATTCATCGCTTAAATCGGGAGAGCCGTAGCCGTCGAGCAGCACGTCGATACTTACGCCACGTTTAGCCGCATCCAGGATAGTCTTGTGAAGCCGTTTGCCGACGCTGTCTTCAAACCAGATAAAGGTTTCGAGTATTACCGTATTACGCGCGTTGTCGATCGCTTCAAATACCGCCGGGAAGAGTTCATCCCCATTTACCAGCAGTTCGATGCGGTTGCCGTCGCGCCAGTTATTTTTCATATATGGATCTCCACGGCGAGCGGGGCATGATCGGACAGATGACGCCAGTGACGCAGGTTGAGGGCCGAAGGCGCGCTAACGTGAGCATGTTTGACGTAAATCCTGTCCAGACGTAAAAGCGGCAAGCCTGCCGGAAAAGTGCGAGCCGGGCGGCCATAAGCGCGGGTAAAGACTTCATCCAGCCCGGCTACATTTTTTAGCAGACGATTCGCTTTTTGCCGCCAGTCGTTAAAATCGCCGGCAACCACCACGGGTTCCCCTTCTGGCAACTCATTCACCAGCTTGCACAACATATTCAGCTGCGCCTGACGGTGTTCTTCGCGCAGCCCAAGATGAACGCAAATAACGTGCACGCGAATGCTTTGCTCCGGCACGGTCATCTGGCAATGCAGCATGCCTCGCTTTTCATGACCGTCCACGGAGATATCGCGATTATCAAACTGGGTAATGGGGAAGCGGGAAAGCACGGCGTTGCCATGATGGCCTTCCGGATAAACGGCGTTGCGTCCGTAGGCGAAATCATGCCATACGGTGTCGGCCAGAAACTCATAGTGGCTGCTTTCAGGCCAGTTTTCGAAGCGCACTGAATGGGCTTCATGCGCGCCCATCACTTCCTGAAGGCAGACAATATCTGCCGCTACCGTGCGCACCGCATCCCGGAGTTCCGGCAGAATAAAACGTCGGTTAAACGTGGTGAAGCCCTTGTGTGTATTTATAGTGAGCACTTTAAAGGAAAAGCGCGGAGTCTGATGTGCCATGCCGCTCCCGGTCTTTTTGTATTCCTGATGTAAATAAAGTGTAGTCTTTGTCACAAAAAGAGGGCGGCTTGCGGAATTTTCCGTACACTGGCGTACTCTCAATGACAGGTAAAACCATGCCAGGAGTAAAAACATGAAGTGGCAACAGCGCTTACAGGTGACAACCGGGCTGACTTGTTGGCAGATTATGCTGCATTTTATGGTCGTGGTTGCGCTGCTGGCAGGCTGGAAAATGAAGACGCTTATCCCGGTCGGCGTGGGCTTGTGTCTGCTTTATGTGGCAACGGTTATTATGATGTTCGCCCTGCAGCGCTTTCACAGCGGCAGGCTGCGCGACATCGGTGATTTCCTGGAGGAGTTAACCACAAGCTGGTATTTCGGGTCGGCGATGATTGCTCTTTGGCTGCTGTCCCGCGTGGTAGAAAGCACTTTGCTTATCGCAGTAGCAGGCCTGGTCATGCTTGCCGGGCCCGCCGTCTATTCCCTGCTTGCCAAAGACAAATCAGGCAATTTTGCGACGAAACATCCAGTACGCCGCTGATAGAGTGATGGCCGCTATCACCAGCAGCGGCCACACGCTTCCCCACACAATGTCAAAACTCGCATCCTTCAGGTAAATCTGTTTCGTAATGTCGGTGAAATGCCGGATAGGGTTTATCCAGGTTATATCCTGTAGCCACACCGGCATATTCTCCACCGGGGAAACGTAACCCGAAAGCAATATCGCCGGCATCATAAAGACAAATACCCCGATAAACGCCTGCTGCTGCGTTGAGCACAGCGCGGAGATAAGCAGCCCAAAGCCTACCAAAGACAGGCCGTAAATCAGCATTGTGAAGTAGAACAGCAGCACCGAGCCGGAGAAGGGAATGTGATAGCCCCAAATCCCCACGCCCAGCACGATAGTGGCCTGTCCGATAGCGACAATCAGCGCGGGTACGGCTTTGCCGACGAAAATCTGCCAGGTCGCCAGCGGCGATACCAGAAGCTGATCGAGCGTGCCCTGTTCGCGCTCGCGGGCAACCGACAGCGAGGTGACAATCATCACGCCGATGGTCGTTATCATGGCGATAAGCGACGGCACCACGAACCATTTATAGTCCAGATTCGGGTTATACCAGTTGCGTACCACCAGCTCGCTGTTGTTCGGTTTTGACTGCCCGGTCATTAACTCCTGCTGGTAGTTCTTCACTATCTGCTGCAGATAATTGGCGGCAATCTGGGCGCTGTTAGAGTTACGCCCATCCAGAATGATTTGCAGTTTTGCGGGCTGGTTGCTTGCCAGGCTGCGCGAAAAATCCGCCGGGAAGCGAATCAGCAACAGCGCCTTTTGATTATCGATGGTCGGCTGTATTTCCTGCGGGCTCTTTAACAGCAGCACGTGGTTAAAGGCCTTTGCGCGCGCAAAACGCTGCGTCAGCTCCACGGAATGGCTGCCGTTATCCTCGTTATAAATCGCAATGGTCGCGTTGGTCACTTCAAGCGTTGCGGCAAAGGGGAACAGCACGACCTGTATGATGACCGGCGCAATGAGAATGGCGCGGGTTTGTGGTTCGCGCAGCAGAGATTGCAGCTCTTTGCGAATCAATGTCCATAGGCGATGAAACATAGCTTTCCCTTAATCAAGACGACGTTTGGTTTTCAGCGCCGTCAGGCCGATAAACATCACCGCTGAGGCGATTAAAAACAGCACGTTGACCACCAGCACCGTGGCAATATTCCCCGCCAGAAACAGGCTTTGCAGCGTGCTGACGAAGTAGCGAGCGGGTATCACATAGGTCACCGCGCGAATAATCGCGGGCATGCTGTCAATCTGGAAGATAAAGCCCGACAGCATAATTGACGGCAGAAACGCGGCGTTCAGCGCCACCTGGGCCGCGTTAAACTGATTACGGGTAATCGTAGAGATCAGCAATCCCATGCCGAGCGTACTGAGCAAAAACAGGCTGGTGATAAGAAATAACAGCAGCAGCGACCCACGGTAAGGCACGCCGAGAATAAAGACCGAAACCAGCATACACAGCAGCATCGCCAGCATGCCGAGCACGTAATACGGCAGCAGCTTGCACAGCAATAATTCGCTGCGTGTGACCTGGGTTGACAGCAGCGCCTCCATCGTACCGCGTTCCCATTCACGCGCGACGACCAGCGAAGTCAGGATCGCGCCGATGACCGTCATAATGATGGTTATCGCGCCGGGGATAATAAAATGCTGGCTGATGGCCGCGGGGTTAAACCAGTAGCGCAGCTGCACGTCGATCTGCGGTTCAAAGCTTTCGCCCCGATCTTCCGCGCGCTGCTGTTGCCAGATCTGCCAGATCCCTTCCATATAGCCCTGCACAAAATTCGCGGTATTCGGCTCGCTGCCGTCGGTGATGACCTGAATCGGCGCGGTTGCGTCCGCACGCGCCATGTTCTGCGCAAAATCGGTTGGGATAACCACCATGCCGCGAATTTTCCCCGCCTGCATAAGCCGAATCAGCTCCTGGCGGTTATCGCTGACGGTGGGCTGGATATAGGGCGAGGCGCTGATGGTATGGGCGAAGTCCAGCGCTTCCTCGCTTTGCTGCTCCAGCAGGACGCCCACGTGCAGACGACTGGAATCGAGGTTGATTCCATAGCCAAAAATAAACAGCAGCAGCAGGGGGATCACGACGGCAATTAGCCAACTGCTTGGGTCGCGCACAATCTGCCGCGTTTCCTTCACGCACAGGGCGCGTACCCGCCGCCAGGAGATAATCTGATTATGCTCGCTCATCTTCATGCTCCTTATCCCACTCGTGTATCAGCGTGATAAATGCCTGTTCCATGGTCGGATCGGCCTGCTCGTCGTTCGCCGCCTGTTGCTTAAGATCGTCCGGCGTGCCGCTGGCGATAAGCTTTCCGCGATACACAAGCCCTATGCGGTCGCAGTATTCCGCCTCGTCCATAAAGTGCGTAGTGACCATGACCGTTACGCCTTTTTCGACCATGCTATTAATGTGCAGCCAGAATTCGCGGCGGGTGATCGGGTCAACGCCGGAGGTCGGTTCATCGAGAAAAAGGATATCCGGCTCGTGCATCAGGGAGCAGGCCAGCGCCAGGCGCTGTTTAAATCCGAGCGGCAGGGAATCCGTCGCGCTGTTAAAAATTGGCTGGAGATTAAACGCCTCGCTCATGCTGCGGATCTTTGCTTCCTGATTCCTGCCGCGCAGACCGTACACGCCGGAGAAAAAGCGCAGGTTTTGCTCCACCGTCAGGTTGCCGTACAGCGAAAATTTCTGCGCCATATAGCCCAGGCGCTGTCGCGCCTTGCCCGAGCTGGTTTTTAAATCCATATTCAGCACCAGCGCCTGGCCGGAGGTTGGCACCAGCAGGCCGCACATCATTTTAAAGGTGGTGGATTTCCCCGCGCCGTTTGGCCCCAGCAGTCCGAAGATTTCGCCGCGTTGTACGGTAAAATCCACATGGTCGGTGGCGGCAAAATCACCAAATTTTTTGGTCAACCGTTTGGCTTCGATCACCGTTTCTTCGGGGCTGCCTTCTACGGTATGCAGAATTTTACCGAGCGGCGATTCCTGTTCCCCTGCGCCGCCTAGCAGGTCGATGAACGCATCTTCAAATCGCGGCTCGGTTTGCACGATACGATCGGAAGGCAGCTTCAGCGCCGCCGTCAGCGCTTGGGTGCTGGCGTCTTTGGCGAGGATCAGCCGCACCGAGCGTCCCTGAATCACACCGTCGCTCACCTGTGGCAGCTTCAGTGCCCGTTGCAGCAGCTTGCGGTTGTTTTCTTCGCCGTGGCTCACCAACAGCGAACGCCCGGCCATCTTCTGCGTCAGCTCTTTCGGCGCGCCGTGATACAGCAGCTCGCCTTCATTCATCAGCAGCACCTCGCGGCACTGTTCGGCTTCGTCGAGATAGGAGGTGCTCCATAAAATCAGCATCCCTTCGCCCGCCAGCTCATGCACCATCTGCCACAGTTCGCGGCGTGAGATAGGATCTACGCCCACGCCCGGCTCATCAAGTAGCAGAACTTTTGGCTGGCCGACCAGCGTGCAGGCAAGACCAAGCTTCTGCTTCATGCCGCCGGAAAGCTTTCCCGCGAGGCGCGAAGTGAACGGCCCAAGGGAGGTAAATTCCAGCAGGCGCCTGAACGTTGTTTCACGTTCTTCGCCCGTCACGCCGCGCAGGTCAGCGTAAAGCTTGAGGTTTTCCATCACCGTTAAGTCTTCATACAGGCCGAATTTTTGCGGCATGTATCCCAGCACGGCGTGCAGGGCGCGGTCGTCTTTTAACGGGTCCAGTCCGATGACGTCCGCGCTTCCCTCGGTTGGTTTAAGCAGCCCTGCCAGCATGCGCATTAATGTGGTTTTACCCGCGCCGTCCGGCCCCACCAGACCGGTGACCTCGCCCGCGTGGATTTCACAGTCAAGGCTTGCCACGGCAGGCTTATCCAGCCCCGGAAAGCTTTTCATCAGCCCGCGCAGGCGGATGATGCCGTCACTGCTGCTCATGCTGCGTTCCATCGTTAAAGCTGACGGTGACCGGCATGCCCTGGCGCAGCGAGTTGTCCGCGTCGGTGACGATAATGCGCAGGCGATAGACTAAATCGGTGCGCAGGTCTGGCGTCTCAACCGTTTTCGGCGTGAATTCAGCGGTCGGGGAAACAAATCCTATTTTGCCGCGGTAGGGTTTATCGGGCCGTCCGTCGGTATAAATCTGCACTTCCGTGCCGGGCTGCGCTTTGTGCAGGCTGACTTCGTTCACATAGGCTCGCACCCAGACCGGACGCGTCAGGGAAAGCGTCAGCACCGTGCTTCCGGCGTTCAGCATGCTGCCGGGCTCTACGGCGCGGGTCAGTATCGTGCCGTCGGAAGGGGCGATAAGCGTGGTGTCCTGTAAATCCAGCTGCGCCTGTGCGAGCTGTGCTTTGGCCTGTTGCAGGCTGGCCTGTGCCTGAGCGATCTCCTGCGGGCGGTTACCGGTGCGGTACTGGTTGAGTTTGTCCTGGGCGGCTTTTAGCGTGGCTTTAGCCTGGCTGCTTGCGGAGCGGGCGTTTTCCAGATCGTTAGCGGAAACCACGCGTCTGGCCCACAATCCCTGCTGGCGCTGATAAAAATTCTGCGCATAGTCGTAAGCGGCCTGCGCCTGGTTGACCTGCGCCGCGGCCTGGGAAATTTCTTCATCGCGGTAGCCCGCAATCACCAGATCGAATTTAGCCTGGGCGGCCGCAACGTTGGCTTCCGCCTGTTGTAAAGCGTTCTGATACGGGCCTTTATCCAGCTCGCCAAGGGTTTCTCCGGCTTTAACCGCGTCGCCTTCATCCACTTTTAGCGTGGCGAGACGCCCGCCTGCGCGAAAGCTCATGTTGACGGTGCGAATATCCACGTTGCCGTAGAGCATCAGCGGTTTCTCCCGTTCGCTTTGATACCACAGCCAGCCGCCAGCACAGACGGCCAGCAGCGCAATAAGCACTATCACCACAACGATGGGCTTTTTATTTTTCATCGCACGCTCTTCCTCGCTCAACAGATAATCCCTGCAGGATGAAATCGACGTGGCTTAGCACCACATCGCTGATTTGCTGCACGCCAGCCTTATCGAACGTCGTCCAGCCGGTGCGTAATAAAATCGTCTCGCGCCCTAAGCGGAAGGCAAGAACCTGTCCGAGTAGAGCGTGGGTGTGCAAAATGGTTTCGGTATCTGACGGATCGCGGCCCGTGTAGCTGCCCACGAGGCTTGTGAGATACATATGCATCGGCGCAATTACCCGCTCGTGAATGAGCTGGTAGGCGGGCGTCGGCGAAAGCTGCTCGCGCGAGATAAATTTGCTAAAATTCAGCGTTTCATCGGCGGTGAGCAGGCTAAGCATGTGTCCGCAGGCGGTGTGAATAAGCTCGCGGATTTGCGCTTTGTCCGGTTCGGGCCGGCTAAGAATAGTCTCGGCACTTTGCACGTGCGGCTGGAAGTTGTGGCTGATGAAATCCGCAATCCATCGGGCAGAAGCCATATAGAGCTCTTCTTTGGAGCCGAAATAATAGGTGATGGCCGCAATATTTTGCCCGGCAAGGGCGGCGATATCACGCGTGGTAGCGTGCAGGCCATATTCGCCAAACTGAGCAATAGCGGCATTGATAAGGGTATTTTTAGCCTGTTCACCGCGGGAGGTGACGGGTGCCGACGTGGCGTTCATACCGACCTCTTAAAAAGTTAATCAATCGATTGATTAAGAGTATGCCGTTACTCGCACGCCGTCCAGCGGCGAGTCATTATGCTGTGAAAGGGCGATAAAGAGAGAAATTGTGCGGAGTATCACAAAAGCTGCTACACTGCGCCTCTTACGGCACCGTGGTTTGTGCCCCTCTACTCGCCAGGAGACTGGCGTCATATGAACCCCTGGAAACTACACCGCGCATCGCGGTCAGGGCGATTCTGGAGTACCTATGTCTTTTGATTCTCTCGGCCTGAATGCCGATATTCTGCGTGCGGTGGAAGAGCAGGGCTATCGTGAGCCTACCCCAATCCAGCGCCAGGCGATCCCGGTAGTATTAGCAGGCCGTGACCTGATGGCCAGTGCCCAGACCGGCACCGGCAAAACCGCAGGTTTTACCCTGCCGCTGTTGCAACGTCTGGTGGACAACGAGCCGCATGCGAAAGGCCGTCGCCCGGTGCGCGCCCTGATCCTGACGCCAACCCGTGAGCTGGCCGCTCAGATTGGCGAAAACGTGCGTGATTACAGCAAATATTTAAACCTCCGCTCGCTGGTAGTTTTCGGCGGTGTGAGCATTAATCCGCAGATGATGAAACTGCGCAGCGGCGTAGACGTGCTGGTGGCAACCCCTGGCCGTCTGTTAGATCTGGAACATCAGAACGCCGTGAAGCTGGACCAGGTCGAAATCCTGGTGCTTGATGAAGCCGACCGCATGCTGGATATGGGCTTTATCCACGATATTCGTCGCGTGCTGGCAAAACTGCCCGCTCGCCGTCAGAACCTGCTGTTCTCTGCAACATTCTCAGACGACATTAAAGGGCTGGCAGAGAAACTGCTGCATAACCCGGAAGAAGTATCAGTGGCGCGTCGCAATACGGCCTCTGAGCAAGTTACTCAGCACGTTCACTTTGTTGATAAGAAACGTAAAAGAGAGCTGCTGTCGCAGATGATTGGCGAGGGCAACTGGCAGCAGGTGCTGGTCTTTACGCGTACCAAACACGGTGCCAACCATCTGGCTGAACAGTTGGGTAAAGACGGTATTACCGCCGCCGCCATCCATGGCAACAAGAGCCAGGGTGCCCGTACCCGCGCGCTGGCCGATTTCAAAAGCGGCGGTATTCGCGTGCTGGTAGCAACGGATATCGCGGCTCGCGGTCTGGATATTGAAGAGCTGCCGCACGTGGTGAACTACGAGCTGCCGAACGTGCCGGAAGATTACGTGCACCGCATCGGGCGTACCGGTCGTGCTGCGGCAACAGGCGAGGCGCTGTCTTTGGTTTGTGTTGATGAACACAAACTGCTGCGTGATATCGAGCGCCTGCTGAAACGCGAAATCCCGCGCATGGCGATTCCGGGCTATGAAGTGGACCCTTCTATTCCTGCCGAACCTATCGTAAACGGTCGCCAGCAGCAGCGTGGCGGCGGTCGCGGTGGTCAGGGCCAGGGTCAACGTCGCGGCGGGAACGGCAACAGCAGTGCGCCGTCCGATCGCAGCGGTGCGCCGCGTCGTCAGTCCCGTCCTCAGGGCGAGGGTGCTGCTAAACCGGCTGGTGCGAACGGCCGTCGTCGTCCGCCTCGTAAGCCTGCCGCATCTAACTAATCTTCGGCTTTGCCAATGTAAAAAGAGGCGCTAACATAGCGCCTTAGATTGCTGACAAAGAAGGAGAAAGCGTGGTTTTCCTTCTTTGTGGTTATCAGCCGAAAAGCGTGGTTTCTGGATGTTTGGGTAAACCATACATCATAATCCTTTGTTTTTACTAGCGTAGATTAACTTGCTCTTACGAAAGATAATCTTTGTTAAAGGTTTCAGGCGCTAACATAGCGCCTCTTTTTTTACCGGAAAACATAATGCGTGTCCTACTGGCGCCGATGGAAGGCGTTCTCGACTCTTTGGTTCGTGAATTGCTCACCGAGGTGAACGACTACGACCTGTGTATCACCGAGTTTCTGCGCGTGGTCGACCAGCTTTTGCCGGTAAAATCCTTTCATAAACTTTGCCCGGAGCTACTGCACAACAGCCGCACGCCTTCCGGCACGTTAGTGCGTGTTCAACTTCTGGGCCAGTATCCGCAATGGCTGGCAGAAAATGCCGCGCGCGCCGTTGAGCTCGGTTCGTGGGGCGTGGATCTCAATTGCGGCTGCCCGTCCAAACTGGTTAACGGCAGCGGCGGTGGCGCAACGCTGCTTAAAGATCCTGAGCTTATTTATCGTGGCGCAAAAGCCATGCGTGAAGCGGTTCCTGCGGCATTGCCGGTGACGGTCAAAATACGCCTTGGCTGGGCGTGCTGCGCCCGGCAGTTTGAAATAGCCGACGCGGTGCAGCAGGCTGGTGCTACGGAGCTTGTGGTCCACGGGCGTACGAAGGAAGACGGTTACAAAGCAGAGCTTATTAACTGGGCCGCAATCGGCGAAATCCGCCAGCGGTTATCCATTCCGGTGATCGCTAACGGTGAAATTTGGGACTGGCAGAGCGCGCAGGACTGTCTCGCGGCAACGGGTTGTGATTCGGTAATGATCGGCCGCGGCGCGCTAAACGTGCCAAATCTGAGCCGGGTCATCAAATACAATGAACCGCGTATGCCGTGGCCCGGAGTCGTGAAACTGCTGCAAAAATACAGCCAGCTCGAAAAGCAGGGCGACACGGGCATGTATCATGTCGCGCGTATTAAGCAGTGGCTGGGTTATCTGCGCAAAGAGTACGCTGAGGCGACAGAATTATTTAGTGAGATCCGCACTTATAAAACCTCGCCTGAGATTGCGCGTGCAATAGGTGCGTTGTAATTAAGAGAAAAATAAACGATTCACGCAATTTTCTCTGCGTTCTGTTAATACTATTTCTTATATGCGACAAAGTATTTGCCGTTCGATGTTAAATGGCTCACATTTTTAGTGGCTATTCTTTTTTTGTGCTGGATAATGAATAATTCCGGTGATAGGGTGTGCCGGTAGAGTAAATACAGGATTGTTACTGTCTGACAGGCAAAACCTAATTTTCTGAAGCCATTTGGCTTTTCAGGATTTAGGTTTTTTTGCTTTTATTTTGCGCCTGATATACAGGGTTTTTATTTCTTACAGTAAATACGCTTTTTGTACCGAGGAAGTTGTAAAGGGAGTCGCTAATAGAGGACGGTTTTTCCGATGCCTTATTTATCAGCAGGCAAGAATAACAGGATGTTTATTATGTTCTCATATAAAAAACCGGTGCCTGGTATTACCTTAATGGCAGAGTGCGGCGTTATTCACCCGTTCACACAGCATTTTTCAACCGGCGGTCTGGTGGATAATAGCCGCCTGGATCTTACCCATTCGCTGTATGGGACCCGGGCGGATACCTCTCCCGGAATACTCCGCAGGTAAAAGGATTAACTATTTTCGCAGGATTTGGTCCTGGCTATAGCTGGAAGTTAACCCCAAAAATAACGCTATCCTCATCAATGATAAAAAAGCTTTAATCGAGCTAAAGGCGTAGGTGCGGCTGGACGCGTGGAATATAAATTCAATTTGTTCTGATAAATAAATACAAGGAAGTCAAAATAATGAAAAAACATCTAACCGTAGCGCTGATTGCATTGTTAACTACGGGCGGAGCCCAGGCGACGGAACGGGCAATGCGTATCCTGCTGGTCAACGATGATGGCTGCGAATCCGTAGGCACTACCTCCCTGCAGGATAAGCTGACGGCGAAAGGGTACGACGTGTGGATGGTCGCTCCGGCCACTAACCAAAGCGGCATTGGTTCGGCAATTACTTTTAAGCCGAATAAGATTTTTGCTGTGAAAAAGATCGCGGAAAAACGCTACTGCTTCCCGGGCACGCCCGCTGATGCCGTTGACTTTGGTTTACTGGGCCTGCTTAAGGATCAGCCTGTGGACCTTGTCATTTCCGGCGTGAACGACGGTCCTAATACCGGCGTGGCGCAGCTTAACTCAGGCACCATTGGCGCAGCCGCAAGGGCAGTACGCTATGGCTATCCAGCGATCGCCGCCAGCATTGGCTACATCCTTAGCGAAGACGAAATGAAGGCCGGCTGGCCCAGCACGCACAAATACTGGCCTGATGCCGTTGACTATGTGGCAGACCTGGCGGATACGCTGGCTAAAAACTGGCAGCCGGGAAAAGCGCTGTTGCCTGCCGGATCGGGGTTAAGTATTAATTATCCCGCGCTGGCAAAAAACGCCATTCGCGGCATCAAATATGTAGAAAACGAACGTAATCCGCTGCCGCAGCACTTCTATAAAATTCTGCCGGACGGTAAAGCGCAGCAAATCATGAATGAGAAAGTGCTGACGCCGGTGGATACGGATACCGATACGGGCTGGTTGAACAGAGGCTACATTGCATGGACGATATTTGACGGCGAGTGGAATGCTCCGCAATTTGAAGCGCAGTATCGCCAGCTGTTTGCCGGACAGCCAGAGGCCAGGTAATCTACTGCGGCGCGATCTCTGTCACGCTTTCTGCTTTCGTGGCTTGAGCCATATTTCCTTTATGATACGTTCACTTAGATGGATTGTTACTGCATTTTGCAGGCAAAACCTGATTTTCTGGCCCCAGGCTGGAGGTCAGGTTTTTTTGTTTCCGGGATAGCAATGAAAATCACCAAAATATTGAACAATAACGTGGTGGTGATCCTTGATGAGCACCTTCGCGAACGGGTGGTCATGGGGCGCGGGCTGGGGTTTCAGAAACATACCGGAGATACGCTGGACCCGCATAAAATTGAAAAGGTCTTTGCTCTGCAAAGCGATGAACTGGTGGCGCGCTTAAGCGAGCTGTTAAGCCAGATTCCGCTGGAGGTCATAACCACCTGCGATCGCATTATTGAATTGTCGCGTCAGCGCCTGGGCAAACTGCAAGAGACGTTGTACATCACGCTGACCGACCACTGCCACTTTGCCATTGAAAGGCAAAAGAAGGGCGTAGCCATTCGTAATGTGCTGTTATGGGATATTAAGCGGCTATATCCGAAGGAATTTTTGCTGGGCCTGGAGGCGCTGGATATTATTGAAAAGCGCCTCGCCGTACGGCTTGCGGAAGATGAAGCGGGCTTTATCGCGCTGCATCTTGTCACCGCCCAGCTCGACAGCGAAATGCCAGAAGTGATGCACGTGACGCGGGTAATGCAGGAAATCCTCCATATCGTGAAGTATCAGCTTACGCTGGAATACGATGAAGGAAGCCTGAGCTATCAGCGTTTTGTTACGCATTTGAAGTTTTTCGCCCAGCGCATGCTGAACCGAAGCGTAGTGGCAGACGACGATGCAACGCTGCACGCTGCGGTGAAAGATAATTATCCGCGCGCCTGGCGTTGTGCAGAAAAAATTAACCGGCATTTAGCCGCTGAATATCAGCGTGAGCTAACGACAGAAGAGATTATGTTCCTCGCCATCCATATTGAGCGAGTGCGTAAAGAGGGCCGCAAGGCTTCTTAAAAACGGATTGCTACTGCTTCGGCAGGCAAAACCTGAGCGTCGGTTCCCCCCGGGAGGCTGGCCTCAGGTTTTTTGCATTTTACTCGGTCGCACATAGCCTGCGGGCAATAAGTGAAAGGAATGAATTATGGCGTATCAAGAACTTGCGAAGGATATTCTGAACCAGGTTGGCGGGCGCGAGAACATAGCGAGCCTGGTGCATTGCGCCACGAGGCTGCGCTTTAAGCTAAAGGATGGGAAGCTTGCAGACGCGGCGGCGCTTAAAAAGCATCCCGGCGTGATTATGGTGGTGGAAAGCGGCGGGCAGTTCCAGGTCGTGATAGGCAACCATGTACATGATGTTTACCGCTCGGTGTGCGCACAGGCGGGCATCATCGAAGAAACGGCCCCGCAGATAAATAACGAGGGAAAGGTTAACTTACTGAATCGCCTGATAGATATCGTCTCGGCGATTTTTACCCCGTTCCTTGGCGTAATGGCCGCTTCCGGTATTCTTAAAGGGCTACTGGCGCTGTCGGTTGCCTGTGGCTGGATGAGCGTGGCGTCAGGCACTTACACACTTTGGTTTGCCGCCAGCGATAGTCTGTTTTACTTCTTTCCGCTGGTGTTGGGTTACACGGCGGGCAAAAAATTTGGCGGCAGCCCTTTTGTCACTATGGCGATTGGAGGCGCGCTGACGCATCCGGTGGTGCTGCAAGCTTTTGAAGCGGGTAACCAGGGCAAGGCGGTAAGCGAGCATTTTCTTGGTATACCCATTACCTTTATTAATTACAGCGCGTCGGTGATCCCGATTATCCTGGCCGCATGGGTGAGCTGCTGGCTTGAGAAGCGCTTCAACAAACTCCTGCCGTCCGCCGTGCGTAATTTCTTTACGCCGCTATTTTGCCTCGCCATTGTCGTTCCGCTGACGTTCCTGTTGATTGGCCCGGCGGCGACCTGGCTGAGCCAGATGCTGGTGAACGGTTATCAGGCGATTTATGCCTTTGCGCCGTGGCTTGCGGGGGCGGCGATGGGCGCAGCCTGGCAGATTTGCGTCATCTTCGGCCTGCACTGGGGACTGGTGCCGTTAGCGATAAACAACCTCAGCGTGCTTGGCTATGACACGCTAGCCCCCTTGCTGCTGCCAGCGGTTATGGGGCAGGTTGGGGCAACCCTTGGCGTATTTCTGCGTACCCGCGATATACGCCAGAAAGCGCTGGCTGGCTCAGCGTTTACTGCCGGCATCTTCGGTATTACCGAGCCTGCCGTGTATGGCGTAACGCTGCCAAATCGGCGTCCGTTTATTTTCGGTTGCGTAGCCGGAGCCATCGGCGGGGCGATTGTAGGGTTTAGCCACAGCATGGTCTATTCATTTGGCCTTGCCAGCATTTTTACCTTTACACAAATAATTCCGCCTGGCGGGCCGGATGCCAGCGTATGGGGAGCTATTATCGGCACAACCGTCGCGCTGGTGCTGGCTTGTGTCATGACGTGGTTTGCAGGTTTACCGCGCAGCGAAAAAGCTGACGACGTCGTTAAGATGAGTGAAAACGAGATTCTCGCGCCGATGAGCGGCACTGTCCTTGCGATAGATAAGGTTCCGGATTCCACCTTTGCCAGCGGTCTGCTGGGTCAGGGGGCGGCCATTATTCCACTCAGCAATCGGGTTATCGCCCCGTTCCACGGTGAAGTTGCCTCGCTGTTCCAGACGCGCCACGCCATCGGTCTGCTCAGCGACAGCGGCATTGAACTGTTGATTCATATAGGCATTGATACGGTAAGACTGGATGGAAAATATTTCACCGCTCATGTTAAACCAGGGGACAAATTTAAGCCGGGCGATTTGCTTATCGAGTTTGATCGTCAGGCTATCCTGAAGGCGGGATACGATCTCGCCACGCCGGTTATCGTCAGTAACAGCGATGATTATGCGGCCGTCAAACGCGAGACGAGCAGTAGCACCATCGATTCAGGCATGCCGTTCCTGACGGTAAGCCGCTTAACAAAAGGAGAAGTCAATGAAAGCATTTCCTGAGACGTTTTTGTGGGGCGGCGCAATTGCCGCAAATCAGGTAGAAGGCGCATGGCGGGAAGGCGGCAAAGGGATCTCCACGTCCGATGTCCAGCCGCACGGTGTTATGAGCGAAGCTGTCGAGCGCGAGCCGGGTGATTTCGGCATCAAAGACGTAGCCATCGATTTTTATCATCGCTACCCGGAAGATATTGCGCTGTTCGCGGAAATGGGGTTCGGATGCCTGCGTGTGTCTATTGCCTGGGCGCGTATCTTTCCTCAGGGGGATGAGCAGACGCCAAACGAAGAAGGCCTGGCTTATTACGATCGCCTGTTTGATGAGCTGGCGAAGCACAACATCACTCCGATGGTGACGCTGTCCCATTATGAAATGCCGTGGGAACTGGTAAAGAAATATGGCGGCTGGGGCAGCCGTGAACTGATTACTTTCTTCGAGCGCTATGCGCGTTCGGTGTTCACGCGTTATAAAAACAAAGTGAAGCTGTGGCTGACGTTTAACGAAATCAACATGTCGCTGCATGCGCCGCTCACCGGCGTGGGGCTGGAAGGGAAGCCGGGTAAAAAAGAAATCTATCAGGCTATTCATCATCAACTGGTGGCAAGCGCGCTTGTGGTGAAAGCCTGTCACGAGATAATCCCGGACGCCCGTATCGGCAACATGCTGCTGGGTGGCCTGATGTATCCGCTGACCTGCAAGCCGGAAGATATGCTGGAAACCCTGCAGGAAAATCGTTCCTGGCTGTTCTTTGGCGATGTGCAGTGCCGCGGTGAATATCCTGGTTATATGCTGCGTTACTTCCGCGATAACGGCATTGAACTGGACATCACCGAAAGCGATCGCGAAGCGCTGAAATCCACCGTCGACTTTATCTCATTTAGTTACTACATGTCCGGCTGCGTAACGGCGGATGAAGAGGTGAATGCTAAGGCGCGCGGCAACATTCTGAGCATGGTGCCAAACCCGCATCTGGCAAGTTCTGAGTGGGGCTGGCAGATAGATCCGATTGGCCTGCGCATCCTGCTTAATGAACTGTGGGATCGTTATCAGAAACCGCTGTTCATCGTGGAGAACGGGCTGGGAGCAAAGGACAAGCTGGAAGCCGATGGCACGGTGCATGACGATTACCGCATCAGCTATCTGAACGACCATTTAGTGCAGGTGGGAGAAGCCATTGAAGACGGCGTTGCGGTGCTCGGTTATACCTGCTGGGGGCCGATCGATCTGGTGAGCGCTTCTAAAGCAGAGCTTTCTAAACGCTATGGTTTTATCTACGTTGACCGCGACGACGAGGGTAACGGTACGCTTGCGCGGACGCGTAAGAAAAGCTTCCACTGGTACAAAGAGGTTATTGCCACCAACGGCGGGAGTCTGAAGGAGCATGCCGGATAAGCCTGCGCCATCCGACATGGTTATTGAACCAGACGCTTAATAAAGCCACGCATCCACATCAGCGCCGCATCGCTGTTATGGCGCTGATGCCATAATAATGCCACCTCAAACGGCGCCACCTCGAGCGGTAACGGACTGCTTTGTAAGCCCCATGTCTTCTGCCAGTTTTCACTCAGCCCTTGCGGCACGGTTGCCAGCGCGGGCATTTGCATTAGCAGGCCGGGCAGAGCGGCGAAGTGCGGCGTGGTGTAACAAACCTCTCGCTGATGACCAATTTTTGCCAGTAGCGTGTCGATACGACTGTTTGTGGCTTCCCGATAGCTCACCAGCACGTGCTGCTGTGCGGCGTAAGCCGCAGGGGTTAAAGGCGCTGCAGGCTGAAGCTGTGAAGGATGCCAGAGGGTAACAAACTCCATCGGCGTGAGGATTTCCCGCTCCATCCAGCGTGCGGACTGGTTTGCCACGCTAATCGCCATATCCAGATCGCCGCCTTCCAGACGTTGTGCATCGGTAAACGGATCGCTTGCCACCACGTTCAGGCGCACGCCCGGCGCTTCTGCACGCAGGGCGGGCACCAGAAGCGGCATTAGCCACATTTCTACCCAGTCTGTCATGCCGAGGGTGACGGTGGTTTTCGCGTTGGCTGGATTAAACTCTGCCTGCTGAAAGAGGGCGCTTTGCAGCTGTTCCAGCAGCGGCATCAATTCGGCGTGTAATTCAGTGGCGCGGGCGGTGGGCTGCATGCGATGGCCGCTGCGAATAAAAAGAGGATCGTCGAACATGTCGCGCAGGCGCGCTAACGAACCGCTTACCGCAGGCTGGCCGAGATGCAGTTTATCCGCTGCCAGCGAAACGCTCTGTTCGCGAAATAACACCGCAAAGGCGATAAGTAAATTGAGGTCGATTTTACGGAAATCATTCTCTTTGATAGTCATTATTTCTCCAATCAATTGGAGTGATAATAAAGCCCTGGCGATACTGTCCGCAAGCTCCGCTCACTTTCTGCGGACAAGCTGCAAACGTCACTGACAATTTTAGCGCCGATCGCTGGCTGAACCCGGCCAGCATTAACAAGAGGAAAGCCAGCGTCATTTATCGCGTCAGCAACGGCGGGCAAACCATCATGCTGTGGGGCGACATTATTCATGTCAAAGGGTGCAGATGCCGGATCCGGACGTGGCATTGCATTTCGATGTGAATCGGGAAAAGGCGATAGCAACCCGAGAAAAAGTGCGCAAAGAAGTGGCCCGGAAGGCGTTTGGATTGCGGCAGCGCATATTTCATTTCCGGAAAGTGGGCATGTTCAGAAACAAGGAGGCCCCGTTGGGTGCCGGTAAATTACAGCGCTAAGGCTAAGAGATAAGAACGGTGCCACGGGAGTGGCACCCGCTCGCTACCATCAGAAAATCATTTTGAATACGCCGGTGACAACCAGTAAGCCAATAATAAAGATGATTAGAACTGCCCATAAAATAATTTTCATTAATGCTCCCTATCTTTTGGCTGATGTTCAGTCAGTATAGGCAAGGATGCGCGAGGCGGGGAAAATTGCCTTCCCATAAGAAGGTGAACCCAAGGAAAAATGCAGGTGCCCGGCCAAATAAACCGTTATTTATCTCTTGGCGGTATAATAATCTAATTATCTTCTATTTTTGAGATATGCATCCCTTAAAAACCAAAGCTGCTTAACCGGGGGCGTCCGGGCGTCGGCCCGGCGGCCTTTTGCGCCACGCTGGATGAATGGTACCGGAGCCGGCTGCGCATGTATCAATGCTGCGGTGAAACCGGGCCTGCAAGCCTTGCCTTGCTCAAAGCCACAAACAGTAAATGAGCGACGCCCTGAAGAAGCAGTTGCCAGAAGATGAAGCCGGACGCCAGCGGGCAGCGACTATCGCGATAGGGATTGACGGCGCCATTGCTAAGGCCCGGCGTAAGGCTCCGCCGGAGGAAGCTATACTTAGTTTTCTGTTTTTAATGTTGTCCGGGAGGTGATGATGAGTACGGCTAACAAAGTGGTTATCGTAACGGCGTCGGATTCTGGTATCGGCAAAAAATGCGCGTTGATGCTGGCTGAACAGGGTTATGACGTAGGAATTACCTGGCATTCGGACGAGCAGGGTGCGGAAGAAACGGCGCGGGAGGTTCGCGGCCTGGGGCGGCGGGCTGAAACTGTTCAACTCGACTTAAGTAATTTACCTGACGGGGCGGCTGGCATTGACGAGCTGATAAGCCGCTTCGGGAGAATCGATGCTCTGGTGAACAACGCTGGCGCAATGAGTAAAAAACCCTTCCTGGACGTCACGCTGGACGAATGGCGTAAGTTGTTTACCGTTGACGTAGACGGCGCATTTTTATGTTCGCAAAAAGCGGCGCGCGCTATGGTTCAGCAAGGAAGCGGAGGGCGGATTGTGAATATCACCTCTGTCCATGAACACACGCCGTTGCCGGAAGCCTGTACCTATACCGCCGCAAAACATGCGCTGGGCGGGCTGACCAAATCAATGGCGATGGAGCTGGTTCAGCATAACATCCTGGTAAACGCCGTTGCGCCCGGGGCTATCGCCACCCCGATGAACAATATGAACGAGGGAGAAGGTAAACATACTGAACTACCGGAAGTCCCGCTTGGTCGATTTGGCGAGACGGAAGAGATAGCAAGC
This sequence comes from Cedecea colo, assembly GCF_011808225.1. Taxonomy (GTDB): domain Bacteria; phylum Pseudomonadota; class Gammaproteobacteria; order Enterobacterales; family Enterobacteriaceae; genus Dryocola; species Dryocola colo. The sequence goes on along the minus strand of NZ_SOYS01000002.1, from coordinate 481,493 downwards.
CTTGTTGCCTGGCTGTGTTCAGGTAGTGCCAGCTACACTACCGGACAGTCGTTTATCGTTGACGGGGGCTTTATGTTGGCCAATCCCCAGTTCAAACCCAAAAGCTAGTCCCGATCTTTGTTCTCGCGGCGTTTAAACCAGTAGCGGGCAAGCCAGACCAGGGCGACAACGATAACCAGCCAAATCCAGCGTTTAATATACTGATCGAGGCTGTGCAGCCACGGACTTATCACCTCGCCCCCTACGTATCCCAGCGAGGTGAACAGGGTTGCCCAAATCAGCGCGCCCGCGATATTCAGCGGCAGAAATATTTTCGGCGGCAGGCGGCTGGCGCCGATTAATAGCGGTCCGATAACACGAAAGCCGTACATAAAGCGCGTGCCGATCACAAACAGATAAGGATGGCGATGGATAAGATTCTGGGCCCTGGTGATTTTTTTCTGGTGTTTACTCAAGCGTGCAAGCAACGAATCGCCAAAGCGTCTTCCGATCAGATAAAGCAGCTGGTCGCCAATCATGCCGCCCAGCGCCACGGAAATGACCACCAGAGAGAATCTCAGCAGCCCCTGATGTGCCGCCACCCCACCGAGTAGCGTGATCGTTTCCCCTTCCGCCATGCTGCCCAGCACCAGCGCCGCATAACCGTAATGCTCAATTAAATTGTTGATATCCATGAGACTCCAAAATACTCCTTATGGTTAACACCTTTAAAGCATACAACCCCACGGCTCGTCCGTAGCTAAACGAGGCAGATAAATTAGCACGATTAAAAAACAATCTAACGGTGTGCATTATAATTAGGGTGCTGCTTACACTTTGGATCGCTATGACAGGAGGCCCTATGAACCATGTCTGGGGATTGCTATCCCATCCTAATCGTGAAATGCAGGAAATTAAGCGCGAGAACGAAACGGTCTCGCATCACTACACGCATCATGTTTTGCTTATGGCGGCCATCCCGGTTATTTGCGCCTTTATCGGCACCACGCAAATCGGCTGGAATTTTGGCGATGGCACCTTCGTTCGGCTCTCAATGCTTACCGGTTTTTTTCTCGGCGTGCTGTTCTATGCGCTGATGCTGGCCGGCGTGGCCGTCATGGGCCGCGTTATCTGGTGGATGGCAAGAAATTATCCGCATCGCCCGTCGCTTGCCCGGTGCATGGTGTTTGCCGGTTATGTGGCGACTCCCTTGTTCTTAAGCGGCGTGGTTGCGCTATACCCGCTGGTCTGGCTTTGTGTTGCGGTGGGTGCGGCGGCGCTGGTCTACACGGGTTATCTGCTTTATGTTGGTATTCCTGAATTCCTGAATATTAATAAAGAGGAAGGGATGAGCTTCTCCAGCTCCACGCTCGCCATCGGCGTACTGGTGCTGGAAGTGCTGCTGGCGTTGGCCGTCATCCTGTGGGGTTACGGGTATCGCCTGTTTTGACATCAGGTTACGATTCTCCAGTAGCCGTTTCCCGAGGCGTCAGAGTATTATGCTGGCGCCTCACTTATTTCATTCATCATCTGAACGTGAGTAGTGGCAAATATCACACTCCAGAATAATTACAGAAGCGCCACCATGCCGACAAAAATCCGTCTATCACTGTTCAGCCTTGCGCTGATGGTAACCGTGCCTCTGGCACCGCAGGCCTTTGCGAGCAAGACCGTAACGCCTGCCAGCAGCGGGCAAGAGATCGCTTCTGGCAGCGCCATGATTGTCGATTTGCAAACCAATAAGGTGGTGTACTCCAGCCATCCGGATCTGGTGCGTCCGATTGCTTCCATCACCAAATTAATGACCGCCATGGTGGTGCTGGATGCGCATTTACCGCTGGATGAGATGCTGAGCGTGGACATCAGCCACACGCCAGAGATGAAGGGGATTTACTCCCGCGTGCGCCTGAAGAGTAAAATCAGCCGTAAAAATATGCTGCTGCTGGCGCTGATGTCTTCGGAAAACCGTGCCGCGGCAAGCCTCGCGCACCACTATCCTGGCGGCTATGATGCGTTTATTCGCGCGATGAATGCGAAGGCAAAATCCCTTGGTATGAGCCACACCCGCTATGTGGAACCAACAGGTTTATCGATAGATAACGTTTCCACCGCGCGCGATCTCACCAAGATGCTGATTGCCTCGAAAAACTATCCGCTGCTTGGTCAGTTGAGCACGACTAAAGAGGATATGGCGACCTTCAGCAACCCGCCGTATACGCTGCCGTTCCGCAATACCAATCATCTGGTCTATCGCAATAACTGGAGCATTCAGCTAACGAAAACCGGCTTTACCAATAACGCCGGGCACTGCCTGGTGATGCGCACCGTGATTAACGATCGGCCGGTGTCGCTGGTCGTGCTGGATGCGTTCGGTAAATATACCCACTTCGCGGATGCTAATCGCCTGCGATCCTTCCTGGAAACCGGGAAAATAACGCCTGTTCCGTCTTCCGCCCTTAGCTATAAAAAGCAAAAAGCGGCGCAGATGGCGAGCAATGCTGCGGCAGGTAACGCGCAGGAAGATTGAGTTATAAAGGTTGCAGGTCGGGTAAGCGTTAGCGTCACCCGACAACAACTCAGGGGGCGCTCCAGTCCCCTGTGTTAAGCGGGCGCTGCATAATTAACGTATCCCGCCAGTCGCCCAGTTTGAACCCCACGCTGCGTAAATTTCCCACGACTTCAAAGCCGAATTGTTTATGCAGACGGCACGAACCGGTATTTTTTTCTCCGTCACCGATGATAGCAATCATTTGTCGCCAGGGGCCTTCTTCGCAGCGGTTAATCAGCGCGTTCAGCAGTTCGCTGCCGATGCCGCGCCCGGTCATGCTGGCATCGATATAAACAGAATCTTCGATGGTAAAACGATACGCGGGACGAGGACGATAAACGGTGGCGTAGCAGTAACCCACCACGATCCCATCATAATGCCCAACCAGCCACGGCAATCCCTGTTCGCGGATGTAGTGTAAACGTTCTCTCATTTGTAATTCGGTCGGGGGAGTTTCTTCAAAAGAGCCGCGACCATGGAGGACATGCCATTCATAAATGGCGGTAATAGCAGGAATATCGTCGAGCGTAGCTTCACGAACATCTAGCCGCGCGAACGGTAATGTTTCGACCACTGACATTTTCGAACCTCTGCGCTGGGATGCGGGCGGGAAAGATGTTCCCCGCCCTTATTATTCGCTAATTTAGTACTAAAAATGGGCGAAAAATAGTCCCCATTCTGGCAGTTGACGACAAGTTTTAGTGCGGATCATGCTGGTGTGTATGGCTGCAAACGCTCTCATCCCACCACTTATGCTTAGTGGTCCTGCCAATCCCCGGATTCATGCTATTTGTAGGATCATTTGCTTTATAAAATCGTTTTAATGTTTCTGGCGCTTCGTATAAATGACCAACGTTGTGCTCCGCCGGATATTGCGCGCCACGTAAACGAAGCAATTCAAGCATTTGCTCTTTAAGCGCATGCGCGTCCACACCTTTCTTCACGATGTAGTCCTGGTGGAAAACATGGCACATAAAATGGCCGTAATACAGGCTGTGGCTAATCTGGCTGCTGATTTCCGGCGGCAGCTGTTCAAACCAATCCCGATCGTTACGGCGCAGCGCAATATCCAGCGCCAGAATATCTTCCACTTCATCGGCATGAACGGCGTGATAGCGCACGGCAGCGCCCGCGGCAGCAAAGCGATGCAGGAACGCTTTGGCACCTTCTTCAGGTGTACAGGCAAAAAATGCGCCTTCCGCCTGCTGGAAATAGTGCTCAAGCCAGGTACGCGCTTCCGCAATACCTTCTCCGGACATTTTCAGCAGCAGATGATGTTCGTATTTATCACGCCAGGATTTCATCCGCGGCGGAAGATGGCGCGGGAAAAGGGCATTAAAGCGTTGTAAGGCGCGGTCGGTAAAGTGCGGTTTAATAAAAGGAACTTTCTCCAGCGCAGCGTCCACACGGCCTTTCACGGTAAAGAAGAACGGCATTTTGTCGGTGCCGAGCTTGTCGATCATCATAAAGGTGTCTTTGCCATAGACCTCGGCGATATCGTAGATATCACGGTGCATATATTCACCTGCAACCGGCAGGTTTTTGAAATTCGCCAGAATGTGACGGCGGATTGCGGTCAGCACTTCAGGCTTATTGGTGCCGATGTAAAACACTTCATTTTGCTTTTCGGCGACAAACGTATCGAGACGGACGGCGAATACCGCAAGCTTGCCTGCGCAGCCGGAAGCTTCAAACAGGCGGCTTGGATCGGCATTAAAACGCGATGGCGTATCGGCATCAACATCGCGCACGCGCCCGGCATAATCGTGGTCTGAAGCCTGACGGTTATCGTGCAGGATGTCCTCTGGCTTAATTCGCTCGTCGTCGAGTTTGCTGAGAATTTGCTCAGGCGTGGCGCCCAGCTCAATGCCCAGATGATTCACCAGCGTTAGCTTACCTTGTTCATCGATACGGGCATAAAGCGCCATTTCGGTATAAGCCGGACCGCGCTGTACCAGCGAACCGCCGGAGTTGTTGCAGATGCCGCCAATGACCGACGCGCCGATACATGAAGAGCCAATCACTGAATGGGGCTCACGTCCGAGCGGTTTAAGCGCTTTTTCAAGTTGGTAAAGCGTGCTGCCGGGGAAGGCCAGAACCTGCTTGCCGCTATCCAGAAGCTGTAACTTGTCGAGGCGCAGGGTGCTGATAATGACGATATCGCGATCGTAATCATTGCCGTTTGGCGTTGAACCTTCGGTCAGGCCGGTGTTGGCGGCCTGCATCAAAATAATTTTATCGGCGGCCACGCAGGCGCTTAGCACGCGCCACAGTTCAATAAGCGAGCCGGGAAACACCACGGCCAGCGCCTCGCCCTGGCCGGAGCGGAACCCTTTGCGGTAGCGCGCGGTTTTTGCCGCGTCTGTCAGAACGTGTTGACTACCAAGCAGGCGATTCAATTCATTTATAAAGGTTTGTTTAGCAGAATGCGCAGATAAGGGCATGATCCCACTCCTTGTGATGGCACAAAAATTCTCGTTTTCAATGATAGTCGCAAAACACTTATCAATACTCTGAAATGTTCGAAAAATCAGCGTTTAACACCGGAGCCGCTCTTCTTACCCGCGTAACGATGTGGCACACTGCTCTCCTTATCATAATGTGCTGCCCGCGCGGGCGGCTTGAGCAAGAGAGTAAATCCCATGAAATGGCTCTGTTCTGTAGGTATCGCGGTTAGCCTCGCACTGCAACCGGCGCTGGCCGAAGAGATGTTCGGTCCGCATCCGTTGACGCCGCAAGCGCGTGATGCGTTCGTCACTGACTTGCTGACAAAAATGACCAATGACGAGAAAATCGGTCAGCTACGTTTAATCAGCGTCGGGCCTGATAACCCAAAAGAAGCCATTCGTGAGATGATCAAAGACGGGCAGGTTGGGGCGATTTTCAATACCGTCACCCGCCACGATATCCGCATCATGCAGGATCAGGTGATGAGCCTCAGCCGCCTGAAAATTCCTCTGTTCTTTGCCTACGACGTGGTGCACGGACAGCGCACGGTATTCCCCATCAGCCTTGGTCTGGCTTCCTCCTTTAATCTTGAGGCGGTAAAAACCGTTGGCCGCGTTTCAGCTTATGAAGCAGCGGACGACGGCCTGAATATGACCTGGGCGCCGATGGTAGATGTGTCCCGCGATCCGCGCTGGGGCCGCGTGTCCGAAGGTTTCGGCGAGGATACTTATCTGACATCCATTATGGGCAGCACCATGGTAGAGGCGATGCAGGGCAAAAGCCCGGCGGATCGTTATTCGGTGATGACCAGCGTAAAACATTTCGCGGCCTATGGCGCAGTCGAAGGCGGGAAAGAATACAACACCGTGGACATGAGCCCGCAGCGCCTGTTCAACGACTATATGCCTCCTTATAAAGCCGCGCTGGACGCGGGCAGCGGCGGGGTGATGGTGGCGCTGAACACCATCAACGGTACGCCGGCCTCTTCCAATAGCTGGCTGCTCAAAAATCTGCTGCGGGATGAATGGAACTTTAACGGCATCACCATTTCTGACCATGGCGCTATCAAAGAGCTTATCAAGCACGGCGTAGCAAGCGATCCGAAAGACGCGGTGCGCGTGGCGCTGAATTCCGGTATCAACATGAGTATGAGCGATGAGTTTTACAGCAAATATCTGCCGGAGCTGGTAAAAAGCGGCGCGGTACCGCAGGCGGAACTGGATGATGCCACTCGTCACGTGCTGAACGTAAAATACGATATGGGACTGTTTAACGATCCGTACAGCCACTTAGGGCCGAAGGAATCCGATCCGGAAGACACCAACGCGGAAAGTCGCCTGCATCGTCAAGAAGCCCGTGAAGTCGCGCGTGAAAGCCTGGTTTTGCTGAAAAACCGTCTGCAAACCCTGCCGCTGAAAAAGTCAGGTACTATCGCGGTGATTGGCCCGCTGGCCGACAGCAAGCGTGACATGATGGGCAGCTGGTCTGCGGCAGGCGTTGCCGACCAGACCGTCACCGTGTTGCAGGGCATCCAGAATGTCGTGGGTGATAAAGCGAAAGTTGTTCACGTTAAAGGCGCGAATATCACCGACCAGAAAGACATCGTCGACTTCCTGAACCAGTACGAACCGGCGGTGCAGGTAGATCCACGCACGCCAAAAGAGATGATCGATGAGGCGGTAAACACCGCGAAAAACTCAGACGTTGTGGTCGCGGTTGTCGGTGAAGCGCAGGGCATGGCTCATGAGGCATCAAGCCGTACCGATCTGGTATTGCCGCAAAGTCAGCGCGATCTTATCGCCGCGCTGAAGGCGACCGGCAAACCGCTGGTGCTGGTGCTGATGAACGGGCGACCGCTGGCGCTGGTAAAAGAAGACCAGCAGGCTGATGCGCTGCTTGAGGCCTGGTATGCAGGTACCGAAGGCGGTAACGCTATCGCCGATGTGCTGTTTGGCGACGTCAACCCGTCCGGTAAGCTGCCAATGTCCTTCCCGCGTTCTGTTGGTCAAATCCCAACCTGGTACAGCCATCTGAACACCGGGCGTCCGTATAACCCGGAAAAACCAAACAAGTACACTTCCCGCTACTTTGACGAAGCGAACGGCCCGCTTTATCCATTTGGCTACGGGCTGAGCTACACCACCTTCACCCTGTCTGACGTAAAAATGTCCGCGCCATCCATGACGCGCGACGGCAAAGTGGAAGCTACCGTAGAAGTGAAAAACACCGGCGAGCGTGAAGGCGAAACGGTGGTGCAGATGTATCTGCAGGATGTCACCGCGTCGATGAGCCGTCCTGTTAAGGAGCTGAAAGGCTTTAAGAAAGTGCTGCTCAAGCCGGGCGAAACCCAGAGCGTCAGCTTCCCGATTGATATCGAAGAGCTGAAATTCTGGAACGCGGAGATGAAATATGACGCCGAGCCCGGCAAATTTAACGTGTTTGTTGGGCTGGATTCCGCTCGTGTGAAACGTGGCGAGTTTGAACTGAAGTAAATTCCAGTAACGTTATCCAGACTACGTTCAAAACCGGTTGGTTTAATCTGAACGTAGTCTGGCTCCGCATAATTCCCCTCTGTTTTAAAAGCTGCCGTTGGGTTTTTCCTTGAGGCAGGGCATTCAATGATCATTAAATATTTTGTCTTGTGACGATATTTTATATTTATCGCATAGATCATCATAACGCATCTTTACTTTTATCATTCTTATAAAGGTAAACTGAATTTTTATTTTGCGTTTCCAGGCGATAGAGATGTGTGAATAGGTTTTAACGGCTGTTTAATTGTCGGTAACTGCTTTTTCCGATCGCGATATTTATTTTTTTATCTTAACTTATATGAATAAGGCATTGAACGTAGGGCAAGGCGTTAAATATGGACAGCATCTTTTTCCTGTAATTAAAACATGTTACAACTTATCGCGCAGTTTTGATGATGGCTGCATAACAAAATGGTTACGGGGATTATACGAAATAAATGTAACTATTTACTTCTAAATCAGCACGTTAAACGATTAAGGAGCAACGACGAAAGAGTTGAATAAGGCAGAGCTTGAGCGAGTTTCAGGTGCAGGTTTTTTGCCGCTCTGTCGGGGTCCAACAGGGAACTATTGGTAATATTGTTGACGCCGGTGCGGCAGCAGGAAGTTATAACCTCGATATGAAAGATGCGGCAACAGCGTTGGGTAAAGGTGTCGGCAGCCTCTTTACGATGAATTTTAAGGAGGCATACAGGCGGATTAGCAAAGGCATTGCAGGCATCATGGGATACCGCCTTTTAGCTTTAAGTTTGCCCTGCGCCATACAACTCCTTTAAGCTTTTATAACGCAACGCTGACATATAGCGACTAATAACCAGTTATGGGGAAAAATATTTTTTATTTTAAAACCATAACGCTCACAACTGAGGATAAATGACGATGAAAGAATTAAACGCAGCAGAAATTGAACAGGTATCCGGCGCGGGTATTTTTGCAGATATCGCTGGGGCAATCGGTGGCGCTATTGGCGGTATTGTTGATGCCGGTACGGCACTGGGTGGGCTTAATACAAACGCAACGGATCCTGCAACAACGCTGGGCAAAGGTATCGGCAGTATTTTTGAATTAAATTTTATCGGGGCTATCTCACAGATAGGCACCGGTATTACCGGCATTGTTGAGTTTGGTATTGATGTAGTATCGCAGCTTAAGAATCGTTAAGCTCAATTTGTGGCGCACGGCCTGCGAGCCGTGCGCTTTTTATTGTCATCTCAAACCCCGTGCCGGGTGCATGATAATCGTACGGGCCTCGCGCAGTCTCATGATGCTGGCTATTATGTTTGGACACTGAAGTGCATAGTCGGATAAGGATTAACCCCACCCTGGCAGGTTATAAATCTCAGCCGCTTTCCTGAGCAACGTGCCGTTAAATCGGACCTCCCCATGCCGCTTACGTTGAAGATATGGCGATAAAGCCAGGCAGAATCAGCAATAGCGCAAGTTACGCTTCTGCAACAACCGTTTCGCATAATATGTACTTTTATATGCTTTCCCTGAGTTGTTAAACTCGGCTATCCTTTTTGTGACCTCCTGATTTTTAAGCAAAGAACAACAACGAGGAATCACCATGAATTTATCAGCGCGTTGGGGTATGGCAGGATTACTGATGCTGGCGGCGGGTGCGCAGGCGGCCGGGCCGGTAAAGGTTGGCTCCAAAATTGATACCGAAGGCTCTTTGCTGGGCAATATCATTTTGCAGGTGCTGGAAAGCCACGGCGTGAAAACCGTGAATAAAATACAGTTAGGGACCACGCCAGTGGTGCGCGGCGCAATCACCTCGGGTGAGCTGGATATATATCCGGAATACACCGGCAACGGCGCATTCTTCTTTAAAGATGACAACGATCCGGTGTGGAAAAACGCGCAAAAGGGTTATGACAAAGTAAAGCAGCTCGATGCTGAGAAGAATAAGCTTGTCTGGCTGACGCCTGCGCCGGCGAACAATACCTGGACCATCGCGGTGCGCAAAGATGTGGCGGAGAAAAACAAACTTGCTTCGCTTAGCGATCTCAGCGCCTGGCTGAAAAAAGGCGGTGAGTTTAAGCTTGCGGCTTCCGCTGAATTTATCGAGCGCCCGGATGCGCTGCCTGCCTTTGAAAAGGCCTACGGTTTTAACCTCGATCAGAAACAGTTGCTTTCCCTCGCGGGCGGCGACACGGCGGTAACCATCAAAGCGGCAGCTCAGCAAACCTCCGGCGTGAATGCGGCGATGGCTTACGGCACCGATGGTCCGGTGGCGGCGCTCGGCCTGCAAACGCTAAGCGATCCAAAAGGCGTGCAGCCGATATATGCGCCAGCGCCCGTTGTGCGTGAGGCGGTGCTGAAAGATTATCCGCAGCTGGATGAGTGGCTAAAACCAGTCTTTGCGTCTCTTGACGAGAAAACCCTGCAACAACTGAACGCCAGCATTGCGGTGGAAGGGCTGGATGCCAAAAAAGTGGCGGCTGACTACCTGAAGCAGAAAGGTTTTGTGAAATAGACAACCCAGGTCGGGTGAGCGAAATGCCGCCCGACAAAACTAACAGGAAGTGAGTTTGCTTAAAATCCATAACCGCGTACTGCTGCTGCTGGTGCTTTTGCTGGTAGCAGCAGGCGGAGTTCTTCCTTTTATTAATCACGCCGCAAACCGGCTGGTATCGGGGGAACCCATGGTACTTAGCCAGTTGCCTGACCATGCGCTTTTACTGCTTGCCCTTCCCACGGTTATTCTGGCTGGTTTAATCCTTGTTCCCACGCGCCGCATCCCGCTGTTTCTGACGTTGTTTGTTGCTGAGGCGATATTTATCGCGGCGCTGGTGTTGATGGGCAAAACGGCAAGCTGGTTTGCCCAGGAAGGCAGTAGCGTTGCCCGCACGTCCCCCGGCAGCGGTCTCTGGCTGGGGCTGGCGCTCTGCCTGCTGATATGCGCCGACGCGATTAATCGTCTGACCCCGAAAGCGCTATGGCGTTTGCTGCTTAATCTACAAATCTGGATAGTGCCCGTCGCCTTGCTGCTGAGCGGGTTTTTTGCCGAGCTCTCTTTACTCAAAGAATATGCCAACCGGCAGGACGTTTTCGATGACGCACTGAGCCGCCATCTGGCGCTATTGCTGGGAACGTTGGTTCCGGCGCTGCTGATTGGCGTGCCGCTCGGGGTATTTTGCTATCAGCGTCCGTCCTGGCAACCATCCGTATTCTCCGTGCTTAACGTGATTCAGACCGTTCCCTCCGTAGCGCTCTTTGGCCTGTTGATTGCGCCGCTGGCGGGGCTTGCCAAATTAGTGCCCTGGCTTGGCACGCTAGGCATAAGCGGCATCGGGGTGACGCCTGCATTAATTGCGCTGGTGCTTTATGCGCTGCTGCCGCTGGTTCGCGGCGTTGTCGCAGGTTTGCAGCAGGTTCCGCGTAATATTATTGAAAGCGCCGAAGGCATGGGGATGTCGCGGCGGCAAATATTCTGGCGGGCGGAAGTCCCGCTGGCGATGCCCGTGCTGTTGCGAAGCCTGCGTGTGGTTTGCGTGCAAACCATCGGCATGGCGGTTATTGCTGCGCTAATCGGCGCGGGAGGATTTGGCGCAATTATCTTCCAGGGCTTGCTGAGCAGCGCGCTGGATTTGGTGCTGCTGGGTGTGATCCCGGTGATTGCGCTGGCCGTCATGCTGGACGCGCTTTTTAAACTGCTAATCTCGTTACTTGAGGCGAAACAGCCATGATCGAATTTGACCATGTCAGTAAATACTTCCAGGGAGAAGCGGCGGTTAAAGATCTGTCGTTAACTATCCGCGAAGGAGAGTTCACGGTGCTGATTGGCACGTCCGGCTCAGGAAAATCCACGACGCTGAAAATGATCAACCGGCTGGTGGAGCACGACGAAGGGAGAATTCGCTTCGCGGGTGAAGAGATTCGTAATTTTGATGCCAGGGCGCTGCGCCGCCGGATGGGCTACGCGATTCAGTCCATCGGCCTGTTTCCCCACTGGAACGTGGCGCAGAACATCGCCACGGTGCCGCAGCTTCTGAAATGGCCGAAGGCGCGAATTGAGACGCGAATTGATGAGCTATTAGATTTGCTCGGCCTGGACGCCGCGCAATTTCGCGAGCGTTACCCGCATCAGCTCTCTGGCGGACAACAGCAGCGCGTTGGCGTAGCCCGTGCGCTGGCAGCCGACCCGGAAGTTCTGCTGATGGATGAACCCTTCGGCGCGCTCGATCCGGTAACCCGTGCAGCGCTTCAGCAGGAGATTGTGCGCATCCACCATCTGTTCGGACGCACCATTGTGCTGGTCACGCATGATATCGAAGAAGCGCTACGGCTGGCGGATCGCATTGTTCTTATGGATGGCGGACAGATTATTCAGCAGGGAACGCCGCTGGCGCTGCTGACTAACCCGGCCAATGATTTTGTGCGGGATTTCTTTGGCCGCAGCGAGCTTGGCCTGCGGCTGCTGTCGTTACGCCAGGTCGTTAACAGCTTGCGCGCCGATGAGCGTATTGCAGGTGAACCTATTAAGGCGGATCTGAGCCTGCGCGAGGCGCTGTCGTTGTTTGTTGATCGGCAGTGCCAGCAACTACCGGTGGTGGACGAAAAGGGCGAGGCGTGCGGCGTGCTGCATTTCAGCGATCTGGTGCGAGGTGAACATGCGTCGGGTAGCTGATCCGCTGCTGTGGCTGTTGGCCCTGTTTATCGCGCTGCTTTTTTTGATGCCTTATACCGGGGCATTGTTTAGCTGGCTGTTCCCCGAGCTTGCAAGGCCGCTGTACCAGCAGGACAGCTTTATCTCGCTGGCCCTTGCGCATCTGACGCTGGTGGCGGTTTCAAGCCTGGTAGCGGTGGTAATTGGCGTAGGGCTGGGCATTGCGGTAACGCGTCCCGCCGGGCTGGAATTTCGCTCGCTGGTGGAAACGATAACCGCCGCAGGGCAGACATTCCCGCCCGTTGCCGTGCTGGCGATTGCCGTGCCTGTCATGGGTTTCGGACAGCAGCCGGCGATTATCGCGCTGGTGCTTTATGGCCTGTTGCCGATATTACAGGGTACGCTGGCAGGCATTGGCGCGGTGCCGGAAGCGACGCGAGAAATCGCTTCTGGTGCGGGTATGAGCCGCTGGCAGGTGCTGCGCAAAGTTGAGCTGCCGCTGGCAGCCCCGGTGATCCTGGCGGGGGTGAGGACGTCGGTGATCGTTAACATCGGCACGGCGACAATTGCCTCGACGGTGGGAGCCAATACGCTCGGCTCGCCCATCATTATCGGCCTGAGCGGTTTTAACACCGCTTATGTGCTTCAGGGGGCCATACTGGTGGCGCTGGCGGCGATAGTTACCGACCGCCTGTTTGAACGCCTGTTACGTTACATTACGCGCCATGAAGGATAACGATGTAACCCACAAGTATCACGCCGCCAATTCCGCCGATGGCCATCACCAGCATGCCACCGACGATGGCAATTTTAGACAATTTCATTTTTCGCTCCCAATGTGACGGGGGCGATTATAAAGCGAAGCTGTCTGGTTAATGAACCTTTAAATGCCTTCGGTGATGCGGGTGGGCTCCCGACCAGCGCTATTAAGCGGGAAGACGGGCAGCCCGGCGCAGCGCCACTGCTCCAGCTGATTAAGCTGCTGGTCGCTAGGCGTCTCGCCGCACCACACCAGAATTGTCTGCCGCGGGAAAAGTTCGGGCCGCACGCTGCTTAGCGGGTGTGCCAGCACATCAACGCGCCAGCCTTGTTGAATCGCCATCCAGGCCGCCATCCATAAACGCGTGGTGTCCGATGTGTTCCAGCCAATCAAAAGTGCGTCTTTGCCGCTGTGTTTGCGCGCTGAGGCAAGGCACTGCGCAATATAGTTAATCAAGGCGCCGTCAAGCAGGCTTAATAGCGTATTAAGCGTAACCTGCTGGCATTGCAGGCGGCGACGCAGCGGAGTATAAAGCTGCATCACCAGCGTTTCCGCGGGGTAATCGCGCCCGATATCGGCAATCCAGCCGCGTAGCCGAGCGGGGTTGCCGCCCTGCAGATGACGCAGCAACTCTTCCTGCCGTTCACGCCAGCCTGTATCCAGCGCTTTTTCATCTTCGCTGAGCAACGCTTTGACTTTGCTGACCTGCACGCCGTTTTCAATCCAGCGTTTGATCTCGCGAATACGGTCAATATCCGCATCATCAAACAGGCGATGCCCGCCGTCGGTGCGCTGTGGTTTCAGCAATCCGTAACGCCTTTGCCAGGCGCGCAGCGTGACGGGATTGATATCGCAAAGCTCAGCTACTTCACCAATGGTATAAAGCGCCATGATGTCCCCAAAGCCAGTCCGGGAAGTCCCCATTTAACTGTAGACAGTGCAGCTGACTCTGGGAAGTTTTGCTGATTTTTTCTGCGCGGGATGGTTCAAATTTTCAGGGCGAATAAGCACAGGCACCTCCCGCCCCAAAAGCCGCTGGCATTAGTTCTCGAAATACCAGTAACCCTGGTTTACCAGCCCGGTCAGCACCGCCATGAAGGAGCGGTCCTGCAACGCTGAACCCAGCTCGTTGCGGCTAATTATCGCGTGGCGACAAAGCGCGTCGGCTGCGCTCAGGTTCGATGCCGCCAGCGGTTCGCCGTTTACAAAAAAGTTGTCGCCGACGTTCAGCACGCGCAGGCCGCTCAGGCGAGTCAGGCTATCGCCCTGAAGCAAAGCATCAAGGATTTCTGTCCGTGCATATGGCGGCTGCGCAGGAGCAATATCCAGCTCGTGACGCGGCGTGGTGGCAAAACGTCCGAACCACTGTCGGAAATCTTCCGGCTGGTTGATAACCTCCATCATCATGCTGCGCAGCCTTTCCAGCTCGTAGTCTTCCACTTTGCCCGGATGTTCACGCAGCGTCAGATCGGGATCGCTGTAATGTTCATTACCCAGATCGTTTTCCAGCGCATAGTCGGCAAAGCTGCTGATCAGATCGCGGCCATTTGGTCCACGAAAACCAACGGAATAGTTAAGAGCAGTTTTATGCGTAAAGCCGTCGTGCGGGAAGCCTGGCGGGATATAAAGAATATCGCCCGGCGCAAGATCTTCATCGATAATTGGCGTAAACGGGTCAACGTGCAGCAGTGCCGGGTGCGGGCAAAACTGACGCATCGGGAGCTTATCGCCCACGCGCCAGCGGCGGCTGCCCATCCCCTGGATAATAAACACATCGTACTGATCGATATGTGGCCCAACGCCGCCGCCCGGTACGGAGAAGGAGATCATCAGATCGTCCAGACGCCAGTCCGGCAGCACGCGGAAAGGACGCACCAATTCGGCAGACGGCTCATGCCAGTGGTTGACGGCCTGCGCCAGCAGCGACCAGCCCGTCTCCCCCAGATTATCGAAATCCTCAAACGGCCCGTTGCTGGCATGCCACTGCCCGTCTTCGCTATGGCTGACGAGGCGGCTGTCCACCTCAGGTTCCATGGCCAGACCCGCCAGCTCGTCCGGCGTAATAGGATCGCTAAAATCCGGAAAGGCATTTTTCAATACAACCGGCTGTTTTTGCCAATATTTCTTCAGAAATTCTTGCCAGTCTAAGGTGAGTTGATAAGCCATAGTTTTATACCAGTGGGAAGAGGGACGAATGATTATAGAGAGAGGCCGCGCGTCACCGCTTTGTCATTGGTCAAGGCCGGGTGGATGACGTAAAAACAAAAAATTATGCCGCCCGCCTGCGAAAAGTGGGACAATAGTGGCTGTTTATACAGTAGAAGTGGTGCTCATGGCTTTGTCCCCGGCGCAAAAAGCGCAAATCGCCGCCTGGTATAAGGCGCTACAACAGCAGATTCCGGACTTTATTCCGCGTCCCCCGCAGCGGCAGATGATTGCCGAAGTGGCGAAAACGCTTGCGGGCGATGAAGGGCGTCACCTGGCGATTGAAGCGCCAACGGGCGTGGGCAAAACGCTCTCGTACCTGATTCCGGGCATCGCCGTTGCGCGCGGGGAGCAAAAAACGCTGGTGGTCAGCACCGCAAACGTAGCGTTGCAGGATCAAATCTTCAGTAAAGACCTGCCGCTGCTGCGCAAAATTATCCCCGACCTGAAATTTACCGCCGCCTTCGGACGTGGACGCTATGTCTGCCCGCGCAATCTGGCGGCGTTAGCTACGGATAACCTGGCGCAGGGAGATCTGCTCGCCTTCCTTGACGACGAGCTGGCTCCCGCCAGCAAGGATGAACAGCAGCGCTGTGCGAAGCTGAAAACCGAGCTGGATACTTACAAATGGGACGGGATACGCGATCATAACGCTCAGGCCATCGACGACGATCTCTGGCGAAGGATGAGCACGGATAAAGCCAGCTGCCTTGGCCGTAACTGCCACTGGTATCGCGAATGCCCGTTTTTCGTGGCGCGCCGCGAAATCGACGAGGCGGAAGTGGTGGTGGCTAACCACGCGCTGGTGATGGCCGCTATGGAAAGCGAGGCTGTTCTGCCGGAAGCGAAAAACCTGCTGCTGGTGCTTGATGAAGGCCACCATCTGCCGGACGTTGCCCGTGACGCGCTGGAAATGAGTGCAGAAGTCACCCCCGGCCACAGCCGCCTGCAGCTCGATTTGTTCTGCAAACTGGTGGAAACCTGCATGGCGCAGTTCCGCCCGAAAAGCCCGCCGCCGCTCACCTCGCCGGAGCGTCTGACTAACCATTGCGATGAAATACACGAACTGCTCAGCTCGTTTTGCGGCATCGTAAAATTATGGATGCCGGGCGAGTATGAAAGCGAGCACCGTTTTGAAATGGGCGTGCTGCCTGAAGAAATCATGGCTATCTGCCAGCGTCTGGCGAAATTAATGGAAGGCTTACGCAGCCTGGCGGAAGCGCTGCAGGGCGATCTGAGTGAAAAAACCGGCAGCCATGACGTGGTGCGCGTGCATCGGGCCCTGCTGCAAATGAACCGCGCGCTGGGCTATTTCGAATCCCAAAGCAAGCTCTGGCGGCTTTCCGCTATGGAGAAGGCGTCCGGCGCACCGGTTTCCAAGTGGGTAACGCGGGAAAACAGGGAAGGGCAGCCACATCTGTTCTTCCATTGCGTAGGCATCCGCGTAAGCGATCAGCTGGAAAAGCTAGTCTGGCGTAACGTGCCGCATGTAATTGTTACTTCGGCCACGCTGCGTTCGCTTAATAAATTCGACCGGCTGCAAGAGATGAGCGGCCTGCGTGAAAAAGCGGGCGATCGTTTTATCGCGCTGGATTCGCCGTTTAATCATATCGATCAGGGCAAGCTGGTTATCCCGCAGCTTACGGTTGAGCCAACCATGGAAAACGAACCGCAGCATATCGCTGAAATGGCGGCATTTTTCCGTGCTGAACTGGCAAAAGGCGAGCACAAAGGCATGCTGGTGTTGTTTGCCAGCAACCGCGCCATGCAGCTGTTTCTTACCCACGTCACCGACCTGCGCCTCACCTTGCTGGTGCAGGGCGACCAGCCGCGCTACAGGCTGGTGGAACTGCATCGCAAGCGCGTGGAGCAGGGGGAAACCAGCGTGCTGGTCGGGCTGCAATCTTTTGCCGAAGGGTTAGATTTAAAAGGCGACCTGCTAAGCCAGGTGCATATTCATAAAATCGCTTTCCCGCCGGTAGACAGCCCGGTGGTCGTGACGGAAGGCGAGTGGTTAAAAAGCCTCAGACGCTATCCTTTCGAGGTGCAGAGTTTACCTGCCGCCTCATTTAACCTTATCCAGCAGGTAGGGCGTTTAATTCGTAGTCATGGCTGTTACGGCGAGGTCGTTATTTATGACCGCCGCCTGCTGACCAAAAATTACGGTCAGCGTTTGCTGGGCGCTTTGCCGGTGTTTCCTATTACCCAGCCGCCCGCGCCTGCGGCTAAACTGATTAAAGCGGCGCCTGAAAAGACAGGGCGGCGTAAACGTGTGAGCAAAAAACACCCGGCAGGCTGAGGGTAAACCTCATGCCTTTGAGATAAAAAAATATCTCACCGTAAAAATAATACGGAAAATCGATTTATTGATTTTCGGCAGATCAATCGCAAAGAGGGGAAAACCACGCTTTTTCCTTCTTTGTCAGGAATCTCAGGGGAGTTGAAATGGACTATCGTAAAATCATAAAAGAGATAGGGCGCGGCAAGAACCACGCCAGAGATTTAGATTTTGACACCGCGCGCGGCTTGTATACCCATATGCTTAACGGCGCGGTACCGGAGCTTGAGCTTGGCGGCGTGCTTATCGCGCTGCGCATTAAAGGCGAAGGCGAGGCCGAGATGCTGGGCTTCTACGAAGCGATGAAGCAGCATCTTATCTCCCTTACGCCGCCGGTAAACAAACCGATGCCGATAGTAATCCCCTCTTATAACGGCGCGCGCAAGCAGGCAAACCTGACGCCACTGCTGGCGATGCTGCTTAATCGTCTGGGCTATCCGGTCGTGGTGCATGGCGTAAGCCACGATCCCACCCGCGTGCTGACGGAAACTATTTTTACGCTGTTGGGAATCGAGCCAACGCTGCATGCGGGCCAGGCCCAGGCGAAGCTCGAATCGCATCATCCGGTTTATATGCCGATTGGCGCGCTGTGTCCGCCGATGGAAAATCAGCTTGCCATGCGCTGGCGGATGGGCGTTCGCAACAGCGCGCATACGCTGGCGAAACTTGCTACGCCGTTTGCAGAAGATGCCGCGCTGCGTCTTGCCAGCGTTTCCCATCCGGAATACGTGCCGAAAGTGGCGCAATTCTTTGCCGAAATCGGCGGGCGCGGCCTGTTAATGCACGGTACAGAAGGCGAGGTGTATGCTAATCCGCAGCGCTGTCCGCAGATAAGCCTGATTGATGGCCAAGGCGCGCGGGTGCTAAGCGAAAGGCAGACGCAGATGAATAGTGAAGATATTGCCCTGCCTGCGACAAAAGATCCGGAAATTACCGCGCGCTGGATTGAACGCTGTGTGGCAGGCGTGGAGCCGGTTCCTCAGTCGCTAAAAACGCAAATGGCCTGCTGTCTGGTGGCAACCGGCGAGGCGCAGACGCTGGAAGACGGGTTTGCCAGAGTAGAGCAAACGTTCTAGCCCGGCGTGCAGGCAAAAAAAAGCCTGCGGTAAAGGCCGCAGGCAACAAGGGTAACATCAAGGGTCGAACAAAGGTCGGAGCAGGGCTCCAGATGAGGGTTAAATCAAAGCAATACAACATTTCACAGGGATAAAAATTTAACGCTTTGCTTTACAATTTATTTGTAGATAACCGCGGTGCCGCTCATTTTGTCGTTGGAGGTAGCAGAGGTAATCGCATACGCTTTTGCGCCCGCCTGTTCCGCTTTAAGAGCCAGCTGTGCTTCCAGCCCATCCAGCGTTGTGGCACCGTGCGCGGAAACCACACCTGCTTTATTCATGTTTTGTGCCTGAGCAGGGCTGACGGCCTGGACGGCGAAAGCGCCGAAGGAAAGCGTTGAAAGAGCGATAGCGGCAACAGCATATTTGATGGTTTTCATGGTTAATCTCTCGCTGGTTATTCTGTCAGGGTGACGTTTTTCCGTCGATGTGATTATGATCACACTTTTTAGCAGAGCATTAAATCGAAGAGAATTGACCGCCTTGTTCAAAAAATTTGAATTTAAGATAACCTTTTGAAATTAGTGATGATTAGCCTGCAAATTATCAATACCGCGAGTGTTATCTTCTCCCCGCCTCGTTTAGCGCATCTTTTGCTACTCTTTTTCATATTGCTGGTCGCACCTGATAAGCAACCGCTTGCGCACGCTTTTTACTCAGGATGCGGCACTTTTCGCTGAAAGCCCGGCGGCGAACTTTTATAATGAAGTTCTTTATTTATCAGCCTATTTAGATGAGGTTCGATGGAGATTAAGCTGCACTCCAACGCGACAACGACGCCGCGTACCCGGAAATACATTCAGGACTCAAGAAAAACTGACGCAGAGCTTGCGGAAGAGCTGAATATCTCCGTCGATACCGTGCGCCGCTGGCGCAAGCGGGATGACTGCTATGACAAATCTCATCGCCCAAACACCATTCATCGGGCGTTAAGCCGCGAACAGGAGGCCATTCTGGTCTTCCTGCGTCTGCGTCTTGCGCTGTCGCTGGACGAACTGGTTGAAGCGGCGCGCCTGCTGGTTCAGCAGGGAATTTCCCGAGCGAGCATCAGCCGGGTGCTGCAAAACTGGCAGGTATCGCGCATCGGCAAGCCGGACTTAACGCAGGATCCAGGCCATCTGCGGCTGGATGCCTTCCCGCTGCCGGAAACCATCAGCCATAAGCAGGGCGCGCTGCTGGTGTTCAGCGATGCCGTTTCTGGCTATCTGGCGGTGGCACTGCGCGAGCGGGATGAGCACCAGTCGCTTGAGGCGCTGGTGGGCTTTTTGCAAAACGGTCTGCTGCTGCCGGTTCTGTCGCTCACCGCGCATCCTTCAGCGCTGGCGCAGAAGCTGTCGCAGGAGCTTGCCGTTCCTTTACGTACTGCGGAAGAAGAAAGCTGGCTGGCTGAAGCTGCGAAAGGGGATTTCCAGCAGCCGCTGGAAGCGATACTCAACGGCGAGCGTTTTGATAAGCGGCTTGGGCTCGGGGCGGTGCTGCTGGAGTTTGAGGACCTGCTGAATCTAAGGATTATACGCAGCCGGCTGAAGAATCTCACCCCGGCCGCGTGGCTAAAAACGCGGCAGGCATAAGCCGCAGCGCGTGGTCGAGGAATTTCCCCCCGTTGACCACGGCGTAATCCATCATGTTAATCGTCTCTACCCGCTTATTGAGCGGCTCGGCAATCTTCTGGCACTCCGCCAGCTTGCGGACCAGGTAGCGCACAGCCGTAGGTTGCGATAGCCGTTTTAAACTCCTGCACGCCTTTGGCGGCAATCTCAACGTCCAAATCGCGTTTGGCCGCGGCTTCCTGCATGCGTTTTACTACGGGCTCTTTTTCATCGTTGGTTTCCTTCGCAAAGCGTTAGCAAATACTGCGTGAGCAGATGGGCGGGGCGGCCGGAGGCCTGGGTAAATTTGTCCCGGCTTAGCGCGGTGCCGCTGACATCGAGATGCGCCCACGGCGTTTGATGGCAAAACTTGCTCAGGAACTGGGCCGCTGAAACCGCAATGGCGGCGTTGTTCGGCGGCGTGTTAGTCAGGTCGGCAATGTTGCTCTTCACCTGTTTATCAAAGCTTTCATCGAGCGGCAGCGGCCAGACTCTGTCCTGGGTTAGCGCCGCGGCCCGCTGGATTTGTTCCTCAAGCGTGTCCGAATTGCTCATCATGCCGCTGATGTCGTAGCCCAGGGCTTTAACCACCGCGCCGGTGAGGGTGGCAACGTCAACCATGGCCGCAGGCTTAAAGGTTTGCGCAGCGTAGCTGAGCGCGTCGGCGAGCACCAGACGGCCTTCCGCATCGGTATTGATGATTTCCACGCTGTGCCCCGCGTGCGAACGAACCACGTCGCCGGGGCGCATCGCGCTATCCGTCGGCATGTTTTCGGCCAGCGCCATAACCGCTACAACGTTGAGCGGCAGGTTTAGCGCCTTCACTGTTTCGAGCAGGCCAAAGACCACCGCCGCGCCGCACATATCATATTTCATGGTGCTCATACCTTCGCCGCCTTTGAGCCACAGCCCGCCGGTATCGAAGGTAATGCCCTTGCCGACAAAAGCATAGGCTGGGGCGTTTTCCCCGGCTCCCTGCCAGCGCAATGTGACCAGGCGTGGCGGATTGCGGCTCCCTTTGCCGGTGGCGAGCAGGCAGCCCATGTGCTGGCGCTCAATCTCTTTTTCATCCAGCACTTCGCAGAAGGTTTGCGGATGCTCGCTCGCCCAGGCCATTGCCCGCTGCGCCACGGTTTCAGGCGTGCAGTCGCTGGCTGGCAGATCGGCAAGCTGGCGGGAGAGCAGCATTCCGTCGGCAATGGCCTGCGTCTGGTTAACAAGCCGTCTGGCTTCTGGTGAATGATTCCCCAGCAGCCAGAGCTGCCCGGGGCTTTGGTGTTCATCACGACGATAGCCAAGCTGCGGCAGCTGGTAGAAGCGATTCAGGATGGTCAGCAGCAGCGCGCGCAGGCGAATAAAGGTTGTTTCATCGGCCAGGTCGAAGCCGGAAATATCCAGCGCTACGGGCTGGGCGACGGGTGAAGGAAGCAGGGTGGCGATGCTTTCCGTCAGCTTACGCAGCGTTGCGGGCTGGTGCAGCCTGGCATCCGACAGCAGGCTGAGCGTCTGGCAGGCATCCCGCAGACCAAAGCGGCAGGTTTGCACCTCATCGGCCTGCGCCATCTCTTTGAGCAGAGGCTGGAGCGCATCGGGCCAGGCCGCCGGGTTAGATTTCCACAGCAGCAGATGTGCGTTCGTCAGGGACGCATTTGGTTGAGAAAGGGAACATTTCATTGGATGACCTCCGCCGTGATGCGTTGTTGATAGGCTTCCAGCCAGGCGCTGTCTGCCGGGCGAATCAGCGTGTGCTTACCGTCGCGTGCGGTGAGGAAAACCGCCGCAGGCTGGGACGGAGTGGCTACCGAAAAGGAGAAGTTATCAATTGTCGTGGCGACACCGTATTCGCCGCGGGCGTTCATACAGACTACCGACAAATCCCCTGCGCGCCCGAAGCGGCTAATCAACCGCGTTTCCAGGTCATAAACGGCCGATTCTGCGGCCTGCTGGGGCGACATGCCGCGTCCCATGCGGCTGACAATTTCATAGCTGATGCAGCCTTTCATCAGGTCCTCGCCAAGGCCCGTGGCGGTGGCGGCGCCAATTTGGCTGTCGGCGTAGAAGCCGGAACCGGAAACCGGCGAGTCGCCCACGCGGCCCGGGCGCTTCATAAACAGGCCGCTGGTGGAGGTGCCAACGCAGAGGTTTTGCTGCGTATCGAGGGTGATAACGCCTACCGTATCGTGGCCGGTGTAGGGGCTCAGGCCGCGGTCTAACGTTTCACGCTTGCGCTTCAGGTAGTGGTTTCGCGCGCGTTCGGTCAGCATCTCTTTGCGCTCAAAACCCTGAGCCTGCGCCCATTCTTCCGCTCCGCCTCCAACCATAAAGCTGTTAAAACGCTCGCGGCTAAGGGCCTGCGCCACCAGGATTGGGTTTGCGATATTGCGCACGCCGGCGACGGCGCCGATCGCGAGGCTGGTGCCGTCCATAAAGGCGGCGTCCAGCTCGACTTCCCCGCGTTCGTTGGGCAGGCCGCCAAAGCCTACAGATTTGTAGAATGGATAATCTTCAACGCATTTCACCGCGTGGATGGCCGCTTCACCAGCTGCCTTGTTTGCCTGCAACAGGTTTGCCGCCTCGGACACGCCTTCCCAGGCCATGCGCCAGGTGGCAATTACGCCCCAGTTTGCTGATAAGGTCATGTTGTACTTACTCCGTGACTGAGGTGTTTTTATATTCTGATTCAACGGCCGGGGTTTCGCTGGCCCGGTACTGCTTATCGACAACTTTCAGGAACGGCAGGTAAATCACCGCGCCAATCGCCAGGTTAATGAGCTGGATAACCGCGCCGCTCAGATGGCCGGTGACGATAAATCCGCTGAGTACCGGCGGCAGCGTCCACGGGATATAAACCCCGGTGGTAGTGGCGACCAGCCCAACCGACATCGCGATGTACTGCACGGTGACCAGCACCAGCGGCACGAGGTTGAAGGGGATCAGCATGATCGGGTTCATGATGACGGGCAGGCCGAACAGCACCGGCTCGTTGATATTGAAAATTGACGAACCCGCCGCGAGGCGAGAGACATTCTTAATGTGCTGGCTGCGGGCAAAAAGCAGCATAGCAATCACCAGAGACAAAGTTGCCCCCGCGCCGCCCATCCAGATCATGTCGTAGAACTGCTCCGTCACCACATGCGGCGGCACCAGGCCTGCCTGGGTGGCGGTGAGATTTTCCATCTGATTCTCCATCCAGAAAGGACGCAGAATGCCGTTCACCATCGAACCGGAGTTGATGCCGACCGACCACAGGCTGGTAATGCTAAAGCAGGTAAACAACGCACCCACGTAGGAGGTGCCGAAGTGGCGAATCGGCGTCGCCAGCACTTGATAGATGAACTGGTGGATGGTGTTGTAGTGCGTGTGGGCAAACAGCACGCGAACCGCCAGGGCAATCACCAGAATCAGCAAAGAAGGAATGAGCGCCGCAAACGATTTTTGCACCGCAGGCGGCACGCCGTCCGGCATGCGGATCACCCAATTCTGGCGCAGCATCCAGGCGAACAGCTCGGTGGAGCCTAGCGCGCCGAGCATGGCGACAAATAGCCCTTTCGAACCCAGCCATTCCAGCGGGATCAGGCCGCCAATTTCGGCGTGCTTGCTAAAGGGCGTCAGGATCAGGAAGCAAGAAAGCGAGAGGATACCAGACGACATTTTGTCGATATCGTAGCGTTCCCCCAGGCGGTAGGCGACGAGGAAGGAGATAAAGACCGCCATGGTGGAGAAAATGGCGTTGAATGGAATTTCAACGGTTGCCGACCAGCCTTCGCCGAATATCGAGGCCATAAACGTCTGGTAGGCCTGGCTTGGAAAGGAGGAGATAACCAGAAGAATCGAGCCGACAATAATAAAAGGCATAAACGAGATGTAGGCGTCGCGGATGGCGCCCAGGTGGCGCTGCTGTGCCATTCTTCCCGCCAGCGGCATCAGCCGGGCTTCGATGGCAGTCATCAGGTTTTTCATGTTATTGCCGCTCCATAGGTAATCAGACGATACAATTTTTCTGTAGCATTACCTTAAGCTTTGTTTGGCGGCAAGAAAGTGAGTTGATTCACAGTTGTTTAAATGAAGTATCAAGTGATTGCTTACAGGATAAAGGCGGTCGTACCGGTGTTTCAGGCTTGTAGAAAAGCGGCAAGGAGATAAAAAAACGGCTCTTCGCATGGAAAAGCCGCTTAGGGTAGTTTCACTTTTGTCATCATGCTTCTTGCCGGGAAGGTTATTTATAAATGGTGGCGGTGCCGTACATATGGTTGTCGTCGCCGGCGGAGTTAATTACAAAACCTGTGGCGCCTTGTTCTTTCGCTTTTTCAGCCAGTTTGTCCTGCAACTCGTCAAGACTATGCGCGTTGTTAGCGGAAACGGTGCCTGCCGCGCGGAGCTGGCCGGTTTGGTTATCCATCATTTCCTGCGCCGCCTGAGCAGCAAAGGGAAGAGCAGCAAGAGTGATAACCGCGGAGAAATACAGCAACTTTTTCATCATCACATCCTCATAAGCTTCTGGGGGTTGATTAAAATTCCATCAACACTAAAAGTGTAGGAGGAAAGTGCTAATAAAAGAGCGCAAAAAATTGATTGAGTTATACGTGTTTTTTGAACGACATATGCTGACAAAAAGCTTACAAATCAGCCACGTAAAGGCGGCTGATTTTGCTTGATTTATCGTGCATCCGGGCGGATTAAATCAAAACGGTGAGAGGCTTCGATGGTGTAATAAGCCGATGGGCCACCGGCTCGCAGTACGGGATTTGCCAGGGCGGTCTGATAAATCCCGTCCCTGAGCAGGCTTTCATCGATGTGTACCGCGACGACCTCGCCCAGAACCAGCCAGGTATCAATTGCCACGCCGTCCGCAGAGGTGAGCTGGATACACTGCGAGAGGCGACACTCGAAGTTAACCGGGCTTTCTGCTACCAGGCTCGCCTTCACTTTACGGCCCGGAACCGCTGTTAAACCCGCGTGGACAAACTCATCTTCTCCGCGCGGCAGCGTTGCGGAGGTCTCGTTCATCTGTACCGCAAGTTCGCGGGTCGTGAGATTCCAGACGAATTCTTTGGTATCGAGAATATTCTGCACGCTGTCTTTCCAGCCGCTGCTGGCAAAGCCGATAATCGGTGGGCGATAGTTAAAACAGTTAAAAAAGCTGTAAGGCGCCAGGTTGCGCTGGCCTTGCGGATTAACCGAGGCTATCCAGCCAATCGGACGCGGCCCGATAATGGCGTTTAGCGGGTCGTGCGGCAACCCATGGCCGGACGCAGGTTCGTAGTAATACCTTTTCGCAGACATATTACCTCTTTCAGTGTTGAAATTGGCGCGGCGTATTTACCCCGCTGGCTTCACAGAGTATCTTACGCGCCCACACAAGGAGAAGCCGCGATGAAAACCCCTGCCACCACTAAACCGGGCCTGCACCCGCGTAACCGCCACCGTAACCGCTATGATTTTGCCGCCCTGCAGCAAAGCTGCCCGGCACTTACGGCATTTATCAAAGCCGGTCCGCACGGTGACAGCACGGTGGATTTCGCCGATCCTCTGGCGGTTAAAGCGCTGAATCAGGCCTTGCTGGCGCATTTCTACGGCGTTTTGCAGTGGGACATTCCCGAGGGTTTTCTCTGCCCGCCGGTGCCGGGCCGTGCAGATTATATTCATCATCTTGCGGATTTGCTGGCCGAAGGTAACGAGGGCAAGGTGCCGACGCAGGCTTCCGTACTGGATGTGGGGGTCGGTGCCAACTGCATTTACCCGTTAATCGGACAGCATGAATACGGCTGGCGTTTTACGGGATCGGAAATTGATGCTGATGCCTTACGCAGCGCGACGATGATTATCGATGCCAACCCGGGTTTAAGCCGCATGATTCGTCTGCGCCGCCAGAAAACGCCGAATGCTATTTTCCCGGGCATCATCCATAAAAACGAAACTTTCGACGCCACGCTGTGTAATCCGCCGTTCCATGACTCGCAAGAGGCCGCTCGCAGCGGCAGCGAACGTAAACGCCGAAATCTCGGCCAGCATGAGAAGGGCGCGCTGAACTTCGGCGGGCATGAACATGAGCTGTGGTGTGAGGGCGGCGAGGTGGCCTTTGTCAGCCAGATGATTAATGAGAGTAAAGCGTTTGGCCGCCAGGTGATGTGGTTTACTTCTCTGGTGTCCCGTGGCGAAAACTTGCCGGCCATCTACCGTGTCTTACAGGAAGCGGGCGTTGAGAAAGTGGTGAAAAAAGAGATGGCCCAGGGCCAGAAGCAGAGCCGCTTCATCGCCTGGTCCTTTATGAACGATGCACAGCGTGCTCGCTGGGCCGCCACGCGTTTTAAATGATCATACCCTGGGGTTTGCTGGCGGCAGCGCTCCGGTTGCCGCCTCCGTAGCCTGCATCGCCTGCGCAATATCCGGCCCTGGCTGCATTACCTGCACGGTTTGTACCGGCGGGCGTATTCCCGCCGCGTCGAAGTGCTTTTTCACCATGCCATCAAGCGCAAAACGCACCGTCCACTGTTTTAGCGGCTGCGTGGTGAACGACACACGTACCGTAAAGGCCTGGTTTGTCAGACCAACGATCCCGGCGAACGCAGGCTCGCCAATCACCAGCATACGGATAGCCTGCTGTTCCATCAGTTCAGCTACCGCTGCCTTAAGAGTGCGGTTGGCCTTATCAACGTCTTCCTGGCGGTCTACATCGTAGTTCGCCACAAACGAACCAATCCCGCGCACAAAGTTGGCGAAGGTAGTAATCGATGACCAGGGAATAATGTGGTAGGCCCCGGTATCCTGCCGCACGCCGACAGAGCGAATAGTCATGCGTTCCACGGAGCCGGTTATCGGCCCGATGGTCACCAGGTCGCCGGTATTCATGCCATTCTCAAACTGGATAAACACTCCCGTAATAATATCTTTCACCAGCGTTTGCGAGCCGAAGCTCACCGCCAGCCCTAAAGCGCCTGCGCCTGCCAGCAGCGGTGCGATGTTCACGCCGATTTCCGACAGCAGAATCATTATCGTGATGGTGCTTATCACCACCGCGAGGGCGTTACGGAAGAGCGTCAGCAGCGTGCGCGTGCGGGCGCTCGGCATCGGGCGGCCGTGTATGTCGGATGCCAGACGATTTTCAATCAGGCTTGCCAGCAGCGTCCAGCCCACGGCCGAGAAGAACAGGATCAGGGTGATACGAATAAGGATATCGACGGTTTTCTCCCCCGCGCCGTTGGACAGCCAGGCCCACATATCGAACAGGCCCCAGGCGTTTAACAGCAGCATCACGGCAACGCAAACGGTGAGGATGCGCGCCATTTTTAAGGAAGCAGAAATCCAGCCGTTGAGACGTTTTTGCAGCTCGGGATAGCTGCGCTGCACCTGCGGTGAAAGCGCGATCGTTTTTGCAATCCAGCGCGAAAGCATGCCGGAGATAAACGCGGCGATGCCGATAATCGCCAGGCTATGCACGGACGCGCTCATCATCCACTTCAGGCTATTGCCCGGATTAAACAGCGAGAAGAAAAACAGCACCACAAAGTAGGCGCTGGCAAGCCAGTGCCAGATAAGCGCAAAGGCGCGGATAAACAGGCTGAAAAAGGCCATTGAACGATCGGCAAGCCGGTTCAGGCTGCGCTGAATAGAAGGTTTATTGTGGAAAATCAGGTACAGCGCCCAAAGCGTAATACACAGCATAATGGCGACGTTGGTCATTGCGCCCGTCTGCACGTTTACCTGGCTTGAGATAATCGGCACGGCGACCAGAGTCCCGTAGCCGATTAAACTGCTTAACGCCGATAAACGGCTGTTCCAGTATTTTGCGCTTTGCTCGCTTACCGGGAAGGGACGCAGGTCCGGGAAGCGCGGGCAAAAGATTAGCCGCAGAACGGCCTTAAAGAATTCGATAAGCGCGAAGGCGTTGAGAAACAGGCCCTGCTGGCGGGCGATGGTGCGGCTACCCGCATTCATCATGTCGCTGAAAATTTGTCCGACAAACAGCGTCAGGGCCAGCAGCAGCAGATCAATCACAAACGCGGCGACGATGGTCAGCGGCAGGTGGAACCAACTGGAGCGGTCACGGTTTTTTTTGCGTCCCCATTTTCCCATGTGCCGCCAGACTGGCGTCATACATAAACGGGCCAGCACGTAGAAGGCGAAGACCGAGGCGGCAAGCATCGTGAAGTGGGTGAGCGCTTTGAAAAAGGTTTGCTGGTTAAAGGTCTTATAAGGTGAACTGGTGATATTGCGGTACAGTTGGGCAAAGTGCTCAGCCAGTTCCCCGCCGTAGCGACGGCTCACATCCGTCACGTTCTCCAGCACCGTTTTGTCCTCATGAAGTTCTTCCGGCGGCGTGATAACAGGCACCGGTTCAGAAGGCGGGGTAGCGGCGACTTTACGCAGTTGATCGATTAATTCGCTTCTTGATTTGTCGTTATCCAGCACGTCCGCAAGGGCCGAATAGGCTTTCTTTTTTTCTTCGAGATTAGGTTCGGCGGGAGGGGTATCGCTGGCCTGGGTGGAAGATGCGGCAACGGCGGCGGCAGGCAGCGTTACCGCCTGAATTTGAAAGCTAAGCAGGCTGCATAGTAACAACAGAATCCACGGCACGGCACTTCTCCAGACTGAGAAAGTCAGACAAAGAAAAAGTATAGCCCGTTGGGATCGGGAGCCTGGAAAACGGGAATTATCTGGTATGGACGCCCTCATCCCCAGCAGCGGGAGAATCACGCTTCCCTGGAGCAGGCTTTTTCACCAGCAGAGGGAGAACCACCGAATTGTCCCTCTCCCTTGCGGAAGAGGGTTAGAGCGGGAGAAAATTACGAGACGTGCTGCAAGAATTCCTGCAAACGCTGGCTTGGCGGGTTATCGATCAGCTCCTGAGGATTGCCATCTTCGGCCACGCGGCCTTTATCAATAAAGATCAGGCGGGAAGCAACTTTCGCGGCAAAACCCACTTCGTGCGTGACGATAACCATCGTCATGCCTTCTTCGGCCAGGTCCTGCATAACCTTCAGCACTTCGTGACGCAGCTCCGGGTCGAGGGCGGAGGTTGGTTCATCGAAGAGCATCATTTTCGGTTTGACCGCCAGCGCACGGGCAATCGCCACGCGCTGCTGCTGGCCGCCGGAAAGCTCGGAAGGGTAGTGGTGCGCGCGTTCCGCAAGGCCCACTTTCGCCAGCAGCTCTTTCGCCAGTTTATCAGCCGCTTCTTTCTTCAGGCCACGCACGCGCATCGGGCCGAAAGAGACGTTTTCCAGCGCGGTGAGATGCGGAAAAAGGTAAAACTGCTGGAATACCATGCCAGCTTCCTGACGGATCAGGCGCTCATCCACTTTTGGGTCGTTAACCTTCAGCCCGTCGACAAACAGATCGCCGCTGGTGATATCTTCCAGCTTGTTAATACAACGCAGCAGGGTAGATTTACCGGAACCTGACGGCCCGATGATCACCACCACTTCACCCTGCTTGATATTCAGATCGATATTGTGCAGCACCTGGGTTTGCCCGAAATGCTTGGAAACGTTTTTAAATTCAATCACAGGATTTTCATCCTTCTTTCAAGAATGCGGAGAACTATGTTCAGGAGCTGGGTGATGACGAGATAGATAACGCCGACGGCGGTCCAAATTTCCAGCGCACGGAAGTTGCCGGCAATGATTTCCTGACCGCTGCGCGTCAACTCTGCTGCACCGATAACGATAAACAGCGAGGTATCTTTGATACTGATAATTAACTGGTTGCCAAGTGCCGGCAGCATGCGACGCAGAGCCAGAGGCATAATCACATGGCGAATGGTTTCACGACGAGACAGGCCGAGGGCAAGTCCCGCTTCGCTGAAGCCTTTATGGATTGACAGCACCGATCCACGGGTGATTTCCGCAATATAGGCGCCGGAGTTGATCATTATGGTGATCACAGCGGCGGTGAATGTATCGATACGGATGTCCGGGAATGCCATTGGTAAAGCGAAGTAAATATACATCACCTGCACTACGATGGGCGTTCCGCGAATCACTTCGATAAAAACGAGGGCCAGGTGATTGGTAATCCAACCGCCGTAGGTGCGGGCTAAACCGGCCAGCAGACCAATAACAATACCGCCAGCCAGCCCAAGGATCGAAATCCACAGAGTCATTTTGGCGCCTTCCAGCAAGATAGGAATGGCAGGCCAGATGACGCTCCAGTCAAACTGCATAATATGTTCCTGTTACCATGGTTCAAAAAAAATAAGAGGGGCGAAAGGTCGCCCCTGAGAACAATGAGTTTTATTAAGAATAATTATTTCGGTTCAGTGTCGAACCATTTTTTGTAGATTTCGTTATAGGTGCCGTTCTCTTTCAACGTTTTCAGCGCGCCGTTCACTTTCGTACGCAGATCGTCGCTGCCTTTCGGGAAGGCAATGCCGTATTGCTGCGCTTCCAGTGAATCACCTACCGCTTTGAACTGACCGTTACCGGCGGTTTTAATGAAATACAGGATGTTTGGCGTGTCGTGCAGCACGGCGTCAGCACGGTTGGTGCCGAGTTCCATGTAAGCGTTGTCGATGTTCGGGAACTGACGCAGGTCTTTAGGTTTGATATTGGCTTTCGCGTAATCAACAGAGCCGGTGCCGCTTTTAACAGCAACGACTTTGCCATCGAGATCTTTTACGCTTTTAATCTCGTTGTTGTTAGCTTTTACCATCACTAACAGACCGCTTTTGTAGTAACCATCGGAGAAGTCGATTGCTTTTTGACGCTCGGGAGTAATGGTGATACCGGCCAGCGCCAGATCGATATTCTTAGTTTGCAGAGCCGGAATGATACCGCTGAAATCCATCGGTTTCAGGGTGTAGTCCAGTTTTAATTCTTTGGCGATGGCGGCCCATAAATCCACGTCGAACCCGACGTATTTATCGCCTTGTTTAAATTCAAAAGGAACAAATGCGGTGTCGGTCGCGACAACCAGTTTCTTCTCAGCGGCGTGGGAAGTTACCGCAAGAGCCAGAGTGAGTGCAGCCAGTGAAACTTTCAATATCGACTTCATAGCATTTCCTTTATTAATCCATGGGGCTATCCCCTGCAGCAGCCAACACGGCATGGAAGAATCGTGCCAAATTTACAACATATTGTTTTGCAAGGATGTGAATTTGTAACATTGCACAATATGCGTTGCAAGCTGAGCATGACGCACCGCTATGGTGCTCCATCGTGGTGCATATTTTTGACTGGCGGGTCGGGAACTAGTTTTACCGCGAACTATGGCGGCAAAACAATCATTCATTAACGATTGTGTGATGTGATTATTACAGGAATGCAACTTTTGCGGCGGGGTCGGACGTTTTGCTGCGCTAAAATGGTGCGTGCTTCTTCCCCGGGCGGGGAAGAAGCATAAGAATCACATATCAATTATTCGATATTAGATTCGATGAACCACAGGAACTGGTCCAGATCGCGGGACGCCGCGGTGAAAATATCCGCAGTATCTTCGTCTTTGGTTTCGCTGATGGCCTTGCGCACGTCGTTAGCAACCACGGCATAGCGATCCGCCAGCTCTTTTAAGTGGTCCTGGACGCTATGAATATCCAGCGGATAACTCTTCAGCGCCGTCTTGCTATTAACGACCTGCGTTGTGCCCAGCGCCACGCCGCCAAGCTGAACGGCACGTTCCGCCATGGTGTCCATATGATTGGTCAACGCTGTACGGAAGCCATCAAGCATTTCGTGGACGGCAATAAAGTTGGCACCGCGCATGTTCCAGTGAGCCTGTTTGGTAATCAGGGACAGATCGATGAACTGGATTACCTGACGATTCAACAGCTCGATGGTGGCTTTTTTCTCGTTATCCGCTACATCATTACGGGTATACAGCAGATTTGTAGATTTGGTTTTTACCAGTTTAGCGGTACTCATAATCTTTCATCCTCTTGATGTGTGTTTCCTGATTTCTTACCGGGAATAAGTATAGCACCGGATTTTAACCTTGCGGGATCGGGTAATACCTATCAGACAAATAGTAAGGATATGATGGCGTTAATAATATAGTTTTCTATCAGCAAGTTACCGTTCGCGTCTAAGATATTTCATAAAAATGAAAAGAGAATGAACGGCAGAAATAAATAATTCTTATTTACGCTTGTAAAGCGCGGGGAATATAAGTGATTGATCGCAGGTTTTTTTATTTCCCGCCAAAGCCAGTCAACGGGAAATAAATTGATCCAGATTAATTTATATCGACACTTTTTATCTGCGTCTCGCGTTTAAGCGTTAACGTCGAGCCAACAGAGGCTGCAATAATCGACAGTAAAGCCAGCCACTGAACCCAGCTCAGAAGCTCTCCAAGAAACAGCATGCCGGAGAGCGCAGCAAGGCCGGGCTCCATACTCATTAGCGTACCAAAGGTACGCGTCGGCAAGCGGGTGAGCGCAATCATCTCAAGCGAATACGGCAGGGCGGTAGACAGAATCGCCACGCCAAGCCCTAAAGGAAGCAGCGACCAGTGCCAGATGGCGCCTCCTGCTTCCCACGCGCCAATTGGTACGAAGACTACTGCGGCAATCAGCGAACCTATGGCTACCGTCGCCGGACCGTGATCGGCTCCCGCTTTCTGACCAGACAGAATATACAGCGCCCAGCATGCCCCGGCCCCCAGCGCAAAGGCGGCACCGGTTAAATCCACATGAGAAATATCTTGCCCGAGCGGCAGAAGAAACCACAGGCCCGTCACCGCCAGCACCACCCAGATAAAGTCAACGGCCCGACGCGATGAGAACAGCGCTAAGGCCAGCGGGCCGGTGAACTCGAGCGCCACGGCTATTCCGAGAGGAATGGACTGAATAGACAGATAGAAGAGATAGTTCATGGCGCCGAGCGATAAGCCATAGATCAAAAGCGGCAGCCGCTGCTCCGGTTTAAAGCGTAAGCGCCAGGGTTTGAATACCGCTACCAGAATCAGCG
This sequence comes from Cedecea colo, assembly GCF_011808225.1. Classification (GTDB taxonomy): domain Bacteria; phylum Pseudomonadota; class Gammaproteobacteria; order Enterobacterales; family Enterobacteriaceae; genus Dryocola; species Dryocola colo. The sequence goes on along the minus strand of NZ_SOYS01000002.1, from coordinate 448,463 downwards.
TACCTAAAGCCAGACGTATCGCAGTCACGCCCGGTGCGCCAACCAGCGGGAAAAGCGATTTGGCGAGCGATGCGCCGCCCTGAATCGAGGTCATGGCAATAAGCAATATAACGATGGGCAGCCAAACGGGCATTTTACGGGAAGTTAACGGCATCCTGCGTCCTGTCAGTTAATGTCGGGGTAGGTCAATGTAAGAAAACGATCTTCAGTGTAAAGGATTAACTTATGGCTGGTTGAATTTTCGTTAAGAAAAAGCGGGCTACTTTAGGCTACCCTTGCGGTCAGTTTGCGTAAGTTTGGTTCAGAAAAATTAAGAATTATCTGGATGACGAAATTATTAAACGCACCAATAATTGCGCGGATTTGTTAATAAATCATTGATAATTTAGCAACATAGCCTGCCATGGAAACGTTGTGTTACATGAAAAGATTCATTAGACAACACGATTGACGAAGAGTTTCTTACGGGGTTTTGTTATATTTAAATCTTAGGACTTACTTGAAGCACATTTGAGGTGGATTATGAAAAAAATTGCATGTCTTTCAGCACTGGCTTGTGTTCTGGCCGTTTCCGTAGGTACCGCAACTGCAGCAACCAGCACCGTAACCGGTGGTTATGCTCAGAGCGATATGCAGGGCGTTGCTAACAAAGCTAACGGCTTCAACCTGAAATACCGTTACGAAAACGACACCCCACTGGGCTATATCGGTTCCTTCACCTACACCGAAAAAGACCACACTGACGATGGCGTTTACAACAAAGGTCAATATTACGGCATCACTGCGGGTCCGGCTTACCGTCTGAACGACTGGGCAAGCATCTACGGCGTTGTGGGTGTAGGCTACGGTAAATTCCAGAGCACCGACTACCCGGCAAAATCTGACACCAGCGACTACGGTTTCTCCTACGGCGCAGGTATGCAGTTCAACCCAATTGAAAACGTTGCACTGGACGTTTCCTACGAGCAGAGCCGCATCCGTAACGTTGATGTTGGCACCTGGATCGCAGGCGTGGGTTACCGCTTCTAATTCACCCTTTGAAGGTGAAAATAAAAATCCGCCCTTGTGGCGGATTTTTTTATGTCCTTAACTCACCTCAGCGCGTTTTTATTTCAAAAATATCGCTCTGCAGATGATTATAGTCCACCTTTTTAAGCTTAAAGTTAGTGATCCAGGTCGGGCCCGCTTTTTGCTCGGAAATAAACTTGTATTTCATCGCCAGCTCTTTGGTTTTAATACCGGTCCAGTCAGAGAAAAAGTTAAGAAAATCGTTGGCCGAACGGCGCGCTTTTATCAGACGATGTTCTTTATCGTCGCTTGATAGCACCATAAAGGGCACCTGGAAGTTCTGCTGGAACTCATCATCGTGCGCCAGATACTGTACGTTGGTGCCGCGTTCTTTAAAGGCCAGACCGTGATCGGAGAAATATACCATCGAGAAAGTCTCGCCGGTGTTCTGCAACTGCTGATAAAGCTGCTTAAGAAGATCGTCAGTCTGCGTCATGCTGTAGATATAGCAGGAGGTCTCTTTCGACTGCACAAACTCCGCGTACTTCCCTTGTGTACGGTCACATGCCTGCGGGTGCGAGCCCATTAAATGCAGCACGATCAGTTGCGGCGTGGTGCGACGGGTAGCAAATACCTGTGCCGTCATCTTCAGTAGCGCTTCATCACGGGTATTTTTATCCGCTTCAAAATCACCGCTTTTCAGGAACTGCGCTTCATCAGCGCGTTTTGCGATGCTGGCTATCGCGGTATCGTACTCGCCAATCTGACCCTGATTTGAAAACCACCATGTCTGAAAACCGGCGCGATTGGCGAGCGTCACAATATTGTCCTGGTATTGTGGCTTGCCGTCGATAACGCGGTTGAGCGTCATGCCCAGCGATTTCTGCGTGGAGCCGCTTGCCGAAATGTAGTCAGTAAATAAGTTGCCGTTAACCGAGCTGGCAAACGGCGTGTTGTTCCAGTGGCCGCCAAAAGCGCCAAGCGCATCGCGGCGCGCGCTCTCGCCAATCACCACCACATAGGTGTGATACTTCGGTTTTACCGCCAGCACATTCCAGCTGTCTTTCATTTTTGCAAGCGCCTGCATGCGGGTTTGCTCATCAAGCACTTCCTGGTTATTCACCACCACATCTTTGACGAAGCGCAATACCGGGTAGCCCGTGTCTTTAAATTTAAAGACGCCGCCCTGGGTGAGGTTCTGCACCGGCGTGACGAAAAAGCACGCCAGGCTTATTGCCAGACAGCCGCTGTCGAAGTAGCTCCAGGCCGGTTTTGCCGTGGCCTTGCGGCGCACGGCTATATAGCCCAGCGCCAGAATAAACACCGACACCAGATAGCTGTACCACGGGAAGATGGTCATTATCTCCGTGGATTCTTCAAAGTTGGTGGAATGCAGCGCCAGCAAGGTATTGAAGTTAGGCGCGCCATAAGCCTGCCCGAAAGGGAAATACATTGCCGCTACCAGGCTGCAAACCGCAACTATGCCTTTCTGCAAGCGCGGAGCGCGGCGCCAGAGCAAAAGCAGCACGCAGCCGAAAGCGACCGCATAAAGCAGGCTGAATGTATAACCTAGAGCGAAGTTAATAAGCAGCGATTGCAGAAAGTAAAAAGCGGTCCACGGGTTGAGCGCAACACCGCGAGCCGTGAGGGTATCTTTAGCCGTTAAATTCATGTTTACCGAATCAACAAAACGCCATGCGTGAACCCTGGCGACAAGGGTCAAAAACCTGCCTGACAGACGGAAAAGAAGGGAGACGGAACCACATCCGGGAGCCGCTTCATGTGCAGGGCTGCAAGAAGATAGAGCGCAACGTAGAGAAGATCAACAGGTAACCAAAGCGTATTTTGCGAGGCGGATTGCAAATCGGGTAGTTTGTGTGGTTAAAGCGCGGGCAGAAAGCCTGATTGCGAAAATAACAGAAAATAGTTGTTACAAAAAGATGACGCAAAGTGATGGAAATGTCTGAGGTAAAAGAAGGCAGGGCAAACGCCTATGGCTTTGTTTTTGCGCCCTGCTTTGGTTTCCCGCAAACCCAGTCACACAGCATATTCAGTAGCATTAACCGCACCTGGAAAGGAGAGTGAGTAAACACGCTTATGCACCTTTTAAATTCGTTCATAAAAAATCCTCCTCTTTATCTCTGCCACCCTTAATCCATTAAGAGCTGCCTGCATTACATACAGGTATAGCACAGGCTATATTATATAGCTATTGCTATGCCGTTAAATTTTTGTGGATACGTGGAGGTGGTTTACAATGGGCGTTTCCGCCGACGAAGAACGACGTCACGCCACCGTATGAGGAAGCACCATGAGCCGTCAGGCAGGTCAAAAGAACAGTAAAAAAGTGACGCAGCTACTTAACGTTGAAGAACATGTCGAAGGTTTTCGTCAGGTAAGGGAAGCGCATCGCCGTGAATTAATCGATGATTATGTTGAACTTATCTCCGATCTTATTCGCGAAGTTGGGGAAGTGCGCCAGGTAGATATGGCCGCGCGCCTGGGAGTGTCGCAGCCGACGGTGGCTAAAATGCTCAAGCGCCTGGCAACGCTTGGCCTGATTGAACAGATCCCCTGGCGAGGCGTTTTCCTCACTGCCGAAGGGGAAAAGCAGGCGCAGCTCAGCCGCGAGCGCCATCAGATTGTGGAAAACTTCTTCCTGGCGTTAGGCATTAGCCCGGAAACGGCTCGCATTGATGCCGAAGGCGTGGAACATCACGTTAGCGAAGAAACGCTGGAGGCCTTCCGTCGCTTCACGCAGCAGAGCGGCTTTGAGCAATAAATGTTGAAAGCGCTGGCCCGGCCGTTTTTACGCGATCGTTTTCTTCATCTATTGCTGATTATCGGCGCTGCGTGCTGTCTGGCGGTGCCCTTTCGTCCGGGCTTGTGGGCTGCTGCTATCGACTGGCACACCATCATTACCCTTGCCGGTTTGATGATGCTGACCAAAGGTGTGGAACTCAGCGGCTATTTCGACGTGCTGGGCCGCCGGATGGTGAAGCGCTTTGGCAGTGAGCGGCAGCTGGCGATGTTTATGACCAGCGCGGCGGCACTGCTCTCAACTTTTCTCACCAATGACGTGGCGCTGTTTATTATCGTGCCGCTGACCATCACGCTCAGGAAACTCTGCTCGGTTCCGGTGAACCGGCTGATTATCTTTGAAGCGCTGGCGGTGAACGCCGGTTCGCTTCTCACGCCGGTCGGTAATCCGCAAAACATCCTGCTGTGGGGGCGTTCGGGCCTTTCGTTTGCCGCCTTCACCTGGCAAATGGCTCCGCTTGCGGGAGCGATGGTGGCAAGCCTGCTGGTGCTGTGCTGGTTCTGCTTCCCGCAAAAGGCGTTGTACTATCACGGGCACGACAGAATACATACCTGGCAGCCGCGTCTGGTCTACACAAGCGTTGCGCTGTACGTGGCGTTTATCGTTTCGCTTGAGCTGAAGCAGGAAGTCTGGGGCCTGGCGCTGATCGCCCTGGGTTTTATCATTCTTGCCCGGCGGATTTTGTTGAAGATCGACTGGAGCCTGCTGCTGGTGTTTATGGTGATGTTTATCGACATCCACTTAATCACTCAGCTCCCGCTTGCCGGAGACGCGCTGCATGACGTAAGCCAGCTTTCACCGGGCGGGCTATTCGCGCTGGGCATTGGGCTTTCGCAAATCATCAGCAACGTGCCTGCCACTATTCTGCTGCTGAACTCTATTCCGGCCTCGGTTCTGCTGGCCTTCGCCGTAAACATTGGCGGCTTCGGGCTGCTGCCCGGCTCCCTTGCCAATCTCATTGCGCTGCGCATGGCAAACGACAGGCGAATTTGGGTGCGGTTTCACTACTATTCGCTGCCGATGCTGCTGTGGGCGGTCCTGGTGGGATACGGTTTATTGCTGTTGTTAACCTAAGATAAGTACCAATTGTCAGTTTTTCCTGGCAAAGGTTTAGCTAACTTCTAAATTTACTAAACGGTAAAATTTTTTGTGACGCAGATAACGCGAAGCAGGGCGAGTTAGCGAACCTATGGCAGACCAAAACGACAAGCCGGATGACGGCGAAGATCAGAAAAACAGCAGTGCTCAAAAAGACAATAACCAAAAAGACAATAACCAAAAAGACAATAACCAAAAAAACAACAATCAAAACGACGAAAAAAAACGTCCCGGCAAAAAGCCGCTGATCATCTTAGGCATCGTCGTGGTAGTGATGGTGATTGTGGCGGCAGTGTGGTGGTTTCTGACCAGAAACGAAGAGACCACCGACGATGCTTTCACCGAAGGGAACGCCGTTACCATCGCGCCGAAAGTGGCAGGTTACGTTACAGAGTTGCACACAGGCGATAACCAGCGGGTAAAAAAAGGCGACCTGCTGGTGGTTATCGATCCGCGAGATGCCGCCGCGCAGCGTGACCAGGCCCGGGCGCAGGTTGGCCTTGCGCAATCGCAGCTGCATCAGGCTCAGGCCCAGCTCGATCTGGCAAAAGTGCAGTATCCTGCCCAGCGCGATCAGGCGCAGGCGCAGGTGGCGAAAGCAGAAGCAGATTTAGCCAATGCCCGTGCAGAATACAAACGCCAACGCGGCGTAGATCCGCGCGCCACCTCCCAGCAAAATATCGATACCGCCAGCGCGCAGCTGCGTTCAGCCGAAGCGGGGCTTGCTAACGCCCGCGCGCAGCTTGAAGTCGCAAGCCAGGTCAAACTGCAAATTCGCCAGCAGGAAACTAACGTGGAAGCCCGCGTCCGGCAGGTTGAACAGGCCAAAGCCCAGCTTGAGACGGCAGAGCTGAACCTCTCTTATACCGAAGTGCGCGCGCCGTTTGACGGCTTTGTCACGCTGCGTAACGTGCAGCTCGGCTCGCTGGTACAGGCCGGAACAGCGCTGTTTTCGATCGTCTCGCCGGATATCTGGGTCACGGCTAACTTCAAGGAATCTCAGCTCGAAAGAATGCGTCCCGGTAATAAAGTGCAGCTCAGCGTGGATGCTTATCCGGATATGGAGCTGGAAGGGCACATCGACAGTATTCAGCAGGGCAGCGGCTCGCGCTTCTCAGCCTTCCCGGCGGAAAACGCTACCGGCAACTTCGTGAAGATTGTGCAGCGCGTGCCGGTAAAAATCGTCATTGATAAAGGGCTGGACGCGAACCATCCGCTGCCGCTGGGGCTGTCCGTTGAGCCGAAGGTAACGGTAGAATGAGTGAGCAGGCAGCCGAACAACACGATAACTGGAAACCCGCCAGTAATCCGTGGGCCGTGGCGGTAGTCGTCACGCTTGCCGTATTTATGGAAATCCTCGACACCACCATTGTCAACGTGGCGCTGCCGCACGTCGCGGGTTCGCTCTCCTCAAGCTACGATGAATCCACCTGGGTACTCACCTCGTATCTGGTGGCAAACGGCATCGTGCTGCCAATTTCCGCCTTCTTAAGCCGTCTGTTTGGCCGCAAGCAGTTCTTTTTAATCTGCATTGTGATGTTTACCATCTGTTCTTTTTTGTGCGGCATCGCCACCGAACTGTGGGAAATCATTCTGTTCCGCGTCATGCAGGGCTTCTTCGGCGGCGGGTTACAGCCCACACAGCAGTCGGTGTTGCTGGATTACTTCAAGCCTGAAGATCGCGGTAAAGCGTTTGGGCTGTCGTCGATTGCGATTATCGTCGCGCCGGTGCTCGGGCCAACCCTCGGCGGATGGATAACCGACAACTATTCCTGGCGCTGGGTGTTTTTTATCAATATCCCGGTCGGCATTGTTACGGTGCTGGCGATTTATCAACTGCTTGAAGATCCGCCGTGGGAGCGTAAGTCCGCAGAAAAAATGACCGTTGACTGGACCGGCATCGGCCTTATCGCGCTTGGCCTTGGCTGCCTGCAGGTTATGCTGGATCGCGGTGAAGACGACGACTGGTTTTACTCGAACTTTATCCGCACCTTTGCCGTATTGACGATAATCGGCATTATCGGCGCCATTTTCTGGCTAATCTACGCCAAAAAACCGGTGGTGGATTTACGCTGCATAAAGGACAAAAATTTTGCCGTTTCCAGTATGTTGATGGCAGGGATGGCGATGATTTTATACGGCAGCTCCGTGGTGATTCCCCAGCTTGCCCAGCAGGATTTGGGATATACCGCAACCTGGTCCGGGCTGGTGCTCTCCCCCGGTGCGGTGCTGATCGTGCTGACTATCCCGCTGGTGATTAAGCTAATGCCGATTGTGCAGACGCGCTGGCTTATCGCCTTTGGCTTTAGCTGCCTCGCCGCGTCTTTTTTCTGGTCGCGTAACCTGACGCCGAATGTCGATTTTGAAACGCTGGTGCTGTTCCGTAGCGCGCAGTCGGTCGGGCTGGGCTTCTTATTCGTGCCGCTGACGACCATTGCGTTTATTACCATTCCCCGGACGCTTAACGCCGATGCGGCGGCGCTGTTTACCATGTTCCGTAACGTGGCCGGGTCGATAGGTATCTCGCTCTCCACGGCGGCGATCACCGAGCGTGCGCAGGCTCATAGCGCCCATCTCAGCACCCATATGAATCCATTTGATGAACAGTTTCAGCAGGCAATTAAAAGCGGCGCGCAGGCGATCCGTGACTTTACGACGCAAACTGGCGACCCGATCGGCATCGCCACCGGGCAACTCTATAAAACGATGATTGAACAGTCCCGAATTCTTGCCTACATCGACGTGTTTACAATTCTGGGCTTTGTAGCTTTATTGCTGATCCCACTATGTTTATTGCTTTCGCCGGTGAAGAGCGAAGGTGCTGCTGGAGCGCATTGATATGAACAGGAGAATGTGGATATCCACGCTGGCGCTGCTGGTGGCTGGCTGCGCGGTAGGGCCGGATTATCAGCCCGCCAGACCGCAAACACCCGCAAGTTTTAACGACACGGCTAACCAGAACGAGCCGGGCGTGGCTTCCCGCGCGCAAACCACCGCCATCGATCCGCGCTGGTGGAAAAACTTTAACTCGCCGCAGCTCGACAGCCTGATAGAACGGGCGATTGCCGGCAACCTGACGCTACAGCAAACCGTGCTGCGCATTGCCGGAGCGCGGGAACAAATTACCCAGGCGGGCGGCGCGTTTTACCCGAGCGTCAACGGCAGCGCGAGCGTTACGCGACAGCAGTTGGGGGTGAAAGGCGAGCTGAAATCCCATGGCGTTTATGACCAACTTAACGAGGTCGATCCGTCGCTGAATGGCGCGCTTGATCCGCTAACCAAACCTATAACGCTGTATCAGGGGAGTTTCGACGCCAGCTGGGAGCTGGATATGTGGGGCAAAGTCCGTCGCCAGGTTGAGGCGGCGAAAGCCCAGCAGGATGCGGCAATTGAGCAGCGCAACGACGCGCTGGTGTCGCTGGAGGCGGAAGTCGCCCGCGCCTGGCTACAGCTACGCGGGGCGCAAAGCGTGATGCAAACATTGCAAACGCAAATCGATACGGCACAGCAGACGTTTGAGCTAACGGAGAGCCGCCAGCAAGGCGGGCTGTCCCCGCAGATGGATGTGGAAAATGCGCGTGCCCAGCTTGGCAATCTTCAGGCGCAGCTCCCGCAGTATCAGGCACAGGAACGCCAGGCGATGAACGGGCTGGCCGTGCTGTTGGGCAAGCCGCCGGGCGCGCTCGACCGTGAGCTGGCAAATAAACAGGACTTGCCGAAGCTGCCGGATATCGTTTCCGTCGGCATCCCCGCAAACCTGGCGCGCCGTCGCCCGGACGTGCGCGAAGCGGAAGCGAATCTCCATGCGGCAACCGCGCAAATCGGCGTCTCCGTGGCGCAGCTTTTCCCTTCGCTCTCGCTTACCGGACAGTTAGGTTTGCGTAACGACGAATCGGGTTATTTACTCGACTGGGCCAGCCACTTTTACAGTTTCGGCCCGCAGGTTTCGATCCCGATCTTCCAGGGCGGACGGCTGGTTTCCAGCGTGAAAGTGGCGCGTGCGCAGCAGGGCAGCGCGGTACTGCAATATCGTCAGACCGTTTTGACCGCGTTGCAGGATGTGGAAAACGCGCTGGTAAGCTATCGCACCGACCAGCAGCGGGAAGCGGGGCTGGCGCAAACCACGCAGTCATTACAGACGGCATTTGATTTGGCCAATGACAGCTATCGCAAGGGTATCGCCACCTTTATCGATGTGCTGGATGCCCAGCGGCAGCTTGCGCAGGCCGAGCAGCAGCGCGCTCAGGCGCGGGTACAAAGCAGCATCGATTTAGTCGCCTTGTATAAAGCGCTCGGCGGCGGCTGGGAGCCTTATCAGCGGGTAAATATGCCTGATTACGCCGTTTTTGGCGACGCGCCGCGCGGCTAAATTTTTGCAGAATCGGGCAAGGAATGGGTAGAAACCCCCCATTTCATAAGCGGAAAGTGGGCGTATAACTGTCAGGGCGTTTAAGAAATCCATCTGAAATCCTGAACATGAGGTCACCACTATGCGTTATAAAAAACTTGGTAACACCGGGCTGTTTGTTTCGGAACTTTGCCTTGGCACCATGACCTTTGGCGGCGAGGGCGGCATGTGGGGTAAAATAGGCAACCTCGCTCAGTCCGATGCGGAAAAGCTGGTCGGCAGCGCGCTGGATGCAGGCATCAACTTTATTGATACCGCCAACGTTTACTCTGAAGGACGCTCGGAGATTATCACCGGCCAGGCGCTAAAAAATCTGAAGATCCCGCGTGAAAATGTTGTCGTCGCGACGAAAGTTTTTGGTGAAACCGGAACCGGCAGCACCAACTCCCGTGGCTCCTCGCGTTATCACATCATGAATAGCGTGAAAGAAAGCCTGCAGCGCATGCAGCTGGATCATATCGATCTTTACCAGTTGCACGGTTTTGACCCGGCAACCCCCATTGAAGAAACGCTCCGCGCGCTGGATACGCTGGTGCAGCACGGCCACGTTCGCTATATAGGCGTGTCAAACTGGGCCGCCTGGCAAATCATGAAGGCGCTGGGAATTGCCGAACGTCTGGGCCTTGCGAAGTTTGCCTCGCTACAGGCTTATTACACTATCGCCGGACGCGATCTTGAGCGCGATCTGGCACCAATGCTGCAAAGCGAAGGCGTGGGGCTGATGGTCTGGAGTCCGCTGGCCGGCGGCCTGCTGAGCGGTAAATACAGTCGCGATGGCAAAGCCGAAGCGGGCAGCCGCCGCATTGAGTTTGACTTCCCGCCGGTCAACAAAGAGCGCGCGTTCGACTGCGTTGACGTGATGCGTGAAATCGCGGAAGACAAAGGTGTTTCCGTGGCGCAGATAGCGCTCGCCTGGCTACTGCACCAGCAGGTAGTCAGCAGCGTGATTATTGGCGCTAAGCGTGTCGAGCAGCTAAACGACAATATCGCCGCAACGGAAATTCGCTTCACAGAAGATGAACTACAGAAACTGAATGCGGTGAGTGAACTGCCGCGGGAATATCCGGGCTGGATGCTGGAGCGCCAGGGAGAGTATCGTCGTAACCAACTGAAATAGTCGGGTGACGCTGCGCTTACCCGACCTACAGTTTTGTAGGGTGGGTAAGCGTAAGCGCCATCCACCGCTTCTTCGCGAGGTATTTTACTCGTTAAAAGGCGCTTCCCCTTTCAGCACCTTATCAATTACATCCAGCACGCCTTCTTCGTTGTTATACCCTGCCTGGAAACGTGCAATCTGCTTAATTTTGTCCGGGGCGTTTGCCATCGCAAAGCCAAAACCGGCCTGGCACAGCATCTCAATATCGTTGCCACCGTCGCCAAACGTGACGACTTCGCCATCCTTAATGCCCCATTTATCCTGCAAAATCCGCAGCCCGTTGGCTTTATGAACGCCGGGGATTATCAGGTCAATGGAGCCGTGGCCGCTGGAGACGGGGACGACAATGCCTTCCAGAATTGCCGTCAGCGAATCCATAGTATCGGCCAGTAAATCATCCGGCAGGTTAAGGGCGAATTTGAAAATGACGTCGTCCGGATGAGCGAAATCATCCACAAGTTCAAGGCGATGGTAATACATGCCTGCCATGCGCTTAAACCCTTCACTGTAGCTTTGCAGGGTGTAACCGCTGCGCTTGCCGCAGGTGATGATATCGACGTGGGGCAGCGTCAGAAGATGATCGATAACCGTGTCGTACTGCTGTTTTGTCAGCGCGCCGTTGAACACGTCCTGGTTTTCGCTTACCACCCAGCCGCCGTTATCCGACACAAAAGAAATTTCATGGTCAATTCCCGGGAAAAACGACCTGAGCTGGTAATACTGGTTACCGCTGGCGACGACAAAACGAATGCCCTGGGCTTTCATTTGCTGGTACTGTCCGGCGAAACGCGCCCGGTTGTAGTTTTTGCGGTCGTCGAGAAAAGTACCATCCATGTCTACGGCAATTAATTTCACACTCATCGAATTCTCCGTTGAATCACGCCAGTTATTATTCTGTATCACTTGCCAGCTGCGAACACTGCGACGGTTTTGCCACGGCACGAGCAATCAGCGCGGCGACCACCATCAGTGCGAGGACGACCAGCATTGCCAGCCGCAGCCCGTAATGTTCACCGAGAAAACCAAGCAGCGGCGGCCCGACGAGAAAAGCAACATAGCCAGAAGCGGCGACGACGCTCACACGCGTGGCCGGATCCGGTCCGGTATCGCCCGCGGCGGAAATCGCCAGTGGGAAACCAAGCGAAGTACCAAGCCCCCATAAAATGACCGACACGCCGGCGAGGAACGCGCTGTCTACAAAGACGATCATCCCGATGCCGAGGATGCCCATTAGCGCACAGGCTCGTACCACGGCAACGCGGCTGTAGCGGTCGATAAACCAGCCGCCGGTGAAGCGTCCAACCGTCATCCCCAGAGTGAAGCCAACATAAATCAGCGAGCCGGATGTTGGACTAAAACCGTGGCCATCCACCATCAACAATGGCAGCCAGTCATTGGCAGAACCTTCGGCGAAGGCCATTGCCAACACGATGATACCAATCAGCAGCAGCTGAAGGTCTTTATAAAAGGGCGGGTGCGGCTCGGCCAAATTTGCGGCATCGCTCGCAGGATTGTCTTTACCTACGCCGTGCGGTATTGCCCGAATTGCGACGGCAATCGGCACGATAACCAGCAGGCCAATCAGCAGTAAATGCGTGAAGGCGGCAAAATTAATAGCGGTTAAACTCATGCCGATGCCCGCGCCTACCAGCGTGCCAAGGCTGTAAAAGCCGTGCATCATCGGCAATACGGTCTTTTTCATCAGCTCTTCAACCGTCGCGCCTTCGACGTTTATCGCCACTTCCGATGAGCCCAGCCCCATGCCCAACAGCGCAAGACCGAGTGCGAACAGAAGCGGAGAGGCGAAAAACAGCGCGATACCCATGCTTAGCATGCCAGCGACCATTAACGTCATGCCGCTGCGAATAATTGTATGTGTGCCGAAGCGTTTGACCAGCCAGCCGGAGCATAAAATACCGCTCATCGAGCCGACGGACAGGCCAAACAACACGATGCCCATACCCGCCGTGGAAACGTTAAGCGTGTCGCGGATTGCCGGGGTGCGCGTCGCCCAGGAAGCCATCACGAGGCCGGGAAGAAAGAAGAAGGCAAACAGCGCCCAGGTGCGATGCAATAGGGCTTTTCTTTGGGTTGAAGCGGCAGGCATGGACAGAACCAATCAGTCATTTGAGATAGATAACATTTACACTAGCAAGACCGTGTACATTTGTACACAATCATGGTTAAACTCTTTTCATCGCAACGTGAAAGGCACTCAACAGGATTTAGCATGAGCAAAGCACCCCCGCGCAACGATCCGGACAGGCGCGCCCGCATTCTGCAAGCCACGCTGGATATGCTGGTGGAACACGGCATCAGCCACATCACGCACCGTAAAATCGCTGCCGCGGCGGGCGTTTCGCTGGGGTCGATGACCTACTATTTTGACGGCATAGATTCGCTGCTTAGCGAAGCCTTTACGCAGTTTGCGCTGGAAATGTCAGACAGCTATCGCGCCCGCCTTGAGCAGGCAAAAAATGCGGATGAAGCCTGCGAAGCCATCGTCGACATGATTTGCGGCGAGACGATCGCGACGTCTTATAACCTGCAGGTAATGTACCAGCTTTATGCTTACGCCAACTGTACACCGCCGCTCAAAACTATCATGCAGGACTGGATGTGTCGCAGCCAGCAGACGCTGGAAGCCTTCTTCGACCCGATAACCGCCCGCACGCTGGATGCTTTTATTGAAGGCATGACGCTGCATTACGTCACCGATCGCGAGCCGATGAGCCGCGAAGATCTCACCCGGATGGTTGCGAAAATCGTGCGCTAAATCTGGCAGGTGAAATTCTGGCGTTTGTTAGCTAGAGTTTGCAGCAGATGCTTAATGTAGGTTTCCCGCCAATGTAGCTGTCCCTTTACCGATAAACACAGACCTAACCCCGACTTCATCGTCGGCGACCTACTTGTGCTTGTTGATAAGGGATAACCTATGTTTTTTCTCATCTTACGCTGCCTGCGGCAGTATCGCTGGTTTGCGCTGCTTGGCGGCGCGCTGCTGCTCTCATCTATAGGCAACGGCCTTACCTACGTTATCGTATTTGGAAAGCTGCTCACGCTTGAGGCAAAACCCTCGGCGCTGACCCTTGCCTATATTCTGGCGCTGGCGCCGGGTATCCCCGGCAGCCTTATGGCCGAAAAGTTTCTGAAAAGGTTACCGCTTATCCATATCCTGGCGATGAGCGAGATGCTCGGACTTGCCGGACTCGTTTTCCCGCTGTGGTCTTTATACAGCGATAACCAGGTTCTGCTTTTGTTAAGCCAGGCCGTAGCCGCTTTTGCCGGCGGAATGGCGGTGCCGGTATTAAGTCAACTGCTGAAAAATGGCCTGCAACCTGCGGATCTTCCCGCGGCTTCGGGTATGGAAACGCTGATCTTTGCGGCAAACGTTATCCTTGGGATCGGCATCGGCACGCTACTTTACGGAAGATTGCCGTCGCAGCTAATCCTCGCTTTGGATGCACTGAGTTTTGCTTTATCCATCGGGTTGCTATTTGCTGCGCATCGAAATTATCGGGCCGTTGAACAGTTGAAGAGCGGTGAAGCAGGCGGGGAGCTCAGATGGCGGGAACTTAATCAGCTACAGCGCCGCAGCTTGCTGCTATTGCCTTCACTCGCCCTGGTCGGCGCACCGGCAATGGCACTGCTTCCTGCGCTGGCGGTAAATTTTAGCGGCGAGGTAACAGACACGGGATTAATACTGCTTTTAGCACGCAGTTTCGGGCAGCTGATCGGCCCGTTGTTACTGTCGGAAGCGCAGCTTAAACACTATAGCGGCAAGCTAAATGTGTTCGTGGTTTTCCTCGCGCTGTTTATTTGTTGTTATGCACTGGTTTCGATAACGCATAGCCAGGGCATGGCAATGTTGCTGATTGTAGCGGCGCATATTTTCACAAATATCGTTTACGTTCTGGCAACGCTAAATATTATGCGAACTTTCCCCGCTGCGGTAACCGGCATGGCAATGGCGAAATCCTGGCGCTTACAGCTGGCGATTACGCTGTTTTTACCGGTTATTGCAGGCCTTGCCGCAGACCATTATGACCCCGCCTGGGTGCTGTGTATTTGCGCGGGCGGTGGGCTTGCGGCGGTAATGATTATGCTGGCGGTGAATCGTTTTTCGACACGAGGAAGGAACCGTGACTTGCATTTAGAAGATAACGGGTAATCTTTTGAAGAGACAGGATGTTTCAGGCAATAAAAAACCCATCAACCTTGAACCAAAGAGGCGGGGTTGATGGGCTCCACAAATTGGGGACATCAAAGAAAAGCAGTGGCACTAATTAAGACTAGCGCCCACGCAAAAAGTTCTGTCCGCCATAAAAAAAATCTATTTTTCTTTGTCTATGATACGGATCACAAACCTGGCCATACGATGACGATGAGCGTACCTGCCAGCGTTAACAATACGTTAGCGATAGCATATGTGCCTGCGTATCCCAGGGCCGGGATATTGCTGCGTGCCACATCGCTGATAATTTCCATTGCGGGTGCACAGGTGCGTGCGCCCATCATCGCCCCGAAGAGCAGGGCACGGTTCATACGCAGGACATAAGCGCCAAACAGGAAGCAAATCACTACCGGCACCAGGCTGACGATTAAACCGGCAATCAGCATCTGCCCACCGACCGCTCCAACGTGGCCGATACCGCTACCCGCGCTAAGCCCCACGCCCGCCATAAATACCATTAAGCCAAACTCTTTCACCATATTCAGCGCTCCTTGCGGGATATAGCCGAAGGTCGGATGGTTGGCGCGCAGGAAGCCCAGCATAATGCCTGCAAACAAAAGCCCGGCTGCGTTACCAATACCGAAGCTGAACGAGCTGAACTGGAAGGTAACCATGCCAATCATCAGGCCAATAATAAAGAAGGCGCAGAAGGCGAGCAGGTCGGTTATCTGGCTGTGAATCGAGATAAAGCCGATACGTTCCGCAACGGTTTTCACGCGCCGCGCATCGCCGCTGACCTGCAATACATCGCCCTTGTTCAGCACAATATTGTCGTCGATGGGCATTTCAATCTGGCTGCGGATGACGCGGTTCAGGAAGCAGCCATGATCGGTCAGTTTTAACTGTCCGAGGCGGCGACCAACGGCATTGTGGTTTTTTACCACGATCTCTTCGGTGACGATGCGCATATCCAGCAGGTCGCGATCGAATACTTCTTTGCCGTTGCGAAAGCTGGGGTCGAGGCGAGAATGCGCATCGGGATAACCGACAAGCGCGATTTCATCGCCTTTTTGCAGCACCGCATCGCCATCCGGGTTAGCCAGAATACCGTTGCGGCGAATGCGTTCTATATAGCAGCCGGTCTGGCGATAAATCCCCAGCTCGCGCAGATTCTTACCGTCTGCCCAGGCGACCAGTTCGGAGCCGACACGATAGGCGCGAATAACGGGCAAATAAACCTTGCGGGTGGCGTCTGTATCCAGACCGCGCTCGCGAGCGATTTGCTGTGCGCTGGTCTGCAAATCCTGATGCTGTAGTTTTGGCATATAGCGAGCGCCAACTATCAGGCTAACCAGACCGATTAAATAGGTAAGGGCGTAGCCGAGGCTCAGGTGATCAAGCGAGGAGGCGAGCGCATCACCCGACATGCCGGAATGGCGCAGCGTATCGCCGGCGCCTACCAGCACAGGGGTGGATGTCATGGAGCCTGCCAGCATCCCGGCGGTGAGGCCGATATCCCAGCCGAACAGCTTCCCTAGTCCCAGGGCAATCAACATAGCGCTGCCCACCATGACCAGGGCCAGCATCAGGTAGTTTTTTCCGTCGCGGAAGAAGATAGAGAAAAAGTTGGGTCCGGCCTCCACGCCCACGCAAAAGATAAACAGCATAAATCCAAGATTTAAGGCGTCGGTGTTGATGGCGAAGTGCTGCTGTCCCAGTAATAAAGAGACAACTAAAACACCAATGGAATTACCGAGTTGGACTGAACCAAGGCGTAATTTACCCAGGCACAACCCTAAGGTAAGCACCACAAATAATAACAGAATGTAATTCCCGTTTAACAAATCTGCGACGTTTATATTCACGAAGGCTAACTTCTTCTTTACCAGTAAGCTGTTGAAATAAAGCGTTTTTTGGGGTAGTGTTTTTACCCGTTGACGCTTTAAGTAACGTATTTTAAAAACATCTGAATAGCAGATGTGACACCCTGACAATGGCCGCTAGTTTAATCTTTATGAAGATTAACGGCCAGTAAGAATATTGTGCTGATTCCAGCATGCATTTTTGGCACGGATAGCCACAACTTTATCAGACCTGGATCTCTTTGCGCAGCAGGGAGTAACGGTTAATTGGTTCGATACAGGTGACTTGAAGGGGAATGTATGTACAGGCGTGGACAGCGCTGGTTAGGGATAATCTGCTGCTTTGTGCTCTTTATTTTAGTTTTTCTGTTGCTGCATCTGGGCGTGCCAGGCCGCTTTATGACCACGGATCATATGGAGCTGGGATGTCTGTTTTTTGTCTTACCCGGCGCTATTGCCAGCTTTGTTGCGAAAGAAGAAAAGGTGGTGGGGCCGCTGGCGGGCGCATTACTGGCATTGCCGCTTTGTCTGGTGCTGGCGCATACCAGCTTAACGCCGGTCCGTGCTTTCTGGCAGGAAGTGGCCTGGCTGTTTAGCGCGGTATTCTGGACGTCGCTGGGATCGCTGGGCTTTCTGCTGGTTACTATGCTGCTCAGGCGATCTGCAGGCACAAAAAAACCGGCTCGCTGAGCCGGTTCAGACTGATGATAAACTCTCAACCAGCACAGGTTGAACGTCTACCACCGAATAAAAAATAAGGAAAATCAACTGGTTGGTTTTCGGCCGATCGCCACAAAGAAGGAAAAATCACGCTTTTTCCTTCTTTGTCAGCAATCTAAACCGGCTCGCTGAGCCGGTTTTTCATCTCTTTTACTTACTGCTCTGCGCTCTGGAACAAAGCCAGATGCTCTTTCGCGTAAGCTTCAAAATCGGTGCAACCACCAATGTGTTTCTGGTCGAGGAAAATCTGCGGTACGGTTTCAACCGGTTTACCGACGGTTTTTTCCAGATCGGCCTTGGTGATGCCTTCAGCGTGGATATCAACATAGCGGAAGTTAAAGTCTTCACGCTCAGCGGTCAGTTTCTCAGCCAGCTCTTTAGCACGAACGCAATACGGGCAGCCAGGGCGTCCAAAAATTACTGCAAACATGGTATCTCCTTAGTTTTTGTGGCCGATCCGAACCGGCGAATGGGAAGCATAATGCCGGTAACTCATCGTTTTGAAAAGAAGGTCCTGCCTGTTAGTTTGATATTCAGCATCTATGGCTATCAACCCTAAGGCCGGGCAGCCAGGGTATACTGAAGCGTTAATTGCTTCTGGAGACAAGCGGATGCGTTCCCTCGGTGCGTTACCCAGACCGGTATTATTACTCGAAGTTATCGGTATCGGTTTTTTACTTCTTTCTTATCTTTCCCTGCATGGGTATGTTTCATTACCCGCACCGATCGGTAGTGCTGGCGCGGCTATTGTCATGGTATTTTTGGGCATTGCGCTGATGATCCCGGCAGCAGCGCTAATGGTATGGGCCATGGCGCAAAATATTGCTCCGCTGGTAACCAAAGGCCCATTGCCAGAAGATAAATTACCAACCGATAAGACAAAGGAAAAACGAGATGACGCCGACCATTGATCTGTTACGCGCGCACCGCTCCATTCGCAGGTTTACCGATGAGCCTATTACAGACGAACAACGCGCGGCGATCATAGCCAGTGCGCAGTCGGCCTCCAGCTCCAGTTTTTTGCAGTGTAGTTCGATAATTCGTATTACCGATACAACGATGCGCGAACAATTTGTGACGCTAACCGGCGGGCAGCAGCACGTGGCGCAGGCCGCAGAATTCTGGGTATTTTGCGCCGATTTTAATCGCCTGTTGCAGATTTGCCCGGACGCCGAACTGGGTCTTGCGGAGCAGCTATTGTTAGGGGCCGTAGACACCGCCATTATGGGGCAAAATGCCTTTACCGCTGCGGAATCGCTGGGGCTGGGTGGCGTATACATCGGCGGCATTCGCAACAGTATTGAATCCGTAACCGAGCTGCTTAATTTACCAAAACATGTCCTGCCGTTATTTGGGCTTTGTCTGGGCTGGCCCGATCAGGAGCACGGTGTGAAACCGCGTATGCCTGCCGCCATGCTGGTGCATGAAAATCACTACCAGCCGGTTGATAAAGCGTTGCTGGCGCAGTACGACGAGGAGATGGCACAGTATTATCTTTCCCGCGACAGCAACGCGCGGCGGGACACCTGGAGCGATCATATTCGCCGCACCGTAATCAAAGAAAGCCGCCCGTTTATTCTGGATTATTTGCATAAGCAGGGCTGGGCCACGCGCTAGTTTCCACGGCGGCGCGCGGTGTTGCGCCCGCCGACAAAAATAACCTCTGCGGCTCTGAGGTAGCGTAAGTTCGCAGCCAGCCCACAGCGATTAACTGACGCGCTGAAAAGACGCCGCGTTGCCCCATCGTTGAAAGCGCAACGCGGTGATATGATAGGCGCGCTGTTTTATCGTTGCGCAGAGGTGCAGGGTGAAAATCGCCATTTTGTCCCGGGATGGTACGCTTTATTCATGTAAACGCCTGCGTGAGGCGGCGATAAGCCGCGGCCACGCGGTGGAAATTATCGATCCGCTATCATGCTATATGAACATCAACCCGGCGGCGCCATCGGTGCATTACAAGGGCCGTCAGCTTCCCCATTATGATGCGGTGATCCCGCGTATCGGCTCGGCCATTACCTTTTACGGTACGGCAGTGCTGCGTCAGTTTGAAATGCTGGGCAGCTATCCGCTTAATGAATCCGTCGCCATCACACGAGCGCGCGACAAACTCCGTTCGTTACAGTTGCTGGCTCGTCAGGGTATTGATTTGCCCGTGACCGGCTTCGCCCATTCCCCGGATGACACCAGCGATCTTATCGATATGGTAGGCGGCGCACCGCTGGTGGTGAAGCTGGTGGAGGGCACGCAGGGAATTGGCGTGGTGCTGGCGGAAACGCGGCAGGCCGCAGAAAGCGTTATCGATGCGTTTCGCGGCCTGAATGCGCATATTCTGGTGCAGGAATATATTAAAGAAGCGCAGGGCGCGGATATTCGCTGCCTGGTGGTAGGGAATAAAATTGTCGCCGCTATTGAACGGCAGGCGAAACCCGGCGACTTCCGCTCGAATTTACATCGCGGCGGGCAGGCAAATCCGGTCGCTATTACCGAGCGTGAACGTGAAATCGCTTTGCAGGCGGCAATAACTTTAGGGCTTGATGTCGCAGGAGTGGATATTTTGCGCGCCAGCCGTGGCCCGTTGGTGATGGAAGTCAATGCTTCACCGGGGCTGGAAGGCATTGAAAAAACAAGCGGCGTCGATATAGCAACGCTTATGATCGAATGGATAGAGCGACAGGCACAGCCCGGCTTTAGCCTGAAAACCGGCGGATAAGCGCCAGTCGGGTGCATAAACACCGCCAGACCGGGCGCATAAACATAGTATGACGCGTCATTTTTGCGTAAGCTATGGCGCGACTTTAACCATCTTTAAGAGGCATCTGCATTTATGGATTCACTCGTTGTCCCGACCCTGGACACCTTACGCCGCTGGCTGGATGAAACTGGCGTGACTATTTTCGAGTGCGATACCTGCCAGGCGCTGCATTTGCCGCATATGCAGAATTTCGAGGGTGTTTACGATGCCAAAATCGATCTGGTTGATAATATCGTCTTGTTTTCAGCGCTTGCTGAAGTAAAGCCTTCCGCTTTGCTGCCGCTGGCCGCCGATCTCTCTTCGATTAACGCAAGCTCGCTTACCGTAAAAGCGTTCCTCGACGTGCAGGATGATAATCTGCCGAAGCTTGTGGTCTGTCAGTCGCTGCAGGTAGCGGTTGGGATCACGCGTGAACAGTTTGCCGCATTCGTAAAACAGAGCGAAGAGCAGATCTCTATGGTCATTCTTGAAGCCTGCGCAAACCAGCTACTTTATATCTCTGAAGAAGAAGAGCCGGTCGGTACAGCTATTCAAACTCACTTTCTCCACTAACGGTGGCGTAATCAGGCGCAGTGGCTGTCATGCCCGCTGCGTTCTGCATATTTTTATTCTGCATTAATCCCTTTCAGCCAGCATCATTCTCTCCCCCGATGCCTTCTCAGGCCGATCCCATAGACCAGATGTCCTTAAAAAATTGATAAAAGGCGTTTTTTTCCCTGGGCTCTGTTCGCCAATCCTGGCTACAGTTATTCTTGCGGGGCTGCCAAAAGCGTGCAACGTTTGCAGAAAAAATCTCTCTTTTTTCACTGCGAAATGAATAGAGATGCATGATTCTTGCATGTCTCGGTTGTGAGAACTTCACGCGTATAAGCCGTATTGAGTAAATTAAGCTCGCGACCGCGAGGTTTTACCCTTTATTCAGAAGGAATGAGATATGTTCGCCCAACGTAAAAAATGGTTGTCGGCTTTGGTTGCAGGCGCCCTGATGGCGGTGTCTGCCAGCACGGCTGCGGCAGAACAGAAGACGCTGCACATTTATAACTGGTCTGATTATATTGCCCCGGACACGCTGGCAAACTTCACGAAAGAAACCGGCATTAAAGTGGTCTACGACGTTTTCGATTCTAACGAAGTGCTCGAAGGGAAACTGATGGCCGGCAGCACCGGTTACGATCTCGTGGTTCCCTCATCTCAGTTCCTGGAGCGCCAGGCTCAGGCCGGAATTTTCCAGCCGCTTGATAAAAGCAAATTGCCGAATTACAAAAATCTCGATCCGGACATGCTCAAGCTGGTGGCGCAAAACGACCACGATAATAAATACGGCATCCCGTATATGATGGTGACAACCGGTATCGGCTACAACGTCGAAAAGGTGAAAGCCGCGTTGGGCAAAGATGCGCCGGTGGATAGCTGGGATCTGATCTTTAAGCCAGAAAATCTCGAAAAACTCAAAAGCTGCGGCGTTTCATTCCTGGATGCACCAAGCGAGGTTTACGCCAGCGTGCTGCATTATCTGGGCAAAGATCCTAACAGTTCCAATCCGAAAGATTACACCGGGGCGGCTAACGATCTGCTGATGAAGCTGCGTCCGTCCATTCGTTATTTCCATTCGTCCCAGTACATCAACGACCTGGCGAACGGCGATATCTGCGTGGCAATTGGCTGGTCCGGCGATATTCTTCAGGCGGCTAACCGCGCCAAAGAAGCAAAAAATGGCGTGAACATTGCCTACACCATTCCTAAAGAAGGGGCGATGGTGTACTTCGATATGTTCGCGATGCCAAAAGATGCGAAAAATCAGGATGAGGCGTATCAGTTCCTTAACTACCTGATGAAGCCGGACGTGGTGGCAAATATCAGCAATCACGTTTACTACGCCAATGCTAACAAAGAAGCCACGCCGCTGCTGAACGCTGAAGTACGCGATAATCCGGGCATTTATCCGTCGGCCGATGTCCGTGCGAAGCTGTACACACAAAAGGTGTTGTCGCCAAAAGTTGACCGTGTGATCACCCGCGCATGGACTAAAGTTAAAACCGGGAAATAAGCAAATCTGTTAGCCACTTAATATGGTTTGCAACGGGGCGCTGCACCCAGATGGTGCAGTTGCCCCAATACGGACGCGGACGTACAGCCTGCGTCGCGTCATCAGGACGGCAACCGGGCCGTACCCTTCTATGCTTTTGCCGGAGAGCAACATAATTGAACGACGCTACCCCCCGACCGCAAGCGAAAATTCGTAAGGCGCTGACACCGCTGCTGGAAATCCGCAACCTGACTAAATCCTTCGACGGGCAACATGCCGTGGACGACGTCAGCCTCACTATCTATAAAGGCGAAATTTTCGCCCTGCTCGGGCCTTCTGGCTGTGGAAAGTCGACGCTGTTACGTATGCTGGCGGGTTTCGAACCGCCAAGCAGCGGACAAATCATGCTCGACGGCGTGGATCTATCCCACGTTCCCCCGTACCAGCGTCCGATCAATATGATGTTCCAGTCATACGCGCTTTTTCCGCATATGACCGTTGAGCAGAATATCGCCTTCGGGCTTAAGCAGGACAAGCTGCCCAAAGCGGAAATCACCCAGCGCGTGCAGGAAATGCTGGCGCTGGTGCATATGCAGGAGTTCGCTAAACGTAAGCCGCATCAGCTTTCTGGCGGCCAGCGCCAGCGTGTTGCCCTGGCGCGAAGCCTGGCAAAACGACCGAAGCTGCTGCTGCTTGATGAGCCAATGGGCGCGCTGGATAAAAAACTGCGCGACCGTATGCAGCTCGAAGTGGTGGATATTCTCGAGCGCGTCGGCGTGACCTGCGTGATGGTGACGCACGATCAGGAAGAAGCGATGACCATGGCCGGGCGTATCGCCATTATGAACCGCGGCAAGTTTGTGCAAATTGGCGAGCCGGAAGAGATTTACGAGCATCCGACAACCCGCTACAGCGCTGAGTTTATCGGCTCCGTTAACGTGTTCGAAGGGCTGCTGAAAGCGCGTGAAGAAAACGGTTTGGTCATCGACAGCCCGGGACTTGTCCACCCGCTGAAAGTGGATCCTGACGCCTCGGTTGTTGATGGCGTGCCGGTATATGTTGCGCTGCGTCCGGAGAAAGTCATGCTCTGCGACGAGCCGCCCGCTGATGGCTTCAATTTTGCGCTTGGCGAAGTGGTGCATATCGCTTACCTGGGCGATCTCTCTATTTACCATGTGCGTCTCAAGAGCGGACAGATGATTAGCGCGCAGATGCAAAACGATCAGCGTTTCCGCAAAGGCGCCCCGACCTGGGGTGATGAAGTCCGCCTTTGCTGGGATACGGAAAGCTGTGTGGTGCTGACGGTTTAAGGGGGCGCAATGAGTACATTAACTGAACGCCCGGCAGATCCAGCGGCAGGCGGTTTTGCATCGTGGCTTGCGCGCATGCAAATGGCGCATGGACGAAAGCTGGTAGTAGCGCTGCCGTACCTGTGGCTGATCCTGCTGTTTATGCTGCCGTTCCTGATAGTCTTTAAGATAAGCTTTGCGGAAATGGCACGCGCGATCCCGCCGTATACCGATCTTATGACGTGGGCGGACGATCAGCTTTCGGTAGCGCTGAACTTTGCTAACTACTTCCAGCTCACCGACGATCCGCTTTATGCGGAGGCGTATTTGCAGTCGTTGCAGGTTGCGGCAGTCTCCACTCTTTGCTGTCTGGCGATTGGCTATCCTCTTGCCTGGGCGGTGGCGCACAGCAAGGCGTCGACGCGCAATATTCTGCTGCTGCTGGTGATCCTGCCGTCGTGGACATCGTTTTTGATCCGCGTTTACGCGTGGATGGGCATCCTTAAAAATAACGGCGTGCTTAATAACGTGCTGATGTGGCTGGGCGTTATCGACCAGCCGCTGACGATTTTGCACACCAATCTTGCCGTATACATCGGGGTTGTGTACGCCTATCTGCCGTTTATGGTGCTGCCGATTTATACCGCGCTGACGCGAATTGATTATTCGCTGGTAGAAGCTTCGCTGGATTTGGGCGCACGTCCGTTGAAAACGTTTTTCAGCGTGATTGTGCCGCTGACCAAGGGCGGGATTATCGCCGGATCTATGCTGGTGTTTATCCCGGCGGTAGGGGAGTTTGTGATCCCTGAGCTGCTCGGCGGGCCGGACAGCATTATGATTGGCCGCGTGCTATGGCAGGAGTTCTTCAATAACCGCGACTGGCCGGTGGCCTCAAGCGTCGCCATCGTTATGCTGCTGCTGTTAATTTTGCCCATTATGTGGTTCCACAAGTACCAGAACAAAATGGCGGAGGACCACGCATGAACAACTTACCGGTAGTGCGTTCTCCGTGGCGAATCGCCATCCTGGTTATCGGCTTTACCTTCCTGTATGCGCCGATGCTGATGCTGGTGATTTATTCCTTCAACAGCTCAAAGCTGGTAACGGTCTGGGCGGGCTGGTCAACACGCTGGTATGTGGAGCTGTTTCACGATTCCGCCATGATGAGCGCGGTGGGCCTGAGCCTGACGATTGCGGCAGCGGCGGCAACCATGGCCGTTGTGCTGGGGACGATCGCGGCGGTGGTAATGGTGCGCTTTGGCACATTCCGTGGCTCAACGGGTTTCGCATTTATGCTGACCGCGCCGCTGGTTATGCCGGACGTTATCACCGGGCTATCGCTGCTGCTGCTGTTCGTTGCGCTGGGACACGCGATTGGCTGGCCGAGCGACCGCGGCATGCTGACCATCTGGCTTGCACACGTAACGTTTTGCACCGCCTATGTGTCGGTAGTTATCAGCTCGCGCCTGAGGGAGCTTGATCATTCCATCGAAGAGGCGGCGATGGATCTTGGCGCCACGCCGCTGAAAGTTTTCTTTGTGATAACCGTGCCGATGATTGCCCCGGCGATTATCTCCGGCTGGCTGCTGGCCTTTACCCTGTCGCTTGATGATCTGGTGATTGCGAGCTTTGTCTCCGGGCCCGGCGCTACAACCCTGCCGATGCTGGTATTCTCAAGCGTGCGTATGGGCGTGAATCCGGAAATTAACGCCCTGGCATCTATCATTCTCGGCGTGGTGGGCATCATCGGGCTGATTGCATGGTGGTTTATGGCGCGAGCAGAAAAGCAGCGACTGCGTGATATCCAGCGTGCAAGGCGTGGCTGAAACGCTTAAAATCTGCAATTATTGTTACCTCCAGTGCCGCGCCTGACGCGGCACTGTGCCGTATGGAACGCGAGGTGTGCAAATTTTCAGGAAACAACGTAGCCATCAGGCCAAATTAAACGTCCCCACGCTTGTTGCGGTGGCGGCCATCGCTATTCTGACAACCCGCTGTCTGGATTTGCTGATGCTGCTTAATCTGCTGGGCGTTCGGGGGATGATGGATTTTGTCCATCGCAGCGTACAAACCTGGAGCCTGACGCTGATTTTTCTCGGCAGCCTGGTCATGCTGTGCGTTGAGGTGCGCTGTGCGTTTGTTATTCTGAAAGGGAAGTCATGGGGACGCTGGGTCTATCTCGCCACGCAGGTAATAGCGGTGAGCTATCTCTGGGCGGCTTCGCTGGGCTGGGGATATCCTGAGCTATTCAGCATTCCCGGCGAGTCGAAACGTGAGATCTTCCACTCCCTGATAATGCAGAAGCTGCCGGATTTGCTGGTGCTGTTTCTGCTTTTTGCCCCCTCACGCAGCAGGCTTTTTTTTAAACTTCAGTAAGCGCGCGGTGATACAATCTGCGCCCTCGTCATATTTCAGGGTTTTACTATGCATTGCGCGCTCTATGATGCTGGCCGTTGCCGCTCCTGTCAGTGGATTGAACAGCCCGTGTCCGATCAACTCACCGCTAAAATGAACGACCTGCGCCGGTTGTTGAGCGACGTTGCGGTGAAAGAGTGGCGCTCGCCGGTCTGCGGTCCTGAACAGGCGTTTCGTAATAAGGCCAAAATGGTCGTCAGCGGCAGCGTGGAAAAACCGCTATTGGGTATGCTGCACCGCGACGGCTCCCCCGAAGATTTAACCGACTGCCCGCTTTACCCGGCATCTTTCCAGGCTGTTTTTGCAACGCTGAAACCCTTTATCGCACGCGCAGGCTTAACGCCCTATAACGTGGCGCGTAAACGGGGCGAGCTGAAATATCTGTTGTTGACCGAAAGTCAGCTTGATGGCGGGCTGATGTTGCGCTTTGTGCTGCGTTCGGTTAGCAAGCTCGAACAGCTTCGTGCGGCCTTGCCCTGGCTGCAACAGCAGCTGCCGCAGTTGAAGGTTATCTCCGCCAATATTCAGCCCGTTCATATGGCCATTATGGAAGGGGAGCAGGAGATACCGCTGACCGAACAGCGCGCGCTGGAAGAGCAGTTTAACGGCGTGCCGCTGTATATTCGTCCGCAAAGTTTCTTCCAGACCAACCCCGTGGTTGCAGCCTCACTTTATGCAAGCGCGCGTGATTGGGTGAGCGCGCTGCCGGTTAAGCATATGTGGGATTTGTTCTGCGGCGTAGGCGGGTTTGGCCTGCATTGTGCGACTCAGGAGATGAAGCTGACCGGTATTGAAATTGCGCCGGAGGCTATCGCCAGCGCTCGGCAGTCGGCGGCAAAACTTGGGCTGACAGATATTCATTTCCAGGCGCTGGATTCCACGCAGTTCGCCACCGACCAGCAGGATATTCCCGATCTGGTGCTGGTGAACCCGCCAAGGCGCGGCATCGGCCAGGCGCTGTGCTATTACCTGAATGGCGTCGCGCCAAAATATATTGTTTATTCAAGCTGTAATGCGCAGACCATGGCGCGGGATATCTCGTCCCTGTCGGCCTATCGGGTTGAGCGGGTGCAGCTATTCGATATGTTCCCGCATACGGCGCATTACGAAGTATTGGCTTTGCTAATCAGGGCAGATTAAGCGGTAGGGCGGATAAGCTTGCGCCATCCGCCATCTTTGAAAGAGCTTACTGCGGGAACCACTGGTCGCTAATTTTCTGGTAAGTGCCGTCGGCTTTAATCGCCGCCAGCGCGTCGTTAAGTTTTTTCAGCAACGCTTTATTTTCCGGGCGAACGGCAATGCCAAGGCCGGTGCCGAAGTATTGCGGGTCAGTGACGTGTTCGCCAACCGTGCCAAGCTGTGGGTTGGTTTTCAGCCATTCATTCACCACCGCCGTGTCGCCAAATACCCCGTCAATACGGCCATTTTTCAGATCGATAATCGCGTTCTGATAGCTGTCGTAGGAAACCGTTTTGATTTCCGGATGCTTATCCTGCAGGTATTTCTGATGCGTGGTGCCGTTCTCCATGCCGATACGTTTGCCCTTCAGATCGTCCAGAGACTTAAATGCCCCTTTCTTAGCGATGACGACGGCTGAGTTTGCATAGTACGGATTGGTAAAGGCGACCTGTTTGCTGCGTTCCGGCGTGATATCCATCCCGGAGATCACCGCATCGTATTTACGGAATTTCAACGACGGGATCAGGCTGTCAAACGCGTGGTTGGTAAAGGTACAGTCTGCCTGCATCTGTTTGCATAAAGCTTTCGCCAGATCGATATCAAAACCGACGATCTGATTGCTGGCATCCAGCGATTCAAATGGCGGATAGGTTGCCGAAGAACCAAAGTTGATCTTATCTGCTGCGGCGGCGCTGAATGCGGCTGTGGCGAGCATAGCGGCTAAAAGTAACTTCTTCATGTGTGGCTCCCGTCTGTCGTGTTTATTCTATAATCGTCGTTTCCCGACGTCGAATAACCTTGCCAGCAAATGAATTTATATTCAATAAAAACGTATAATTATATTTCACTGAATACAAAAAAGGCGGGGAAGTTCCCCGCCTTAGCAAGCCTGTTAGTTTCGGCGTTCAAATGCCAGCGCGCGACGTTCTATCAGACGCATCAGCAGCGTTAAACAGCCGTTGACCACCAGATAAACCAGACCCGCAGCGCCAAACACCATCACATCATAGGTGCGCCCATACAGCAGCTGTCCGTAGCCCATGACCTCCATCAGCGTGATGGTGTAGGCCAGAGAGGTGCTTTTGAACACCAGCACCACTTCGTTGGAATAAGACGACAGGGCGCGTTTAAATGCATACGGCAGCAGAATGGCCAGCGTATCTTTTTTGCTCATGCCCAGCGCGCCGCAGGATTGCCATTGGCCTTCCGGGATTGCGCGGATAGCACCGTAAAAGAGCTGCGTGGTGTACGCGGCGCTGTTCAGAGAAAGCGCAATCAGCGCGCACAGCCACGGCTCAGAGAGCAGGTGCCAGAGCGCCGGGTAGTTCTGAATCGACGGGAACTGGCCCGGGCCGTAGTAAATCAGGAAGATTTGCACCAGCAAAGGCGTGCCGGTGAACAGCGTGATCCAGGCGCGAACGATGTACACCAGCACCGGCGTTTTTAACGTCAGGATGATGGTGAAAATCAGTGACAAAATCAGCGCCACGACGATAGATGCCGCGGTCAGCGTCAGGCTGGTGTGCAGACCTTTGAGCAGCTGCGGTAAATATTCAAGCATCAGCCGGGCCTCCGCTCAAAGCGCGTGGCACGCAGGTCGATACGTTTGAGGATGTACTGGCTCACAAGCGTAATCAGCAGATAAATCGCGGCGGCAATGACGTACCAGGTAAACGGCTCCTGGGTGCGGGTGGCGATACTTCTGGTCTGCAGCATCAAATCGTTCACGCTGATAAGCGACACCAGGGCGGTATCTTTCAGCAGCACCAGCCACTGGTTACCCAGCCCCGGCAACGCATGACGCCACATCTGCGGCATTATTAGCCGGAAGAAAATGGCCACTTTTGATAAGCCCAGCGCCTGGCCTGATTCCCACTGCCCAACGGGCACGGCTTTCAGCGCGCCGCGCAGCGTTTGCGAAGCGTAAGCAGAATAAAGCAGGGAGAGGGCAATCACGCCGCACAGGAAGGGGCTGACGTCGAAGTTCTCAATTTGCATCTGCACCGGAATCTGCGCAAAACCAAGATGCAGAGTAAAGCCGTCAGACAAGGTCAGCAGTAGCTGAGAAGAGCCGAAGTAGATAAAGAGCACGACCAGAATTTCAGGCAGGCCGCGCAGCACGGTCACCAGCGCTGAACCAGCCCACGCCACCGGGCGCCATCTGGCGGACTCCCAGACAGCGAAGAGCATCGCCAGAGCAAGGCCGATGACCAGAGCACAAACGGCAAGGCCAACGGTCATCCCGGTGGCGCTTGCTAAAGGAAACATTTCGTTCATTCAGTGTGGCTTACTTCTGAAACCATTTTTCATAGATGGTCTGGTAAGTCCCATCCTTCTTCACTTTCTCCAGCGCGGTGTTGAACTTCGCCTGCAGGTCAGTGTTGCCCTGACGAACCGCGATGCCCAGCCCGGTGCCGAAGTAGTCTTTGTCGGTCACTTTGTCGCCGATTGCCGCCAGTTTTGGCTCGGCTTTCAGCCACTCGGTTACCACAGCCGTGTCACCGAATACCGCATCGATGCGGCCATTTTGCAGATCCAGCTTCGCATTCTGGTAGCTATCGTATGGAACGGTGGTGATTTCCGGATGCTTATCCATGATGAATTTCTGATGCGTGGTGCCGTTCTGCACGCCGACTTTTTTGCCTTTCAGCGCCGCGATATCGGCAATTTTGCCTTTCTGACCGATGAACAGAGCAGAGTTATCGTAATACGGGTTGCTGAACAGAACCTGTTTTTCACGCTCCGGCGTGATGTCCATACCGGCCATTGCCGCGTCGATACGGCGGAACTTCAGGCTTGGGATCAGGCTGTCGAAAGACTGGTTAGAGAAGGTGCAGGTGGCATCGATCTCTTTACACAACGCGTTAGCCAAATCGACATCGAAGCCAACGATTTTGTTGTTGGCGTCCATGGACTCAAACGGAGGGTAAGAGGCTTCCGTAGCAAAACGAATCGTTTGTGCAGCCGTGGCAGACAGGCTCAGACCGGCGAGCAATGTGGCAAGCAGAACTTTTTTCATTATCATTTTCCCGTTCAACATCAGTGTGATAAATAGAATTTAAACGCGTCGGTCTGCGGGTTGGTAAAGCAACTCGCCGTACCTTGTTCAACAATATGGCCGTTTTCCATGTACACCACGCGGCTGGCGGTTTTGCGCGCCACTTCCACTTCGTGCGTCACGATGACCTGGGTAATGTTGGTTTCTGCCAGTTCGCGAATGATGCTGACGATCTGCGCGGTAATCTCCGGATCCAGCGCGGCGGTTGGCTCATCAAACAGCAGGATCTGCGGCTCCATCATCAGCGCACGGGCAATAGCCACGCGCTGCTGCTGACCACCGGAAAGGTGCAGAGGATAGCGGTCCATATAAGGTTTGAGGCGCAGGCGTTCGAGCAGCTTATCCGCGCGCGCGCGGGCATCGTCCTTGCTTAAACCTAAGACGCGGCAGGGCGCTTCAGTCAGGTTTTGCAGCACGGTCAGATGCGGCCAGAGATTGTATTGCTGAAACACCATACCCACGTTCTGGCGCAGCTCACGGATAGCTTTTTCGCCGGGTGCTTTGGTGAAGTCAAAATGGTTGCCCGCAATGCTGAGCTGCCCGGATTGAGGCATCTCAAGCAGATTGAGTACGCGCAGCAGCGAGCTTTTACCCGCACCACTTGGACCAAGCAGCACCAGCGTTTCGCCATGCGGGCACTCAAGGGTGATATCGAACAGCGCCTGATGCGCGCCGTAAAAGCAATTAATGCCGTTTAGTTGAATACTCATTCGTTGCGGTTACGTAGCAATTGAGGCCGCAAAGATTACCTTTAACAGAATAGTTATGCAATCTTTGTGCGTTAAAACTTAAAAACAATCGGGTTTCATTGTTAAAAGTAGCACAAAATAGCGTGGCGGAATGGAACCAGGAATAAATGTCGGAGTTACGCAAAAAATCCAGACTATTTACATGGGTTATGGGCTGCATCCCGCCAGGCGTGCGAATAATCAGCAATTAATTGGTCTCAATAGCCTGGCGCAGGCTGCCGGCAGGCGCGTGGCTGTTGGCGCCGAGATAGCGAACGTCGTCAACCGCCCAGCACTGTCCTTCGCGGATCATCAGCACTTCATCCTGCCAGCTTTGGCTGCCTTTGGAGAGCTTCACGCGTAGCGGAATGTTTCGTGCATCGGTATTCGGAATGGTTGACGCAGTTGCCACTTCCGCTTTGTCCACTCCGCGGGCGTTGCTGGAGAAGATATCTTCGCGCATAAAGGCGTTCTGTGCATTCGGCGAGCTGCTGGCTTTTTGCAACTGCTGCGAGAGCGAATCGCTAAGATAAGGACGCAGGCCGGTTAGTCCGCTGGTGCCTATAGATTTGTGGGCTATTTGATAGTCATAAAACTGCTGCGCCACGCTATCCGGGCCGCCTTCGATGCACGGGCCGCTGCGGGTGCCAATATCTTTAAAGGCCGGGCTAACGCTGGACGTACAGGCCGTCAGGAGCATGGCGCACGGAAGAAGAACCAAAACTGAGCTGCGCATTTTTATTTCCTTATTTTCTCAGGAGGACTACCTTAGCATAGCGTATCGCTGTCAAAATGCGTGGCGGGCAGCGCGCTAAGATATTGATCCAAAGAGAGGAGAAGCCGATGCAATTTACCACTACCCCGACGCTTGAAGGGCAGATCATCACTGAATACTGCGGCGTGGTGACCGGGGAAGCTATCCTGGGCGCCAATATTTTCCGTGATTTTTTTGCGGGCGTGCGTGATATCGTCGGTGGCCGTTCAGGGGCTTATGAAAAGGAGTTGCGTAAAGCGCGTGAAATCGCCTTTAAAGAGTTACAGGAACAGGCGGAAAGCCTGGACGCGAATGCCGTTGTAGGCATTGATATCGATTACGAAACCGTAGGCAAAGAAGGCAGCATGCTGATGGTGAGCGTAACGGGTACGGCGGTGAAAACCCGCCGATGAAAGCTCGTCTTGCCGCCTTCATTATCACTATGTTGCTGGCGGGCTGTACCAGCGAGAAGGGCGTTATCGATAAGGGCAGCTATAAAATTGATACCCGTCGCCAGGCGCAGGCGGCTTATCCGCGCGTAAAAGTGCTGGTTATTCACTATACCGCCGATGATTTTCACGGCTCGCTTGCGACGCTGACGGACAAAAACGTCAGCGCTCACTACCTCATTCCCGATAATCCGCCGCTGTCAGGCGGTAAACCGGTTATCTGGCGGCTGGTGCCGGAAAGTGAACTGGCCTGGCATGCGGGGGCGAGCTTCTGGCGCGGCGCTACCCGCATCAACGATACCTCCATCGGCATCGAGCTTGAGAATCAAGGCTACCGCCGTCAGGGCGAGGTGAAGCAGTTTTACCCGTTTAATGCTCCGCAAATCGATGTGCTGGAAAAGCTCGCAAAAGAGATTATCGGGCGTTATCACATTGCGCCGCAGAACGTTGTCGCTCACGGTGATATTGCTCCGCAACGCAAAGTCGATCCCGGTCCGCTTTTTCCCTGGCAGCAGCTGGCGCAAAAAGGGATCGGCGCATGGCCAGATGAAGCACGTGTGGCGTTTTATCTGAACGGACGCGATCCTTATGCGCCGGTTGATTCCGCAAGCCTGCTGGATTTGCTGTCGCGCTATGGTTATCAGGTTGAGGCGGGAATGACGGAGGCCGGGCAGCGGCGGGTGATAGGCGCCTTCCAGATGCACTTCCGCCCGGCGCTGTATAACGGCGTGGCGGATGCGCAAAGTCAGGCTATTGCACAAGCGCTGCTGGAGAAATACGGCCAGGGCTAATTAACGATGCAGCGTACCGTGGTCTTTCAGCCAAGCTGCGGTACGGCGAATCCCCTCATCGAGCGTGACAATGGGCTTATAGCCCAGCTCGCTTTCGGCACGCGAGGTATCCAGCGTCAAATCAAAATTCAGCTTTGACACGCCGTAGTGCGTCAGCGCCGGTTCTCTGGCCGCTTTGTTGCCAAACTTTTCCATCCCGCGGGCAATCATATCCAGCATCGGATAAGGCACGGAGCGGATGCGGCACTTGATATCCAGATCGTCAATCAGCTTTTGCACAATGGTGCGCAGCGGGCGCGCTTCCATATTGGTAATGTTATAGGCGCGACCGGAAGGCAGTTCATTATGCTCAGAGGCCAGCCACATGGCATGGACGGCGTTTTCCAGATAGGTCATATCAACCAGCGCATCGCCGCCGCGCGGCAGTAAAATGCTGCCGTAGTGACGCATCATCTGTACCAGGCGCGGGAAGAACACTTTATCGTGGGGCCCGAACAGGCTTTGCGGGCGCAAAATGGTAAAGCGCGTATGCGGGTTGGCCTGCGCCAGCAGCTGAATCACTTCTTCGCTTGCGGCTTTGCTGCGCGCAAATTCGTTTGCGAAGCGCGCCGGACGGAAATCTTCGCTGATATTGCGGTGATGGCGATAATCAAAATAGAGCGAAGGCGAAGAGATATGAATAAAGTTGCGCACGCCCCAGGCAACGGCCCATTCACCCAGACGGCGGGTTGCGCGCACGTTGGCGAGATCGAACGCTTCCTGCGTGCCCCACGGCGAAGTAAAGCTTGAGCAGTGCCAGAGCGTGTCGACGTCGGCCAGCATCACTTTTGCCTGCGAGGAGACGAGTTCAGTCAGGTCCGCATGCACAAACTCGGCGCCCATTTTTTTCAGCAGCTTGCCCATCGCCTCATTGCGGCCCGTGGCGCGAACGCTGATACCCTTCGCACGTAGATATTCGACCGCGTTTCGGCCTAAACCGCTGGTGGCGCCCGTGACCAGTACCTTCATGTAGACCAACTCATTGTGGTTGAGATTAACGCGGGCATTTTTCCGTGAAACGGCAGCGCTTGCAATGCCCTGTGAGTAAGAATAAGAACTATAGACGCTCTTTGCGCGAAGATTGTTCGGCTAAATGACATATACGCCGCGCCATCCCCTGGAAAATAAACAGATGTGCAGGGATCATCACCAGCCAGTAAAACAGCCCGGCGCTGCCGTGAGGATGCCACCAGGCGCGAACATCCAGCGTTCGCTTATCGCCCTCGTCGTGCAAAGTGAAAGTCAGACGCCCAAGACCGGGCGCTTTCATCCCAAACAGCAGCGCCAGCTCTTTTTGTGGCTCAACGATAATGACTTTCCAGCTATCCACTCCGTCACCCACTTTAAGCATCGGATGCGCAGGACGGCCTTTAGCAAGCTTATGCCCCATCAGCAGGTCCATAAATGCGCGAGTTCGCCAGAGGACGTTGCCAAAAAAGTAGCCTTCTTTGCCGCCGAGCTGATTCACCACATTCCATAGTTCAGCGAGGCTCGCGCGGGTGTGCATGGTATAACCGGCCTGTTTGGGGAAGTAGCCGTATTCCGGACGCCAGCGCGCGTGCGCCTGGGCGTCGTATCCCCAGTCCTGCGAATTTGCCAGCTTATTTTCTTCGCTAAGGGTCGCCCGAACGGCGTCCTCAAAAGAGATAAGTCGCTGTGGAATGAGCGCCCGCAGATCGCCATCGTTCGCCAGAAGATCGTGCTTAAGTCCCTGGATCAGCGCTTTTGCAGTGGTCGGCGGTACTGAGGTAATGACATTCAGGAACCAGACGGAGATCCAGCGGGTCGGTAGCGGAACGGGGAGCAGCATACGATGACGGCCGCTGATGGCCATAAAGCGCTCAAATTGCTGCTGGTAGCTGAGCACTTCTGGCCCCGCTGCTTCAAATACCCGGTTTTCTTGCGCGGGATGTTCGAGTAACGCGACAAGATAATAAAGCAGGTTTTGCAGCGCGATGGGCGTGGTACGCGAACGTACCCAGCGCGGCGGCGTCAGTACCGGCAGGTTGTACACCATATCGCGCATCACTTCGAATGCCGCTGAACCCGCGCCGATGATTATCCCGGCGCGTAATTCGGTTACCGGCACGCCGGAATCGCGCAGAATATCAGCGGTGAGCTGGCGAGCGCGCAGGTGGTCAGAGCTGCGATCGCCATCCGACGCCTGTAAAGAACTCAGGAAAATGATGTGTTGAACAGGATGCTCAGCAAGCGCGTCGCGTAGATTAAGCGCGGCCTGGCGCTCGTGGGCGACAAAATCTGGCCCGTCGCCCATGCTGTGAACCAGGTAATAAAGGGTGTTCACGCCTTCGAGCAGCGCCGGAAGGTGTTGCGGCCACTGTAGATCAACGTGCTGGCATTCAACGCCGGGCCATTGCTGTTTCTTCAGCCACTCCACGCGGCGCGCAGCGGCAACAATATGGTGCCCGGCTTTACTAAGCTCCGGCACCAGACGTTGACCGATGTAGCCGCTCGCGCCGAGCACCAGAATCCTTTGTGGCCGAGTCATCGTCCCTGAACCTCAGTTAAAGCTGTACGAAGGCGCGCCAGTGATTAACCACTTCGGCGAGCTGCGCGCGGCTAACGTCGAGGTGAGTGACCAGACGGGTAATCGGTCCGGCGCTCATTAATACGCCACGCTCACGCATATATTGACCCAGGCGTTCCGCTTGCTCCGCCGGGACGCGCACAAAGACCATATTGGTATCCTGACGCGTCACATCCACGCCGATTTCGCGGAGTTCACCGGCAAGCCAGTGCGCATTGTCGTGATCTTCGCGTAAGCGCTGAACGTTGTTTTCCAGCGCGTACAGGCCTGCCGCGGCCAGAATCCCGGCCTGACGCATTCCGCCGCCGACCATTTTACGCCAGCGTGTCGCGCGCTTGATGTAATCGTGGCTGCCGACCAGCAGCGAGCCAACCGGAGTGCCGAGCCCTTTGGAAAGGCAGATGGTGAAGGAGTCGCAATAGCGAACTATTTCTTCAAGCTGGCAGCCGTAAGCGACTACCGCGTTGAAAATACGTGCGCCATCGACGTGAAGGGCGAGGTTATGTTGGCGCGTGAATTCCCATGCCTGCTGCAAATATTCGCGCGGCAGAACTTTGCCGTTATGGGTATTTTCAAGGCTAAGGAGTTTGGTGCGGGCGAAGTGGATATCATCCGGTTTGATTTTCGCCGCGACTTTATCGAGCGGCAGCGAACCGTCCTGATTAGCTTCGATCGGCTGAGGCTGAATGCTGCCCAGCACGGCGGCACCGCCTGCCTCGTAGAGGTAATTATGCGCGAGCTGACCAACGATATACTCTTCGCCGCGCTCGCAGTGGCTAAGCAGCGCGACAAGGTTTGCCTGCGTGCCGGTTGGTAAAAACAGCGCGGCTTCTTTACCGCTGATTTTTGCGGCATACGCCTGCAATTCATTGACCGTTGGGTCGTCGCCATATACGTCATCGCCGGTCGGCGCGGCCATCATTTTTTCAAGCATGGCTCCGGACGGTCGGGTTACGGTGTCGCTGCGCAGATCTATCACGGGGGAACCTCATTAATATCCATAATAAGCCTCTGTTTTACCGGAACCAGTTGGTTTTCGCCAGTTCGATAACCTCGTCGCCGCGTCCGCTAATAATTGCGCGCAGCATATACAGGCTGAACCCTTTGGCCTGCTCCAGTTTGATTTGCGGCGGGATCGCCAGCTCTTCTTTTGCAACGACCACATCCACCAGCACCGGGCCGTCAATGCTAAAGGCGCGCTGAAGGGCATTATCGAGATCCGCTGACTTCTCAACGCGGATGCCGGTGATGCCGCAGGCGTTGGCAATATTGGCGAAGTTGGTTTCGTGCAGGTCGGTGCCGTCCGTCAGATAGCCGCCTGCTTTCATCTCCATTGCGACAAAGCCCAGCACGCTGTTGTTGAATACCACGATTTTGACGGGCAGCTTCATCTGCACCACGGAGAGAAAATCGCCCATCAGCATGCTGAATCCGCCGTCGCCGCACATGGCTACCACCTGGCGGCCAGGTGCTGTGGCCTGTGCGCCCAGCGCCTGGGGCATGGCGTTCGCCATCGAGCCGTGCGTGAAGGAGCCGAGCAGGCGGCGTTTACCGTTCATCTTCAGGTAGCGTGCGGCCCAGACGGTTGGCGTGCCTACGTCGCAGGTAAAGATGGCGTCTTCAGCAGCGTATGTGCTGATTTGCTGCGCGACATACTGCGGATGAATGGGCTTGTCCTCGTCGCTTGCCTGCGCCAGCTCGTCCAGGCTTTCGCGTGCTTCACGATAGTCATCCAGCGCCTTGTCGAGGAAGCTGCGATCGGTTTTTTCTTCCAGTAGCGGAAGCAGGGCGCTCAGGGTGGCCTTAATATCCCCGACCAGCGCCATATCGACTTTGCTGTGCGCGCCGATGCTGCCGGGGTTGATATCAATCTGAATGATTTTTGCATCCGTGGGATAAAAGGCGCGATACGGGAACTGGGTGCCGAGCAGGATCAGCGTGTCGGCGTTCATCATGGTATGGAAGCCGGATGAGAAACCAATAAGTCCGGTCATGCCCACATCGTAAGGGTTGTCGTATTCAACGTGTTCTTTGCCGCGCAGCGCGTGAACAATCGGGGCTTTTAACGTTGCGGCAAACTGCACCAGCTCTTCATGAGCGCCCGCACAGCCGCTGCCGCACATCAGCGCGATGTTGTCGTTATAACGCAGCAGCTGAGCGAGCTTTTTTAGCTCCTCATGCTGTGGGACGATAACGGGCTGCGGAGCGGGATACCAGTGAGTAGTGGCAGATTCAGGAGCGGGTTTAAGCGCCACGTCGCCGGGCAGAACCACCACCGAAACACCACGGTTAAGAACGGCTTTGCGCATGGCAATCGCCAGCACCTGCGGGATCTGCTCCGGGGATGACACCAGCTCGCAGTAATGGCTGCATTCGCGAAACAGCTCTTCAGGATGCGTCTCCTGGAAATATCCGCTGCCGATTTCGCTTGAGGGAATATGGGCGGCGATGGCCAGCACGGGCACCCGGTTACGATGACAGTCGAACAGGCCGTTAATTAAGTGAAGGTTACCCGGCCCGCACGAACCCGCGCAGACGGCCAGCTCGCCCGTCAGATGCGCTTCGGCGCCAGCGGCAAAAGCGGCTACCTCTTCGTGGCGCGTCGGCATCCAGTCTATCGTGCCCATGCGATTCAGGCTGTCGCTGATGCCGTTGAGGGAATCGCCGGTCACGCCCCAGATGCGTTTTACACCTGCGCTTTCAAGAGTTTTTGCCAGATAAGCGGCTACGGTCTGTTTCATCGGTTCTCCTTGTCACGATTCAGTTACCGTTAACAAGCTTAGCCAATGAAATAAGAGAGACAGGGCAG
Source organism: Cedecea colo (assembly GCF_011808225.1). Taxonomy (GTDB): domain Bacteria; phylum Pseudomonadota; class Gammaproteobacteria; order Enterobacterales; family Enterobacteriaceae; genus Dryocola; species Dryocola colo. The sequence goes on along the minus strand of NZ_SOYS01000002.1, from coordinate 410,379 downwards.
AAAGTGCCACCCGGAAACCGGGCGGCATAAGATATCAGGCGAGAACTAAATCACTTTGCGGATGGCACGAGCAGGCCAGCACGTAACCGTTGGCAATTTCGGCCTCGGTCAGCGTCATGGTGCTGCTGACGGTGTAATCCCCGGATTCGATTTTAGTTTTACAGCTTCCACAAACCCCGGCACGGCAGGCGGCGTTAACCGGCACGCTGTTGCTTTCCAGCGCTGCCAGCAGCGTGCTGCCAACGGGGGCGTGGAATTCGCGCATCGGCTTCAGCGTGGTGAATTTCAGCCCGCTGTCCACGGGTTTTGCTACGGGTGTGAAAAACTTCTCGCTATAAAACTCGGTTACGCCCAGCGCCTTCACTTCTTTTTCCACCAGGTCCATATAAGGCGCAGGCCCGCAGGTCATGACGGTACGAGAGGCGATATCCGGAACCGCCTGCAGAATGTCGCGAGTCAAACGACCGGCGATAAAACCCTGGGTAGCGTTGTTTTCTGCCACCAGCGTCACCGGATAATCGCGCCACTCTGCGGCGAAAATCACGTCTTGCGGTGAGCGCACGTTGAAAATCACCGCTACGTCAGCCTGCGGGCGATGTTTTGCCAGCCAGCGACGCATCGACATGACGGGCGTCACGCCGCAGCCCGCCGCCATCAGCAGATAGCGGTCGGCGGTCAGATTTTCGCAGGTAAATTCCCCCTGGCCTTCAGACAGCCACAGGTAATCACCGACCTTCACTTCCTGCGTCAGCCACCCGGAACCAACGCCATCCTCAATACGACGGACCGTCAGCGTAATGAACGGGCTGATTCCCGGCGTGGAAGAGATCGTGTAAGCGCGCAGCGTTTCATCGCCGTTGCGAATACTCACCAGCGCGTACTGCCCGGCCTTATAAGGATAAAAGTCGTGGTTGATAAGCGACAGCGTCCAGACGTCCGGCGTCTCCTGGTGAATGTGATGCACCTGCATACGATACGGGCACAGCGGCGTTGGCATGGTCATGGCTACTCCTTACGCGCTCATTAACTGCTGGATGTCTTCTTCAACGGTAGTGATGGCACGCAGGCCAAATTTCTCGTTGAGGATGGCCAGCAGATTTGGCGTCAGGAAACCAGGCGCGGTTGGGCCGGTCACGATATTGGTCACGCCCAGCGACAGCAGGGTGAGCAGAACAACAATGGCTTTTTGCTCAAACCAGGAAAGCACCAGGCTCAGCGGGAGATCGTTCACGCCACAGCCGAGTTTTTCAGCAAGCGTAACCGCCAGAATAATCGCCGAGTAGGAATCGTTACACTGACCGGCATCCACCAGGCGCGGCAGACCTTCAATGTTGCCGAAGTCCAGCTTGTTGAAGCGATACTTTCCGCAGGCCAGCGTCAGGATCATGCAGTCTTTCGGTACGCTGGTGGCGAAATCGGTAAAGTAGCTGCGTTCGCCACGGTCGCCGTCGCAGCCGCCGACCAGGAAGATGTGACGCAGTTTTTCGCGGCTCACCAGATCGATCAGCGTGTCGGCCGCGCCCAGCAGTGTCTGGCGTCCAAAACCAACGGTGATCAGGTGCTCGATTTCGCTATAAGGGAAGCCGGCCATCTGCTGCGCCTGGGCAATCACCGGTGCGAAGTCTTCGCCTTCAAGATGGCTAACGCCCGGCCAGCCGACGATGCTGCGGGTCCAGATACGGTCTGCATAGGAACCCACTTCCGGGTTGATGATGCAGTTGGATGTCATTACCACCGGGCCCGGGAAACGGGCGAATTCGGTCTGCTGATTCTGCCAGCCGCTGCCGTAGTTACCGACCAGGTGTTTGAATTTACGCAGTTCCGGGTAACCATGAGCCGGCAGCATTTCGCCATGCGTGTAGACGTTAACGCCGGTGCCTTCGGTCTGCTCCAGCAGGCTGAACAGGTCTTTCAGGTCGTGACCGGAAATCAAAATACATTTGCCGGCAACAGGGCGCACGTTCACCTGAGTTGGCGTTGGGTGGCCATATTTGGTGGTTTCGCCGTGATCCAGAATGCTCATCACTTTGAAGTTCATCTGGCCGATTTCCATTGAGCATTCAAGCAGCGCGCCCATATCCGCAGGCCAGGTGCCGAGCCACGCCATAATTTTGTGGTACTGCGCGTAGATATCGTTGTCGTACTGGCCGAGCACGTGGGCGTGTTCCATATAGGCTGCGGCCCCTTTCAGGCCGTACAGGCAAAGCAGGCGCAGACCCAGGATATCTTCCCCGATTTCCGCTTTATCGCGGTTAGGGGCAAAGTCTGCCGCCTGGCGCTGTAATTCGCCTAAATCATCGCTGACCAGCTGCAGCTCGGCCATTGGGCTATCGACGGTAATATCCGCGTTAACCGCAAGAGCGCGTGCTTTAAGGCTTTCACGCAGGGCGATGGCTTCGCGCGCGTAGCCAATAATGCGTGGGGAGTCGAAGTTGACGTTAGTGAGGGTAGAGAAGAAGGCGCGTGGCGCAAAGCTGTCGGCTTCGTGGTCGATAATACCAGCTTCGCGGGCGGCAACGGCCCAGGCGGATAGCCCCTGCAAAGTGGCAATCAGCAGATCCTGCAGGTCAGAAGTTTCGGCAGTTTTGCCACACATCCCCTGCGCGTAAGAGCAGCCGTTACCCGCTGGGGTGCGGATTGTTTGTTCACATTGCACACAAAACATGATCGTACCTTTTAAAGTTATATTTAATATACATGTTTAAGGTTATGCCTCACTCAGATGGGAGAAAAGGTCTTTTTACCGGAAGTTAAGCGGAGATTGATTTAGCGCAAATTTGGCGGCAGAAACCTACCGCCAATGAGGTATCAGGAAGCGAAGAAGGCCATCAGCAGCGGGGTCAGCAGGCTGAGAATAAAGCCGTGTACGATAGCCGCAGGGACGATTTCCAGCCCGCCGCTGCGTTGCAGCACCGGTAGCGTAAAGTCCATTGAGGTGGCCCCGCACAGTCCCAGCGCCGTAGAGCGGCTCTTAGCCACAAGGCCCGGTATCAGCACGATTGCCAACAGCTCGCGGATAAGATCGTTAAAGAAGGTGGCGCTGCCGATAACCGGGCCATAGGATTCGGTCATCAGGATGCCGGAAAGCGAATACCAGCCAAAGCCCGACGCCATTGCCAGACCGGTTTTAATGGGCAGACCGAGAATAAAGGCGTTTATCACGCCGGCGGCCATTGAGCTCAGGACAACCACTACCGCAATAATCATACCGCGCCGGTTAAGCACGATTTGTTTTAACGTCATGCCGCTGTTACGCAACTGTATCCCGACCAGGAACAACAGGAAAATCAGCGTATATTCGCTCGCCTGCGTGGCGTAATGCAAAAATGTCCAGCCCGTTAGCCCGAGCAGAAAACCCGCCACCACGACGAAGCAGAGTTTTAAAGATTCCAGCGCCATGGCGATTCGGGAAGGCAGTTTTTCCTGCTGATGGGCGTGATGCCAGGGCAGCGAACGTTCCAGCCACAAAAGCGCTGCGGCGTTACACAGCAAAATTACCACCACGCTGACCGCCGAGTAGTGGAATATTGCCAGCAGGTTACTCGCCAGGTTGTCGAGAAACGCAAGGCTTATCCCCATGAAAAACAGAATCACATAAACAATCCAGCTAAGCAGACGATTAATGAGTTTTAAAAGACTGGTTTGTCGCAGGGCAATAAGATAGCCGACAATCAGCGGCACTAAGATAATCAACAATCCCGAAAACATGAGGTGGGCAATCCTTGAAATAAAAACGGCACAGCTCACACTACCCAAAGTAGCGGAGTGAGTAAAGCTGCGAAAAATGAGACTTTTTATGCAAAATAACAGGTTTGCTGGCAGGCTTGATTTTTGTAGGGTGGGTAAACATTGCGCCGCCCGGAATACTGCCGATCGGATGAACCAGCGTCCATGCCGGGCCTGGAGCAGCACCTTCCCGCTATACTCCATTTATTGCCAGCCCTGGCAACTTATGGATATGCAGCGGATGACCCTGGAGGGAGTATGTTTCTCGAACGAGTTGAGATTGTCGGGTTTCGCGGTATTAACCGTCTGTCATTAATGCTTGAGCAAAATAACGTGCTGATCGGCGAGAACGCCTGGGGTAAATCGAGCCTGCTGGACGCGCTCACTCTGTTGCTCTCCCCGCAGGAAAAGCTTTATCACTTTGCCCGTGAAGATTTCCATTTTCCGCCCGGAGATATGCTGGGGCGCGAGCACCACCTGCATATCGTTTTGACTTTCCGTGAAAATGCGCCGGGGCATTATCTGGGGCGCAGGTATCGCGGGCTCGCACCGGTATGGGTTGAGGGCAATGACGGCTATCGTCGCATCATGTATCGCCTTGAAGGCGAGCTTGCGGAGGATAATACGGTATTAACGCTGCGCAGCTTTCTTGACGATGCGGCAAAGCCCCTCGTGCTGGAAGATATTGACGCGCTTGCTCAGCAAATCACACGCCTTAATCCCGTACTCAGGCTGCGCGATGCGCGATTCATGCGTCGTTTACGTAACGGCAATGCGCCGGATATGCCGACCACGGAAATGACCGCCCGGCAGTTGGATTTCTTGGCGCGCGAGCTGGTTTCACGCCCGCAAAATCTTACGGATTCCCAGCTACGGCAGGGGCTTTCTGCCATGGTGCAGTTGCTGGAACACTACTTTTCGGAGCAGGGCGCCGTTGCCCAACGCCGCCTGATGCGTCGCCGTTCGCATGATGAACAACGCAGTTGGCGATACCTTGATATCATCAACCGGATGATCGACAGGCCCAACAGCCGTGCGCATCGCATGATTCTGCTGGGCATGTTTTCTACCCTGTTGCAGGCGAAGGGCACGGTAACGCTGGATAAAGACGCGCGTCCGCTGCTGCTGGTGGAGGACCCTGAAACCCGGCTGCATCCCATCATGCTTTCCGTGGCCTGGCATCTGCTTAACCTGCTGCCGCTGCAAAAAATTACCACCACCAACTCCGGTGAGCTGCTGTCGCTCACGCCGGTGGAACAGGTTTGTCGCCTGGTGCGCGAATCTTCCGGCGTTTCCGCCTGGCGGCTTGGTCCCGGGGGAATGAACGCGGAAGACAGCCGTCGCATCGCCTTTCATATCCGCTTTAATCGCGCCTCATCCCTTTTTGCCCGCTGTTGGTTATTGGTTGAAGGAGAAACCGAAGTCTGGGTGATGAACGAACTGGCGCGCCAGTGCGGCCATCATTTTGATGCTGAGGGGGTGAAGGTCATTGAATTTGCGCAGTCGGGGCTTCGGCCGCTTATCAAGTTTGCGCGCAGAATGGGAATTGAGTGGCACGTGCTTGTGGACGGTGACGAAGCAGGAAAGAAATACGCCGCCACCGTTCGCGGGCTGCTGGATAACGACAGGAATGGGGAGCGCGAGCACCTTACCGCGTTACCGGCAATGGACATGGAACACTTTATGTACCGGCAGGGGTTCGCAGACGTTTACCATCGCGTGGCGCACATACCTGAGAATGTGCCGATGAACATGCGCCGCGTCATTATTAAAGCGATTCATCGCTCGTCCAAGCCGGATCTTGCCATTGAGGTGGCAATGGAAGCAGGACGGCGTGGCGTGGACGCCGTTCCTTCATTATTACGCAAAATGTTCTCGCGCGTTTTATGGCTGGCGCGGGGCCGGGCGGATTAAAACCGGCTGGCGATCTCTTCCACGCCGATGAAATATTGTGACCCGTCTTTAACCTCGAACCGGGCCAGAAGCGCATCGCTTTTAGAAAAACGACGGTCAACAGCATTTCTGGCAGAGTGTGGATCGGCGTTTGATAATGGAAACACCATGCATTCCGGGTATCCTTGCGGTTAAAATTCACCGGCCGATAAAGGCGATGCAGGCGTCTGCGGGTTGCTGCCGTCCCTTTGCTAATAAAATAAGCCGTTGCCAGTCTTTTTGCGGCATCGTTATTGTCGGTTGGTTTACGGCAATCTGCGACATAAGTATCCGGTGCAGATGGTGCTGCCTGTTCCACCATCGGTAACGTCAACCAAAATTCAGTCAGGGTAAGCGCTGCGGCGGGCTTTTACGCTTATTGATACTTTTTTAACCGCGCATTTTTTAAGGATATCTATGAAATTTAAGGGAAAAATTAAAAAACGCTATTGGTTGTTCGCACTGCTGGTGCTGATGCTGGCGATATGGCTATGGCAGTTCCTGAATGCGCCAACGCCGTCTTATCAGACCATGATCGTTCGCAAAGGCTCGCTTGAGCAGAGCGTGCTGGCTACCGGTAAACTTGACGCTTTACGTAAGGTTGACGTCGGGGCCCAGGTCAGCGGGCAGCTAAAAACGCTGTCGGTAAACATTGGCGACAAGGTGAAAAAGGATCAGTTGCTGGGCGTTATCGACCCGGAACAGGCGCAAAACCAGATTAAAGAAGTGGAGGCGACGCTGACGGAGCTTCGTGCCCAGCGGCGTCAGGCGCAGGCGCAGGCCAAACTGGCGCAGGTGACCCTGCATCGTCAACGGGAGCTTGCGAAAACCCAGGCCATATCTCGCCAGGATCTGGATACCGCGGCTACAGATTTGGACGTTAAGCTCGCGCAAATCGGCACTATTGACGCGCAAATTCAGCGTAACCAGGCTTCACTCGATACCGCGAAAACCAATCTGGACTTCACGCGTATCGTGGCGCCTATGGCGGGCGAAGTAACCCAGATCACCACTCTCCAGGGACAGACGGTGATTGCGGCCCAGCAGGCGCCGAACATTCTTACGCTGGCCGATCTCAGCACCATGCTTGTAAAGGCTCAGGTATCAGAGGCCGACGTCATCCATCTCAAGCCGGGCCAGAAAGCGTGGTTTACCGTGCTGGGCGATCCGCTGACACGCTATGAAGGCAAGCTAAAAGATATTCTGCCAACGCCGGATAAGGTCAACGATGCGATTTTTTATAACGCGCGTTTCGAAGTGCCAAATCCACAGGGCGTGCTGCGTCTGGAGATGACGGCGCAGGTGCATATTCAGTTAGGCGGCGTGAAAGACGTGTTAACCATTCCGCTTGCGGCGTTGGGCGAGCCGATTGGGGATAATCGCTACAAGGTTACCGTGCTGCGCAACGGTGAAACCCGCGAACGCGAAATCACTATCGGTATGCGTAACGACACACAGGTTCAGGTTGCGACGGGCCTGGAGGAGGGCGAAGAGGTCGTTACCGGCAAATCTTCCGGCGGGAGCGCACAATGACAGCCTTGCTTGAACTGAAGGATATTCGCAGAAGCTATCCGTCGGGTGACGAGCAAATTGAGGTGCTTAAAGGCGTCAGTATTGCTATCGAAGCGGGTGAAATGGTGGCGATTGTCGGGGCGTCCGGCTCCGGCAAATCCACGCTGATGAATATCCTTGGCTGCCTGGATAAACCTTCCAGCGGCAGCTATCGGGCAGCCGGCGTGGATACTGCGGCGCTTAATAGCGACGAGCTGGCGACCTTACGCCGTGAGCATTTCGGCTTTATCTTTCAGCGCTATCATTTGCTTTCGCACCTTAACGCGACGCAAAATGTGGAGGTCCCCGCAGTGTACGCGGGCACGGCACGTGTATATCGTCAGCAGCGTGCGCGTGCATTATTGATGCGCCTGGGACTTGCGGATCGCGTGGACTATCAGCCCTCACAGCTTTCCGGTGGCCAGCAGCAACGTGTCAGTATCGCCCGAGCCTTGATGAACGGCGGCCAGGTAATTCTTGCCGATGAACCTACCGGCGCGCTTGATAGCCACTCTGGCGAAGAAGTTATGGCAACTCTCAAGCAGCTATGCGAGCAGGGACATACGGTAATTATCGTCACGCACGATCCGTTGGTGGCTGCGCAGGCGCAGCGCATTATCGAAATTCATGACGGCGAAATTATCAGTAACCCTCCGCCCGTTTCGCAGGTTGCTAAGCCGAAAAGCGAGGCGCCTTCCCGTCCGGTAATCTCCGCGTTTCAGCAGATGCTGAGCAGTTTTTGCGAGGCTTTCTCGATGGCCTGGCTGGCGCTTGCGGCAAACAAAATGCGCACGCTACTCACTATGCTGGGCATCATTATCGGTATCGCCTCGGTGGTATCCATCGTGATTGTTGGCGATGCGGCAAAGCAGATGGTACTGGAAGATATCCGCTCTATCGGCACCAACACCATCGACGTTTATCCCGGCAAAGACTTTGGTGATGACGATCCGCAATATCAGCAGGCGCTGAAATACGCTGACCTGGCCGCTATTGAGCAGCAGCCGTGGGTCGCATCGGCGACGCCTTCCATCTCAAGCAACCTGCGCCTGCGTTATGGCAACGTGGATGCGGCGGCGAGCGTTAACGGCGTGAACGGGCAGTATTTTAACGTTTATGGCATGACGATGAGCCAGGGAGCCACTTTCAACAACGAGCAGCTTAACGGACGCGCGCAGGTAGTGGTGCTGGATAACAACAGCAAGCGGCAGCTATTCCCGAACAAGCTGAACGTGGTCGGGGAAGTAATTCTGGTCGGAAACATGCCTGCAACCGTGATCGGCGTGGCGGAAGAAAAGCAGTCGATGTTTGGCAGCAGCAAAGTGCTGCGCGTCTGGCTACCCTACAATACTATGGCCGGACGTGTCATGGGGCAGAGCTGGCTTAATACCATTACGGTGCGCGTGAAAGAAGGATATGACAGCCACGAGGCGGAGCAGCAGCTTAACCGCATGCTGACGCTGCGCCACGGCAAAAAGGATTTTTTCACCTACAATATGGATGGCCTGTTGAAAACGGCAGAAAAGACCACACGTACTCTTCAGTTGTTCCTGACGTTAGTGGCGGTGATATCGCTGCTGGTTGGGGGAATTGGCGTGATGAATATTATGCTGGTTTCGGTGACAGAAAGGACCAAAGAGATCGGCATTCGTATGGCGGTTGGCGCCAGGGCAAGCGACGTATTGCAGCAATTTTTGATTGAAGCGGTGCTGGTTTGTCTGGTGGGCGGGGCGCTGGGTATTTCGCTCTCGCTGCTGATTGCCTTCACGCTTGGGCTGGTTTTGCCCGGCTGGCAGATTGGCTTTTCGCCGATGGCGCTGCTTACCGCATTTGCCTGTTCTACGGCGACCGGCGTGCTCTTCGGCTGGTTGCCCGCACGCAACGCAGCGCGACTTAATCCGATTGACGCGCTGGCGCGTGAGTAGTACTAAAGTCCGGATGGCTACAATAAAAATGCCAGCCGTAAGGGCTGGCATTTTGACTTCAGGATGTACACAATAAAACAGACGGGCTTAAGCGACCGCCGCTTCTGCTTCGAAGGGAACGATAAGACTGGCATGATTGCCTTTTGGCCCCTGATGTACATCAAACCTGACGGCTTGCCCGGCTTTGAGCGTTCTGTAACCATCCATCTGGATGGTGGAGTAGTGAGCGAAGATGTCTTCGCCGCCGCCTTCAGGGCAGATGAACCCGAACCCTTTTGCGTTATTGAACCATTTAACTGTACCCGTCTCCATGCTTCTATCCTTCGTAAATCTTAATTGTGAGATGGAATGAACCGGTGGGTAAGGGCAGGCTGTTCAAAACCTCGCCAACTCACGCCAGTACAATGTAGATAATTTAATCACAGCGTCAAGCGTTCAACGGGGAAAGAGGACCAGGATTCAGTCAAAAATTTGAAGCAGTTAACGCTATTGCCATTAATGTGACGCAGCTCGCACGCAGGCAAAAGCAGCACTTTTTTACACAATTAGTTGCAGTAACCAAAAGCGTATTACACTCAACCTAAGGGCCTCGTTTGATAAACGTCAGACGAATAAACATGATGACTCCGTAATGGGTAAGACGAACGACTGGTTAGACTTCGATCAATTGGTGGGCGATAAACTGCGCGAAGCGCTAAAACCCCCTTCTATGTATAAAGTTATGTTAATGAACGATGACTACACGCCGATGGAATTTGTTATTGACGTGCTGCAAAAGTTCTTTTCTTATGATGTAGAGCGAGCCACGCAGTTGATGCTCACGGTTCACTATCAGGGTAAGGCCATCTGTGGCATCTTTACTGCAGAAGTGGCGGAAACCAAGGTAGCGTTAGTGAACCAGTATGCCAGGGAGAACGAGCATCCTTTGCTGTGTACGCTAGAACAAGCCTGAAGAAGGCAAAAATTTGGGGGAGGTGCCTATGCTCAATCAAGAACTGGAACTCAGTTTAAACATGGCTTTCGCCAGAGCGCGCGAGCACCGACATGAGTTTATGACCGTCGAGCATTTGTTACTGGCTTTGCTCAGTAACCCGTCGGCCCGCGAAGCGCTGGAAGCCTGCACCGTGGATCTGGTGGCGCTGCGTCAGGAACTCGAAGCCTTCATCGAACAAACCACTCCGGTGCTGCCGGCCAGTGAAGAAGAGCGGGATACACAACCTACGCTCAGCTTCCAGCGCGTCCTGCAACGCGCGGTATTCCACGTCCAGTCTTCTGGCCGCAGTGAGGTCACCGGCGCAAACGTGCTGGTTGCCATCTTTAGCGAGCAGGAGTCCCAGGCGGCCTATCTGCTGCGCAAACACGAAGTAAGCCGTCTTGATGTGGTGAACTTCATCTCCCACGGCACGCGTAAAGATGAGCCAAATCAGGCGCCGGGATCAGAAAATCCGGTCAATGAAGAGCAGGCAGGCGGGGAGGAACGTATGGAAAACTTCACCACCAATCTCAACCAGCTTGCGCGCGTGGGCGGTATCGATCCGCTGATTGGCCGCGATAAAGAGCTGGAGCGGGCCATCCAGGTGCTCTGCCGTCGCCGCAAGAATAACCCGCTGCTGGTGGGGGAGTCGGGCGTTGGGAAAACGGCGATTGCCGAAGGGCTTGCCTGGCGTATTGTGCAGGGCGAAGTGCCGGAAGTCATGGCCGATTGCACCATCTACTCGCTGGATATCGGTTCGCTGCTCGCCGGTACGAAATATCGCGGCGACTTTGAGAAACGTTTCAAAGCCCTGCTTAAACAGCTTGAACAGGACCAGAACAGCATTCTGTTCATTGATGAAATTCATACCATTATCGGCGCGGGTGCGGCGTCTGGTGGCCAGGTGGATGCTGCGAACCTCATCAAGCCGCTGCTGTCCGGCGGTAAAATCCGCGTTATCGGCTCTACCACTTACCAGGAGTTCAGCAATATCTTCGAAAAAGACCGTGCGCTGGCGCGCCGCTTCCAGAAGATCGATATTACTGAGCCAAGCGTTGAAGAGACCGTGCAGATTATCAACGGCCTGAAGAAAAAGTACGAAGCGCACCACGACGTGCGTTACACCGCGAAAGCGATTCGTGCCGCGGTGGAGCTGGCGGTGAAATATATCAACGATCGTCATTTGCCGGATAAAGCTATCGACGTTATCGACGAGGCCGGGGCGCGTAGCCGCCTGATGCCGGTGAGCAAACGCAAGAAAACCGTCAACGTGGCGGATATCGAAACCGTGGTTGCCCGCATCGCGCGTATTCCTGAGAAGAGCGTGTCCGCAAGCGATCGCGACACCCTGAAAGGCCTTAACGATCGTCTGAAAATGCTGGTGTTTGGCCAGGATAAAGCTATCGAGGCATTAACCGAAGCCATCAAAATGAGCCGCGCCGGGCTTGGGCACGATCGTAAGCCGGTGGGTTCATTCCTCTTTGCGGGCCCAACCGGGGTCGGTAAAACGGAAGTGACGGTGCAACTGGCGAAGTCGCTGGGTATCGAACTGCTGCGTTTCGATATGTCTGAATATATGGAACGCCATACCGTGAGCCGCCTGATTGGCGCGCCTCCGGGCTACGTTGGGTTTGACCAGGGCGGATTGCTGACGGATGCGGTTATTAAACATCCGCACTCGGTACTGCTGCTTGATGAAATTGAAAAAGCGCACCCGGACGTCTTTAACCTGCTGTTGCAGGTAATGGATAACGGCACGCTGACCGATAACAACGGGCGTAAGGCAGATTTCCGCAATGTGATTCTGGTGATGACTACCAACGCCGGCGTGCGTGAAACCGAGCGTAAGTCTATTGGCCTGATTCGTCAGGACAACAGTACCGACGCGATGGAAGAGATCAAAAAGATCTTTACCCCGGAATTCCGTAACCGTCTGGATAACATCATCTGGTTCAACCCTCTCTCAACCGAGGTGATTCATCAAGTGGTCGACAAATTTATTGTCGAGCTGCAGGTGCAGTTGGATCAGAAAGGCGTCTCTCTGGAAGTCAGCCAGGAAGCGCGTGACTGGCTGGCCGCAAAAGGCTATGACCGTGCAATGGGCGCGCGTCCTATGACGCGGGTCATTCAGGACAACCTGAAAAAACCGCTCGCTAACGAACTGCTGTTTGGTTCACTGGTTGATGGCGGACAGGTAATTGTCGCCCTGGACAAAGCGCAGGAACAGCTGACCTACAACTTCGTCAGTGCTCAGAAACATAAACCGGAAGCGGCGCACTAGCTTTCCCGAAGCAAAAAAAGGCCGGATAGTAATATCCGGCCTTTTTATTAGCTATGACTCGATCGCAGCGCCCGGCTACGACGGATAAAAACGCTTAACGACTACGGAAGACAATGCGGCCTTTGCTCAGGTCGTACGGGGTCAGCTCTACAGTGACTTTGTCGCCCGTCAGGATGCGGATATAGTTTTTACGCATTTTACCGGAGATATGAGCGGTTACCACGTGCCCGTTTTCCAGCTCAACGCGGAACATGGTGTTAGGTAACGTATCAAGAACGGTACCCTGCATTTCAATATTGTCTTCTTTGGCCATCTAATCCTCGGGGGTATCACTACCATAGTTTGAACCGGCAAGATAATGCCGAAGTTCGCTTATCATGTAAAGAATTGTTGGTGAAATCGCAAGCGAAAGTGCATTTTGCACATTACCCATAAACCACGCGAAAGCTGCATTAAATGCGCTTACGACAAGGGGTGCGAAGAGATAAACGAGGGGCGTTCCCTTTAATTGCAGTTCCCATATGGCGGCGGGGTAATGGGCAGAGCTCACTCTGCGGAGCTAATTATAACACCGTAGAATAAAATGTGCCGTAAACATTATAGGCCGGACAGGGTTTGTGGCACCCAACAGTGTGAAACCAGGTATTCCAAACGGAAATTCGCAAGGTGTTGCAGATAATCCCGGCGTGGAATTTCGACAGCGCCCAGTGATGCGGTATGGCTGTTTAAAACCTGACAATCAATTAATTTTCCGCCGTGGCGTAAAAAATGTTGGCAGAATAACAGCAGAGCTGTCTTGGAGGCGTTTTCGCGACGGCTGAACATTGATTCGCCGCAGAATAACGCGCCCTGAGTTACGCCATACATTCCTCCGACTAACTCATCGCCTTCCCAGACCTCAACGGAATGCGCGTAGCCCAGCTCATGCAGACGCGTATAGGCTATCGTGATATCACCGGTGATCCAGGTACCCTCATTGCGATCGTTGGCGCAGCCGGCGATCACTTTTTCAAAGGCGTGATTTAGCGTTACCCGGTAGGGTGAGCGTTTGTGAAACCGCTTCATGCTGCGGCTAAGGTGGAATTGCTCGGGAAAAAGCACCGCACGCGGATCCGGCGACCACCACAAAATAGGATCGCCCGGCGAGAACCATGGGAAAATACCGCGTTGATACGCCATCAGCAATCGAGCCGGACTTAGATCTCCCCCAAGCGCCAGTAATCCATTAGGTTCACGTAACGCAGCTTCCGGTGAGGGGAAGGCAATAGAGTCACGAGAAAGCTGTATCAGGCGCATGACTTTAACACTCCATCATGAAGCTAATTATTGATTGATAATAGACTATGCGCAGAGGTTACAAACGCCGGTGGAACTGGTAATAACGCCCGCCCGTCGCCATCAATTCTGCGTGATTACCACGCTCTTTAATTTGTCCGTTGTCCATTACGATTATGCTGTCAAAACGCTTCAGGCCCCGCAGGCGGTGAGTGACCATCAGAACGGTTTTTCCTGCGGTCACTTCAGCCAGTAAATCCAGGATCTGGCGCTCGGTTTCGGCATCCAGACCTTCGGTCGGTTCATCAAGCAGCATCAGTGGCGCGTCGTGTAATAATGCTCTGGCGATAGCCAGACGGCGCAGCTCGCCGCCGGAAAGCTGACGTCCGCCTTCGCCAAGCCAGCCATTGAGTCCCGCATCGGGAAGCAGTTTTTCAAGCCCGACGCGTTCAAGCGTTGTGCTTAGCTGCTCATCGCTTGCCTGCGGCGCCGCCAGCAGCAGGTTATCGCGCAGGGTTGCGCTAAACAGATGAACTCGTTGTGGCACGACGCTCGTGGCGGCGCGTAAAGTGCTTTCATCCAGCTCGCTCAGCGGTATGCCGTTGAGCTGAATTTCGCCCTGTTGCGGATCCCAGGCGCGGGTCAGCAATTGCAGCAGCGTTGATTTACCACAGCCGGTGCGGCCCAGAATCGCCACGTGCTGCCCGGCTTTAACGGTCAGAGTAATATCCTTTAACGCGCTTTGTAGCTGCTGCGGATAGGTAAAGCTGACCTGTTTAATATCCAGAGAAACCTGCGTGAGCGCTCCGGAAGAACCCGCAACGAAAGTGACTTCAGGCTGCTGGCTGGTAATTTGGGTCACCCGCAGCGCGGAGGCGATAACCTGTCCAAGATGTTGAAACGCGCCGGTAACGGGCGCCAGCGCTTCGAAGGCCGCCAGCGCGCAGAAAACGAACAAAGCAATGAGCGCGCCTGGCGAAGCGTTACCGCCTACGCCCGCTGCCGCCATCCACAGCATGGCGAGGACGGCCAGACCGCCAATCAACAGCATCAACGCTTGCGAAAGCGCCGTAAGTTCAGACTGGCGACGTTGCGCTTCATGCCAGGCATACTCCGTCGCATCAAGCTGCTCGCGATAGCGCCTGGCTGCGCCGAAAATAGTCAATTCTGCGTGCCCCTGCAGCCATGCAGTTAACCGCTGGCGATACTGCCCGCGGCTTGCCGTCAGCGCTTCGCCCGTTGGCTTACCGGCGTAATAAAACAGCGGCGGAAGGATTATCAGCGTGGCCAGCATGATGGCGCCCAGCGTTAAAGCCAGCTGAACATCCAGCAAGCTTAGGCCAAAGGTCACCACCACAATCACCACAAATGCCCCGATCAGCGGAGACAACACGCGCAGATAAAGGTGATCGAGCGTATCAACATCGGCAACCAGACGGTTGAGCAACTCGCCCTGGCGAAAACGCGCCAGCCCGGCAGGAGAGAGGGGAAGCAGCTTACTGAAGGTAAATACGCGCAAATGCTGCAATACGCGGAAGGTCGCATCGTGGCTGACCAGCCGCTCGAAGTAGCGCCCGGCCGTACGAGTAATTGCCGCGCCGCGTACGCCAGCGGCAGGCAGCATATAGTTAAAGCTGTAAATCCCGGCGACGCCCACAACCGCAGAAGCAGAAAGGAACCATCCGGAAAGGGTCAGCAAACCTATGCTGGCGAGCAGGGTAACGATAGCCAGTACGACACCCAGTAAAAGCAGCCAGATATGGCGACGATAAAGCGCCAGGTACGGCAGTAAAGCGCGCATCAAATCTCCTCCTTGCGACTGGCCAGTAGCTCGGCAAACGGGCCATCTGTTGCGGCAAGCGTGCGGAAATCACCTTGCTGGACGATTATGCCGTCACGCATTACCCAGATGTCATCCCAGCCGGTGATGTAATCAAGCTGATGGGTCACCATCAGGGTGGTTTGCTGGCGGGAGGCTTCGTCCAGCGCTTCCATGACGCGCTGTTCGCTGTGGGCATCAAGGCTCGCGGCTGGCTCATCGAGCAGCAGCAGTTGGCCTGGAACCAGTAACGTACGAGCAACCGCGACGCGCTGCGCCTGACCAACCGATAAACGCGCAGCCTGATCGCCTAACGGGGTATCGACGCCCTGCGGCAAAAGAGGTAGAAATTCGCTTACCGAGGCTCTGTCCAGCGCGGCGTTTAAAGCCGCTTCGCTGGCGTCAGGGGCTGCGAGTAAAACGTTCTCGCGTAGCGTTGCGGCAGGAAGCTGTGGATTTTGGCCGACCCAGCTTAACCGTTCGCGCCACCAGACGGGATCGAGCCGGGAAAGCTCAATGCCATTGACCCGCAGCTCGCCCTGATAGGGTAAAAAGCCGGATAATACGTTCAGCAATGAACTCTTGCCTGCGCCACTCTGACCGACAAGCACCACGCGTTGACCCGCCGCAAGCGTGAAGGCCAGCGGCCCCGCAAGCGGCTGCCCTTCCGCAGATAAAATCGTCAGATTCCGTGCTTCAATGGTAAATGGCGTGGCGCTGTTAAGCTGGATGTTACCATTTTCTTGCTGCTGCAAAGGCGCATCCAGGAAGGTCATCAGGCTATCTGCCGCACCAACAGCCTGCGCTTTAGCATGATAAAACGTGCCTAAGTCGCGCAGAGGCAGGAAAAATTCCGGCGCGAGGATCAGCGCCAGGAAGCCAGCAAACAACGTTACGCCCGTACCGTAGTGACCAAAATTCAGTTCCCCCAGGTAAGAGAAGCCGAAATAAACAGCGACCAGCGCGATAGATAGCGAGGCGAAAAACTCCAGCACGCCTGATGAAAGAAACGCCAGGCGCAATACTTCCATGGTGCGCTGACGAAAATCCTGCGAAGCGGCGCGAATAGTTTCTGTTTCAGCCGCTCCCCGGTTAAACAGACGCAGCGTTTCTATGCCACGCAGACGATCGAGAAAATGCCCGCTTAAGCGAGCGAGCGCCTGGAAATTACGACGGTTGGCGTCGGCTGCCCCCATTCCCACCATTGCCATAAACAGCGGAATCAACGGTGCCGTACCAAGCAGAATGAGCGCGGCCGCCCAGTTGGACGGGAAAATGGCTATCAGGATTAGCACCGGTATCATTACCGCCAGCGACATCTGCGGCAAATAGCGGGCGTAGTAATCATGCATATCTTCGATTTGTTCGAGTACCAGCGTGGCCCAGCTTCCCACTGGCTTGCCCTGAATCCATGCGGGTCCTGCGTGATGCAGGCGATCGAGCACCTTGCGGCGAATTTCCTGACGAATATGTTGTCCGGCATGGAATCCCACTTTCTCGCGCAACCATACAACCCACGCGCGCAGGATGAAAACAAGTACCAGAAGGATAAACGGAACCAGCAGGGCTTCTCGTGGAATATTTTCCATAATCATATGGTCGAGCAGGCGGGCAAGAAGCCAGGCCTGGGCGACAATCAACAGACCACTCACCAGCCCTAAAATACGTGACAGCCCAAGCCAGCGGCGAGAGATAACACTTTGCTGCTTTAGCCAGCGGCTAAGTTCTTGTTGACGGGTTTTATTCATGACATGCCAGCGCAGGTAGATAAAGGAATTATCAGGCAAAATTTGCTGGCAATGTTACAACGCACAGAAAAGAAAGGCGACCTATTAAAGGTCGCCCGTTATAAAGCAAATGATTTACTTGTTCAGTTCGGCCAGGCCGTCAAGATAACGTTCTGCATCCAGCGCCGCCATACAGCCGGTACCGGCAGAGGTAATAGCCTGACGGTAAATATGGTCCATCACATCGCCCGCTGCGAAAACGCCGGCAATGCTGGTTTGCGTCGCGTTGCCGTGAATGCCGGACTGCACTTTGATGTAGCCGTTTTCCAGCTCAAGCTGATCGGCAAAAATAGCCGTGTTCGGGCTGTGGCCGATAGCAACAAACAGACCCGCAACCGCTAACTCTTCAGTCTGATCGGTATTGTGGGTGTCGCGCAGACGCAGACCGCTCACGCCCATTTGATCGCCGGTGACTTCATCAAGCGTTTTGTTGGTGTGCAGAACGATGTTGCCGTTTGCCACTTTATCCATCAAACGGTTGATAAGGATTTTTTCCGCGCGGAAGCTGTCGCGGCGGTGGATGAGGTGCACTTCAGAGGCAATGTTTGCCAGATAAAGCGCTTCTTCCACTGCGGTATTTCCGCCGCCGATGACCGCCACCTTCTGGTTACGGTAGAAGAATCCGTCGCAGGTTGCGCAGGCGGATACACCGCGCCCTTTGAAGGCTTCTTCGGAAGGCAGGCCCAGGTAACGAGCAGAAGCCCCTGTTGCAATGATCAGCGCATCACAGGTGTACTCGCCGCTGTCGCCGGTCAGACGGAAAGGGCGGGTCTGCAGGTCGACCTTACTGATATGGTCGAAGAGAATTTCGGTCTCGAATTTAGCCGCGTGCTCGTGCATGCGTTCCATCAACAATGGACCCGTCAGATCGTGCGGGTCGCCCGGCCAGTTTTCTACTTCGGTAGTCGTAGTGAGCTGACCCCCTTTTTCCATGCCGGTAATCAAAACGGGTTTCAGGTTGGCGCGAGCAGCATAGACCGCTGCGGTGTAGCCCGCAGGGCCGGAGCCCAGAATAAGCAACTTACTGTGTTTAGCCGTGCTCATGAGTTCCTCATTGAACGTTTGCTGACAATCGGAGGATTGTAGGGAATTTGGCGCGTTAAAAAAAGGTGTAGCACCGATGTTAAGGGCCAGGGTTAACGATATGTGTAATAGCCATGCTCAATCGGAGCGCTGAAAATGCCGCAATTGCGCATAAATACTCAGCAATTAAAGGGAACGCGTTACGGAGGTAAGATGATGAATAATCGTCAAGTCCCCCTAATATCTGGCACGTTCCACTAAAAATGGATGTTTTGCTTTGACAATCCCCTAAGCATTTGCGAAAACATTCGAGGAAGAAAAAAACATTTGGTGTGATTGTTCTAAACGTCATGCATACCTGATGCAAATTTACCGGGCAATTGAAATCTACGCATGGTGTGGACAGACGCCATGCGTGATATCGATAGCAGCCACCCGGCACCGGTCTTCTCACGTACACCCGGAACAGTGACGTTGACCCGGGTTATGGCAGGTGATGGAAGGAACAGAGAGAGACAATAATAATGGTAGATAACAAGAAGCGCCCTGGCAAAGATCTCGACCGCATCGATCGTAATATTCTCAATGAGCTACAAAAAGACGGGCGAATTTCTAACGTCGAGCTTTCGAAGCGTGTGGGGCTTTCACCGACGCCGTGCCTTGAGCGCGTTCGTCGTCTGGAACGTCAGGGTTTTATTCAGGGCTACACGGCACTGTTAAACCCGCACTATCTGGATGCATCACTTCTGGTTTTTGTTGAGATTACTCTGAATCGTGGCGCGCCCGATGTGTTTGAGCAATTTAACGCCGCTGTGCAGAAACTGGAAGAAATTCAAGAGTGTCACCTGGTATCCGGTGATTTTGACTACCTGTTGAAAACCCGCGTGCCGGATATGTCGGCTTACCGCAAATTATTAGGCGAAACCCTGTTACGACTGCCGGGTGTGAACGATACCCGCACCTATGTGGTCATGGAAGAAGTCAAACAGAGTAATCGTCTGGTAATTAAGACCCGTTAATACGGGCCAGGTGCAAAAACCGCATATTTTGGTTACACTCCTGGTAATCCATACAGCAACAGTGCCGGGATCCTCCCGGCGCTGTTGCTCTCCATATATTTAAGGACCTGGAGAGTCTTACTTGAGCCAGGAATATACCGAAGATAAAGAAGTTACATTGAGGAAACTCAGCAGCGGGCGCCGGTTACTTGAGGCGTTGCTGATTCTTGTTGCCATTTTCGCCATCTACCTGATGGCCGCTTTACTGAGTTTTAACCCTTCCGATCCAAGCTGGTCGCAGACGGCATGGCACGAACCTATCCATAATTTAGGTGGTGCCCCCGGCGCATGGCTTGCCGATACCCTGTTTTTCATTTTTGGCGTGATGGCCTATACCATCCCGGTGATTATTATCGGTGGATGCTGGTTCACCTGGCGTCAGCGTGAAAGCGAAGACTACATCGACTATTTCGCCGTCTCGCTGCGTCTGATTGGCGTGCTGGCAATAGTGCTAACCTCATGCGGCCTGGCCGCGATTAATGCCGATGATATCTGGTACTTTGCATCCGGCGGCGTTATCGGCAGCCTGCTGAGCACCGCGATGATGCCATTGCTCAACAGCAGCGGCGGAACTATCGCGCTTCTGTGCGTATGGGCTGCGGGATTAACGCTGTTTACCGGCTGGTCATGGGTCAGCATTGCCGAGAAAATTGGCAGTGCCGTGCTGACGGTGCTGACGTTTGCCAGCAACCGCACGCGCCGGGACAATACCTGGCAGGACGATGACTACGACTACGCAGAAGAACACGATGAAGAATATGACGATGAACACGAGCCAGCAGTGGAAAAACGTGAGTCTCGTCGCGCCCGTATCCTGCGCGGTGCCTTAGCACGCAAACAGCGCATCTCAGAGAAATTCGCCAATCCTAACGCGCGTAAAACCGATACCGCGCTGTTTTCCGGTAAGCGAATGGATGACGATGAAGATGACGTGTTGTTCAGCGCGCGCGGCATTGAAGCCGATGCAAACGATGTTTTGTTCTCAGGTAACAAAGCAATCTTGCCTGAAGATGAAGAATACGATCCGCTGCTCAATAATCACTCTGTTGCTGAGCCTGTAGCCGCAGCGGCGGCGGCCACCATGGCCAATCAGGCTTATGCGGCCCCGGTTACGCCTGCGGCTCCAATGCCGCCGGTGCAGACACCCGCGCCAGAGACCGAAACCAGCGCGGCCATCGCCTGGGAACCTGCACCTACAACAGTGACGCCAGAACCTGTTATCGCTCCGGCCCCGGATAGCTACGTCGCGCCGCGCCCGGCAGCACAACAGGTGCCGCAGGAGATGACCAGCCGCTGGTCAGACCCGGCCGCGCCCGCCGCTGAACCAGGATTCCAGCCAGAACCCGTTGAAGAAGTGAAGCCTGCGCGTCCTCCGCTTTATCATTTCGAAGAGGTGGAAGCACAGCGGGCTCGCGAACGTGAACAGCTGGCCGCCTGGTATCAGCCGGTTAACGAACCGAAGCCAGAGCCTTACGAGCGAGCATCGGTTATACCAGCGGCATCGGCCGCATCGTCGGTTACGTCGTCTGCAATGCCTGCGCTGGAAGTGACGCCGGCGGCGCCAGGCATTAAAGAAGCGGCACAGGTTGCCGGTACTGCAGCCGCGTTCTCGCCGGTGTTCAGTATCGCAGGCGATGCGCCACGTGCTCAGGTCAAAGAGGGCATCGGCCCGCAGCTGCCGCGTCCGAACCGCGTGCGTGTTCCTACGCGCCGTGAGCTGGCCTCCTACGGCATTAAATTACCGTCACAGCGCATGGCGGAAGAGCAGGCTCGCAAAGAAGAACCTCGTCAGAACGGCAGCTACGGCGATGAGTATAGCGACGATAACGCGGATGAAATGCAGCAGCACGAGCTGGCTCGTCAGTTCTCGTCGCAGCTTCAGCAGCGTTATGGCGAAGAATATAAAGAAGCGGCGTTATCTGCAGAAGATGAAGCTGCGGCAGAGCAAGCGGAGCTGGCTCGCCAGTTTGCGGCTCAGCAACATCAGCGTTATGAGCAGTCCACGCCGCCGTCCAGCGCGCCTTTCTCTCTGGATGACTTTGATTTCTCCCCGATGAAAGCGCTGGTAGACGAGGGGCCAAACGAGCCGCTGTTTACACCGAGCCCGGTAGAAGAGCCTGTACCGACTGCACCCGTGCAGCCAGCGCAGCAGCAGGCACCGGCGCAACAGCAGACGTATCAGCCGCAGCAGCCAGTACAGCAGCAGGCATCGGCGCAACAGCAGATGTATCAGCCGCAGCAGCCAGTACAGCAGCAGGCACCGGCGCAACAGCCCTCTTATCAGCCGCAGCAGTCCGCGGCACCGCAGCCGCAGGAAAGCCTGATTCATCCATTCCTGATGCGCAATGGTGACGATCGTCCGCTGCAAAGACCGACCACGCCGTTGCCGTCTCTGGATCTGCTGACGTCGCCACCGGCTGAAGTTGAACCGGTCGATACCTTTGCCCTGCAGCAAATGGCGCGTCTGGTTGAGGCTCGTCTGGCGGATTACCGCATTAAAGCGGAGGTGGTGGATTACTCGCCAGGCCCGGTCATCACTCGCTTCGAACTTGATTTAGCACCCGGCGTAAAAGCCGCACGCATCTCTAACCTGTCGCGTGACCTGGCCCGCTCTCTCTCCACGGTGGCGGTTCGCGTTGTTGAAGTTATCCCCGGCAAGCCTTATGTCGGGCTTGAATTGCCAAACAAAAAGCGTCAGACCGTCTACCTGCGTGAAGTGCTGGACTGCGCGAAATTCCGCGAAAGCGCTTCTCCACTGACCGTTGTGCTTGGTAAAGATATTGGCGGCGAGTCGGTCGTAGCCGATCTGGCGAAAATGCCGCATCTGCTGGTTGCGGGTACCACGGGCTCGGGTAAATCCGTGGGCGTGAACGCCATGATCCTCAGCATCCTGTACAAAGCCACGCCGGAAGAAGTGAAATTCATCATGATCGACCCGAAAATGCTCGAGCTGTCGGTCTATGAAGGCATCCCTCATCTGTTGAC
Source organism: Cedecea colo (assembly GCF_011808225.1). Lineage (GTDB taxonomy): Bacteria > Pseudomonadota > Gammaproteobacteria > Enterobacterales > Enterobacteriaceae > Dryocola > Dryocola colo. The sequence goes on along the minus strand of NZ_SOYS01000002.1, from coordinate 388,044 downwards.
TGAAGTGGTCACCGATATGAAAGACGCTGCCAACGCGCTGCGCTGGAGCGTTAACGAGATGGAACGCCGCTACAAGCTGATGTCGGCGCTCGGCGTGCGTAACCTTGCCGGTTATAACGAGCGCGTGCTGGAAGCTGAGCGCATGGGCCGTCCGATTCCTGATCCGTTCTGGAAGCCGGGCGACAGCATGGACGCCACGCATCCAATGCTGGAAAAACTGCCGTACATCGTGGTGCTGGTGGATGAATTTGCCGACCTGATGATGACGGTGGGCAAAAAAGTTGAAGAGCTTATCGCTCGCCTGGCGCAGAAAGCGCGTGCGGCAGGTATCCACCTGGTTCTCGCCACCCAGCGCCCGTCTGTTGATGTTATTACCGGCCTTATTAAAGCGAACATCCCGACGCGTATTGCATTTACCGTGTCGAGTAAAATTGACTCGCGAACCATCCTCGATCAGGGCGGTGCGGAATCCCTGCTGGGCATGGGTGATATGCTTTACTCAGGACCGAACTCCACCACGCCAGTTCGTGTGCACGGTGCGTTTGTGCGCGATCAGGAAGTTCACGCGGTAGTTCAGGACTGGAAGGCGCGCGGTCGTCCACAGTACATCTCTGGCATCACCTCCGATACCCAGGGCGAGGGCGGCGCAGGCGGTGGCATGGATGGCGATGAAGAGCTGGATCCGCTGTTCGATCAGGCCGTCGCGTTTGTCGTTGAAAAACGTAAGGCGTCGATTTCCGGCGTTCAGCGTCAGTTCCGCATCGGCTACAACCGCGCAGCGCGCATCGTTGAGCAGATGGAAGCGCAGGGCATCGTTAGTCCGCAGGGGCATAACGGCAACCGTGAAGTGTTGGCTCCGCCGCCATTTGAGTAAGCTTTCATGCACGGCGTCGCAGCCGCGATGCTTTGCAAAGAAGGGTAAATTACCGGGAAATCAGCTTTTTCTTCTGTTGCTCCGCTTTAGCTCTGCACTAAATTGAGCAACAGAAGTTCCATCGCGCCGTCGCGCAGTGGCGAATGAATTCAGAGGGAAAATAATGAAAAAGATCGTAATTGCCTGTGCTTTGTTGACCACCTTTGCCGCCACCAGCGCCTGGGCCGATGCCGCAGGCGACCTGAAAGGCCGTCTGGATAAAGTGAGCAGCTTCCATGCAAGCTTCACGCAAAAAGTGACCGATGGCAGCGGTGCTGCGGTGCAGGAAGGGCAGGGAGATTTATGGGTGAAACGGCCTAATCTTTTCAACTGGCATATGACCCAGCCGGATGAAAGCATCCTGGTTTCTGACGGTAAGACCTTATGGTTCTACAATCCGTTTGTTGAGCAGGTGAGCGCGACCTGGCTGAAAGATGCCACCAGCAATACGCCGTTTATGCTGATCGCGCGTAACCAGACCAGCGACTGGCAGCAGTACAACATCAAACAAACCGGCGACGACTTTGTACTGACGCCAAAAAACAGCGCGGGTAACCTTAAACAGTTCACCATTAACGTAGGACGCGACGGGACTATCCACCAGTTTAGCGCGGTAGAGCAGGACGATCAGCGCAGCAGCTACGCGTTGAAAACCCAGCAAAACGGCTCGGTGGATATGAATAAGTTTACATTCACCCCGCCTCAGGGCGTGACGGTGGATGACCAACGTAAATAGAGGCGTGAGTGGGCAATCTGTCGCTCGATTTTTCTGATCATACGTTTCAACCTCTGGCCGCGCGTATGCGGCCAGAAAACTTAACGCAGTACATTGGTCAGCAGCATCTTTTAGCCGCCGGCAAGCCTTTGCCAAGGGCAATCGAAGCAGGCCATCTTCATTCGATGATTTTATGGGGACCTCCGGGGACCGGTAAAACGACGCTGGCAGAAGTGATCGCGCATTACGCCAATGCGGACGTTGAGCGCATTTCTGCGGTGACTTCAGGCGTAAAAGAGATCCGTGAAGCCATCGAACGCGCGCGCCAGAATCGCAATGCCGGGCGTCGCACTATTCTGTTTGTCGACGAAGTCCATCGCTTCAACAAGAGCCAGCAGGATGCTTTCCTGCCGCACATTGAAGACGGCACCATTACCTTTATCGGCGCGACCACTGAAAACCCCTCGTTTGAACTGAACTCCGCGTTACTTTCACGCGCGCGGGTTTATTTGCTGAAGTCCCTTACCGTCGAAGATATCGAAAAGGTGCTGGATCAAGCGATGAACGACAGCGAGCGGGGCTACGGTGATCAGACCGACCTGGTGCTGCCGATTGAAACTCGCCGGGCAATTGCGGAGCTGGTTAACGGAGACGCTCGTCGCGCGCTGAATACGCTAGAAATGATGGCCGATATGGCCGAGAGCGATGCAAAAGGTAAACGCGTTCTGCACACGACGTTGCTTACGGAAATTGCGGGTGAACGCAGCGCGCGCTTTGATAATAAAGGCGACCGTTTTTACGATCTCATTTCCGCGTTACACAAATCCGTACGCGGCTCATCACCGGATGCAGCGCTGTACTGGTACGCCCGCATTATTACCGCTGGCGGCGACCCGCTTTATGTAGCGCGCCGTTTATTAGCCATTGCTTCAGAAGACGTGGGCAATGCCGATCCGCGTGCTATGCAGGTCGCTATCTCCGCATGGGACTGCTTTACCCGCGTTGGGCCGGCGGAAGGGGAGCGCGCCATCGCGCAGGCAATCGTCTATCTCGCCTGCGCGCCAAAAAGTAACGCCGTCTATACCGCTTTCAAAGCCGCAATGGCGGATGCCCGCGAGCGTCCGGATTACGACGTGCCCGTTCATCTGCGCAATGCGCCAACCAAACTGATGAAAGAAATGGGTTACGGGCAGGCGTATCGTTATGCTCATGACGAGCCCAACGCCTATGCTGCCGGTGAAGCCTATTTCCCTGAGGATTTGGCACAAACACGCTATTATCATCCGACAAACAGAGGTCTTGAAGGCAAAATCGGCGAAAAGCTCGCCTGGCTTGCTGAACAGGATCAAAATAGCCCGACAAAACGCTACCGCTAATGCAGGCGTTGCGGTAAGGTTAGCAAGACTATCAATGTGGCCGCAGGCTGTGGCCGCATCCCCTTCATTTAATTCGATAAGCACAGGATAAGCATGCTCGATCCCAATCTGCTGCGTACAGAGCCAGACGCAGTCGCTGAAAAACTGGCACGCCGAGGCTTTAAGCTGGATGTAGAAACGCTGCGCTCCTTAGAAGAGCGTCGTAAAGTGTTGCAGGTAAAAACTGAAAATCTGCAGGCTGAACGTAACTCGCGATCGAAATCCATCGGCCAGGCGAAAGCGCGTGGGGAAGATATCGAGCCGCTGCGTTTGCAGGTCAACCAGCTGGGCGAAGAGCTGGATGCGGCTAAAACCGAGCTTGAGGCCCTGCTGGCAGAGATCCGTGACATCGCGCTGACGCTGCCTAACATTCCGGATGACTGCGTACCAAACGGTAAAGACGACAGCGAGAACGTTGAAGTCAGCCGCTGGGGTGAGCCGCGTAAATTCGATTTTGAAGTGCGCGATCACGTCACGCTGGGCGAAATGGCTAAAGGCCTGGATTTCGCTTCTGCGGTTAAACTGACCGGCTCCCGTTTCGTTGTGATGCAGGGTCAGATTGCTCGTCTGCACCGCGCCTTAAGCCAGTTCATGCTCGATCTGCATACCGAACAGCATGGTTACATGGAAAACTATGTGCCGTATCTGGTGAACCAGGAGACGCTGTATGGTACAGGCCAATTGCCTAAGTTCGGCGGCGATCTGTTCCATACTCGTCCACTGGAAGAAGAGGCGGATGCCAGCAACTATGCGCTGATCCCAACGGCGGAAGTGCCGTTGACCAACCTGGTGCGCGACGAGATCATTGACGAAGATTCCCTGCCGATAAAGCTGACTGCGCATACGCCTTGCTTCCGTTCCGAGGCGGGCTCTTATGGTCGTGATACTCGCGGTCTGATCCGTCAGCACCAGTTCGATAAAGTTGAAATGGTGCAGATCGTTCGCCCGGAAGACTCTATGGATGCGCTGGAAGAGCTGACCGGCCAGGCGGAGAAAGTGCTACAGCTGCTGAATCTGCCGTACCGCAAGGTGCTGCTGTGCAGCGGCGATATCGGCTTTGGCTCGGCTAAAACCTACGATCTTGAAGTCTGGCTGCCCGCTCAAAACACCTACCGCGAAATCTCTTCCTGTTCAAACATGTGGGATTTCCAGGCGCGTCGCCTGCAGGCTCGCTGCCGCAGCAAAGCCGATAAGAAAACCCGCCTGGTGCACACCCTGAACGGCTCCGGCCTGGCAGTGGGTCGTACTCTGGTTGCGGTGCTGGAAAACTACCAGCAGGCCGACGGCCGCATCGAAGTGCCGGAAGCGCTGCGTCCTTATATGAAAGGGCTTGAGTATATCGGTTAAGCGTTATATTGCCGCTCGATTCTGACTAAGCGCCTGCGGGCGCTTTTTTTATCAGCTAAGAAAATATTAGCCGAGTACCATGAAATTTTTCATCCATCCCGCTTCGATTATTCCTGCCCGATTCTATCAAAAACAGCGAGATAGCATTTCTGCATTACGCTTAACCCTTGGCGAAGATAAGTTTTTCAAATCGACAGGGTGCAATTCCTGCGAGAGCCCGTCAGCGCTGGATTGACAAAGATTTTGCCGGTGGCATGATGCGCACAAATTTCTTCTCTTCCTCGCGGTTTTTTACATGTCCACCTATACCCGGCCAGTGATGCTTTTGCTCTGTGGCCTGATGCTGTTGACCCTGGCGATAGCGGTGCTCAATACGCTTGTTCCCCTGTGGCTTGCCCATGAACATCTGCCAACCTGGCAGGTAGGGATGGTCAGTTCGTCCTACTTTACCGGCAACCTGCTGGGCACGATGGTGACGGGCTGGCTCATTAAGCGTCAGGGTTTTAATCGCAGCTATTATCTTGCCTCGCTGATTTTTGCCGTCGGCTGCGTAGGCCTGGGGTTAATGGGGGGATTCTGGAGCTGGATGATGTGGCGCTTCATCGCGGGCGTTGGCTGCGCGATGATCTGGGTGGTGGTTGAAAGCGCGCTGATGTGCAGCGGCACTTCCCGTAATCGCGGACGTTTGCTTGCGGCTTATATGATGGTTTATTACGTCGGAACCGTGCTTGGCCAACTGATGGTCAGCAAAATGCCAACGGATTTAGTCAGCGTACTGCCCTGGGTGACCGCACTGGTGCTGGCCGCGATACTTCCTCTGCTGTTCACCCGCATCGTGAACGATCGCAGTGAAAGCCAGGAGGCCGTGGCGGTATGGCCAATGCTGCGTCTGCGCCACGCGCGACTTGGCGTCAACGGCTGCATTATCTCCGGCATTGTACTGGGTTCTCTGTACGGCCTGATGCCGCTGTATCTGAATCATCAGGGCGTGAGCGACTCCGGGATAGGTTTCTGGATGGCGGTGATGGTGAGCGCAGGGATCGTCGGACAGTGGCCGGTAGGGCGTTTAGCCGATAAATACGGCCGTTTGCTGGTGCTGCGTGTTCAGGTTTTCATCGTAATTTTAGGCTGCCTGGCGATGCTGAGTAATGCCGCGATGGGGCCGGCCTTGTTTGTGCTGGGCGCCGCCGGATTTACCCTTTACCCGGTTGCAATGGCATGGGCCTGCGAGAAGGTGGAACATCATCAGCTTGTGGCGATGAATCAGGCGCTGTTGCTCAGTTATACCGTTGGCAGCCTGCTGGGGCCGACCTTCACCGCCATGCTGATGCAGAGCTATTCAGACAATCTTTTGTTTGTGATGATTGCCGGCGTGGCGTTTGTCTATCTGTTGATGCTGCTGCGCAAAGCGGGACATCACCCGACGCCTGTGGCTCACGCCTGATACAAAAAGGCCCTTTTATAAGGGCCTCAGATTGCTGATAAACACCCAAAGCGTGGTTTTCGGATGTTTGGGGTAAACCAGAAGATATAATGCTTTTTTTAAAAGCGCTGGCAAAGCAACGTTTAACATCTGAAGACTTTATCAGCATTCAGACCCTCTTATGAGGGTTTAGTACATCACCTTGTGACCATACTGTTCGAGGATGCCTTTTACGCGATCCATGGTCTCTTTTTTGGGCGGATGTACGCCGTCCAGCTTGTACTCCTCACCCATTGCGACCCACTTATGCTTACCAAGTTCGTGGTACGGCAGCAGTTCGATTTTCTCAACGTTGCCCATGTCACGAGTGAACTCGCCGAGGCGGTGCGCGGAATCGTCATCGTCTGACCAGCCGGGCACGACCACATAGCGGATCCAGACCTTAATATTTTTATCAGCGAGGTAGCGTGCGAACTCCAGAGTGCGGTGATTAGACACGCCCACCAGGTTCTGATGTATCTCGTCGTTCATCTGTTTCAAATCGAGCATCACCAGATCGGTCACTTCCAGTAATTCATCGATCACCGGATCGTAACGGCGCACGAAACCGTTGGTATCAAGACAGGTGTGAATGCCTTCCTGGTGGCAGGCGCGGAACCAGTCACGCACAAATTCAGCCTGCAAAATGGCTTCCCCACCGGATGCGGTTACGCCGCCGCCGGAGGCATTCATAAAGTGGCGGTAGGTCACCACTTCTTTCATTAGCTCTTCGACGGTGATTTCTTTGCCGCCGTGCGTATCCCACGTATCACGGTTGTGACAGTACAGGCAGCGCATCAGGCAGCCCTGGAAGAAGGTGATAAAACGAATACCGGGGCCATCCACGGTACCGCATGATTCAAAGGAATGAATTCGGCCAATTGCTGACATTGCGGTGTTTTCTCCAGTATTGACCCATGAAGACAAAGCATGGGCCAGGTTGAGCGCGGTCTGTGTGTTGCGTGCCGCGTCGAATCAATTTTGCACGATAGCCTAAACGTAGCAGTTATCCTGCAAAACTGGTTCTGACCGGGGGATAAGAAAAGGCCCCACCTGAGTGGAGCCTTTATTCTATACCCGTCACCCTGCAAATTGCAGGGGTGTTGGCTGCATTCTCTCACCCGAGTCACTTACCTTAGTAAGCTCATCGGGATTATTCCCCTGCGAGCCGCTGCAAGCAGCGTTCAAAACGACTTGCGCCAATTTTGTCACTCGCTTGCCGCCTGGCTGTAATTCGCATCTCATAGGGCGATGCTTTTCCAGCCAAACCAGATATTACATGGTTTTTGTGAAGGTACGGGTAATAACGTCCTGCTGCTGCTCTTTGGTCAGGGAGTTAAAACGTACCGCGTAACCGGAGACGCGAATGGTCAACTGAGGATATTTCTCAGGGTGTTCCATCGCATCCAGCAGCATTTCACGGTTCATTACGTTCACGTTCAGGTGTTGACCACCTTCGATGGACGTCTCATGGTGGAAGTAACCATCCATCAGACCCGCGAGGTTAGTTTTACGCACGTCGTCGTCTTTGCCCAACGCGTTTGGCACGATAGAGAAGGTGTAAGAGATCCCGTCTTTAGCATAAGCAAACGGCAGTTTAGCAACGGAAGTCAGAGAGGCAACGGCGCCTTTCTGGTCGCGACCGTGCATTGGGTTAGCGCCTGGGCCGAACGGCGTACCTGCGCGACGGCCGTCTGGCGTGTTACCCGTTTTCTTACCATAAACCACGTTAGAAGTGATGGTCAGAACGGACTGCGTCGCGATAGCGCCACGGTAGGTAGTCAGTTTCTGAATTTTCTTCATGAAACGTTCTACCAGGTCAACGGCGATGTCATCCACGCGCGGATCGTTGTTACCGAACTGTGGATATTCACCTTCGATTTCGAAGTCTGTCGCCAGGCCGTCTTCATCACGAATTGGTTTAACTTTGGCGTACTTGATTGCAGACAGGGAGTCGGCTGCAACGGACAGACCGGCGATACCACAAGCCATAGTGCGAACAACGTCACGGTCATGCAGAGCCATCAGCGACGCTTCGTAGCTGTATTTATCATGCATATAGTGAATGATGTTCAGCGCGGTGACGTACTGTTTAGCCAGCCAGTCCATAAAGTGGTCCAGACGGTCCAGAACGTTATCGTAATCCAGAACCTCAGCAGTGATTGGCGCTTCTTTAGGACCAACCTGCATTTTCAGTTTTTCATCAACGCCGCCGTTGATCGCATACAGCATGGTTTTCGCGAGGTTTGCACGAGCACCGAAGAACTGCATTTGCTTACCAACGATCATCGGGCTTACGCAGCAGGCAATAGCGTAGTCGTCGTTGTTAAAGTCAGGACGCATCAGATCGTCATTCTCATATTGCAGAGAAGAGGTGTCGATGGAGACTTTAGCCGCGTATTTTTTAAAGTTCAGCGGTAGTTTTTCAGACCACAGAATGGTGATGTTCGGCTCCGGAGACGGCCCCATGGTATACAGGGTGTTCAGGAAGCGGAAGCTGGATTTGGTGACCAGAGTACGGCCATCAACGCCCATACCGCCGATAGATTCAGTTGCCCAGATTGGGTCGCCGGAGAACAGCTCATCGTATTCAGGGGTGCGCAGGAAGCGAACCATACGCAGCTTCATGACCAGGTGGTCAATCATTTCCTGCGCGTCGAGCTCGGTGATTTTGCCTGCTTTCAGGTCGCGTTCGATGTAGGCATCCAGGAAGGTGGATACGCGACCGAAGGACATGGCAGCGCCGTTCTGAGATTTAACCGCGGCCAGGTAGCCGAAGTAGGTCCACTGAACCGCTTCCTGAGCGTTGGTAGCAGGACCCGAGATATCGCAGCCGTATTTCGCCGCCATTTCTTTGATCTGACCCAGCGCGCGATGCTGTTCGGAGATCTCTTCACGCAGACGAATGGTTGCTTCCAGATCTTCACCGTTTTCCAGTTTGGTTTGCAGTGAGTTGAACTGGGCAAATTTGTCTTTCATCAGGTAGTCGATACCGTACAGCGCAACGCGACGGTAGTCACCGATGATACGACCGCGGCCGTAAGCATCCGGCAGACCGGTGATGACGCCTGATTTACGGCAGTTCAGGATGTCTTTGGTGTAAACGTCAAACACGCCCTGATTGTGAGTCTTACGGTATTCGGTAAAGATCTTTTTAAGCATAGGGTCGAGTTCACGACCGTATACTTTGCAGGAACCTTCAACCATTTTGATGCCGCCGAACGGAATAATGGCACGTTTCAGAGGCGCATCGGTTTGCAGACCCACGATGGTTTCGAGGGACTTGTTGATATAGCCAGCATCATGAGAGGTGATGGTTGAAGCGAGGTCGGTATCGAAGTCAACAGGCGCATGAGTGCGGTTTTCCTGTTTAACGCCTTCCATAACGCTGTCCCACAGCCTGGTAGTTGCGTCTGTCGCGCCTGCCAGGAAGGACTCGTCGCCCTCGTAAGGGGTGTAGTTTTTCTGAATGAAGTCACGTACGTTAACTTCATTCTGCCAGTCGCCTTTGGCAAAACCTTCCCAGGCTGTGGCTAACTTTTCATTAAGCTCGGACATGTAACACCTACCTTCTAATGTGGATTTCTTATTCCCCGCGCGTTGAACGGCACTTAGTGCTTGTCATCACCGCGCAGATAAATTACCCAGTATGTCAACCCGACCAACAAACCACCGCCGATGATGTTTCCGATAGTTACCGGAATGAGGTTATCAGTGATGAAGTTCAGTATGGTCAGATGAGAAAAACTATCCGCAGAAGACCCGACTGCGGTCCAGAACGCCGGGCTTGCGAAATGGCGTACCACGATCCCCATCGGGATCATGAACATGTTCGCAATGCTGTGCTCGAAGCCGCAGGCAACGAACATGGCGACCGGAAGGATCATTGCAAACATTTTGTCCATCAGGCTGCGACCGGAGTAGCTCATCCAGACGGCCAGGCAAACCATTAAGTTCGCAAGGATACCGAGGCACACGGCTTCGATGAATGTATGATGCATTTTATGGTCGGCGGTCTGCAGGACGTTCAGGCCCCAGGCGCCGTTAGCGGTCATATACATTCCTGACAGCCAAATCAGGAGGACAAAGAGAAGTGCGCCAATCAGATTACCAACATAGACGTTAATCCAGTTACGCGCTAACTGACCCCAGGTGATGCGGCCGCTGGCTTTCGCCACGACAATCAGCACGGTTGAGGTGAACAGATCGGCACCGCAGACCACGCAAAGTATCAACCCCAAAGAGAAACAGGTTCCGCCGATAAGCTTGGCGATACCGAATGGAATGGTCGAAGTACCGGTCGTAGCGGTAATGTAAAAGACAAAAGCAATCGAGATAAACATACCTGCTGTGATCGCTAAATAAAACGTCGTCAGCGGCTGTTTTGTTGCTTTATAGACACCGGTATCTTCGGCAACTTTTGCCATGACGGGTGGAAGCAATAGATCAAAAGGGTTGTCAGTTTTCACACTAACTCTCTCTTATTTATTCGGCGAGAAGATACTAACAAAGCATTATAGAGTAAAAATTGATGTGGATCATATTTAACCAAGCTTACGGACCCGCATGCGGCGGGCGAAAGCGCTATTTTTAAATTAACTCTATGATTTTAATGGAATAACTAAATTTTAAATGTTATTCATTAATTTGAAGTTTAGTTATCCCGCGTTTTTTTAACGTTAATTAAAACGGAGTATTTAAAAACAATGGCAACAATATATGCAGTTTAAAGATTAAATATTTCACCTGTATTTAACTGATTAGCTACATATAAGATTATTTTTTAGCATAATAAAAATAAGGGCAATAAAATTGCCCCTCAGATTGATGACAAACCCTCAATTTGCATATTGCACGTATAGCACCAAATAAAAAACCAGCAAAATCAATTCATTGATTTTCGGCTGCTAACCACAACGAAGGAAAAACCACGTTTTTTTCTTTTTTGTCAGAGAGTTAAGAGGCAATAAAATTGCCCCTTAATATAGCGCAAGCCGCGTTAATCAAGCAGCTGGCAAAGTACGCCCGTTAGTTAGCTTGCCAGAAACGGGCTTTCGCGCGCTGTAATTTTTCGTAAGCGCCCAGGAGCGCCTGATGTGCCGGAAACGCCTTAAGATCGCTGTCGACCGCCTGCAGGCCATAGAACGCAGCCTCGCCGCTTAACGCAGCGCTTGCTGCTTCCACGGTTTGCGCGCCATACATGCGGACAAACGCATTCAGATATTGCAGCGGCTCGCGTTCTTCTTCCATCGCCAGCAACAGCAGAGTTTGCAGGCAACGGTAGTAGTTAGCGCGTTCGGCGCTGAAAATAGAAGCATTGAACTCCATGGTCCATTCGGTCCAGATCAGCGCTTGCTCTGGATCGCCACCGGCCAGCGCCAGCATAGCCTTCAGCTCGCCGATGCGCAGCGTATACCAGCCATTATCTTTGCCTGTCGCCAGGCCAAGCAGCTCGCGTACGCGGGTAAAATCATCGTGGCCTTCTTCATCCAGCTGGGAAATCAGATCCAGATAATCCTGTTTTTCCCACTCGCTGCCCGGCAGGGCAAGAATGGTTTCGCGCAGGTGATAACCCATATTATTGTTGGCTAACAGCAGGTCTTCCGCAGGGTAAATATCGGACATGCCCGGAACGATAATGCGGCAGGCATAAACATCCAGATGCTGGTAATCCGCGATGTAAACCTCCTGGTCTTCCGCGTTAAAAATAGCCATTAACGTGGCGAACTCTTCTTCGGTTGTGCCTGAGAAGCTCCAGTCCACGAACGGGTAATCCGCATCCTGTTTGAACATATCCCAGGAGATCAGGCCGCTTGAGTCGATAAAGTGAGTTTCGAGGTTGGCGTGCTCCGCCACTTCTTCATCATCAAAGGTTGGTGGAGTAAAGACGTCGAGATCTTTAAGACCACGGCCCTGCAGCAGCTCGGTAACCGTACGTTCCAGCGCCACGCCGAAATCAGGATGCGCGCCGAACGAGGCGAAGCAGGTGCCGTTCGCCGGATTAAACAGGACAACACAGATAACCGGATATTTGCCGCCGAGGGAGCCATCGTAAGCAAATATCGGGAACCCTTCCGCTTCGAGCTTCGCGATGGATTCCACCACGCCCGGGTAGCGCGCGAGCACTGCCTGCGGAATTTCCGGCAGGCTGATTGATTCGGCAATAATGCGATTTTTAATATGGCGTTCAAAAACTTCGGACAGGCCCTGCACTCGCGCTTCGTTGGCGGTATTTCCGGCGGACATTCCGTTGGAAACGTACAGGTTGCCGATAATGTTCATCGGGATATAAACAGTTTGCAGATCGGACTGGCGGGTAAACGGCAACGCGCAGATGCCGCGTTCTTCGTTACCTGACTGCAGGTCGATCAGCATGCCTGCGGTCAGCTCGTTTTCTGGATCGTAAAACGCGCGCAGACGATCGTCGAGAATCCCTGCCGGCAGCTGTTCATCTTCAGGGATCGGGAACCACTTCTCATTCGGATAGTGCACAAATGGGCCATTGGCGATGGTTTCACCCAGCCAGAAATCAGCGAAAAAGTAGTTGGTGGAAAGACGTTCAAAATATTCGCCCAGCGCGGAAGCCAGCGCGGCTTTTTTGGTGGCGCCTTTGCCATTCGTAAAGCACAGCGCGCTGTCTTTATCACGAATGTGGACCGACCAAACGTTAGGAACGGGGTTCAGCCAGGAGGCTTCTTCTATATTAAAGCCGAGATCGGTGAGCTGCTTCTGGAAGCGGGCAATAGAATCTTCCAGGGCGGCATCTTTACCGGGAATAAAGGTTTGAGTCATGAGGTTCACTTTTGTCGTACGCAAAGCGCGCAATGATACGGGTTTTAGCGGGCTGGCGCTATCGCCAGCGTTGTGGGTGTTACTAGCATAACAGGCTATGCTTACACTCAGTAAATAACTGTTATGGCGGGATAAATGAAGACCTTTGATCTACAACGTATGGCTTTCAACGACGTGCCCCCTGACTTTTTATTAGAAGTCGGTGTCCGCAGCCTTTATACCTTTATTCTGGTTTTCCTGTTTTTGAAAATTACCGGACGTCGCGGCGTGCGTCAGATGTCGCTTTTTGAAGTGCTCATTATTTTGACCTTAGGCTCGGCTGCGGGCGACGTGGCGTTTTACCACGACGTGCCGATGCTGCCCGTATTTGTGGTGTTTATTACCCTTGCCTGTCTGTATCGCCTGGTGATGTGGCTGATGAACCACAGCGAAAAGCTGGAAACGCTGTTTGAGGGCAAAGCGAAGGTCATTATTGAAGACGGGGAGTTCGCCTGGGAAAAAATGCAGGCCCAGAACATGACCGAGTTTGAGTTTTTCATGGAGCTTCGGCTGCACAGCGTTGAACACCTGGGGCAGGTTCGCCTTGCTATCCTGGAGACCAACGGTCAGATAAGCGTCTATTTTTACCCGGATCATCTCGTCAGACCGGGATTATCCATTTTGCCCGAGCCCTGCAATGAACGGTTCGAAAAAATACCCGAAGATGGCGACTATGCCTGCATTCGCTGCAGCGAGATTATAAAGTTTAACGCCGGCGATAAATTATCTTGTCCACGCTGCAAAAATGACGCCTGGGTAAAAGCCTGTACCGCAAAGCGAGTGACGTGACGAGAATAAATAGGGTGTTTTATGGGCTGGCTGGTGGATTGTTTTGTGTGATTTTGCGCACATTCTTCCGCCGTGCCGGATTAACCATTGCAGCCCCTGCAAGTGAGTGATAAAACCGATAACGTGATAAATCTTATTGCTCTAAGCGTGGTGAGGGGAAATGACTCAGGTATACAATTTTAGTTCCGGCCCGGCGATGCTACCGGCTGACGTACTTCGTCGTGCACAGCACGAACTCTGCGACTGGAACGGGCTGGGCACCTCCGTAATGGAGATAAGCCACCGTAGTAAAGAATTTATTCAGGTAGCGCACGACGCCGAAAAAGATTTTCGCGATCTGCTGCAAATCCCCTCGAACTACAAAGTTTTGTTCTGCCACGGCGGCGGACGCGGACAGTTCGCTGGCGTTCCGTTAAACCTGCTGGGCGATAAGAAAACCGCTGACTACATCGACGGCGGCTACTGGGCGCATAGCGCGGTAAAAGAAGCGCATAAATACCTTACTCCAGCCGTGTTTGATGCCAAAGTGACCGTGGACGGCCTGCGTGCCATCAAGCCGATGAGCGAGTGGCAGGTTTCTGATAACAGTGCTTACCTGCACTATTGCCCGAACGAAACCATCGACGGCATCGCTATCCACGAAACGCCTGATTTCGGCGATACGGTGGTGGCCGCCGATTTTTCTTCTACCATCCTGTCGCAGCCGCTGGACGTCAGCCGTTTCGGTGTGATTTACGCAGGCGCGCAGAAAAATATCGGCCCGGCAGGCCTGACGCTGGTTATCGTGCGTGAAGATTTGCTTGGCAAGGCGCACCAATCCTGTCCGTCTATTCTCGATTACACCGTGCTAAACGATAACGACTCCATGTTTAACACGCCGCCAACCTTCGCCTGGTATCTGTCAGGGCTGGTATTTAAGTGGCTCAAAGAGCAAGGCGGCGTCGCGGCTATGGACAAAATCAACCAGGCGAAAGCGGATCTCCTTTACGGCGTGATTGATAACAGCGACTTCTATCGTAACGATGTGGCCCCGGCTAACCGTTCCCGCATGAACGTTCCGTTCCAGCTGGCCGACAGCGCTCTGGATAAGCTCTTCCTTGAAGAGTCCTTCGCGGCTGGTTTGCATGCTCTGAAAGGCCACCGTGTCGTGGGCGGCATGCGCGCTTCTATTTATAATGCTATGCCGCTTGAAGGCGTTAAAGCGCTTACTGACTTTATGGTTAACTTCGAACGTCGTCACGGCTAAGCCGCGCGCGTTGCGTTTCTCCCCGCGAGCCGTTCTCGCGGGGTTTATTCTGTTTGATTGAGAGTACTTCCCCATGCTGGAATCCCTGACGTTACAACCCATCGCGCTCGTTGACGGCACAATTAATCTTCCCGGTTCAAAAAGCGTTTCTAACCGCGCTTTGCTGCTTGCAGCACTCGCAAAAGGCACAACTGAGCTGACCAACCTGCTCGACAGCGATGATGTTCGTCATATGCTTAATGCGCTAAAAGCGCTGGGCGTAAGCTACACGCTTTCAGCGGATCGTACTCGTTGTGAGGTGGTTGGCGTTGGCGGGCCATTACAGGCTGCGGGTGAGCTGGAGCTTTTCCTGGGAAATGCGGGAACGGCGATGCGTCCTCTGGCCGCGGCTTTATGCGCAGGCAGCAATAATGTCGTCCTGACGGGCGAACCGCGCATGAAAGAGCGTCCTATCGGTCATCTGGTTGATGCTCTGCGTCAGGGCGGTGCGCAGATCGATTACCTCGAACAAGAAAACTATCCTCCGCTGCGTTTACGCGGTGGTTTTGCCGGTGGCCAGGTTGCGGTAGACGGCAGCGTTTCAAGCCAGTTTCTGACAGCGCTTCTTATGATGGCCCCGCTGGCGGCGAATGACACCGAAATCACCATTAAAGGTGAACTGGTTTCCAAACCTTATATCGACATCACTTTACACCTGATGAAAACCTTCGGTGTTAATGTCGAAAACCGTGACTATCGCAGCTTCGTCATTCGCGGCGGCCAGCAGTACCAGTCTCCGGGAGCTTATCTGGTTGAAGGCGATGCCTCTTCCGCTTCTTACTTTCTTGCGGCCGGTGCTATTAAAGGCGGCAAGGTAAAAGTCACCGGCATTGGACGCAACAGCGTGCAGGGCGATATCCGTTTCGCTGACGTGCTGGAAAAGATGGGCGCGAAAATTACCTGGGGCGAAGACTTTATCTCCTGCGAGCGCGGCGAGCTGAAGGCTATCGATATGGATATGAACCATATTCCCGATGCGGCAATGACCATAGCTACCGCGGCGCTCTTTGCAAAAGGCACCACGACGCTGCGCAATATTTATAACTGGCGGGTGAAAGAGACGGACAGACTGTCAGCGATGGCTACCGAGCTACGTAAAGTGGGCGCAGAAGTGGAAGAGGGCGAAGATTACATCGCCGTCACGCCGCCGACGAAGCTGCAGAACGCAGAGATCGGTACCTATAACGATCACCGTATGGCGATGTGTTTTTCGCTTGTCGCCCTGTCTGACACGCCGGTAACTATTCTTGACCCTGGCTGTACGGCGAAAACCTTCCCGGACTATTTTGAGCGGCTTGCAAGCATCAGTACCCTCGCGTAATTCTCTCCTAACCGCATCATTTGATGCGGTTTTCTTATCTCTCTACGTTTCCTTACAATCATGTTGCGCAATTCTTCTACACTCAGCCTGATTCCCCAGGATATTTAGCAGGAAAGATAACGGTCCGGCTGGTTGGGGGCGTATAATACGCGGCGTTCACGTTTTAGGTCCGCGATCCCGCGAGAAGGAGAAAAATATGACGGCACCCGCCCCGGTAATAACAATTGATGGACCAAGCGGTGCAGGCAAAGGCACGTTGTGTAAGGCGATGGCGGAAGCGTTGCAGTGGCATCTGCTGGACTCCGGCGCGATCTACCGCGTGCTTGCTCTGGCTGCCTTGCATCATCAGGTGGACGTTGTTTCTGAGGAAGCGCTGGTACCTCTGGCGGCGCACCTTGATGTGCGTTTTGTCGCGATCAACGGCAACCTTGAGGTGATTCTGGAAGGAGAAGATGTGAGCGGCGAAATTCGTACTCAGGAAGTCGCCAATGCTGCTTCGCAGATAGCCGCTTTCCCCCGTGTGCGCGAGGCCCTGCTGCGTCGCCAGCGCGCGTTCCGTGAAGCGCCCGGCCTTATCGCCGACGGGCGGGACATGGGAACGGTTGTCTTTCCTGACGCACCGGTGAAAATATTTCTTGATGCCTCATCTGAAGAACGCGCGCACAGGCGGATGCTACAGTTGCAGGAAAAGGGCTTTAGTGTTAACTTTGAGCGCCTTTTGGCCGAAATAAAAGAGCGCGACGATCGCGATCGTAATCGGCCCGTAGCGCCGTTAGTACCTGCCGCAGATGCTTTGGTGCTGGATTCAACCAGCATGTCTATAGACGAAGTCATCGAGCGCGCATTGGCCTATGCACGGGAAGTACTGGCAGCGTAAGCCGCCCCGTGATAAGAATTTTGTCAATATTGTCATGGCATTGCCATAGCGATATTTCTACAGATCGGGTAAAATTCGCCCCCTGTAATCTAACCCTGTCGGCATGGAGCCAATGGCGGGGTATGTCAAACAACCCCATTCGGCGGGACGCTAAATGGACGTTAAACTAAAGAACCTTGAAGATTAACAACATGACTGAATCTTTCGCTCAACTCTTTGAAGAATCCCTGAAAACAATCGAAACCCGTCCGGGTTCCATCGTTCGTGGCGTTGTTGTTGCTATCGACAAAGACGTAGTACTGGTTGACGCCGGTCTGAAATCTGAGTCTGCCATTCCGGCTGAGCAATTCAAAAACGCGGCTGGCGAACTGGAAATCCAGGTCGGCGACGAAGTTGACGTTGCTCTGGACGCAGTTGAAGATGGCTTCGGCGAAACCCTGCTGTCCCGTGAGAAAGCTAAGCGTCACGAAGCCTGGATCACGCTGGAAAAAGCTTACGAAGAAGCTGAGACTGTGGTCGGTGTTATCAACGGCAAAGTTAAAGGTGGCTTCACTGTTGAGCTGAACGGTATTCGCGCGTTCCTGCCAGGCTCCCTGGTTGACGTTCGTCCGGTTCGCGACACGCTGCACCTCGAAGGCAAAGAGCTTGAATTCAAAGTAATCAAGCTTGACCAGAAACGTAACAACGTTGTTGTTTCACGCCGTGCTGTTATCGAATCTGAAAACAGCGCAGAACGCGATCAGCTGCTGGAAAACCTGCAGGAAGGCATGGAAGTTAAAGGTATCGTTAAGAACCTTACTGACTACGGTGCATTCGTTGATCTGGGCGGCGTTGATGGCCTGCTGCACATCACTGACATGGCATGGAAACGCGTTAAGCATCCAAGCGAAATCGTGAACGTTGGCGACGAAATCACTGTTAAAGTGCTGAAGTTCGACCGCGAGCGTACCCGTGTTTCCCTGGGCCTGAAACAGCTGGGCGAAGATCCATGGGTAGCTATCGCTAAGCGTTACCCGGAAGGTACTCGTCTGACTGGCCGCGTAACCAACCTGACCGACTACGGCTGCTTCGTTGAAATCGAAGAAGGCGTTGAAGGCCTGGTGCACGTTTCCGAAATGGACTGGACCAACAAAAACATCCACCCATCCAAAGTTGTTAACGTTGGTGACGTAGTGGAAGTTATGGTTCTGGATATCGACGAAGAACGTCGTCGTATCTCCCTGGGCCTGAAGCAGTGCAAAAACAACCCATGGCAGCAGTTCGCTGAGACCCACAACAAAGGCGACCGCGTTGAAGGTAAAATCAAGTCTATCACTGACTTCGGTATCTTCATCGGCCTGGACGGCGGCATCGACGGCCTGGTTCACCTGTCTGACATCTCCTGGAACGTTGCAGGCGAAGAAGCAGTTCGTGAATACAAAAAAGGCGACGAAATCGCAGCTGTGGTTCTGCAGGTTGACGCAGAGCGCGAGCGTATCTCCCTGGGTGTTAAACAACTCGCAGAAGATCCGTTCAACAACTACGTTGCGCTGAACAAGAAAGGTACTATCGTTACTGGTAAAGTAACGGCAGTTGACGCGAAAGGTGCTACAGTTGAATTAGCAGACGGCGTAGAAGGCTACCTGCGTGCTTCTGAAGCTTCCCGTGACCGCGTTGAAGATGCAACTCTGGTTCTGAACGTAGGCGACGATGTTGAAGCTAAATTCACCGGCGTCGATCGTAAAAACCGTGTTGTGAGCCTGTCTGTTCGTGCTAAAGACGAAGCTGACGAGAAAGATGCAATTGCGACTGTTAACAACAAACAGGAAGAAGGCAACTTCTCTAACGCAATGGCTGAAGCATTCAAAGCAGCTAAAGGCGAGTAATCGTCCGAGCGCTATATCAGGGCGGCTGCGGCCGCCCTTGTTCGATTGATAGCTGTAAGCTAATTTTCCTGAATGGAAACCGGAGGAATCATGACCAAGTCAGAATTGATAGAAAGACTTGCAACCCAGCAATCTCACATTCCCGCTAAGGCTGTGGAAGACGCAGTAAAAGAGATGCTGGAGCATATGGCCTCTACGCTAGCCCTTGGCGAGCGTATTGAAATCCGGGGTTTCGGCAGCTTCTCATTACACTATCGCGCTCCTCGCACCGGACGTAACCCTAAGACCGGCGATAAAGTGGACCTGGAAGGCAAATACGTTCCGCACTTTAAACCAGGTAAAGAGCTACGTGACCGCGCCAATATTTACGGCAATTGAGTCTACGGATTTAACTGTTAAAAACGGTACCCACGGGTGCCGTTTTTTTATGTCTGCAATTCGCAGAGCGACTCTCGTCACAGCGTTCCCTGAAAATAAGTTCCCTTATAGAAAAACCCCGGAAACCTTCCCGTAAGTTTATTCATTGTCGGCTGACGCTGAATCCCTGATACACCACACTGCTCCCAACAAGGAGGTTGCTGTGGTTACTTTACCAGGGTTCTGTCTTAGCGCCGCTATTGGCATTTTACCGCTGTTGTGGTTAACCGATATTCCCGAACCGGCGACCATCGCATTACTGCTGGCAGCCGCGCTATGTCTTGCGGTTTTTAAGTTTCGGCTGCTGCGTTATTCGGCCATCGCCGTGCTTTGCTGCTGCTGGGGATTGCTTGCTGCCAAAGAAAGCCAGCTGTCATTTGAAAGCTGGATACAAAACCCCGTAACCGCGCGGGTGGTTATTACGCGTACCGATGGCGCTCAGAATCATGAGTTACAGATTATTCAAAGCGGTAAGCAATACTTTTTCCCACCGCCGGGCATCGTTTTGAGAGGAACCAACCTACCCGAACCCGTTTGTTCCGGCCAAAAATGGCAGATGACGCTGCGTTTGCGGCCGGTTCATGGTCAGATAAACGAAGGGGGATTTGATAGCCAGCGTTATGCGCTGGCACAAAATTTGCCGCTTCGGGGTCGCGTTGTCAAAGCGCAAAGGCTGAGCGAACAATGTTCTCTTCGCGGGCGATGGTTGAATGCGGTCACTAATGCGACACGGTCACTCACCTGGCAGGGAACGATCCTTGCTCTGGGGTTTGGTGAACGCACGGTTATGACCGCAGAGGTCAAGGATATCCTGCGGCGTACCGGAACCGCACATTTGATGGCAATCTCAGGGCTGCATATCTCACTGGCCGCAGGAGTAGGCTGGCTGTTTGCAAGATTTATTCAGCTATTTTTGCCTGCCCATCGGATTCATTTTCGAATGCCCCTGCTTGCAAGCCTGTTTACTGCCGGCGTCTGTACCTGGCTTGCAGGCTCTAACCCTCCGGCGACAAGAACCTTTTTAGGGCTGGTTATCTGGTTATCGCTTCGTTTGAGCGGCCGACAATGGTCGAACTGGGAAGTCTGGATCTGCTGTATAGCCGGGATCCTGCTTTACGAGCCTTTAACGGTATTGTCCGACAGTTTCTGGCTGTCTGTACTCGCTGTCGCCGGGATTATCTTCTGGTATCAGTGGATGCCGCTGCCACGTCGGGTCGCGCACTGGCGATGGTTTTATCGCCATCTGGCGGGTCTGGTATATTTACAGGCGGGCATCACGTTACTTTTATTGCCGTTGCAGGTTTTTATATTTCACGGGCTTAGCGTAAACGCGCTGCTGGCAAATCTGTTAGCCGTGCCCTTTGTTTCCTTTATTGTCACGCCAGTGCTGCTGACAGGACTCATGCTGACGGGCATCCCATGGCTGGGAAAAAATCTGTGGCGGCTGGTAGATGTCCTGCTGGAACAGCTGTTTGTTTTTCTCAGACTCCTGCCGGGAGGCTGGCAGGAGCTGGACGAGCGTTTTCAGGCGGTGAGTTTTATTGGCTGGGGAGCCATCGGCATCTGCCGTTTATTCCTCTGGAGAACTTCCGCAGCTTCAACAGGCGTGCTGATGATTATTCTGATCGTTTTTAGTTTCCGTACGCCTGAGGAAAAAGACGAGCAATCGTGGGAAATTACGATGCTGGATGTAGGACATGGCCTTGCTGTTGCTATCGTTCGTCATGGCAAAGTGCTTCTCTATGACACAGGAAACGCCTGGCCTGGCGGGGACGCTGCGCAACAGGTCATTATCCCCTGGCTGCGCTGGCGTAATCTCACCCCCGAAGCCGTTATCATTAGTCATGAACATCTCGATCATCGCGGCGGGCTTCCCAGCCTGCAGCGGGCCTGGCCGGGAATGACGGTCCGTAGCCCGCTTCGCTGGGCAAACCACCTTCCTTGCTTTCAGGGGCAAAAGTGGCAATGGCAGGGCCTGGATTTCACCGCATGGTGGCCGCCAGAAGCGCACCGGGCGCCGGGTAATAACGGCTCCTGCGTGGTAATGGTTAGCGACGGCCGGTTTCGGCTGCTGTTAACCGGCGATGTGGAAGCACCCGCAGAATTTGCTATGCTCAGGAAGCAGTGGGGCGCATTTGAGGCTGATATTGTTCAGGTTCCTCATCATGGCAGCCGAACCTCGTCAACTGCGCCCCTCTTGCGGGCTATTTCTGGTAAGGCCGCGCTGGCTTCGGTTTCCCGTTATAACGCCTGGCGCTTACCGTCTGCGAAAGTTATTGAACGCTACAAAAAGCAGGGCTACACATGGTACGACACGGCTCATGCCGGCCAAATCACTATCCGCATAAAGCGTGATAAATGGCAAATCAAGGGCTTCAGAGATCAAATAATGCCCCGTTGGTATCATCAGTGGTTTGGCGTCACCCGCGATAATAGGTAGAATATGCGGCTATTTCATTAAATGCTGGTTCGACTTAATGCAGAACGATAAAGATCTCTCCACCCTACAGACCTTCCGTCGCCTCTGGCCGATGATTGCTCCTTTTAAAGCGGGTCTGATCGTGGCTGGGGTTGCGTTAATCCTCAACGCAGCCAGCGATACCTTTATGCTATCGTTGCTTAAACCGTTACTGGATGATGGTTTCGGTAAAACGGATAAATCCGTTTTGTTATGGATGCCGCTGGTTGTCATCGGGCTTATGGTGATGCGCGGCCTGACAAGTTACGTGTCAAGTTACTGTATTTCGTGGGTTTCAGGCCAGGTAGTCATGAATATGCGCCGCCGCCTGTTCAGCCATATGATGGGAATGCCCGTCGCCTACTTCGATCAGCAATCGACAGGTACGCTGCTTTCTCGTATTACCTATGATTCCGAGCAGGTGGCATCGTCCTCTTCCAGCGCGCTTATTACCGTAGTGCGTGAAGGTGCTTCCATCATCGGCCTGTTTGTGCTGATGTTCTGGTATAGCTGGCAGCTTTCGCTGATTTTGATTGTGCTTGCGCCAGTCGTCTCCTTCGCCATTCGCCTGGTTTCTAAACGCTTTCGTAATATCAGCAAGAACATGCAGAACACTATGGGACAGGTGACGACCAGCGCGGAACAAATGCTCAAAGGGCATAAAGAAGTGCTGATTTTTGGCGGTCAGGAAGTAGAAACGGATCGCTTTAACAAAGTCAGCAACCATATGCGCCACCAGGGCATGAAACTGGTGTCAGCCTCTTCGATTTCAGATCCTATTATTCAACTGATTGCCTCCCTCGCGCTGGCCTTTGTTCTTTATGCTGCGAGTTTCCCGAGCGTGATGGAAACCCTGACCGCCGGTACTATCACCGTCGTGTTCTCTTCCATGATTGCTCTGATGCGTCCGCTAAAATCGTTGACCAACGTTAACGCTCAGTTCCAGCGCGGTATGGCGGCATGCCAGACGCTGTTCTCTATCCTCGATTCTGAACAGGAGAAAGACGAAGGCACGCGCAAAATTGAACGTGCGAAAGGCGATCTTGAATTCAGAAATGTGACTTTCACCTATCCTGGCCGCGATATTCCTGCGTTACGCGACGTTAGCCTGAATGTTCCCGCCGGGAAGACGGTTGCGCTGGTAGGACGTTCGGGCTCAGGAAAATCTACTATCGCCAGCCTCATTACGCGGTTCTACGATATTGAGGAAGGCAACGTCCTGATTGATGGCGTGGACATCCGTGAATACACGCTGTCGTCGCTTCGTAATCAGGTGGCGCTGGTTTCACAGAATGTTCACCTGTTTAACGACACCATAGCCAACAACATCGCCTATGCGCGGACAGAACAGTACAGCCGTGAAGACATTGAAAAGGCTGCCCGCATGGCTTACGCGATGGACTTCATCAGTAAAATGGACAACGGTCTGGATACCGTTATTGGCGAAAACGGCGTGCTGCTTTCCGGCGGTCAGCGTCAGCGTATCGCCATTGCCCGTGCGCTGCTGCGTGACAGCCCAATATTAATTCTTGATGAAGCTACCTCCGCGTTGGATACGGAATCGGAACGCGCCATTCAGGCGGCGCTGGACGAATTACAGAAAAACCGTACCTCTCTGGTTATTGCTCACCGTCTGTCTACTATTGAACAAGCCGATGAAATCGTGGTGGTGGAAGATGGCCGTATCGTTGAGCGTGGCCCGCACGCTGAGCTGATCGCCCATCGTGGCGTGTACGCTCAGCTGTATAAGATGCAATTCGGCGAATGATCGAACGCATCTGGTCGGGAAAATCTTCTCTCTACCTACTGTTACTGCCGCTCTCCTGGCTTTATGGCCTGGTGAGCGGAGCTATTCGGCTTAGCTGGAAACTTGGGCTGCGTAAGGCGTGGCGCGCACCGGTTCCGATTGTAGTGGTCGGTAATCTGACCGCAGGCGGCAATGGCAAGACACCGGTAGTTATCTGGCTCGTGGAGCAGCTTCAGTCACGAGGTATCCGCGTGGGGGTTGTTTCCCGTGGCTACGGGGGCAAAGCAGAGCGTTATCCTTTAATCCTTACTCCCGCTACCGATACCACGCAGGCAGGGGATGAGCCGGTGTTGATTTATCAGCGTACTGGTGCGCCTGTGGCCGTGGCTCCTGAACGCAGTGCTGCGGTAAAAGTTTTAATCGAACATGCGCAGCCGCAGCTCATCATCACCGATGATGGCCTGCAACACTACGCCCTGGCGCGGGATAAAGAAATTGTTGTAGTAGACGGCGTGCGCCGGTTCGGCAACGGCTGGTGGCTGCCCGCTGGGCCAATGCGCGAGCGGGCTGGGCGGTTAAACTCTGTGGATGCGATAATCACCAACGGTGGCGAAGCGCAGGCAGGAGAAATTGCTATGCACCTGCAACCAGGAGAGGCCGTTAATTTGCTCAGCGGCGAGCGTTGTCCTGCGCAGGTTTTGCAGAATGTGGTCGCAATGGCGGGCATCGGTCATCCACCGCGTTTTTTCGCCACGCTAAAGCAGTGCGGCGTGACGCCGGTTAACACGGTAAGCCTTGCGGATCATCAGGCGCTGACGGAAGCGGATGTCGTAAAGCTGCTGGATAAAGACCAGACGTTATTAATGACGGAAAAAGATGCGGTTAAATGTCGTGCCTTTGTGGCGGGTCATGAGAACTGGTGGTATCTGCCCGTTGATGCTCGCCTTGCCCAACCGCAGGCAGAACAGCTGCTGCAAACCCTGGTTGCGCTGGTGAAGTAGGCTTTTCAGCGCGCCGCGCAATGGTTTGTTGACGACAGGAAAGATTATGTCCTTACCGTACCTGACCTTACAAGCTGCCCGAAACCTTCACCTTGCCGCGCAGGGGCTGCTAAACAAACCGCGCCGTCGCGCCCGCGCGTCAGACATCATCGAGACAATATCGCAGATGTCGCTCCTGCAAATCGATACCATCAACATTGTCGCCCGTAGCCCTTATCTGGTGCTGTTCAGCCGCCTTGGGCAATACTCCCCAGGCTGGCTTGATGAAGCCTTAGCGAGTGGAAAGCTCATCGAATACTGGGCACACGAGGCGTGTTTTCTGCCTAAAGAAGATTTTGCGCTGGTGCGCCACAGAATGCTGCAGCCGGAGAATATGGGCTGGAAATACAAGCCGGACTGGATGGCGGAACATGCAGAAGAGATTGAACGCCTGCTCGCGCATATTGCGGAAAACGGCCCGGTTCGTTCGGCGGATTTTGAACATCCGCATAAAGGTGCAGGCGGCTGGTGGGAATGGAAACCGCATAAAAAACATCTTGAAGGTCTGTTTACTTCCGGTCAGGTGATGGTAATTGAGCGCCGCAATTTTCAGCGAGTTTACGACCTTACGACCCGCGTAATGCCGGACTGGAACGATGAGCTAAACCTTATTCAGCAACAGGATGCCGAACGGCAAATGCTGGAAAACAGCGCCCGCAGCCTGGGCATTTTCCGCCCCGAGTGGCTGGCTGACTACTATCGTTTACGTCGTGTTCCCGTTAAGGCCATCATGAGCGAGTGGGAGCTGCAGGGAAAGATCGTTCCCGTGCAGACAGAAAAGCTGGGCGAGATGTGGGTGCACAGCGCGTTGTTGCCATTGCTGCCACGCGCGGAACAGAACAAGCTTAAAGCGACTCATAGCGCCGTGCTGTCCCCCTTTGATCCCGTCGTTTGGGATCGCGCGCGTGCGCAAGCGCTGTTTGATTTCTCATATCGTCTGGAATGCTACACCCCGGCGGCAAAACGTAAATACGGCTATTTCGTTTTGCCGCTGCTGCATCGGGGCGTACTGGTCGGGCGTATGGATGCCAAAATGCACCGCAAGCGCAGCGAGCTTGAAATTATCAGCTTGTATCTGGAAGAGGGCATCAGGCCCGGTATATCATTGACAGACGGCCTGCACGGCGCGTTAACGGAGTTTGCGCTCTGGCAAGGCGCTTCACGGATTGCCCTGGGGAGTATTCCCGCTTTGCTTGCCGCCGTATGGGGAAGCGGCTGGGAAATTACCCCGAGGAGCTAATCAGTTATGTTATCCTGACGCCCTTGATGGCGCCCGTTCTGGAGTATCTATGGAAAGTCGTTTACTTGAAATCATTGCCTGCCCGGTGTGCAACGGCAAACTCTATTTTAACCAAGAAAAGCAAGAGCTTATCTGTAAAGCTGATGGCCTGGCCTTTCCGTTCCGCGACGGTATTCCGGTTCTGCTGGAAACCCAGGCGCGCACGCTGACCCTCGACGAGACGACTTCATGAGTTTTGTGGCAATTATCCCTGCCCGCTATTCGTCCACACGTTTGCCGGGCAAGCCGCTGAAAGATATTAACGGCAAACCGATGGTGGTGCATGTTCTGGAACGTGCCCGTGAGTCCGGCGCGGAACGTATTATTGTCGCCACCGATCACGAAGACGTAGCTCGTGCTGTAGAAGCCGCTGGCGGCGAAGTGTGCATGACCCGTGCGGATCATCAGTCAGGTACCGAACGCCTCGCCGAAGTTATCGAAAAATGCGGCTTTGGCGACGACACCGTCATCGTCAACGTGCAGGGCGATGAACCAATGATCCCGCCGGTCATCATTCGTCAGGTCGCAGAAAATCTGGCTAACAGCCAGGCGGGAATGGCAACCCTCGCCGTACCTATCGACTCGGCGGAAGAAGCCTTTAATCCGAACGCGGTTAAAGTGGTGATGGATGCTCAGGGCTATGCTCTGTACTTCTCGCGAGCCACCATTCCATGGGATCGCGACCGGTTCGCTCAGTCGCGTGAAAAAATTGGCGATACTTTCCTGCGTCACATCGGCATTTACGGATATCGTGCGGGTTTTATCCGTCGCTATATCAGCTGGGAACCAAGCCAGCTTGAGCAAATTGAAATGCTGGAGCAACTGCGCGTTTTGTGGAACGGTGAAAAAATTCACGTTGCGGTAGCAAAAGAGATCCCCGGTACGGGCGTGGATACGCCGGAAGATCTGGAACACGTTCGCATAGCGATGCGCTAAATCTTTCCTGCACTGAAAAACCGGCCGCTGAGCCGGTTTTTTATTATCTGAATACATATTGATCGGAAGTGATGACATCCGGCAAAAGCGCGCTCATTATAAATAGCATCATTATTTATAGGGGTTACGGGTTATGGAGCTGCTGCGGAAGGAGTTAAGCCATCTGCTGGGTGAAAAGTTAAGCCGTATTGAGTGCGTCAGTGAGCAAACGAATACTGCGGTCTGGTCGCTGTATGACAGAGAAGGCCACGCGATGCCGCTGCTGGCTAAAAGCTTTACCTCTCCGGGCATCGCCGCGCAGCAGGCATGGAAAATGTCGCTGCTGGCGCGCTCAGGCACCGTTCGCATGCCCGTGGTCTATGGCATAGTGACTCACGAAGACAAACCCGGCCCGGACGTGTTGTTGATGGAACGCCTGCGCGGGGTTTCCGTTGAAGCGCCAGCCAGAACGCCGGAGCGCTGGGAACAGCTGAAAGACCAAATCGTCGAAGGTTTGCTGGCCTGGCATCGCGTTGACAGCGCGGGCTGCGTAGGCAGCGTCGACAGCACCCAGGAAAACATCTGGCCATCCTGGTATCGTCAGCGGGTGGACGTGCTGTGGAACACATTAAATCAGTTTAAGAACACCGGCCTTACGATGCAGGACAGACGCGTCCTGTTCCGTTCGCGCGAGTGTTTGCCGCGCATGTTTGAAGGTTTCAACGATAATTGCGTGCTGGTCCATGGCAATTTTACGTTGCGGAGCATGCTCAAAGACGGCAAGAGCGATCAGCTACTGGCGATGGTAAATCCGGGCGTCGTGCTGTGGGCGCCGCGCGAATATGAGATTTTCCGTTTGTATGAAGAAGGGCAGGCGGAAAGCTTATTCTGGCGCTACCTGCAACGCGCACCCGTGGCGGAATCGTTCCTGTGGCGACGCTGGCTGTATGTGCTGTGGGATGCGGTCGACAGATTGCTCCAGACGGGCCGCATAAACCGGCCCGCCTTCGATGCCGCGACGAAGGGGCTACTCCCCTGGATTTCCTGAAGATCCTTTAAGCCACTGCCAGGCTCGCCCCAGCGTTTCATACCATACCCGGTCGCTGTGCATTAACCAAAGCGGTGACGGAACGATCTTTTCCCATGGGTTGAGCGGCGACTCAATGGCCATCTGATTAGCCGGTGCAGGAACAGGATTAAGGCCTGCATTGCGGAAGAAAATGACGGCGCGCGGTAAATGCGAGGCGGAAGTGACGAGCAGGAAAGGTTGCTTACCGATGGTTTTTGCTACCGCCGCTGCCTCTTCTTCCGTATCCTTCGGGCTATCCAGCGTGATGATTGCTGAACGCGGCACGCCCAGACTTTCCGCTACTCTTGCCCCTGCTTCTGCGGTACTGACAGAATTTGTCATCGCGCGTGCGCCGGTAAAGATTAGTTTAGCGCCGGGATTCGCCTGCCATAACCTTATCCCCTCGGTGACCCGCGGAAGGCTGTTATTGATCAGGTTCGAACTCGGTGCCCAGTCAGGATTCCAGGTATAGCCGCCGCCCAGCACCACCACGTAGTTAACCTGCGCACCGCCGCGCCACGTCGGCCAGGAATCTTCAATCGGCTTAAGCAGGCGATCGGCCACCGGCTGAAGGCTCAGCAGGAGTAAAACCAGCCAACCGGCAGTAAGTAATGCTTTCCCCGTTTTTTGCCAGCGGGTAAACCACAACAGCAAAATAGCTAAGCCAATCACCAGCAGCAGAAAAGGCAGGGGCAGTAACAGGCCGCCGATAAATTTTTTCAGGATAAAAAGCATGAATTCCGGGTCCTTTTTTAACCATCCAACGGGTAAACACCGGTGATATTACACCAGCCAGGTTCATTCTCCTGCTAGCTGTGCCAAAATAGCGGTTTTCTGAAACTGACCCTTAAAGGCTGTGGAGTAGTACCCGTGCGTGACCGCAATTTTGATGACATTGCCGAGAAGTTCTCACGCAACATCTATGGCACCACCAAAGGCCTGCTGCGCCAGGCTATCCTGTGGCAGGATCTTAATGCTCTGCTGGCTACCCTGGCGCCGAAGCTGCGAGTGCTGGACGCGGGCGGCGGCGAAGGGCAAACGGGCTGTCGTATGGCTGAGCTGGGTCACGACGTCATACTGTGTGATGTTTCCGCTGAGATGATCGCCCGCGCCCGGCTGACGGCCGTTGAAAAAGATGTGAGCGAGAACATGCATTTTGTACATTCCGCAGCCCAGGAGATTGGTCAACATTTGGAAAGGCCGGTCGATCTGATATTGTTTCACGCGGTGCTGGAATGGGTTGTTAACCCGCAGGCCGTGCTGCAGTCGCTCTGGGAGTGCCTGGCACCGGGCGGGGCGTTATCGCTGATGTTTTACAATGCGAACGGCCTGCTGATGCGAAACATGTTCGTGGGGAACTTTGAATATGTTCTTCAGGGAATGAAAAAGAATAAGAAGAAGACGCTTTCGCCTGACAATCCGCTACAGCCAGAACAGGTTTATCACTGGCTGGAGCAAATTGGCTGGCAGATTACCGGAAAAACCGGTGTGCGGGTATTCCATGATTACCTGCGCGACAAGCAAAAACAACGTGATGGTTTTGACGATTTGCTTGAACTTGAAACGCGTTATTGCCGGCAGGAGCCTTTTCTTAGCCTCGGCCGCTATATCCACGTGACAGCCATCAAGCCGCTTGAGCCAAGGAAAAATTATGAGTGATGTTTCCCAGACGGTACCTGAACTGGTTGCCTGGGCCCGGAAAAATGATTTCGCCATCTCGCTGCCAACCGAACGTCTGACATTCCTGTTGACGATTGCCACCTTAAACGGTGAAAGGCTGGACGGCGAGATGAGCGAAGGGGAACTGGTAGACGCCTTCCGCCACGTGAGCGATGGGTTCGAGCAAACCACCGAAACCATCAACGTACGCGCAAATAACGCCATCAACGATATGGTGCGCCAGCGTCTGCTCAACCGCTTTACCAGCGAGATCCACGAAGGAAATTCGATCTATCGTCTCACGCCGCTGGGGATTGGTATTACCGACTATTACATTCGCCAGCGCGAATTCTCCACGCTGCGCCTGTCGATGCAGCTCTCAATCGTCGCCGGTGAACTTAAGCGTGCCGCCGATGCCGCCGATGAAAACGGCGATGAGTTCCACTGGCATCGCAACGTTTTTGCGCCGCTCAAATACTCCGTCGCGGAGATTTTCGACAGCATCGATCTCACCCAGCGCATCATGGATGAGCAGCAGCAGCAGGTTAAAGACGATATTGCACAGTTGCTGAATAAAGACTGGCGCGCGGCTATCTCAAGCTGTGAACTTTTACTGTCTGAAACTTCCGGCACCCTGCGCGAACTGCAGGACACCCTTGAAGCCGCCGGTGATAAGTTACAGGCGAACTTGTTGCGTATCCAGGACGCTACGATGGGACGCGACGACCTGCATTTTGTCGATCGCCTGGTCTTCGATCTGCAAAGCAAGCTGGACCGCATTATCAGCTGGGGCCAGCAGGCTATCGATCTGTGGATCGGCTACGACCGCCACGTGCATAAGTTCATTCGTACCGCCATCGACATGGATAAAAACCGCGTCTTTGCCCAGCGCCTGCGCGTATCGGTGCAAAATTATTTCGACGCTCCGTGGGCACTGACCTATGCCAGCGCCGATCGTCTGCTCGATATGCGTGATGAAGAGATGACGCTCCGCGATGAAGAAGTCACCGGCGAGCTGCCAACGGACCTCGAATTCGAAGAGTTTAACGAAATCCGTGAACAGCTGGCGGCGATGATTGAAGCGGCCCTGGAGGTCTACAAATCCAGACAATTGCCGCTGGATTTAGGCGTGGTGATGAAGGACTATTTAACCCAATATCCGCGCGCGCGTCATTTTGATGTGGCACGAATCGTGGTCGACCAGGCGGTGCGTCTCGGTGTGGCTGAAGCAGACTTTACCGGCCTGCCGCCTCAGTGGCAGGCAATTAACGATTACGGAGCCAAGGTACAGGCGCATGTCATCAATAAATATTGAAAAATCGATGCCGGTTAAGCTGGCACAGGCGTTGGCAAACCCGTTATTCCCGGCGCTCGACAGCCAGCTACGCGCAGGCCGGCACATTGGTCTCGACGAGCTGGATAATCATGCCTTTTTGATGGATTTCCAGGAAGACCTGGAAGAGTTCTACGCTCGCTATAACGTGGAGCTAATTCGCGCGCCGGAAGGTTTCTTCTATCTGCGCCCGCGTTCCACCACGCTTATCCCGCGCTCGGTGCTGTCCGAGCTGGATATGATGGTCGGCAAAATTCTCTGCTACCTCTATCTCAGCCCGGAACGCCTGGCGAACGAAGGTATCTTCACGCAGCAGGAACTCTACGACGAACTGCTGACGCTGGCAGACGAAAGCAAGCTGTTGAAGCTTGTGAACAACCGTTCTACCGGCTCGGATGTCGACAGGCAAAAGCTGCAGGAAAAAGTGCGCGCTTCACTGACGCGCCTGCGCCGCCTCGGCATGATTTGGTTTATGGGCCACGACAGCAGCAAGTTCCGCATTACCGAATCGGTATTCCGCTTCGGTGCCGATGTGCGTGCCGGTGACGATCCACGTGAAGCGCAGCTACGTATGATTCGCGACGGAGAGGCGATGTCCGTTGAAACTCGCTTGCAACTCAACGATGAAATCGACGAGCCACAGAACGCCCAGGATAACGCGGAGGATGAACAGGAATGATTGAACGCGGAAAGTTTCGCTCGCTAACGCTGATTAACTGGAACGGTTTCTTCGCGCGCACCTTTGATTTAGATGAGCTGGTTACCACGCTTTCGGGCGGCAACGGCGCCGGTAAATCCACCACCATGGCGGCATTCGTTACGGCGTTAATCCCGGATTTAACGCTGCTGCATTTCCGTAACACCACCGAAGCAGGCGCCACGTCCGGCTCACGTGACAAGGGCCTGCACGGTAAGTTAAAAGCGGGCGTTTGTTATTCAACGCTGGATGTCATCAACTCTCGCCATCAGCGCGTGGTGGTCGGCGTGCGCCTGCAACAGGTTGCAGGCCGCGACCGTAAAGTAGATATCAAACCTTTTGCTATTCAGGGGCTGCCAACCTCTATCCAGCCGACGCAGTTGCTGACAGAAACGCTTAATGAACGTCAGGCGCGCGTGCTGAGCCTGCAGGAGCTAAAAGACAAAGTGGAAGCCATTGAAGGCGTCCAGTTTAAGCAGTTCAACTCCATCACCGATTATCATTCTTTAATGTTCGATCTGGGTATCGTGGCGCGTCGTCTGCGCAGCGCCTCGGACCGTAGTAAATACTATCGCCTGATTGAAGCCTCGCTTTACGGCGGCATTTCCAGCGCCATCACCCGCTCTTTACGCGACTATCTGCTGCCAGAAAACAGCGGCGTGCGCAAAGCTTTCCAGGATATGGAAGCCGCGCTGCGGGAAAACCGCATGACGCTGGAAGCCATTCGCGTGACCCAGTCCGATCGCGATCTGTTCAAGCATCTGATTTCCGAAGCCACGGATTACGTGGCGGCGGACTATATGCGTCACGCCAACGAACGCCGCATTCATCTGGATAAAGCGCTCGAATTCCGCCGTGAACTGCACCTTAGCCGCAAACAGCTGGCTGCGGAGCAGTTTAAACACGTTGATATGGCGCGTGAGCTGGCCGAGCACAGCGGGGCGGAAGGCAGTCTGGAAATAGATTACCAGGCCGCCAGCGATCACCTGAGCCTGGTGCAGACGGCTATCCGTCAGCAGGAAAAAATTGAACGTTATGAATCCGACCTCGACGAGCTGCAAATGCGCCTCGAAGAGCAGAACGAAATCGTAGCCGAAGCCCACGAACAGCAGGAAGAGAACGAAGCGCGTGCGGAAGCCGCGGAGCTGGAAGTGGACGAGCTGAAAAGCCAGCTTGCCGACTACCAGCAGGCGCTGGACGTGCAGCAGACGCGTGCAATACAGTATCAGCAGGCTTTGCAGGCGCTGGAACGCGCGCGCGCGGTCTGCCATCTGCCGGATTTAACCGCAGAGAGCGCAGACGAATGGCTGGAAACCTTCCAGGCCAAAGAGCAGGAAGCCACGGAAAAACTGCTGACGCTGGAACAGAAAATGAGCGTGGCGCAAACGGCGCACAGCCAGTTTGAACATGCTTACCAGCTTGTCACGGCAATCAGCGGGCCGGTGAGCCGCAGCGAAGCCTGGGAAGCCGCGCGTGAACTGCTGCGCGACAGCAACAACCAGCGTCATCTCACTGAGCAAGTTCAGCCTTTGCGCATGCGTCTTAATGAACTTGAACAGCGTCTGCGTGAGCAGCAGGAAGCCGAGCGTCTGCTGGCTGACTTCTGCAAACGTCAGGGCAAACGCTTCGATCCTACAGAGCTCGAAACGCTGCACGAAGAGCTGGAAGAACGCATCGCGTCGCTGCAACAGAGCGTGTCAGAAGCCAGCGAACAGCGTGTTTCTCTGCGACAGGAGCAGGAACAAATTCAGGCGCGTATCAAACGCCTTTCCCTGCGCGCGCCGGTCTGGCTTGCGGCGCAAACCAGCCTTAACCAGCTTTGCGAGCAGAGTAACGAAGCGTTTGAAAGCAGCCAGCATGTGACTGAATACATGCAGCAACTTCTTGAACGCGAGCGTGACGTCACGGTAGAACGCGATGAAGTCGGCGCCCGCAAGCGTGCCATCGACGAAGAAATCGAGCGTCTGAGCCAGCCGGGCGGTGCCGAAGACCCGCGTCTGAACGCGCTGGCTGAACGTTTTGGTGGCGTGCTGTTATCAGAGATCTACGACGATATCAGCCTGGATGACGCGCCATACTTCTCGGCGCTGTACGGTCCATCCCGCCACGCTATCGTCGTACCGGATTTGTCGCTGGTGCGCGACCAGCTTGAGAACCTGGAAGAGTGCCCGGAAGATCTTTATTTGATTGAAGGAGACCCGTCTTCCTTCGACGACAGCGTTTTCACCGTGGAAGAGATGGACGCTGCGGTGCTGGTGAAAACCGCCGAGCGCCAGTGGCGTTATTCCCGTCTGCCTGAACTGCCGCTGTTTGGCCGTGCGGCGCGTGAAAATCGTCTCGAAAACCTGCATGCCGAGCGTGAGACGCTGGCGGAGCGTTTCGCCACGCTCTCGTTTGACGTACAGAAATCCCAGCGATTGCACCAGTCGTTCAGCCGCTTTATCGGCCAGCATCTGGGCGTAGCGTTTGACGAAGATCCTGAAGAAGAAATCCGCCAGCTCAACGCCCGTCGCGGTGAAATTGAACGCGCCATCAGCAATCACGAAAACGAGAATCAGCAGCAGCGCCAGCAGTTCGAGCTGGCAAAAGAGGGCGTTGCGCAGCTAAACCGCCTGCTGCCGCGCGTCAGCCTGTTAAACGACGAGACGCTGGCAGACCGCTGCGATGAAATTCGCGAGCGCCTGATGGAAGCCGAAGAAGCGGCGCGCTTTATCCATCAACATGGCAACCAACTGGCCAAACTCGAAGCCGTGGCTTCGGTATTGCAAAGCGACCCGGAACAGTTTGAGCAGTTAAAAGAAGACTATCAGTATGCGCAGCAGATCCAGCGCGATGCGCGCCAACAGGCGTTTGCGTTGACGGAAGTGGTGCAGCGTCGGACCCACTTCAGCTATTCCGATTCGGCAGCGATGCTGGACGGCAACAGCGATCTGAACGAGAAGCTGCGCCGTCGGCTGGAACAGGCAGAAGCAGAGCGTACCCGCTCCCGCGAGGCGCTTCGCTCTCACGCACAGCAGCTCAGCCAGTTCAGCCAGCTAATGGCCTCGCTGAAAAGCTCTTTCGATACCAAGAAAGAACTGCTCAACGATCTGCATAAAGAGCTGCGGGACATCGGCGTGCGTGCGGATACCGGCGCAGAAGAGCGTGCCCGTCTTCGTCGCGATGAATTGCATACCGCGCTGAGCAATAACCGCTCCCGCCGTAATCAGCTCGAAAAAGCGCTAACCTACTGCGAAGCGGAAATGAACAACCTGACCCGCAAGCTTAAGCAACTGGAACGCAGTTATTTCGATATGCGCGAGCAGGTGGTGACGGCGAAAGCGGGCTGGTGTGCGGTAATGCGTATGGTGAAAGACAATGGCGTAGAACGTCGTCTGCACCGCCGCGAGCTGGCTTATCAGTCCGGCGATGAGCTGCGCTCTATGTCAGATAAGGCGCTGGGCGCGCTGCGTCTGGCGGTGGCGGATAATGAACATTTACGCGATGTGCTGCGTATGTCGGAAGATCCAAAACGTCCTGAGCGTAAAATCCAGTTCTTCGTGGCGGTTTATCAGCATCTGCGCGAGCGTATCCGTCAGGATATTATCCGTACCGACGATCCGGTTGAAGCCATTGAGCAGATGGAAATCGAACTGGGTCGTCTGACTGAAGAACTGACCTCGCGTGAGCAGAAGCTGGCGATCAGTTCCCGCAGCGTGGCGAATATTATTCGTAAAACCATACAGCGCGAACAGAACCGCATCCGCATGCTGAACCAGGGGCTGCAAAACGTCTCCTTCGGCCAGGTAAACAGCGTTCGCCTGAACGTAAACGTGCGCGAAGCGCATGCCACTTTGCTGAATGTCCTGTCTGAGCAGCATGAGCAGCACCAGGATCTGTTTAACAGCAACCGTCTGAGCTTCTCCGAAGCGCTGGCGAAGCTGTATCAGCGTCTGAATCCGCAAATTGATATGGGCCAGCGCACGCCGCAGACCATTGGTGAAGAGCTGCTGGACTACCGCAACTATCTTGAGATGGAAGTGGAAGTTAACCGTGGTACGGATGGCTGGCTGCGCGCGGAAAGCGGTGCGCTTTCTACGGGTGAAGCTATCGGTACCGGGATGTCGATTCTGGTAATGGTGGTGCAGAGTTGGGAAGATGAATCGCGCCGCCTGCGTGGCAAAGATATCTCGCCTTGCCGTCTGCTGTTCCTTGATGAAGCGGCGCGTCTGGATGCCAGATCAATCGCCACGCTGTTTGAGCTGTGCGAGCGGCTTGAAATGCAGTTAATTATTGCGGCGCCGGAAAATATCAGCCCGGAAAAAGGAACCACTTATAAGCTGGTTCGTAAGGTCTTTAACAATCACGAGCATGTGCACGTTGTAGGCCTGCGAGGTTTTGCCCCACCGCTACCGGAAGCGTTACCGAATACGGCAGAGATTCTCTGACCCGTTTTTATTCTCTGTTCAACCGCGGGCTACGGCCCGCTTTTTTGATCCGGAAATTTCTTAAGCTTTATTTTTCTTTACATTTATACGGGTAATTGGTTTTTACTGTTTATATACTGTTAAAAGAACCAGGCGAAACGCTGGTTACGATAAACGGTAAAACAGGGGGCAAAGGATGTTGCTTATGAAAATGCACGGTTTTAGAGTGTCGGCCATAGGGTATTGCCTGGCGCTCGGTCTGGCTCCGCTGTTTACGGTACAGGCGCAAGAGCAAGAGCCTGCTGTGGTTCCTTCCGACAGCTCCGCCGTGACGGCAGAGCAACCTACGGCGCTTGAGCAGCCGTTAGCGCAGTCCAGCGCGACAGCGATGCTGACCGGCACCCTGTCGCTTGATTCAGCCTCAATGTCCGCCGCGCAGAGCCGCTCACAGCTGCTCTCCCAGCTGCCTGCGGGATACGCGCCCATCTACCTTAATGCGCTTTCAGCCTTCTATGCTGCACGAGACATGAAGCCGATGTGGGAAAACCGCGATGCGGTGCAGGCTTTCCAGCAGCAGCTGGCGGAGCTGGCCATTGCGGGTATCCAGCCTCAATTCACTACCTGGGTCGAACTGCTGACCGATCCTGGCGTGACCGGTATGGCGCGCGATATCGTGCTCTCCGATGCCATGATGGGCTACCTGCAGTTTGTTTCCGGCATTCCCACCGAAGGGAACCGCTGGTTATATAGCACCACGCCTTACAAAATGCAGACTGCGCCTTTATCGGTCATTAACCAGTGGCAGGTAGCTGTCGATCGGGGGACGTTAGCCAGCTTTATCGCTACCCTGGCACCGCAGCATCCGCAATATGCCCGGATGCATCAGTCTCTGGTGCATCTGTTGGGGGATACGCGTCCGTGGCCGCAGCTAACCGGTAAAGAGACGCTTCGCCCAGGGCAATGGAGTAAAGATGTGCCTGCGCTGCGCGAAATCCTTGCCAGAAGCGGCATGCTGCAGGCCGACCCGGCAATTCCATTACCTGGTGACGATAGTAATAATACGCAGACCGCGGCCGTGGTTAGCCCGTCGGCGATAAATGATGAAGGTGAGGGGAAAGTACCGGGCGTTGCTGCCGGCCCGAAGAAAAAATCTTCCGCCGCGGTACGCAGCGCTTATAACCGTGAACTGATTGAGGGCGTAAAGCGCTTTCAAAAATGGCAAGGGCTGGGGGCGGATGGCGCAATTGGGCCATTAACCCGTGACTGGCTAAACGTTACGCCACAACAGCGGGCTTCGCTTGTGGCTTTGAATATTCAACGTTTACGCCTGCTGCCGAACAAGCTCGATACCGGCATCATGGTGAACATTCCGAACTATTCTCTGGTGTACTACCTGGACGGCAGCGAAGCGCTGGCATCCCGCGTTATTGTCGGACGGCCGGATCGTAAAACGCCGATGATGAGCAGCGCGCTGAATAACGTGGTGGTTAACCCGCCGTGGAATGTGCCAAATACGCTGGCGCGTAACGATATTCTACCGAAAGTTCGCCAGGACCCCGGCTATCTGGACCGCCATGGTTATAGCGTGCTGCGCGGCTGGAGCAACAATGCAGAAGCCATCGATCCCTGGCGTGTCGACTGGCAAACCATTACCGCCAGCAATTTACCGTTCCGTTTCCAGCAGAAACCCGGAACGCAGAACTCGTTAGGACGTTACAAATTTAATATGCCGAGTTCTGATGCTATCTATCTTCACGATACGCCGAATCACAATCTGTTCCGGAAGGATGCGCGGGCGCTGAGTTCCGGCTGTGTTCGCGTCAATAAAGCCTCCGAGCTGGCAAATATGCTGCTGCAGGATGCAGGCTGGAACGACACGCGAATTTCAGGTCAGCTAAAAGACGGCAGTACTAAGTACGTCAACATTCGGCAAACAATTCCGGTTAACCTCTATTATCTGACCGCTTTTGTCGGCAAAGACGGACGTACGCAGTTTCGTACAGATATTTACAATTACGATCTCGCCGCGCGATCGGGCGCACAAATCCTGGCAAAAGCCGGGCAGTTAATCAGGTAAGTGCAGTAATACTAATGAATTAGTGGTCGTAAGTAATGTAATACCCAGCCGGGTCCCTCGCAGGGCCCGGTTTAGCTGGGTTTTACAGCGCCTTGACTCAAGGTTATTTGACGGTTAAGGTGCGGGCAGTGCGCCAGAAGTGCATATTATTCGACCATTTTTTTACCTGTAGACCTGGACATCATGGACAAATTTGACGCTAATCGCCGCAAGCTGCTGGCGTTGGGCAGCGTGGCTTTGGGTGCCGCTCTGTTACCTACGCAAGCGTTTGCAACCCTCTCGACACCGCGCCCGCGCGTTTTAACTCTTAATAATCTCCACACCGGTGAGACGCTAAAAGCTGAGTTCTTTGATGGTAAAAGCTATATTCAGGATGAATTAGCCAGGCTTAACCATTTCTTCCGTGATTTTCGCGCGAACAAAGTTAAGGCCATCGATCCCGGGCTGTTTGATCAGCTTTATCGTTTGCAGGGACTGTTAGGAACGAACAAACCCGTGCAGCTTATCTCCGGTTACCGCTCCCTTAACACTAACAATGAATTGCGCGCTCATAGCAGTGGAGTGGCGAAAAAAAGCTACCACACCAAAGGGCAGGCAATGGATTTCCATATTGAAGGGATTTCGTTAAGCAATATACGCAAAGCTGCATTA
This sequence comes from Cedecea colo, assembly GCF_011808225.1. Lineage (GTDB taxonomy): Bacteria > Pseudomonadota > Gammaproteobacteria > Enterobacterales > Enterobacteriaceae > Dryocola > Dryocola colo. The sequence continues at coordinate 349,476 of NZ_SOYS01000002.1, read as the reverse complement.
TCTCTGCGCTCAGGTGGTGTAGGATATTACCCAAGCAGCAACTTTGTGCATATTGATACCGGGCCAGTACGGCACTGGTAAAACAACGGAATCCGGCGCGCGTTGCCGGTAATGGAGCAGCATGAATTATCACATTATTCCGGTAACGGCCTTTGCCCAGAACTGTTCTTTAATCTGGTGCGAAGAAACCCTGCAGGCCGCGGTGGTGGATCCAGGCGGTGAAGCGCAAAAAATTATCCGTGAAGCGGCGGCAAAAGGCGTAACGGTAAGCCAGATCCTGTTAACTCATGGTCATCTTGATCACGTTGGCGCCGCCGCAGAACTGGCCGCACATTACGGGGTGCCGATTGTTGGGCCAGAAAAAGCAGATGATTTTTGGCTGCAAGGGCTACCTGCGCAAAGCCGGATGTTTGGCCTTGATGAATGCCTGCCGCTGACGCCAGATCGCTGGCTTGAAGAAGGGGAAACCGTATCCGTCGGGAAGGTGACCCTACAGGTATTACATTGTCCGGGGCACACGCCGGGGCATATCGTTTTCTTTGACGACAAGGCTAAACTGCTGGTTTCCGGAGATGTGGTCTTCAAAGGCGGGGTAGGACGCAGCGATTTCCCACAGGGCGACCATGCGGCGCTTATCGATTCGATTAAGCGTAAGCTGTTACCGCTGGGCGATGACGTAACCTTTATTCCAGGCCATGGCCCGCTTTCCACGCTGGGTTATGAGCGTTTACACAATCCTTTTTTGCAGGATGAACTGCCGGTCTGGTAAAAGATAAGAGCCGCTTAACGCGGCTCTTTTTTTACTCTTAAACTAAAGAACAGCAACAATCGCTTCGCACAGTGGCGCCATATTGTCAGGCGTCATCCCCGCAACGTTGACACGGCCAGAAGCCACCGCGTACACGCCAAACTCTTCGCGCAGGCGCAGAACCTGTTCTTTGGTCAGGCCGCTAAACGAGAACATCCCGTTCTGATTGATGATAAAGCTAAAGTCACGATTTGCGCCTTTTTCCTGCAGCGTGCTAACAAAAAGCTGACGCATGCGGTGAATGCGTTGACGCATATCGGTCAGCTCCTGCTCCCAGAGCGTACGCAGGGCGTCGTTGCTCAGGATAGTTGCCACAACGGCGGCCCCGTGCGCCGGCGGGTTAGAGTAGTTTGCGCGGATCACGGATTTCATCTGGCTGAACGCACGGTCAACGGTATCTGCATCCGAAGCGACCAGCGTACAGGCGCCTACGCGCTCGTTATACAGGCCGAAGTTCTTGGAGTAGGAGCTGGCGACAATCAGCTCTTTGTGAGTGGCTGCGAAGACGCGCAGGCCTTCCGCATCTTCTTCCAGGCCACGGGCAAAGCCCTGATAGGCAAAATCAAACAGCGGCAGCCAGCCTTTTTCCTGCGACATTTTCGCAAGCGTCTGCCACTGCTCTAAAGTAGGATCGATACCGGTTGGGTTATGGCAGCAACCGTGGAACAACACAACGTCATCCGCCTGTGCCGCCTGCAGGCTGCTTACCAGACCGTCGAAGTTCAGAGCGTGGTGTTCGGCGTTGTAATAGTCATATTCGCAAACTTCCAGACCGGCGGAGTTAAACACGCCTTTATGATTTGGCCAGCTTGGATTACTTACCCATACGCGTTTGGTTGCGGTGTTTTTCGCCAGGAAATCAGCCGCTACGCGAAGCGCGCCGGTGCCGCCTGGGGTTTGCGCCGTGCGCGCGCGTTTGGCTGCGCTGATTGCGTTACCTTTGCCAAACAGCAGTTCCTGGGTGCAGCGACCAAACTCGGGAATACCATCTATGCCCAGGTAGTTTTTAGTATTTTCATTTTCCAGCAGATAAGCTTCTGCTTTTTTAACGCTGGTCAGCACCGGCGTTTTACCAGTCTCATCCTTATAAACCCCAATGCCGAGGTTAATTTTGGTCGGGCGGTCGTCGGCACGAAACAGATCGGCCAGGCCAAGAATTGGATCAGCAGGGGCAGCGGTAATGTTCTCAAACATGACAAGGTTCCATTGTGATATCGAGGGAGAAACGCTCTCAGGTTAACCGCTGTTTTCACAAATGCCAACCGTTTGCGACAAAAAGAAACAACCGGCTTCACAAGCTGAATGTTTTCGCTTTTCAGGCGTAAAAAAACAGGGCCGAGGCCCTGTTTTTCTTATATTCAGACGCATAAGCCGTCGAATAATTAGAACTGGTAAACGATACCCACTGCAACGGTATCATCAGAACCAAGCCCCAGCGCGTTGTCGCTGTCGATCTGGTTGATGATGTAATCAACATAGGTGGACATGTTTTTGTTGAAGTAGTAAGTTGCGCCAACTTCGATGTAGTTGAGGTAATCAGCACTGCCTACACCTTCAACGTCTTTCGCTTTAGATTTGTAGTAAGCGATGGATGGACGCAGGCCGAAGTCGAACTGGTACTGTGCAACTACGGAGAAGTCCTGAGTTTTGTTAGCGAAGCCGCTGATTGGATCTGTGCCAGTGCTATTCGTGATACGAGTTGCGTTGCGGGTTTCACCGTAGATAGCCGCCAGATAGATGTTGTTCGCATCGTATTTCAGGCCAGCCGCCCACTGTTCCGCTCTCTCACCGTTGCCAAGAGCCATTGCTTCTTGAGCGTTGGTACGGTCTGCTGCGCCGTAGCCACCAACGATACCGAAGCCTTCAAATTCATAGCTTAAAGAGGTTGCCCAACCGTCGCCGTTTGAACGGCCCGGGTTATCTGTGCGCTCGTTTTTGCCCAGGTACTGTACGCCGAAGTTCAGACCTTCAACCAGACCGAAGAAGTCGCTGTTACGGTAAGTTGCAAGGCCACCGTTACGGCCAGCGAAGAAGTTATCGCTCGCACCTGTGTCGCCGCCGAACTCTGGCAGCATATCGGTGATACCGATTGCGTCATAAACCAGACCGTAGTTACGACCGTAGTCGAAGGAGCCTGCGTCGCCGAATTTCAGACCGGCAAAGGCCAGACGGGTTTTGTTACCAGACTGCGCATCAGAACCGCCTTCAGAGCTGCTGCCGGTAAACTGGTATTCCCACTGGCCGTAACCGGTCAGCTGGTCGTTAATTTGAGTTTCGCCTTTGAAGCCCAGACGAGCATAAGTCTGGTCACCGTTACTGGCGTATGCGTTGCTACCGTTGTCTTTGGAGAAATAATGCAGACCTACCGCTTTACCGTAGAGGTCAACTTTGTTGCCGTCTTTGTTATAGATTTCTGCAGCGTTAGCTGCGCCGGCTACCAGCAGAGCAGGAATAACCACTGCCAGAATATTGCGCTTCATCATTATTTATTACCCTCATTGGTTTTTTATGAACACCTGCCACTGCCGTCAATAATTCTTTACGGAACTATTGATGAGAGTTTGGTGTCTTTCTGTATCTGTCTGGCATCTTTCCATCCATGAAACCGTTTCGCTAGCCTGAAAGTGCTACAAATGTCTAAACTAAGTAACCAAAAGAAAATATGTGTAACTAAATATGTATTTAAGGGAACTTTGTGAACCACCTCAAATTTCAATTGGCTTTGGTCAATTTATTAGCTACCCCTAACTTATATATATGAATTACTTATGTTTAATCCGCATAAAGCAAAAAATGCGTTACGTTTCGTTTACTTTTGCAGATTTTTTGTTACTTTTTTGGATGTCCAGACATCTGTGCAGCTTTCGTACAAATATGCTAAGCAAATGCTTTTAGAAAAACCCCAGTAAAAATCTGGCTTATTTTGTGCCCAATTATGTCACAGAGATATTTCGTTACGGAGAGAAGGCTGGACGGGGTTGAAACATACATTTGTTTAACTTCTGTTGAAGAAAAACAACCTTTGTAAAATGAATAAAAAAGAGGCCAGCGATGCTGGCCTTAGTTAAAACGGCTACTTTAGAAGCTTGCGTTACGTGGCGTACGCGGGAACGGAATCACGTCACGAACGTTCTGCACCCCGGTAACATAAGCTATCAGACGCTCAAAGCCGAGACCGAAGCCGGAATGTGGCACGGTGCCGTAGCGACGCAGATCGCGGTACCACCAGTAGTCTTCTTTGTTCAGACCCATTTCAGCCATGCGCGCGTCCAGCACATCCAGCCGCTCTTCACGCTGAGAACCACCGATGATTTCACCGATGCCCGGGGCTAATACGTCCATGGCGGCAACGGTCTTGCCGTCTTCGTTAAGGCGCATGTAGAAGGCCTTAATGTCTTTCGGATAGTTTTTCACCACTACCGGCGCTTTGAAGTGTTGCTCAGCAAGGTAACGTTCATGTTCGGAAGAGAGGTCGACGCCCCAGTAAACCGGGTTTTCGAACTTCTGGCCGCATTTCTCAAGGATAGCGACAGCATCGGTGTAGTCTACCTGGGCGAAGTCGGCCTCAATGAAACGTTGCAGACGCTCAACCGCGTCTTTATCTACGCGTTCTGCGAAGAACTGCATGTCGTCCATGCGTTCGTCCAGCACGGCCTTAAAGACATATTTCAGCATCGCCTCTGCCAGACCCGCGACGTCGTCCAGGCTTGCGAAGGCCACCTCTGGCTCCAGCATCCAGAACTCCGCCAGGTGGCGGCTGGTGTTGGAATTTTCTGCGCGGAACGTTGGGCCAAAGGTATAAACCTTAGACAGCGCACACGCATAGGTTTCGCCGTTCAGCTGGCCGGATACGGTCAGGAACGCTTCTTTACCGAAGAAGTCTTTGTCGAAGTCGATTTTACCTGCATCGGTACGCGGCAGGTTTTCGAGATCGAGCGTTGAAACGCGGAACATTTCACCGGCGCCTTCGGTGTCGGATGCGGTAATCAGCGGGGTGGAAACCCAGAAATAGCCGTTTTCATGGAAGAAGCGATGCAGCGCCTGCGCCAGCGTATGACGAACGCGTGCAACCGCGCCTATCATGTTGGTGCGCGGGCGCAGGTGTGCAACTTCGCGCAGATATTCGATGCTGTGACGCTTTGCCGCCATCGGATAAGTATCCGGATCGTCCACCCAGCCGGTGACTTCTACGCTGGTCGCCTGGATTTCAAAGCTCTGGCCCTGACCAAGAGATTCCACCACCTTACCCGTGACGACGACGGAGCAACCGGTAGTCAGGCGCAGCACGTCTTCACTGTAATTGGGCAGAGAATTATTGATGACGGCCTGTACAGGAGAGAAGCAGGAACCGTCATAGACGGCGAGGAAGGAGATACCAGCTTTTGAATCTCTTCGAGTACGCACCCATCCGCGCACGGTGACTTCACTGTCAACGGCGACGCGGCCCTGGAGTACGTCGGCTACAGGCACAACGCTCATAGTTTTCTCTCTATTAAATGGTCAATGACAAAAAATAATTACCCACAACGGGGGGATATCTATGTTACCTGTCGCGCGCCGTCAGACAAGCGGAAATCGCATTCGTTTGAAGAAATAAAGAGGAAGAGAGGCCCGTAAACCAAACAAATATAATTTACAGGCCTTATTTGATTCAGCTGGCTTTTTTTACCAGCGGCAAATCGAAGGCTTTACGCAGGGCGCGCACGAACGCTTTATCATGGCAAATGGTTTTGCCGGGGCTGTCAGAAAGTTTTGCTACGGGTTTACCGTTGCACTCCACCAGCTTGATAACGATATTCAGCGGTTTCACCTGTGGGATATCGCACGTCAGGCGTGTGCCAATTCCGAAGCTCAGATTGATGCGTGAAGCAAAATGCTTATAAAGCTCAACGGCTTTTGGTAAATCCAGGTTATCGGAGAAAACCAGCACCTTGCTCATTGGGTCAATACCCAGGTTTTCATAATGCGCAATGGCTTTTTCACCCCATTCAAACGGGTCACCGGAGTCGTGGCGTAACCCTTGATACTGCCGGGCAAACTCGGGGCCAAAGTCGCGCAGAAAGGCGTCCATAGTAATGCAGTCGGTAAGAGCGATGCCCAATCGATCCGGATATTCATCCAGCCAGGCCTGAAGCGCCGCGCGCTGGCTATTGGCAAGCACCGGGCTGATTTGCTGATGCGCCTGGAACCATTCGTGAGCTTGCGTACCCATCGGCGTCAGGTTCAGGCGACGCGCCAGATCGTAATTGCTGGTGCCGACAAACCAGGGCTCCTGTCGCAGGCGACCAACGATGGCCTCCTGAACTTCACGGGAGAAGCGACGCCGTGTACCGAAGTCCATCAGATGGAATGAAGACAAATTGACATCCGCCGTCAGTTCTTTGAACTGCAGCAGCTTGCTTTCCAGATGCGCCAGCGCCATCTGCGGCGTAACGGCCGGCGAGCGATGCTGATGCACCACTTCACTGATCACGGCCAGCAGCGGCACTTCCCACATGATAACTTCACGCCACGGGCCGGTCAGGCGAATATCCAGGTGGCCTTCATTATTAGTGATTTCAACCTGCGTGGGGTCGTAGCGGAAAGTACGCAGCCAGGCGAGATAATCTGCTTCAAAGAAAGGAAGCCCCTCAAGCCAGACGAATTCCTCGGCGCTTAGCGCGAGGCGTTGCATATTGTCGACCTGTTGACGGATTGCATCTGCATAAATGCCCAGCAGATCGTCACCGCGGCAGCGAAACTCGGCCGCGACGCTCACGTCATAATAACGGTGGAATACCGCCTGCTGCATATGAAGCTTATAGGCGTCAGTATCCAGAAGCGTTTGCAAAATCGGGGAAGCGTGTCGTGTCATGGCGCGTTGCAGCATCCTCTCACAGGAGCGTTTCCATCAAGGGCTAGAAGCAGATAAAGACGCAGGAGTATACCCTGATTATCTGTTTATTAAACCCGGATCACAACACAAGGGTGAATTCGGGTCGAGAGCAATTCGTGCCGCAGGGTATAGTTATGTGGCGGGTTCTTAGTTAACTCCTTGAAGTTAAATATAATTATTTCTCCATTGCTTCCGGCGGGGAGATAAAAAACCACGCAACAAGGCGTGGTTTTGCAGGCTTAAATCAGAGTTTATTTGTCGGCATCTTTGTAGACATTAGCCACTGCTTCGAAATTAGAACCATGCTCACGCGCAGCAACGATATGGTAGTACTTGCCACCTTTTTCATCTGCTAAATCTGAAAGTTTATCGTGCAGATCGGATGGGGATGAAATCGCTCCGCCGCTCTGTGAAACGCTGACGCTGCCCACTTTGACAAGCTTGAAGTGGGTAACTTCATCTTTGGAAACCTGATCGGCAGCAAAGGCACCAAAGGAGATAGCAGAGATCAGAAGAGAGGTAACTACAGCAATTTTTTTCATAAAAGTCATCCTTGTATGGCTGGACATAGAAGTTTGCTTAACGCTAATTCAGTTTAGACCAATTTCTGCGGGAGGCTAATGACATCAGCAAGTGCTGTATTTTCCTGTCGGCAATATAAAAAGGCGAAGAGCGACACATCTTCTTTTGCTTGTTAGCCGACTTTTGCACCAGACCTTGCATAAGCCCATGTTACAAAAATGTAGCAAACAGCGTGATTAGCCCGGAAAAGATGATGATTCTGCGTGGCAACATTAACGCAACAGGAATAGACTGAATGCCGATAACTTACGGATGATGTATAAGGTTTTTTATGACACAACAGCCACAAGCCAAATACCGCCACGACTACCGTGCGCCGGATTACACGATTAGCGACATCGATTTGACCTTTGACCTGGATGCCACAAAAACCCTGGTCACCGCCATCAGCAAAGTAAGCCGCCAGGGCGCAGCTCAGGCTCCTCTACGTCTTGAGGGTGGCGACCTTACCCTGGTCAGCGTTCACGTGGACGGCAAGGCCTGGGAGCATTATTCCCTGCAGGAAGGCGCGCTGGTGCTTGAACAGCTGCCGGAGAATTTCTTGTTGACCATCGTCAATGAAATTAGCCCGGCGGCAAATACCGCGCTTGAAGGGTTGTACCAGTCAGGCGAGGCGCTTTGCACCCAGTGCGAGGCCGAAGGTTTCCGCCATATTACCTGGTACCTGGACCGCCCGGACGTGCTCGCGCGCTTCACCACCAAACTGATTGCCGATAAAACGAAATATCCATATCTGCTCTCCAACGGTAACCGCATTGCTGAAGGGGAGCTGGAAAATGGGCGCCACTGGGTGCAGTGGCAGGATCCGTTCCCGAAACCTTGCTATCTGTTTGCGCTGGTAGCCGGTGATTTCGACGTGCTGCGCGATAGCTTTAAAACGCGCTCTGGCCGCGATGTTGCGCTGGAACTGTTTGTCGATCGCGGCAATCTGGACCGCGCCGGCTGGGCGATGACCTCGCTGAAGGCGTCCATGAAGTGGGACGAAACCCGCTTCGGCCTGGAATACGATCTCGACATCTATATGGTTGTCGCTGTGGACTTCTTCAACATGGGCGCGATGGAGAACAAAGGCCTTAACATCTTTAACTCTAAATACGTGCTTGCGCGTGCAGAAACAGCCACCGACAAAGACTACCTTGATATCGAACGCGTTATCGGCCACGAATATTTCCACAACTGGACCGGCAACCGCGTGACCTGTCGCGACTGGTTCCAGCTGAGCCTTAAAGAAGGCCTGACCGTTTTCCGCGATCAGGAATTCAGCTCGGATCTCGGCTCGCGGGCCGTTAACCGCATTCAGAACGTGCGCACCATGCGCGCGATGCAGTTTGCCGAAGACGCAAGCCCGATGGCGCACCCGATCCGCCCGGAAAAAGTCATTGAAATGAACAATTTCTACACGCTGACCGTGTATGAGAAAGGTTCAGAAGTGATTCGCATGCTGCACACGTTGCTTGGCGAAGAGAACTTCCAGAAAGGCATGCAGCTTTACTTCGAGCGTCATGACGGTAGCGCCGCGACCTGCGACGATTTCGTGCAGGCGATGGAAGACGCCTCCAACGTCGACCTGTCCCATTTCCGCCGCTGGTACAGCCAGGCCGGTACGCCAGTCGTCAGCGTGCGTGATGACTACAACCCGGAAACCGAACAGTACACGCTTACCATCAGCCAGATGACGCCGCCAACCGCGGAGCAGCAGGAAAAACAGCCGTTGCATATTCCGTTCGATATTGAACTCTATGACAACGAAGGCAAAGTTATCCCGCTGCAAAAAGGCGGTCACCCGGTCCATCATGTGCTGAATGTGACCCAGGCCGAGCAGACGTTTGTCTTTGATAACGTTTATTTCCAGCCGGTGCCATCGCTGCTGCGTGAGTTCTCAGCGCCCGTAAAACTGGAATATAACTGGAGCGATCAGCAACTGACCTTCCTGATGCGCTACGCCCGCAACGATTTCTCCCGTTGGGACGCGGCGCAAAGCCTGCTGGCGACCCACATCAAGCTGAACGTTAACCGTAGCCAGCAGAAGCAGCCACTGTCACTGCCGCTGCACGTGGCCGATGCTTTCCGCGCTATTTTGCTTGATGAGGCGATAGATCCGGCCCTGGCCGCTGAAATCCTCACGCTGCCTTCGCAGAATGAAATTGCCGAGCTGTTCCAGCAGATCGATCCGGGCGCTATCGCCGAGGTTCACGAAGCGCTGACCCGCACGCTGGCAACGGAATTAGCGGATGAGTTCCTCGTTATCTACAACGCCAACAGGCTCGACGCCTATCGCGTTGAGCATGCGGACATCGGCAAACGTACCCTGCGTAACACCTGCCTGCGTTATCTGGCGTTTGGTGAGCAAGAGCTGGCCGAGCAGCTGGTGCGCGCGCAGTATGACGCGGCGGATAATATGACCGATGCCATCGCTGCGCTGTCAGCCGCCGTTGCCGCGCAATTACCGTGCCGTGAAGAGCTGCTGGCGAAGTATGATGAGAAGTGGCATCAGGACGGTCTGGTAATGGACAAGTGGTTTGTTCTGCAGGCGACCAGTCCGGCGGCGGATACGCTGAGTAAAGTACGCGAACTGTTGAATCATCGTTCGTTCAGCCTCGGCAACCCGAACCGCATCCGTTCTCTGATCGGCGCTTTTGCGGCGGGCAACCCGGCGGCCTTCCACGCGGAGGACGGCAGCGGTTACCAGTTTATGGTGGAAATGCTCAGCGAGCTGAACTGTCGTAATCCGCAGGTGGCTTCTCGCCTGATCGAACCGTTGATTCGTCTGAAACGCTATGATGAGAAGCGTCAGGAAATGATGCGCGCGGCGCTGGAACAGCTAAAAGGGCTGGAGAATCTGTCCGGCGATCTGTTTGAGAAAATCAGCAAGGCATTAGCGTAAAGGGTTTTGTAAGGTGGACGGCGCTGTCGCTTATCCACCTTACAAACCCGATAGGGTAGATCGGGTAAGCCTTGCGCCACCCGATATTCTCTCAGCCGGTTCGCACCACGCGTTCCGGTTCTTCCTCCTGGCGCTTCATCACTCGCTTAAGCACCTGCGATTCCAGCTCCGCCAGTCTTACCGAGCCCAGACGCCGTGGTCGGGGTAAATCCACCGTTAAATCCAGGCCGATTTTCCCGTCTTCTATCAGCAGCACGCGATCCGCCATAGCAACCGCTTCACTGACATCGTGCGTTACCAGCAGGACGGTAAAACCGTGCTTCAGCCAGAGCGAAACGATGAGATCCTGCATTTCAATGCGCGTTAGCGCATCAAGCGCGCCGAGCGGTTCATCCAGCAGCAGTAAGCCCGGACGATGAATCAGCGCGCGAGCCAGCGCCACACGCTGCTTCTGCCCGCCTGAAAGGGCCGCAGGCCACTCTTTCGCACGGCTCTCCAGCCCGACGGCCGCAAGCACCCGGTACGCCGCATCGCGCCAGTTCCCTTTCAGCCCCAGCCCAACGTTATCAATCACGGATTTCCATGGCAGCAACCTCGCGTCCTGGAACATCAATCTGGTATCGTCCTGGCTTTCGCGTAGCGGGGCGTTGCCTGCCAGCAGTGAACCGGCGCCAGGATTTTCCAGTCCGGCCAGCAGGCGCAGCAAGGTGCTTTTACCTCCGCCGCTGCGTCCGACAACGGCGACAAACTGTCCGGCGGGGACGTGCAACGCCAGTTCGTTGAGAATCGTTTTATCGCCGTAGCGTTTGGTTACGCCCTCAAGCAGCAGCGGCGTACCCTGATTTAAGCGAGCGGTATTCATACGGTTTCCTCTTTTAACCGGTAAGCCGGATGCCAGCGCAGCCAGACGCGCTCCAGCAGCTGCGCGCTGATATCTGCCAGCTTGCCGAGCAGGGCGTACAGAATAATGGCGACGACCACGATATCGGTTTGCAGGAACTCACGGGCGTTCATCGCCAGATAGCCGATGCCAGAGTTGGCTGAGATAGTCTCGGCGACGATAAGCGTCAGCCACATCAGGCCGAGGGCAAAACGCACGCCGACCATAATCGAGGGCAGGGCGCCGGGCAGGATCACCTGAGCAAACAGGCTAAAGCCCGACAAACCATAGCTGCGCGCCATTTCCAGCAATCCCCGATCGATGTTTTTGATGCCGTGCCAGGTATTGATGTAGATCGGGAACAGCGTGCCGAGCGCGACCAGAAAAATCTTGGCGGTTTCATCAATCCCAAACCACAGAATGACCAGCGGGATCAGCGCCAGATGCGGCACGTTACGCAACATCTGAATCGAGGTGTCCAGCAGGCGCTCACCCCAGCGCGACAGGCCGCTTATCAGCCCGAGGATCAAGCCGAACGAGGCGCCAATGCTAAAGCCGATCGCCGCGCGCCAGGAGCTGATCGCCAGGTGCTGCCATAGCTCACCGCTGACGGAGAGGCGCCAGAAGGTGACAACCACGCCTTCGGGCGAGGGCAGAATGCGCGTTGAAAGCCAGCCAACCGAAGAAGAAAGCTGCCAGATAGCGATAATGGCGACCGGCAGCGCCCAGGGAGCCAGGCGGAACAAGAGCTTACGCGTGCTGTTCGTCATGCTTTTCCCCTTAGCTCTGCGCGACTTTACGAGGGATAAAATCGTTAGCCACGACTTCGCCTTTTTCATGATGCTGGCGCGGCTGCGGGATTTCCGGGATAGCGACATCCAGATGCGGGAATAACAGCTCGCCTACACGGTAAGCCTCTTCCAGATGCGGATAGCCGGAGAAAATAAAACTGTCGATACCCAGCGCGGCGTACTCGTTGATGCGGGCCGCGACCGTTGGGCCATCGCCAACCAGAGCCGTACCCGCACCGCCGCGCACCAGGCCAACGCCCGCCCACAGGTTAGGGCTGATTTCCAGATTGTCGCGCCTGCCGCCGTGCAGGGCCGCCATGCGGTGCTGGCCAACCGAATCGGTACGCGCAAAAGCGGCCTGCGCTTTGGCGATAGTGTCATCGTCAAGCTGCGAAATCAGACGGTCCGCTGCCTGCCAGGCCTCTGCGTTGGTTTCACGCACAATCACGTGCAGACGAATGCCGAATCTTACGGTGCGCCCATGTTTAGCGGCTTTGGCACGAACCTGTGCAATTTTCTCTTCCACAAGATGCGGCGGCTCGCCCCAGGTCAGATAAAGATCGACCTGTTCGGCGGCCAAATCCTGCGCGACGTCCGAAGAGCCGCCAAAGTAAAGCGGCGGGCGCGGCTGCTGCACCGGAGGGAACAGTAATTTCGCGCCTTTAACCTGAATATGCTTCCCTTCGTAATCAACCGTTTCACCTTCCAGCACGCGCCGCCAGATGCGGGTAAATTCGGCTGAAGCTTCATAACGTTCCCTATGATCGAGGAACACGCCGTCCCCTGCCAGCTCTTCTGGATCGCTGCCGGTGACCAGATTAAACAGCGCCCGGCCGTTAGAAAGCCGGTCGAGCGTCGCGGCCTGACGAGCGGCAACCGTCGGCGAAACGACGCTCGGGCGCAGCGCCACCAGGAATTTTAGCCGCTGCGTCACCGGGATCATGGAAGCGGCCACCAGCCAGGCGTCTTCACATGAACGACCAGTGGGAATGAGCACGCCGGTAAAGCCGAGCCTGTCCGCAGCCTGCGCAATTTGTTGCAGATAACCGTGATCCACCGGACGAGCGACGTCGTTGCTGCCTAAATAATGACCATCACCATGGGTTGGTAAGAACCAGAATAAATTGAGGCTCATGATTTATCTCCTTTTACGGTGCCTGTCGGCTGCCAGATACGGGTGCGGATATCGATTTTTTTCGGCACTAAATGGTTGTCATAAAACAGGTCGGCGGTTTGCTGCTGTTTTTCAGCGGTTGCGGCGCTGACCGGCACGATCTCGGTTGGCGGGCGGTGATCGAAATAGGTGGCGATGACGGGTTCAGGTAAACCCATGGTTTTCGCAAATAGCGTGATGCTTTTCGCTCGCTGCGTACGGGTCAGATCGTCCGCTTCGCTGAAGATTTTCAGCACGTTTTGCAGGAATTCACCGTGCTTCTCGGTATAAGGACGCGAAGCCAGGTAGAACGAACCGGTCTGGTTTATCAGGCTTGCGTCAGACAACACCCGGACGCCGCCATTGAGAAAAGCGGCCGAGTAATAAGGGTCCCAGATTGCCCATGCATCGACGTTGCCCTGCTGGAATGCGGCACGTGCATCTGCCGGGGACAGATAGGCTGGCTGAATATCGGTAAATTTCAGCCCGGCTTTTTGTAAAGTCCGCAGCACCAGGTTGTGCGAACTGGAACCTTTCTGGAAGGCAATCTTGTGGCCCTTAAGATCGGCAATAGTTTTCAGCGGGCTGTTTTCCGGGACCAGAATCACTTCTGCTTTTGGCTTTGCGGGTTCAGATCCGACATACACCAGATCCGCTCCGGCGGCTTGCGCAAAGATGGGAGGAATGTCTCCTGTTCCGCCCAGATCGATACTGCCCACGTTTAGCGCTTCGAGCATCTGCGGGCCTGCCGGGAACTCTATCCAGGAAATTTTGGTGTGCGGATAGCGCTGCTCAAGGAACTGATAGCTTTTCGCCAGCACCATGCTCACCGAGCCTTTTTGGAAACCAATGCGCAGCCGATCCGGTTCGGGCTGGGCGGCATGAACGGTCATACTCAGGCTTATTATTCCGGCAAAGGCCAGCCAGGGCGCAGTGCGTTTTAAGAGATTAAACATGCGCAGCTCCTTGCTGATTAAACGGGGAGGTGACGGAAAAATCACGGCGATGCAGAGCCTGCCAGAATGTCTCCAGCGCAGTATCCAGACGCTGTTGCAAATTGGGCGTAAAGACCGGCTTGTGCTGATAGTCGGAAACCTGGCTATCGTCGGCAAAAACGCCGTGGAGGATCTCCTGTGCTTTAAGCGCATTCAGCACGGGCTTAAGGGCGTAATCCACCGCCAGCATGTGCGCTACGGTGCCGCCGGTGGCCAGAGGAAGGACAACCTTCTTTTCCAGCGCGCGTTCTGGCAGCAGATCAAGCAGCGTTTTTAGCGCACCGGCAAAGGATGCTTTATAGACGGGCGTGGCGATAATCAGCCCGTCTGCATGCTCAAGCTGTTCGATAAGCGTTTTTAGCGCAGGGCTTTCTAAGCGCGCATAGAGTAAATCTTCGGGCACAAAATTTTGCAGATGCCAGTGACATACCTCCACATCAAGCGCGCTCAGTTTCTCACGTGAATATTCCAGCAGGGCGCTGGAACGGGAAGGAAAGCGGGGGCTTCCGGCAAGGGTGATGACGCGCATCTTGGCTCCTTATAACTAAATGTTAGCTGTTTGTTAAATTTGATAACAATTGCAGCTAATAGTGGCAGAGAGGCGTTATTCCATTAAATGATTTATTTGATAAACAAATGTCGAAAATTGCATAACAAAGCGGAGGAGAGAAAACGTTTGCGTCTATTCGAGCTATTTTTGTTGCAGGTCAATTCCATTCGTATGTGTAATCGATAATAATACGGCCCCGGTTTGCACACCGGAATCCAGGAGAGTTCATGTACTACCCCTTCGTTCGTAAAGCCCTTTTTCAGCTCGATCCAGAGCGCGCTCATGAAGTGACCTTTCAGCAATTACGCCGCGTAACGGGCACGCCGCTCGAATGGCTGGTGCGACAAAACGTCCCGTCTAAACCGGTTTCCTGCATGGGGTTAAATTTTAAGAATCCTCTTGGCTTAGCTGCGGGTCTGGATAAAAACGGTGAATGCATTGATGCGCTGGGGGCGATGGGGTTTGGTGCCATCGAAATCGGCACCGTCACGCCCCGGCCGCAGCCGGGAAATGATAAGCCGCGCCTCTTCCGCCTGGTGGAAGCCGAAGGGTTAATTAACCGCATGGGCTTTAATAATCTTGGCGTGGATAACCTTGTCGAGAACGTGAAAAAAGCCCACTTTGATGGCGTGCTCGGAATCAATATTGGTAAAAATAAAGATACGCCGGTTGAGCAGGGCAAAGATGACTACCTGATCTGTATGGATAAAATTTATCCATACGCGGGCTATATAGCGATCAATATTTCCTCACCCAATACGCCGGGATTACGTTCATTGCAATATGGCGAAGCCCTGGACGATCTTTTAATCGCCCTAAAAAATAAGCAGCAGGCGTTGCAAGAACTGCACCATAAATATGTGCCGATCGCGGTTAAAATCGCGCCGGATCTCTCTGTAGAAGAACTGGTCCAGGTGGCTGACAGTTTAGTTCGCCATAATATTGATGGGGTCATCGCGACCAATACCACCCTGGATCGTAGCCTCGTTCAGGGCATGAAGTATTGTAATGAAACGGGAGGCTTAAGCGGCCGCCCGGTACAGTTGAAGAGTACAGAAATTATCCGCCGCCTGGCGCAGGAATTAAACGGCAGATTGCCGATAATTGGTGTGGGCGGCATTGATTCAGTCATCGCCGCACGTGAAAAACTGGCGGCAGGCGCAACGCTTATTCAAATTTATTCCGGGTTCATATTTAAAGGTCCGCCGCTGATTAAAGATATCGTTACTCACCTCTGATCCCTCTCATATCCAGACAACCGGGGCTTTATTTTCAGCCCTGGTTGTTTTATATTCCGTGGCTGTTGCTAAATTAATCATCCTGGTCTTTTATTAATACAGCCTTAAACGAAGCGGCGAGAAGGATGTTTTAAGTTTGCGGAATAAACAAAAGGGTAGGTTATGATGCGGATAAAACCGGACGATAGCTGGCATTGGTATTTCGATGAAGAGCACGATCGTATGATGCTCGATTTGGCCAATGGAATGATTTTTCGTTCCCGTTTCTCACGTAAAATGCTTACCCCCGACGCCTTTGAAAACGCTGGATTTTGCGTTGATGACGCCGCATTGTTTTTCACGTTTGACGAGACGTGCCGCGATCTACCGCTGAGCAAAGAACAGCGCGCTGAGCTGGTACTGAATGCGCTGGTGGCTATCCGCTATCTCAAACCGCAAATGCCGAAAAGCTGGCACTTTGTCTCGCACGGCGACTGCTGGCAGCCCGAGCCAGGCGATGCGGCCTGCGTGTGGTTAAGCGAAGATATGCAGCAGGTGAATCTGCTGGTGGTCGAAACCGGCGATAACGCAGCGCTGTGTTTGCTGGCACAGCCGGGACTGCAGCTTGCTGGTCGCACCATGCAGCTCGGGGATGCGATTAAGGTAATGAATGACAGACTGAAGCCGCAGCCGGTAAGTAGCAACCTCAGCCTCGATCAGGCGGTTTAAAGCTCTGCTAACTTCACGTCTCCCGCAGGTACGCAGCTACAGCATAAGATGGTGCCGTCTGCGTCCACGGCGCTTTGCTTGAGCGCTTTCACTTCGCCGTCCAGTAAACGAATCCGACAGCTTCCGCAAATTCCGGCACGGCAGGAGTAGGGGATGCGAACGCCCTGCTGCTCAAGCTGTTCCAGTAAGATTTGCTGGTTGTTGCCGCGGAAAGCCTGGCCCTGCCAGTCAATTGCCACCGTGCTTTCCGGCTGCGTTTCTGGCTCAATGCTTTCTACAACCTGACCTGCACCATAGACTCTGGCGGGCTTACGGGCCAGCACTTCCAGCTCATCACCGATGCGGATAATCCCGCTGTTACGCGCAATCAGGTTCTGCCCGAAGTCAACATCGTCGCTATCTTGCGCGGTGCGGAAGCGTTGCAGGGTAGCCAGCGGTTCGCCCGCAGGATGCTTACGACCTTTTTCCGGACTGACGGTAGTGAAGATACAACGGCTGCACGGCTTAGCGACATCAAACGTCACGCCGCCAATACGCACCACCTGCCAGGTATCTTCTTCCCACGCCTGCGCGCCTGCTACCACGATGTTTGGACGGAACTGGGTCATCTTCACGCTTGCCGGGCAGCGGTTTTGCAAATCGCGCAGCGACGCTTCGTTAGTCAGCAGGAAAGGGAAACCGTCAGCGAAGGACAAAGGGACTTCTTTATGGTGCTTAACCCGGCGGGTTAAGGCATCGCCCACCCAACGCAGCTGTACGGGACGTGGAAAGAAGCCGCTCAACCAGCTATTGATGTCATCAGGTGCAATCAGGGCGGTGAAATGGTTGCCCCAGACCTCAGTGGCGGCAGGCGTTGGCTGGAAATCGGCAAAGCGAACGTTTGCTGAGGTGCCATCTGGTGCGCTCAGATAGAGGCCATCATGAAGAATTGCCGGGGTAAAAAGCACCATTTGCGGATACTGACGGGCGGTAATAAACGTACCATCCGCTTCGGTAAGCATAAAAATACGGTCAAAAGCCAGGCCGCTGGGGGCGACCCGTGCATGCGAGAGGGCAAGTCCGCGCATTGATTTGACCGGGTGAATATAAAGTTGAGATAGACTGATCATGCTGCCCTCCATGCCTGTAAAAATAATAAGAGGGCAACTTTATGACATGCGTGGCGGATTAGCTATAATGCGCCACTATTTTCTTTTTCTGACCAATAAGTGACGATATGAATTCTCTGTTTGCCAGTACGGCGCGTGGGCTCGAAGAGCTGCTAAAAACTGAACTGGAAGGCCTCGGCGCGCAAGGCTGCCAGGTCGTTCAGGGCGGCGTACATTACCAGGGGGATTCGCGTCTGGTTTACCAAAGCCTGATGTGGAGCCGCCTGGCGTCCCGCATCCTGCTGCCGCTTAGCGAGTGCAATGTTTACAGCGATCTGGATTTATACCTGGGCGTGCAGGTTATCGACTGGCCGGCCATCTTCGGCCCGGATGCGACTTTCGCTGTGCACTTCAGCGGCCTGAACGACGTTATTCGTAACAGCCAGTACGGCGCGCTTAAGGTAAAAGATGCCATCGTTGACTCCTTTACCCGTAAAAACCTGCCGCGTCCGAATGTCGATCGTGAACAGCCAGATTTACGCATCAACGTCTGGCTGAATAAAGACACGGCCAGCATTGCGCTGGATTTAAGCGGTGAAGGCCTGCATCAGCGCGGCTATCGCGACAGCGCGGGGGCGGCTCCGGTCAAAGAAACGCTGGCAGCGGCAATCGTTATGCGCTCCGGCTGGCAGCCAGGCACGCCGCTGCTCGACCCGATGTGTGGTTCCGGTACGCTGCTGATTGAAGCCGCGATGATCGCAACCGATCGCGCGCCGGGTCTGCACCGCAAACGCTGGGGCTTCCTGGGCTGGGCGAAACACGACCAGGATCTGTGGAAAGAGGTCACTACCGAAGCGCAGGTGCGCGCTCGCAAAGGGCTTGGGGATTATACTTCTCGTTTCTTTGGTTCCGATAACGATCCTCGCGTTATTGAACGCGCACGCGTTAACACCCGTCGTGCCGGGCTTGCCGATCTTATCAGCTATGAAGTGAAAGACGTCGCCAAACTGACTAACCCGCTGCCGGAAGGGCCAACGGGCACCGTCATCAGCAACCCGCCATACGGCGAGCGTCTGGATAGCGAACCGGCGCTTATCGCGCTGCATAACCTGCTGGGACGCAATATGAAGGCGCAGTTTGGCGGCTGGAACCTGTCGTTATTCAGCGCATCGCCGGATCTGCTGAACTGCCTGCAACTGCGCGCCGAGCGTCAGTTCAAAGCGAAAAACGGCCCGCTTGATTGCGTGCAAAAAAATTATCAGCTGGCGGAGAATACTACCGGCGCGGCCGGTGGTCAGCATGCCGAAGATTATGCTAACCGTTTGCGTAAGAATATTAAAAAGCTGGATAAATGGGCGCGGCAGGAAGGCATTGAATGTTACCGCGTATACGACGCAGATTTACCGGACTACAACGTAGCCGTGGACCGCTACGGCGACTGGGTTGTGGTGCAGGAATACGCGCCGCCAAAAACCATAGATGCCAACAAGGCGCGCCAGCGCCTGTTTGATGTGATTGCCGCCACGCTCTCCGTGCTCGATCTGCCGTCGAATCGCCTGGTTTTGAAAACGCGTGAACGCCAAAAGGGTAAAAATCAGTACCAGAAGATGGGCGAGAAGGGCGACTTTATGGAAGTCGGCGAATACAACGCGCGTCTGTGGGTTAACCTGACGGACTATCTTGATACTGGCCTGTTCCTCGACCACCGTATCGCACGTCATATGCTCGGTAAAATGAGCAAAGGAAAAGATTTCCTTAACCTGTTTGCCTACACCGGCAGCGCCACCGTGCACGCAGGTCTGGGCGGCGCGAAAACCACCACCACGGTGGATATGTCTCGCACCTACCTGGAATGGGCGGAACGTAATCTGCGTCTTAACGGGCTGAGCGGTCGTAACCATCGCCTGATCCAGGCGGATTGTCTGGGCTGGCTGAGTGAAACGGACGAGCAGTTTGATCTGATCTTTATCGATCCGCCGACGTTTTCTAACTCAAAACGTATGGAGGAGTCGTTTGACGTGCAACGCGATCATATTGGCCTGATGACAAACCTCAAACGCCTGCTGCGCCGCGGGGGCACCATTATGTTCTCCAACAATAAACGTGGCTTCAAAATGGATTTTGACGGGCTGGCAACGCTGGGCCTGGAAGCGGAAGAGATAACCCAGAAAACCCTGTCGCAAGACTTCGCCCGTAATCGCCAGATCCATAACTGCTGGCTTGTTACTCACAAAGCCAAGGATTAATTTTCATGTCATTAATCAGTATGCACGGTGCCTGGCTGTCGTTTAGCGACGCGCCGCTGTTAGATAACACCGAACTTCATATCGAAGAAAACGAACGCGTTTGTCTGGTTGGTCGTAACGGCGCGGGTAAATCCACGCTGATGAAAATCCTGAATCGCGAGCTGCCGCTGGATGACGGCCGCATGGTTTACGAGCAGGATTTAATTGTGGCGCGCCTGCAGCAGGACCCACCGCGTAACGTGGCGGGTACCGTGTACGACTTCGTCGCCGAAGGGGTGGAGGAGCAGGCTGAATATCTGAAGGCCTACCACGATATTTCGCATAAGGTGATGAGCGATCCGAGCGAAAAGAACCTCAATGAAATGGCGCGCATCCAGGACATTCTGGATCACCAGAACCTGTGGCAACTGGACAGCCGTATTAATGAAGTGCTTGAGCAGCTAGGTCTGGATGCCGATACCGAACTGTCCGCGCTTTCAGGCGGCTGGCTACGTAAAGCGGCGCTGGGTCGGGCCCTCGTCAGTTCCCCACGCGTTTTGCTGCTGGATGAACCGACGAACCACCTGGATATTGAAACCATCGACTGGCTGGAAGGCTTCCTGAAAGAGTTCCAGGGCAGCATCATTTTCATTTCCCACGACCGTTCCTTTATTCGCAATATGGCGACCCGCATTGTCGATCTGGATCGCGGCAAACTGGTTTCTTACCCCGGCGATTACGATCAGTATTTGCTGGCTAAAGAAGAAGCCCTGCGCGTGGAAGATCTGCAAAACGCAGAGTTCGACCGCAAGCTTGCCCAGGAAGAAGTGTGGATCCGTCAGGGGATCAAAGCTCGCCGCACGCGTAATGAAGGCCGGGTGCGTGCGCTGAAAGCCATGCGCCGCGAACGTGGCGAGCGCCGTGAAGTGCTGGGCAGCGCCAAAATGCAGGTCGAAGAAGCTTCTCGTTCAGGCAAGATTGTCTTTGAACTGGAAAATGTTTGCTATCAGGTTGCCGGTAAACAGTTAGTGAAAGATTTCTCCGCCCAGGTTCAGCGCAGCGATAAAATCGCGCTGGTGGGGCCGAACGGCTGCGGTAAAACCACTTTACTTAAGCTGATGCTGGGCCAGTTGCAGGCCGATAGCGGCCGCGTGCACTGCGGGACGAAACTTGAAGTGGCGTACTTTGACCAGCACCGTGCGGAACTCGATCCAGACCGCACCGTGATGGATAACCTGGCTGAAGGTAAGCAGGAAGTGATGGTGAACGGCAAGCCGCGCCACGTTCTGGGCTATCTGCAGGACTTCTTGTTCCATCCAAAACGCGCTATGACGCCGGTACGCGCGCTGTCGGGCGGCGAGCGTAATCGTCTGTTACTGGCTCGCTTATTCCTGAAGCCAAGCAATTTGCTGATCCTCGATGAACCGACAAACGACCTGGATGTTGAAACGCTGGAATTGCTTGAAGAGCTGATTGATAGCTATCAGGGCACCGTGCTGCTGGTAAGCCACGATCGTCAGTTCGTGGACAATACCGTGACCGAATGCTGGATCTTCGAAGGTGAAGGGCGTATTGGCCGTTACGTTGGCGGTTATCACGATGCAAAAGGCCAGCAGGGTTCAGCGCGTGCGCTGCGCGCAACCGCTCAGGATAAGCAACCGAAGAGCGAATCCGTAACAACCGAAGCTACAAAACGCAGCAATAGCAAACTAAGCTATAACCTGCAGCGTGAACTGGAGCAGCTGCCGCAACGTCTTGAACAACTTGAGGCCGAGCTGGAAGCGCTTCAGGCGAAGGTTGGCGGTGCTGAGTTCTTCAACCAACCGCACAATGAGACGCAAAAAGTATTGAGCGAGCTGGCCGCTGCCGAAAAAGCACTGGAAGACGCTTTTGAACGCTGGGAGTACCTCGAGTCTCTGAAAAACGGCGCGTAACGTAAGGAGACCCGATATGTGTGCCACGCATCAAACTCGTTCGCACATATTGTGTCCACAATGTGATTTGCTGGTGACTTTGCCAGCGCTGCAGGACGGCCATAAAGCCGCCTGCCCACGTTGCGGCACAACGCTTATCACGCAATGGCCCTCTCCGCGTCAGCGGCCCACGGCCTATGCGCTGTCGGCCCTGTTTATGCTTTTGCTGGCCAACCTTTTCCCGTTTATCAATATGAAGGTCGCAGGCGTCGCCAGCGAAGTTACGCTGCTGGAAATCCCCGGCGTGATGTTTTCCGAGGATTACGCAAGTCTTGGAACGTTCTTTCTGCTATTCGTCCAGGCGGTGCCGGCTTTCTGCCTGATTACCATTTTGCTGTTGGTTAACCAGGTCACGCTGCCTGCGGTTTTGCAGCGTCTGATGGCGCGAACGCTGTTTCAGCTTAAATCCTGGGGAATGGCAGAAATTTTCCTCGCCGGCGTGCTGGTGAGCTTCGTTAAGCTAATGGCCTACGGCGATATCGGCGTGGGCAGCAGCTTTATGCCGTGGTGTTTGTTCTGCATTCTGCAACTGCGGGCTTTTCAATGCGTGGATAAACGCAGGCTCTGGAATAGCCTCGCCCCGATGCCTGCCGTTGAACAGCCGCTGAAAGTGGGCGTTACCGGTATTCACCAAGGGCTGCGTTCCTGTTCCTGCTGCACGGCGATACTGCCCGAAAATCAACTGATTTGCCCGCGCTGCGAAACGAAAGGCCATATAAGACGAAAGCACAGTTTGCAGTGGACGCTCGCGCTCCTGATCACCTCAATTCTGCTTTACCTGCCGGCGAATATTTTGCCGATTATGGTTACCGAACTGCTGGGCAGCAAGATGCCGTCGACGATTATCGCCGGGGTAATACTGCTGTGGAGCGACGGCTCTTATCCGGTCGCTATGGTGATATTTATCGCCAGTATTATGGTGCCGACGCTGAAGATGCTGGCGATCGCATGGCTATGCTGGGATGCCAAAGGCCACGGCAAGCGTGACAGCGAACGTATGCATCTGATTTATGAAGTGGTGGAATTTGTTGGCCGCTGGTCAATGATTGACGTTTTTGTAATAGCAGTGCTCTCAGCGCTGGTGAGAATGGGCGCACTGATGAATATTTATCCGGCGATTGGCGCGTTAATGTTCGCCTTAGTGGTAATTTTGACAATGTTTGCTGCGATGACCTTCGACCCTCGCTTGTCCTGGGATCGCGCACCAGATTCAACGCATGAGGAGTCGTCTGAGCATGGAAAATAAAAGCGGGGAAGCAAAAGTTCGCAAGGTGAAAAACTGGTCCCCGGTGTGGATTTTCCCAATCGTGACCGCGCTTATTGGCGCGTGGATACTGTTTTATCATTACAGCCATCAGGGGCCGGAAGTGACTCTGATAACCACCAATGCTGAAGGTATTGAAGGCGGCAAGACGACTATTAAGAGCCGTAGCGTTGACGTAGGCGTGGTTGAAAGCGCGGTGCTGTCCGATGATTTACATCATGTAGAAATCACGGCTCGTCTGAACGCGGGCATGGAAAAACTGCTGCATAAGGACTCGGTATTCTGGGTCGTGAAGCCCCAGGTGGGGCGCGGTGGCGTTTCCGGGCTGAGTACCTTGCTCTCGGGCGCCTATATTGAATTGCAGCCAGGGACTAAAGGCTCAAAACCCGATAGCTATAAGCTGCTTGATTCCCCACCGCTGGCGTCGCCAGATGCGAAAGGCATCCGCATTACGCTTGATAGCGATAAAGCAGGACAGCTTAATCCCGGTGACCCGGTGTTGTTCCGTGGCTATCGCGTAGGCTCTGTTGAAGCCAGCACCTTCGACGCAGCTGAACGCCGCATTAGCTATCAGCTGTTTATCAGCGCGCCCAACGACAGGCTGGTGACCAGCAATGTGCGCTTCTGGAAAGACAGCGGTATTGCCGTGGATATGTCTTCCCAGGGGATGCGCGTTGAAATGGGGTCGCTGACTACGCTCTTTAGCGGAGGGGTTAGCTTTGACGTTCCCGATGGATGGGAGCTGGGGCAGCCTGCGCTGCCGGGCGCGGATTATAAACTCTTCGACGATCAGAGAAGCATTCAGGATTCGCTGTATACCCAGCACGTTGATTATCTGATGTTCTTCAAAGATTCTATTCGCGGCCTGCAGCCGGGCGCGCCTGTAGAATTCCGTGGCATTCGTTTAGGTACGGTTGCTCAGGTTCCGTTCTTTACGCCGGGCATGCAACAGGCGCTGAATGATGATTTCCGCATTCCAATTCTGATTCGCATCGAGCCTGAGCGTCTAAAAAATGTCATCGGCGGAAACACCAATATTCAGGAGAATATGGCCGCCTTACTCAAACGTGGCCTGCGCGCCTCGCTGAAGAACGGCAATTTGTTAACCGGTGCGTTATATATCGATCTCGACTTCTATCCGAAGGCTGAACCGATGACGGGCATGAAGAGCTTTAGCGGTTATCCGATCGTTCCTACGGTAAGCGGCGGGCTGGCGCAAATTCAGCAACGACTGCTGGATACGCTGGATAAGATTAATAATCTGCCGCTTAACCCGATGATTGAGCAGACCACTAAGTCGCTTGCTGAAAGCCAGCGCACGATGCAGCGTCTGCAACAGACGATTGATAGCCTCAACAAGTTGATGAACAACAAGTCCACGCAGTCGCTGCCGGAAAACATGCAGTCAACGCTGCGTGAACTGAACCGCAGCATGCAGGGCTTCCAGCCGGGGTCTGCGGCCTATAACAAGATGGTGGCGGATATGCAGCGTCTTGATCAGGTCCTGCGTGAGCTTCAGCCGGTGCTGCGCACGTTGAACGATAAGAGCAATTCGCTGATCTTTGAGGCGAAGGAGAAAAGCGATCCCCAGCCGAAGAGGGCTAAAGAATGAAAAAGTGGCTAACGGTTATCGCGGTGCTGATGCTGAGCGCCTGTAGCAGCAGCGATGATGGCAAAACGTATTACCAGCTGCCTCAAAGCTCAACGCCCGCTATGCAGGCGGTGAGCCAGCCTGGCACCCATCTTTTATGGGTAGAACAGGTTGCGGTGCCTGATTACCTCGCCGGAAACGGCGTGGTTTACCAGACCAGCGATGTGCAGTTCGTTATTGCAACCAGCAATTTATGGGCGAGTCCGCTGGATCAACAGTTGCGTAATACCCTGGTGAGCAATCTCAGCGGTGCTTTACCCGGCTGGGTGGTCGCCTCTCAACCGCTGGGTAACGATCAGGATATTCTGAATGTGAACGTCACAGGTTTCCACGGACGCTACGATGGCAAAGTTATCGTTAGCGGTGAGTGGCTGCTCAATCACCAGGGACAACTAATAAAACGCCCGTTCCATCTTGAACTGAAACAGCAAGAAGATGGTTACGACGCGATGGTTAAAACTCTGGCTCAGGCCTGGCAGCAGGAGGCTCAGAGCATTGCAGGCCAGCTTACTCGTCTGAACTAATTTAACTTCGCCGCAAAAAAGCTGCGCTCTTCGTCTTAACCGCGAAGCGCAGCTTTTTTTTGGCCTGCGCGTATTATCTGTGCGGCATCACAGTTTTTGTACAAATGATATTTTGTATATCTCACAAATATGACACTGGCGTGAATTTTGCGCATTGACGACGCGGTCATTTACAGGTATCCCTTACATGTGGTTGCACATTTTGTAATCACTGTTTTCTTTCCACCAGATCAAGAAATGAGGGAAACGAGGCATGAAGAGACAAAAACGAGATCGCCTGGAACGGGCTCATCAACGTGGTTATCAAGCAGGTATCGCCGGACGCTCCAAAGAGATATGTCCTTATCAGGCACTGAATCAGAGGTCGTACTGGATGGGAGGCTGGCGAGAAGCCATGGAAGACAGGGCGGTTACCGCATAATCACTGTCTCTTTAGAAAAAGAAACCTCCGCCCTGCGGAGGTTTCACGTTTCTGCGGATTAGAAAGCGGTGGTGTCTTTAAAGAGGCCCACTTTCATGTCGGTGGCGGTGTAGATCACGCGGCCATCAACCAGCACTTCACCGTCTGCCATGCCCATAATCAGGCGACGGTTAATGACGCGTTTAAAGTGAATGCGATAGGTTACTTTTTTGGCGCTGGGCAGGATCTGCCCTGCAAGCTTAACTTCACCCACGCCGAGCGCACGGCCTTTACCTTCACCGCCCAGCCAGCCGAGGTAAAAACCTACCAGCTGCCACATCGCGTCCAGGCCCAGACAGCCGGGCATCACCGGATCGCCGATGAAATGACAGGCGAAGAACCACAGGTCTGGATTAATATCTAATTCAGCTTCAACGTAACCTTTATCGAAGTTACCGCCGTCTTCGGTCATTTTGACCACGCGGTCCATCATCAGCATGGGTGGCGCGGGTAAACGTGGGCCTTCAGCACCAAACAGTTCGCCACGACCAGAGGCAAGAAGATCTTCTTTTGTATAGGATTCGCGTTTATCTACCATGTTTACAGTAAGCCTTTTTATAATGAAGCACGCAGGTTAGCTAACACGTGTACGCTCAACAAGTCCGATCAGTTGTGGTTGAACCAGTTGAGCCAACGTAGTGGCCACGGATATCGGTGCCGAATGTCCTGTGCATTGGCCTGAGCGATTCGCTCCTGGACGGCGTGCAGCAGAGTGTTTTGTCCTTCGCCATCCCATGGCAGATTCGTTAATAAGGGTAGCGCATCCGCCACTTCATCGATGGCCCAGATTGAGAACTGACCTTGTTCTACGGCGTCCAGAACGTCCTGATGAAGACAAAGATGGCGTACGTTGGCCACAGGAATAATGACGCCCTGCTGACCTGTCAGTTCTCGCTGCTGGCAAATCCGGAAGAAACCCTCAATTTTCTCATTCAGTCCGCCAACGGGCTGCACCCGACCAAACTGGTCGACGGAACCCGTTATCGCTATATGCTGGTGAACAGGAATATTGGCAAGGGCGCTGATTAATGCGCACAGTTCGGCCATAGAAGCGCTGTCGCCATCCACTTCGCTGTACGATTGTTCAAAGGTTATCGAGGCAGAAAAAGGAATTGGCTGTTCAAGCTGTAGCTCGGACATTAAAAACGCCTGCATGATCATCATGCCCTTGGCGTGAATATTGCCGCCCAGTTCCGCTTTACGCTCGACGTCTGTAAATTCCCCGTCGCCAACGTGTACGACGCAGCTAATACGTGAAGGCTCGCCGAACGCGCGTGGGTGGCCCGGGAATTCAATAACCGACAGGGCGTTGATTTGCCCAACCATTTCACCTTCGGTCTCAATCAGAATTTGCTCAAGCAGAATTTCATCCTGCATACGTTCAGCGAGGTAACCTTCCCGCCACTCGCGCTGAATCAGCATCTGCGAAAGTTGCTCACCGCTAAAGGTGGCATCTTCAGTAAAGGCGGCGACTTCACGTAGCTGCCGGGTTAACCACAGAGGACACAGCGGCAGCGTCTCCTGATCGCCCGTGTAGCGAACGGCTTCCCGCATCAGGACAGGCCAGGCATCATGCGCAGGTGAAGGCAAATCCCTGGCTTGCGCAACCGCATGAGTCCACTGGCACCAGAGCGCAATGTCATCAGCAGAGGCAAGCTGAAGGTTCTCTTCAAATTCGCTGTAAATAGCCTGCGCGGCCAGTTCGGGTTCCATATCCTGAAAATCTGCCAGCGAATCACGCTCGCCAACCAGGATAAGCTTCAGATTCAGAGGCAGGGAAGGAATGCTCACCGGCAAGGGACGAGACTCGTCTGGCGAAATCCAGTCGAAACGCCCCTGAGTCACCATCTGTTTCAGACGTAACCACAGTAATGGTTGAGCCAATACGCTTCGTAAAGAGAGCACCAGCACGCCGCCATTTGCCCGATGTATTGCGCCAGGCGTCAGGCTGATTTCACCCGCAAACTGGCGCACACAGCCAAAAAGCTGCTCTGTTTCGACCCAATCAGCAACGACAACTTCACCACGGCCTGTAAAAGAGCCATCGCTTTCTTCGGCTGGACGTAACGTTACCCGAGTGCCTTCGATGAGGTAATGACCGCCGGTCAGCGTTTTGGCAGTCGGCCAGACGCCGCGGGCAGCGGCGGCCAGTAAATTAAGGTATTCGGATTCTTCAGCGGCTTTTACCAGCATCAGTGAAGCCGAGGCTACCGGTTGGCTCAGCTGTTCCAGGCCGTAAAACAGACGCGGCTGGACAGTAGAGAAGGGCGCAGAGTCGGTGTCATAAGGCTGCGCAAAAATTTCCTGATAACTCTCGGTATCGGGAACAAGGGCACGCCATTCAAGTCGATTAGTCGTCAAAGTCGCTATTTATTAATCAGATGTCAAAGGCGCGATTATACAAGAATAGGTCGGGTAGCACACGGTTAATGGTTGTTGACAAGCTTATCCGGTTCACAGCTTTAATTTTTCAGGTGAGCGAAAGCGGTAAAAACTGTTATCCTGAAGAAGGTTACAGGGTCACACTGAGATCGCGATGAAATATCAACAGTTAGAAAATCTCGAGAGCGGCTGGAAGTGGAAATATCTGGTGAAAAAACACCGTGAAGGTGAGCTCATTACGCGATATATCGAAGCCAGCGCGGCGAAAGAAGCCGTCGATGCGCTGTTAAAGCTGGAAAATGAACCTGTACACGTGTTGAACTGGATTGAACAGCATATGAACCCGGTGCTGCATAATCGCATGAAGCAGACTATTCGTGCCCGCCGTAAGCGCTATTTTAATGCGGAACATCAGCATACGCGCAAGAAATCAATCGATCTGGAATATCTGGTCTGGCAGCGGCTGGCAGGGCTTGCTCAGCGTCGCGGTTGCACGCTCTCTGAAACGATAGTGCAGTTGATTGAAGACGCGGAGCGTAAAGAAAAATACGCCAGCCAGATGTCGAATCTCAAACAGGATCTGCAGGCTCTGCTCGGTAAAGGATAAAATTCCTGCTTGGTTTATCGCGATATTTGCTTTCTCAGACAATAAAAAACCCCGCCGCAGCGGGGTTTTTTTAACGGTAACTTATGCCGCAGGCTGAGTTACAACGTCTTTGATACCTTTAACTTCGATCTCTACGCGACGATCCGGAGCCAGGCAATCAATCAGTTTAGCGCGAGGCGCTACGTTATCACAGGTATTGCCAGTGACCGGGTTAGATTCGCCCATACCGCGTGGGGAGATCTTGTTCGCCGGGATACCTTTAGAAATCAGGTAATCAACAACAGACTGTGCACGTTGGTCAGACAGTTTCTGGTTGTACTGGTCAGAACCGATACGGTCAGTGAAGCCCAGAACGACAACAGAACCATCTTTCGGATCCAGGTTGCTCAGCTGGGTGTACAGCTGATCCAGGGCCTGTTGACCTTCTGGTTTCAGAGTAGATTTATTGAAGTTGAACAGCACGTCAGACTTCAGAGTGAAGTGCTTGGTCTGTACTTCTGGCGCTGGAGCCGGAGCCGGAGCTACAACTGGTGCAGCTTCTTCCTGGCCGAAACGGTAGGAAACACCCAGGCTCAGCATGCCGTTGTCTGGACGAGTACCAACAGTTTGTGCGTCACCGATGTTGTTAACCCACTGGTATTCCAGACGGGTAGCGATATCACGGGTAACTGCCCACTCAACGCCGCCAGCGAATACTGGAGAAACGCCGGTGTCGTGGTCTTTCAGACGGTCGCCAGCACCGTTAATAGCCGTAGAGTCAGCGCGCCATACCATACCACCCAGACGAGTATATACGTCCAGCTCGTCAGCTACTGGGTAGCTCAGTTTAGTCGTCAGTTGAACACCCTGAGCTTTGAAAGCACCGTTTTCAACGCTGCCTTTGTACGGCATACGGCCTAACCAGTCATAACCTAATTCGAAACCAACGTACGGGTTAACCTGATAACCACCAAAGGCACCTGCGCCCAGCTGGCTTTCGTGGGTAGGGCCGTTGCCGATACCGCCGTCATAACCGTTACCGTAGAAACCAGTATCGTGGAACTGAGACCAGCCCAGTTTGCCACCTGCATACCAGGTATTATCTTTCGGAGCGGCCTGCGCTACGGTAGCGAAGCCAGCCAGTGCCACTGCAATCGCGATAGCTGTCTTTTTCATTTTTTGCGCCTCATTATCATCCAAATAGGCCATGAGCCTTAAACATCGTCAAAGCCCAGGGTTAAATCCTTCGCCCGGGTTAACGCTCAATTGTTACTCTACCGATTAGACGGTGTTATGAAGAGCAACCCTGGCGAGCTAAAGTCTACAACGTAGTTGAAAACTTACAAGTGTGAACTCTGTCAGGCATATGAAAAAAAACGACTTGCATACACATTTAGTAACAGCTTTGTCGGTAATTCAACCACGCCGTTTCGTTCAGAATGGCGTCAGAAGCGGCTTGCAAAGGGGATTCATGATAAATGACAAGGCATTGTAATTTTCGAAGAAAAAGTGCCAGGATTTCTCTTAAATTTACTTAATGATACAAACTAGAATGAATTTTTAGGCCAGCTCGTGGTCTGCAACCGGATCCGGGCGTCCTGGTGGGCCTCATGATAAACCCGATGGCGTTGCCTTTTTCGGCGGCGTTTGCGAGGCGAAAATGTTCTTCATCGGACAGTTCTTCAGATAACCATCCGATAACGACGCTGTAATTTCCTGTCTGTAATGCTTTTACCATAGCATCAACTGTAAAAAGCGGATCCAGCTGCCTTGCCTGCATCACTTTAGTAAGAGGCAACCCTGAGGCCTGCACCCACTGCCGACTTAATTTCTGCTGAGGGGTCAGCCATAACTGCCAGCGCGACTGCTTACCGAGCTGTTGCAGTAAAGGTAATAAAACCATCTGAGTCATCCATGGTTGGTCTTCGCTATAAACCACTTCACTAATCAATCCTCTAACATTGTTTCCTGCAAATGATTCCGCAGAGCTAAGCGCAACGGATGAGTTGCTGCCAATATGAGTACGATAGTTCGGTGTGTCCATAGTGAGTCCCGCCTGATGTGTTACTGTATGTTTATACAGTAATCCCTGAGCGAGCAAAGATCAATCTAAATTTCTGAAAGCAACTCGCAAATTCTTTATGTATTTCCCGGAATTGTTAAATTGTTATTGCAGCCGGC
Source organism: Cedecea colo (assembly GCF_011808225.1). GTDB lineage: Bacteria > Pseudomonadota > Gammaproteobacteria > Enterobacterales > Enterobacteriaceae > Dryocola > Dryocola colo. The sequence continues at coordinate 318,678 of NZ_SOYS01000002.1, read as the reverse complement.
AGGCAGGTTAATTATTGTTCTGTTAGTGGAACCGGTAAACAATAAAATCGGAATTTAGTTCATGATAATTAAGGATTTATTCATGAAATTTAAATCATATGACAGGATTCACCAATCACAAAAACACCTCGCGCCGCTGGGCGATATTGACTATCGATCGCAGTTCGGCGGCTATAGCCTCGCCATCGGCAACGTCGTCTTTGCTATGGTGTCAGAGGGAGAACTCTACCTGCGCGCATGCGAGGAAAGCGAAACGTATTTCTTCAGCAAAGCCGCCCTACCGCTCATTTACAACAAGCGTGGCAGACCCATCGTCCTTAATTACTATCGGGTCGATGAAGATCTTTGGCAAAATCCGGACAAGTTGCTGCAGCTTTCTTATGACGCGCTCATTAATGCCCGTCGAGAGAAATCAGTCCGCAAAACGCAAAGGCGACTTAAGGATCTCCCTAACCTTTCGGTAAATATTGAAATATGGCTCTGGGAGGCGGGAATTGCAGATCTGCGTACCCTGCAGGCTTACGGGGCCAGGCGTTCATGGATCAAACTGCGCAGCGTTAAAAAATTCGTGGGCGTAAAAATCCTTCTCGCCCTGGCCGGTGCTATCTCAGGGATTCATGAAGCAGCGCTCCCGGCAGTGACACGCCAGGAGCTGTTAGACTGGTATCATCGTTACGAACAACGTCACAGACGTTAATCGGTGTGATGGACAATATGCTGCTGGAGACGAGATATCTCTGGCAGGAGGGAGACCAGCAGTCCAATTTGCTGCAGCACAAGCGGTTCTTTAGTCTCAGGACCCGGCTCGATATGAGCAATTCTTTCCGACAGCCCCGTGAGCGCGTGTTGCACTCGCTGTTCATCGGCAGGTAAGTGGTGAAGCGCATCGTCAACGTAACAGACAGCATCATCCAGCAGCAACAGGATCTCGCCATTATCAATCTTTTCACGGTGCGCGCCCAGCGCTGAGACATAGCTGTTAAACGTGTGATTTAGACACAATAAACGGAATGCGGTTTCCCGGGTTTCAGGTGCAACCCGGGGTTCTGAGGACATGTTGGACACCACAGAGGCAAGTTCAGCATCGCGGTTGTGCGCATCACGGCGAGCAATACGGTATTCGAGGCGGTTGTCTCTTCCCTGGTGATACTGCTCAAGAATAGCGTCCAGATAACGGCAGTTGGCGTTAAACGCACGTTCTACAACCAGCGGCAGACGGCGGAAACGCCAGTCTGGCCAGATAAAACTTACCGCGGCCCATGCAATCGCACAGCCAAGCAGCGTATCAACCACGCGCGGTAACGCAACCTGGAAACCTTCGCCAAGCAAATTGAAGCACAGCAGCACAAGCAGGGTGATAAACATGGTTGCATGCGCGTACTGAACGTTACGAAACGCGAAGAATAATACGCCGGTGATGACAATCAGGACCAGCTGGCCTTCCAGCGAGGGGACAAACCACAAAATGGGCAGACCTATCGCCACACCCGCGAGCGTGCCGGCAATACGTAAAGCAAGGCGTCTGCGGGTGGCGCTGTAATTCGGCTGGCAGACAAAAAGGCTGGTAAGCAGGATCCAGTAACCGTGCTGTAAGCCCGTAAGCTGGATAAAAGCGTAGCCCACGCAAAGCACCACCGACATACGCACAGCATGACGGAACAGTGCGGAATCAGAGGTCAGATTATGGGTAAGACGCAGCCAGATATCGCTAAATCCCGTTAGCCTGTCGTCAGCAAGGCGGTTCTCAATATCATTTTGCGGGGCGGCAAGAGCCTGTTCGGATTCGATAGTGGCAAGCTGCGCGTCTATGGCGTGCAGGTTACTTAACAGATAGCCCAGCGCCTTCATTTCGCCAGCGGCAACCTGTGCCAGGTTAATTCTTTCAAGGGCGGCTTCAAGATGGGTAAAGGCGCGCTCTAATCTGGCGTCATGCTGGTAGGGAACGCGTAAAAGAATTGAGCGCGAAAGCTGTTGGCAAGCCTGAGACTGCAGCGTTAGCAGGCGTTGAAAACGAAACATAATGTCGCTGTGGCGAAATTTATCCCGTAGAGCCTGATACTGAATATGCGAAGAACTGGCCCGCTCGTGGATATCCTGTGCGACAAAATAGTAGTGCAGGGTGCGCCTGGTGCCACGCTGTCCGCGATCGCCACGTAAGCGAGTCAGCAGGGTGGCTTTTGTCTGGTTCAGCGTAGTTACCAGCCTGCTGTTAGCCATTGCCAGCTCCAGCATTGGCGCGTGGCTTTCCTTTTCAATATCGGGATCAAACAGCGTCGCTTTGATTTCCAGATAATCCGCCAGATGGTCATAACAGCGGGCCAGATTATCCTGCAATGGGCGGATCGGGAAAATAAGATGCCCAGCAAGCGTGAGCAGGTTGTACCACACGGCACCCGCTAACAGAAGTATCGGTTGCTGATACCAGTGCTCGTATAAAGAGATGCCGAGCATCGTGTAAATAGCGATAAGCAAAGCACCAAACGCAATCGTTGCGTAGCGCTGGCCCAGCCCGCCCAGCAGGATGAAACCGCTGGTAGAAAACATCAGCCCCAAGGCAAACAGCCACGGCCAGGGAAACAGCAGTTCTACGGAAGCTGAAGCAATGAAAAAGCTTACCAGCGTTATCAACAGATTTCGCAGACGCCCGGTCAGGCGGTCGTCCAGATCCGCCAGCGCCGCTGCAACCACGCCAAGCGTCAACGGAATAGTCAGTTTGACTTCTCCCAGCCACCAGGGCAGCGCAGCCGTACCGGTCAGAGCGATAAAAATGCGTAAGTTATAAAGCCAGGTGCTGTTCCGGGTATAGCGGTGCAGTAAGGGACTAAGCATTAGTACGCAATTTCCTCTGCGTTACTGAAAACGGCGCTGCGCGTTGGCAGTACGCGCAGCCCGTGCAGTTTCAACGGAGACTACGCGACGGCCGACGGGCCACAGGGCAATGGCGGCGATTTTAAAATTCGCAATTCCCACCGGAATACCAATGAGGGTAACGCATTGTGCTATACCCGTAAGGATATGCATCACGCAAAGCCACCAGCCGAAGAAAACCAGCCAGAAAATGTTCAATAAGGTGCCGCCCGTGTTCATCAGCACGCTTTTACCCTGCGGATTGAGTTCATCGACATGAACAGCTTCATTGCCGTACGGCACAAGGGAAAGCCTGGTTATCTCCCAGCAGGAGCGAGTCAGGGGCATCGTGAAGATAAAGATAATACTGACGAGAGTGGCCAGTAACCAGGAGAGGGTTGTCACGAAACCACCCAGTACAAAGTTCAACACATTAAGGACCGTACGCATAAGCACTCTTCGTTGGTTGATGTCATAAATAAATAACCACAGCAATTGTAACGCGTTTTTACTCTGGAGCGTCATTCCATCGACGGGTAAACTTAGCGACAACTTCTTTCAGATGCAGACAAAGCGTAATGGAACTCAAAGCGACCTCCCTTGGCAAACATTTAGCACAGCATCCTTACAATCGCGTGAAATTACTCAGCGCGGGCGTGGAGGTAAAGGGCGATCGTCACGAATACCTTATCCCATTTAATCAACTGGTGGCGATTAACATCAAGCGCGGGCTGGTCTGGGGGGAACTGGAGTTTGTATTGCCGGAAGATAAAGTTGTGCGCTTGCATGGTACCGAATGGGGCGAAACCCAGCGCTTTTATCGTCAACTGGAAACCCTGTGGCAGACATGGAGCGTGGAAATGAGTGAGGTCGCAGCCCTGGTGCTCAGCGAACAGTATGCCGACATCACCCGACGTACGCTTCAGGAAAAATGGTTTAAGCGCAGCGATATGGAAGCATTACAGCAGAATGTCAGAGCCGCTTTTGCGGCGTTACCTCTGCCTCTGGCAAGGCTTGAAGAATTTGATAATTGCCGTGAAGCCTGGCTGAGCTGCAAGGCGTGGCTGGAACAGGGCGACATGCGCCGCGAGGAGCGCAACGCGGAGTATACCGATCGCATGCTGGAAAAATATGCTGATTTTTTCCAGCGGGTTGAAAGCTCTCCGCTCAATCCTTCTCAGGCGCGCGCCGTGGTAAATGGGGAAGATTCGTTATTAGTTCTGGCAGGAGCGGGGAGTGGCAAAACTTCAGTACTGGTCGCCCGTGCAGGCTGGTTACTGCAACGGGGCGAGGCGACGGAAGATCAAATTCTGCTGCTGGCCTTTGGGCGCCAGGCTGCACAAGAAATGGATCAGCGAATTGCTGAACGCCTGCACACGGATGCGATAACCGCACGCACTTTTCACGCGCTTGCGCTGCATATCATTCAGCAAGGCGGGCGCAAATCGCCGCGTATCAGCGAACTGGAATCGGACACCGCCGCACGCCATCAGCTTTTAATTGAAAGCTGGCGACAGCAGTGTCGTGAGAAAAAAGCCCAGGCAAAAGGGTGGCGTGAATGGTTAAGTGAAGAGCTGGAATGGGACGTGCCCGAAGGCGAATACTGGCAGAACGAACGTTTAGCCAAACGTCTGGCCAGCAGGCTTGACCGCTGGTTGGGGCTGATGCGTATGCACGGGGGTTCGCAGGTAGAAATGATCGCTGCGTGTCCAGAGGAAGTGCGCGACCTGTTTTCAAAACGCGTGAAGCTGATGGCTCCCTTATTAAAAACCTGGAAAAGTACGCTTAAAGCCGAGGAAGCGGTAGATTTCTCAGGTCTGATCCACCAGGCGATTAACGTGCTGGAGAAAGGGCGTTTTATTAGTCCGTGGAAGCACATTCTGGTGGATGAATTCCAGGATATCTCTCCGCAGCGTGCCGCATTGCTGACGGCGCTTCGTCGGCAAAACTCTCACGCATCCCTGTACGCGGTAGGGGATGACTGGCAGGCTATCTACCGTTTCAGCGGTGCGGAAATGGCCCTCACTACGGCGTTTGCGCATCATTTCGGTGAAGGCGATCGGTGCGCGCTGGATACCACCTATCGCTTTAACGATCGCATCGGTGAAATTGCTAATAATTTTATTCAGCAGAACCCAGGCCAGCTTGCTAAGCCATTAAACAGCCTGTCAAAAGGGGATAAAAAATCGGTTACGCTTCTGGCAGACGAGCAGCTCGACAACCTTCTCGATAAGCTCAGCGGCTACGCTAAGCCAGAACAACGCATTCTGGTACTTGCTCGTTATCATCATCTGCGTCCGCCGAGTCTTGAAAAAGCGGCGACGCGCTGGCCAAAACTCAATATTGATTTTATGACCATCCACGCCAGTAAAGGACAGCAGGCGGATTACGTTATCGTGCTGGGATTGCAGCAGGGCAAAGACGGCTTCCCGGCCGCGGCAAGGGAGTCGGTGATGGAACAGGCATTATTGCCGCAGCCGGAAGCGTATCCGGATGCAGAAGAGCGGCGGTTATTATATGTCGCGATGACGCGGGCACGTCATCGCGTTTGGCTACTTTTTAACAAAAAAGAGCCTTCTGATTTTGTCGATATTCTCAGGCGCCTCGGCGTACCGACCGCCAGCCGCCCTTAATTATTTCAGCCTTTCAGCAAGGTAGCGCTGGTAATCCGGGATAAGGATTTCCACAGCCTGGTTAAAACCTGGCGACTGAATAATGAAATCAGCGGTAGAAAGATTAGTTGCCACCGGGATATTCCAGACGGTAGCAAGGCGCAGCAGAGCCTTCACATCCGGATCGTGCGGCACCGCGTTAAGGGGATCCCAGAAGAAAATCAGTACGTCAATTTTCCCTTCCGAAATCAACGCGCCGACCTGTTGATCGCCGCCCATAGGCCCGCTCAGCATGGCGTTAACGTCCAGCCCGCTGGCTCGCTGAATCAAATTACCGGTAGTGCCTGTTGCGTACAGGATATGCGTAGCCAGCGTTGCACGATGACGTTCAACCCACTTCAGCAGCGCTTCTTTACAGTGATCGTGCGCCACCAGCGCAATATGTTTTTTAGCCGCGAGGGTGCGGATGGTTGATTCCATGGAGAAAACCCCGATTGATTAGCGTTGGCTACAGCTTACTGGAAGCCGCTGATGCTGCAAGAGAAGGCGGTAAAAATGTATTCAAAAGGTCACATAATTAAGGCGATGGATGCTCTTTCACCCATTGTAAAAAACGTTCACGAGTCGTTTTATCGGCCTGTACAAACCAGTATTTCAGCCGCTGCTCCGTCAGCGTTTCGGACGGACGAACCGGCGGATCGAGTTCAGAAGTTCTGGAGAGCAACGCGCTGTCATCTGCCATCATTATGGCGAATTGCGGCATCGAAGCGATTTTGCCTGCTTTGTTATATCGCTGGGTATCATTTTCGTAATCGATTCCCTGTGGCGAGGGGTTTGTGGTTAATACGTCAAGTTTGACAGGAATAGCCACCGCGCTGCCATCAAGAAGCTGCAGATGAGGGGCATGGTCAAAAACCTCGCTTTCTTTTTCATTTTCAATACGCGGGAGGTTGAAATTCACCTGGCTTATTCGTTTCGTATCAAAACTCACCACCAAAGGGGCAGAAATATAAAGCCTTTGTTCGTGCGCGTTTGCCCGAATATTTTTTTCGACGCGAAAGACTATCTGGTGCGCGCCGTTGTCCAGCTCAATGCTATCCGCCCCTTTTAATAGCGAACTGGAAACTTTCTTGCCATCAAGCACCAACAAGTCCACGTCGGTGGAAAGCTGTAAGGTGGTTGCCCATCCGGAGAAAGGCAGGAACAGGACGCACCAGAATAACGTATAAGGCCCGATTTTCATTCTTTTCTCCTGCGTCAGCGCGGCCTGAATTACCTGCTCCAGAATGTATCAAAATTTTTCACAATAACGGCTCATTAACATATAGACATATTCTTATTCTTTGCTCTCGCCCATCCGTATGGGAAATATGGTGGGCCAGTAACCTTTGGCTTACACTTTTGATTACTTCATCAAGGCGGAGAGCGTCATGAAACAGACAGATATTGAAAGTATTTTAAAAAATACACATACCATCGCGCTGGTGGGCGCCAGCGATAAGCCCGATCGCCCGAGCTATCGGGTGATGGCATATCTGTTAAATCAGGGCTACGAGGTAATCCCGGTCTCCCCAAAAGTAGCGGGCAAAACGCTGTTGGGTCAGCAGGGCTACGGCAGCCTCGCGGAAATCCCGAAGAAGGTGGATATGGTGGATGTGTTCCGCAATTCCGAAGCCGCATGGGATGTCGCCAAAGAGGCCATAGCCATTGGCGCAAAAACGCTTTGGTTGCAGCTAGGGGTCATAAATGAACAGGCGGCTGTGCTGGCTCAGGATGCTGGTCTGAACGTTGTTATGGACAGATGTCCGGCAATTGAGATCCCGCGGCTTGGGCTAGCTAAATAAGAAAAAACCCGCAGATGCGGGTTTTTGTCAGTTACGCAGGCGAGGTGCCTGAAGCTGCTGCCGTATTGACGCCGCCAGTTCATCCATTGAAGGCTGTTCAGGGTGCTCTTCTTGCGCCTCCCCGCTCAGCTGGGCTTCAGCAAGATAAGTATGCATCGCCTGGCCATCATCATCTTCCATGACAACGTGATACCAGGGCGCGGTACGCAAAGCGTCGTTATCAGCCAGTTCATCTTCCGCTGGTTCATCAAGGGAATACTCAGGATCGATATCAACCACGACTCCTAAGTAACCCAACAACGAATGGCGTACCTGCTGACCAATTCCGAATTTGCTGGCAATCATTGTCACCTCCCGGGAAACGTTATTCTGCATAGAGATATGCGGGCAACTTTCCACTTTTCAAGCTACATGACGCGACAGGCAAACCCTTTCAGATAAAGACCTTCCGGATAGGTTGCGATCACCGGGTGATCGGCCGCCTGACGGAACTGCTCTATAAATTGTACATCACGCCCGGCATCTACGGCGGCATCAGCAATGATTTTCTGGAATAAATCGGTGGTCATCAGGCCGGAACAGGAGAAGGTCATCAAAATGCCGCCCGGGTTCAGAAGCTGAATGGCCAGCATATTGATATCCTTGTAACCGCGGCAGGCGCCCATCAACTGATTTTTGTTTTCTACAAACTTTGGCGGGTCCATCACGATAACGTCGAACTTCTCGCCCCCGTCGCGATATTTACGCAGCAGTTTGAAAACATCATCACGCAGGAATTGAGCTTTGCTGAGATCCAGCTTATTCAGCTCGACGTTTTGCTTTGCGATGTCCAGCGCGTCCTGCGAAGTATCAACGCTCACCACCTGGCTGCAGCCGCCCATCAAAGCAGAAACGGCGAAACCGCCGGTATAGGAGAAGCAGTTCAGAACACGTTTATCTTTAACGTACTGGCGCGTGGCAAAGCGGCTGTCGCGCTGATCGAGGTAATAACCCGTTTTGTGACCGCCTTTAATATCCACCAGCAGCTTCATGCCGTGTTCTTCAATTGGCAGCAGCTCAGGCGGTAACTCACCGCTAATCGGGCCCTGCGTTAGTTCCATACCTTCTTTTTTACGCACGGCAACGTCTGAACGATCATAAATGGCGCATGCCGGATAGAGATTTTGCAGCGCTGCAACCAGGGCCGGGCGCTGGTATTCGGCGCCAGCTGAGAGCAGTTGCAGCACGAGGAAATTGCCGAAGCGGTCGATAGTCACGCCAGGCAGTCCGTCGGACTCTCCGGCGATAAGACGGTAGCTGTCCAGCCCGTCACGCTTAGCAAGCCATTCCCGCCACTGCTGCGCCTGCTGCAGACGGCGAGTGAAAAAGGCGATATCGATGCTTTCGTTAGCATCAAATGTCCACACGCGGGCGCGGATTTGCGAAGAGGGAGAGTAGGCTGCACGCGCTAACCACTTACCCTGGCTGTCGACGATATCAATGGTTTCGCCGAGATTGGCTTTTCCTTCCAGGCGAGCGACTGCACCAGAAAACACCCACGGATGACGGCGCAATAAAGATTTTTCGCGCCCTTTGGTTAACACTAAACGTACGGTCATATTTTGTTATGCTGTTTTGCTAAGAATTGGGCGTCATTTTCCGGGTTACACCGTAGAAATGCAACGCAAGAACCCTAAACGGAGGAAGTTATGGCATCAGTATGCACGCTTGCCTGGGTCCACGGTATGGTTCAGGGGGTTGGTTTTCGCTACAGTACGCAGCACGAAGCACAGAAGCTGGGCCTTACCGGCTACGCGCGCAATATGGATGACGGCAGCGTTGAAGTGCTGGCCTGTGGTGAAGCGGAGCAGGTTGAACAGCTTGTCGACTGGCTGAAAGCGGGAGGGCCACGCAGCGCCAGGGTTGATAAAGTGCTCACAGAACCTCACCAACCCGACAGAGAATGGACCAACTTTGGGATCCGCTACTAAATACTAAATACATTTCACCGGCTTGGGCAGGCCTGCAATTTTGGTGGCTTGCTTAGCCGGGCCTTTTGGAAAGAGGCAATACAGGTAGCGACTGTTACCTTTTTCCTCGCCAAATTTGTTAGCCATAGCCTTAACCAGCATGCGAATCGCCGGAGAGGTGTTAAATTCCAGATAGAATTCGCGCACGAAACGCACCACTTCCCAGTGCTCCACCGCGAGCGTAATCCCTTCTTTTTCCGCGATAACCACGGCAAGCGGCTCGCTCCATTCCGCGCTGTTTTTCAGATACCCATCAGCATCTGTTGCTATTTCTTTTCCTTCGAACGTCAACATAGTCATCTGCAACCTTAATCAAACTGCGCGCAGTGTAACAAATTTGCTCGCTCAGAAAAAACAAAGCCCCGCATGGCGGGGCTATGGTTCAGTTGAGAAACGCTGCCGTTAATCGCGGCTGGCGAAACCCAGAATGCTCAACAAGCTGATGAAGATATTGTACAGGGAAACGTACAGGCTCACCGTAGCACGAATATAGTTTGTTTCACCGCCGCGGATGATATTGCTGGTCTCAAACAGGATGGCACCCGAGGAGATCAGAATAAACACCGCGCTGATAGCCAGATGTAACGCAGGCAGCTGCAGGAAGATATTCGCGACCATGCCAACCAGCACTACCACGACGCCCGCCATTAACATTCCACCCAGGAAAGACATGTCTTTACGGGTTGTCAGAACGTAAGCAGAGCAGCAGAAGAATACCAGGGCAGTACCGCCCAGCGCCATACCAATGACGTCGCCCATACCGGCAGACAGATAGGCGTTAAGGATCGGTCCCAGGATATAGCCAAGGAAACCGGTAAAGGCAAAAGCTGCAATAATCCCGGTTGGCTTATTTGCCAGGCGGTAGGTCAGAAACATCAGGCCATACATACCAACCAGCGTCAGGATCAGACCCGGCGAAGGCAGCATCAGCACGGTGCTGGCCGTGGCAACTAACGCAGAGAAGGCCAGCGTCAGGCTGAGCAGGAAATAGGTATTACGGAGCACCTTGTGAGTGCTTAGCAGTGACGAACGGCCACGCGAGGAGGTAATTATGCGATCCATTCAGAAACTCTCTCTTATTACAGGTGGATATGGTGATGGAGAATAAGCGGCACCTTTATTGCACAAAAGCTTTTTTACCCATCTTTACCTGTCATTGTCAAAAAAACCGTTCAGAAAGCGTTCCATATTTGTCCCTTATAGGTTCCTGAAAAATATTGCATTAACGCGCGGTCATGACTAAAAGTGGTAGCCGTACCGTCATTAATAACTCAAACAAGGCGCGTTTAATGAAAGCAAACTACAACACGTTCATCAAATCGATTATCGCCCTGAGCCTGATTAGTGCAGCTTCTTCTGGTGCCTGGGCCGCAAATGTACCGCAAGGAACGGAACTCGCAACAAAGCAGGAGCTTGTCCGTAACAACGGCAGCGAACCCGCTTCCCTGGATCCCCATAAGGTCGAAAGTGATGTTGAATTTAATCTCATCAGCGACTTTTTCGACGGTCTGGTAGCCGTGCGCCGCGACGGTTCAATTGAGCCGCGCCTGGCAGAAAAATGGGAAGAGAAAGGCAGCACCGTCTGGACGTTCCATTTACGTCCGGGTATTAAATGGTCGAATGGTCAGCCGATTACGGCTGAAGATGTTGTCTGGAGCTGGCAACGTCTGGTCGATCCGAAAACAGCTTCTCCTTATGCAAGCTATCTCGGCAATATGCATCTGCAAAATGCGGCGGAAATCGCGCAGGGGACTAAAACTGCGGATACGCTCGGCATCAAAGCACTGGATGACAGCACGCTTCAGATAACCCTCACCCAGCCGACAGCCGCGTTCCTTGCCATGCTGGCGCATCCATCGCTGGTGCCTGTGGATAAAACTCTTCTTGAAAAGTTTGGCGAGAAATGGACCCAGCCCGGTAATTTCGTCGGCAGCGGGGCATACAAGCCTGTTCAATGGGTGGTGAATGAAAAAATCGTTGCTGAAAGAAATGCTCAATACTGGGACAACAAACACACCGTTATTAATAAGGTAACGTATCTGCCGATCGGTTCCGAGACGGCAGATATCAATCGTTATAAGGCAGGTGAAATTGATATCGTTTACTCCCTGCCGCAAACCTTGTTTGCTTCTCTGAAAAAATCCATGCCGGATCAGGTGCACGTTACGCCAAAACTTGCGACCTATTATTTTGAATTTAATACCACCAAAGCGCCATTTAATGATGCACGGGTTCGCAGAGCGCTGAACATGGCGCTGGATAAGGATATTATCGCGGATAAGGTGCTGGGGCAGGGACAAATCCCCGCCTGGGTCATTAGCCAGAAAAAAATCGGTGGGGTAGAGCTTAAATCGCCCGACTACGCAAGCTGGAGCCACGAGAAACGGGTTGAAGAGGCGAAACATCTGCTGGAAGCAGCAGGATATAATGCTGCGCATCCGTTAAGTTTCAACCTACTGTACAACACTTCTGAAAACCATAAACGCATCGCCATTGCGGTCAGTTCAATGTGGAGCAAGAACCTGGGGGTGGTCGCAAGGCTGCAAAATCAGGAATGGAAAACCATGCTCGATACTATGCACAGCGGCAATTTCGATATGGTGCGGTATGCGTGGATAGCGGATTACGATGACGCATCCACCTTCCTGAACAACTTCCGCACCGGCGATAGCGAAAACACTTCCCAGTATACCAATGCCAGGTTTGATGAAGCGTTAAAGAACGCTGCGAAAGCGGATAATGTCGAGGCTCGTGGGAAATTTTACCAACAGGCGGAAAATCAGCTTGCTCAGGATGTGCCGGCCATCCCGGTTTATCACTATGTACTGGCTCAGCTGGTAAAACCTTTCGTGGGGGGATACGCGCCCGGTAACCTTGGCTTCTACTACACAAAGGATATGTACATCAAAAAACACTAAATACTTCCGCAAGCGATGTCGATAAACCGGTCAAATTGTTGATGTTTCAGCCAAACGATGCAAATTTGCTTGTTTTTCAGGCGAACGAACAAAATCATGCTTTACATGAAGTATGGGTATGTTTATAGTTCGCCTCGTTGGAAGTGTGGCCGAGCGGTTGAAGGCACCGGTCTTGAAAACCGGCGACCCGAAAGGGTTCCAGAGTTCGAATCTCTGCGCTTCCGCCAACATTATCAAGGGGTTGCCGAAAGGCGACCCCTTTTGCTTTTGGGGTGTTGGTATATTTACCTGGTATATTCTTGCTTTACGCACCCGTTTTCCCTTCCTCTTTAGCCATCATCGGCACATCCAACGTAGGTGAAATTTTCACCTTGCGATCATAAGTATTAACCTGACTTTCTGTCTTGTGCCCGGAGAAAAGCTGTTTCATTTAGGGAACCTCCTTCATAGTCCGAAATCGCCTTTGCCTTGAGGTCATGAAACGTTCCGGGGATAGAGCGCCCAATCTCCAGCACGACTGCTTTCTTTGCTTATTGCACCAGGTAGTGAACATTTTTTATTCCTTTTGCCGCCAGATGGTTCAGGGATCTGGCAGCTCACCGGCTAATCAGTTTTTTGGGTAGCGAGATCCACGGCCGCGCGTAAACGCGGCGATTACAACACTCAGACAGGGCAGGCTATTGCAAGTAGCCAATTGAGTGCCTGGCCTGATGCTGCTGTTTCTGTTGCCTTGCTGGCAATTATCAAGTATGGAACGGGGGATAATGGGGTAAAAGACAAGGAAGCGGAACGGAATGCCCAGCCTGAAGCCGCATCACAAGAGAGGAATGTGCTACTTGATCGCACCGTGAAAAGAATCGGCCCGCTACAGAACGCCGCCGATCTTAATATCGCAGCAGAAGAACAGCAGAAGGTATCGCTGGAACGGGGAAAATATTTTCTTCTATTAACCCGCGTTGATATCACAACGGATCCTGATATTTTATGGCCAGATAAGCCAGTGTAGGAATAAGGAAAATAATTTAGGGAGAATTACTGCTCCCTTATCACACAAGTATGTTCTCTTTTTGTGTAGTATATGCAGTTATCAGGTATGTTTTTGTTAATGAACGACATGGCTCCTATTTTTACGTTACTGCCTATGGTTAAATTATCAGAGATTATGCAACTATTCGCGCCGATAACTACATTGTCGCCAATGGTAATCTTATACTCATCATCATTTTTACCGGGTGTTTTAATTCCGATTGTCGTGTTTTTCTTAATATGAAATTTTCACCAATATCACAATATGAGGAAACGACAATGCCATTATAATGCGCAATGAAGAGCCCTGGTTTTATTCCCGCACAGAGGCCAATTTCGGTATTGTATTTTTTCATCAGTCGCCTGTTCAAAAAGGTGGCAGGCTTATTTCCCCTCTTCCCATTTGTAGAATAAATGTATGAGGCTATGCGCCACCAAAAAAGGAACCTGCGTTTCGGTTGACGCCATGCGTGACGACAAGCCCTGCTCCATGAAAATTTTTTGTCTCTTCCCCCAATTACTTCTACCCTGAGGCATTCTTTTAAAAATTACTTCTCCACAATTTCATCTCATCTTATATAACACGTAAGGTTTGCAATGATACGAATATTGCAAACCTTGTAAACAACATCATTAAAAATCAGCCGGATGGACAGTCATAACAGTAAAGACCGCGGAAGTGCTCATCCATCTCGTAGCCAGGGGGACGCGACATGCTGTATTTTGCCGGGCAGGGTATTCAGCAGCCGTGGTAGATGAAGCGTTATTAAGATTTGCTGACGAGCAGAGAAACAGCTATCTAATGATTAAGGCGTGAAGCAGGACATAATAACTGATTCATTCCTCTACAGCCTCATTCGCACAAAAATTAACCGCAAAAAGCGTTTGCAGGAATTTTATATCCACGCATTTATCAAGAAAGGGTTGATAGACGAACTTGCCGTAAACGGTTATCCCGGTGATTTTGATAAAGGTAAAATTACGAAGCTGTAGCAGCTATAAAAGGCAAGCGCTTGTTATTAAGTTCGTATGGCCTGGCCAGCCCTGGCAACCAGCGGCCCGAAAGGGTTCCAGAGTGCTAAGCTTTGCGCTTCTGCCAACGTTTAAGCCCGAGCTTGTAACAAGCCCGGGCTTTTTCGTTTTTGCCGCAATAATCCTTAAGCTGACATAATCTAAAGCAGATTCTGATTTCCTTCAGCGCTTTCCCGCTAAGCAGCATTATCCTTTACGATATTTCATCACCAGAATCGGCAAGGCGAACACCAGCGTTAAAAAATTCGCCATACTCACGGCCGCATCTCCAATCAGCAGCCCATAAACCAGCCATATCACCAGCCCAGTAACAAACATCACATACATCAGCCCGGAAATTCCCTGCGTATTTTGGGTAGTGATAACTTTAAATGCCTGCGGCAAAAAAGAGAGCGTCGTCAGACTTGCCGCCAGATAACCAATCGTTGAAGTCCAGTCCATGGTTACGCCTTCATATCGCCAACTGCTACAACAGACGCAGGAATAGCCGGTGTCTCAGGTTGCACTTCGGCCTGTGGCATTTTACGGTACTTATCCAGCAGGAGGATCTGAACCTTACGCAGCGTATCGCCATTCAGGCGGTAGAAGCGGAAGTAGAGGACGAGTGTTATCATGAAAAACAGTGCTGGCAGCGCAATCATGATGAACTGCATCCCCTGAATCGTTTGTGCAGACTGAGCGATATTCGGGACATAGCCAATCAATCCCAGCACAATGGCGATAAATAACGCCGCAAACGCCGAGCCGCCTTTCACCACCATGGTTTGTACAGAATAGGCGATACTCTCACAGCGAACATTGAGTTTACATTCGCCGTAATCGACGGTGTCAGCCACCATAATGACCTGCAATACCCAGAAGAGCGCGGTTCCTGTGTTCATCAAAATCCCTGCGACCACAATCAGAGCAGCGTGATGGCTCCCCGCTAACGCCATCGCAAAGAGTACGCCGCAGCTCAGAACCGGCAACATTGATGCACCTGCCCACAAAATACGGCGAGACAGCATTTTCACCAGCCGGGGGAAGAGGATCAGCGTCAACAGGTTCGCGGCGCCTGCGTAGGACATGTAATACGGGAAAAGATCGGCATTACCAATAACATAAGTGAAGTAGTAGATAGCAAAGCCGCTGATAATATTAGAAGCAATATTATAGGCCAGCGCCATGCCCAGCAGGCACGAAAGCTGATCGTTCTTGTAAATCAGTCCGACAACGGATTTTAGCGACAGTCGGGAACTGTCAGCGGTGGCGTCACTGTCGGAGGAAAAGACTTCATGCACGTTACGCAGCGTGACGATAGTCGAGGCGATGAAGAATGCGATCAGCACCAGCGTAAACATCTGAAAACCAAAACCCCGATCCGCACCGCCCACATAATTCACAAACGGCAGCGTCACCCCGGCGGTTACAAACCCGGCCAGGCTGGCGAAGAAGCGTGGGAAAGGCACCAGCTGTTCGCGTTCACGTTTGTCGAGAGTAATAGTCGGCACCAGCGACCAGAACGGAATATCCATGATGGTATAGGTCATGCCCCACAAAATGTAGGTTACGCAGACGAAGACAATCTGGGTTGTGCCTTCAAAAAGATGCGCACTAAAAAGCAGAAACAGCACCAGCGAGTTGGCTAAAGTGCCAATAAAAATCCACGGCTTAAATTTCCCCCATCGCGAACGCGTGGCGTTAACAATCCAGCCCATAATGGGATCGTTTATCGCATCCCAGATTCGCGCCACCAAAAATAGCGTCCCGATGAGCCCCATCGATAATCCCACCACATCGGTGTAGTAATACATCAGGTACATATACACAATGCCGATAGCGAAATCCTTACCAAACGCTCCGAATCCATAACTGAGTTTTGTTGTCGTTGAAATGCTCATAGGGTACCGGGTCGCTGTTGCCAGCGCCTGCCTTCTGTAATTGGAAACGTTAGTCGTTGAACGCCGGACTTATCGCCCGGCGTTGCGGGGTATTAGCGGTGGAGCCAGGCCGGTAGCCAGTCGCCATGTGCGGCAATCAGGTCATCTACCAGCGCATAAATCTCTTCAATGCCCAGCACGGCAGCCGTGTGGGGATCCATCATCGCCGCGTGATAAACGCGATCGCGGTTTTCCGTCAGGATGGCTTCGGTAAGCAGCGTTTGCACATTAATATTAGTTTGCATCATCGCCGCCAGATGCGAAGGAATAGTCCCCACCTTCGTCGGCTGAATCCCGTTCGCATCGACCAGGCAGGCCACTTCCACGCAGCTGCCCTGCGGCAGGTTGTCGATTAACGCATCGTTACGAACGTTGCCATAAATCACGCTCGGCTCGCCTGTCCAAATCGCGTTCATAATGGTGCTGGCATATTCCCGCGACGGTTTAATATCAATTCGATCGGCGGTTTTGTACTCATCCAGCTCTTTATGCCAGTTCGCCAGCTGCTCCACACAGCGTTTCGGATACTCATCCAACGGGACTTTATAGCGCTCGATTAAATCTTCACGTCCCGGTTTGATAAACCACGGTGTGTATTCGGCAAAGTGCTCCGACGATTCCGTTACGAAATAACCCAGCTTTTTGAACATTTCATAACGCACGATGTTTTGACAACGTTCGTTACCGTGGATATTCGGTTGTGGCGCCTGCCCGGTTTCATACGCCGCCAGCAGTTCCGGGTAAAGATTCACATAAGTGCCATCGGCCGTTTTGCGCTCCAGCTCAAGGTAGAACGCCATGTGATTGATCCCGGCACAGCGGTAGCGCAAAGAAGCAGGATCGAGATCCAGGTCGTGCGCCAGCTCTTCTGCCGTTCCCTGTACAGAGTGGCACAGACCTATCTGCCTGATATGCGGATAACGGGCATACATCGCCCAAGTGTTCATCGCCATTGGGTTAACGTAGTTAAGCATTGTGGCGTTTGGACAGACTTCGGTCATGTCCTCGCAAATCTGCCACAGGTGCGGGATGGTGCGCAGAGCACGCATAATGCCGCCCGGGCCGAGCGTATCGGCGATGGTCTGTTCCAGGCCGTGACGCTTACAGACCTCAAAATCGGTGACGGTGCACGGTTCATAACCGCCTATCTGGAAGGCAACCACCACGAAGTCAGCATCCTGCAGAGCCTTTTTCTGGTTGGTATGGCAGGTAATATGGCCGGAAGCCCCGGCAGAATCCATCAGCTTGCGCACGACAATATGCGACTCTTCAAGACGAGTCGCGTCGATATCCATCAACGCAATATGCGCCGATCTCAGCGCCTCGCGGTGAAAAACATCGCCGAGGATATTTTTCACGAAAATAGTCGAACCAGCGCCGATAAAGGTAATTTTGGGTGCAGACATCATGACTCTCCAGAAGGTTGTTGAACAAGATCATGGTGGCACGCTAACCGGATGAAAACTTCCGTTTTCCCTGATGAGTATTCCCATAAACTCAGATCCTATGCTGGCTGACAGGAGATCTGAGTTTTTGGGACAAAATAACGTAAAAAGCAGAGTATCTGGCCTTGCAGCCAGGCTACTATCTATAATAAACGTTGGTTTTATGCCCTCATTCCCGGTCTTGCTTCAACGCTGGCGGCATATTTCTGATAATTCAGGAAATGGAGTAACCATGAATACGCTGCCAATATCTTCTCTACCCGACCCGTATATGTGCAGCAGCGACGAAAAGCAGACCCGTAGCCCGCTGTCGCTGTACTCGGAATATCAACGAATGGAGATCGAACTGCGTCCGCCGCACAGCATGCCTGCCAGCCACTGGCATGGACAGGTTGAGGTAAACGTCCCATTCGACGGCGACGTAGAATATCTGATTAATAACGAAGTAGTACAGATAAAACAAGGGCATATCACACTCTTCTGGGCCTGTACTCCGCATCAGCTTACCCGTCCTGGCAACTGCCAGCGCATGGCGATTTTTAATCTGCCGATGCACCTGTTTCTCTCCTGGCCGCTGGACCGGGATTTGATTAACCATGTCACGCATGGGATGGTCATAAAATCACTGGCCACACAGCAGCTCAGCACCTTTGAAGTCCAGCGCTGGCAGCAGGAGTTAAGCAGCCCGGACGAACAAATTCGCCAGCTCGCAATGGACGAAATCGGCTTGATGCTTAAGCGTTTTAGTCTTTCTGGCTGGCAGCCCATTCTGGTTAACAAAACCTCACGCACGCATAAAAACAGCGTCTCGCGCCATGCGCAATTTTACGTCAGCCAGATGCTGGGATTTATTGCCGATAACTACGATCAGGCGCTGACGATCAACGACGTCGCGGAGCATGTAAAGCTCAACGCCAACTATGCGATGGGAATTTTCCAGCGAGTGATGCAGCTAACCATGAAGCAATACATTACGGCGATGCGCATTAATCATGTTCGCGCCCTGCTAAGCGATACCGACAAAACCATCCTTGATGTTGCCCTAATCGCCGGTTTCCGTTCCAGCAGCCGTTTTTACAGTACGTTTGCTAAATATGTCGGCATGTCACCTCAGCAATATCGCAAGCTGAGTCAGCAGCGGCGGCAAATAAAGTCTGTCTGAGCCAGGCTGGCGCTTTTATCTAACAGGAAGAGATTATCGCGTCGCGGGTTGGCCCGACAGGATGGGGAAATTGTGCAGATTGCCGAACGAATGGGTTCCATGTCATCAAAAAAAGCAGATAAAACCATGGCATATATGTGGATGATTATTCAGAAAGATTGAATATTATGAGCCGATACTGCTTAAGCAGGTCGGCTAAGGCTTCAATATTTCGTTGGTTCTGACTTAGCCTTAGCAGAAAGGAAACGAGGAAAAACGAGCGCCCCGTATTTCAGGAGCGCTATGATTACTGGCCGACAGGGAAGGGGATTGCGCTGTTAATACGCAGGTCATTTTCATCAAAAACCATGCAGTACTTAGGATCAAACGCCACGCCTATCTTCTGCCACGGTTTGAACTGAACATCGCCGGGCAGCAGAATTTTAATGTTATCGTGACCGTAGCATTGCCCGAACAGATAGGTGTTATTACCCAACCGCTCCACAACTTCACAATTGAATTCCAGTGCCGTACCGTTGGTAACGTTGGTGGACAGATGCTCGGGACGGATACCCAGCGTGATACTGTCACCTCGCTGGAGCGGTGCGGTATCGAGTGCAAGCGTTAGCGTCTGGTTTTGCGCCACGCTGACGGTGAGTTCGCCGGGCTGCCAGGCTATAACGGTAACGGGCAAGAAGTTCATTTTGGGTGAGCCGATGAAACCCGCCACAAATTTATTCACCGGATTGTAGTAAAGGCTCATAGGCGCGCCGATTTGCTCGACTTTACCGTAGTTCATCACCACGATTTTATCCGCAAGCGTCATCGCCTCAATCTGATCGTGGGTCACATACACCATGGTGACTTTCATTTCCTGATGCAGCTTGGCGATATGCAGACGCATATCCACGCGCAGTTCAGCATCCAGATTTGATAGCGGTTCATCGAACATAAACACCTGTGGATTGCGCACGATGGCGCGGCCAATCGCCACGCGCTGACGCTGGCCGCCGGAAAGTTGCTTTGGTTTACGATCCAGCAAATGAGAAAGCTGCAGGGTTTTCGCCACCATTTCCACCTGATGACGGATCTCATCTTTCGGCATTTTATTGACCTTCAGACCGTAACCCATATTCTCCGCAACCGTCATGTGCGGATAGAGCGCATAAGACTGAAACACCATCGCCACGCCGCGGTGCGCGGGCGCCACATCGTTCATCACCTCATCGCCAATCAGTACTTCGCCGTCGCTCACCTCTTCCAGACCCGCAATCATGCGCAGCAGCGTAGATTTACCGCAGCCGGACGGGCCGACAAACACCGCAAATTCACCGTCTTCAATGTCAAGATTAACATTGTGCAGCGTCTCGGTTTTGCCGAATCGCTTAGTAACATTTCTAAGCCTGATATTAGACATCAACATTCCTCGAAATCATTAGCCGTTGTTTGCCGTTGGGGTTTGACGGTGCTGAAGCTATTTGTGTATTACGTATAACAATTCAGCTAATGGATGCTCAACAGCGTTTAATTCATGGCGTGACTATAACTTTCAGCGGGTTAGCGCCCTACAGGTAAGTTTCATTTCTGCTAAGAAGATCACACAACTTGCAGTTTTTTATCGTGTTAAACCGCTATCAAGTGTAGCGTATAACAAATGCGAAGTGTTGGGCTGAACGTTGGTAAGGTGCCTTGTAATCACGATTCATGCCCGCTTTTCTGCAAAATACAAACCATTAAAACTACTTAATTGTTATACCTTCACATGAGGTTGATAATGAAAAAGAACATTCTTACTGCACTAATCCTCTCAACGCTTGCCGTTGGGCAGCTTATTAGTCTATCCGCTTACGGCGCGCAGCAGCTTAACGTGTGGGAAGACATCAAAAAGTCCCCGGGCATTCAAGATGCCGTTAGCGATTTTGAAAAACAGTACAACGTTAAGGTCAACGTGCAGGAGATGCCTTACGCACAGCAGCTGGAAAAGCTGCGTCTTGATGGCCCAGCGGGCATCGGGCCAGACGTGCTGGTCATCCCCAACGATCAGCTTGGCGCTGCCGTTGTACAAGGGTTGCTGACCCCCCTGAACCTGGACAAATCAAAGCTTGACGCTTTCACTCCCGCCTCGGTTCGCGCATTCAACATGGATAACACTCAGTACGGTGTGCCGAAAGCCGTTGAGACGCTGGTGCTTATTTACAATAAAGACCTGATTGACAAGCCGCTCAGCACGCTGCAGGAGTGGTTCGACTACTCGAAAAAACAGCGTGAGCAGAATAAATACGGTCTTCTGGCCAAATTTGATCAGATCTACTACAGCTGGGGCGCTATTGGCCCGATGGGCGGCTACATCTTCGGTGACAACGGCAAAGGCGGCTTAAACGCGCAGGATGTGGGCCTTAACAAGCCGGGAGCCGTGGAGGCTGTCACTTTCCTGAAAAAGTTTTATACCGAGAAAGTTTTCCCGGCGGGACTCATTGGCGATAACGGCCTGAACGCCATCGACTCGTTGTTTACTGAGAAAAAAGCGGTGGCGGTGATTAACGGCCCGTGGGCGTTCCAACCTTATGAAGCCGCCGGAATCAACTTTGGCGTTGTGCCGCTACCGCTGCTGCCGGACGGTAAACCGATGAGTTCGTTCCTCGGTGTAAAAGGATATGTGGTCTCCACCTGGAGTAAAGATAAGGCGCTGTCGCAGCAGTTTATTGAGTTCATCAACCAGCCTCAATATGTGAAAACGCGTTACATCTCCACTCGTGAGATCCCGCCGATGACGGCCATGATTGACGAGCCGATGATTAAAAATGACGAGAAGGCGAGTGCGGTCGCCGTGCAGTCTGCCCGCGCAACACCGATGCCCGGTATCCCGGAAATGGGTGAGGTGTGGGGACCGGCCAATGCGGCGCTGGAGCTGAGCCTCACCGGCAAACAGGAGCCGAAGGCCGCCCTCGACAGCGCGGAGAAGCAAATCAAAATGCAAATTGAAGCCATGCAGGCCAGCAACCAGTAACCGCTTTGTAGTAACAGAATGGGAGCGATGCCTCCCATTTTCAGAAGGAGTCATGTGTGATTATCAGTCCCAGCGGAAATATTGCGAAAGCGCGTAGCGCAGGTCGCCATGCCTGGTGTGGCCTGTTATTGGCTATCGTGCCGGGGTTTGGTCAGTTTTATCACCGCCAGTGGCTGAAAGGGGGAGTCTTCCTGGTGCTGCTGAGCAGCTTTATGGGCATTTTTTCTGATTTCCTGCGTGAGGGCCTGTGGGGGCTGTCTACGCTGGGTGAAGAAGTGCCGCGAGATAACTCAATCTTTTTGCTGGCAGAAGGCATTATCAGCCTGCTGATTATAGGGTTTGGCGTCAGCGTCTATTATTTGTCACTGCGCGACGCGTGGGTTAACGGCAAAAAACGCGACGACGGCGAGCAGCTCAACAGCGTACGCAAACAGTATCAGCTGCTGCTGAGCGAAGGTTTTCCTTATCTGATGATCACCCCCGGCTTTATTTTGCTGGTGTTCGTGGTTATTTTTCCTATCCTGTTCGGTTTTGCCATCGCTTTTACCAACTACAACCTCTACCACACGCCGCCCGCTAAGCTGGTGAACTGGGTAGGGTTTAAAAACTTCGTCAATATTTTCACCTTATCTATCTGGCGTTCGACCTTCTTTGACGTCCTGCAGTGGACGGTAGTCTGGACGCTGCTTGCGACAACCTTGCAGTGTACCGTTGGCGTAATGCTGGCGATTCTGGTTAATCAAAAAGATCTGCGCTTTAAGCCGCTGATTCGCACTATTTTTATCCTGCCCTGGGCGGTTCCGGGTTTCGTAACCATCCTCGTGTTCGCCGGGATGTTTAATGACACCTTTGGGGTTATCAACAATGCGATTCTGGCCTTCCTTAACATCAGCCCGAAAGCGTGGATGACCGATCCGTTCTGGACCAAAACTGCGCTAATAATGATGCAGACCTGGCTGGGTTTCCCGTTTGTCTTTGCGATGACAACGGGCGTACTGCAGGCCATCCCGGACGATCTCTACGAAGCGGCCACCATGGACGGCGCCAGCACCGGAACGAAACTGCGCACTATTACGCTGCCGCTGGTGCTTTACGCCATTGCGCCAATCATCATCACTCAGTACACCTTCAATTTTAATAATTTCAACATCATATATCTATTTAACAACGGTGGGCCAGCCGTGGTGGGGTCAAATGCAGGCGGAACAGACATCCTGGTTTCGTGGATCTACAAGCTGACGATGTCATCTTCGCAGTACGCCATTGCGGCAACCATCACCATCCTGCTGTCGATCTTCGTGGTTGGCCTGGCGTTGTGGCAGTTCCGCGCCACGAAATCATTTAAAAATGATGACATGGCATAAGGAGAGAATTATGGCTAAATCACCAAGCATTAAACGTGATAAATGGATCCGCCTTTCTCTTTCCTGGGGGATTATTCTGGCGGTGTCGGCGATCATTATCTATCCGCTTATCTGGACCGTTGGGGCATCGCTTAACGCAGGCAACAGTCTGCTGAGTACATCAATCATCCCGGAAAACCTCTCGTTTCAGCATTATGCAGACTTGTTTAACGGGCAGGTCAATTATATGACCTGGTACTGGAACTCGATGAAAATCAGCTTCCTTACCATGATCCTGACGCTGATTAGCGTGAGTTTTACCGCCTATGCCTTCTCACGCTTTCGCTTTAAGGGACGGCAAAACGGTCTGATGCTGTTCCTGTTGCTGCAAATGATCCCGCAGTTTTCGGCGCTGATTGCGATTTTTGTCCTGTCCCAGCTGCTGGGGCTTATCAATAGCCACCTGGCGCTGGTGCTGATTTATGTTGCCGGCATGATCCCGATGAATACCTATCTGATGAAAGGCTATCTCGATGCCATTCCTAAAGATCTGGACGAATCGGCACGCATGGACGGAGCCAGTAACTTCCGCATATTCATCGAGATAATCATGCCGCTATCAAAGCCGATTGTGGCGGTTGTAGCGCTGTTCTCGTTTACCGGCCCGCTGGGGGATTTCATTCTTTCCAGCACCATTCTGCGCACGCCGGATAAATACACGCTTCCCATCGGACTGTATAACCTGGTGGCGCAAAAAATGGGCGCCAGCTACACCACCTATGCCGCAGGTGCAGTCCTGATCGCGTTACCGGTGGCCATCTTTTATCTGGCGTTACAAAAATACTTTGTTTCCGGCCTTACCTCTGGCAGTACGAAAGGATAATTCCATGAAAAGAGTGAAACCAACGGTGCTTGCTGTTTGTCTGGCATGCAGTTTTTCCGCCAGCCTGTTAGCCGCCGATAACCTTAAAACACGTACTTTCGATAACATGCCCGCCGATTTTATCAAAGGGGTGGACATTTCCACGCTGCTGGACGTCGAAAAACACGGCGGTAAATTTTATGACGCCAATAACCAGCAGAAAGACGCACTCGTCATTCTGAAAGAGAACGGTGTGAACTATGTTCGCCTGCGCCTGTGGGTTGATCCAAAAGATAAACAGGGCAATAGCTACGGCGGCGGAGAGAACGATCTGGCCGTCACGCTGGCGCTGGCTAAACGGGCTAAAGCGCAGGGGATGAAACTGCTGCTGGATTTCCATTACAGTGACTTCTGGACCGATCCGGGTAAACAGTTTAAGCCGAAAGCCTGGCAAAAAATGGATTACCCGCAGTTAAAAACCGCGATTCACGACTATACCCGCGACACCATCGCCCGCTTCAAACAAGAAGGAGTGCTGCCGGATATGGTGCAAATTGGCAATGAAATTAACGGCGGCATACTGTGGCCAGAAGGCAAAAGCTGGGGGCAGGGCGGCGGTGAATTTGACCGGCTGGCCGGTTTGCTGAATGCTGCCATTGACGGGATGAAAGAAAATATCAAGCCCGGCGAACAGGTGAAAATCATGCTGCATCTGGCGGAAGGGACTAAGAACGATACTTTCCGCTGGTGGTTTGATGAAATAACCAAACGCAACGTGCCGTTTGATGTAATTGGCCTGTCGATGTATACCTACTGGAACGGGCCGATTAGCGCGTTAAAAGCCAATATGGATGATATCAGCCAACGCTATAAAAAAGATGTCATTGTAGTAGAAGCGGCCTATGCCTGGACGCTGGAAAATTGCGATAACACGGAAAATAGTTTCCAGCAAAAAGAAGAGCAAAACGGCGGTTATCCAGCCACCGTGCAAGGGCAATATGATTATGTCCATGATTTAATGCAGGCGGTTGTTAATGTGCCGAACCAGCGCGGTAAAGGTGTATTTTATTGGGAGCCCGGTTGGATTGCGGTGCCGGGAAATACCTGGGCGACGCCCGCTGGAATGAAATATACCGAAGACCCGTGGAAAGAAGGTAATGCACGTGAAAATCAGGCGTTATTTAATTGCCAGGGGAAAGTGCTGCCATCAGTAAAAGTGTTTAATTAATTTTCGACGTTATTTTCAGGACCGTAAATATGAAAAAATTTTTGCCTTTAAGTCCAAAGGTTGCCGGGCTATTGCACGGCGCGGACTATAATCCGGAGCAATGGGAAGCGTATCCCGGTATTATTGAGAAAGATATTTCCATGATGTCGCAGGCAAATTGTAATGTCATGTCGGTCGGTATTTTCAGCTGGGCTAAACTTGAACCTCGCGAAGGTGAATTTGATTTCGCCTGGCTGGATACGATTCTGAATAAACTTTATCAGGCGGGTATCCATGTTTTCCTGGCGACGCCGAGCGGCGCGCGTCCGGCCTGGATGTCGCAAAAATACCCGGAAGTGCTGCGTGTGGGCCGCGATCGCGTACCGGCGCTGCATGGAGGCCGCCACAATCACTGTATGAGTTCCCCGGTTTATCGGGAAAAAACGCTCAGGATTAACCGCTTGCTGGCTGAACGTTATTCACAGCATCCGGCGGTACTCGGCTGGCATGTTTCTAATGAGTATGGTGGCGAATGTCATTGCGATCTGTGTCAGGAACGCTTCCGCGACTGGTTGAAGGCACGTTATCAGACGCTGGATAACCTCAACCACGCCTGGTGGAGCACCTTCTGGAGCCACACCTACAGTGACTGGTCGCAGATCCAGTCTCCGTCTCCGCAGGGGGAAGTATCCATTCACGGCCTGAATCTTGACTGGCGGCGGTTTAACACCGCTCAGGTTACAGATTTCTATCGCCATGAAATTGAGCCTCTTAAAGCCGTGAATCCGCAGCTGCCGGCCACCACGAACTTTATGGAGTACTTCTACGATTACAACTACTGGCAGCTTGCCCAACAGCTGGATTTCATCTCCTGGGATAGCTACCCGATGTGGCATCACGAAAAAGATGAAACCACGCTCGCCTGCTACACCGCCATGTATCACGATTTAATGCGTACTCTGAAAGGGGGCAAACCCTTCGTACTAATGGAATCGTCCCCCAGCGTGACCAACTGGCAACCTACCAGCAAGCTGAAAAAACCGGGCATGCACATTCTTTCGTCATTGCAGGCGGTGGCGCACGGTGCCGATTCGGTGCAGTACTTCCAGTGGCGCAAAAGCCGTGGCTCGGTGGAGAAACTCCACGGCGCGGTGGTGGATCATGTAGGGCACATTGATACTCGGGTAGGACGTGAAGTGACGAAGCTCGGCGAGATGCTCAACCAGCTCAACGCTGTGGCCGGCTGTCGCACTGAAGCGAAAGTCGCCATTATTTTTGACTGGGAAAACCGTTGGGCCATGGATGATGCCGAAGGTCCGCGCAACATGGGGATGGAATACGAAAAAACCGTCACCGAACACTATCGCCCGTTCTGGGAGAAGGGTGTTGCGGTAGATATCATTAACGCTGACTGCGATCTAAGCGGATATCAGTTAGTTATCGCGCCGATGCTGTATATGGTGCGCGAAGGCTTTGCCGCACGTGCCGAGGCCTTTGTTGCCGCAGGTGGTCACTTCGTTACAACATACTGGAGCGGGATCGTCAATGAATCCGATCTCTGCCATCTTGGTGGCTTCCCGGGGCCGCTACGCGATTTGCTGGGAGTCTGGGCCGAAGAGATTGACTGTCTGGGCGAGGGCGAGCGCAATCTGATTCAGGGGCTTGCGGGGAATGCGGCAGGGTTGCAGGGACCGTACCAGGTTCGTCATTTATGCGACCTGATCCACGCGCAAGGCGCGCAGGTTCTGGCTACCTACCGGGATGATTTCTATGCCGGTCGTCCGGCGGTCACGGTGAATCGCTTCGGTCAGGGAAAAGCCTGGTATGTCGCGTCGCGCAACGATCTTGCTTTCCAGCGAGATTTCTTCGCCGGTATTATGCAGGAGCTAAAACTGCCGCGCGCTATTGAGGCTGAGTTCCCGCCGGGAGTCGTCGCCACTGCGCGTACCGACGGGGAATCATGCTGGGTGTTTGTTCAGAACTTCACCGCGCAGCAGCAGATAGTGACGCTGCCGCAAGGCTACAGCGACGCGCTGAACGGCAAGGATATCAACGGCGCGCTCCTCCAGCTAATGCCGTACGATTGCCGCATCGTTAAACGTAAAGCGTAATTGTAATACCCTAACGCCTGTTCGGACGAGCAGGCGTTTTTTTATCTACCAAATATCTGGAGACAATTATGGTGAGTTTAAAGTCATTTCTGCATTATTTCTCCCAACCCAAACTGACGGTGGCATTAACCGAGCAGGAGCAACAGAAAATTATCGCGCTTATTACCGCGTTTGGTGGCGAGCAAAATATTGAAAAGGTGGATGCCTGTATTACCCGTCTGCGTGTCACGGTTAAAAATCTGCTGCGGGTTAATTCTGAAGAATTACAGGCGCAAGGTGCGCTTGGGGTTATTATTCTGGGGCAGGAAGTGCATGCTGTTTTTGGTAAGCAGTCAGACGCTTTAAGAAAATTACTTGAAGAACATTTCTCTACACGCTAAATAATAAAAATGGGATGGCCTGATAAAATCCATCCCAAAATAATACAAGAAAAAAAGAAATTAATAATTTACTCAATAGCGGAGTTAAATTAAAGGCTCGGAGATAGGGCGGCAAAAATATACAGAAAATATTACTCTTTAATTAGATTAACGAGTGACGATTACCACCAGGTTTCAACCTGTACACCAAAGTTCCAGGTATCGCTGGCGGTGCCATCCTGGAAAGATTTTCCGTCTTCTGAATCGTTAAGATAAGAAGCGAACACGCGCAGTTCCGGGCGAGACATAAAATCAGGGCCGTCTGCCAGGCCTAATGCTACGGTATATTTTTCTCCGCTTTGCTTATAATGCGTACCGTTGTTGTAGGTATCTTTCTGATAGAAGCCACCCACTTCACCTATTAAACGCACATATTCGGTGAACTGATACTGTGCACGGCCAACCAGTGAAACCAGGCGTGATTTGTCGGTGTACTGCGTGATGTCGTCTGCTGAACCATAGGTCAGCACGTGGTTAAGCGAAAGCCTGCCGGTGATAGGAATAAGACCGGTGTTAATGACGCGGTAACCGGTGGCGTCGTTAACGTAATTCCACATGTCATACCAGCCTCCGCCCTGCGAAATCATGTTCTGTGCCAGCCCTTTGTTAGCATACTGCAATACCAGTTTGTTATAGCCGCCGAGCATATCCTGGGATATTTCACCGGTCAGCATTACGCCATTATCGGCCTCGTAAAGTCCGCCGTATTCTTTTTGCTTATTAGTAGGGTTAGGCATGGCGTAGTCGATACCAAACTCAGTCCAGGCTCCCGTCCATGGCTTCCAGCCAGCATAACGCAGGTCGAGGTAGTTAATATTCACATCGCTGTCACCGTCGACACGATAGTCAACGTCGTTCGCATCTCCGCGAATCCATGCAAAAGAAACCGCACCCGGTCCGACGGTATAGTTCTCAATACCGGCACCGGAACCGGAAATATTCCAGTATTTTGTATCGATGATATGCAAGTCGTGACGCTGGTAGTAGCGTTTCCCGCCCCAAATCACCGCATTCGGATCGCCGGGGATCAGCCCTTTAATCTGCAAATTAAGCTGGCGCAGACCAAATTCTGCATCATCGTCAAAGGTGGTTTCACTGTCGTTTGAACCGTCAGAAACCATACTGACCATGCTGTCCACATAGAAGCTGACATCGTTTTTTTTATATACCTCAGAACCCAGTTCCAGTTCGCCATAAGTGTCGGCCTCGTTACCTAAACGGCCGATTTTATTCTTTTGCCACTCTTCCATTCCACCGTCCCGCGATACACCTATACCGGAGCGCAGATAGCCATGGAAATCGATGGGGTTAACGGCAGCCAGAAGCGAGGGTGAAGTTAGCGCAGCGGCTAACGCAATGGACACGGTGCGTAGCGTAGTTTTCATGTTATCCTCTTATTGTTTTGTATTACGTTCACAAAAATCGATGTCATAAAATGCCTAAACGTAAAATCAGGCAAATGATTGATCTCGAATGTGTGATTAAGTGCAAATAAATCAGCAAGATTAATGGCGATAGGTGGGCGTGTTCACACTTGATTTTTATGTGAACGTAATACTTAAATGGCGTAACGGTCGCGTTTTTTTATCCTGGTGTGCGTTTTTTAAATGGCCCCTGTTAAAATCAATGCATAACAACATAAGGAACCGGACCATGAAGTCTAAAAGCGCGACGTTAGAGGATGTTGCTCACCATGCGGGCGTCTCTTACCAGACAGTGTCAAGGGTGCTAAATAAGTCAGCCAATGTTTCCGAAGCCACGCGTAGTAAGGTAGAGAAGTCCATAGAGTTACTACGCTATGTACCAAATAAGCTGGCGCAGCAGCTGGTAGGAAAGCAGAGTAAAACCGTTGGGCTGGTCACCACATCGCTTGCGTTGCATGCGCCTTCACAGGTTGCTGCTGCGGTAAAACGCTATGCGAATCTTGAGGGCTACCAGGTGCTGATCTCCATGATTGATGAGAACGTCAACTATGGTATTCAGGATTCCATCAACGAACTCAAGTCGCAGCTGGTTGATAAGGTCATTATTAATGTGCCGCTGGAGACCGAATCTGCCGAAAAAATTGTCGCGGATAACGCTAACGTGCAGTGCCTGTTTCTCGACGTCGATCCCTACAGTTCGGTCTTTAATGTCTCATTCAACCCGGCGGACGGCACCCGTTCCAGCGTGAAATATCTTTATGAGCTGGGACACCGGGACATCGCATTGCTTTCAGGGCCGGATAGCTCGGTATCCGCGAAGCTGCGTCTGAAAAGCTGGATAGAAACGCTTAATAGTTACGGCCTGCAGCCGGCTGCGGTGGTGAAGGGGAACTGGGATGCGCAGAGCGGCTATGCTGGAGCGCTGCAAATACTTCGCTCAACGCCAAATTTTAGCGCCGTTTTAGCGGCAAACGACCAGATGGCGCTGGGTGTACTGAGCGCGTTTCATCAACATCAAATCTCGATTCCCGGCGAAAAATCGGTTATCGGCTATGACGATACCTATGAAAGCTCGTTTTTCCATCCGGCGCTGACCACCGTATCACTGGATTTAGATTTGCAGGGAAAAGAGGCTGTGCGGCGTATTCTCGACAGCAACCATAACGACGCGGAGCGCAGTTCCTCTATTTTGCCTGCCCGGCTGGTTGTGCGTAATTCCACCGGGCCGAAGCAGGAAAAAAGCCAGAATCTGCAGGCCATAGCGGAGCAGCTAAGCGGCATTGCCCGGATGCTCGCCCGGTGATGCCATAGCGGACTTCTTCACGGAGTCCGTTAACCTGTCTTAATCAATGCCGTTTGCGGATGCCGTGGGCCCGGCATTCTTCCCGAAAGACTTTATGAAAAAGCGGCGGCTCAAAGGCATCGGCAGCTACTTTGACCGTGCCGGATGCACCAACTGAAAATCCTTCCGTGGCTCTGTAATTCGCGCTACATCGCTCTGACCATGCCGCATTTGCCTGGACGTCCGCTTTATGGCCCGCATAACCGCTACCAAAAAATCAGTTGATTGAGTCTGCCGGTCAGATAACTCCATAATTTTCTGAGTATGGGTTCGTTAATCTGTCATTTTGCGATCTGTTACCGGGCGTGCAGCGGTTTTTCTGCCACACTTTGCCTGGTACCTTTGCTGCAATAACCTCTTGAGGAATAAGGAATGAATAAGAAAATCGTCGCCTCATTACTGGCCGTGTCCTGTTTTGTTCCAGGAATGGCAAATGCCGAAGCCGCCCCGGAAGGCTATCAGCTTCAGCAGGTTCTGTTGATGAGCCGCCACAATCTGCGTGCGCCGCTGGCGAATAATGGCAGCGTGCTTGAGCAGTCTACTGCGCAATCGTGGCCGGAATGGGATGTGCCTGGCGGGCAGCTAACCACCAAAGGTGGCGTGCTGGAAATCTACATGGGGCATTATCTGCGCGAGTGGCTGGCGGAGCAGGGCCTGGTGAAAAGCGGCGAGTGTCCGGCTCCGCAAAGTGTGTATGCCTACGCCAACAGCCTGCAACGAACCGTAGCTACCGCACAGTTCTTTATCACCGGCGCTTTCCCCGGCTGCGACGTGCCGGTTCATCATCAGGAAAAAATGGGCACCATGGACCCAACGTTTAATCCGGTGATAACCAACGACTCTCCCGCATTCCAGCAGGCGGCGGTGAAAGCCATGGAGGCCCAGCGCGAGCACTACAAGCTGGACGACAGCTACAAACTGCTTGAGCAGGTGACGGCGTTTAACGACTCGCCGACCTGCAAAGAGAAACAACAGTGTGATTTAACCGCATC
The DNA here is from genome assembly GCF_011808225.1 of Cedecea colo. GTDB lineage: Bacteria > Pseudomonadota > Gammaproteobacteria > Enterobacterales > Enterobacteriaceae > Dryocola > Dryocola colo. Next base: position 287,178 of record NZ_SOYS01000002.1, on the reverse strand, counting down.
GAAGGACCAATTCAGCGCAAAAGCGACCGAGGAGCCGGGCGTCAGCGGGCCGTTAAAAGTGGGCAACTCGCTGGTGGATGCTTTTACGCTGCAATACTACGAAGGGTTCCCGCTCGACCAGGTTGCCTGGGGGCAAATCAAAACCGAAAAGCAGTGGCGCGTGCTGTCGCAGTTGAAAAACAGCTATCAGGACACGCTGTTCACGTCACCAGAAGTTGCGCGTAACGTGGCGGCCCCGTTGGTAAAATATATCCAGAAAGCGCTGACCGGTAACCAGGCCGAAGCGCCAAAAGTTACCCTGTTGGTGGGCCATGATTCAAATATTGCTTCGCTGCTGACCGCGCTGGATTTTAAAGACTACCAGCTTGCGCAGCAAAACGAGCGTACGCCTATCGGCGGCAAAATCATGTTCCAGCGCTGGCATGACAGCAAGGCCAATCGTGAGCTGATGAAAGTAGAGTACGTCTACCAGAGCAGCGAGCAGTTACGAAACGGGCAGGTGCTGAGCCTGCAACAGCCGCCGCAGCGCGTAACGCTGCAGCTCAACGGCTGTCCGATTGACGCAAATGGTTTTTGTCCGTGGGATAAGTTTACCGACGTGTTAAATCAGGCGGTGGCAGGCAAGTAGCGTAGAGAGATAAGTCCCCCGCCCTGGCGGGGGACCGGTTGCACAATCTAAACGTTTTTGCGCTCTATGGTTTGCTCTCCCCAGAACAGCGAGTCTTTATCGGTTTTCTCAAACGCCTTGATCAACACTTCGTCGCTGCCTTCCTCCCAGATTTTCTCTGCGAGCTTTTCGTCATAGTCGGCCACTTCAAAAATAGCTTCTGCTATCTCAGGAGAAGTGTTACGTAAACTCGCCCATTCACCGACGTGATGCGCCTTGGATTCTTGAGTTGGCATATATGCTCCTTCTGAAATTAACCGTTAAGTTTTACTGCCAGACCAGCCACGTATTCACCCTGATAGCGGGCGATTGATAGCTCTTCCGGGCTTGGCTGACGAGAGCCGTCGCCACCGGCTATAGTCGTGGCGCCGTAAGGGGTGCCGCCGCGTACCTGAGAAATATCGAACAGCTCCTGTGCCGCATAGCCGATCGGGACAATGACCATCCCGTGATGTGCAAGCGTAGTCCATGTTGAAGAGATAGTATGTTCCTGTCCGCCGCCTGTGCCGGTTGAACTGAACACGCTGGCAAGCTTGCCGTAAAGGCCACCGGATACCCACAGACTGCCGGTTTGATCGAGGAAGGTCCGCATTTGCCCTGACATATTGCCAAAGCGGGTTGGGGTGCCAAAAATGATGGCATCATATTCTGCCAGCTCCTGCGGGGTAGCCTGGGGTGCATTCTGCGTTTTACCACCGGCTTTTAAGAAGGCCTCTTCCGGCATGGTTTCCGGTACCCGTTTTATCGTTACTTCAGCACCATCGACCTTTTGCGCACCTTCCGCCACGGCGTGAGCCATAGTCTCGATATGTCCATACATGGAATAATAGAGCACCAGTATTTTTGCCATCTTGCTTTACTCCTGGATTAAACCGCAGCGTTTTGCTGCCCTCCTTTAAAGATATGCCCTGTACTCAAGAGTGCAAACCAGAGTGCCGTTTCCTTGCGTTAACACAATCTGTGGCGACATGGGAAAAATGTAGCATTAGGTCACAGTTTTCCGCGTAGATCCTTTCATTAAATATAAGAATGTCTTATGAATCGCAGCGCAAAAAAATCACCCGTTCTGACGATTACATGTTGCAAAATATTACGGTTAACTGGTCAATTACCTCCGCTGCACTAAGCTTAATTTCACGCGGCAACGATAATGGCGCAAGCCGAAAGCCGTGCGGTGAAAGGATATCCCCTTTGACTGAATGCAGAATGATGACTTATTGATTTCACCAATCTGGAGGTTAGAAATGGCAAACCATCGTGGTGGTTCAGGTAATTTCGCTGAAGACCGTGAAAGAGCATCAGAAGCAGGCCGTAAAGGTGGCCAGCATAGCGGTGGGAACTTTAAAAATGACCCACAACGTGCATCAGAAGCAGGCCAGAAAGGGGGCAAAAATAGCCACGGCAGCGGTAGCAGCAAAAGCAAGTAGCCGTAGCTAACCGCAATTAGTTACTCTGCCCGATTATTAATAGCTAATTGCCTGTCCCGACCGCCGGTTTTTACCGGCGGTTTTTTATTTCCTGCCGCCCATTGCGCCAGATTTCGGCAGATCGCACTATAGTCAGCTCTTTTATACATCTTCTGAATTATTGTCGGTATAGCCATGCCCGCTTCATTACACCGCTATAAATTTTCCCTGAAGCCGCAGGAAGCGCTCCTTATCCTCATTACCATGTTCTGGGGCGGCACTTTCCTTGCCGTGCAATATGCGATGACCGTGAGCGGGCCGCTTTTCTTTGTCGGCCTGCGTTTCGCTACCGCCGCTCTCGCCGTAGGCCTGTTATCGATAAAATCCATGCGCGGCCTGACATGGCTGGAAGTGAAAGCGGGCGTTGCAATTGGTATTGCTATCGCCATGGGTTACAGCATGCAGACCTGGGGATTGCAGACCATTCCGAGCAGTAAGTCCGCATTTATTACCGCCATGTACGTTCCTTTAGTGCCGCTGCTGCAGTGGATCTGCCTGGGCAAAATGCCGGGAATTATGTCATGGGTGGGCGTGGCGCTGGCCTTTGCTGGCTTAATGTTTCTTGCCGGGCCGGAAGGGGCGTCGTTAACGCTGGATGCGGGGGAAATCATCACGCTGCTAAGCGCGCTGGCGATAGCTGCCGAGATAATCATGATAAGCCTCTGGGCGGGCAAGGTGGACATTAAGCGTGTGACCGTTGTGCAACTGGCAACCGCTTCAGTCGTGGCCTTCGCTGCTATGATCCCGGCAGGTGAAAGCATGCCGCCGATGACCACCGGGCTGGTCGTTATCGCGCTGGGATTGGGTATTTTCAGCGCCATCATTCAGGTAACGATGAACTGGGCGCAGCGCAGCGTCTCACCGACTCGCGCCACGGTTATTTATACCGGCGAACCGGTATGGGCAGGGATTTTCGGGCGTATCGCCGGGGAGCGTTTACCCGTGCTGGCGCTGTTTGGCGGCGCGCTGATTGTCCTTGGCGTGCTGGTAAGCGAGCTGAAGCTTAAGCGTGAAAAATCAGCGGATCTGCGCTCCGGAAACGCAAACGAGTCGTTGTAAATCCCGGCTTTTGCTATGCTTGAGGCACATCGGATCAGGAAGAGCCCACATGGCGGAAGGCGCAGTACAAACCAAACAAACCGGGCGGCGATCGCTTGTCGTAGCCGCCAAAAAACAGGCCATTCTGGCGGCAGGACTGGAATTTTTCTCGCTGTACGGTATCCACGGCACCAGCCTTGATAAGGTGGCTGAGCGCGCCGGGGTGTCCAAAACCAATCTTCTTTATTATTACCCTTCAAAAGAAGCGCTTTATATCGCCGTGCTCAAGCAAATCCTTGCTATCTGGCTCGCGCCGCTGCGTGCGTTTCGTGAAGATTTGGAGCCGCTGGCGGCTATCGGTGAATACGTCCGTCTGAAGCTTGAAGTGTCGCGCGATCATCCTCAGGCCTCGCGGCTGTTTTGTCTTGAGATGCTGCAGGGCGCGCCGCTATTAAAAGATGAGCTAACCGGTGATTTGAAATCACTGGTGGAGGATAAATCGGCGATAATTGCCGGCTGGGTAGCGGCTGGAAAACTGGCGGCGATTGACCCGCATCATTTAATCTTCATGCTGTGGGCAACCACACAGCATTACGCGGACTTCGCAAGCCAGGTCGAGGCGGTGACGGGCAGCAATCTCAGTGACGAAGACTTTTTCCGCCGCACGGTGGAAAACGTGCAGCGGATGATTATTGAAGGGATCCGGGTGCGCTAGTTCTGCTGCGGCGGTAAAGGGCAGCTCATGTCGCCTTCCTCACACTGGGTGAGCGATTCAAGAAAGGCGGTACGCTCTTTGGTGCGGTCTGAGAGACAGATGCTGTGAATCATCGGCGCGATAGTGCCGCCTTCGCTGCCGGAACTGATAAATTTACAGTCGGCATCGCGCACCTTTATCCACGCCAGCTGAGCCTGCCTGAGCAAATTTTGCTGTTCGGGCGTGGCAAGACTCAGCACTTTTTTATACGTCTGGTTAAGCAGCTGGTCGTCCTGTTTGTACTGCGCGCTATAACATTCGTTGCTTTCAAGCTGCGTATTGGCTTTTTCGCAATCAATCGCATGGGCTGCGGCACTTAACAGCAGGCTCGCCAGGAACAGCGTTACGCGTTTCATTATGATAACTCCTCAAAGAAAAAGGCTCCTTTTAAGGAGCCCTTCAAGCGTAGCGAAGCCTTAGCCGATTGTCATCAGGCTGGCGTTGCCTCCGGCTGCCGCGGTGTTCACGCTTAGCGAACGTTCCATGTACAGACGCTCAAGCAGCAGGTTGTTTTCTGCCCGGGCAAAGCCCTGCACCGAGACGAGCGCTCCGTCGCGGGCGGCAACTTCTTCACACAGTTCTCGCAGCTGATCTGAATCACCGTGATAAATCACCGCATCAAACTGCTGACCGATCAGCGCTTCTGGTTTCGCAAAATCAATCTTCTGCTGAACCTGCGACGGCAGTTGTTTTGCCAGATCGCGATGCAGGGCGTCATCGGCCCACAGCGCCCGGCTGCCGACGCTTGTCACCGCCGCTAGCTGTACCAGCGCATCCTGTTCGTTATCCGCCACGCACAGCACGCGCTCGCGAGGCATCAACGCGTACGTATTACGCTCGCCGGTTGGACCGGGTAGCTGGCGCAGCGTGCCGCTCTGTGCCTGTTCAGCGAAACGTTCGCAAATAACCTGAATATCACCACGGTTTGTTGCCCACTGGGTCAATGCCTGATGAGCTTCCTGCAGGCTGGCTTTTAACGTGGTATCGACAGGCAGCTCTGCGTCCTGACGAGTAAAGGTTTTCTGTAACGCGTTTTCCGGGCGGTTAGCCAGCAGACGGTACAGGTAGAGCGGGCCACCGGCCTTTGGCCCCGTGCCGGACAGGCCTTCGCCACCGAACGGCTGCACGCCGACAACCGCGCCAACCATATTGCGGTTCACGTACATGTTGCCGACGTGGGCAGAACCGGTCACCTGAGCGATGGTTTCGTCGATACGGGTGTGCACGCCAAGGGTCAGGCCGTAACCTGCCGCGTTAATCTGCTCAATCAGCGCTGCAAGGTTGTTACGGTTGTAGCGCACCACGTGCAGCACCGGCCCGAAGACCTCTTTTTGCATCTCGTCGAAGCTTTCCAGCTCAATAAGCGTTGGCGCAATAAAGGTGCCGCTTTGCCACTCTTTCATATCCTGAGCGTTTTCACGCGCGGCCTGGAAGATTTTGCGCCCTTTGGCGCGCATCGCCTGAATGTGCCGGTCGATGTTTTCCTTCGCGTCGGCGTCAATCACCGGGCCGATATCGGTTGTCAGACGGCCAGGATTACCCATACGGCATTCTGCCATCGCGCCGCGCAGCATTTGCAGCGTGTGCTCGGCTACTTCCTCCTGAACACACAGCACGCGCAGGGCGGAACAACGTTGTCCGGCGCTGTCGAACGCGGAGGCGACGACATCGACCACTACCTGCTCTGTCAGGGCTGAAGAGTCCACAATCATCGCGTTCAGACCGCCGGTTTCGGCAATCAGCGGCGTCGGACGACCCTGCGGGTCCAGGCGGTCGGCAATGTTACGTTGCAGCAGGGTCGCAACTTCTGTCGAACCAGTAAACATTACGCCACGCACGCGGGCATCGCCGGTTAGCTGAGCGCCAACCGTTTCACCGCGGCCTGGCAGCAGTTGCAACACGCCCGCAGGCACACCGGCTTCAAGCAGAATTGCAACGCCCTGAGCGGCAATCAGCGGGGTTTGCTCCGCAGGTTTTGCCAGCACGCTGTTACCCGCGGCAAGTGCGGCCGCAATCTGGCCGGTGAAGATAGCCAGCGGGAAGTTCCACGGGCTGATGCACACTACCGGGCCAAGCGGGCGATGCGTTTCGTTATCGAAATCGTCACGCACCTGGCCTGCGTAGTAATGCAGGAAATCAACGGCTTCGCGTACTTCCGCGATAGCATTGCTAAAAGTTTTACCGGCTTCACGAACCAGGATGCCGATCAACTGCTGCATCTGGCCTTCCATGATCACGGCGGCGCGTTCAAGGATCAGGGCGCGCTCCTGTGGCGGCGTTGCGAACCAGATTGGCGCATTGTTAACCGCATTTTCCAGCGCACGGGAAATTTCATCGCCGGTAGCCTCACGCGTGAAACCGACAATATCGTTTGGCTCGGCCGGGTTTTTAACCTCCACCAGCTCGCCGGGATTAACGGCTTCTTCAAGGATCGGTAACGCCTGCCATTTCTGCGTTGCGCTGTTAAGCAGGGCGGAGGAGAGGGATGCAAGGCGATGTTCGTTCGCCAGATCCAGCCCGCTGGAGTTGCTGCGACCTTCGCCATACAGATCTTTTGGCAGCGCGATTTTCGGGTGCGGCAGGCCAAGCTGGCCCTCTTTGCTGGCAAGTGCTTCCGTTGCCGTAACCGGGTCGGCCACCAGTTCATCCAGCGACAGCGTGTTGTCAGCGATACGGTTAACAAATGAGGTATTCGCCCCGTTTTCCAGCAGACGACGCACCAGATAAGCCAGCAGCGTTTCGTGCGTGCCCACCGGCGCATAAATACGGCAAGGACGGTTCAGCTTGCCGTCGGCAATTTTACCTACGACCTGGTCATAGAGCGGCTCGCCCATGCCGTGCAGACACTGGAATTCGTACTGGCCGGGGTAATAGTTCTGCCCGGCGAGGTTGTAAATTGCCGCAAGCGTATGGGCGTTGTGCGTCGCGAACTGCGGATAAATCAGATTCGGCACCGTCAGCAATTTTTTTGCACAGGCCAGATAGGAGATATCGGTGTAAACCTTGCGGGTATAAACCGGGTAGCCCTCAAGGCCTTCCATCTGGGCACGTTTAATTTCGCTGTCCCAGTACGCCCCTTTCACCAGGCGGATCATCAGGCGGCGCTGGCTGCGGGTGGCGAGATCTATCAGATAATCAATAACGAACGGGCAGCGTTTCTGGTAAGCCTGAATCACGAAGCCAATGCCGTTCCAGCCGGCCAGCTCCGGCTCGAAGCAAAGCTTCTCAAGCAGATCGAGAGAAATTTCCAGACGATCGGCCTCTTCGGCATCAATGTTAATTCCCACGTCGTACTGGCGCGCCAGCAGCGTCAGGGATTTCAGGCGCGGATACAGCTCTTCCATCACCCGGTCGTATTGCGCGCGGCTATAGCGTGGATGCAGGGCAGAAAGCTTGATTGAAATGCCCGGACCTTCGTAGATGCCGCGCCCGTTAGAGGCTTTACCGATGGCGTGAATGGCCTGCTGATAAGAAACCATGTACGCCTGTGCGTCGGCGGCGGTCAGCGCGGCTTCACCGAGCATATCGTAAGAGTAGCGGAAACCTTTTTCTTCCAGCTTGCGGGCGTTAGCCAGCGCTTCAGCAATGGTTTCGCCGGTGACGAACTGTTCGCCCATCAGGCGCATCGCCATATCCACGCCTTTGCGGATCAGCGGCTCGCCGCTCTTGCTGATGATGCGATTAAGCGAGTGGGAAAGGCTGGTTTCGTTGTGCGTGGACACCAGACGCCCGGTAAACAGCAATCCCCAGGTGGCGGCGTTCACAAACAGCGACGGGCTGCGGCCAATGTGGGAATGCCAGTTGCCGTTGCTGATTTTGTCGCGGATTAACGCATCGCGGGTCGCTTTGTCCGGAATGCGCAGTAAGGCTTCCGCCAGGCACATCAGCGCCACGCCTTCCTGGGAAGAAAGCGAGAATTCCTGTAATAAACCTTGTACCATGCCCGCCCGGCCCGATGCGCCCTTCTGATTGCGCAGTTTTTCGGCCAGCTGCCAGGCGAGTTTGTGGGTCCGTTCGGCAAGCGGCTGCGGCAGGCGCGCCTGCTCAAGGATCATTGGAACCGCGTCGGTTTCCGGGCGGCGCCAGGCAGCGGTAATCGCGGCACGGTTAACGGACTGGGGCAGGATTTGTTCGGCAAAATCGAGGAAGGGCTGATGCGTTTCTTCCGTAACCGGCGCGGCTTCTTCACTTTCATTAGCGGCACCCGCAAGCAAAGCAGGTAATTCTGGCAGTTCATCATTATTTTCCAGGCGTTCAAGATAGTTAAAAATCGCCTGTTTAATTAGCCAGTGCGGCGTGCGGTCAATACGTGAAGCGGCGAGCTTAATACGCTCGCGAGTCGCCTCGTCGAGTTTAACGCCCATTGTCGTGGTGCCCATGCCAAAGACTCCCTTGTGCAAGATTTAAAATAAGTAACGGCAAAAGTTAACCGGCAATATCTACTATGTTGCAACTTTGTGCAACCGTGTTTAACGTGAGCCAGATAACAGGCCGGAAAAAGAATAAATTTGTTAAATTTACTATAAGAAAATGAGCAGGCTAATTATTTGCAGTCCGGGGATATTTACCGACAGAGTTAACACTTTCTTAAGGTGCAACCGAAAAAAGCGTGAGCGAGTGCAACCTCCGTAAAAAAGGTGTTTTTTGCGGGGTGAATTTCTTGTGAATGCCGTGTTAAATCGTTTGTGAATAAAACTAGCTTCCTGCAGGATACGGTCGCGAACTGACATCACAACAAGCCGCGCTGCGTTCCGGTGGGGCAACAGCGGTTTATTTCTTATAAAAAAAACCGGTAAACGAATCTGGAGAACTTGCATGACCATGAGTACACCAATGCTGGTGACTTTCCTTGTTTATATCTTTGGCATGATATTGATAGGGTTTATCGCCTGGCGCTCAACCAAAAACTTCGATGACTATATTCTCGGTGGCCGCAGTCTGGGGAGTCTGGTCACAGCGTTATCCGCCGGTGCTTCTGATATGAGCGGCTGGTTATTAATGGGTTTACCCGGCGCGATATTTCTTTCCGGCATTTCCGAAAGCTGGATTGCGATTGGTTTAACCGTTGGCGCTTATATTAACTGGAAACTGGTCGCAGGCCGTTTACGCGTTCATACCGAAGTGAACAATAACGCCCTGACGCTGCCGGATTATTTCACCGGTCGTTTTGAGGATAAAAGCCGTCTGCTGCGTATTATCTCCGCGCTGGTTATTCTGCTGTTCTTCACCATCTATTGCGCATCCGGCATCGTGGCGGGAGCGCGTCTGTTTGAAAGCACTTTCGGCCTGAGCTACGAGACCGCGCTTTGGGCGGGTGCCGCTGCAACCATCCTTTATACCTTCGTCGGTGGGTTCCTGGCCGTAAGCTGGACCGATACCGTGCAGGCCAGCCTGATGATTTTCGCGCTGATCCTCACGCCGGTTATGGTGATTATGGCCGTTGGCGGCCTTGATGACTCCCTGCTGGTTATCAAACAGAAAAGCATCGAAAACGTCGATATGCTCAAAGGGCTTAACTTTGTCGCTATTATTTCGCTGATGGGCTGGGGCCTTGGCTACTTTGGTCAACCGCATATTCTGGCGCGTTTTATGGCGGCGGATTCTCACCACACCATTGTTAATGCGCGTCGCATTAGCATGACGTGGATGATCCTTTGTCTGGCTGGCGCCTGTGCGGTGGGCTTCTTCGGTATCGCTTACTTCACTAACAACCCGGCGCAGGCTGGGGCGGTCACCCAGAACGGCGAGCGGGTGTTTATCGAACTGGCGCAGATTCTGTTTAATCCATGGATTGCCGGTATCCTGCTTTCCGCCATTCTGGCGGCGGTGATGTCGACGCTGAGCTGCCAGCTGCTGGTTTGCTCCAGCGCCATTACCGAAGATTTGTATAAGGCGTTCTTCCGCAAAGGTGCGGGGCAGAAAGAGCTGGTATGGGTAGGGCGCGTGATGGTGCTGATAGTCGCGCTGGTTGCCATCGCTCTGGCCGCTAATCCGGAAAACCGCGTCCTGGGGCTGGTGAGCTACGCATGGGCAGGCTTCGGTGCGGCGTTTGGCCCGGTCGTTCTGTTCTCTGTTATGTGGTCTCGTATGACCCGTAACGGCGCGCTTGCCGGCATGATTATTGGTGCGGTGACGGTCATCGTCTGGAAACAGTTCGCATGGCTGGGCCTGTACGAAATTATCCCCGGCTTCATCTTTGCCAGCATCGGGATTGTAGTAGTAAGCCTGCTGGGGAAAGCGCCGTCGCAGGCTATGCTCAACCGCTTTGCGGATGCGGATGCGGTTTATCATTCTGCGCCGCCGACGAAGCTGCAAGCCGAATAATGCAGTCCTGAGCCTTGTTCCTCCGGGAGGCTGATTCCAGCGTCCCGTTATAACAGATAACAACTATTCAAACGTAAGGCCGGGATTCCCGGCCTTGAGACTAATGACAAATCTCATAGCTTACGAAGTTCTGAAAAATGTCACTCTAAAATTAACAGCAAAATCAATTTATTGATTTTCGGCAGATAACCATAAAGAAGAGAAAACCACGCTTTTTCCTTCTTTGCCAGCAATCTGAAGGCCGGGATTCCCGGCCTTTTTTACATCCCGATATAAATAACATGACAAACCCGCTTGTATTTCTTTTTGCGGTAATGATAATCACTATCGTTCTGGTTTACCTTTCTTTACGTCGGTTGACCTGGTTTCACACTTGAGGTGTCAGGAATGTTTGTCCCGTTTCTCATCATGTTACGCGAAGGCCTGGAAGCAGCGCTGATTGTCAGCCTTATTGCCGGCTATTTAAAACGCACCCGGCGCGGTCAATGGATTGGCGTAATGTGGATTGGTGTGGTGGCCGCCGCCGCCTTATGCCTGGCGCTTGGGATCTTTATCAACGAAACCACCGGCGAGTTCCCGCAAAAAGAGCAGGAGCTATTCGAGGGCATCGTGGCGGTGGTTGCGGTTGTGATCCTCACTTGGATGGTGTTCTGGATGCGCAAAGTTTCGCGCAACGTAAAAGTGCAGCTTGAGCAGGCGGTGGATAACGCTCTGCACAGCAAGGGCAGCCACGGCTGGGCGCTGATCCTGATGGTCTTTTTCGCGGTGGCGCGTGAAGGACTTGAATCGGTATTCTTTCTGCTGGCAGCCTTCCAGCAGGATGTGGGAATAATGCCGCCGCTCGGCGCGATGCTTGGGCTGGCAACGGCTATCGTGCTTGGCTTCCTGATTTACTGGGGCGGTATTCGCCTGAATCTGGGCGCTTTCTTCAAATGGACGAGCCTGTTTATTTTGCTGGTCGCGGCAGGCCTTGCGGCGGGAGCGATTCGTGCTTTCCACGAAGCTGGCCTGTGGAACCATTTCCAGAATATCGCCTTTGATCTCAGCAATGTGCTTTCCACCCATTCCCTGACCGGAACGTTGCTCGAAGGGATCTTTGGCTATCAGGAAACGCCAACCGTCAGCGAAGTGGCGATGTATTTCATTTATTTGATTCCGGCCCTGGTGCTGTTTGCCATGCCGCCGCGCCTGAACAATCAGGCGACAAATAGCGTTCGTTAACCATCTTGTGGCGGGGTTCGCCACTTAGTTACAACATACTAATAGCTTAAAGGGATTGCCCATGACCGCACAGTTCCGTCTTAAGGCGCTTAACATTGCGCTGTTTGCTCTTGTCTCTTCCGCTTTTGCCGCTCACGCGGCGGATGTTCCTCAGGTAAAAGTCACCGTTACCGATAAACAGTGCGAGCCGATGAACATCACGGTAAACGCCGGCAAAACCCAGTTCATTATTCAGAACAACAGCCAGAAAGCGCTGGAGTGGGAAATTCTGAAAGGGGTAATGGTGATTGAAGAGCGTGAAAATATCGCACCCGGCTTCTCGCAGAAGATGACGGCTAACCTGCAGGCGGGCGAGTACGATATGACCTGCGGTCTGCTCAGCAATCCGAAAGGTAAGCTGGTAGTAAAAGCCGCTGGCGAGCAGGCAACCCCGAAGAACGATCTGATGGCGCTGACCGGGCCGATTACCGACTACAAAACTTACGTGACGGCTGAAGTGGCCGAGCTGGTCAAAGGCACCAAAGCCTTTACCGATGCGGTAAAAGCAGGGGACATCGAAAAAGCGAAGTCGCTGTATGCCCCAACGCGTCAGCACTATGAGCGTATCGAACCTATTGCTGAGCTGTTCTCGGATCTGGACGGCAGCATCGATGCCCGTGAAGATGATTACGAGCAAAAAGCGAACGATCCGAACTTCACCGGTTTCCACCGCCTGGAGAAAGCGCTGTTTGGCGACAATTCCACTAAAGGCATGGAAAAATACGCCGGGCAGTTAAACACCGACGTGCTGGATCTGCAAACGCGCATCTCTGAACTGGCCTTCCCGCCGGGCAAAGTGGTGGGCGGCGCAGCGGGCCTGATTGAAGAAGTTGCAGCCAGCAAAATCAGCGGGGAAGAAGACCGTTACAGCCATACGGACCTGTGGGACTTCCAGGCAAACGTTGATGGCGCGCAGAAAATCGTTAACCTGCTTCGTCCGTTGTTGAGCAAAGAGAACGCGCCATTGCTGGCAAAAGTTGATGCCAACTTTAAAAAAGTGGACGCCATCCTTGCGAAATACCGCACTAAAGACGGCTTTGAAACCTACGACAAACTGACCGACGCTGACCGTAACGCGTTGAAAGGACCGGTAACCGCGCTGGCGGAAGATCTGTCGCAGCTTCGTGGTGTGCTGGGCCTGGACTAAGTAAGATGCAAGAGAAAACTAAATCCGGCGTGCAGCAACCTGCACGTCGTCAATTACTGAAAACGCTGGGCGCCCTCGGGGGCGCCTTTGCCGTTACTGGCGGCTGCCCGGTTGCTCATGCGGCAAAAACGGAAACGTCGCCGGGCACGCTTCCACCCGATGCGCGAATGGAAAAGCAGCCGTTCTACGGGCCACATCAGGCAGGTATTCTTACCCCGCAGCAGGCAGCAATGATGCTGGTAGCTTTTGATGTGCTGGCGACCGATAAAGCCGATCTTGAACGTCTGTTTCGGCTGCTGACGGCGCGTTTCGATTTTCTCACAACCGGCGGCGCTGCGCCGGAAACGCCGAACCCGCGTATGCCGCCGATGGACTCCGGCATTCTTGGCGCGGAAATTTTTCCAGATAACCTGACGATAACGTTGTCGGCAGGCGTCACGCTGTTTGACGATCGCTTTGGCCTGCAGGCGCAGATGCCGAAAAAACTGCAAAAGATGGAGCGTTTTCCTAACGATTCCCTTGATGCCAGCCTGTGCCATGGTGATGTGTTATTGCAGATTTGCGCCAACACTGCCGATACGGTTATTCACGCCCTGCGTGACATCATCAAGCACACGCCGGATTTGCTGAGCGTGCGCTGGAAGCGTGAAGGCTTTATTTCGAACCATGCTGCCCGCAGCCGCGGCAAGGAGACGCCGATCAACCTGCTTGGATTTAAAGATGGCACCGCCAACCCGGACAGCAGCGATGCCGGGCTGATGGATGCTGTCGTGTGGGTGACAAAAGAGCAGGGCGAACCCGCGTGGAGCGTAGGTGGAAGCTATCAGGCGATTCGCATCATCCAGTTTCACGTGGAATCCTGGGATCGTACGCCGCTTAAAGAGCAGCAGACGATTTTTGGCCGCGAGAAACACAGCGGTGCGCCGCTGGGCATGAAAAACGAGCACGATGAACCTGATTATGCCGCCGATCCCGATGGCAACGTGATTGCGCTGGATGCCCACATACGCCTGGCTAACCCGCGCACTAAAGAAACGCAGGCAAATCTGATGGTGCGCCGCGGCTACAGCTACTCGCTTGGCGTCTCCAAATCCGGGCAGCTGGATATGGGCCTGCTGTTCGTCTGCTATCAGCACGATCTGGAGAAAGGTTTTCTCGCCGTGCAAAAGCGCCTTAACGGTGAAGCGCTGGAGGAGTATGTGAAGCCCCTGGGCGGAGGATATTTCTTTGCGCTGCCGGGTGCGCCAGATAAGCAGCATTACCTGGGACAGGGGCTGATCGAGGCCTGAACGGCTGTTTCCTTTTCCTGCTAATTTTTCATTTGCTAACAATTCGGGTGAAAATCATGCGTCAGTATTGCTCGTATGCATCCCATTGATATAAAAATGTAATATAAGTATGGCATAACGTTCTGACCCAGCCGGGAGTGCGGCAATGTTGATTTTAAGTAAATTTAATGTTGCATTTTAGATAATTTTTGATGTACTTAAAGCATGAGCGGTAGTTCCCGGCTGTGAAGTTCAATCACAATGGAGATCGCGAATGGTAGGGTCCTGTACTGGACGATTGAAAAAACATCTTACCCGCACATCCCGGCGCGGAGGTACTTCCTCCGGCTTCGCTATCCTCACCGCTACATTTCCTGATTCCACCACACTACAACGTGTCAACGATGCGCTAAGCGGCGCCTGTCGCCTGACTGGCGCATCATCTCAACCGGCAGTTCATGGCTTACAAGGAAGCCAAACCTCATCCGTTAGTAAGCATAATCGCGTCCAGACAGGTGACGCGGGAAATGAAACCAACTGTAAGGTGCCATCCATGGGAAGACAGAAAGCAGTGATCAAAGCTCGTCGTGAAGCAAAACGTGTACTAAGACGAGATTCGCGGAGCCACCGGCAACGCGAAGAGGAATCGGTCACCACGCTTGTGCAGATGAGCGGCGTAGAATCTATTGGTATGGCGAGGGATTGCCGCGACAATTCACCAATAGCCGCGCGAAACGAGGCTCAGGAGCACTATCTTAACGCCATCGAGAGAAAGCAGTTGATATTCGCCACCGGGGAAGCGGGGTGCGGCAAAACTTATATCAGCGCGGCAAAAGCCGCTGAGGCCCTGATACATAAGGACGTCGACAGGATAATTGTTACTCGCCCGGTCCTGCAGGCTGACGAAGATCTCGGCTTCTTGCCCGGCGACATCGCGGAAAAGTTCGCACCGTATTTCCGCCCGGTGTATGACATTCTGGTGCGGCGGCTGGGCTCGTCTTTTATGCAGTACTGTCTGCGGCCCGAAATCGGTAAGGTAGAGATTGCGCCGTTCGCCTATATGCGCGGGCGCACCTTTGAAAATGCGGTGGTGATTCTTGATGAGGCGCAGAATGTTACCGCAGCGCAAATGAAAATGTTCCTGACGCGCCTTGGGGAAAACGTGACGGTGATCGTGAATGGCGATATTACGCAGTGTGATTTGCCTGCTGGCGTACAGTCAGGCTTAAGCGATGCGCTGGCACGTTTCGAAGAAGATGAAATGATTGGTGTAGTGCGTTTTGGCAAACAGGATTGTGTCCGTTCGGCCCTGTGTCAGCGGACGTTAAACGCTTACGACTGATCGCGCCTGTAGATAATTTTAAAAGCCCAAACCTGGTTTGGGCTTTTTTCTTTGCGCGAATTATTTGCCTGAAATGTGAGGGTGGTCATAAGGCCCGGTCAAGGAGAGACAATTTTGGCTGCTGCAGAATTATCCCCGTCTAACCGCATGCCGTATACTCATTTCACGCAAAGACAAGCAGTACTTTTTAAACTTTCGGCTATTGGCCCGTCAACACAGCAGACAAAAAAGGACGTTTGTCTAATCTGCAACTTATCTGGAATATGAGGATTTCCTATGGAAAAGAAAGTTATCTATCTATTTTGTTCCGCCGGAATGTCTACTTCGCTGCTGGTGTCGAAAATGAAAGCACAGGCCGCGAAATATGAAGTTCCGGTCATTATTGAAGCGTTTCCTGAAACCCTGGCAGGCGAAAAGGGTGGTGCGGCAGATCTCATTCTGCTGGGACCACAAATCGCCTATATGTTGCCTGAAATTAAAAAGGTATTACCAAACAAGCCGGTTGAAGTAATTGATTCCGCCCTGTACGGCAAAGTGGATGGACTGGGCGTCCTGAAAGCCGCTGTCGCATCGATCAAAAAAGCAGCAAACGGTTAATTTTAATTATTGTTTTATTTTTCCGTCAAAGAAAGACCTTACACACCCTGGCCGCCGACTGGCGGCGTTAAAGGAAAATGCAAATGAGTAAAGTCATTGATTCACTTGAAAAGGTTCTCCTTCCTTTTGCCGTCAAAATAGGAAAACAACCGCACGTTAACGCAATTAAAAATGGTTTTATCAAGCTAATGCCGTTAACCCTGACGGGGGCAATGTTTGTTCTTATCAATAACGTTTTTTTGAGTTTTGGCGCAGGATCTTTCTTTTATTCATTAGGTATTCGTTTAGACCCTTCGACCATTGAAACGCTTAATGGGTTAAAAGCCATCGGTGGCAATGTGTACAACGGTACGTTGGGCATTATGTCGCTGATGGCTCCCTTTTTTATAGGGATGGCCTTAGCCGAAGAACGTAAAGTTGACTCGCTAGCCGCAGGTTTATTATCCGTGGCTGCTTTTATGACCGTAACGCCTTATAGCGTAGGCGAAGCTTATGCCGTGGGCGCTAATTGGCTAGGCGGCGCAAATATTATTTCCGGTATTATTATTGGCCTTATTGTTGCCGAAATGTTTACCTTCGTTATTCGACGCAACTGGGTTATTCGTTTGCCCGATAGCGTACCCGCTTCGGTATCGCGCTCATTCTCTGCGTTAATTCCGGGCTTTATTATTCTGTCCATCTTCGGGATTATTTCCTGGGCGCTGGCCTCCTTTGGCAGCAACTTCCACCAGATTATTATGGACTCCATCTCCACGCCGCTGGCGTCGATGGGTGCGGTAGTGGGCTGGGCGTACGTTATCTTCACTTCCCTGCTGTGGTTCTTTGGCGTGCACGGCTCTCTGGCGCTGGCAGCGCTCGACAGCGGCATTATGACGCCGTGGGCGCTGGAAAACGTCGCCATCTATACCCAGTACGGTTCAGTAGATGCGGCGCTTGAAGCCGGTAAGACATTCCATGTCTGGGCGAAACCGATGCTCGACTCGTATATCTTCCTCGGCGGTACCGGCGCAACGCTTGGCTTAATCATCGCCATCTTTATTGGTTCGCGTCGCGCCGATCATCGTCAGGTGGCAAAGCTTGCCCTGCCTTCCGGCATCTTCCAGATTAACGAACCTATCCTGTTCGGGCTGCCAATCATTATGAATCCGGTGATGTTTATTCCGTTTGTACTGATTCAACCGATTCTGGCCGCGATTACGCTTGTGGCCTACTACCTGGGGCTTATCCCGCCGATTACCAACATTGCACCGTGGACAATGCCTGCTGGCCTGGGCGCCTTCTTTAACACTAACGGAAGCATTGCCGCGCTGCTGCTGGCCCTGTTTAACCTGGGCGTTGCCACGCTGATTTATCTTCCTTTCGTTGCCATCTCCAATAAGGCGCAGAGCGTTATTGAAGAAGAAGAAAGCGAAGAAGATATTGCCAACGCGCTGAAATTCTAATCCGGACTACTGCCGGAGGGAGAACCACCTCTCCGGCGCTGACCAACTTAAGGGTGAGAAATAAAGATGTTTGATTTAGTTGACGTCGTTGAAACAGAAGAAGCACAGGATCTCGAAGAAGTGGTCATGGGGTTGATCATAAACTCAGGTCAGGCCCGCAGCCTGGCCTATGCCGCACTTAAAAAGGCGAAAGAAGGCGATTTTGAACAGGCTCGCGATCTGATGGCCAACTCGCGCCGGTCGCTGAATGAAGCGCACCTGGTACAAACAAAGCTGATTGAAGATGACCAGGGCGAAGGCAAAACCAAAGTCAGCCTGGTGCTGGTACACGCGCAGGACCACCTGATGACCTCAATGCTTGCACGCGAACTCGTGACGGAGCTCATTGAGCTACACGAAAAAATAAAATAACGTAGGGAGTCATAATGCAGCCACCGGTATTGAGTATGGAAATTAAGACAGCACGCGAAAATCAACTCTTCGATGGTCAAAATTTCCACGTTTTTATCTACAACAAAGTAGAAAGCATCTCCGGGCTGCATCAGCATGATTACTACGAATTTACCATAGTACTTACCGGGCGATATTATCAGGATATTAATGGTAAGCGAGTGCTGTTAGAACGCGGAGATTTTGTTTTTATTCCGCTGGGTTCACATCACCAAAGTTTTTATGAATTTGGCGCTACCAGAATATTAAACGTAGGTATCAGTAAAGCCTTTTTTGAACAGCACTATTTATCTTTATTACCACAACGCTTTGTCGCGTCGCAGGTATATCAAATCAAGAATGAGTTTATGGCTTATATTGAGTCGGTGATTGCCTCGCTTAACTTCAGAAACGGTGAATTTAACGAATTTCTGGAAATGGTGACGTTCTATATTGTTAACCGGCTGCGTCATCATCGCGAATCGGAAGTAATAACGGATATCCCGGTCTGGTTGAAGGTAACCGTTGAAAAGATGCACGACAAAGCCCGCTTTGGTGATAAGGCCCTGTCTAATATGGTAACGCTGTCCGGCAAGTCGCAGGAATATCTGACCCGCGCAACGCAACGCCATTATGGCAAAACGCCGATGAAAATCATCAATGAAATACGCATAGACTTTGCCAGGAAACAACTGGAGATAACAAATTACTCGGTTACGGACATTGCATTTGAATCAGGATACAGCAGCCCGAGTATGTTTATTAAAAACTTTAAGAAACTAACTTCATTTACACCGAAGCAGTACCGGAAACAGTTGTTTAGTATTAGTTAACCTGTAGGTGAATCAATGTGGATTTTCTTCATAATCTGCACTCATTCATTTATATCGCTGTCTTTAATTTGCAGTGCAATGATATTGTACGGGAGTTCCTATGAGCAAAAAACTGAAAGTCGTGACTATTGGTGGCGGAAGTAGCTATACCCCAGAATTACTCGAAGGCTTTATTAAACGTTACGATGAATTGCCCATCACTGAATTATGGCTGGTCGATGTGGAAGCGGGCAAAGAGAAGCAGGATATTATTTTCGAGCTCTGCCTGCGCATGGTTGAGCGTGCCGGGGTGCCCATTGCGATCTACAAAACGCTCGATCGCCGCGAAGCGCTGCTGGACGCAGATTTCGTCACTACTCAGCTACGAGTAGGTCAGTTAAAAGCGCGTGAACTTGATGAGCGTATTCCTCTGAGCCACGGCTATTTAGGCCAGGAAACCAACGGGGCGGGCGGGCTATTCAAAGGGCTGCGCACTATTCCGGTGATTTTTGACATCATCAAAGATGTGGAAGAGATTTGCCCGCACGCCTGGGTGATTAACTTTACCAATCCGGCCGGCATGGTAACCGAGGCGGTGTTCCGCCACACCAAATTTAAGAAATTCATCGGTGTGTGTAACATTCCGGTGGGGATGAAAATGTTCATTCAGGACGTGCTGAAGATACAGCCGCAGGATGACCTGGCGATTGATCTTTTTGGCCTGAACCACATGGTGTTCATCAAAGATGTACTGGTTAATGGTGAATCGCGCTTTGCTGAATTGCTTGACGGCGTTGCCGCCGGCACGCTGAAGGCAAGCGGCGTGAAGAATATCTTCGATCTGCCGTTCAGTGAGGGGCTGCTGCGTTCTCTGAATCTCATTCCGTGCTCCTACCTGCTTTATTACTTCAAGCAAAAAGAGATGCTGGCCATCGAGATGGGCGAATTCTATAAAGGTGGCGCGCGAGCGACGGTTGTGCAGAAAATTGAGAAACAGCTCTTCGATCTGTACAAAAATCCTGAGCTGAACGTGAAGCCGAAAGAGCTTGAGCTGCGCGGCGGGGCTTATTATTCAGACGCGGCCTGTGAAGTGATTAGCGCTATCTACAACAACAAGCAAACCGAGCATTACGTCAACTTCCCGCATAAAGGCCACATTGATAATATCCCGACAGACTGGGCTATCGAAATGACCTGTACGATTGGAAGCGACGGCGCCACGCCAACGCCGCGTATCACACACTTTGATGAAAAAGTCCTCGGCCTGATTTATACCATTAAAGGCTTTGAAATTGCCGCCAGCGAAGCTGCGTTAAGCGGTAAGCTCAATGACGTGCTGCTGGCGCTAAACCTGAGCCCGCTCATCCACTCCGATAAAGATGCGGAAAAACTTGCGCGTGACATGCTGTTAGCACACGAGGCGTTGCTGCCTGAGTTTGCACAAACGATTGCGGCGCTGAAATAGCCAATGAGCTGAGCCTTTCCCGTGCGGGGAAGGCAATTTAAAGGAAGCGCTTATGGATAAGTTGTTGATCGTAAATGCGGATGATTTTGGACTGTGTAAAGCGCAGAACTACGGCATTATCGAGGCATTTAATAATGGCGTCGTGACGTCAACCACGGCGATGGTTAATGCGGCAGGCATCGGCCATGCGGTGTCCCTGAGCGCGGCGCACCCAAAACTGGCGGTCGGTATGCACTTTGTGTTGACGCTGGGGCGCCCACTTTCTGCGATGCCGGGCCTGGTAGACGAGAAGGGCGCACTGGGTAAATGGATTTGGGAAAGGGCAGAAGCGGGAACGCTGCCGCTTGCGGAGATCCAGCAGGAGCTGGAGTGCCAGTTTGCGCGCTTTATCAGGTTCTTTGGCCGCCGGCCAACCCATATTGATAGTCACCATCACGTACATATGATCCCGCAGATTTTTCCTCTCGTTGCAGCCTTTGCCAAAGAGCAGGGCGTCGCCATGCGTATCGACCATGACGAAGTAAGAAAGAGCGAACTGGAATTGCACGGGGCCCGGAGTACGCAGGGTTTCGACAGTGGCTTCTATGGCGAAGCCATCACTCAAACGCTGTTCCTGGATACGCTGGATCGCGCTATGGCGCGTGAGGAGCAGTCGCTTGAAGTTATGTGTCATCCTTCTTTTATTGATAACACCATTCTGGCGAGCAAATACAACTATCCGCGCCTCGCCGAGCTGGATGTGCTGACGTCGGCCTCCCTGAAATACGCGATTGCCGAGCGTGGGTATCGTCTGGGCACATTCAGCGATATTTAAGCCGTTGTATTAAAAAGCCTGAAGATGCGTTCAGGCTTTCTTCTTTTTTGCAGCAATCCCCGTGCCATATGTTTTCTCCAGGCACGCTTATATTTTTCCCCATGATAAGGTGTATTATAAATGCATATTTAACAACCTGCCGCCGGGGCCGATCAATCTTCAGGTATCGCTATGTCAGAGAAACGAATCGAGAGAGAGAAAAAAACCATTCAAAAAATGCTCAACCTGTACGAGCAAAACAACCCGACGGCCGATAAAACGCCGGAGCACTATCAATCTCTGTTCAGTTACGCGTCAAAAAGGCTGGATCGCTGCGCCTTCGGGAACGAAAAACCCGCCTGTAAACACTGCCCGATCCATTGTTATCAGCCCGCCCGGAGAGAAGAGATGAAGCAGATCATGCGCTGGGCAGGCCACCGGATGCTGTTTCGCCATCCAATACTGACGATTCTGCATTTAATCGATGACAGGCGGCCCGTGCCTCCGCTGCCGGAAAAGTATCAGCGGAATAAGTAATTTCCCAGCCGTCCCTCTACGGGTTTCGGGCAATAAAAAAGCCCGAACGTGCATTCAGGCTTTCCCATGAAATATGGCGGTAAGGGAGGGATTGATTCGCTGCGCTCTCCCTACGGGCGTCATGGTCATGAATGTCCCTGACGTCCAACAGGCTGAAGCCTGTTGTCGAACCCTGTCGAGGGTTCTCACCGTCCCTCTGCGTGCAATATGCGAAAAAAAGCCCGCATAGATATGCGAGCTCTTCTTTAAATATGGCGGTAAGGAAGGGATTGATTCGCTGCGCTCTCCCTACGGGCGTCATGGTCATGAATGCCCATGACGTCCAACAGGCTGAAGCCTGTTGTCGAACCCTGTCGAGGGTTCTCACCGTCCCTCTGCGTGCAATATGCGAAAAAAAAGCCCGCATGAATATGCGAGCTCTTCTTTAAATATGGCGGTGAGGGAGGGATTCGAACCCTCGATACGTTGCCGTATACACACTTTCCAGGCGTGCTCCTTCAGCCACTCGGACACCTCACCATATTGTTTTTTGTTACCCGCTTACGGGGGCAACGGGGCGCTACTATAGGGAGTCAGCCTCATTCGGTCAAGTGTAATTTTCTCTTTATGGTTTGTTCGGTTAAGCCTTGAGCGATGAGGAATTTTGCACGAAAAAAAAGCCCGCATAGATATGCGAGCTCTTCTTTAAAGATGGCGGTGAGGGAGGGATTGATTCGCTCAGCCTGTTGTCGAACCCTGTCGAGGGTTCTCACCGTCCCTCTGCGTGCAATATGCGAAAAAAAGCCCGCATAGATATGCGAACTCTTCTTTAAATATGGCGGTGAGGGAGGGATTGATTCGCTGCGCTCTCCCTACGGGCGTCATGGTCATGAATGCCCCTGACGTCCAACAGGCTGAAGCCTGTTGTCGAACCCTGTCGAGGGTTCTCATCCGTCCCTACACGGGTTACGGGTAATAAAAAAGCCCGAACGTGAGTTCAGGCTTTCCCATGAAATATGGCGGTGAGGGAGGGATTGATTCGCTGCGCTCTCCCTACGGGCGTCATGGTCATGAATGCCCCTGACGTCCAACAGGCTGAAGCCTGTTGTCGAACCCTGTCGAGGGTTCTCATCCGTCCCTCTACGGGTTACGGGCAATAAAAAA
This sequence comes from Cedecea colo, assembly GCF_011808225.1. Classification (GTDB taxonomy): domain Bacteria; phylum Pseudomonadota; class Gammaproteobacteria; order Enterobacterales; family Enterobacteriaceae; genus Dryocola; species Dryocola colo. The sequence continues at coordinate 264,694 of NZ_SOYS01000002.1, read as the reverse complement.
GCCCGAACGTGAATTCAGGCTTTCCCATGAAATATGGCGGTGAGGGAGGGATTCGAACCCTCGATACGTTGCCGTATACACACTTTCCAGGCGTGCTCCTTCAGCCACTCGGACACCTCACCATATTGTTGCCCCAGCGCTGCAGGAACGGGCGCTAATGTAGGGAAAAGCGCTAAACACGTCAATGCACTTTTCACTATATTCAGCGCGTTTAGACAAACTTCAGACAACTTGCTTTTTAAACCAACAAAGGGCGCTGCTTTTTTATTATATTCATTACTTGAATTGATTCGCGTTTCGCGTAAGCCTAAGGAAAAAGGAGGAAGCGTGGATATTATTTTCTATCACCCAACATTCGATACCCAATCCTGGCTGGCAGGTTTGCAGCAACAACTCCCTGACGCTCGCATACGTGAGTGGCGCGAAGGCGACGATCGGCCCGCTGATTATGCGTTAGTCTGGCATCCCCCTGTGGAAATGCTGGCTGGCCGCCACCAGCTCAAGGGCGTATTCGCGCTTGGCGCAGGCGTGGATTCGATTCTCAGCAAGCTGCAGGCCTATCCCGATATGCTTCCAGCAGGCGTGCCGCTATTTCGCCTTGAGGATACTGGCATGGGGCTGCAAATGCAGGAGTACGCTGTCAGCCAGGTACTGCACTGGTTCAGACGTTTTGACGATTACCAGGCGCAGAAGCAACAGGCGAACTGGCAGCCTCTTGATGATTACCGTCGCGAAGACTTTACTATTGGCCTTCTCGGCGCAGGCGTGCTCGGCAGAAAAGTAGCAGAAAGCCTGACCGCGTGGGGCTTCCCGGTCCGCTGCTGGAGCCGTAGAAAAAAAGATTATCCTGGCGTCACAAGCTTTGCAGGCGTTGAGCAGCTCAGCGATTTCCTGAACGGCACCCGTGTTCTTATTAACCTGCTGCCAAATACGCCGCAGACCGTCGGCATTATTAATGCATCTCTGCTGGCGCGTCTGGCAGACGAAGCATATGTGCTTAACCTGGCGCGAGGGGTTCACCTGGTGGAAGCCGATCTTTTGGCCGCGCTTGATAGCGGTAAACTGAAAGGGGCGATGCTGGACGTATTCTCTAAGGAGCCTCTGCCGGTTGACAGCCCGCTGTGGAAGCATCCTCGTGTGGCAATAACACCTCACGTCGCGGCGGTTACGCGCGCCGATGAGGCAATGGCTTACATTGCCAAAACGATTCGCCAGATTGAAAAAGGTGAAACGCCGACGGGCGAGGTTTCCCTGCAACACGGCTACTAAACCCAGGCCCGGTTCCCCGCCGGGCTAAAACTCAACGGTAATAGCTGCTATCCTTGCGGGAAAGAGAAAAGGAGAGAGTTATGTATCCCGTTGACCTTCATATGCACACCGTCGCCAGTACTCACGCCTACAGCACCCTGCATGACTACATTGCCGTTGCCAAAAGCAAGGGCATTAAACTGTTTGCCATCACCGATCACGGCCCCGATATGGCCGACGCGCCGCACTACTGGCACTTTGTGAATATGCGCATCTGGCCGCGCATGGTCGATGGCGTTGGTATTTTGCGCGGTATTGAAGCGAATATTAAAAATACCAGCGGCGAAATTGACTGCACTGGCCCAATGCTGGACGCGCTCGATCTGATTATCGCTGGTTTCCACGAACCCGTTTTCCCGCCGCAGGATGAAGCTACGCATACCGAAGCGATGATTGCGACGATGGCTAACGGCGATGCGCATATCATCAGTCATCCCGGGAATCCGAAATTCCCGGTTGATATTCCGGCCATCGCTCAGGCTGCGGCTAAATATAATGTGGCCCTTGAGCTGAACAACTCTTCTTTCACACATTCCCGTAAAGGGAGCGGGCCGAACTGTCGCGCTATCGCTGCTGCGGTACGTGACGCGGGCGGCTGGCTGTCGTTGGGCTCTGATTCCCATACGGCATTTAGCCTGGGTGATTTTAACGAATGTCGTAAGGTTCTGGCGGAAGTGGACTTTCCGGAAGATCGCATTTTAAACGTTACGCCGCGTCGCCTGTTAGGTTTCCTTGAAGCCCGTGGCATGACGCCTGTCGCCGAATTTGCCACACTATAATTTCTATCTTTGAATGGATTGTTAGCATGAATGAGTTCTCAATTATTTGCCGTATTCTGGGATCGCTGTTTTACCGTCAGCCGCAGGACCCGCTGTTAGTACCCTTGCTGACGATGATCCACGAAGGAAAGCTGGCGGCAAATTGGCCGCTGGAGCAGGACGAGTTGCTGTCTCGTCTGCAGCAAAGTTGCGATCCGCAGCTGCTTGCCGCGGATTATAACGCGCTCTTTGTCGGTGATGAGTGCAGCGTTCCGCCATATCGCTCGGCATGGGAGGAGGGGAGCCAGGAAGGCGAGATCCGCGAATTCCTGAAAGAACGCGGCATGCCCCTTGCCCAGACGCCGGCCGATCACTTTGGTACTCTGCTGCTGGCCGCGTCGTGGCTGGAAGACCAGTCGCAGGAAGATGAGTATGAAGCTCAGGCCACGCTGTTTGATGAGTACCTTCTCCCGTGGTGCGGCACCTTCCTTGGTAAGGTTGAAGCCCATGCGGCAACGCCTTTCTACCGCACGCTGGCGGCCATAAGCCGTGAAGCTATTCAGGCTATGCGCGATGAGCTTGAGGAATCCGAAGAAGAATAAAGAGTGAATCACATCACATTATTAATGTAATAATTTATTGTTTCTTGCAGAAAGTGTGCGGTAGATCGTAGTTGGGCCGAAAGGCTCTGCTATGATACGCCGCCATGAACATACTCATTTCTCTTGCATTGACGACCGGTATCCTTTCAGGCCTTTGGGGCTGGGTGGCTGTGAGCCTTGGTTTACTAAGCTGGGCAGGTTTTCTCGGCTGTACCGCTTATTTCGCCTGCCCGCAGGGCGGCCTTAAAGGGTTATTTATCTCGCTTTGCACATTGTGCAGCGGCGTGCTTTGGGCGCAGGTTATTATTCATGGCAGCGCACTGGCTCCGCATCTGGAAATCCTTGGTTATGTTGTGACGGGCGTCGTTGCTTTTCTGATGTGTGTCCAGGCTCGACATGTGCTGCTGTCGTTCGTACCCGGCACCTTTATCGGCGCCTGTGCAACCTTCGCCAACCAGGGCGAGTGGCGGATAGTAGTGCCTTCTTTGCTGCTGGGTCTGGTGTTTGGCTTTGCCATGAAGAACAGCGGCCTGTGGCTTGCGGCGCGAAAATCCAGACAGGCATCGACTATCGCCGAATAAAAAAACCAGCCGAAGCTGGTTTTTTTATTTCCGGTTTGCCATCAGGCTTCCGGCGGCACGGACATTTCTTTGTATTTTACCAGTATCGGATTATTTTTGTCGTCCGGGTTCTTAAGATCCCAGAGTCCACGGGCGATACCGTCATTGACCAGATAAATAACGCCTGTCTCGATAGCCGACATCAGACACATCATCACCGGTTCGTTGGTGGTAAAGCCAACTTCACCTTCTAACAGACGCTGGTAATCAATAAAGCGGAATACCCCGGCCTGCACTTCATAAGATAAAATGGTTTTGCTGGTGTTAACCGATGATAATATCTCGCCGGTGCTGACGTTAACCACGCGCAGGTTGACAGCTATCTGGTCGAGTTGATATTGCGTTTCACCGCCAATACCGAAGTAACGCGCCCCGATGCCGCCTGATTTCACATTGCTTTCATAGCCAATAATTGAACCTTCAATCATGACGTTTGCCGCCATTAACGATTGCAGAGCCTGGCGGTTATTCGCCGCAACGGTACCGTTTTCCTGGGCCGCGCGGATTATTTTACGTTCGTTGAGCAGGTTTTGTAATCCCTGACGTTCCAGCGGTATAAACCAGCGTGAATCCTTTAATGCCGTAACCAGCATAGCGGTGGCGCTTTGCGGTACGGCCGTTGAAAAGTTACTTGCCGGATAAGCCTTAAACTGACCTGTTTCATCCTGGATGTTATATACCGAGACAAACAGTTTTCCCGCCGCTTCTGGTAAATGCGTTAAATCGCGATAGCTTTGGGCCCGAGGCATTAATGTAGGTTTAGCGGCTTCTTTAGGTGGTGCGGTCAAACAACCACTTAATAAACACACTGCTACGATGAGAAGAAAGCGCTGCATGATGTTTATCCTTAAATACCTTTTGAATGTTTAAGCCCACTAGAAATCAGTAGAATTGTTTTGTAAGCCAGCGACCTGAATGGTTGAGGTTTTTCCTGTTGTGCGGTCAGTGATGTTCATCGTTAATTGCCCGTCAGCGTTGGCAATATCTACGATAAAGTCATTAGTCACCAGGCGCCCGGGTTTACCGGTATTGATATTGGTGAGCAAGCCGCCCAGCAGTTGCGACTGGATAGTTTGTGTAAAGTTATCCAGCGCGGAGGGCGTTTCGATACCATAATCATCGCTATAGCTGGGGTCCTTATAAGAGTTCTGGGCCTGAGCTTCATTAAGTAAGAAAGGGCCGTTGTTTGGGTTACCGCCAAAATTCGGGTTAGTAAACTGAAAGGTCATATTGCCGCCCCATGCCAGCGGTGTAAAAACCAGCAGGGAAACAACCGCATGAGCTATACGCATGACAGCCTCCTAGAATTCATCATGGCTTAAATCGCCGGTGCCTAATAAGGCCTTATCTATCTGCCGACGTTTAATTGCCTCATCTGTTTGAGCCAGTGCAATATCGACGTTGCGGTCGAAGTCGCGTTTAATGGGGAATAAAAAAGTCTGAAAAACAACGTCCTGCTCGACAGTAATGGTTATCCAGCTTCCCCAACGGGCACTGGGTCGCTCATTTATAGTCAGGTTTCCAGTAAAGCTGCTTTCCCACTTGTCACTGAAGGCACGGTAAAAGTCGTGACCCACGGAAGAAACGGTGTGATCCGTCAACAGTCCGGGAATTTCAACTTCTACGGCGCGAGCGCCCCCGGAAGCGCACAGTAAAACTGTCGCCAGCAGTAAAGCAGGTTGTAATTTCATTGCCTCAACGCCTGAGATTATCGTTTGCCCAGGAAACCGCCTGAGTTCGATTTTTAACGGCTATCTTTTTGAACAGATTATAGAGATGGGTTTTTACCGTATTCTCACTAATAAATAGCGACTGAGCGATTTCAATATTGGAAGCGCCGACACGCAATTTATTAAGAATCTCCTTTTCGCGGTGCGTTAACAGCGAAGATTCAACGCTGTTAAAGCGATAGTTTCCTGAGTGATTAATAAGGTAGCTGGCTAATTTTTGCGAGAAATAACATTCACCCTCCATCACCCCACGGATGCCTTCGATAACCCGCGGCTCTTCTTCAGACGTATAAAAAACGCCGTTAATGTGAGGCCAGTTCTCTATGTCACGGAACTGATACTCTTCTGGCGTATTGAGAAGAAGTAATTTTATGCTGCTGTGTTTGCGGCTTAAGCTGACCTGCCAATAATTAATAAGCTTTTTATCTGCCTCGACCATATCGAATAAAACCAGAACATTTCCCGCAATCTCATCAAGAGAGCGTTGAATATTATGAAGTTTTCCGTTTATAGACAGAGACGACTTCAAATGTTGTAATAGAGCCGAAGCCTGCAGCGAAGGTTTTGTGATCAATAACAATGTATGACCATTTAAAGTATGGACTTCATTAAACATGATGAAACTCCACCTGGTTTTTATGCACTATCAGCTGAATTAACAGAAAGTTAATTCACCAGAGGTACTGATTAGTGCTGCACTGCTGTGTGTGAAATAATAAAACACGGTCAAACGCGTACATTGATACGGATGACATTGTGTTAAATAAAATGGTTACTGCTGAATTCAATCTAGCGGGAAGTAATCTTAAAGCAAGTGTTAAAGATGTTACATAATGTAACTCAGGATATTAAAGTGTTTCACTGTAAAAGTTTCACTATTAAATTTTGATGCTAAAGTTGTACATTTTAATTAATTTGCATCGTTTTTAAAAATCATACAATTTAATATAAGTTATTGATTCTAAATATTTATAATCTCAAAAGTTATCATCCATTGCATTTTAACATATGTAAATAACCTCCCTTTCCGACGGCGTTTTTTTCCTGTTTAAGAAATCGTGTTGTGGTGACGGCTTGCTTCGTTAAATTGCCAAACACCTCGCAAAAGAGGCTTCGCAAGACGGTTGAGATAGTTTAACTGTCAGTCAATCTAGCGATCGTTAGCGTTAATTAAATTCTGGGCGGGAGGACATCCTGTTAGCGTTACGCTTTTTTATCGAACTCATACTTTGGGGTGAATATAAATATAAAAATACACCATGCGGGTGAGATATTTTAAATGTGTCGAAGGACATACTCATTTCCGTAACGCAGCAACAACTTTTCATTGTTTGCGTTAACAACTTAATATTTTGGCATAGTTACCTGGCAGCATCCAGGTCCAGGATGACAACATGAAAAACACATCGTTATTTATGGTGTTAGCATTGCTGGGTGCGCCTGGTTATGTAATAGCAGCTGGTCACGATCTTGCTGCTTCAGAGTATAACTTTGCAGTGAATGAATTAAGCAAAGCATCTTTTAATCAGGCAGCCATTATTGGTCAGCACGGTTCTGGTAATAGTTCCGATGTTGATCAAAAAGGGACCCGGCAACTAGCGGTCGTCTCGCAGTACGGAGGCAACAATCGCGCAAACGTCGATCAATCAGGGAGTTATAACCTTGCTTATATTTCGCAGACGGGCGGTTCAAACGATGCGGATATTAAGCAGACCGATTATGGTAATACCGCTTTAATTGTCCAGAAAGGTTCTGGTAATAAAGCAAGTATTATCCAGAACGGTACGCAAAAAACAGCAGTTGTAGTGCAGAAACAGTCACAAATGGCGGTTCGTATTATCCAACGATAATACACAAACTATTTGGGCTAATATTCTCAATCCGATGGGGGTTTACCATGAATTTATTCAAAGTGGCAGCATTAGCAGCGGTAGTTATTTCCGGTAGCGCTTTGGCCGGTCATTTTCCTGTACAAAATGGCCAGGGTAATGAAACCCTGAGTATTTATCAGGAAGGCGTGAACAACGTTGCTCTTGCCGATCAAGGCTCTTCTCCTGATGCTACAATTGATATTAAATCATATGGTTATAACAACTATGTGAAAGCAAATCAGTCTGGCGCTTCTGATTCAGATACTTTCGTTGTTCAGTCTCAGGGTGGTAAAAATACCGCAATTACTAACCAAATGGCTGATAATTCAACCATCTCTGTTACCCAGGTTGGCTGGGGTAACTATGCGAATGCTTACCAGCACTAGCTGAGAATCTGCACTATTATATAAAAACAGGGCCCTGGCCCTGTTTTTTTATTGGGGGATGACATGCACACCTTAATTTTGCTGGCGGCGCTCTCTAACCAGCTTACTTTCGATATCCAGCAACAGGGCAATGTTTATACCATTGAACCCGTCGCCACCCTGACCAGTGATTGCCAGTGTTCAATGAAGCTCACCGCCACGCGTTCCGGAAAGGCCGGACAAAGCACCAGTAGCCAGCGATCCAGCGTCTCAATAAAAGCAAATGAACCGATAAAATTAGCCAGGCTGAGTCTGAATATCGATCCCGACGACAGCGTGACCCTCACCGTCACTTTGACCAACGGAAAAGATATTAACCTGGAAAAACAGTGGGTTCCTACTGGCAGGATATAAGCCTGGAGGTGTTATTTAATGTGTGTAACCGCCTTGTTGTGCTTATTTCAGCGATAGTATGAAGGTTTCACTGTAGCGCTGCCGATATCTGCCGATTATCTTCATTATAGACTGCATGTGAGGAGTACAGATTATGACAAAAGCTACTTTGAAAAAGTTTCTCTGTGTTACTGTGCTGGCGGTATTCTCTCCTTTGACTCAGGCCGGTGCGTACGGCGGGGTAATTCAATTCAGGGGAGCGATTGTCGAAGGAGGATGCGATATCTCGCCGCAGGGCCAGAAGGTGGCGTTTTCCTGCTATAAACAAGGCAAACCGACAACCTTCACCGTTGCGCTAAACCAGTTAGCCGGCGGCTCCATACATAGCAACAGCCTGATGCAAACTGATATTCAGTACCTCGATCAGCAGCGTCGTCTGGCTATCGTTAATGTCACATGGCAGTAAATAACATGGTCCGGTAAACACGCCAGATCATGAGTTTTTCCGCATACTGATTTATTTCATCGCGGGTTTTGTTACTATTCTGCGCCGCCGCAAATTTCCGCGGCGCAAAAAATATTTTTAAGAAAAATCCAGCCGGATTGAGAGTTATTCCATAGCCCATAACAATATAAAAGATATAACTGTGGGCTGCAGCAGATGAATGATGGTAGCGAGAATGAAGTTAGCGTTTAACCTTGTCGACTGGCAGGCCAGCGCCCCCGGCCTTTCCGACGCCGCGCAGTGGCTGGCCTGGAGCAAAGCATCCCCGGTAATTGATGCGTCAGCCACGCTCGCCAGATGCACATATTTACCTATGATGACCGCGCGCCGTCTGGCGTCGGGCAGTCGCCTTGCGGTAGACAGCGCGCTGGCCGTGCTGGAGCGCTGCCGCGCTGATGCGCTGGTTTTCGCCAGCCGTCATGGTGAACTGGAACGCAATTTTAAGATCCTGAGCGCTCTGGCTGAACAGCAAACGGTCTCGCCAACAGATTTTGCTATGTCGGTACACAATGCGGCGGTTGGCAACACCACTATTGCTGCGAAAGCACCTCTGGTTTCATCCTCCGTATCCGCCGGTCAGGATACCTTCGCTCAGGCGCTGGTTGAAGTGGCCGCTTTTCATCACGCCGGTTATAAGCGGGTGCTGATGGTGGATTTTGACGGCGCCATTCCCGATTTTTATCAGCCCTGGCTGGCAAGCAAGCATGAGGCTTTCCCGTTCGCCGTAGCATTACTGCTGGAAGCAGGCTCGCAGCTGCGGGCCGAAAGCGTTCCTGCATCTAATGGCGAGGCAGCGGCGCTACCGCAAAGCCTCGTTTTTTTACATGCCTGGCTGAGCAAAGCACCTGCGTTTGCGTTCGATGGAGAAAGGCTGCTGTGGCAGTGGAGCCGCGGGTGATGTGGCGCAAAGCCCTGCAACGCCTCAACTGGTTCTGGCGAGTCGTCATGACCGGCTGGCTGTTTATTCTTTTTGGCAGCGGCGGCCTTGCGCTGTCGCTGCTGTGGTTTAATTTACTGCTGATAACCGTACCCAATCGAAATAAGCGCCGTAATATTGCCCGTCGCAGCATTGCCGCCAGTTTCCGGTTATTTTTACGCATTGGGCGCTGTCTGGGCGTTTTTGATTATCAGTTCAGCGGTGCAGAAAACCTGCGCAGCGATAAAGGCTTTCTGGTTGTTGCGAATCATCCCACGCTGCTGGATTATGTTTTTATTGCTTCACAGGCGCCTGAAATTGGCTGCCTGGTCAAAGCAAGCCTGGTAAATAATCCGTGTTTCAGAGGGGTTATTCGCGCGGCAGATTATTTAATTAACAGCCAGGGCGAAACGTTATTGCCGCAAAGCCAGCAGCGCTTATCGGCGGGGGAGACAATACTTATTTTCCCAGAAGGTACGCGTACACGTCCCGGAGAGCCGCTGATTATCCAGCGTGGGGCCGCGCAAATTGCCGTTCGCAGCGGCTGCCCCCTGCGGCTGGTGCATATTCATTGCGACCAGCGCTATCTCGATAAGCAAAGCCGCTGGTATCAAATCCCGGCGCGCAAACCGATGATTACGGTCTCTGTGCAGCAGCGCATAGAGAGCCTGGATTTTGTCACAGCACAGGACGATACCCCGGCCCTTGCCGCGCGGCGCCTGAGCCATTATTTACGTCAGGAGCTAGTGCCTGACTCTCGTTAAGACCCGGATGCAAATATGGATTCCCTAAAGAACGATATTAAACAACTTATTATCGACACGCTGAACCTTGAAGAGATAAGCGTGGACGACATTGATAGCGAGGCGCCCCTGTTCGGCAGCGAGGGACTGGGGCTTGACTCTATTGATGCTCTCGAACTGGGCCTGAGCGTTAAAAAACGTTATGGCGTGGCGTTATCCGCCGAAAACGAAACCATGCGTCAGCATTTTTACTCTGTGGCAACGCTGGCCGCTTTTATTGCCAGTCTACATCCGGCGCACGACGCCTGAATAATTAAAAGAACGAGTAAGTTATGAATAAAGAAGATATTTATCAGGAAGTTACAGGTCTACTGGTTAAGTTGTTCGACCTCGACGCAGAACTTATTACGCCTGAATCCCGCCTCTACGAAGATTTAGATCTCGACAGTATTGATGCTGTCGACATGGTCGTTCATTTGCAAAAACGCACCAGCAAGAAAATTAAACCAGAAGATTTTAAAGCAGTCCGCACCGTACAGGATGTTGTCGAAGCGGTAGAACGGCTGCAGCAAGGTTCCTGATGCGCGTGCGGGCAGCAAACGTGCTGAATATCGCCGGAGGGCTGGTCGTTATTGGCTGGCCTTTTGCCGTGTGGCTGGCGCTGAGCTATCCGCATTTACATATTCTGCTGCCTTTGCTGGCGCTCTGTTTCGTGCTGCGCCTTGCTGCGCTGCGCGGCAAAACAGGCGCGCTGAGCCGTGTGGCACAGGCCCTGGCCGCAATGGGGATTATCCTCACGCTTGCGAGCGTCTGGCTACGCGAGGCGCGTCTGCTTCTGTGGTATCCCCTGGTGGTAAATAGCGTCATGCTTGCGCTGTTTGGTGGCTCGCTGTTCAGTCGTATGCCGTTAATTGAACGCCTTGCGCGCTGGCGTGAAGGCGAGCTTTCTCCGGCAGCGGTTCGCTATACGCGCCGTGTAACGCAGGTCTGGTGCGGGTTCTTTATCATTAACGGTGCCGTTTCTCTGTGGACCTGCCTGCACGGCAACTTGCATATCTGGACGCTGTGGAACGGCATGCTCAGCTATATGCTAATGGGCACGCTGTTTGCGGGTGAATGGTTAGTGCGCCAGCGACTGAAACGCCATCATGAATAAGCCGCTGCCGCTTAATGAGTGGCTTAGCGATGCTCGTGGACCCGATTGCATCGTAGCCTTTGATGGCACAAAAAGCTGGACACAGGCCACGCTTGTCCGCGATGTTCAGCAGCTTTATAGCGAGCTGCATACCCGTACCGGCGAGCGATGGGCGCTCTGTTTTGACAACAGCTACTGGTTTATCGTCGCGCTGCTCGCCACGTTGCACGCGGGCAAAACGCCGCTGCTGCCGGGCCACTGCCGGGAAGCGCAGCTGCGCGAACAGCAAGCTTTGTTTAGCGGCGTGTTAACCGATCTGCCTTTGGGACTAAACTGTCCGCTTATCAATCCACAAACTTTATCCTCACAGACGCCACAAACACTGCCGCCCGTTGCGCATGACGCAGGCGTGATTTTGTTCACCTCGGGGTCAACGGGCGAGCCTGCGCAGATTTTTAAAAGCGTTAATGCCCTGAATGAAGAGAGCGTCTGGCTGACGAAGCTCTGGGGAAGCGATCTGTGCGATTGTCGTGTCGTGGCATCGGTTAGCCATCAACACATGTATGGCCTGACGTTCCGCATCATGCTGCCCATGACGCTGGGTCTGGCCTGCGATGTATCGATGATTCATTTTCCCGAGCAGCTGGCAGCGCATACCTCCCATCCATTGCTGTTTATCAGCAGCCCGGCCTTTCTGAAGCGCCTCGATACCAGCCTGACGGCACCGCCGTGCCGTAAAATTATCTCAGCGGCAGGGTTGCTGGACGACGAAACGGCGCAGCGGGTCACGCGGTGGTTCGGCGAGGCGGTTTGCGAAATTTATGGCACCACGGAAACGGGCGTCCTCGCCTGGCGGCACCATCACAGCGTCGCGCCGCCGTGGCAGCCTTTTCCTGAGGTGGAATTTATTGCCCGTGAAGAGGAATGGTCGGTACGATCGCCGCTGATAGATGCAGGTGAATGCCCGCTTGATGACAAGCTGAACTTTACGCCGCAGGGCGGGTTCCGGCTGCTGGGGCGTCGCGATCGCATTGTGAAGATTGAAGAAAAACGCGTCTCGCTTAGCGAAATTGAACGTCGCCTGATGACGCTGCCGGGCGTACAGGACGCGGCCGTGGTGCCGATTGTTCGCGCCGGACGTATGACGCTTGGGGCCGTTGTGGTGCCTGATGGCTCCGCTATCCTGCCTGCGAAACATAAAACACAATGGCGACAGACGCTTCGCCAGTGGCTTGAGCCTGTGGCTATCCCGCGTTACTGGCGTATCGTTGCAAGCATTCCGCTCAACAGCCAGAGCAAGCGGGCCTGGGCGCAACTACAGGAATTATTTGATGAAACCCACTGAACAATGGCGTACACAGTCGGCTGAAAATCAGTTGTGTCTGCATCTGCATATTCCGGCGAACCTGAGCTGGTTTCGCGGTCACTTTCCGACCCAGCCGCTGCTTCCCGGCGTGGCGCAGCTTGACTGGGTTATAGCTTACGGGGCGGAACTCGCGCCGGGCATGCGCTTTTGTGCGATTGACAGCGTGAAGTTCCAGCGCCCGGTATTGCCCGCAAGCCTGCTTGAACTGAACCTGCGCTGGGATGCCGCCCGTAGTTTGCTTAGCTTTGAATATCTCCTGTTGCAGGAAGAAAAACGGCAGCCTGTCAGCAGCGGGAAAATCAAGCTATGTCCCTGATCCAGAACGTCTCCGCAGCCCGTGCGGATTTTCGCCCCTGCGTGGTGATCCCCTGTTATAACCACGGGGCAGCCATGCCCGGCGTGCTCGCGCGTCTGGCTCCGTTTTCGTTGCCGTGCATTATCGTTGACGATGGGAGCGAACAGGCGACAGCGCAACAGCTTGAACTTCTGGCGGCAGGCCGCACCGGCGTAACGCTGGTGCGCCTGGCAAACAACGGTGGAAAAGGGCAGGCCGTGATTGCCGGTTTGCGGGCCGCTCAGCAGGCTGGTTTCAGCCATGCCATTCAGCTTGATGCCGACGGCCAGCACCGTATTGAAGACGTTCCGCGTTTTTTGCAGGAAGCGGGGCTTTATCCTGAAAGCCTGATATCCGGCCAGCCGGAATATGACGATTCGGTGCCCAAATCCCGCCTGTACGGGCGCTACGTAACCCATTTTTGGGTATGGGTTGAAACGCTTTCGCTGTCGCTTAAAGACAGCATGTGCGGGTTTCGCGTTTATCCTCTGGCCGCAACGCTTGCGGTTATCGCGCAGCATCCGCCGGGCAAGCGTATGGATTTCGACACTGAAATCATGGTGCGTCTGTACTGGTCCGGCGTGGAAAGCCGTTTTCTGCGTACCCGCGTAACTTATCCGCCCGACGGCCTGTCGCACTTTGACGCCCTGCGTGACAACCTGCGTATTTCCTGGATGCATACGAGGTTATTCTTCGGCATGCTGCCGCGGATCCCTGCCTTGCTTTCCCGGCATCGCAAAAGCGCGCACTGGGCGAAAGTGCCGGAAAGAAAAGGGCTGGCGGGAATGCGCCTGATGCTGGGTATCTATCAAATTTTGGGGCGGGGAGCCTTCACGCTTCTGCTGTATCCCGTGGTGGCCTGGATGTGGCTGACCGGGGGAATGCAGCGTCGTGCCTCACAGCTTTGGCTGGCGCGCGTGCGGCAACGGGCGCAAATCAGGCAGGTCGACCTGCCCGAAGGTTTAAACAGCTATCGTCATTTTCTGCGGTTTGGCGATGCGATGCTCAATAAAATCGCCGCCTGGCGAGGGGATATCAAATGGGGGCGCGATATTAATTTTGCGCCCGGCAGCCGCGAAGTATTGCAACCGCAGGCGGGGTGCGGAAAACTTATCCTGGCCGCGCACCTTGGCGATATTGAAGCCAGCCGGGCGCTGGCGCAGGTCGAGGCCGGGCTGGTTATCAACGCGCTGGTCTTTACCGATAACGCCCAACGGTTCCGCCAGATTTTGGCAGGCATAGCCCCGCAGGCGGCGGTGAATTTGTTGCCCGTCACGCACATTGGTCCTGAAACCGCCATGATGTTGCAGGATAAACTTGATGCAGGTGAATGGGTGGCGATCGTCGGCGACAGAATTGCGGTTAATGCTCAGCGCGGCGGCGATCGTCGCGTATGCTGGAGCCAGTTTATGGGCGCGCCAGCGCCGTTCCCGCAGGGGCCGTTTATCCTGGCTGCCGCATTACGCTGCCCGATTGTTTTAATGATGGTGCTGCGCGAGCAGGGCAAACTGCTTATCCACGCGGAGCCTTTTGCCGACCCCCTGATATTGCCGCGAGCGACACGCCAGCAGGCTTTACAGCAGGCCATCGATCGTTATGCCGAGCGGCTTGAAGCCTACGCTTTACGCTCGCCGCTCGACTGGTTTAATTTTTATGATTTCTGGCAGCTGCCGAAAGACCTGGAGTCCGGATGTTAAGCGACCCGCGCTTTACCGCTGAAGTGAGTATCAAAGTACCCTTCCACGATGTCGACTCGATGAACGTGGTCTGGCACGGCAACTATTTTCGCTATTTTGAAGTGGCGCGTGAAGCGCTGCTTGACCAGTTTGGTTACGGTTACCGCGCCATGAAGGCGTCCGGCTATGTCTGGCCGGTAGTGGATACGCGGGTGAAATATCGTGATGTGGTGACGTTTGAGCAGCAAATACTGGTGCGGGCGAACGTGGAAGAGTTCGAAAACCGCCTGAAGATTGGCTATCAAATCACCGATGCCGCCAGCGGCAAACGTACCACCACGGGCTACACCATTCAGGTAGCGGTTGATGCCGCGACGGGGGAGATGTGCTACGTCTCGCCGGCTGTTTTATTTGCACGCATGGGAATAACGCCATGAAAAAACTTTTACTGACCGCGGCCTTGCTGATAAGCAGCGCCGCGAATGCGGTTACGCTGGATGACGTTCAACAACGTTTTGCCGCCCAGCAGGTTGTTCGCGCCGCCTTCCAGCAGGAGCGCCAGATTAGCGGCATGGCCCAGCCGCTGCACTCAAGCGGCGAGGTGCTGATTGCCAAAAGCAAAGGCCTGTGGTGGCAGCAACAGCATCCTTTTCCAATGACCCTGATCCTTGATGACCGCCATATGGTGCAGGTGATGGGTAGCCAGGCGCCGCAGGTGATCACCGCCGACAGCAATCCGCAGATGTTCCAGTTTAACCATCTGTTGCGCGCCCTGTTCCAGGCCGACAGGAAAGTGCTGGACGAGAACTTCACCAGCCGGTTTACCGACCTGGGAAAAGGGCAGTGGCGGCTGATCTTAACGCCCACCACCACGCCGCTCGACATGCTGTTCAGCACCATTACTCTGCAGGGCGAAAAGTTCCTCAACCGCATTGAGCTGAATGATAAGCAGGGCGACTTCACGGAAATTACCTTCAGCAACCACCGCCCGGAACCGCGAAAATTGACGCATGAAGAACAGCAGCGTTTCGTTTTCTGACCGGCACCGCCGGCTGGCCTGGGGCTGGCTTGCCGCTGTAGCGCTGCTGGTGGTTGCGCTGTGCGCGTTGCTGCCGAAGGCCCGGCTCGACAGCAGCGTGCTGTCGCTTTTGCCTGCGCAGAGCCTGGGGCAGATACCGCCTGAAATTGAAGCGGGTTTTTTGCAACGGCTCGACAGGCAGCTGCTTTGGCTGGTCAGCCCGGGCGCAACGCCTGATGCGCGCGCCGCTCAGTGGTGGCAAGCGCAGCTACAAGAGCAGCCCTGGCTGGAGAAAATTCAGGGGCCGATAGATGCCGCAGGCCAGCAGGCCTGGGGCAAGTTCTACTTTGAACATCGTAACGGCCTGGTGGATGAACAAACCCGCGCCCGCCTGCAAAACGGCGGTGATGCGCAGGCGCAGTGGGTTTTATCCCAGCTTTATTCGGCGTTTTCTGGCGTCAGCGGCAAAGAGCTGGCGAACGATCCGCTGATGCTGGTGCGCGGTTCACAGCTTGCCCTGCAACAGCGTGCCAGCCAGTTGCGCATGATAGACGGCTGGCTGGTGGCGAAAGATAAACAGGGCCGCTACTGGTACATGCTGCACGGCGAACTGAACGGTTCCTCGTTTGATATGCGGCGCGGCCGGGAAACGGTGAGCCAGCTGCGGGCGTTGCAGCATCAGCTGGAGCAGCAGTTTCCGCAGGCTAAAGTGATGTCGCGCGGTACGCTATTTTACAGCGATTATGCCAGCCAACAGGCGAAGCATGATGTATCGACGCTGGGCCTGGCGACGGTTATTGGCGTGCTGCTGCTGATCCTTATCGTTTTCCGCTCCGTTCGTCCATTATTGTTATGCATCGTCTCCGTTAGCATTGGCGCGCTTGCGGGCACCGCAGTCACGCTGCTTTGCTTCGGCGAGCTGCATCTGATGACGCTGGTAATGAGCCTCGGTATTGTCGGCGTCTCTGCGGATTACACGCTTTATTATCTCACCGAGCGCATGGTGCACGGAGCGGAAAGCTCGCCCCTGAACAGCCTGCGCAAGGTTCTGCCTGCGCTGTTGCTGGCGCTGGGTACTACGGTGCTGGCTTATCTAATTATGATCCTCGCGCCGTTCCCCGGCATTCGTCAGCTTGCGGTTTTTGCCGCCAGCGGCTTAACGGCTTCCTGCCTGACGGTTATTTGCTGGTATCCCTACGCGGTGCGCGGTCTGCCGGTGCGCGTAACGCCCGGCCAGACAATCCTTTCCGCCTGGCTTTCGGCTTGGCAGGCCAATAAATTCGTGCGCTTTGGTATTCCGCTGGCTCTGCTGGCTATCAGCGTCGTGGGCCTGACGATGCTGCGCGTGAACGACGACATTTCCACCTTACAGGCCCTGCCGCAGGATTTACTGCGTGAAGAGCAGCGCATTACCGCGCTGACCGGGCAGGGCATGGATCAAAAATGGTTCGTGGTTTACGGCACCAGCGCGGAACAGACGCTCCAGCGCCTTGAGAAGCTGGCGCCGGAACTGGCCGCTTTGCGCAAGCGTAAGATTATCGACGACTATCGTCTGCTGCCGCTAGCTTCCCTTGAGCGCCAGCAGGCGGATTTGCGTTTGCTGCGCGAAGCGGCGCCGGCGTTGCAAAAGCGTCTGGCGCAGACGGGCCTTAGCGTGACGGCGCCGAACTTACAGCAAATGCCGGTCACGCCGGACGTCTGGCAGCAAAGCGTTATCAGCAGCGGCTGGCGTTTGCTGTGGCTTACGCTTGCTAACGGGCAAAGCGGCGCGCTGGTGCCGGTAAGCGGCGTGCATGACGGCGCGGCGTTAAGCGCCCTTGCGCAAAAGCTGCCGGGCGTCAGTTGGGTCGATCGTAAAAGCGCTTTCAATGCGCTGTTTGGCTTTTATCGCGCCTTGTTAACAGGTCTGCTGGCCGCAGCCGTTGCGGCGATTGCCGTAAGCTACATGTTGCGTCTGGGTGTCAGGCGGGGGCTTACCAACGTCGTGCCTTCGCTGCTGTCGCTTGGCGGGGGACTTGCCGCATTAGCCTTTAGCGGGCACGAGCTGAATTTATTTTCGCTGCTGGCGTTGGTGCTGGTGCTGGGCATCGGCATTAACTACACGATATTTTTCAGCAACCCGCGCGGCACGCCGTTAACGTCAATGCTGGCGGTAAGCGTCGCCTTGCTGACCACTTTATTTACGCTGGGGATGTTGGTCTTTAGCACAACGCAGGCCATTTCAGGCTTTGGGATTGTGCTGAGCTGCGGGATATTCTGCGCATTTTTGACCGCTCCCCTGGCTTTACCCGCTCAGGAAAAGGGAAATCCATGACCAGACTACGCACGCTGATCCTGCTGCTCAGCGCCATCTTGCTCAGCGCCTGTAGCACGCCGAAACAGGATCCGACCCGACCGCAGGCATGGCTCAAAGCGGGTACGCTGGTGACGCTCCCCGCGCCGGGCATCACGCCAGCCATCAGCCAGCAGCAGCTGTTGACCGCGCGGGTGAAAGGGAAAACGCAGTCGCTGATGGTTCTGCTCAATGCCGATAATCAGAAAATTATGCTGGCCGGGCTGTCGCCGCTGGGGATCCGTTTGTTCCGCCTTACCTATGACAGCAAGGGTGTGCAAACCGAGCAGTCCATTACCCTGCCGGAGCTGCCGCCGGCAAGCCAGGTGCTTGCCGATATCATGCTGAGCTACTGGCCGATTGCCGCCTGGCAGCCGCAGTTGCCGGAAGGCTGGACGCTAAAAGATATCGGCTCGCGCCGTGAGCTGCGCGATGAGAATAACGGGCTTATCGAGACGGTGCAGTACCTGATCCGTGACGGTAGCCGCCAGCCGGTCAGTATTCAGCATCATCGCTTTGGCTACACCATCGCTATCCAACATCTGGACAATCAATCATGATTTCATTCACCGCCGTCGGCATGCTCAACGCGATGGGAAATACGCTTGATGAAATTGCCGCCAACCTGGTCGCAGGAGAGGCGCCGGGCATGGCGCCAGACAAAGATAGCTGGTTGCAGCAGGGCGAATGCTGGGTCGGGCGCGTCACGGGCGAGCTGCCGGCCGTTCCCGAACATCTTCCTCAGTATAACAGCCGCAACAACCGGCTTTTGCTGGCCGCGCTCGCCCAGATTCAGCCGCAGGTTGACGAAGCTATTGCCCGCTATGGACGGGATCGCGTGGCCGTGGTGCTGGGCACCAGCACATCCGGGCTGGATGAAGCCGATCGCCAGGTGAGCGGGCGTAACGATACATATCACTACGGCCAGCAGGAGCTGGGCGATCCGTCGCGTTTCGTCAGCGAATACCTTGAGCTTTTCGGCCCGGCGCTGACGATTTCTACGGCCTGTTCATCCAGCGCGCGGGCGGTCATTACCGGTAAGCGGCTGATTGATTCCGGCATGGTGGATGCTGCGATTGTCGGCGGCGCGGACACGTTAAGCCGCATGCCCGTCAACGGTTTTAACAGCCTGGAATCCCTGAGCGAGCGACTCTGCCAGCCTTTCAGCGCCGAACGTAACGGCATCACCATCGGCGAAGCTGCCGCGCTGATACTGCTGAGCCGTGAACATGGCCCGGTGCAGCTGCTTGGCGTGGGCGAATCATCCGATGCCTGGCATATGTCGGCCCCGCATCCTGAAGGTCTGGGCGCGATCCGCGCTATTGAAATGGCCATGCAGCACGCGGGCTTAACCGCGGCTGATATCGGTTATATCAATATGCACGGCACCGCCACGCGCTTAAATGACGAGATTGAAGCCAACGTTATCCACAAGCTGTTTGGCGAAAGCGTGCCGGGCAGTTCAACCAAGCATCTTACCGGACATACGCTGGGAGCTGCGGGCGCTTGTGAAGCGGTGCTTTGCTATTTAATGTTGACTCGCGGCCTGCCGTTGCCTGCACAGAATTTTACCGATGCAACGCAGGATCCTGAACTCACGCCCTGTGGTTTATTAACCACGCCGCGGGCCGATTACAAACCGGTAATGCTGTCCAATTCTTTTGCTTTTGGCGGCAACAACGCCACTCTGATTCTGGGAGCCATTCGTGACTGACTACCTTGCCCCGCAACGCTATTTGCCCCACGAAGCGCCGATGTGCCTGCTGGACAGGGTTATTGACGTTACGCCGGATTCGGCCCATTGCCAGGTAAGCGTGAGCGCCGACGGCGTGCTGGCCCCTTTCCTGGATGACGAAGGTATGCTGCCCGGCTGGTTTGCCATTGAAATTATCGCGCAGACGGTAGGCGTGTGGTCGGGCTGGCATACTATGAACGCGGGTGAGGCGTCGGTTGGGGTAGGCATGTTGCTTGGTGGACGCGGGCTGCGTTGTCCGGAGGGTAAATTCCCGGCGAATACGCTCCTGGACTGCCAGGTTACGCTTTTAATGCGCGATGAAAAAATAGGCAGTTTTGAAGGGGCGATTCTCGCCAATAACCAGCTTATGGCTAGCGGGCGGGTAAATACCTATCAGCCGGATAAAAACGAATTAGAACAACTATTTTAATTGAGACGAATGACAAACCTCCGGGCGTCACAAAATTAAAGGGTGTCGTCATTTAAAAAACAAGCAAAATCAATTGATTGATTTGCTGCTGATAACTGCAAAGAGGAAAAACCACGTTTTTTCTTTTTTTATCAGCAATTTGATGGGATAGCAGATATGACAAGAACAGTACTGGTGACCGGTGCCAGCAAAGGTATCGGCAGGGCGATTGCCGGTGGACTTGCGGCCGACGGCTTTAGCGTGTTGGTGCATTATCACCGCGACAGGGAAGGCGCGCAGCAGACGCTAACGCAGATTGAAGAGCAGGGCGGAAAGGGGCGGCTGATACAGTTCGACAGCCGCGACCGCGCCCAATGCCGTGCGACGCTTGAGGCGGATATAGACGCTCACGGCGCGTACTGGGGCCTGGTCAATAACGCAGGCGTGGCGCGCGACGGCGCGTTCCCGGCGCTTAGCGAAGAAGACTGGGACGGCGTTATTCATACCAATCTTGATAGCTTCTATAACGTTATCCAGCCGTGCGTGATGCCGATGATCGGCCTGCGCGACGGCGGGCGAATTATTACGCTGTCGTCCGTTTCCGGTCTGATGGGCAATCGCGGCCAGGTGAATTACAGCGCGGCGAAAGCGGGCATCATTGGCGCTACCAAAGCGCTGGCCGTTGAGCTGGCGAAACGTAAAATTACCGTTAACTGCATCGCACCCGGGCTTATCGATACCGGCATGATTGAGATGGAAGAGACCGCGCTCAAGGAAGCGATGCGTTTGATCCCTTTACAACGCATGGGGCAAGCGGAAGAGGTCGCCGGGCTTGCGCGTTACCTGATGTCTTCTGTGGCGGGCTACGTGACCCGCCAGGTCATCTCCATTAACGGAGGTATGCTGTGATCCGTCGCGTAGTCGTAACAGGTATGGGCGGCGTCACCGCATTTGGCGAAAACTGGCAGGACGTTTCCAGCGGGCTGAGATCGGGCAAAAACGCCGTACGTAGCATGCCGGAATGGCAGGTTTACGACGGGCTGAACACTCTGCTTGGCGCGCCAGCCGATAATTTTGCGCTGCCGGCTCACTATACCCGTAAACGTATTCGCGCCATGGGTCGTGTTTCGCTGATGGCAACGCGGGCAACGGAGCTGGCGCTTGAGCAGGCAGGCTTGCTCGACGATCCGGTGCTAACCAGCGGCGCTACGGGCATCGCCTACGGCTCTTCAACGGGCAGC
This sequence comes from Cedecea colo, assembly GCF_011808225.1. Taxonomy (GTDB): domain Bacteria; phylum Pseudomonadota; class Gammaproteobacteria; order Enterobacterales; family Enterobacteriaceae; genus Dryocola; species Dryocola colo. The sequence continues at coordinate 243,637 of NZ_SOYS01000002.1, read as the reverse complement.
ACCGGGCCGGTCAGCGAATTTGCCACTATGCTCACCGAAAAGCACACCCGCAATATCACCGGCACAACTTACGTGCAGATGATGCCGCACACGGCAGCCGTAAATACCGGGCTGTTTTTCGGCCTGCGTGGACGAGTGATCCCGACTTCCAGCGCCTGTACGTCCGGCAGCCAGGCTATCGGCTACGCCTGGGAAGCTATCCGTCATGGCTATCAAACCGTGATGGTGGCGGGAGGCGCCGAAGAGCTTTGTCCGTCGGAAGCGGCCGTATTCGACACGCTGTTTGCCACCAGTCAGCGCAACGATCGCCCGCATAGCACGCCTTCGCCGTTCGACAAGCAGCGCGACGGGCTGGTAATCGGTGAAGGCGCGGGGACGCTGATCCTGGAGGATCTCGACCATGCGCAGGCGCGCGGAGCGAAGATCTATGCAGAAATAATCGGTTTTCACACTAACTGCGATGCCGCGCACATCACTCAGCCGCAGAAAGAAACCATGCAGGTTTGTATCGAGCGCGGCCTGCATACCGCCGGGCTTGCCGCAAGTGATATTGGCTACGTCTGCGCGCACGGCACGGCGACAGATCGCGGTGATATTGCGGAAACGCAGGCGACCGCCGCCGTGTTTGGCGCAAACACGCCAGTCTCCTCGCTGAAAAGCTATCTGGGCCATACGCTGGGAGCGTGCGGCGCGTTAGAAGCCTGGATGAGCATCGGGATGATGAACGAAGGCTGGTTTGCCGAAACGCTGAACCTGCATAACCCCGACGATGCCTGCGGCGAGCTGGATTACATTATGGGCAGCGCGCGTCGCCTGGAGACAGAATTTGTGCAGAGCAATAATTTTGCCTTCGGCGGCATCAACACTTCGCTCGTGCTGCGCCGCTGGCCGTAATGGGTTACCGGCTGGCGTTTGGCTCCGTTGCGCGCCTGAGTGATAACGAACAGGCTGCACGCTGGCTCTCGCCTGAATTAATCGCAACGGCGCCGGATGGGAAACGTCGTCCCGTCTGGCTTGCAGGCAGAATTCTGCTGGCGATGCTGTTAGAAGAAGAGGCGCTGCCGAAGCTTGCGGCAGGCCCGCACGGCAAACCATACCATCCTCAACTGCCGCATTTTAATATCAGCAATAGCGCGACCAGCGTTGCGGTGCTGGTGGGCAAAGAGGCGGTAGGCTGCGATATTGAGCTGCTGCGCCCGCGAAAGCGTTTTCTGGCCGTGGCGCAGCACAGCTTTGCTCCGGCGCTTTACGCCTGGCTGGCCGCGTTGCCGTCTGACGAGCAGCTTCCCGCGTTCTGGACATTATGGACCGCCCATGAAGCCGTGCTAAAACAGCAGGGCGGAACGGTCTGGCAAATGGATTCGTTAAGGCTTCCGCTTGAAACGCTTTGTCCGCCGGGCCGTCACCTTACCCACTTAACCGTTCATAACACGCTGATTGCCTGCTGCGGCACTAAGTCTTTTCCTGCGCAATTTTCCCCCGAGCTTGAACTCTGTTAAGGAACGCCGTTTAACTTTTCCAGCGTCATTGCGCAAGGCTCCAGCAAACACAGACAGTAAGTAATATACGAAAGTTGCTGGCTAAGTTTAGACTATTATCAAAGACTAACTGGAGGTTTCCCAATGAGTGAACGAATGTCGGTAATTCAGGGCGATATCACAAACGTCGACGTGGATGTCATTGTGAATGCGGCCAACTCATCTCTGATGGGCGGAGGCGGCGTGGACGGCGCCATTCATCGGGCTGCTGGCCCTGCGCTACTGGCGGCCTGCAAAACAGTCGTTGCGCAGCAGGGCGAATGCGCCACGGGTCACGCGGTGATTACCGAAGCCGGGAATATTCCGGTAAAAGCGATAATTCATACGGTGGGGCCGGTATGGCACGGCGGTGAACATCAAGAAGCCGAATTGCTTGCGCAGGCCTATCGTCACTGCCTGGATTTAGCCGCGGCAAACGGCTATCGCACCATTGCTTTTCCCGCTATCAGCACCGGCGTGTACGGCTACCCTAAGGAGCAGGCGGCGCGCATTGCGGTTGATGTAGTTTATAAATATATCGGCATCAGGCCGTTACCTGAAGAGGTGGTTTTTGTCTGTTTTGACGATGAAAACGCCCGCATCTATGAACGCTATCTTGCTCAGCTTTAATATGACAGATGAGCACGCAACCCGCCTGGGGCGGGCAATAGCGCCAACGACGGCTGAACATCCCGGCCTCAGCGGGATCCACACGCTGGCGGACAGCCTGGATGCCTTCGCCGCGCGTTACATGCTGTGCGGCATGGCGGAAAAATCGCTCGATGTGCAGTATTACATCTGGGAAGACGACATGTCCGGCAGACTGTTATTCAGCGCCTTACTCTCCGCCGCCGAACGCGGCGTGCACGTGCGCCTGCTATTGGACGATAACAATACCAACGGTCTTGATGACACGTTACGGCTGCTGAATTCGCATCCGAATATTGAAATCCGCCTGTTTAATCCTTTCTCGTTTCGCCTGTTCCGTGCGATTGGCTACCTTACGGATTTCGCACGCCTGAACCGGCGCATGCACAATAAAAGCTTCACGGTAGACGGTGAGACAACGATTATCGGCGGACGCAACGTGGGCGACGCCTACTTTGGCGCAGGGGAACAGCCGCTGTTTTCCGATCTTGACGTGCTGGCCGTGGGGCCGGTTGTCGCGGAGGTGTGTCAGGATTTTGAGCGTTACTGGCGCTGCCAGTCGGTTTCGACGCTGGACAAAGTGCTCGATATGGACGAAGAAGCGCTGCAACAGCGCGTGCAGCTACCTGATGACTGGCGGGAAGATCCGATAGCCCGGCGCTATCTCGACAGGCTGGCCACCAGCCAGTTTGCGACGCACCTGGTTTCCCGCACGCTAAAAATGTACTGGGCGAAAACAAGACTGCTAAGCGACGATCCGCGTAAAGGGCAGGGCAGAGCGCGCAACCATACGCTGCTGCCTCAACGTTTGCTGAAGGTTATCGGGCAGCCGCAGCAGGAAATCGATATTATTTCAGCCTATTTTGTGCCCACCCGCGCGGGCATTGCGCAGATTCTGGGGCTGGTACGCAAAGGGGTGAAAATCGCCATTCTGACCAACTCTCTCGCCGCCAATGACGTGGCGCCCGTACATGCAGGCTATGCCCGCTGGCGAAAGAAGCTGTTGCGTCACGGCGTCAAGCTTTTCGAGTTAAAGCCGCAGCATGAGGGAGGGGATATTCCCCACGACCGCGGGCTGACCGGCAATTCGGGCTCGAGCCTGCACGCCAAAACTTTTAGCGTGGACAAGCGACAGGTTTTTATTGGCTCGTTTAACTTTGATCCGCGCTCTGCCATGCTGAATACCGAAATGGGGTTTGTCATCGAAAGCGCCACGCTTGCCGAAGATATCCATGCGCGTTTTAGTCAAAGTCAACGAGACGCCGCCTGGACGCTGCGTCTCGATCGCTGGGGTCGAGTGAACTGGGTAGAAAACCACGGCGGTAAAGAAATTGTCTGGAAGAAAGAACCCCACACCCGCTTCTGGCAGCGGGTGCTGGTAAGGCTGGTTTACCGTTTGCCGGTAGAGTGGCTGTTATAATTATCCGGCGGATTTTGACGCATTGGCGGCTTTATTCTGCGGCTTGCCAGAGAACAGGAAACGCAGCACGGGTACGCGCAGATGCATTTCGTAAAGCAGGACAGCAATGCCCACCACAAATATTAACCCGGCAATAAATCCAAGCGTGTTAGAGGTGATATGCGGCGTGATAAACGCGCCGAAAAATAGCGTCAGGGGATGATGCACCAGATAGATAAACAGCGATGCATTCACGAAATAGGTCACGCGTGGAGAGTGGAAGTTAAGCAATTTATGGCCCAGAGAAAACACCACGTTGACCATCCATAGCCCCATCAGCATGGTAATCACGCTTTCGGTTTCGTACATCCACGCATCGCCGCTGCCATAGCGTTGGTTCAGCAGATAGGCGACAAAGGCCAGCGCTGCGCCAACGAAGCACCACGGAGAAGGCGTGGTGAATAACGACTTCAGTTTCGGGCGGGTAAAGGCCAGCGCGCCGAGCAGGAAAAACGGCAGGTAAAAGAGCGTCTGCATCACCACAAAATTAAACAGCCCGTCACTTAATAACGGGGCGTAAATAATAAAAATCAGGCGGCGAATTGCGCCGTATAAAATTCCGCAGGCGAGAAATAAAATTGAGAGTCTTCCTAAGGAAAGGGATGCGCTGTTATTTTCTTTATGCCGCGTAACGTATCTGTTCATCTTTTTAAACAAAATAAGACAAACTGTCGTTAATACGACCATCACCAGTAAAAACCATAAATGTGAAATCAGTTCCCAGACCAGCGTATTGTATTTTTCATAAGCCGTTAACCTGTGCCAGTTCGCCGCTTTGCCGTTAACGTATTGCAGCATCAGAAACTGCGGCAGCGTGAGCAGAGGGATTGCCGTAAGCATTGGGATGCCGACGCGCTCAACGCGCACTTTCCACCAGCGTTTAAGCGGGTAGCGCAAAAAAAGCATATAAGAAAAATAACCCGAAATGACAAAAAATACCTGCATGCGGAAGGCATGGATAAAGTCATTAAACAGGGTCAGCCACCAGGAGGGCAGGGCGCTGTTCACGTGCCAGCTGTGGCTTGAATAGATTAATGAGATATGGAATGGAATGCCCAATAACATTAACCAGGCCCGGATAGAATCCAGAAAAAATTCGCGTTGCTGAGGTGCGTTACTCATAATACTCCAGACATTATCGGACTAATCGTCTTATCCTTAAGATAGCTATCCTTCAGGCTCTACGGCTAATTTGGATGACTTTCCGTGGCAACCCTACACTAACCGTGACATTCTGTCTTCAGGGTAACGTCTTAAAGCGTAAGCAGTTGTCTTTTTTTGCTTAAAGCCTGAGCCAGCGTGCTGAACAATACGGGTATTTGGTTGTCGGAAAGCGGAAGTTTCCATTAAAATGGATTGGATTGCTTTAAGCACACAAAGGGGGATGTGCTGGTTAATATGAAACATAAACCAAAAATGATGAAAATGTGTGGGCTGGGCATTGCAGTGATGTTGTCCCTTTATACTACTACGGTTTGGGCCTTCACTATCGATGATGTCGCAAAACAGGCGAAAACATTAGCGGGCAAAAGCTACGAAGCACCGAAAAGCAATCTGCCTTCGCAATTTCGCGATATGAAATATGCGGACTATCAGCAGATCCAGTTCAACCATGACAAAGCCTACTGGAGTAAGCTTAAGACCCCGTTCAAGCTTGAATTCTACCATCAGGGCATGTACTTCGACACGCCGGTTGCCATCAATGAAGTGACCGCAAGCGCTGTCCACAAGATCAAGTACAGCCCGGATTATTTTAATTTCGGTAACGTTAAACACGATAAAGACACCGTGAAGGACCTCGGATTTGCCGGGTTCAAAGTGCTCTATCCGATCAACAGCAAAGATAAGAACGACGAAATTGTCAGCATGCTCGGGGCGAGTTACTTCCGCGTAATAGGCTCAGGCCAGGTTTACGGTCTGTCCGCGCGCGGCCTTGCTATCGATACCGCTTTGCCTTCTGGCGAAGAGTTCCCTCGTTTTCGCGAATACTGGATTGAACGACCAAAGACCGGCGAGAAAACGCTTACGCTGTACGCTTTGCTTGATTCCCCGCGAGCAACCGGCGCCTATCGCTTTGTGATTACGCCCGGGCGTGACACCGTGGTAAACGTGCAGTCTAAAGTTTATCTGCGCGATAAAGTGGGCAAGCTGGGCGTCGCTCCGCTGACCAGTATGTTCCTCTTTGGGCCGAATCAGCCGTCGCCGTCCACCAATTTCCGTCCTGAGCTGCATGATTCCAACGGTCTGTCCATCCATGCCGGTAACGACGAGTGGATCTGGCGTCCGCTGAATAATCCAAAGCACCTGGCGGTAAGCTCCTTTGCTACCGAAAAACCGTTGGGCTTTGGCCTGCTGCAGCGTGGCCGCGAGTTCTCGCGCTTTGAGGATCTGGACGATCGCTACGACCAGCGACCAAGCGCCTGGGTTACGCCGCAGGGCGACTGGGGCAAAGGTCGCGTTGAGCTGGTAGAAATCCCAACCAACGACGAAACTAATGACAACATCGTGGCCTACTGGACCCCGGATCAGCTTCCGGAGCCGGGCAAGGAGATGAACTTTAAATACACCATCACCTTCAGCCGCGATGAAGACAAAATGCATGCGCCGGATAACGCCTATGTTGCCCAGACTCGCCGTTCGACGGGTGATGTGAAGCAGTCGAACCTGATTCGTCAGCCAGATGGCACTATCGCCTTTGTGGTGGATTACACCGGCGCGGCGATGAAAGATCTGCCGGAAGATACGCCGATCACCGCACAGGTCAGCATCGGCGATAACGGTGAAATCGTTGATAACCAGGTGCGCTATAACCCGGTTACCAAAGGCTGGCGTTTGACAATGCGTGTGAAAGTCAAAGACGACAAAAAGCCGACGGAAATGCGCGCGGCCCTGGTCAACGGCGATCGGACACTGAGTGAAACCTGGAGCTACCAGTTACCTGCTAATGAATAAGTCTACCGATACAGCGCCTGACTATATCAAGGCACTTCCCCTTACGGCCGCCGAAAAGGCGGCTCTGCCGGCAGCCGATCTGCAAGCGGTGCACGAAGCGCTGGATGCGTCAGGGCACCGTTACGATCGCGACGACGACGCTCCCTTAGGGTCCGTAAAAGCTCGCCTTGAGGCAAGCTGGCCGGATTCGCTGGGCGGCAGTCAGCTCATCGACGATGACGAAGGGCGTACCCAGCTGCAGGCAATGCCAAAAGCAACGCGTTCTTCCATGTTCCCGGACCCGTGGCGCACCAACCCGATCGGTCGCTTCTGGGACCGGTTACGCGGGCGGGAAATTAATCCGCGTTATCTGTCGAAGGAAGAAGCCGAAGCCGAGCAGAAATGGCGTACCGTCGGGACTATCCGCCGTTACATCCTGCTGATCCTGACGCTTGCGCAGACCGTGGTTGCAACCTGGTACATGAAGACTATTTTGCCGTACCAGGGCTGGGCGCTTATCAATCCTGCCGACATGGTTGGCCAGGATGTGTGGGTGTCCTTTATGCAGCTGCTGCCGTACGTGCTGCAAAGCGGCATTCTGATTCTGTTCGCCATCCTCTTCTGCTGGGTCTCCGCCGGTTTCTGGACTGCGCTTATGGGCTTCCTGCAACTGCTGATGGGCAAAGACAAATACAGTATTTCCGCCTCGACCGTTGGGGATGAGCCTATCAATCCGGCGCACCGCACCGCGCTGATTATGCCTATCTGTAACGAAGATGTGGACCGCGTGTTTGCCGGGCTGCGTGCTACCTGGGAGTCGGTGAAAGCCACCGGTCAGCAGCAGCATTTCGACGTTTACATCCTGAGCGACAGCTACAACCCGGATATCTGCGTTGCCGAGCAAAAGGCGTGGATGGAACTGATTGCGGAAGTGCAGGGTGAAGGGCAGATTTTCTATCGCCGTCGTCGTCGTCGTGTAAAACGTAAGAGCGGCAACATCGATGACTTCTGCCGTCGCTGGGGCAACCAGTACAGCTACATGGTGGTGCTGGATGCAGACTCCGTGATGAGCGGCGACTGCCTGACCAATCTCGTGCGCCTGATGGAAGCGAATCCGAATGCCGGCATCATCCAGTCTTCGCCGAAAGCATCCGGTATGGACACGCTGTATGCGCGTTGCCAGCAGTTCGCAACCCGTGTGTACGGGCCGCTGTTTACCGCAGGCCTGCACTTCTGGCAGCTGGGTGAGTCCCACTACTGGGGCCATAACGCTATCATCCGCGTTAAGCCGTTTATCGAGCATTGTGCGCTGGCGCCGTTGCCGGGTGAAGGATCGTTCGCGGGTTCTATTCTGTCGCATGACTTCGTGGAAGCGGCGTTGATGCGCCGTGCGGGCTGGGGCGTGTGGATTGCCTACGATCTGCCGGGCTCTTATGAAGAGCTGCCGCCAAACCTGCTCGATGAACTGAAGCGTGACCGCCGCTGGTGCCATGGTAACCTGATGAACTTCCGTCTGTTCCTGGTTAAAGGCATGCACCCGGTTCACCGTGCGGTATTCCTGACCGGCGTCATGTCTTACCTGTCGGCGCCGCTGTGGTTTATGTTCCTGGCGTTGTCTACCGCGTTGCAGGTGGTGCATGCCCTGACGGAGCCGCAGTACTTTCTGCAGCCGCGTCAGCTGTTCCCGGTGTGGCCGCAGTGGCGTCCTGAACTGGCGATTGCGCTGTTTGCCTCGACCATGGTGCTGCTGTTCCTGCCTAAGCTGCTGAGCATCATCCTTATCTGGTGCAAAGGCTCGAAAGAATACGGCGGCTTCCTGCGGGTCACGCTTTCTCTGCTGCTCGAAGTGCTGTTTTCCGTGCTGCTGGCGCCGGTGCGCATGCTGTTCCATACGGTGTTTGTGGTCAGCGCGTTTCTGGGTTGGGAAGTGGTCTGGAACTCTCCGCAGCGCGATGACGACTCCACTCCCTGGGGTGAAGCCTTTATGCGCCACGGTTCTCAGTTATTGTTGGGTCTGGTGTGGGCGGTCGGCATGGCGTGGCTGGATCTGCGTTTCCTGTTCTGGCTTGCGCCAATCGTGTTCTCGCTGATCCTTTCGCCGTTTGTCTCGGTGATTTCCAGCCGTAGCACGGTGGGCCTGCGCACCAAACGCTGGAAGCTGTTCCTGATCCCGGAAGAGTATTCTCCTCCTCAGGTGCTGGTGGATACCGACAACTATCTGAAGCTCAACCGCAGCCGTACGCTGGAAGATGGCTTTATGCACGCGGTATTTAACCCGTCGTTTAACGCCTTGGCGACAGCGATGGCAACGGCGCGTCACCGCGCAAGCCAGGTGCTTGAGATAGCCCGCGATCGCCACGTTGAGCAGGCGCTTAACGAAACGCCGGATAAACTCAACCGCGACCGTCGTCTGGTGCTGCTTAGCGACCCGGTGACGATGTCTCGTTTGCATTACCGCGTCTGGTCTAATCCACAGCGTTACTCTTCGTGGGTGGACAATTACAACGCGCTGTCGCTGAACCCGGCCGCGTTACGGACAAAGTAAAAAGACGATGTGAAACTGCCGACCTCCGGGTCGGCATTTTTTTACGCTCAACGCCGGAGATTTACTCAGCCGGAACACAACAGGAGAGAGACGTTGTTAAAAGCGCTAGTGGTCATTATGGTGGCCTGCACGCTGAGCGGCTGTGGCAGTATTATCAGCCGTGCGGTGCCGGGGCAGGGACACGGGAATCAGTATTACCCCGGCGTGCAGTGGGACGTGCGTGACAGCGCGTGGCGCTATATCACGGTGCTGGACTTACCGTTCTCGCTGGTCTTTGACACTCTGCTGTTGCCCATTGACGCCAGCCACGGTCCTTACGAATAAGGCTTATCTTTCCTCCCATTCGTCGGCTGCGGTCTGGCCTTCCTCGGTATCCAGAGGCGGCTCCAGTTGAAATTCCCCTTCATCCCACTCGTGCAGCGTGTTCTCCTCAAGCCATTCCTGACGCAGCTCAATCTCTTCATAATCGCCGTCAAAAACGCTTTGTGCGGCTTCACCGCTCAGCATAGGTAAACATTCACCGGTTTCGCTGTCGTCAGCAAAAAACTCTACCTGCCACATGATATCGCCATCCTGCAGAACGTATTTCTGGACGTTAAGTTGCTGCACGCTGGCAGACTCTTCATCCACATCCGGATGATCGGCGAGGAATAATTCTCGTGCGGCATCAATGGCTTCTTCAAGCGTTGCGTACATGCTCATGAAAATCTCCTTATGGCAGAGGTCAGGGAGCGGATGCTCCGTAGCAATTTCATGTTAATTGTTGACGCTGTTCGCAAAGTTGCAAGTCTGAGAATTTAAATGACGATAAAATGATCGATTACTCGCCTGGAAGACGGATTCTTTCCGGCGGGCTGCGCAGGCTAACCCAGGAGTAAAAGGCGTTAAACAACACGACGCTCGCGGTAACGATAAAAACGGTTCGGAAGCCGTAGCTGGCTGAAATCGCCGCGCCGATTAGCGGACCGGTAACGTTGCCGATATCACGGAAGGACTGGTTGTAGCTGAAGATTCGTCCGGCAATCTGGTTGCTGGCGTTGTATATCAACAGGGTTTGCACCGCAGGTAACAGCGCCCCGTCCGCCGCGCCCAGTAAAAAACGCAGAATGCCAAGCTGCCAGGGATTTTGCACCATCGACATCGGGATCAGTAGCGCAACGGAGATCGTCAGCGCGCAGATTAAGATCTTCTCCGGCCCGATGCGATCGCCTAGTTTGCCAAGGCGCGGAGCGCTGATCAGCGCCGCCACGCCCGGCACCGAGGCAATCATCCCGCTGATAAATGCCAGGTTGCTCACGTTACCGGCGAGGTCGCGTACGTAGAGCGTCAGGATAGGAGCAATCGACCCGGTGGCCACCTGAATGATCATGGTAGTGACGAACAGGCTAAGTACCAGACGGGGATTTTTGAGCGAAGTGAGTACCTGGCGCGCGTGAAGCATATCTTTTTTAGGAACCGGCGTGAACACCTCACGAATGCAAAAGAGCGTCAGGATAAAGCAGACGAACAGTACCGAAGCCGTGATGAAAAATACCGGACGCAGGCCGTAGCTGTCGGCAAGCAGGCCGCCGATTAAGGGACCTAACAAGGCGCCGCTTACGCCGCCCGTTGAAAGCGTGCCCAGTGCCCAGCCGCTTTTATGCCGTGGAACCTGAGTGGCGATCAGCGCATTGGCGTTAGGGACAAATCCGCCCAGTAACCCAAGCAGGGCGCGCAGGGCAAGAAACTGCCAGATATTCTGGGCAAACCCCATCAGCACCATCACGACAGACATGCCCAGCGCTGAACGCAGCAGCATGAGCTTTCGGCCTTTGCGGTCGGCAAGGCCGCCCCAGAAGGGAGATGCGATAGCGGAAAACAGGAAGGTGATGCTGAACACTACCCCGGACCACATATTCAGGGAACTGTGGCCGGTTACGCCGAGGAGCTCGACATAAAGCGGCAGGAATGGCATCACAAGGCTAAAGGCTGCGCCCGTCAGAAAACATCCCAGCCAGGCGATGGCGAGGTTGCGTTTCCAGTTAATGCTGCTCTCAGGGGGAGTCATAACGCTCCAGACAATCGGCAAAACCAGCGCGAAAAAGGCTGGGAAAAGAAAATATTAACCTGCTAAGTATGCGCCTGAAGTGTGGAAAGAGGCAAACCGGAAAGCTTTTTTAGTTAAATGAAAATGCTTTCTCCCTCTTACGAAGGAGAAGACTTAAGCCGTTTATTTATAACGAGAAGGAGTGCCTTGTGGCCGTGTTTTGAAACGCCGATGGAGCCACATATATTGCTCTGGCGCCATTAAAATGCACTGCTCAATAATTTGGTTCATCCACAGCGCCGTACCTTCGGGCGTTTCAAGCGGTGGTGAAAATTCGGCAGGCAGGATAATTAGCTCGTATCCCTGACCATCGGGTTTGCGGCGCGGCACCATAGGAACAATAGCTGCCCCGGACATACGCGCAAGCGTGTAAGTCCCCGTCGTGGTGGCGGCTTCATCCACGCCGAAGAAGGGGACAAAAACGCTGCCGCGAGGGCCGTAATCATGATCCGGTGCGTACCAGATTATCTCTCCCTGTTTCAGGGCGCGGATCATTCCCTTCAGGTCTTTGCGGTCAATCATGCTTTTATTGGAGCGCATGCGGCCCCAGGTTTGCAGCCAGTCGAGCAGGGCATTGTCATTTGGGCGATAGACGCCGATACCGGGTGTATTCATGCCGAACATGCGGGCGCCGAGTTCAAGCGACAGGAAGTGGATACCGATGAGCAGCACGCCGCGCTTTGCTTCCTGAACCGCATGGATTTGATCAACGCCGCTGACATCGCACCAGCGCCGGATACGCCAGAGCGGCCAGAACCAGGCAATGCCGGTTTCCATCAGGCCAAGGCCCACGGATTCAAAGTTTTTAAGCAGGATATGCTCGCGTTCCTGCGGGCTCTTTTGCGGAAAAGCCAGCTCAAGATTGCGGCGTGTGATCCTCACGCGGCGTTTCATAAACCGCCGGGCTAAATGACCAAGTCCTAGCCCGAGGCGATAAATAACAGGATAAGGAAGCAGAGTAACTAAATAGAGCAAACCAATTCCAAACCAGGTTCCCCAATAGCGGGGATGGAGCAGCGCACGCGAGAATTGCGGTAAATTCGTCATGTAAAACCTTAGTGACGGCAAATGCCGGATCTTCGTAATTGGGCTATTGTGACATTTTTTGCTGTCCAGCCAAAATTAACGGCGGCAGAATGCCTGATAATTCAACAGATGTTGTTCTTTATGCCAATGGTTGAGGCAAATGTAACGTAAAAAGCAGGGATGTAAATTAACGTTAATTGCTTTATGATGCTGCCCACTTTTTTATCAACGATAGCCGAGCGAACACCATGCCAGTGTTACATAACCGTATATCGAATGAGGAACTGCGTGAGCGCATGCTGGCCGAAACCGAGCCGCGTACCACTCTCTCATTCTATAAATATTTCACAATTGATGAACCACAGACCACCCGCGATGCGCTCTACAAAGCGTTTGTCTCGCTGGATGTATTTGGCCGTGTTTATCTGGCCCGTGAAGGGATCAATGCCCAAATCAGCGTGCCGCAAAGCCGCGTGGATGCATTTCGTGAAATGCTGTATGCCTTTCATCCAGCGCTTAACAACCTTCGTCTGAACGTGGCGCTGGACGATGACGGAAAGTCGTTCTGGGTGCTGCGGATGAAGGTGCGCGACCGTATTGTCGCCGACGGCATTGACGATCCATCTTTTGACGCCAGCGACGTGGGTGCCTATCTCAAGGCGGCTGAAGTTAACAGCATGCTGGACGATCCTGAAGCCGTGTTTATCGACATGCGCAACCACTATGAATACGAAGTGGGGCATTTTCACAATGCGATGGAAATTCCGGCGGATACCTTCCGCGAGCAGCTGCCGAAAGCCGTTGATATGCTACAGGACGATAAAGATAAAAAAATCGTCATGTACTGTACCGGCGGTATCCGCTGTGAGAAAGCCAGCGCCTGGATGCGCCATAACGGCTTTAAAAATGTTTATCACATTGAAGGCGGCATTATTGAATATGCGCGTCGCGCCCGTGAACAGGGCATTCCGGTTCGCTTCGTTGGCAAGAACTTTGTTTTTGACGAGCGTATGGGCGAGCGAATTTCAGACGACGTGATTGCGCACTGCCATCAGTGCGGCACCGCCTGCGACAGCCACACCAACTGCAAAAATGACGGCTGTCATCTGCTGTTTATTCAGTGCCCGAGCTGTGCGGAGAAATTCCACGGTTGTTGCAGTGAATTGTGCAAGGAAGAGCTTGCGCTCTCACCTGAAGAGCAGCGTCGGCGTCGTGCCGGGCGTGAAAACGGCAATAAAATCTTCAATAAATCTCGTGGCGCGCTAAATACCACGCTGGGGATTCCTGACCCGGAATAAAATCGATGTTTCCCTGTGAAGGGAGACATCAGGTTGCTGACAAAGAAGGAAAAAACGTGGTTTTTCCTTCTTTGTGATTATTTGCCGAAAATCAATCAATTGATTTTGCCGTTAATTTTCGGGTGACATTTTTCAGAACTTCGTAAGCGATGAGGTTTGTCATCAGTCTCATGTCTCCCTGTGAAGGGAGACATTTATTTCGCTTACTGGCGAATGCCTTCCACAGAAATAATCAGATCCACTTCCTGCGACGCAGGTCCCAGATCGGTGGTGATATTAAAGTCTTTCAGTCGAATTTTGCCTTCCGCTTCAAAACCAGCGCGCACGCCGCCCCACGGATCGTCGCCCTGGCCAATTAATTTGGCTTCAAGCGTGACCGGTTTTGTCACACCTTTAAGCGTCAGGTTACCCGCGATATCCAGTTCATCGCCGTCTTTCTTCACCGCGGTGGAAACAAATGTCGCCTGCGGGAATTTGGTTACGTTGAGGAATTCTGCGCTACGTAAGTGTTTATCACGCTCGGCGTGGTTGGTGTCCACGCTGGTGGTATTGATGGTGACGTTGACTTTATCCGCAGCAGGATTTTTCTCATCAAAGGAAAAAGTGCCGTCGAAGTCACGAAAAGTCCCGTACAGCCAACTGTAGCCAAGATGCTGAATACGGAAATTAACGAAGGCGTGCTGGCCCTGTGTATCAATTTTGTAATCGGCGGCAACCGCAGAGCCGGTGGTGAACATCAGGGCGCCCAAAATCATTCCCGGCAGGATTTTTTTCATCATCATTCGCTCCATAGTTAACGAGACGATTTCCCCAGCATCCGCTTGAGGGTAACGTCTTGATCAATAAAGTGGTGTTTCAGCGCGGCCAGACCATGAAGAACGGAGAGGATAACCACGCCCCAGGCCAGCCAGAGATGCAGCATGCCGGCGAGATCGGCCTGAGCACCCGCATCGGCGATCGTTGCGGGAATGTCGAACAGGCCAAACACGCTGACGGGTTTCCCATCCGCCGTGGAAATCAGATAGCCGCTGAACAAAATGGCGAAAAGCAGCACGTAAAGCAGCAGATGTGCGGCAACCGCGCTGATTCGCGTCAGGCGCGTGTAGCTTGTAAGAGAAGGAGGCGGCGGGGAGATAAAACGCCAGAGGACGCGGATAACCATCACCAGCAGGACGAGCATACCGATGCTTTTGTGCAGCTCCGGCGCTTTGTGATACCAGCCATCGTAATAACCGAGGGTAACCATCCACAGGCCGAGGCCAAACATGCCGTACACGGTAAGTGCGACCAGCCAGTGAATAAGCACCGACAGATGTCCGTAACGTTCGGATGAGTTTCGCCATTGCATAATTATGCGCCTGAATATAAGAGCTAATAAACCAGAACATAAACCGTTAATTATCGTTATTGCAACAGAAACAGACGCCGGGCAGGATAATAAAAATTAACATCTAAAAATTTGAATGATAATCGCTACTGGCATTCATCGGGAGAGAATGACGGACAGGATGTTTCGTCATTTAACGGCAGTGAGAGAGCGATACTATGGGCCGATGGGTGAATAATTATTATCTAATTATTTGCATGAAAAGTATAGTTGTCTCAGTTTATCGTCAGTTATTGTCAATATTACGGCGGCGGCTATGCTTAGTTAAAATAAAGATAAGCGGCATCTATGAAGGCCAGCAAAGGCCATAAAATAAGATACAGAATTAAGTGTTCCCGAACGTTATTGATAAAAAGTGAATAAATAGATGCATACATAGTCCGGTTAACGGCAGGGCCACCTTCGGGTAAGCCCTGCTCAGGCGTTAATTAAAGCGGGACAGCGAGAAGGGTAAAAGATCGAAGTCAGGCGTTTTACCCTGGGCAAACTGGCAGGTAATTTCGCCCAGCACGGAGGCGAATTTAAAGCCGTGCCCGCTAAGGCCGGTGATGACCAGCGTATTGTCATGGCCGGGTAAGGTATCGATAATAAAATCTTCATCGGGAGAGTTATCGTAAGTACAGGCCGCGCCGTGCAGGCAAACGCCTACGCCCGGCAGAAACTTACGCAGAAAGCCAAAGACTTCGCTACCGTCGCTGGCAACCGCGCCAAAGGGCTTGCGCTGTTCCGGCTCGCTAATCACCTGGCCGCCGTTGTGCCTGCCGATTTTGAGTTCGTTATCCCGGGCCGGGAAACCGTAATACTGGCTGCCGTCCGGCATTTCTCCGGTAAACGCAGGGAAGCGGTTTTCCTCGCTGTAACGGCCATCCGCCTGATGCCATGCGAAGATTTTGCGTACCGGGGTGACCGGCAAATCCGGCAGCAGTTTAGTGACCCAGGTTCCCGCACTTACCAGAAGCTTGCTGGCGGTATATTCACCTTCTGCTGTTTCTACGACGACGCCTTCATTAGTATGGCGTATGTCCGTCACCGGGCAGTTAAAAAGCTGGGCGCAGCCGCCCTGATTTGCCAGGCGAATATAGGTAGCCACGGCGAGTTCACTGCGCAGGACGCCGGAGTTCGGCTCGAATAAACCTACGTAACCCTCAGGCACGGTGATGTTCGGCCAGCGTTCCGTCACGGCGCGGGCATCCAGCTTTTCAAGCTGTAAGGAGAATTTTTCCGCGCTGCTTTGTACGGTAGAGATAAAAGTTGAGTTTTCAGGGCCAAGATTAATAACCCCGGTGCGATGAAAAAGCTTTTCGCCGCTAATCTGCTCCAGCGCATCCCATAGCTTCTGCGCGCGTAGCACCAGCGGGACGTATTTCTCGCCCTCGCCATAGGCATGACGCATCAGCCGGGTGTCGCCATGGTGGCTGCCCTGTTGGTGAGGCGGGTGGGCGCTGTCGATCATCAAAACCTTCAGCCCGGAGTGGGTGGCATAGCAGCCTGCCGCAGCCCCGACTGAACCGCTGCCCACGATGATAAGATCATAATGCATGTCGCTTTTCTCTCTCGGGTAATATCACTAGCAGGGTAATTAATTCTCAAATAGCAGGCAATTAAAGGCGCGTAAAAAATAAAAAAGGCACCGCGAAGGTGCCCTGGGCTTTTAACAGTAGCATCGACAATCAATGCTTACGATGATCGTTTACCTGGTATTCACTGGATTCAATTTTTGCGATGCCGGCCTCTAAAATAGAAATAAACTGCCGGGCAACGTCCGTGGTAAGCCATAACGTCTGGCCAATCTCAGTTTCATCTTGCTTGTGCTTATTAGATGTCAGGTAGTGCAGGCGCAGCATCAGCGCATCGTAGCTGTCTACGGTACTGATGTCCCATCCGACAAGGGGATGAGTCTGAATTACATCACTATTTTTTTCCATCATAACCCCTTATGTGCGTGTGTTTAAGACAACGGCTGGCGAGGTTTAATGCTTGTTAAATGTGAAGCCAGTTAAGTATATCAATGATTAAGCTATTTCGCGGTAGAAATAAATACCCTGCAACACTTTTATCACATGATTGAGGCTGACTGAACAATAAAGCGGCAAATAATTCGAATATTTCTGCCAATTAGCGATGGCAATCAGAATAGTGCCTGAAAAATAATCGGCTGGAGAGACGGGAATGAAAAAAACCGGATGGCGACACCCGGCAAAAATAGAACTATGAGGGATAATTTTTATTTAATCTGCGCAAAACCAGTCATCGGCGCTCTCCCAGGTTTCCTGGAGAATTTCACTGATGCGGTCTTTATCTTCTTTTGCACCACCCAGCACCGAAAGGTTGTTACCTGCGGCATAACGCACCTGGATATGGTTGCTGGTTTCCGGGAAGTGCTGGGTGATACGGCGAGTTAGTTCGTGAGCCAGAGCGTCAACGGCCCCTGGCGGTAACTGCGTGGTTTTAGCAATGGTCACTTCGATACGCATAACAACCCCCTGTACAATATACTGTTTATTTATACAGTCTTAACGTGCATCCTGCAACAGGGGGCGTAAAAAATTTATGTTTTTACAGACCAGGCCACCTGTTCGCCGGCAAGGAACGGCACAACAGAGTCATCGCCTGCGGCAATAGTTTCAGGGATTAATACCGGCTCGCGCACCAGCTCGATAGACTCTTCGTTCACCGGCAGGCCGTAGAAACGTGGGCCATTAAGTGAAGTGAAAGCTTCGAAGTGTTCGAAGGCGTTCAGCGCTTCAAAGACGCTCGCATACGCGCCGAGCGCAGAAGGCGCGTTGAAGCAGCCCGCACATCCGCAGCTTGCTTCTTTACGATGGCGAGTGTGGGGCGCGGAATCCGTTCCCAGGAACACGCGATCGCAGCCGCTCGCCACAAGCGCACGTAAGGCTTCCTGGTGAATGCTACGTTTCAGGATCGGCAGGCAGTACAGATGCGGACGTATGCCGCCAACCAGCATGTGGTTACGGTTGAACATCAGATGCTGTGGCGTAATGGTCGCACCCAGCAGAGAGTTACCCTCCTGCACATACTGCGCCGCGTCTTTAGTGGTGATGTGTTCGAACACTACTTTCAGGCCCGGCAACTGCAGGCGCAGCGGCTCAAGCACCGTCTCAATAAAGCGCGCTTCACGGTCGAAAATATCAACTTCGGCCTGGGTCACTTCGCCGTGGATAAGCAAAGGCATGCCGATTTTCTGCATCCGCTCCAGCACAGGCATAATCGCCGCGGTGCTGGTCACCCCATGGCTGGAGTTGGTGGTGGCGTTGGCCGGATAGAGTTTGGCGGCGGTAAACACGCCTTCGTTGAAGCCGCGCTCCACTTCGTTCGGATCCAGTGAATCCGTTAAGTAGCAGGTCATCAGCGGTTCGAATTTGTGGCCCTGCGGCACGGCATCCAGAATACGCTGACGATAACCGATGGCGGCATCCACGGTAGTAATCGGCGGCACCAGATTAGGCATAACAATCGCGCGACCGTAGGTTTCAGACGTCAAAGGCACCACAGTTTTCAGCATTTCTCCATCGCGAAGATGAACGTGCCAGTCGTCTGGGCGGCGAATTTTTAATACCTGAGGTAATACGGTCATGAAAGTGCTCCGGCTGGATGGGAAAATCAGTCAACTTTGGGCTGGTTTTATGCCGGGCACTAAGGATAGGCGTAAACGTTTTCGTTTGCACGCCTTTGTTGCGCCTTTTGCTAAGAAGGTTGTTCAGAGCAGCGGGAAGCCTGCCCTGAGCGGCACGGATTACTTGATGAAAGGAATGATGATTTCGCCAGGCTTCACTTCGATGCCTTTGGCATATTTTTTCGCCAACGCTTCACCAGAGCTTTTATCTTCGCTTAACACGTAAGCGGGCTGCTGATTGAAATAGCTGCGCAACGACTGATTCAGATAAGGGATGATGGTCTGTAAAATGGCCTGCATTTTTTCTGGTTCGACGCTGGCATCCACCACTTCCATCTCCTGCAAATAGATGGCGCCTTGTTCTTTATTAAAAGCGGGCAGGGCCTTTAGCTTGAGCTTAATATTCGCTTTCTGATTGCCGAACAGCGAGGTCATGTCCAGCTTCGCATCCCCCGTCAGCGTGACCTTGTTCGGTTCTTCACGGCCGATGGCTGAGGCGAGATGAGTCAGCACAATATGTGCATCGGCGACGCCCGGCAGACCAATATCCTTAGAAAAGTTGTTTCGTTTAACCAGCGCCTGGTTAATTTCCTGTTCGCTGATCGTATATTGGGTGAGCTGATTGCAGCCCACGACTAAACCGCTAAGTATCAGCGCGGCGGCAAAAATAATCTTCTTCATGGGTTCCTCAACTTCCTGCTTAGGCGTCAGATCCTGACACAAAGCAGCATGGCGCGCCAGCGCAAGCCGTACTACAGGAAAAAGATGAAATGCCGGCGCGAGGCCGGCTGCGGATTAGATGGCGATAGAGGAGAGCAGATTGACCTGCGTTTGTTTTGCCATATTGTCGCGATAGTCCCGGACCCGGCTTGGGTATTCAATGCCGGCAACCAGCGTCAGGTTGCGCAGTAGCGGAAAGAGCTGGATATCATCTTCGGACAGTTCGCCGTTGACGGCATTAGGCTGCACGATAAGTTTATCAAGCTTGCGTAAATCATCGCTGATTTTCTTAATAAGCCCCGGCGAGTGCGCAAGATGCTCGGTGAACGAGCCAATCATGCCTTCTTTCTTTTTGATGAAATAAGCGCGTGCTTCAGGAGTGGCAAACTCATCGAAAGGGGCTTTAGCGATGCGCGGCAACAGCAGATGCTGCACGTAGTTATTCACCTGACGCAGCCATTCACCAATGGCCGCATTAGTCGGGCCCGTCAGCAGCGGTTTGCCGTCAAGTTTGTCGACGTAATGCACGATATCCATGCTTTCGGGCAGGTAACGGCTATCGTCTTTTTGCAGTATCGGCGCCATTTTCTGGCCAATCATCTTCGTTGGGGTAGCTTCATCGTCGTTTAACAGGACGTTGAGCTCAACGGGAATATTCTTCAGGCCAAAAATCATGCGCGCTTTCACGCAGAACGGGCAGTGGTCATAAATATATAATTTCACGCTCTCCTCCATTTACTGCTGGTGGTGGACAAAATCCATTAACAATCCAGTATGGAAGAGAACGCTTAAGCCCGCAAACTACGCGTCCGGTTCCAGCATGGAAGGTGCGACCGGCTTCAGGCTGAACTGCCACCACAACGCGAGCAGCGTAATGAAACCAATAATACCCAGCATAACCCACGGCAACTCAGGCTGATTCATGCGCTTCCCGGCGTCAAAAAGCCAGCCGCCGCCCGCATAACCAAACGCGCCGCCGATGGCAAGCCCCAGACGGCTGAACCCCATATAGCTTCCGCGCGCCCTGGCATCAGCAAGCGATGCGCCAAGCGTTTCACGGGCCGGTTCAGCAATAATAGAGCCGATATAAAACACACAGATTAAGGTGAAAAGCTGCTGCAAAGTGCTGGTCAGGCCGATAGGCAGCATGGCGAGCGTCATCAGCAGCAGACCGGCCATTAAACGCTGTTCCAGGCGGAAGCGCTTTTCGCTCCAGCGGGCAATCGGGTAGAGCAGCGTTAACGAAAGCGTGGCTTCAATGGCGTACATCCATTTTACCGCCGCAGGCGTTCCGGCAATTTCGTTGACCATAATGGGCAGCATCAACATCACCTGTACCGCCAGCATGTAGTAGCCGGCCAGCGTCAGCACGTAGGCGACAAAGCGTTTATCGCGCAATACGCGGCCCATGCCTTCAAGCATCGGCGTGCGAACGGTCGAAAGTTTATAGGCGGGCAGCAGCCAGGCGTTCACCGCAGCACAAATGATAAACATCACGGCACCGGCAGCGCAGACGAGGCGGAAATCGTACTGCAACAGCCAGCTGCCGAGCAGCGCGCCAATTACCGCCCCCGCGCTGTCCTGCATCAACAGCAGCGAGAAAAAGCGGCCTCGCTGATGCGGGCGCACGAGCTTAACCACCAGCGCCGCGCGTGGAGGATCAAAGAGCGTGCCGCCAATGGCCGAGATAAAGCAGGAGAGCCACAGTACCCAGGGTTCATGGGCGATCCCCATCAGCACAAAACCTGCCGCGCGCAGCAGCATGCCGGTGACGATCATCGGTTTGGCGCCCAGAAGATCGGCAATGGCGCCGCCAAAAATACCCAGGCCTTGCTGGGTAAGCTGCCGCAGGCCAAGGGCGATACCCACCAGCAACGCTGCCCAGCCCATCTGGTCAACGAAACGGATAGAAATTAAAGGGAAAACGACGAAAAAGCCTAAAACCACCAGCATATTATCGAGCAACAGGAAATATTTACCCAGGCTCCGTGCCTGCGCCACCCGTGACATTTCCCCTCCCGGGAATCCCTGAAACGTGACAGAAATCTATTCTCCATCGCCTTTACGTTTTTTGACAGCATGTCGGATGACAATATTTTTTTATCGTTCTTCGGGTTCGATTGAACCCTTTCATCGAAAAAACTATCACGCGCCGCATGTTGTTGTTTTCCTTCCTCCCACAGGGGCAGGTATAGTAATTAACATGGGCTTATAAAATCGTGGGATGTGAGGAGCTGGAGAACATGTTTGGTTACCGCAGCAACGTGCCGAAAGTGCGTTTGACAACCGACAGGCTGGTGGTACGTCTGGTCTATGACAGAGATGCCTGGCGGCTGGCTGACTATTACGCTGAAAACCGCGAGTTTTTAAAACCCTGGGAACCCGTCCGCGATGACAGCCACTGCTATCCCTCTGGCTGGCAAGCCCGCCTGGGCATGATAGGCGAGATGCATAAATCCGGCAGCGCCTGTTATTTCGCCCTGCTTGATGAAGATGAAAAAGAGATCCGCGGCGTGGCGAATTTCTCAAACGTCGTGCGCGGCTCGTTCCATGCCTGCTACCTTGGCTATTCGTTGGGTGAAAAATGGCAGGGGCAGGGGCTGATGTTTGAAGCCCTGACCGCCGCCATCCGCTATATGCAACGCAGCCAGCATATTCACCGCATCATGGCGAACTATATGCCGCATAACCAGCGCAGCGGCGACCTGCTGGCGCGTCTGGGATTTGAAAAAGAAGGCTATGCCAAAGATTATTTGCTGATTGACGGCGTCTGGCGAGATCACGTCCTGACGGCGCTGACGACAAAAGCCTGGACCCCGGGCCGTTGAGGATATGAGATGAAATATCAGTTAACCGCGCCAGAAGCGCGCGTGATAGGCAGTTTGCTGGAAAAACAGGTCACCACACCGGAACAGTATCCGATGTCCGTCAACGGCGTGGTGACAGCCTGCAACCAGAAAAGCAATCGCGAACCGGTCATGGAACTTAAAGAGCATGAGGTGCAGGAGACGCTGGATAACCTGGTCAGACGCCACTATCTGCGCACCGTGAGCGGCTTTGGGAATCGCGTTACTAAATACGAGCAGCGCTTCTGTAACTCTGAATTTGGCGATTTGAAACTCACGCCAGCAGAAGTGGCCGTTATCACGACTTTGCTGCTGCGCGGCGCGCAAACGCCGGGGGAACTGCGCAGTCGCGCCGGCAGGATGTATGAATTTAGCGATATGCCGCAGGTAGAAAATACGCTGGAGACGCTGGCAAGCCGTGAAGATGGCCCGTTTGTTGTGCGTCTGCCTCGCGAACCGGGAAAACGCGAAAGCCGTTATATGCACCTGTTCAGCGGTGAGGCGCCGGCGCAGGCCGTTGGCTCCAGCGCCAGAGCGGAGCCCGCCGGAGACCTGACGGCACGTGTAGAACAACTTGAAACCGAAGTGGCGGAGCTAAAACAGCGCCTCGATTCACTGCTCGCGCACCTGGGAGATTAAAAGATGAGCAAGCTGAAAGTAGGCGTAGTTGGCCTTGGTGGGATCGCGCAAAAGGCCTGGCTTCCGGTGTTAAGCGCCGCGGGCGACTGGACGTTGCAGGGAGCGTTTTCTCCGACCAAAGCAAAAGCGCAGAAGATCTGTGATACGTATCGAATCCCTTATATTTCTTCCATGGCCGATCTCGCCGCTCAGTGTGACGCTGTGTTTGTCCATAGCGCAACCAGCACCCATTTCGCGGTGGTCAGTGAACTGTTACAGGCAGGCGTTAACGTCTGCGTGGATAAACCGCTGGCGGAAAACCTGGCGGATGCCGAGCGGCTGGTGGCGCTTGCCGAACGCAAAAAACGCACGCTAATGGTGGGCTTCAACCGCCGCTTTTCACCGCTCTATCAGGAGCTAAAGGCGAAGCTGGCAACCGGCGCGTCGCTGCGCATGGATAAACACCGCGCCGACAGCGTCGGGCCAAACGATTTGCGTTTTACGCTGCTTGATGACTATCTGCACGTAGTGGATACCGCGCTGTGGCTGGCGGGCGGCGAGGCGCAATTGCAAAGCGGAACGCTCACGACCAACGAGCAAGGACAAATGCTGTTTGCCGAGCATCATTTCGCGAAAGGACATCTGCAAATCACCACCAGCATGCACCGTCGTGCCGGTAGCCAACGTGAGTGGGTGCAGGCCGTGACCGACGGCGGGCTTTTTGATGTGACGGACATGCGCGACTGGCGTGAAGAGTGCGGGGCGGGCGTTGTGCATCGCCCGGTGCCGGGCTGGCAGAGCACGCTTGAACAGCGCGGGTTCGCGGGTTGCGCGCGTCATTTTCTTGAATGCGTGGCAAATCAGACGGTTCCTGAAACTTCCGGCGAACAGGCGCTGCTGGCGCAAAGCGTGGTTGAAAAGCTCTGGCGCGAGACGATGAGCGAATAATCCTGACGCAACTGAGGGTAGCAATTCAGCGACGTATCGGTAGACTACGCTCCAGAATTTTGATACGCCTGCGCCGCAGGCGTTCAGGTTACTGATAAAGGCTGCCGAAAATCAACAGATTGATTTTCCTGATGATTTGTCTGGTGCCACATGTTCATATCGTAACGGCATGAGATATGTCACCAGTTTGAACGCCTGCCGTTGCAGGCGTTGATATTACTGATAAAGAAGGAAAAACGGGGTTTTTCCTTCTTTGTGGCGGAGCTGCTGAAAATCAACAAATTGATTTTCCTGATTATTTGTCTGGTGTCGCATGTTCATATCGTAACGGTATGATTTGTCACCAGTTTGAACGCCTGCCGTTGCAGGCGTTGATGTTTGTGGAAGCGCATAATAAATGAATCTCTTAAAATCACTGGCTGCCGTCAGCTCGATGACCATGTTTTCACGCGTGCTGGGATTTGCACGCGACGCCATTGTGGCAAGGGTGTTTGGCGCAGGAATGGCGACGGATGCCTTCTTTGTGGCATTTAAATTACCGAATTTATTGCGGCGTATTTTTGCCGAAGGCGCCTTCTCGCAGGCGTTTGTGCCGATTCTGGCGGAGTACAAAAGTAAGCAGGGCGAAGACGCGACGCGCGTGTTTGTCTCTTATGTTTCAGGATTGCTTACTCTGGCACTGGCCATCGTCACGGTAATCGGCATGATTGCCGCGCCGTGGGTCATTCTGGTGACGGCACCCGGCTTTGCCGACACCGCGGATAAATTTGCGCTGACTTCCAGCCTGCTGCGCATCACCTTCCCGTATATTCTGCTTATCTCGCTGGCGTCGCTGGTGGGGGCCATTCTCAATACCTGGAACCGTTTCTCCGTTCCGGCTTTTGCGCCTACGTTCCTCAACCTCAGCATGATCGGTTTTGCGCTGTTTGCCGCGCCGCACTTTAACCCGCCGATCCTCGCGCTGGCCTGGGCGGTCACCGTGGGCGGCGTGCTGCAACTGGCTTATCAGCTGCCGCATCTGAAGAAAATTGGCATGCTGGTGCTGCCGCGCATCAATCTGAAAGACGCGGGCGCGATGCGTGTTATCAGGCAGATGGGACCGGCAATCCTGGGCGTATCCGTTAGCCAAATCTCGCTTATCATCAATACCATTTTCGCGTCGTTCCTCGTCTCCGGCTCGGTGTCCTGGATGTATTACGCCGATCGTCTGATGGAGTTCCCATCCGGGGTGCTTGGCGTGGCGCTTGGCACCATACTGCTGCCGTCGCTCGCTAAAAGCTTCGCCAGCGGCAACCATGATGAATATTCGCGTTTGATGGACTGGGGCTTACGCCTGTGCTTCCTGCTGGCGCTGCCGAGCGCGGTGGCTTTAGGGGTGCTGGCAAAACCCCTCACCGTTTCATTGTTTCAGTACGGCAAATTTACCGAGTTTGACGCCGCCATGACGCAGCGTGCGCTGGTAGCCTATTCCATCGGGCTGATGGGGCTGATTGTGGTGAAGGTTTTAGCGCCCGGTTTCTACTCGCGGCAGGATATTAAAACGCCGGTTAAAATTGCGATTGTCACGCTAATCCTCACGCAGTTGATGAACCTGGCGTTTATCGGGCCGTTGAAACATGCCGGGCTGTCGCTGTCGATTGGCCTCGCTGCCTGCATTAACGCCAGCCTGCTGTACTGGCAGTTGCGCAAGCAGGATATTTTCCAGCCTCAGCCGGGCTGGGCCGCGTTCCTCTGGCGTCTGCTTGTTGCGGTCATCGTCATGACGGCGGTGCTGCTGGGTATGATGCACATCATGCCCGCATGGGACATCGGTAATATGGCATATCGTCTGGCGCGTTTGATGGCGGTGGTCGTTGCCGGCATAGCGGCGTATTTTGCCACGCTGATGCTGCTGGGCTTTAAAGTCAAAGATTTCGCCCGTCGCACCCTATAATTGTGATGTTGGCCGTGCATCAAAGGCATGGTCGGCGCGCGCGTTCTGCATTAAACTGCGCGCTGCAAAATTTGGCATATGAACGATTAATTAGGCGGTAAAGCGATGAACGGGACAATCACAACCTGGTTTGAAGAAAAAGGTTTTGGTTTTATCAAAGATGAAAACGGCGATAACCGTTATTTTCACGTGATTAAAGTCGCCAATCCTGAGCTAATCAAAAAAGATGCGGCGGTGACCTTTGAGCCTGGCACCAACAATAAAGGCCTGTCGGCGTATGCGGTGAAGGTGGAGCCGGAAAGCAAATACATCTTTATTGCCGGCGAGCGGATTAAAATCACCTCCATCAAATCCTTCCTCGCGTATAGCGAAGAAGTGCCTGCGGACGCGAAGGTTGATAAAGAGAACGCGGTTCTGTCGGTCGGTTTGCTGATGAACAGCATTCGTCCGAAACAAGAGAAAAAAGCCGGTGAGATGCGCGCGCTTAAGAAGCTTGCGGTTACCACCTTCCAGGGCACCACGCACATTTTCTCAGAAGATGAAATTGACGTGGATGCGACCATGAAGATCCTCAAAGCGCTGCCTCGATAAGAGGAGCCTGCAGGCCGGGGTCTTACGGGGCGTCCGGCCGCGTTACCCATAAAAAATGCCCTCACCCGGAAGGGGGGAGGGCATTTTGTAGTGCTAAACCCGCCGTCTGAAAAATCGCAACGCTCAGGTTAATGGCGTTGTTCTTTGGCGGGATGGGTTAAATTTTTATTTTTTTATTACTGCCACGATTCACCGTCGTGGTCTGTCCATCAGCCCCATAAAGATTGGGTTCCTGGTGCGGCTTAAGTACGGCAAGTGCCTGCTCATTACGCGCTAGCTGATCTTCTAACAGCCAGCCGTTATGTTGGTTAATATCGCGCAAGTGCTGCGTTTTTTGCGTAATCGTCTGCCAGCGCTGGCTGACATCCGTGCCGGAAGCTGCCTCCTGGTTTTGCAGTTCGCGCCGCTGCTGTTCAAGATAGTCAAGCGTCGCCAGCAGCGAGCTTTTATCTTCAGTAACGCGTTGCAATGCGCTGCCGTTTACATGGCCTGCAGACAATTGTTGCTGCTCAGCGTCCATCACTTCTTTGAGTGAATTGAGCACCGCAGTCATTTGATCCAGCACTTCTAACAGACGACTCATGCAATTATTTACTCTGTAAATAGCCCTGGGCTTCCTGAATCAGCGCATCGGCGATTTTGCCGGTATCCATTTTCAGCTCACCGTTACGGATGGCTGTCTTCAGCGCTTCCACACGTTCCATATTAATGTCGCTGGTGCCAGGCTGCATCAGCTTAGCTTGTGCATCGCTTAACGTGACGCTGGTGCTATTGGCCGTCGGGCTTTTTTCCAGACGATTTTTTTGCGCCTGGGTATCGGTAGTTTCGCGCGGCTGAACGGTGCTTACCGGTTTTAAGGGCGACGTGCGATCAATGCTCATTTTTTTATCCTCATCGAGGGGGCTCACGGCGGGGAGCCTGTCAAAATCATTGTTAACTATTTATCGGCAGCCGCCGCAGAATCTTTAAAAAGATTACAGGTTAATCAGAATATTCCCATCAGCATCCACCGTACCGCTCACTATCTGCCCTGAGGACATGCGCACGCGAGCATTTTGCGCCACAGCCGCATTGTTTAATGCCTGGCCTTCACCATTCACGCTAAAGCCTTCGCCTGCCGCCACTACCTGCACGCGCTGACCGGCTTTAATCCGCCAGGACTGGCGCACCATCGACAGCATAATCGGCTGGCCCGGCGCGAAGTCTCTTAGCGTCACCGCATTGTTTGCCTGGTTAATGTTTAGCATGGCGCGCGGAGGAAGCTGATCCAGACGCCCGCGCTTCATTTGCACATTACTTTCGTTAAGCACGGTGCCTCGCGCTAAAGCCTGGGCTGCGACAACATAATCTCCCTGGGCGATAACAGCAACCTGAATATAGCGCTTATCGTTCCCGCAGCGAGCCTGAACGCTAATGTTGCCCCACATCCGGCCATTGTTCGGCATCACGAAGTCGGGGAGCGGGCAGGCAGGTAGCTGAGCATCGGGCGTTTTAACCGTCACCGATACTTCGTCACTTATTCCCGCCAGACGCTGTTGGAAAAACTGGGTTAACGGCGTATCAAGCCGGCTTGCGTTTGCCAGCTGTGCGGCCAGCAATACCGTGATGCCGCCCCAGATTTTCAGACTCTTCATGACGTTTCTCCTTGTTCAGGTTGCAGTGATTTTAACCGCTGGCGGAATTGATCAAGGCGACAAATAGCGATGCATTTTGTGCTTATTCCGTCGATAACGCACGCGTAAGGGGCCGTAAGCTGTCGGACAAATCCTAATTATGCGGAGGGAATATGCTCGACAAACTGGACGCTGCGCTGCAATTTCAGCAGGAAGCGCTTAATTTGCGTGCCCAGCGTCAGGAAATTCTGGCAGCAAATATCGCCAATGCGGATACGCCCGGTTTTCAGGCGCGCGACATCGATTTTGCCAGCGAAATGAAAAAAGTGATGGATCGAGGGCGCGCAGAAGGCAGCGGCGTAACGCTGGCGCTGACCTCTTCCCGCCATATCCCGGCGCAAACCCAGTCAGTTCCGCAGATGGATCTTCTCTACCGTGTTCCTGACCAGCCATCAATGGACGGCAATACCGTCGATATGGACAGGGAACGTACGCAATTTGCGGATAACAGCCTGAAATATCAGTCCGATCTGCAGGTGCTGGGTGGACAAATTAAAAGCATGATGTCCGTGCTACAGGGTAATTAATCATGGCGTTACTGAATATTTTTGATATCGCCGGTTCGGCAATGACGGCGCAGTCCAAGCGTTTGAACGTCGCGGCCAGCAATCTGGCAAACGCCGACAGTGCAACCGGGCCAGACGGCCAGCCATATCGCGCAAAGCAGGTTGTTTTTCAGCTCGATGCAGCCCCGGGAGCGGAAACGGGCGGCGTAAAAGTTAGTGACGTGGTGGAAAGCCAGGATCCTGACAAATTGGTTTATCAGCCAGGCAACCCGCTGGCGGATGCAAAGGGTTATGTGCGGATGCCGAACGTGGATGTGGTGGAGGAGATGGTAAACAGCATGTCCGCCTCGCGCAGCTATCAGGCCAACGTGGAAGTGCTCAACACCGTGAAAAGCATGATGTTGAAAACCCTGACTCTCGGTCAATAAAGGAGTAACACATGTCTATCGCCGTTAATGTGAATGACACTACCAGTGCCGCCAGCAGTACCTCGAGTATCTCAACCACCTCGACAAGCAGCGCTTCGGATCTGCAGAGCAGTTTTCTGACGCTGTTAGTGGCCCAGTTAAAAAATCAGGATCCAACGAACCCGCTGGAAAATAACGAACTGACCTCGCAGCTTGCGCAAATCAGTACGCTTAGCGGCATCGAAAAACTCAATACCACGCTTGGATCGGTTTCAGGCCAGTTGACCAGTAATCAGCAGGTACAGGCAACGACCCTGATTGGTCATGGCGTCATGATCCCAGGCACAAAAATTTTGGCTGGCAGCGATGCAACCACGCCGTTTGGCGTTGAGCTGGAGCAGGCCGCCGATAAAGTCACCGCCACTATTACAGACAGCAGCGGTAAAGTTGTACGCACCATTGATATCGGCAGCCTGACCGCAGGTGTTCATACCTTTACCTGGGACGGCAGCATGACCGATGGCACTACCGCGCCAGACGGTGCCTATAACGTATCAATTGCTGCTAGTAACGGCAGTACTCAACTGGTGGCGCAGCCGCTTAACTTCGCTTTGGTCAACGGCGTGACCAACAATACCGATGGTTCAACCTCGCTGGATCTCGGTACCTATGGGACCACCACCCTCGACGAAATCAGGCAGATTATTTAAGCCTTTAACCTTTGCAGGAGTAAGATATGGCCTTTTCTCAAGCGGTCAGCGGCCTGAATGCTGCGGCCACTAACCTGGACGTGATTGGCAACAATATTGCCAACTCCGCCACCTACGGCTTTAAAGCCGGTACCGCTTCTTTTGCGGATATGTTTGCCGGTTCTAAAGTGGGTCTGGGCGTAAAAGTTGCGGGCATTACCCAGGACTTTAACGACGGCACCACCACCAGCACCGGGCGCGGCCTGGACGTTGCCATTAGCCAGAGCGGTTTCTTCCGTCTGGTCGATGACAACGGTTCCGTGTATTACAGCCGTAACGGCCAGTTCCAGCTGGATGAAAACCGCAATCTGGTTAACATGCAGGGCATGCAGCTGACCGGCTATCCGGCAACCGGCACTCCGCCAACCATCCAGCAGGGCGCAAACCCGGTTGGGCTGTCCGTGCCGAACACGCTGATGGCCGCTAAAACGACCACCAGCGCTGCTATGCAAATCAACCTGAACTCTACTGATAGCGTTCCGACGAAAACCCCGTTTGATGCCACTGATTCAGATACGTACAACAAAAAAGGCAGCGTCACCGTTTATGACAGCCAGGGCAACGCCCATGATGAAAACATCTATTACGTTAAGACAGCAGACAATAAATGGGATGTCTGGACCCAAGATTCAAGCGTTGCGAATTCTAAGGCAACGCAAACTGCGGTAATGAACTTCGATGACAACGGCAATCTGAAATCAGTAAATAATTACGTTAAGGATTCGGCTGATCCAACAAAACTTGTTGAAGGTGCTGCCAACACACAGCCGCAGATCGATATCACCACCGGTACGGTAAACGGCGCCAATCCCGCAACGTTCTCTCTCAGCTTCCTGAACTCCATGCAGCAGAACACCGGCTCGAACAACATCGTGGCGACCAGCCAGAATGGTTACAAGCCAGGCGACCTGGTGAGCTATCAGATCAACGACGACGGTACGGTAGTAGGCAACTACTCCAACGAACAGACTCAGTTGCTGGGCCAGATCGTGCTGTCTAACTTCGCAAACCCGGAAGGGCTGGCGTCCCAGGGCGACAACGTTTGGGCCGCGACCAACTCTTCAGGCGTTGCGCTGCTGGGCACCGCGGGTACAGGCAACTTCGGTTCCCTCACCAGCGGCGCGCTGGAGTCCTCAAACGTCGATCTGAGCAAAGAACTGGTGAACATGATCGTCGCGCAGCGTAACTATCAGTCGAATGCGCAGACCATCAAAACCCAGGATCAGATCCTCAACACGCTGGTTAACCTGCGCTAATCATCTGACGGGATGGCTTAATGGATCACGCAATTTATACCGCCATGGGCGCGGCAAGTCAGACGCTGAATCAACAGGCGGTGACGGCCAGCAACCTGGCAAACGCCTCCACACCTGGTTTTCGCGCGCAGCTCAATGCCCTGCGCGCGGTGCCGGTAGAAGGTCAATCGTTGCCAACCCGTACGCTCGTCGCCGCCTCGACTCCCGGGGCGGATATGAGCCAGGGACAGCTTGATTACACCCAGCGTCCGCTGGATGTCGCCCTGCAGCAAGACGGCTGGCTGGCGGTACAAACTGCGGATGGCTCCGAGGCCTATACCCGCAACGGTAATATGCAGGTGAGCCCGGGCGGCCAGTTGACCATCAACGGGCAACCGGTTATGGGTGACGGCGGGCCGATTGCTGTCCCCGAAGGCGCTGAGATTACCATTGCCGCTGACGGGACAATCTCGTCTCTGAACGCGGGCGATGCGCCTAATACCGTGGCGCCCATTGGCCGCCTGAAGTTAGTCAAAGCGACCGGTCAGGAAGTGATGCGTGGCGACGATGGTTTCTTCCGTCTGAATCCGACAGCGCAGGCCGCGCGTGGCGCGACTTTGCAGGCTGACCCGACCATCTCGGTGATGCCCGGCGTGCTGGAAGGCAGCAACGTAAAGCCCGTGGAAGCAATGACTGACATGATTGCCAACGCCCGTCGTTTTGAGATGCAGATGAAGATTATCTCAGGCGTCGATGAAAACGAGCAGCGTGCTAACCAACTGCTGTCGATGAGCTAAGTAGCCGTCGCGGAAATAACAGGAATTCAACATGATCAGTTCTTTATGGATCGCCAAAACGGGCCTCGACGCCCAACAAACCAACATGGATGTGATTGCCAACAACCTGGCAAACGTCTCCACTAACGGTTTTAAGCGTCAGCGCGCGGTATTTGAAGATCTCCTCTACCAGACCGTTCGTCAGCCGGGGGCGCAATCTTCTGAGCAAACCACGCTGCCGTCCGGTCTGCAAATCGGTACCGGTGTTCGCCCGGTGGCGACCGAGCGTCTGCACAGCCAGGGTAACCTGTCTGAGACCAGCAACAGCAAAGACGTGGCCATCAAAGGCCAGGGCTTCTTCCAGGTCCAGCTGCCGGATGGCTCAAGCGCTTACACCCGTGATGGCTCATTTCAGGTAGACCAGAACGGCCAGCTGGTTACCTCGGGCGGTTTCCAGATTCAGCCGGCGATCACTATTCCGGCCAATGCCCTGACGATAACCATC
Source organism: Cedecea colo (assembly GCF_011808225.1). Taxonomy (GTDB): domain Bacteria; phylum Pseudomonadota; class Gammaproteobacteria; order Enterobacterales; family Enterobacteriaceae; genus Dryocola; species Dryocola colo. The sequence goes on along the minus strand of NZ_SOYS01000002.1, from coordinate 211,599 downwards.
GGGCGTGACGGCGTCGTGAGCGTGAGCCAACAGGGCCAGGCACAGCCTGTTCAGGTAGGTCAGCTTAACCTGACTACTTTTATGAACGACACCGGGCTGGAAAGCCTGGGTGAAAACCTTTATGCCGAAACCCAGTCTTCCGGTACGCCGAACGAAAGTACGCCGGGGCTAAACGGAGCAGGGCTGTTGTATCAGGGATACGTCGAAACCTCGAACGTGAACGTCGCTGAAGAGCTGGTGAATATGATCCAGGTTCAGCGCGCCTATGAAATCAACAGCAAAGCGGTCTCTACCACGGACCAGATGCTGCAAAAACTGACGCAACTGTAAGAAGTTTGCCGGCGCGCTGGCGCGCGTCGGCGGCTGAAACCTGAAGATGAAAGCAATGCAAAAACCTATGGTACTTCGTCCTGTCGTGATGTGTCTGGTGTTGGCAACAAGCGGCTGCGCCCTGATACCCACCAAACCTCTGGTTGAAGGGGCCACGACTGCCCAGCCGGTACCCGGCCCTGCGCCCGTGATTAACGGATCTATTTTCCAGACCGCGCAGCCCGTGAACTACGGTTATCAACCGCTGTTTGAAGATCGTCGTCCGCGTAACGTAGGTGATACGTTGACCATCCAGCTTCAGGAAAATGTCAGTGCCAGCAAGAGCTCTTCAGCTAATGCCAGCCGCGACGGTAAAACCAACTTCGGCCTGGACGCCACGCCGCGTTATCTCGAAGGCCTGTTTGGCAACAATCGCGCATCCATTGACGGCTCGGGCGGCAACACCTTTAGCGGTAAAGGTGGCGCGAACGCCAGCAATACTTTCAGCGGCACGCTGACCGTAACGGTCGATCAGGTGCTGGCTAACGGCAACCTGCATGTGGTGGGTGAAAAACAAATCGCCATCAATCAGGGCACCGAATTCATTCGCTTCTCAGGCGTGGTGAACCCGCGCACGATTAGCGGCAGCAATACCGTGGCATCCACTCAGGTGGCAGATGCCCGTATCGAATATGTCGGTAACGGCTATATCAATGAAGCGCAGAACATGGGTTGGCTGCAGCGCTTCTTCCTTAATTTATCGCCGATGTAAGCGAGGGGTATCATGGTCAAATATTTATTCGCAGTGCTGATGCTGATGTCATCACTTGTCCAGGCCGATCGTATTCGCGACCTGACCAGCGTGCAGGGCGTACGGGAAAACTCCCTGATTGGCTATGGTCTGGTGGTAGGCCTTGACGGCACCGGCGATCAGACAACGCAAACGCCTTTCACCACGCAAAGCCTGAATAACATGCTTTCGCAGATGGGGATCACCGTGCCGGCCGGCACCAACATGCAGCTTAAGAACGTTGCCGCCGTTATGGTGACGGCAAAGTATCCTGCTTTTGCGCGATCCGGGCAGAATATCGACGTTGTGGTTTCTTCGATGGGCAATGCCAAAAGCCTGCGCGGCGGGACGCTGCTGATGACGCCGATGAAAGGGGTGGATAACCAGGTTTATGCGCTGGCGCAGGGTAACATTCTAGTCGGCGGCGCGGGTGCGGCCGCCGGGGGAAGCAGCGTGCAGGTGAACCAGCTTAACGGCGGACGCATCACCAATGGCGCGGTCATCGAGCGTGAGCTACCGGGCACCTTCGGCCAGGGCAACGTTATTAATTTGCAGCTCAACGACGACGATTTCACCCTCGCTCAGCAAATCACCGATACCATTAACCGTTCCCGCGGCTACGGCAGCGCTTCCGCGCTGGACGCCCGCACGATTCAGATACGTGTCCCGAGCGGCAACAGTTCACAGGTGCGTTTCCTGGCGGATATTCAGAATCTTGAAGTTAACGTGGCGGTTCAGGATGCGAAAGTCATTATTAACTCCCGTACCGGCTCGGTAGTGATGAACCGTGAAGTCACGCTGGATAGCTGCGCCATCGCGCAGGGGAATCTCTCCGTCACCGTTAACCGGCAAAATCAGGTTAACCAGCCGGATACGCCATTCGGCGGCGGGCAGACCGTTGTCACGCCGCAAACGCAAATCGATTTACGCCAGAGCGGCGGCGCCCTGCAAAGCGTGCGCTCCAGCGCCAACCTGAACAACGTGGTGCGTGCGCTCAATACGCTTGGCGCGACGCCAATGGAACTGATGTCGATTCTGCAATCCATGCAAAGCGCGGGCTGCCTGCGTGCAAAAGTGGAAATCATCTGATGCTCAACGATACCCAGTCACTGGCTAATGCCGCGTGGGATGCAACGTCTCTTAACGAGCTGAAAGCGAAGGCCGGACAAGATCCAAAGGGCAATCTGAAGTCAGTTGCCCGCCAGGTGGAGGGGATGTTCGTGCAGATGATGCTGAAAAGCATGCGTGAGGCGCTGCCGAAAGACGGCATTTTCAGCAGCGATCAGTCACGCATGTATACCAGCATGTATGACCAGCAGATCGCGCAGCAGCTCAGCGCCAAAGGGCTGGGGCTTGCGGATATGATGGTCAAGCAGATGGGTGAAAACGCCGACCCGTCGGAAGAGGCGGGCAAAGTACCTATGAAGTTTGATTTGTCGACGGTGACCAGCTTCCAGAATCAAACGCTCACGCAGATGGTGCGTCAGGCCATCCCCAAAGCGCCTTCCAACGAAGAGCCGCTTAGCGGTGACAGCAAAGACTTTCTCGCGCAGCTTTCGCTCCCGGCGCGTCTGGCGAGCGAGCAAAGCGGCATTCCTCATCACCTGATTCTGGCGCAGGCTGCGCTGGAGTCCGGCTGGGGGCAACGACAAATCCTCACCGCTAATGGCGAGCCGAGTTTCAACCTGTTTGGCGTGAAGGCCTCCGCCGGATGGAAGGGGCCGGTGACGGAAATCACCACGACTGAATACGAAAACGGCGAGTCAAAAAAAGTTAAAGCCAAATTCCGCGTATACGGCTCGTATCTTGAGGCGCTCTCCGACTATGTAGGGATGCTGACCCGCAACCCGCGCTACGCCGCTGTGACCAACGCCAGCACGCCAGAGCAGGGCGCTCAGGCATTGCAGAAAGCCGGTTATGCCACCGATCCGAACTACGCGCGCAAGCTTACGGGCATGATTCAGCAGATGAAAGCCATGAGCGATAAAGTCGCTAAAGCCTATAACAACGATCTGTCAAATTTGTTCTGATTAAACTCAAGTCCTGCGGTGGGCTGCCGATACTACTCGACAGACCCGTGACAATACGTGCTTAAGGAACCTTCATGTCCAGTAGCCTGATTAACAGTGCCATGAGTGGCCTGAGTGCTGCTCAGGCGGCGCTGAACACCGTCAGTAATAACATTTCGAACTATAACGTAGCGGGCTATACCCGCCAGACGACATTACTGTCTCAGACCAACAGCACCCTGGGAGCCGGTGGCTATACAGGAAACGGGGTGTACGTAAGCGGCGTGCAACGTGAATACGATGCGTTTATTACTAACCAGCTTCGTGCAGCGCAAACTCAAAACAGCGGCCTGAGTACGCAATATCAGGAAATGTCAAAAATTGATGACCTGTTCTCCGGCACGACTAATACGCTGGCAACGACCATGCAAAGTTTCTTTACCGGCCTGCAAACGCTGAGCAGTAACGCCGAAGATTCGGCGGCTCGTCAGGCGCTGCTTGGCCAGTCTGAAGGGCTGGTGAACCAGTTTAAAGTGATGGATCAGTATCTGCGCGATCAGGATAAGCAGATTAACGGCACAATCCAGAGCAGCGTCGAACAAATCAATAACTATGCTTCACAAATCGCGAACCTGAACGATCAGATTTCTCGTCTGAAAGGTATCAGCGGGGGCGCTGCGCCAAACGACCTGCTCGATCAGCGTGACCAACTGGTCAGCGATCTGAACCAGATTGTTGGCGTAGAAGTCAGCGTGCAGGACAGCGGCAGTTATAACGTTTCAATCGCTAACGGGACTTCCCTGGTACAGGGAAGCACCGCGAAGCAGCTTGCGGCCGTGCCGTCCAGCGCCGATTCTTCACGGCTCACCGTAGCTTACGTAGACAAAGTTTCCGGCACGGTTGAAATTCCTGAAAGCCAGTTAACCACCGGTTCGTTGGGTGGAATATTAACGTTCCGTAGTCAGGATCTCGACAAGGCACGTAATAGCCTTGGGCAACTGGCGTTGTCATTTGCTGATTCTATTAACCAGCAACATGCCGAGGGTTATGATGCCAATGGTGTTAAGGGTGGAGCCCTGTTTGACATTGGCAGCCCGTCAGTGCTCAGTAACGCGAAAAATAAAGGCACAGCTGAGCTGACGGCAACCGTTGAAAATAGTTCAGAAGTTCAGGCAAGCGACTATAAAGTCGAATTCAGCGATTCAGGCTGGCAGGTTACTCGCTTGTCTGATAACGCTAACATTAGCGCAACGCAGGAAAAGAATGCTGATGGTGATGTTACCGGCCTGGAATTTGATGGGCTGAAAATTGACCTCAGCGGCACGGCTAAGGCAAACGACAGCTTTACCGTGAAACCGGTGGCTAACGCCATAGTGAACATGAGCGTGGAGATTACTGATGAAAGTAAACTTGCGCTCGCTTCTGAATCCGATGCGGGCGACAGCGATAACCGCAACGCGCAGGCTTTACTCGCTCTGCAAACGGCTAAACAAGTCGGAGGCTCTAAATCGTTTAACGACGCCTATGCGGGCCTTATCAGCGATATCGGGAATAAAACGGCCAGCCTTGAAGTTACCAGCACCACGCAAAGCAATGTGGTGACTCAGCTTAGCAATCAGCAGCAATCCATCTCCGGGGTTAACCTGGATGAAGAGTATGGCAACCTGCAACGTTATCAGCAGTACTATCTGGCTAACGCACAGGTTCTACAAACCGCATCAAGTATATTCGATGCGCTGCTCTCATCAATTCAATAACTGAGGAATCATAGCGAATGCGTATCAGTACTCAGATGATGTACGACCAGACTATGCGCGGCGTGACTAACGCCCAGAGCACATGGCTGGGCTATGGTGAACAAATGTCGACCGGCCTGCGGGTCAACAGACCTTCTGACGATCCGGTTGCGGCTTCCCAGGCGGTAGTGTTGTCACAGGCCCAGTCTCAAACCAGCCAGTACGCGCTGGCCCGAACTTTTGCGACACAAAAAGTTTCGCTGGAAGAAAACGTGCTGTCACAGGTGACGACCGCGATTCAAACCGCGCAGGAAAAGATTGTTAATGCAGGTAACGGAACGTTAAGTGATGATGACCGTGCTTCTCTGGCAACGGAGATTAGCGGGATTCGCGATCAGATCCTGAACCTGGCAAACAGCACCGACGGTAACGGCCGCTATATTTTCGCAGGTTACAAAACCGAAACGGCTCCTTTTAGTGATGGAGCAGAAGGGGTTAGCTACGATGGCGGTAAAACGGCTATTACACAATCCGTGGACGCCTCCCGTACGATGACAATCGGCCACACGGGCGCTCAGGTTTTCAATACCATCACCAGCAATGCGATAGCGGAACCGGATAATACCGATCCTGAAACCGATCTGTTCAAAATGCTTGATACGGCTATCGCTGCCCTAAACACTCCGACTGCAGATCTTGATGACGATCAGAAGGCCGATTTAACCGCAGTGATTGATAAAACTAACCGCGGCCTTAAGAACTCGCTTAACAACGTTTTGACCGTACGTTCAGAACTGGGTACCCAGCTAAACGAGTTAAGCGCTCTGGACTCATTAGGCGATGACCGCGCGGTAGACCAGCAGACGCAGATGAGCAGCCTGGTTGACGTTGACTGGAATTCAACAATTTCCTCTTACACCATGCAGCAGGCCGCGCTTCAGGCGGCGTATAAAGCGTTTACGGATATGCAGGGCATGTCTTTGTTCCAGCTGAATTCGTAATAGTTTTTGTCTTTGGGCGTGTCATGAAACTGGACACGCATCATGTGCCCACTTCCGCACCGCGGAGTGGGCTTTTTTTTATCCGCAATTCAGGAGGAGCACAGGCATAAAAAAAGCCGGTCAGTTGCCTGACCGGCTTTTGCTAAGCGGCTGATATTACTCGGCGCTTTGTGGGCGAGTCGCCGGCGCTGTCGCCTGATGCGTTGCGCTATGGCCACCCGCAGACCCACGGCCGGTAAACTCAAAGTCCGGGCGGACCCAGTCGCTTGTACGCGCTGGCTCTGGCGTGTAATCAGGTGCAGGAGCGCGCGTCATTGGCGCTGTGGCGTGCTTAACAGCGTGTGGAACTGGTACAGGCGCTGCCGCTGGCTCTACAGCAGGCATCGTTTTAACAACCGCTTCAGGTTCTGATTGCGCTGGTTTGCTCTCTTCAGCGGTTGCAACCGGTGCTTCCGGGGCAGTTTGTTCCACTACCACAGGGGCAACTTCTGCCATTTCTGCCGTCTGAGCAGCTTCTGGCGACGCTTCAACTTCAGCTGGAGCCACTTCTTCAATCACCTGTTCAGCGACCACTTCGTCCTGCGCGGCGATAAGCTGAGGCTGTTCGCTAACCGGCGTCGCAATCACTTCCGGATGCGTAGTTTCAACGACTGGCTCAGCCACTGGCGTCTCCTGAACTACGGGCTCAGAAATCGCAACCTCTTCTGGCTGCTGAACGGCTGCTGTAACCTGTGCTTCTTCCACAACAGCGTCGTTCTGCACTTCTTCCTGCGCCGCAACGTCCTGACGGGCAATTGGATAGCTGATCCAGGCTTTACCGGATGCCAGCTCAGGCGATGCGCAGGCAATGGTTAACGGCATTGGAGACTGGGTTGGGTAACGCTCATCACGATAGCGACGACGACGCTGGCCGCTGACACGCAGGTGGCGTGGGGAACGACGTGAACGACGCGGCATACCATTAGCGTCATTACGTGAATCGCCGTTCTCGTCCTGCTCGCTTGCGGGTGCTTCAACCACGGCTGGCAAAGGAATAGTAGCCAGCTCGGTGTGAGACGTATCGACCGCCTGCGCCGGGGCTGCTTCTTCCTGAGCCGCCGCTGTAGCCTGCTGCGCCGGAGCTGCTGCTTCCTGAGCCGCCGCTGCCGCCTGAGCTGCAGCAATATCTTCAACGGATTCGAAACGAATTTTCTGGTTCAGCTGGCGCTGTTTACGGCGCGGCATAACCTGAACGCGTTCTTCCTGCTCGGCTTCGACTTCAACGACTTCGTCGCGTTGCAGCGTTTTAACTTCCTGCTGCGCCTGACGTTTGTCATCGTTGCGACGGCGGTTACGATCGCGACGCGGCTGCTGCTCGTCGCGTGCTTTCGGTTTTTCAACTTCTTCCGCTACGTTCTGGCGAGTTTCACGAACTTCTGCGGTTTGCTGCTGACCCTGGCCCTGGCGACGATTGCGACGGTTTTCTTCACGATTTTCACGCGGCTCGCGGCTTTCACGAACCTCGCGATTTTCACGAACCTCGCGATTTTCGTTACGGTTATCACGGTCGCGGTTGGTGCGATCGCCACGATCGCGACGGTTGTTCTGGCGGCGGTTGTTACGACGCTCCTGACCCTGGCGTTGCGTTGCCGTCTCAGCAGGCTTCTCTTCTTTAACTTCTTTGCTCTCAACGGTAGCTTCACCGGCAAATAGGTTTTTCAGCGCGCTGACGATGCGGCTAACAAGCCCAGGCTGCGCTGGCGCTTTAGGTTGTGCAGGCGCTGCGGTTTTAGCCGCGGCTACAGGTTTCGCCGCAGGCGCTGCTTCCGGCGGAGCTGCCGGCACGTCTGGCATCACGAAAGTGGCAAGCGCTGGCTGTTCCGGGCGTTTACGCTCGGCGTGCTCTTCATCAGAAGGCATTGCCATCTCTTCTTCATGCAGCTTCGGCAGCATGTAGCTTAGCGTTTTGGTTTCTTCGCCTTTACGCACGCGTAAAACGGAGTAGTGCGGCGTTTCCATTCGATCGTTTGGCACGATAATGGCTTTTACGCCACCCTGACGGGTTTCAATGGCGCTTACCGCATCACGTTTTTCGTTCAGCAGGTAAGAGGCAACCTGCACCGGAACGATAGCGTGGACTTCCTGGGTATTCTCTTTCAGCGCTTCCTCTTCAATCAGGCGCAGAATGGAGAGCGACAGGGATTCGTTGTCACGAATTGTGCCGGTACCGCTACAGCGCGGACACACATGGTGGCTTGACTCACCCAGTGACGGGGAGAGGCGCTGACGGGACATTTCCAGCAGGCCGAAGCGAGAAATATGGCTGATCTGGATACGGGCACGGTCCTGACGCACAGCCTCGCGCAGACGGTTTTCAACCGCACGCTGGTGGCGAACCGGAGTCATATCAATAAAGTCGATAACAATCAGGCCGCCAAGGTCACGCAGGCGGAGCTGACGGGCGATTTCGTCGGCTGCTTCAAGGTTAGTGTTAAAGGCCGTCTCTTCGATATCACCACCGCGGGTTGCGCGAGCGGAGTTAATATCGATAGCGGTCAGGGCTTCGGTGGTGTCGATAACAATTGAACCACCGGACGGCAGACGGACTTCACGCTGGAAAGCGGACTCAATCTGCGACTCAATCTGATAATGGCTGAACAGCGGAATTTCACCGGTGTAGAGCTTAATTTTGCTGCTGAAATCCGGACGACCCAGCGCGCCGATGTGCTGACGAGCCAGCTCAAGTACTTTCGGGTTATCGATAAGGATCTCACCGATGTCCTGACGCAGATAGTCGCGGAAGGCACGCACGATAACGTTGCTTTCCTGGTGAATAAGGAACGGAGCAGGGCGGCTCTCAGCGGCTTTAAGAATAGCTTCCCAGTGTTTCAGGCGGAAGCTTAAGTCCCATTGCAGCGCTTCAGCGGATTTACCCACGCCGGCAGTACGTACAATCAGGCCCATGCCGTCCGGCAGTTCCAGAGAAGAAAGCGCTTCTTTCAGTTCGGTACGGTCGTCACCCTCAATGCGGCGTGAAATACCGCCGGCACGTGGGTTGTTCGGCATCAGCACCAGATAACTACCGGCCAGGCTGATAAAGGTGGTTAAGGCTGCGCCTTTATTGCCACGTTCTTCTTTATCAATCTGGACAATCACTTCCTGGCCTTCGCGCAGAACGTCTTTAATGTTCGGGCGACCGTGTGATGAATAATTAGACGGGAAATATTCGCGGGCAATTTCTTTCAGGGGGAGGAAACCATGACGTTCCGCGCCGTAATCTACAAACGCCGCTTCCAGACTTGGTTCAACGCGGGTGATTTTTCCTTTATAGATGTTGGCCTTTTTCTGTTCGTGACCTGGGCTTTCAATATCCAGATCGTACAGACGCTGCCCATCTACAAGGGCGACACGCAACTCTTCTTGCTGAGTTGCGTTTATTAGCATTCTTTTCATCGTAACTTACTCATTATTCTTACATTGGTGATGAGCTACGGGCATGGTAACGCTGACCGGGAATGAACCGATGGCCTCGTGACTAAACGCACAGTCGCCAACCTCACGGTTGTCGCTTGCTGAGAGGCGCAAAGTGTCGGTAGCCTGTATTTCATACGGAAATACAGCGCAATTATCGTGGGAACAAGTCCTGGAAATAGTTTCGCAAGCGTTGATTCCATTTACCGGCCAGGCTGCAACCCGCAGCCCGCTAACTGCCTGAAAGTACATTACGTCTTACGCCATTGCTGCGTGGATGTTCTTTCAGACAAAAATGGTAATTCCGCAAAATTCCTTGCGCTAACAAGTATCAACACGGAAAACCGCAACATTATTCCATTGCTAACCTTATTATAGCAAGATGACTTTTGCCTTTGGTGCCTCGTTTCTTACAGATTTTTAACCCGCTTTTTTTCTGCCTTGGGCAGAAAGTGCAAAAAGACAGGTTATATCGTCTTGAACCGGGCAGATTGTCAGTTAAGCACATAAAAATGAGTGGCGCTATGCGCGTACGCTATTTAGAATCGCCGACCATGAAAACCCAGACACCTTCCGTAAAAATCGTTGCTATTTCCGCCGATGAGGCCGGGCAACGTATCGACAATTTTTTGCTCTCCCGTTTAAAGGGCGTGCCGAAAAGTATGATCTATCGCATTTTGCGCAAAGGCGAAGTGCGCGTGAATAAAAAACGCATCAAGCCGGAGTACAAGCTCGAGGACGGCGATGAAGTCAGAATTCCGCCCGTCAGAGTGGCCGAGCGTGAAGATGCGCCGGTCTCACCGCACCTGCAGAAAGTGGCGGCGCTGGCTGACGCTATTCTCTATGAAGATGAGCATATCCTTGTGCTGAACAAGCCTTCAGGCACGGCGGTGCATGGCGGAAGCGGATTAAGCTTTGGCGTAATCGAAGGCCTGCGTGCGCTGCGCCCGGAAGCGCGCTTCCTGGAACTCGTTCATCGCCTGGACCGTGATACGTCCGGCATCCTGCTGGTGGCGAAAAAGCGTTCCGCGCTACGTTCGTTACATGAACAACTGCGCGAAAAAGGCATGCAGAAGGATTATCTGGCGCTGGTTCGCGGTCAATGGCAGTCGCACATGAAAGTGGTGCAGGCTCCGCTGCTGAAAAACATTCTGCAAAGCGGCGAACGCATCGTGCGCGTTAACAGCGAAGGTAAAGCTTCAGAGACGCGTTTTAAGGTCGAAGAGCGCTACAAGTTCGCGACGCTGGTGCGCTGTAGTCCGGTGACTGGCCGCACGCACCAGATTCGCGTGCATACGCTCCATGCCGGGCATCCTATCGCCTTCGATGACCGCTACGGCGATCGTGAATTTGATAAGCAGCTGGCAGGCACAGGTTTAAATCGCCTGTTCTTGCATGCTGCCGCGCTACGCTTTACGCATCCGAACACCGGTGAAATTATGCGCGTTGAAGCCCCGCTGGATGAGCAGCTCAAACGGTGCCTGACGGCGTTGCGCAACGCCAGCTGATGAATGACGCTCCTGTCCGGGAGCGTTTCTTTATGCCAGCAGCGGATTACATCCCTCGTTTATTAACATCTCGCACAAAGCAATTAATGGCAGCCCAATGAGCGTGTTGGGATCGCGCCCCTCCAGCCGTTCAAACAGCGTAATGCCCAGCCCTTCGCTTTTAAAGCTGCCCGCACACTGCAACGGCTGTTCTTTGCGAACGTAATTGCGGATCTCTTCTTCACTCAAGTGGCGAAAATGCACATCAAAAGGTTCGCACATCGTCTGTAGATGGCCGTTTTGCGAATTATAAAGCGCAAGTCCGGTATAAAAAGTCACGATGCCGCCGCGAGCGAGAAGCAGCTGCTGCACCGCATTTTCTTCAGTATGCGGTTTACCAGCAATCTGATTATTCAGGACACAAACCTGATCCGAACCGATAATTAAATGCGCGGGAAAATTATTTCTTAACGCCTGCGCTTTGGTCTGAGCAAGGCGGGTAACCAGTTCACGCGCGCTCTCGCCGACGTGCGGCGTTTCATCTGTAAGAGGCGAGGCGGTAATAAACGGTACGCCAAGTTTTTCAAGCAGGGCGCGGCGAAAGGGTGAGGTGGAAGCCAGCACGATAGGTTGCATGTTTTTTCATTAAAGATAGCGAATTGGATAAAGGCATTTTAAACTGTGCCACACGCAATGTGTGCGAATATACCCGTCATATTTTAAGCCGCAGGTGTGTTACCTGCACTCACTCATCCCGGTCACTTACTTTAGTAAGCGCCTGGGGATGCCTGAGCTGGGCGCCTGCCTGCAACTTAAACTATTTAGGGTAGAAATGGCAAAAGGCGCTGTTTCGAGGCCTTTTTCTTTGACTCTACGACGTTACAAAGTTAATATGCGCGCCCTATGCAAAAGGTAAAATTACCCCTGACTCTCGATCCGGTTCGTACGGCTCAAAAACGCCTTGATTACCAGGGTGTTTATACGCCTGAACAGGTTGAGCGCGTCGCCGAATCTGTGGTCAGTGTGGACAGTGATGTAGAATGCGATATGACGTTTGCTATCGATAACCAGCGCCTCGCGGTTTTAACCGGCGATGCAAAGGTATCGGTGACGCTCTCATGTCAGCGTTGCGGGAAGCCGTTTGCTCATCAGGTCTACACACAGTATTGTTTTAGTCCGATCGTCAAAGACGAGCAGGCTGAAGCACTCCCGGAAGCGTATGAGCCGGTTCAGGTTAACGAATTTGGCGAAATCGATCTGCTGGCGTTGGTGGAAGATGAAATCATCCTCTCCTTGCCAGTGGTTCCGGTGCATGATTCTGAACACTGTGAAGTGTCCGAGGCGGACATGGTCTTTGGCAAACTGCCTGCAGAGGCGGAGAAACCAAACCCATTTGCCGTATTAGCCAGTTTAAAGCGTAAGTAATTGAGGAGTAAGGTCCATGGCCGTACAACAGAATAAACCAACCCGTTCCAAACGTGGCATGCGTCGTTCCCATGACGCGCTGACCACCACCACCCTGTCCGTGGACAAAGTTTCTGGCGAAACTCATCTGCGTCACCACATCACCGCCGACGGTTACTACCGCGGCCGCAAGGTTATCGCTAAGTAATCTGGCGATACTTTGAGACGTCTAACCCTTGCGTTAGATGCCATGGGTGGGGACTTCGGTCCTTCCGTGACAGTGCCTGCAGCATTGCAGGCACTGGACTCTAATCCCCAGCTAAGCCTTCTTTTAGTCGGATGCCCCGACGCCATCACGCCATTACTTGCCAAAGCTGATTTCGAAAAACGTTCACGTCTGCAGATTATTCCTGCGGAATCGGTTATTGCCAGTGATGCCAGGCCGTCACATGCGATCCGCAACAGCCGCGGTTCATCCATGCGTCTGGCGCTTGAGTTGGTAAAAGAAGGGCGGGCGGAAGCCTGCGTGAGCGCCGGTAACACCGGTGCCCTGATGGGGCTGGCGAAATTATTGCTTAAGCCCCTTGAAGGGATTGAACGCCCGGCGCTGATGACGGTTTTACCCCACCAGCAAAAAGGCAAAACAGTGGTGCTGGATCTCGGCGCCAATGTAGACTGCGACAGTAATATGCTGGTGCAGTTTGCCATCATGGGCTCCGTGATGGCGGAAGAGGTGCTGGGCCTGGTTAACCCTCGCGTGGCGTTGCTGAACATCGGTGAAGAAGAGACCAAAGGCCTCGACAGTATTCGCGATGCCTCTGCATTATTAAAAACAATGCCTTCTATCAACTATATTGGTTATCTTGAAGCCAACGAACTGTTGACCGGAAAAACGGATGTACTGGTGTGTGATGGCTTTGTTGGTAATGTCACACTCAAGACAATGGAAGGGGTTGTCAGGATGTTCCTTTCGCTTCTGAAATCACAGGGCGAGGGGAAAAAAAAGGCGTGGTGGCTGATTTTATTGCAGCGTTGGTTACAAAAACGTCTGACCAGGCGATTCAGTCACCTCAACCCCGACCAGTATAATGGCGCCTGTCTGTTAGGATTGCGCGGTACTGTGATTAAGAGCCACGGTGCGGCCAATCAGCGAGCGTTTGCCGTCGCGATTGAACAGGCAGTGCAGGCGGTGGCGCGGCAGGTTCCCACCCGAATTTCTGCCCGCCTGGAATCTGTATTACCGAAGAGTGACTGAGCGTACATGTATACGAAGATTATTGGTACGGGCAGCTTTCTGCCCGAACACGTGCGGACTAACGCCGACCTGGAAAAAATGGTGGATACTTCTGACGAGTGGATTGTCACCCGTACAGGTATTCGTGAACGCCGAATCGCAGCGCCCGAAGAAACCGTGGCGACCATGGGCTATGCTGCGGCAACGCGCGCCCTGGAAATGGCCGGCGTCGATAAGTCCCAGGTTGGCCTGATTGTCGTTGCGACCACGTCGTCGACCCACGCATTTCCAAGCGCGGCCTGCCAGATACAGGCCATGCTGGGCATTAAAGGTTGCCCGGCGTTTGACGTTGCAGCCGCTTGCGCAGGCTTTACCTATGCGCTGAGTATCGCCGATCTGTACGTGAAAAACGGCGTGGTAGACTACGCGTTGGTTATCGGTTCTGACGCGCTGGCGAGAACGCTCGATCCTGAGGATCGCGGAACAATTATTCTGTTTGGTGATGGTGCGGGCGCTGTCGTTCTGGGTAAGAGCGAAGAGCCGGGCATTATTTCCACGCATTTGCATGCTGATGGTAGCTACGGCGAACTGCTGACGCTGCCAAACCAGGATCGCCTCGATCCTGCTAAATCATCGTATCTGACGATGGCCGGTAACGAGGTCTTCAAAGTGGCGGTCACTGAACTTGCACACATTGTTGATGAAACGCTGGCGGCAAACAATCTGGACCGCGCGGATCTCGACTGGTTAGTGCCGCATCAGGCAAACCTGCGCATTATCAGCGCGACGGCGAAAAAGCTGAGCATGTCGATGGACAATGTAGTGGTCACGCTCGACAGACACGGTAACACCTCTGCGGCCTCCGTGCCTGCGGCGCTGGATGAAGCGGTTCGTGACGGGCGCATCAAACGCGGCCAGCTGGTACTGCTTGAAGCATTTGGCGGCGGCTTTACCTGGGGTTCGGCACTGGTTCGTTTTTGATTATAGGGATAAGAGAATGACTCAATTCGCTTTTGTTTTCCCGGGACAGGGTTCACAGGCTGTCGGTATGCTGGCTGATTTAGCCGCCGCCTGGCCGATTGTCGAAGAAACCTTCCGTGAAGCGTCAGATGCGCTGGGCTACGATCTCTGGGCGCTGACACAGCAGGGCCCGGCGGAAGAACTGAATAAAACCTGGCAGACCCAGCCTGCACTGCTGGCAGCTTCAGTAGCGATTTATCGCGTCTGGCAGCAGCAGGGCGGTAAAATGCCTGCGATGATGGCAGGCCACAGCCTGGGTGAATACTCGGCGCTGGTTTGCGCGGGCGTAATTAACTTTGCTGATGCTGTTCGTCTGGTAGAGCTACGCGGCAAATTGATGCAGGAAGCGGTGCCGGAAGGCACAGGCGCCATGTCTGCTATCATCGGTCTGGACGACGCTTCTATCGCGAAAGCCTGTGAAGAAGCAGCTCAGGGACAGGTTGTCTCCCCTGTGAACTTCAACTCACCGGGTCAGGTAGTAATTGCAGGCAACAAAGAAGCCGTAGAGCGAGCCGGTGCGGCTTGTAAAGCCGCAGGCGCTAAACGCGCGCTGCCGTTGCCGGTAAGCGTGCCGTCCCACTGTGCGCTGATGAAGCCTGCGGCAGATAAATTAGCCGTAGCGCTGGAAAATATCACCTTCAACGCGCCGGCCGTACCGGTGGTGAATAACGTTGATGTGAAATGCGAAACGTCGCCTGAGGCTATCCGTAGCGCGCTGGTACGCCAGCTTTACAGCCCGGTGCAGTGGACGAAATCAGTAGAATTTATGGCGGCGCAGGGCGTGACCCAGTTGCTGGAAGTTGGCCCAGGTAAGGTTTTGACCGGCCTGACTAAACGTATTGTTGACACCCTGACCGCAGCGGCCATTAACGAGCCTGCTTCTCTGTCAGCGGCGCTTGAGCAATAAAAAGAGGAAGCCCATGAGTTTTGAAGGAAAAGTTGCGCTGGTAACCGGCGCCAGCCGTGGTATCGGCCGCGCCATCGCTGAGACCCTGGTGGCTCGCGGTGCAAAAGTTATCGGCACTGCCACCAGCGAAAGCGGTGCGCAGGCCATCAGTGACTATTTAGGCGCTAACGGTAAAGGTTTTATGCTGAATGTGACCGACTCGGCATCTATTGAGTCGGTGTTAGGAAATATTCGCGCAGAATTTGGCGAAGTGGATATTCTGGTAAATAATGCCGGTATCACTCGTGATAACCTGTTAATGCGCATGAAAGATGACGAGTGGAACGATATCATCGAAACCAATCTGTCATCCGTATTCCGTCTGTCAAAAGCGGTAATGCGAGCTATGATGAAAAAGCGTCATGGCCGAATTATCACTATTGGTTCCGTGGTTGGCACCATGGGAAATGCTGGTCAGGCTAACTACGCTGCGGCGAAAGCAGGCCTGATTGGTTTCAGTAAGTCGCTGGCGCGTGAAGTTGCGTCCCGCGGTATTACTGTAAACGTTGTTGCTCCGGGTTTTATTGAAACGGACATGACGCGTGCGCTCTCTGACGATCAGCGTGCGGGTATCCTGGCGCAGGTTCCAGCGGGTCGCTTAGGTGACGCAAAAGAAATCGCCAGCGCAGTAGCATTTTTAGCCTCTGACGAGGCCGGGTACATCTCTGGTGAGACCCTGCACGTCAACGGCGGAATGTATATGGTTTAACCAGGATTAAAATTATTTGCGTTATTTGGGCGAATGCCCGCAAAATAGCGTAAAATCGTGGTACGACCTGCCGGGATTTAGTTGCATCTTTTTCAACATTTTATACACTACGAAAACCATCGCGAAAGCGAGTTTTGATAGGAAATTTAAGAGTATGAGCACTATCGAAGAACGCGTTAAGAAAATCATTGGCGAACAACTGGGCGTTAAGCAGGAAGAAGTCGTTAACACCGCTTCCTTCGTTGAGGACCTGGGCGCTGATTCTCTTGACACCGTTGAGCTGGTAATGGCTCTGGAAGAAGAGTTTGATACTGAGATTCCGGACGAAGAAGCAGAGAAAATCACCACCGTTCAGGCTGCCATTGATTACATCAACGGTAACCAGGCGTAAGTGAACATCTCCAGGCGGTCACTCGACCGCCTGAGTTTTATCTGATTGTCCCACAAGTCCTATTTTTCCCTCCCTGGAGGACAAACGTGTCTAAGCGTCGTGTAGTTGTGACCGGACTGGGCATGTTGTCTCCTGTCGGCAATACCGTAGAGTCTACCTGGAAAGCTCTCCTTGCCGGTCAGAGTGGCATCAGCCTGATCGACCATTTCGATACTACCGCCTATGCAACAAAATTTGCTGGCTTAGTAAAGGATTTTAACTGTGATGACATCATCTCGCGTAAAGAACAGCGCAAGATGGATGCCTTCATTCAATATGGAATTGTCGCTGGCCATCAAGCCATGCTGGATTCTGGGCTTGAAGTAACGGAAGAGAACGCATCCCGTATTGGCGCCGCTATTGGCTCTGGTATCGGTGGGCTGGGTCTTATCGAAGAGAACCACACGTCGTTGGTTAACGGTGGACCACGTAAGATAAGCCCGTTCTTCGTACCGTCTACGATTGTGAATATGGTAGCGGGTCATCTGACCATTATGTTCGGTCTGCGTGGTCCCAGCATTTCCATTGCCACCGCCTGTACTTCTGGCGTGCATAACATCGGCCATGCGGCGCGCATCATCGCTTACGGCGATGCAGACGCGATGCTGGCAGGTGGCGCAGAAAAAGCCAGTACTCCGCTTGGTGTTGGTGGTTTTGGTGCAGCGCGTGCGCTCTCCACCCGCAACGATAACCCGCAGGCGGCAAGCCGCCCCTGGGATAAAGACCGTGACGGCTTTGTGCTGGGCGACGGTGCTGGTGTGATCATGCTCGAAGAGTATGAACACGCGAAAAAACGTGGCGCTAAAATCTACGCTGAAATCGTTGGCTTTGGTATGAGCAGCGATGCTTACCATATGACTTCTCCACCGGATAGCGGTGCAGGCGCGGCGCTGGCGATGGAAAATGCGCTGCGTGATGCCGGCGTTACGCCAGGCCAGATTGGTTATGTTAACGCGCACGGCACGTCCACGCCTGCGGGTGACAAAGCCGAAACGCAGGCGGTAAAATCCATCTTTGGTGCGGACGCCAGCCGCGTTCTGGTAAGCTCCACTAAATCTATGACCGGTCACCTGTTAGGCGCTGCGGGTGCGGTAGAATCCATCTACTCCATCCTGGCGCTGCGCGATCAGGTCGTTCCGCCAACCATCAACCTCGACAACCCGGATGAAGGCTGCGATTTGGACTTTGTTCCACATGTTGCACGTCAGGTATCCGGGATGGAATACACGCTGTGTAACTCCTTCGGTTTTGGTGGTACTAACGGTTCTCTGATCTTCAAGAAGATCTAGACCGTTTGCATAAAGGGCTCGTTTGCGGGCCCTTTATGCTTTTCAATCCCGCACTTCAGATTTCCTCCCTTGCTGCTTTCTCTCTGCGCTGGCACGCTGTTGCCATCATCCTCTGAGGAACCGTTATGTACTTAATCAATGGACAGTGGCAGACGACGCTCCCGGCAAACGATCGTGCGGTGCAGTTCGGTGACGGCTGCTTTACGACAGCGGCGGTCAGAAAGGGAAAGGTAACGTTTAGCGAGCAGCATCTGCACCGCTTACGGCTTGCCTGTGAGAAGCTCCTGCTTCCGTTCACCGAATGGTCAACGCTTGCCGGCGAGATGCAACAGCTCGCCGCAAATGAACAGCTAGCCGTACTGAAGATCATTATCAGTCGGGGCGCAGGCGGAAGGGGCTACAGCGCAGCAAATTGCAATCAACCCACCCGCATTCTCAACGTCTCACCATTCCCCATATTTTATGACGACTGGCGAGCTCAGGGCATAAGCCTTGCGCTCAGCCCGATTTGCCTTGGTGTTAATCCGCATCTTGCTGGCATCAAACATCTCAATCGCCTCGAACAGGTATTAATCCGTACGCATCTTGAACAGACGCCCGCGCAGGAGGCCCTTGTCCTTGACAGTGACGGGTGGCTTACGGAATGCTGTGCGGCTAATTTATTCTGGCGTAAGGGGAACGCGGTTTATACCCCTTCAGTCGACCGTGCGGGCGTCAACGGTACGATGCGCCAGCGCATTATGGCCTGCCTGAACGATGCTGGCTGGCAGATTCAGGAAGTGCGGGAGAGGGTAACAACCCTCGCGGATGCCGATGAGCTGATTATCTGTAACGCGCTGATGCCGGTGGTGCCGGTCAGGCAGGCGGAGTCCTGGCATTACCGTTCGCGCGAGCTTTATCATTTTTTAGCGCCACTTTGTGAGTAAACGATTACCGATGAAAAAAATGCTACGTTTCTTTGTGCTGTTGCTGGTGGTCCTGGGGATCGCTGCGGGTGTCGGCATGTGGAAAGTCCGCCAGCTGGCAAACAGCCACCTGGCAATTAAGCAGGAAACTATTTTCACTCTTAAAGCGGGAACTGGCCGGCTTGCGCTGGGCAGCCAGCTCTATGAAGAGAAGCTGATTAACCGCCCTCGCGTGTTCCAGTGGCTGCTTAAAGTCGAGCCTGAGCTTGCTAATTTTAAAGCGGGTACCTATCGCTTTAATCCGCAGATGACGGTACGCGATATGTTAAAGCTGCTGGCCAGCGGTAAAGAGGCGCAGTTCCCGATCCGGTTTGTTGAAGGAATGCGTCTGAGCGACTGGTTAACTCAGCTGCGTGAAGCGCCATACATCAAACACACCCTTAAAGATGACGGTTACGCTACCGTGGCGGAAGCGCTTAAGCTTGAGCATCCGGACTGGGTGGAGGGTTGGTTCTTTCCCGATACCTGGCTTTACACGGCGAATACCAGCGATATCGCGCTGCTTAAACGCGCCCATGAGCGCATGAAAAAAGTCGTACAGGAAACATGGGACGGAAAAGCCGAAGGGCTGCCGTATAAAACGCAAAACGATCTGGTCACCATGGCTTCTGTGGTTGAGAAAGAAACCGCCGTGGCGAATGAGCGCGACCGGGTGTCGTCGGTGTTTATCAACCGTCTGCGTATCGGGATGCGTTTACAAACGGATCCAACGGTGATTTACGGCATGGGTGATAGCTATAATGGTAAGCTGTCGCGCAAGGATCTTGAGACGCCGACGCCTTACAATACGTATGTGATAAGCGGTCTGCCGCCAGGCCCAATTGCCATACCGAGCGCGGCATCGTTGCAGGCTGCGGCGCATCCGGCGAAAACACCGTATCTCTATTTTGTTGCCGACGGTAAAGGCGGGCATACCTTTAATACCAACCTCGCCAGCCATAATCAGGCGGTGCAGGTGTATATCAAAGCACTGAAGGACAAGAATGGTCAGTAAATTTATCGTCATTGAGGGGCTCGAAGGGGCAGGGAAAACCAACGCGCATAACGTGGTGGTTGCCACTTTGCGGGAACTGGGCATCACCGATCTGGTTTTCACGCGCGAGCCGGGCGGCACGCCGCTGGCGGAAAGGCTGCGCGAACTCACGCTCAATAACAAAGGCATCGGTGATGAAATAGTGACCGATAAAGCCGAGGTGCTGATGTTTTATGCTGCACGTGTTCAGCTTGTTGAAACGGTTATCAAGCCAGCCCTCGCCCGCGGGGCCTGGGTGATTGGCGACCGTCATGATCTTTCAACCCAGGCTTATCAGGGCGGCGGGCGCGGTATCGATCGGGACCTGCTGATGGCGCTGAGAAACACCGTGCTGGGGGAGTTCTATCCCGATTTGACGATTTATCTGGATGTCACGCCGGAAGTAGGTCTGACCCGCGCCCGCGCTCGCGGCGAGCTGGACCGCATCGAACAGGAATCTATCGATTTCTTCAACCGCACCCGTGCGCGCTACCTGGAGCTGGCGGCAGCGGACAGCCGAATCAAAACCATCGATGCAACTCGTTCGCTGGATGAAGTCTCGGCAGCCGTGCGCAACGCGGTTATCGAATGGGCGAAGGGTCTTATCTGATGAAATGGTATCCATGGCTGCGCGGGCCGTTTGAGCAAATTCTCAGCCAGTATCAGTCAGGTCGCGGACACCATGCTTTACTGCTTCATGCGCTGCCCGGCATGGGTGACGACGCCCTGATTTATGCCCTGAGCCGCTGGCTGATGTGTCAGCAGCCGCAGGGCAGTAAAAGCTGCGGACAGTGCCGCGGCTGCCAGCTCATGCAGGCCGGGAACCATCCTGACAGCTATGTTATCGCCCCGGAAAAAGGCAAAACCAGCTTAGGCATCGACAGCATCCGTGAAATTACCGAAAAGTTATACGGCCACGCCCGGCAGGGCGGCGCGAAGGTAGTCTGGCTTACCGAGGCGGGGTTGCTGACCGAAGCGGCTGCCAACGCGCTGCTCAAAACGCTTGAAGAGCCGCCTGCGAACACCTGGTTTTTTCTCGGCTGCCGTGAACCCGCTCGTCTGCCCGCTACGCTACGTAGCCGCTGCCTCTACTGGTATCTATCTCCTCCGGATGAAAGCTTCGCGCAGGCCTGGCTTGCTCGCGAAAGTTCGCTGGATAGCGCGCAACTGCGTGCGGCGCTACGTCTGAGTTCTGGTGCACCGGCTGCGGCTGCGGAACTTCTCCAGCCAGAAAACTGGAAACATCGTCAGATGTTATGCGAAAAGCTGGCCCAGGCCGGTGCTACAAAAGATCTGCTCGCCTTGTTGCCGGTGCTTAACCATGAAAATGCCGTGCAGCGTATCCACTGGCTTAGCTCGTTGCTGCTTGATGCGCTGAAATGGCAGCAGGGCGCGGGACAGTGGCTCGCGAATGACGATATGCAGCCGCTGGTGGCAAATCTTGCCGCCAGCGCCGGGCCTGCCATTTTGCAGGCGATTTTGCAAAGCTGGTTCACCTGCCGCGAGTCTTTGTTGACGGTGGTGGGGGTGAACCGGGAATTACTGATTACTGAACAATTGCTGACCTGGGAGCGGCTTATGCAACCGGGTGCTATCCTTCCTTCTCCACATCTTTAAGAGTGTCTGTATGTTTCTGGTTGACTCACATTGCCATCTTGATGGCCTGGATTATCAGTCCCTGCACGAAAATGTCGACGACGTGCTGGCAAAAGCGGCCGCGAGAGACGTGAAGTTTTTCCTCGCCGTTGCCACCACGCTTGACGGCTATCGCGGGATGCGTGAACTGGTTGGCGAGCGTGAAAATGTCGCCTTCTCCTGCGGCGTGCATCCGCTTCATCAGGAAGAGGAATACGACGTCGAGGCGCTCCGCCGTCTGGCCGCTGAGCCTGGAGTCGTCGCAATGGGCGAAACCGGGCTGGACTATTTTTACACGCCGGAAACGAAACCGCGCCAGCAGGCGTCTTTCCGCAACCATATCCGCATTGGGCGTGAACTCAACAAACCGGTGATCGTACATACGCGCGATGCACGTGAGGATACGCTGGCGATTCTGCGTGATGAGAAAGTGACGGAATGTGGCGGGGTACTGCACTGTTTTACAGAAGATCGGCAAACGGCCGAAAAGCTGCTGGATATGGGCTTTTATATCTCCTTTTCCGGGATCGTAACGTTCCGCAATGCGGAGCAGCTGCGTGATGCCGCGCGCTACGTCCCTCTGGACAGGATGCTGGTTGAAACAGACTCACCTTATCTGGCGCCCGTTCCGCATCGGGGCAAGGAAAATCAACCGGCAATGACGCGCGATGTAGCAGAATACATGGCGGTATTGAAAGGGGTTTCGGTAGAAGAATTAGCCGTAGCGACCACGAAAAACTTTGCTGATTTGTTCCATATCCCGCCTTCACGCCTGCAATCTATCGTCTGATAAGCCGTTATTTTATTGCTCGTAATTAATAAAGGAAGCTAGTAAAGTGCTCCGCCATAAAAAGGGCGGAGCACGCCTTTTTTGCAACAATCAGACATGAGTTATGTAAATTTTTGAAAGTTTTCAGGCCATCTGTCCTTGAAACGTGATAGCCGTCAAACAAACTTCCTCCTATTTATTTTACTCTGCGTAATAAATACAGGGCACTTAGATGCCTGATTATGGATCGCTTCTCCCCGCGGTCCGATGCGCATAACGCGTAAAAAAGCACAAATACTCAGGAGCACTTTCTATTATGTTTAAGAACGCATTTGCTAACCTGCAAAAGGTGGGTAAATCGCTGATGCTGCCAGTATCCGTACTGCCTATCGCAGGTATTCTGCTGGGCGTCGGTTCTGCAAACTTCAGCTGGCTGCCAACGGTGGTTTCTCATGTTATGGCGGAAGCGGGCGGTTCAGTCTTCGCCAACATGCCGCTGATCTTCGCCATCGGTGTTGCGCTGGGCTTCACCAATAACGATGGCGTTTCCGCGCTGGCCGCTGTGGTTGCTTACGGCATTATGGTGAAAACCATGGCTGTGGTTGCACCGCTGGTTCTGCATCTGCCTGCAGAAGAGATCGCAGCCAAGCACCTTGCCGATACGGGTGTGCTGGGCGGTATCATCTCCGGTGCTATTGCAGCCTACATGTTTAACCGTTTCTACCGTATTAAGTTGCCTGAGTATCTGGGCTTCTTCGCGGGTAAACGTTTCGTGCCGATCATCTCTGGTCTGGCTGCGATCTTCATGGGCGTTGTGCTGTCCTTCATCTGGCCGCCAATCGGTACGGCTATTCAGACCTTCTCCCAGTGGGCTGCTTACCAGAACCCGGTTGTGGCATTCGGTATCTACGGCTTCGTAGAACGCTGCCTGGTGCCGTTTGGTCTGCACCATATCTGGAACGTTCCATTCCAGATGCAGATCGGTGAATACACCAACGCTGCAGGTCAGGTGTTCCACGGCGATATCCCTCGTTACATGGCAGGCGACCCAACCGCGGGCAAACTCTCCGGCGGCTTCCTGTTCAAAATGTACGGCCTGCCTGCTGCTGCTATCGCAATCTGGCACTCGGCGAAACCTGAGAACCGTGCAAAAGTTGGCGGCATCATGATCTCCGCTGCGCTGACGTCGTTCCTGACCGGTATCACCGAGCCAATCGAATTCTCCTTCATGTTCGTGGCCCCAATCCTGTACATCATCCACGCGGTGCTGGCAGGCCTGGCGTTCCCGATCTGTATCCTGCTGGGTATGCGTGACGGTACTTCCTTCTCTCACGGTCTGATCGACTTCATCGTGCTGAGCGGTAACAGCAGCAAACTGTGGCTGTTCCCGGTTATCGGTCTGTGCTACGCGGCGATTTACTACACCCTGTTCCGCGTGCTGATCAAAGCGCTGGATCTGAAAACTCCGGGTCGTGAAGACGCAACCGCTGAGTCCACCACGACTTCCACAAGCGAAATGGCACCGGCTCTGGTTGGCGCTTTCGGCGGTAAAGAAAACATCACTAACCTGGACGCATGTATTACCCGTCTGCGTGTTAGCGTGGCCGACGTTTCTAAAGTCGACCAGGCGGGCCTGAAGAAATTGGGTGCGGCAGGTGTTGTAGTAGCTGGTTCAGGCGTTCAGGCAATCTTCGGGACTAAATCCGATAACCTGAAAACTGAAATGGATGAATGGATCCGTAACAGCTAAGTTGTGATTTGGGGAGACTAAGGGAGGCCAATGGCCTCCCTTTTTTATCGCCGTTATGCTTCAGGTTGCAGGGACGTTGGCTGCACTCTTATTCGGCCCGTCCATGGACCTCACTCCTGCGGGGCCGCTGCCAGGCAGCGTTCAAAGCTGCTAACGCAGATTTGTCACTTCTTTGCCGCCCGGCTGCAACATGAATAATTTAGGCTAAATCAGATTACGGTAATCAGAATGAATAATTCGCGGTCACCGAGAAGTTACGAGGCGCGCCGTAAACGATGCCGCGGCTGTCCACGTTGGTGTCGTAAGATTTGTCGAACAGATTATCCACGTTAGCCTGCACGGAGAACTCTTTCGTCACGTGATAGCGGGCGAAAAGATCAACCAGCGCGAAGCTGCCCTGCTCAGAACGCCAGGTGCCTGACGGTACAGCAACATCCGACCAGACTTTGTTTTGCCAGTTCACGCCGCCGCCAACGGTGAGATCCGGCAGCATCGGCAGGCGATAGCTGGTAAACATCTTCACGCTGGTGCGCGGCAGATAGGGATTAACGGCTGCACCCTCGCTGTCTTCAGCGACGTAGCGAGTCGCGCCTACGGTCATCTGCCAGTTATCGGTTAGCGCGCCGTTGACTTCAAACTCAACGCCTTTGCTTACCGTGCCATCAG
Organism: Cedecea colo; assembly: GCF_011808225.1. Lineage (GTDB taxonomy): Bacteria > Pseudomonadota > Gammaproteobacteria > Enterobacterales > Enterobacteriaceae > Dryocola > Dryocola colo. The sequence continues at coordinate 186,988 of NZ_SOYS01000002.1, read as the reverse complement.
CCTCTCTGTAAGCTGCTTCGCCGCTGGTGCCGGGTATTACTTCGCCTGTTGCCTGCGCCAGGTTGTCCTGCTCAATTCGGAAGATGGCCATGGAAGCGGTCAGACGACCGTTCATCCAGTCTCCTTTCAGACCTGCCTCATAGTTATTGCCGGTAATAGGCGAGAGATATTTCTTTTCCGTATCGCGCTCGGTTTGCGGTTTGAAAACGGAGGTATAGCTGGCGTAGGTTGACCAGGTATCGTTGATATCAAAAATAATCCCCGCATATGGCGAAGTGTTATTTTTCTCCAGTTGCTGGTTCAGCGTATCCAGATTGTACTTCGTATAGCGCGCACCGAGGATAACGTGCAGCGGATCGGCAAGCGAGATACGCGTCGCCATATAGGCCGACTTCTGATGAATGGTATCTTTCTGCGCAAGGCTGAGCGGCGACCAGTCAGTTTCAGGGAAATTACCGTCATAGTTGTTGTAATTACCCAGTTCCGTGTCGCCAATGTTCGCCCAGGAGCTGTAGTAAGTATTGTTCTGACGGCTGTAGCTGGTGCCGACCATTAGCTCGTGCTGGCGGCCAAGGAGGTCATAAGAACCGCTGGCATAGGTATCCAGGGCATCAACTTTGCGCTTGCCGGTGTTGTAACCCGTACCGCCAACGAAGGGATAAGAAGGGCCGTACGGGCTGACAAGCAGGCCGCTGGATTTATCAACCTGGCCATCCAGGTAAAGCTGCTTGCTGTCGAGAGTCATCTCGGTATGCGTGCCGTTCACCGTTAGCTGCCAGTCGTTTCCAAGCTGCTGTTTAAGCGTCACAAAGGTACGTTGGGACTCTTTGTCGTTATACGCCCAGCCCGGCGCGGTGCTATAGCTGCGGTCAGGGCTGGTTTTGCTGCCGTCCGTATACCAGCGTGGAATACCGCCCCAGGTTGGGCTGTTAATGTTGGTTTGCTGATAGTCGTAGCCCACGGAGAAAGCGGTGGCGTCCGTCAGGTCAACGTCCACCACGCCGTAGAAGAATTTTTTCTTCTGGTTGTAGCGGTCAAGCCAGCTATCGTTGTCCTGATAGCCCGCCACCATACGACCGCGGATTTTGCCGGAGTCAATGAGCGGCGTTGACAGATCGGCGACGTAACGCTGCTTATTCCAGCTGCCGTATTCTGCGGAAACGTTGGTGGTGAACTCTTTGCTGTCCGCATGCTTTCGCACCATGTTGATCGCGGCGGAAGGATTGCCGGAACCTGTGGTTAAGCCGTTTGCGCCGCGTACCACTTCAATGCGCTCGTACAGAGCGGTATCTGAAAGCGCGTCGCCCAGGTTCCAGCGGGATTCAAACAGCGTCGGGATGCCATCGACCATATAGTTATCGATAGCAAAGCCGCGTGCGTAGTAGGTGGCCCGGTCAGAATCGGCAAAGCTTTCGCTGATGCCCACGGTGTTTCTCAGCACGTCGCCCAGCGTATCCAGCTTCTGATCTTTCATCCGCTGTTCGCTGATGATGCTGACGGACTGTGGAATATCGCGCGGAACCAGCGTCATTTTTGTACCGGCCGCGGTGGCTTTAACGCTGTAATCCTGCTCTTGAGCAGGATTTACGTCAGCGCTGGCGGCGCCTTCGACAATAAGCGTGTCTTCGCCATCGTTCGTTGCTGCGAAACTTGCGGCTGGTGTCAGAGCAAAAGCGATACAGGCAGCCAGTAAAGAAGGCGCGGTGGCGATTGACCGCTTATCATCCATGGCATGAATGGATAAAAACATCATAAGCCCTTAATTAAGTATTGAAAGTTATATCCCGACGTCAAACAATCCGGTGCCGGGTCGTTCTTGTTATTTTCTGTGTGCTAATTGCGCATGAAAATGCAAATGAGAAATATACGCATTATGATTGACTGTGTAAATATATGTATATCAGGGAATGAAACAAGATTTTAGCGGTCGTGCTGAACGGAACGGTTAGTAGAGCAGCAGCCAAGGGGTTTTAGCGTAAAGAAATAAAGGGTTGAGGTTGAAAGTGCGGGAGTAACTCGCTCATACTCTCTATGCCAGCCGCGCATCAGGGAATCGTTCGTCTGTGTGCAACGCCTGCAACTTACGCCACAAACTAATGAAAAAAGGTAAACGTCATGGCCGAAGAAACTATTTTCAGTAAAATCATTCGCCGCGAAATTCCGGCCGATATCGTTTACCAGGACGAACTGGTTACCGCCTTTCGTGATATTGCTCCCCAGGCACCTACCCACATCCTTATTATTCCCAACGTGCTGATCCCAACGGTAAACCACGTCACCGCTGAACATGAGCAGACGTTAGGACGCATGCTGACAGCCTCTGCGAAGATTGCCGAGCAGGAAGGAATTGCAGAAGACGGCTATCGTTTAATCATGAACTGTAACCGCCACGGCGGGCAGGAAGTTTACCATATCCATATGCATCTGCTGGGCGGTCGCGCGCTCGGGCCGATGCTGGCCCACAAAGGTTAATGTGATGAAACGGAACCCTCTCTTATTGCTGCTGGCGGTTGCGCTATTGGCTGGCTGTGGTTCCCGTCCTGCCATTCCGGTGAATGAACAACAGGCGCTGGTGATGGAGTCATCGGTGCTGGCCGCAGGGATCAGCGCTGAAAAACCTGATATTTCATCGGTTGATGGCGCCACCGTTTCCGAAGCGAAGTTGTATAATGAGCGAAGCGTGCCGGTCACTATTAACTGTCGTTTCTACTGGTACGATGCAAAAGGGCTGGAAATCCATCCGCTCGAAAGACCACGCTCGGTTACGATACCGGCCAAATCCACATTAACGGTATCGTCAACGGCCAGTTATCCAGATGCACGTAAGGTGCGTCTTTATCTCTCTTTATAAGGGGTGAATTTTGATTAGGGGAATCCATCGATATCTGGCGGTCGCCGTAGCGGCGATGATTTTGTCCGGCTGTATTAACCGTGGCGGTGAACAACCGGCTCCGGTCGAAGAAGTCAAACCGGGCACCGCTCAGCCAGCACAGCCTGAGCCAACGGTGCCGTCAGTACCAACCGTACCGACACAGCCCGGTCCAATTACCCAGCCGGAGCCAACCATTCCTGCAACGCCAAAAGTGCGCACCTATGACTGGAGCAGCGCGATGCAGCCTATGGTCGGCAAAATGCTGCAGGCAGATGGCGTAACGCCGGGTGGCGTACTGCTGGTAGATAGCGTCAACAACCGCACTAACGGAACGCTTGATACCAGTAAGGCAACGGAAGCCCTGCGTGGCGCGCTTGCTAACAATAGCAAATTTACGCTGGTATCCGCCCAGCAGCTTTCAATGGCTAAACAGCAGCTGGGCTTGTCTCCGCAGGACAGCCTGGGTTCGCGCAGTAAAGCTATCGGTATCGCGCGTAACGTAGGCGCGCAGTATGTGCTTTACAGCAACGCCAGCGGCAATGTCCATTCGCCAACCGTTAAAATGCAGCTGATGCTGGTGCAAACCGGCGAGATTATCTGGTCGGGTAGCGGTGCCGTACAGCAAACGCCATAACGCTTCACTACAGAAAGTGATTACGCACTATCTTCCGGCGGCTCAGGCCGCCGGTTGCTTTTCTGCCCTTGAAGGATTGAGCGGCGGCAGTGTGCATTGCAACATCGGCGAACGGCAATATATTGCCCGGCACCCGGTGCTATCGCCCATGCCTGGCGTCTCGTTAAAACGCCAGTATCGCGCCCTGAAGCGCCTGCCCGCAGGTATTGGCCCAAAGCCGGTTTGCCTTGCGGATGGCTGGCTGATCGTTGAGTGGCTTGCGGGAGAGGTGAAATCAGAACCGGCTCCTGCGCGCGCGCTCAGTTCTCTGTTATATCAGTTACATCGTCAGCATTGCTTTGGCTGGCGCATCTGTTTGTTACCGCTGCTTGAATATTACTGGCAAAATGCGTCACCGGCGCGACGAACGCCTTACTGGCTACGGCGGTTAAAAAGTATGAAGCACAGCGGCGAACCAAAGCCCCTGCGGCTTGCGCCTGTGCATATGGATGTTCACGCCGGTAATCTTGTTTACCAGCAAAATACAATCAGACTTATCGACTGGGAATATGCCGGGGACGGAGACATCGCGCTGGAGCTGGCGGCGGCCATTGCTGCAAATAATATTAATGGCGAAGCGCTGCTGCGCGCCTACGCAAGTTTAAGCAATATTGACCCGGAAACGCTGCATCGTCAGGTCGCCCGCTGGCGGCCATGGGTTATGATGCTGATGGCTTCGTGGTACGAATGCCGCTGGCGGCAAACGCAGGACAGAACATTTTTAACGCTGGCAGACGAGGCCTGGAGCCTGCTGCGGGCGACGAACCAATAAAGAGAGGTAGATGTGGGCCCGGTAATGTTGGATGTGGCAGGCTTTGAGCTGGATGCCGAAGAGCGTGAAATTCTACAGCACCCGCTGGTGGGCGGACTGATACTCTTTACCCGCAACTATCACGATCCCGAACAGCTACGCGAGCTGGTTCGCCAGATCCGTGCAGCATCGCGCAACCGTCTCGTGGTCGCCGTAGATCAGGAAGGCGGACGTGTGCAACGCTTCCGTGAAGGATTTACCCGCCTCCCGGCAGCGCAGTCCTTTGCCACTATTTATGGCCTCGAGAAAGGCGGCGAGCTGGCGCAGGACGCAGGCTGGTTGATGGCCAGCGAAACGATCGCCATGGATATCGATATCAGCTTTGCGCCGGTGCTGGATATCGGCCATATCAGCGCGGCGATTGGCGAACGTTCTTATCATGAAGATCCCACCAAAGCGCTGGCAATGGCGACCCGCTTTATCGACGGCATGCACGCCGCAGGAATGAAAACGACCGGTAAACATTTCCCGGGACACGGTGCGGTCACGGCGGACTCCCATAAAGAAACTCCGCGTGACGATCGTGCAGAAGCCGTTATTCGCCAGCACGATATGCAAATTTTCCGTACGCTGATTTCCGATAACAAACTTGACGCCATCATGCCGGCACATGTGATCTACACTGACGTTGACTCTCGCCCGGCGAGCGGTTCCGCGCACTGGCTAAAGACCGTGTTGCGCGGTGAGCTGGGCTTTGAAGGCGTGATCTTCTCTGACGATTTATCTATGGAAGGCGCGGCAATTATGGGCAGTTATGCCGAGCGAGGCCAGGCGTCGCTGGATGCGGGTTGCGATATGATCCTGGTCTGCAATAATCGTAAAGGTGCCGTGAGCGTGCTGGATAATCTGTCGCCGGTCAAAGCAGACCGTATAACAGGTTTGTATCATAAAGGTTCATTTACCCGTCAGGAACTGATCTCTTCTGCGCGCTGGAAGCAGGCTAACCAGCAGCTTGAAGCGCTGCATGAGCAGTGGCAGGCCCACAAGGCGGGTCTTTAATCCTCAGGCCTGAAGAAGGCCTGTTTTTGCGGTGAGGATGCAATGATTATCTATTTACACGGTTTTGACTCCAACAGTCCCGGTAACCATGAAAAAGTGCTGCAGCTTCAGTTTATCGACCCGGACGTGCGGCTTATCAGCTACAGCACGCGGCATCCGAAGCATGACATGCAACACCTGCTCAAAGAGGTGGACAAAATGCTGCAGCTAAGCGATGACGAGCGTCCGTTGATTTGCGGCGTGGGCCTGGGCGGATACTGGGCTGAACGTATCGGTTTTTTGTGTGATATCCGTCAGGTCGCCTTTAATCCAAACCTGTTCCCGCAGGAAAATATGGAAGGGAAAATCGACCGTCCGGAAGAGTATTCGGATATCTCCACCAAATGCGTGCAGAATTTCCGTGAGAAAAACCGCGATCGCTGCCTGGTCATCCTGTCGCGTCACGACGAGGCGCTGAACAGCCAACGTTCGGCTGAGGCGCTGCACCATTACTATGAAACCATCTGGGACGATGAGCAGACCCACAAATTTAAAAATATTTCCCCGCATCTTCAACGTATTAAGGCCTTTAAAACGCTGGGATAACATCCTGGTAATCGGCTTAAAAATTTACGGGTCAGCGCTTGCTGGCCCGTTTTGTTTATCTTTCCAGCGTTAAAAATTGATGTATATCAATTTTGGTATGACCAATGCACCCTTCATGCTATTCTTTAATCGTATTGATGCGATATCGTGCGCAACCTGTTGTTAATTAAAGGCTATTTTTATAACCATTAGTTAACAATTGGTTAATATTTTAAGGGGGACACTTTGTCTACGCCATTAAGAAAGATCGTCGTTGTAGGTGGGGGTGCCGGTGGACTTGAACTGGCTACGCAGTTAGGCAAAAAACTCGGCCGCGGTAAGAAAGCTAAAATTACCCTGGTCGATCGCAACCATAGCCATCTCTGGAAACCTCTGCTGCACGAAGTAGCAACCGGTTCCCTGGATGAAGGCGTGGACGCGCTGAGCTACCTGGCGCATGCGCGTAATCACCATTTCCAGTTCCAGCTTGGTTCGGTGATGGATATCAACCGTGAAGCCAAAACCCTGACGCTGGCAGCACTGCGTGATGAGAAAGGCGAGCTGCTGGTACCGGAACGTAAAATCCCGTACGACACTCTGGTAATGGCGCTGGGCAGCACCTCTAATGACTTCAACACGCCGGGCGTAAAAGAAAACTGTATTTTCCTCGACAACCCGCATCAGGCGCGTCGTTTCCATTCTGAAATGCTGAATCTGTTCCTGAAGTATTCTTCGGATATGGGCGTTGGCGGAAAAGTTAATATTGCCATTGTTGGCGGCGGTGCAACCGGCGTTGAGCTGTCCGCGGAGCTGCATAACGCGGTGAAACAGCTGCACAGCTATGGCTACAAGGGACTGACCAACGAAGCGTTAAACGTCACGCTGGTAGAAGCGGGTGAGCGCATCCTGCCCGCGCTGCCGCCGCGTATTTCCGCCGCGGCTCATAACGAACTGACCAAACTCGGCGTACGCGTATTAACCCAGACAATGGTCACCTCCGCTGACGCGGGTGGTCTGAACACCAAAGATGGCGAGTATATCGCGGCAGATCTGATGGTCTGGGCTGCGGGTATCAAAGCGCCAGACTTTATGAAGGATATCGGCGGGCTTGAAACCAACCGTATCAACCAGCTGGTAACGGAACCAACCCTGCAAACCACTCGCGATCCAGATATTTACGCGATTGGGGACTGCGCTTCCTGCGCTCGCCCGGAAGGCGGCTTCGTGCCTCCGCGCGCGCAGGCTGCGCATCAGATGGCCTCGCTCGCGCTGGCAAACATCCTTGCGCAGATAAAAGACAAGCCGCTGAAGCCGTACGTTTATAAGGATCACGGCTCGCTGGTTTCCCTGTCCAGATTCTCTACCGTCGGCAGCCTGATGGGTAACCTGATGCGCGGCTCAATGATGGTAGAAGGGCGTATGGCTCGCTTTGTCTATATCTCTTTGTACCGCATGCACCAGGTCGCGCTGCACGGCTATTTCAAAACCGGCCTGATGATGCTGGTCGGCAGTATCAACCGCGTAATACGACCGCGCCTGAAGCTGCACTGATTTACCCGCGTCTGCGGAACCCGGCATGCCGGGTTCCTGCGTCCGTCACTTCGGATTTACAGCGCGGGCAAGCGCGTCAAGAAAAGCGCGATGATGCGTGGCTTTTTGCTGTTCGGCTGAGGGAACGATAGGGCTCAGGAGAGGAATAGCACGACCGTCGCAAATATTTTGTTTTTAACCTGAGCGATTCCCGGAAGTATCGACCGGTACTGGTTAAAGTCCGGGATGCTCCCTTTATCAGGGCAGCAGCCGCATCAGGCAGGGCGTGAGCCGGATAAAATCCTCTCTTCGTAAATCCTCATTTAACGCTGCTAATAATTAACCGGCCCGCTTAGATATGAAAAGGAAAACGCTGGCGGCTCGCCTTCCTGTATTGCAACGGCGTCTGGCTCATCATCTTTTTAAAACAGGTAATAAAATACGTTACTTCGCTGAATCCTACCGCCAGGGCAATTTCATCGATGCTTTTTGCCGTAGTGCGCAACAGATCGCAACTGCGTTTTATCCTCCTCGTAAGCAAATATTCGTGAATGCTGCCGCCGGTCTGCTGCTGGAACACTCTCGAGGTATAGCTGCGCGAAAGCCCCATCGCAGCGGCCAGCTCGTTTAACGAAAACTTCCTGAAGTAGTTTGCTTCGACCCAACCCATAATGCGCGAGGCGGCCGTCTGTGGTTTTGGCATAAGAGGCTGCGGTTGAGCGGGCAGAAAAGCCATAATCTGCATTACCAGAAACGCGACTTCGCAGGCGGACGACCGGCTGCCAACGGCAAGCGTATCGAACTGGGCGAGAATCGTCTCCATAAATTCCGCCCGCTCGCTTAAATCATAAATCTGCGCGGGAACGTTGCTCGCCGCCAGCGCGGCAAACTGAGCCTGCTGGCGCGGAAAGTCCTTCAGCGCGCCTTCCACTACGGATTGTTCGATATGCATAGTGGTGCGGTGGTAATGATTTTTCTCGCTGTCTTCAGCGTGCACTTTGTGCAGGCGAAACGGCGGAAAGATGAACAGGCGGCCGGGACGGGCGGTGTAATGCTGATTATCCACCACCACGATGCCGTATCCTTTTGAGATATAAAGCAGCTCAACACACTGGTGCCAGTGATAGTAAGCCGCGCTCGATGACCACAGGCGGTGGAAGGAAATAACCCGGCTGTCGAGGGTGATTCGCTCAAGCAATTGGGATTCGCTCATTTTTCCTCAGGGCAATAGATTTAAATTTTTACGCCACGGTTTGCAATTTATTACCGTCGCGCAACAAAAACTCCAGCAAAAATGAAATGGCGGTTTAATTTTGTGACCCTGCTCACTCGGCGCAGAATTTAAAAGCGACTACTCTTTCTCCCGACGTCAACAACATCTCTGTAGAAGAGCCAAATAACAATAACTTAACTGATTCTCGTTATTGACGGGAGGACACCTTGCAACCTGAAAACATCACGCTGACCAGCCCTCTGCAATCCCGAAATGATATCCGACAGCTGGTTAATGAATTACTCAATGCCGTAACGCCATTTTTTAAAAAAGATACCAGCCGTGTGGACCTCGCTAATTTTACGGCGCATTACGGACAGCGGGTGGCGAATATGGAAACGTTTTCGCGGCTGCTGTGGGGCGTCACGCCTTTACTCGCCGGGGGAAGTGAACCGGAACAGTTTTCCTTCTATCTCCAGGCCATAAAAAACGGCACCAATCCGCAGCATGCGGATTACTGGGGAGAAGTTGCCCCGTACGATCAGCGCATTGTGGAAATGACCGCCTATGGCCTGCTGCTGGCGCTGGCTCACGAGACGGTGCTGGCGCATTTCAACGAGCAGGAAAAAACCAATCTCTGGCGCTGGCTAAAACAGAGCGAAGACCAGGCTATCCCGGACAACAACTGGCACTTCTTCCCGATTCTGGTGCAGGTTGGCTTCGGACTGGCAGGAATGGAGACTAATCCGCAGGCGCTGGAAAAGCATTTTGCCGCCATGGAACATTATTATCTTGGCGCAGGCTGGTATTCCGACGGGCCGGGTCGCCCGCGTGATTACTACATCTCCATGGGCTTTCACTTCTACGGATTGATTTACGCGAAGCTGATGGCGGAAATTGATCCGCAGCGCAGCGCTGAGTTACGGCGCCGTGCAACGCTGTTCGCCGCCGACTTTATCCACTTCTTCGCCCGGAACGGTGCTGCCATTCCGTTTGGCCGTAGCCTGACCTACCGCTTTGCCCAGGCCGCATTCTGGAGCGCCGCGGCTTTTGCAGGCTTAGAAATTTATTCGCCGGGCGTTATCAAGGGCATTGTGCTGCGGCATTTACGCTGGTGGATGCAGCAGCAGCCGTTCGACAGGGATGGCGTATTAAGCGTGGGGTACAGCTATCCGAACCTGATTATGGCCGAGGATTACAACGCGCCGGGTTCTCCTTACTGGGGATTGAAAACCATGCTGGTGCTGGCCCTGGGCGAGGACGACGCCTTCTGGCAGGCGCAGGAGTTACCGCTGCCGGAGCTTGCTGCCCAGCACAGTATTCCGCAGGCCGATCAGATTCTGGTCCATCAAAACGATCATTTATGGATGCTCACCTCCGGCCAGCTTGAGCTGAATAACTTCGTTAACACCGAAGCCAAATACTGCAAGTTTGCCTATTCATCCCGCTACGGATTTACCGTCGAGCGTGGCCGTTACGGGCTGGCGCATGCCGCGGCGGATTCAATGCTGCTGCTGTCCGAAAAGGATAACTACTGGCGCGGGCGGCGTGACTGCACCTCCGTCAGCACGGCGGACGGCATGATTTACAGCCGCTGGCAGCCCTGGCATGACGTGACTATCGCTACCTGGCTGCTGCCGCTTGGCGACTGGCAGGTGCGTGTGCATCACATCAGTTCAGCGCGAAATCTTGATACGGCGGAGGGCGGCTTTAGCGTACCGAACCGTCCGCAGCCGTTGGCTGCAGCCGGGCAGGCCTGCTGCCAGCTCACCACTTCAACGGATATCAGCGCCATTTTCTGCCTTAGCCCCGTTCCCCGTCACGGCGAACGGATCTTAACGCCGCCAAACAGCAACCTTTTGTTTGCCGAACGTGCAGCCGTTCCGCTGCTGTGCGGAGAGCTGACGGCAGGGAAAAGTTTGCTGATAAGCGCGGTCTGGGCGGGGAACCCGGCAGATTTCAACGCACGGCTTTGCCCGCAGGCCATCATCCGCGATGACGTTGTACGCCTCGTGACGGCTCACCATCAAAAATGTCTGACCCTGACAGACTTGCCGGAGATATCCGTATGACGACCTCAACGCCCGTGCGCAGCGCGCAGATAAAAATGAGCAGTTTCATTTTCCTCTACTTCTTTACCTGGTCATCAAGCTTTGGGCTTTACGCCCTGTGGCTTAGCCAGAAGGTGGGCCTGGACAGCATTACTATCGGCAGCGTTTTTGCCATCAACGGCGTGTTCGCCGTTATCTTAAAACCGGTTTATGGCTACATCATGGACAAGACAGGCATGAGCAAGTGGCTGCTCTATTTTGTCTGCATCGTATCGGCGCTGATGGCCCCCTTTTTCGTCACCGTCTATCAACCGCTGCTGCTAAGCCACACCACGGCAGGAATAATCATCGGGGCGCTTTATCTCAGCCTTGGCTGGTACGCAGGCGTTGCCGCGTCCGAATCCTACGCCGACCGTTTCAGCCGCCTGTACGGGCTGGAGTTTGGCCGCATTCGCATGTGGGGATCGCTTGGCTGGGCGATGGCCGCTTCGGTTTCCGGTTTGCTGTTTAATTTCACGCCGCTGGCTAACTTCCTCGTCAGCAGCACAACTTCCGTGCTGATGCTGCTGGTACTTATCAGCCTGAAAATTGGCGAGGAGCAGCTGCGCAATAACAACGTTATTTCAGCGAACAAAATCGTCTTTGCCGACGTGCTGACACTGCTGAAAAACCGCAAGTTCTGGATGTTCAGCCTGTATGTCGCGGGCGTGGCGTGGATGATGTTCGTCGCCGAGCAGCAGTTCCCGCGTTACTTCGTTTCGTTTTTTGCTACCAAAGAGCAGGGCAACGCCTGGTACGGCTACCTGAGCACCGTGCAGTCCGGCACCGAGTTCGTGATGATGATGTTTATCCCGCTGCTGGTTAACCACTACGGCGCAAAACGCGGGCTGCTGCTGTGCGGATGCGTGGTGGGCGCACGTCTGATTGCGTCAGGGCTGACGACCGATCCGGTGATCATCTCCCTCATTAAGCCGCTATACGGCATCGAAATAGCGCTGCTGCTGATTTCGGTCTTCAAATACATCGCCGAACATTTCCACAAGAAAATCAACGCCACCATGTATCTGCTTGGCTATCAGGCAATGATTTATGTCGGCTCCATTGTGGTGGCCCCTCCGGCAGGCTACCTGTACGACAAAATCGGTTTCGAGCACACCTATCTGATAATGGGCTGTTGTGCGCTGGTTTTTACCCTTATTTCCGCCTTCACGCTTTCGCGCTGCCAGTCGAAACGCGACGAGTCGCGATCCTTTTCCCCGGCCCTGGACGCCGTTCCGGTTGAACCAGCCAAACACTAATTCAGGAGTTGTTATGACCAAGATTGTCGCTACCGAAGCCCTGCGTCCCATTGAGCTGTATCAGGTCGACAGGCTACAGCTGCGCCACAGGCTCGATGAGGCGCTGGCTCGCGTCACGCGCAAGCTCGATAAAAACATCGTCGCCTTTGGCGATAAATTTCCCGGCGAAGCCTGTGAAAACGGTATCTGGCCGCGCACCGAAAACGTGGAGTGGACCACCAGCTTCTGGCCAGGCCAGCTATGGCTGGCGTGGGAAATGACGGGCGATGAGAAATACCGCGCCGCAGCCGAACGCTACCTGCCCTCGTTTGCGGAGCGCATCGAAAAGCGCATTGATACCGCGACGCACGACCTTGGTTTCTTATATTCGCTCTCCTGCGTGAGCGCATGGCGATTAACCGGTAATGAAGCCGCGCGACAATCTGCGCTACTGGCGGCAGAAACGCTGATGGAACGCTTTAACCCGGTGGCGAAAATTATTCAGGCTTGGGGCGATTTGAATGACCCGGAACAGCAGGGCAGGATGATCATCGACTGCAATATGAACCTGCCGCTGCTGTACTGGGCCAGCGAGCAAACCGGTGACCAGCGTTATGCGCAAGCGGCTACCGCGCATGCGGAACAGGCGGTGAAGCACATCGTTCGCGAGGATTCATCGACTTATCACACCTTTTATATGGATGTGAAAACCGGCGAACCGCGCTTCGGCAATACGCATCAGGGCTACAGCGACACGTCCTGCTGGTCGCGCGGGCAGGCGTGGGGGATTTACGGTTTCCTGCTCAGCTACTTGCATACCGGCGACAAAAATATGGTGGAACTGTCGCGCAGCCTTGCGCACTACTTTATTAACCGCCTGCCGGAAGATGACGTTTGCCACTGGGATCTGGCGCTGCTGGGCACCGATGCGGTTCGTGACAGCTCGGCGGCAGCTATTGCGGCCTGCGGCCTGCTGGAGCTGGTGAAAATCCTGCCGACGCTGGATGAGCACCGTGCGCATTACGAAGAGATGGCGCTGCGTATTATGTTGTCGCTCAGCGAAAACTACCTGGCAGGCGACGACGAACCAACCGAAGGATTACTCAAACATTCGGTTTATCACATGGCGAGCGGAAAAGGGGTCGATCAGTGCTGTAGCTGGGGCGACTATTTCTACCTTGAAGCGCTGGCGCGCTTACGCCAGGTCTGGTATCCCTGGTGGTAATTTTTTGAGCAAAGGAGAGCTGTATGAAAAGCGTTGCCGTACTGCTGGCCCCCGGTTTTGAAGAAGGGGAAGCCATTATCACCATTGATATTTTGCGCAGGCTGAAGATTAACGTTCAGACAGTCTCCTGCGTGGATACGCGTGAGGTGGTGAGCTATCACGCTATTTCTGTGAGGGCAGACGCCATCCTGAGCGAAAGCTTTGATACCACCTTTGACGCCGTCGTTTTGCCAGGCGGGCCGGAAGGTAGCGTATTCCTCGCACAAAGCGCCAGCGTTATCGAGTTCGTACGCCGCCACGATGAACTGGGCAAGCTTATCTGTCCGATTTGTTCCGCCGCCGCCCGTGTACTGGGCGGTAACGGCCTGCTGAAAGGGCGTCGCTACGTCTGTTCCGGCGATTTATGGCAGCAGGTCACGGACGGCGAGTATATCGATGCCGATGTCGTTGAAGACGGTAACCTGATTAGCGGAAAAGGGTTAGGAAAAGCCTTTGATTTTGCCTTCACCGTTGCCGCGCGCCTTGAAGGCGATGAGGCTCCCGCCCGGGATCACGCGGAGCATATTTATTATCCCTGGTGATGAATAACCCGACCAGGGCAGTCGTTTCTATACTTACTCTTTTACCGAGGAGAAAGAAATGGCGGCTGAACTGGAAACTCTGGCTCTGAACCAGGCGAGCGGCGGCGTGCCAAACAGCGCGTTGCCGCTCCTGCTTTACCATCGTGTCTTTCACGAAGAAAACCTCGCCGAGGCTTTCGAAAACCTTTTTGCCCGCAACGGCTGGCCTCCGCGCTGGCGCTATCCCGTCTTTACCTACACCCACTTTCACTCCAATACGCACGAAGCGCTGGGCGTGTTCGCGGGCAGGGCGAAAATTCAGTTTGGCGGCGAAAGCGGCCCGGTGGTTGATATCTCACGCGGAGACGCCGTGCTGATACCGGCGGGCGTCGGGCATAAGCAAATTGAGGCTTCAGAGGATTTTATGTGCGTGGGGGCCTATCCCGACGGTTTCTCGCCGGATAAATACCTTGACCAGCCGGGACAGCTTGCGCAAGTGAAGGAAAATATCACCAAAGTTCCTCAGCCTGACAAGGACCCGGTAACGGGAACCCGAGAAGGCATAAACACCTTGTGGTAGCCACGGCCAGGCCGCAGGGACGCGCTGGCTGACCTTATGGACAATTCAGCTAATCAGTGCTGCATTCATCATACATATACGTCTCGCTTTATGGCTTAATTTGCTGAATCCATGCACGACTTTACTGTAATTCTGCCGTGTGATTTCGCTCTCCTATGGATTATTAATTTCCCGCTAAAACTATCTCCAGCTCAGGTTGTAAAAACCGCTGATGCTAAAAGCTTGTTTTAAATCGACCTTACCTTACGAATAAAAAAATCGATCTGGAGTACGCATGCACAAATTTACTAAAACGCTGGCGGCCATTGGCTTTGCAGCGGTTATGTCACAATCCGCTATCGCTGAGACCATGAAATTAGGTTTTCTGGTGAAACAACCCGAAGAGCCGTGGTTCCAGACAGAGTGGAAATTTGCCGATAAAGCCGGGAAAGATCTTGGCTTTGAAGTGATTAAAATTGCCGTGCCGGACGGTGAAAAAACGCTCAACGCCATCGATAGCCTGGCCGCAAGCGGCGCCAAAGGTTTTGTGATTTGCACCCCGGACCCAAAACTGGGTTCGGCAATTATCGCGAAAGCAAAAAGCTACGACATGAAAGTGATTGCGGTAGATGACCAGTTCGTTACTGCGAAGGGCAAGCCGATGGAAACCGTTCCGCTGGTGATGATGGCGGCAACCAAAATCGGCGAACGTCAGGGCCAGGAACTGTATAAAGAGATGCAGAAACGCGGCTGGGACGTAAAAGACGCGGCCGTGATGGCGATCACCGCCGATGAGCTCGATACCGCCCGTCGCCGTACTTCCGGCTCGATGGACGCGCTGAAAGCCGCGGGCTTCCCGGAAAAACAAATCTATAAAGTCCCAACCAAATCTAACGATATTCCGGGCGCGTTTGACGCCGCCAACTCCATGCTGGTGCAGCACCCTGAAGTGAAACACTGGCTGATCGTCGGCATGAACGACAACACCGTGCTGGGCGGCGTGCGTGCCACCGAAGGCCAGGGCTTTAAGGCGCCGGACGTTATTGGCGTGGGCATCAACGGCGTAGATGCGGTGAGCGAACTGTCGAAAGCGCAGGCCACCGGCTTCTACGGCTCCCTGCTGCCAAGCCCGGACGTACACGGTTATAAGAGCAGCGAAATGCTCTACAACTGGGTGACCAAAGATGCCGAACCGCCGAAATTCACCGAAGTGACCGATGTGGTGCTGATCACCCGCGATAACTTTAAAGAAGAGCTAGCGAAGAAAGGCTTAGGCGGCAAGTAAGTACAAATGATCTGGGTGGCGGTGGATGGCGACAGATGGGTGGCGCTGTCGCATCCACCCTACAAAATATCCGCATTATGTAGGTTGGGTAAGCGCAGCGCCACCCGACAACAGGTAAAGGGTAAATCATGCAACAACAGACACCGTATCTCTCTTTTCGCGGTATCGGCAAAACCTTCCCCGGCGTAAAAGCGCTCCAGGATATCAGCTTCGACTGTTATGCCGGGCAGGTGCACGCGCTGATGGGGGAAAATGGCGCGGGTAAATCCACACTGCTGAAGATCCTCAGCGGAAACTACGCCCCGAGCCAGGGCAGCATTGCTTTGCGCGGTGAAGAAGTCGTTTTTAGCGATACCACGGCGGCGCTCAACGCCGGCGTGGCGATAATCTACCAGGAGCTGCATCTGGTGCCGGAAATGACGGTGGCCGAGAACATTTATCTGGGGCAAATCCCGCATAAAGCCGGGTTTGTGAACCGCTCATTGCTCAATTACGAGGCGCGGCTTCAGCTTGAACACCTTGGGCTGGATATCGATCCCCAGACGCCGCTTAAATATCTCTCCATCGGGCAATGGCAGATGGTGGAGATCGCCAAGGCGCTGGCGCGCAACGCGAAGGTTATCGCTTTTGATGAGCCAACCAGCTCTCTTTCGCGCCGTGAAATAGACAATCTTTTCCGCGTCATCCGTGAACTGCGCGCAGAAGGCCGGGTGATTATTTATGTTTCGCACCGCATGGAAGAGATCTTTGCGCTGAGCGATGCGATTACCGTGTTCAAAGACGGGCGCTACGTGTGCACGTTCGATGATATGCAGCAGGTGAATCACGATTCTCTGGTGCAGGCCATGGTAGGGCGCAATCTGGGTGATATCTACGGCTGGCAGCCTCGCGAGCATGGCCCGGAGCGGCTGCGGCTGGAGGAGGTGAAAGCGCCAGGCGTGCGCACGCCGATTTCCCTTCATGTGCGCAGCGGCGAAATTGTCGGGCTGTTTGGCCTGGTGGGCGCCGGGCGGAGCGAGCTCATGAAAGGATTATTCGGCGGCACGCGTATTACGGGCGGGCAGGTATGGATTGACGGCAAAGCTATCGCCATTAATAAACCCGGCGACGCCATTCGCGCCGGGATGATGCTCTGCCCGGAAGACCGCAAGGCGGACGGCATCATTCCCGTCCACTCGGTGCGGGACAACATCAATATCAGCGCGCGTCGTAAACACATCAGCGCGGGCTGCCTTATCAATAACCGGTGGGAAAGCGAAAACGCTGCTTCACACATCCGCTCGCTGAACATTAAAACGCCGTCTGCGGATCAGCTGATCATGAACCTTTCCGGCGGCAATCAGCAAAAGGCCATTCTGGGCCGCTGGCTATCCGAAGAGATGAAGGTTTGCCTGCTTGATGAACCGACGCGCGGCATCGACGTGGGTGCGAAGCATGAAATCTATAACGTCATTTATGCCCTGGCAGCCCAGGGGGTGGCGGTGCTATTTGCGTCGAGCGATTTGCCTGAAGTGTTGGGCCTTGCGGACCGCATTATTGTGATGCGCGAAGGGGAAATTGCCGGCGAGTTGTTGCATGGCGAGGCCAGCGAGCAGCAGGCGCTGAGCCTGGCGATGCCTAAAACCAGTGCGAGTGCAGCATGAGTAAGGGGAACAAAATGTCTTCATTAACTAAATCCGGCGGGACGGGAACGGCATCCGACGGGGCGGGCAAATCGTCGTTAAGCCTCGGGCGCATCTGGGATAACTACGGCATGCTGGTGGTGTTCGCGGTGCTGTTTATCGGCTGCGCCATTTTCGTACCGAATTTTTCTTCTTTCATTAACATGAAGGGCCTGGGGCTTGCGATTTCCATGTCCGGCATGGTGGCCTGCGGCATGCTGTTCTGCCTGGCTTCCGGAGATTTTGATTTATCCGTGGCGTCAGTTATCGCCTGCGCGGGCGTAACGACCGCCGTGGTCATTAACATGACCGAAAGCTTATGGATTGGCGTAGCGGCAGGTCTGCTGCTCGGCGTGTTAAGCGGCCTGATAAACGGCTTTGTTATCGCCCGACTGAAAATTAATGCGTTGATCACCACCCTTGCCACCATGCAAATTGTGCGCGGCCTGGCTTACATCATTTCCGACGGTAAAGCGGTGGGCATCGAAGACGAACGCTTCTTTACGCTCGGCTATGCCAACTGGTTCGGTCTGCCAGCGCCAATCTGGCTGACGGTAGGCTGCCTGATTATCTTTGGTTTACTGCTCAATAAAACGACTTTTGGGCGCAACACGCTGGCTATCGGCGGCAATGAAGAAGCCGCGCGGCTTGCGGGCGTGCCCGTGGTGCGGACCAAAATCATTATCTTCGTGCTGTCGGGCCTGGTATCCGCCGCGGCGGGCATTATTCTTGCCTCACGCATGACCAGCGGCCAGCCGATGACCTCGATTGGCTATGAGCTGATTGTGATTTCCGCCTGCGTGCTGGGCGGCGTCTCGCTCAAAGGCGGGATCGGCAAAATTTCATACGTGGTGGCGGGTATTCTGATTCTGGGAACGGTGGAAAACGCCATGAACCTGCTGAATATTTCTCCGTTCTCGCAGTACGTGGTGCGCGGTATGATCCTGCTGGCAGCGGTGATTTTCGACCGCTACAAACAGAAGGCCAAACGCACGGTTTAACCTTGCTTTACCGTTCGCTTCAGACTATTCCCAATCGCAACGCCAGCCTCCACAAGGGCTGGCGATTTCTCTTATAAAATTGCGACACTGGGCACCCTGTCTATACTTACATGGCTAATATTAATTTTAAGTTACCGGTTCGGTGACAATTTTTATCCATTAAGGAGGAGCCACAGGTGGCTGAAGTCGTATCTGTACCGCCTTTACTTTCCGGCAATCTTGCTTTTTTCTTTGACCTCGATGGCACTCTGGCTGAAATCAAACCGCACCCGGATCAGGTCTATATCCCAGCCGCAGTGCGCACATTGCTGCAGAAAATGTCCGTTATGAGTGATGGGGCACTGGCGTTGATCTCAGGGCGTTCCATGGCCGAGCTCGATAAACTCGCCACGCCGTTCCATTTCCCGCTTGCGGGGGTTCACGGGGCGGAGCGCCGCGATATCAATGATAAAACCCATGTTGTAACGCTGCCGGCGCCGTTGGTTAAAACTCTGCAGCGGGAACTCTCTGACGCCCTGGCGCTGATGCCGGGCACTGAACTTGAAGCTAAAGGCATGGCGTTCGCGCTTCACTACCGACAGGCACCGGAAGCGGAAGAGGCCATCATGTGGCTGGCGCAAAAGCTGACCAAACGTTTCCCGGAACTGGCGTTGCAGCCCGGGAAATGCGTCGTGGAGCTTAAGCCGCTGGGCATCAACAAAGGCGCGGCTATTCGCGCCTTTATGCAGGAAGCGCCGTTCGCAGGCCGCACGCCGGTCTTTATTGGTGATGACCTTACCGATGAAGCCGGGTTTAAGCAGGTCAACGCCCTGGGAGGACTGACTATTAAAGTCGGCGCGGGTGACACCCTTGCAACATATCGCCTCGCCAATGTCAGGATGGTTTATCACTGGCTGGGCAAACTTACGCATCACATAGAAAAACAACAAAAGACAGAAACTTTACGGGGAGAAGATTATGAGTCGCTTAGTAGTAGTCTCTAATCGCATCGCACCACCGGATGACAAGAAAGCGGGCGCAGGCGGCCTTGCGGTTGGTATTTTAGGCGCCCTTAAGGCAGCGGGCGGGCTGTGGTTTGGCTGGAGCGGGGAGATAGGCGATCCCGATGCGCCGCTAAAAAAGGTTACCCATGACAACATCACATGGGCCTCATTTAACCTGTGTGAAGAAGATTACGAGCAATATTACCTGCAATTTTCTAACGCCGTCCTGTGGCCTGCTTTTCACTATCGCCTTGATTTGGTTGATTTCCAGCGTGAATCCTGGGAGGGATACTTACGCGTGAATCAGCTTCTGGCAAGCAAGCTCAAGCCGCTGGTGGAAAAAGACGACGTTCTGTGGATCCATGATTATCACCTGCTGCCTTTTGCTTCCGAATGCCGCAAGCAGGGGCTGCATAATCGTATCGGCTTTTTCTTACATATTCCTTTCCCAACGCCGGAAGTGTTTAACGCGCTGCCGCCGCACGAAGAATTGATTGAAGCGCTGTGCGATTACGATCTGCTGGGCTTCCAGACCGAAAACGATCGCCTGGCGTTCCTTGATTGCATCGCGAGCATGACGCGCCTTGAAAGTAAAGATAAGCACCAGCACCGGGCGTTTGGCAAAACGTTTCGCACCGAAGTCTATCCGATTGGTATTGAGCCGGAAGAGATTGCGCAGAATGCCAAAGGGCCGCTGCCGCCGAAGCTTGAGCAACTCAAGTCTGAGCTGGGCAGCATTAAGAACATCTTTTCCGTCGAGCGCCTCGATTATTCTAAAGGGCTGCCGGAACGATTCCTCGCCTTTGAGGCGCTGCTGGAAAATTATCCGCAGCACCACGGCAAAATCCGTTACACCCAGATTGCCCCAACCTCCAGAGGGGACGTGCAGGCCTATCAGGATATTCGCCATCAGCTGGAGACGGAAGCGGGGCGAATCAACGGGAAATATGGGCAACTGGGCTGGACGCCGCTCTATTATCTCAACCAGCATTTTGACCGCAAGCTGCTGATGAAGGTTTTCCGTTACGCCGAAGTCGGGCTGGTTACGCCGCTGCGTGACGGGATGAATCTGGTGGCGAAAGAATACGTGGCGGCCCAGGATCCGGCCAATCCCGGAGTGCTGATATTATCAAAATTCGCCGGTGCGGCTAATGAATTGACCTCGGCGCTGATTGTTAATCCTTACGATCGGGACGACGTGGCGAGCGCGCTCAACAGGGCATTAACCATGCCTTTAGCCGAGCGAATAGCGCGACACAGCGAAATGATGGAAGTGATTTGCCATAACGACATTAACCGCTGGCAGGAGAGATTCGTAGACGATCTAAAGCAGGTAACGCCGCGTAGCGATGCATCTCATTTGCAGCAGAAAGTGGCGACTTTTCCAAAGCTGGCGTGATCTTATAAAAGGCGGATAGCAGCGACTGCTGCCGCCTTATATCGCTGTAATGAGGGAGGTGAACGAACGTCTCCCTATCATTTCTTAAACAAGCGGTACTAACAGCACATCTACTTTACTCGACGCAACCACCGTTTTTGCAGAACAAATCGCTTTGCTGAAAAAGCTTTGATTGTGGTTACCGCAGACGACTAAATCCACCTTTTGCTTCTCGCACACCGAGAGAATATGCTCGCTGAGTTCGCCCGTGGCGATCACGGCGTTCTCAACGGGGTAGCCTGCCTTACTTATCAATTCTTGTAGAAAAAGCTGCGTCTCTTCGAGCATAAGTTCACGCAAATTTTCCATCATTGGCGCGGCGAGCTGATTGTAGATTTCCGGGTCAGAAGCCAGCGTTATTAAGGTGATGCGCCCGTTGACGGGTTTAACAATGGAAACGGCCTTCTGTATTAATTGATGACTTTCCGGCTTAACGGCAACCGCAACCAATACATGCATATAACTCATGCCTTCCTCCTGTAGCGCAACGGGCGTCTGCTAATAAAACTCATACTCCGTTTTTAACACGGGCGCAACGGCAGTAACCGTAACAAATGTGAGCCTGCTCATGAAAATACTTAAATTATTCTTAAGTGATGAATTCGTAACATCTGCTAGTAGCAGGAAATGGCGAAAAAACAATCAAACCTTAGAATTATTTTTAACGTCAAAATTAGATAATCACTTAGCGAAATTAGCTCAGATGTAATGGTCATCAGGCGTGAGAATTCAAAAGTTATTTAATCTAACTCAATGATAAATATATCATTACAGCCTTTTTTAGGCATGAAATGTGATCTGGTTAACAGGTTTGAGGCAGTCGACAAAAAAGAAACGCCTGAAAAGTCATGGGGTTGTTGTGCAAAAGTAAATCTATTCCCCGCTTCGAACGGCGAAAATCGCTGATTTGCTTAAAAAATACCCAATTGAAAAGCCTGGCTGATGGTTTTAGCGCCGACAGAAGGTAAATTTATGTGATCTGAATCACATAAATTCTAAAATCGCGGTTGGCTGCATTGTATGTGCTATGAGCAACGAGTAGAGTTTGCGCGAATTAGGAAAAGTCTTAGTTTTTTGTAAGAAAATTAAGAAAGACGTTACGCGTTCTGACAACAAAGCTGCCGCGCTGTAATAAAAGCTGGGCCGCCGTCGGGATGCGACATCAACTAATGCATTTTTGGCCGTAACGATTGCTTCACTTTTTTTACCGGGTTTGCCCGGGGACATCACGGGGTGCGGTTCAACCGCATACAATAGTTGGTCATTCGGGATGGGGAAAATGCATACATCCGAGTTACTAAAACATATTTATGACATTAACTTGTCGTATTTATTGCTTGCTCAAAGACTTATTAGTCAGGATAAAGCTTCGGCGATGTTTCGTTTAGGGATTGCCGAAGAAATGGCGAATACCTTAAGAGAATTAACGCTGCCGCAAATGGTGAAACTAGCGGAAACTAATCAACTGATTTGTCAGTTCCGTTTTAATGATAACCAGACTATCAATCGTTTAACGCAAGAATCGCGTGTGGATGATTTACAACAAATTCATACGGGTATTTTGTTATCCACCCGCTTATTAAATGAGGTGTCAGCCGGCGACGAGGCACCGAAGAAAAAAAGGGCGTAACAAAATGAGCGAAAAAAGCATTGTCCAGGAAGCACACGATATACAACTAGCGATGGAGCTTATTACGCTGGGCGCCAGGCTGCAGATGCTCGAAAGCGAAACGCAGCTCAGCCGCGGCCGTTTGATAAAGCTTTATAAAGAACTGCGGGGCAGCCCGCCGCCGAAAGGTATGCTGCCTTTTTCCACCGACTGGTTTATGACGTGGGAGCAAAACATTCACGCCTCGATGTTTTGTAACGCATGGCAATTCCTCCTGCGTAGCGGACAATGTAGCGGCGTTGATGCGGTGATTAAAGCTTATCGCCTGTATCTGGAGCAGTGTCCTTCACAGGCCGACGGCCCGCTTCTGGCGCTGACTCGCGCCTGGACGCTGGTGCGATTTGTTGAAAGCGGGATGCTTCAGTTAAGCCGCTGCAACTGCTGTAACGGCAACTTTATCACCCATGCGCACCAGCCTCCGGGCAGCTTCGCCTGCAGTTTGTGCCAGCCGCCATCGCGAGCGGTAAAAAGACGTAAACTTTCCACAAATACTGCCGATATTATTCCACAACTGCTGGATGAACAGGTAGAACAGGCCATGTAACAGGCCTTGTGTAAGCGCAATTCCAGCAGCGGTAAGCAATTACCGCTGCTTTTTTTTGCCCTGCATCACAGGCTTTGCCGCCACTCTCCTGTAAGTCCTTGCCACACTCCACAGCAGAAGGACTGACTCGTGCTGATATTAATAGGTTACCTGGTCGTACTCGGGACAGTTTTCGGCGGCTATATGATGACTGGTGGTCACATGGGGGCGCTCTATCAGCCCGCTGAATTTGTCATCATAGGTGGCGCGGGCATTGGCGCATTTATCGTTGGTAACAATGGCAAGGCTATCAGAAGCACGCTTAAAGCGTTGCCGCTGCTGTTTCGCCGTTCGAAATACACCAAAAGTATGTATATGGATCTCATGGCGTTACTTTATCGTTTGATGGCGAAATCTCGCCAGCAAGGGATGTTTTCGCTTGAGCGCGATATTGAAAATCCTAAAGAAAGTGAAATTTTTGCCAGCTATCCGCGTATTTTAGCCGACGCCACAATGCTTGATTTTATCGTCGACTATTTACGTCTGATCATCAGCGGAAATATGAATACCTTCGAAATTGAAGCCCTGATGGATGAAGAAATTGAAACCTACGAAAGCGAAACGGAAATCCCGGCAAATAGCCTCGCATTAATGGGAGATTCACTGCCGGCATTCGGTATCGTTGCTGCGGTGATGGGAGTGGTGCACGCCCTGGCATCAGCCGACAGGCCAGCGGCGGAGCTTGGCGGATTGATTGCGCATGCCATGGTGGGAACATTCCTCGGTATTCTGCTGGCCTACGGATTTATTTCGCCGCTGGCATCCGTCCTGCGTCAGAAAAGCGCTGAAACCCTTAAGATGATGCAGTGCGTCAAGGTGACGCTGCTTTCAAGCCTCAACGGCTACGCGCCGCCAATCGCCGTTGAGTTTGGCCGTAAAACGCTCTACTCCAGCGAGCGTCCATCCTTTGTCGAACTTGAAGAACACGTTCGTGCCGTCCGCTCACCAACCGCCCAGTCGCGCGCCACGGAAGAAGAAGTATGAAGAACCAGGCCCATCCTGTTGTCGTCGTAAAAAGACGCAAGCACAAAGGCCACGGTAAAGGGCACCAGGGTGGATCCTGGAAGATCGCCTACGCGGATTTTATGACCGCCATGATGGCCTTCTTCCTGGTGATGTGGCTGATTTCCATCTCCAGCTCCAAAGAGCTGGCGCAGATTGCCGATTATTTTAAAACCCCGCTCTCCGTCGCGATAACCGGCGGGCAGCGCATTGCTGATAGCGAAAGCCCGATCCCCGGCGGCGGCGATGATGTGACCCAGCAGCAGGGAGAAGTGAAAAAAAGCCCGAACATTGACGAGCTGCGAAAACATATGGAAACCAGCCGCCTGAAACGCCTGCGTAACCAGCTTGATCAGCTGATCGAGGCCGACCCAAAACTGCGAGCGCTGCGTCCGCATTTGCAAATCGACCTGGTCCAGGAAGGGCTGCGTATCCAAATTATCGATAGTCAGAACCGGCCAATGTTTAAAAACGGCAGTGCGGAAGTCGAGCCTTATATGCGCGACATCCTGCGCGGCATCGCGCCGTTGCTTAACGATATTCCAAACAAAATTAGCCTCTCCGGCCACACCGATGACCTGCCGTATGCCATGGGCGAACGCGGCTACAGCAACTGGGAGCTTTCCGCCGACCGCGCGAACGCTTCACGTCGCGAGCTGATTTACGGTGGGTTAACCGACGGAAAAGTGCTGCGCGTGGTGGGTATGGCCTCCACGATGCGCGTCACCGACCGTGGCCCGGAAGATGCCGTTAACCGTCGCATCAGTTTGCTGGTGCTAAACAAACAAGCCGAACAAGCCATCGTGCATGAAAACGCAGAGAGCGCAAACCTTCCGTTAAGCACTCTGAAAGAACCTGCTGCCGAGGCTGCGGCGCAGTCCACTTTACCGCCACAACCAGGTACGAGGTGATAGCGTGAGCATGGATATCAGCGATTTTTACCAGACATTTTTTGACGAGGCCGATGAGCTATTGGCCGATATGGAACAGCACCTGCTGAACCTGGTTCCTGAGGCGCCAGATTCAGAACAGCTTAACGCCATATTCCGCGCGGCCCACTCGATAAAAGGAGGCGCCGGTACGTTTGGCTTCTCCATATTGCAGGAGACTACCCATTTAATGGAGAACCTGCTCGACGAGGCCCGGCGCGGTGAAATGCAACTTAATACCGATATTATCAACCTGTTTTTGGAAACCAAAGACATTATGCAAGAACAGCTGGATGCCTATAAAAGCTCAACGGAACCTGATGCCCAGAGCTTCGACTATATCTGTAAAGCGCTGCGTCAGTTGGCACTCGAGGCCAAAGGTGAACCGGCAGCCGCGCCCGCTAAACTGACCGTCGTTGAAAAGGAAGCGCCGTCCAAAACCGGGGCTGCCGCGAACGACGGCAAACTGCGCGTCGCTATCAGCGGGCTGAAAGAGAGCGAACGCGATCTGCTGCTCGAAGAGCTGGCAAACCTCGGCACGCTTAGCGACATTGAAAAAAGTGAAAGCTCGGTGACCGCAACGCTTGAAACCAGCGTCAGCGCTGACGACATTACCGCCGTGCTGTGCTTTGTCATCGAACCTGAGCAAATTGAATTCCTGCCGCTGGTGGCAAGCGTCGCCGTGGTGGCAGCGGAGAAAGAAAAGGTGTCGGCGACGGTCGCAGCAACGTCTGCTGCGGTGGCGGAAGTGGCAACGCCTGCGGCAAAGCCCGCCGTCCGCGCAGAAAAAGCTGCGCCGCGCGTAGCGGAATCAACCAGCATTCGCGTGGCGGTGGAAAAAGTCGACCAGTTGATTAACCTGGTGGGCGAACTGGTGATCACCCAGTCCATGCTGGCCCAGCGTTCCAACGAACTGGACCCGGTAAACCACGGCGAGCTGATTACCAGCATGGGGCAGCTACAGCGTAACGCACGTGATCTGCAGGAATCGGTGATGTCGATTCGTATGATGCCGATGGAATACGTCTTCAGCCGCTTCCCGCGCCTGGTGCGCGATCTGGCCGGCAAGCTCAATAAGCAGGTAGAACTGACCCTGCTGGGTAGCTCAACTGAACTCGATAAGAGCCTGATTGAACGCATTATCGATCCGTTAACGCACCTGGTGCGTAACAGCCTCGACCACGGGATTGAGTCGCCGGATAAACGCCGCGCTGCCGGTAAGGCCGAAGTGGGTAATCTGACGCTGTCCGCAGAGCACCAGGGCGGCAATATCTGCATCGAAGTGATCGATGACGGCGCCGGTCTTAATCGCGAACGCATCCTGGCCAAAGCGCTTTCCCAGGGCATGGCGGTGAACGAAAACATGTCTGATGATGAAGTCGGCATGCTTATTTTTGCGCCGGGCTTCTCTACCGCCGAGCAGGTAACTGACGTGTCGGGCCGCGGCGTGGGCATGGACGTGGTGAAACGAAACATTCAGGAGATGGGCGGCCACGTCGAGATTCAGTCTAAAGCCGGT
This sequence comes from Cedecea colo, assembly GCF_011808225.1. GTDB lineage: Bacteria > Pseudomonadota > Gammaproteobacteria > Enterobacterales > Enterobacteriaceae > Dryocola > Dryocola colo. The sequence goes on along the minus strand of NZ_SOYS01000002.1, from coordinate 160,584 downwards.
AGCGGCACCACCATTCGTATTATGCTGCCGTTGACGCTTGCCATCCTTGACGGCATGTCCGTTAAGGTCGCCGATGAAGTTTTCATTCTGCCGCTGAATGCGGTAATGGAATCGCTGCAGCCGAAGGATGACGATCTGCATCCGCTGGCGGGCGGCGAGCGCGTGCTTGAAGTGCGCGGAGAATACCTGCCGCTGGTCGAGCTATGGAAACTCTTTGATGTGGAAGGGGCGAAAACCGAAGCGACCCAGGGCATCGTCGTCATCCTGCAAAGCGCGGGCCGTCGCTATGCGCTGCTGGTGGATCAGTTGATTGGCCAGCATCAGGTGGTGGTAAAAAACCTCGAAAGCAACTATCGCAAAGTCCCGGGAATTTCTGCGGCCACCATCCTTGGAGACGGTAGCGTTGCGCTGATCGTTGATGTTTCCGCGCTGCAAAACTTAAACCGTGAACAACGTCTGGCCGGCACTGCCGCCCTTTCCTGAAAATTAAAATAGGTAACCAAATGAATGGATTAACCAATGTGACAAAATTGACCGGGGAGCCATCGGGGCAGGAATTCCTGGTGTTTACGCTTGGCGATGAAGAGTACGGCATCGACATCCTGAAGGTGCAGGAAATCCGCGGCTACGACCAGGTCACCCGTATCGCTAATACGCCAGCGTTCATCAAGGGCGTAACCAACCTGCGCGGTGTGATTGTGCCGATCCTCGATCTGCGCGTGAAGTTCGCTCAGAGCGACGTGGAGTATAACGACAATACCGTGGTTATCGTTCTGAACCTGGGCCAGCGCGTGGTAGGCATTGTGGTGGACGGCGTTTCTGACGTGCTGTCGCTGACCGCCGAGCAGATCCGCCCGGCGCCAGAGTTTGCCGTCACGCTCTCTACCGAATATCTGACCGGTCTTGGCGCACTTGGCGAACGCATGCTGATTCTGGTGAACATCGAGAAGCTGCTGAACAGCGAAGAAATGGCGCTGGTAGATGTGGCGACCAGCCGCGTAGCCTGACGTGTCGTTTTGGCGGTGGATAACGCTTTGCTTATCCACCGCTTATCCCTTCTGAAAATCAAGCCTCAATCTCTTCTTCAGCCGCCGCGCCGCGCCGTTATCCGGCACGTTAACGGCTGCATAACCCGTGTCCGGAAAGTGGACGATGCCCGTTAGCATAGTTAAATCACCGTTGCATAAGACTCATCCTAATTTCACGTAAAGTTCCCCAGGCGGATGCCGATAATATCGATAACAAGTCATTCATAGGATGTTATATGTTGAACCGTATTCGCGTTGTCACCATGCTGATGATGGTGCTGGTGGCGTTTGCACTGCTGCAGCTCATGTCTGGCGGTATGTTTTTTAGCGCTTTAAAAGATAATAACGATAATTCCGGCGTGACCCGTGAGTTACGCGTTCAACAATCCGAGCTGCATTACGCGTGGGACTTAATGCTGCAAACGCGCATTAACCTCAGCCGTTCTTCAGCCCGCTCATTACTGGACGCCAGCAACGGCCAGAGCGCGGCTAAAACTGATTTACTCAACAGCGCCAAAGCGACGCTTGCTGAATCAGGCAAACATTACGCCGCTTTCAAACAGGTGCCGTCTATTTCGCCGGAAATGGAAACGATGGTGAAAGGCATCGATGATGATTATCAGAATTATTATCAGGCGCTGAGCGAGCTTATCGGCTTCCTGGAAAACGGAAACCTAGATGCCTATTTCGCTCAGCCTACACAGGGCATGCAAAACGCGCTTGAGAAAGCCTTCCAGCAGTACCTGGCGCTCAACGAACGTATTTATGAACAAACTTACCTGACCAGCAGCAATGATTACAACTTTGCCAAATGGCAGATCGGGGGCCTTGCTTTAGCCCTTGCTGCGGTAATCGTGCTGGTATGGTTCGGGATACGCAATATCCTCCTGCAACCGTTAGCCGTCGTCATCGGCCATATTCGTGAAATTGCTAACGGTAACCTGACGGAAAGCATCGTTGTAAAAGGCCGCAACGAGATAAGCGAACTGACGGCAAGCGTACAGCATATGCAGCAGGAGCTGAGTATTACCGTGGGCAGCGTACGCGAGGGTTCCGACGCTATTTACAGCGGCGCCACGGAAATTGCCGCCGGTAATAACGATCTCTCATCGCGCACCGAGCAGCAGGCCGCCTCGCTTGAAGAAACCGCTGCCAGCATGGAGCAGCTTACCGCCACGGTAAAACAGAATGCTGATAATGCCCGTCAGGCTTCGCAACTGGCATTAAGCGCCTCCGAAACGGCTTCACGCGGCGGAAAAGTTGTCGATGGCGTGGTGAAAACCATGCACGAAATTGCCGGGTCTTCAAAAAAGATCGCCGATATTACAAGCGTTATCGACGGTATTGCCTTCCAGACTAATATCCTTGCCCTTAACGCTGCGGTAGAAGCCGCGCGTGCCGGAGAGCAGGGACGTGGGTTTGCGGTAGTGGCGGGTGAGGTACGTAACCTGGCAAGCCGTAGCGCGCAGGCCGCGAAAGAAATCAAATCCCTGATTGAAGATTCCGTTTCCCGCGTGGATACCGGTTCCGTGCTGGTGGAAAGCGCGGGGGAAACCATGAGCGATATCGTTAGCGCCGTAACCCGCGTGACCGACATCATGGGCGAAATTGCTTCTGCTTCCGACGAGCAAAGCCGCGGTATTGACCAGGTGGCGCTTGCGGTTTCAGAAATGGATCGGGTTACCCAGCAGAACGCCTCGCTGGTTGAAGAATCTGCCTCCGCGGCTGCGGCACTGGAAGAGCAGGCCAGCCTGCTTACCCAGTCCGTGGCGGCTTTCCGTCTGAAAAGTGAAGGGACTCCTCAACGTATTACCGCAACGCCTGTTGTCGCGACAGCCAGCGCTGCGACCTTATCTCCGCGTAAACCGGCAGCCGCCGGCGGGGATGCTAACTGGGAAACATTCTAATCACCATTTCTGACCACACATAAACGCCGACAGACGTGCCGGCCGAGGAAAGCTTTGATGTTAAACCGTATCCGAATTTCGACCAGCCTGTTCCTGATATTGATTCTCTGCGGCCTGCTGCAGATTGGTAGTAACGGTTTGTCCTTCTGGGCTTTTCGTGACGATTTCCAGAACCTGAAAAAGGTCGAGGCGAGTAATCAACAGCGCGATACGTTAACCCAAAGCCGTTCAGCCTTGTTACAGGCCAGCACTGCCTTAAGCCGTGCAGGTACGCTTACGGCGCTCAGCTATCCGCCGGAGGATATTAAGCGTCTGATGGCGAACGCGCGTGGCAGCCTGAAACAGGCGGACATGCTGTTTAACCAGTTTCTTGAGATCCCGACGGCAAGCAAAGAGGGTGAGGAAATGCTGGCGTCAACCAAGCAAAGTTACGCCGCCTATCGTGACGATCTGCAACATCAGGCCACCTGGCTTGAGAGCAATCAGCTATCGGATTTCCTGAGCGCGCCGATTCAGAAATCGCAGGATGTTTTTGACGCCAACTTCAATGCCTGGCAGCAAAGCATCAACGATATCGTGGCGGCGGCAAGCGGCGACAGCGCGAAAAATTATCATACCTCCGCGGTGATTTTTATCACCATGGCGGTGATTGCCGTCGTGATGCTGCTTGGCTCGCTCGCCTGGTCGCGCAAGATGATCGTGCAGCCGCTGGCGATTGTGCGTCAACACTTTGACCGCATTGCTGCGGGCGATCTGGCGAAGCCGATTGCGGTCTTCGGGCGTAACGAAATTTCTGAGATTTTCCGCAGCCTGAAGAACATGCAGAACTCGCTCAAAGAGACGGTGACTGAAGTACGACAGGGCAGCAGCGCCATGCATACCGGCATCGCTGAAATTGCCGCTGGCAACAACGATCTTTCCGCGCGTACCGAACAGCAGGCGGCTTCGCTTGCAGAAACCGCCGCCAGCATGGAGCAACTGACGGCGACCGTTGGCCAGAACGCCGATAACGCCCGTCAGGCCGCACAGCTTTCCCGTAGCGCCGCAGAGACGGCGAAGCAGGGCGGGCAGCAGGCCGCAAACGTGGCCCGCACCATGCATGATATTGCCGGAAGCTCGCAAAAGATTGGCGACATCACCAGCGTTATCGACGGTATCGCCTTCCAGACTAATATCCTGGCGCTGAACGCCGCCGTCGAGGCCGCTCGCGCCGGTGAACAAGGCCGCGGATTTGCGGTGGTGGCAGGCGAAGTCCGTAACCTGGCAAGCCGCAGCGCTCAGGCGGCAAAAGAGATCAAAGTGCTGATCGAAGAGTCGATTAATCGCGTGCAGCAGGGCTCGCAGCTGGTGGACACCTCAGCCACCACGATGGCTGAAATCGTGCGTTCCGTAACGCAGGTGAATGATATTATGGGAGAAATTGCTTCGGCGTCGGATGAGCAGCGTCGGGGAATTGAGCAGGTCGCTCAGGCAGTAAGCCAGATGGATCAGGTTACGCAGCAAAACGCCGCTTTAGTAGAAGAAGCCGCGAGCGCGACCGATGCACTGGCCAACCAGGCTGAACATTTAACCGGTGTAGTCTCCGTGTTTAACCTGGCAATCGTTGAAGAGCAACGTGAAACCGGGGAAATCGAAACCTCCGGGGTGCTGGCCACCCCCTGATTGTGACTGAGAAGGCGCTATGACATCACCTCTGTCCAATGGACAAACGTCATTAATGTTACAGATGACACAGCGTCTACCGCTGTCCGACACGCATTTTCGTCGGATATGTCAATTGATATACCAACGCGCAGGGATTGTGCTGGCAGACCACAAGCGGGATATGGTTTACAACCGCCTGGTTCGCCGCCTGCGTATTTTAGGGCTGGATGATTTTGGGCGCTATCTGGGCATGCTGGAGTCGAATGCCAACAGCGCGGAATGGCAGGCGTTTGTCAATTCGCTGACCACTAACCTGACGGCGTTTTTCCGCGAAGGACACCATTTCCCGGTGCTTGCCGACCATGCACGTAAGCGCAACGGTGAATATCGCGTCTGGAGCGCCGCCGCTTCCACAGGTGAAGAGCCGTACTCCATCGCTATCACGCTCGCCGATGCGTTGGGCATGGCGCCGGGCCGCTGGAAGGTGTTTGCCAGCGATATCGACACCCAGGTACTGGAAAAGGCGCAAAGCGGCGTTTATCGCCAGGAAGAGCTCAAAACGCTTTCTCCTCAACAGATGCAGCGCTATTTCATGCGTGGAACCGGCCCACACGAAGGGCTGGTGCGGGTCAGAAGCGATCTGGCTAATCACGTTGAGTTCGGGACGGTTAACCTGCTGGATAAACAGGCGTCGATTCCGGGGCCTTTTGATGCCATTTTTTGTCGCAACGTCATGATTTATTTCGACAAAGCGACGCAGCAGGACATTTTAAGCCGCTTTGTCCCCCTGTTAAAACCAGGCGGCTTATTGTTTGCCGGGCATTCAGAGAATTTCAGTAACCTCAGTCGTGAATTCTGGCTGCGTGGTCAGACGGTCTACGGTCTGAGTAAGGAAAGATCATGACAAAAATAAGAGTGCTGTCCGTTGATGATTCCGCCCTGATGCGCCAGATCATGACCGAAATTATTAACAGCCACAGCGACATGGAAATGGTCGCTACGGCGCCAGACCCGCTGGTTGCCCGCGATCTGATTAAAAAGTTTAATCCGGACGTCCTGACGCTGGATGTAGAAATGCCGCGCATGGACGGCCTCGATTTTCTCGAAAAACTGATGCGTCTGCGCCCGATGCCGGTGGTAATGGTGTCGTCGCTGACGGGGAAAGGCTCGGAGGTGACGTTGCGCGCGCTCGAGCTGGGGGCGATAGACTTCGTCACCAAGCCGCAGTTGGGCATTCGTGAAGGGATGCTTGCGTACAGCGAAATGATTGCTGAAAAAGTCCGTACCGCGGCGAAGGCGAAACTGGCAGCGCGCGCGCCGACAGCGGCTCCCGCGCAGCTTAAGGCGGGCCCGCTGCTGAGTTCCGAAAAGCTGATTGCTATCGGCGCGTCCACCGGGGGAACGGAAGCTATTCGCCATGTGCTGCAACCGCTGCCGCTTTCAAGCCCGGCGGTGTTGATTACCCAGCATATGCCGCCTGGTTTTACCCGCTCTTTTGCCGAGCGTCTGAACAAGCTGTGCCAGATTACGGTGAAAGAAGCAGAAGACGGCGAACGCGTATTGCCCGGACACGCCTACATTGCGCCCGGTGATAAGCACATGGAGCTGTCGCGCAGCGGCGCAAACTATCAAATCAAATTACATGACGGCCCGCCCGTGAACCGGCATCGCCCGGCCGTGGATGTGCTGTTCCATTCGGTGGCGAAATTTGCCGGACGTAATGCCGTGGGGGTGATCCTCACCGGAATGGGTAATGACGGTGCCGCAGGCATGCTGGCAATGCATCAGGCCGGAGCATGGACTCTGGCCCAAAACGAAGCAAGTTGTGTGGTGTTCGGCATGCCGCGTGAGGCCATCAATAGCGGTGGCGTCAGCGAAGTGGTCGATTTAAGCCAGGTAAGCCAGCAAATGCTGGCGAAAATTAGTGCCGGACAGGCAATACGTATTTAACAAAGGAGCCCGGATTTTATGGCAGACAAAGAGCTTAAGTTTTTGGTGGTAGACGATTTTTCTACCATGCGTCGCATCGTGCGTAACCTGCTTAAAGAGCTGGGTTTTAACAACGTAGAAGAAGCGGAAGATGGCGTGGATGCGCTGAACAAACTGCACGCTGGCGGTTTTGGTTTTGTTATCTCTGACTGGAACATGCCTAACATGGACGGTCTTGAACTGCTGAAAACCATTCGTGCGAATGGCGCTATGGCGACCATACCGGTACTGATGGTCACGGCGGAAGCGAAAAAAGAGAACATCATCGCAGCAGCACAGGCCGGGGCCAGCGGTTACGTTGTTAAGCCATTTACCGCCGCGACCCTGGAAGAGAAGCTGAACAAGATCTTCGAAAAGCTTGGCATGTAAGGAGGGGCACATGCACTCATCGACAAACCCGGCGATGGAGTTACATCCAACGCCCAACGATATCATTGCGCGCATTGGTAGCCTGACTCGCATGCTGCGCGATAGCCTGCGCGAGCTCGGTCTGGATCAGGCGATTGCCGAAGCGGCGGAAGCGATTCCTGACGCCCGCGACCGCCTGGATTATGTCGTACAGATGACCGCCCAGGCCGCCGAACGCGCGCTGAATTGCGTTGAGCTTTCTCAGCCGCACCAGAACAAACTGGAGTCCGGCGCGAAAGCGTTAACCGGGCGCTGGGATGCATGGTTCGAAAATCCTATCGAGCTGAGCGATGCGAAGGAGCTGGTAACCGATACCCGTAGTTACCTTTCGGGCGTGCCGGAACACACCAGCTTTACCAACGCGCAACTGCTGGAAATTATGATGGCGCAGGACTTCCAGGATCTGACCGGTCAGGTTATCAAGCGCATGATGGACGTTATCCAGGAGATTGAGCGCCAGCTATTAATGGTGCTGCTGGAGAATATGCCCGAGCCGGACGCGCGTGCTAAACGCGGTAACGACGGCCTGCTCAACGGTCCGCAAATGGATGCTACCGCCGCAGGCGTGGTTGCAAGCCAGGATCAGGTTGACGATTTGCTGGACAGCTTAGGCTTTTAAGCTTTTAAATGCCTTCATCCGCGGGGATGAGGGCATTTTAATTTGATAAAGGCATGCATGAAAAACCGGTGACTTTTTATTATTCTTAAAGATTATATTTTTTATTGCGGGCCATATTCATTTAGCCGCTAAATATTAATCTTTACCGCTATTCAGAAGACGACTGGTTTCAGCCTGCCGCTGTGGCTCCAATGGCTGTCATAACACCGCCAGGCCCGCCAGGAATGCCAGCAAATGCCCCAACAACGGCTGCGGTACCGACAGCGTTAGCAACTGACGCGGAAGCAACTTTACTGCCTGCAATGAAGCGCATTTCATCAGTGTTCAATTCGACTGTCGTTTACCTATTGTAATTTAAATAAAAATCATCCCAAATATCTCGTAAACCGTGGTTTAGTTAAGGAGGAAGGGGTTAGACAACCATACAGGCGCATGAAAAATAATAGTTAATTCCAGAGCGCTGGTTTACATTTTAGCGTGCAACAGAGCAGCGATCTGACCCCGAAGAAAGCGAGGGTAACGAGGAGAATATCAGCCAGATTCTTACCTCTGTTGAAGAAGGTAGTAGTTGAAACGCTGGTAAGCAGAATAGTCGCAGATAATGCCGCGATATTTGCGATAGCTACTTTTGTAGTATTTTTCATTAAATCCCTGTGCGGTAAAAATAATTACTGGCTTTTGACTCTAACGAATAATTTTCAAAAGCCGCGTATATGAGTTTAAATTGCTTTTTGCTGTTATTCGATTGTTTTACTTAACCTGATATTAACTGTCAGAGAGCCTGTTTTAATATTTTATCTACTGCGCCTTCTCTGACAGATGGTTTTTAATAGCTCTGTTTTATTCATTCTTTATCTTCTGCTGTGACGCGTGCTTGTCCCTGTTTTCTCTTCAGGCCCTGGCATGATAAATCTGCGCAGAAAAAGACGCAGCGCGCCAACGCCACAAATAAGCGCACAAATCCATGCGTAATTCACCCATTAGCCCAACGGCGCTCTGGCATGCTGTGCTTGAAATTGCGGCCACGAGATTAACGCTGTGTCTGAAAGTAGCGACGAGGATAAAACAGAAGCTCCCACACCCCACCGGCTTGAGAAAGCGCGTGAGGATGGGCAGATTCCCCGTTCCCGCGAATTAACGTCTTTGCTGATGGTGCTGACTGGCTTAAGCATCATCTGGATGGGAGGCGAACCGCTGGCGCGCCAGCTTGCCGCCATGTTGTCTGCCGGTTTGCACTTTGATCACCGCATCATTAACGACCCGCGTCTGATTGTGAATCAGGTCAGCTTGCTGATTAAACAGGCCGTATGGGCGCTGTTGCCGCTGATGAGCGGGTTAGTGATCGTGGCGATAGCCGCACCGATGTTGCTTGGCGGCCTGCTGTTTAGCGGTAAGTCTATTGCTTTCAAATTCAGCAAGCTTAACCCGCTGCCAGGCCTTAAGCGCCTGTTCTCAGCCCAGGCGGGCTCCGAGCTGCTGAAGGCTTTTCTGAAGGCCACGCTGGTGGGGTCGGTAACCGCCTGGTATTTATGCCACAACTGGCCGGATATGATGCGGCTGATAAGCGAACCTCCCATTTCCGCGCTGCGTCATGCGCTGGATATGGTGGCGGCCTGCGGTTTGCTGATTGTGATGGGCCTGATCCCGATGGTGGGATTCGACGTGTTTTTCCAGATTTTTAGCAATCTCAAAAAATTACGTATGAGCCGTCAGGATATTCGCGACGAGTATAAGCAGCAGGAGGGCGACCCGCATGTCAAAGGGCGTATCCGCCAGCAGCAACGCGCTATAGCTCGTCGCCGCATGATGGCCGATGTGCCAAAAGCCGACGTTATCGTCACCAACCCGACGCACTATTCGGTGGCGCTTCAGTACGATGAGAAAAAGATGAGCGCGCCGAAAGTGCTGGCTAAAGGTGCCGGCCTTGTTGCGCTGCGCATCCGTGAGATCGGCAACGAAAACCGTATTCCGGTGCTTGAAGCACCGCCGCTTGCCCGCGCGCTTTACCGGCACGCTGAAATCGGCCAGCAAATTCCGGGGCAGTTGTATTCCGCCGTGGCGGAAGTGCTGGCCTGGGTCTGGCAACTGCGTCGCTGGCGCGTGGCGGGCGGCTTAATCCCGAAAAAACCTGAAAATCTACCGGTGCCAGAAGCACTGGACTTTGCGAATGAGAAGGACTCCGATGGCTAATCTGCTCGCGACATTGCGTCTGCCTGCCAGCATGAAATCCGGGCAATGGCAAATACTTGCCGGGCCGATACTTATCCTGATGATCCTGTCGATGATGGTGCTGCCGCTGCCCGCGTTTGTGCTTGATTTGCTGTTCACGTTTAATATCGCCCTGTCGATCATGGTGCTGCTGGTGGCGATGTTCACCCAGAAAACGCTGGAGTTCGCCGCGTTCCCGACCATCTTGCTGTTTACCACGCTGCTGCGCCTGGCGCTGAACGTGGCTTCAACGCGTATCATTCTGATGGAGGGGCATACCGGTGCGGGGGCTGCGGGGCACGTGGTTGAAGCCTTCGGCCACTTCCTGGTAGGCGGTAACTTCGCTATCGGTATCGTGGTGTTTATCATCCTCGTTATCATCAACTTTATGGTTATCACCAAAGGTGCGGGACGTATCGCAGAAGTTGGCGCGCGCTTCGTGCTCGACGGGATGCCGGGCAAGCAGATGGCGATTGACGCGGATCTTAACGCCGGATTGATTGGCGAAGACGAAGCTAAAAAACGCCGTTCTGAAGTGACCCAGGAAGCGGATTTTTACGGTTCGATGGACGGGGCGAGTAAGTTCGTGCGCGGCGATGCCGTAGCAGGGCTGATGATCATGGCGATCAACGTGGTCGGCGGCCTGCTGGTCGGCGTGCTGCAACACGATCTGGCGGTGGGCGCGGCGGCGGAAAGCTACACGCTGTTGACTATCGGCGATGGCCTGGTTGCGCAGATCCCGGCGCTGGTTATCTCCACCGCGGCGGGCGTTATCGTGACCCGCGTGGCGACCGATCAGGACGTCGGCGAGCAGATGGTTACCCAACTGTTCAATAATCCACGCGTGATGCTGCTAAGCGCCGCCGTGCTGGGCCTGCTCGGCATGGTGCCGGGCATGCCAAACTTTGTATTCCTGCTGTTTACAGCCGCGCTGCTGGGTCTGGCGTGGTGGATGCGTGGGCGTCAGATAGCCGCGCCTGTGGCACCGCCGCCGGTGAAAGCCCCGGAGAATCCACAGGCCGTGGAAGCGACGTGGAATGATGTTCAGCTCGAAGATTCGCTGGGGATGGAAGTGGGCTATCGCCTGATCCCGATGGTGGATTTCCAGCAGGACGGCGAGCTGCTCGGGCGTATCCGCAGCATTCGTAAAAAATTCGCGCAGGAGATGGGCTTCCTGCCGCCGGTGGTGCATATTCGCGACAATATGGATTTGCCGCCGGCGCGTTACCGCATCCTGATGAAGGGCGTGGAAATCGGCGCCGGTGAGGCATATCCGGGGCGCTGGCTGGCGATTAACCCGGGCACCGCTGCCGGAAGCCTGCCTGGCGAGACGACAATCGATCCGGCCTTTGGCCTGGCGGCGACCTGGATTGAAAGCGCGCTTAAAGAGCAGGCGCAGATCCAGGGCTTTACCGTCGTTGAGGCAAGTACGGTTGTGGCGACACACCTCAACCATCTGATTGGCCAGTTCGCGCCCGAGCTGTTCGGCCGTCAGGAAGCGCAACAGCTGCTCGATCGCGTCTCCCAGGAGATGCCGAAGCTGACCGAAGACCTGGTGCCGGCGGTTGTGACGCTGACCACGCTGCACAAGGTGTTGCAGAACCTGCTCGCTGAGAAGGTCCCGATTCGTGATATGCGAACGATTCTGGAGACGCTGGCTGAACACGCGCCGATACAAAGCGATCCTCATGAATTGACCGCCGTGGTGCGCGTGGCTTTAGGTCGCGCCATTACCCAACTCTGGTTCCCTGGCACCGGTGAAGTACAGGTTATCGGGCTGGATACCGCGCTGGAGCGCCTGTTATTGCAGGCTTTACAGGGCGGCAGCGGGCTGGAGCCTGGCCTTGCGGACCGTCTGCTGGAGCAAAGCCAGGAGGCGTTGCAGCGTCAGGAGATGCTGGGCGCGCCGCCGGTGCTGCTGGTTAACCACGCGCTGCGTCCGCTGCTGGCTCGCTTCCTGCGCCGCAGCCTGCCGCAGCTGGTCGTGCTTTCAAGCCTTGAGCTGTCGGACAACCGCAATATCCGTATGACCGCAACGATAGGAGCGAAATAATGCGTTTGCTGTTGGCGCTTGCGCTATTGCCTTTATTCGCTCAGGCCGCCGGTGAAGGTAGCTGGCAGGCCAGCGGCATGGGGGCGACGCTTAGCAATCGGGGCGTTGCTGCTTCATCCCGGGCGCTGTCGCCGTCGCAGCAGGTTTTCGGCGTGATGACGCTTGTCGCCTGGCGTTACGAGTTAAATGGCCCAACGCCGGGCGGGCTGCTCGTCAAACTCTGCTCGGTGACACGCTGCGTACCGATAGAAGGGCAGAGCGGCACAACGCGCGGCTTAACCAATGTGGCCGCCGGAGAACCGCTGCGGTTTGTCTGGGAAGTGCCGGGCGGCGGAAAGCTTTTCCCGCCGCTGCGCGTGCAGAGCAATCAGGTGATTGTGAATTATCGCTGAAGCGAATAGCCGGCCTTTCGCTTATTTACCCGTCCTGAATAAATGCCGCACTTTCGCTGCGGCATTTTTGTCTTTACCTCTCATTTTCAATCCTCTCTTTTGATAAAAATAAACCCTTGTTTTATAAATCGGGATGCGGATGCGGGCACTCTTTGTATTTTTGCCAGCATTCATCAAGGGGTGGCAAAAACGAAAAGGTTTCTCACGCTCCATACTTTTACTTTAGCCGTGAAAGATTTCTCGCAGGTCCGTTTTGGGGCCGTGACTTGCAATCTCCCATTACAAAAGCAACGGGGTGGACGGCAATGAAAAAACGTAACATTGGCCTGGCGAATTACCTCGCCTACGGAGCGGGCGACTTCCTGGGGGCCGGAACGACAGCCCTGACGGCGGCCTGGCTGCTCTATTTTTATACTACCTTCTGCGGACTCACGCCTATTGAGGCAACCTTTATCTTCGCGATGGCAAGGGTGCTCGACGCCGTCGTCAGCCCGCTAATGGGCTTTTTAACCGATAACTTCGGTTCTACCTGGCTGGGCAAGCGCTTTGGCCGCCGTAAGTTCTTTATTCTGCTCGGTATACCTTTAGTTTTCAGCTACAGCTTTATGTGGGTAGGGGAGATGAGCTACTGGTATTACCTGCTGACCTACCTGATTTTTGACGTGGTCTATACCATGATTCTGGTGCCTTACGAAACGCTGGTGCCGGAAATGACCGATGATTTCAAACAGAAAACCAAGTTCTCCGGCGCGCGTATTTCTATGGCGCAGCTTTCGGCTATTCTGGCGGCGTTCCTGCCGGGTATTCTGTTAAACCATTTTGGTAAAGACAACGCGGTTTCTTTCTTCTACGCAAGCCTGGTATTCGCCACCTTGTGCGCCATCGTTCTGACCTTCGTATGGCTCTTTACCTGGGAGAGGCCGCGCTCCGAGTGGACGGAAGCCGCGCTGCGCGCCGAAGAAGAGAAGAAAACCCTGACGTTTGCCCAGAGCATGAAGCGCCTGAACGTTGAATTAACCTCCACGCTGCGTATCAAAATCTTCCGTCAGCATCTGGGTATGTACCTGGGCGGCTATATCGCGCAGGACGTGTTTAACGCCGTCTTCACTTATTACGTGGTATTCGTGCTGATGCAGAGCGCGTCCGTTGCCTCTAATCTGCTGGGCACCATGGCAATTTTGCAGTTTATCGCGGTGATCGGCATGATCCCGCTGTGTATCAAGTTTGGCCCGGCGCCGTCGTATCGCATGGTGGTCGTGCTGTTCGGTCTGAGTTCTATCTCTTATGCGGTGCTGTATTACGCGGGATTAAGCGATGCGTTCTCGCTGTTGCTGCTGCTTTCCGCCATTGCGGGTCTGGGACGCGGCGGTATCAACTATGTGCCGTGGAACACCTATACCTATATTGCTGACGTGGATGAAGCGATCACCGGCCAGCGTCGTGAGGGGATCTTTGCGGGCATTATGACGCTGACGCGTAAAGCTTCGCAGGCCGGTGCGGTCATGCTGGTGGGTATCGTAATGCAGCTATCCGGCTTTGTCTCCGGCCAGCCAAGCCAGCCTCCCGCGGTAAGCCACACCATTTTAATGATTTTAAGCTTCGGCACGGTTGGCGTGCTGGCGTGCGGCTTCCTAATTTCCCTGCGCTTTAAGCTCAACCTGCAAACGCACAGCGTGCTGCGTGAGGAGACCGTGAAAATGCGTCTCGCCAATCGCGCGGTGCCGGAAGCTATCACGCCACAAGCCCGCGCCACCGTCGAAATGCTGGCGGGTATGCCTTATGAAAATCTCTGGGGTAACAATAATATTGGTTACCTCAACCATAACAAGCCCGCCGCGCCGACTCTGAAACAGGCCGCAGCCATAAATTCGAACGCTACGCAGAGGTTAAGTTAATGATTATTTACCCCGTCAAGCACAGCCCGCTACTGTGTCAGCCGGAGCGCTTCATTGCCCGGGATGAACTGAAAACCCTGATCCATAAGGTGACGGATAATCTGATCAATATTAAGGATGAAACCGGCCAGTTCCTGCTGCGCCTGGACGATGGACGCGTCATTGATACCAAAGGCTGGGCAGGCTGGGAGTGGACGCACGGCGTCGGGCTGTATGGTATTTATCAGTATTATCGTCAGACGGGCGATGCGCAGATGCGTGACATTATTGACCGCTGGTTTGCTGACCGTTTCGCCGAAGGCGCGACCACCAAAAACGTCAACACCATGGCGCCGTTCCTGACGCTCGCTTATCGCTACGAAGAAACGCGCGATCCGTCTTACCTGCCGTGGCTGGAGAGCTGGGCCGAGTGGGCGATGTACGAGATGCCGCGCACCGAACACGGCGGCATGCAGCACATTACGCTGGCAGAAGAGAACCATCAGCAGATGTGGGACGACACGCTGATGATGACCGTGCTGCCGCTGGCGAAGATCGGCAAGCTGCTGAATCACCCGGAATATGTGGAAGAGGCGACCTACCAGTTCCTGCTGCACGTGCAAAACCTGATGGACCGGCAGAGCGGGCTGTGGTTTCACGGCTGGAGTTATGAAGGCAAGCATAACTTTGCCGGCGCCCGCTGGGCGCGCGGCAATAGCTGGCTGACCATCGTTATTCCGGATTTCCTTGAGCTGGTGGATCTGCCGGAAAATAACGCGGTGCGCCGCTATCTGGTGCAGGTGCTGGAAAATCAGGTGGCCGCACTGACGAAATGCCAGGACGATAGCGGCCTGTGGCATACCCTGCTCGACGATCCGCACTCTTACCTGGAGGCCTCGGCAACCGCGGGCTTTGCTTATGGCATTCTGAAAGGCATTCGTAAGCGTTATCTCAGCCGGGATTACAAAGACGTGGCTGAAAAAGCGATGAAAGGCATTGTGCAAAACATCTCCGCAGACGGCGAGTTATTGCAGGTTTCCTTCGGCACCGGGATGGGCAGCAATCTGGAATTCTATCGCCAGATCCCGCTGACCTCCATGCCCTACGGCCAGGCGATGGCGATTCTTTGCCTCGGCGAGTATCTGCGCACTTATCTGTAACGCCGTAAGGGCCTCTCTTTGCAGGCAGGCCCGGGTGGCCTGCAACAGCGCAGTGGAGCCGGGCGCGCATGTTAGATAACCACAAAGAAGAAGAAAACACGCTTTTTCCTTCTTTGTCAGCAGGCTAAAAGGGCTATCTTTTGATAGCCCTTTGCACGTTATCAGGCACCGACGGGCACCGCATGGGCGGTATTTTTGAGTACCGGTCCCCGGTATTTCTCAATCTCCAGCTGGGCCATCTGCCCGCAGTTGCCCTGGGCCAGGCTTGATGAACCGAGGTCGAAGGTCAGGCAGTTGACGTTGCCGTTCTTGCACAGGGAACCCGGCTGCTGTGGATCCGCCGGGTCGAACCAGGCGCCTTCGCTGATGCGCACCACGCCGGGACGAACCCGCTCGGTGACCACGGCGCCAACCATAATCTGGCCACGATCGTTGAAGGCCCGCACCAGCTCGCCGTCACCGATGCCGCGCGCTTTGGCATCCTGCGGATGAATCCAGATAGCTTCGCGATCCGCCACCGCATATTTTTCGCGCAGCGGAGTGTTGTCTAACTGGGAGTGCAGGCGGTTGATCGGATGCGCGGTGTTGAGCGACAGCGGATACTTGCTCGCCTCCGGACTCTGATACCACTCGTGAGGCGGCAGCCAGCCCGGCAGGCCCGGACAGTCGGCGTAGCCCATCTTCGCGACCGTCGCCGAATAGATTTCTATTTTACCGGACGGGGTGCCCAGCGGGTTGAGCAGTGGATTTTCCCGGAAGTCGGCAAAGCGCACCCACCGTTTATTGCTCTCCGGCACCGGGAAGCGGATGTAGTTATTCGACGCCCAGAACATATCGAACGGCGGCAGCGCCACGCGGGCATTGCGCGCCTGAGCCTTCATCTCGTCGTACATGCCTTTCAGCCACTGGATTTCATCCTTGCCTTCGGTGAAGGCTTCATGCACGCCCAGCTTAGTCGCAAGATCCGCGAAGATGTCGAAGTCGTTGCGCGACTCGTGCTGAGGCGGCACGCAGCGGTGCATCGGAAAGACGTAGAGCTGGGAGTAGTCGCCGCCCATTTCCAGGTCATTACGCTCGTAGCTGGTGGTGGCCGGCAGGACGATGTCGGCGTGCTTCGCGGTCGCCGTCCAGTAAGGCTCATTTACTACGATGGTTTGCGGATGTTGCCAGGCCTTGACCAGAGCGTTGGTGTCCTGATGCTGATGGAAGGTATTGCCCCCGGCGACGTAAACCATTTTCACGTCGGGGTAGGTGACTTTCGCCCCGTTAAAGTCGATGGTTTTACCAGGGTTGGCCAGACATTCGGCGATGCGCGCAACCGGAATTGGCGTTGGGCTATTCTTCGGCTCCTTGCCCGCAGAGATCCCCGCCAGAATGCCGCCGCGTGCGGTCGGGCTGCCGCCTGAAGAGTAGTGATAGCTAAAGCCGAAGCCGCCTCCCGGCAGGCCAGGCTGACCGAGCATTGCCGCCACGGTCACCAGCAGCCAGTGGGGCTGTTCGCCGTGATGCTGGCGCTGAATGCCCCAGCCGCCCATGATCATGGTGCGGTTTTTAGCCATATCCCGTGCAAGCTGGCGAATCGTTTCCGCCTCGATGCCGCAGATAGCGGCGACCCAGTCGGCGTCTTTTGCCACGCCGTCCTGTTCGCCGCTGAGGTAGGCTGCAAATTTATCGAAGCCAACGGTATAAGTTTTCAGGAAATCGGAGTCATGCAGTTTTTCAGCCAGCAGAGTATGGGCGATGCCCACCAGCATGGCGCTATCGGTATAAGGCCGCGGAGCAATCCATTCGGCGTTCAGATAATCGGTGCTGTCACTTTTCACCGGATCGATGCTGATAATCCGCACGCCTTTCTTTTTCAGCGCCTCGAAGCCCGAAAGGCCAATGTGATCCGGCACATTCCAGCTGTTCTTCAGGGTAACCATTGGGTTACAACCCCAGAGCACCACGAGCTGGCTGTTAGCAAGCACGTTAGGCCAGGCGGTCTGCTGTTCATATACCTCCATAGAGCCGACAACGTGAGACATAATTACCTGGGCGGCGCCGGTAGAGTAATCTCCGGAGTAGTTCAGCGAACCGCCCACCAGATTCATCAGGCGCTGGAGCAGGGTGCGGCTGTTGTGCAGCATACCGACGCTCTTCCAGCCGTAAGAACCCGCGTAGATGGACTGCGGGCCGTGCTCTTTTTGCAGGCGGTTAATCTGGTCGCTCACCAGCGTCAGCGCTTTGTCCCAGCTCACCCGCACCCACTCGTCGCAGCCGCGTAGCTCAGGGCGGCAATTCTGCGGCCCGCCTTCCAGCCAGCTTTTACGCACCATCGGGTATTTCACACGGTTAGGCGCGTGGACCTGATGGGGAGCCATAGTGATAAATTCATTCGGGAAAGGATCGTCCTGCACCGGGCGGGTTTCCACCATTTTGCCGTCGCGGACAATGGCTTCGAAAGCTCCCCAGTGGGCAGCGGTCAGAATACCCTTCTGGGCCTGACGCAATGCCACAAACTGCGGTAACGCCTGGCTTACGGCTTCGGCCAGCACCGAGCGCGGCCACAGGCCACCCAGCAAGGAGACGCCGCCGAGGGCTGCGGCACCGGTCAGAAACCTACGGCGGCTGATTTGCATCGCTTCGTGGTTATTTTTCATTAGTTTGTCTCCTTACTGATGGTCTGGACTTCGGCAGGCATATCGCTGGCGTGCTGCTGTACGTAGCGGGTCAACACGCGTAGCTGTTCCTGGTCCAGGGACGTGCGGGACGCCATTCCTTTGATCACGCCAATCCACTGGTTGGCGTTGAAGCGGTCGAGGGAGGTCAGACCGTGGCAGCCGGTGCAGTTCGCGGACATCATGGATGCGGCGTAGTCCCAGATTTTCTGCTGATTATCGATAAGCTGGCCGGCAGGCAGCCAGACCTGTAGCGCAGTTTGATGCCAGACGAGGTGAGTTTCCGGGTCGGTGTAGTCGTTCACGCGTTTCACCTGACCACGCGCCTCTTCCCCCAGCAGCACGCTGAGGATGCGCCTGCCTGCGGCTGCGTAAAATACTTCGCTCACGCCCTCCTGTTGCCAGCCGTTTACCTGAGCCAGGATCATGTCATTCTCGCGTTTGACGACGCTGACTTCGGTGCCGGGCATCAGATTACCGGCGTTAGGCTGCTTGCGGTCGGCGTTCAGCCAGAAAGGCTGCGTGGCAATCGACCAGAGCTGGCTGGCGCTGCCCGACGATTTCGCCGCTGCGGCGGAAAGCTGGCTGGCGCCGGCGGCGGAGAGCTGGCTCATATCCGGCAGAATATGGGCAACCCCTTTATGGCAGTCAATGCAGGTTTCACCGTTTTTGATCGCCACCGGATGCTCATGACGCGCCTCCGGGCGCTGGGCCAGCACGTCCATCGCCTCATAGCTGTGGCACGAGCGGCAGGTTGCGGAGTCGTTTTTTTTCAGGGTGTCCCAGACGCTTTGCGCCATCGCCAGCTTGTGAGCGTCATACTTCTCCGGCGTGTCGATTTTGCCGGTCATCTCGCCCCAGACGTCTTTCAGCGCCATGATTTTGGTGGTCAGATAGTCCACGGGTTGATGGGGCACGTGGCAGTCGGCGCATTCGGCGCGGATGCCTTTCGGGTTCTGATAGTGAATGCTGCCCTGATACTCGGCCAGCGGCTGCTGCATTGAGTGACAGGAGACGCAGAATTCGGTGTCGCTGGTTTTGTGCATCACCGTGGCGGTGCCTGTCAGCAGGGCTGCGCCAGACACGACCCCCGCCAACAGCAGCCATAACCAGGCATAGCGTCGCCAGCCGGTACGGTTTGGTTTGTTCATAAAAAATCCTTTATAAAAAGTTAACGCGATTGAATATTTTTATTAGTGGCCAGATTAATGGCCCAGAAATTATAAGGATTTCCGGCGAGACTACTGCTAAGGAGGTAAATTAATTAATACTAAATTGATACTGAACAAAGTTGAGTTACGCCGCAGGCGAATTTGATGCAGGGACAAAACGAAGGAAAAGAGGCGGAGCTGTAATCGGCAGGCGGGCGAAGCGCAAAAAAAACAGGGGGCAAATGCCCCCTGAGTGCATTACATACGTTCTACGGTTGCGATACCCAGCGTATCCAGACCCAGCTTCAGGGTTTTCGCCGTCAGCAGAGCCAGTTTCAGACGGCTGTTGCGCGCCTGTTCAGAGTCAGCGGTGAGAATAGGGCAATGCTCGTAGAAACCGGAGAACAGGCCAGCTACGTCGTACAGATAAGAACACATCACGTGCGGCGTGCCGTCGCGGGCAACCACGTTCAGCGTCTCTTCAAACTGCAGCAGGCGCGCGGCGAGCTGTGCTTCGCGATCTTCCGTGATAACGACTGGCGCTTTCAGCAGTTCGGCTTCGTCGATATCGGCTTTACGGAATACGGAAAGCACGCGGGTGTAGGCATACTGCATGTACGGCGCGGTGTTGCCTTCGAAAGCCAGCATGTTATCCCAGTCGAAGATATAGTCCGTGGTGCGGCTTTTAGACAGATCGGCGTATTTGACCGCACCAATCCCCACGGCATTTGCCAGAGCCTCCAGCTCATCGGCAGGCATGTCTGGATTTTTCGCCGTCACCAGGTTACGCGCGCGCTCCATTGCTTCGTCCAGCAGGTCGGTCAGTTTAACCGTGCCGCCTGAACGAGTTTTAAACGGCTTGCCGTCTTTACCTAACATCATGCCGAACATCTGATGTTCCAGCGTTACGGCATCGGGCACGTAGCCCGCTTTACGCACGATAGTCCACGCCTGCATCAGATGCTGGTGCTGGCGGGAGTCGATAAAGTACAGCACGCGGTCGGCGTGCAGGTTTTCATAGCGGTATTTCGCGCAGGCGATGTCGGTGGTGGTGTACAGATAGCCGCCGTCTTTTTTCTGGATGATAACGCCCATCGGCTCGCCGTCTTTATTCTTAAACTCGTCCAGGAAGACCACGGTTGCGCCTTCGCTTTCTACCGCCAGGCCTTTTTCTTTCAGGTCCGCCACAATGCCCGGCAGCATTGGGTTATAAAGGCTTTCACCCATCACGTCGTCGCGGGTCAGCGTGACGTTGAGGCGGTCATAGGTTTTCTGGTTCTGCGCCATGGTGATATCGACCAGCTTGCGCCACATCTCACGGCAATACTCATCGCCGCCCTGCAGCTTCACCACGTAACCGCGTGCACGTTCCGCAAAGGCTTCGTCTTCATCGTAGTGTTTCTTCGCCGCGCGATAGAATTCTTCGAGGTCGGCCAGCGCCATTGCACCGGCGTTTTCCTGCTGCTGTTTTTCGAGATACGCAATCAGCATGCCGAACTGTGTTCCCCAGTCGCCCACGTGGTTTGCGCGGATAACGTTATGGCCAAGGAACTCAAGGGTACGCACCGCCGCATCGCCGATAATCGTCGAGCGGATATGGCCGACGTGCATCTCTTTTGCCACGTTTGGCGCGGAGTAATCGACGACGATGGTTTGTGGCGCAACGGTATTCACGCCTGCACGTTCGGAGGCGACAGCCGCATCAACGTTTTTTGCCAGGAATTGCGGATCGAGGAAGATATTGATAAAACCAGGGCCGGCAATTTCAACTTTACTGGCGATCCCGGTCAGATCCAGATTAGCGATAACGGACTCTGCGACTTGTCGTGGCGGCTTGCCCAGCGATTTGGCAACGGACATCACGCCGTTGGCCTGATAGTCGCCGAACTGGACTTTGGCTGACTGACGAACCTGCGGCTCGCAATCCGCAGGCGCACCTGCGGCAACCATGGCCTGACTGACTTTATCTGAGAGAAGAGCCTGAATATTCACCGGGATACCTTACATTTTGCTTTGGGCCGCCATGACGTTACGGCAGCCGTATCGTGGGGGATAAAATAAGGGCGTAAGTATAACTTTATTTTTCCGCCCTCGTCAGCAAAAGCCTTGTCCTGCGCGCCCTGAACTATTATCAACGGTATAGTGAATAACCATTCATTCATTTCACCGCACAAGGGGAGTTGGTGAGGCTGCCGGAAAAAGGTAGATTAAGCCCCTTCGCGACTCAGAGGACGACGCCATGGCCAACTGGCAAACCATTGCAGAACTGAATGATATTTCGGCGGATCTCCCGCGTTTTACTAAAGCGTTAGCGGAGCTTGCCGCGCGCCTGGACCTTGAGTTAGCAACGCTTGATGCCGATCACATTTCGCTGCGCTGCCATCAGAATGCGACGGCGGAGCGCTGGCGTCGCGGGCTTGAAAAATGCGCTACGCTGCTGTCGGAAAATATTATCAACGACAGGCCAATTTGCCTGTTCCGCCTCGACGAGCCGGTATGCGTCGAACACTGGAAGTTTACTATTGTTGAGCTGCCGTGGCCGGGTGAGAAACGCTATCCGCATGAAGGCTGGGAGCATGTTGAAATCGTGCTGCCGGGCGACCCGCAAACGCTGAATGCGCGCGCGCTGGATTTGCTGTCTGATGCCGGTTTGCGGCAGACGGGGATTTCCGTCAAGACCAGCTCGCCAAAAGGTGAACGCGAACGTTTACCGAACCCTACGCTTGCGGTCACCGACGGCAAAGTCACGATCAAATTCCATCCGTGGAGCATTGAAGAAATAGTGGCCAGCGAGCAGAAATAACCCCGCCCGGCGGGGTTTTAGATTGCTGACAAAGAAGGAAAAAGCGTGGTTTTTCCTTCTTTGTGGTTATCAGCCGAAAATCAACTACTTGATTTTCCTTATTTTTTATTCGGTGGTCTACGTTCAACCTGTGCTGGTTGAGAGCCTGTCATCAGACAGTAACCCCGTCAGGCGGGATGTGCCCCTATAACGCGCTGACCGCCGCCTTCATTCGTTCGATTGCCTCATCAAGCGTCGCCAGAGTACAGCCAAAGTTTATCCGCACAAATTTTGCCGCGCCAAAATCTGCGCCCGGCGAGAAGCCCAGCCCGGCTTTCTGGAAGAACAGCGTTGGGTTATCAACGGCAAGCTGGGTCGCATTAACCCATCCCAGATAGGTTGCTGCCGGCGCGGCCATCTCCAGACCTTGTATACCATTGACGGCGGCAACGAGCCTGTCACGGTTGTGCCGTAAATACGGCAGCAGCTCCTGTAACCACGGCTCGCCGTCACGCCATGCGGCCGTTGCTGCGGTTAGTGCCAGCACGTCCACGCCCGGTACAATACCCTCGCGGGTTCGGTTAAACCGCTTGCGCAATTCCGGGTTGGGAATAATGGCGATTGACGCGCCAAGTCCGGCAATATTGAACGTTTTGGACGGTGACATCAGCGTGATGGAACGTTGCTCCGCATCCGTGCTCAGGGTTGCGAAAGGAATATGTTTAGCGCCCGGTTCGAGCAGCAAATCGCAGTGAATTTCATCGGAGCAGACAAGCAAATCATGCTGCTGTGCGAACGCCAGCTGTTGCTCAAGCTCTTCGCGACGATAAACCGTGCCGCCGGGGTTTTGCGGATTACACAGCATCAGCAATTTCTCATGGCCGGTGAGCGCGGGTGCAAGCGACGGTAAATCTATTATCCAGCGGCCCTTGTCGAGCCGGAGCGGGGCATTAAGCTGTGGACGCCGTGCGGAAGCCGAGGATTTTTTAAAGGGCGGGTAGACAGGCGTTGGCGCGATAGTCGCTTCAGTGACGTCGGTAAAGGCCCGGACGCTGAGATTCAATCCTGCCACGATACCCGGAAGAGTAACGATCCACTCAGGTTTTATCTGCCACTGATAGCGGCTGGACATGCGTTCGACTACTACGTCGATCAGTTCGTGGGGCCTGTCGCCATAGCCGAAAACGCCGTGCTCAACGCGCTGATGGAGGGCATCCAGAATGCAAGGTGGCGAGCGGAAGTCCATATCAGCAACCCACATCGGTAGCACGTCGTTACCATATTTATTCCATTTCACGCTGTCGCTGTGACGCCGGTCGATCCCTACGTCGAAATTGAATGCCATGATAAATTACCCCCTTGTGAATGTCGTTTCAGATTATCATTCTCACCCGGTGACACAAGCGTAAGGCAGAGCATTTTTAAGGAATAATCAATGACTAAGCTGGAAATATGTTGTTATGGCATCGATTGTGCCCTGACGGCTGAACAGGCCGGAGCGGACCGCATTGAGCTATGCTCGGCGCCTAAAGAGGGAGGACTAACGCCTTCAGCGGGCGTGCTGCGAAAAGTGAAGCAGTTAATTTCGATTCCCGTACACCCGATTATTCGCCCGCGCGGCGGCGACTTTTACTATAGCGAGCGGGAGTTCGCCACCATGCTTGAGGATATCGCCTTTGTGCGCGAGCTGGGCTATCCCGGGCTGGTTATCGGTATGCTGGATGAGGACGGGCATATCGATATTTTGCGTATGCAGCAGGTGATGGACGCCAGCCGCGGCATGGCTGTTACTTTCCATCGCGCCTTTGATATGTGCCATAACCCCGTGCTGGCTCTGGAGCAGTTAACCGATTTGGGTATCGCGCGTATCCTCACTTCCGGCCAGCAGCAGAATGCTGAATCAGGACTTTCGCTCCTCAGGGAACTAAAACAACATTCCCGTGCTCCAATCATTATGGCGGGTGCAGGGGTGCGCCTGAGCAACCTGCAAAAGTTTGTCGAACAAGAGATTGACGAGGTGCACAGCTCCGCAGGCCAGAACGTTGCCTCTGAAATGCGCTACCGCAAAGCGGGTGTGGCGATGAGTGCAGATGCCGAGGCGGATGAGTTTAACCGCTACTGCGTGGATGGCGACGTGGTGGCAGCAATGAAAGCCTTGCTGGCTGCCGCAGAAACGGCAGCCTGAGCGCAAAAAGTTTTAACCGCGCATCATGTCGCCCAATGTGATGTTTGCTTGTACCAGGCCCCGGTGTCTTACCGGGGCTTTTTTTATGGCGCAGATTACGGCTTACGTGCTACCAGCACCGCACGCAGCGGGGCAGGGTAACCTTCGAGAGTTTTTGTGCTGTCGTTCGGGTCGAGGAAATCGGCCAGCGATTCGGTGGTAAGCCAGCTGGTGCGGCGCTGCTCTTCACTTGTGGTGTAGCAGTGGTCGACAATACGGACATCCACAAAACCACATTTTTCCAGCCAGTTTTTCAGCGCCAGCGCGGAGGGAATGTAATACACGTTGCGCATCTGCGCATAGCGCTCGCCCGGCACCAGAACGGTATTTTCATCGCCTTCGACAACCAGCGTTTCCAGCACCAGCTCACCTTCTTTCGCTAACTGATTTTTTAACTGATAAAGGTGGTCCAGCGGCGAGCGGCGATGATAAAGCACGCCCATCGAAAACACGGTATCAAAGATATTCAGCTCGGGAAGCTGTTCGATACCCAGCGGCAGAACGTGAGCACGCCGATCGTTGCCGAGCAGTTTACGTACGGCTTCAAACTGGCAGACGAAAAGCTGCATCGGGTCGATGCCCACCGCCAGATGCGCGCCTGCGCCAATCATGCGCCACAGGTGATAGCCGCTGCCGCAGCCCACGTCCAGAATGGTGCGCCCGGCAAGCGGAGAAATATGCGGCAGCACGCGATCCCATTTCAAATCGGAACGCCATTCGGTATCGATATCCACGCCGTAAAGCGAGTATGGACCTTTGCGCCACGGCATCAGGTTGCGCAGAAGTTTTTCGATACCCAGGCGCTGCCCTTCGCTCAGCGGCGCCAGTGATTCGGCGGTGACGCTGTGCAGCAGATCAAGACGATGCGGCGTGAGTTCCGGAAGATATTCAACCGTGTTGTACCAGTGTCTGAACTGTCCGTGCAGATTTTCGCGCTGCCATGTGGCAATTTGCGCAGGCAGAGTTTCCAGCCACGGCGCAAGCGGACTTTTGGCAATAAGCTGATAAAAATCACCGAAATCGATCATGACGACGTTCCTGATTTCAGTGCGACTAACGAGCCAAAGTTAAAGCACTGGAACCACAGTTCTGCATGATCAAAACCGGCTTGTTTCAGCCGTTTTTTATGGGTTTCAACGGAGTCGGTGAGCATGACGTTTTCCAGCATGCTGCGCTTCTGGCTGATTTCCAGCTCGCTGTAGCCGTTGGCGCGTTTGAAATCGTGATGCATGTTGAACAGCAGTTCGCCAACTTCACCGTCTTCAAAGCTGAATTTCTCTGACAGCACCAGCGCGCCGCCCGGGTTTAGCCCTTTGTAGATTTTCTCCAGCAGCTGCTTGCGGTCGTGCGGCTCAAGAAATTGCAGGGTGAAGTTCAGCACCACCATCGAGGCGTTTTCGATAACGATATCGCGAATATCGCCTTCAATAACCTCAACCGGCGTCTGCGCCTTAAACGCATTGATATGGCGACGGCAGCGCTCAACCATAGCCGGCGAGTTATCGACAGCGATAATTTTGCAGTCGTCATGTTGGATATTACGGCGTACCGAAAGCGTTGCCGCACCCAGCGAGCAGCCCAGATCGTAAACCTGGCTACCCGGCATAACAAAACGCTCGGCCAGCATGCCAATCATCGAAATGATGTTGGAATAACCTGGTACCGAGCGCTGAATCATATCGGGGAATACTTCGGCCACGCGTTCATCAAAGGTCCAGTCGCCCAGCTGGGCGATGGGGGCGGAAAACAGCATATCGCGGTCAGACATAACGTTAAATCCGTTCAAACCAGAAAAGAATAAGGAAAATCAATTTATTGATTTTAGACAGATAGCTACAAAGAAGGAAAAACCACGCTTTTTCCCTTTTTGTCAGCGTTTCAAGGCGCGTATTTTGCGTTAATGCAGCGAGAAAACCAACTCCCACGGCATATACCACAGATTAGCCAGCACCATTAGCAACAGCGAGCACCAGGTGGCGCTCATGCCGGAGCGACGCCAGCGGATCAACCGGTGATGAAAACCGTAGTAATGCATCAGGCGGCCGGCAATCAGCAGAATGCCGCAGACGTGCACCATCCAGGTTTCAGCCCCGTTCATTTCCATCAGTAATAACAGCAGCAGGGCGACGGGAATATATTCCACCGCGTTGCCGTGAATACGGATAGCGCTCTGGAGTTCGGTAAAACCACCGTCGCCATAAGAGACGCGGTATTGCAGACGCATACGAACAACATCGAAAGAAAACTTGATCAACAGCATTGCACCCAGCACAGCGTAGAGCGCGCTTACCATACTTGCATCCTATAGGGATAGTTACAGCACGGCCTCTATGATAGCAGTGCGAACGGCAGGCTGTCGCTACCCCTAAAAAAGAGAGTTCTGCTGCGGGATAGCCGGTTCGCTGCCCAAATCCGGGAAAGCCTGCCGCAGACTGGGCCATAATGTATGGACAAGTTCGGGCGCCTGGCCAATATCGGGGGTGTGCAAAAAAAGCCAGGGCGTGGTTTTTTCTGCCCACTTCGGCAGCGTTTTCAGCCACACGTCAAAGAACGCCTGATTTTGCTTCATGTCATTGCTGCCGATAAAACGAACCAGCGGATCGCTGGCCGTCACCAGCGCGTGAACGGGCACCTTCGGCTTTTTGCGCTGTGCTTCGCGGATGGCTTCGCTGTCTGGTATCGCGCTATGAACCGGGCGGCTGTCGAGAATAGTGCGATTCACGCCGCGTTCGTGCAGGCCGCGGTTGAGCGCCTGTTCATCAGGACCTTTATCGAAAAAAGACGGATGCCGCACTTCGACGCCGTAGGTGAAATCCTTTGGTAAGGCATCAAGAAAATTCCACAGCGCAGGCAAATTTTCTGGCCCGAACGCGGCGGGAAGCTGCAGCCAGTACTGCCCGATGCGGTCGGCAAGCGGGGACATGCGCGCCAGAAAGTCAGCGGTGAGATCGCCGCACTGGCGCAGCGCGGCGTTGTGTGAAATCGTTGCCGGGAATTTAAAGCAGAAACGAAAATCATCGCTGGTCCGATCGCGCCAGCTAAGCACCGTTTCTGCCCTGGGCACCGCATACAGCGTGGTATTGCCTTCCACACAGTTAAAGTGGCGGGCGTAATCCTCAAGAGAAGTGATACCCAGGCGCACCCATTTAGGATGCGACCATTGTGGAAGGCCGATGTAAATCATAGTGCAGAGATGATTTCCTCAGTGCTGCGCACGCGGGCAATACGCGGGAAAATGTGCGTCATGCTGCCCTGGTGTTGCTCCCTGCTGGCCGCGCTGCAGGCATCTTCGACAATCACCAGATTGAACCCCAGCTCCCACGCGTTGCGGGCGGTGGACTCCACACCAATGTTAGTTGAGATACCGCACAGCACAATGGTATCGATACCGCGGCGGCGAAGCTGCAGCTCCAGGTCGGTGCCGTAAAAAGCGCCCCACTGGCGTTTGGTGACTTCAATATCGCTATCGCGCTTGCCAAGCTCGGCTGGATATTGCCACCAGTTATCCGGCAGGGCGTGGGCGGGGAGCTGCAAGTCTACTGGTTGTTTAAGCGCTTCGGCAAAGTCTTTTGACCAGCCCACGCGAACCATCACTACCGGTGAGCCGCTGGCGCGAAATTTTTCCGCAAGCTTAGCGGAGCGCGTCACTACATCCTGAGCGGTATGCGGGCCACCGGCAAACGGCAAAATACCTTCCTGCAAATCGATAACGACCAGCGCGGTACGGGACGGATTTAATTCAGACATACGGTGACTCCGATTCAAAATTGGTTGGCGGCGAATACCTTACGATGGAACCCGGCTTGCGCAGTTTACTATTTTTGTTAATTTTTGTGAGTTTTGACGAAACAAGGCGCTTTGAAACGCGCCGGTTAGTCGTATCGGGCTTATCGCCGGGCATTATTTCCAGTATAATAGCCCCCTTTTTTCATCCAGTTGCTATACCCGTCATCCTTCAAGCCGCAGGGGTGTTGGCTGCACTCATGAACCTCAGTCACTTACCCGGGTAAGCTCCTGAGATTCACTCTCTTGCCGCCTACCTGCAACTCGAATGCGATAGGGTATACAGACAAAAGTAATAGTCACATGTGGAGCCTGCCTGGCAGGTGCTAATCATGCGCGGCTAATTTAAGGGATATCTCATGCGTACAGTATATTGCGGGCAGCTCAATCAATCCCATGTGGGACAACAAGTAACGCTGTGTGGTTGGGTCAACCGTCGCCGGGACCTCGGTAGCCTTATCTTTATTGATATGCGCGATCGCGAAGGCATCGTGCAGGTGTTTTTTGACCCGGACCGTCAGGACGCGTTCCAGCTTGCCTCCGAACTGCGTAATGAGTTCTGCATTCAAATCACCGGCACCGTGCGCCCGCGTGATGAGAAAAACATCAACAAAGATATGGCTACCGGCGCCGTTGAAGTCTTCGCCACCGATTTGACCATCATCAACCGTTCAGAATCGCTGCCGCTCGACTCTAACCACGTCAACACCGAAGAAGCGCGGCTGAAGTTCCGCTATCTGGACCTGCGTCGCCCGGAAATGGCAAACCGCCTGAAGACCCGCGCCAAAATCACCAGCTTCGTGCGTCGCTTTATGGATGACCACGGTTTCCTTGATATCGAAACCCCGATGCTCACCAAAGCCACGCCGGAAGGCGCGCGCGACTACCTGGTGCCTTCGCGCGTGCATAAAGGCAAATTCTACGCGCTGCCGCAGTCCCCTCAGCTGTTTAAACAGCTGCTGATGATGTCCGGCTTTGACCGCTACTATCAGATTGTTAAGTGCTTCCGTGACGAAGACCTGCGCGCTGACCGCCAGCCTGAATTTACCCAGATAGACGTAGAAACCTCCTTTATGTCCGCGCCGCAGGTGCGTGAAGTGATGGAAGAGCTGGTGCGCAAGCTGTGGCTGGACGTGCAAAATGTCGACCTGGGCGTTTTCCCGGTGATGACGTTTGCCGAAGCCGAGCGCCGCTACGGTTCCGATAAGCCGGACCTGCGTAACCCGATGGAGCTGGTGGACGTTGCCGATCTGGTAAAAGACGTTGAGTTCAAAGTCTTCTCCGGGCCTGCGAACGATGCCAAAGGCCGCGTAGCCGCGCTGCGTGTGCCAGGTGGCGCACAGTTAAGCCGTAAACAGATTGACGATTACGGCAAGTTCATTGAGATTTACGGCGCGAAAGGGCTGGCCTATATCAAAGTCAACGAGCGCGCGAAAGGTATCGAAGGCATCACCAGCCCGGTAGCTAAATTCCTGAACGCAGCAATCGTGGAAGAAATTCTGGCCCGTACCGATGCGCAGGATGGCGACACGATCTTCTTCGGCGCCGACAACAAAAAAGTCGTTGCTGATGCGCTCGGCGCGCTGCGTCTGAAAATTGGTAAGGACCTGAAAATCACCGACGAAAGCGCCTGGGCGCCGCTGTGGGTTATCGATTTCCCAATGTTCGAAGACGACGGCGAAGGCGGCCTGACCGCGATGCACCACCCGTTCACCGCGCCAAAAGATATGACGCCTGAACAGCTGGCTGCCGACCCGGAAGCTGCCGTGGCTAACGCCTATGACATGGTTATTAACGGTTATGAAGTGGGCGGCGGTTCCGTTCGTATCCACAACGGCCAGATGCAGCAGACCGTGTTCGGTATTCTGGGCATTAACGAAGAAGATCAGCGCGAGAAGTTCGGCTTCCTGTTAGACGCGCTGAAATACGGTACGCCGCCGCACGCGGGCCTGGCGTTTGGCCTGGATCGCCTGACCATGCTGCTGACCGGAACCGACAACATCCGTGACGTTATCGCCTTCCCGAAAACTACCGCAGCGGCCTGTCTGATGACCGAGGCGCCAAGCTTCGCTAATCCGCAGGCGCTGGCCGAGCTGGGCGTGGCGGTGATTAAAAAGGCTGAGAAAGAATAAGATGGCCTTTAAGCGTCCCGTCTCGGTACTGGTAGTGATTTTCGCGCAGGATACCGGGCGGGTGCTGATGTTACAGCGGCGCGACGATCCGGATTTCTGGCAGTCGGTTACCGGCAGCGTGGAAGAAGGTGAAAGCGCGCTACAGGCTGCACTTCGCGAAGTAAAGGAAGAGGTCGCTGTTGATGCTGCTTACGAGCAGCTGACCTTAGTCGACTGTCAGCGTTGTGTTGAGTTTGAAATTTTTGCACATTTGCGTCATCGCTACGCGCCGGGAATTATGCGTAATACAGAATCATGGTTCTGCCTTGCGCTGCCGCATGAGCGTCAGATTACCATTACGGAACATCTGGCCTGGAAATGGGTCGACGCTAAAGCAGCGGCGGCCATGACCAAATCATGGAGCAACCGGCAGGCGATTGAAGAGTTTGTAATTGATGCCGCCTGAAAAAGGCGCTTTTGGAGATTGTTATGGCAGGTCATAGTAAGTGGGCCAACACGAAACACCGCAAAGCGGCGCAGGATGCCAAACGCGGTAAAATTTTTACCAAGATTATCCGTGAGCTGGTCACGGCTGCCCGTCTGGGCGGCGGCGATGCCGGGTCCAACCCGCGTCTGCGTGCAGCCATTGATAAAGCGTTATCCAACAACATGACGCGCGACACCTTAAACCGTGCGATTGCGCGTGGCGTGGGTGGCGATGAAGATACCAACATGGAAACCATCATTTATGAAGGTTACGGCCCTGGTGGTTCAGCCGTTATGGTTGAATGCCTGAGCGATAACCGTAACCGCACCGTGGCGGAAGTGCGTCATGCGTTCAATAAATGCGGTGGTAACCTGGGAACTGACGGCTCCGTAGCCTATCTGTTTACCAAAAAAGGCGTTATCTCCTATGCGCCGGGCAAGGATGAAGATACCGTGATGGAAGCCGCTCTGGAAGCCGGTGCGGACGACGTTGTTGCATACGAAGACGGCGCCATCGACGTGTTTACCGCCTGGGAAGAGATGGGCGCCGTGCGTGATGCGCTGGAAGCCGCCGGTCTGAAAGCGGATGAAGCGGAAATCTCTATGATCCCTTCCACCAAAGCGGATATGGATGCGGAAACCGCGCCAAAACTGATGCGCCTTATCGATATGCTGGAAGACTGCGATGACGTGCAGGAGGTTTATCACAACGGTGAGATCTCCGACGAGGTGGCGGCAACCCTGTAATGGCGATTATTCTCGGTATCGACCCGGGATCGCGCGTCACAGGTTACGGCGTCATCCGCCAGACGGGGCGTCAGCTAAACTACCTCGGTAGTGGCTGCATCCGTACTCAGGTGACCGACTTGCCCTCGCGTCTGAAGCTTATCTACGCGGGGGTGAGCGAAATCATTACCCAGTTCCAGCCGGATTATTTCGCCATCGAATCCGTGTTTATGGCAAAGAATGCCGATTCTGCACTCAAGCTCGGCCAGGCGCGAGGCGCGGCGATTGTCGCCGCGGTTAATCACGATCTGCCGGTGTTTGAATACGCCGCCCGCCAGGTTAAACAGACGGTGGTCGGTATCGGTAGCGCGGAGAAAAGCCAGGTGCAGCACATGGTGCGCACGCTGCTGAAACTCTCTGCTAACCCGCAGGCGGATGCGGCGGATGCGCTGGCTATTGCCATCACGCACTGCCATGTGACGCAAAACTCGATGCAGATGAGCGAATCAAGACTTAATCTGGCGCGGGGACGCTTAAAATAACCAGGGCTGCTCAGGAAGATAAGGCTGGATATGTATCCAGCCTTTTTTATATGATACGCAAAATTCATTTAATTACTCCGGGTAGTTCAGGTTGCAGCCAACACCTCTGCAATGTGAAATACGACGAGTAAACGCAGGAGCGCAACGTGATTGGACGACTCAGAGGCACCATCCTGGAAAAACAGCCGCCGCTGGTATTAATGGAAGTGGGCGGTGTAGGGTATGAAGTCCATATGCCGATGACCTGTTTCTACGAACTGCCGGAAATCAATAAAGAAGCGGTAGTGTTTACCCAGTTCGTGGTGCGTGAAGACGCCCAGTTGTTGTACGGTTTTAATAATAAGCAGGAACGCACTCTGTTCCGCGAACTCATCAAGGTCAACGGCGTTGGGCCGAAACTGGCGCTGGCTATCCTTTCCGGCATGTCCGCGCAGCAGTTTGTGAATGCCGTCGAGCGCGAAGAAATCGGCTCTCTGGTTAAGCTGCCGGGCGTAGGTAAGAAGACCGCCGAGCGTCTTATCGTTGAGATGAAAGACCGCTTTAAGGGCATGCATGGCGATCTCTTTACGCCTGCGGCAGACCTGGTGCTGGCTTCGCCGGATAAGGGTGCAGCGGATGATGCAGAGCAGGAAGCAGTTGCCGCGCTGGTTTCTCTGGGCTATAAACCTCAGGAAGCCAGCCGTATGGTGAGTAAAGTAGGCCGCAGCGGCGCCGATTGCGAAACCCTGATCCGCGAAGCCCTGCGCGCCGCACTTTGAAGCCCCTGAGGTAGTTAAAGGATGATTGAAGCAGACCGTCTGGTATCGCCAGACACTATTACCCCGGATGAACTGATTGACCGCGCTATCCGCCCGCGTTTCCTGGCGGATTATGTCGGCCAGCCGCAGGTCAGCTCGCAGATGGAGATTTTCATCCAGGCGGCAAAGCTGCGCGGGGATGCGCTCGATCATCTGTTAATTTTTGGCCCGCCCGGGCTTGGTAAAACCACGCTGGCGAATATCGTCGCCAATGAGATGGGCGTGAACCTGCGCACCACTTCCGGCCCGGTGCTGGAAAAGGCGGGGGATCTGGCGGCCATGCTGACCAACCTCGAACCGCACGACGTGCTGTTTATCGATGAAATTCACCGCCTCTCGCCGGTGGTTGAAGAGGTGCTTTATCCGGCAATGGAAGATTACCAGCTGGATATCATGATTGGCGAAGGCCCGGCGGCTCGCTCAATTAAAATTGATTTACCGCCGTTCACCCTGATTGGCGCAACCACGCGCGCGGGGTCTTTAACATCGCCATTGCGTGACCGTTTCGGCATTGTGCAGCGCCTGGAGTTTTATCAGGTGGCAGATTTGCAGCATATTGTCGGGCGTAGTGCCGCCGTGCTTGGGCTTGAGATGAGCGAAGAGGGCGCGTTTGAGGTAGCAAAACGCGCGCGCGGAACGCCGCGTATCGCTAACCGCCTGCTGCGTCGCGTACGTGACTTTGCCGAAGTCCGCCACAACGGCAGCATCAGTGCGGAAATAGCCTCGCAGGCGCTGGATATGCTCAACGTGGATACGGAAGGTTTCGACTATATGGACCGCAAGCTGTTGCTGGCGGTGATTGATAAGTTTCTCGGCGGCCCGGTTGGGCTGGATAACCTGGCGGCGGCCATTGGCGAAGAGCGTGAAACTATCGAAGACGTGCTTGAACCTTTCCTGATCCAGCAGGGCTTCCTGCAACGTACGCCGCGCGGGCGTATGGCTACACCGAGGGCGTGGACTCACTTTGGCATTGTGCCTCCGGCGATGCCGTAGAAATAAAAAAGGCGCCAGGGCGCCTTCAGGTTGCTGACAAAGAAGGAAAAAGCGTGTTTTTTCCTTCTTTGTGGTTATTTGTCGAAAATCAATGCATTGATTTTGCTGTTAATTTTAGGGTGACATTTTTCAGAACTTCGTAAGCTATGAGCTTTGTCATCAGTCTCAAGGCGCCAGGGCGCCTTTTTTATGCTGCCTGTTTCTTCGTCATGCTGAGAATAAATAGCACCGCCGCGCACAGCACCACGGAAGGCCCGGCAGGCGTATCATAAAACGCTGAGAAGGTCAGCCCGCCCGTTACTGCCAGCATCCCAACGATTACCGCAAAACCAGCCATCTGTTCGGGAGTACGGGCAAAACGCCTCGCGGTTGCCGCCGGAATAATTAACAAGGAAGTGATAATCAGCGCGCCGACAAACTTCATGGCGACGCCAATGGTCAGGGCGGTTACCAGCATCAGCAGCATTTTTACCCGCTGCAGGTTTACGCCGTCCACGTGCGCCAGGTCCGGGCTAATGGTCATCGACAGTAAATTACGCCACTGCCATAACAGCACGCCAAGCACAACGGCGACGCCCAGCCCGATGGAAAGGATATCCGGCATAGTCACCGAAAGCAGATCGCCAAACAGATAGGCCATCAAATCCACCCGCACGTTGGACATCAGGCTGACGACAACCAGCCCCAGCGACAGCGCGCTGTGCGCCATAATGCCGAGTAGCGTATCGATCGCCAGATGAGGGCGCTTCTCCAGCCACACCAGGCCAATAGCCAGCAGCAGAGTGACGACGATAACCGCATAAAACGGATTCACATTGAGCAGCAGGCCAAACGCCACGCCCAGCAGTGAAGCGTGGGCCAGCGTATCGCCGAAATAGGACATCCGACGCCAGACAACGAACGAACCCAGCGGGCCAGCCGCGCAGGCGAGCAATATCCCGGCAAGCCAGCCGGGCAACAACAATTCAATCATGACTGGCCATTCCCTCTGCGCAAAATAATACGTCCGGTAAGATCGTGACGATGGTTATGGTTGTGGCGATAAATTCCCAGCTGTTCTGCGCCGCGCTGGCCGAACATGGAGATAAATTCCGGGTGCATGGAGACGACTTCCGGCGTGCCGGAACAGCAGATGTGATGGTTAAGGCACAGCACGTCGTCGGTTTTCGCCATCACCAGATGCAGGTCGTGGGACACCATCAGCACCGCACACTCCAGCTCATGGCGTAACTGGTCAATCAGGTTGTACAGCGCCAGTTGACCATTGACGTCAACGCCCTGGGTCGGCTCATCAAGGACCAGCAGCTGCGGGCTATTCAGCAGCGCTCGCGCCAGTAAAACCCGTTGGTTCTCGCCGCCGGAGAGCTTTTGCATGGGGGCGTCAACAAGATGCGCTGCCTGCACGCGCTTAAGCGCTGGCAAAATATCGTTTTTCTTAACGCCTGGCCGCAGGCGCATAAAACGATTTACCGTTAGCGGCAGCGTGGCGTCAAGGTGAAGTTTTTGCGGTACGTAACCGATGCGCAAACTGCTGTCGCGCTTGATTACCCCGCTGTCAGGTGCTACCAGCCCCAGCACTACACGAACCAGGGTCGATTTTCCCGCGCCGTTTGGGCCCAGAAGAGTGAGGATGCGTCCCGGTTGCAAATCGAGCGATATATCAGACAGCACGCGGCGCTGCCCGAAAGAGACGGAGATATTTTCCAGAGTGACCAAATTTGTCATAACAATTTCAGGGTTGCAGAAGTTATCGAATGTTATAATATCACACATCTCACTCTTACAACGATGATAAGTCGCATTATGTTACATAAAAACACACTTCTTTTCGCTGGTTTTTCCGCCGCGCTTTGGGGCGCCGCTGTCATGCCCTCACAGGCTGCGGTCGTGGCCTCTATTAAGCCGCTGGGCTTCATTGCGTCTGCCATTGCCGATGGCGTGACGTCTACCGAAGTTCTGCTGCCTGATGGCGCATCCGAGCATGATTATTCCCTGCGCCCGTCCGATGTAAAACGCTTACAGGACGCGGACTTAGTGGTTTGGGTTGGCCCTGAGATGGAAGCATTCATGCAGAAGTCTGTCAGCCAGTTGCCGCAGCAAAAACAGGTGTCGCTCGCGGCGCTGGCCGGCGTGAAACCGTTATTAATGAAAGGTGACGATGACGACGACGGCGATGACCACGGGCACGACCATCACGCTGAAAAGAGTGAGGAAGATCACCATCATGGTGAATACAATATGCACCTCTGGCTCTCGCCTGAGATAGCGCGCCTGTCGGCGGTTGCAATCCACGATAAATTAGTGGAACTTATGCCCGAAAATAGAACCCAATTTGACGCCAACCTGCAAAAATTCGAGTCAGAATTAGCCAGCACCGATAGGCAGGTTAGTACCGTGCTCGCACCGCTGAAAGGTAAAGGGTATTTCGTTTTTCACGACGCCTACGGCTACTTTGAAAAACACTATGGATTGACGCCGCTTGGCCACTTCACCGTCAACCCTGAGATCCAGCCCGGTGCGCAGCGTTTACATGAAATCAGAACACAGTTGGTTGAGCATAAAGCGGTCTGCGTTTTTGCTGAGCCACAGTTCAGGCCAGCGGTAATTAACGCCGTTGCCCGTGGCACTAACGTCCGCTCAGGTACGTTAGATCCGCTGGGAATCGACGTCGCGCTCGGTAAAGACAGCTATATGCAGTTTTTGACCGGGCTTGCGAATCAGTATGCGAGCTGCCTGAAAGGAGATTAACGAGGAAGTGAATACGTGCAACAGATAGCCCGCTCTGTCGCCCTGGCTTTTGACAACCTGTCCCGGCCCCATCGCGTTATGCTGGGGTCACTTACGGTTCTTACTTTAGCGGTCGCCGTCTGGCGGCCCTATGTTTACCACCCGGAAGCCAGTCCCGTCATTAAAACCATCGAGCTTGAAAAAAGCGAAATCCGTTCTTTACTGCCGGAAGCCAGTGAACCAATCGACCAGCCGACGCTTGACGAAGGCGATGATGCTATTCCGCAGGATGAGCTGGACGATAAAACCGCAGGCGAAGCGGGCGTCCATGAATACGTCGTTTCAACCGGTGATACGCTTAGCAGCATCCTCAATCAGTACGGCATCGACATGGGTGATATCAGCCAGCTGGCCACGGTTGATAAAGACCTGCGTAACCTGAAAATCGGCCAGCAGATTTCGTGGACGCTGACCGCAGACGGCGAACTACAACGTCTGACCTGGGAAATGTCCCGTCGTGAAACCCGTACCTATGATCGTTCCGGCAACACTTTTAAGCTTAGCAGTGAACTGCAGCAGGGCGACTGGATTAACAGCGTACTCAAAGGCACCGTTGGCGGAAGCTTTATCAGCAGCGCGAAAGACGCCGGTTTAACCAGCGCCGAAATCAGCTCGGTTATCAAAGCCATGCAGTGGCAGATGGACTTCCGTAAGCTGAAGAAAGGCGATGAATTCTCGGTCCTGATGTCCCGCGAAATGCTGGGCGGTAAGCGTGAGCAAAGCCAGCTGGTCGGCGTCCGTCTGCGCAGCAGCGGCAAAGATTACTACGCGATTCGCGGAGAAGACGGCAAATTCTACGATCGCAGCGGGTCTGGCCTTGCGAAAGGTTTTATGCGTTTCCCGACGGTAAAACAGTTCCGCATCTCTTCGAACTTTAATCCGCGTCGTCTTAACCCGGTAACCGGACGCATTGCGCCGCATAAAGGCGTCGACTTTGCTATGCCGCAGGGAACGCCGGTGCTGGCGGTGGGTGATGGCGAAGTGGTGATGGCGAAACGTAGCGGTGCGGCGGGCTATATTGTTGCCCTCCGTCACGGACGCACCTACACCACACGCTATATGCATCTGAAGAAACTGCTGGTGAAGCCGGGCCAGAAAGTGAAACGCGGTGACCGCATTGCGCTTTCCGGCAACACAGGGCGCTCTACCGGCCCGCATCTGCACTATGAAGTATGGATCAATCAGCAGGCCGTAAATCCGCTGACGGCGAAGCTGCCGCGTACAGAAGGGTTGACCGGTGCGGACCGCCGTACTTACCTGGCTCAGGTAAGTGAAGTGGTGCCGCAGCTGCGCTTTGATTAATTGCTTATACACGCATAAATGAAAAGCCGGTGCCTGAGCGCCGGCTTTTTCTTTTGTCTGCCAGCATTTGCCCCGCTAAACTACATCTAAATTCATATCATCAATGATTTGATGCTGTACTGAGAACCTGCATGGAAAAAGCAAAAAAAAGTCATAGCGAATTTATTCCCGAGTTTCAGAAAGCTTTCTGGCATCCTCGTTACTGGGGAACCTGGGCAGGCGTTGGTGCTTTTGCAGGACTTGCAATGTTGCCGCCGTCGCTGCGCGATCCGCTATTAGGGAAAGTGGGGCGCATCGCCGGACGATTCGGGAAAAGCGCTCGTCGTCGTGCACAGATCAATTTGCTCTACTGTTTCCCTGAGCTGTCGGAAGCCGAGCGCGAAGCCATTATTGATGAGATGTTTGCCACCGCCCCGCAGGCGATGGTGCTAATGGCAGAGCTGGGTTTGCGCGATCCGCAGAAGGTTATGCAGCGTGTTGACTGGCACGGGAAAGAGATCGTTGACGAGCTTAAGGCGCGTGGCGAGAACGTTATCTTCCTTGTACCGCACGGTTGGGCCGTGGATATCCCGGCGATGCTGATGGCCGCTGACGGGCAAAAGATGGCCGCGATGTTCCATAACCAGGGCAACGCGCTGTTCGATTACCTATGGAACACGGTGCGCCGCCGTTTTGGTGGCCGCATGCATGCGCGAAATGACGGCATCAAGCCGTTTATCAGTTCCGTGCGGCAGGGCTACTGGGGCTATTATCTGCCGGATCAGGATCACGGCGCTGAGCACAGCGAATTCGTGGATTTTTTTGCGACCTATAAGGCCACGCTTCCGGCGATTGGCCGCCTGATGAAGGTCTGTCGCGCCCGTATCGTGCCGATGTTCCCGGTTTACAACAGGAAAACTCACCGTCTGGATATTTTTATTCGTCCACCGATGGACGATCTGGTCGATGCCGACGACAACAGGATTGCTCGCCGCATGAATGAAGAGGTGGAAATTTTTGTCCGCCCGAACCTGCCGCAATATACCTGGATACTGAAGCTGCTGAAAACGCGTAAAGAGGGGGAAACCGAGCCCTATCGTCGCAAAGAGCTGTTTCCTTATAAGTAAGAAAGGGGCCTTCAGGCCCCTTTAGATTGCTGACAAACCTCATAACTTAAGAAGTTCAGAAAGATGTCATCATAAAATCAACGCATTGATTTTCGGCAGATAACCACAAAGAAGGATAAACCGCGCTTTTTCCTTCTTTGTCAGCAACAGGGGCCTTGCGGCCCCTTTTTCATGCGCTCGCTTTTACTTTATTCAACGCAAAGGATACGCGTAGTGTTGGTGGTGCCGATGGTGCTCATTACATCGCCCTGAGTCACGATCACCAGATCGCCGGATACCAGGTAGCCTTTGTCACGCAGCAGATTCACGGCGTCGCTTGCAGCGGCTACGCCGTCGCTGGCGCTGTCAAAATATACGGGAGTGACGCCACGATACAGTGAGGTCAGGTTCAGCGTACGCTCGTGGCGTGACATAGCAAAAATTGGCAGACCGGAGCTGATGCGTGAGGTCATTAGCGCGGTGCGGCCAGATTCCGTCATGGTGATAATAGCGGTAACCCCTTTCAGGTGGTTTGCCGCATACATCGCAGACATGGCGATCGCTTCTTCCACGTTATCGAACTGTATGTCCAGACGGTGTTTGGAAACGTTGATGCTGGGGATTTTTTCAGCGCCCAGACAAACGCGCGCCATTGCCGCCACGGTTTCAGCAGGATACTGGCCAGCCGCGGTCTCAGCAGACAGCATGACGGCATCGGTGCCATCCAGCACGGCGTTTGCCACGTCCATGACTTCGGCACGGGTTGGCATCGGGTTGGTAATCATCGACTCCATCATTTGGGTCGCGGTGATCACGGCGCGGTTCAGCTTACGCGCGCGGCGGATAAGGGTTTTCTGAATGCCAACCAGTTCTGGATCGCCGATTTCAACGCCAAGGTCACCGCGGGCGACCATAACGACATCGGAGGCGAGGATAACGTCGTCCATTGCCGCTTCATCGCAGACGGCTTCGGCACGTTCTACTTTTGCAACGATTTTGGCATCGCAGCCTGCATCACGGGCCAGACGGCGGGCGTAGTTCAGGTCTTCGCCACAGCGTGGGAAGGAGACGGCCAGATAATCGACGCCGATTTTCGCCGCGGTGATAATGTCGGCTTTGTCTTTATCGGTCAGCGCTTCTGCGGACAGGCCGCCGCCGAGCTTGTTGATCCCTTTGTTATTGGACAGCGGGCCACCGACGGTAACTTCGGTGAACACTTTCATGCCCTGGACTTCCAGCACTTTTAACTGCACGCGGCCATCATCCAGCAGCAGGATATCGCCGGGCACGACGTCGGCAGGCAGACCTTTGTAGTCGATGCCCACTCTCTCTTTATCGCCTTCGCCTTTACCCAGGTTGGCATCAAGCAGGAATTTATCGCCGATGCTGAGGAAGACTTTGCCTTCCTTGAAGGTGGAAACACGAATTTTAGGCCCCTGCAAATCGCCCAGAATAGCGACATGGCGGCCCAGTTTCGCGGCAATTTCACGAACTTTATCCGCACGCAATTGATGATCTTCTGCGGTGCCGTGGGAGAAGTTCATTCGCACCACGTTGGCGCCAGCTGCGATAACCTTTTCCAGATTATTGTCGCGATCGGTAGCCGGGCCTAAGGTGGTAACGATTTTGGTTCTACGTAGCCGTCTGGACATGTATTACTCCGTTGACTGAAACAACTTTGGTGTTGCGTGAACAAAAAACTCGGTTAGTCAGGGGCGCGTCACCGCGCAAGGGGACAACTTAACCGAACGATCTGAAAAGTTACAGCTTTGTTATTAAAAATTAGCGATTATCGCCCGCAGCGAATCTTCCCTTATCAAAACGCGATTCCTTGAGCGCTTCTTTGACCCGCTTCAAGTTATCCCTGAATTTCGCGCCGCGACGCAAAGTAAAACCCGTTGCCAGCACGTCAATAACGGTTAACTGTGCCAGGCGCGACACCATTGGCATATAAATGTCGGTATCTTCGGGCACATCAAGTAATAAAGAGAGGGTCGCTTCGTGCGCAAGGGGCGACCCTTCGGAGGTAATTGCCAGCACGATGGCGTCGTTTTCACGCGCCAGTTGCGCCAGTTCAACAAGATTTTTAGTGCGTCCGGTATGCGAAATGAGCACCACCACGTCCTCTTCGCCGCAGTTCATACAGCTCATACGTTGCATAACGACATCGTCAGAATAGAAAACCGGCACGTTAAAGCGGAAAAATTTGTTCATGGCGTCGTGAGCGACAGCGGCAGAAGAGCCCAGCCCAAAGAAGGCGATTTTTTTCGCCTGGGTAAGAAGATCCACCGCCCGATTTACCGCAGCCATATCAAGGGATTGTCGCACCTGGTCGAGACTCGCCATGGCAGACTCAAAGATTTTACCGGTATAGGATTCAACGCTGTCATCCTCGTCAACATTCCGGTTTACATAAGGCGTTCCATTCGCCAGACTTTGCGCTAAATGTAATTTAAAATCGGGGAAGCCTTTGGTTTCCAGGCGGCGACAGAAGCGGTTTACCGTGGGCTCGCTAACGTCCGCGTTGCGGGCAAGGGTAGCGATACTTGAGTGAATAGCGTCCTGCGGGATAGCGAGAATCACTTCTGCGACTTTACGCTCTGATTTGCTAAGGTGTTCCAGCTGAGACTGGATTTTTTCCAGCATATTCATCGTTAACAGGCACTCATGGATTTTGTCGATTTCTGAAAACGAAGAAACCGAGACGGGTTTTAGCAAGAATATACGCCTGCCTCCTTCCTGAAGGGCAGGTAAACAGGCTTGAATTTGTTGTTTTTTTTCATTACTTGATCGGCGTCTAACTTTAGATAAGATCCTGGTAAAGGGTAAAAAGTTATTAAATTTCACTCAGGGACGGAAAGCAGCCCGCCTGCCGCGCGATTTCCGCCCTGAGCACGATCGGACAACTTCCGGTTGTTTACGTTAATTCATAAACGGCAGTACATTGCTTTGTAATTAAATTACACGAGCGACCTGGTACAAGATACCCGAAACGAGGAGAACGACATGGCGGTAACACAGACGGCTCAGGCATGTGACCTGGTGATTTTCGGCGCAAAAGGCGACCTTGCGCGTCGGAAACTGCTGCCATCCCTGTATCAACTGGAAAAAGCGGGTCAGATCCATCCAGAGACCCGTATTCTGGGCGTTGGCCGCGCTGACTGGAGCAAAGAGGCGTACACCAAAGTGGTACGCGAAGCGCTCGAAACCTTCATGAAAGAGAAAATTGACGAAAGCCTGTGGGACAAACTGAGCAGCCGTCTTGATTTCTGCAATCTGGATGTGAACGACACTTCAGCGTTTAACCAGCTTGGTAAAAAGCTCGATCAGCAAAAGCGCGTCACCATCAACTATTTTGCGATGCCGCCAAGCACCTTCGGCGCCATCTGCAAAGGCTTGGGTAAAGCGAAACTGAACGCCAAGCCTGCGCGCGTGGTAATGGAAAAGCCTCTGGGCACCTCGCTGGCGACGTCTCAGGAGATCAACGATCAGGTTGGCGAGTATTTTGAAGAGTGCCAGGTTTATCGCATCGACCATTATTTAGGTAAAGAGACGGTGCTCAACCTGCTGGCGCTGCGTTTTGCTAACTCCCTGTTTGCTAATAACTGGGATAACAAAACCATCGACCATGTGGAAATTACCGTGGCGGAAGAAGTGGGCATTGAAGGTCGCTGGGGTTACTTCGACCAGGCCGGCCAGATGCGCGACATGATTCAGAACCACCTGCTGCAAATCCTTTGCATGATTGCCATGTCGCCACCATCCGATCTTACCGCAGACCACATTCGCGACGAGAAGGTAAAAGTTCTGCAATCTCTGCGCCGTATCGATCGCAGCAACGTGCGTGAGAAAACCGTGCGTGGCCAGTACACCGCCGGTTTTGCGCAGGGCAAAAAAGTGCCGGGCTACCTGGAAGAAGAGGGCGCGAACAAGTCGAGCAGCACCGAAACCTTTGTGGCTATCCGTGTTGATATCGATAACTGGCGTTGGGCGGGCGTACCTTTCTATCTGCGCACCGGTAAACGTTTGCCGACCAAATGTTCGGAAGTCGTGGTTTACTTTAAGAGCCCGGCGCTGAATCTGTTTAAAGATTCCTGGCAGGACCTGCCGCAGAACAAACTGACCATCCGCCTGCAGCCGGATGAAGGCGTGGATATCCAGGTGCTGAATAAGGTGCCGGGGCTGGATCATAAACACAACCTGCAAACGACCAAGCTGGATTTGAGCTACTCGGAAACCTTCAATGAATCCCACCTGGCGGACGCCTACGAGCGCCTGCTGCTTGAAACCATGCGTGGGATTCAGGCGCTGTTCGTGCGTCGTGATGAAGTGGAAGAAGCCTGGAAATGGGTTGACTCAATCACCGAAGCCTGGGCTGCGGATAACGATGCGCCAAAACCATACCAGGCGGGAACCTGGGGACCGGTCTCTTCCGTTGCGATGATCACCCGCGATGGCCGCTCATGGAATGAGTTTGAGTAAACAAGGCGCGAAAATCGGCCAGCGGGTGATCTGACTTTACCGGTAACATGATCTCCCCCAGATATGGTGGAAGTTTTTGTAATTAAAAACCCTGACTGGATTCACCAGCGGGGTTTTTTTATTTACACTAGCCGAAGCGATTTTGCCCTGATGCCATGGAGAACGGCTGTTTCAGCAATAAAAAACCGCTGATTTCTTTCTCCTGTGCACTGCGACGGCAGCCACTTTATGAGGTCCCTTTATGAATCAAAATTTGTTACGCGTAACACAGCGCATCGTTGAGCGCTCGAAAAACACCCGTGCAGCCTACCTGGCACGCATCACTCAAGCGAAGAGCAACACCGTGCATCGCTCCGGGCTGGCGTGCGGAAACCTGGCTCACGGTTTTGCCGCCTGCCAGCCGGAAGATAAGGCCGCGCTGAAAAGCATGCTGCGTAACAATATCGCGATGATCACCTCCTATAACGATATGCTCTCTGCGCATCAGCCGTACGAGAACTATCCCGATCAAATCCGCAAGGCGCTGCATTCTGTGGGTGCAGTAGGGCAGGTCGCAGGTGGCGTACCGGCAATGTGCGATGGCGTGACCCAGGGCCAGGACGGGATGGAGCTCTCCCTGCTGAGCCGTGAAGTTATCGCCATGTCTGCCGCAGTTGGCCTTTCTCATAATATGTTCGACGGCGCGCTGTACCTCGGCGTATGCGACAAGATTGTCCCGGGCCTGGCTATGGCCGCCCTGTCTTTTGGTCATCTGCCCGCGGTCTTTGTCCCGTCAGGCCCCATGGCCAGCGGTCTGGCCAACAAAGAAAAAGTGCGCATCCGCCAGCTTTACGCAGAAGGCAAAGTGGATCGCAACGCGCTGCTGGAAGCGGAAGCCGCGTCTTACCATGCGCCGGGCACCTGCACTTTCTACGGCACTGCCAACACCAATCAGATGGTGGTGGAATTTATGGGCATGCAGCTGCCGGGCTCTTCTTTCATTCAACCGGATGCGCCGCTGCGTCATGAATTGACGGCCGCCGCGGCACGACAGGTTACTCGTCTGACCGGCAACGGTAACGAGTGGATGCCGCTGGGCAAGATGGTTGATGAGAAAGTGGTAGTGAACGGCATCGTTGCTCTGCTGGCGACGGGCGGTTCCACCAACCACACCATGCATCTGGTGGCGATGGCGCGTGCGGCCGGCATTATCATTAACTGGGATGACTTCTCCGACCTTTCTGCTGTGGTGCCACTGCTTGCTCGCCTTTATCCAAACGGTCCGGCAGACATTAACCACTTCCAGGCTGCGGGCGGCGTTCCCGTGCTGATGCGCGAGCTGCTTAAAGGCGGTTTGCTGCACGAAGACGTGGACACCGTTGCCGGTTTCGGTTTGCATCATTACACCA
The DNA here is from genome assembly GCF_011808225.1 of Cedecea colo. Taxonomy (GTDB): domain Bacteria; phylum Pseudomonadota; class Gammaproteobacteria; order Enterobacterales; family Enterobacteriaceae; genus Dryocola; species Dryocola colo. The sequence goes on along the minus strand of NZ_SOYS01000002.1, from coordinate 116,003 downwards.
TGGAGCCGTGGCTGGATAATGGCCAGCTTGCATGGCGTGAAGGCGCCGAAACGGCGCTGGATAGCGACGTTATTGCCAGCTTCGACAAACCTTTCTCAAAACACGGCGGGACCAAAGTGCTGAGCGGCAACCTGGGCCGGGCGGTAATGAAAACGTCTGCCGTGCCGGTTGAGAACCAGGTTATTGAAGCGCCAGCGGTGATTTTTGAAAGCCAGCACGACGTTCTACCGGCGTTCGAAGCCGGTCTGCTCGATCGGGATTGCGTCGTTGTCGTACGCCATCAGGGACCGAAAGCGAACGGCATGCCAGAATTACATAAACTTATGCCGCCACTTGGGGTATTATTGGACCGCCGTTTCAAAATCGCGCTGGTCACCGATGGACGCCTGTCAGGCGCATCCGGTAAAGTGCCTTCTGCCATCCACGTCACGCCGGAAGCTTACGACGGTGGGCTGCTGGCAAAAGTTCAGGATGGCGATATGATTCGCGTCAACGGACAGACGGGTGAACTTACGTTACTGGTCGATGAAGCCGAGCTTGAGAAACGCACCGCCTTCCATCCTGACCTGAGCGCCGGGCGCGTCGGGACAGGCCGTGAACTTTTTGGCGCGTTGCGTGAGCAGTTATCAGGCGCGGAACAGGGCGCGACCTGCATTAAATTTTAAGCGCCACTGCGGTGAACGCCGCGGCGGTAACAAATTATAAAGCTGGCTTAAGAGGCTCTCAGATGAAAAACTGGAAAACAACCGCGGAACAGATCCTGACAACGGGTCCGGTCGTTCCTGTTATCGTAGTGAACAAGCTGGAACACGCTGTGCCGATGGCGAAAGCGCTGGTTGCGGGCGGCGTGCGAGTGCTGGAAGTGACCCTGCGTACCGCGTGCGCCATGGACGCCATCCGCGCTATCGCCAAAGAAGTGCCGGAAGCGATTATTGGCGCAGGCACCGTGCTGAACCCTCAGCAACTGGCAGAAGTGACCGAAGCCGGCGCGCAGTTTGCTATCAGCCCTGGCCTGACCGAACCCCTGTTGAAAGCCGCAACCGAAGGCAGCATTCCCTTAATCCCGGGTATCAGCACCGTTTCTGAACTGATGCTGGGCATGGATTATGGTTTAAAAGAATTCAAATTCTTCCCGGCTGAAGCTAACGGCGGCACCAAAGCGCTGCAGGCGATTGCAGGCCCGTTTGCCAACGTGCGCTTCTGCCCGACCGGCGGCATCTCTCCGGCTAACTACCGTGATTACCTGGCGCTGAAGAGCGTGCTGTGTATCGGTGGCTCCTGGCTGGTACCGGCGGATGCGCTGGAAGCGGGTGATTATGACCGCATCACAAAACTTGCTCGCGAAGCGGTTGAAGGCGCGAAAGCGTAATTCAGATCTGCTGAGGTATAAATCCCTCTCCGCTGCGGAGAGGGTTTACCGTTATCCTGCGGCTTTTACCGCTGCCGCTGCCAGCACAGCGCGATTGACAGCATCTTTGATATCACTTCCCGTTGCCAGCGCCACGCCCATTCTACGCTTACCGTTAATCTCCGGTTTCCCAAATAAGCGCAGCTGCAAACCCGCGCCTGTTGCAGCCGACACATTGCCAAATTTGACGTTATCGCTGATGAGCTCCGGCAAAATTACCGCGGATGCCGCCGGGCCGTACTGACGAATACCGCCAACCGGCAGGCCGAGGAAGGCGCGCACGTGCAGGGCAAACTCGGACAGATCCTGCGAAATAAGCGTGACCATGCCGGTGTCGTGCGGACGAGGGGAAACTTCGCTGAAAATGACTTCATCCCCGCAGATAAACAGCTCAACGCCAAACAGGCCGTAACCTCCCAGGGCCACCACGATTTTCCCAGCGACTTCCTGCGCGCGGGCGAGCGCTTTCTCGCTCATTTGCTGCGGCTGCCAGGATTCGCGGTAGTCGCCGTCTTCCTGACGATGGCCGATTGGCGCACAAAAATGCACGCCGTCCACGGCGCTGATGGTCAGCAGGGTTATCTCAAAATCAAAATTCACCACGCCTTCGACGATAACTTTGCCTTTGCCCGCGCGTCCGCCTTGTTGCGCATATTCCCAGGCTTTCGCCAGCTGTTCGCGGGTGCGAACGAAGCTCTGGCCTTTGCCGGAGGAACTCATAACGGGCTTCACGATACAGGGCAGGCCAATTTCTTCGGCGGCCCTGCGGAAATCATCTTCAGTATCGGCGAACCGGTAGCTGGAGGTGGGGAGAGATAACGCTTCTGCGGCAAGACGGCGAATGCCTTCCCGGTTCATGGTGAGTTGGGCGGCACGCGCGCAGGGCACCACATGCTGGCCTTGCCGCTCCAGCTCTATCAGCATGTCGGTGGCAATGGCTTCAATTTCGGGAACGATAAAATCCGGGCTTTCCTGAAGGACCAGCGCTCTCAGTGCCGCCGCGTCGAGCATATCGATGACATGACTGCGGTGCGCCACGTGCATGGCAGGGGCATCCGCGTACCTGTCGACGGCAATGACTTCCAGCCCCAAACGCTGGCATTCAATGGCCACTTCTTTCCCTAATTCGCCTGAACCTAACAGCATAACGCGCGTGGCCGCTGGACGCAGGGCCGTTCCCAACATTGACATAATCCGCTTACCCGATGTGATAAAATGAACGTCCGCAGTATATACGAAAACGTTTGCGTAGGCAGCGGCTTTCCCGCTTGCGCAGCAGGTGTAATACAACTATACTGTATAAATACACAGTTAACCGGAGCTGCAAACATGGCGGTTGAAATTAAATACGTTGTTGTGCGAGAGGGGCAGGAAAAAATGTCTTTTGCCAGTAAAAAAGAGGCCGACGCTTATGACAAAATGCTCGACCTGGCGGAAGTATTAGGTGACTGGCTGCAACAAAGCCCTGTCGCCTTCGAAGAAGGGCAGAGCGACGCGCTGGCAATGTGGCTGGCAGAAAACAAAGACGCGCTCTCTACGGTGTTAAGAAGCAGTAAATTGCCGGACGTGGCTGCAACAGCCAGCGTACAGGAAACCCCGGATGAAGATAACGTTGCCGCTCATCCCGGACGTAAACGCACTAAGGCCGCATAGGCCGGTTTAGCGCTTGCGCAATAACGGTTTTGTACCAGGCTTTTCCTGACAACCTGTCGTCAGGAGAACATTATGAACAAGATCGGCGTTGCGCTTTGTATGGCCTGTTTTTTCACCAGTTTTACCGTTTCCGCAGCGGAATCTCACAAAGTTAAGTTTCCGCACTGCCAGAACCTGGACGCAGATGCGGTTGGCGATAGCGTAAAAAACGATTATCAACAAAACCGTATCGTAAGCTGGCCCAAAGATCGGGAAAAACTCGGCCAGGCCGATCCCGTTATCTGGGTGAACAGCAAAGAGATCGCGGGGAAAAATGGCCAATGGAAGGTGCCGCTCACGGTGCGCGGCATGAATACGGATATCCATTACACCGTTGTGGTCGATTGCACCGCCGGAACCGCAGATTATCAGTCCTGATCCTCTCGCCGGGGTTGCCCGGCGTGAGAACGTTAACAAAATCTCTTGCCCTTAAATACATTAATCCGGACTAATAAAAACAAAGGATTACCTCTTCTGGTTTATCCCAAACAGCCGAAAACCACGTTTTTCGGCTGTTTGTCATCAACCTCTCGCCGGGGTTGCCCGGCGTTCCCCTTTGCGCAGCTTTAGCGTAGTCAGACAGTTCTTGACGCCCGTTCGCTTACCTTCAATCAGCTAAGCGATAAATTAAGGGCAACTCTTATGAATAACTGGTTACAACAGATTCAAACTATGCTGGGCCAGACCGGCCTTTCCGACCAACAAACACAGCGCCGGAATGGTGTAAACGGTCAGGAGCAGGGATTGAGCAACCTGCTGGTGCCGGGCGCATTAGGCGGGCTTGCAGGCCTGCTGCTGGCGAATAAATCCTCCCGAAAATTACTAGCCAAATATGGCTCCAGCGCGCTGCTGGTGGGCGGAGGAGCCGTTGCGGGAAGCGTGCTGTGGAACAAATATAAAGACCGTGTTCGCCAGACGCATCAGGATGAGCCTCAGTTCGGGCAGCAGCAATCACCGGTGGATGTGCGTACCCGTCGCTTAATTATGGCGCTGGTGTTTGCTGCGAAAAGCGACGGCCACATTGATGATAAAGAGCGTCAGGTCATTGAACAGCAGCTAAGGGAGGCGAATATCGAAGGGCCGGGGCGCACGCTGATTCAGGAGGCTATCGACATGCCGCTCGATCCGCAACGCCTGGCGCAGGATGTGAAAAACGAGGAAGAAGCCCTCGAAATTTATTTTCTGAGCTGTGCGGCAATCGACGTCGATCATTTTATGGAACGCAGCTATCTCAACGCGTTAGGCGACGAGCTGAAAATCCCGCAGGACGTGCGTGAAGGCATTGAGCAGGACCTCAAACAACAGAAGCTAAGCCTGCCGGGTTAACCCCGGCATTTTCCTCAAAAACCCACGTTTCGCTTGCAAGCCTGTCTGAATTTGCCACCCTTACAGGGTGTTAACTAAAAATGAATAATGACATGCCACCAAAAGCGCAAAAGATCCCCCACACCCTGCAACAGCATGGTGACACAAGAATCGACAACTATTACTGGCTGCGTGACGACGATCGCGAGAACCCGGATGTGCTCGATTATCTGCATGAAGAGAACGACTACGGGCAGCAGGTGATGGCAACTCAGCAGGCGCTCCAGGAGCGTCTGCTCAAAGAGATGGTCGATCGTATTCCTCAGCACGACGTTTCTGCCCCTTATACGCAAAACGGCTATCGTTACAGGCAGGTGTATGAGACGGGCAATGAATACGCCATTTATCAACGCCAGTCGGCCGTCCTTGCGGAGTGGGACGAGTGGGATACCTTGCTTGATGCGAACCGACGCGCGGCTCATAGCGAGTTTTATACTATGGGCGGGATGGCGATAACGCTGGACAACACGATTATGGCGCTGGCAGAGGATTACCTGTCGCGCCGTCAGTACGGCCTGCGTTTCCGCAATCTTGAAACCGGCAACTGGTATCCTGAGGTACTCAGCAACGTCTCAACCAGCTTTGTCTGGGCGAACGACTCCGCCACGCTTTACTACGTGCGCAAGCATCCTAAAACGCTGCTGCCATACCAGGTCTGGCGCCACACCGTAGGTCACCCCACAACCGACGACGATTTAGTGTATGAAGAGAAAGACGACACGTTTTACGTCAGCGTGCATGGAACGACCTCGCGGCACTTTATTCTGATCCACCTCGGCAGCGCGACAACCAGCGAGGTACTGTTGCTGGACGCTGAATTACTGGATGCGGAGCCGCAGCGCTTTGCGCCGCGCCGCAAAGACCACGAATACACGCTCGATCATTATCAGCACAATTTCTATATACGTTCTAACCGCGAGGGTAAAAACTTCGGTCTGTACCGCAGCAAGGTCCGCGATGAAAAACAGTGGGAAGAGCTTATCCCGCCGCGTGAACACATCATGCTTGAAGGCTTTACGCTGTTTACCGACTGGCTGGTGGTTGAAGAGCGTCAGCGCGGCCTGACCAGCCTGCGGCAAATCAACCGTAAAACGCGCGAAGTAACGGGGATTGCATTCGACGATCCGGCTTATGTCACTTGGCTTGGGTATAATCCGGAGCCTGAATCTTCGCGGCTGCGTTATGGCTACTCGTCTATGACCACGCCGGATACGCTGTTTGAGCTGGATATGAATACCGGTGAGCGCCGGGTTATCAAGCAAACGGAAGTGCCCGGGTTTGATGCCGGTAACTATCTCAGCGAGCACCTTTGGGTGACCGCGCGTGATGGCGTGCAGGTGCCGGTTTCGCTGGTTTACCATCGCAAACATTTTCAGCGCGGGAAAAATCCCTTGCTGGTTTACGGCTATGGCTCCTACGGCAGCAGCATGGATGCAGACTTCAGCAGCAGCCGTCTTAGCCTGTTAGACCGCGGCTTTGTGTTTGCCATCGCCCATGTGCGCGGCGGAGGCGAGCTGGGCCAGCAGTGGTATGAAGATGGCAAATATCTCAAAAAGATGAACACCTTCAACGACTATCTGGATGTCTGTGATGCGCTTCTGAAGCAAGGCTACGGCGATGCCAACCTTTTATACGGCATGGGAGGCAGCGCAGGCGGCATGCTAATGGGCGCGGTAATTAACATGCGTCCAGAATTGTTCCATGGGATCGTGGCGCAGGTGCCCTTTGTTGATGTGGTAACAACCATGCTCGACGAATCCATTCCTCTTACCACCGGGGAGTTTGAAGAGTGGGGAAATCCGCAGAACGAAGAGTATTATTTCTATATGAAACAATACAGTCCCTACGATCGGGTCGCGGAGCAAATCTATCCGCATATGCTGGTCACTACGGGTCTGCACGATTCACAGGTGCAATACTGGGAGCCTGCAAAATGGGTGGCGAAACTGCGTGATAAGAAACGGGATAACAATTTGCTGTTGCTGTGTACCGACATGGATTCCGGGCACGGCGGGAAATCGGGGCGCTTTAAATCTTACGAAGGCGTATCGCTGGAGTATGCCTTTTTGATTGCCCTGGCGCAGGGGACGTTGCCAGGGCAGAAGGGATAGCGCGTTATTCAGCTCCCCAGATAATGCTTTAAGGTCATGCGCAGATCCGGCGTGAGTTCCTTGATGTTATTTAACATCCAGCGCAGGTAACCCGGATCGTCCTGCGCAATCTCTTCGATCTTTTTACCGCGATATTTACCAAACATCATGGTACTAACCAGCGCAGGGCGTCCGGTGATGGTAACCATCTGGTCCGGCGTCCAGCCTGATTCATCCATAATGCGAATCAGCAAGGCTGCGGTAATGTAACAGTCGAAGAGGGCGCGGTGGTGGTGCAAACCTGCTGGCGTTTCGACGTCAAGCTTCAGGGACTTGTACAATCCCATGTTGCTGTATTTGATGCCCGGCCATAAACGGCGGGCCAGTTTCACGGTGCAAATCCACTCGCCGGGCATATCTGGCAGCATGCGGCTATCGAAGCTGGCGTTATGCGCGACATAATACGGGCTGCCGTGGTAGCGCGGAATAACCTCTTCTATCCAGGGCTTATCGACCACCATATCTTCGGTTATTTTATGAATAGCCATAGCCTGATGGCTGATTGGACGGTCCGGACGCACCAGGTCGCTCATCGGATTAACGATTCTTCCGCCTTCAATATCGACAGACGCAACTTCCACCACGCCTCCCTGCAGCCCGCAGGTTTCCGTATCTATAACGCGCAGCATAATGACTCCAGGTTTGCCTTCGAACGCATGCTTAAAACGTTAGCGTAAAGGAATGGCCTCGCCATGCCAACCTTTCTCAATATATCGAGCAATGGGTAGCAGCAGCCGTGGTCAGCTATTACCGCCCGTTGCCCTGGACCATCTCAGCAGAACTATGCGATAAAAAACCGGTTGACGCCTCTTGCTCGCAGCGCAATAGCATTTAGCAACGCTAGCTATGCGATGGATAACAGCAGCCGTAAAGGGAAGGCGAGGGGAAATAGCCTGCGCCCGATCGTGATTTGTTAACGAAAGCCGGGAAAAATATAGAAATCGCTCCGCCCGGCGGAAGCAGGATGAATAAAGTCGGGATGGTGAGAAATGTTGGCTCGAAGGACTCCGGGCCGGGCGCTATATTGCGCAGCGGCAACATTCCACGCAAACCATAGTATCTTTTTTAATCAACCCGCCTCACTGGCCCACCTTTGGGCCGTGACCGGGCCGCGAATAACTGAACGGGAAAAAGCCTGACACCACTTCTGTAAAAGGCTGCATGAAAAAATCACTTCATCTTTGGCTCATAGGGCAGGCGGGAAAGGCTGACGGAAGCTAAACGGTGAGCGATTAATCTTTCCCGGAACCAGTTCCGTAGATTTTCCGGCTGTTCGCGCTCGACGGCTTCGGCGATCACGGGCATGTTATAGCGTTCTTTAAAGGCTACGCCTGCGGCGGCGAGATCGACATTTACTTTGTCCATTTCATCCTGGGGTAAATCGGCGAGATTGTAGTTCATGTGGTCCTCCGTCTTTGTCCCGGCAGAAGGTACTGCGTGATGAACACGATGACAAGTTTTTACATGCATTGATAGCTGCGCTCAATTCGACTTGGCCGGCGCCCGGGGTTATCCTTTTGCCGTCTCACATAATAAAAAGGAATAGTCGATATGGCCTTCACCCTCCCGCGTGTCCTGACCGCCGCAGCGTTTTTTGCTGCGATCTCCGTTTCTCCTGCTGCGTTTGCACACGCGCACCTTAAAACCCAGTACCCGGCCGCAGATGCAGCGGTAACGGCGGCGCCCCAGGCCCTGACGCTTGATTTTTCAGAAGGGATTGAGCCAAATTTCAGCGGCGTGAAAATTACCGGTCCGCAGGAAGCCGCGGTGAAAACCGGCGCGGTTAAACGCAACGAGAAAGACAATAAGCAGCTTATCGTGCCGATAGAAGAATCGCTCAAGCCCGGCGAATATCTGGTCGACTGGCACGTCGTGTCCGTGGACGGGCATAAGACCAAAGGAACGTATCACTTCTCCGTGAAATAAAGGCGATGCTGTCGGCGCTTTATATTACGCTGCGGTTTGTCCATTTTGCCGCTTTGATGGTGCTGTTTGGCAGCACCGTTTGTAGCGTGCTGCTTGCGCCAGCGCCGTTTAGAAACGTATTGAGTCGTCGGCTGGTAAAACAATGCCATGCCGCCATCTGGCTGTCGGCGCTCAGCGCCGTTCTGCTACAGGGAGCGCAGGCCGGATTAATGGGCAGCGGCTGGGCTGACGCCGTTAATCCTCAGGTCTGGCTTGCCGTGTCCGGCACGCGCTTTGGTGAGGTCTGGCTGTGGCAGATCTCACTAAGCGTTGTGACGGTTGCGGTCTTTTTGCTTAAGCCGCGCGCGCTGCAAAGCATATTACTGATCTTTGCCGCCGCACAGTTAATCTTGCTGGCGGGCGTTGGGCATGCGGCGATGCGCGAGGGAATTCCAGGCGCTATCCAGCGCCTGAATCACGCCATCCATCTGCTTAGCGCAGCCTGGTGGGCCGGAGGCTTATTACCGCTGCTAATGTGTATGCGAATGGCGCAAAAGCCGCGCTGGCGGCAGGCAGCCATCATCTCGATGATGCGTTTTTCACGCTACGGACATCTTGCCGTCGCAGCCGTGATAGCAACCGGTGTTATCAATAGCCTGCTGATTCTGGGCTGGGCTTTGCCGCTTGCGAGCAGCTATGTACAATTGCTGCTGGTAAAGATTGCCCTGGTAGCGCTAATGGTGACAATAGCGCTGGTCAATCGCTATCTGCTGGTGCCGCGCTTTGCCAGCGCGGTAGCGCAACAACGTTTTATTCAGCTAACCTGGCTGGAAGTTATTTTGTCGGTGGCGGTGCTGCTCACGGTAAGCGCCTTCGCTACCTGGGAGCCGTTACTGGCGGCATAGAATTTAAGAGAGATTCATGAAAAAGAGTATTCTGACGCTGTTATTACTGGCTTGCGGCGGCGCAGCCTTTGCAGCACCGCAAATTATTACGGTCAGCCGTTTTGATATGGGTAAAGACAAGTGGGCGTTTAATCGCGAAGAAGTGATGCTGAGCTGCCGGGCGAATCATGCTCTGTTTGTTATTAACCCATCCACGCTGATGCAATACCCGCTCAACGAAGAAGCGGAACAACAGGTTGCAAGCGGTAAGACCAGCGGACAGCCCGTGTCCGTCATTCAGATTGAGGATCCAAACGCCCCGGGTAAAAAAATGAGTCTGGCGCCGTTTATCGAACGTGCCGGGAAATTGTGTAACTAAATCCCGCTCTCACCATATTTTATGCAAAAAAAAACAGCGATATCCGTAAGCCGATTATTGCTGTTTTCATTGTAATAATTACCTGAAGCCTGGTTTTTTTCTGAACACTTTTGTGTCGGACTGGAAAACCTGCGCCGGTAATCTATCCTTAAGAGGCAAGGCGACTTAGCCTGCATTAATGCCAACTTTTAGCGCACGGCTCTCTCCCAAGAGCCATTTCCCTGGACCGAATATAGGAATCGTATTCGGTCTTTTTTTATCTGTTTGAAATAGAAGGCATTTTGCAGTTTATCCTTAAACTTTTCCGAAAAATTTCTGCACCTCATATTTGCTTTAAACCATAACATACTCTGCAGTGCGCGCGTCCAGGTATTTTTAGGGTTACCGCTAACTTTTTTGTCCGGGTAAGCTCAGGGAAAATCTCGCAGGCCTGCCAAAGCACTGGCGGAAGCCTGAGTAAGAGGGGCTACGCGTCTGGTTTTTTATACCGCGGCAACTGGGTTATCTGATAGGTGCTGGTGCTCAGTACTGTGCATCTGTCAGGCACCGGATTTCCCGAATAAAACAAGAAATACTTAAGCTCGTCCGGAAAGAAAACCAGGTCATCGCCATTCTGAAAGCTGGTGATGCGGAACGGTACGTTACTCTTTGTTGCGGTTTTCTTTATTCCTGACGCAATCAGGAAATGATCGCCCCATTGCATCGTCGAAAGGTTATGTTTAAACCGCGATATGACTACATTCTTGCGCAATGAGCATGAAAGCCGGGTAGCCGTCGCAGCAAAAGCTGAAGATTGCAAGAAAACGGGCAGGCTGAGTAAAGGGATGAGCAAAAGGATGAGTTTCATGGTCGGCCTCATTTTAGAAAACTTGTGCTGCAAAGGTAACACGAAACATACAGGTAATTCACAGGAAGGTTGCGCCTGGAAAGTTTCCAGCAGCTCCGGGCGGCTGGGGCTGAGTTAGTCTATTATTTATAGTTAGTTATAGACAAATGCAGCAAACAATCTGCAGTCACCTTACTGGCGCATTGATGCGTTTAAGAAACCAGACGAGGTAAAGATGAGCATTGAAGAACAGAAGCGAAAAGCCGAGGCGGAAATCTCCGCCCTGATTTCAAAAAAGATTGCCGAGCTACGAAAAAAATCGGCGATGGAAGTTTCTGAGATTGAGTTTACGCCCCGTGAGACGATGGCCGGGCTTGAAGGATATGACGTTAAAATTAAGCTTATATAAAATTCCTGTCGTAAAAATAGCCGCTACGGCGGCTTTTTTTATGACTATTCTTTATTAACCCTGAAGGGCAGTGAATCGTCTTCAGACCGGGCACAAACAAGACAAAGGAAGATGCAGCTATGAACACTTCATCATCAGTGGCCAACGAGCTGGGAAAATTGTTGATCGAGAAGAAATTATTTCTGACTACTGCTGAATCCTGCACCGGCGGACACGTAGCGTCGACTTTATGCGCAGCAGATGATACGCCCACTTTTTATGGGACAGGATTTGTGACATTTAACGACGAGGCAAAAAAAACGGTACTGAACGTCAGCCCTGAAACTCTCGACAAATATACGGCAGTAAGCAGCCAGACGGTGTCGGAAATGTCAACCGGTGCGCTACGCTGTGCGTCTGCGGATGTCAGTCTTGCGGTCAGCGGTTACGCCGGGCCGGAGGGGGGAGAAGACGGAACGCCAGCAGGAACCGTATGGTTTGCATGGCAATTACCCGAAGCGAAAATCTATACCAGGTCAGCGCATTTCAATGGCGATTGTGAGTCGGTAATTGTGCAGGCCACAGATTATGCCCTTGCTGAAATGCTGTCGTTACTGAAGCAAAATAATCCGACTTAATACTGACGGGGAAATATACTTTTCCAGCGCAATAAATATTGAATGGTTTTGAATATATACATTATTAAGAGATTCTATTGCTGATACAAATATATCCTTAGTATGTATTAAAATAAAAGGCAATCCTGTTATTTAAAACAGGATTGCCGATGCCGGTAAGGTTAGCTTAATAAATAATTAACTTTACTGTCACTCATGCAAATGAGATAAGCAAAATCGCTTACATTCACCGACATGTTTAAGGGCGATTAAGACGAGCGGCCGCCGCCATGGCTGTTTTTGCCGCCTTTTTTCCCGGCTTCAGAGGCCTTCTGCGGGTCGTTCTTGAAGTTCCCGCCGCTGTGCTGACCGCCTTTCTTACCGGCTTCTGATGCACGATCTCGATCTTCTGCAAAGTTTCCTGAACCGCCACGATGCTGAGTCATAATTATTACCTCATAATGTATTGGTTAAATAATGGAAAGGCTGCGCCTCTCCGCTAAGCAATATTAACTATAGCTGGCAATAGCATTATGACAAATCATAAGGCGCATTATTTTCGATGCTTTGCCGATACCAGGATTATTCCTAGATTATATATTTCGCGTAAACTTCTCTTACAAGTGCAAATGTTTAAGAAATATTATTACTGACGGAAGTTTATTTTTTTATCAGGCACTTAAATCGAGAAATAGATAAAGTAACGCAATTGAGGTAGACAAGCGTTCATTTTCCTGCGCGAAAAGACAATAGCAATATTGCGGATTATATATGGCCTTTTACTTCCTGCTGGCGAACATACGTCAGCCGTCGCGGGGAGCGTGCTGCCGGGCTTTTACGCTGGTTTTTCAAATCGGTTAGTTATAGCTAACGGCGCGGAGAAGTAAGACACCGGCCATATTCATTAGCATCCTCACTAATCTGTCAGTACAATCACGCTCTGCTTGATTCTGCCGCGTCTGAAGGACGGGGTAATAAAAATATAAACCTGCAAAGACGAAACTATGACCACCACTCAAACCCAGATGCACGCGCAGGAGAATTCCCTTCGCTACGTTTTGCACTCGCCGCGCCTGCTGGCGCGGGAGTCGCTTGCTGGCGTGATTACCGCGCTGGCGCTGATCCCAGAAGTAATTTCATTCTCAGTTATTGCGGGTGTTGATCCAAAAGTTAGCCTTGTGGCTTCCATCGTACTTTGCCTGGCGATGTCCGTGCTGGGCGGCAGACCCGCAATGGTCACCGCTGCGGCGGGTTCGGTCGCGCTGGTCATTGGGCCGATGGTTCATCTGCACGGCGTGGGTTACATCCTGCCCGCCGTGATCCTTGCGGGACTGATTCAGATTTTATTCGGCGTGGCCGGGTTTGCGCGCATGATGCGCTATATTCCTTTGTCCGTGATGACGGGATTTGTGAACGCGCTCGGTATTCTGATTTTCTTCGCTCAGGTTCCTCATGTGTGGGGAAATAGCCCGCTGGTCTGGGGGCTGTTCGCGTTAACGTTGGCCATTGTTCTGCTGTTGCCGCGCGTTGTGAAATCGGTGCCCTCGCCGTTGGTCGCTATCGTAGTAATTACCGCCGCCAGTATTGCAATGGGGTTTTCTGTTCCGACCGTGGGCGATACCGGCCCGATGCAGGCGGGTATGCCCGGCCTGACGGAACTCCTGGTGCCGCTGAACCTTGATACGTTAAGCATCATCTGGCCGTGTGCATTAAGTATTGCCTTCGTAGGCCTGATGGAATCTTTGCTGACTGCAAAGCTGGTTGATGAACTGACGGATACGCCTTCGAGCAAACGTCGCGAATGCTGGGGGCTGGGGTTGTCCAATATCTTTGCCGGATTTTACGGTGGCATCGCAGGTTGCGCCATGATTGGGCAAACCATTGTGAACGTAGAGTTGGGCAGGGGACGCACGCGCATTTCGACGCTGGCTGCGGGGCTAGTGCTCCTGCTGCTGGTCACCGCGTTAAGCGATATGATGGCCAGAATTCCGATGGTGGTGCTGGCCGGCATCATGATGATAGTGGCCGTGAAAACGCTCAACTGGCATAGCCTGGCGCCCAAAACGCTAAAGCGCATGCCCGTTCCGGAAACGCTGGTTATGATTGTCACCGTTGCTGCAACGGTCTTTACCGGTAATCTGGCGATAGGCGTTGTAGGAGGCGTGATTTTTGCGATGATGTTGTTCGCTCGTCGTATCGCTCACGTTGTGCGTGCCGAACGCCAGCTTTTAGCGGATGGTCAATCTGTGCGTTACACTGTAACGGGCCCGCTGTTCTTTGCCAGCAGCAACGATCTGTTTGAACATTTTCACTATGCGGATGACCCGCAGAAGGTGACTATCGATCTTTCGCAGGCGCAAATCTGGGATGCCTCGACGGTCGCCGTGCTGGACGCCATCGAAACGCGTTATCAGCGTTACGATGCGCAGGTAAATATTGTCGGGCTTGATATTCGTAGCGCTGATTTCCACGGACGGCTAAGCGGCAAGATTTAAAACACAGGCCGGTAACCTGCAAGGGGTTACCGGCATCTCAGTATTAATCACCGGTTTTTTCTATCTGCATCACATTTTTCCCCTATATTTCTCTGCCGCAGACGTTGTTTAACTAACAAGCTGGCGAATTCAACATTCTCTTAACATTATCATTGCGGCGATGACGGAAAAATTTTATTACTATTTAACCGCTTAGCTCAGGCTGCGCGGGTCCGCCGCCTTATAACGAGAATGAACAGGATGACGAATGACGACAAAACCCGCCGCGGAGATTTGCGTACAGGCGACCTTTATCCAGACGCTAAAAACCTTCCCGGCTACCGTGCATGCATTGCTTTTTTTTACGCTACTCATCCGCTTTAGTTACTTCATGACGTGGCCATTTATCGCGGTGATCATGACGCAAAATTACCATATGACGCCGGTTTCCATTGGTATGGCAATGACCAGCAGCGCGTTACTTTCGGTGGTGCTGGGCATGTATGGCGGGCAGCTATCGGACAGATTAGGCCGACGGGTTATTCTTCTCGCAGGCTGTGCCTTTTCCGCCGTTGGCTATGCAACGCTTGCGCTCGCCACCGGCATGGGCCTGTTTATTGCCGGGCTGATGATTATCGGCGTGTGCTTCGCCTGGGTCGATCCACCCGTCAGGGCACTGATGAGCGACCTGTTAGGGGACAAACGTCGCCGCGCTCTGGCATTGCAAATCCGTTATTACCTGATCAACGTGGCAGCGGTGAGCGGTCCGTTAGTGGGCATTGCCTTTGGTTTGACTTCGCAGAAAGGGACGTTTCTGATTACCGGCCTGAGCTATCTGCCTTTTCTCGTTTACGTGCTGCTATTTATCCCCGCCGGTAAGCTGCTTGATAAGCCGTCAGCGCATGAAGACGCTTCCGTAAAATTCCATCAAATTATGATGGTAATCGCGAGGGACAAAATCTATGTCGCGGCTTTGTTGTGTAGCATCCTGTGCACCATTGTCTACGTCAACTACGAGTCGGTGATTCCTCAGTATTTGCTGTTACTTGATGCCGATGCGGCGGTTAAACTCATCACGCTGATTCTGGTTGGGAACGCCTTTACCGTGCTTATCGCGCAGACTTTTTTAATACGGTTTTTGGCACAGGTTAGCCTTCCGAAACGTATCTTTCTTGGCGGGGCAATCTTCGCGTTCTCTCAGCTTTGCTTCTGGGCGACGCGTACGCCGGATGCCTGGGCCTGGCTGCTGGTCACCGTCGTGTTTAGCCTGGGCGAGGCGATTCTGCTGCCGAACCTTAATATTTTGCTCGACCAACTGGCCCCGGCAGAGCATCGCGGCGCGTATTTCGGCGCTGCAAACTTGACGACGCTTGGCATCGCAACCGGGCCGTTGATTGGCGGCGTGCTGCTCGCATTAACCGGGGCCGGGGTATTTCTCGCCACGGCGCTACTCAGTTTGCTGCTATGCGCCATTATTTACGTCTGCAAAGCGGGTATGCAGACACGTCTACAAAACTTATAACGATAAGAAAGGATGGTTATGATACAAGCACCTCGCCTGGAAACCGAACGTCTGGTATTACGCCAGTTTACGCTGGATGATTTTGATGATCTGGCAGCCTGCTGGGCCGACCCGGCAATGGTTAAATTTATCGGCGGCGGAAAGCCGCAGAGCGCCGAGATGAGCTGGGGGCGCTTACTCCGTTACATCGGTCACTGGCATGCGTTAGGCTACGGCTACTGGGCGATATTTGATAAAGCTTCAGGGCGCTATGTTGGCTCGTTTGGCTTTCAAAATGCCCGTCGCGACCTGACGCCCGCGCTGGAATACCCAGAAGCTGGCTGGTCGCTGGTTCCGGCAGTACATGGCAAAGGTTATGCAGCAGAAGCGCTGGCGGCAATTTTAACGTGGGCCGATAACACCTTCAAAGGGCCGGTCTGCTGCATTATTGACGATGATAACCAGCGTTCCCTTAACCTGGCGAAACGCTTTGGTTTCACTTTCCAGCACTACGTTACTTATCATGACAAACAGGTGCAGATGCTTACCCGCCAGCCGGCCTTATAAGGCGCATGTCTCTGGCCTATACTTGTTAATCGGGTATCGGCCGGAGGAGGCGTTATGTATCAGCGTATTGACGGTGAAAACTGGCGGCATATCTACATTGTGGGCGACCTGCACGGCTGCCTGGCGAAAATGGTCGCGCTGCTTAAGACTCACCACTTCGATCCCTGGCAGGATTTAGTCATCTCCGTGGGGGATGTGATTGATCGCGGGCCGGACAGCCCCGGTTGCCTGGCATTATTAGACAAGCGGTGGTTTAAAGCCGTTCGTGGTAACCACGAGGAAATGGCCATTGATGCACTCGAAATGGGTGACAGAATGCTGTGGGTGATGAACGGCGGCGACTGGTTTCGCGGGCTGCCGGAAGAACGCAGGCAACACGTGCACGACGCGCTGCTGCATTGCCGGGAACTGCCGCTGATTATTGAATTGCATAGCCACAACCAAACTTTCGTTATTGCCCACGCGGATTATCCCTCTTCGCATTACGCCTGGAACAAGCCGGTAGATGAACATCGTCTGGTCTGGAGCCGCGAAAGGCTGAATCAAAACATGTTGGGGAAGGGCGAGAATATCACCGGAGCCGACCAGTTTTACTTCGGGCATACGCCGCTAAAAGAAGCCGCTCACTACAATAATCAGAATTATATTGATACCGGCGCGGTGTTTGGTAACAAGCTCACTCTGGTTCAGGTGCAGTAATGGTTACAAATCGCTGTACTCCTGCGCTGGTCGCCAGAAGCCGTCAATAAAATCCTCTACCGGATAACAGCCGCCGTGTCGCATCCGCTGCTCATCCATAGCAACCAGACATTGCTGCTCGGTATTAAACACGTCAACCACGATATCGTCGCACCCACGGTCCAGGTAACAAACAAATAAAACCAACGCAAACATTAGCGCCTCAAAACCGTTCCGTTTGGCTTAATTGTAGGGGATATGGCAAAAAGAGGGGAAATCAAAGGCATAAATAACCCGTCTGCGGCGACGGGTTCATTCTGAATCAGGCAAGGCGCATGACCCATGCATCGGACTGTTGGTCGTAATGTTGACGATAAAGTACGGAATGCTCGCCATCCAGTATGGCGGGAATGCTGGTTTCGTCATCCCAGGCATCTAATTGCATGCACAGATCGGGATCAGATTTACAAGGGATGCTTAACGTTCGTTCGCCTTGCTGCTCACCGTGTAATTCGGCATCTTCAATTTCGAAGTTGCCTATTCGTACGTTAGTTTTCGTCATCTCGCTCTCCTCCGGTCCACTTAGCGTGGTATGACCAGTAAAGTCACCCAAATTTGAGCCTAGTCAATTGTGCAAAAAGTGCCAAATAAAAAGCGCTTATTTTTGTCGTGAATTAATGGCCGCCCGAGAACAGTTTGCCATCACGCACCAGTTCGCGCGGATAGCTGTTCTTCAGACGTGAACCGATTTTCTTTGCCAGGCCAAGGGGTTGCCCCTGAAAAGTCACCACGACATCGTCGCCGGCGGGCATTGATTGCGGGTAAACGTCACGTCCGCGATACCACTCTTGCGCTTCATGCTCCGTTAATGCAAAGGCCAGCGGGGTGGTGCCCGCAACGAGCGCGATAACGGCTTCGTGCTGCCAGCGGTAACCCTTATTATGCTGCTCTGCGAGGCGCAGGCCGATGCGCGAAAAGCGCACCTTGCCAATCAGCGGCACGATTTCTGTCGGAAATAACCAGATCTCTTTGTCGCGCTGCCACAGCTTGAGTTCATCGCCCCAGCTGATACCCACTTTTGCCGCCGACGTGATAACTTCCGCAGCAGGCCGTCCGTGCAACGGCGTAAAGGGGAATTTGCCCACTTTATAACCTGGCTGCGGCAATGGTTCGACAGAAGCAGTTTTACGCAGACGCGCCACGAAAAAACCTTCGCAATCGTAAATCTGCGGGAAGACGTGCAGGAAACCTTCTTTCGTAATGGCTTTGTCCGCCTGCGGGAAAAGATCGTGAAGCGATTCGATTTCAACCGCATCAGGCCATTCATCAAGCAACCACTGGCAGATTTGCTGATTCTCTTCGCGGTTTAACGTGCAGGTGGAATAAATCAGCGTGCCGCCGGGGCGCAGGGCATGAAATGCGCTGGCGATGAGTTCCCGCTGGGTGTCGGCAATGCTGGCGGTGCTTTCTGGCGTCCAGTTACGTAAGGCGTCGGGATCTTTACGCACCACGCCTTCGCCCGAGCAGGGAGCATCCAGCAGAATAGCGTCGAAGCACTCTGGCAGAGCGGCACCAAACACCCGGCCATCAAAATGGGTTAGCGCGACGTTACCGATCCCGCAGCGGCTGATATTGGCATGCAGAACCTTTACCCGGCTGGCGGAATATTCGTTGGCGAGAATGGCGCCCCGATTGCCCATGCGCGCGGCAATTTGCGTGGTTTTGGAGCCTGGGGCGGCGGCGACATCCATGATGCGCTGTGGCTCGCGGCCGTCGGCAAACAGTGCCGCAACGGGCAGCATTGAGCTGGCTTCCTGAATATAAAACAAGCCGCTCAGGTGTTCGGCTGTGCTGCCCAACGGCAGGCTTTCCTCGTCTTCCCGCTCAATCCAGAATCCTTCTTCACACCATGGAACCGGCGTGAGCTGCCAGTTGTATGGCGCAACGAGTGCAAGGAATTCGGTGACCGAAATCTTTAACGTATTAACGCGCAAACTGCGGCGCAGCGGGCGCTGGCAGTACTCGATAAAGCTCTCGAGCGATTGCCCTGCGGGCAGCGCATCACGCATCACGTCAAGGAAAGATTGCGGCAGATAAGCGGAGTGAGTTTGGGCCACTTGGGAGTTCCACAGAAAAATAAGGCGCGCAGTGTAGCATAAACGCCCGGGATGACGGACAGCAGAGACGCGCATAAATATTGAACGCAGCAATAATAAAAACAGCGGATCGGGTATTCTGGCTTAACCCAACGACTCGAAAAGCATGTTTTTCAGCCGGTTGCCAGAAATCTAAACGCCCCGGCTTGATACCGGGGCGCGTAGATTAACGTGGCAGGGCGGTGCCCCATTGACGCCACTCTTTTGGTTCACTTTCCAGCAGCAGGAAGTGTTTACCCGGTTCGGCTTTCGGCGCCAGCGGCGTGCCCGGAGGGGTCGCAAAGGCTATGCCGCCGCGAATGAACTGGCTAAAGGTACCTGTTTTCACCACGCCGCCGGTCAGCCCGAAATCGAGGCTGTAGCCTGAGGCCAGCCAGAAGACCGAGCTGTCGCGCACCAGATGCTGGAAGCGCTTGCTGATACGCAGGCCGACCATTACGCGGTCGGATAGATTGCCAAGCGTAAGTCCCGTCACGGTACCCACTTCCACGCCACGGAACAGCACCGGCGTACCAATACTCAGCGCGCCGGCTTCGGGCACTTCAAGCACGATGCTCAGGCCATCTGAATAACGCGAGTCGGTGATGGAGATTTCCTGCAGTTCAAAGTCGCGTCGCGGAGCGCCATGGCCAGGTTCGACGTTGATATACGGCTGGAAGATAGTATCCAGATGATCGACACCCGCTGCCGAAATTTGCGGCGTCACCACGGAGAAACGTGTGCCACCGCGAGCGAATGTGGTCACAAACTCCGGGTACAGCACCGCTTTGGCTTCCACTTCGCTGCGCGATTCGGTGAGATTCAGCGATTCAAGCTGGCCGATATTGATCCCCAGATAGCGAATAGGCATCCCGGCGGAGAGTTTACCGGCGTCAAAGGTATGCAGCGTGATCTGGCTGCCGACCGCGCGGGCGGCCGTTTCCGACGCGTACAGCACGCGTTTATCACCTTTGTTGAAGCCCGCGCCCGCGCCGCTAAGGTTATCGAAGCTGATGGCTCCTTTTAAAGCACGCGAAAGCGGGGAGGCCTGAACGGTTAAGCCGCTGCCGTTCAACTGTACTCGCGCGCCGCCTTCGGCCCAGAACACGCTGCTTGGGGTAAGCAGTTTGCGATATTCCGGTTTGATATGGACATCAATGTCAAAGCTATTGGCTTTTGGGCGGACGGTGATGATTTCACCGACCTGGAATTTACGGTACAGCACCACGGAGCCAGCCTGAATATCCGGCAGGCTTGCGGCCGTAAGCGTTAAGGTGGTGGTAGGGAGGTCGCTTAAGCTGTTTTCCACCGCTTTTTCCAGGTTGGCATACAGCGGATAGCTGGATTTCATCTTGCCTTTGCTGCCAGGAATAACGCGAACGCCGCCGCTGACCCATTCGCTGGCGCTGGCGCCGAGGAACTCGACGCCGTCCATACCCAGTTTGACGTCGATGCGGCTGTTCACCACGAATTTACTGTCGCCCTGTAACAGGTGACGGTACTGTGGTTCGATGGCGACGGCAAAGCTCACGCCTTTGGTGCTTAACGAACGCTCCAGAACCTGGCCTATCTGAATACCGTGCAGGATAACGGGCTGGCCCGCATCGATGCCATAGCTTTCCGGCGCGGTCAGGCTGAGCGTCAGAACGTCAGGCTGCTGCAGCGGCGTTTTGTCGCTCGGCAGTATCACATAATGATCCTGTGGGTCGCCTTCGCCCGGAACCAGCTCAAAGGTGCTGCCCGTCAGCAGGCTGCTGATGTTCGGATTGCTCAGGGAGATTTTCGGGCTGCGCAACTCGATACGGGTACCGCTGCGCATAAGGTTAACCACGCCGGGATCGACCGTCATTTCGCCGGTCACCGCGCCGCCGGGAACCAGATTAAGTTTTGTCAGCGTTCCCACCTCCAGCCCTTGATACATCAACGGCGTTGAGCCAGCCTTCAGGCCTTCACCACCCGGCAGATCGAGTTTTATCAGCACGCCTCGCTGGCTGTGGGCCAGGTCTTCGTAGAGGCCGAATTCGTCTTCGGCTTTCGCCTGTTGCGAACCTTCCGGCGAGTCAAAAGCTATTGCGCCGTTAACAAGCGCTGCGAGGCTCTCAAGCTGAATTTGCGCCCCGCTAAGGCTGATATCGGTTTTTACCCCGGAAACGTTCCAGAAGCGGCTGCCCTTTTTTACAAGGTTGGTGAAACGACGATCGATCAACACATCTATAATGACGTCCCGTTTGTTCGGGCCGATGGTGTAATCGTAAACGCGGCCAACGGGAATTTTACGGAAATAAACCAGCGAACCGCTGTTCAGCGAGCCTAAATCCGGGGCGCGAAGATGAATCATTAACTCGCCGTTGTTCAGACGATATTTGGGCTGCGTGTCGAGGGCAACAAAATGATCTTTGGGCTCGCCTTTGCCGGGCATCATGCCGATGTAGTTACCGCCGACTAATGCATCCAGACCGGACACTCCCGCCAGAGAAGCTTTAGGCGTCACAAGCCAGAACTGCGTTTCCTCGCGCAGCGCATCTTTCATGTCGCTTTTTATACTGACTTTGACCTCGATTTTATTGAGGTTATCGCCAAGGCTGACGTTCTGCACGGTGCCAACTTCGACACCCTGATAGCGTACGGGCGTGCGCCCGGCGACAATGCCGTCCGCAGAAATAAAGTCAATGGTGGCCGTGGTGCCTCGCTCTTCATAGGTTGTCCAGATAAGCCAGCTGGCGATCAGCAGGGCGATAATTGGCAGTAACCAGAAAGGAGAAATCCTGCGTTTTGTTTTAATTCGCGCCTCAGTCGGTGAAGCGGGCGTTTCCTGACTCATGTGCGTCCCAAAGCAGTCGGCTATCCAGCCATTCGACAGCAAGAATAGTTAAAATTACCGCCGCGCCAAAATAAAACGCGGCGGGTCCCATAGTAAATGCCAGCAGCTGGTCACGGTTGACCAGCGACATAGTGAGTGCGATCACGAACAGGTCAAGCATCGACCAGCGGCCAATCCAGGTAATAAATCGCAGCAGCAAAATGCGCGTGCGCAGTCCTCTTTCACATTTAAAGTGGATACTTAACAAAAGCGTAAGCATTACAATTACTTTAGTAAAAGGTACGAGAATACTGGCAATAAATACCACCGCGGCTACGGCGATATTGCTGCTGGCGAGCGAAATAATGCCGGAGAGGATAGTATCTTCCTGGCGTGCGCCGTTAACGTAAATCACGGAGATGGGCAGCAAATTTGCGGGAAACAGGAACACTAATGAAGCGATGAGCGCGGCCCAGGATTTTTGCAGGCTCTGACGGCGGCGATGGCGCAGCGGCACGTGGCAGCGCGGGCAGCGGCCACGGTTATCGGGCACGCCGGTAAAATGGCAGCCGAGGCACACGCGTAGCTGGGCGTTGAAAGCGCGAGCGGGCCGCTGGGGATAAAACTTTTCCCAGAGCTGTTCAACGTTCAGGTGAATCATGGTCAGCAGGCTCAAGATAACGAGGGCGACAAAGGCGACAAGGCCCGGACCGGGCTGCATAAAGGCATATTCTTTGACTTTGATGGATGCAACGCCAATGCCCACCAGATAAATATCCAGCATTACCCATTCTTTAAGCTTATCGAGCATCAGCAATACCGGCCTCAGGTTCATGCCGAGAATATTTCCGAAATAGAGATACGCGAGCGCCGCGACGAGGGTTGCGGGCGCCCCCACCGCGCAAAAAAGCACCATAGCTGCGGTAATCGCATCGCCCTGACGGGCCATCTGCCAGATGCCCTGAAAAACATTGGCATCAATTTTCGCTCCCAGCAGGTAAATACGCAGCAGAGGGTCGGAGAAGGCGACAGGCATCAGCACCAGCATGGCGACTGCCATTGCGGCCAGCCGGATTAAAGACCAGTCGCGCCCGTCATGCACTGTAGCGTCACAGCGAGGACAGCAGGCGCTTTGGAATGATTTAACCCCAGGTAAAGAGAAAAGTGTATCGCATTGGGGGCAACGCTGATAACGTGCCTGCGGCAAAACCTGACTAATGGCGTATATTTTCATTTTTCGTCGTCGGCCAGAAATACCCGTGCGGCATGTTGTATCTCGCTCTGATATGGTTTGTGGCGTCAAGCCTATAGTAATTCACAAAATGATACACCTTGTGGAACAGCGCATTTAGTGCTTATTTTAGTATGCTATGCAGTAGCGTCAGACAACAAAATGGTTATTCAATGAACAAAGAACAATTTTACGCGGATTTAAACCGCGATTTCAGCGCGTTAATGGCAGGTGAAACGAGTTTTCTGGCAACGCTCGCTAATACAAGCGCGTTGCTCTTTGAACGCCTTGATGGCGTAAACTGGGCGGGATTCTACCTGCTGGAAGGCAACACTCTGGTTCTGGGCCCTTTCCAGGGCAAGATTGCCTGCGTGCGTATTCCTGTGGGCAAGGGCGTCTGCGGCACGGCGGTTTCAACCGGCGAAGTCCAGCGCGTAGAAAATGTGCACGCTTTTGATGGTCATATCGCCTGCGATACCTCAAGTAATGCCGAAATCGTCTTCCCGCTGGTGGTGAATGACGAGGTTATCGGTGTGCTGGATATCGATAGCACCGAATACGGGCGCTTCGCGCCGGACGATCAACAAGGCTTATCCCAACTGGTTACGCAGCTTTCACAACTGCTAACCGCTACGGATTATAAAAAATTCTTCACTCGTTAGCATGATAAGCAACGGATAACGTGGCATTTGCCGATAGCGTCATTATAATGTCGCCTGTTCATGCCGCGGTTTGTTGGCGACTCCGTTGTAATCAGGAAATTTCATGGAAAATCAACCCAAGTTGAATAGCAGCAAAGAAGTTATTACCTTTTTGGCTGAGCGTTTCCCACAGTGCTTCAGCGCTGAAGGTGAAGCTCGCCCCCTGAAGATTGGAATCTTCCAGGATCTGGTCGCGCGCGTTGAAGGCGAAATGAGCCTCAGTAAAACCCAGCTTCGCTCCGCGTTACGTCTTTATACTTCAAGCTGGCGCTACCTGTACGGTATTAAAGTCGGCGCGGTTCGTGTCGATCTCGACGGCAACCCATGCGGCGAGCTGGACGAGCAACACGTTGAACACGCCCGCAAGCAGCTTGAAGAAGCAAAAGCTCGCGTTCAGGCTCAGCGCGCTGAACAGCTTGCGAAAAAACGCGAAGCGGCCATCGCAAACGGTGAGACTGTCGAAGACAAGCCTCGTCGCGAACGTAAACCACGCCCGGCACCGCGTCGCAAAGAAGGAGCCGAACGTAAACCTCGTGCTGATAAGCCGGTTGCTCAGGCGCCACGCGAAGAAAAACGCACGCCGGTAACGGATATCTCAGCGCTGCAGGTTGGACAGGCAATTAAAGTCAAAGCGGGTAACAACGCGATGGATGCCACCGTACTGGAAATTACCAAAGATGGCGTCCGTGTACAGCTGACTTCTGGTATGGCTATGATTGTACGCGCAGAACACTTGCAGTTCTGAAACGGAGGCCATACCCGGGCATGAACAAACTCTTTAAGCTTACGGCCGTCGCTAGCCTGTTGTTTCTCGCAGGCAGCGCGCTGGCCGTTGAGAACATCACGCGTGCTGACCAAATCCCGCAGTTAAAGGAAGAAGCACAGCATGCCACGGTGAGTGAGCGCGTAACGTCGCGCTTTACTCGCTCGCATTACCGCCAGTTTGACCTCGACCAAAACTTCTCCGCCAAAATCTTTTCCCGCTATCTGAACCTGCTCGACTTTAGCCACAACGTGCTGCTTGCCAGCGACGTTGAGCAGTTCGCGGCCAGGAAAAGTAAGATTGGCGATGAGCTTCGTTCGGGCAAGCTGGATGTGTTTTACGATTTGTACAACCTGGGTCAAAAGCGCCGTTTTGAACGTTACCAGTATGCGCTGAAGGTGCTTGAAAAACCTATGGATTTCACGGGTAACGACACCTTTAATCTTGACCGCAGTAAATCGCCATGGCCGACAAGCGTTGCGGAGTTAAACCAGCTCTGGGACAGCAAGGTTAAGTATGACGAACTCAGCCTGAAGCTGACCGGCAAAAATGAGCAGGAAATTCGCGAAGCGCTGACCAGACGTTATCAGTTCGCGATTCGTCGTCTGACGCAGTCCAACAGCGAAGACGTCTTCTCCCTGGCGATGACCGCCTTTGCGCATGAAATCGACCCGCATACTAACTATCTCTCTCCACGCAATACCGAACAGTTCAATACGGAAATGAGCCTGTCGCTTGAGGGTATTGGCGCCGTGCTGCAAATGGACGATGACTACACGGTTATCAATTCCATGGTAGCGGGCGGCCCGGCGGCGAAAAGCAAGGCGATTACCGTAGGCGATCGTATCGTTGGCGTCGGCCAGCCAGGCAAGACGATAGTGGATGTCATCGGCTGGCGCTTAGATGACGTCGTCGCCCTGATCAAAGGACCAAAGGGCAGTAAAGTTCGTCTGGAAATCCTGCCTGCTGGTAAGGGAAGCAAAACCCGCATCGTAACGTTAACGCGCGAACGTATTCGCCTTGAAGACCGCGCCGTGAAGCTGACAGTGAAAACCGTGGGCAAAGAAAAAGTAGGCGTGCTGGACATCCCGGGCTTCTACGTTGGCCTCACGGATGACGTCAAGGTCCAGCTGCAAAAGCTGGAAAAACAGAACGTGAAGAGCGTGATCATCGATCTGCGTTCTAACGGCGGCGGGGCGCTGACTGAAGCGGTGTCTCTATCCGGCCTGTTTATTCCTGGCGGCCCGGTGGTGCAGGTTCGCGACAACAACGGTAAAGTTCGTGAAGATAGCGATACCGACGGCGTGGTTTACTACAAAGGTCCGCTGGTGGTGATGGTTGACCGTTTCAGCGCCTCCGCCTCGGAAATCTTTGCTGCTGCAATGCAGGACTATGGCCGCGCGCTGATTGTTGGCGAGCCGACGTTCGGTAAAGGCACCGTGCAGCAGTATCGTTCGCTGAATCGTATTTACGATCAGATGCTGCGTCCGGAATGGCCTGCTCTGGGTTCCGTGCAGTACACCATTCAGAAGTTCTACCGCATTAATGGCGGCAGTACCCAACGTAAAGGTGTCACGCCGGATATCATGATGCCTACCGGCACACAAGAGACCGAAACCGGCGAGAAGTTCGAAGATAATGCCTTGCCGTGGGACAGCATCGAGGCTGCCACCTACGTTAAATCAGGCGATCTGGCGCCGTTTGAGTCGCAGTTGCTCAAGCTTCACCAGGACCGCATCGCGGTCGATCCTGAGTTCCAGTACATCATGAAGGACATTGCGCGCTTCAATGCCCTGAAAGAGAAACGCAACATCGTATCCCTGAATCTTGCCCAGCGTGAGAAAGAAAACCAGGAAGACGATGCCACGCGGCTGGCGCGCATTAACGACCGCTTCAAGCGTGAAGGTAAAGCGCCGCTGAAAAAACTGGACGATTTAGCGAAGGATTATCAGGAGCCGGATCCGTATCTTGATGAAACGGTTCACATTGCCCTGGACCTTGCGAAAATGGAAAAGGACGAGCCGGCAGCGCAACCCGCCGCCGCTAAGTAACCTCAAACGGGCACAAGCAATTGTGCCCGTTTAATATTTGCTGCCAAAGGAGGAAAAAGCGTGGTTTTTCCTCCTTTGCGGTTATCTGCCGAAAATCAACGAATTGATTTTCCCGTTAATTTGTTGGACGACATCTTTCAGAACTTCGCAAGCATGAAGTTTGTTATCAGTCTGCAACGGGCATAAGCAATTGTGCCCGTTTTTTTGCCTCTCTTAAGCCACGTAAGCGGCGCCTTTGCACAATGTAAAGTTATGTATTATTAACCACTTGTAATGAAATGTTGCTTGAAAATGGCAGGCTTGCCCCTACGATGTGGGGTAACGCACAGTGCGTATTGTTAACCGAGGTAAATAGAAAATTATGATGCGTATCGGGCTTTTCCTGCTGACCAACCTTGCGGTTATGGTCGTTTTCGGGCTGGTGCTAAGCCTGACGGGGATCCAGTCAAGCAGCGTTTCTGGTCTGATGATCATGGCGGTATTGTTTGGTTTTGGCGGTTCAATTGTTTCTTTGCTGATGTCGAAATGGATGGCATTGCGTTCCGTGGGCGGCGAAGTGATTGAGCAACCGCGCAATGAAACGGAACGCTGGCTGATGGAAACCGTTCACCGTCAGTCGCAACAGGCGGGCATCGCCATGCCGCAGGTAGCTGTCTACCATGCGCCGGACATTAACGCGTTCGCGACCGGCGCTCGCCGCGATGCTTCACTGGTTGCCGTCAGTACCGGTCTTTTACAGAACATGAGCCGCGATGAAGCCGAGGCGGTGATCGCTCACGAAATCAGCCACATCGCTAACGGCGACATGGTCACCATGACGCTGATTCAGGGCGTGGTGAACACCTTCGTAATCTTTATTTCTCGTATTATCGCTCAGGTGGCTTCCGGCTTCCTGTCCGGCAACCGTGACGAAGGCGAAGGCAGCAACGGTAACCCGCTGGTGTACTTTGCCGTTGCGACGGTGCTGGAGCTGGTATTTGGTATTCTCGCCAGCATTATCACGATGTGGTTCTCGCGTCATCGCGAATTTCACGCCGATGCGGGGTCCGCAAAACTGGTTGGCCGTGAAAAAATGATAGCGGCGCTTCAGCGTCTGAAAACCAGCTACGAACCGCAGGAAGCCAGCAGCATGATGGCGTTTTGTATTAACGGTAAGGCGAAATCCATGAGCGAACTGTTTATGACGCACCCGCCGCTGGACAAACGTATCGAAGCGCTGCGTAACGGTGACTACCTGAAGTAAGCGGTAAAATGAGAAAAGCGTGCCCTGAGCGGCACGCTTTTTTTATGCCTGAACCCGTGGCTGTGACATTCGTAAGCTGCTGACAATCGCCGCAAGCGTGGCAAAACTACCCGCCAACAGAAGGGAGGCGTGAGTACCATGCGCGTGGAACAGGTTGAACATCAATGCCACCAACGCGGCTCCCGAGCTTTGCCCCAGCAGACGCGCAGTGCCTAACATCCCGCTGGCTCCGCCACTGCGGTGGCGCGGCGCGGCGGAGATAATCGTATGGTTGTTAGGCGACTGGAACAGCCCGAAGCCCGCACCGCACAGGATCATACGCCAGACAATATCCACATTGCCTGGGTTATGCGGCAGTAAAGCCAGGGCGAACAGCCCTGTCGCCATCACCGCCAGGCCAATCCCACCTAATAAACCTGCGTGAACACGCTCGATTAAATATCCGGCAAGCGGGGCCATCACCATTGTGGCAAGCGGCCATGGGGTCAGCAGCAGGCCGGTGCCTACCTCGCTGCGGCCAAGCACGGTTTGCAGGAAAAAAGGAAGAGAGACAAACGCCAGCATCTGCGCCGTAAATGAACAGACGGATGTGACCATCGAGAGGGAAAAAACGGGAATACGCAGCAAATCGACCGGCAATATCGGAAACGGCAGGGCCAGCTGGCGACGAATAAAGAAGTAGCCAACGATAACCAGCGCGACCAGCTCACCGGTAATCAACGCGCCTGATTGTCCCTGCGAGAAACCGCTAATGGCGGAAATAAGCAGGCCAAAAGTCAGGGCGTTCATAATGGCGCTCGGGATATCAAAACGCTGTCCCTGGGCTTTTTGCTGATTCGGCGGTAAATAACGCAAGGCAAAAAGAAGCGCAATAATGCTGATGGGTACGTTGATTAAAAACAGCCACTGCCAGGACGCTACGGCGAGTATGGCGGCTGCGACGCTTGGTCCGGCAGCCGAAGAGACGGCGACAATAAATGAGTTAATGCCCATGCCGCGCCCAAGAAAACGTTGCGGATAAATAAGCCGGATCAGGGCGGTATTTACGCTCATTAATGCGGCACCGCCAAAGCCCTGGAGCACGCGAGCCACGGTTAACATGGGAAGCGAAGTGGAAAGGGCGCAGAATAATGACGTCAGGCAAAAAAGCACCAGGCCGCACTGATAAACCCGACGATAACCGAAAAGATCGCCTAAAAACGACATAGATAACAGCGATACAATTATGGCGATTTGATAGCTGTTCACTACCCAAATAGATTCTGCCGGGCTGGCGCTGAGGTCGTGGGCAATAGTCGGGAGCGCAACGTTAACAATTGTACCGTCAAGCACCGCAACGGTAATACCCAGGGCAATGGTAAATATGGCGCCATAACGCCTGGGCGTTGGCAGTCCATCGGAGAGGATTGTATCCATATCAATAATGTGGTTTTGTGGGTATTATTTTACGAACAATTATTCTAGCATCGATATTTCTGCAGTATGCCGCAGATTTGTAACGAAATAGCAGACATAGATTGCGGTAGACCGTGCGTCAAATTATACTAAAAACCGGTTCTGATTTTTATAAAACACATGCGATCGAGGTGATCAATGGCAATCGCAGATCTGGATAAACAACCTGATTCTGTCTCTTCTGTCCTGAAAGTTTTTGGCATCTTACAGGCTCTTGGCGAAGAACGTGAAATTGGTATCACTGAACTTTCGCAACGCGTCATGATGTCAAAAAGCACCGTCTATCGCTTTTTGCAAACCATGAAATCGCTGGGCTATGTCGCTCAGGAAGGCGAGTCTGAGAAATATTCCCTGACGCTAAAGCTGTTTGAACTGGGCGCTCGCGCGCTACAAAATGTCGATTTGATTCGCAGCGCAGACATTCAAATGCGCGAGCTATCGCGGCTGACTAAAGAAACAATTCACCTGGGCGCGCTGGATGAAGACAGTATTGTCTACATCCATAAAATCGATTCCATGTATAACCTGCGAATGTACTCCCGCGTGGGGCGGCGTAATCCGTTATACAGCACCGCCATTGGTAAAGTGCTGCTGGCGTGGCGCGATCGGGAAGAAGTGAAAGAAATTCTCGCGGGCGTGGAATATACGCGCAGTACGGACCGCACGATTATGAGCACCGAAGAGCTGCTTCCGCAATTGGATCAGGTTCGCGAGCAGGGCTACGGGGAAGATAATCAGGAACAGGAAGAAGGGCTGCGTTGCATTGGCGTACCCGTATTTGACCGTTTTGGCGTAGTCATTGCCGGGTTGAGTATTTCTTTTCCAACGTTGCGTTTCTCAGAAGAACGTTTGCACGAATACGTAGCGATGCTTCACGATGCTGCGCGAATTATCTCCAGACAAATGGGTTATCACGATTATCCATTCTGACAGATGCTTAAAAAGCGCCGCTAAATGTGGCGTTTTAGATTGCTGACAAAGAAGGAAAAAGCGTGGTTTTTTCTTCTTTGTGGTTATCAGCCGAAAATCACTGCGTTGATTTTGCTTATTTTTTATTCGATGGTAGACGTTCAACCTGTGCTGGTTGAGAGTATATCATCAGTCTGAAACGCCGCCCAATGCGGCGTTTTTATTAGCGGCCGTCGTCAATAACGGTGACGCTTTTACGCAAAACCGGGCAGCTGGTGAGCCCAATAATCCCGCTATCGGTGTGAACGAACTGGGCCGTAACCACATCGCGCGCGGTTAAGTATTTACATTGTAAGCCCAGACCTGCGGCATTTTCGTTACTGCCAATCAAAACGCCATAGCCCGATAAGAGCAAACCGATCCACAAAAGTGCAATAACAATAACGGCACGGATCACCATACGCATAGAAACCTCATTTTTTGCTGTGTATCCTGCCTCTCAGCGTAGCGGTTTGTTTTGCATTTAACTATCAGGATTCCTGATAGTTAAATGCAACGGCGGTTAAGTCAGGTTTAATTTAACGGTGTTACGCTGGCAGAAGATTAGCGTTGAAGTGGAGAAATGCGTGAAAAAGTACCGATGGGGTATCCTGGCGGCGATTGTCGTCGTCTGCCTGCTTCTTTGGACCCAAATGGTCAATGTATTGTGCGATCAGGATGTACAATTTTTCAGCGGCATTTGCACCATCAATAAATTTATCCCCTGGTAGGATATTTTTAATCGTTGTGGTGATTTCCCTGCGCTCGGGCAGGTGTAGAATACGCGTTTTGTTGAGGTGGTAAGATGAACGAACTGAACGTTGGCATTGTTAATATTGCGTCTCTGGCAGTCTCCCTGGTTGTGCTGTTAGTTGGTCTGGTACTGTGGTTTTTTGTTAATCGCGCCAGCAGCCGTGCAAATGAGCAAATCGCTCTGCTTGAAGAACTGCTCGATCAGCAAAAGCGCCAGAACGCTCTGCTGCGTCGTTTGTGTGAAGCAAACGAGCCGGAAGTTGAGAAAAAAGCGACGGCGGCGGCAGAGGAAGATGAGGACGATTTTGTCCGTCTGGTCGCAGAGCGTTAACGCTCTGCCGGGTGGTCCACTGTTTTTCTTTCAGGAGCCGGTATGCCGTGGAAAAATCCCTGGTTCGATCCCGAGCAGCCACACCATCTTCCCGATGGCTTTCGTAATCTGCATGCTCTGAAACGTCAGCCGGGCGATGTTAAGCGCTGGCGTGAAGAAAGAAAGGCGCAGGGGCTTCCGCATCCTCCGTCCGGCGGATATCCGGCTTTTATTGAGCGCTGGTGGCAAAAAGCCCAGGTGAGCGGTGATGACGATCGTGTCTGGTGGTTGGGGCATGCGAGTTTGCTGCTACGTCTGCAAGGGCAATATCTGCTCACCGACCCGGTTTTCTCCCGGCGCGCTTCTCCGTTCTCCTTTGCCGGTCCCCTGCGTAAAACGCCGGTTTCGCTGCATATCAACGAGCTTCCCCAGCTTGATGCGGTGCTTATTTCCCATAATCATTACGATCATCTCGATAACGCTACGGTGCGTCAGATTGCCAGGCGCTTCCCCGATGCACGCTTCTTTGTGCCGCTGGGGCTAAAGCGCTGGTTTACAAGACGCGGCATTCGTCATGTGACCGAGCTTGACTGGTGGCAGGCGTTAACCTGGAAGGGAATGGCCATTACCGCCGTTCCGGCGCAGCACTGGAGCATGAGATCGCTATGGGATCGCAATCGCAGCCTGTGGTGTGGATGGGTTATTGAAACAGCGCGGCTACGCTTCTGGTTTAGCGGCGATACCGGGTTTACCAGCGATCTGGCGGACATTGCGCTGCGTTTAGGGCCGCTGGACGCCGCCGCTATCCCGATTGGCGCCTACGCACCGCGCTGGTTTATGGGCGCTCATCATATGGATCCCCAACAGGCCGTTACCTTATGGCAGCAGATTGGCCGCCCCATGACGATACCCATCCACTGGGGCGTATTTGAGCTTGCGGACGAGTCGTTGGATCAGCCGCCGCAGGAGCTGCTTGCGGCGCTCTCGGCCGCTGGCGAGAGGGCAGAAGGTTTCATGCCGTTCATCATTGGACAAAGCGCGAGCTTATTTAAAAATAAGTAATAGTTATTATTGCAGAATTATATTTTTTATTTTTACCGCACCATCAGTCTCTCGTTTGGTGGGATATATTATAGCGAAACGTTTTTATTGCTTCCTGGCGAAACGCAGCGTCATTAAGATTTCATTATTCTTGCATAATATTAGCGGTTAGCTGTGCAAGCTTTATTCTATTTGGGTTGGAATTGAAAGTTTTTTAACCTGATGTCAAATAGACCCGGTTTGTATTGCTCATTTTTTGCATAGTTATGCGGTAATATGCATAAATATAGCGAGGGGGCTGACGCCTTTTTAAGACTTCGCCTGGACGAAGTGAAGCCTTTGAGCTATGGTAAAAAAGTTGTCAGAATCTTGCTGTTGCAGGCACAGCGGCAAGCGTGAGCTTGCGAAGTGTTTTATTCATAAAGTGTACGTTTGTTTTTCACCGGCAAATGTACAGTTTCTGGAATCTGTGCGGCAGATCGATACGTGCTTAAAAATGGCTTGCCATTGTTTACGTTGTATGTGATAACACTTTGGGTTAAACGAGGTACAGTTCTGTTTATGTGTGGCATTTTCAGTATAGAAGTCCTGAGTAAACACGTTGTCGTTGAATACCGCTTCTCTGCCGAGCCTTATATTAGTGCCTCAAGCAGTAACGTCTCTGTTTTATCTAAGTAATGCCTGCGGGCGAAGAAAACTATCTAAGGAATTTGCAAAATGGCAAAGATTAAAGGTCAAGTTAAGTGGTTCAACGAGTCTAAAGGTTTTGGTTTCATTACTCCTGCTGACGGCAGCAAAGATGTGTTCGTACACTTCTCTGCAATCCAGGGTAACGGCTTCAAAACTCTGGCTGAAGGCCAGAACGTTGAGTTCGAAATCCAGGACGGCCAGAAAGGCCCTGCTGCAGTTAACGTGACTGCCATCTAATTCAGTTGAATTAGGCTCAGGCGCCAAAACGCCTAATTGAATTAAAAGCCTCGCTCTTGTAGCGGGGCTTTTTAATGGTTGAAACAAAAGCAATACCTTTCAAAGTATTACCAGAATCCTCCCCGCGTTGCCTCTTGTTGCACTCCTGCGAATGATTTAGCACTGTTTCCGCACGAACCGCCGCGAAAGTCTGTTTAAATTTTTATTCGCTTACGTTTTGATAAGGATTGATGGTGAGGAAAATTACCCCCGCGCTCGTGGGCAGTTTCATCCAGTGGCGTTTTGGTCTGCTTTGTCTGGCAATCCTGCTAAGCCTGGTTTTTTTGCTTGGCAGGGTGGCCTGGCTACAGATTATCTCTCCCGATAATCTTGTCAGACAGGAAGACATGCGATCCCTGCGCGAAAAAACCATTATGGTGCCGCGCGGCATGATACAGGACCGCGACGGTCGTCCGCTGGCGGTGAGCGTCCCGGTCGAGGCGGTGTGGGCCGATCCAAAAATAATTATGGAAAAAGGAGGCGTCCAGTTCGACCGTCGCTGGCAGGCGCTCGCTAATGCATTACACATGCCGTTGAGTACAATCGCAGCGCGTATTCATCATAACGAGCACAGCCGCTTTATCTACCTTGCTCGCCAGCTTGATCCTCAGCAAGCGGCCTGGATCGACAAATTAAACGTTGCCGGTATCTCGTTGCGCGAAGAATCTCGCCGGTTTTATCCAGCCGGACACGTTGCGTCGAATTTGCTGGGATTTACCAATATCGACGATCGGGGTATTGAGGGCATTGAAAAGAGCTTCGACCGCCAGCTAACCGGCGCTTCAGGCGAGCGTCTGGTGCGTAAAGATCGCTATGGCCACGTGATTGAGAATATTACAGAGACGCCGCCGAAACCGGCACACAACATTATTTTGAGTATCGATGAGCGTCTGCAGACGATGACGGAAGATGCGCTGGGCAATGCGGTATCCTGGAATAAAGCGCGCTCAGGCGCGGCGGTGATTATTGATGTGAATAGCGGTGAAGTGCTGGCGATGGCCAGTTACCCGACCTTTAATCCAAATAATCGCGACGGGGCAACCTTAGACGATTTCCGTAACCGCGCCATCAGCGACACCTTCGAACCCGGCTCTACGGTTAAGCCTATGGTCATTATGACTGCCCTGAAGCAGGGGATCGTTCAGCCGGATAGCGTGGTGGATACGCACCCCTATACGCTTGATGGCCACCGGATCCGCGATGTGGGGTTCTATCCACAATTAACGCTCACCGGCATCTTACAAAAATCCAGCGATACCGGGGTTTCCCGGCTTTCGCTTGCCATGCCGATTCAGGCTCTGCTGGATACCTATAAAAGCTTTGGTTTTGGCACGCCCACAGGCCTGGGCTTAACGGGGGAGAGCAGCGGTTCACTACCGCACCGGCGGCGCTGGGGAGAGTTGGATCGTGCAACGTTCTCATTCGGTTATGGATTGATGGTGACCCCGCTGCAACTGGCGCACGTTTACGCAACCATCGGGAGCTATGGCATTTCCAGGCCATTATCCATTACGCGAGTCGATCCGCCGGTGGTTGGGCAACGCGTGATATCCGCGCAGATCGCCCATCAGGTTGAACATATGATGGAAAGCGTGGCGCTGCCGGGCGGTGGCGGCACAAAAGCTGCCGTGCGCGGCTATCGCGTAGCGGTGAAAACCGGGACGGCGAAGAAAATTGGTGATGACGGCAAATATATCGATAAATATATTGCCTACACCGCAGGCGTCGCACCCGCCAGCAATCCTCGCTTTGCGTTAGCCGTGGTGATTAACGATCCTTCTAACGGGGCCTATTACGGTGGGGCGGTGTCGGCGCCGGTGTTCAGCCAAATCATGGGCGACGTGTTACGCCTGGAAAACGTCGAACCGGATGGTTTACCGCCGGGAGATAAGCGTCTGGTATTGATGAATAAGGCACAGGAGACGGCCCCGGCGCTGTAGCCGCTTTTCGTGGCGGAGCGTAAGCGTTACACTTGCGTTCTCTATAGTTGCCCGGAGTCACCATGTCCTATCTCTGCCCGCTTTGCCATTCCTCCCTTGCCGCTGAGGAAAAAAGTTTTGTTTGTCCGCAGGGACACCGGTTCGACAAGGCGAAAGAAGGCTACGTGAATCTGCTGCCGGTACAGCATAAGCACTCCAAAGATCCGGGCGACAGCGCTGAGATGATGCAGGCCCGCCGGGCATTCCTTGATGCGGGGCATTACCAGCCGCTGCGCGATGCTATTTGTCAGATTCTGACGCGTTTCGCGCCGGAAAAGCTGCTGGATATCGGTTGTGGAGAAGGGTATTACACCGCTGGATTTGCCGGGGCGTTAACAGGGCTTACGGAAAATATCTGGGGACTGGATGTTTCAAAAGTGGCGATTCGCTATGCGGCTAAGCGCTATCCTCAGGTGCATTTTTGCGTCGCTTCCAGCCATCGTTTGCCGTTTGATGACGGTAGCCTGGATGCCGTAGTACGAATCTTTGCTCCGTGCAAGGCCGAAGAGCTGGCGCGTGTAGTCAAACCTGGCGGCGTGGTCATTACCGGCACGCCCGGCCCGCGCCATCTGATGCAGCTAAAAGGTTTACTCTATCAGGACGTTTTATTGCATTCGGAAGAGGTTGAATCGCTGCCCGGCTTTACGCAGGAGCAGACCCTACAGATTGGCTGGCCGATGACGCTTAAGGGAGAAGAAGCCGTGGCGCTATTACAAATGACGCCGTTTGCCTGGCGTGCGCGCCCGGAAATATGGGAGGCGCTGAAAGCAGAAACGGCGTTTGCCTGTGAAACCGACTTTGTGGTGCGGGTCTGGCGACGCGAGGGATAGCTTAAGGATAAAAATGGCCGTACAGAATCTGGCAGCCAATGCCGATTAATACCAGGCCACCGAGGATCTCGGCGCGTTTACCCAGCATCGGGCCGATAAAACGGCCAACCATCATGCCCAGCGTGGACATTATCATCGTGGCGCAGCCAATCGCCAGCGCGGTTTCGATGATGTTCACCTGCAGGAATGCCAGACCAACCCCAACCGCCATGGCGTCCAGGCTGGTGGCAATGGCGGTGGTGACTAAAAGCCAGAACCCGTGACGCTGCAGCTTCGGTGCATCCTCTGCCTCGCCGCCCCGAACTCCCTCGATAAGCATTCTTCCGCCAAGGAAAACCAGCAGGATAAAGGCCACCCAATGGTTCCATTCCAGCACCACCTGGCTTGCCAGCAGGCCAAGGCACCAGCCGATAAGCGGAGTAAGGGTTTCAATGACGCCGAAAATAAGGCCCGTGCGGAGCGCTTCTGAAAATCTGGGTTTATGAAGCGAGGCACCTTTCCCGATTGATGCTGCAAAAGCATCCATCGACATGCCAAATGCGAGAAGGAGAGTTGCGGAGAGATTCATTACAGCGCCTCAGTTGGGTAATATCCATATACACGTCGCCCATCCCCAACGTTCGATGGTTACGTGCCTATGGTCTCGCCTACTCATAACTGAGTCGTACACGCCACGTTCTTAGAACGAGTATGTTGACATGTACATTTTCACTGCTGTGAAAATCGGCTACTCCCCAACGACGGGCGCAACCTTAACATATTTTTTGAAGATAAAACAATAATTGATATTGAGGCTTAATCCTGCAAATGATAACGATTGTTATTTAATTAGAAAAGTAATCAAAACGTTAATAAATAAGCGCAGAGAATAGCCGGAAATAGCTTTGGCTATGTTTTTAATTCGGCAAATTGGTTAAAAAATATAGAGATTGCTATCTTTTTAACCTATTGAGTTACAACAAGAAGTTTATAAATCCTTTCCAGGTCGTCTATATTCCTGACGCGGACAAGCAGGCGGCGCTGTTCTAATTGCATCACCAGCACGCCATCCTCAGATAAATTCATCTCTTTTATTCGGGAATAGCGGATCCAGACGCTGGCAAAGAAAAAACCATCATTTTTGAACAACAACTTAGGCTGGCGAATCCATGACAGATAAACGGCAATCAACGCCAGCGCGGATAATAACCATGTGGTTATCGCAGTTCCGTTGGTGGTGACGTTGTTATAAATGAGGATCCCGACCAGAAAAACAAAGATGGTGCTGTCGATGCGGTTGCGGCGCAGAAGGGGAATAGCCAGGCGCGTTTTGCCTTTCAACCTGTCCATCAAGAACTCGTCATAGATTGCCCAACCCAGCAGCAGAACAATAAATACCAGCAGTACGACATCCGTTAACGTCATGGCAACTCCACGTCCTTACCCACCAATAACAAACCGGGGCAGCGCCCCGGTCAGAACCTTCATGCTTTCTTCAGCCATAAAGTACTGCAGCCAATCCTGACAAACCCAAAGAATATTGTCTTCTGGTTTATCCCGGCCATCTGAAAACCACGTTTTCGGGTGGCCGACACTGAATAAACCGGGGCAGCGCCCCGGTCAGAACCTTCATGCTTTCTTCAGCCATAAAGTACTGAAGCCAGTCCTGACAAACCCAAAGAATATTGTCTTCTGGTTTATCCCGGCCATCTGAAAACCACGTTTTCGGGTGGCCGACACTGTAACCGGGGCAACGCCCCGGTTTACAGGAAAGCGACTTACAGGCCCAGCAGGCCGATAGCATAACCAACAATACCGATGACGAAGAAGCCCATGATTATCCACAGCGCATTGACTTTCTTACGCAGCAGCCACATACAGGCGAAGGTCAGCAGCAGCGGCACCAGGCCCGGCATCAGCTGATCGAGAATGGTTTGTACGGTAGTGACTTTAACCGCACCGGTCTGGTCGGTAATTTTCGACACCACCAGCGGTATGTTAACGTGCGTCCACTTGTTGACCAGCGCCCCCATCACAAAGAGGCCAAGAATAGATGCCCCCTCGGTCAATTTCTGCAGGAAGCCGCCGCCCATATCCTTAACGATATCAATACCTTTACGGTAACCGTATGCCACACCGTAGTAGCGGGTCAGCAAACGCACGGCGTTAAACAGGATAAAGAACAGCAGCGGACCCAGCAGGCTGCCGCTCATGGCAATCCCGGCGCCCAGCGCGGCGAATACAGGACGCACGGTGCCCCAGAAAATTGGATCGCCCACGCCTGCCAGCGGCCCCATCAGACCAACTTTGATACCGTTGATGGCACCATCGTCGATTTCAGCGCCGTTCGCACGCTGTTCTTCCATCGCAAGCGTAACGCCCAGCACTGGCGCTGCAACATACGGATGGGTGTTAAAGAATTCCAGGTGACGTTTAATCGCCTGTTTGCGCGCGTCGTTGTTCTCAGGATACAGGCGTTTGATGGCCGGGATCATAGAGAAGCAGAAGCCCAGCGCCTGCATACGTTCGAAGTTCCATGACCCCTGGAAGAGGTTTGAACGCATGAACACGCCGCGAATATCGCCCGGAGTAAGTTTCTTCTCGGTAGTCGTTGTTTTGGTGGTATCAACCATTTCGCTCACCTATTAATCTAATTCGTTATCGAGGTCGTTAGAACCAGCAGCCTGTGCCGGAGCACCTGCGGAACGGTTGTATTTCGGGCTCAGTTGGATATACAGGATGGCCATTACGGCGCCAATCACACCCAAAGCAACGAGGTTGAACTCGGTAAACGCGGCGGTCACGAAGCCCAGATAGAAGAACGGCATCAGGTAGCCAGCACGCATCATGTTGATAACCATAGCGTAACCAACAACGACGATCATGCCGCCAGCGATATTCAGGCCGCTGGTTACCACCTCAGGAATGGCGTTCAGCATGTTCTGAACTTCGCTGGTACCGACAGAAATTGCCACGATAACCGCCGGGATGGCGATACGCATTGCCTGCAGGAACAGGGAGGAGACGTGGATCCAGGAAAGCGCCGTGAGGTTGCCATTTTCGGCAGCTTTATCCGCCGCGTGCTGGAAACCAACGGTAATAGTACGAACGATAATGGTTAGTACCTGGCCTGCGGCGGCCAGCGGAATAGCCAGGGCGATACCAGAGCCGATGCCCTGATGTCCGGCTATAACCAGAATGGTTGAAATAATGGACGCGAGAGCGGCATCCGGCGCCACGGCGGCACCGATGTTCATCCAGCCCAGCGCGATCATTTCGAGCGTACCGCCGATAATAATACCGGTTTTCATATCGCCCAGTACGAGACCAATTAGCGTACAGGCGACAAGCGGGCGGTGGAACTGAAATTCATCAAGGACCGATTCCATACCGGCAATACAGGCTACGATGAACACCAGCACAATCTGAAGAGTGGTAATCTCCATTGTACTTCTCCTTAAACGTATGACTTAAGTGTAAAAACTGAGCAAAAAGTAGGTCAGGCAAATCCGGGCTGCGAATTTAGCTTTTCACCTTCGCGATCAGATCCATCATTTTCAGTTTTTGATCGGTAGAGACCTTACGGGCTTCAAGCTCAATGCCGCGCTCGTTCAGCTTCTTAAAGGCTGCAATATCTTTTTCATCGACTGAAATAGCGTTATTCACCTGGGTCTTGCCCTGGCGGAACGCCATGCCGCCGATATTGACAGAAGTGATTCTCACGCCGCCTTCTACGATGCGCTCGACGTCGGTCGGGTTCGTAAAGAGCAGCATCACTCGATCGCCTGCATATTTCGGGTTGTTGTAAACGCGGATCATTTTAGCGACGTCCACCACGTGTGCGGTAACGCCAGGAGGAGCAACCTGCGTCAGCAGCGTTTTCCTTACGGTATCGGCTGCCACTTCATCACTGACGACGATAATGCGGGTTACGTTGGTTTCTTTGGTCCAGCGGGTAGCGACCTGGCCGTGAATTAAACGATCATCGATACGCGCAAGGCCGATATTCATGTAATCGTTTGGACCCATTGGCTTGGCCGGCGCTGCGGCTTTTGGCGCTGCCGCAACGGGTGCTGCTTTTTCGACGGGTTTAGCCTTCAGGGCCTTAACGCCTTCGCGACCCGTTTCTACCGCCAGCGCTACCAGCTCGTCAAAGGAGGGATTGTCATCACGCGCCATCAGCGTCTCGACCAGCATCGGAATATTAACCCCGGCCACGACCTCGTAATGCTCTTTATCGACGACAATACGGCTTGCCGCATTGAAAGGGCTGCCGCCCCAGGTATCGACGAGAAACAGTACACCTTTACCGGTGTCCAGATTCGCCAGCTGCGCGTTGTATTTTTCGATTAACGTTTCGGCATTTTCACCGGGAACGAAATCTATCCAGCCAACGTTTTCCTGTTCGCCTAATAGCATTTCGGCGGTTTTCAGCAGTTGCTCCGCCGCCCAGCCGTGTGTGCCTATGACAATAGCAATAGTCACCCGCTACCTCCTGTGTTTTGTACATCTGCCCCTATGGCTTGAATCGATTCAGATAAAGGGTTAAGAAGAATTGAACCATTTACCTGAATTATTTTAGACAGTGAAAAAATAATTTTTGTGATGAACATCCGTAATTTAACTTTGTTATGGCTTCAGCCAGCTACAGCGCAGAATATGACCGCTACAGGTTGCAGAAAAATTGCAAAGACAGGTAAATCTTTGCAAAAGACGCTTTTGCTCTGATAATGTTGAGCTCTTGTTTAATTACCAGGGAGTAGAGGGCTGTAGCCCACCGTATGGACCGTCACCGACGTCTTTTCACTTTCCGGACTGAAGCCATAGTCCAGCAACGCGACCTTTCCCGTCCGTTTACCCATTCCAGCCAAAGTATCGCGCCCGCAAATCCCGTGGTGCCGTTTAGCCATTCCGGCTGCAGGAGCCTGTCATGGAATTCTTAATCGACCCCCAGATTTGGGTGGGCTTGCTGACGCTTGTCGTGCTGGAGATCGTGCTGGGTATCGATAACCTGGTGTTTATCGCCATCCTTGCGGATAAACTACCGCCAAAACAGCGGGATAAAGCGCGAATTATCGGTTTATCCCTTGCTCTGGTAATGCGACTCGGTTTGCTGTCATTAATCTCATGGATGGTGACGCTCACCCAACCGCTGTTCAGCGTAATGGATAAGGCCTTCTCCGGGCGTGATTTGATCATGCTGGTCGGGGGGATCTTCCTGCTGTTTAAAGCCACGACGGAATTGCATGAGCGGCTGGAAAATCGCCAGCATGGCGACGGTCACGGAAAAGGCTATGCCAGCTTCTGGGTTGTCGTGCTGCAGATTGTCGTCCTGGACGCGGTGTTCTCGCTTGATGCGGTGATTACCGCTGTGGGTATGGTCAACCACCTGCCGGTAATGATGGCCGCGGTCGTTATTGCGATGGGTGTCATGCTGCTGGCCTCAAGGCCGCTGACGAACTTCGTCAACCAGCATCCTACGGTCGTGGTGCTTTGCCTGAGCTTCCTGTTGATGATTGGTCTTAGCCTTGTAGCAGAGGGTTTCGGCTTCCATATTCCGAAAGGCTATCTGTATGCGGCTATCGGCTTCTCCATCATTATCGAACTGTTCAACCAGATTGCGCGGCATAATTTTATTCGTCATCAGTCAAATGTTCCGCTGCGTGCCCGTACCGCCGATGCGATCCTGCGCCTGATGAACGGCAAACGTCAGGAACGTGTCGAGCGTGACGAGAGCAAAACCATTACGCCGATTGAAGCGGAAGCCTTTGCGGCTGAAGAACGCTACATGATTAACGGCGTGCTGACGCTGGCCTCGCGTTCGTTGCGCAGCATCATGACCCCACGCGGTGAAATTTCCTGGGTCGATGCGCAA
Source organism: Cedecea colo (assembly GCF_011808225.1). Taxonomy (GTDB): domain Bacteria; phylum Pseudomonadota; class Gammaproteobacteria; order Enterobacterales; family Enterobacteriaceae; genus Dryocola; species Dryocola colo. Next base: position 74,109 of record NZ_SOYS01000002.1, on the reverse strand, counting down.
AAATCTGTCGAAGAGATCCGCGAGCAGCTTCTGGAATCTCCACACAGTCTGTTCCCGGTGTGTCGCGGCGAGCTGGATGAAATCATCGGCATTGTGCGCGCTAAAGAGCTGCTGGTGGCGCTCGACAAAGGTGTGGACGTGACGGCCGTTGCTTCCCGGACGCCGGTAATCGTGGTGCCGGAAACGCTGGACCCAATTAACCTGCTGGGCGTACTGCGTCGTGCCCGCGGTAGCTTTGTTATCGTCAACAACGAATTTGGCGTGGTGCAGGGCCTGGTCACGCCGCTGGACGTGCTGGAAGCGATTGCCGGAGAGTTCCCGGATGCCGATGAAACGCCGGAAATTGTTCGTGATGGCGACGGCTGGCTGGTGAAAGGCTCAACCGATCTGCACGCTTTGCAGCAGCATCTGGATATCAATACCCTGGTCAATGACGAAGAGGACATTGCTTCTATTGCGGGTCTTTTGATCGCAGTTAACGGTCAGATCCCGAAACAGGGTGATGTAATTGAGTTTGCCCCGCTGAGCGTCCAGATTGTGGAAGCTAACGATTACCGCGTGGACCTGGTTCGCGTCGTAAAAGAGCACGATCCCCGTCAGGATGAAGAAGAGTAATCAGCGCAGCGGTAACGCCGGAACAGCTTGACCATTATGGTGAGGAGGCGGATCGCGGCCCTCAAGCCAGAGCGGGAACGCTTTTAACGGCATAGGCCGTGCGTACAAATAGCCTTGCAAAACATTCACACCGTGGTTGCGCAGATACTCTGCCTGCTGCGGTGTTTCCACGCCTTCCGCCACCAGAGAGATCCCCAGGCGCTGCGCCAGCGAGATAATAATATCAGTCACCGTTGAGTTTACCGCATCCGTACCAATTGCTGCCGTGAATGATTTATCAATTTTCAGCACGTCAGGATTTAGCGTTTCAAGGTAGGTCAGCGAACTCTGCCCGGTGCCGAAATCATCAATTGCCAGAGCGATGCCCAGCCCGTGCAAATCACGCACCACGCGATAGTCGACATCCGGCAGTGCATCGCGCTCGGTTAACTCCAGCACGAGCTGCTGAATGGCCTGTGACGGGAACCAGTGGCGCTTCAGGTCGTCAATAATTTCGCCGTTGTGGAAGTGGCTGGCCGCCACGTTAATGCCGATATGGAAGTCGCGAGATTGCGGGAACATATCCAGATGCCGCACGGTTTCATCCAGCACGAAGCGCGTTAACGGCGCGATTAAATTCTGTTGTTCGGCAAGGGGAATAAACACTTCAGGCGATATCCATCCCTGACGCGGGTTGTTCCAGCGCAGCAGCAATTCCACGCCCGTACACTGCAGATTTCGCGCATTCAGCAGCGGCTGACAGAAGACCTCAAACTCCCGCGACGCAAGGCCGAGGTTAATCTCCCAGGAAAAACTCATGCGGTTTGCCGTAGCAAGCCAGGTGATATAACCGATAAGCATGCTAAGGATCAGCGCCAGCGGAAGCTGCGCTGGCAGATTTTTTAACGCCAAATCTCCGGCAGACGGGCCAATGGTGGTAACGGAAAACGGAAATTTCTCCGACGCTATTTGCCGGCTGACCAGCCCGCGCTCAACGCTCACATGCGTAAGTAAACCTTTTCCATGCTCCAGATGCGAGCCGGCCACGTTGAGCACGGCGCGTGTTACCCAGGGCCGCTCGGGTTCAAACATCAGGCCCGTCAGCATCTCAATGTTTACAACTTCCATTACGCCATCCCGGCCGCTGTTGTCCAGCGGATGCCAGGAAACCAGCACCGGGGAGCCTTTAAGCAATGAGCTGTCAGTGGAAAGCAGCAGGAGAGGCGACGAGGCCGGCAGGCGAGATTGAAGCTGTGAAACAGGAACGTTCCGGGGGCCAAAGATGCTCGAACAATACAGCACCCCATCTTTAATCAAGGCGATGGATCTTAGGGTCTGCATCCGGGCTGCGTGTTCACGAATGCTGAGCTGTGCGGTTTCGCAGGGCGTACCGACAAGCTGGACGACATCCGCACCGATATCGTCCAGCGGAGCAAGAACGCTTTCAAGCGTGGCGATAGTGCGCGTGCTGAAGGCCAGCATTCGCTGCTCGTTGAGATTGCGTTCAGCGACGTATCGCACGATAAGCGTCAGGAAGAGCACCAGCACGGCCATAGCAGCACAGACAATAAGGCGTCTGCGTAGATATCTCTTAACGATACGTTGTGCGGTCTGCATCCCTGGTCACCTTTGCTCAGCACTGCGACCGGAAGCGGCACGCAGAACATTAAAAGTGTAGTGGGGGAATGAGGTTACAACGAGAAAGAGATGGGTTTCTTGCAGGTAAAAAACGGCGCCGGAGAAGGCGCCGTCATAAATCAGTCGCACTGGACTTTTATGGCCAGGCCGCCGCGCGAGGTTTCGCGGTATTTAGCATTCATATCCTTGCCTGTTTCGTACATCGTCTCGATAACCTTATCGAGAGAAACACGAGGTTCGCTGGTACGGCGCATCGCCATGCGGGTAGCGTTAATCGCTTTTACTGATGCAATCGCGTTACGTTCGATACACGGCACCTGTACCTGGCCTGCAACCGGGTCGCAGGTCAGACCAAGGTTATGTTCCATGCCGATTTCTGCGGCGACGCAAACCTGCTCCGGGCTTGCGCCCAGAATCTCGGCAAGACCAGCGGCGGCCATCGAGCAGGCCACGCCCACTTCACCCTGGCAGCCAACTTCAGCGCCAGAAATAGAAGCGTTCATTTTATACAACGCGCCAATAGCGCCCGAAGCCAGGAAGTAACGAATATAGGTATCCGGGCTGACCGATTCGATAAAATGATCGTAATAGGCAAGCACGGCCGGAACGATACCGCAGGCGCCGTTAGTTGGCGCTGTAACCACGCGTCCGCCAGCGGCATTCTCTTCGTTAACCGCCAGAGCGAACATATTGACCCAGTCCACCACGTTCATCGGATCGTTAGAGAGTTTGTCGCTGGAAACCAGCATACGACGCAGCGCGGAGGCGCGACGCGGCACGCGAAGCGGACCAGGCAGCACGCCTTCGGTATTCACGCCGCGGTCGATACAGGCGCGCATGGTGCTCCATACGTTGGCGAAATACGCTTCAATTTCTTTGCGGCTATGCAGGGCCAGTTCGTTCTGCATGATCACGCCTGAGAGGGACATGCCGGTATCTTTGCAGTGCTGTAGCATTTCCTGCGCCGAGTTGAACGAGTAAGGCACGACGATTTCATCGACGGCATCTTTGCCAAAATGCTCTTCATCAACGATAAAACCGCCGCCGATAGAATAGTAGGTTTTGGTGTAGATCTCTTTGTCGCCGCTATAAGCGTGGATTGTCATGCCATTTTCATGCAGCGGCAGGTTATCGCGGCTAAAACGCATGCCGTTGTCTTGCGGGAAGTCGACTTCATGACGACCCTGCGCCAGCCATAAACGGTCACGCGCTTCAACGTCGCGGATAAACCCCGGAATAGCGTCGATATCCACGTTATCCGGCTGGTTGCCCGCAAGGCCCATAATAATGGCGATATCCGTGTGGTGACCTTTACCCGTTAAGGACAGGGAACCGTAGACATCCACAGCAATACGCGTGGTGCTCTCAAGCAGTCCTTGTTCAACTAGCGAGTCGACAAACTGCTTACCGGCTTTCATCGGCCCGACGGTATGGGAGCTGGATGGCCCAATGCCGACTTTGAACATGTCGAATATGCTAATCACGTTAAAACTCCTCTGAGGCACCGCGTTCGTAAAATATGATGCTAAAAAATAGCTGGTCACTAGTTTAAAAATTTATTGATGCGCTGAGTAAACTATTCACATGAATTAAACTAATGATTAATGATAAAACACCTAATATCAGCCGTTTCATAGCAAGACTCTCTGCTAAATATAGCCTCTTTGGTAGAATTAAAGGGTGATCAAGGTTCCACACCTGTCTGTAAAGCCAGCTCGCGGATAATGCCTGCGGTCATTCCCCAGACGAAATAGTGTTGATACCAGGAAAGCCAGACGCGGTGGGCGTTGCCACGACGATGGATATCCAGCGGATGATAGCGGCCAAGGCTTAGCGCTTCCATTAGCGGCATTTCAAACACGGCGGAGACTTCGTCTTCGCATGCGTGATAAGGCAGGTTCGCCGGAATGATGCCGACAACGGGCGTGACCTGAAAACCCGTCACGCTGTCTACCGGCGGCAGAATACCGATAACTTCCACTGAGTCGGGCGGAATGGCGACCTCTTCATGCGCCTCGCGCAGGGCCGCGGCGATAAGCGAGGCGTCCGAACTATCCACGGCTCCGCCGGGGAAAGCAACCTGGCCGGGATGCTTGCGAAGCAGCGGCGAACGCTGCGTCAGAAGCAGGCCTGGCTGCGGACGGCGTACAATCGGCACCAGCACGGCGGCCTGGCGTTTATTATTGCTCAGGTTGCTCAGGCGCGCGCTGGATGGCCGTAACATCTGGAAGCGCGATAAAAAGTCGTTCAGCGTCAGGGACGGGCCGGACATGCATCAGTTCTCCAGGAGAGGAAGGATACGGTTAACTTTATCAAAAGTTTCCTGATATTCAGCCGTCTCAGTGCTGTCGGCAACGATACCACCGCCTGCGGAGCAATACAGTTTGCCGCTCTCTGCGATGATGGTGCGGATGGTAATGCTGGTATCCATGTTGCCGCAAAAGCTGATATAGCCGATGCTTCCACACCATGCATTGCGCCGTTGCGGCTCCAGTTCTTCGATGATTTCCATCGCTCTGACTTTTGGCGCGCCGGTTATAGATCCGCCGGGGAAACAGGCGCGCAGCAAGTCCGTTGCCCGCAACGATTCAGGAAGCTCGGCCGTAATAGTGCTGACGAGGTGATGCACAGCCGGGAACGGCTCAACCACAAACAGCTCCGGTACGCGCACACTGCCGGGAACCGCTACCCGGCCAATATCGTTGCGCAGCAGATCGACAATCATCAGATTTTCAGCGCGATCTTTAGGGGAACCGGCAAGTTTCCCGGCCTGTTTCGCATCTTCATGCGGGTCAGCAAGACGCGGCAACGTGCCTTTAATCGGGCGAGTCTGGATCTTTTTACCTGCCAGCAAAATGAAACGTTCCGGGGAAAGGCTTAAAATCGCGCTGTCCGGCAGACGGATAAAAGCGCTAAAGGGCGCGCGGTTGGCGGCGTTCAGCTTGTTGAACGCCTGCCACTCGTCCCCGGCGTAGGAAGCGCTGAAGCGCTGGGCAAGATTAACCTGATAACAATCGCCGCTGAGAAGATATTCCTGTACCTGGCGGAAATTACGTCCATACTGCTCGCGCGTCATGTTGGATTGCCATGAACTCGTCAGGCGGAACGGTTCACGAACCGGAGCAGACAGCGATTTCAGCCAGTCTAAGCGTGCTAAAATATCGCCCCAGCTCAGCAGCGTTACCCGCTGTTGATGATGATCGGCAATCAGCGCCCAGTCATAAATCCCCACGGCCATATCCGGCGTGTGTGCGGAGGCTTGCGCCAGACGTGGGATTTTTTCAAAATGGCGGCCCAGGTCGTAGCCAAACAGCCCCAGCGCACCGCCTGAAAACGGTAAATCCGGACTCGTTTGCGGCCTCAGCCCAAAACTGTCCAAAGTCTGTTGCAGTAAAGCCAGCGGATCGTCGGGATGCTCTGACGTGACGCCGTTGACCGTGCAGGTTGTTTGCGGACCTCGGGTAACCAGCGTGGCGCGAGGTTGGGCGACCAGAATATCAAAACGGTTATGCGGATGATCGGCAAAACCCGAATGCAGCAGCATCGCCCACGGCTCATCGGCAAGGGCGGCAAAATAGTGTTGAACAGCGTCTGGCTGCCAGGGAAGGGTGCGAAAAGCGGGAGTTTGCGACGTCATAACCACAACCTGCAACAAAAGCCGCCAGCCTGCCACAAAAACGACTTTCAGGCATCAACTGATGCGGCATGAAATATAATTAACATCCAGCAATGTAACAGGAGCCTACGATGATTTCAGGTTTACCAGCACTGTCCCATGCGCAGCAGCAGCAGGCCGTGGAGCGTATTCAGGAGCTTATGGCGCAGGGTATGAGTAGCGGAGAAGCCATCACCGTCGTTGCGGCAGAGATCCGCGCCACGCATACCGGCGACATGATAGTTGCTCGTTTTGAAGATGATGAAGAAGAGCAGACGCCTGAAGAGCAGCCGGATTACGGCCACGGCCCCGACAGCGATCAGGAGGACGATTAACTTTTACGGTGGATGACGCTAACGCTAACGCTTGGCCACCCTATAAAGTTTGCTCTTCAGCTTATTATCAGAGGAAACCTGAGCCAGGTTCCCGGAGGGACGCCGCACCTCAGGGTCGCCCCGGGGAGCACGCTCACACCGCCGCGATAATTTTAATCTCAATCTTGTAACGCGGATTCATCAGCTTCGCCTGTACGGTGCAGCGTACGGGCGCCTGGCCTGCCACAACCCACTCATCCCAGGCTTTGTTCATCGCCGCAAAGTCAGCCGCGTCGGGTAAAAAGAGGGTGGCGTCCAGAATGCGTGTTTTATCGCTGCCCAACTCTTCTAGCAACGCATCGATTTGCGCCAGGGTATTAGCGGTCTGTTCGTAGGCGTCCGCATCCAGGTTTTCCGGCACGCCGGTGTAATAAAGTACCTGGTTATGGATAACCGCATCGGACATACGCGCTTCAGGTTTGATACGCACAATACTCATGACTTATTCCTTATCAACGGACTTATTTTTGCCAACAGACTGCCATAATCGCAGGCTCGCTTCCACCTGCTTGCTGGATTAACCACGTCAGGGCTGACATAATCGCGGGCACAAATCCAGGGGGTAATGTGACGGACGATTTTGCAGCAGACGGTCAGCTCGCTCTGGCGATACCAGGTTTTAAACCGCGTGAGCCACAGCGCGAAATGGCGCAGGCCGTCAGCAAAGCTATTACCGATGGGCGTGAATTAGTGGTTGAAGCGGGAACCGGTACAGGGAAAACCTACGCCTATCTCGCGCCTGCCCTGCGCTCCGGTAAAAAAGTCATTATCTCCACCGGCTCCAAAGCGCTTCAGGATCAGCTTTATTCCCGCGACTTACCTACCGTGGCGAAGGCCCTTGATTTTAAAGGGCGTCTTGCGCTACTGAAAGGCCGCTCAAACTACCTCTGCCTGGAACGCCTTGAACAGCAGGCGCTGGCGGGCGGAGATTTGCCGGTGCAAACGTTAAGCGAAGTGATACAGCTTCGTAGCTGGGCCATCGAAGCCGTCGATGGCGATATCAGCACCTGCGTTAACGTGGCGGAAGACTCTACCGTCTGGCCGCTGGTAACCAGCACCAACGATAACTGTCTTGGTCAGGATTGCCCGCTGTATAAAGACTGCTTCGTCGTCAAAGCGCGTAAAAAGGCGATGGATGCGGACGTGGTGGTGGTTAACCATCACCTGTTTCTTGCCGATATGGTGGTCAAAGAGAGCGGCTTTGCGGAGCTTATTCCGGAAGCCGAAGTGATGATCTTCGATGAAGCGCACCAGATCCCGGATATCGCCAGCCAGTATTTCGGCCAGTCGGTCTCAAGCCGTCAACTTTTGGATCTGGCGAAAGACATTTCTATTGCCTATCGCACCGAAGTGCGCGATGCCCAGCAGTTACAGAAAAGCGCCGACCGCCTGGCGCAAAGCACGCAGGATTTTCGCCTGCAGCTTGGCGATCCGGGCTATCGTGGCAATCTGCGCGAACTGCTTGCTCAGCCAGCTATCCAGCGCGCGTTGTTACTGCTCGATGATGCGCTGGAGCTTTGTTATGACGTGGCTAAGCTTTCGCTTGGCCGTTCCGCACTACTGGATGCCGCATTTGAGCGAGCGGTAATTTACCGCAGCCGTATCAAACGCCTGAAAGACGTTGACCAGCCGGGCTATAGCTACTGGTATGAGTGCAACTCGCGTCATTTCACGCTGGCGCTAACGCCGCTTTCCGTTGCCGATAAATTCAAAGAAGTTATTGCCCAGAAGGCCGGCACGTGGATTTTCACCTCGGCAACGCTTTCGGTGAACGATAGGCTTAGCCACTTCACCGACCGTTTAGGCATCGATAATGCGGAAACGCTGCTGCTGGCGAGCCCGTTTGATTACGCCACTCAGGCGCTTTTATGCGTGCCGCGCGGTTTGCCTACGCCGAATCAGCCCCATGCCGCCCGTCATTTAGCAAAAATGCTCCAGCCGCTGATTGAAGCCAACAACGGGCGTTGCTTCATGCTCTGCACCTCGCATTCTATGATGCGCGAACTGGCCGGGCAGTTCAGGGCCAGCATGACGTTACCTGTTTTATTGCAGGGGGAAACCAGCAAAGGTCAGTTGCTGGAACAGTTTGTCAGCGCCGGGAACGCCTTGCTGGTGGCAACCAGCAGTTTCTGGGAAGGGGTGGACGTACGCGGCGATGCGCTGTCGCTGGTGATTATCGACAAGCTGCCGTTTACCTCCCCGGATGATCCGCTGCTTAAAGCGCGCATGGAAGACTGCCGCATTCGCGGCGGAGATCCGTTTGATGACGTACAGCTTCCCGATGCGGTTATCACCCTAAAACAGGGCGTCGGTCGCCTGATCCGCGACGTGGATGACCGGGGCGTGCTGGTTATCTGCGACAACCGTCTGGTGATGCGTCCCTATGGCGCGGTATTCCTGAACAGCCTGCCGCCCACGCCGCGCACGCGGGACATAAAGCGGGCAGTCGAGTTCCTTCACTCCCCACCGACGCAGTAATTTGTGCCAGGCTATGGTATGATGCGCGCCGATTTTTGACCTTGTTTTTTTACCTTAGATTCTCGCCAGAGGTTGGCCAGTCCATGCGAATTTTAGCCATCGATACCGCGACAGAAGCCTGTTCGGTTGCCCTGTATAACGACGGCACAGCCCGTGCCCATTTCGAACTCTGCCCGCGCGAACATACCCAGCGTATTTTGCCTCTGGTGCGGGACATCCTGAACCAGGGCGGCCTTTCCTTGTCTGAGCTTAACGCACTCGCTTACGGGCGAGGGCCGGGAAGTTTCACCGGCGTGCGTATTGGTATTGGTATTGCGCAGGGGCTGGCTCTGGGCGCTGAACTGCCGATGATCGGCGTTTCAACGCTTGCGATGATGGCCCAGGGCGCCTGGCGTTTGACTGGCGCAACGCGCGTGCTGGCCGCTATTGATGCACGCATGGGCGAAGTCTACTGGGCCGAATACCAGCGTGACGAGCAGGGCGTATGGCACGGCGAAGAAACCGAAGCGGTATTAAAGCCGGAGGCGGTTGCCGAACGGTTGAAGCAGCTTAACGGCGACTGGGCTACGGTCGGCACCGGCTGGCAGGCGTGGCCTGAGATGGCGAGCAACGGCAGCGTAGCTGTGCGTGACGGGCAGATTACCCTTCCCACGGCTGAAGATATGTTGCCGCTGGCGATTCAGGCATTTAATGCAAAACGCACCGTGGCGGTTGAACATGCGGAGCCGGTCTATCTGCGTAACGAAGTGACATGGAAGAAACTTCCCGGCAAAGAGTGATACTCAGCGTTACCAGGGCGCGTAACGCGGTATAAGGAGATGGGGTATGGCAGATTGTAATGTCAGGAAGTACGGTGGCTTATTGGCTCTCGTCGCCACGCTACTGCTGAGCGGCTGTGTGACGGTGCCGGATGCCATCAAGGGCACCAGCGCGACGCCTCAACAGAATCTGGTGCAGGTGATGGGCGCGCCTGAACTGTACGTTGGTCAGGAAGCGCGTTTTGGCGGGCGGGTGGTTAATATCGACAACCGGCAAGGTAAAACCCGTCTGGAAATCGCGACGGTGAGCCTGGATGAAGGCGCTCGTCCGCAGCTGGGCGAACCTTCGAAAGGACGCATTTATGCCGACGTGAACGGTTTTCTTGACCCGGTCGATTTCCGTGGTCAGCTGGTGACGGTCGTCGGGCCGATTACAGGTACCGTGGATGGCAAGGTTGGCGAAACGCCATATAAATTTATGCTGATGCAGGTCAACGGTTACAAGCGCTGGCACGTTACGCAGCAGGTTATGATGCCGCCGCAGCCCATCGATCCCTGGTTCTGGGGCGGAGCTTATCCGTACCGCGGCCATTATGGCATGTGGGGCACAGCCGGCTGGTATAATCCAGGCCCTGCACAGGTGCAGACCATCGTAACCGAGTAACTTTTTGTTTTTTAATAAATTTTAAACAGCGGCTGGTCCGCTGTTTATTTATTTCCAGGACGGAATAAAAAAAATTAGTGATGCGCTTCGCAACCTTAAATGAGGCGAATTAATAAACTGGTACGCTGAGTTAATATTATGTTAACAGCGTGTATGTTAATTGGGGTTGTGATGACGGAAAATAATAAATTCAGAGGTGAATCCTTGAAGAAGGTTTGGCTTAACCGCTACCCGGCCGACGTTGCGGCTGAGATTAATCCCGATCGTTATCAATCCCTGGTTGATATGTTTGAGCAGGCGACAACGCGCTACGCGGATCAGCCTGCGTTCGTAAATATGGGCGAAGTAATGACTTTCCGTAAGCTGGAAGAGCGCAGTCGTGCTTTTGCGGCTTATCTGCAACAGGGGCTTGGCCTGCAAAAAGGCGATCGCGTAGCGCTGATGATGCCAAATCTGCTGCAGTACCCGGTAGCGCTGTTCGGTATTTTACGCGCAGGGATGGTGGTGGTTAACGTCAACCCGCTCTATACCCCGCGCGAGCTTGAACACCAGCTCAACGACAGCGGCGCAAGCGCTATCGTCATTGTCTCCAACTTTGCCCACACCCTTGAAAAAATCGTCGATAAAACCCAGGTTAAGCACGTCATTTTGACCCGCATGGGCGATCAGCTCTCGGCGGCGAAAGGCACGGTAGTTAACTTTGTCGTCAAATATATCAAGCGCCTGGTGCCAAAATATCACCTGCCGGACGCTCTCTCTTTCCGTAGCGCCTTACACAACGGCTACCGGATGCAGTACATCAAACCGGAAGTCATTGGCACCGATCTGGCATTCCTGCAATATACCGGCGGTACAACGGGCGTCGCGAAAGGCGCAATGCTGACCCATCGCAACATGCTGGCAAACCTGGAGCAGGTGAGAGCGGCTTACAGCCCGCTGCTGTTCGAGCGTAAAGAGCTGGTAGTAACCGCGTTACCGCTTTATCACATCTTCGCGCTGACCATGAACTGCCTGTTGTTTATCGACCTGGGCGGCCAGAACCTGTTGATCACCAACCCGCGTGATATTCCGGGCCTGGTGAAAGAGCTGAGCAAATACAAATTCACGGCGATGACCGGCGTGAACACCTTGTTTAACGCCTTGCTGAATAATAAGGAGTTCCAGCAGCTCGATTTCTCAAGCCTGCATCTTTCCGCAGGCGGCGGCATGCCGGTGCAGCACGTGGTGGCAGAGCGCTGGGAAAAACTTACGGGGCGTTATCTGCTTGAAGGTTACGGCCTGACCGAATGCGCGCCACTGGTGAGCGCAAACCCGCACGATATCGATTATCACAGCGGCAGCATTGGGCTGCCGGTGCCTTCTACGGAAGTGAAACTTATCGACGATGAAGGTAACGAAGCGCCAGCGGGCGAACCGGGCGAGCTGTGCGTGAAAGGCCCGCAGGTCATGCTGGGTTACTGGCAGCGTCCGGATGCCACTGACGAAATTATGCAGGATGGCTGGTTACGCACCGGCGATATCGCAACGATGGACGAAGAAGGCTTTATGCGCATTGTCGATCGCAAGAAAGATATGATCCTCGTGTCCGGTTTTAACGTCTACCCGAACGAAATCGAAGACGTGGTGATGCAGCATCCTGGCGTGCTTGAAGTGGCCGCCGTGGGAGTGCCCGGCGGAGCATCCGGTGAAACGGTGAAAATCTTCGTGGTCAAAAAAGATCCTGCGCTTAGCGAAGCATCGCTGGTGACATTCTGCCGCCGCCACCTTACCGCTTATAAAGTGCCTAAACTGATTGAGTTCCGCGAAGCGCTGCCAAAATCTAACGTCGGAAAAATTTTACGACGAGAACTACGTGACGAAGCAGCTAAGACCGATCAACAATAACGCCTGAACTTCGGGTCAGTCGCCGACCGCCGGTAAGCCGGCGTTTTTTATCGCTGACAAACAGCCGAAAACGTGTTTTCCGGCGGTCCGGAGCCAATCAGAAGATCTCATTCTTTGTTTTTACTAGTCCTGTTAGGTACTGTTAAGAACAGTGAATTTATTCAGCGTCCTGTAACGCCGGCGATCCGGCGTTTTTTATGAGCGCAAACCTAAGAGAACCGAACTTGACTTACCATATGATTACCACTGATGAAGCGCTGGCCGGGGTTTGCCTGGCCGCTCGTCAGGTGCCCGCCCTGGCGCTGGACACTGAATTTGTCCGTACGCGTACTTATTACCCGCAGCTTGGCCTGATTCAACTTTATGATGGCGTACAAGTTTCCCTTATCGATCCGTTAACCATCACGGACTGGTCGCCGTTTAAAGCGCTATTGCAGGACAGCAAGGTGATTAAGTTCTTGCACGCCGGTAGCGAAGATCTGGAGGTATTCCTGAACACCTTCGGTACGCTGCCGGATCCGTTTATCGATACCCAAATCCTTGCCGCCTTCAGCGGGCGCGCGCTTTCCTGTGGTTTTGCCACGATTGTGGAGGCGTACACGGGCATCGCGCTGGATAAAAGCGAATCACGTACCGACTGGCTGGCGCGCCCGCTGACCGCGCGTCAGTGCGATTACGCTGCGGCGGATGTGTTCTATCTGCTGCCCATCGCGCACAAGCTGATGGAAGAAACGGAAGCGGCGGGCTGGATGAAAGCGGCGCTGGACGAATGCAACCTTATGGCAAATCGCCGTCAGGAAATTCTCGACCCGGAAGAGGCGTGGCGTGACATCGGCAATGCGTGGCAGTTACGGACCCGTCAGCTTGCCTGCCTGAAAAAACTGGCTTCATGGCGCCTGCGCAAGGCGCGTGAGCGTGATATGGCCGTCAATTTTGTCGTGCGTGAAGAGCACCTCTGGCAGGTTGCACGCTATATGCCGGGCTCGCTGGGTGAACTGGAAAGCCTTGGCCTGAGCGGCAGTGAGATCCGTTTCCATGGCAAAACGCTGCTGGCGCTGGTAGCCGAGGCGCAGGCGTTGCCTGAAGAGCAGTGGCCAGCACCGCTGAGCAATCTGGTGGATATGCCAGGCTACCGTAAGGTGTTTAAGGCTATTAAAGCATCAGTGCAGGAAGTCAGTGAAACCAGCGGCTTAAGCGCAGAGTTGCTCGCCTCGCGTCGCCAGATTAATCAGTTGCTCAACTGGCACTGGCAATTAAAAACGAAGACCACGGCCCCGGAATTAATCAGCGGCTGGCGCGGCGAATTATTGGGCGACAAGCTTAAAACGCTGCTGGCGGATTATTGACAGCCCGCAAAGACCTGTAAATAAATACAGTGAGGGCGAACAGGTCAGGCGAATATAAAAAGCTATTAAACAATAGTTACTTTATAAATAACACCGACATAAGCCCGATATAATAAACCCCCTGGTTAAAGCAGGGGGTTTATTATTTGTATCAGGCGGATTTCGATGTTTCCTGATGCTCCGGTAAGGTGACGTTAAGTTCCAGAACGGAAATATCATCATCTTTTTGATCGAGCACGACGGTCAGCATTTCCGGATCGATCTGAACATATTTACAAATCACTTCCAGGATATCGCGTTTTAACTGTGGTAAATAGTGCGGTTCACTGTCGCCGCGGCGGCGTTCTGCCACAATAATCTGCAGTCGCTCTTTAGCGATATTAGCGGTGTTCTTTTTCCGTGAGAGAAAAAAGTCTAGTAATGCCATAACTTATCCTCCGAACAGGCGTTTGAGGAAACCTTTCTTCTCTTCTTCAATGAAGCGGAAAGGACGTTCTTCTCCGAGAAGACGTTCAACGGTATCTGCATAGGCCTGGCCTGCATCTGCTTCAGCATCCAGGATAACAGGTTCGCCCTGGTTTGAGGCGCGCAGCACGGATTGATCTTCCGGGATCACACCTACAAGAGGAATGCGCAGAATTTCTAACACGTCTTCCATGCTCAGCATGTCGCCACGGTTCACACGGCCAGGATTGTAGCGGGTGAGTAACAGGTGCTCTTTAATCGGGTCTTCGCCATTTTCAGCGCGACGGGATTTGGATGACAGAATGCCGAGGATGCGGTCTGAGTCACGCACCGAAGAGACTTCCGGGTTGGTGGTGATAATGGCTTCATCGGCAAAGTACAACGCCATCAGCGCCCCGGTTTCGATACCGGCAGGCGAGTCGCAAACGATGAATTCGAAATCCATGTTTTTTAAATCGTCGAGCACTTTAGCCACGCCTTCGCGGGTCAGCGCGTCTTTATCGCGGGTTTGCGATGCCGGCAGGATATATAGCTGCTCGGTACGTTTATCGCGAATAAGCGCCTGGTTAAGCGTCGCATCGCCCTGAATGACGTTAACAAAATCGTACACTACCCGGCGTTCGCAACCCATGATCAAATCCAGGTTACGCAGACCGATATCAAAATCGATAACGACGGTTTTTCTTCCCTTCTGGGCCAAACCCGTAGCGATGGCCGCGCTGGACGTGGTCTTACCGACGCCCCCTTTACCCGATGTAACAACAATAATGCGTGCCATAAAGGAATTCCTTGTTAAAAGGGCTTAATTCAAAGGTTGAACGGAGAGAGCACCGCCCGCAAGACTCAGGCGCGCCGCTCTCCCATAATAATCGGCTGGAATTTGATCGCTCAGCCAGTATTCACCCGCTATTGAGACCAGCTCAGCTACCAGGTTGGTACAAAATATTTGTGCATCACGAGAGCCATCGGCACCTGCCAGGGCTCGGCCACGCATCATGCCGTATATATGGATGTTGCCGTCAGCGATAAGTTCCGCACCGGCGCTGACGTGATTGGTGACAATCAAATCACAGTGTGGTGCGTAAATACGCTGTCCGGAACGAACCGGGGTATCAATCAAACGCGTTTTTGTAACCGCCGCAGCAGTTGGTTCTGTAACGGCCAATGGTTCCGGAGAGGTGACCGTTGCGGCGCGAGGAAGTTTCTCTTTCCCTTCCGACAGCAGCGGCAGCCCGGCGCGTTCAATTTCCTTTTTTAATGCTTCATCTCTACAACCGCTGATACCAACCACGCGTAGACCGGTCGAGACCACCGCCTGCTGGAGTGTTTTCCAGTTTACGGAACCATCGAGGCTGGCAACATTAACCACAACCGGGGCATTTTTAAGAAACGCAGGCGCCTGGGCAATTTTATCCTGTAGGGCCTGGCGAATGACCTCGGGTTGAGCATCATGCAAATGAACAACTGATAAGGTGAAACTGCTGCCTTTTAACTCGATTGGCGTGTTTGACATCCTGGCCTTACTCAATTCAGTTTCAATCCCCACGGCGTGTGGGACGATATTCCGAAGTACCTTAAGCATGGTATAGTCAGAGGTATATTCAGGCAAGCCACCATCCGGTGAAAATAGAGTAAAAAAAATGTTTTGTGTGATCTATAGAAGTAACAAACGTGACCAGACTTATCTGTATGTCGAAAAAAAGGACGATTTCTCTCGGGTGCCTGAAGAATTGATGAAAGGTTTCGGTGAACCCAGGCTGGCAATGATATTACCGCTCGACGGCAGTAAAAAACTGGCCAATGCAGATTTTGATAAAGTAAAACAGGCACTCAAAGACCAAGGCTATTATTTGCAGCTGCCGCCACCGCCGGAAAGTTTGTTAAAAATGCACCTGGAAAAAAATCCGAAAAAATAAGTTTCGGACTAACGGTAAATCTTTCCCGGGCGTAAAAGGGGAGGATGGCAGCAGAAAACTAATCGCGAGAGGGTAGATGAATACTTCAGCAATCTGTTTAACCGTCGGCGCGTTGTTTCTTGCTGGCTGTGCTGCAAAATCCCCCGGCGCGCAGACCGTAACACCCACGGCACCTCCCGCTGCCGTTCAGCCTATGGCTTCTTCCGTCGCTGGAAGCGCGACAACGCTCGCTGAACAAGGACGCGATCCGGCAGAGTTCCCCGCTTATGTGGAAGCGCTTAAGCAACAAGCCCGTAGCCTGGGCATCAGCGAGGCCACCGTTACGGCTGCGTTCGCCAACGTCCATTTTGTTGACCGGGTAATTAAATCCGACAGGAACCAGCCTGAGAAAAAGATCACGCTGGATGATTACCTTGCGCGCGTCGTCACGCCGGCAAAGATTGCGCAGGCAAGAACGCTCTATCAGCAGTATCAGGCTCAGCTAGCTCCTGTGAGCGCGCAAACCGGTGTGCCGGGCAATTACATCGTCGCGTTGTGGGCTATGGAGAGCAACTTCGGCAAAATCCAGGGCAAAGAAGATGTTATTTCGGCGCTCTCAACGCTTGCCTTTGAAGGGCGGCGTGAAGCCTTCTTTACTAAAGAGTTGATGGCGTCGCTAAAAATTCTCGACCAGGGCCATGTCGCGGTGGACGAGCTGAAAGGCTCCTGGGCCGGTGCGATGGGGCAAAACCAGTTTATGCCGAGTTCTTACCTGCGCTACGGAAAAGATGGTAACGGCGATGGCAAAATTGATATCTGGACTGATACCAGCGATGTCTTCGCCTCAACCGCAAACTATCTCGCAACCGAAGGGTGGGAAGCGGGCGGCGGCTGGGGAACGGCAGTGAAACTGCCAGCAGGATTTGACGCGGCGCTTGCGGGCACCAAAACGGCGCAGGGCAAAACGGTTTCGCAATGGCAAAAACTGGGCGTCACCTTACCGGATGGGTTACGGCTGCCTGCCTCTGCCGAACGAGCGTGGATAGTTACGCCAGACGATAATCAGGGGCGCTCGTTCCTGGTGTATAACAACTTCAGGACAATAATGCACTGGAACCGCTCCTGGTACTTCGCCATCGGCATAGGTACGATGGCGGACGCTATCGCCCGGCAAGATACTGCACGCTAGACAATCGCATTAATAATGCTCTCTCCCCGGTATTCACCGGGGATTTTTTTATCTAGTATCAAATGCAGTGAACACAACGACGCAGAGGAAAGGCATGTATCAACATCATAACTGGCAGGGGGCGCTGCTGGATTTTCCGGTCAGCAAAGTAGTGTGCGTGGGCAGCAATTACGCAAAGCATATTAAAGAGATGGGCAGCGCCACGCCGGAAGAACCGGTGCTGTTTATTAAACCCGAAAGCGCGTTATGCGACATTCGCCAGCCGCTGGTGTTGCCGCAGGGTTTAGGTTCCGTGCACCACGAAGTTGAACTGGCGATATTAATCGGCTCCACGCTCAGGCAGGCGACGGAAGAACACGTGTTGAAAGCGATTGCCGGTTACGGTGTGGCGCTGGATCTGACCTTGCGCGATTTGCAGGGTAAGCTGAAGAAAGCAGGTCAGCCGTGGGAAAAAGCGAAAGGTTTTGATAACGCCTGTCCAGTTTCAGGCTTTATTCCGGCCGCTGAATTTGCAGCCGATCCGCAAAACACCGACATTGCCCTGAAAGTAAACGGCGAGATCCGCCAGCAGGGTTCAACCTCTGACATGATTCACAAGATTGTGCCGCTGATAGCCTATATGAGCCGCTTCTTTACCTTACGTGCAGGTGATGTGATCCTGACCGGCACTCCGGAAGGCGTAGGCCCACTTGTGAGCGGCGACGATCTGGAATTAAGTTTCGACGGACGCAGCCTTAGCACCCGCGTACTATAATGAATTTGCCGTCCCGGGGCGGCAACGCTTGCATCTTTTACCCATAGTGTTTATAAGGTGCAGCTTGTTTTTCAAATGCAGGCATCAACATGACACAGGCACCTTTTTGGCAGAGTAAAACACTCGACGAAATGAGCGATGCGGAGTGGGAATCTCTTTGCGATGGCTGCGGTCAGTGCTGCCTGCATAAGCTGATGGACGAGGACACGGATGAAATCTACTTCACCAACGTCGCGTGCAAACAGTTGAACATCAAAACCTGCCAGTGCAAAAATTATGAACGTCGTTTTGACTATGAACCAGACTGCATCAAGCTCACGCGCGACAATCTACCAACCTTCGAATGGCTGCCGCATACCTGTGCGTACCGCCTGCTGGCCGAAGGAAAGGCTCTGCCGGAGTGGCACCCGCTTCTGGCCGGTTCAAAAGCCGCAATGCACGGCGAACGCATTTCCGTGCGTCATATTGCTGTGAAAGAGTCTGAAGTGCGTGACTGGCAGGACCATATTTTAAACAAACCCGACTGGGCAGATTGATCCACCAGTTTTAAGAAAATAGACGAAAATAAATCGTACAAAGCGAAACCTTTATGATACGGTGTATTTTCTATAACAAGTAAAAGAAGGTTTTTATCCAGTACTTAACATTTAAGTGTCCGTCATGTGGCGGTTCACAGTATCGCACCTCCCCCTACGATGTCCGAGAAACAAATCCCCATGGCGCTGTTTGTATCTTCTGCAAAGCAGGTATGCATGCTCTGCATCGTCCGATGAGTGCGATCCATCAACATAACGTAGCCGCTCGCTAAGAGCTGTCCCGCTGGTTTTGCTTTTCACGCTCCCGCACTGTTAACATTCAGCCTCCATAAAGGAGGATAAATGAAAAAAATAACGTTACTGCTCGGAGCGCTTATTCTCAGCGGCTGTTCTTCGCCTGAACCCACTGCACCTGAACCGCCACAGGTTATCGGCATGCCGAATCCGGCATCAGCTTACTGCATAGATAAAGGCGGCGAGCTAAGAACGGTGAAGACCGACCTGGGCGAGCGTGGCGACTGCATCTTACCGAGCGGTGAACGGCTTGACGAATGGAAGCTTTACCGACGCGACCACTAATAAAAAACCCGCCATCTGCACTGTCCCCTTAAAGTTGGACAGTTTTGCTGGCGGGTTTTTACTTTCTCAGGCCTTAAGCTTAGCGGCCAAATAAATCGCGGCGCTTAGGTTTGAACGGCTGGGCTATAAGCACCAGCACGGCAACAATCAAAAACGCTGCGAAAATGCCTGACAGCCACTGAACCATATCGAGGGACAAAAATACCCACTGACGCACGGAGCAGTCGCCGGTAGCGACGAATACGGAAGGCAGCCATTTATCGAGCGGCAGCCAGGACGGGAAACGTGCGGCAAAATCACAGGTGACGAAAGGGGAAGGATGCAGCTGCAACATGATATGGTCCCACGCCAGTTGAACGCCTTTTCCCGCGCTGTACAGCCAGATGGCCAGCGCACCATAGCGTAACGGTGATTTAGGTGCGATGGCGCCGATAATCCCCGCGCCCATAATGCCAAACAGGGCGCAGCGTTCATAAATGCACATCACACATGGCTTCAACAGCATTACGTGCTGAAACCATAGTGCCACCATCTCCAGGGCAAAAGCGGTAAGGGCCAGCAACAGCCAGGCACCTCGTCCGCGGGAGCATTGGTTTAAATATCGCAACATAATCAGTTTCCATGCAATTTGCGGTGATTCGGCAGTGTAAACGAATTCGATTTTTGCGCCAGTAGCACCGTGAAAAATAAGTGTTTATTCGAATGCTTAACAGGCAAATAACCCCTGCGGGCAGCGGACCACCCGCGTAATATCCTTAGTGCGGAAGCTCGCTGGCAGGCGGAGGTGAAATCCATCCAGCCTGGAGCATCCAGTCCGTCGCTGGCACCAGCGTAAATTCCACGCACAATAGTCCCACCAGCGTCAGCACCAGCGTATACGGCAGCGCCATCAGCACCATGCGGCCATACGAGAGGCGAATTAACGGCGCAAGAGCGGAAGTGAGCAGGAACAGGAAGGCAGCCTGGCCGTTTGGCGTGGCGACCGAGGGCAGGTTTGTGCCCGTGTTAATAGCTACCGCCAACAGCTCAAATTGCTTCAGGTTGATGATGCCATTTTCCAGCGCGGTTTTGGCTTCGTTAATGTAAACCGTGCCGACAAACACGTTGTCGGAAATCGACGACAGCACGCCGTTAAAGATATAGAAAAGAGAGAGCTGCGCATGAGGCTGCGCCTGCAGGACAAAATGAATAACCGGGGCAAAAAGCTGCTGATCGATAATCACGGCGACCACGGCGAAAAAGACGGTCAGCAGCGCGGTAAACGGCAGCGCTTCGGTAAAAGCTTTACCGATAGCATGTTCATCCGTCACGCCACATAAAGCAGTAGCGAAGATAATGACGGATAAGCCAATCAGCCCGACTTCCGCCAGATGCAGCGCCAGCGCCACAACCAGCCAGACGCCAATTATCGCCTGCACGACCAGCTTAACCTTATCCTGCTTGCTGCGCTTCTGAGCGTTTTTCGTATCGAAATCCTGCAGAATGCCACGCACCTTTTCCGGTAAGGGCGCGCCGTAACCGAGTATCTTGCTGTACTCCAGTAACACGCAGGTCAGCAACCCGCACAGCAGAACCGGTACGGAAACGGGCGACATGCGAAGGAAGAAATCGCCAAAATGCCAGCCTGCGTTCCTGGCAATAATCAGGTTCTGCGGTTCGCCTACCATAGTCATCACACCGCCCAGCGCCGTGCCCACGGCGGCATGCATCATCAGGCTGCGTAAGAAGGCCCGGAACTGTTCCAGAATAGCGCGGTTGCCGCTTTCTATATTGCTGTCATCCTGAATATCGCCTTCTTCACCGCTTTGTGAGGCAAAACGCTGATAAATACCGTAAAAGCCGATCGCCACGCTTATCACGACGGCGACCACGGTTAACGCATCAAGGAAAGCGGACAGGAAGGCTGCGGCAAGGCAAAACGCCAGGGAAAGGAGGATTTTTGAGCGAATCCCCAGCAGCAGTTTGGTAAAGACCAGCAATAGCAACTGCTTCATAAAATAGATGCCCGCCACCATAAAGATAAGCAGCAGCAAGACTTCGAGGTTGCTCGCAACTTCTTCACGCACGTGATGCGCGCTGGTCATGCCGATCAGCACCGCTTCGATGGCAAGCAGGCCGCCGGGCAGAAGGGGATAACATTTCAGCGCCATTGCGAGAGTGAAAATGAATTCAGCCACCAGCATCCAGCCTGCGGCAAAAGGGCTAACGAACCAAAAAACCAGTGGATTAATCACCAGAAAAGAAAGCATGACTATTTTATACCAGTCGGGTGACTGGCCTAAAAAATTTCGATAAAGGGCACGGCCGGTGGATATTTCCATGGTGAGGGAATCATTCTCCGAAAGATTATTGCGTCGGGTGCAACAGGTTACCCGCGCCCTGCGTGACTATCAAGGCACAGAAAATATTACCTGCCTCGCTATTTTAGAAAATTCAAACACCGATCCCGTAAATGGGCGCGCTGGCCTGCTATCTGGAGCGTGGTGCATCTGGTATGATGAGTCCAAATTTGCTAAACCTGTGTAATGGAAATCATACTATGGTCATTAAGGCGCAGAGCCCAGCGGGTTTCGCGGAAGAGTACATTATTGAAAGCATCTGGAATAGCCGCTTTCCCCCTGGTTCCATTTTGCCTGCCGAACGTGAACTGTCGGAGCTGATTGGCGTTACCCGCACCACGCTACGAGAAGTGCTGCAGCGCCTGGCGCGAGA
Source organism: Cedecea colo (assembly GCF_011808225.1). Taxonomy (GTDB): domain Bacteria; phylum Pseudomonadota; class Gammaproteobacteria; order Enterobacterales; family Enterobacteriaceae; genus Dryocola; species Dryocola colo. The sequence goes on along the minus strand of NZ_SOYS01000002.1, from coordinate 52,588 downwards.
CGGCTGGCTAACGATTCAGCACGGTAAGCCTACTAAAGTAAATAATTTCTGGGAAACGTCAGGGTTAAATATTCTGGAAACCCTGGCGCGCCTGGATCACGACAGCGTGCCGCAGCTTATCGACAATCTGTTATCCGTGCGCACTAACATTGCCACTATCTTTATCCGCACTGCGATTCGCCAGCATCCGGAGAAAGCGCAGGAAGTATTAGCCACGGCAGACAGCGTGGAAGACCACGCAGACGCGTTTGCGGCTCTCGATTACAGCATCTTCCGCGGCCTTGCGTTTGCATCCGGCAATCCAATTTACGGCCTGATTCTGAACGGCATGAAAGGATTGTACACCCGCATCGGGCGTCATTATTTCTCCAGCCCGGAAGCGCGTAGCCTGGCGTTAGGTTTCTATCATCGCCTGGGCACCCTCTGTAAAGAAGGGTTGTACGATCAGGTGTTTGATACCGTGCGTACCTATGGGCGTGAAAGCGGGGAAATCTGGCACCGCATGCAGAAGAACCTGCCGGGCGACCTGGCGATGCATAGCCGTTAATCTTTCCCTGTAAAAAGGCTTCCCGAGGGAAGCCTCAGTCTGATGACAAACTCTCAACCAGCACAGGTTGAACGTCTACCACCGAATAAAAAATAAGGAAAATCAACGGATTGATTTTCGGCTGATAACCACAAAGAAGGAAAAACCACGCTTTTTCCTTCTTTGTCAGCAACCTAAGGCTTCCCGAGGGAAGCCTTTTTGTTTTTAAATGCTGTTCATTCGCGGCGGGCAGCGGTCAAGTAGCTCAACGCTACCATCTTCGTTTTGCTGCTCCAGCATCACATCAAATCCCCACAGGCGGTGCACGTGCTTGAGCACTTCACGGCGGCCTCTGTCGAGCGGAGCGCGGTTATGCGGGATGTAGCGCAGCGTCAGCGAACGGTCGCCACGTAAATCCACGTTCCACACCTGAATATTCGGCTCCAGATTGCTCAGGTTATATTGAGCAGAAAGCTGCGCGCGAATTTCACGGTAACCCTCTTCATTGTGAATAGCCGAAATTTCCAGATAATTATTGTGATCGTCATCCAGTACGGTAAACAGCCGGAAGTCACGCATCAGTTTTGGTGACAGGAACTGGCTGATAAAGCTCTCGTCTTTAAAGTCGCGCATCGCGAAATGCAGCGTGTCCAGCCAGTCAGAACCTGCCATATCCGGGAACCAGTATTTGTCTTCTTCGGTCGGATTCTGACAAATTCGTTTGATGTCCTGGAACATTGCAAAGCCCAGCGCATAAGGGTTGATGCCGTTGTACCACGGGCTGTTATACGGCGGCTGGAACACCACGTTGGTATGGCTGTGCAGAAATTCAAGCATAAAGCGTTCCGACACTTTTCCTTCATCGTACAGATGGTTAAGGATGGTGTAATGCCAGAACGTTGCCCAGCCTTCGTTCATTACCTGAGTCTGTTTCTGCGGATAAAAATACTGGCTTACTTTGCGCACGATACGCAGGATTTCACGCTGCCATGGCTCCAGCAACGGCGCGTTTTTTTCCATAAAGTAGAGCAGATTTTCCTGGGGTTCAGAAGGATAACGGCGCGCTTCAGCGACCGTTTTTTCCTCTTCACGACGAGGCAGGGTGCGCCACAGCGTATTCACCTGGCTTTGCAGATATTCTTCACGACTTTTCTGCCGCGCTTTCTCCTCCTGTAGCGAGATCTTTTGCGGGCGTTTATAGCGGTCGACGCCGTAATTCATCAGCGCATGGCAGGAATCCAGCAGCCGTTCTACTTCATCCACGCCGTAGCGCTCTTCACACTCGCTGATATATTTGCGGGCGAAAATCAGATAGTCGATTATCGAACCGGCATCCGTCCAGCTTCGGAACAGATAGTTATTTTTAAAGAAGGAGTTATGTCCATAGCAGGCGTGCGCGATAACCAGCGCCTGCATGGTGATGGTGTTTTCTTCCATAAGATAGGCGATACAGGGATTGGAATTAATCACAATCTCGTAGGCCAGGCCCTGCTGTCCATGCTTATACAGCCGCTCGGTTTCAATGAATTTCTTACCGAATGACCAGTGCGGGTAGTTTATCGGCATACCGATGCTGGAGTAGGCATCCATCATTTGCTCAGAAGTGATGACCTCTATCTGATGCGGGTAAGTATCTAAACGATAGAGTTTTGCTACGCGGTCTATCTCGGCGAGGTAGACATCCAGCAATTCGAACGTCCAGTCAGGTCCATCACTAAGACGTTTGGAATCCTTTGTGGCGGAAAGATCAACAGTAGCCATCAGCGCGCCCTCATTGTTGGCGGCTCTCTCTGGATGGAAAGCCTCCATCAAAGGATAGAACACTCCTCACACTTAGCGGCGATGAGAAAAATAATTTCTGCACGATTTAGTCATTTTCAGTCACCGTAATTTCGCGGGTGAGCCGCATTTTATTCTGCGGTAAATATTTTCCTTCGCAGGAGATCCTAATTATGCCGTGCCAGTGATGATGGGTCAGGGTGTGAGGATGCTCACCATAATAAGGCCATATGTTGAATAACATTTTCATCTGAGTTATCAATTTGTAATCAGAAGATTATTCTTTTAGCTAAAGGGTGGGATGGATATGCATGTTGTGGTGCTGGGAAGTGGAGTTGTCGGCGTTGCCAGTGCCTGGTATTTGCGCCAGGCAGGGCATGACGTTACGGTAATCGAACGTGAAGCGGGCCCCGCGCTGGAAACCAGCGCCGCCAATGCCGGACAAATCTCTCCGGGTTATGCCGCGCCATGGGCCGCGCCCGGCGTGCCGTTGAAGGCCATTAAATGGATGTTTCAGCGCCATGCGCCTTTAGCTATCAGCCTGGATGGCACAGGCTTCCAGCTCAGGTGGATGCTACAGATGCTGCGCAATTGCGATATGCGTCACTACATGGAAAACAAGGGGCGAATGGTGCGCCTGGCCGAATACAGCCGCGACTGCCTGAAAGCATTGCGCCACAGCACCGGCATTCAGTACGAAGGCCGTCAGGGCGGTACGCTGCAGTTATTCCGTACCGCACAGCAGTATGAAAATGCGGCAAAAGATATCGCGGTGCTCACAGAGGCTGGCGTACCTTATCAGCTGCTGGAGGCCGGTCAGCTCGGCCAGGTTGAACCGGCGCTTGCCGGAGTCGCGCATAAACTCACCGGCGGGCTGCGTTTGCCTAACGATGAAACGGGTGACTGCCAGCTCTTCACGCAGAATCTGGCCCGCATGGCCGCAGAAGCCGGCGTGAATTTCCGCTTCAATACCGCCGTCGACCGCCTGCTTTATGAAGGGCAAAGAATTTACGGCGTGCAGTGCGGCAAAGAAGTGGTGAAAGCCGATGCTTACGTTGTGGCATTCGGCTCTTACTCAACGGCGCTGTTAAAAAATATTGTCGATATCCCGGTCTATCCGCTGAAAGGTTATTCGCTGACTATTCCCGTTGCTGACGAGCAGGGTGCGCCGGTTTCCACTATCCTCGATGAGACGTACAAAATCGCGATTACCCGTTTTGATAACCGTATTCGGGTAGGCGGCATGGCAGAGATCGTCGGTTATAATACCGAGCTGCTGCAGCCGCGCCGCGAAACGCTGGAGATGGTAGTACGCGATCTTTATCCGCGCGGTGGTCACGTTGAACAGGCAACTTTCTGGACCGGCCTGCGTCCGATGACGCCTGACGGCACGCCAATCGTTGGCCGTACGCCGTTCAAAAATCTTTGGCTGAATACCGGACACGGTACGCTGGGCTGGACCATGGCGTGCGGCTCCGGACAAATGCTCAGCGATTTGATTTCCGGAAGAACGCCTGCCATCCCGTTTGACGATTTGTCAGTTGCTCGTTATCTGCCGGGTTTTTCCCCATCGGGTTCACAACGGTTACACGGCGCCCATAATTAACAACAATAAGGAGTGGTCATGTCTCGTCCCGTTGTGGCAACGCTCGATCTCAGCGCGATGCGCAATAACCTGCAGGTGGTGCGTCAGGCTGCGCCCAATTCCCATGTCTGGTCGGTAGTAAAAGCAAACGCTTATGGTCATGGACTCGACCGAGTCTGGTCCGCGCTGAGTACGACCGACGGTTTTGCGTTGCTTAACCTCGAAGAGGCGATACTGCTGCGCGAACGTGGCTGGAAAGGGCCGATTCTGATGCTGGAGGGCTTTTTCCATACCGATGAATTGCCCCTGTTCGATAAGTATCGCCTCACCACCAGCCTGCACAGTAACTGGCAGGTAAGGGCGCTGGCCAACGCCCGGCTGAATGCGCCGCTTGATGTTTACCTAAAAATGAACAGCGGGATGAACCGCCTCGGTTTTGCCCCTGAGCGCGTGCATTCTATCTGGCAGCAGTTACGCGCCGTTGCCAACGTTGGCCAACTGACGCTGATGGCGCATTTTGCCGATGCCGAACAGCCGGAAGGCATTGTCGAACCCCTGGCGCGCATTGAACAGGCGGCCGAAGGGCTGGATTGCGCGCGTTCGCTTGCCAACTCTGCGGCAACGCTGTGGCATCCGGAGGCGCATTACGACTGGGTGCGTCCGGGCGTCATTCTTTACGGCGCGTCGCCGAGCGGGCAGTGGCGTGATATCGCCAACAGCGGTCTGAAACCGGTGATGTCGCTGCGCAGTGAAGTGATTGGCATTCAGAACCTGAAAGCCGGCGATACCGTTGGATACGGAAGCCGTTACCGCGCAACGGGCGAGCAGCGTATCGGCATTGTGGCGGGTGGCTATGCGGATGGATATCCGCGCCATGCGCCGGACGGCACGCCGGTACAGGTCGAAGGTATCTTAACCCGCACCCTGGGCACGGTTTCCATGGATATGCTGGCGGTGGATTTAACGCCTTGTCCACAGGCCGGTATTGGCAGCCCGGTGGAGCTGTGGGGGAACGAAGTTAAAATCGATGACGTAGCTTCTGCTTCGGGAACGGTAGGGTATGAACTGATGTGTGCTCTGGCGCCGCGCGTGCCTGTCGTGGTGCAGTCTTAATCCGTTTTTCTCCCTCTCCGTCAGGAGAGGGAACTGCCAGCATTACTCTTCTTTCTGCTCAGCCACGCGTACACCAATTTTGCGTACCTGATTATTTTCTTTTTCTGCCACCGTCCAGATCATCCCGGCAAACTCAACCTGGTCACCCACCACCGGCGCGCCGCCCAGCATTCCCAGCACGAACTCGCCCAGGGTTTGCTGCGTGTTGACCGCCTCATCCAGATCCAGGCCGTAAATCATCGCCACGTCCGCGAACTGCGCATTGGCCTCAAGGATAAAGTCGCCGAAGAAGCGCTGGTCGAGCGCAACGGGCGGCGACTGGCTAAAGAGCTTGCCAAGGGCTGGCAGATCCCGCTCGCGGCCGATGACGCACAGAACATCGCCTTCACGCAGGCGTGTGCTGCCGGTTGGGTGCAGCAAAGCATTGTCACGGAACAGGGCGGCGATGCGGGTTTCATCGGGCATATGCAGGTCGCGCAGGGCAGCGCCCACGCACCATTTATCTTCGCTAAGCTGATAGACAAACTGTTCCCACGGATTCTCCGGATGGATGTCCAGCCCAACGCGGGAAACCGGCCAGCCAATCGGCGGCACGACGACTTTGGCTTTTTTCGCCGCCCAGCCCAGGGAAGAGCCCTGCAACAGCAGCGAAACCAGCACCACGAAGAACGCAACGTTAAAGAACAGCCTGGCGTTATCCAGCCCGGCCATCATTGGGAAAACGGCAAGAATGATCGGCACCGCGCCGCGTAACCCAACCCAACTGATGAATATGCGTTCACGGCCGTTAAACCCACGAAAAGGCAGCAGGCCGAGGATGACGGAAAGCGGGCGCGCGAAGAAAATCATCCATGCGGAAAGCAGCAATGCCGGTATCGCAATGGCCAGCAGATCCGACGGGTTAACCAGCAGGCCCAGCACCAGGAACATGCCGATTTGCGCCAGCCAGGCCAGGCCATCAAAGGTTTGCAGAATACCGAAGCGGCTACGGATCGGGCGGTTGCCCAGCAGAAAACCACACAGATAAACGGCGAGAATACCGCTGCCGTTAAGCGCCGTGGTGATACCAAACACCATGATGCCGCCGCTTAACGCCAGCAGGGGATAAAGCCCCTGCGGCAGGGTGATGCGGTTAATCATCTGCAATAACAGGTAGCCGCCGCCTAAACCAAGCAGTATGCCGAGGCCAAACTGTTGCAGGATATCCACCGCGAACATCCAGCTCAGGCCGGTTCGCCCCTGCTCAATCATCTCAATAAGCGTGATGGTCAGGAATACCGCCATCGGGTCATTGCTGCCGGATTCGATTTCAAGGGTTGCGCCAACGCGTTCGTTGAGCCCTTTGCCGCCCAGCAGGGAAAATACCGCAGCCGCATCGGTAGACCCGACGATGGCACCAATTAACAGGCCCTGAATCAAATCAAGGTTAAACAGCCATGCGGCGGCGATGCCCGTTAATCCCGACGTAATCAGAACGCCAACGGTGGCAAGGGAAAGCGCCGGACCAAGGGCGACACGAAACGAACTGGCCTGGGTACGCATACCGCCATCAAGGAGGATGACCGCAAGTGCAAGGTTACTGATCAGCCAGGCAAAAGGATAATTGTCGAACGGGATACCGCCCACGCCGTCAATGCCCGCCAGCATACCGATAGCGAGAAAAATAACGAGGATGGGAATACCAAGGCGGGAAGAAAAAGAACTCAATAAAATACTACAAGTTACCAATACGGAACCTAAAATAAACAGACTAATTATCGCACCCGCGTCCAAAATTATCATTCTCCTTATATGAGAGTCGCTGTGATCATTGCAAAATGTTAACACGGAAGTGGCTGATTAAACGTCCGAAAACAGGCTTTTTTTACCTGATCACGTGATGTCCGCTAACTGATAGCACGCTTGTGCCGCCATCGTGCTTTAATTCGCCAAAGGCGCCGAGCGGCAGCGTTACCGTTTGCGGCTCATGCCCGAACGGCAGACCCGGCAGCACAGGAACAGAAAATCGTTCCGCAAGCAGGCTGCACATTTCGTTAAAATCATATCCCGCATCGTAGTCACCGAGCGTCGTGCCGTTAAAACTGCCAAGGATAAGCGCTTTTTGCCGCCTCAGAATGCCGGCATGGTGTAGCTGCAATAGCATGCGCTCGACGCGGAAAGGATGTTCGTTAATATCCTCAACCACCAGAATCCCGCCGTCGATTGCGGGCAGCCACGGCGAACCGATAAGCGAAACCAACATGGCGAGGTTACCGCCCCAAATCGTGCCGCTAACGGAGCAGGCGGGAGCCGCGTTTTGCCAGCTTAGGGTAAACCGCGGTTGCGCGATCGCTTTCCAGAAGTGTTGCCAGGTGTAGTCATCCAGCGTCTCTGCGCCAAAATTTCCGGCTAGCATCGGTCCGCTGAACGTGATAATGCCGCACTGCGTCAGCAAAGCGAGCTGGATGGCAGTGAAATCGCTGTGACCACAAATCACCGGCGTTCGCGCTCGCAGCGCGTGCCCCAGGCGTGAATAATCAATTTGTTCGAGCAGGCGCGTTGCTCCATAGCCGCCGCGTACGGCGAGAACGATATCGCATTCGGGAGAAAGCGAGGCGAGCTGGTGGATATCGGCCAGACGCTCTTCGTCAGTACCTGCAAAACGCTGAAAACGCCGGGTGACCGCCTGCTGATGCTCAATCTGATGCCCGGCATCCTGGAGGCGCTGTATACCGCGAGCCGCCGCAGTCTGGTTAACACAATAGCCTGAAGGAGCAATCAAACGAATCAGAGACATGGCATTTCCTGGCGATAGGTTATTTGGTTATGATGCCGTTATCCCGGGCGGTTGTCACTCGCCCGGCGGCGTTGAAATACTGCAATAGCGAGCCAAGTATTTAATAAGGATAGATTGCGTGAAAATAAGATGGCTGATTGTTTTGGTTCTGTTTCTTGCTGGTTGTTCCAGCCACACCGCTAAACAACCGGTATGGGACCCAACGAAACCGGTCCAGCGCGCCCTTACCTGGATGCCTTTAACCGAACAGGCGGGAGAAGAGTGGAGCGTCAGTCCGCGAGTGATTACGGCTATCATCGCCGTAGAGTCCGGCGGTAATCCGGCGCTTGTCAGCAAGTCCAATGCGGTTGGCCTGATGCAGATTAAAGCTTCTACGGCGGGCGCCGACGTCTATCGCCATCTGGGATGGAGCGGGCAACCGTCTACCGGCGAGCTGAAAGATCCGGCGCGTAATATCTCTATCGGAACGGCCTATCTCAGTATTATGGAACATGGCATTCTCGCCGGCATTGAAGACCCACAAACCATGCAATACGCCCTGCTGGTATCTTATGCGAACGGGGCGGGGGCGCTGCTCAGAACGTTTTCCTCAGATCGCAAAAAGGCCATCAGCGAAATCAATAGCCTGAGCCCTGATGAATTCTGGGAATACGTAGCGAAAAACCATCCTGCCGCCCAGGCGCCGCGCTACCTGTATAAAGTCTCGCGGGCCATGGAGGCGATGTAACGCTATTTAACGCGGTCGGCCTTTTCCCGGGCTGACCGTTCTAACGAGAAAATTATCCGCTGTAATTCTCGCTCAACCGCCGGGTTGAGGTTCAGAAAGCGGAAGCTAAGACGCGGCGTACTGACGGTCTCATTCTTATTGTCCACCACCTTGCGTTCTGAAAGCGTCACCAGCTGCATATCAAAGTAAAACTTACCCCATTCCACAAGATCGATTTCCACCTGCGCAAAGCGCATGCCGGCGCAAAGCCCGGCCGGCAGAGGTCCATCAAGCAGCGCGCCCATGCCGCCGAGCGATAAATCACATAGCCTGAAATCAAATGGAGTGCCGTCCGGCAGGTTTGTATGGCAGAAATAAAACGGATGGAGCGGGGCGTTAATACGGAAATACTCTCGTCGCTGCACGAACCACAGGGTTGGCGGCAGCGGTGAACTAAACGCGGGCAGATTAAGGTAATTCACGGTCTGCAGTTTGGGCAGCGTGAACTCTACTTTCGCCCCCTGCGTTTCTGCCATGAACTGAATATCGGTCGCTTTCTGCGCCGCCAGGTTTTCGTGCGACTGGCTGCCGAAGTCCATCACCAGCTGCGCAGGCGAAACTTCCAGAATCTTACTAATGAATTGCCCTGCATTCCAGGTAAGACGTACCGGGACCTGTTGCTTGTGGAGATCGCGTAATACGCCTAATACAGCGAGAGGACTTTGTTTCAGAAACTGCTCGTTATAGTTACTCAAGGCCCTGGTCCTTGTGGTCTTCTGAGATAGTAATAAGCGAAGTTATCGGCAGGGAAAAAGGAAACTTAAGATAAATCTCAGGCGGTTAGGATGAAATTTTCGATAAGCTAGTGATGTTCGTCACGTTTTTCTACAGCTTGATTATACTTAGCGTACCGACAGACCGATCCCTGCCTGACGTAGCGGTTCGGCCTTGTTACTGCTCACAATAATGAAGAGGATTTTCAAAAATGGGTATCATTGCCTGGATTGTATTCGGTTTGATCGCTGGCGTTATCGCGAAATTTATCATGCCTGGTAGAGATGGTGGTGGTTTTATCCTGACCTGTATTCTGGGCGTTGTGGGTGCCGTAGTCGGCGGGTGGTTAGCGACATTTTTCCATATCGGCGGCAGCGTAACCGGCTTTAACCTACCCAGTTTCCTGGTCGCGGTTGTGGGTGCGATCGTCGTGCTGGCGATTTTCCGCATGGTGCGGCGTTAATTTATTTTAACTTTTATAAAAACGGCTCCTTGCGGGGCCGATGACAAACCTCATGGCGTGCAAAGCTCTGAAGATGTCTTTAATAAAATAAACCCGGAAATCAAAAGGTTAATTACCGGCTGATAACCCCAAAGAAGGAAAAACCACGCTTTTTCCTTCTTTGTCAGCAATCGAACGGCCCTTTGCGGGGCCGTTCTGCTGTTAAGGCTGCTATCGGCGGGTAAAAAAATCGGTGTACAGCATATACAGATGAGCCGCGCTCCATGAGACGTTTGGCGCCCCCTGTTGTTGACCATCCAGCGGATTGTCGTTTTCGCGAACAGGTCCGTCTGCCACCAGGCCGTTTGCATGCGCAAAGAAGCGGTTTACCATTTCAACCGCATCGGCACAATAGCCGTAACGCTCCATGCCTTTTAGCCCAAAGTTGAGCCGATCCACCCATACGCGGCCGCGTCAGTAAATGTCCGCCCCAAAGGCCGGGTTAGTGAGCGAAGCGGTGCCCGGCGGGATAAGACGGAATAAAAGCGTCATGTTGTATCCTTACCGGTTATTGCATCACGAATACCGGGTTGCTGGCGTCCGTGATGTCGTTTTGCAGATAAAAGCGGCTGTCCAGCGCGGTGGCTAATTTTCCCCCGAGGTACTCATACCAGATGCCAAACTGGGCGCGGGAGGTGGTCTGGTCTTCGGCATTATCCAGCAGATGTTTCGCATAACTCCAGCGCGATGGAGAAATAGAGTCCCTTAGCGGGTTCATCATGCCGCTAATCAGCATCCCGTTTTCGCTACCGGCATCGTGCCCGTCGCCTTTGCCGGTCCGGTAGCCGCCGTAGAAGCGGTTGATGTCTCCTTCGAAACCGCCCAACCGCGATCCGGCACCCAGGCATTGCCCTGATGTTCAGCCGGAACCACGGATTCTGCGGCAAGAAGCGTGCCGCCCGGTAAGAGCAGCAGGACAGGCATAGCCCCGGAGGAAAACTTAAACATGAGTGCAGTTCTTGTTTTTATCGGTACATCTGGACAGAGGAGCGGCGCAAAAGTTAGTTAATTTTTACTAAAAATACGCTTGAGCTGGTAAAGCGGTAAGCAGTTCACAGCATTATCCAATCCGGTTGCGGGTCAAGCGCAGGGGTATACATGCACCGGAGATGGCATTAAGCTGTTGTTTTCGGCTGATGATTATCGGGAAGTTATGGCTACATTGAAGGAAATCGCCCTGGCGGCCCAGGTATCTGTGGCAACGGTTTCGCGGGTGCTGAATGACGATCCCACTCTGAGCGTGAAAAGCCAGACGCGTCAGAAAATCCTCGAAGCCGCAGAGCGCCTTGAGTACAAAGTGCCGAGCGCAAAACGCCAGGCTGGCGCGCGCCTCACTTTTGTCGCCCTTTATACCCACGGGCAAGAGTTAGAAATTAACGATCCCTATTATCTGGCGATGCGCTATGGCATTGAAACCCAATGCGAAAAGCTGGGGATAACGCTTATCTCCTGTTATGACTTTAAAGGCGAACGTCTCCTTGCAGCAGCGGATGGTTTACTGGTTATCGGTAAACCTCAACCGGCGGCGCAGACGCTGCTGCAACAGCAGGAGCTGCCCCTTGTATACCTGGATGGCGTTATCGACGATCCGCGTTTTGACTGCGTAAACGTCGATTTATACAGAATAAGCCGGAAGGTTATCGACTACTTCATCTCGCGCGGTTATATGCGCATCGGCTTTATTGGCGGGCGCGACGACCCGGCCTATGCGGATCAGCGTGAGCTGGCGTTTGTGGAATACGGGCGCGCTAAAAAAGTTGTTCGGCCGCAGGATATCTATTATGGCGATTTCACCAGCCAGGCGGGTTATCAGTGTGCAATGACAATGCTGGCCGCCTCGGAAGATCACCCGCCAGCCCTGTTTGTTGCCACCGACTCTATTGCTATCGGCGTGCTGCGCGCTTTGCATGAGCATGGCATCAGGGTGCCTGAGCAGATGGCGCTGATCAGCGTCAATGATATTCCTACCGCGCGCTTTGTTTACCCGGCGCTGTCTACCGTGCGTATCCCTTCTGAAACGATGGGCGCGCAGGCGGTGAATCTGCTGGCAGAGCGCATCCGCGACGATCGGGCGATTCCTCTTTCGCTGTATGTTCCAAGCTCCCTGCAGCTACGCGATACAACCATACCTGAATAATCAACCAGTTACGTTAAACGCCTCGCCGATATTCACCGTCGGCGGGGCGTTTTGCTTTGCGTACGGGATGACGATTTATTGTGATCCCCACAGCAATTAGTAAATCATTGGTTTTTAATTTAGTAAAAATTTACTTATTGTTTTCCGAAATACACGTAATGAGGATGGCGACGTGAAAAATTGGGAAAACATAGACAGACAGTCCGAGAACCGACTACCGCCACGGGCGTGGTTTCATAGCTACGCCAGCGAACAGCAGGCCCGAACGCTTGACCGTACGCAAAGCCTGGGCTTTAAGCTGCTGAGCGGCAGATGGACGTTTAACTATTTCGACCATCCGGACAAGGTTCCGGCTGCGTTTTATCATCAGACGATGGCGGAGTGGGGTGAAATCACCGTGCCCGGCATGTGGCAAATGGAAGACCACGGCAAGCTGCAATACACCGATGAAGGTTTTCCTTTCCCCATTGACGTGCCCTTTGTGCCGACTAACAACCCAACGGGCGCCTACCAACGCAACTTTTCACTGTCGGAAGTGTGGCTCCAGCGCCAGGTGATCATTAAATTCGACGGCGTTGAAACCTACTTTGAAGTCTACGTTAACGGCCATTACGTTGGGTTCAGCAAAGGCAGCCGCCTGAGCGCGGAATTCGATATCAGCGCTTATGTTAAGGCCGGAGAAAATTTACTCTCGGTTCGCGTTATGCAGTGGGCTGACTCCACCTATATCGAAGATCAGGACATGTGGTGGATGGCGGGAATATTCCGTGACGTCTACCTGACAGGCCAGACAAAAGTCCATCTGCACGACTTTACCGTCGTCACTCAGTTTGATGAAAACTACCGCGATGCGGAGCTTAACGTCACCTGCGTGCTGGGTAATGTTGCCAGCGCCCGGACGCAAGGTTATCAGCTTCAGGCGCAGTTGTTCGACGCAGAACGCTGTGTTGCAGAACAGCGCCTGAACGCCTCTCACGAAGAGCCATGTCGGTTTTCGATGCCCGTTAAAGAGCCAAAACAGTGGAACGCGGAGCATCCGCATCTCTACTTGCTGTTGCTGACGTTGCGTAACGCGAACAATGAAATCGTTTCCGTGGTGCCGCAGCAGGTGGGATTCCGCGATATCCAGGTGCGCGACGGCCTGTTTTATGTCAACGGCAGTTATCTAAAGCTGCACGGCGTTAACCGCCACGATCACCATCATCTCAAAGGCCGGGCAATAGATATGGCCCGGGCCGAACGCGACATCATCCTGATGAAGCAGCACAACATTAACTCCGTGCGCACGGCCCACTATCCAAACGATCCGCGTTTCTATGCTCTGTGCGATCGCTATGGCCTGTTTGTGATGGCAGAAACCGATCTGGAAAGCCATGGTTTTGCTAACGTCGGCGATCTCAGCCGCATTACCGACGATCCCGCATGGGAGCAGGCCTACGTTGAACGTATTGAGCGACACGTGATGGCGCAGAAAAACCATCCTTCCATCCTCATCTGGTCGCTGGGCAACGAATCCGGTTACGGCTGTAATATCCGCGCTATGGCGGCCCGCTGTAAAGCGCTGGACCCGACTCGCCTGGTGCACTATGAAGAAGACCGCGACGCAGAAGTAGTGGACGTGATAAGCACCATGTATTCCCGCGTGTCGATGATGAACGCCTTTGGCGAATATCCGCATCCGAAGCCACGCATCATCTGCGAATACGCACATGCGATGGGCAACGGGCCGGGTGGGCTTGCCGAATACCAGGCGGTCTTTAACCAGCATAAAAGTCTACAGGGCCACTACGTCTGGGAATGGTGCGATCACGGCCTGCTGGTACATGATGAGCAGGGCAGGGAACGCTATCAGTACGGCGGTGACTACGGCGACTATCCGAACAACTATAACTTCTGCATGGATGGGCTTATCTATCCCGACCAGCGTCCCGGCCCCGGCCTGCGCGAATATAAGCAGGTTTTATGTCCCGTAGCCATTCGCAGCGTGAAGCAGGCTGACGTATTGCTGGTGGATAACCGTTACTGGTTCAGCACCCTCGACGACATTGAGTTGCTTGTAAGCTATCAACTGGAGGGTGAAACGGTAGCGCAGCAAACGCTGGCCATGCCGCATATCCTGCCGGGTGAAACGGGCGAGCTGCATCTGTGCCCGCCAGCCCTGCCTGCCGGAGAAGTTTTTATCAATGTAGAAATCTTCAGGCGCAGCGCCACCGCCTGGAGCGAAGCTATGCATCCGCTCGGGCATTATCAGTTCCTGTATCAGGAAGCGGCTTCTCGTGAACCTTTCCCTCAGAAGGTACAGGGCGCGCCAGAGAGTGAAACGCGTGAGCATCAGCTGATTATCAGCGGCGCAGATTTTTCGCTGACCTTCTGCAAGCTGAGCGGCGAACTGCTCTCCTGGCGGGTGAATGGAGAAGAAATTATCGGGCGCGCGCCGCATCTCTCCTTCTTCAAACCGGTGATCGATAACCACAAGCAGGAGTTTGAAGGACTCTGGGAACCGTACCATCTGCACCTGATGCAGCATCATTTCCGTGAAATGCGGCATCTCCCGCGCGGCGATGAGGTGGTGATAGAAGTGGATACGGTTATTGCTCCGCCGGTGTTTGATTTCGGTATGCGTTGCACTTACCGCTGGCGCATCACATCCGCAGGACAGGTCACGCTTGATCTTACCGGGACACCTTACGGGAATTATCAGGCAATCATTCCAAAAATCGGTCTGGATTTTGGCCTCAGCAAACGCTTTAAACAGGTGGAATATTACGGACGCGGGCCGGGTGAAAACTATCCGGACAGCAGCCAGAGCAACCTGATCGGCCATTATCGCCAGCCGCTGGAAAGCCTGTTTGAGCACTATCCGTTCCCGCAGGACAACGGCAACCGTCAGCAGGTGCGCTGGCTTGCCGTTGAAGATGAAAAGGGCAGCGGTATTTTCATTCAGCCGCGCAACCCTATTAACTTCAGCCTCTGGCCTTACAGTGCGGAAATGCTGCAACAGGCGCAGCACATTAACGAGCTGGAGGAAAGCGAGTACCTGACGCTGAATCTTGACCAGCAAATTCTCGGCCTGGGCTCCAATTCCTGGGGCTCTGAGGTTCTCGATTCGTTCCGGGTCTACCTGCGGTCGTTCCGGTACGGCTTTACGATGGTGCCGTTCCGTCAGGGAAAAACCTGCGCCGCGACGCTTGCGAAATACAATTTCCTGCCGCGTTCAGAATGGGAAAATGCGTAATGATTATTTTAGATACTGTAGAAAATTTCCAGCGCATTTACCGTGCGGGGAAAAAATGGCAGCGCTGTATGGAAGCTATCAATAACCTGGATAATATTCTGCCGAACGTCTTCTATTCGATAGGCGATTCGCTGGTTTATCGTCTTGCCGAGGGCACAGAGGAAGGAACAGAGTTATTTGAAGGCCATCGCCGTTATTTCGACGTGCATTATTACCTGTCCGGGCAGGAGACGGTGGAATATGCCGATAAAAAAACTTTAACCCCGGAAGCGGCTTATCGGGACGAGAGCGACCGTGAATATTTTTGTGGTAAAGGCGCAGCCTGCACGCTTGTTGCAGGGAACGTCGCTATCTTCGAAAACCATGAGGCGTACCGCTTTAGAGAAAGCACGGGCGTTAAAAAAGCGATCCTGAAGGTCACCGTTGAAGAGACCTATTTCCTGAACAAATAACCTTCCCGACCCTGGCTGATATAAAATGGCAAGGGTCGAAAAAACACAATAAAAATACCCTACAAAACGTGGAGTGTGTTCATGGCTTCGACCAGCAGAAATACAATTGGCAAGTTCGGCTTATTATCAATGACGTTTGCGGCGGTCTTCAGCTTCAATAACGTGATTAATAACAATATTCAGTTAGGTATCGCATCGGCGCCGGTATTTATGGTGGCGACCATCATCTACTTTATTCCGTTCTGTCTTATCATCGCGGAATTCGTTTCGCTAAATCGTAATTCAGAGGCGGGCGTTTACGCGTGGGTAAAAAGCGCGTTGGGCGGGCGCTGGGCGTTCATCACCGCTTATACCTATTGGTTTGTAAACCTGTTCTTCTTTACCGCACTGTTGCCAAGGGTAATTGCCTACGCCTCTTACGCGTTCCTTGGCTATGATTATATCTTTACTCCGTTAACCACCTCGCTCATCAGCATTTGCCTGTTTGCTTTCTCCACCTGGATTTCCAACCACGGGGCAAAACTGCTGGGGCCGATGACATCGGTAACCTCCACCCTGATGCTGCTGTTGACGTTCTCCTACATTATCCTTGCAGGTGCAGCGGTAATCGGCGGCGTAGAGCCAGCCGACCCGATTAACGTGCAGGCGATTACACCGCAGTTCAGTTGGGCATTCCTCGGTATTATCGCGTGGATATTCCAGGCGGCAGGCGGTGCGGAGTCCGTGGCGGTTTACGTCAACGACGTGAAGGGCGGCAGCAAAGCCTTCGTGAAAGTGATTATCCTGTCCGGCCTGTTTATTGGCGTGCTCTATTCAGTTTCTTCCCTGCTGATTAACGTCTTTGTTGATAAAGCCGAGCTGCATTTTACCGGCGGTACGGTTCAGGTATTCGAAGGGCTTTCCCGTCACTTTGGCCTGCCTCCTGTGCTGATGAACCGTTTTGTGGGACTTGTTTCGTTTACCGCGATGTTTGGCTCCCTGCTGATGTGGACGGCGGCCCCGGTAAAAATCTTCTTCACTGAAATTCCAAAAGGTATTTTTGGCGAGAAAACAGTGCGCCTCAACCAGCACGGCGTGCCGACCCGCGCGGCCTGGATCCAGTTCCTGATTGTTATTC
This sequence comes from Cedecea colo, assembly GCF_011808225.1. Classification (GTDB taxonomy): domain Bacteria; phylum Pseudomonadota; class Gammaproteobacteria; order Enterobacterales; family Enterobacteriaceae; genus Dryocola; species Dryocola colo. The sequence continues at coordinate 35,886 of NZ_SOYS01000002.1, read as the reverse complement.
CTCTGATGCTTATCCCAACGATTGGCTCAGGTAGCGTACAGGAACTGATGAACACGCTGATCAATATGACCGCCGCAGCGTCGATGCTGCCGCCGCTGTTTATTATGCTGGCCTACCTCAACCTGCGCCTGAAATACGATCGGGTTGAGCGCGACTTCCGCATGGGATCGCGGATGCAGGGAATAGCTATCGTCAGCGTTCTGATTGTTATTTTCACCGTTGGATTTATCGCCTCAACCTTCCCGACAGGGGCGAGCATCATGACCATCGTCTTTTATAACGTCGGCGGGCTGGTAATATTCCTCGGCTATGCCTGGTGGAAATACAATAAATATGAGAAAGGACTTGATGCCAGGGCGCGTTATGACGCGGATACGCCTTTAGCGCAAATCGCGCTGGAGCGTCAACTGGAAACGCCAGCGGCGATAAAGCCCGCCGGAAGCGTAAGTTTGTAAGCAAAGCACCCCTCTTGCACAAGGAAGAGGGGTTCACCGACTCAGAAGTCGTAACCCACGGTGGCGATAACCGAGCGTTCCGCTCCCCAGTAGCAGTAGCCAGTTCCGTAGCAGCCCGCAACATAATCACGGCCGGTCAGGTTGGCGGCATTAACCTGCACGAAAGCGCCTTTCAGCGCAGGCGACCACGCGCCCATATCGGCACGCACCATCGCATCCAGCAACGTTGCGGAAGGTACGCGCAGGGTATTCTCGTTATCCGCCCATTGCTTGCCGATATAGCGCACGCCAGCGCCCATGCTGATGCCGAAATCGGCTTTGAAAACACCCCACAGGCTTGCCATCTGGTCAGGCGTTACGTACGGCGTGTTGCCGTCGTTACCGTCAATGGCGTCTTTAAAGCGAACCTTGTTCCAGGTATAACCCGCGATAGTTGAAAAGCGATCGTTCCACTGTGAACGGGCTTCCAGTTCAATGCCCTGAGAATGTACTTTACCGGCAGGTTCATAATAGCTGCCCTGCACGATACGGTTACCCACATCTTTCTGCGTCAGGTCATACAGCGCGATGCTGTACATATCAGCGGTGCCAACCGGCTGATATTTCACGCCTGCTTCATACTGTTCGGCAGTGGTTGGTTTCAGCAGATTACCATCGGCGCCTGGCAATACCTGCGGCGTGATTGCCTGGCTGTAGCTGATGTACGGAGAAACGCCGTTCTGGAACGCATAAAGTAATGAAGCCCGGCCGCTGAAGTGGTCGTCGGTGCGGTTATCGGTAACGTCGCTTTCAATGGCTGGCGCAACGATATGGCTTTTGGTGACGATATGGTCGTAGCGGCCAGACAGCGTCATATGCCACTGGTTCCACTTCATATCATCCTGCAGGTAGACGCCGCTTTGCTCATACTGGCGTTTACCGGCTTTAGTCAGCAGGCCCTGATTGACGGTGGCGTAGGTTGGGTCACGCGGATCGTAGTAGTAAAAACCACCGGCACCGCCGGATTCACCGCTCCACGGGTTCAGGTTCGTCGTATAAGCGGAGTCGTCTGAGAGATTGTTGTTGTATTTATGGAATTCACCGCCCAGCACGACTTTGTGCTGTAGATCGCCGGTAGCAAAATCAGCTTCCAGCTGGTTATCAATCGCCCAGGCGTCCAGGGATGATGTTTCACCGCTGTAATAGCGCATCAGTTCGTTGTGCGCCGCATCTGCCCAGCCAATCTGATAGGCCTGTTTTAGATCCACATTCGAATGGGTATAGCTCGCGTTGGAACGGAATGCCCAGACGTCATTGAAGCCGTGGGCGAATTCATAGCTGTAAATCTGCTGGTGGCGCTTGAACGCGTCGTTGCCGGGCTCTACGTCAGAGAAACCGGTGCTGATTTTACGCCCCGTCGAAGAGTAGATGCTGCCATCGCCCGGCACGGAGCCGTGGAAGCCGCCGGACGGATCTTTTTCCAGATACGCCCGCAGCAGCAGCGAAGTATTTTCGTCTGGCTGCCAGAGAAGAGAAGGTGAAATAGCATAGCGCTCTTCGCGAGTGTGCTCGTATTGGGTATCGGTATTTTTCGTCATACCGGTGATGCGGTAAGCCCACTCGTCGTTAATCGCGTTGGTATAATCGAACGCGGTGCCGTTGGTATTATTATTACCGTACATGGCTCGAACATGGCCTTCCGCGACAAACTGAGGACGTTTTGAGGTTTCCATCACCAGGCCGCCGGGGATCGTTTGCCCGTAAAGCGCCGAAGATGGCCCTTTGATGACGTCGATACGCTCCAGGAACCACGGATCGACCTGCACCACGTTGTAGCTGCCGCCGTCGCTCATCAGACGCAGGCCGTCGAGGAAAGTGTTATTTACATCGCCGCCGTGGAAACCACGCAGGGCAACGGTGTCATAGCGTGTCGCCCCGCCAGCGAAACCGGTGAACGCGCCCGGCGTATAGTTCAGTGCGCTGTTCACGGATAGCGCACCCTGATCTTCAATCTGTTGACGAGTAACGACGGAAACGGACTGACCGGTGGTAATCAGCGGTTCGTCGGTTTTGGTCGCCCCACGGGTAGTGGTAGCAGCGTAACCCTGAGTTGGAGAAGTTGCGTTATCTGCTGGTCTGGCGGTGACGACAACCGTATCTTCTGCCATGACGTATGCCGGAGCGGCAAGTGCAAGCGCGCAAAGTAAAGCGGAGCGCTTTACGGTAAAGGCCAGTTTCATTTTATTATTTTCCCGTGAAGGTAGAGTTGTTATTACAAAAGACGCCGCAGGCCATCAGGACCGCCAGGCATCTGAAGTTGCCATTTCATAAGGAATGCGAATTATTATCGTTATTGTTATCAGTTTCAAGTATGGATTTCGGCAGGAAGAGAGGTAGAGATCGCGGTAAAACCGGAGCCGTTGTGGAACCGAAAGGAAATGGCGGGGCGGGTGAGCTTCAGGTCACCCGCCGCAGGCTGAAAGCGGTGGAAAGCGGTGGCGCTTATCCACCTGACAAAATTATTGCACGGCCGCAGGCTGAGGCGTTTCCTGCGTTTTTTCCGGGGTGGTGGATGTTGCCGGTCCAGGCGTTGCCGAAGGGAGTTTATCCGGCGTGGAATCACATGGTTTCTCGCTGCCGCAGAGCATATCGAGCATTTTTAGCGTCACGCCGTTGGTCCAGCCAAAACCATCCTGTAACGGATATTCGCCACCGCCGCCGCCTGTGCCCGTACTCGTCACATCATATTTTTCCACCAGCTTTTTCTCGCGGTTATAGGTGTGCTGTACGTTGGTCAGGAAGCGCCAGGTGATTTCCATCGCCAGGTCTTTATGTCCGTAATTCTGCAGGCCTTCGGTGGCGACCCATTGCAGCGGGGCCCAGCCGTTTGGCGCATCCCACTGCTGACCGGTTTTCACATTGGTGGTGGTCAGCCCGCCAGCTTTAAGCAGCTGCGCGCGAGTTACCGTGGCCATTTTGTCTGCCCGGTCCTGCGCCGCTGCGTGAACATAAAGTGGGAACAGCGCCGCCGCGGTTAGCTGGTTGCGCACGGAATTATTTTGCAGGTCATAATCCGCATACCAGCCCTTTTTGGCGTTCCACATGTTCGCCTCAATGGCTTTCTGACGCGCATCCGCAAGCTGCTGATACTCCTTCGCCGCCGCGTCGTCTTTTACCACGACGCTGGCATGCGCCAGCGTTTTTTCAAGCTGGTACATCAGCGCGTTCAAATCTACCGGCACGATAGACGTGGTACGGATAGAACCTAACCGCTCGGGGTTGTCCATCCAGCGCGAACTGAAATCCCAGCCCGATGCGGCACCGGCGCGCAAATCACGATAAATCTCCGTTGCCGGGCGATCCGGATTATTTTTCGCGGTGGTCACGTCGTCAAGCCAGGATTCGGTACGCGGCGTATCGCGATCGTCCCAGTAGCGGTTAAGTACGGAACCATCCTTGAGCTTCACCACGCGCTTATTCGCCTGGCCCTGCGACAGACTCTCGCTGCCTTCCATCCAGTAAGCGTATTCTTTTTTAAGCTGCGGCAGGTATTTGCTGTAAACCTCATCGCCGTTATGGCTGGCGAGCAGTTCGACCATAAAGGAGAAGAAAGGCGGCTGGGAGCGGCTCAGGTAATAGCTGCGGTTGCCGTTGGGAATATGGCCCCAGGTATCAATCTCGCTGGCAAAGTTATCGGTCATATCCTGCACTTTGTCCCAGTGCCCGCTCTCAGCCAGTCCCATCATGGTAAAATAGCTGTCCCAGTAATAAACTTCGCGGAACCGGCCACCTGGCACGACATAAGGTTTTGGCAGCGGCAGCAGGGAATCCCATTTACCGAGGCTATCCGTTGTGCGCGTCAGAACCGGCCATAGTCCATCAATATGTTCACGCAGCGACTGCCCTTCAGGCGGAACATATTTTTCACCGTCTTTCGGTAATACAAAGTTCACTTCGACAAAATGCTTCAGGTCAAAGCCGGACTGGCTGCGCTGCATGCGGTAATCCGCCAGGATCATCAGCGGATCGCCTTTCGGGACCGCATCGGCAAAGCTTTTCTGGTCGGGAAAAAGCTTCGCGCTTTGTACATCGCTGAACAACGGGCCGAGCAGCACATCCGGCGGCTGCGGCTGGGTACGGATTTGCGGGTTGTCATCGGCGGCGGCGGGAAGGGTGAAAGTAACGAAGGCGCAACCCAGCGCCATCTGGATAGCAAGCAGTAGCGTTCGCGGACGGCGCAAAACAGGATTTATCATCTATTGTTCTCCTTTGCAGGATCGCAGCCAAAGTTTACCGCGATCAACCATATGAAAACCTTAGACGAATTTGTACCAGCCTGTGTGCAGGATGTAGCAAAAGTGACGAAAGCAGATAAATTACCTCGTCACGATGGATTACTGTTGCGGATTTAAAAGCCAGGTGCCGGGTTTGTCGACGGATACCGTTACGCTGCGCGACTGGGTCTGGTTATGCAGCCTGATATCATATTTGCCCGCCGGCAGTTGCAGAATGCCGTAGCCATTGATGGAGGGAACGTTTTTTTGCGCTTCCCCGTTCACTTCCATCTCTTCGCCTTCGTTTATATGGACGTAAACACGGGCAATCAGGCCGTTTGCAGCTGGGGTGGCCGGCGCTGCCGCAGGATCGGCGTTATTTTTTGCAGGCACGGTTTGGGTTGCCGCACTTTTGCTCTCGACAGGCGCCTGCGGCGTTCTACCAAAAATAACTGCGCCAACAATAATCCCTGCCACAATACCCGCTGCAACCTGTAACGGTGATTTGTAGCGCTTCCACAGCGGCAACCCGCCTGCGTCAGACTCTTCCTCTACCGCCACCAGCATTGTTCCGGGCTGTTTGGCGCCCGATAACTCGCTGATATCCGCCGATGAAATTTCCGCCAGAGCGGCAAATTCTGCTATCGACTGCGGGCGGTCTTCTGGCTTGAGCGCCAGCGCACGATCAACCGCCAGCAGCAGACTTTGCGTGTAGCCTGCCGGCTGAGTTTCTGCGAGGGGAATGCAGGTATCCTGAATGCTGCGGGCAACGCTTGCCTGGGGACTGGCACCGGTGATAAGCGTGTAGAGCACGGCGCCTAACGCATAAATATCCGTCCAGGGTCCGAGCTGGTTTTCCAGGTCTTCAGTGTACTGTTCGAGCGGGGCGAAGCCCGGGTGCAGCAGGGTTTTACTTTCATCGCTCATGCCGTTTACGTTGCGGCGCGAGGCGGCAAAGTTAAGCAGGAGTGGAATGCCGTTATCCTGAATCTGAATGCTTTTTAACGACAGGTCACGGTGAATATAGTCGCCCTCGTGGAGCGCTGCGAGCGCGCTGCACAGCATGGGCAACATGTGCCTTATCCAGCCTTCATTAACGATCTCTGGCTGCTGTTGATACAGTTCCGCAAGGGTAATGCCGCTGTAAAACAGCGTGGCAGTATAGGCGGTTTCGTTCAGCGTCCAGAAGCGTAAAACCTGCAACAGATTCGGATGGTTAAAATGGGCGAGCTGGCGCGCCTCCTGAATAAAGCTGTTCAGGCCAGCGTTGAAGGCGGTGCTATCCTGCTTGCTGCGCAAAACCAGACGCATATTATCGCTGCGCACCGTCAACGCTCGCGGCATAAATTCACGGATGGCGACCGGACGTTCAAGCTGGTGATCCCAGGCGCGATAGATAATACCGACGTTGGTTGAATCAATGACTTCCTGAATTTCAAACTCGTCGAAACGGTAGCCTGGCGGCAGAGCGTCGGGGATCCTCGGGGTGTAATCGTTATCTGTCATGATAGCTTTCTCTGCTCGAAAATTGACGAATATTCAGGATTATTTCTGGGCACGCCAGGCGCCGACTGCCGGATCGCGTAATTGCGGGTGCAGAGAATCAATCAATAACAGCGTTATGGTGGTGTCGGGCTCAAGCCAGCCGGACCACACTTTGCGCACCTCGTTAAGCCGGGCCTGCAGGCGGGATTCATCAAGCGCCATTTCTCGCGGCACTTCAACGGCAATCGTCCCGCTGGCCTGCCAGCCGTTCAGCTCAGGTTTATAGGGCAGAATCATCCAGCTAAGCGGCGCATGTTCCGTACTGACCACCATACGTTCATTATTCAGGCCGGTGATAAGCAGGCTGTCCGCATTGGTCTGGCTGCTTAATCCGCTGACCGGGAAACCATGTACGAAGGTCATTTCAAGGCGTTTTTCGCCGTTTTTGCCGCTCTGAATGACTTCGCTGCGCCCGTTGAGCCAGCCGCCTTTTTCGCATTTGCCATCGGGTATAAAGAGGGCTGAAGTAGCCGCGTCGCCCTGCCAGAAGGTACGCAGATGGCAGCCATCCTGTAGGGTAAATTCCTGCCACGGCGTGCGGTCAGCCGGGGGTGACATTTCTTCGGCGCGTTCAGTGGTATTCGCTACGCCTGCAATAACGGGCGCGATAGTTACGGCCCAGTCGCTATCTTTCGTTGTGGTGCCGTAGGCCAGCGTATCGCCCCGGTCGTCTTCCATCCGCCAGCTAACGCTTGCGATTTTTTCGCACTGATTTTCCAGCAGGGCACCCAGGCGCGGCATAAAGGTGTTCAGTAAGGCGGGATTTTTCTCACCGTTGGCGACAATACGTAGCGGAAGCTCCGTATCGCACCAGCTTTGCGGGGAATTATTTTTGATGTTATCTATCCATACATCCAGCTTCTGCGAAGGGGATTGCACAATACGATAGTTCCCTGCCAACACGGTTGTAGATGCCAGTAGCAATGCCACACCAGAGAGCCAGAGTTTCATAAAATTCCTTGCAAGCCAAAGTAAATAAGGATGAGGGGGAAGCGGCATCAATAAGAGGTTGTCGCCGGATACGCCCTATATTCTCACGGTAACCGGTTGTTTTAAATATTTTCTTTTGCCGCTGCCCCTGCCGGTTAATCAATAATCCACGTCCCGCTATTGGCGTTCTGACACGCTTTGCTGTCGTTATCGACGGCAACACAGGTGGAAGCGGCTTTTTTCGTGGACTTGCGCGGACGCGGACGATCTTTTTTCAGCGTCTGGGCGTAAAGCTCGCTTTTGACCAAAGCACGCATCGGCACGTAACCCAGCATTTCCTGTTTATCCTGTTCGGCAACCGCAAGCCAGGCGTGCTCAACCTGGCCGAGCACCGTATAGGTCTGGCCGTTTTCAAGCTGGCTGATGACCTTACCGCCGAAATCCGGTTTGCTCATAATGGAGCCGGGATAGAGCGCCCGATAGCTGGCATTGATCGGTGTAAATTCGCTCGGCGCGGCTACCGCGTAACGGTGGGTGAGCGTCACACCGTTAACCTCGCTGGTTACCAAAGTGTCGTCCGTCATATTCTGGGGGGGCGCTTTGCATCCGACTACGCTTGTGATCACAAGAAGGGCTAACAGATTTCGCAATTTCATCGTGACTTTCCCTGAAAAAATGGTTTAAACCCGCCTGCCGTGGAGCGCGGTGCTACAGAGGAAAAAATAGTCCATGGCGCAGGAAACGCCCATGAACATTTTACCTTATGAGCAGGAAACGACCCGGCCCGGAATAGAAATGATTCATATGGGTTAAGCATAGTAGCCGTGATTTTACATAGCCTGAATAACAATTCAATGGCGAGATAACCGCAGGCCGACATTAAACGAAGATGGATTGAAAGAAGAAGAGAGGCAGAGGCTATAGCCTTCAGGTGTTACGCCCGAAATGCCGGGAAGAGGAAAAAGCAATTAATAAACGCTTTAAATTTAACTTATTGAAAAATATGAATAACATTAGCTATAGGGCAAAAAAAGAGCCTGTACTACCGGCAAAAGAATGGATGCTGAAAGGATTTACCTGAGGTTAATCTTAAATCGAAATTGATCCGTATCCGGATGGCGGGCATTGTTTTGAGCATCAGCAGGTACACTATTTTATCGTATTCCTGATATCCGCCTCGATAATGAATTTTTACCATGCGCCTCATGCAAGAGAATAAAGAACATCAGTCGGACAGATAAAATATCTGCCGCTAAGATTTCTATCTCTCTATTAATAAACATGTATTTAATATGCCTGATTGGGCGCTTCGGCTGTTAAGCGGAAAGCAGCCCGGAGAAAACGTGCGCAGCCAGCAGTCCGGCCTTGCCAGCCTGGTGTTAACATCTTCTGAATGGCTTTATGGCAGCACATAAATCTGAATATAAATTAACCTATTGATATTAAACATAAAATATAAACGCCTGGTGATGAAATAAATTATTGAGTAGCGGGCTAAAAAAACCTATATTGGCCGCGTTTTTTGCAGGCTACTTACTTTTTACTTTCAATTATTCAACTGCGGTGTAACCCATAACCTCAGTTGTAGGAGTGATATGATGACGGATAAAGTCCGTATTGATACTTTAGGTGCAACTTCATTAAAGGGAAACAACGAGACTTATTTAGCCAGACAGGCTGAATTTGAATCGAATGTCAGGAGCTATCCGCGCAAATTACCGCTGGCAATCGCCAAAGCCGAAGGCGTGTGGATAACAGACGTTGAGAATAATCAGTATCTTGACTGCCTGGCGGGAGCCGGTACTCTGGCTCTTGGGCATAACCACCCTGATATGCTGCAAAGCATCCAAAATGTCATTACCAGCGGCTTGCCGTTACATACACTGGATCTGACAACGCCGTTGAAAGATCTTTTCTCCGAATATCTTCTCTCTTTATTACCCGCTCAGGGCAAAGAGTATTGCCTGCAGTTCACCGGCCCATCCGGTGCCGACGCGGTTGAAGCCGCATTAAAGCTGGCTAAAAAATACACCGGCCGTTCAGGTGTGATCAGCTTCTCCGGCGGCTATCACGGCATGACCCACGGCGCGCTATCGGTCACCGGCAACTTATCGCCGAAGGAAGCGGTCGACGGCCTGATGCCGGAAGTACAGTTTATGCCTTATCCGCACCTGTACCGTTGCCCGCTGGGCATCGGCGGCGAGGCTGGCGTTAAGGCCCTGACTTATTACTTCGATAATTTAATCAACGATGTGGAAAGCGGCGTGCGCAAGCCTGCGGCGGTCATCCTTGAAGCGGTGCAGGGTGAAGGCGGTGTCAACCCGGCGCCGGCCGAGTGGTTACAGCGCATTCGCAAGGTCACCCAGGAGCACGGCATTCTGCTGATTATCGATGAGGTTCAGGCAGGCTTCGCGCGTACCGGTAAATTCTTCGCCTTCGAACACGCGGGCATCGAGCCGGACATCATCGTGATGTCAAAAGCCGTGGGCGGCGGTTTACCGCTGGCCGTACTGGGCATCAAGAAACAGTTCGACGCCTGGGAGCCTGGCCACCATACCGGCACCTTCCGTGGTAACCAGTTGGCGATGGCGACCGGCCTGACGACCCTGAAGCATCTGAAAGAGAACAATATTGCTGACAAAGTAGCCGCGCAGGGCGAATGGCTGAAAGCCAAACTGGCCGAGCTGCAAAAACGCTATCCGGTGATTGGCCACGTTCGCGGCCTGGGCTTAATGATTGGCATTGAAATAGTTAAGCCAAACGAAGCGCAGGATCATATGGGCTGCTACCCGGCAGATGCCGAGCTGTCCGCCCTGCTGCAGAAAAAATGCTTCCAGGCCGGGCTGATTCTGGAGCGCGGCGGCCGCAACGGTTGCGTGCTGCGTCTGCTGCCTTCGCTGCTTATCACCAACGATGAGTTAAATATTTTCCTGGATAAATTTGAGCAGGCCCTGTTAGCGGCCGGCATCAAACCTGTCTGAATGGAGCGAATTATCGCAATGTCCGAATTAAACCCGATTCTGGCGGCCTCAGCGCAAAGCACCGAGGCATACCAGCAGGCGATCGCCCAGAGCAGCCAGGCCGTAGTGCAGTGGTTGCAGCAACCTGAAATGTATCAGGGGAAAACCGTTGCCGAACTGCGTGAACGTATTACGCTCGATTTTAATCCTCAGGGCCTGGGCAACCAGGCCGCAATTGAACGCGCGATTGAATACTTTTTAAAGGACAGCCTGTCGGTGCATCACCCGCAGTGCGTCGCGCATTTGCATTGCCCAAGCCTGGTGGTAAGCCAGGCCGCCGAGGTACTGATTAACGCCACCAACCAGAGCATGGACTCCTGGGATCAGAGCCCGTCGGCGACCATTATCGAGATGAAGCTTATCGAATGGCTGCGCGCTCAGGTGGGTTACCAGCCGGGCGACGCGGGCGTGTTCACCAGCGGCGGTACCCAGAGCAACCTGATGGGGCTGATGCTGGCGCGTGACGCCTTCTTTGCTCGTCAGGGCCATTCTATCCAGCAAGATGGATTAGTGGGTAACCTGAAGAAGATTAAGGTCCTTTGTTCTGAAAATGCCCATTTCTCGGTGCAGAAGAACATGGCTTTACTCGGCCTGGGCTATCAGTCCGTTACGCTGGTGAAAACCGACCGTTTCGCGCGTATGGACCTGGATGATTTAGCTCAGAAAGTGGCGCAGGCTCAGGCTAACGACGAGCAGATCCTCGCCATTGTGGCTACCGCCGGTACGACAGACGCGGGTGCAATCGATCCACTACGCGCAATTGCAACGCTTGCAGCCGGGCATAATATCTGGGTGCACGTTGATGCGGCGTGGGGCGGGGCGTTACTGCTTTCTGAAAAGTACCGCGACTATCTGGACGGCCTTGAGCTGGTGGATTCCATCACGCTGGATTTCCATAAACAGTTCTTCCAGACCATAAGCTGCGGCGCTTTCCTGTTAAAAGAAGCCCGTCATTACGAGCTGATGCGCTACCAGGCGGCTTACCTGAACTCCGAGTTTGATGAAGCCCAGGGCGTGCCGAACCTGGTCTCTAAATCTTTGCAGACCACCCGCCGTTTTGATGCCTTAAAACTGTGGATGGGCCTTGAAGCTTTAGGCCAGAAGCAATATGCCGCGATTATCGATAGCGGCGTGAGCCTGGCGCAGGAAGTGGCGCAATACGTCACTGAACAAAAAGCGCTGGAGCTGGTGATGCAGCCGCAGCTGGCCAGCGTCCTCTTCCGCTATCGTCCTGTTGCATGGGCGGCCGACCAGCATGCAGCGGTAGCGTTGCTGAACCAAAAGATTGGCGATGCTTTGCTGGAGTCCGGGCGTGCAAACGTAGGCGTGACCGAGTTTAATGGCGTAACCTGTCTGAAGCTGACGCTGTTAAACCCAACGGTTAGCCTGGAAGATATTAAAATCCTGCTGGCGCTGGTGGATGAAACGGCGCAACGGTTGCTGAGCGCTTAATAACGCAGACTGATGTTGACGTTGCAGCAAAATAAAAAGCCGATAACTGTGTTATCGGCTTTTTTACGTTTTACAGAAAGAGGCGAGCGGTAACTTATCGAATGCTGCCTTATTTTTTCTTCCATACTAAATATGGCTATCAAATCCGCTTTCAGCGCGTATTAAAAACCAATATTCATGCGAAACATAAACATCCCTGAACGAGACTTCTGTTCATCCAGCCCGATGGTTTCCTGCCAGGCGAATCCCGGCGTGATGTCATATGGCAGCAGGAAATCGACGCCAAAGCCCAGCGCCAGCGTCTGCTTGCTCTCTTCATAGAGCGACATGCCCCAGGTATCGTCGCTGACGTCGGCATAGCCTACCCGGGCGCCGCCGCTGTCATCCACCAGCTGCGAGTACTCCAGGCGGCCCTGCAATTTCATAAAGCCCCACGCGGTCGGCACGCTATGCGTTCCGCGCAGGCCTGCGCTTGTCATCACCTGCGAGAAAGTCTGCCGGGTAAACGCCAGATTGAAAACGTCCGCGTCCGATTCTGCATAGCCATCCAGCCAGGTCCGGTAATACTGGACGCGAGCGTACGGGGAGACGAGGCTTGCCGCCGTACGGAATTCGTAGCCGGAAGTCAGGGAACTGAAAACCTGGCGGCCAGAACGGCTGCCTCTCATCGACAGACAAAATCGCTTTCCCGCCTGACGAGTTCGAAACAGTGACGCGCAGAATCCAGCAGGCTTTGAGTAAAGAAGGTATCGCGTATAACGTTGCGGATACGCCTGATTGCTGCCTATAGGGAATAAAATCCGATTTTTCAGCGGCTTACTTGTGCTCAAAAAAAATACTGGATATTTAACCAGGCATTTGTATACTATTTCTTCAGTAAGTCATTCGTTAATAGTACTGGTTAGGGGGAAATATGGTGATTCCACTGGAAAGTTTAAGTTCGCACGATCGGTCTCCCATCATGAGCAGTCGTGAAATCGCCAGGCTGACGGGCATCACTCATAAAGAAGTGAAGCGTATGGTCAAAAGTCTGGAAACGGCACAGCGCCTGTCGCAGTCGGTTACGACTAACCAGTATGAGCAAGAAGGCGAGATGCGGCAGGAGTATTTGCTTAATAAGCGAGACTCGTTGCTGACCGTTGCGAGCGTATCGCCGGGCTTTACGGTAGAAGTGCTGGATCGCTGGCAGGAACGCGAAAAGAGCGTCTGCCTGCCAGATTTTACTAATCCTGCCGTCGCGGCGCACGCCTGGGCCGAGCAGTATGAAAAACGCCAGCGGGCAGAGGAGCAGCTTGCTCTTATTGCCCCAAAGGCAGAGTTTTTTGACTGGTATGTCCAGGTCAATGACACGCTTGGCTTCCGCCAGCTTTGTAAAATGCTCAAGGTAAAAGAGGCGGAGTTTCGTCAATTTTTGCTGGAACGTAACATCATGTCCCGTGCTAACGGCGTTCTGATGCCTGCACAATCTCATATCCAGGCGGGTTATTTTACCGTACATAGCGGTACCGGAGAGAACAAGCATACCTGGGCCCAGGCGCGCTTTACCGCACGTGGCGTCAAGTGGATTGCCGGCCTTTGGGCAGGGCATCTTTCCACGCAACCGGTGGATGTACGGCCTCATGAACGTGGTGAAAACGCCATCCAGGGCCATAGCTGGTTTTAATGAGCGGAGCCCGTCACGCCGGGCGGTTATGCTTTTGTTGTGCGTCGCCGGGCAAAAAAACGTCCGGCCGGTTGCCGGTTAACGTCTTTGCGCCTGACGACAACGCCGGTTTATCTGCAGATCAAAGTATCATCCATAATAAAAAACGGCTTTCCACAGGGGAAGGTCGTTTTTTTATTAGCGCGAGATTTATTGCAAAATACGCCAGACAGGCGTTCTACAGCCATCCGGCACTGCCGCAGATGCGAATTTTTTCGGCAACCACTTCTTTCATTGCCAGCTTGCCGGGCACAATGTATTTTCGCGGATCATTAGCTTGCGGATTCTGGATAAAATAACTTTTAACAGCATCGGCAAAAGCGATTTTCAGTTCCGTCGCCACGTTGACTTTACAGATCCCAAGAGAAATTGCCCGTGCCACCATGGCTTCAGGAATTCCTGATGCGCCATGCAGGACCAGTGGAATATCCACGCAGTCATGAATTTTTTCCAGCCGCTCGAAATCCAGTTTCGGTTCGCCCTGATACAGCCCGTGTGCTGAACCAATGGCTACGGCCAGCGAGTCAATCCCGGTCAGTTCGACAAACTCCTTCGCAGCCAGCGGGTCGGTAAAGAAGCTGTCGGCTGAATCAACCAACAAATCGTCTTCCTGACCACCGAGCCGTCCGAGCTCCGCTTCCACGCTTGCGCCGTAACGATGACAGAGCTTTACCGCCTGCGACACGATGTCAATGTTCTGACGAAACGGCAGATGAGATCCATCAATCATTACCGAGCGGATCCCCTGACGTACTTTGCCTTCGATATCACCCATATCTTCGTGGTGATCGAGATGCAGCGCCAGCGGAAGATTATAGCGGCGGGCGGCAGCCTGACAGATTTCCACCAGATAGTCAGTACCGGCATAGGAAAACGTGCCGGGCGTGCCCGCCATGATCACCGGTGAGGCCATTTCCGCAGCGGTTTCTGCGACCACCTGAACGGTTTCCAGATTATGCACGTTGAACGCCGGAACGGCGTAACCCTCACGCTGGGCTTTTTTTAGCATTTCACGATTAGAGACTAAGTACATAAAAACTCCCTGAATTTCGGTTGCGGCTACAGCGCCGCCGTGCTGGCCTGTACGGCTGTTCTGGAATAGCGGTAAATGGTCACGCCTTTTACTACGCGGTTAACTTCACCGGTCGGGCAAGGATTGTCCGGCGTCAGTCCCTGCGCCAGCGAGGTTTCCATCGCCAGCATTTGCACAAACAGCAGATATGGGAACATCAGCCACAGATCGTCGGGGTCATTGTGCAAGGTTTGCACTCCAGCGAAATCGTGTGGTTCTCCGCTCAGCCCGACCATCTGCTGCGCCAGCCCGTCACGTTTGAGCTCATGCCATAAATCCACATCGTACTGACGTGCGTAGCTGTCGCTTGAGAACATCAGCAGGACCAGCGTCTGGTTATCCACCATAAATTTCGGTCCGTGCCGCAGTCCCAGTGAGGAATCGTAACGAGTGACGATGCGTCCGGCGGTCAGTTCCAGCATTTTCAATGATGCTTCTTCGGCCAGGCCGGTAAAACAGCTGCCGCCGAGAGTGATATAACGACGGAAGCCGCTGGCGGCCAGTGTTTTCACCTGCATTTGCAGCGTTTCGCGCAGTTCGCGACAGCGGGCGACCATGCGTCCGAGCGGTTTGTGCGCTTCGCTTAGCGTATGCGGACCAAGCAGCAAGGCTGCGCTGAGTAACATGCAGCTGAAGCTTGACGTCATGGCGAAACTTTGGTCGTTTGAGCCTTCCGGCATCAGCAGCGCCAGCACGTTATCGTGACCTTCGGCATAGTTCGCCAACTGGCTGTCCGGATTACACACCAGCATCAGGTGATAGCACTCCGGCACCAGCTGGTCGGCCAGCGCGACGCTGGCTACGCTTTCCGGGCTGTTACCTGAACGGGCAAAAGAGACCAGCAACGTCGGGCGGGAACGGTCAAGATACTGATGCGGGTTAGCAACAATATCGGTGGTGCCATAAGCCACTACATCACGACCGGTTTGTTGGCGCAGCCACGGGGCCAGCGCGCGCCCAGCGAACGCCGAACTACCAGCGCCGCACAGCACAATCTGAAGGCGCGGATTATCCAGCAGTGGTTGCAGAAACGGCTGCCACTGCGCCTGAGTTTCCTGCAGCTGCTGATGCAGGGCGTGCCACAAATCAGGCTGCTGCCAAATCTCGCGCGCGGTATGCTGGGCGTTGTGCTGTTCCAGCCATTCATTACTGTAAGAAAAATATTGCTTCATGATACGTGCTCCCTGGTGGCTGGCTGGCAGGCATTGGCGTAATCGGCCAGCACTTCGCTGATTTTGTGTAAAACCCAATCCTGTGGATCGGAGGAGAGCTGGCCGGCATTGATGGCGCGGGCCTGTTCGGGCAGATACTGGCTGAGCAACGCTAGCGGCACAGGATTGTGACGCAGATTGTTCAGCAGGCTGTCGACCGCTATGCGGATCTCCGGCAGCGGCCAGTAATAGCGAACCCGATCGCTCAGGCTGTACTGGCGGTGAAGATGCTGCTGATGCGGCTCTCCGGGATAGTAACGACGCCACTGTTCAGGGCGCTCGCACATCACCTGCTCCAGCGTGGAACATAGATGAGAAGCCTGATGCTCACCCAGCCATTCGCGCTCAATATGGTCGAGGGCAAACAACGCCTCGCGTAAGGCGAAGGTCAGGGCAGGGCCGACTTTGAGAATGGCAAAGTGATCGCGAACCAGCTGCCGATAGGCTAGCGGTGCCTGATAATCCGTAGAATGTGCTTCGTAAACCATCGTCGGCCAGTTTTCGATAAAACGCGTCAGCTGACGGGCGCGTTCGGGCTGATAACGTTCGATGCTATGGTTATCAAACTCGACGCCTGGCTGAACCACTACGGCGATAACCCGTGGCCAGACGGCGGCCAGCCCCTGCGCCATCCAGGCGCTACGATGCACGCCAAGCGTGGTTTCTACCGCGTCCGGCGTGGTGACGTGCAGCCCTTCTTCCAGTGCTTCCTGAGCGCCGCCCGGTATCGGCACTTCCGTACCAATTACGTATACCGGCGCTTCACCACCGTGCTTTTGCCAGCTTTTCTCTGCCACAGCGCACAGCCGTGCGGCGCGGCGGGCAACTTCATCGTCACCCAGCGGTGAAGGGTCATCGGCGCAGGACATTGAGCAGTCGAGGTGAATTTTGCGAAAACCCGCAGCGACGTAATCTGCAATCAGCGTTTCGGCTAACCGCATGGCCTGTTCCGCCGGCTGATCCTGCCAGGCATTCGGGCCGAGATGATCGCCTCCCAGCCACACGCGGTCGCGGGGTAAACCGATGGCGTCAGCCTGTTTCCACACCGCATCGCGGAACTGGTGCGGTTGCATGCCGGTATACCCGCCGAACTGGTTCACCTGATTAGACGTTGCCTCGATCAGCGCCGCCGTGCCACGCTGTAAAGCCTGACGCAGCGCAGCTTCAATCACCCACGGATGCGCTGAACAGACGGAAAACACGCCTACCGGTTCCCCGGCCTTATGGCGCTGTATCAATTCAAGTAGTTGTTGCATAAGCCAAACTCCTTATCAGAAAGGGGAGGACAACCGGTCGGCGATGATCACTTCGACGCCAGAGTCATGTAATGCCCGGCGGTAATCGTCCGGGATGCGGCTGTCTGTGACCAGCTTGTTGATTTTGCTGATTTCGCAAATCATGCAAAAACTGGTACGGCCGAACTTGCTGGCATCGGCGACGGCAATAACTTCCCGCGCCACGTCGCACATCGCACGGTTTAGCTGGGCCTCGCCGGGATTAGGGGTAGTGATGCCGCTAACCAGATCAAAACCATCCACGCCCAGAAAAAGCTTGTCGAAACGGTACTGGCGGATATGCTGTTCGGCAGAAGGGCCGTACAGCGACCAGGATTTACGCCGCACGCTGCCACCAATCACCATCAGATCCACCTGTTCGTTACTGGCCAAATCGAAGGCGATATTCAGCGCGTTGGTCATCACTACCAGTTCTTGCTTGCCCTGTAACTGCGGCACCATTTGGCTGATGGTCGAACCGGAATCGAGAATGATCGAGTCGCCGTCGTTGATAAGCGCTGCTGCCGCGCAGGCAATGGTATATTTCACGTCGCGGTTGATGCGCCCTTTGTCCTGCAACGGGCGGTCAAACACGAATTGTTTATTCAGTTTGGCGCCGCCGTAAGCCCGTACCGCGCAGCCGCTTTTTTCCAGGTAACGCAGGTCGTTGCGAATGGTCACGCTCGACACTTCATATTGCCCGCTGAGTTCTTCGACGCGCACGGAACCCTCACGACATAGCTGGTCGATAATCAATTCCCGGCGTTTTAGCGTATTTATCATTGATGTTTAATCCCCTAAACAGCATTGAGCCTGGCGCGGACGCGTATTCGGCTGCTTTCGGTGTTTCGGCCTGAATTACAGCAAACGAAAAACTGAAATGCAACGGTGCTTTCACAATAAATATTTATATATCAGTAAGTTATGTTGCTTTCTGGCTTTCGATTTGTCTGCAATCGAAAGGTAAGGCGAAAGCGTTTTATTTGCTAAATCTGTTATATTTCAGCATTCCTTTCACGCCTGCTGACAATATTTTCCGGTGAAACCGAAAGATGCCGCAGGAGGTTGTTTCTTTTATCCTTCGTTTATTTTTCGTCATTTATTTTGTTATTTTTTCCTGTGCCGTATTCAGCGTTCATGCTGTTCCAGCAAAGCGGCACCACGCACTCCGCTGCTATCACCAAATACCGGCGATAAAATGACGGCGGGTTCACTGTTGGGGAACAACCAGTCGCGCATGGCCAGGGGTAACAGGCGGTAAAGCTCGGGTATGTTGGAGACGCCGCCGCCCAGCACAAACGCATCGACGTCAAGCATCAGCTGCAGACTGGCGAGAGCGCTAGCAAGAATGTCGATATAGATAGCAATCAGCTGCCGAGCCAGGGGTTCTCCCTGACGATAAAAACCGAGCAGCTCCGGCACGCTGGTTGCCCGATGGTGGAAATACTGGCTGAGCGCCATCAGTCCGCGTCCAGAAACGTAACGCTCAAAGCAGCCGGTGAGCCCGCAGCTACACGCAAACAGCGGCAGGTCGTAGCGCTGAACCAACAGTGCGGAAATCGGAATATGTCCCCATTCCCCGGCCAGCCCGTTTTTGCCTTTATGCAGGTGCTTATGCAGCACCAGACCGCCGCCCGCGCCGGTGCCAAGAATGACGCCAAAAACAATATCGTGACGCTGCGTTTGTTCAGTGCTGGCCTCTGATAACGCAAAGCAGCGGCAATCGTTCTCAATGGCAACCGGCCGGTCGAGCGTGCTGGCGAGATCTTCGGCGAGGCATTGACCCGTAATGCAGGGCACGTTTACCGAGAGCTGCTTGCGGCTTTTCGGATCGGTAACTCCCGGCAGGCCGATGCCTATCGTGCCGCGCGCGCGTAACGTCATATCTGCCTGCGCTACCAGCGTTTTGACACAGCTCAGAAATTGTCTGTAATCCGCTGTCGGCGTGCTGACTCGCTGGCAGAACACCTGGTTCAGTCGGTCATCATAGGCGGCCATTTCAATTTTGGTTCCGCCGATATCAAATCCGTATCGCATCGTTATTTCCCCGGTGTGAACGTTCAGGCATCCGAATTCACGGTAACAACCGCGCCTTCACGACGGGCGCGTTCGGCTGCAAAGACCATCAGATGGCTCTCTAAAGTTTCCTGCGGGCCGGAAAAGATCTGGCTGGCATCGTTGTTGCGTACCGCATCAATGAAATGCGCCATCAGGTAGTAGTCGCCTCCGCCATGCCCGCCCATTGCACTGTTCAGCGCCGGATCGGTGTCTGCGATATCCTCAACGTCGTAAACCGTTTCTCTGTCATCAATAAACGAGGTAATGCGGATAAAACGACCGTCGCCTTCAAGCTGACCGTGGCTACCAAACAGTTGCGTTTTGCGGTCTTCGTGGCGGGTAAATGCGGTCATGGTGAATGAGGCAGTTTTGCCGCCTGCAAACTGAATATTGACCACCTGATGATCGACCACGTTGTTATCGCAGCGGTAGACACAGCGGCCATACGGCCCTTCGCGCAGGGCGGCTAGAAGATTTTGCTGGCTGACTTCTGGCGTCAGCACACGCAGAAAGCCGGGGGTTGATTTACGTTGTTCACCGAGGTAAATCTTTTTAGCGGAATAAGGGCAGGTGGTTTCCACTCCGCAGTCAAGGCAGCGGTCAGCCGCCCCTACTGGCTGATTTTCGGCGCGGAAATGGCGCAGCCCGCCGAACGAGCTGACCTGTTCGCAGGGCGTGTCCATGATGTAGCGGATCCAGTCGATGTCATGACAGGATTTTTGCAGCAGCATGGAGGCAGAAAGCCGGTCGTTGCGCCAGTTGCCGCGCACGAAAGAGTGCGCCTGATGCCAGTAACCGACCGGCTCCAGATGCTGCATGCTGATGACGTCGCCGATCACTTTGTCGCGCAGCAGCTGTTTGAGTTTTTGCGTATAGCGGGTATAGCGCAGGACGTGGCCGACGGAAAAAATTACCCCGGCGCGCGTTACCGCATCGACGATGGCTTTACATTCGCGGCTGTCGGGTGAGAGCGGTTTTTCCAGCAGCATATGGTAACCCTGCGCGGCAAACGCCAGAGCCGGTTCCAGATGCATATTATCCTGAGTACAAATCAGCACCGCATCGGCCATTTTCCCTGCGGCTGCGGCATCGCGCCAGTCGTGAAAGACGTTTTCAGGCGCGATATTATGCTGTGCAACGAACTGCTGGCGGTAGGTTTCGCGCGGCTCTGCCACCCCAACAACGCGCATCAGCTCAGGATGGGCGAGGGCGAAACGGGAATAGATTTCACCGCGCGCGCCGGCACCAGCTACCAGCACAGAGACCGGTTTGCAGCCGGAAGTATTTTTTACAGATTCGGATGACATTGTAATTCTCCACATTGCTCAAAGCAGGTTATCGGGCTTTAATGACGCTGTTTTAAGTTCAGCCCTGTTTCTTTATCGAACAGGTGCGCGCGATGCAGATCGAAATGCAGCCAGATCTTCTCGCCAGGCAGCGGCTCCCAGTCGTGCCGGGTTGCTACGCGAGTGATGAAGCGGTAACCACCGATGTCGCAATGCAGCAGCTCTTCATTGCCCATGCGTTCAACGGTCATGATGGCGGCCTGAGCGGCGTTTTCTTCGGGACCGGAGACAATGCGCAGATACTCCGGACGGATACCCAGACAAATGTCGTTGTGGCTGTAGCTAAGCATCTGTTCCGTCAGATCGGGGGGCAGATTCAGCGCTGCGCTATCGTTCAGACGCAGGCTGACCGCATCGTGGTTGTGCTGCACCTCCAGGTCATGGAGATTCATCGACGGGCTGCCAATAAACTCGGCGACAAATTTATTGGCCGGGTGGTGATAGAGGTTAACCGGCTTGTCCACCTGCATGATTTCACCGCGGTTGAGCACGCAGATACGGTCGCCCATCGTCATGGCTTCAACCTGATCGTGCGTAACGTAAATCATGGTGGCGCCAACGCCTTCGCGTTTGAGCTGATGATGTAAATCAATCAGCTGTACGCGCATAGTAACGCGCAGTTTGGCATCAAGGTTGGACAACGGCTCATCGAACAGAAAGACTTTTGGCTTGCGCACAATCGCCCGGCCTACCGCCACGCGCTGACACTGGCCGCCGGAAAGCTGTCCCGGTTTGCGCTGCAATAAATTGGTTATCTCAAGTTTTTCCGCGGCTTCACGCACCCGGCGGTCAATCTCTTGTTTGCTCGCTTTGCCGATCAGGCTGAAGGCCATATTTTTGTACACGGTCATGTGCGGGTAGAGCGCGTAGTTCTGAAACACCATCGCAATTCCCCGGTCTTTCGGCATGGTGTCGTTCACGCACTGATTGTGGATAACAATCTGACCTTCGCTGACGCTTTCCAGCCCGGCGATCATCCGCAGCAGGGTAGATTTGGCGCAGCCTGACGGTCCGACAAACACCATAAATTCGCCTTCACGGATATCAAGGTCGATACCGTGCAGCGCCTTAAAGCCGTTGGGATACACTTTTTCCACGCTGTGCAGTTGTATTCCGGTCATAACTTTTTCCTCAATGTTTAAGCCCACAGGATTAACTTTTCACGCCGGCACCCGCGATGCCCTGAATGAAATAGCGCTGGAAGACGATGAACAACATCAGCATCGGAATGATGGCCATCAGCGCGCCGGCCATCAGCATCGGATATTCCTCACCGGCGCGGCTGGAGAGCGAGGCCAGCCCGACCGGCAGCGTCAGTTTGCTGCTGCTGGTGTTGACAATCAGCGGCCACATCAGGTTATTCCAGCTCCACAAGCCATTGATGATGATGCAGGCGATAATGCCGGGACGGATCAGCGGCAGCATGATCCGCCAGAAGATAGTGAAGTGGTTGTAGCCGTCCATCAGCGCCGCTTCCTCCATCTCTTTTGGCACCGCCATAAAGAACTGACGCAGCAGGAAGGTGGCGTAAATACTGAATACGCCCGGAAGGATCAGACCGGTCAGCGTGTTAAGCAGGCCAAGTTTTTGCACCGCTAAAAATTGTGGAATAAGGAACGCCTGTCCGGGCACCATCAGGATGGAAATGCACAGCACGAATACGACGTTGCGGCCGCGAAAGTGAAGCCGGGCGAAGCTGTATGCCGCCATCGTGGCGATGACCATTTGCAGGGTGACGGTGAAAAACGTGGCGAGAATCGAGTTCAGATAAAAGGTGGTAAACGGAATTTCATGCAGAATGCGCCCATAAGCGGTAAAAGCGGGATGCGCAGGCAATAACTGCAGCGGGATCTGAATACTCTCCGCCTGCGTTTTCAGCGAGGTGATCAGCATCCAGATAAAGGGCGTGATGGAAGCAAGGCTTGCCAGCAGCATAAACAGATAGACCAGCCCTTTTTGCATGTCGGCTTTTCTGCGCGGCATTACGCCTGGCGCGGGGCGGTTGGTTGTTGCCGGGGAATATATTGTCATCCGAAGTTCCTTACGCCACTTTCAGACGTTTGCCGATGGCCATTTGCACAAGGGTTATCAGCATGGTGAAGATAAACAGCACCACGGTGATCGCGGAGGCATAACCTTTCTGCTGCAGGTAAAACGCATTTTTATAGAACAGATAGGTAACGGTCATGGTGTCGCTTTCCACCATCGAACGATCAAACGTAAGGAACACTACGTCGAAGATTTGCAGCACTTCGATAAAGCTCATAACCGAGACGAAAAACAGCGTTGGCACCATCATTGGCAGGGTCAGGCAAAAAAAACGGCGTAATGTACTGATGCCGTCGATATCAGCGGCTTCATAAATAGAGCGTGGGATGCTTTGCAGGCCAGCCAGCAAAATAATGATTTTCAGCGCCAGCGAAGACCAGATGATGATGATGGAAACGCTGATGCGCACGATGTCCGGGTCGGAGAGCCAGCCCACGGCGGAAACGCCGAAGAAATGCAGCAGGTAGTTGATCAGCCCGAAATCTTTGTTGAACAGCCATTGCCAGACCATCGCGACCGCCGCTGGCATGGTGACCGCAGGCAGGAACAGCAGCGTGCGGAACAGGGCTTTACCGCGAATGTTTTGATTTAACCCAATTGCCAGCAGAAGGGATATCGCCAGGCCGATCGGCACACAGACCACCACGTAGAACAGCGTATTGAACACCGCCGAATAGAAGTCATCGTCGCTAAACAGGTCGAGATAATTATTGATGTCAAACGTGCTCCAGTTCATGAACTGGTCAAGGTCGGTAAAACTGTAAAAGATGTTTTGTACAAAAGGGATGAAATAAAAAACCGCCAGCCCGATAAGCAAAGGCAGCACCATAATCCAGCCCCAGAACCGCTCGGCGCGTTCAAGGCGGGTGAGGGCCGGACGGGCCGTGGTTTTCGTTGGCGGTTTAACGTCGGCGGCGTGGCTTTTATGCTTTACCGTAACGGAAACCGAATCTGCAAGCGACATAACGGAAGTCCTCTGCACAGGGAAATAAATCATTCAGGCCCGACGGGACAGACCTGAGAGACGGGTTTATTTTTCCATGACACGTGAGATTTTTTTCACCGATTTATCCATTTCCTTTTTGGCATCGGTGCCCATAAAGATTCGCTTCAGGCTGGCTATCCATATGTTTTGCCATTTCGGCGTATTGGTGCCGGCGGTCGGATAGGCTTTAGTGAATTCGAGCGTTTCAATGTACGGCGTAACGTCGACATTTTTGATGTTGGCAGCCCAGGCTTTCGCGGCGGTTTTATTGGCTGGGATCACCGCTTTTGCGAGAATTTCCTGCGAGGCTTCTGAACTCATGAACTGGATATAGCGCCAGGCTTCAGCCTTATGTGTACCTTTGGACGACATGGCAAAGCCCAGGCTGTGCGCTACGCCGGACTGACGTTCGATTTTCGGCATCAGCACTACACCGATGTGATCGTTGATAAGCGGGTTGCCTGCAAAGGGTGCAGCCAGCCAGGAACCGGCATAGGCCATTGCGGCACGATTGGACTGGAAGATATTCTCGGTTTTAACTTCGCTCATTTGCTGTGCGGTCGGTAGCTGACCGGACTTCATCATTTCCTGTAGCTGATGGTAAACCCAGATGGATTTGTCATTGTCGATATCGGTTGGTTTGTCGTCGATGGGTACTACATTGTTGCCGTTCTGGTACAGCAGATTCAGGTAACTGTCCTGCCCGTCGCCGCTGAGATCCATTACCAGCGGGAAGGCATCGCCTTTAAGCCCGGCTTTCAGCTCGGCGGTTTTGGCTTTTAGCTGATCCCAGCTCCAGTTGTTGGTCGGGTAGCTGACTTTCGCTTCATCAAACAACTTTTTGTTATACCAGACGGCAATGGAATCGACGTCGCGCGGAATAGCCAGTTGTTTTCCGTTATATTGATAAGCTTTCACGGAGCTGGCGACGATGTTACCCATGTCCAGTTTGCTTTTATCGATGTCGCTATTTAAAGGTTCCAGAAGCCCGTTTTTAGCATATTGAATAAAATAAGGCATATTGATCCAGAATATATCTGGGGCAACGCCGCCCGCAGCAGCGGCATCTAATTTTACGAAATATTGCGCCGCCGGCGTCAGTTCAATATCAATTTTAATGTCAGGATTTTGTTTTTCGAAGTTTTTAGCAATTTCCTGTTCAGCGGCTAATTGGTTTTTATCCCAGACCGCATAGCGTAATGTAATCGGCTCTGCTGCCTGCACGGACAAGGAAACCAGGGCGGGTAATAATATCGCTGATGTAATTATACTGCGGCGGAATGATGCCTGAGTAAGAAAAGATCTGGCGCATATTTTGAGTGACATTGACATCCCCTTGAGCGTTCGAAAATAAACATTTGCGTAACGTTTAATCTTTCTATCTCCTATCTTTCAGTGTGTCAATACGGCGAAGAGTGCTCTAAATCAGTGCGTTTGCCTTTCGATGTTGTTAAAAACGAAAGGTAGAAAGTGAAAGTTGAAAGGCGATTATTGTAACTTTCTTATAACATTTGGCGGCATTTTTCCCAGAGGATATGCGCCATCAGCCGCAGAGCCCGGGGTTTCAAAGATGAAAAGCCCTGCACTAATATGGGGAATAACAATGCTTTTATTGTGCAGTGAGATAAATCTTTCGTTTTTGTGATGCAATTAAACAAAAAAAAGATTGGTTCATTGAGCATAATGCAGCTTCATCACCTTCTGGTCCGCTATCAGGAATCATTCTTATTTATAATGAGAGCCTGCTGGCTGAGGTGATTTATTTAACAGGGTTGTTTAATTCAAAAAGAAATGGCAGGCTGACTTTTCATTTTATTTATCACCGATACGGGTACTACTCTATGCGCCTGTCATTATTGTTCACTCACAGTCTGGAAAAGATATTCCATCAAAAAGAAGCAAAGGAAATCGCTACCATAAACAACCTTTCATTATTAAAGAATGAAAGCCTTTCCTTTCAGTGCCGTTATTGTTTGTATCAGGACGATGATGAACCGCGCAGGCAATTACGTTATGAATTAAAGGGCGACCTTGCGGAGTTTATATCGGTGCGCCAGGTTGGCCACGTTCCCAGCCTTTTTCCCTGTTACCGCACCACCGACGACGATTATCTGAGCACAGCACCGGGACTTTTTCCCGATCCGCTGATGCCGTTGCCGGATAAAACATTTTTCGTCAATAGCGATTATTACGGCAGTTTATGGCTGACGGTGAACCCGCAAAACGAAAGCTTGCCTACGGGGGAAAGCTCGCTTTGCTTACGGTTATTCGATGTTGCAAGCGGTGAAATGCTGGGTAGTTTGCATCTTGAAATCGAGATTCTGCCGGGAGCGTTACCACCACAAACCCTGCTCCATACCGAATGGTTGCACACCGATTGTCTGGCTGACGTGTATGGCATTGAGGTATTCAGCGATGCCTGGTGGCAGGCGGTGCGTCACTTTGTGCGTTGCGCGGTAAATAACGGCGTGAACATGATCCTGACGCCGATTTTCACGCCGCCGCTGGATACCGCCATCGGGGGAGAGCGTACAACGGTGCAGCTGGTGGGAGTGACTCAAAAGGTTAACGGCGACTATCAGTTTGATTTTTCTGCGCTACAGCGCTGGGTGGAATTATGTCGGGAAGAAGGAATCACTACCTTTGAAATTTCCCACCTGTTTACTCAGTGGGGCGCTCATCACGCCCCCAAAATTATGGTGCACAAAGGCGGCCAGGTGGTACGGGAGTTTGGCTGGGAAACCGATGCATATGGGCAGAAGTATCGTGATTTTTTGCACGCTTTTTTGCCGGTGCTCTGTGACTGGCTGCGTGGAAAAGGTCTGGAAAAACATGCGTGGTTCCATGTGTCTGATGAACCAAAAATATCGGATATAGATGTTTATCGCCGCGCCAGCGATCTGATCCGTCCGCTGATCGGAGATTTTCCGGTTCTGGATGCGCTGTCTGATTATGAGTTTTATCAGCAGGGATTGGTGAAAAATCCGGTGACCGCAAGCGATCGCCTTGAACCTTTCCTTTCCAATCAGGTGCCGGGGTTGTGGACATATTATTGCTGCGTGCAGAAATTAAATGTCGCCAATCGTTTCTTCGCACAACCTTCATATCGCAACCGTATTCTCGGCGTGCAGCTTTATCTCTATCGCATCACCGGCTTTCTGCACTGGGGCTTCAATTTTTATAACAGCGGGCATTCGCTGGAGAAACTGGATCCTTTCGCGGTGACAGACGGGCGGGGCGCTTTTCCTTCAGGCGATCTGTTTGTGGTCTATCCGGGGAAAGATTATCAGCCGGTGGAATCATTACGCCTGATGGTATTACGTGAAGCCTTTCAGGATATCCGCGCGTTGCAACTGCTGGAATCGCTTACCAGCCGTGAACACGTGGAACAGTTGATAGCGAGGCTGGCCGGAATGTCCATTACCTTTACAAGCTATCCGCGTGAAGCGGAATTTCTGCTGGAATTGCGTCGTCAGGTAAATGAACAGCTTACGCGAACCTGAAGCTGCGGGGAAGAAATGAACAATCCACGCGGGCGCGTGGATTTTTGAACAGGAAAAGATGGCTAAAGAACAGGCCACACGCCTGGTCGCTGTGCTGACAACTTATTATCCGCATTGAAATGGATGAGTTCAGAAGCGTACATTCCTGAACAAGCTATATAGTGCGAAATTTCTACCGCCAAATCTCCATTGGTGTACTACGTTCAGTAATGTTGCTTTGACGTGGAGCGCGAATGAAACCCTTATCGCTTTTAATCTTAACAAGCCTGACGTTAACGGGCTGTGGTGCGAATAATACCCCACCGAAAACGCCCGTTCCCGGTGAAAAAACCTCTGCTCAAATGCGCACCCTTGAAACCGGTGCGCAGATTATTCAATCCCGCCCGCCTGTTGATGCAATAAGCGCATATCTTGACGGTTTCCATTTTTATAACGGTGATAAAAATGGCCAGATGGAAGCTCATCATTACGTGACGGTGCTTAATGACGATGTCATGCAGGCAGTGATTTACGACAGCAACACCAAAGATGCCCGCTTGATGGGCGTCGAATACATCATTAGCGAACGTCTGTTTAAAACGCTGCCGCCAGAGGAAAAAAAACTTTGGCATAGCCATCAGTATGAAGTGAAGTCCGGCAGCCTGACCGCGCCCGGTTTGCCTGCGGTGGCCGACAAAGCGCTGATGAGCAAGATTGTTAATACTTATGGGAAAACCTGGCACACATGGCATACCGATCGCGATAAGACTTTACCACTCGGTATTCCGGCGCTGATGATGGGCTTTACCGGAGAAGGGCAGCTTGATCCGGCGCTACTGGCAGACAGAGATCGGCGGCTTGATGTGGATACGCAGGCCATCAAACGTGAGCGCGAAGATTTGGTGGCACATCCTGTGGCGGCAGGGGCCGACGCATGGCGGCACGGCGAGGTTATCCAGCTCAGGCGGGTGCAGGGCTCTGGCGAGCATGCTCGCGGCGAAACCGCGCATTTCGGAACATCAGAACAAACCAGACAAGCAAAGTAACGACCTCCGGGAGAAAATATGAAAGTTCATCATCTCAACTGTGGTTGCATGTGTCCGCTGGGCGGCGCGTTATATGATGGTTTCAGTAAAGGTTTACATGCACATCTGGTCTGTCACTGTTTACTCATTGAAACAGACCGGGATGGGCTGGTATTGGTGGATACCGGTTTCGGACGGGACGATATACGCCAGCCAGAGCAGCGGCTATCAGGCTTTTTTCGATTAATAAATAATATTCAGCGTCGGGAAGAGCTGACCGCGCGCTCGCGCATAGAAGCGCTGGGCTTCAGCGCAGCGGATGTCCGGCACATAATTCTTACGCATCTTGATTTTGACCATGCGGGCGGACTAACCGATTTCCCCGATGCGCGGATACATTTGCTGCAAAGGGAGATCGATACCGCGCAGCAGCGGCATAGCTGGCTGGCGCGAGAGCGCTACCGTCCCGGACAGTGGAGCGGCGCTTCCGGTTGGGTAGGTTATCAGCCGCAAGGTGAAAAATGGTATGGCTTTGAGGCGGTTACTGCGCTGCAAGGATTGCCGCCGGAAATCCTGCTTGTGCCGCTGGCAGGACATACTCTGGGCCATGCGGGGATTGCCATAAGCCAGCCGCAAGGTTGGTTGCTGCATGGCGGTGACGCATGGTTCTATCGCGGCGAAATGCACCAGCAAAAACCTCACTGCACGCCAGGCCTGCGATTTTATCAATGGATGATGGCGATGGATAACGGCGCCAGGCGCCATAACCAGCAGCGGCTACGGGAACTTTCGGGTCGCTATGCTCAGGAAATCACCTTTTTTTGTAGCCATGATGCGCTGGAATTAAGAGCTTTGATCGCGCAAAGCGAAAGCGAATAAGTTCTCCGGACTTGTTCCGCTATTCAGGGTTTATCGGTTCTGCTGATACTTTCGTTCGCACAGGTATCCTTCGAGCTCTACTTACCGGCACAGATTTGGTTGAACGTGCTGACATTCTCTTCTGTAATTTTTGGCGGTTTATTACAACAGCAAACCGCTTAATTGACGCATCGACGCATACATGTTCCCTTACATATTCCCGCCGCTGATAGCCCGCAACCAGGGGGCTGTCGCCCGCAGCGCATTCGATCGCTGACTATACTTTCACCTCTCTGAGTTATAACCGGCTGTCATAGCGGGCATGGACGGCCAGCTATGAAGCACTTCTGTCTCACCGAAAAGAGGAGAAAGTATGAAAGCTCTCGTCTGGCACGCTACCGGCGATATTCGTCTTGATGAGGTCGCTGAACCGCAGATTGAACAACCCACCGATGCGGTTATTCGACTTACAGCCTCGGCGATTTGCGGTACCGATCTTCACTTTATTCGCGGCACCTTCAGCGGCATGAAGGAGGGCACTATTCTCGGCCATGAAGGGGTTGGCATTATCGAGCAACTGGGCGATCGGGTACGTAATTTCGATATCGGCGATCGGGTGGTGGTCTGTTCCACTCTCTCCTGCGGCTACTGTCCACCCTGCCGCAGCGGTAACACCGCGCAGTGCGATAATTCCAACCCGAACGGCCCGCAAGCCGGCACCTGCTTTTTTGGCGGCCCGCAAACTACCGGGCCGATCGACGGATTACAGGCGGAAAAAGCGCGTATCCCATTCGCCGCCAATACGCTGGTGAAAGTGCCGGAAGGCGTCAGCGATGAACAGGCGATTCTCATCAGCGATATTTTTCCCACCGGCTGGTTCGGCGCGGAAATGGCGGGCATCAAACGTGGAGACACCGTGGCGGTGTTCGGTTGCGGTCCGGTCGGTCAGTTTGTTATCGCCAGTGCGCTGTTAATGGGGGCCGGTCGGGTCATCGCTGTCGATCCGCAGGAAGATCGGCTGGCGATGGCGCGTCGTCAGGGCGCTTTTACCGTCAATTTTGAGAAAGAAGATCCGCTGGAAGCCATCAAATCATTTACCGGCGGCATCGGTGTCGATATCGCCATTGACGCCGTAGGCGTTGACAGCCAGCACGCTCACCATGGCCCGGCGGCACAACAGGCCGAACAGAAAAAGGATCAATATCGCAAGGAAGTACAACAGGTGGCGCCGGAAAACTTTGACCACCGGCACGTGCAGAATGGAAACTGGATCCCGGGCGACGCCCCGGGACAGGCGCTGGAATGGGCGATTCAGGCGCTGAAAAAAGCGGGCACGCTGAGCATTATCGGCGTTTACCCTCCCGCCGCGCAGTTTTTCCCCATTGGTATGGCGATGAATAAAAACCTGACTATGAAAATGGGCAATTGTAACCATCACGCTATTATTCCGCGTTTGCTGGAGCTGGTGCGCATGGGAGCAATCGATCCGACTCAGGTACTGACCCAGGTGGAGCCGTTATCCGATGTGGTCTCCGCCTACCAGAGCTTTGATAAGCGTCAGCCGGGCTGGATCAAAACTGAGCTGTTGCCGTCGCAATAATAGCCTGCTGTACAGGGCTGGCTGCTTATCGCCTCCAGCCTTAAACCTTATCGTTACTTTCTTTCCCGCCCGTTAATTATCATCTTAACGGGCGTTTTATTTTGCCGCTGACGCTCAGAAGGCTGGTTTGTTATGCCCGATCGTGCCTGCGATCACGACTTTTTGCCCGGCAATATCTCATTCATAATCTGGCTGGCGGTATCGGCGAAAACCTTCCCGGCGGAGCGATCCCCTTTAGCCATCGAAGCCATAAAGGCTTTCGCCTGTTTCAGGGTGATATGCGGCGGCAGCGGTGCGACTTCTGGATCGGTTTTTACTTCCAGCACCACCGGGCGATCGGCCGTTAACGCTTCTTGCCAGGCGCTCTGCAACTGCTCCGGATCGTCAACGAAAATACCTTTCAGCCCCAGCGATTGTGCGAACCGGGCATAGCTGACATCGGGGATTTGCTGGCTCGCCTCGAAACGCGGATTGCCCTCCATTACCCGCTGCTCCCAGGTAACCTGATTAAGATCCTGATTATTGAAAACACAAACAATCAGGCGCGGATCGCTCCAGCCCTGCCAGTATTTTTGAATGGTGATCAGTTCCGCCATATTGTTCATCTGCATCGCCCCGTCGCCTACCAGCGCTACCACTACTTTTTGCGGATAAGCGAATTTGGCGGCGATGGCGTAAGGCACTGCCGCGCCCATGCAGGCAAGGCCGCCGGACAATGAGGCGCGTTGCCCTTGCTTCACCTTATAATCACGGGCGAACCAGTTGGCGCAGGAGCCGGAATCGGAGGTGACGATAGCATCTTCCGGCAGCAGCGGCGACATTTCCCATACCACCCGCTGAGGATTGACCGGTTTGGCCGCGGCCAGCGCGCGCTCCTCCAGCGTCTGCCACCACTCTTTGACACTTAGGGCTATCTCTTCCTGCCAGCTACGATCGTTTTTATGCACTAACAGCGGCAGCAGCGCGCGCAGGGTTTCCGCCGCGTCTCCATGCAGATTTACTTCAACCGGATAGCGCAGCCCAAGCATTGCCGGATCGATATCCACCTGCACGGCACGAGCCTGTCCCTCTTTTGGCAGGAATTCTGTCCATGGAAAACCAGTGCCAATCATCAGCAGGGTGTCGCAATTCATCATCATGTCATAAGACGGCTTAGTCCCCAGCAAACCAATCGAGCCAGTAATAAAAGGTGCATCATCCGGCAGTACATCCTTGCCCAGCAGCGCTTTTGCCACGCCAGCACCAAGTACGTTGGCTAGCTGCACCACTTCCAGCGCCGCGCCGCGCGCCCCGGCACCCACCAGGATTGCCACTTTTTTGCCGGCGTTAAGGGCATCCGCCGCTCGTTGAAGATCCACCTTATAGGGCACTATTTTTGGCCGCTGGTAGCCGGCTCCCGAATGGGTAAAGCCATGTGTATGCGGCGGCGCCTGCCAGGGTTCATCCTGGATATCCTTCGGCAACACCAGCACCGTCACGCCGTTCTGCGCCACCGCGATACGCACACCGCGATCGACCAAATGCCGCAACTGGCTGGGCGAGGCCACCTCCTGCACAAAATTCGCCACATCGGCGAAAACACGATCGAGATTTAATTCTTGCTGATAACTCGCGCCGCGCGCGGTCACCTCCGCCTGACCGGCGATCGCCAGTACCGGCGAGTGGTCCATTTTAGCGTCATACAACCCGGTCAGTAGATGGGTGGCACCAGGACCGCCAGTAGAAAGGCACACCCCCAGTTCACCGGTAAATTTGGCATGACCCGCCGCCATAAACGCCGCCATCTCTTCATGACGCACCTGAATAAACTCAATGCCTTCGCCCGCTTTATTCGCGCGTTGTAAGGCGCCGAGCACGCCATTGATGCCATCGCCGGGATAGCCATAGATCCGGGTGACGCCCCACGCTTTCAGGCGCTCAATGAAAAAATCGCTGGTCATTTTCGTCATCGTTTTTCCCCTAACCGAAAAAAGTAAACCGTCGTTAAGGATAGTTCCAATTAACAGGCTATGCGGAGAAAGCAGCGGGGTGGTTTTTAGACAAAGGAACAAATGAGGCTTTTATGTAATCTCCGCATCGAGCTGGCTTAGCTGGGAAGCATGACATCTAACCCAGGCGTTGAGTCGATTGAGCTTTCCTTTCGGCCTGAGTACGGCATTGGCTATCTGCGAACATAACGCATCCTTGCATATTCGTTAGGCTGCTAATTGCGTTCATCAACGAACTCTTTCTGGCGGCGCTTTAACTCCCCCTCTATCTAAGAAAGTATTTATTGTTCATGGTCACGATGAGGGTTCCCGGGAAAAAGTGGCTCGCTTTCTGGAACGCCTTGGTCTGGAAGCAATTATATTGCATGAACAGGCTAATCGGGGACGAACTGTTATTGAGAAAGTTATTGAATACGGCAACGTGGGATTTGCGGTTGTCCTACTTACCCCTGATGATGAAGGGTGTGTAAAAGGTGGTACGCTTGAACCCAGAGCACGCCAAAATGTGCTTCTGGAGTTAGGTTTTTTTATTGGTCACCTTGGACGGGATAAAGTCTGCGCCCTTAAAAAAGGGGTAGTAGAAATACCCAGTGATTTCGCCGGTGTTGTTTGGGAACCGATGGATGATAATAATGGATGGAAGCAATCTCTTTCCCGTGAACTCGAGGCTGCTGGTCATGTAATCGACTGGAACAAAGTGATGCGTTAAAGCACCATGTAATCGTCATAGGTGCTTACAGGAGGACTGGCAGTTTCTGCAGTGAAGGCCATTATTCACGGTAATATCTTTGTCAGTCCCCCAGCGCCTAGGACTCGGAATGAACAATGCAACTGAGCTCAAAGGTTCGAAGCTTTGCTGGGTTTTACTTTTCTAATTCGTCGCTGATTAAGCTTCAGTTTTCCATCTCCAAGAATATACCGCCCAGAATGTACCGCCAGCCAGAACTGTACTGTGATAATATGGTGGTTGATCAAAAGCTTGCACAGGCTTTTGCGTAATATTCCATTCCAAGGATAAGGCCCGAGCCCAGCACTGTAAAGGGAAAAATGTTTAAATTCTCCCAATCGCCAACGCCAGTAAGCCTTCATTTCGGTTTTCGCATGCTCAATGGCATTACAGTTCCATAACTCTCCCCAGCGTCGCACCCATTTGTCATTAAGCAACCAGTTATATGTAAGGTGGGACCTTATTGAATTAAAGGGTTGCTGCTGTTGACCCCCGGCTAACGTAATGACGCATTGAATGAACTGCGTTTCGGTAATCGAAAAGAATATACCGCGCTCAGAAGCCTCCACAAGCTCCTGCCGAGGAATTTGATCTAAGTAAACAATCAGGACAGATTGGTCCAGATTTACCAACTCAATTTTCTGCTGGTAACGAATACCATGTCCAGACGCTTCAAAATAAAGTTTAACATTCTCTACCAGAATTTCTTTTGCCCGAAAAGCTATACAGGATTTTACCGTTTCATGATCAGCAGGACTAGAAAGCCGCAAAGAGTACTCCAAGTGCTCACCAAGTGGTTCCCAACGCGCTCCTAACCGAAGGCGACTAGCTTTGTACTCGTGAGATTTTTGATAGGTCTTTAGTAACCATAACCGAGTAATTTTGCCCCATATCCACTTAAAAAGGCGTCCAGCTAAACTCCAAGGCATTGATACGTTCATATATCTCTCCGTTTTTTGGCCCTATGCTTTCACCATTCCACTAAGAAAAATAAAGGTTTTACATATATTTACTGTCCTTCACCTCTGGCTTGCTCCCCGTGGATTAATACATCCGTGATGTTAGTAATACCTTTATCAGCTGTGAAAATAATTGCCAACTTCCGCTCCTCGCTCGCAGCGGACCTTCAACTCAGTTAGTTCGTCCGCTTCGTGCTGTGAGTTCAACGGGTCGATGCAACGCTATCCTTAATCAAGGGGGATGTTGCAAATAAAACTCGTTATTACTATTTATCCATAACGGTATTAATGGGATACTTACGATATTTTATATATTATATCGATGAGGAAACTATGGGGAAAATGAATAGATTGAATGACACTATTGAAGTGATTAATTCTTTTATAAATTTATCATTCAAACTTGGGGTTGCACTTGGTGGCGCGGTTTTTATTTTTTATTGCTGGCGCATTGGATATTTCCCTCAGGACGCTTCAGTCGGTGATGGTTTGTTATTAATATTACTGGCAATTGCCTTTGGTGGTTTTTATCTTTTTTTCATTGTGTGCTTAACAAGCCTTGGAATCGTTCTTGGGCCGGTGTGGTGTGGATTGCAAAAATTATTTTCGTTACTATTAATAATATGTAAAAAAATAACCAAAAAAAATATTAAGCACCATCCATTTACTATTGAAAAAGCTCGCATTGAATTTTGGTTTTTTGCCATGCTCGGTATCTTTTTTGTTATATGGTTTAGCCGCTTTGACATAAAAATACTGTTGACTTTAACCCTGTGTGTATGGGGCTGTGCGTTGATGTGGAGTACATACCAACAGAATTATCGTGATATTTTTATACTTGAGCATAAGGAAACACCTACAGATGATGACATCAAACGGTTAAAGAATCTAAATAGTGCACAACCATTCATAGTCGTAATTTTCTTAATCCTTCCATTGTTAGTGGGAGGCGTTACAGGGGAACTATTAGATGGAACGATGCGATTAGCAAATCTTCGTAAGGATGCAGCGGTAGTACATATCAAAGAACCATATGTTACATATGCTGTTGAATATGGTTTGACTGGTGAGAAAAGTAATTTTGGGGGTGAATATTCTAAATTCAGCAATGTTGCTATTCTGTTTAATGGCTTTGGACGAAACGTTGTTATTGAGATGAAAAAGCCAATAGGTACCGTTTCACTAGCCATTCCTTCAGATCATGTATATATAATACAAAAATAAGATGATTTTATGTGTATTAGCTCAGACCTGATCTGACAGTTACCGGTTATTTATACAGGTATCTGTCAGTTTACATCTGGCTTAAATTCTTCTCAGCCCAGATGCGCTTTCCATCAAGTAATGTTTCCACTGGCGTCCGGCCACAGCACATTTTCCCCTGATGAGTTCGCTCATTATTATAATAAGCCAGCCATTCATCAAGATCCGACTGTAACGTATCGAGATCGCCATACAGTTTTTTGCGGAACGTTACCTGATAAAACTCGTTCAGTATCGTTTTATGGAACCGCTCGTAGATACCGTTGGTCTGCGGTGACATCGCTTTGGTCTTCGTATGGTCGATGTCATTTATTGCCAGATAAAGCTGATAATCATGCTGCTCCACTTTACCGCAGAACTCTGTTCCTCTGTCGGTCAGTATTCTCAGCACCGGTAGCCCCTGAGACTCATAAAACGGCAGCACACGGTCATTCAACAGGTCAGCCGCAGTAATCGGCGTTTTGGTGACATACAGCTTGCAGTGAGCGACCTTTGAGTACGTATCGACGAACGTCTGCTGATAAATACGTCCGACGCCTTTCAGGTTGCCAACGTAGAACGTGTCCTGCGAACCCAGATAACCCGGATGCGCGGTTTCTATTTCGCCACAGGCCTCGTCATCACTGGCTTTA
>NZ_SOYS01000001.1 GCF_011808225.1 Cedecea colo | reverse complement strand
GCTGTGAGTTCAATGGGTCGATGCAACGCTATCCTTAATCAAGGGGGACGTTGCCATGAAACGAAGAACTCGGATTAACTACACGCCAGAGCAGAAGGCGATTATCTGGGACAGATATAAGCAAGGCGATTCCCTGCATGATATCGCCAGAATGTTCGACAGATATCATTCATCTATTATGCCCACTATCCACCAGACAGGCGGCTACCGTCCTTCCGTGCGAAAGCGGCACCGATTAGCGCTTTCGCTTGATGAAAGAGAGGAGATATCCAGAGGACTGGTAGCAAAACTCAGTATCAGAGACATCGCTGCCAAATTATCAAGAGCGCCCTCAACGATTAGCCGCGAGGTCAGGAGGCACGGAGGTGCCAAACAATACCGTGCAGCAAAAGCCGATGCTGCTGCGTGGGGAAATGCGCTGAGACCAAAACCTTGCAAGCTAATTGAAAGCCCCACATTGTGTAAAATCATTGCAGAGAAGATGCATCAGGACTGGTCGCCGGAACAGATCGCCGGTTGGCTGAAACGCTGTTATCCGGATAATCAGGAAATGCATGTGTCACACGAAACGATATATAAAACGCTTTTTATACAAACCCGGGGGGCATTAAAAAAAGAACTGCAGCAATGTCTCAGAAGTGGAAGAGCGGTTCGTAGATCCAGAATGTCATCGCTTAAAGGGAAAGGGTTAGGATCAAAACACTGACATGGGATCGGGGGGCTGAAATGACCAGCCACACCCGATTTACTGTAGCGACAGACATTCAGATTTATTTCTGTGATCCTCAATCTCCCTGGCAACGCGGCTCAAATGAAAATACAAACAGATTACTCAGACAGTATTTTCCAAAAGGAACTGACTTATCAGTGCACAGCCAACAAAGACTAAACAGTGTCGCCAGACAGCTCAACGAGAGGCCGAGAAAAACGCTGGACTATGAATCACCCGCAGAGCGGTTCAATCAATGTGTTGCATCCATCGGTTGAACTCACAGCACAAAGCGGACAACCTGAGATGTTCAGGTTTAGAGTCAGAGGGTTTGGCTACATACTCACGATTGAACGGGGCTCTGCTACCCACTTATCCAGTTTATCAGCCCATTCCTGCATCATCACTTTACGCTCATCAAGATAGGTCGCATGGTTGTATGTGCGACGAACATTGTTGGTATCTGCGTGCGCAAGTTGGGCTTCAATAGCATCAGGCCGATAGTCCATCTCGTTTAAACGAGTACTTCCTGTGGTTCGGGTTGCATGTGGGCTATAAGTTCCACTCCAACCGAGGCTTTTAAGTAGCTGACGTAGAGAGTGGGATGTCATCGGGCCTAGCGGATTATCTCTGCCCGGGAAAAGGTGCTGCCGATGCCCGGTTAATCCTTGTAGCGTTTTGAGCATTTTGACAGCTTGAGAGGGAAGGGGAATAACATGTTCCCTACGAGCTTTCATGCGCGTTGCCGGAATGGTCCACAGTGCGTTACAAAGATCGAATTCCGCCCATTCTGCCTCGGTGACTTCGGCTGGTCGCGCCAGCGTCCACCACATTAGCCACATGCAATAGTTAACCTGGTATGAGCCACGACTATTGTCAAAACAGCTTAATAACTTCCCGATTTGCTGAGGATTTAATGCCTGTTTGTGCTGTGTCTTGTTGGCCGGAAGGGCCTTACGCACAGGCCAGACAGGATCGCTATCAGCTCTAAGCTTAGCTACTGCCAACTCGAAAACTGATGAAATGGTTCGACGGGCTTCAGCGGCAACTGTCGGTGCTCCTCGTTTAGCAGTTTCCTGAAGAATTTTAAGAATGTGGTGTGGGGTTATTTCCCTGATAGGAAGTTTGCCGATGGCGGGAAAGACGACTCGTTCCAGCATATCAAGGCGGCGCGCTTTGGTGATTTCTGCCCAGTCTTTCATCTGCAACCACTCTTTGGCGATCAGCTCAAAGGTGTTAGATGCGTCGTTGACCTTGCGGATCTTATCTAATTGCCTGGCCTGTGCCGGGTTTATCCCATCTGCAACTTGCTTACGTGCTTGCTCGCATTTCTCGCGCGCCTCAGCGAGTTTTACCGCAGGATACTCACCCAGTGCAAACATGCTCGATTTGCCGTTGAACTTAAATCGATAACGCCACGCTTTTTTGCCGTTGGGTTTTACCTCGAGATACAGCCCATTGAAATCATTGAGCCGGTAAAGCTTTTCTTTAGATTTTGCTGTGCGGCATTGAGTATCAGTGAGCATAACGATTCCTTGTATATTTCTTATACCGTTATTGTACTCACCTGGAATGAAGATGGAAGTTAATTGTACTCACATTTGTACTCACTTTTAACTGCGCTTCCACGATATCACCTGAGACGCCATGAAACGAAAAATCCACGTAATTACGTGGATTTTATAGTTTTTTTGTTTTTTCATGAGATTCAATGAAACCGCATGAGACAACAAAACTTATTTAGACGTTGAACAGGAAGTTCATCACGTCGCCATCTTTAACGATGTAATCTTTGCCTTCTGCACGCATCTTGCCCGCTTCTTTCGCACCTTGCTCACCTTTGTAGGTGATGAAGTCTTCGTAAGCGATGGTTTGTGCGCGGATAAAGCCTTTTTCG
This sequence comes from Cedecea colo, assembly GCF_011808225.1. GTDB lineage: Bacteria > Pseudomonadota > Gammaproteobacteria > Enterobacterales > Enterobacteriaceae > Dryocola > Dryocola colo. The sequence goes on along the minus strand of NZ_SOYS01000001.1, from coordinate 965,117 downwards.
AAGTCGGTGTGGATTTTACCGGCAGCCTGTGGAGCGGTTGCGCCAACAGGGATAGTCCATGCGCGTACTTCCTTCACGCCTGCGGTGAAGTAAGTTTGCAGATTCAGCAGCTCATAACCGGCGCGAATAACGCGGTTCAGACCGGGTTCTTCCAGGCCCAACTCTGCCATAAATTCGTCACGATCCGCATCGTCGAGTTCAGCGATATCGGATTCAACCGCTGCGCATACGGCAACAACCACCGATCCTTCGCCAGCGGCGATTTCACGTACCTTGTCCAGGTATGGGTTGTTCTCAAAACCATCTTCGTTGACGTTGGCGATATACATGGTTGGCTTCAGCGTCAGGAAGCTCAGGTATTTGATGGCGGCCTTGTCTTCATCGCTCAGGGTTTTCAGCGCGCGCAGCATGCCCGCGTTTTCAAGCTGTGGCAGACATTTTTCCAGCGCGGCCAGTTCAGCCTTCGCATCTTTATCGCCGCCTTTGGCTTTTTTCTGCACGCGATGAATAGCGCGTTCGCAGGTGTCGAGGTCGGAAAGCGCAAGCTCGGTATTGATAACCTCGATATCGTCAGCCGGGTCCACTTTGTTATTCACGTGGATAATATTGTCGTTCTCGAAACAACGCACCACGTGGCCGATTGCTTCGGTCTCGCGGATATTGGTCAGGAACTGGTTGCCCAGGCCTTCGCCTTTAGACGCGCCTTTTACCAGGCCCGCGATATCCACAAATTCCATGGTGGTTGGCAGAATGCGCTGAGGTTTTACGATTTCGGCAAGCTTGTCCAGTCGCGGGTCCGGCATTGGCACCACGCCGGTGTTCGGCTCAATGGTACAAAACGGGAAGTTAGCGGCTTCGATTCCCGCTTTGGTGAGCGCGTTGAACAGGGTGGATTTACCGACGTTCGGCAAGCCGACGATACCGCATTTGAATCCCATGGTTTAAATCACCTTAATTGCTTGATAATCAATGAGTTGCTATTAACTCAATGAAAAAAGTAGATAACTTTGCCTATTATACACGTAAACCGTTTATAAGGGGCGTGGAAATAGGCTCAGGCGGCCCTTGCAGGCGTTACTGCGCCTTAAAAGCATGCAGGCGGTTAGTGGCTTTAGTCAGCCCTTCTTTAAGCCAGACTTCCGTGCAGCGTGCCGCTTCGTCTACTGCTTCATCGATCAGTTTTTGTTCGCTGGCCGGCGGCTTGCCGAGTACAAAGCCAACAACTTTACTTTTATCACCCGGATGACCAATGCCGACGCGTAAGCGGTGAAAGTTAGGGTTATTGCCCAGCTTGCTGATGATGTCTTTCAAACCGTTGTGTCCGCCGTGGCCGCCGCCGAGTTTAAACTTTGCCACTCCCGGCGGCAAATCAAGCTCGTCGTGCGCAACCAGCATCTCCTCCGGTGCGATACGGAAGAAGGTTGCCATGGCGCTTACGGCTTTGCCGCTCAGGTTCATAAACGTGGTCGGCACCAGCAGGCGAACATCCTCACCGGCAAGGTTAATGCGTGCGGTATAACCGAAGAATTTCGCTTCTTCTTTTAGCGACTGATTATGGCGTTCGGCCAGTAAGTCAACATACCAGGCCCCGGCGTTATGGCGAGTTGCCGCATATTCCGCACCCGGATTGGCCAGGCCGACGATCAATTTAATACTCACGTTTTCTTTCCTGAAAGCAGACTCAAGCCGCGTAGTTTACTGCGCTGCCGGCGTGATGACAAAGCGCAATGCGTCAGTAGTCAAACTATTGAATAATTCAATAGCGAGACCATTAGAATTTCATGGTATTCAGCGGGTTATTTGTAAACTTTTGTCATACTTTCATTCGTAATTGTGACCGCTGGCGCACATACTTGCGGATGGTGTTGTCTATACTTTACACACAAGGAGAGGGGGTATTCCCCGCTAACCCTGAACCATCCGGAGGTGACAGATGAAACGCAAAAACGCTTCGCTACTCGGTAATATGCTTATGGGGTTGGGGCTGATAGTCATGGTGGTTGGCGTGGGTTATTCCATTCTGAACCAGTTGCCGCAGTTCAATCTCCCGCAGTTTTTTGCTCACGGCGCCGTGCTGAGCATTTTTGTAGGTGCCGTGTTATGGCTTGCCGGAGCGCGTGTCGGCGGCCACGAGCAGGTTTGTGACCGCTACTGGTGGGTACGCCACTATGACAAACGCTGCCGTCGCGACGATCGCCATGGTCACAGTTAAACGGTAAACAAATCTATAAAAACTCCGTCATTTGATGGAGCTTTTTTGTTTCAGGCCGCAAGCGCGGCCTGAACATCAGGGAAAAAAGCCAGGCGGCCGGCTATCGGCTTTATGCCTGCACGAGCGAGCGTTCGCAACGGCTGGAACTCCAGATTCGTAACGCGTAGCTCACACCCTTGCGGTAGTTTTTCCACAAAGCGTCCAAACGCATCAAGCCCGCCGGCATCCAGCACCGGAACGGCATCCCATTGCAGAATAATGATGTGATTTTGCTCTATGCGCTGACATAAGTCGGTAAACAGCCCGTCCGCTGCGGCAAAGAATAGCGGGCCGGTAACGCGAAACGCCAGTACACCTTCCGGCGTGGTGATATTCAGCGGAGCTAGCCTTGTCATTCTTGCTATGCGGCGCATAAACAGCAGCGAAGCCAGCACGATCCCCACGCTAATGGCGATCACCATATCGAACAGCACGGTCAGCGACATACATATCAGCATCACGATGATGTCATCTTTCGGCGCGCGCCTGAGCAGATTGATAACTTTGTGCGCCTCGCTCATGTTCCACGCGACCATCAGCAGCAGCGCGGCCATGGCGGAAAGCGGCAGCCAGGAGAGCAACGGCGCCAGCACCAGCAGCGCCATGATCACCAGCAGGGAGTGAATAATGGCTGCCACCGGCGAGGTTGCGCCAGCACGCACGTTCGCCGCCGAGCGGGCAATGGCTGCCGTGGCGGTAATGCCGCCAAAGAAGGGCGCGATGAGATTACCCAGCCCCTGGCCGATAAGCTCGCCGTTAGCGTTGTGCCTGGTGCCGGTCATACCGTCAAGAACGACGGCGCAAAGCAGGGATTCAATCGCGCCAAGCATTGCCATGGAAAACGCGGCCGGCAGGAGGGCGGAGAGAGAATCCCAGCTCAGGGTAAAGCTTGCATCAGGAAGCTCCCAGGGCAGCATCAGTTGAGGCAGCAGTTGCGGAATGCCGTTGCCCTGGGTTCCATCCGCCAGCACGTAGTGAAAACGCGAGCCGATGGTGGCGACATCACCGCCGCTTAAATACACAACACCCATAACGGCACAGCCCGCAAGCAGCGCGGGTAAATGCCCCGGCAGGCGAATCCCCAGACGTGGCCAGAGAATCAAAACGGCAAGCGTCACGATGCCGATAACCGCATCGCCAAAATTCAGCGTCGGCATGGCCATCGCCAGCGCGGCAACCTTGTTCAGGTAGTGTTCCGGCACGTGCTCAAGCCGCAGGCCAAAGAAATCCTTCACCTGCATGGTGGCGATAGTGATCCCGATTCCCGAGGTAAAGCCGAGCGTCACGGGCAGCGGGATATATTCGATCAGACGGCCAAAACGCGCCAGACCAAAGAAGATAAGAAACAGGCCGGACATGAGCGTGGCGATCAGCAAACCGGCAAGGCCAAACTGTTGTGCAACGGGATAAAGGATGACCACAAAAGCCGCGGTTGGCCCGGAAACGCTGTAGCGCGAACCGCCGCTTAGCGCAATTACAATCCCTGCAACTGCTGCCGTGTAGAGCCCATATTGCGGCGCAACGCCGCTGCCGATAGCCAGAGCCATCGCCAGAGGAATGGCGATAATGCCTACGGTAATTCCCGCAATGGCGTCGCGGGTAAAACGGGAAAGGGTATATTTTTCGCGCCAGCAGGCGTCTGTCAGGGCACGAAAAGGCATAACGGTAGAAGAAGATACGTTTTTCACATTGATTCCATCCGTGAGCGCATCATCTGTCATTAATGGCAGGTGAAGGAGGCCGTGCTAAAAATAAATTCTGCAAACGAAAAAACCCGCCGCAGCGGGTCTTTTAAGCGAATTCGATTAATGCTCGAACATCGCAGAGATTGATTCTTCGTTACTGATACGGCGAATTGCTTCGGCCAGCATCCCGGACAGGGTCAGGGTGCGGACGTTTGGCAGCGCTTTAATTTCATCAGACAGCGGGATGGTATCGCAAACGATAACTTCGTCGATAACTGAGTTACGCAGGTTATGAACCGCGTTACCGGAGAAGATCGGGTGGGTTGCGTAGGCGAAGACACGTTTAGCACCGCGTTCTTTCAGCGCTTCCGCTGCTTTACACAGGGTGCCGCCGGTGTCGATCATATCGTCAACCAGCACGCAGTCACGGCCGGATACATCACCAATGATATGCATAACCTGAGAAACGTTAGCGCGTGGGCGACGTTTGTCGATGATGGCCATATCGGTGTCGTTCAGCAGCTTAGCAATAGCGCGGGCACGGACCACGCCGCCGATGTCCGGGGAAACCACGATTGGGTTTTCCAGGCCGATTTGCAGCATATCTTCCAGCAGGATTGGGCTACCGAAAACGTTGTCTACCGGCACATCGAAGAAGCCCTGAATCTGTTCTGCGTGCAGGTCCACGGTGAGAACACGGTCAACCCCAACGCTTGAGAGGAAGTCAGCAACTACTTTCGCGGTGATCGGCACACGGGCAGAACGCACACGACGGTCCTGACGAGCATAACCAAAGTAAGGGATAACAGCGGTAATACGACCTGCAGAAGCGCGGCGCAGGGCGTCGACCATAACAACGAGTTCCATCAGGTTGTCATTGGTTGGTGCACAGGTGGACTGGATGATGAAAATATCACCACCGCGTACGTTTTCGTTGATTTGTACGCTTACTTCACCGTCGCTAAAACGTCCGACGGCGGCGTCACCAAGAGAGGTGTACAGGCGGTTGGCAATACGTTGTGCTAGTTCCGGGGTGGCGTTACCAGCAAAAAGCTTCATATCAGGCACGAGAAAAACCTCAGGCATGCGTCCAGTGGCGGATGGCTGCTACCGCAACAGTGCGGATGGCGGGTGGGGCAACACCCATCCAGGCGGTGTTTAAAGAGCTTGATGCAACGTCTGAAACAAGGTGACGTTGTCACCAATGCTCAGCTTGCCCGGAAAGGGCCAGATGCAGCGGGGAGAGATTAACGCCTCGCGCTACAAAGCCATGCAACCATTCCGGGGCTTGCTCAAGCACCTGGCGGGCTTCGGACTCGGTGTTAAATTCAGCAAACACGCAAGCGCCGGTGCCGGTCAGGCGCGACGGCGCGTATTCTAACAGCCAGGAAAGCAGCTCATCAACCTTACGAAAACGTTTTCTTGCGATAACCTCACAATCATTTCTAAATTCACAATCCAGCAACGTCTGAATCGTGCGGGGCGGGGTATCCCTTTGTAGCTCAGGATCTTTAAAAATAACCGGCGTCGGAATGCTTATGCCCGGATGCGCAACCAGATACCATTTTTCTTCCGGTTCCACCGGCGTGAGAATTTCTCCTATCCCTTGCGCAAAGGCTGAGTGGCCGCGAACAAAAACCGGAACATCAGCGCCCAGCGTAACGCCAAGGGCGGCAAGCCGGTCTTCACTCAACCCGGTTTGCCAGAGGTGATTGAGCGCAACCAGCGCCGTCGCCGCGTTCGAAGAACCTCCGCCGAGCCCTCCGCCCATTGGTAAACGCTTTTCTACGCGTAAATCAGCGCCTGCGCCAGCTGGCAGCGTGCCCAGTCGCTGCGCTTCGTCCATCAGTAAACGCGCAGCCCGGACTATCAGATTTTCATCGTCTGGCACACCTTCAACCGGCGTCAGGAGCTGAAGCACGCCGTCCTGGCGCGGCGCAATAATGAGGGTGTCGCCATAATCAAGAAACTGAAACAACGTCTGTAGATTATGGTAGCCGTCTGCCCGACGGCCGGTGATATACAGAAAAAGGTTCAGTTTTGCGGGAGACGGCCAGCGGGTAATCATTATTTAACCGTCCAGTTATCCATTTTCAGCTTGATACGCTGGTCACCTTCGCGCAGTTCCATATTAGACGGCAGGGCGGGCTGCACTTTGTCGTTGTAGTCGCTGTACACCACTTTCCAGGTTTTGCCGTTCTGAGTGTAATTTACTTCGCTCAGGCGATACTGATTATCGAGCTTATAGTCGGTGGCTTCGCCCGGCAGGCCAAGTATCCACTGGCGCAGGCTGTTTAATGGAATAGGCATACCTGTCAGGCGGCCAATCATATCTTCTGCATCCTGCGCTTCGTAACGTTTACCGTTGCGATCGACCAGCTGCACTTTACCCGGCTGTGCGTTCAGCTCAAGCTCGGTACTGCCAAGGGGATTAGTCAGCAATAAACGGTATCTGTCCGGCGCGGTTTGTTGCCAGTTAAAACGCGCATATACTTTTTGACTATCGGAGAGATAAGCAAAAGCGCCACGCGTCTGGTACTGGGTGATTTTTTGCACTTGTTGCTGGTGTTGTAACCACTGCGGCGAGTCCGGACTTTTGCCAGGACCGGTCGGTTGATTGACAGCGCACCCGGCCAGAACCAGGCTTGCGAGTGGCAGAAGGCGCATCAGACGGGCTTTAGGCATGATCATAGCGGCAGTGAATCCTTAGAAATCGTTATAGTGGTTAACCGTTTATGCTAGCGGTGCCCCGGCAGGGCGTCTACGGTCAAGTTGTCTTAAATCACAAATTGACCTGATACTCTGTAAGAGGTGGCTCTCTTTTATTGACCGCGCGCATCCTGTATGATGCGCGCAGAAATCCTTATCAACATCGGTATTACTCAGACCGCTCAATGACCCTGTTAGCATTAGGCATCAACCACAAAACTGCTCCAGTATCGCTGCGAGAACGCGTAACGTTTTCGCCGGACACGCTCGACCAGGCTTTGGGTAGCCTGCTGGAACAGCCTATGGTGCAGGGCGGCGTAGTGCTTTCTACCTGCAACCGCACCGAACTGTACCTTAGCGTTGAAGAGCAGGACAACCTGCACGAACGGCTGGTGCGCTGGCTGTGCGACTACCACAACCTTAAAGAAGAGGAAGTGCGTAACAGCCTCTACTGGCATCATGATAACGACGCCGTAAGCCATTTAATGCGCGTTGCCAGCGGTCTGGATTCACTGGTGCTTGGCGAGCCGCAAATTCTGGGCCAGGTCAAGAAAGCGTTCGCCGACTCGCAAAAAGGGCATTCGCTTTCCAGCGAACTGGAACGCATGTTCCAGAAATCTTTCTCGGTGGCGAAACGGGTTCGTACGGAAACGGATATCGGTGCCAGCGCCGTCTCGGTGGCGTTTGCCGCCTGTACGCTGGCGCGCCAGATCTTTGAATCCCTCTCCGGTGTGACCGTGCTGCTCGTTGGCGCTGGCGAAACTATTGAACTCGTCGCCCGTCATTTGCGCGAACACAACGTGCAGAAAATGATTATTGCCAACCGTACCCGCGAGCGAGCGCAGGCGCTGGCTGATGAAGTCGGAGCCGAAGTCATCGGTCTTGGCGATATCGACAGCCGCCTGAAAGACGCCGATATCATCATCAGTTCCACCGCCAGCCCTTTGCCAATTATTGGAAAAGGCCTGGTAGAACGCGCCCTGAAAGCGCGTCGTAACCAACCTATGCTGCTGGTGGATATTGCCGTGCCGCGCGATGTGGAACCGGAAGTGGGTAAGCTCGCTAACGCCTATCTCTACAGCGTAGACGACCTGCAGGCCATCATTCAGAACAACCTCGCGCAGCGTAAAGCCGCAGCGGCGGAGGCTGAAACCATCGTGGCGCAGGAATGCAGCGAATTTATGGCCTGGATGCGCGCCCAAAGCGCAACCGAAACTATCCGCGATTATCGCAGCCAGGCGGAGCTTATTCGCGACGATCTGGCTGGCAAAGCACTCGCCGCGCTTTCTCAGGGTGCTGACGCCGAAACCGTCCTTCAGGATCTGGCCTGGAAATTAACCAATCGCCTGATCCATGCCCCAACCAAATCGCTTACGCAGGCTGCCCGTGACGGGGATGACGAACGCCTGCAGATCCTGCGCAACAGCCTCGGGCTGGATTAGCACAACAACTCTTATTACAAGGTGATACACCACCCATGAAGCCTTCTATTGTTGCCAAACTGGAAGCCTTGCAGGAGCGCCATGAAGAAGTTCAGGCCCTGCTTGGCGATGCAGCCACTATCGCCGATCAGGATCGTTTTCGCGCGCTTTCCCGCGAATATGCTCAGCTGAGCGATGTCTCACGCTGCTTCCTGCAGTGGCGCCAGGTGCAGGAAGATATTGAAACCGCACAGAGCATGCTCAACGATCCGGAAATGCGCGAAATGGCGCAGGAAGAGCTGAATCAGGCAAAAAGCGACAGCGAAGAATTAGAACAGCAGTTACAGGTTCTGCTGCTGCCTAAAGATCCGGATGACGAACGCAACGCCTTCGTTGAAGTACGCGCAGGAACAGGCGGTGACGAAGCGGCGCTGTTTGCCGGGGATTTGTTCCGCATGTACAGCCGCTATGCGGAATCCCGCCGCTGGAAGGTTGACATCATAAGCGCTAACGAAGGCGAACATGGTGGTTATAAGGAAGTGATTGCCAGGATCAGCGGCGACGGTGTCTATGGCCGCCTGAAGTTCGAGTCCGGCGGCCACCGCGTGCAGCGCGTCCCGGCGACCGAATCTCAGGGTCGCATTCACACCTCAGCCTGTACCGTCGCGGTGATGCCGGAAATTCCGGAAGCAGAGCTGCCGGATATCAACCCGGGCGATTTGCGCATCGATACCTTCCGCTCCTCCGGTGCGGGCGGTCAGCACGTTAACACCACCGACTCGGCTATTCGTATTACCCACCTGCCAACCGGCATCGTAGTGGAGTGTCAGGACGAGCGTTCGCAGCATAAAAACAAAGCGAAGGCGTTATCCGTACTGGGTTCGCGTATTCGTGCGGCCGAAATGGCGAAGCGCCAGCAGGAAGAGGCGTCCACTCGTCGCAACCTGCTGGGCAGCGGCGACCGTTCGGACCGTAACCGTACCTACAATTTCCCACAGGGCCGCGTCACCGATCATCGTATCAACATTACGCTGTATCGCCTCGACGAAGTAATGGAAGGCAAGATCGACGGGCTGATTGAGCCCATCGTGCAGGAATACCAGGCCGACCAGCTGGCGGCGCTGTCCGAGCAGGATTAATGGATTTCCAGCACTGGTTACAACAGGGAATAGCCCGACTTCAGGAGAGCGAAAGTCCGCGTCGCGATGTGGAGATCCTGCTGGCGTTTGTTACCGGCAAAGCGCGAACCTTTATCCTCGCGTTTGGTGAAACCGAACTTACGGCGCAGCAGTTGCAGCAGGCAGAAGCGCTGCTGGCTCGTCGTGTGCGCGGTGAACCGATTGCTCATCTTGTCGGCGAGCGCGAGTTCTGGTCGCTGCCGCTGCGCGTCTCTCCGGTAACGCTCATTCCGCGTCCTGATACCGAATGTCTGGTAGAACAGGCGCTGGCGCGCATGCCTGCCGCGCCGTGTTCCGTGCTGGATTTAGGCACCGGGACGGGCGCTATCGCGCTGGCTATTGCAAGCGAGCGCCCGGACTGCGAAATTACCGCGCTGGATCTTATTCCTGAAGCCGTAGAACTTGCCCGCAATAATGCCGATCGGCTTGGCATTACCAATGTTAGGGTCTTGCAAAGTCACTGGTTTAGTGTGCTCAATACTCAGCGTTTTTCGCTTATTGTCAGCAATCCGCCTTATATTGACCGCGAGGACCCGCATCTGGCTCAGGGTGACGTGCGTTTTGAGCCGCTGAGCGCGCTGGTTGCTGATAATGCCGGGCTGGCGGATATACGCACGCTGACTGAAACGGCGTGGCGGTTTCTTGAACCCGGCGGCTGGTTGCTTCTGGAGCACGGCTGGCAGCAGGCGCAGCAGGTGCAGCAGCTATTCATCGCAGCCGGTTTTAGTGAGGTTCAGACCTGTCAGGATTACGGCGGCAACGATCGTCTGACTCTGGGACGCTATTTCTAACGATAAGGAACGCAACGGTTGGCAACTTACTTTGCAGTCAAACACTTGCATATTTTGACAGTCTTCATTTCCGTGAGCCTGTTTATTTTACGTTACTGGTGGCAGTACCGTGATTCTGCCCTGTCACACAAGCGCTGGGTACGCATCGTACCGCATGTGAACGACACCCTTCTGCTGGGCAGCGGCATCGCACTGGTAATGATTACGCATTTTTATCCGTTTACGCCGCAGGGCGCATGGCTGACGGAAAAACTATTTGGCGTTATCATCTACATCGTTTTGGGTTTTATCGTGCTGGGCCGACGCCCGCGCAGCCAACAGGTACGGTGGTTTGCCTTTCTGTTGGCGCTGGTGGTGCTCTACATCATCATTAAACTCGCCACCACAAAAATACCGTTATTGGGGTTTGTATGAGGTCGTTAGCCGATTTCGAATTTAATCAGGCGCCGCTGTGCGAAGGCATGATTTTAGTTTCGCAGCTGATACGCGAAGATTTTCCGGAAGCGGAAGTGCGCGTGCAGCTTGAACGGCTGGTCAGCCAGGCTCGTGAAGATATCTGCGCAGCCGATTGTTCCGATCGGCAGTTAGAGAAGCTGCTTGAGCTGTTTTACGGCGAATGGGGATTTAAAGACGCCGGCGGCGTATATCGTCTGTCGGACGCTCTGTGGCTGGATAACGTGCTGAAAAAACGCCAGGGCAGCGCCGTTTCCCTGGGCGCGATTTTACTGTGGATTGCCGAACGCCTGGATATTCCTTTAATGCCGGTCATCTTCCCGACGCAGCTTATTCTGCGCGGCGACTGGATGGACGGGGAAATGTGGCTCATTAATCCCTTTAATGGCGACACCCTCGACGAGCATACGCTTGACGTATGGCTGAAGGGCAATATCAACCCAACCGCCGAGCTTTTTGAAGAAGACCTCGACGAGTCGGACAATGCCGAGGTTATCCGTAAACTGCTGGACACGCTAAAATCCGCATTGATGGAAGAGCGGCAGATGGAGCTGGCACTGCGCGCCAGCGAAGCCTTGCTCCAGTTTAATCCGGAAGATCCGTACGAAATCCGCGATCGTGGTCTTATCTATGCGCAGCTTGATTGCGAGCACGTGGCGCTCAACGATCTAAGCTATTTTGTTGAGCAGTGCCCGGAAGATCCGATTAGCGAAATGATTAAAGCGCAAATTAACTCGATTTCGCATAAGCAGATTATCCTGCATTAATGCATAATTTTTGATTCACACCCGATAAGGCGATCTGAAAGATGGAACAAAAAGTGGTTAGCATTGGCGATATCAACGTCGCAAACGACCTGCCGTTTGTGCTGTTTGGCGGCATGAACGTGCTGGAATCACGCGATCTCGCGATGCGTATCTGCGAGCATTACGTCACCGTTACGCAGAAGCTGGGCATCCCTTACGTGTTCAAGGCATCGTTTGATAAAGCCAACCGTTCATCCATTCACTCTTACCGCGGTCCAGGTCTTGAAGAAGGGATGAAGATTTTCCAGGAGCTGAAGCAAACCTTCGGCGTGAAAATCATCACCGACGTTCATGAAGCAAGCCAGGCGCAGCCTGTTGCCGACGTGGTAGACGTGATTCAGCTGCCAGCCTTCCTCGCCCGTCAGACCGATCTGGTTGAAGCGATGGCGAAAACAGGCGCTGTTATCAACGTGAAAAAACCGCAGTTCGTAAGCCCGGGCCAGATGGGTAACATCGTTGATAAATTCCATGAAGGCGGCAACGACCAGATTATTCTGTGCGACCGTGGGGCAAACTTCGGTTACGACAACCTGGTTGTCGACATGCTGGGCTTCAGCGTGATGAAACAGGTTTCTAACGGTGCGCCGGTCATCTTTGATGTAACCCACGCCCTGCAATGCCGCGACCCGTTTGGCGCTGCGTCCAGCGGTCGTCGTGCTCAGGTTACCGAGCTGGCTCGCGCCGGTATGGCGACCGGCCTTGCGGGTCTGTTTATTGAAGCGCACCCGGACCCGGACAACGCGCGCTGCGACGGCCCGTCCGCTTTACCGCTGGCAAAACTTGAGCCATTCCTGAAACAGATCAAAGCGATCGACGATCTGGTGAAAGGCTTCGAGCCGCTGGATACCAGCCACTAAGCTTTTTTATCCGTTCAATGCCAAAAGCCCTTATCCTGCGATAAGGGCTTTTTTACATCTGGTGGGCATCAGGCAAATATCGTCATCAGGTAAGCGGCGAACAGCGCGAGGTGCGCGGTGCCGTTAAGCACGTTGGTGCGCCCGGTTGAGAACGAAATCTGGCACAGCATCAGCGAGGTGAGCATGACCACCATTTCCGGTTTGCCAAGGCCGAAAATCAGCTCATTACCCGTCAGCATCGCAATCAGCGTCACCGCAGGAACCGTCAAAGAAATTGTCGCCAGCACCGAGCCGAAGAACAGGTTCATGGCGCGCTGCACCTGGTTGTTCAGCACCGCTTTCAGCGCGCCCAGTCCTTCCGGAGAGAGAATCAGCAGCGCGACAAGGAAGCCCGTAAACTGTGCCGGTGCATTAAGCGTGCTCAGCAACGACTCCAGCGGGCTGGCATTCATTTTCGTCACGACAATAACGGCAACCAGGTGCACAAGCAGCCAGATAGCATGCCATGTGCTGCTGTGTGCGGATGGCTTACCGTGATGCGGATTATCGTCATCCGCTTCATCTTCGTGCTCGTAGACGAACAGGCTCTGGTGCGTTTTGGTCTGGATCAACAGGAATACGCCATACATCGCAGCGGAAATGCCGGCCACCATCAGCGACTGGCCAACGCTGAAGTTGCCCCCCGGCAGGGCGGTAGGAAACACCAGGACAATCACCGCCAGCGGGAACAGCGCTATCAGATATTGTTTAATGCCAAACAGATTCATGTACTGGGTGGCGAATTTACGCCCGCCCAGCAGCAGCGAGAAACCTACCAGGCCGCCGGTAACAATCATAATAATGGAGTAAAGCGTATCGCGCATCAGCGTGGGCGCGGCATCGCCGGTAGCCATGAGCGCGGAGATTAAACTGACTTCAAGGATAACAACGGAAAGGCTGAGAATTAAAGACCCGTAAGGTTCACCTAAACGGTGTGCCAGCACATCGGCGTGGCGTACTACGCTAAAGGCGCTGCTTAAAATAGCCACTAACGCCAGAATGTTAATCCCGACTACCACCGGCAACGACTGGCTGGAACCCCATACCGCCAGTATGGCCAGCGCCAGCAGCGGGAAAATAAGAGAACTCTCCTTATGGCGGGTTTTCACCGCCTCATACTGTGTTTTTGGCATTACGATTCTCCATGTGCACAAGTGACAAGCTGTTTCATTGTGGTGATTGCAATTTTTAACCCTAACAAAATAGCAAAAAATGGCTTATTAACGGAAATATTTACTTACTTTTACGGCTTTTGCAGATTTACGACGTTAATGACGTAATAATAAAACTTACTGTTTTTTATAATCGTAAAAACAACTAGTTATGATTTTTTAAATTTAAACTTTACGAATTATTGGCGGCGCTGGACGCTTTGTTTCACACTTAAGAGTCATCTATTAAGGAGATTAATCTATGCCTTATAAAAGCAAAAGCGCCCTGCCGGACAGCGTGAAAAATGTTCTGCCTGCCCATGCGCAGGACATCTACAAAGAGGCGTTCAACAGCGCCTGGGATGAGTATAAGGATAAAGAGGAACGTAAAGGCGATGCCAGCCGGGAAGAGACGGCTCACAAGGTCGCCTGGGCCGCCGTGAAGCATCAGTACCAGAAGGGCGATGATGATAAATGGCATAAAAAATAGCCGCCGTAGCGCAACGCTATCCCACTAAACCTGGTTACCTTTGCCTGGTCTGGCAAGTGAAGTGACGTTTTACTTTTTTGTAATAGTCACCATACTTGCCAGCGCCTCGCTAATTGCTTATCGTCACCGGTATGCTGCTTTATAAGTGAGCAGTTAACAAGCCGGGAAGGCGCAGTTGGCGTAGTCACAAGGAAGTACGCGGTGGTGGAGGTGCAGGATGTTAACGCGCGATTTTTTAATGAGTGCGGATTGTAAAACGGCTTTTGGTTCTATCGAAGAATCTTTATTGTGGACGCCCGAACAGCGTTCAGCTTCTCTTGCGGCGACCCTTGCTTGTCGTCCCGATCCCAGCCCGGTCTGGCTATTTGGCTACGGCTCTTTGATGTGGAACCCGGCCTTCGAATTTGATGAATCAGCCCCAGGCACGCTGGTGGGCTGGCACCGGGCGTTCTGCCTGCGGCTTACCGCCGGGCGCGGCACGGCCTGTCAGCCCGGGAGAATGCTCGCGCTTAAAGAAGGCGGGCGCACAACCGGTCTTGCCTATCGCCTGCCCGAAGCGTTGCTTGAAGAAGAGCTGACGCTGGTGTGGAAGCGCGAAATGATAACCGGCTGCTACCTGCCCACCTGGTGCAGGCTGGAGCTCGACGATGGCCGCAGCGTTAACGCGTTAGTATTCATCATGGATCCCCGCCATCCGCTGTACGAGGCCGATACCCGCGCACAAACCATTGCGCCGCTTATCGCTGCCGCCAGCGGCCCGCTGGGCACCAACGCGCAGTATCTCTTCTCGCTCGAAACCGCGCTGAAAAAACACGGCATGCGTGACGACTGCCTTGATGAGCTGGTAAGCCATGTACGGGCCAGTCTGCAAAAGCCGGAAGAGGGCGGAAGCTTCCAGCCTGAATTTACATGATAAAAACAAACCCGCCTCGGCGGGTTTCAGGTTGCTGATAAAGAAGGAAAAAGCGTGGTTTTTCCTTCTTTGTGGTTCTTTACCGAAAATCAACTTATTGATTTTGCTGTTAATTTTAGGGTGACATTTTTCAGAACTTCGTAAGCTATGAGGTTTGTCATCAGTCTCAAACCCGCCGAGGCGGGTTTGCTCATTAAATACGAAAATGCCCCGCCGTTTCCGCCAGTTCGCCAGCCTGGCTTTGTAACGCCCCCGCTGCTGCGGCAGATTGCACCACCAGCTCCGCATTCTGCTGTACCATATTATCGAGATGCGTCACCGCGTGGTTAATCTCCTGAATACCTTTCATCTGCTCGCTGGTGGATATCGTGATTTCGCGCATGATGCCGGAAACGCTGCCCACGCTGGTGACGATTTCATGCATTGCCTCCCCAGCCTGACGGACATACTTCGAACCGTTCGACACGCTTTGCGTCGTGGAATCGATCAGCGTTTTGATCTCTTTCGCGGCCTGCGCGCTACGGCTTGCGAGGTTACGTACTTCTCCGGCAACCACGGCAAATCCACGGCCCTGTTCACCCGCGCGTGCGGCCTCAACCGACGCGTTCAGCGCCAGGATATTGGTCTGGAAAGCAATGCCGTCGATAACGCCAGTAATATCGCCAATTTTCCCCGAGGCGGTTTCGATGGCCTCCATGGTGGCGATAACCTGCGAAACCACGCGTCCACCGCGTTCTGCGGCTTCGCTGGCGCTGGTGGTCTGAATGTTAGCCTGTACCGCGGCGTCGGTAGAGTTAGCAACCGAGGCGGTAATCTGCTCCACGGCGCTGGCGGTTTCACGCAGGCTGGAAGCGGCTCGCTCGGTACGCCCTGACAGATCCTGATTTCCTGCGGCAATCTCATTAGCGGCGACTTTTACCGACGCGCTGGCATCACGCAGCTGCGCCATTACCACCGACAATTTATCGCTGAAGGCGTTAAAAGCATGGGCAATTTGCGCCACCTCATCGTTTCCCGCTTCCGGAAGACGCTGGGACAAATCGTTAGTGCCTGAGCTGATGGCGTGCATCGCATCACGAATGGTGCTCAGCCGTTTCAGTACGCTTGCCACCAGTAAATGCACCACCGCACCCGAGATAAGCACCAGCGCGACCAGCGCGATGGCCGACGCCTTCAGCAACGTATGCATAGCGGATGTGGCATCGTCATTATCCAGCGCGACAATCAGGAACCAGTGCGTGCCGGGAACAGGCGTGGCAAGCAGCTGTTTGGTTTTATTGTTCATGCTGCCCGCTGCCCGGTGGCTATCCGCCAGCAACTGGTCAAAGCTGGTGCCCGTGACAGCGTCACTAAAAGGTTTGCGGGTTAACGCCGGATCTAATGCCGCGATAACCGAGCCGTCGCCGTCAACCAGCATCCCGCTGCTGTTGGCCGTTGGGTGAATGCTGCGCACGTTAGCGACCACGCTGTCCATCGCCACATCCCCCGCGACAACCGCTTTCAGCTCACCGTTTTCGGACACCGGTACTGCAAAAGTCACTACCAGTTTCCCCGTTCCGGCGTCGACATACGGCGCGGTCACGATGGGAGCATTCTCTTTTAAAACCTGTTGATACCACGGGCGAACCGTTGGGTCATAGTCGGCGGGAACGCCGGTTGGGTCGGAAAACTTTGCCGTCTTGCTGGCATAGCCGACATAGACGTTGGTAAAGCCGCCTGCGGCAGCAAGCTGGCGGAAAACGGGCACCGGATCGTCCGTTAACGCCACGTTCTTCAAAGAACTAACGATCGCCATTTTGCCGTTCACCCAGTCGGTGATGGCAACAGCATGGCTTTCACTGGTGCTTTTCAGCGACGCCTCAATAGATTGCTGATTGTCTGCGTGCGTAACCCGATAGTTAATAATGGTGTTGAGAAGAAGGGCGACAGTCAAACAGCCTGCCGTCACACAAATAATGCGAGCGCGTATTGACCTGAACATGATGTTTTCCTGCTGTGTTATTTGCGGAAGCTATCGGCAAACACAGCAGGAAACTTGATAGGGCAGGGCAAGGTATAAGTAAAAGATATTACTGCGGGGCGATTATCAGAATGTTAAGACTTTATCGGCGTTCAGCGTCCACTCCGCCAGTTCGACCAGCGTGCCGATAGCAACGCCGTCAACCAGCGGCAGCGCCGTCATGCCGCGCCCGTCGGTGCAGGTTTTGCATAATTTCACCGCTACGTCCTGAGCGGTGAGAATCTCCAGCATCTGCTGAATGTTGTATCCCTCGGCCGGTTTCTGGCCGCGCAATCCCGCGGTGACCGCATCGGACATTAAAAAGAGTTTTAGCTCCGGCCGCTGCGGCTGCTCCAGCAGCGCAATGGCCAGGCGCAGGCTGTTGAACAGAGACTCGCTGCCGTAAGCAGCCCCGTTGGCAATAATCACTATTTTCTGCATTTTCTCTCCTTTGTGCCAGAAGGCACGACTTTTGCTTAAGCCAAAGATATCACTTTGCTGTTCAGGAGCGTTTTATGATCCCCACATCCCGCGACTTTCTGCTGGCCGCCCGCGCCCGTGGACGTGAACAGCTGCAGCACATCCTGCAAATCGGACAGCTTACCGAACGGGTAGCCAGGCTTGTCCATATGCTACAACGCGAGCGCGGGGCTTCCAACATCTGGCTTTGTTCTGCGGGCAGCCTGTTCGGGGACGAGAGGCAGGGCTGCGCACAGGATGTCGATCGCGAAACGGCGCTTTTCAGGCAGGCCATCGCCCGACCGGACTACCTGCCGGGCAGCGTGCTGTTCGTCAGCCTCGCCTGCGCGTTGCACTACCTTGAGCGTTTACCTGAGCTGCGCGAAAAAATCTCCGTGCGGAAAATTACCCCGCCTGAAGCGATGGAGCAGTTCAACTGTACGCTGCGCCATTTGCTCAGCATCGTACCCGAAACCAGCAATGCCGTGGATGACGCTGGCGTAGCCCGCTCGCTGGCAGCGCTGTTTAGTTTCATGCAGGGCAAGGAGTTCGCGGGCCAGGAGCGGGCGATTGGCGCGCTTGGCTTCACGCAGGGGACATTCAGCGACGCACTGCGTCAGCAGCTTGTGGATCGCATAGACAGCCAGCAACGTTGCTTTGAAACCTTTTGCTGCATGGTTGATGCGCCGCTGCGTCAGCACTATCAGTCCAGCGGTGAGCCTTGTCGTGAGACGGAACAGCTCAGGCGGCTGGCGTGTACGCGTTCGGACGTCGAAGGGATGCAGGCGGATCGTGCGCTGCGCTGGTTTACCTTATTGACTGCCAGAATCGATGCGCTAAGAGAGGTCGAAGAAAAGCTGATCGGGGCTGTAATAGCACAGACGCAGCAGGCGCTCGGGCAGTTATTACAAGCAACGCCGCTTAGTGAAACCGAAATAGTGAGCTGGGTGGCAGGGCATGCCAGCGACGACAACGAACGTTATCTCGATCGCCACCTCCTGCCGCTGGTACGTCAGCAGGCGCAACAGCTGGAAACGATGGCGCAGCAGCTGGCTTCGCTTCAGGCGACGCTTGAAGAGCGCAAGGTCATCGAGAAAGCCAAAGCGTTGCTGATTCGCCATCAGGGTTACAGCGAGGAACAGGCCTGGCAGACGCTGCGGAAAATGGCGATGAAGCAGAATAAACGGATGGTTGAAGTGGCCGGCGCGATGATAACCGTTGCCGATATCTGGCAAACATCTGCAAAGGAGTAGCTGCACAGCCAGCGGGCAAAGCGTGCGTATTTATGGTGCGTATCACTCTCTTTTGAAATCTATTACCCCTGTTTCAGGCACTTTCTAAACTGGCACGCGGGTTGCATTGTTTCTTACTGAGTTAATTTCCATTTCTCCAGATTGCGCCAATGGCGGTGCGAGACTGGCAGGACAAAGGCGTCCTTCAATGTGCTGATCCACATTGATGGGCGCTTTTTTTTACTTTTTTCAGGAGGAAGCTGATGAGTGAGCAAACCATAGCCCTCTCGCGCCGCCGGTTGTTACAGGCGGGTGCCGTACTGGGCGGCGCATATTTGCTGCCGGGGATAATGAATGCCGCCTGGGCTGCGGGAAGCGACAAGCCGGAGCAGGTCACGGTGAAAGTCGGTTTTATTCCGCTGACCGACTGCGCCTCCATCGTGATGGCGTCCGTCAAAGGTTTTGACAAGAAATACGGCATCACGATTGTACCGAGTAAAGAAGCAAGCTGGGCGGCAGTGCGCGACAAAATGGTCTCCGGCGAGCTGGACGCGGCCCATGTGCTCTATGGCCTGGTTTACGGGCTGGAGATGGGTATCGCGGGCAAACAGCAGTCTATGGCTAACCTGATGACGCTCAACAACAACGGCCAGGGGATCTCACTCTCGACGGATCTGGCAAAACAGGGGGTGACCGATGCGCCAGGTCTGAAAAAGCTGGTCGCAAGCCATGAGCCGGGAACCTTTACCTTCGCTCATACCTTCCCGACCGGCACCCACGCTATGTGGCTTTACTACTGGCTGGCGAATGCGGGGATCCACCCGTTCAACGATGTGCGCACCGTGGTCGTGCCGCCGCCGCAGATGGTAATGAACATGCGCATCGGCAACATGGTTGGCTTTTGCGTGGGCGAGCCGTGGAACCAGCGCGCCATTAACGATGGCATTGGCTATACGGCGGCAACCTCTCAGTCCATCTGGCCGGATCATCCTGAAAAAATCCTCGGTACACGCAGCGCCTGGGTCGAGCAAAACCCGAATACCGCCCGCGCGTTAGTTGCGGCAATTCTTGAAGCCTCGCGCTGGATTGATGCGAGCGAGGATAACCGTCGGGAAACGGCCAGCGTGCTGGCCGGGCGGGCATATCTCAATACCAAAGTCGACTACCTCACCGGGCGCATGCTTGGGCAGTACGACAACGGCCTCGGCAAAAAATGGCAGGAGAGTCACGGCATGCAGTTTTTCCGCGATGGCGAAGTGACCTTCCCGTGGCTTTCCGACGGCATGTGGTTCCTGACGCAGCACCGCCGTTGGGGACTGCTCGACCACGACCCGGACTATCTCGCTGTCGCCCAGCGTATTAACCGTATTGATGTCTACCGTCAGGCCGCCGCCGCCGTGGGCGACGTTGCCTTACCCGCAAACCACATGCGCAGCAGCACGCTTATGGATGGCACTACCTGGAACGGCAGCGATCCTGCCGCCTACGCCGCAAGTTTCGCCGTTAAACGTTAAGGGGAAATCATGGATCTACAGGCCCAGAAAACCTCAGCCGCCGAGCTGAATACCCCGGTTGGGGAAGTGATTGTATTGCCGCCTGTCGCGGTGCGTCGTCGCCGTCCGCTTTGGCGGCAGTTAAGTCTGAGCATCTTCCAGCACCTCGTGCCTGCGCTGCTCGGCATGGGGTTGCTGCTCGTGGTCTGGCAAATCGCCGCGTTAAACAGCAAAGGTTTTCCAACGCCGCTTAGCACGCTGGATTCCGCCATTACTCTTTTTGCGGACCCGTTCTACAACGCCGGGCCGAACGACCAGGGTATCGGCTGGAACGTCCTCGCTTCACTTCAGCGCGTTGCCGTGGGGTTTGGCCTGGCGGCTATCGTCGGCATCCCGGCTGGCTTTTTGATTGGCCGTTTCACCTTTCTCGCCCGCATGTTTAATCCGCTTGTCGCACTTTTGCGCCCGGTCAGCCCGCTGGCCTGGCTGCCGATTGGCCTGCTGCTGTTTCAGAAGGCGGAACCGGCTTCTGGCTGGACGATCTTCATCTGCTCCATCTGGCCGATGGTCATCAACACCGCCGAAGGGGTGAGGCGCATCCCGGAAGATTATCTCAATGTGGCGCGCGTGCTGAAGCTCTCCGAATGGACGGTAATGCGCCGCATTCTGTTTCCGGCCGTGCTGCCGGCGGTACTGACCGGCGTACGCCTGTCGATTGGTATCGCCTGGCTGGTCATCGTCGCGGCGGAAATGCTCACCGGCGGCCTGGGCATCGGCTTTTGGATCTGGAACGAGTGGAACAACCTCAACGTCGAAAACATCCTGATTGCGATTGTGATTATCGGCGTCGTGGGGCTGCTGCTGGAGCAGGGTTTAATGTTGCTGGCGTGTCGTTTTAGCTGGCAGGACAAATAAGGGGAAAACCATGAAGAAAATTATTCAGCTTCAGAACGTCAGCCAGCGTTTCTCCACCGCCAGCGGCGAGTTTTTAGCGCTCAGCAACGTTAGCTTTGATATTGCGCAAGGGGAAACCATCAGCCTGATCGGTCACTCCGGCTGCGGCAAATCAACGCTGCTCAACCTGATTGCGGGCATCACGCTGCCCTCTGAAGGCGGGCTGCTGTGCGATAACAAGGAGATCGCAGGGCCAGGCCCGGAGCGGGCTGTTGTGTTCCAGAACCACTCATTGCTGCCGTGGATGACCTGCTTTGAAAACGTGGCGCTGGCGGTGGATCAGGTCTTTCGCCATACCATGAACCGCGCCGGGCGCCGCGAGTGGATTATTCACAATCTGGAGCGCGTGCAGATGGGCCATGCGATTGATAAACGGCCCGGAGAAATCTCTGGCGGCATGAAACAGCGCGTAGGTATCGCCCGCGCGCTGGCGATGAAGCCGAAAGTGCTGCTGATGGATGAGCCGTTCGGCGCGCTGGATGCGCTGACCCGCGCTCATCTGCAGGACGCCGTGATGCATATCCAGCAGGAGCTGCACACCACCATTGTGCTTATCACCCACGACGTGGACGAGGCGGTGCTGCTTTCCGATCGCGTGCTGATGATGACCAACGGCCCGGCGGCAACGGTTGGCGAAACGCTGCATGTTGATTTGCCGCGCCCGCGTAACCGCGTTGAGCTGGCCGAAGAGAGTCGCTATCACCATCTGCGCCAGCAGGTGCTGCGCTTCCTGTACGAAAAGCAGCCAAAGGCTGCCTGAGGAGGCGGGCATGCAGCGACGACTGATCGTTATTGGCAATGGTATGGCGGCAATACGCCTCGTTGAGCGTCTGGTGGCGCATGCCGCTGGCCGCTTTGCTATCACCGTTTTCGGCGAAGAGCCGACGCTCAGCTACAACCGCATTCTGCTCTCGCCGGTGCTGGCGGGGGAAAAATCGGCTGCCGCCACGCGGTTACACGACGCCGCCTGGTACATTTCCCACGGCGTTGAGCTGCTGACGGGTGAAGCGGTGCTGGCTGTTGATAGCTCAGGCAAAACCGTGCGCACAGCTAAACGCACGATGGAGTACGACGAGCTGGTGTTCGCAACCGGATCGCTGCCGTTTATTCCGCCCATCGACGGGCACCGGCTTCCTCACGTTCACGGTTTTCGCACGCTGGCAGATGTGGATGCGATCCTCAGCGGCAAAGGCGATGCCGTGGTGCTCGGCGGTGGCTTGCTTGGCGTGGAAGCCGCCGCCGCGCTGCATGCACGCGGCGTTCGTGTCACGCTTGTTCATCGCAAGGCATGGCTGATGGATATTCAGCTTAATCAGCAGGCGGGCGGGCTCCTGGAACAATCCCTGACCGGGCGCGGTATCGCCTGCCAGTTAAATTGCAGCATTGACCGCATTGATGCGGACAGCGTCATGCTGAGCAACGGCAATGTGCTGCCCGCAGGACGAGTGATTATCGCTACAGGCGTGAAGCCAAATATCGCGCTGGCCCGGCAGGCGGGTATTCCGTGCCAGCAAGGCATCACCGTAGACGCACAGCTGCGCAGCAATGTCCCGCATGTTAGCGCGTTGGGTGAATGCTGCGAAATCGACGGGCAAACCTGGGGGCTGGTAGCGCCTTGCCTGCAACAGGCAGATGTTTTAGCCGCTCGCCTGGCCTGCGTTGCCACAACGGATTTCCGTTATGAGGATCGCGGAACTCGCCTCAAGGTCAGCGGTATTCCGCTCTTTTCGGCAGGCGATCTTAGCGAACAGGCAGGCACTCGCGTTCTCACCGCCTTCGACCCGCTTTCCCGGCATTACCGCTGCCTGCATTTACGCGACGATCGGCTGGTGGGCGCTCTGCTGATGGGCGATATCCAGTCGGCAAACCCTCTGACCAACACCTTACTCAGCGCGGCACCCGTCACGTCCGCCGTGCTGTTTGATGAATTCCACTCTGATGAGCAGCCGCTGGCTGCCGGAAATGACGACATGACAAAATCAACGCTGGTAGTGATTGGGCACGGCATGGTCGGGCACCACTTTCTGGAGCAGTGCGTGGCGCTGGGGCTGCATAAAAGCTTTCACATCGTGGTTTTTGGTGAAGAACAGCATCCGGCATACGATCGCGTTCATCTCTCGGAATATTTTGCCGGACGCAGCGCGGAATCGCTCTCCATGGTGCAGGGAGACTTCTTTAACGAATATGGCATTGAGCTGCGCTGTAACAGCAAAGTTGTGGCGATAGATCGCCAGCAGCGCGTGGTGCGCGACAGTAACGGGCACGAAACTTACTGGGATAAACTGGTGCTCGCCACCGGCTCGTTCCCGTTTGTGCCGCCGGTGCCGGGCAACGATCTGCCGGGCTGTTTTGTTTACCGCACGCTGGACGATCTGGATGCCATCGCGGAACGCGCGCGCGACAGCAAACGCGGAGTAGTCATCGGCGGCGGCCTGCTGGGGCTGGAGGCGGCGAACGCGCTAAAACAGCTCGGCCTGGAAACGCACGTGGTTGAGTTCGCCCCAAATTTGATGGCGGTGCAACTGGATAACGCCGGGGCGTCTATGCTGCGCGAGAAGATCGCTGAAATTGGCGTGCAGGTGCATACCAGCAAAGCCACAACGGCCATCACCGAAGCGGAAGGTTTACAGCTCAATTTTGCCGACGGGGAAGCACTGCAAACTGATTTAATCGTCTTCTCCGCCGGGATCCGCCCTCAGGACGCGCTGGCGCGCGCAAGCGATCTTACACCTGGAGAACGCGGCGGCATCGTTATCAACGACCATTGCCAGACCAGCGATAGCGCAATTTTTGCCATCGGTGAATGCGCCCTGTGGCAAGGGAAAATCTTTGGCCTGGTCGCGCCGGGTTATCAAATGGCGCGCGTGGCGGCAGCGACGCTTGCCGGGCAGGAAGCAGCGTTCCATGGCGCGGATATGAGCACCAAACTTAAACTGCTTGGCGTCGAAGTGGCTTCCTTCGGCGATGCACATGGCCGCACGCCCGGTAGCCAGAGCTATCAGTGGACCAACGGACCGCGGCAAATCTATAAAAAGATTGTCGTCTCGGCGGATAACAAAACGCTGCTCGGCGGCGTGCTGGTAGGCGACAGCAGCGAATATACCCAGCTTCTGCAAATGATGCTTAACGGCATGGCGCTTCCGCCGCAGCCGGAAAGCCTGATCTTGCCTGTATCCGCAGGCGGCGCGCCAAAAGGGCTGGGCGTGGCGGCGCTGCCGGACAGCGCGCAGATTTGCTCCTGCCATAACGTCAGCAAAGCTGATATCTGCGCGGCCGTGAGCGGCGGTGCGGGAGACATAGGGGCGATTAAAGCCTGCACCAAAGCGGCGACCGGCTGCGGCGGCTGTTCAGCGCTGGTCAAACAGGTGATCGAGTACCAGCTGCAGGAGCAGGGCGTGGAGGTGAAAAAGGATATCTGCGAACACTTTCCGTACTCGCGGCAGGAGATCTATCACCTGGTGCGCGTCAACCACATTCGCACATTTGAGCAGCTTATCAACCGTTACGGCCGCGGGCACGGCTGCGAAATCTGTAAGCCGCTTGCGGCTTCCGTGCTGGCATCGTGCTGGAACGAATATTTGCTCAAACCCGCGCATCTGCCGCTTCAGGATACCAACGACCGCTATTTCGCTAACATCCAGAAAGATGGCACTTATTCGGTTGTGCCGCGCGTCGCCGCCGGAGAAATCACGCCGGACGGCCTGATCGCCATCGGTCAGGTGGCAAAACGCTACCGGTTGTACAGCAAAATTACCGGCGGACAGCGTATCGATCTTTTCGGCGCACGGCTGGAACAGCTTCCTGCCATCTGGGAAGAACTGGTGGCAGCCGGTTTTGAAACCGGTCACGCCTATGGAAAATCGCTGCGCACGGTGAAATCCTGCGTGGGTTCAACCTGGTGTCGCTATGGCGTGCAGGATTCGACGGGCCTCGCCATTGAGCTGGAGAATCGCTACAAGGGCCTGCGTTCGCCGCACAAAATCAAAATGGCGGTTTCCGGCTGCACCCGTGAATGTGCGGAAGCCCAGAGCAAAGACGTTGGGGTGATTGCTACCGACAAAGGCTGGAATCTGTACGTGTGCGGCAACGGCGGCATGAAACCGCGTCATGCCGATCTGTTTGCCAGCGATCTTGACCGTGAAACGCTGATCCGTACTATCGACCGTTTTCTGATGTTCTATATCCGCACCGCGGACCGCCTGCAGCGTACCAGCACCTGGCTGGATAATCTGGAAGGCGGACTTGAATACCTGCGTGAAGTGGTGCTTAACGACAGCCTTGGCCTTGGCGACGAGCTGGAAAAAGAGATGGCGGGCGTGGTGGAGACTTACCAGTGCGAATGGCAAACCACGCTCAACAGCCCGGATCGTCTGGCGCTGTTCCGCTCTTATGTGAATAGCGAACAGCCGGACGAAGCCGTGCAGCGCCAGACATTACGCGGACAGCTACAGCCGGTTTCCGCAGTCGTTCATCAGCAAGCTGACACGCCTGCAAAACCCTGGCAGGCAGTATGCGATATCAGCGCTATCCCGCCCCAGGCGGGGATTGGCGCACGTTTAGGGGAACAGCAAATCGCCCTGTTTCGCTTCGGTGACGCTATTTACGCGCTGGATAATCTGGAGCCGGGCAGCGACGCCAACGTACTCTCCCGTGGCATCGTTGGAGATGCGTCCGGTGAGCCAGTCGTCATTTCGCCGCTCTACAAACATCGTATTCGCCTGCGTGACGGGCGCGGCCAGGACGGCGAGCTGGCGGTTCGTGCCTGGCCGGTGAAAGTGGAGCAGGGCACCGTGTGGGTGGGGAGTCAGGCGCTGATACTGCGTGCGGAGGCGTCATGAATGCCGCGGTGCGCTCTACCTGCCCCTACTGCGGCGTAGGATGCGGCGTGGAGGCCCGGCAAACGGAAACCGGGCGTTATGACATCACCGGGGATAAACGGCATCCTGCGAACTTTGGGCGGCTGTGTGTGAAAGGCGCGGCGCTTGGGGAAACCTTAGGCCTGCAAGGCCGTCTGCTCTACCCGGAAATCGAAGGTGAGCGCGTGGAATGGGATGCAGCGCTTGCGCATACCGCTCAGCGATTACGGACAATCATTGATGAGCATGGCCCGCAGGCCGTGGCATTCTATGCCTCCGGGCAACTGCTGACCGAAGATTATTACGCCGCAAATAAACTGATGAAGGGATTTATCGGTTCGGCCAATATCGATACCAATTCGCGCCTGTGTATGTCGTCGGCAGTGGTGGGGTACAAGCGCGCTTTCGGTGCCGATGCGGTACCGTGCAGCTATGAAGACCTTGAGCAGACGGATCTGGTGGTGCTGGTGGGATCTAACGCGGCGTGGGCGCATCCGGTACTGTATCAGCGTCTGGTGCAGGCAAAACAGCAGCGTCCGCAGATGAAAGTGGTGGTTATCGATCCGAGGCGCACCGCCACCTGTGATATCGCCGATCTGCATCTCGCTTTACGTCCGGGCAGCGATGCGGGGCTGTTTGTCGGACTGCTGAATTATCTTCATTTACAGCAGCCGCTGGCAGCAGAGCAGTTCGACGGGCAGATGGCAGCGCTTGCCATAGCAAGCGGCTGGTCAATGGCGAAATGCGCCGATTTTTGCCAGCTTGAAGCCGAGGCGGTGCAGACATTCTGGCAGTGGTTCAGCCAGGCCGATCGCGCCATGACGCTCTACACCATGGGGATAAACCAGTCGTCGAGCGGCAGCGATAAGTGCAGCGCCATCATCAATGTGCATCTGGCGAGCGGCAAACTGGGGCGAGCCGGATGTGGCCCCTTTTCGCTGACCGGACAGCCAAATGCGATGGGCGGGCGCGAAGTGGGCGGACTTGCGAACCAGCTTGCCTGTCATATGAATTTTGAACCGGCAGATATCGCAAGGCTTGGGCGCTTCTGGGGCAGCGAGCGGATAGCCGAAACGCCGGGATTAATGGCGGTGGAACTGTTCGCAGCGATTGGCCGCGGTGAAGTCAAAGCCGTATGGATCATGGGCACCAATCCGGTTGTGTCGCTTCCTGACGCCGCTCGTGTGGAACAGGCGCTTGCAAAATGTCCGCTGGTGATTGTCTCAGATGTGGCCCTGCATACCGATACCGGTCGCTATGCAAACGTGCGTTTCCCCGTACTCTCCTGGGGAGAGAAAAACGGTACGGTAACGAACTCCGAGCGGCGTATTTCCAGGCAACGCTCATTTTTGTCCGTGCCAGGCGAGGCGCGTGCCGACTGGTGGATAATCTCACAAATCGCCCGGCGCCTGGGCTTCGGCGAGGCGTTTGGCTGGCAGCATCCACAGGAGATCTTCTGCGAGCATGCGGCGCTATCGGGATACGAAAATGATGGTTTGCGGGCGTTTGATATCAGCGGGCTGGCAAACCTGAGCCGCGAGCAATATGACGCGCTGGAACCTGTGCGCTGGCCTGTCACGACGAAGGGAGAGAGGGCGTTTAAAAGCTGGCGGGCAAGTGGCAAATTCCAGCTTGTGCCGGTTGAGCCTGAGTTACCGCAAGCCGTGGCCGATCGCTGTTATCCGCTTATTCTCAATACCGGACGCATCCGCGATCAGTGGCACACCATGACACGCACCGGCGGCGTGCCGCGGTTAATGCAGCACATCAACATGCCGTTTCTCGAAATCCACCCTTATGATGCGCAACGCTACGGTATTCAGGATGCTGCGCTGGTGCGAATTGCCTCGCGGCGAGGGGGAATGGTGGCCCGGGCGCAGGTTAGCGTGATTCAGCAGGCGGGCAGCGTTTTTGTGCCGATGCACTGGAGCCAACGGTTTGCCCGTAAGGGACAGATCAATAGCCTGGTGGCAGACGTGTGCGACCCGCACTCCGGACAGCCGGAAAGCAAGCAAACGGCGGTGCGTATTCAGCGCTGGCAGCCTGCGTGGCAGGGGGAAATTTTCGCCCGCGATCCCATCGCTTTTGCAGCGGATATTCAGTGGTGGCGTCAGGCATCGCCTGAGGTAGAGCATTTTTTGTGCGCCGCAGATAGCCCATCTGTCGCCTGGCTTGAGACGCTGGCCGCAGGGCGTGGCTGGCAGCTGCAGACGGCTTGCGGAGACGGCCAGTTTTACCATCTGCTGGCATGGCGAGAAGGAGAGCTACAGCTGGCTTTTTATGCCGGAAAAAGCCGGCCGGAGATTAACCATAGCGCCGTGTTGGCGGCGTTTGCAAACGGCTCGCTGACGCCTGCTGAACGACATCTTTTACTGGCGGGGAAAGCACCCGGCGCGGTAATCGATGCGGGGAAAACGATCTGTAGCTGCTTTGGCGTGGGCGAAAAAACTATCCTCGCGGCAATCGCTACGGGGTGTCAGTCCGTAGCGATGCTGGGGGAGAAACTTCAGTGTGGGACAAACTGCGGCTCCTGCATTCCTGAACTGCGGGCGTTACTGACCAAAGCGGCCAATTAAACCGGCTGCCGCCAGCGCATGATCTTTAAGTTTTGCCAGCAGCTGCTCGCGGGTCAACCCTTCAGGCAGGGCGTCCGCACGTAAATCGGTGGCGATCAGCGTCCAGGTATAATGATGCGCGCCGCTGCCCGGTGGCGGGCAAGGGCCATAATAAGTCAGAGTGCCGGGAGTATTTCTACCGCCGGTGAAACCTTTACCATCGCGTAGCTCGTTGGCGGCAAATCCCGTCATGCTTGCGGGAATGTTATAAGCGACAAGGTGGGTCACGCCGAGGCCTTTAGCGCCTTCGGGATCCTGGATTATCAACGCGTAGCTTTGCGTTGCGGCAGGAGCGTTGCTCCACACCACCGCAGGAGAAAAGTTTTTACCGGTACAGTTAGGATTTTCCTTCGCATTCCCGGCATACTTTTTATTCAGCATAGCGTTATCAGCAAAATCGGGAGACTGAAGCATAAACAGCCCTTCGGCCTGGGCCGCAAAACAGCCGAACAGAAAAACGGCGGATAACCAGCGTAGCGAGGTTTTCATAGTTGCATGCTCAAAAGGCAGGAGCTTTAAGCGTAGCGCTGAAATTAAGAAATGCGATATGTTATAATTTCCCAATGTTAAGAAAATCCGTGCCGCTGTTTACCCTCTCTTATGCACTCCTCTGTACCGGAGGGACTGCCGGTACCCGCCAGACCTTTATCGAGCAAACTTCCACTCCCGTTACCGCCACGCCGAACGAGCTGCCCAATATGGGACTCGCCCCGGAAACGGACGCCGCAGCAAAACACATTGCCGAGGTGGCGAAGCAATTTGGCGAGGCCAGCATGACTGATAACGGACTGGATACCGGCGAGCAGGCGCGTCTTTTCGCTTTTACCAGCCTGCGCGATGTGCTGACCGATAAAGTGACTAACGAGGCGGAATCGCTGCTCTCTCCGTGGGGCAACGCCAGTTTAAATCTGAAGGTAGATGAGCACGGTAACTGGAACGGCAGCAGCGGGTCGATGTTTACGCCGTGGGCCGACAACAATCGCTATCTGACCTGGAGCCAGCTGGGTTTCACCCAGCAGGACGACGGGCTGGTGGGAAATATCGGTGCCGGGCAGCGCTGGGTGGCGGGAAAATGGCTGCTGGGTTACAACACGTTTTATGATAATCAGTTTGCCAGCCGCCTCCAGCGCGCCGGATTTGGTGCCGAGGCGTGGGGAGATTACCTGCGCCTGTCGGCTAATTATTATCAGCCGCTCAATGACTGGCAGGGTGAAACGGAAACGCTGGAACAGCGCCTGGCGCGGGGTTATGACGTTACCGCTCAGGCATGGCTGCCGTTTTATCGTCACATTAATACCAGCGTCAGTCTGGAACAATATTTCGGCGATCGCGTGGATCTGTTCGACAGCGGCACGGGCTACCGTAACCCGGTCGCGGTGACCATGGGACTGAATTACACGCCGGTTCCGCTTGTCACACTAACCGCGCAGCATAAACAGGGCGAAAGCGGCGTGGCGCAGGAAAATCTTGGCTTAAAACTCAATTACCGTTTTGGCGTGCCGTTGGGGAAGCAGCTTTCCGCAGGCGAAGTGGCAACGACCAGCTCACTGCGCGGCAGCCGCTATGACAACGTCGAACGCAGCAACTTACCGGTGATGGAGTATCGTCAGCGTAAAACGCTATCCGTATTCCTGGCGACGCCGCCCTGGGAGTTGCATCCCGGCGAAACGGTGCAGCTTAAGCTTCAGGTGCGGGCCAGCCACAAGATCCGCCAGATTACCTGGCAGGGTGATACCCAAGCGCTTAGCCTGACGCCTCCGCCAAATAACCGCAGCGCGGATGGCTGGAGCGTGATCGTGCCGGCAAGGCGAGAGGGAGCAGCAAACGTCTGGCGGCTTTCGGTGACGATTGAGGATGAGAAAGGACAAAAAGCGACGTCGAACTGGATTACCCTGAAACAGGCGGAGCCGCTGCTGGCGAATCCGGCAGAGGATCCACGTTACGATCTGCTACCGGAAGCGGCCACGTTACCTTAGAAGATGCGTTCCTGATGCACCCACACCGCCGCCTCAACGCGGGATTTGAGCTTCATTTTTTTCAGCAGGTGTTTCACATGTACTTTAACGGTGCTTTCGGTGATATCCAGACGGCGGGCGATCATTTTGTTCGGCAGGCCCTGGGCGATAAGCTTCAGAATATCGCGCTCGCGTGGCGTTAACTGATTCACATCACGATCGGTCGTTGCGCGGTTGGCGCGCAGGCTCGCCGCCAGCACCGGCGTTAACGCTTCGCTTAGCACCATTTCACCGGCTGCCGCCTGCTGCAGCGCTTTAAGCAGATCTTCCGGCTCCATATCTTTTAGCAGATAGCCGTCGGCCCCACGTTTCAGAGCGGTAACCACATCTTCTTCGTGATTCGATACGCTAAAGACGACTATGCGCCCGGAGAGCGGTTTTTCACGCAGGCAGTCGAGCGTTTCCAGGCCATTCATGCCGGGCATATTTAAATCGAGCAGAATCAGATCCGGATCCAGAGATTCCGCAAGCTGAACGCCCTGAGCGCCGTCTCCGGCTTCACCGACAACCGCCAGCTCCGGCGCCATGCTGATTAACTGTTTGACGCCGCTCCGCAGCATCGGATGATCGTCTATCAGCAATATGGTTGCTGCTTCCGGGTTAGGGCTACTCATTGTTTACTCCTGTGGCAGAAGACAAATGCGCTTCGGGCATAAAACTGACGACCACTTCAGTGCCGCCACCTGCACGAGTCCGTATCTGGCAATCCCCTTTCAGGCTTTGCGCACGGTCTCGCATAATAATCAGGCCGTAATGGTTTCGCCGCTCTCCGTCATCCGGAATACCGCGACCGTTGTCCCATACGGTGAGTTTAACCTGCTTCTCCTGGCGCACGACATGCACGCCGCACGCTGAGGCTTGGGCATGTTTGAGGCTGTTGTTTAACGCTTCGCGGGCAATTTGCACCAGATGAATAGCCTGATGCGATGGCACCAGGCGTGGCGGTAGCTGGTAGTCCAGCGCCACCGCAAAACCGAGTTTTTCACTGAATTCCAGGCAGCTTGCTTCAAGGGCTGGCCGTAATCCTGGCTCAATCAGTTGCAGGCGGAAGGTGGTCAGTAACTCGCGCAGCTGTCGCCATGAGGTATTCAGCTCGCTACGCATCTGCGCCAGTAAATCCCGGCTTTGCTCAGGCAAGCTTTCGCCCTGCATTTGCAGGCAGCTGACCTGCATTTTCAGACAGGAGAGCGACTGGGCAATGGAGTCGTGTAGTTCGCGAGCGATGGCGGAACGCTCTTCCATCACGACCAGTTGCTGCTGATGCTCATACTGTCTTTCCAGCGCGAGCGTCGCGGTAAGCTGTTCAATCAGGGTTGAGATCAACTGCTGTTGGTCAACCGTGAGGCTGCTGCCCACCGGCAGTTGCGCCAGCACCAGACCATAATGAATATGGTTATCGGTTAATCGCCACTTCAGCGCGGTAGCTTCAACCGGCTCAGGCGCCTGTTCGCGCGGGCAGAGATGGCAGCCCCGTGCCTCGCAGCTGCTGTCCGGTTGATAGGTATATTCGTCGTAGTTTTCTTCGTCTTCGTATTCATAGACGCGCAGTTCGATGTCGCGCAGCGGCGTAAGCTTTTGCAGTTCGCTTAACACCGGTGAAAGCCTTTGGCATAGCGGGGCCTGGGAATGAAGGCGACGGTTTGCCTGGTAGAGGAAAGAGAGGATCTGATTCTTTTGCTCAAGGCCGGCTGTTTTTTCCCGCACGCGTTGTTCAAGCCCGGCGTAACTTTCGGCCAGTTCCGCAGACATGCTGTTGAACGCCATGCCGAGCATCGCCATTTCGTTGCGACCGCTGATATTCACCCGATGGGTGAACTCTTTATGCCTGATAGCAAAAGCCATATTCAGCAACTGTCGCCAGGGGCGAAGCAGGCGCTTGCGTAGCCAGACGACGGTAAATAGCAGCAGCAGCCCCATTAACGCCACCATGCCCTGTTGCAGGAGAATGACGCGATGAAGGCGAAGCTCTGTGGTTTTGTCGAACGAACTCACCAGCTGGTCAATGCGGCCTACAAATTGCGCAATGTGCGGCGTTACCTGCTGCGCATTTTTAGCGTTTTTCATCGCTGGCCCGAGCGTATTGCGCCAGTAATGCTGGATTTCGCTTAGCTGCACCTGTTGGCCATCACGGCGCGCCGCCTGTTGTAAATCCTCGCTCCAGGTGGTTTTCTCCATTTCGTTGAACAGGACGTTGTCTTTTTCGCTAAGCGGAATGGCAGCCAGCAGGCGATAGCTTTGCATGCGCAGCGATCCGGCCTTATTAATGGCGTGAGCGTTACCCTGAATTCCCTGTGCAAGCAAGCTGGCAAGGCTCATTCCCACAATACCTAACGCCGCCAGCAACAGCAAAATAAGCGCGAGCTGGTTGACCAGGGTTAAAGGGGAAAACAGGCGTTTCAACATAAACGAGCGCGCTCCGGATACGGCTTTATTGTAAAAACAGTGGGTCATTCTCAGCTATCCTCTGGAGTATACCCATACCTCCTGGTGGTTACCCCTTAATTTCCGTAGGTGGCATAATCCCCGTAAATTGTAAGCGTAACCCGCGTCAGCCTTGTGAAAAATCACGCTTTTTTTACACGACATCTTTACTCACAAAGAATCATGGTTAAATTCTGACCGCTATTTTGTTCGGTTATCCCTTGATTTGCATCAAATTAGAAACAGCAATACCTCCTAATGTGACCGCAATTACTCACACAAACCTTGAGGTGTTTATGTCTCAGTCATCCGCCAACGTGCAGAAATCAGGGGCGTTAATCACGGACTGGCGTCCTGATGAGCCGGAATTCTGGCAAATTCGCGGTCATCGCATTGCCAGCCGTAATCTGTGGATCTCGGTTCCGAGCCTCCTGCTGGCGTTTTGCGTCTGGATGTTGTTCAGTGCTGTTGCGGTCAATCTTAATAAAGTCGGCTTTAACTTTACGACCGATCAGCTGTTTATGCTGACGGCGTTGCCTTCAGTCTCCGGCGCGCTGCTGCGCGTGCCTTACTCTTTCATGGTGCCAATTTTTGGCGGCCGCCGCTGGACCGCTTTTAGCACCGGCATTCTGATTATTCCCTGCGTCTGGCTGGGCTTTGCGGTGCAGGACACCAGTACGCCATTTAGCACGTTTATCACTATTTCCCTGCTGTGCGGCTTCGCCGGCGCGAACTTTGCCTCCAGCATGGCAAATATCAGCTTCTTCTTCCCTAAATCAAAACAGGGCGGGGCGCTGGGGATTAACGGCGGGATGGGTAATCTCGGCGTGAGCGTAATGCAGCTCATTGCCCCGCTGGTGATTTCGCTGTCCATGTTTGCCGCATTTGGCGGCACCGGCGTGGCTCAGGCAGATGGCACCATGCTGTTCCTTGAAAACGCCGCGTGGATTTGGGTGCCTTTCCTTGCGGTTTTCACCCTTGCTGCCTGGTTTGGCATGCACGATCTGTCCGCGTCAAAAGCTTCTTTGCGTGCACAGCTACCGGTACTTAAACGCGCTCACCTGTGGATTATGGGGCTGCTGTACCTGGCAACCTTCGGCTCGTTTATCGGTTTCTCTGCCGGTTTCGCGATGCTGTCAAAAACCCAGTTCCCGGAGGTGCAAATCCTGCATTTCGCCTTCTTCGGTCCGCTGGTGGGTGCGCTGGCGCGTTCTGCCGGCGGCGCCATTTCTGACCGCTGGGGCGGCACGAAAGTCTCGCTGATTAACTTTGTCTTTATGGCTGTGTTCAGCGTGCTGCTGTTCACCACGCTGCCGCACAATGGCGTGGGCGGAAACTTCATCGCCTTCTTCGGCGTCTTCCTGATGCTGTTCCTGACGGCCGGTCTGGGCAGCGGGTCTACCTTCCAGATGATCTCCGTTATCTTCCGTAAGCTCACTATGGAACGCGTGAAGGCTGAAGGCGGTACGCCGGAGCAGGCGATGCGAGAAGCGGCAACGGACACCGCAGCGGCGCTGGGTTTTATCTCGGCGATTGGTGCAGTAGGCGGGTTCTTTATTCCTAAGGCATTCGGGACTTCGCTGACGCTGACCGGTTCGCCGGCAGGCGCGATGAAAGTCTTTGTGGTGTTTTACATAGTTTGCGTGGTGATTACCTGGGCCGTCTATGGCCGTAAATCATCCCGCTAACCGATTGACCTTTTGGTTATCCCTTGCGCAGCTTCGGCTGCGCTTTTTTCAGCTGTTAATTAGTTACAACATACTAAAAGGAGGGCGGCATCCGTTTTAAAGGCGGTGTCTGCAGGGGGAATGCCACATCTACCCCTTAATACCTCCACCGCAGTTTTTTCTACTCACTGCAAATCGAAATTCAAAATAACGTTATTAAAAACAATGGGTTATCTTTATGAGACGGTATACCCTTTGGTGGTATATGGCACAGTTTGTCCGACAAATAGCCTCTACACAGTTGATCGTTATCAATTATCCCGCCATATGAGCGCGTTACCGTGCCTGCAAATCAGCAATGTCGATTTCATAAGATAGAGCCTCCAGGCTCCACATCAGGAGAACTCCGATGAGCAAGTTTCTTGACCGGTTTCGTTACTTCAAACAGAAGGGCGACACCTTTGCCGATGGGCATGGCCAGCTGCTCGATACCAACCGCGATTGGGAAGAAGGCTACCGCCAACGTTGGCAGCACGACAAAGTCGTGCGCTCCACCCACGGCGTAAACTGCACCGGCTCCTGTAGCTGGAAGATTTATGTAAAAAGCGGCCTGGTCACCTGGGAAACCCAGCAAACCGACTACCCGCGTACTCGCCCTGATATGCCAAACCATGAGCCACGCGGCTGCCCTCGCGGCGCCAGCTACTCCTGGTATCTCTACAGCGCTAACCGCCTGAAATATCCGCTGATGCGCAAGCGTCTGATTAAGCTGTGGCGCGAAGCGAAAACCCAGCATGCCGATCCGGTTAACGCCTGGGCCTCTATCATCAACGACCCGGAAAAAGCAAAAAGCTATAAACAAGCCCGCGGTCGCGGTGGCTTTGTCCGCTCAAGCTGGCAGGAAGTGAACGAGCTGATTGCAGCGGCAAACGTCTTTACCGCAAAAACTTTCGGCCCGGACCGTATCGCTGGTTTCTCGCCGATTCCTGCTATGTCGATGGTTTCCTATGCTTCCGGCGCGCGTTACCTTTCCCTGATTGGCGGCGCCTGCCTGAGCTTCTACGACTGGTACTGCGATTTACCACCCGCGTCGCCAATGACCTGGGGCGAGCAAACCGACGTGCCGGAATCCGCTGACTGGTACAACTCCAGCTACATTATCGCCTGGGGTTCAAACGTCCCGCAGACTCGTACACCGGATGCTCACTTCTTTACAGAGGTGCGTTACAAAGGCACCAAGACCGTTGCGGTGACGCCAGATTACGCTGAAATCGCCAAGCTGTGCGATCAGTGGCTGGCCCCGAAACAGGGCACCGACGCTGCAATGGCGCTGGCGATGGGCCACGTTATGCTGCGCGAGTTCCATCTGGACAACCCAAGCCAGTACTTTACCGATTACGTGCGTCGTTACACCGACATGCCAATGCTGGTGATGCTCGAAGAGCGTGACGGTTTTTATGCTGCCGGCCGTATGCTGCGCGCATCCGATCTGGTGGATGGTCTGGGTCAGGAAAACAACCCGCAGTGGAAAACCGTTGCCGTGGATAACCAGAGCGGCGATCTGCTGGCGCCGACAGGCTCCATCGGCTACCGCTGGGGCGAGAAGGGCAAATGGAACCTGGAGCAGCGCGACGGCACCAGCGGTGAAGAAACCGAGCTGCGTCTGAGCCTGCTTGGCAGCCATGATGAAGTGGCCGACGTTGGCTTCCCGTACTTCGGCGGTGAAAGCAGCGAACACTTCAGCAACGTTAAGCTTGATAATGTGCTGATGCATAAGCTGCCGGTAAAACGCATTCAGCTGGCCGATGGCGCAAGCGCGTTAGTGACCACCGTTTACGATCTGACCCTGGCGAACTATGGCCTGGAGCGTGGTCTGCACGATGAAAACTGTGCGACCAGCTACGATGATGTGAAAGCTTATACTCCGGCGTGGGCCGAGCAGATCACCGGCGTTTCCCGTCAGAATATCGTCCGTATCGCCCGCGAATTCGCAGATAACGCGGATAAAACGCATGGCCGTTCGATGATCATCGTCGGTGCCGGTATGAACCACTGGTTCCACATGGACATGAACTACCGCGGCCTGATCAACATGCTGATCTTCTGCGGCTGCGTCGGGCAGAGCGGCGGCGGCTGGGCACACTACGTGGGCCAGGAAAAACTGCGTCCGCAAACCGGCTGGACACCGCTGGCGTTTGCCCTTGACTGGCAGCGTCCGCCGCGTCATATGAACAGCACCTCGTTCTTCTATAACCACTCCAGCCAGTGGCGTTACGAGTCGTTAACGGCGGAAGAGCTGCTTTCTCCTCTGGCGGATAAATCCCGCTACAGCGGTCATCTGATTGACTTTAACGTGCGCGCCGAGCGCATGGGCTGGCTGCCATCCGCCCCGCAGTTAAATACCAACCCGCTGACCATTGCGGCCCAGGCGAAAGCGGCTGGCATGTCCCCGGCGGATTACACCGTACAGCAGTTGAAAAGCGGCGACCTTCGTTTTGCGGCGGAGCAGCCGGATGCGGGTAATAACCACCCGCGTAACCTGTTCGTCTGGCGTTCAAACCTGCTGGGTTCTTCCGGTAAGGGCCATGAATACATGCTTAAGTATCTGCTGGGTACTGAGAATGGTATTCAGGGTAAGGACCTGGGCCGTGAAGGCGGCGTAATGCCGGAAGAAGTCGAGTGGGTAGACAACGGCCTCGACGGCAAGCTGGATCTGGTGGTGACGCTGGACTTCCGTCTGTCGAGCACCTGTCTGTATTCCGATATCGTCCTGCCTACCGCGACCTGGTATGAGAAAGACGATATGAATACTTCGGATATGCATCCGTTTATTCACCCGCTTTCTGCGGCCGTCGACCCGGCCTGGGAGTCGAAGAGCGACTGGGAAATCTATAAAGCCATCGCGAAGAAATTCTCTGAGGTGTGCGTCGGTCATCTGGGCAAAGAAACCGACGTGGTGACGCTGCCGATTCAGCATGACTCCGCCGCAGAGCTGGCGCAGCCGTTTGGCGTGATGGACTGGAAAAAAGGCGAATGCGACCTGATTCCTGGTAAAACCGCTCCGCATCTGATGGTGGTAGAGCGTGACTATCCGGCAACTTACGAGCGCTTCACCTCTATCGGCCCGCTGATGGAAACCATCGGCAACGGCGGCAAAGGTATCTCCTGGAACACCCAGGCCGAAATGGATCTGCTGCGTAAGCTGAATTACACCAAGGCAGAAGGCCCGGCGAAAGGCCAGCCGATGATCAACTCGGCGATCGATGCCGCAGAAATGATCCTCACGCTTGCGCCGGAAACCAACGGCCAGGTGGCGGTGAAAGCCTGGGCCGCGCTCAGCGAATTTACCGGTCGCGACCATACGCACCTGGCTCATCCTAAAGAAGAAGAGAAAATTCGCTTCCGCGATATCCAGGCCCAGCCGCGCAAAATTATCTCCAGCCCGACCTGGTCCGGCCTTGAAGATGAGCACGTTTCTTATAACGCCTGCTACACCAACGTACACGAGCTGATCCCGTGGCGCACGCTGTCTGGTCGCCAGCAGCTGTATCAGGATCATCAGTGGATGCGCGACTTCGGCGAAAGCCTGCTGGTTTACCGCCCGCCGATTGATACCCGCTCGGTGAAAGGCGTGATGGGTAAAAAATCCAACGGTAACCCGGAAAAAGCGCTGAACTTCCTGACGCCGCACCAGAAATGGGGCATTCACTCAACCTACAGCGATAACCTGCTGATGCTGACGCTGTCGCGCGGCGGGCCGATTGTGTGGATGAGTGAAACCGATGCCAAAGATTTGGGCATCGAAGATAACGACTGGATTGAAGTGTTCAACAAAAACGGCGCGCTGACCGCGCGTGCGGTAGTCAGTCAACGTGTGCCGGAAGGCATGACGATGATGTACCACGCCCAGGAACGTATCGTGAACCTGCCGGGTTCTGAAATCACCGGCCAGCGCGGCGGGATTCATAACTCGGTCACCCGTATCAGTCCGAAACCAACGCATATGATCGGCGGCTACGCGCAGTTGGCCTACGGCTTTAACTACTACGGCACGGTGGGTTCAAACCGCGATGAGTTCGTCGTGGTGCGTAAGATGAAAAATATTGACTGGTTAGACGGTGAAGGTAATGACCAGAAACAGGAGAGCGTAAAATGAAAATTCGTTCACAAGTCGGCATGGTGCTGAATCTTGATAAGTGCATCGGCTGTCACACCTGTTCTGTGACCTGTAAAAACGTCTGGACCAGCCGCGAAGGGATGGAGTACGCGTGGTTTAACAACGTGGAAACCAAACCGGGTATCGGCTATCCGAACGACTGGGAAAACCAGGAGAAATGGAAGGGCGGCTGGATCCGTAAAATCAACGGCAAACTACAGCCGCGCATGGGCAACCGCGCCATGCTGCTGGGTAAAATTTTCGCTAACCCGCATCTGCCGGGTATCGATGATTACTACGAGCCGTTTGACTATGACTATCAGCATCTGCATAACGCGCCGGAAGGCAAGCATCAGCCGATAGCGCGTCCGCGCTCGCTGATCACCGGTCAGCGGATGAATAAAATCGAAGCAGGTCCGAACTGGGAAGAGATTCTCGGCGGCGAATTTGAAAAGCGCGCCAAAGATCAGAACTTCGAGAATATGCAGAAGGCGATGTACGGCCAGTTCGAAAATACCTTCATGATGTACCTGCCGCGCCTGTGCGAACACTGCCTTAACCCGGCCTGTGTGGCAACCTGCCCGAGCGGTGCCATCTATAAGCGTGAAGAAGATGGCATTGTGCTTATCGACCAGGATAAATGCCGCGGCTGGCGTATGTGCGTTACCGGCTGCCCGTACAAAAAGATCTACTTCAACTGGAAAACCGGCAAATCTGAGAAGTGCATTTTCTGCTATCCGCGTATCGAAGCGGGTATGCCGACAGTGTGTTCCGAAACCTGCGTAGGGCGTATTCGTTACCTCGGCGTGGTCCTTTACGATGCGGATGCCATTGAAGAAGCGGCAAGCACCGAGCACGAGAAAGACCTCTATGAGCGTCAACTGGGCGTGTTCCTTAATCCGAACGACCCGGCCGTTATCGAACAGGCCTTGAAAGATGGCGTTCCACAAAGCGTTATTGATGCCGCTCAGAAGTCGCCGGTTTACAAAATGGCCATTGACTGGAAGCTGGCTCTGCCGCTGCACCCGGAATACCGCACGCTGCCGATGGTCTGGTATGTGCCGCCGTTGTCGCCAATTCAGTCTGCGGCCGACGCGGGCCAGTTGCCGCACACCGGTATTCTGCCGGACATAGAAAGCCTGCGTATTCCGGTTGAATATCTGGCAAACCTGTTGACCGCGGGCGATACCGCACCGGTGATTAGCGCGCTCAAACGTATTATGGCGATGCGTCACTATAAACGTGCTGAAACCGTAGACGGCGTCCACGATATCAGCGCCCTGGAAGAGGTTGGGCTGAGCGAAGCCCAGGCGCAGGAAATGTATCGCTATCTGGCTATTGCCAACTACGAGGATCGCTTTGTTATTCCAACCAGCCACCGCGAGCTGGCGGCGGATGCGTTCCCTGAGCGTAACGGCTGTGGTTTCAGCTTTGGCGACGGCTGTCACGGCAGCGACAGCAAATTCAATCTGTTCAATAGCAAACGCATTGACGCTATTGATGTATCCAATAAAACGGAGCCGCGCGCATGATTGAACTACTGATTGTTTCACGCCTGCTTGAGTATCCGGATGCTGCCCTGTGGCAGCATCAACAGGAGCTACGCGATGCGCTGACAGAAGGTGACGCGTTAAGTGTGCGCCAGGCTGCTTTGCTTGATGACTTTATCACCAGGCTGTGTAGCCGGGATCTGCTGGATGCGCAGGCAGGCTATAGCGAGTTGTTCGACCGCGGTCGTGCAACGTCTCTGCTGCTGTTTGAACACGTTCACGGTGAATCACGCGATCGCGGTCAGGCGATGGTTAATCTGATGGGGCAGTACGAGCAGGCCGGTATGGAAATCGACAGCCGCGAGCTGCCGGATCACCTGCCGCTGTATCTTGAATACCTGTCGCAGCGAACCGCTGGGGAAGCGCGTGGTGGCCTGCAGGATGTCGCGCCGATTCTGGCCTTGCTGAGCGCGCGTCTGAAACAGCGTGAAAGTGATTATGCCGCGCTGTTTGATGTGCTGCTTGGCCTGTCGGAAAGCGACGTTGCGGTTGACAGCGTAAGCAAACAAATCGCCAACGAAGCCCGCGACGATACGCCACAGGCGCTGGATGCGGTATGGGAAGAAGAACAGGTTAAGTTTATTGCCGACCAGGGCTGCGGTGAGTCTGAAATTACCAGCCATCAGCGTCGTTTTGCCGGAGCTGTGGCTCCGCAGTATCTGAATATTGGAGGAGAGTGATAATGCATTTTCTGAATGTGTTCTTCTATGACATCTATCCGTACCTTTGCGGTACGGTATTCCTGCTGGGCAGCTGGCTGCGCTATGACTACGGCCAGTATACGTGGAAAGCAGGCTCCAGCCAGATGCTCGACAGGAAAGGCATGAACCTGGCGTCAAACCTGTTCCATATCGGGATTCTGGGAATTTTTGCCGGCCATTTACTCGGTATGCTGACCCCGCACTGGATGTACGAGTCATTCTTACCGGTTGATGTGAAGCAGAAAATGGCGATGATTGCCGGTGGCGCCTGTGGCGTGCTGACGCTGGTGGGCGGTTTGCTGCTGCTTAAACGTCGCCTGTTCAATCCACGTATCCGCGCGACGTCTACCGTCGCCGATATTCTTATCTTAAGCCTGCTGATGATTCAGTGCGCGCTGGGTCTGATTACCATTCCTTTCTCAGCGCAGCATATGGACGGCAGCGAGATGATGAAGCTGGTAGGCTGGGCGCAGTCGGTTGTGACCTTCCAGGGCGGCGCATCTGCGCATCTGGACGGCGTGGCGTTTATCTTCCGCATGCACCTGGTGCTGGGTATGACGCTGTTCTTACTGTTTCCGTTCACCCGCCTGGTGCATATATGGAGCGCGCCGGTAGAATATCTGACGCGCAGGTATCAGGTTGTTCGCGCTCGTCGCTGAATACTTAATAATTGATGACGAATACCCGGCTTTGGTCGGGTATTTTTTTGCGTGTGCGCCGCGCGGGTGACGCTCACGCTCACGCTTACCCGCCCTACAAAACCTGAACCGATGGATTGCAGGGTAGGTAAGCGAATAATCAATGCACGGTTATGCGTAGGGGGCATAATCGAATGCGCCATCCATCGAAAAGTTGGACAGGTTAGGTAGGTTACATCCTTTCCTGATGGGAATATGGAATATGTGCGATTCGAAAAGTTGAGAGTTACTAAAAGATTGTGGCGAAAAGGGTGACCGCGCAGCGCGCGTTCTCACTGACGTGAGTCGAACCTTAATCGAAGCTTCTCATCCTTCCCCATCGGGAATATATGGAAGATTGTGCGTGTTTGAATGTCTGGGGTAACTAAAAGATGGTGGCGGGGGAAGGATAAACGTTGCTGGCGCCCGTTCTCTCGCACTGGCTCGAGTCGAACCTTAATCGAAGCTTCTCGTCCCTCCCCATCGGGAATATGAAAGATTGTGCGATTTGAATGTCTGGGGTAACTAAAAGATGGTGGCGGGGGAAGGATAAACGTTGCTGGCGCCCGTTCTCTCGCACTGGCTCGAGTCGAACCTTAATCGAAGCTTCTCGTCCTTCCCCATCGGGAATATGAAAGATCGTGCGATTTGAATGTCTGGGGTAACTAAAAGATGGTGGCGGGGGAAGGATAAACGTTGCTGGCGCCCGTTCTCTCGCACTGGCTCGAGTCGAACCTTAGTCGAAGCTTCTCGTCCTTCCCCAACGGGAATATGGAAGATTGTGCGCGTTTGGCGTGCCTGGATTTGCTTTGCAATATGGTGGCGGGGGAAGGATTCGAACCTTCGAAGTCGATGACGGCAGATTTACAGTCTGCTCCCTTTGGCCGCTCGGGAACCCCGCCAGGGGTATTTCATTTTGGGATAAACCAGACTGGAGCTGGTTATCAGAACGAAGTGGGAAGGATGATCGTTGCTAAAGCAACGTTGTCTCACTGCGTTCGACTCGAACCTTAATCGAAGCTTCTCATCCTTCCCATGTATGTTCTGGAAGAGAGTTGCTCGTCTGATGATTAGTACGAGTTTGTAGATG
This sequence comes from Cedecea colo, assembly GCF_011808225.1. GTDB lineage: Bacteria > Pseudomonadota > Gammaproteobacteria > Enterobacterales > Enterobacteriaceae > Dryocola > Dryocola colo. The sequence continues at coordinate 922,488 of NZ_SOYS01000001.1, read as the reverse complement.
GTGGTGGGGGAAGGATTCGAACCTTCGAAGTCGATGACGGCAGATTTACAGTCTGCTCCCTTTGGCCGCTCGGGAACCCCACCACGGGGTATAGATATTTAAGTCAAAAACCAGCTTACTAATTACTGCCACTTTGGCGGTGGGAGGATAAACGTTGCTGTCGCCACGTTCTCTCGCATCGCTCGAGTCAAACCTTCGAAGTCGATGACGGCAGATTTACAGTCAGCTCCCTGATGATCGCTCGGGAACTCCACCACGGGGCCTACCCTTTACTGGTCTGCTTCCTTAGCTGGAGGCGGGGCGCATCATATCAAATGAAGCGTCGCTGTAAAGCTTTCGCTGTAAGAAAATGAATCGTTTGCCGTTTTTTTACGCGTAACGTTGTAAAGCTAAACGATTCATCCGCGGGTAATTACAAAATAATAGTGCGGTTGCCGTAAACAAACACGCGCTGGGCCAGCACCTGATACAGGGCACGGCTCAGAACATTTTTTTCCACGTCGCGGCCTGCGCGCATCATATCTTCTGCGGTATAGGTGTGATCCACGTGAATCACGTCCTGCATGATGATCGGGCCTTCATCCAGATTGTCATTCACGTAGTGCGCAGTGGCACCGATAATCTTCACGCCGCGCTCATACGCCTGGTGATAAGGGCGTGCGCCGATAAATGCCGGCAGGAACGAGTGGTGAATATTGATTATCTGATTCGGGAAGCGTGACACGAACGAAGGGGTAAGCACGCGCATGTATTTCGCCAGTACTACATAGTCTGGTTCGTAAGCGGCAATGGCGTCTGCCATCTGCGTATCGTGTTCCTCGCGAGTCATGCCTTCATGACTGACAAGCTGGAAGGGGATATCGAAGCGTTCTACCAGCGTGCGTAACGTGTCGTGATTGCCGATAACGGCAGCTATTTCAACGTCCAGACCGCCGTAGGTGGCTTTCATCAGCAGATCGCCCAGACAGTGGGCTTCTTTGGTAACCAGAATAACGATGCGGCGATGACCTGCTGGCGTCAGTTCGCGCACGGAGCCTTCGGGCAACGCTCCGTCCAGGTCGGCAAGCAGGGTGGTGTCGTTAAAGATCCCTTCAAGTTCGGTGCGCATGAAAAAGCGGCCGGTGCGGTGATCGACGAACTCGTTGTTTTGCACGATATTTAATTCGTGCTTGTAACAGATGTTGGTGATTTTGGCGATCAGACCCTTTGCGTCAGGGCAGATAGTGCGAAGTACTTTTCGTTGCAGTGCTTGCATCGCTTGGTAAATCCTGTGAACGGTGTTTGCTAAATAAGAGTGTGGTTACGGCCCGGAAGCTTACCGCCCACAACATTTTTTAAATTTTTTCCCCGAGCCGCATGGGCAAGGGTCGTTACGACCCAACTGAGGGCGCGTACCGTCGATATAATACCACCGACCAGATTCTTTTAAAAAACGGGAACGTTCGATAACGGCGCTTTCACGGCCTTGATCTGCAAAACGCGCTACAAAACTAACATATCCTTCGTTACTGCTCAGGCCATTAGCCTCTTCAAAGATGGTTAAACCGAGCCACTGCGTGCCGGTAAAACTGGCAGAAATATCAGCTCGTAGCGTTTCATGGCGCGCTTCCGGATGCCATGTTGCAAGCAGATATTCCGCGTCCTGCATCACATATGCACAATAGCGTGAACGCATAAGCTGTGCCGGTGTCATAGGCAGGCTGTCGCCGCGTAGGTAAGGCTGGCAACATAGGCTATACTCCAAACCGCTGCCACAGGGACAAAGTTGCGCCACAGTAACTCCTTAAAAAGTAATCGGCGTGATGACGCCAGGCAGCGCTATGTTAACTGAGCATTGGCGAAGGCGCCACGGGATGCAAATCCTGAAGAGATTGACCGAGGCGGAATGAGACAGGTAAAAATCGGCCTGGCGTTAGGGTCGGGAGCAGCAAAAGGTTGGGCACATATTGGCGTGATCAATGCGTTAAAGCGGGCAGGTATACAGATTGATATCGTTGCGGGTTGTTCGGTAGGGGCGCTGGTTGGCGCTGCTTACGCCTGCGATCGGTTATCCGTCATGGAACATTGGGTAAGATCGTTTGGCTATTGGGACGTTTTACGTCTGATGGACCTTTCCTGGCGTCGCGGAGGTTTACTGCGCGGCGAAAGAGTTTTTAACAACGTTCGCAAAATTATCCCCGAAGAATCAATCGAAGGTTGCCATCTGCGCTTTGGATCCGTGGCGTGTAATCTGAGTACCGGTCGTGAACTTTGGTTTACCGACGGCGATCTGCATCAGGCTGTACGCGCCTCGTGCAGTATGCCGGGCCTTCTTTCACCGGTGAGCTATAACGGCTACTGGCTGGTGGATGGCGCGGTGGTGAATCCAGTTCCTGTCTCGCTAACGCGTGCGCTTGGCGCGGATATCGTTATCGCTGTAGATTTGCAGCATGACGCCCATCTGATGCAACAGGATTTACTGTCCATAAATGTAAGCGGGTCGATAAAAGAAGACGTTGGGCAATCCACCACCTGGCACGGTCGTCTGCGTGAGCAACTGGGAAAAATGAAAACCCGGCGAGCCTTCACGTCGCCGACGGCAATGGAAATCATGACCACCTCGATTCAGGTGCTGGAAAACCGTCTGAAACGTAACCGCATGGCGGGCGATCCGCCGGATATTTTACTGCAGCCGTTCTGCCCGCAAATCTCTACGCTGGATTTCCATCGTGCAGCGGAAGCCATCACTGCCGGGTCTCAGGCGGTAGAAAAAAAGATGGATGAACTGTTGCCGCTGGTTCGTACCCATGACTGAACGTTGGGATTTTATACATCTTCAGGTAATTCTGACGGGCGCTCAGAGCCATACCATGCCACTATTTATTGATTATCAGGCAGAGGAGAGAGCATGACACAGCCACTTGCGGGGAAACAGATTCTCATCGTTGAAGATGAGCCCGTTTTCCGCTCCCTTTTGGATAGCTATCTCTCCTCGCTTGGTGCCGTCACCTCTTTAGCGCGGGACGGTATTGATGCGCTGGAAAAAATGCTGGGCGTGTCGCCCGATCTGCTGATCTGCGATCTGGCTATGCCGCGCATGAACGGGTTGAAACTGGTTGAGCATATTCGTAACGAAGGCAATCAGCTTCCTATCCTGGTGATTTCCGCGACGGAAAATATGTCGGATATCGCTAAAGCGCTGCGCCTGGGCGTGCAGGACGTGCTGCTAAAACCGATAAAAGACCTCAATCGCCTGCGTGAAACCGTCTTCGCCTGCCTCTATCCAACAATGTTTAACTCTCGTGTCGAAGAAGAAGAGCGTCTCTTCCAGGACTGGGATGCGTTGGTGAGTGACCCACAGGCCGCCGCAAAACTGCTTCAGGAATTGCAGCCGCCGGTTCAGCAGGTCATGTCCCATTGCCGGGTTAACTACCGTCAGCTTGTCGCCGCCGATGAGCCAGGCCTTGTGCTTGATATCGCACCGCTCTCTGAAAACGATCTCGCGTTTTATTGTCTGGACGTCACGCGTGCCGGAGATAACGGCGTGCTGGCCGCATTATTGCTGCGTGCGCTCTTTAACGGTCTGCTTCAGGAACAGCTTTCCCATCAGCGCCAACGCTTGCCGGAATTAGGTAATTTGCTTAAACAGGTGAACCAGTTATTGCGTCAGGCAAATCTGACCGGACAATTTCCGCTCATCGTTGGCTATTATCACAGCGCATTAAAAAACCTCATTCTGGTTTCCGCCGGTCTTAATGCAACCTTAAATACCGGCGAGCATCAAATTCAGGTCAGTAATGGTGTGCCATTAGGAACTTTGGGTAATACTTATCTGAATCAAATCAGCCAGAGTTGTGATGCCTGGCAGTGTCAGGTATGGGGTGCAGGCGGTCGTTTACGCTTAATGTTGTCTGCGGAATGAGCACCTGAGCCACTGATTACATTTAGTTTTTCTCCCCCGTCTGGGCTGGTGATAATATCGCATCATACCGATTCGTATTAGTCTTAAATTACCCGCGCGGCGGGTAATCAGCGGCAGATTTAGATTTTAAGCTGATATACTCGAACGCGTTTTTAAATTGACGAACAAGTTTACCACTTGACCAGTCCAGGAGGTTTTTCAATGGCTGCCATTAATTCTAAAGTTAGAAAAGCAGTAATCCCTGTTGCGGGATTGGGAACGCGTATGTTGCCAGCTACTAAGGCAATACCGAAAGAGATGCTGCCGCTGGTAGATAAACCATTAATTCAGTATGTCGTGAACGAATGTATTGCGGCGGGAATTACTGAAATTGTTCTGGTGACGCACTCTTCGAAAAATTCCATCGAAAACCACTTCGATACCAGCTTCGAGCTGGAAGCCATGCTGGAAAAACGCGTGAAGCGTCAGCTACTGGATGAAGTTCAGGCGATTTGCCCGCCGCACGTCACTATTATGCAGGTCCGTCAGGGGCTGGCCAAAGGCCTGGGCCATGCGGTGTTGTGTGCTCATCCCGTGGTCGGCGACGAGCCCGTAGCGGTTATTCTGCCGGACGTTATCCTCGACGAATTTGAATCCGATCTTTCCCAGGATAACCTGGCAGAGATGATTAAACGTTTTGATGCTACCGGTTACAGCCAGATTATGGTTGAGCCTGTAGAAGATGTTACCGCCTATGGCGTAGTTGACTGTAAAGGCGTTGAGCTAAACGAAGGCGACAGCGTGCCGATGGTCGGTATCGTTGAGAAACCTAAAGCCAGCGTTGCCCCATCGAATCTTGCCGTGGTCGGGCGCTATGTCCTGAACGCCGACATCTGGCCGCTGCTGTCCAAAACGCCTCCGGGCGCGGGCGACGAAATTCAGCTGACCGACTCTATCGCTATGCTGATGGAAAAACAGACCGTTGAAGCCTACCACATGAAAGGCGTGAGCCATGACTGCGGTAACAAACTGGGCTACATGCAGGCGTTTGTGGAATACGGCATCCGTCACCAGACCCTCGGCGAAGATTTCAAAGCCTGGCTTGAAGAGACCGTTGGCACGAAGAAGTAATTCAATTCAACGCAGGATAGAAAGATGAAAGTTACCGTATTTGGTATCGGCTACGTTGGGCTTGTCCAGGCCGCAGTGCTTGCAGAAGTCGGCCATGAAGTTATGTGTATCGATGTCGATGTAAAGAAAGTAGAAAACCTGAAAAACGGCGAGATCCCGATCTTTGAGCCGGGTCTGACGCCGCTGGTGAAGAAAAACTACGAAGAAGGCCGTCTCTCATTCAGCACCGACGCTGAAATGGGCGTGCATCATGGCGAGATGCAGTTTATCGCCGTGGGGACACCGCCAGACGAAGACGGCTCTGCGGATCTGAAATACGTGGCCGCAGTCGCCCGCACCATCGCGCAGTACATGACTTCTCATAAAGTGGTGCTGGATAAATCTACTGTTCCCGTGGGCACGGCGGATAAAGTTCGCAGCGTAATGGAGCAAACGCTTAAAGAGCGCGGCGAAACTATCCCGTTTGACGTCGTCTCAAACCCTGAATTTCTTAAAGAGGGCGCCGCAGTTTCTGACTGTATGCGTCCTGAACGTATCGTCATTGGTACGGATAACGAAGATGTGGTGGACCTGCTGCGTGAACTCTACGAGCCGTTTAACCGCAACCACGATCGTATGATCCTGATGGATATCCGCAGCGCCGAGCTGACCAAGTATGCCGCTAACTGTATGCTGGCGACCAAAATCAGCTTTATGAACGAGATTTCAAACCTGGCGGAACGGTTAGGCGCCGACGTTGAAAAAGTGCGTCAGGGCATTGGTTCCGATCCGCGTATTGGCTATCACTTTATCTATCCTGGCTGCGGTTACGGCGGTTCTTGCTTCCCGAAAGACGTGCAGGCGCTGATTCGTACCGCCGAACAAATTGGCTACCAGCCACGCCTGCTGCAGGCGGTTGAGCAGGTTAACCATGCGCAAAAGATGAAGCTTCCTGAATTTATTCATCGTCATTTTGGTGAAGACCTGAAGGGCAAAACCTTCGCGCTGTGGGGGCTTTCTTTCAAACCTAATACCGATGATATGCGTGAGGCCTCCAGCCGCGTCCTGATGGAAGCGCTGTGGGAACGCGGGGCGCAGGTGCAGGCGTATGATCCAGAAGCTATGGATGAAACCCAGCGCATCTACGGCCACCGTAGCGATCTGAAGCTAATGGGCACGAAAGAAGCTGCGCTTCAGGACGCGGATGCGCTGGTTATTTGTACCGAATGGCAAAGCTTCCGTGTGCCGGATTTTGATGCCATCAAGAAATCCCTGAAGCAACCCGTTATCTTTGACGGCCGTAACCTGTATGATCCTGAAAGACTCAGCAAACGCGGTTTTGTTTATTACGCAATTGGCCGCGGAGCATCTATCAATATTGCATAATAAATGAGGGTTGTATGAAATTTCTGGTTACCGGCGCAGCAGGCTTTATTGGATTTCATGTTAGCGAGCGTCTGCTTGCTGCCGGTCACCAGGTTATCGGTATTGATAACCTGAATGACTATTATGATGTTAACCTCAAGCTCGCCCGTCTTGATTTACTTAAACCCCATTCCCGTTTTCAGTTCGAAAAAATTGATCTTGCCGACCGCAGCGCGATGGAGCAGCTATTTGCTATCCAGCAGTTCGATCGCGTCATTCATCTGGCCGCGCAGGCGGGTGTACGTTATTCAATCGATAACCCTCATGCTTATGCCGATTCAAACCTAACCGGGCATCTGAATGTGCTGGAAGGTTGTCGCCATAATAAAGTGGGGCATTTGCTGTATGCCTCATCCAGTTCCGTGTATGGGTTAAATCGTAAGCTGCCATTCTCAACCGATGATTCCGTCGATCATCCGGTCTCTTTATATGCCGCGACCAAAAAAGCCAACGAATTGATGTCGCACACCTATTCACATTTATATGGCTTACCGACAACGGGGCTGCGCTTTTTCACCGTTTATGGCCCGTGGGGTCGTCCGGATATGGCGTTATTTAAATTCACCCGCGCAATCGTTGAGGGTAATAGTATTGATGTATACAACCACGGGCAAATGCGCCGTGACTTTACTTACATTGATGATATTGCCGAAGCGATCGTGCGTTTGCAGGATATCGTTCCGCAAACCGATGCTTCATGGACGGTTGAACAAGGCTCGCCGGCAACCAGTTCTGCACCTTATCGCGTATATAACATTGGTAATAGCGATCCGGTGACGCTGATGGATTATATTACCGCGCTTGAAACCGCGCTGGGCAAGGTTGCGCAGAAGAATATGATGCCGATGCAGCCGGGTGACGTGCTGGAAACGAGCGCCGATACGAGCGCGTTATATGATGCCATAGACTTTAAGCCGGAAACCTCTGTCGCAGACGGCGTAGCGCGTTTTGTTGAATGGTATAAAACATTCTACAAAGTAAGCTAATCAGGAAAAAGGAAGCGGCGGCTTCCTTTTTTATTGCAGGCATAAAAAAATCCCGCCGGGGCGGGATTTAATAAGCAGCACACTTAAAGCATAAGGCTCAGGCAATCAGGAAATCTTCCAGTTTTTTGCCCTGATCTTCCATTGCTTTTTTGATTACGGCAGGAGTACGACCCTGACCAGTCCAGGTTTTGGTTTCGCCGTTTTCGTCAATGTACTGATATTTAGCCGGACGTGCAGCACGCTTAGCTTTGCCTGCTGATTTAACAGCAGCCATACTGTTCAGCAATTCGTTAGGATCGATACCGTCTGCAATCAGCATTTCACGGTATTGTTGCAGTTTACGGGTACGCTCTTCAATTTCTGCAGCCTGTGCATTTTCTTCTTCACGGCGTTCATTAACTACAACTTCTAATTTCTCCAGCATTTCTTCCAGAGTTTCGAGAGTGCATTCTCTTGCCTGTGCACGAAGAGTACGGATGTTGTTCAGAATTTTAAGTGCTTCGCTCATTTTAGTAATCTCAAACTTATATTAGGGTGGCTTGTTGGAGTAATAATAGTGCCTTAAATTAACTTCTGCAATAGGGGGAAATGTAAGGATGCCAAAATTTCAGGTTATTTACCGCTTTTATTAAACTCCGCTAACTTAAATTTGGCTTGACGTGACCCACAAAAAAAGAGGTGTAACTCACTTTTTCAACAACAGCTCCGGGAGCAACGGCAGGGGGTGAACTTAGAAAAATTGCGGTTATGTAGCATCAATGGCTAAATACCCGCCTTCGGTATTATTGCTTTAATGGCTGAATATTCTTAATGAGGTGATATTAATTAATGTTGTATTAAATTGCATGGCTGCATTAAAAAGGCTGAAAACTCTGGGCGTTAGAGGGGCTTTACGGCAGAGCCAACAGGCTTATATGATGCAGCGTTCTTTAGAAATCGCTTATATATCACCATTCGCACAGCTAACGTTCAAAGAGCGCACTGTGGCACAGGCCGGGGCTGCGGCTTATGGTATAATCCCCTTGTTAACAATATTTACACTTTAACTTAGGTTATCTGCGAATGGCGCAACTCTATTTCTACTACTCGGCGATGAATGCCGGAAAATCCACGGCGTTACTTCAGTCTTCCTGGAATTATCAGGAAAGAGGTATGCGTACACTGGTCTATACCGCAGAAATTGATAATCGGTATGGTTCAGGAAAGGTAAGTTCGCGTATCGGCTTGTCGTCGCCTGCGAAACTGTATAACCCCTCTACGTCGCTGTTTGATGAAATCCGTAATGAGCACGAAGGTGCGCCCGTACATTGCGTTCTGGTTGATGAGAGCCAGTTCCTGACGCGTGAACAGGTGCATGCTTTATCAGACGTGGTGGATGAATTAGATATTCCCGTATTATGCTACGGCCTGCGCACTGATTTCCGCGGAGAGCTGTTTAGCGGAAGTCAATATTTGCTGGCATGGTCAGATAAACTGGTAGAGCTAAAGACTATTTGCTTCTGTGGCCGTAAAGCCAGCATGGTTTTACGTCTGGACAGCGAAGGGAGGCCTTATAATCAGGGCGAGCAGGTGGTCATCGGCGGCAATGAGCGTTACGTCTCGGTTTGCCGTAAGCATTATAAAGAGGCCCTGCAAAAAGGCTCTCTGCAGGCTATCCAGCACGATTAGCTTTGCGACAGCAGAGTTGCAAAAAAAGCAGCAGAATATTAACGACCGTCTGAGCAAAATTTTTCTGAAGATATAAAAAAACCGCCGAGGCGCTGAGGAGTCCCCATAAACCAGCGCTAATAAACCAGCATCATATTTCGGTAGGTTCTGGCGAGGTGGTTAAGAATGGTGCTCAGCACCTTTCGTTTTAACATTAGCGGAGAATGTCGCAGGCCATTCTCCGCTAACCTCCGATATGAAATTATCCGCCGTGATTTAACGCCGTTGGCCTGGTATCCAGGGGTAAGCCTTTATTTTCAGCGTGATAACCAATAAGCCACAGCACTATGTATTCAGCGTTGCCAGCAGGCTCAGGACCAGCATTCTTCCCGGCGAACGACTGTAACCGGTACGCAGACCGAACCCGAAGCGTTCACTTTTCCCATCCCGGTAAAAATAATCCGTCATACCGCGCACCTGCTGCGCGCAAGCGTGCCTGGTCCTGGATAGTCCGATTTGCTGCTGGCCTGTAATGCCTGACGCCTGAAGCAGTCTTCGCCTTTGCTGTTCAGGCGCATCCGGATATTGCCTCTGATAAGGTCGATAAAATCCCATCCGGGCGATTTGATATGCCGAAAACATACGTTCTGCAAGCCTGCATCGGTACGATGATGATCCTGACCTTTGGGTTCACCGCCCCGGCAAGGGCATCCATAAAAGCCTTCTGTATCGGTGAGTTCTGCTGTTTTCCTGATGAGATAATCCAGTTGGGAACGCCCGTCACAAAGCAGGCTGGCGCGAAGCATCTACTATTCCTGAGACGGATAACCACTCCAGTCAGCAGCAATAACACAGCGATAATTTTTAGGTCAGCATAGTGATAATGCCTGTGAAAATCAGAGCAATATCACTATGAAGTGATTCATTGCCCGGCAGACGGTCAATACGTTTGATTTTATTTTTGACCCTGGCTGCACCGGTTAAATAACGCCCGATACGGGTTAGGTCAGTGATGCGCCATTGATTAAGGCGAGGGTGGCATTCAGCAAAGCATTTTGGCGGTATTTGTGAAACGGAGATAAAGCATCGCGGAAGAGATTCTGACGTACCCGGTAAGCAGGCATAGAGGTGATCTCATTGAATTGATAGCACAATCAGTAGATCACAAACGCTATGCCTGTCTTTTTTACCCGCCCATTACTGAGGATTTCTCAGCGCCGAAGCGGGTTTTTTAGCAAAGTCTGTCAATTAAGCGATTTTCTTCGCTTTTTTGTCAGCCTTAACGGCGGGAGCCGCTTCTTTAGCCGCTTCGCCTTCGGTGTACTCACGGCCGTAGTAAGTATCCATCAGAATCTGTTTCAGCTCAGAGATCAGCGGGTAACGTGGGTTTGCACCGGTACACTGGTCATCGAACGCATCTTCGGACAGCTTATCAACGTGGGCCAGGAAGTCGGCTTCCTGAACGCCAGCTTCGCGGATGGATTTAGGAATACCCAGCTCAGCCTTAATGCTATCCAGCCACGCCAGCAGTTTCTCGATCTTAGCCGCGGTACGGTCGCCCGGCGCGCTCAGACCCAGGTGGTCTGCGATTTCAGCGTAGCGACGACGCGCTTGCGGACGATCGTACTGGCTGAAAGCAGTCTGCTTGGTTGGGTTGTCGTTCGCGTTGTAGCGGATAACGTTGGAAATCAGCAGGGCGTTCGCCAGACCGTGAGGAATATGGAACTGAGAGCCCAGTTTGTGCGCCATTGAGTGACATACGCCCAGGAAGGCGTTCGCAAACGCGATACCCGCGATGGTCGCAGCATTGTGAACGCGCTCACGGGCAACCGGGTTTTTAGAGCCTTCATTATAGGACGCCGGCAGGTTTTCTTTCAGCAGTTTCAGGGCCTGCAGAGCCTGGCCGTCAGAGAACTCGCTCGCCAGTACGGAGACGTAAGCTTCCAGCGCGTGGGTTACCGCATCCAGACCGCCAAATGCGCACAGGGACTTAGGCATATCCATCACCAGGTTGGCATCAACGATCGCCATATCCGGCGTCAGCGCGTAGTCGGCCAGAGGATATTTCTGTCCTGTCGCATCGTCGGTAACAACCGCAAACGGCGTGACTTCAGAACCCGTACCTGATGTAGTGGTGACCGCAATCATTTTCGCTTTCACGCCCATTTTCGGGAACTTATAGATACGCTTACGGATATCCATAAAGCGCAGCGCCAGTTCTTCAAAATGGGTTTCTGGATGTTCGTACATCACCCACATGATTTTCGCCGCATCCATTGGGGAGCCGCCGCCCAGCGCGATGATCACGTCTGGTTTGAAGGAGTTAGCAAGCTCGGCGCCTTTACGCACTACGCTAAGCGTTGGGTCAGCCTCTACTTCAAAGAACACTTCAGTTTCAACGCCAGCCGCTTTCAGAACGGAGGTGATCTGGTCTGCGTAACCGTTGTTGAACAGGAAACGGTCGGTAACGATCATCGCACGTTTGTGACCATCGGTAATCACTTCGTCCAGCGCAATTGGCAGGGAGCCACGGCGGAAGTAGATAGATTTCGGAAGTTTATGCCACAACATGTTCTCAGCTCGCTTAGCAACGGTTTTCTTGTTGATCAGGTGCTTAGGACCAACGTTCTCAGAGATGGAGTTGCCACCCCATGAACCACAACCCAGCGTCAGGGAAGGTGCGAGTTTGAAGTTGTACAGATCGCCGATACCGCCCTGAGAAGCAGGGGTGTTAATCAGAATACGCGCGGTCTTCATTTTGTCGCCGAAGTGCTTAACGCGTTCTGGCTGGTTATCCTGGTCGGTGTACAGGCAAGAGGTATGACCGATACCGCCCATCTCAACCAGTTTTTCAGCTTTAACAACGGCATCTTCGAAGCTCTTAGCGCGATACATCGCCAGAGTTGGAGACAGTTTTTCGTGAGCGAACGGCTCAGTTTCGTCTACAACGCTGACTTCGCCAATCAGAATTTTGGTATCTGCTGGGACGGTGAAGCCTGCCAGTTCAGCAATTTTGGTCGCTGGCTGACCAACGATAGCCGCATTCAGCGCGCCGTTTTTCAGGATGATATTCTGAACCGCTTTCAGTTCCTGGCCCTGCAGCATATAGCCGCCGTGGCTGGCGAAGCGTTCGCGAACGGCATCGTAGGCGGAATCAACAACGATAACAGACTGCTCAGAAGCACAAATTACGCCGTTATCGAAGGTCTTGGACATCAGAATAGAAGCAACAACGCGTTTGATGTCGGCAGTTTCGTCAACCACCACCGGCGTGTTACCTGCGCCAACGCCGATGGCTGGCTTACCGGAGCTGTACGCTGCTTTAACCATGCCCGGCCCACCGGTTGCCAGAATCATATTGATATCCGGATGGTGCATCAGAGCATTTGACAGTTCAACAGAAGGCTGGTCGATCCAACCGATCAGATCCTTAGGCGCACCGGCAGCGATGGCCGCCTGCAGCACGATATTCGCTGCTTTATTGGTTGCTTCTTTTGCGCGTGGATGCGGAGAAAAAATAATTGCGTTACGCGTTTTCAGGCTAATGAGCGATTTAAAGATAGCCGTTGAAGTTGGGTTAGTGGTAGGAACGATACCGCAAATAATACCGATTGGCTCAGCGATCGTAATGGTCCCGAATGTGTGGTCTTCGTCCAGCACACCGCAGGTTTTCTCATCTTTATAGGCGTTATAGATATATTCGGAAGCAAAGTGGTTTTTAATCACCTTATCTTCAACGATACCCATACCGGATTCGGCAACGGCCAGTTTCGCGAGAGGGATTCGAGCATCAGCGGCGGCCAGGGCGGCGGCGCGGAAGATTTTATCAACTTGCTCTTGAGTAAAGTTGGCATATTCACGCTGGGCTTTCTTGACACGCTCTACGAGTGCGTTAAGTTCAGCGACATTAGTTACAGCCATAATGCTCTCCTGATAATGTTAAACTCTTTTAGTAAATCAGCTGCTCGATTCGACAGTATAGTCAGCGGGCAACAGCTTGCGTAAAACCGGGGTATGCCTGTGCAAAAACGTCCACTAGCCTCTCGCTGATTTACTAAAAGAGCCTTACCTGGAAAAGCGCTTCATAGGATAAGAATTGCTCTTCTGGTGTAGCCAAGAGTACTCACTTCTGAGTAGTGTTTTTGTGATCTGCATCACATAATTTCAAGGCTGACTCCTTTCAGCAGGGCTTATTTATGTGGCTGAAAAGCCTTTAAAAACTTAGTCACAGCGAAGACAAATCAAACTATCATATTTCCAACATACGAGTAACAATATTGCTTAATCCTGTAATACCTGTTAGCAGGAGCGCGCCTGGCTGTGAAATGCCGTAGCGCTGACCGTGCTTTTCCATTACATTACGCCTGCATTTGCTATGTTCACCTGCGGAGTTTCGCGTGGCTCAATCCTTATTTGATTTGCCTACCTATTTTAAGTTTTTTATTGGTCTCTTTGCTCTGGTAAACCCGGTGGGCATTATTCCCGTCTTTATCAGCATGACGAGCTACCAGACCGCAGCGGCGAGAAATAAAACCAACCTTACCGCCAACCTTTCCGTTGCCATTATCTTATGGATCTCATTATTTCTTGGCGACGGCATCCTGCAAGTATTCGGCATTTCCATTGATTCTTTCCGCATTGCCGGCGGCATCCTGGTGGTGACGATTGCGATGTCAATGATCAGCGGCAAGCTGGGCGAAGATAAGCAAAACAAGCAGGAGAAGTCAGAAAGCGCGATACGCGAAAGCGTAGGCGTGGTGCCTCTTGCGTTACCGCTTATGGCGGGGCCGGGGGCAATCAGTTCCACGATTGTCTGGGGAACGAAATATCACAGTTGGGGACACCTGTTTGGCTTTTCTGTTGCTATTGCGCTTTTTGCTCTTTGCTGCTGGATGGTGTTTCGCATTGCTCCGTGGCTGGTGCGCTTGCTGGGCCAGACCGGCATTAACGTTATTACCCGTATCATGGGGTTATTGCTGATGGCGCTGGGCATCGAATTTATCGTCACCGGTATCAAGGCTATCTTTCCGGGCCTGTTAAGTTAATTCTACTGAAACTTTCATATGAAAAAGCAGAATCGCCATTCTGCTTTCTTTTGTTATAAAAACACCAAATCCGTTTTTAAATGGAACTTATGGCGTGGGATATAAGAAAATCATCCATAAGAAATTGCTTTGGAAACCGCCTGTTACCCTTTGCAGAAGGCGCATGTTGTACAGAAAAGTGGCGGTTGCGCTGTTATTTAAGTCACACTACACAATGACGCTTGCTGCCGCTTTATTGAGATGATATTAGTAATTCGAACATTTCCGCAGAGGAATGTGCTAAAAAATAATCAATTGTTAATTTTTTGTTGGTGGCGGTGCAGGTACAGAACGTTTCAGGTTTTCAAACGATCCCTCCATTTTATATGGTTGATTTTAAATGATAAAATCAATGCGTATAGCCCGCTATAACCTTTTAGTAAATCCACGCTGCGGTTGATAAAAGAGAAACAGTTAACAAATTTGCAAATTGTATTGGCGGGGCCTGGGTGCTTTTGATACTTTCCGGTCAACACAATTCGCTGGAAAAGGCTTTATTTCCAGATGAGTTTAATTTCTGTATGAAATTATATTCTTTGAAATATGAACAAACTTAGATCCAGCCTTGTTACAGGGTGGCTGGAAAGAATCGACGGAACAGGGAGCCATAAGAGCATCCCGGAAATAAAGTCGGTGATAGCAAGAAGTAACAGCAGTTCTCCTTACAGACGCTTAACGCTCCGCGCTGTACAGGAACCCCACGGGGAAGAGGCTGGCTTTCGGGCCGGTAATTATAATGAGTGGAGTATCAACACAATGTCCATCATCACAAAAAAAAGTCTGGTAGCAGCAAGTATTTTAACCGCGCTTCTCGCGGGTAACGTCGCCCATGCGGCAGACGTCCCGGCAGGTGTACAACTGGCAGAAAAGCAAACGCTGATCCGTAACAACGGCGCTGAACCGCAGTCACTGGATCCAGACAAAATTGAAGGCGTGCCTGAATCAAACGTCAGCCGTGACCTCTTCGAAGGCCTGCTGATTACATCACCTAAAGACGGCCACCCAATTCCGGGCGTGGCAGAGTCCTGGGATAATAAAGATTTTAAAGTCTGGACCTTCCATCTGCGTAAAGATGCGAAATGGTCTAACGGTGACCCGGTTACCGCACAAGATTTCGTTTATAGCTGGCAGCGCCTGGTTGATCCTAACACTGCGTCCCCCTATGCGAGCTATCCGCAGTACGGCCATATCGTCAACGTTGATGAGATCATCGACGGCAAGAAAAAACCATCTGAGCTGGGCGTAAAAGCCATCGACGACCATACGCTGGAAGTCACTCTGAGCGAGCCTGTGCCTTACTTCTACAAGCTGCTGGTGAATCCGGCGATGTCCCCGGTGAATAAAACCGCCATCGAGAAGTTTGGCGAGAAGTGGACCCAGCCTGCGAACCTTGTTTCTAACGGTGCCTATAAACTGAAAGACTGGGTTGTTAACGAACGTATCGTGATGGAACGCAACACCAACTATTGGGATAACAAAAAAACCGTTATCGACCAGATTACCTATCTGCCGATTTCATCAGAAGTGACCGACGTTAACCGCTACCGCAGCGGTGAAATCGACATGACCTACAACAACCTGCCAATTGAACTGTTCCAGAAACTGAAAAAAGAGATCCCGGCAGAAGTTCATGTTGATCCGTATCTGTGTACGTATTACTACGAAATCAACAACCAGAAAGCACCGTTTACCGATGCGCGTGTTCGTACCGCACTGAAACTGGGCCTGGACCGCGACATTATCACCAATAAAGTTAAAGCCCAGGGCGATTTACCTGCCTATGGCTACACGCCTCCTTATACTGACGGCGCAAAACTGACCAAGCCTGAGTGGTTCTCCTGGACTCAGGAAAAACGTAACGAAGAAGCGAAGAAACTGCTGGCTGAAGCAGGCTACAGCAAAGACAAGCCGCTGACCTTCAACCTGCTGTACAACACTTCCGATCTGCATAAGAAACTGGCTATCGCTGCGGCGTCCATCTGGCAGAAAAACCTGGGTGTGAACGTTAAGCTTGTGAACCAGGAGTGGAAAACCTTCCTCGATACCCGTCACCAGGGTAATTACGATGTGGCGCGTGCCGGCTGGTGTGCGGACTACAACGAACCAACTTCGTTCCTGAACACCATGCTTTCATCAAGTTCGATGAACACCGCGCATTATAAGAGCCCGGCGTTTGATGCCATCATGGCCGAGTCCCTGAAAGCCACCGATGAAGCGCAGCGCAGCGCGGCTTACGATAAAGCCGAACAGCAACTGGGCAAAGACTCTGCGATCGTACCGGTTTATTACTATGTGAACGCCCGTCTGGTGAAACCTTGGGTTGGCGGTTATACCGGCAAAGACCCAATGGACAATATCTACACTAAAGATATGTATATCATCAAACATTAATGGCAAGTCGTGGGGCAGGGCTTAGTACAGTCCCGCCCCATCGTGTCTTATTTCATCGCACTCTAAAGGCACAGGCCAGAAGGTATGGGCAATGTTGAAATTTATTCTACGTCGTTGTCTGGAAGCAATTCCGACACTCTTTATTCTTATAACAATATCCTTCTTTATGATGCGCCTTGCGCCGGGCAGTCCATTTACCAGCGAGCGCGCGCTTCCGCCAGAAGTGATGGCGAACATTGAAGCCAAATATCATTTAAACGATCCGATAACCACCCAGTATTTCAGCTATCTGAAGCAGCTGGCGCACGGTGATTTTGGACCGTCATTCAAATACAAAGATTATTCCGTTAACGATCTGGTGGCCTCAAGCTTCCCGGTATCGGCCAAATTAGGCGCGGCCGCGTTTATTTTTGCCGTTGTGCTGGGCGTGCTGGCAGGGGTAATTGCGGCACTGAATCAAAATACCAAATGGGATTATGCCGTCATGGGGATAGCCATGACCGGGGTCGTCATCCCCAGTTTCGTGGTCGCCCCGTTACTGGTGCTGATATTTTCCATCACCCTCAGATGGTTGCCCGGAGGAGGCTGGAACGGCGGGACGTTGCAATACATGATCCTGCCGATGGTCGCTTTATCGCTAGCCTATATCGCGAGTATCGCGCGTATTACCCGTGGCTCAATGATTGAGGTATTGCACTCCAACTTTATCCGCACCGCACGTGCAAAAGGCTTGCCGATGCGTCGCATTATTTTGCGTCACGCGTTGAAGCCTGCGCTGTTGCCCGTCCTCTCTTATCTGGGGCCTGCTTTCGTTGGGATCATTACAGGCTCAATGGTTATTGAAACCATTTACGGCCTGCCGGGTATTGGCCAGCTGTTCGTAAACGGAGCGCTGAACCGCGACTATTCGCTGGTTCTTAGCCTCACCATTCTGGTGGGCGCGCTGACTATTCTTTTTAACGCGATTGTTGACGTGCTGTATGCCGTTATCGATCCGAAAATCCGTTACTGACGCTGGAGTTCGCCATGATGTTGAGTAAGAAAAACAGCGAGGCGCTGGAAAACTTCAGTGAAAAGCTTGAGGTTGAAGGCCGTAGCCTGTGGCAGGATGCGCGTCGTCGTTTTATGCATAACCGCGCGGCGGTCGCCAGCCTGATTGTGCTGGTGCTGATTGCGCTTTTTGTGACCTTTGCGCCGATGCTGTCGCAGTTCACCTACTTTGATACCGACTGGGGCATGATGTCGAGCGCGCCAGAGACGGAGTCCGGCCACTACTTCGGCACCGACTCGTCAGGCCGCGATCTGCTGGTACGCGTGGCTATCGGCGGACGCATTTCGCTGATGGTAGGCGTTGCAGCCGCGCTGGTTGCGGTAGTCGTCGGCACGCTGTACGGCTCGACGGCGGGTTATCTGGGCGGCAAAACCGACTCCGTGATGATGCGTCTACTGGAAATCCTTAACTCCTTCCCGTTTATGTTCTTCGTTATTCTGCTGGTGACCTTCTTCGGGCAGAACATCCTGTTGATCTTCGTGGCTATCGGGATGGTCTCCTGGCTGGACATGGCGCGTATCGTGCGTGGCCAGACGCTGAGCCTGAAACGTAAAGAATTTATCGAAGCGGCACAGGTGGGCGGGGTTTCTACCGTCAGTATCGTGGTTCGCCATATCGTGCCGAACGTGCTGGGCGTGGTCGTGGTTTACGCCTCGCTGCTGGTGCCGAGCATGATCCTGTTCGAATCCTTCCTGAGCTTCCTCGGTCTGGGGACCCAGGAGCCGCTGAGCAGCTGGGGCGCCCTGTTAAGCGACGGCGCTAACTCCATGGAAGTTTCTCCATGGCTGCTGCTGTTTCCCGCAGGCTTCTTGGTTATCACCCTGTTCTGTTTTAACTTTATCGGCGATGGCCTGCGTGATGCCCTCGACCCGAAAGATCGTTAAGGAGTGCCGCGATGAGCACAATTGAAAACCCTGCGGTGGTCACTCCACTGAGCCAGACTTCTGCGCTACTTGACGTAAAAGATCTGCGCGTTACCTTTGGCACGCCCGACGGTGATGTGACTGCCGTAAACGATCTGAACTTCAGCCTGCGCGCCGGTGAAACGCTGGGTATCGTCGGCGAATCAGGTTCGGGTAAATCCCAGACGGCGTTTGCGCTAATGGGCCTGCTGGCAGCCAACGGCCGCATCGGCGGCTCGGCGAAATTTAACGGCAAAGAGATCCTGAACCTGCCGGAAAATCAGCTAAACCGCCTGCGCGCGGAACAGATCTCGATGATTTTCCAGGACCCAATGACGTCCCTTAACCCTTATATGCGCGTGGGGGAGCAGCTGATGGAGGTCCTGATGCTGCACAAGAAGCTGAGCAAGGCTGAAGCGTTTGAAGAATCAGTGCGTATGCTTGATGCGGTGAAAATGCCGGAAGCGCGTAAGCGCATGCGCATGTTCCCGCATGAGTTCTCAGGCGGTATGCGCCAGCGCGTAATGATCGCCATGGCGCTGCTGTGTCGGCCAAAACTGCTGATCGCCGATGAACCAACGACCGCGCTGGATGTGACGGTGCAGGCGCAGATTATGACGCTGTTAAACGAGCTGAAACGCGAGTTCAACACCGCCATCATCATGATCACCCACGATCTGGGCGTGGTTGCCGGCATCTGCGACAAAGTGCTGGTGATGTATGCCGGGCGTACCATGGAGTACGGCAAAGCGCGCGACGTGTTCTACAGCCCCGCTCACCCATATTCTATCGGTCTGCTGAACGCGGTCCCGCGTCTGGATGCGGAAGGTGAAGCGCTGTTGACCATTCCAGGCAACCCGCCGAACCTGCTGCGTCTGCCGAAAGGCTGTCCGTTCCAGCCGCGCTGTCCGTACGCCATGGAAATTTGTAACAGCATGCCGCCGTTGGAGCCTTTTGGTGAAGGTCGCCTGCGCGCCTGCTTTAAGCCGGTGGAGGAGCTGGTATGAATGCCGTGACAGAAGAGAGAAAAGTACTGCTCGAAATTGCCGATCTTAAGGTTCATTTCGATATTAAAGACGGCAAGCAATGGTTCTGGCAGCCGTCGAAAAGCCTTAAGGCGGTGGACGGCGTTACCCTGCGGCTGTACGAAGGGGAAACTCTGGGCGTGGTAGGCGAGTCCGGCTGCGGTAAATCAACTTTTGCCCGCGCCATTATCGGCCTGGTTAAAGCAACCGACGGGCGCGTGGCCTGGCTGGGTAAAGATCTGCTGGGGATGAATCAGGACGAGTGGCGCGACGTGCGCAGCGACATCCAGATGATTTTCCAGGATCCGCTGGCTTCATTAAACCCACGTATGAACATCGGCGATATCATCGCCGAGCCGCTGCGTACTTATCATCCGAAAATGCCGCGCCAGGAAGTGCGTGACCGCGTAAAAGCGATGATGATGAAAGTAGGGCTGTTGCCTAATCTCATCAACCGCTATCCGCACGAGTTCTCTGGCGGCCAGTGTCAGCGTATTGGGATTGCGCGCGCGTTAATCCTTGAGCCGAAACTTATCATCTGTGACGAACCCGTTTCGGCGCTGGACGTGTCTATTCAGGCGCAGGTGGTCAACCTGCTGCAAAAATTACAGCGTGAGATGGGGCTGTCACTGATCTTTATTGCTCACGATCTGGCGGTAGTGAAGCATATCTCCGATCGCGTGCTGGTGATGTATCTTGGACACGCGGTGGAGTTAGGGACTTATGATGAGGTTTATCACAACCCGCTGCATCCTTATACCAAAGCGCTGATGTCAGCGGTGCCGATCCCTGACCCCGATCTGGAGAAAAACAAAGTTATCCAGCTTCTGGAAGGCGAGCTGCCTTCGCCGATCAATCCTCCGTCGGGCTGTGTGTTCCGCACACGTTGTCCGATTGCCGGGCCGGAATGCGCGAAAACCCGTCCCGTCCTGGAAGGCAGCTTCCGCCACGCGGTTTCCTGCCTGAAGGTTGACCCGCTTTAATCTCCGGTGGCATTAAAGGAAAGGGCAGCTTAGGCTGCCCTTTTGGCTGGTGACAAACTCTCAACCTGCACAGACAGAGCAGATTTCACCGGGTGAAAAAATAAGGGAAATCAATCGGTTGCTTTTCGAAGGATAATGACAAAGAAGGAAAAACCACGCTTTTTCCTTCTTTGTCAGCAATCTCAAGGGCAGCTCAGGCTGCCCTTTTGGCTACTCGCGCCAGAGAATGTGGCAGAGCTTATGGTCTTTTTCACGACACAGCAGAACGCGCGCGAAGATATCGTTAAGCTCTCCGCCGTCGGTATCGGCAAGGCCAATCACCACCTCGGCAAAGAAGTCCGGGTTCAGGTCGAAATCTACGTGCTCCTGCCAGTCTTCTGCCGGATCGAACAGTTCAGCACCGCCGCGCTCTTCGAACTGCAGATTAAACAGAATCACGTCTGCCGGATCGAGATTGTCTACCGCCAGTTCAAGAAAAATGTCGTAGGCCTGTTCCAGCGTTTCGTCTTCTGTCAGGCGGTTATTCAGATCCATTTCCATTTTTACATCCACATATGAAGTGCTGATGCGCCACGTTTTACAGCAACGGGCTAAAGAAGTAAAACAGTCGCTCAACCACGCGCTGCCACATTGGACGTTTCGCCCAAAGACGGGCGTCCAGCAGTCTTGAGCGGGAGATATAATCATCCTGCACCGCCGCCAGATCGCTTGCAAATCCGGCGTCGTCAATCACCATGGTAATCTCGAAATTAAGCCACAGGCTGCGCATGTCGAGATTCACCGTTCCCACCAGGCTTAGCTGGCCGTCGACCAGCACGCTCTTGGTATGCAGTAGCCCACCTTCGAACTGATAAATTTTAACGCCGGCGGCCAGCAGCTCGGTAAAGAAAGCACGGCTTGCCCAGCCGACCAGCAGCGAATCATTATTACGCGGAATGATAATGCTGACATCAACGCCGCGCTGCGCTGCGGTGCAGATGGCGTGCAGCAGGTCGTCGCTGGGCACGAAGTAGGGAGTGGACATGATCAGATATTCACGCGCCGCATACACGGAGGTAAGCAACGCCTGGTGAATTAAATCTTCCGGAAAGCCCGGCCCGGAAGCGATGGTATGAATGGTGTGGCCGCTGGCTTCTTCAAACGGCATGATATTGGCATCGGGCGGCGGCGGTAAAATGCGTTTGCCGGTTTCGATTTCCCAGTCGCACGAATAGACGATACCCATAGCCGTAGCCACCGGGCCCTCCATACGCGCCATTAAATCGACCCATTGACCAACGCCCGCATCCTGCTTAAAGAAACGCGGGTCAACCAGGTTCATGCTGCCGGTATAAGCGATGTAATTATCGATCATCACCATCTTGCGATGCTGGCGTAAATCCATGCGGCGCAGGAAAACGCGCATCAGGTTTACCTTCAGCGCCTCGACAACCTCAACGCCTGCGTTGCGCATCATATTTGCCCACGGGCTGCGGAAAAACGCCACGCTGCCTGCGGAATCAAGCATCAGGCGGCAATGAATGCCGCGACGAGCCGCGGCCATCAGCGATTCCGCTACCTGATCGGCCATCCCGCCCGGCTGCCAGATATAGAAAACCATCTCAATATTGTGCCGCGCGAGCTGAATATCGCGAATTAGCGCCTGCATGGTTTCATCGGACGAGGTCAGCAACTGCAGCTGGTTACCCTTTACGCCGCCGATACCCTGGCGACGCTCACAAAGCTGGAACAGGGAGGTTGCAACCTCGCTGTTTTCTTCGGCAAAAATGTGTTTGCAGCTTTTAAGGTCGGTCAGCCATTTGGCCGTGGAGGGCCACATTGCCCGCGCGCGTTCGGCGCGACGCTTGCCCAGATGCAGTTCGCCGAACGAGAGATAGGCAATAATCCCTACCAGCGGAAGAATATAAATAATCAACAGCCAGGCCATCGCGGAGGGAACCGCCCGGCGTTTCATTAAAATACGCAGCGTAACCCCGGCGATAAGCAACCAGTAGCCTAAAACGATCAGCCAACTCATCACCGTGTAGAAGGTTGTCATACCTTAAAAATCCTTTTGAAATCGTATGGTTTCGAGTTTACGCATAACCTTAACTCGTTAACAATAAAACTAGTCGTAAAACGGCTAGCCTGCTGGCAATAAGCATCTATAATGAGCCGTCTGTTTTAAAGTTGAGTCGTAAAAATGAGGCGTAGTAGAACTGAGGTCGGACGCTGGCGAATGCAGCGTCAGGCGCAACGGCGCAAAGCACGTTGGCTGGAAGGCCAGTCGCGCCGTAACATGCGCATTCATGCCATCAGAAAGTGCCAGGTTAATAAACAGCGTAATTCATTGCTGTTTGCCATCCACGATCGCTGGGCATAAAGAAAAGGGCACCGCCAGCCGGTGCCCAAAATATCTTCTAATCCGTTATTTCCGCTTCAGAAAACCTTCTTGTAGGGCTTAACCGCCACCTTTTTGTAAACCCCCGCAGCAATGTAAGGGTCCGCTTCTGCCCAGGCATGCGCCTCTTCCAGAGAGTTGAATTCTGCAATCACCGTTGAGCCGGTAAAACCAGCGGCGCCCGGATCGTTGCTGTCTACTGCCGGCATTGGACCGGCGGTTAACAGACGGCCTTCATCACGTAGTAACTGCAAACGTGCCAGGTGGGCCGGGCGTACAGCCAGACGCTTTTCAAGCGAATCGGCGTTATCTTCTGCGTAAATGACATACAGCACGGGCAGGGCTCCTTTTAAAAATGGGGATGTAAAGTACCGTAAGTGAACGGTGCACAGACTGCAATTGAAACATAAACAAGATGTTAAATCCCTGACGCAGATGCCGGAAAAAGCGTCTGCCGTGGAGAAAAAGTGCCGCCACAGGCAATGCGTTATTGAATATGATTGCTATTTGCATTTAAAATTAACGCCTGTTTAAGATATCGAAGCCATTATGACGTCAATGACCATTGATTTACCTCGCCGCTTCCCGTGGCCGACCGCACTCTCTGTCGTGCTGCATGGCGCTGTAGTGGCGGGGTTACTTTATACCTCGGTACATCAGGTTGTTGAGATGCCCGCGCCTGCACAGCCTATCAGCGTCACCATGGTTGCACCTGTCGACCTTGAGCCGCCGCAGCCAGAAGTTGTGCAGCCGCCGCCGGAACCCGTCGTTGAGCCGGAGCCGGAACCGATCCCCGAACCGCCAAAAGAGGCGCCGGTTGTTATTCATAAACCTGAGCCCAAACCGAAGCCGAAGCCAAAACCGAAGCCGGTGAAAAAGGTGGAACAGCCGAAGCGTGAGGCAAAACCGGTCGAACCGCGTCCGGCATCGCCATTCCAGAACGCTGCGCCAGTGCATCCAGCGCCTGCGGCGAAGCCTGCCCCGGCAGCGAAAGTCGCACCGGTTGCCACAGGCCCACGTGCATTAAGCCGTAATCAGCCGCAGTATCCGTCTCGTGCGTTTGCATTGCGCATGGAAGGAAACGTGCGCGTGAAGTTTGATGTCGCCGCCGACGGCAGCGTTAACAACGTAACCATCCTTTCTGCGAAGCCTGCCAATATGTTTGAACGAGAAGTGAAGCAGGCTATGAAGAAGTGGCGCTACGAAAGCGGCAAGCCGGGACAAGGTTTGATTGTGAATATCGTGTTCCGCATCAATGGCGGCGCGACGATGGAATAAGAAAAACCCTCCACGCTGGAGGGTTTTTTCAGGCTGGCTGCGGTAACTGTCGGGGCTTGCCGTCGCTGTCAACGGCAACGTAAATGAAAATAGCTTCCGTCGCCTTATAGCGTTGGCCAATAGGTTCTGATGAGACTTTCTTCACCCAGACTTCCACTTTGATAGTAATTGACGTATTGCCGCGTTTGACGCAGCTGGCGTAACAGCACACCACATCACCTACCGCAACGGGCTTAAGGAACGTCATGCCGTCTACGCGCACGGTTACGACGCGTCCGTGGGCTATCTCTTTTGCCTGAATGGCGCCGCCCATATCCATCTGCGACATCAACCAGCCGCCAAAAATATCACCGTTTGCGTTGGTATCCGCCGGCATAGCCAGCGTACGCAACACCAGTTCACCAACAGGCATGCTCTGGCTCATTTGTCTTCCTGCGGCATATGGCGATAGATGTAAATACCGCTTAACAGGGTGAACACCAGCGTGGCGGCGGTCAGGCCGAACACTTTAAAGTTAACCCAGACGTTTTGCGGCAGCCAGAAGGCGATATAGATGTTCGCAATGCCGCAGACGATAAAGAATACTGCCCAGGCGACGTTAAGTTTTGCCCAGACGTGTTCCGGCAGGGTGATTTCTTTGGCCAGCATGCGCTGGATCAGCGGCTTTTTCATTACCAGCTGGCTGACCAGCAGGGCGATAGCAAAGAGCGCGTAAATTACCGTGACTTTCCATTTGATAAATTCATCGTTATGGAAGAACAGAGTAAGACCGCCAAACACCGCCACTATCACAAAAGTGATAAGGGTCATTTTTTCCAGCTTGCGGTATTTGTACCAGCTATAAACCAGCGCCAGGGCGGTTGCGACAATCAGCGCGCCGCTGGCAGCATAGATGTCATACATCTTATAAAAAGCAAAGAAGACAATCAGGGGCAGGAAGTCGAGAAGCTGCTTCATAGTCTGTTCCGTAAAAAAATGTGAGAACGCCTGACTGACTATAACGCGCAGCCAGGAGCGAACGAAGATTACTGGCGAATAAGCATATATAAACGGAATAAATAGATGAGCAGCACGCCGGAAATAAGGTTGCTTATCGTATTGGCTATCACCGCGCCGATTTGCGGAGATAACGCCGCAAAAGAGGAGGCGAGCAGCAGCAGTGCCGTTTTAGCCATCAACCAGACGATAACAGCCGGCGCGACCAGACGCATATTGCTCCATACCAGACGAATGCTGTTACGCATCGCCTGGAAAATACCTGCTTTATCCTGCACCAGCATGACTGGCGCAAAGGCCAGCACGATGGCCAACAGCACTCCCGGCACCACAACCAGCATGATACCAATCTGCACCATAAAGGTAGTCAGGAACATCAGAATAAACATTTTCGGTAACACAGGCGCCGCCGTACCTATTGCGCGTAGCGCACTCACCCGATGCCCGGCTGAAACCATCTGCATCAGCACCAGCATGCTGCCGGCCAGAATCGCATTGCCGATAAGCCCGGAGAATGTCGATGCCGCAGAAGCTCTGAGTAACATTTGCTGTTGCTCAGGCGTCATATTTTGCACAAGGTCAAACAGGCCAACGCTTCCGGCCAGATTGTCGCCTTCGCTCAGAATGGCCATCTGTTCATCGCTGGGTGAAAGCGCATGACCGACGATGGTCGAAATAAAAGCGCAAAGTAATGCGATCAGCAGGATGGTAACAAACTGATTGCGTAGAAAATTTCCCGTGTCACGGTACACAGAACCCGCCGTGATAGACATGCACTCTCCTTTGAAATTGCCCGGTGATACCTCAGCGCGCAATTGTACCCTGGATGCAGGAACTGTGGCACCACTAAGGTCCTGCGGAAAAACAAAGCCGGGCGACGGCCTGCGGTTAAATCACACTCTGACCGGCTTTATGGATAAAAAAAGCGCACGCATTGACGTTATTTCATACAAAAACGAAACGTAAAGATTTTAAAACCCGCCTCCATACTGAAATTTGACGCCGGGCCACCATTCGAGGTTTGTAGCGATCGCCAAAAATTAATCCAGATCATTAAATGTTAAATTAGCCAACGAAGTGTGACCGATGTTAGATCACATTGTACTCATAAGTAGGTATATTCAGCCCGCTGTTAAAACCATAACAAGGGAAGGGCTATGAAAAAATTATCTTTGGCATTACTGGCGCTGGGTTGCTTATCCGGTGAAGCTTTAGCGCACGAAGCGGGCGATTTTTTTATGCGTGCCGGTACGGCAACGGTTCGTCCGACCGAAGGTTCAGAGAACGTGCTGAAAATGGGCGGTTTTAACGTCAGCAACAACACGCAACTGGGGCTGACTTTTGATTATATGGTGACCGACAATATCGGTATCGAACTGCTGGCCGCCACGCCGTTTCGCCACAAGGTTGGCCTGGGCGCGACGGGCGATTTAGCTACCGTTAAGCAGCTCCCGCCTACGCTGATGGCGCAGTGGTACTTTGGCGATGCGAAAAGCAAAGCTCGTCCTTACATCGGTGCCGGCATCAACTACACCACCTTCTTTGATACAGACTTCAATCAGACGGGCAAAGAGGCGGGTTTGAGCGATTTGAGCGTGAAAGATTCGTGGGGGGCTGCGGGTCAGGTTGGTCTGGATTATATGGTCAGCGACGACTGGCTGCTTAATATGTCGGTATGGTATATGGATATCGACACCGAAGTGAAATTTAAAGCGGGCGGCGAGCAACAAAATATCAAGACTCGTATCGATCCGTGGGTATTTATGTTCTCTGCGGGTTACCGCTTCTGATAAAAAAGGCCGGAATACTCCGGCCTTATTCTTTCAAAAAACTTAACTTCTGGTTGCGGCTTTCATCGCCTGAACAAAGGTTTTCAGCTCGCTCAGCATCGCATGCGGATTATTAAGGTTTTTCTCAATAATCTTTACGATGGCTGAACCAGAAATAGCG
Source organism: Cedecea colo (assembly GCF_011808225.1). GTDB lineage: Bacteria > Pseudomonadota > Gammaproteobacteria > Enterobacterales > Enterobacteriaceae > Dryocola > Dryocola colo. The sequence continues at coordinate 895,400 of NZ_SOYS01000001.1, read as the reverse complement.
CCCGCAGCCCCGGCTTCAATGGCGTCACGCACCTGCGAAGGCTCGGAGATACCAAAGCCCTGCAGCGAAGGTGCGGCGTGATATTCAGTCAGTTTTTCCACCAGATGATGAAGCGGCAGCTGAGCGCGCGTTTCGGCGCCCGTAACGCCGGCACGGGAAAGCAGATACGTGTAGCCACGACCGTAAGAGGCAATCTCGCGCAGCAAATCATCATCCGCATTCGGCGGGCAGATAAAGATTGGCGCAACGTTATGGCGCATTGCGGCCTGGCGGAACGGCGCAGACTCCTCAACCGGCACATCTGCTATCAGCACCGAATCCACGCCCACTTTGGCGCACAGCGCGTAAAACTCGTCAATGCCGCGGTTATAGACCAGGTTGGCGTACATCAGCAGGCCAATGGGAATTGTCGGATGCTTCTGACGGATCGCAGCCAGCATTTCGAAACACTGCGTTGGCGTAACGCCCGCGGCGAAAGCACGTAGTGCCGCATTCTGAATGGTCGGGCCGTCTGCCAGCGGGTCGGAAAAGGGGATCCCCAGTTCCAGCGCGTCGGCACCGGCTTCAATCAGCGTATCGATAATTTTCAGCGACTGCTCCGGCGACGGGTCGCCAAGCGTAACAAAGGGAACAAAAGCGCCTTCGCAGCGTTCCTGTAATTGCTCGAATGCGTCCTGATAACGTTCCATTACATTTCCCCTCGCGCTTTTAAGATGTCGTGAACGGTGAAGATATCTTTGTCGCCGCGGCCAGAGAGGTTCACCACCAGCAGCTGTTCTTTTTCAGGATCGTCGTGCATCATTTTCAGCGCGTGAGCCAGCGCGTGGGAAGACTCCAGCGCCGGGATAATCCCTTCTTTGCGGCACAGCAGCTTAAAGGCGTCCAGCGCTTCTTCATCGGTAATCGATACGTATTCCGCGCGTCCGGTACTGTTCAGGTGCGCGTGCTGCGGCCCGACAGACGGGAAGTCCAGACCGGCGGAAATAGAATAAGACTCTTCAATCTGGCCTTCATCGGTCTGCATCATCGGCGATTTCATGCCGAAATAAATACCCACGCGCCCGTGTTTCAACGGCGCACCGTGCTCGCCGCTTTCGATACCGTGGCCCGCAGGCTCAACGCCAATCAGGCCAACTTTGGTATCGTTAATGAAATCTGCAAACATACCGATGGCGTTTGAGCCGCCGCCGACGCAGGCGATAACCGCATCCGGCAGGCGACCTTCTTTTTCGAGGATCTGCGCTTTTGTCTCCTCGCCAATCATGCGCTGGAATTCACGCACAATGGTCGGGAACGGGTGAGGACCCGCCGCCGTACCGAGCATATAGTGCGCGGTATCGTAGCTGCCAGACCAGTCGCGCAGCGCTTCGTTGCAGGCGTCTTTCAGGGTAGCTGAACCGCTGTGAACAGGAATAACCTCGGCGCCCATCAGACGCATGCGGAACACGTTTGGCGACTGGCGCTCAACATCCTTCGCGCCCATATAAATACGGCATTTCAGGCCGAGCAGAGCGCTTGCCAGAGCAGAGGCCACGCCGTGCTGACCGGCACCGGTTTCGGCGATAATTTCGGTTTTACCCATTTTTTTCGCCAGCAGGGCCTGGCCGAGCACCTGGTTCGTTTTGTGCGCGCCGCCGTGCAGCAGATCTTCACGCTTCAGATACAGCGTGGTGTTGGTGCCTTTGGTAAGGTTCTTACATTTTGTCAGCGCGGTCGGACGGCCGGCATAATTTTTCAGCAGATCGTTAAATTCCGCCTGAAATTCAGCATCGCTTTGCGCCGCCACAAAAGCTTCTTCTAACTGGCGCAGGGCGGGCATCAGGATCTGTGGCACATACATGCCACCAAACTCGCCAAAATAGGGATTAAGTAACGTCATGATTATTTTCCTTAGTAAGCCCGCAGCGTCTGAAACACGGCTGCCAGCTTGTTAGCATCTTTAATGCCCGGCGCGCTTTCGACGCCAGAATTGAAATCCAGTCCCGCGCAGCCGGCTTTAGCCGCTTCCACACAGTTATCGGCGCCCAGGCCGCCTGCCAGCAGCACATTATCCAGCTTCTGACCCGCAAGCAACGACCAGTCGAAACGCTGGCCTGTGCCGCCCTGACCGTTGTCGAAGACGTATTTATCGACGTGGTTTAAATCGCGTGCAGGTAAAGAATCTTTCACGCTTAGCGCCTTCCAGATCTGTACGTTATCCGGCAGGGCGGCGCGTAGCTCGACAATCCAGGCCCGATCTTCGTCGCCGTGCAGCTGGACCGCAGCAAGTGAAAACTGAGCCGCCTTCTGCGCCACTTCGCTAACCGTTGCATTGCGGAATACGCCGACATAACGCAGCGGAGCCGCAGCCATGACGGATAAGGCTTTCTCGTCGCTGACAAAACGAGGCGAGGACGGCACAAATATCAGCCCGCCGTAAATTGCCCCTGCTTCATGCGCGATACGGGCATCTTCCGGACGCGTCAGGCCACAGACTTTGTTTTCACCGAGCGTCACGCGGCGTACCGCTGCGTTCAGATCGTCTTCGCCCATCAGCGCGGACCCAATCAGGAAACCGTTGGCAAAATGACTTAGCTCGCGAATCTGACCGTAAGTGCTGATGCCGGATTCGCTAATCACCGTTACGCCGTGGGTCAGACGCGGCGCTAGCTGGCGCGTGCGGTTCAGATCGATTGAGAGATCGCGCAGGTCGCGGTTGTTAATGCCGACAACTTTCGCTTCCAGCGCAATGGCGCGCTCAAGCTCTTCTTCATTACTGACTTCCGTCAGCACGCCCATGTTCAGGCTGTGGGCGACGGCGGCAAGCTGACGATACTGCTCATCGTTCAGTACGGAAAGCATCAGCAGGCAGGCATCGGCCTGATAAAAGCGCGCCAGGTAAATCTGGTAAGCATCGATGATAAAATCTTTGCACAGCACCGGCTGGGTCACGATTTCGCTGACCACAGGCAGGAAATCAAAGCTGCCCTGGAAATATTTCTCGTCGGTCAGGACGGAAATTGCGGAGGCGTAGTGCTTATACACGCCGGCAATACGCGCCGGATCGAAATCATCGCGAATCACGCCCTTAGACGGAGACGCCTTTTTGCATTCAAGGATAAACGCGGTACGCGCGCCCTGCAGCGCATGGTAAAAGCTGCGTGTGGCAGGGGTGACGTCGTTCTGGAAACTTGCCAGGGGCTGCTGCTTTTTACGCGCTTCAACCCAAATCGCCTTATCCTCGACGATTTTCGTTAATACGGTGTCCTGCATTTCTTATCCTCTTGCTGCCAGTGAGGTGACGCGGTCGTAGGCTGCGCCGCTGCGCAATACGTCCAGCACTCGATGTGCGTTTGCCCTGAGATCTTCCTGGCCGTGCAGGCGCATCAGCATGGCTACGTTCGCCGCGACGGCTGACTCGTGAGCTGTCTCTCCTTTACCTTGTAGCAGGCGGGTGAGAATGTCACGGTTTTCTTCCGGCGTACCGCCTGCAAGCTGATCCTGATGATAGGCCGGCAGGCCAAAATCTTCGGCGGTTAGCTGATAACTTTTGATATCGCCATCGTTAAGCTCAGCAACCTGCGTTGGCGCGTGCAGGGAAACCTCATCCATTCCGCCGCTGTGCACGACGGCTGCGCGTCTGTAACCCAGCACGCGAAGCGTTTCGGCAATCGGCAAAACCAGTTCCGCGCTGTAAACGCCAATGAGCGCAAGCGGCGGATGGGCCGGGTTGATCAATGGGCCCAACACGTTAAACAGCGTGCGGGTTTTTAACTGCTGACGTACCGGCATGGCGTGACGGAAACCCGTGTGATATTTCGGCGCGAACAGGAAACATACGCCCAAATCATCCAGCGCCTGACGAGAAGCTTCCGCGCTCATATCCAGATTGATACCGAAGGCCGCCAGCAAATCCGAAGAGCCGGAACGGCTGGAAACGCTGCGGTTGCCGTGCTTGGCAACCTTCAAACCTACGGCTGCCGCGACAAACGCGCTGGCGGTAGAGATATTGATGCTGTTGCTGCCGTCGCCGCCGGTGCCGACGATATCAGCAAACTGATAGTCCGGGCTCGGGAATGGCGCGGCGGCTTCAAGCAGGGCTGACGCAGCACCGGCGATTTCGTTCGGATGTTCGCCGCGCACTTTCATGCTTACCAGCGCGGCAGCCAGTTGTTCCGGCTTCAGCTCGCCGCGGACGATGGCAGAGAATAGCTGGTGGCTTTCTTCGCGGCTCAGCGTCTGCGCCTGGTACAGCTTGTCCAGAATCGGCTGTAGCGTATTGGTCTGTTTTAACTTCAGCAGCGCCCAGTCGAGGGTTTGCTCCAGCAGGCGCGCGCCCTGGGTGGTCAGAATAGATTCCGGGTGGAACTGGAAGCCGCACACGCGGTCCGCATCGTGGCGCACGGCCATCACCATCCCATCAAAATGCGCGTTAATAGTTAAGCCCGCAGGAATATTGCTGCCGACCAGCGAGTGATAACGGGCGACCGGCAGCGGATTAGGCAGCCCGGCGAACATCGCTTCACCATCGTGAGAAATGACAGACGCCTTGCCATGCAGGATTTCACCAGCCTGGCCGACATAACCACCGTAGGCTTCAACGATCGCCTGATGGCCGAGGCAAATACCGATAATCGGCAGCTTGCCGCGCAGACGAGCCAGTAGCTCAGGCATGCATCCAGCTTCGCCTGGCGCGCCGGGACCAGGAGAAAGCATCAGCACCGGGTTATCCATGGTTGCCAGGCGTTCAATTAAAGTCTGTGCCGGAACGTGGTTGCGATAGATAACCACGTTGTGCCCGTTAGCGCGTAGCTGATCTGCCAGGTTATAGGTGAAGGAATCGATGTTATCGAGCAGCAGAATATCAGCCATCAGAAAATCTCCTTTGCATGGTGCGCGGTGGCAATAGCGCGCAGGACAGCGCGGGCTTTATTACGGGTTTCGTCGGCTTCAGATTGCGGTACGGAGTCCAGCACCACGCCTGCGCCTGCCTGAACGGTGGCAATGCCGTCCTCTACGTAGGCGGAGCGAATGACGATGCAGGTATCAAGATCGCCGTGAGCGGTGAAGTAACCAACGGCGCCGCCATAGCTGCCGCGACGTACGCCTTCGGCTTTGGCAATCATCTGCATGGCGCGAACTTTTGGCGCGCCGCTAAGCGTGCCCATGTTCATGCAGGCGCGGTAGGCGTGCAGCACGTCCAGATCGTTACGCAACTCGCCCACAACGCGTGAAACCAGATGCATGACGAAGGAGTATCGGTCCACTTTAGTGAGGTCAGCAACGTAGCGGCTGCCCGGCGTACAGATTCGCGCGAGGTCGTTACGTGCAAGATCCACCAGCATCAGATGCTCGGACATCTCTTTATGATCGGTGCGCATTTCCAGCTCAAAACGGCTGTCGAGATCGCGATCGAGCGAGCCATCCGCACGGCGGCCGCGAGGACGGGTTCCTGCGATGGGGTAGATTTCAATCTGGCGCGAAGCCGCATCGTATTTCAGCGAGCTTTCAGGCGATGCGCCGAACAACGTAAAATCGTTGTCCTGCATAAAGAACATATAAGGGCTTGGATTGCTTTTCTTCAGCGTCTGATAAGCCGCCAGCGGGGAAGGGCAAGGCAGCGAGAAGCGGCGAGACGGCACCACCTGGAAAATTTCCCCGGCGCGAATCGCTTTTTGCATATGACGCACCACGGCACCGTACTCTTCGTCGCTCTGATTGCATTCGCAGGTCATTTGTTCAACTTTCTGCACCGGCAGCGCGGCTGGCGTTTCCTGCAACTGGCCGCACAGTTGTTCAGCACGCTGTAGCAGGCGTGTTTTTTCCGTGGCGGATGGGGTAAAGAGGCTGGCCTGAATGCGGGTTTGCTTTTTCTGATGGTCAATTACCAGCAGGGTTTCCGCCAGGTAGAAGCAGTAGTCAGGACAGCTATTGTCCTGTTTCAGGGAAGGTAAATCCTCGAAACCGGCCACCAGATCGTAGGCGAATAAGCCGCCGAAGAACATCGCCTCGCGTTCGCTCTCCGGCACGGTGACCAGATCCTGCATCAGGCGGAACGCGTCGAACACGGAAAGCGAACACAGGCGAGCATCTTCGTCCAGCAGCTGGCTGACCGCAGGGAAATGAAGGATGCGGCCCTGCGGCAAATGTTCGTTTTGCACGCCTGCCGGTAACGACGCATCCAGCAAAGGAAGCAGGGAAGCGCCGTTAGCCGACAGCGCCTGGATAGTGACAGTGTCACCCAGTGCGGTGATGCGTAACGCGCTGTCCACCAGCAACAGGCTTTTTAAGTCGTCTTTGCTGTCGATATCAGCAGACTCAAGCAGAAGCGTGGCCGGACGAGCGCCGCACAGCTGGTGGAATACGGCGGTGGGGTTATCCCGGTACGGCGCGTCTTTGGTCAATAATTCGAGCGCTGGTTTTTGTGGTTGCATTGGTTGCTCTCAGTCATTTTGTTCAAAAAAAAGCCCGCTTCGATGGCGGACCTGGTATCCGGGCTGTTTAACAGCCAAAGCGATGACACAGCCCGTTTCAGGAAGTGCGCCACCAACTACTGTGCATGTTGTGAATCGCTTTCATTTTCAGATACCTTTCTTGCGTGAACTTGCGTACTAGTTAACTGGTTCACTGGAGTAAAGTCAATAGCAATTTTTAGTTAGCCCCGAATATCGCTATGATGGGCGGCGTTTTTCATTTTTTAACGTTACCGGAGCCATTTTGAGCGAATCTTCCCTTGCGGTGATTTACGATTTACATAGCCATACCACCGCCTCAGATGGCCTTTTAACTCCCCAGGAGCTGGTGCAGCGCGCGGTGGACAATCGCGTGGGCATTCTGGCTATTACCGATCACGATACCGTTGCCGGTCTGCCTGCGGCGCGGGCCGAAATCGCTGAAAAGCAACTGCCACTACGGTTGATCAGCGGCGTGGAAATTTCAACCGTCTGGGAAAATCACGAGATCCATATCGTTGGCCTGGGCGTTGATGAATATCACCCGGCGCTGGTGGCGCTTCTGGCGGAACAAACCGTGCGCCGGACTCAGCGTGCTGAACTGATTGCAGAAAGGCTCGACAAAGCCCATATTCCCGGCGCGCTTGAGGGCGCGCTGCGCCTTGCTGACGGTGGTGCCGTGACGCGTGGGCATTTCGCTCGTTTTCTGGTTGAGTGTGGCAAAGCCAATACGATGGCAGACGTCTTTAAGAAGTACCTCGCAAAAGGGAAAACGGGATACGTTCCGCCGCAGTGGTGTACAATAGAACAAGCTATTGAAGTGATTCATCATTCTGGCGGGCAGGCCGTACTGGCGCATCCAGGCCGTTATGACCTGACCGCAAAATGGCTGAAAAGATTGCTGGCGCAGTTTGCGCAAAGTGGTGGCGATGCCATGGAAGTTGCGCAGTGTCAGCAAGCCCCGAATGAAAGAACCGTACTTGCGGGCTATGCGCGGCAGTTTAACCTGCTTGCCTCACAGGGCTCAGATTTCCATCAGCCCTGTTCGTGGATAGAGCTGGGGCGCAAGCTATGGTTGCCAGCGGGCGTCGAGCCAGTATGGCGGGAGTGGGGAAGCAGCCTCATCGCGAAAGAGAGGACAGTATGAGCCAGTTTTTCTATATTCATCCGGATAATCCGCAGCAGCGCCTGATTAATCAGGCCGTGGAAATCGTGCGTAAAGGCGGCGTCATCGTTTATCCAACCGATTCCGGCTATGCGCTGGGCTGCAAGCTTGAAGACAAAACGGCGATGGAACGCATCTGCCGCATTCGTCATTTGCCGGACGGGCATAACTTCACGCTGATGTGCCGTGATTTATCGGAGCTTTCGACCTACGCGTTTGTTGATAACGTGGCGTTCCGCTTAATCAAAAACAATACGCCGGGTAATTACACCTTTATTCTGAAAGGCACGAAAGAAGTGCCGCGCCGCCTGCTGCAGGAAAAACGTAAAACCATCGGGCTGCGCGTGCCGTCTAACCCTATTGCGCAGGCGTTACTCGAAGTGCTCGATCAGCCGATGCTCTCTACGTCGTTGATGATGCCCGGCAGCGAGTTTACCGAGTCAGACCCGGAAGAGATCAAAGAACGCCTGGAAAAGGTAGTCGATCTCGTCATTCACGGTGGTTATCTGGGTCAACAACCTACGACGGTTATTGATTTAACGGATGACGCACCGGTTGTGGTCCGTGAAGGCGTGGGCGACGTTAAACCTTTCTTATAAATCTGGCTGTGGCTATACTGTGCGGCCTAAAATAGGGTGCAACCCCCGTTACTCCAATTCAACGCCTGGGAAGACGCACAAGTAAAATAAAACACCTTTTAAATCAATCTGTTGAATCGTTACTGCTCATAGCTGTCATCATATTGTGTGACAGCTTTAGCAGCACTTAGTATCACTGCTTTTATGCACACCTCGTTTTAGTCACTGTTCGACATACCCTGATGAAGTCGCTACGCTCCGCTTGTCTCCTTACCACTACCGGGGCTTTATGGCTTCTATTGTCTAAAAACAGACTTTTCCCGGAAAGAATCTTTCCCCTGTCTGGTTGCGTAGGTGTACGATAAGCGAGCAAATCATTAGAGATTATAGGGTTACTGATGGATACAGTAGAAGAGCTAAACGGAACGTACTTCTATGCGGGAAAATCGAATCTTACCGCCTCTGAACTCTTTTTCATGATTTTCTGCGAAACAACAGCGGATCATTTTGGGATTGATGATGTTGTGGCTGTGGTCGCCCTTTACAGTGGTGTCAATAACCAGAAAACCCGAACGAAACCCAAAGGCGCAAAAGCAGGTACTTCACGAGTATCAAAGACAATGCGGAAGTTTTTCAAGACCGCAAAATTTCTTTACGGGATAAAGTTACCAACTTGGGTTGGTGGTTATACGCCCTGGACGGCAGAGCGGCGAATGGTTGCGAAAGTGAGTACCTTTGTAGGGCGAACTATTCCCCTTGTCGGTGAAGTTATTTTATTGGCTGATGTGTCACAGATTACCTACTGCGCTATACGTGACTATAACCGCATAGCACGGGGTAACGATAAGTTATGGTAGATGACATTGAGCAACGTATTTTTGCATTGGTAAGGCGCTACAACGGCGTTTATTTGTTTAATAACGACAAAAAGCAAAAGCTGCTAACACTGGAAACTGACTTTGATACTGATATGCAGTTAGATGTTGGCGAAGCCGAAGATTTGATGGATGAATTCTTCAAGGCATTCCGGGTTGAACGAGGCCATTTTAAGATTGAAACATACTACCCTGACGAGCCTTTTTCATGGAATCCATTCAAGAAATTCCCCCCCATCCCCGTTCCAGATTTCACTATCGGTATGCTGATCGAGTCAGCAAAAGCCGGGAAATGGTTATACGACTAATTGCAAGGAGCTAAAGAAATGGCTGTACCTGTTCACCTAATTTTAAAAGATCTTTTATCACCTTATTTTTATTACTGCCTTCTATCTGTTTAGCAACTGATGGCAATGAGCTTTATGATTGGTATCAAGCAGATAAACGTATTTCAAGTGGTGTTGGAAGCCGCGATGGCATGGATGCTGCTAAGTCAGGGGCATTTTTAGGGTTTACATTAGGAGTTGCAGATCGAATGATTGATTCTGGTGAGTTATGTATACCGAACGCCAGTAATGCAACTAATGGTCAGTTTATTGACACCGTTAGACTTTACTTAGTTGCACATCCTGAAAAGAGAGCATTGTCGGCAAGCGTAGTTGTATCTGATGCTTTGTCATCGGCATTTCAATGTAAAAGATGATGCCGAATTTCATTACCAGAATCGGCTCCTCCTCCTTTTTCACTCTTCTGAATCCTCAGTGTCGAAAGTCTTTGCATAAGGACAACTCTGGGCGCTCGTAACGTAGGTGAAAACATACTGGCTGTTTTCGTACACACACAGCGTTTTCCCGTTCTCCGTCTGTTCCTCCTGTGGGTTATCGTCGGGTATTACAGCGCGCTAAGGCCGCATGACTATAACGGTGGGCTACCCCCAAACGAATCGGAAAACCGATACTGGAAAAACTCTAATGCGGTGGCCAGTTTTTGTTGACCACTTCAGCTTACGGTGGTTGATTGCATTGATTGGTAAATCAGCCCACTAACGGGACTTTATGGCTTCTATTGTGTGAAATCATGGGGTTAGATCGTAGACTGTGTGTAAAGTAGTCGTTATGATTGTATTTCACACAAAAACTATAAGGACTTTGAAGGATGGAAAGCGCAAAGGATTTGGCAAGAGAAATGCTGTCTGCTCTAAATCTGGAAGATGAAGGGATGTTGGTTGCATACGTAAAGGGTTTTGTTAACTTCCCAGTTAATCTGTATTTCCTCGGTTATGACTTCATCCATACCGAAGACAGACGGCAAAACATGGATGACAACATGAGGCTTGCGGAGTTGGTCAAGCGTGCAACATCAAAGAAGCACATCAACTTGGTTGCAAGAGCGGCGAATGTGTTCATTGATGATTTCATGAAACACGTCAACATGACCGATATCGCAAAGAAGGTGGCAGAAGACACGATAGCTTCAACGCTGGGTAGTTATACCTTCGGCGAGCTAACCGGGTTAAAAATAGGCAAACTGATTTCTTCACGGATCACCGCATCAATCGCCTTTAGCATGTCTATCAGTACGTTGTTAATGATTGGTGGCGGCGCTTCCAGGGCCATTCATGCTTCCAGATTTCTGAAAACGTCCAACTACGGTGTATACAGGAAGTTAAAAGATCTTGGGGATTTAGATCTGCTCTATTTCGTCATCCGGGATAGGGTTAAGCCATTTGAGAAAGCAACCAAACTCGCAAGGGAGAATCCCGCGCTTTTCAATCAGGCCGCAGGGTATTTTTTCAAGGGTTTGTAAGCCATTATCTTTTTGGCAGTCGATACAGAAGCCAGAAGATTAGCACCATTACAGCGGTGAATGTCCAACGCCCCAAAATGAAAATGTAAGCGTACTTGTCGCCGCTGGACTCAGGAAACGCACTGAACATCAACACTATGTTTGAAATGGCTGACGTTACCGCAAAGAGCGCTGACAACACGATCCCAACCCAAATAAAGAAAGTTAGCAGTTTTTTCATTCGTGATTTCCTTATCAATCATCTGGTTGTTTAGCTTTGCAGTGTACTTAATCGACAATGGCGAGTAAACGAGTAGATGAAATAAAGCCTTTATGTAAGTGCGGTTAAAGTTTGAGTTAAGTAACCCTAAAGAAAGGGGGCATTGCGCCCCCTCGATTATTTCAAAGCCCTGAGCCACATCATAAGCAAATGAAGCTGGCTTCCTGTCATGGCTGGCAATAAAAGAGAAAATGTGATGAAAAAATTAGCTCTACTTGTTTTTTTATAAGTTCTTTGGCATTTGCTGATGAGGTTGGAGGTACTAAAAAAACGAAGGTTGTTATCCCACCTGACTTCTTGAAGGAATTCTTCACAATAACCAGTGTGAAAATTTCAACTCTTAATGGTTATGTTCCTGGATTGGAATTGAATAAGAAAAATGTGAAACTTCCGGCACAGCGTATTGATACATTGAATTACACAGTGAGAGTGGATTCTACTGATGAAAAATTCATCAATGATGTTGCGTTTGATGATCACGGCATTAAAGGGATATTGGTTTGCAATAACCCATCAATAAGACCACTGATTATGAGTAAGAACGCTGTTGTTCTTGTTTCCGTGGAGAACAAGGAAGGGGAGCCTATGTTTGTTACGCTCTATGGCAGTGAAAGTTGCAAGAAAAAATAGTACGTTTGCGCAAGAACTTGTGATCGGCTCTCCTTCACTCTTCTGAATCCTCAGTGTTGAAGGTTTTCGCATACGGACATTTCCCCTTAGTTACGTAGGTGAAAACATACTGGCTGTTTTCGTACACACACAGCGTTTTCCCGTTCTCCGTCTGTTCCTCCTGTGGGTTGGTCATAGTTATCTGTCTGAATCGCCACGGGTTTAACAGACACCTCTGAGTCATTTAAAATGGCTTAAAAAGAGGTGGACATGAGCAGTAAGCGTTATCCTGAAGAGTTTAAAATTGAAGCAGTCAAACAGGTTATTGAGCGTGGCCATTCTGTTTCCAGCGTTGCAACACGTCTCGATATCACTACCCACAGTCTTTACGCCTGGATAAAGARGTACGGGCCGGACTCTTCCATCCACAAAGAACAGTCAGATGCTCAGGCTGAGATCCGCCGACTCCAGAAGGAACTGAAGCGGGTTACTGACGAACGGGATATATTAAAAAAAGCCGCGGCGTACTTCGCAAAGCTGTCCGACTGAGGTACGCCTTTATCCGTGACAAYATCTGTTGCTGGCCTGTTCGTCTGCTCTGTCGGGTGCTGGATGTTCATCCGGGTGGGTTTTACGCCTGGCTTCAGCAGCCGTATTCACCACGGCATCAGGCGGATTTGAGGCTAACAGGACAAATCAAACAGTTCTGGCTGGAGTCCGGTTGCGTTTATGGCTATCGCAAGATCCATCTCGRCCTGCGAGATAGCGGGCAACAATGCGGGATTAATCGGGTCTGGCGGCTGATGAAGCGTGCCGGAATAAAGGCTCAGGTCGGGTACCGAAGCCCACGGGCACGCAAAGGAGAAGCCAGTATAGTTACACCCGACAGGCTCCAGCGACAGTTCAATCCAGATGCACCGGATGAACGTTGGGTACGTACGGACACGAAAACACAGGAGTATGTCGCGAAAAGAGTCGCGGAGGGTCACTCAAAAATGGAAGCGCTGCGCTGCCTGAAGCGTTATATCGCACGCGAGGTCTTCACACTGCTTCGCAATCAAAATCGGCAGATTAACAGCACTCAAATAACGACTTGACACTTAGAAGGGCGTCCAGGGCAGTCAGTACACAAGCCACGAGTGGCAGTCGTTCCTGAAATCACATGGACTGGAGGGCAGTATGAGCCGTCGTGGTAACTGCCATGACAACGCAGTTGCAGAAAGTTTTTTCCAGCTACTGAAGCGTGAACGGATAAAGAAAAAGATCTACGGAACACGGGAAGAAGCCCGTAGTGATATTTTTGATTACATCGAAATGTTTTATAACAGCAAGCGTCGGCACGGTTCGAGTGATCAAATGCCACCGACGGAATATGAAAATCAATATTATCAACGGCTCAGAAGTGTCTAGATTATCCGTGGCGATTCAAGCAACTGTTAACGAAGGACAACGACGCGGATACTCTGACGGTGAACTGGCCCACCTTCTGAAAAACATTTTCGACGATGGCGCTCATTACCTCGACCTGTTCAAGAATAACGGCGAGCAGTTTATGTCTACGCTGAAGAAACTGGTTGATAGTGGTCAGACGCTGAACGACGAGCAGATCAAGCAAACTTACGCTTACGGCGATCTGTCCGTTGCAATGGGTAATCTGATGAATGGAGTAGACAATCAGTTGTTTACAGGCTGGATGAAGGGATTCGCCGATGGGGGCGACGATCTGGTGAACAACACCAAAGTTATCTCGGAAGCGGCTGGAAGCCTGGGAAAGGGCTTAGGCAATCTCTCGAAAGAAATCACCGGGTTTGTGGATGAGATTTCCGGCGTTGTGAGTGATATCAATGTGGGGCTTCGCTCTCGCTTCCCTCAGTGGTTTACTCAGTCTGATAAGCCAGCAGCTCAGGCGGTATACGATGGCGTAACCGGCAGTGCTGACGGTGCGGCCTCGTGGGTGCAGGAAAAAACGGGCTGGAACCCACAGAGTGTGGGGCCAGCTATCATGGATTGGTTGGGCGTTGGTGGTGGTAATGTTGGAACAGCGGCTAATCAATACGACCTATCAGGGCAATCTCTGCGTGAAAGTGCAATGTCACTCAGCAGCGGCAATGCGCCAGCTTACAATCTGAATCCTACATTCAATCTGAATCTTGAGGCATCTGTTCCGCTCACTATCGCCAGCGATTCGAGCAGACTTGCGGATTATGTCGATTTCCAGGCGAAATCCTCACAAGCCAGCTTTATGCAGAGTTTGACGCTTTCAACATTGAGCGGTCAAAGCAGCACAGGCGGGTGATATCTCAAAGGAGCTTCGGCTCCTTTTTCTTTGCTCAAAACATAATCAGCACCTACGTTTAAGGTGATGAACATGGTGTACAACAAAGTAGGTTACAACGTGGTGAACATCGCGTATAATGGCTTTCATCAAAACATGCTAACGCATTGATTTATAAAGATTTGTTAGTATCAAGTCGACGCCTGGGAAGGCGACACCCGAGGAAGCTCAATGAGCGATAAGAGCGAAAAGTTACAAAAAGTGCTGGCTCGCGCCGGCCACGGTTCACGCCGTGAAATCGAAACCATTATTTCCGCAGGCCGCGTCAGCGTCGATGGCAAAATTGCCACGCTGGGCGACCGTGTTGAAGTGAACCAGGCCCTGAAGATCCGTATCGATGGTCACCTGATCTCTATTAAAGAATCCGTAGAACAGATTTGTCGCGTGCTGGCTTACTACAAGCCGGAAGGCGAGCTCTGTACCCGCAACGACCCGGAAGGCCGTCCAACGGTGTTTGACCGCCTGCCGAAGCTGCGTGGCGCGCGCTGGATTGCCGTAGGGCGTCTGGATGTGAACACATGTGGTCTGCTGCTGTTTACTACCGACGGCGAGCTGGCTAACCGACTGATGCACCCAAGCCGTGAAGTGGAACGCGAATATGCCGTGCGCGTGTTCGGTGAGATTGATGACGATAAAGTGAAGCAGCTGGCGCGTGGCGTGCAGCTTGAAGATGGTCCGGCTGCGTTTAAAACCATCAAATTCACCGGTGGCGAAGGCATCAACCAGTGGTACAACGTGACGCTGACCGAAGGCCGTAACCGTGAAGTTCGTCGCCTCTGGGAAGCGGTTGGCGTGCAGGTTAGCCGTCTGATACGCGTACGCTACGGCGATATTCCGCTGCCAAAAGGTTTGCCGCGTGGCGGTTATACCGAACTGGATCTGGCGCAAACCAACTACCTGCGTACGCTGGTAGAGCTGCCAGCCGAAACGGCGAGTAAAGTGGCGGTAGAGAAAGATCGTCGTCGTATGAAGGCGAACCAGATTCGTCGCGCCGTTAAGCGTCACACGCAGGTTACCGGCGGTGGCCGCCGTTCCGGCGGGCGTAATAGCTAACGCTGAAAAAATTGCTATCAGGCCCCTCGTTGAGGGGCTTAGATTGCTGACAAAGAAGGATAAAGCGTGGTTTTTCCTTCTTTGTGGTTATCAGCCGAAACTCAATCCGTTGATTTTCCTTATTTTTTATTCGGCGGTATAGGTTCAACCTGTGTTGGTTGAGAGTTTGTCATCAGTCTGGGCCCCTCGTTGAGGGGCTTTTTTTTGCCCTGAAGACAGCCTGTAGAGAAAAACAGACAAAAAAAAGCCCATCGTTGAGATGGGCAAAGACTACACACAGCAATTCGTTGTTTCACTCAGGGGATTTCCATGCTTATAAATCAATGTGTTGATTCATAACCGTGTGATAATAGTAGGCATCCCGGCCGGGGGAGTCTCTCAGATTCGTCTCAATAGTTAACGCCAGGTTAACGTTTAACGTCACATTGTCGGGTTTCTAAGAAATCAGAGGCGGGAAAAAGGGATAAAAAGCCGGGGACTGATTAGATTCGCTAATCAATGTTTTGGCAACGGCTCCCTCGCAGCGCGAGGGAGCGCAGGTTTACTTCGTCGCTTGTTCTTCTTCGTGTTCCTCAAGCAGCTCAACGACTTCATCAGCGGCGTACTGCGGCGGCGGCGCTTCATGCATCCAGACTGAGATCAATCGATAAGATACCGCCAGCACCACCGGGCCGATAAACAGTCCAATCATGCCAAAGGCGATTAAGCCTCCGATAACGCCGGAGAGAATAAGGATCATTGGCAAATCTGCGCCCATACGGATAAGCACAGGGCGGATAAAGTTATCCATGGTGCCAACGACGCAGCTCCAGACCAGCAGCACGGTGCCCCAAGTGCTATCGCCGCTCCAGTAAAGCCAGATAATCGATGGAATAAGCACCAGCAGCGGGCCAATCTGCACCAGACAGCACAGCATCATGAGTACGGTAAGTAATGTCGCATTCGGAATACCGGCAACCGCCAGGCCAAAACCACCGAGTACGGACTGCACCAGCGCGGTTACCACCACGCCCAGCGCAACGGCGCGAATCGCCTGGGCTGCCAGCAGAACAGCCGCATCGCCGCGGTTGCCCGCCAGCCGGAATGCAAAATGACGTATACCGTTACCCAGCGTTTCACCTTTCGCATACAGCAGCACGCTGAACAGCAGCATCAGACCGCAGTGCATCAGGAAACGGCCGATATGCACAGCCTGCCCAAGGAACCAGGTCGTGGTGGTGCCGATATAAGGGCGAATTTTCGCCATAATCGCGCTGCCACCGCTTTCAACCAGCGTGTTCCAGCCGGAATAAAGGTTGTCACCGACCAGGGGGATAGAATACAGCCATTCGAACGTCGGCAACGCCAGATCGCCTTTTGTCGCCCAGGCAATGACCGGGCCGCTGTTATCGACCAGGCTGTTGACCAGCAGCGCCACGGGAATAACAAACAGCATCAGCAGTAAAAAGGTCATGACCAGAACGGCCAGCAATCGTTTCCCCCACAGTAAACGCTGGAATCTGAGCATTACAGGCCAGGTAGAAAGCACAACGGTACCCGCCCAGGCAAAGCCGAGAACAAAGGGCCGCACGATCCACAAACAGGCGATAATCATCACCGAGATAAACAGCACCGAAAGCAGGATTTGTAGCAGATCCTTCGGCGAACTGACTTTGACCATAGGAAAAATCACCCTAATAAAAGATAACGAGCAAATTGCCTGCGTTAAAACCGCGAACGAATAACACAATGATGATGTATTTGACCGCTTTTTGACAGCCGCAAAACAGGCGCGCTTGTCTGAAAAAAATGTGTTAAAAACAAAAGGCAGTACACGCAAACGATAACTCACAACTTAAATAACGTCAGGCAGGGTCGACAGTCAATGATCCCACAAATTTCTCAGGCGCCAGGGCTGGTTCAGCTGGTGCTCAATTTTTTGCAGGCACTGGAGCAGCAGGGTTTTACCGGCGACACCGCAACCAGCTACGCTGACCGGTTAACCATGGCCACCGATAACAGTATTTATCAGCTGTTGCCGGACGCCGTATTGTTTCCCCGTTCTACGGCAGATGTGGCTTTGCTTGCCCGTCTGGCGTGCGAAGAACGTTTCAGGTCTCTGGTCTTTACCCCCCGCGGCGGCGGCACCGGCACCAACGGCCAGGCGCTGAACAAAGGGATTGTCGTTGACATGTCCCGCTACATGAACCGCATTATTGAGATCGATCCCGAGCAGGGTTGGGTGCGCGTGGAAGCCGGGGTAATTAAAGACCAGCTTAATCAGTATCTGAAACCTTACGGCTATTTCTTTGCCCCGGAACTTTCCACCAGTAACCGCGCAACGCTTGGCGGGATGATAAATACCGACGCCTCCGGGCAGGGTTCGCTGGTGTACGGCAAAACTTCCGATCATGTGATGGGCGTACGTGCCGTGCTGCTGGGCGGCGATATCCTCGACACGCATCCTATGTCCGCAGCCCTTGCTGAAGATATGGGCCGCGATGGAAGCACCATCGGAAAAATTTACCGTACGGTTTATGACCGTTGCCGCGAACAGCGCCAGTTAATTACCGACAGGTTCCCAAAACTCAACCGTTTCCTTACCGGCTACGATCTGCGGCACGTTTTTAACGACGATCTTTCGCAGTTTGATCTCACCCGCATTCTGACAGGCTCGGAAGGCACGCTGGCGTTTATCACCGAAGCGAAGCTGGACATCACGCGCCTGCCGAAGGTGCGCAGGCTGGTGAATGTGAAGTACGACTCCTTCGATTCCGCGCTGCGCAGCGCGCCGTTTATGGTGGAAGCCCGCGCGCTTTCCGTCGAGACGGTAGATTCCAAAGTACTGAACCTGGCGCGGGAGGATATTGTCTGGCATTCGGTGAGCGAACTGATTACCGACGTGCCGGATAAAGAGATGCTCGGCCTGAATATCGTTGAATTTGCCGGTGATGATGCGGAGCTGATTGAAAGCCAGGTGACCGCTTTGTGTGAACGCCTTGATACGCTGATAGCGCAAGGCGAGGGCGGGGTTATCGGCTGGCAGATTTGTAGCGATCTTGCCGGTATCGAGCTTATCTACGGCATGCGTAAAAAAGCGGTAGGCCTGCTGGGTAACGCTAAAGGGCAGGCGAAGCCTATTCCGTTTGCTGAGGATACCTGCGTTCCACCGCAGCATCTGGCTGACTATATCGTTGAATTCCGCGCGCTGCTCGACAGCCACAATCTGAGCTATGGCATGTTCGGCCATGTGGATGCGGGCGTGCTCCACGTGCGCCCGGCGCTGGATATGTGCGACCCGCATCAGGAAATGCTGATGAAGCGTATCTCAGACGATGTGGTGGCGCTGACCGCAAAATACGGCGGCCTGCTGTGGGGCGAACACGGCAAAGGTTTCCGCGCGCAATACAGTCCGGCATTCTTCGGGGAAACGCTTTTCGAGGAGCTGCGGCGCATTAAAGCCGCGTTCGATCCGGACAACCGCCTGAATCCGGGCAAAATTTGCCCGCCGCTCGGCGTGGACGATCCGATGATGCAGGTAGATGCGGTGAAGCGCGGCACTTTCGACAGGCAAATCCCCATCGCTGTACGGACTTCCTGGCGCGGTGCGATGGAGTGTAACGGCAACGGCCTTTGTTTTAACTTCGACGTGAAGAGCCCGATGTGTCCGTCGATGAAGATTACCAGCAACCGTATCCATTCCCCGAAAGGACGTGCCACGCTAACTCGTGAATGGCTGCGTCTGCTGGCCGATCGCGGCGTTGATCCGGAAGCGCTTGAGAAGCAGTTACCGGAAC
This sequence comes from Cedecea colo, assembly GCF_011808225.1. Taxonomy (GTDB): domain Bacteria; phylum Pseudomonadota; class Gammaproteobacteria; order Enterobacterales; family Enterobacteriaceae; genus Dryocola; species Dryocola colo. The sequence continues at coordinate 876,513 of NZ_SOYS01000001.1, read as the reverse complement.
AACGTGCCAGCCTGCGGGGGCTTATCGAGCGGAGCCGTAATACCTGGCATGCGCGCAAAGGCGAATACGATTTTTCACACGAAGTAAAAGAGGCGATGTCCGGCTGTCTGGCCTGTAAAGCGTGTTCCACGCAGTGTCCGATTAAAATCGACGTGCCGGAATTCCGCTCTCGTTTCCTGCAGCTTTATCACACCCGCTATCTGCGCCCGGTGCGCGATCATCTGGTGGCAACGGTTGAAAGCTATGCACCGCTAATGGCGCGCGCGCCGAAAACCTTCAACTTCTTTATGAGCCAGCCGTGGGTGCGCAATCTGTCGCAAAAACACATCGGTATGGTTGACCTGCCTGCGCTTTCCACGCCGACGCTGCAGCAGCGGCTGGTGGGGCATCATTCAGCGAATACCACGCTTGAGCAGCTTGAGAAATACAGCGCAGAGCAGCGCGCTAAAACCGTACTGGTGGTGCAGGACCCGTTTACCAGTTATTACGATGCCCAGGTTGTTGCAGATTTCGTGCGCCTGGTGGAAAAACTAGGCTTCGAACCTGTAGTGCTGCCGTTTTCACCAAACGGTAAGGCGCAGCATATTAAAGGTTTTCTGCTGAAATTCGCCCGCACGGCGCGTAAAACCTCAGAGTTCCTGAATCGCATTGCGGCATTAGGCATGCCAATGGTGGGTGTCGACCCGGCGCTGGTGCTTTGCTATCGCGATGAGTACAAGCAAACGCTGGGCGAAGATCGCGGGGATTTCCACGTGCAGCTAGTGCATGAATGGCTGCAAGGCGTGCTGGCAGATCGTGAAATCACGCCCGTCGGAGGCGAATCCTGGTATTTATTCGGCCATTGTACCGAGGTAACGGCGCTGCCAACCGCGCCAGGCCTGTGGGCTGCGATTTTTGCGCGCTTTGGGGCGAAACTGGAAAACGTCAGCGTCGGTTGCTGCGGCATGGCCGGAACCTACGGGCATGAGGTGAAAAATCACGCCAACTCGCTTGGTATTTACGAGCTTTCATGGCATCAGGCGATGCAGCGCCTGCCGCGTCAACGCTGCCTGGCAACGGGCTATTCCTGCCGCAGCCAGGTTAAACGCGTGGAGGGCAACGGCGTGCGTCATCCGTTGCAGGCCCTGCTGGAGATTCTGGGATGATCTGGCGACGAGAAACCACCCTGGAGGCGCTCAATGCGCTGAGCGCCGGTAATATGGTCGCACATGTTGGCATCGTGTTTACCCGCATTAGCGATAGCGAACTGGAAGCCACCATGCCGGTTGATAATCGCACCCGTCAACCGTTCGGCCTGCTGCACGGCGGCGCATCTGTCGTGCTGGCGGAAACGCTCGGGTCGGTGGCGGGCTATTTGTGCACCGAGGGCGAGCAAAAAATCGTTGGCCTGGAGGTGAATGCTAACCATCTGCGCTCCGCGCGTGAGGGCATCGTGCGTGGCGTGTGCAAGGCGGTCCACGTTGGACGTCGCCATCAGGTCTGGCAGATTGAAATCAGCGATGAGCAGGGAAGGCTTTGTTGTACTTCCCGGCTGACGACGGCGGTGGTTTAAATTACGGTTTCGTAAACTACAGGGCGAATAAATTTTGCGCTTATCCGCCCTTTGCATGATTCAGGTCGGCAAGCGCGTCAGTACCTGGCTGCAACCATATAAATCTTCTGAATTTGCAAACGCCTGCGAAGCGGGGAACGCTAATAAGTGAATTATTGATAATCACTCAATGCGTGCAGCGGGCAATGGCTTATCAGGAAAAACGTCGGCAGGTCATTCACCGCGTTCGGCCAGGTCGATAACATCGAGATTTTTGGCGTTAATAACTACTGGGCAGGAGAATTCATATTCATCATGTAGGCTTCCATTGGTGCAGTGTGAATAAGGCTTCGCAACGTTTTTCTCTTCGTCGCAGGCTAAGGTATCTCTCCGGCATTTCTGCTAAGGTCGATAGCGTTAAAAAGACAACAGGAGGTCATATGCGCCAGAGAATTATCGTTTGTCCCATTATTGAAAACGATGGCGAAGTTTTACTTTGTAAAATGGCGAGCGATCGCGGCGTTTTTCCGGGACAGTGGGCGCTTTCCGGCGGAGGTATGGAAGCTGGCGAACATCTCAACGAGGCGTTATTACGGGAGATCCGCGAGGAACTGGGCGATGCTTTGCAGATAACCAGCATAACGCCCTGGACGTTTTCAGATGATGTGCGTATCAAAACCTATGCGGACGGAACGAAAGAAGAAATCTATATGATTTATCTGTTGTTCAACTGCGTCAGCGCCAACCGGCAGGTGACGTTTAATGAAGAGTTTCAGGAAATAGCCTGGGTTAAGCCTGCTGAGCTTGGCAACTATGATTTAAACGAGGCGACAAAAGCCACCTTTACCAGAAGAGGGTGGTTATAGCGAGCGTTGGCAGATCGGTTTAATTATTTACGCTATTAACGCAAAAGCCCCGTGCCTTGAGCAACGGGGCTTTTCTGTCTACACAGGTTTAATACGCAGGCGATATTTCGGCACCCTCGGTCTTAAAGACGGCCACGGTACCGGAAAGCTTATGGGCTAAACGATCCATATGGCCTGTTATAGTAGCCGATTCTACCACCAGAGCAGCATTCTGCTGGGTCACGATATCCATCTCATTCACCGCTGTCGCAATCTGATTGATGCCAGCGCTTTGTTCGTCAGAAGCGACGGTGATTTCACTCATAATATTGCTCACCTGGGTAATCGAATTAACAATATCCTGCATTCTTTTCCCTGCGTCCTGAACCTGCAGCGTGCCCTGGCTTGCATTAGAGACCGACTCGCAAATCAGATCGCTGATTTCTTTCGCCGCATCGGCGCTGCTTTTGGCCAGATTTCTCACTTCGCTGGCAACCACCGCGAAACCACGCCCTTGCTCACCCGCTCGTGCAGCTTCAACCGCTGCGTTAAGGGCCAGAATATTCGTTTGGTTGGCAATGCCGGTGATCACATTATTAATATCAGCAATCAAGGTGGCGCTTTGTTCAATTTTTTGCATTGTCGCAATAACGTTGTTCATGACGACAGCACCGTTATTTGCGACTTCATTAGCGTCCAGCGCGAGCTGGCTTGCCAGACGGGCGTTATCAGCATTGTTTTTAACGGTGGTTTTAATCTCTTCCATACTGGCAGCGGTTTGCTGTAACGCGCTTGCCTGTTGCTCAGTGCGCGCGGACAGGTCCTGGTTGCCGACGGAAATTTTTGCAGAGGACTGGCTAATTTTTGATGAGGTTTCCTGTACTGAAGAAATTACCGATACCAGTTCATCCTTCATTGACCCTAAGCCGGAAAAAAGCTGGCCCAGCTCGTCTTTCGCATCGACATTCATCGTAAAGGCCAGATTGCCACGGCTAATCTCTTCAAACAGCGCTGACAGCGTATTGATGCGTTTGAGAATATTTCTTTTAAACCAGGAAGAGGTCAATACATACAATCCTAGAAATAATATGCACAGCACGGTGGAAACAATAAATAAAGTATCACGATCAAGTTTAGCTTCGCCGATATACCAGGTTTCAAGCTTTTTTGCCTCCTGAATATAAAGAGAGATCGATTGCGCCAGCGCATCATAGTCTTCTGTTTTATCGATCCACCGGTAGGTGCCGTTGCGTAATTCATTGACGGAGTTTTCAATATAATCTGTTAAAGCATAAAAGCGCGTGCTGATATCGTCTGCCATTACCTCGCCTATTTTGTTGACCCTTGGTTCATTGAGCCAGGTAGTAACGTTGCTTTTAATCCCCGCCAGGCCGTTGTTAATACGGGCAGCACGGCTTTCATCCCAGGGCTCGCCAGACATATGGCTGACTAATAGTGAATTGAGGTAATAACGCATCATAGCAAGGTTGTAATTGCTACGGTCTAGTGTAGTGACATTGGCGGATAGCGCAGCGGCGCCGTTAAAATTAACATATGATTTTTGTGCAGAAAAGAAGCTGTAGGCCTGTGCCAAAATAATGACCACTATGAGGCCTAATAAACCGCTTTTGATCTTTTTTTCCAGACTAAGGCTTAACATCGAATTCCCCGCTTATGTTTATTATAGAAATATCCTGAATTTACATTCCATATATAACTATCGGTTTTTACAGCAAATGCATAAGCCTGTCAGCGGTAATTTCTGGGGAAAAGGCTTTAAATAAGCATTAAGGAGACATATATGACTGCGCATAATAATTTATATGGTGTATTGCGCTGGCGTTTGCCGGAGGTGAAAAATGTATAGCGTTGATAGGTTTAATATCTGCATTAAGCGCGGATAAAAAGTTGTCAGGTTGCCGCCGCGTACCGGCCTGGAAACAGGGCGTTACCGTTTCGCATCGGTTTTCTTGCCTCTGTAGCCTTCTGCCTCTCACTTAAATAGATATTCCCTATACATCTTTTTCTTTCTACCGTTCATTCCGACTTTCTGAAAATAATTCCTCTTTATTTCAGCAGCTTAAATAGAATTTTTCGCCATCAGCAAGAGTTTCAGCAGGGTCTATCCTTAATAAAGACGTCCAAAAAAGCAGCATTTCTTGAATACCCCTGTTATCAGGATGTTGTATTGATAATTGTTATCATTAACATAGGGTATCGGCCTTTGGGCGGCAAAACAGAAGAGGTGAACTATGGATGTGCAAACAGGTAGCTTCGATCCTAATGAATTCGCCTGGCAGGGATTGACGCTAACCCCTGACGCGGCCACGCATATACGCAAGCTGGTAAGCCAGCAGCCGGGACTGCTCGGCGTGCGCCTTGGCATAAAGCAAACCGGATGTGCAGGCTTTGGTTACGTGCTCGATACCGTAAAAGAGCCTCATAAAGACGACCTTCTTTTTGAAACGGCGGGCGCAAAGCTATGGGTTCCGCTGTCGGCCATGCCGTTTATTGATGGTACCGAGGTCGACTATGTGCGCGAAGGCCTAAACGAAATTTTCAAATTCAACAACCCGAAAGCACAGAACGAATGTGGCTGTGGCGAAAGCTTTGGGGTGTAGGCGGGATTATGTCACGTAATACTGAAACAACCGACGACGTACAAACCTGGGCTGGCGGCCATCACTATAAAGAAGGCTTCTTCACTCAGCTCAAAACCGACGAAATGGCGCACGGCATTAACGAAGAGGTGGTGCGGGCGATTTCTGCGCGGCGCAATGAGCCAGAGTGGATGCTTGAATTTCGCCTGAGCGCTTACCGCGCCTGGCTTGAGATGGAAGAGCCGCACTGGCTGAAGGCCAACTATGAAAAGCTCAACTATCAGGATTACAGCTATTACTCCGCGCCGTCCTGCGGTAGCTGTGACGACAACTGCGCATCCCAGCCGGGTGCCGTGCAGCAGCCCGGCAGCAACGCTTATCTGACGGGCGAAGTGGAAGAGGCGTTTAAACAGCTTGGCGTACCGGTACGTGAAGGCTCAGAAGTGGCCGTGGATGCAATTTTTGACTCGGTTTCCGTGGCCACGACCTACCGTGAAAAGCTTTCAGAACAGGGCATTATCTTCTGCTCCTTCGGCGAGGCTATTCACGAATATCCTGAGCTGGTGAAAAAGTATCTCGGCACGGTAGTACCGAGTAACGATAACTTTTTTGCCGCGCTGAATGCCGCCGTGGCTTCCGACGGCACGTTTATCTACGTGCCGAAAGGCGTTCGCTGTCCGATGGAGCTTTCTACCTATTTTCGTATCAATGCCGAAAAAACCGGTCAGTTCGAGCGGACCATCCTCGTGGCAGATGAAGGCAGCTACGTGAGCTACATTGAAGGGTGTTCGGCCCCGGTTCGTGACAGCTATCAGCTTCACGCGGCGGTAGTGGAAGTCATCATCCATAAAGATGCGGAAGTGAAGTACTCCACGGTGCAGAACTGGTTCCCGGGCGACGGGAACACCGGCGGCATCCTGAACTTTGTGACCAAGCGTGCCCTGTGCGAAGGGGCAAACAGCAAGATGTCCTGGACCCAGTCAGAAACAGGTTCCGCCATTACCTGGAAATACCCAAGCGTTATTCTGCGCGGCGACAATTCCATCGGCGAATTCTTCTCCGTGGCGTTGACGGCCGGGAACCAGCAGGCCGATACGGGCACCAAAATGATCCATATTGGTAAAAACACCAAATCGACGATTATCTCGAAGGGCATCTCCGCCGGGCACAGCCAGAACAGCTATCGCGGTCTGGTGAAAATCATGCCAACCGCAATCAACGCCCGTAACTTCACCCAGTGCGACTCAATGCTTATCGGGCCGGACAGCGGCGCTCATACCTTCCCCTACGTGGAATGCCGCAACAACACCGCCCAGCTGGAGCACGAAGCGACTACTTCGCGTATTGGTGAAGATCAGTTGTTCTACTGCCTGCAACGCGGAATTGCCCAGGACGATGCCATATCGATGATCGTCAATGGATTCTGTAAAGATGTGTTCTCTGAACTGCCACTCGAATTCGCGGTGGAAGCACAAAAATTATTAGCGATAAGCCTCGAACACAGTGTCGGTTAAGCATTAAGGGAAAACTATGTTAAGCATTAAAGATTTACAGGTAAGCGTTGAAGATAAAGAAATTCTGCGTGGCTTGAGCCTGGAAGTAAAGCCTGGGGAAGTGCATGCCATTATGGGGCCGAACGGCTCCGGGAAAAGTACGCTTTCCGCCACGCTTGCCGGGCGTGACGATTACGAGGTCACCGGCGGAGAGGTTCATTTTAAAGGCAAAGACCTGCTGGAATTATCGCCGGAAGAGCGCGCAGGCGAAGGCATCTTTATGGCTTTTCAGTATCCGGTGGAGATCCCCGGCGTCAGTAATCAGTTTTTCCTGCAAACCGCCCTCAACGCGACGCGCGAATATCGCGGGCTGGAAGAGCTTGACCGGTTTGATTTTCAGGATTTGATGGAAGAGAAAATCAAGCTGCTGAAAATGCCCGAAGATTTGCTGACCCGCTCGGTAAACGTCGGTTTCTCCGGCGGTGAGAAAAAGCGTAATGATATTCTGCAAATGGCGGTGCTGGAGCCGGAGCTGTGCATTCTTGATGAAACGGACTCCGGTCTGGACATCGATGCCCTGAAAATCGTTGCCGAAGGGGTTAACGCCCTGCGTGACGGTAGCCGTTCGTTTATTATCGTGACGCACTACCAGCGTATTCTTGACTACATCAAGCCTGATTTTGTCCACGTGTTATATCAGGGACGCATCGTGAAATCGGGCGATTTTAGCCTGGTGAAACAACTGGAGGAGCAGGGCTATGGCTGGCTTAGCGAACAGCAGTAACGGCAACGCCCTGCAGCAGTGGCATCACCTCTTTGAGGCGCAGGGCAGACGACGCACAAAAGAGGCGCAGGAGCATATGCAGCAGATGCTGCGTCTGGGTCTGCCGACACGCAAGCATGAAAACTGGAAATACACGCCGCTGGAAGGGCTGTTGCAGCACCAGTTTGCGATGCCTGCGCCGAAAGCGCTGACCAAAATTCAGCTTGACGCGTTAGCTTTACCCGTTGATGCCTGGCGCTTAGTGTTTGTCGACGGGCGATTTAACGCCGAATTGAGCGACTCTCTTGCCAACAGCGGTTTTGAAGTGACGGTGGATGACCAACGCCAGACGCTGCCCGCTGCGGTCCAGGGCGAACTTTTTCTGCATCTGACAGAAAGCCTGGCTGAAACGGTTACGCATATCCGCGTGGCGCGTCATCACAGCCCGACAAAACCGCTGCTGTTGTTACACGTCAGTCGTGGCAGCGCGGGGACGGAAATGAATACCGCACATTATCGCCACCATCTGTCGCTTGACGAAGGCGCCCGGGCAACGGTGATTGAGCATTACGTCAGTTTCGATGAGCACGCGCACTTCACGGGCGCTCGTTTTACTGCGGATGTGGCGGCGAACAGCCAGCTACGCCATTATAAACTGGCCTTTGAAAATGCCCTCAGCTACCACTTCGCGCATAACGATTTAGTCCTGGGCCAGGATGCTACGGTTGAGAGTAACAGCTTCCTGCTGGGTGCGGCGGTGTTGCGCCATAACACCAGCACGCAGCTCAACGGCGAAAATACCACGTTGCGAATGAACAGCCTCGCGCTGCCGGTCAACAACGAAGTCTGCGATACCCGGACCTGGCTTGAGCACAACAAGGGCTATTGTAACAGCCGTCAGCTGCATAAAACCATCGTGCGGGATAAAGGTCGGGCGGTGTTTAACGGCATGATTAAGGTGGCGCAGCACGCGATTAAAACCGACGGGCAGATGACCAATAACAACCTGTTGCTGGGACGTCTGGCGGAAGTGGATACCAAGCCGCAGCTTGAAATCTATGCCGACGACGTGAAATGCAGCCACGGCGCAACCATCGGCCGTATCGACGATGAGCAGATGTTTTACCTGCGTTCACGCGGTATCGATGAGCAGGCGGCGCAACAGATGATTATCTACGCTTTTGCCGCTGAGCTTACGGAAAGCATCAGCGACGAGGCGTTAAAACAGCAGGTGCTGGCGAGGATCGGCCAACGCTTTGCGGGGAGCGAAGCATGAGTTTTTCCATCGAACAGGTGCGGGCGGATTTTCCGATTTTAAGCCGGGAAGTAAACGGGCAGCCGCTGGTGTATCTCGACAGCGCCGCCAGCGCGCAAAAACCGCAGATGGTCATTGACGCCGAGCTGGACTTTTACAGTCACGGCTACGCGGCGGTGCATCGCGGTATCCATACGCTGAGCGCCGAAGCGACCCAACTTATGGAGAACGTGCGTAACCAGGTGTCGCGCTTTATCAATGCGCGTACGCCAGAAGAAATCGTCTTTGTTCGCGGTACGACAGAAGGCATTAATCTGGTCGCCAACAGCTGGGGGCGCGCCAATATTCAGGCCGGGGATAACATTATTATCTCCGCCATGGAACACCATGCGAATATCGTACCCTGGCAAATCCTTTGCGAGCATACCGGCGCCACGCTGCGGGTTATTCCGCTAAACGAAGACGGCACGTTGCAGCTTGATCTCTTCCCGACGCTTATCGACGAGCATACAAAACTGCTGGCGATTACCCAGGTTTCGAACGTGCTTGGCACGGAAAATCCGCTGCAGGAGATGATTGCCACAGCGCATCAGGCTGGCGTGAAGGTGCTGGTGGATGGCGCGCAGGCAATCATGCATCACGCCGTTGACGTGCAGGCGCTGGATTGCGATTTCTATCTCTTCTCCGGACATAAGATTTACGGGCCGACAGGCATCGGCGTGCTCTATGCTCGTGAAGATATTTTGCAGAGTATGCCGCCGTGGGAAGGAGGCGGGTCGATGATCGCCACCGTAAGCCTGACGGAAGGAACGACCTATGCGGCAGCACCCTGGCGTTTTGAAGCCGGTACGCCTAATACAGCCGGGATTGTCGGGCTGGGGGCCGCGTTACGTTACGTTGAGGGCCTCAACCTGGCCGAGGTGAACGAGTACGAGCATTCGCTTATGCGCTACGCTCAGCAGGCGTTGCAGGCCGTTCCTGACCTGACCGTATATGGCCCGCAAGATCGTCTGGGCGTAATTGCGTTTAACCTGGGCAAACATCACGCTTACGACGTGGGGAGCTTTCTTGATAATTACGGGATTGCTGTGCGCACAGGTCACCACTGTGCTATGCCGCTGATGGCATTCTACAAGGTTCCGGCAATGTGTCGCGCCTCGTTTGCTATGTACAATACCGAAGAAGAGGTGGACCGGCTGGCAGCAGGTTTGCAGCGCATCCACCGTCTTCTGGGCTAACAGGGAGAAGGTTATGGCCACGTTGCCAGATAAAGAAAAATTACTGAAAAATTTCAACCGTTGCGCCAGCTGGGAAGAGAAATATCTTTACATTATTGAGCTCGGCGGGCGGCTGCCTGAATTACCCGAGGCGGAGCATAAGCCGGAAAATACTATCCAGGGCTGTCAGAGTAAGGTATGGATTGTGATGCACCAGCAGCCGGATGGCGTGATTACGCTTGAGGGCGACAGCGATGCCGCCATTGTCAAAGGACTTATTGCGGTGGTTTTTATCCTTTACCAACGGATGACCGCACAGGATATTGTCGCCTTTGACGTACGTCCCTGGTTTGAGAAGCTTGCGCTGGCTCAGCACCTTACGCCTTCGCGCTCGCAGGGGCTCGAAGCAATGATCCGCGCTATCCGCACCAAAGCCGCCAATCTTAGCTAAACTAAAAGAACAGCTTTCATCCTGTTAACGCGAGGTAATTTTATTACCTCGCCGGGCTTTCAGCATTCCGACGTTATGTCGGTGAATACAGGAATACAATATGAAATGCGCGTTCAATAAAATAACACTTCTTTTTATCGGTGCGCTGGCTGTAAGCCAGTCGGCGTGGGCAGTTGACTATTTATTACCGCCACCGGGCAGCCGGATAATTGGCGAAAATAAAACGTATATTGTCCCGAATGACGGTAAAAACCTTGAAGCGGTAGCCGCTAAATACAATACCGGCGTGCTTTTACTGCTGGAGGCGAACAATACCGTCGATCCTTTTTTACCAAAACCGGGCAGCGAATTAATTATCCCCTCACAAATGATCCTGCCGGATACGCCGCATGAGGGAATTGTTATCAACCTGGCCGAGCTGCGGCTGTATTACTATCCGCCGGGGCAAAATCGTGTGGAAGTCTATCCGTTAGGTATCGGGCAACTGGGGCGTGAAACTCCCGTGATGGTAACGCGTATCAGTCAGAAAATCCCCAACCCAAGCTGGACGCCAACCGCAAATATTCGTGCCCGTTCTGCGGCTCAGGGTATTAATTTGCCGGCCGTTGTTCCCGCCGGGCCAAATAACCCGCTGGGACGTTACGCGCTGCGTCTGGAGAAAGGCGGCGGCGAGTATTTAATTCACGGCACGAACGCGCGTAACAGTATCGGGCTGCGCGTCAGTTCCGGTTGTATGAGGATGCGCGCGCCGGATATCAAAGCGTTATTTAGCCAGGCTGCATGGGGAACCCGGGTTGAAATTATCAATGAGCCCGTGAAGTATACCGTTGAGCCGGATGGAAAACGTTATGTTGAAGTGCATCAGCCGCTGTCACGTAATGACTGGGAGAACCCGCAAACCGTGCCAATTGCTATTTCCGCTGCGTTTGGTTCGTTTATCGATGACCCGTTGAGTGATAAAACGCAGGTTGACCGGGCCATTACGCGTCGCGCGGGATATCCGGTGCTCATTAACGAGCCACAGAGCGTACCTTTGCAGTCGCTAACTAATAACCCTCTACAGAGCGTCAGAGCGGCTCCAGAAGCTGCGCCAGTATCCGAGGCGACCGGAACACTGGTTAGCGGACAAAATAGCGTAGTGATGCGTTAGGGAAGGATTCAGCGGGGTTTTTAATTCAGGCAAAAAAATGGCGCACATTGTGCGCCATTTTATTCCAGTTACTCTTACTTACGGTAAGAGTGAGCCTGGTTGTCCAGACGCTGGTTAGCGCGAGCTGCGTCATCTTTAGCAGCCTGAACGTCAGAACGCATTGCGTTCACATCGTTGCTCAGCTGATCAACTTTAGCGTTCAGAGTCTGAACGTCAGAAGACAGTTGATCAATTTTAGCGTTAGAAGAACAACCTGCCAGCATAGTAGAAGCCAGGATTACCGCGCCCAGTACCAGTTTAGTACGATTCATTATTAATACCCTCTAGATTGAGTTAATCTCCATGTAGCGCTACAAGTATTACACAAAGTTTTTTGAGTTGAGAATAAATTTTTGATGGGAATGCACTTAAATTTGATCGTTCGCTCAAAGAAACACCGAACCGGGGCGAGAAGTTAAAAAAAACTGAGAAAACAGGGCGCTTTCATCGGATTCATCTTAATTAAATTTCGCTTAAATAGTTTAAGCCGATTTGCTTTTTTATTAATACGGTCTATTAAAGCAATAAAAAAAGCGCCCGCAGGCGCTTTTTAACAAAATATTCGTTCGCAATGTAAAATTACAGAACGTGAACGGATGCAGTATTGGTTGTACCGCTTGGAACCAGGGCGCCGGAAACCATCACAACGATGTCGCCTTTGCGGGCCAGACCGCTTTCCAGAGCGACATCTTTACCCAGACGGTAGAAATCGTCGGTAGAGGCGATTTCTTTCACCAGCTGCGGAACCACGCCTTTGCTCAGCACGAGCTGACGAGCAGTGACTTCGTTAGTAGTCAGCGCCAGAATGGTAGCGTTCGGGAAGTATTTACGTACGGCTTTAGCAGATTTACCGCCCTGGGTTGCCACAACGATCAGCGGCGCTTCCAGTTTCTCGGCAGTTTCCACCGCACCGCGGCAAACCGCTTCGGTGATGCGCAGCTTACGGCTGTCGTGGTTGTTATCCAGACGGCTGGTCATTACGCGGTCGGTACGTTCGCAGATGGTTGCCATGATGGTCACCGCTTCCAGCGGGTATTTACCCTTCGCGGATTCGCCAGAGAGCATAACGGCATCGGTGCCGTCGATGATGGCGTTAGCCACGTCGCCTGCTTCAGCGCGGGTAGGACGCGGGTTTTTAATCATCGAGTCGAGCATCTGCGTCGCGGTGATCACCACTTTACGAGCGCGAACGCATTTCTCGATCATCATTTTCTGCGCGAAGATCACTTCTTCTACAGGGATTTCCACGCCCAGGTCACCACGAGCAACCATAATGCCGTCGGAAGCTTCGAGGATTTCGTCGAAGTTATTCAGGCCTTCCTGGTTTTCGATTTTGGAGATGATCTGGATATTCTCGCCGCCGTGGGCTTTTAGGTGCTCACGGATTTCAACCACGTCTGAACGCTTACGGATGAAGGATGCAGCAACGAAATCAACGCCTTGCTCGCAGCCAAAGATCAGGTCCTGTTTGTCTTTCTCAGCAAGCGCAGGCAGAGCGATGGAAACGCCCGGCAGGTTAACGCCTTTGTTCTCGCCCAGGTCGCCGTTGTTCAGCACTTTACAAACAACGTTCTTGCCTTCGATAGCAGTGACTTCCATACCGATCAGACCATCGTCAACCAGCACGGTGTTACCCACGCTCAGATCGCTGGTAAAGCCTTCATAGGTCACAGCAACGATGTCGCTGTTGCCCACGACGGTTTTGTCGGTCGTGAAGGTGAAAGACTGGCCTGCTTTCAGAGAGACGTCGTTGCCGCCTTCCAGTTTGATGGTACGAATTTCAGGGCCTTTGGTATCCAGCAAAATGGCAGCTTTCTTGCCGGTTTTGCTGACCACGTTGCGCAGATTTTTGATGCGCTGGCCGTGCTCTTCATAGTCACCATGAGAAAAGTTCAGACGCATAACGTTCATGCCCGCGTCGAGCATTTTGGTCAGCATCTCTTCGGATTCGGTTTTCGGACCGATGGTGCAAACAATTTTAGTCTTTTTCATGACAGTCTTATCTGTAAGTTGAGAAGGATCGTTAAAACTCGGTTCCGGCTGATACGGTCGCCGGAGCGGAAACCAAAGCTGGTATTGTAAAAGTGACACCTGGTAAGGATAGGTGACGGAGATAAAGCGTGCAGAGGAAAGTATGCTTGCGGTTCAGCCAGCCGGGGAAAAGGGCATAATTGTCTATTATAAAGGCAGTCCAATGCGCTGAAACCATTCAAGTTAGGAACGCGCGTATTATAAGGGCAAGTTGCCGGGAAAGGAATTAAAAACGGCGTTTCAGCAAGGGGGGTGTACAGATTTACAGCGGCTGTTATCGACGCGTCAGAATAATGTTAGAAGTTATAACAACAAGAAAAGGGTAAAAAATGGTGCGTTCAATTGGACTCGAACCAACGACCCCCACCATGTCAAGGTGGTGCTCTAACCAACTGAGCTATGAACGCACTGGAAAGGTTTTTATAAAAATAACGCCTTGATAATTAAGCGATTTACTTATTTATTACCCGCTTAATCTACAGGCTAACGCTGCCGGTGTCAATCAGGGATACGCACAGCGCCCTGGCCCGCAAATAATGCAGGACAGGGGCTGGTGACGCTGGAAGAAAAAAGAGTTAACAGCGCGTGCTGGCTGAGTGTTATTTGCGGCCGAGAAGATAGCCAATAACAATACCGACGGCGCCAGCTATCGCCAGACCGCCGATGGGATTCGATGTAACCTGATCTCTGAGCGTGTCGGTAGCATCCCGGGTGGCGTTGCTCGCCTGCGATGCATATTTTTGCGCCATGCCTTTTACCGTGTCGCCCGGGCTGTTAGTGGTGCGACCGAATACTTCCTGCGCCTTGCCCGCGGCTTCATTGACCTTATCTTCTGCTTTCTCAAACATTTCAAACTCCTTTGACGCGAATGTAATCGTAAGTATAGACAAGATGCGCAGCGTGGTTAAAAACCTGTCACGACCGCTATCAGGTCGCCTTGCCGCCTACTTTGAATCTGGCCCTGCCGATAACCCGTGTAAGGCTTTAACATCAATTTCTGTATCAGCTTTTGCCAGGCGCTGCGTTAATGAAAGCAGTTCGTTGAACTGGGCCAGCAGGAGTTCCGTATCGCTTTTTAAAAGATTATCTGAGGCTTCAAGCGCGGTATTAATGGCTTTTTTAACGCTTTCAACAATCTGTTCCAGGCCGCCTTCTTTCCCCACCGCGAGCAACATGGCGCTCAGCAGCAGCGACTGAGCCTCTACCTGGGCGGTCAGCAATTTTGATTCTGCATCCATCTTCGAAATCTTGGCAATCATACTGATGATGATGTTTTTCATACTTGTCCCTCGCTTTAAATCCAGCCGTTACTGTACCCAAATCAGCCATATTTATTTTCAGGCGAAGTCGCACATTTCAATAATTCATACCCGGTTACAACCAGCCGCCACGAAGAGATAGCGACCGCAGCGAGGCTTTATCCATTTTGAACGGGTCGGAGCCGTAAAAAGCCGCTTGCTACACTGATAAATAAGCACACCCTGAGCGGAGATTTTTATGCCAGATAAGAAGACAGCCACCCTTTATCGTATGGTCATGAAAGAGCATATCTGCCCATATGGCCTGAAAGCCCGTTATTTATTAAAGCGTCAGGGTTTTGCCGTTGACGATCGCTGGCTGACCAGCCGGGAGGAAACCGATCGCTTTCAGGCCGAGCACCAGGTAAAAACGACGCCGCAGATTTTCATCGAAGGTAAACGCATCGGTGGTTACGACGAGCTTCGAAAATATTTTGGCAAGGCAGTGCCGGGGAGCAAACAAACCTCTTATCAGCCAGTGTTAGTGGTCTTTGCTATCGCGGCGCTGATGGCCATTGCAGCGGGCTATATTGCGTTCGGCAATCCCTTAACATTGCGGGTTCTGGCATGGTTTATTGCCTTCAGTATGTGCCTGTTGGCGATGCTGAAGCTCCGCGACGTTGAGCAGTTTTCAACTATGTTCCTGGGCTACGATTTACTGGCGCGACGCTGGGTGCCCTATAGCTACCTTTATCCCTTTGGCGAGGCGCTGGCGGGCATCTTAATGATTGCTTCCGTCTTAACCTTTATCTCGGCGCCGGTTGCGTTATTTATTGGTACGGTCGGTGCGGTCTCGGTGATTAAAGCCGTCTACATTGACAAGCGTGAGCTGAAATGCGCCTGCGTAGGCGGAGACAGCAACGTCCCGCTTGGATTTATATCGCTTACGGAAAATCTGTTAATGGTGGCGATGGGGATTGCCATGGCGGCGAAGGCGCTATTTTAAACTCATGTTCCGCATCCTGTAACGGTGACATCAAGCCCGTTACAGAATGCGGTGAACCAGAGCCTTCAGGCAGGCTATTGCCGGGGCAAAGCGTAGGCGAGCAGGGCATCGCCTGACTTAGTCCCCAGGCCGCCATGCCCGCCTGCGGCAATCAACACAAACTGCCTGCCGTCAGTTCCCATATAGGTTATCGGCGTTGCCTGCCCGCCAGCCGGCAGACGCGCGCGCCAGAGTTCTTTGCCGTTCATTTCATCAAAGGCCCGCAGGTAGTTATCAGCGGTAGCGCCCATAAAAATCAAACCGCTGCGCGTCACGATATTACCCCCGATCATGAAAATACCTGTAGGCAATGGCGCGTTGGTATGCGTCCCGAAGATATTCATATTCCGCGTCGTACCTGCCGGGCGTTCCCAGGCGATTTTGCGCGTTGTCAGGTCTATGGCAACCAGTTTGCCCCACGGCGGCGCGCTGCATGGTGCGCCTAAAGCCGTCAGCCAGGGTTTCACTACCGCAGCCCATGGCGTGCCGTATTGCGGCCCGACAGCAAATTCTTTAGGCTTTGGATAAGCCTCTTTGCTTCCCCATCCCGCCCAGTTTTTCATTAAACCCTGTTTAATCGCTTCACCAGATTTAAGGATCTGCATGGTGAAGGGAATATAGCTGATGTTGGCAATGAGCACGTGGCGGAGCGGATCGACAGAAGCGCCGTACCAGTCCATCACGCCATCAAACGCCGGATAGGCAATCGACGTGCCTTCAGCCGGCGGCGTAAATCGGCCCTGATAGCGGAAACGGTGGAACTGAATCCGGCACCAGAGCTGATCGACGGGAGTGGCGCCCCACATATCCGTCTCTTTAAGATCCGGTGGAGCAAGATTGGGCATACCGACAGAATCCGGCTGGGTGGCAGAAAGATGCTCGCCGGGCAGAGAAGGAGACGTGGGAACGGGTTTTTCTTCAACCTGTGCAAGAGGTTTGCCCGTGCGCCTGTCCAGCATAAAAAGTTGCCCCATTTTGGTCGTCTGAATCAATGCCGGAACGGACTCGCCTTGCCCGTCAGGCAAATCCACAAGCGTCGGGCCAATGGGAAGATCGTAGTCCCAGACATCATGATGCACGGTCTGGAAATGCCAGCGTTCAAGCCCGGTATGGATATCCAGCGCCACCAGCGCGCTGGAGTATTTATCGTCATAGGGACGCCTTTTTGCGCCGTAATAATCCGGTGTGGCATTACCCAGCGGAATATAAACCAGGCCCAGCTCGGGGTCAGCAGTATAGGTTCCCCAGCCGTTAGGCGTTCCACGCGTGTATTCTTCGCCTGGTTTTAGCGGCGCGTTTTGCGGATTTCGTCCCATGTCCCAACTCCATGCGAGCTTGCCCGTGTCGACATCATAGGCCCGCACCACGCCAGAAGGTTCTCCGGTCGCCTGGTTATCGTATATCCAGCCGCCGAGCACAATTTTGTTGTCCATGACCAGAGGCTGCGAGGTGATGAAATGGAAACCTGGCGGAACCTCTCCCATATGATCGGTCAGGCTGACAAAACCCCGATCGCCGAATGAGGCGCAGGGCTTACCCGTTTGCGCATTAAGCGCGACCATTCGCGCATTGCTGGTGGTGGTAATGATTTTTTCCGGACAGCTTTTGTCGTCAATCGCCTTGCTGTATGCCACACCGCGGCAGGCGAGATATTCATTTGCCGCCGTGTCGGGATGAGGATCAAACCGCCAGCGTTGCTTGCCGGTGGTGGCGTCAAGCGCAATCACCTGGCGGTGCGGCGTGCAAATATAAAGCACGTTTCCGACCTTAACAGGCGTCACCTCAAAGTTAAATTCCCGTCCGGCCTTGTCCTCTCCTTTACGCTGGGTATCTCCCGTATGGTATTCCCAGGCAGGCTTTAACTGGCTGACATTGCCGGGGGTTAACTGTTCCAGCGGTGAAAATCGCTGGCCGGCGGCGGTGCGGCCGTAAAAATGCCAGTCGTTAGCGTCTGTTTCCCGGGCAGGCGCAGCGCCAGCTTTGGCCTCCGGGAGCGGCTGGTGTTGTACAAAGCGTGAATCAGTGACCTGCCAGCCCGCATAGAATATGCCCGCAATGGCTGCGAGATAGAGACAGCCCGGCAGTAAACCGCTGAACCAGGGCTTTCTTTGCGGCGTCAGGGGCCGGGTAATCCAGGGCATGCTCACCCAGATGCCGAGTACGGCGAGACCAAATAAACGCGGCATAAGCTGCCAGCCATCAAGTCCCACCTCGCTTACCGCCCATACAGCACAGGCGATAAAAGTAAGCAGGTAAAGTCCGAGCCCCGCGCTCCGGTAACGCGCAAGCCAGATGCCGCTCAATAAAAATCCGACGCCAAAAAGTATATACCAGGGCGTACCGCCCAGCGCAGCCAGCCAGCCTCCTAACGCAAGCCAGGTTACGCCAAGCAGGACAATAAATATCCCTGTCAACGAAACTAAGGAAAACCAGGATTTTTTCATTATGTCACTTCACTGGTGAAGGAAAGAATAATAAAGCATATAAAGGAAATGGGGAGAAAGAGCCGAAAAAGAGAAGCGAGACGTATAGATTTATAAAATTCCTTGTGAATCAAGGCGCAAAATCAGGGAAAAGATTGTCTCTAAATTTTACAAAATATATTTTTTAGTTACTTTTTTAAAGCGCTGGTTTTAAACGGGGTGAGAGTTCGAATAAGCAAAAAATCTATAATGCGGATGTGGGAAAATATTCGGCAGCGGTAAAAATTAGCCCGGCATTATAAGCCGGGCATAGTCTCATTTTTTTTGTTTCGCGTTTTGATTAATTCCTGATTCGGCGAGGGTGGTTAATTTATTGTCGGCTGATTTTTCCTCTTCGAGAGTTTGCCCAAGCAGCGTTTTTGCTTGTGTGTATCCCAGCATTTCCGCCAGAGTACATAGCGTGCCGTAAGAAGCTATCTCATAGTGCTCAACTTTCTGTGCCGCAGCAATTAAACCTGCGTCACGCACCGCACCTTTATCAACGCTATCAATCACTTCCTGGCCTTCTTCAATTAACCCTTCCATCGCAACGCATTTCATACGTTTTAAACGGAACTCAGGAATACTGTCTACCACCTGATCGATGCGCTCCACATGGCCCCGGGTCTCTTCCAGGTGGCTGGTGAAAGCGTCGCTAAGCTTAGGGTTTTCAGAGGCTCGGGCAAGTTTGGGCAGGGCCCGCGTTAATTGCTTTTCAGCACTGTATGTGTCTGATAAAAGGTGAACAAAAAGGTCTTCAATGGTTTTGATCTGCATGATCGCTCCAGAATTCGCTCTTTATTTCATATCAAGGAGCATGAGCAGATTTGTCCATGCAAATCCGCCCACACTGATGAGGTTTCAGTCTGCGCCGGTCAGCTTACGACTCGGATTTACGTCCGCCCCCGTGGCTATTTTCACCACCTTTGCGACCTGCTTCTGAGGCGCGTTGGGGATCGTTTTTAAAATTCCCGCCGCTATGTTGGCCGCCTTTCTTACCGGCTTCAGATGCTTTATCTTTGTCTTCGGCAAAATTACCTGAACCGCCTCGATGTTGAGTCATAAATTACTCCTCACTTAGGGATGAATGGTAATACTTTACGAGACATTATTGTCGCGTAACTAAAAATTGTAGTAGAGGGCTTACCTATTGCAAGTAAAAAACGGCCGTGCTGCGGTATAAAATGCTTCACTAAGAATAATCTTAAAGCGTTAAATTTATTTTGTCATCATCCGGTAACTCATTATATTTACTTTTGGATGTGCCTTAAAAATCAGGAGATAATTATGGTGTGGTATAGACATTCGCAAGGAAATGTTAAAGGTGTATTTATGCCATTTTTATTCAAAAATACCGTTTGTTTATTGTTGAAAAACGGCGGGGCACTTTACCGTCCACGTGACTGGTTAAAAATCGAACATAAGTATTTAAAAGTAGTGCAGAAACCACAGTAAATGTAACCGAGGCCGACAGCGAAACCTTCTTCACTATGCTGTTGATTTACCGGCCTCCCAGGCCAGACCAGAGAGTGACGTCGCTGGTACTTTTAAGCTGGCTAAATGAAGTCCCGACTGGAGAATATTATGCATTTTATTGAAAAAGACGATCCGAGCGAAGCGCCAGAGTCCGGGGATAAACAACCGAAACCCGATCAAAAATAATACTTTAAAGGCCGCAGAAGCGGCCTTTTTGCTTTTTTAACGGTTTCTTAAAGCGATACGTTCTTATCGGCAGTCATATTATATACGGGAGGACATTATGGCTGTAGTTGTCGTTACAGGGGGAACTGCCGGCGTTGGCAGAGCCACTGCGGTGCACTTTGCGAAAGAGGGTTACGACGTTGCGGTGATCGCCCGTGGTGAAGAGGGCCTCAGCGAAACGCTGGCAGAGTTACAGGGAGTGGGCGTTCGTGCGGCCGCTTTCAGTGCCGATGTGGCCGACGCGGTACAAATGACGCGAACCGCGGATAGCATAGAAGCTGAATTTGGCCCGGTTAGCGTCTGGATCAATTCAGCTATGTGTACCATTATGTCGCCCTTCGAAGAAGTCGACGCCAGTGAATATAAACGCGTTACGGATGTGACTTATCTGGGAGCCGTTAACGGTACAAGAGAAGCGCTGCGTATCATGAAGGCTCGTAATGAGGGCACCATCGTGCAGATAGGCTCCGCCCTGGCTTACCGCTCCATTCCTTTACAGTCTGCCTATTGCGGCGCGAAAGCGGCTATCAGAGGCTTTACGGATGCCCTGCGTTGCGAGCTTATCCATCAGCGTAGCGCGATACGTCTGACCATGGTTCATCTCCCGGGGACCAACACCCCGCAATTTAGCTGGGCCCGCAATAAGCTGGGCCATCCTGCACGCCCGGTAGCGCCTGTTTATCAGCCGGAAGCGATAGCAAAAGCCATTTTTAATGCCGCCTGCAAGGCACCCCGGGAGATGTGGGTTGGGAAAGCCACCGTGCAGTCGATTCTGGGGAATTATATTTTTCCACAATGGCTCGACAGCATGCTGGCTAAAAAAGCCTGGTCCGGGCAAATGGAACGCTCGGCATATCTCACTCCCCATTCGGACAATCTTTTTATGCCCGTTGAAGGTCTGCATCAGAGCAGGGGGCGCTTCAGTGAAGAAGCAAAGGAGAGCGTGATGAGCCTTAATTCTGCCACGCCGGTGAGGATCGCTTGCGCCGTGGCGAGTTTAGGCGCGCTAATTTTATTTAAAAAGTATCAACGCCGCCGTAAAAGGAATTAAGTCTCCGCAGACCCGCAAAGCCGCTGCTATTTTAGCCGCGGGCTTTGATAATGGAAAACCAACGATAGCCATACCCGTTCAGCGTGATAGAAAGAGGGGCCATTAATGTTCCGGATGGCTTGTATTCTTTATCAGCCAGGCATTCGGTTAACCCGGCTATATCAGCCTCGGTGATTTCCGCTGTCACTTTCTGGCTGCAAAAGTTAGCCAGCAGCAGCAGGCCTGTGTTGACATAGTTATACCTCAGGGCAAATATTGCCGGATTCCGGGTATCAATAACGTGATAGTCCCCTGAACCAATTTCATTAAGACCCAGCCGTGCCCTGGCTATTTTACTCACGCGATGCAATAAAGAGTTATCGTTTATTAGCGAGGCATTAACATTAACTTTTTGATAGCGATACGGCCCCGTATCAATGACCGGGACAATAAGTTTTTCTGGCTCGGCCTCAGAAAAGCCGGCACAGGCTAAATCTGACCACTGCATCGGTGTCCTGACGGCGTTGCGTTCTTCAAGCTGTAAATCGTCGCCCATGCCTATTTCATCGCCATAACGTAATACCGGTGTGCCGGGTAAAGAAAAAAGAACCGCGTGCGCCATTGCCAGGCGTTTTATATTGCCTTTCAGCATCGGGGCGAGCCTGCGTCTCAGGCCGCGTTGATAAACATGCATATTTTTATCAGGGCCAAAGCTTTTCATAACGTCTCGCTTTTCAGCTTGCGACAGACCGTCCAGATCAAGCTCATCATGGTTGCGCAGCCAGTTAGCAAAGCAGGCTCTGAAAGGCGGGGCAGGTAACTCTTCCAGGGCCTGCAATAAAGCGGTGGCATTCTTTCTGGCCAGGGAGACGTAAAATTTTTTATTCAGATTAAAACTTAGCAACATTGAAAGACGATTGTTATCGCCGAAATAATGGCGGTATTGTTCAGCCGGAACATCCACTTCGCCTAATAGCAAAATTTCAGGTCGGCGGCGAGAAATAAAATCACGCAGATGGGTTAGCAAATCATATCCTTTTTCCTCGCTACCCTTGCCCGCTTGCTTGACCATATGTGAAGCCGCATCAAAACGAAAGCCTGAGATGCCCATTCTTAACCAGAAAACGATCACACGTTCTATTTCTTTAATGACTTGCGGACAGGAAAGATTTAAATCCGGCTCGTGGTGATAAAACATATGGCGGTAATACTGTTGTGCTTCCTCATCCCAGCTCCAGACGCTTTTTTCCACGCCTGGAAACATCGGCGCATCGTCTTTTTCTGGCGGAGTATCGGCCCAGATATAATAGTCGCGATAAGGTGACTTTCTGTCACGCTTCGCCTGCTGAAACCATAAGTGTTCGCTGGAGGTGTGCTGAAGAACCAGTTCGATAATAACGTGCAGGCCAAGCTCCTCCGCCCGTTCGACCAGCATAACCATATCCGCTACGTCGCCGAAGCGAGAGTCGACACGCAGATGATCGCTAATATCGTAACCCCCGTCGCGAAAAGGAGTGAGGTAAAAAGGGGTAAGCCAGACGCATGTGGCGCCGATGCCGCGGATATAATCGAGTCGTTGAGTGATGCCCTGCAAATCGCCCCAGCCATCGCCGTTGGCATCAAAAAAAAGTGCCGTATCAATTTGATAAATTATCGCATTTTTATACCAGTCGCTTTTCATCTAAGTCCCTCATTGAACATCTTATTTTGGTTCTTATTATGACGAGCTAATACTTGTAGCAATGTCGCAAGCCAGCCTGTGCTGATGATTTATAGCCATAATATCTTAGCGGTAAGTTTTTCTTTCTGCTCGCTTAACCCCGTACTTCGGCTACTTTTAATAAAAAACATAAGCGGAAAAACAGCGCGGTTTAGCTTTAAGATGCACTGGCGTCTGCTCTGGATGATATCGCGACGGATAATTGTAATAACCTGATATTACGCATTGAATAGTAAAGGTTATTCGCTATGGGGATTCGTAATGACCGATGCTGAATGGGTCCTGCTTCTTTCTCGCGGGCAATTTTCACTGACGATGGGAATGCACATCACGCTTGCCGCCCTGACGCTCGGGCTGGCTCCCTTTCTGGTCTGGTTTGAGGCTCGCTGGCTGTGGGGGCAGCGGAATGCGGCGCGGGAAGCGCTACATTTTTGGATAAAAATTTTCGCGCTCACCGTGGCGATTGGCGCCGTGACGGGCGTGGTGATGGAGTTTCAGTTCGGTACTAACTGGACGCCATTTTCAAAAAAGGTTGGCGGATTTATCGGACCGCTGCTCTTTTTTGAAGTGCTGGTGGCCTTTTTCCTGGAATCGGCATTAACCGGCGTCATGCTGTTTGGCATGGGTAAGATTCGGCCAGGCCTACATTTTGCCGTGACGTGCCTGGTGGCAATCGGCGCGTTGATCAGCGCTTTCTGGATTCTGGCGGCAAATTCATGGATGCAAACGCCGGTAAATTATAGTCTTGACGACAACGGCATCTTTTCCCCGGTTAACTGGCAGGCGCTCATTTCGGCCCCTTCGTTTCCCTTACGTTTTGCTCATATGGTACTGGCTGCCTATATTGCGGTAGCGGTAATGATTGCGGGCGTCGCCGCCTGGCGTATTCTGCATCGCCCTGGCGAAAGCGCCGCCCGCTGCATGGCCGTTTGTGCAATATGGTTTGCCGTTGTGGCGCTGCCGGTACAATTTGTAGTGGGCGATCGGCACGGCGAAAAAACGCTGCGGTATCAGCCCGCAAAGATCGCGGCCATAGAAGCGACATGGCACCCGCCTGCGCCCGGTGAAGGAGAGCCGCTGCGGCTCTTTGCTATACCCGACCGGCACGCCCAGCGTAATCATTTTGAACTGGCCATTCCCGACATCGGCTCGCTCTATTTGCGGCATAATTTGACGGGACATATAAAAAGCCTGAGTGAATTTCCTGCCGACGAGCGTCCTCCTGTCCTGCCCGTCTTCTTCGCTTTTCGCATCATGGTCGGGTTGGGTCTGCTGATGTTTATTACGCAGCTCGCTGCCGTTATTCAGCATCTTCGCGGCAGGCTTTACACGTCCCGTCGTTTGCTCTGGCTGCTGGTTATTCTTTCGCCGGCAGGATTTATCGCGATGCTTTCAGGTTGGGTGGTCACCGAGATGGGAAGACAGCCCTGGATCGTGCAGGGTCTGTTACGCACGGCTAAAAACGTTTCAGCCTTGCCCCTGAGCTGGCTGATCATCTCCTGTTGCAGCGTGCTGGTGGTGTATGCGTTTGTCTTCAGCTACGGCATGCGTCACTTCCTGCGCTATGTTGCCGCACCGCTACCAGCGGGAGAAGAAGTGGTTAGTACAAAAATTGTCACCAGACCGGGAGGAAAATCGTCATGGAAGGATTAGCGAGTTTATCGGCCGCGACGCTGCTCTTTTCCCTGCTGATGTATCTGATGCTGGATGGCACGGACCTTGGTGTCGGCATGCTTTTCTTATGCATTAAAGGCGAAGAACCCAGGCGACGTATGGC
Source organism: Cedecea colo (assembly GCF_011808225.1). Taxonomy (GTDB): domain Bacteria; phylum Pseudomonadota; class Gammaproteobacteria; order Enterobacterales; family Enterobacteriaceae; genus Dryocola; species Dryocola colo. The sequence continues at coordinate 852,165 of NZ_SOYS01000001.1, read as the reverse complement.
GCACTCTATGTTGCCCATCTGGGATGCGAATGAAACCTGGCTGGTCCTGCTGGCCGGGGGAACGCTGGCGTTATTTCCGGCCGTTTATGCCGGAGCGCTAAGCCTGCTTTATATTCCCGTTTTTCTGCTGCTGTTAAGCCTTATTTTACGGGCGATGGCGCTTGAATATCGCGATAAAGCCAGCAAGCGCGTGCGCGCTTTTCTCGACCTTGTTTTGCCGCTGGCATCTTGCCTGGCGGCGTTCAGTCAGGGCTTCTGTGCGGGCACGCTGGTCAGCCGTTTTCTGTCAAACGACGCCGTGCAGGGGTTCAGTATTTTTCCCGTTCTGTGTGGTCTGGGCTTAACGTCGGGTTATCTGTTACTCGGCTGTGGCTGGATACGCTGGCGCATCGGTCAGCCAGTTGAAAAGCAGGCAGCTCGTCTTAGCGGTTATTTTTTTCTACTTTGCTGTGGGTTATGCATTGCCGTCATGCTTCTTGAACCGCTTCCCTGGCGCCAGGCATGGCAATACGCGGCAGGAAAAACGCTGTCGGTGATAATTTTACTGCTGTTATTTGCGATGATAATCGTGCTTAAACGTGGACAAGGCCTGCTACAACTGATTGTCACGCTGGCCTTAATGACCACAATAGTGCTGTTGCTTGCGGCAGGATTTTATTGGTTGTCGGCTAATAACCTGATAAGCCTCACCGCTGCGGCCTCATCAAAAACGACGCAGCTGGTGATTCTTGTCGGCAGCGCGGTGGTGATTCCTCTCACGCTTGCTTACCACTCGTGGGTCTTCTGGCTTTTTCGCGGAAAGGTGTTGTAAGGCGATAACTAAAGCAGCAGGAAAATATTCTGCGAAGAGGAAATTTAACCTCTCCATTAAACGATGGTATTAATGCCCCGGTTACTTTAACCCGATCGCTGTGCGATCGGGTTATGCAGAACGAACCGGGAAACTAGCCTGTAGCCGAACAACCATAATTCGCTCGGACCGTTTGCTGGACGGTCCGACATTTTCGTTTTGACAGCCGTTCTCTCACAGGCTTATTGCTGCAACACTTCGGCAAATTTCGCCAGCCATTGCGGATGCGCAGGCCAGGCAGGTGCGGTGATCAGATTGCCGTCAACGTGCGCCCGATCGATGCTGATATCGGCATAATGCCCGCCGCTGAGCCGTACTTCCGGTGCACAGGCCGGGTAGGCGCTACAGGTGCGGCCTTTCAGCACTCCGGCGGCGGCCAGCAGTTGCGGGCCGTGGCAAACGGCGGCAATAGGTTTACGTGCGGCGTCAAACGCCTGTACCAGTTTGATCACCTCGTCATTCAATCGCAGATATTCAGGCGCCCGTCCGCCGGGGATCAACAAGGCGTCATAATCCTGTTCTTTCGCCGAGGCGAAATCGGCATTGAGAATAAAACGGTGACCGGGTTTCTCGCTGTAGGTCTGGGCGCCGTCAAAATCATGGATCGCCGTCATGATGTAGTCGCCCTTGACCTTATCGGGACAGACCGCGTCAACCTGATGGCCAATCATCTGCAGCGCCTGAAACGGCACCATGGTTTCGTAATCTTCGGCGTAATCGCCGACCAGCATCAGAATCTTCTTGCCCATTATGATCCCTCCCGTGTGAATGAATATGCCTAAGGTATAGCCCAGCGGTAGGGGGAATGCGAACTGCACAACCCCATCCGGGAGGTCTGTCTGGCATCAAAAAGAAAGGGTGATTCATCGGGGAGGTTTTAGCAGGAGGAACCGCTTTTAAATCAATGACAGGGTTCGTGTCGATACCATCCGTTTTCACCATAGCATCGCGAAAAAATCTGGTAAGCCAGCGTTTTCTGAAGCCGAATTTTTCCCTGTTACAGCGGCATTAACATGGACTTAACTATTGCGGATAACGGTGGGATTCTATGAATCTTAGCGGAAAGAAAACTGTGTAATTTTAATATCTTTCAAGGGCCTACAGGCATTAGCCAATGTCTGTGGATTAAGAAATGGTGCGTCCGAGTGGACTCGAACCACCGACCCCCACCATGTCAAGGTGGTGCTCTAACCAACTGAGCTACGGACGCACTGGGTGAAGCGAAAAATGGTGCGTTCAATTGGACTCGAACCAACGACCCCCACCATGTCAAGGTGGTGCTCTAACCAACTGAGCTATGAACGCATCAGGCTGTCTGGCGACAACGGGGACGAATATTAGCGGCAGCCCGTGAGCCTTGCAAGCGGAAAACCGCAATTTTCTCTAAGATTTCACGCAATTGCTGAGCATCTGCGCAGTACGTTGAAAAAGTAGCCGCCGCGAAGGCGGCTATTGATGGTTTATCGCGCAGCACGTTGCAAAATAGCCATTGAGGGCTGGCGTTGCAGCCAGCGCATACGGAGCATCATCATGATAGCCGCGGAGGTCAGGCCGATGATAAAGCCCATCCAGAACCCGGCAGGCCCCATGCGGTCAACCACCAGATCGGTAAGCGCCAGCACGTAACCGCTCGGCAATCCCAACACCCAATAGGCAATAAAGGTGATAAAGAAAATTGAGCGCGTGTCTTTATAACCGCGCAGCACACCGCTGCCAATAACCTGCACGGAGTCAGAAATCTGGTATACCGCGGCCAGCAACATCAGGTGCGCGGCAAGCGCCACCACCGCCGGGTTATCATTATAGAGCAGGGCAATATGCTCGCGGAGCATGACGGTAAACAGGGCGGTGCACATCGCCATGCAAATACCAACCATGATACCGGTGCGGGCGGCGATCTGCGCATCGAGCGTGGAACCCTGTCCCAGACGGAACCCAACGCGGATGGTAACCGCTGCGGCCACGGACAGTGGGATCACGAACATCAGCGAGCTGAAGTTCAGGGCAATCTGGTGACCGGCCACATCAACGATACCCAGCGGCGAGACGAGCAGGGCGACGACGGCAAACAGCGTCACTTCAAAGAACAGCGCCAGCGCAATCGGCAGGCCGAGCTGAATTAATCGCGTTACCACCTTCCAGTCCGGCGCGTTAAAACCGGCAGGGCTGCGGATATCGCGCATTGAGCGTGCTTTGCGTACGTATGAAATCATGCACAGGAACATCACCCAAAACACCGCCGCGGTTGCCACGCCGCAGCCTACGCCACCCAGCTCCGGCATGCCAAAATGACCGTAGATAAAAATGTAGTTCACCGGAATATTCACCAGCAGGCCGATGAAGCCCATCACCATACCCGGCTTGGTTTTTGCCAGGCCTTCACACTGGTTACGCGCCACCTGGAAGAACAGGTAACCCGGCGCGCCCCACAGCAGCGCGCGCAGGTAGCCCACCGCTTTCTCGGCCAGCAGCGGGTCGATGTTATCCATTGAGCTAATGATATAACCCGCGTTCCACAGGACGACCATGATCAGCACCGACACCGTTCCCGCCAGCCAGAAACCCTGGCGAATTTGATGGGCGATGCGTTCGCGTCGCCCTGAGCCGTTTAGCTGCGCTACCACCGGCGTTAACGCCAGCAGCAGGCCGTGACCAAATAAAATGGCAGGCAGCCAGATGGAGGTGCCGATAGCCACCGCCGCCATATCCGTGGCGCTGTAACCACCGGCCATCACGGTGTCAACAAAACCCATGGCGGTTTGGGCGACCTGGGCCAGAATCACGGGTATCGCCAGCGCCAGCAACTGGCGGGCCTCGATAAAGTACTTCTGCATACGTACACCTGATTATTATGAGTTATAAGCAATACAAAGACGCCGCCGTGTATGGCAGCAAGAAGAAATTACAGGGGAATGAGCCAGACTATTGTAGCGAGAGTTAATTAAATCGCCAGCCAAATAATAGCGGGGCAGTGATGATGACTGGCAAGCTTTTTTTCCAACTGTTAAAGTGCCGCACACAGATGCAGGCATGCCCCAGCGGGGATGCTATTGCCACTTATTAAATCGTCAGGAGTTTTAGGATGTTTACAGGTATTGTGCAGGGCACCGCGACCCTGGTCTCCATTGATGAAAAACCCAATTTCCGCACCCACGTTATCGAGATGCCAGCGGCCATGCTGCCCGGCCTTGAAACGGGCGCGTCCGTGGCGCACAACGGCTGCTGCCTTACGGTCACGGAAATCGATGGCAATCGCGTTAGCTTTGATCTTATGAAAGAGACGCTGCGCATCACCAACCTTGGGACATTAATTGTTGGTGATAGCGTGAACGTGGAACGCGCTGCGAAATTTAATGACGAAATCGGCGGACATTTAATGTCGGGCCATATTATGACTACCGCCGAAGTGGCGAAGATTCTTACTTCGGAAAATAACCGCCAGATCTGGTTTAAAATCCGGGATAAATCCCTGATGAAATATATTCTGCACAAGGGCTATGTCGGCATCGACGGTATTAGTCTGACGGTAGGCGAAGTGACGGCGAGCCGTTTTTGCGTGCATTTAATTCCCGAAACGTTGCAGCGCACTACCCTTGGCAGCAAAAAGCTGGGGAGCCGCATCAATATCGAGATTGACCCGCAAACCCAGGCGATAGTGGATACCGTTGAACGCGTGCTGGCGCAACGCGAAGCGACGCTGGCAGCAGCGTTGCCGAAGGAATAACCTGAAGGGGTGGATATCGCACGCGCTTATCCACCCTGTAAATCAGGCAATCAACAAACTGCCACGCACTACATCGCTGTTATGGCGTTCGCCTAACAATAACTCCACCGCGCGACGGGCAATGTTTTCCAGCGGATATTCAATGGCTGGAATAGTGCTGGCGCCGGGCAGGCGGGTGGAACCATCCAGACTGAACACCATTACTTTTTCCGGCACCGATAGCTGATACTGATTCAGCATCATCACCGCCTCCTGCGCCTGGCTGTCGTTGGTTACCAGCAGGGCCGTGAACTTCACGCCGCTGTTAATCAGCTTTTGCAATGCAATGCGCAGCGATGGCTCGTTTTCAACGACCAGTTGCCGATTAAACGGCACCACGTAGTTGTGCAGCGCCTGGCGATAGCCGTCCATGGTCAGCGTTGCTGCCTCACCGCCCGGGAAATTAACCAGCGCGATGTTCCTGCGCTGCTGCGAGCACAGATAATGCACGGCGGTTTCTGCGGCAAAGATGCGGTCGCACTGTACGCTGTTGCCGCTCGATGGGTTCAGGCAGTCAATCAGCACAATCTCTTCGGGAAGTTCAGGCAACGGGAAGCGTGCGCCGACCACCACAAGCGCGTCGCACATACCGTTAGAGAGCTCCTCAACGGCGTGCATGAGGCTTTTATCATCGTTGGCAAAGCGCAGCAGCAAATGCTTCCGGTGTCGACTGAGCTGTTTTTCCAGCGCCTGCAGGTAACCGGTGGATTGCTGAATGTGTTCCGTGGCGCAGATTACCCCGATACAGTTTGTAGACTGGCTGCTGAGCGACTGGGCGATGGCGTTGGGCTTGTAGTTAAGGATTTCAGCGGCGCGCAGCACGGCCTGGCGGCTTTCCTCCTTTACGCCGCGACTACCGCTCAGCACCCGGGATACGGTGGCTTTCGAGACCTGCGCAAGTCGCGCAACATCATTGATATTCGACATAGTGATTTCCTGCACTACCAAATGCGGGCCGTAATGGCCCGCATGATTCTGTTGACAAAGCTCTCAGGTGTTAAAGTTGCTTTGCCGGGGTTTTCAAACGCAAAGAATTAACTCTTCTGGTCTACCCCAAACACCCGAAAAGCACGCATTTCGGGTGTTTGTCATCAATCTTAAACGGGCCTTAATGGCCCGCATGATTTTTCTAACGCTGGTCATCAAAACCGTTTTTTGCTGCCGTTTCACGGAACCATTCTCCGCTTTTCTTGATGGTACGTTTTTGCGTTGCTAAATCCAGCGAAACGAAACCATAGCGGTTTTTATAGGCGTTGCACCACGACCAGTTATCGATAAATGTCCACATATGGTAGCCGAGGCAGTTGCTGCCTTCGCTGATGCCTTTATGCAGCCATTTCAGATGATCGCTGACGAAATCAATACGATATTCGTCCTGGATCTGTCCGTTTTCATCGAAACGCCGTTCGTTTTCCACGCCCATGCCGTTCTCAGAAATATAACACCGAGGGTTGTTATAGTTCTCCCGCAGGTTGGTGAGGATATCGTAAATACCCTGCTCATAAATTTCCCAGCCGCGGTACGGGTTCATTTTACGACCCGGCATGTCGTAGGCTTCAAAGAACCATTCCGGCATAAACGGGCTGTCCGGGTTTACCTGTGAGTCGCGACATTTGATACGACGCGGTTGATAGTAATTGATGCCGAGCAAGTCCACCACGCCTGAGGCGAGCAGGGCTTTATCTTCTGGCTGGCACGCCGGCAGCTGATCATATTCCCGCAGCAGCGCCACCAGTTCTTTCGGGTATTCGCCGCGCAACGCCGGGTCAAGGAAGCTGCGGTTGAACAGCAGGTCCGCAATATTCGCAGCTTTCACATCGGCCGGGTTTTGCGAGCGAGGGTAAGATGGCGTTAAGTTGAGGATAATCCCGATTTCGCCGCCGTCATGACGCTCATGGTAAGCCTTCACCGCCAGCGAGTGCGCAAGCATAGTGTGATAAGCCACGGTTGCCGCACGCCTGAAGTCCACCACGTTTGGATAGTGGAAGTCATACAGATAGCCGCCTTCTACCGGCACCACCGGCTCGTTGAAGGTAAACCAGTGCTTTACGCGGTCGCCAAACAGCTCGAAACAGGTTTGTGCATATTCCGCATAGGCGGTGACAACGTCACGGCTTTCCCAGCCGCCACGTTCCTGCATCACCATCGGCATATCAAAATGGAAGAGGTTGATAAATGGCGTAATGCCCTGGGCGTGCAGCTCGTCAAACACCTGGTTATAGAACTTCACCGCCTCCTGATTAACTTCGCCGCGGCCCTGCGGAATTAAACGCGCCCAGGAAATGGAGGTGCGGAAGGTATTGTGATTCAGCTCCTTGAGTAGCGCGATATCCTGCTTCCAGTGCTGATAAAAGGTGGAGGTATGCTGCGGGCCGACGCCGTGATGGAAACGCGTTGGCTGCTCTGCAAACCACCTGTCCCAGATGGTAGCTGATTTGCCAAAAGCCAGCGTTTCGCCTTCGGTTTGCGGTGCGGAACTGGCGCTGCCCCACCAAAAATTATCAGGAAATGCGTATTTCATTCTTTTTCCTTGGTTGACGTGCCTGCCATGCAGGCAGGCAATAAATATTCAATTCACGGTAACCGGATTTTCGTTTTCCTGCGCGCTGCGCTCTTCGTCCTGTTTGAGTAACGTCCGCTCGTAAGCCTTCAGGAAGGGATAATACATCACAGCCGACATCGCCATACAAATCACGCACATGATGACGGGACTTACCGCCCAGTTTGCGGCCCAGGAGGCGCCGACAGGCGCAGGCGTGGTCCACGGAGTCAGCGACACGACCTGCGCAACCCAGCCGAGTTTGGTGGCGATATAGGCGAGCGTGGCGTTAATCATTGGCACCAGCGTGAACGGCAGGAAAAACACCGGATTCATGATAATCGGCGTGCCGAACAGAATCGGTTCGTTGATGTTGAAGAAGCTCGGCACCACGCCCATTTTGCCAATGGTGCGTAAATGCACGGCCCGGCTGCGCAGCAACAGGAAGGCCAGTGGCAGGGTGGAACCCACGCCGCCAATCAGCAGATAGTGATCCCAGAAGCCCTGCAAATAAATATGTGGCAGCTCAGCGCCTGCGGCCAGAGCGGTCTGGTTGGCGGAAAGGTTCGCCATCCAGAACGGGTTCATGATGCCGGTCACGATTAGCGCCCCATGAATACCGGCGAACCATAAAATCTGGCAGATAAAGACGGAAATGAGGATGGCCGGCAACGAATCTGAGGCGGAAACCAGCGGCGCCAGTAAATGCATGATTGCTTCAGGCAGAATCATCCCCGTTGTGGACTCAATCAGCAGGTTAAGCGGATGAAGCGTCAAAACAATCACCACTACCGGAATCAGGATCTCAAAAGAACGGGCAACGCCGGTGGGGACTTCTTTGGGCAAGCGAATGGTTATGTTGCGGCGTTGCAGAAACGCGTACATTTCGCTGGCGTAAATAGCCGTGATCAGCGCGGTGAAAATGCCCTGGCCGGAGAAGTACTGCGTTGAGATTTGCCCGTCTTTATAAGGGGCGGCCACCAGCAGAAAGGCCATAAAGGCCAGCAGCCCGGTCATAATTGGGTCGAGCTTGTAATGCTTGCCAAGGCTTGCCCCAATGCCGACCGAGATAAAGAACGTCATCACGCCCATGCTGAGGTTAAACGGCAGCATCAGCTGTTCGCGCCAGGTCTGGGAAAAGCTGAGCCACGCGCGGGCAAAACCCCAGCTGCTGTCCGGTGAAAACGGTGGGAAAATAAAAACCAGCATGAAAGAACCGATAATCATAAACGGCAGGGCGGCGATAAACCCGTCACGGATGGCGATAACATGGCGCTGAGAACCCATCGTGCCCGCTATTGGCGTTACTTTTTGCTCAATCACATTGACCATTTTTTGGTACATGCTCATGGCGATATCCTTGCTGTTGTTCCGAAATGTAAGCTAATTATGAAACAATATGGAAACCGGTTTCCAGAGCAAAAGTAAAAACTGTTAACGAGATCAAAATCGTGACGTGAAGTCAGCCTGAAACGTGAAGGAGATCGCCTTTTTTTCAGCGGGCACGAAAAAAGAGAAGGCGTTGTTATCCCGGCTTAGCCGGGATAACAACATTAGCGAGGAACGCGCAGGCCGTTTTCAACGCCGCGGCTAAAGACAACCTGCCAGAGCTGAATATCGCGAGCGCGAAACGCCCCGGCACAGGCATTGAGATAATAACTGAACATGCGTCTGAAACGCTCGGAGTAGTTGTCGGCAATCTCCGGCCAGCAGGCGAGGAAACGTTCGTGCCAGGCCATCAGCGTTTTGTCGTAATCGGCACCAAAATTGTGCCAGTCCTCCATCACGAAATGGCTCTCACTGGCGTCGGCAATCTGCCGAATGGAAGGCAGGCAACCGTTGGGGAAGATGTACTTATCTATCCACGGGTCCACGTTGTTATCGGTTTTATTCGAGCCGATGGTATGCAGGAGGAAAATACCGTCCGGCTTCAGGTTGCGGTCGGCCACGTCAAAATAGGTGGCGTAGTTTTTCGGGCCGACGTGTTCGAACATGCCAACCGAAACGATGCGGTCAAACTGCATATCTAAATCGCGGTAATCCTGTAGCAGAATGGTGGCATCCAGCCCCGTGCAGCGTTCCTGGGCCATTTTCTGCTGCTCGGCAGATATAGTGACGCCGTGCACGGAGACGCCATAATTACGCGCGGCGTAGGCAGCAAGCCCGCCCCAGCCGCAGCCGATATCAAGCAGGGTCATGCCCGGCTCCATATGCAGCTTATCGCAGATCATCCTGAGCTTTGCTTCCTGCGCTTCGCCGAGCGTGGTCGCGTCTTTCCAGTAACCGCAGGAGTACTGCATATGCTCGTCCAGCATACGGCTGAACAGATCGTTACCGAGGTCGTAATGTTCTTTACCCACAATCCAGGCGCGTTTTTTGCTTTGCAGATTAACGAGCCGGGCGGCCGCGATACGAAGTGTGTCTTTTAAATGATGCGGGAGCTGTTTTTCCAGCCCGGCACGAATAACTTTGTTGAAAAAGATATCCAGACGTTCGCAATCCCACCACCCGTCCATAAAGCTTTCGCCGAGACCCAGCGAGCCTTCCTGCAGAACGCGTTTAAAAAAATCGGGGTGCTTCACCTGAATATCAAAAGGGTGAGGGCCGTTAACGGTAATCCCCGCCCGGGTGAGCATTTCGTTCGCGATACGATACCATTCATTATCTCGTATGCTGACTTCTTCTATACACGATGAACTCATAGCTTCTCCATCACTGAGTGACCAGAACCTTAAAACAGCGTAGACGCTATTTTGCGGTATGTGAGAAATCACACGGAAAAATCCGCATGCCTGATATCCGGCGCAGAACAGAGGAAAGGGCTAACGCCCGCAAAAATGACGATCCAGATAAAAACGGGAGCGCAGAGGCTCCCGGTAACACATTCATTATAGTGATATTAATCGAGCCGCTGACGAGTATATGCCTGTGAATCTGATGATTCAATGCTTTATTGTTAGCAGACTAATTACGTTTTTTTAACATTATCGACAGATTTAGGGTAGTGACGAAGAAGACGTTTCCCCCGTTTGCCCTGCCTGCGTGCCGTTGCGACGCTGAAGCCGATACCCCAGCATTGCCAGTACAACGGTGGCTAACATTACGCTGGTGGTGGTGAGCAGCGGTGTGGCGACAAGCCATGAAACCAGCAGGCTTGCAAAGAAGCACAGACCAAGCTGCAGCGTGTTTTGCAGCGCAGCGGCTTTACCGGTCGCCTGCGGGAAGGGCAGCAGAGCAGCGGCAACCACAATCGGGTAAATTGCGCCGTTCGCCATCGCCATCAGGCAGAAAGGAATAAGCAGCAGCGTCAGGTTTGCATGTCCGCTGATTGCCACAGCCCAGGTACCGAAAATGCTTAGCGTGTAGAGCGCCAGCAGCCAGGGCAGCATCTGTTTACCCTGCCATTTTTGCAGCGCGCTGCGGCAACCATAGCCACCAATCAGGAAGGCGATGGTTTGTGGCATATAGCTCAGGCCAATGGCGGCTGGGCTGTAGCCCATTGCATTGAGGATAAACGGCGAACCGGTAAGCCAGGCGAAGAAGCTTGCCGAGCAGGCGGCATAAATCAGTACGTTGCCGCTATAAACGCGTGAGCGCAGCAGAGACAGGAAGCTGACCCGGTTATCATCAGCTTGTGGGTAATGCTGAGTGCGTGGTTTCAGGCGCAGCGTTGGCACCATCAGAAGCAGGGTAATGAGGAAAAGCGTGACGAAAATAGCCTGCCAGTCGAAATGGCTGAGGATCCAGCTACCCAGCAGGGGAGCCAGCGCCGGGGAAAGCCCCACCAGCGGCATAATCGTCGCAAAGATTCGGTTTGCACGACTTGCCGGATAGTAATCCGTAACCAGAGCCTGCCAGCTTACCGCCGCAGAACAGACGCCCACCGCCTGAATGAAACGCAGCACGAGCAGCGCCGTCGCGCTTTCAACCCATAGCATACCGATGCAGCTTACCGCGAAAATGCTTAATCCAGCCAACAGCACCGGTTTACGTCCAAAACGATCGGACATCGGCCCCCACATCAGCTGTGCAAAGGCGAAACCGGCGAGGAACAGGCTAAGGCTTGCGCTGACGGCGGAGGCCTCGGTGTTTAAATCCTGCTGAATAGCAGCGAAAGCCGGCAAATACATATCGGTGGCGAGGAAACCCAGCACGCTAAGGCCGGCCAGCCAGATAAGGAATCCTTTTGATGGTTGCATAGTTATCTCTTGATTTATTTGCAGGTTTACAGCGGCGAGAGTGTACGGAGTGCAAAATGGCTTGTGAAACGCTAATATTTGTAGATTGCATTCAAAATTTTTGCAGGCAGAAATATGTGGTCCGAATATTCGCTGGAAGTCATAGATGCGGTGGCGCGCAACGGGAGTTTCAGCGGCGCGGCTCAGGAGCTGCACCGGGTTCCTTCCGCCATCAGCTATACGGTGCGGCAGCTTGAAGACTGGCTGGCGGTTCCGCTGTTTGAACGCCGCCACAGAGACGTAGAGTTAACGCCAGCCGGAGCCCTCTTTTTAAAAGAGGGCCGTTCTGTTATCAAAAAAATGATGACGACACGGCAACGGTGCCAGCAGATAGCAAACGGGTGGCGCGGGCATCTGGCGATCGCCGTCGATAACATCGTTAAGCCTGAGCGAACCCGGCAGCTGGTGCTGGACTTCTATCGTCATTTCCCGGATATCGAACTGCACATTTTTCAGGAAGTTTTTAATGGCGTGTGGGATGCGCTGGCGGATGGACGAGTGGAGGTGGCGATTGGGGCCACGCAGGCCATTCCCGTTGGCGGGCGCTATGCGTTTCGCGATATGGGCGTGCTGAGCTGGCGTTGTGTTGTCACCGCCGCGCACCCGCTTGCGCAACGTGCGGAGGCGCTTAGCGATGACGAGTTACGCGCCTGGCCTTCGCTGGTGCTGGAAGATACGTCCCGCTCGCTGCCTAAACGTATTACCTGGCTGCTGGATAATCAGCATCGCGTGGTGGTGCCGGACTGGCGGTCAGCCGCGGATTGCCTGAGTGCGGGATTGTGCATAGGCATGGTGCCTTCGCACATTGCCAGACCCTGGCTTGAGCGCGGCGCATGGCATGAACTGACGCTGGAAAACCCGTTCCCGGACGCGGCCTGCTGCCTGACGTGGCGGCAAAACGATGCTTCACCGGCGTTAAGCTGGCTGCTGGAATATCTGGGGGATAGCGAGACGATGAATCAGGAGTGGTTAAGAGAGCCTGAAAATGAACTTCAGGCTCGGGATAACCATTAGCGGCGGTAGTCGCGGAACGGACCGTCAGCCACTGAACGACGCTCAATCAGGCGCGGATGCACTTCAATGGTCTGCGACTCTTCACGCTTATTGACGATGCGGTCGAGCAGCATGCTAAACGCGGTTTCACCCAGCGAGTCTTTCGGCTGGTGAATGGTGGTCAGCGCAGGCGAGAAGTAGCGGGCGTTGCGCACGTTGTCATAGCCGATAATAGAGATATCCTGCGGCACCCGCAGGCCCATCTCATCCGCTGCGCAAATCGCGCCCATCGCCATGATATCCCCGCCGCAGAAGACCGCGGTTGGGCGGTGCGGCTGGTTCAGAATCTGTTGCATGGCGCGGTAGCCGGATTCCGGCTCGAAATCACCCTGCACAATCCAGTTTTCCGCGATGGTAATCTTCGCTTCTTCCAGCGCCTGCATAAAGCCTGCGTGGCGACCACCACCGGTATTGCGTTCCATTTGCCCGGGAATTGCGCCGATTTCGCGATGCCCGCGTTCAATCAGATAGCGCCCGGCGAGGTATCCGCCGCGAAAAGCGTTATCTATCACTGAATCGGTGAAGTCCGCTCGTGCCTCGCCCCAGTCCATCACCACCATCGGAATATGACGATATTCTTCCAGCATGGCCAGCAGCGTGTCCGGGTATTCGGAACACATAACCAGCAGCCCGTCGACGCGCTTTTGCGCCATCATCGACAAATAGGCCCGCTGCTTCTCAAGGTTGTTATGCGCGTTGGCAAGAATAAGGGTATAGCCCTTTTCAAAGCAGCTGTTTTCTACCGCTTCGATAATTTCGGCGAAATAGGGCGCTTCGCTGGAAGTGGCAAGCAGGCCAATCGTTTTGGTGTGATTAACTTTCAGGCTGCGCGCAACGGCGCTTGGCGAATAGTGTAATTCTTTGATCGCCGCCCAGACCGCGTTACGGGTTTCTTCTGCCACAAAGCGGGTTTTGTTAATAACATGTGACACGGTTGTAGTGGAAACGTTTGCGCGCTTCGCCACGTCCTTGATTGTTGCCATTAGATGTCACTCCAGGCCATATTGTAAGCTCCTGATAATTCGTCTGTTAAACGTTTGCGTTCGCTAACTCCTGGGGCAACTCTTGGGCTGCTGCATGTCGGGAATGCGACATAAAACGGGAGGAGGGCGTTGAATTGATGATACGCAGTAAATTAGCGAGGGATTTTGGCTTATCTTTTCGCAAAGTGGAAGAGGGAAAACCAATATCATCATAAATCCAGGAGGATTTTTGCTTCCGATTGTGGGAAAATCACCCGCACATACTCTTTGTAAGGTAATTTTAAGGAGATTTGCGATGAGTACCGATCTGAAATTTTCCGTTGTTACAACAATCGTTGTTCTGAGCCTGATTGTCGCAGGTGCTTTAACAGCAGTAATGCACTGATTAAAAGGGGCGCAATCGCGGCCCTTTTAGTTTGCTGACACAGAAAGAAAAAGCGTGGTTTAACCTTCTTTGTGTTGATTAGCCGAAAATCAATCTGTTGGTTTTGCTTATTTTTTATCCGGTGGTAGACGTTCAACCCGTGTTGGTTGAGAGTTTGCCATCGGTCTGAAGGGGCCGCAATTGCGGCCCCTTTCTCTTATATTACCGGAACAGACTTAACGAATGGTCTTCGGCGTCATCACGCGTTTAGCACCCACATAATGACGCTGCCAGTAATCTTCGCTCAGCGAGGTAATCTGGATATCGCGACCGCTGCGCGGAGACTGGATGAACTTGCCGTTACCTATGTAAACGCCAACGTGGTCAGCGGCGCCGCGCCCGCGGGTGCGGAAGAAGACCAGATCGCCGTTTTCCAGTTCACCACGACCGACAGAAGCGGCATCACGCAGGTGATACATTTCATTCGCCGTGCGTGGAATACGGAACTTAACCAGGTCCTTATAGGCATAATAAACCAGGCCGCTGCAATCAAAACCGGTGCGCGGCGAAGTACCGCCCCAGCGATACGGTTTGCCAATCTGCCCCATGAGCTTATTCATCGCCGTGGTCTGCGCTTTTTGCACGCGAATTTTGTGCGCCTGGGCAATAGTCAGATTTTTGTCCGCTTTTACCGCAACACATTTCGCTTTACGGCCTTTGCGCGTTTTAGCGCATTGCTGAGGAGAAGCGGCGTTTTGAACTGCAGAAACCTGGCTGGCTTTTAATGAAGAGTTTTTGCTGGTGTTTTTTGCGAGGGTTTTACTTTTAACGGCTGGCGTTGTTTTCTCTTTAACTGGAGCCGTTGTTTTCCCGCTGGAACGCTTTGTAGAGAGGGAGCTGGTCTTTTCTTTACGCTTGCTGGTTTTTACCGTGCTTTTCGTTGGGCTTTTCGCCGCCTGGGCTTTAAGCGTGGCAACAGGATGCGCGTGCCCGGAAGCCTGCGTCAAGGGGGTATAAGGCAAGGTAAAAAGCAGAGCACAGAGCGTGATAGAGATTTTTGTTATCCGCGCCACTCGACAATCCCCTGATAAAATGAAAACACGGAAGTACATCATGCCCGCGTGTGATTTTTCAAAACCAGCCGATTCTAATCTATAAGAAGCAATAAAGTTAATAGCCTTTTTCTTCCGAAGATAAGGTTTCGTTATCGGACGCTAAAAAATTGACCTTTTATCAGCTTATAAGACGATTTATTGATCGAGCCTGGGGTATTTTGCAGATTGGCGATACTCTGAAAAGTGTTATCCTTAAAGCATGTTTAGCGTTCCCCGCGCGGTGCAGGGATAACCCTGCAAAAATTGGTGTTTTCTGCCGGGGGCGCAACTCGCTACAATGGCAGGCTACTGCCGTAAAAAGGTTTGAGGAAGCAAGACAATGAGCACAATCGAAAAAATCCAACGCCAGATCTCAGAGAACCCGATCCTTCTCTATATGAAAGGTTCCCCGAAACTGCCAAGCTGCGGTTTCTCAGCTCAGGCGGTACAGGCGCTGTCCGCATGCGGCGAGCGTTTTGCCTATGTGGACATCCTGCAGAACCCGGATATTCGTGCGGAACTGCCAAAATACGCAAACTGGCCAACCTTCCCGCAGCTGTGGGTTGATGGTGAACTGGTTGGCGGCTGTGACATTATTATTGAAATGTACCAGCGTGGCGAACTGCAGACGCTTATCAAAGAAACCGCCGAGAAATACAAGTCAGAAACGCCTGACGCCGAATAAGTCTCGCGAGTTGATTAAAAACCAGTCCATAACGCGGGCTGGTTTTTTTATGCGCTTTTCCCCTCCTTGCCACTGCTGGCATCAAGTGTTAAAAGATGCCCCCTCGATAGTAAGACACAGGAGAAGGGCGTGACTAACACGTCAACTGCGGCCGGGACACAAAGTCCGGACGCCGCGCCGGAAAGCGAAGAAGCGTTAAAACGGGGTTTACAAAACCGACATATCCAACTCATCGCCCTGGGCGGCGCGATTGGCACCGGGTTATTTCTGGGAATCGGTCCGGCAATTCAGATGGCCGGACCTGCGGTATTATTGGGCTACGGTATTGCCGGAGTCGTCGCCTTTCTGATTATGCGCCAGCTTGGCGAGATGGTAGTGGAGGAGCCGGTATCCGGTTCATTTGCCCACTTTGCCTATAAATACTGGGGACCGTTCGCCGGTTTTCTCTCAGGCTGGAATTACTGGGTGATGTTTGTGCTGGTTGGTATGGCGGAACTCACCGCCGCCGGTATTTATATGCAGTACTGGTTTCCGGATATTCCCGGATGGACATGGGTGGCGCTGTTCTTCGTTATTATTAACGCCGTGAATCTTGTTAATGTGCGCCTGTACGGTGAAATGGAATTCTGGTTTGCGCTCGTTAAGGTGCTGGCGATCGTCGGGATGATTGGCTTTGGCGTGTGGCTGCTGGCTACGGGCAACGGCGGCGAGCGCGCCACTATTAATAATCTCTGGCAGCACGGCGGATTTCTGGCAACCGGCTGGCACGGGCTTATTTTATCGCTGGCGGTGATTATGTTCTCCTTTGGCGGCCTTGAGCTTATTGGCATCACCGCGGCGGAAGCCAGTTCGCCGCAGACAACTATTCCCAAAGCCATCAATCAGGTTGTGTACCGCATCCTGCTGTTCTATATCGGCTCGCTGATTGTGCTGCTGTCACTTTATCCGTGGCTGGAAATCAACGCCAGCAGCAGCCCTTTTGTGATGATTTTCCACGAGCTGGACAGCACCCTGGTCGCCTCGGCGCTTAACGTCGTTATTCTGGTTGCCTCGCTGTCGGTCTATAACAGCGGTGTCTATTCCAACAGCCGCATGTTGTTTGGGCTTTCCCTTCAGCGCAACGCGCCAGCTTTCCTTGCCAGAGTTAACCGCGGCGGAGTGCCGGTTAATTCTCTGATCCTCTCCGGGGCCGTCACTTCCCTGGTGGTGCTGCTCAACTATCTATTGCCGCACGAAGCTTTCGGCCTGCTGATGGCGCTGGTGGTGGCGACCCTGCTGCTGAACTGGATCATGATTTCACTGGCGCATCTGAAGTTTCGCGCGGCGATGCGACGAGACGGGCGCGTTACCCGGTTTAAAGCGCTGCTGTATCCGTTTGCCAACTATCTGTGCATCGCCTTTATGCTGATGATTCTGGGGCTAATGGGCAGCATTGACGATATGCGGCTTTCGGCGATGTTATTACCCGTATGGATTGTCTTTCTTTTCTGCGCATTCAAGTGGCTGCGACGCAAAGCGGTATAAGGTTTTTGCCGTCAGGCCTTCATTTCCAAGCGTACCGTACTGGCCGGTACGCTGTTTATTCTAGCTTCAGATCCTGATTTCGCTGGATTGCATGGGAAACTTCACGCCAGCTAGTTTTTGCACACAAGAAAGGCCGCTTAAAGCGGCCTTTCTTTTGAAACTTTTCGTTATATATCAGAAGCGGGGACTTCCGGCATCGGCAATGGCCAGCCGCCAAATCGCTTCCAGCGGTTGACGATTTCACAGAACAAAAGCGCGGTTTGCTCGGTGTCGTACAATGCCGAGTGCGCCTGGCTGCTGTCAAAAGATAAACCCGCTGCGATACAGGCCTTCGCCAGCACGGTTTGGCCTAACGCCAGGCCGCTAAGCGCCGCGGTATCAAAGGTTACAAACGGGTGGAACGGGTTGCGTTTTAACGATGCGCGCTCGGCTGCGGCCATCATAAAGCTGTGATCGAACGTGGCATTGTGCGCCACCATTATCGCCCGGTTACATCCGCTGTCTTTAATGCCTTTGCGCACCATTTTAAAAATGGCGTGCAGGGCGTCATACTCACTGACGGCGCCACGCAATGGATTGTGCGGGTCGATACCATTGAAGGCCAACGCTTCCGGTTCGAGGACTGCGCCCTCAAAAGGTTCGACATGGAAATGCAGGGTTTCATCAGGCGTCAACCAGCCGTCTGCATCCATCTTCAGCGTAATGGCGGCAACTTCCAGTAAAGCGTCAGTTTTGGCGTTAAAACCTGCGGTTTCAACGTCGATGACTACCGGATAAAAACCGCGAAAACGGTCGCACAGGCCGGGCAATTGCGTGTTGTCAGACATCAGGATCTCTTAATACGGGGAAAATGCAGCGCGCATTATGGCAAATTTCGCCGGGTGTTGCAGTAACGGGCGTTAACGACGCCCGTTAAAAGAAAATCAGTTGCCCAGACCCTTACCCGCGTCTTTGCTTTCGATCAGCTCGATTTTATAACCGTCCGGATCTTCAACAAAAGCGATAACGGTGCTGCCGCCTTTTACCGGACCGGCCTCACGCGTTACGTTGCCGCCGTTATTGCGGATGCGTTCGCAGGCTTCAGCTGCGTTATCCACGCTCAGAGCGATATGGCCATAGGCACTGCCTAAGTCGTAGCTGTCCACGCCCCAGTTCCAGGTCAGTTCGATAACCGCTTCTTCGGTTTCCGGGCCGTAGCCAACGAAGGCCAGGGAGTATTTGTATTCGGGGTTTTCGCTGGTGCGCAGCAGGGTCATGCCCAGCACTTTCGTATAAAATTCGATGGAGCGTTGCAGATCGCCAACACGCAACATGGTGTGAAGTAAGCGCATAAAATCTTCCTGGAATTAAAGGGTTAACGGCAAAAACGTCTTTAAAAGATGAGGTAAGTATAGCGGCGATTACGCGCCGCTATCAATGGAAGGGGTTATAAAGTTGGATAATCGGTATAACCTTCCGCGCCGCCGCCGTAGAAAGAGTCAGGACGCTGTGGATTAAGCTCTGCGTTGCGATGCAGGCGTTCCACCAGATCCGGATTCGCGATGTAATCGCGGCCAAACGCGACCGCGTCGATTAGCTCTTTATTGATCAAATCTTCCGCTTTCTCAGGCGTATAAGCGCCCGCCCCGATAATAACGCCGCTGAAGCGCTCGCGCACTTTCTGGCGGAATTCTTCGCTATAAGGCTTGCCGCCGGCCCAGTCAGGTTCGGACATGTGCAGATAAGCGATGCCGCGCTTGCTTAACTCCTCAATGAGGTAAAGCGCATCGGCTTCTTCATCCGGGCCGTTGTCGACGTTCTGGAAAGTCCCGACTGGCGACACGCGAATACCAATGCGATCGGCGCTCCATTCTTTGCTTACAGCATCAATGACCTCCAGCACCAGACGAGCGCGGTTTTCGCGGCTGCCGCCATATTGATCGTTACGGTGGTTAGAAGACGGAGAAAGGAACTGGTGCAGCAGGTAGCCGTGCGCGGAGTGTAATTCGACCAGATCAAAACCCGCGTCGCGAGCATTGCCTACGGCCTGACGGAAATCGTTCACGATGCCCGGGATTTCTTCCAGCTCCAGCGCGCGCGGCATGGAAGTATCGACACGGATCGCGTTACCATTTTCGTCACGCAGCGAGGTGCGGGTGCCCGCGGAAATGGCGGAAGGCGCTACAGGTGGCTGGCCATCAGGCTGAATGCTGGCGTGAGAAATACGCCCGGTGTGCCAAAGCTGCACGGCGATGCGGCCATTCTCAGCGTGTACGCCCGCGGTGATTTTCTTCCACGCGTCGATTTGTTCAGCGCTGTGCAGGCCCGGCGCGCCTTCGTAGCCTTTAGCCTGGGCAGAAATCTGGGTCGCTTCGCTGATGATAAGCCCGGAGCTTGCGCGTTGGCGGTAGTACTCGGCCATCAGCGCGGTCGGGATGTCGCCTGGTACGATGCTGCGCAGGCGCGTCAGCGGAGCCATGAAAACACGGTTTGGCGTGGTTATCGCCCCCACTTTCAGGGGAGTAAATAATTTATCTGCTGGCATGGCGTATCCTTGAGTAGACCGGTCGTCTAGTAATAAGTTAAATAAAAAGCCAGGCTGCTGATAAAGCCCGGCGGTGTTAAATTCAGATGCTGCGCGCCTTTCAGAAGGCAGGCTGCACGATTAAACGATTCACATAGATAAGCGCGCTTTCCAGCGGCACCGCACTACGGGAAATCTTCGCCTGCAGGCTGGCACCCAGCCACAGAGCATAAATAGTTTGTGCAAGGCTCAGCGCATCGCCTTCAATCACCAGGCTTTTTTCCGCCTGGCCTTTTTCCAGCGCGTTTGCCAGTTGACTGATTATCTGCGCCGCGCCTTTGTCCAGCGCGCCACGCATATCTTCGGAAAGGTCGCAGACCTCCGCCGACAGCTTTACCGTCAGACAGCTAATCAAACGGCTGTGCTGGCAGAAGTACGTAAGCGCTTCCTGATACCAGTTCAACAGCTTTTCACGATAGTTGCCGCTGCCCTGACAGAAATGCTGTTGCAGCCGCTGATTATAGGCTTCGTAATAGCGCTCCAGCATCACCACGCCAAAGGCCTCTTTCGAGCGGAAGTAGTGATAAAAAGAGCCTTTCGGCACTTCGGCGGTGCGCAACAGTTCGCTTAATCCCATGCCGATAAAGCCGCGCTGCAGGCAAAGCTGCTCGCCGGTGGCAAGGAGATGTTCACGCGTATCATGGGCAGGGTTTCTGTTCATGGCGACAACTGTAATAGACCAGTCAGTCTAGCGCAAGCAACCGGCGAACGATTTTCACCGGGAGCCTGCTAATCATGCGTTGCGGCACCCGGCGAGAATATCCATATGCGGTTGATAGACAGAGCTTTTAATATCCATCATCCCAAGCAGGGTGGAAAAAATATTATCCTGGGATACCGCGCTGCTGGCTGCTTTCTGCTTCAGGCAGCCGGAATCGATCGCGTAATTTTGCTGATAATCCTTCGACAGCCAGAACAGGAAAGGGATATGCGTCTGCTGGGAAGGCGCCAGCATATACGGCGTGCCGTGCAGATAAATGCCGCTTTCGCCGAGTGATTCCCCGTGATCCGAAAGATAAACCAGAGCGGTATTAAATTTATCCGCATGCGTTTTAAGCATATCGATGGTGCGGCTAACCACATCGTCGGTATACAGGATCGTGTTGTCGTAGGTATTTATCAGCGACTGGCGATCGCAATCCTGAATCTGATTGCTGTCACAGGTGGGCGTGAAATGGCGGAATTTGTCCGGATAACGCTGATAATAGGCGGGGCCGTGGCTGCCCATCAGGTGCAGCACAATCACCGAATCCCGTTGTACTCCGTTCAGCACGTTATCCAGACGGTACAGCACCGCATCATCAATGCAGGATTTATTGCACAGGCTGCTCAGCTTCCACTGGGTCATATCGGTGTGCGGAATGCGGCTGCATGCGCCTTTACAGCCGCCGTCGTTATCGCGCCACAGCAGGTTTATCCCGGCATGCGCCATCACATCCAGCAGGCCTTCCTGATGGCGAGCGAGATCGGCATCGTATTGTTTTCTGGGCATTCCTGAGAACATGCAGGGCACGGACACGGCGGTTTCCGTGCCGCAGGAAGAGGCGTGGGGGAAGTAAATCACGCTGTGTTTCTTCATTTCCGGATTCGTTTCGCGCGTATAGCCGCCAAGGGAATAGTTTTCCGCGCGGGAGGCTTCTCCAACGATCAGCACCACGAGCGTTTTCTTTTTCTGCTGGCTGATGACCGGGCCTTTTCTGGCATCTTCGCCAATGCGAATCAGCGTTCGATCGCCCGCAAACCAGTGGTCTTTGCTGTAACGGCTGATGGCGCTGATGTAATTGGCTGGCGTCACCATTTTTACCACGCCTTTGTTGTTGCGAAACAGCGAGGCGTAATCCTGATAAAAGACAGCGGCGAGCAAAAAAATTACCAGCAGCCCGACCAGAATGCCTGCCAGCCGGTTCAGAAACAGGCGCCACCAGCGCGCAGGCTTAATTTTTATCGTCGCGAGAATAAGCGCGGGAATTAAACCGGCCAGGGACAACCACATCAACATCTGCGGCGTGATGAGCGCTGCGGCCTCCTGCGAATTCGTTTCAAATACGTTGACCATCATGTTCTGGTCGATAACGGCACCGTAGGTATACATAAAATAATTGCTTGCCGCGCAGCCGAGGAGAAGCAGCGACAGCATCGGTTTGCGCAGCCAAGGAATATTGATTGCGCTGAAAATAGTCAGCCAGGCGCAGAAAAGCACGACGGGCACGGATGCCGCAAACAACCAGGCGTGCAGTGAATGGGGAGTGATGATTTGCCAGCTGCGATGAATAAACAGCGCGTTGATAACCGTGAAGAAAAGTGCGCAGCAAAGATTGAAGCCCGTATCGTTACACTGTAACTTTTGAATGTGTGCCATAGTCGTTATTAATCGTTCTGGAGATTGCGCATAGCTTAATGAGCAAAGATTAGGGGAACCTTAATCTGAACGGGCGGCGCGAATGTTTCTGCGCGGCGCACGGAGCTGCAATTATCCTGCTTGCCCGCTTGCAACCCTGCGATTGTCGGGCTTCAATTGTAGGAAGGTTGATAACGGGGGACGTGAGTGCCAGAGCAGCTTGAGTTTTTTCCTATCCAGAGTCCTTGTCGTGGCATCTGCCAGTCGGACGAGCGCGGCTTTTGTCGCGGCTGTATGCGCAGCCGGGACGAGAGATTTAACTGGCAAAAAATGAGCGATGCCCAGAAACAGGACGTGTTACGTCTTTGTCGCCAGCGCTTTTTGCGCAAGTTACGCGCAAATAACCACGCCGAACCCGATGAACCGCAGCAACCCTCACTTTTTTAACCGCTTAATCCCGCTATACTCCGTCGCAGAATTTATCCATCATTGAGGTCATGCTTTTATGGTACAGCGCATTACGATTTCCCCGCAGGGTCCAACTTTTTCACGTCTGGTGATGGGGTACTGGCGTTTGATGGAGTGGAATATGTCGCCACGCCAGCTCGCCAGCTTTATTGAAGAGCATGTTGGCCTTGGGATCACCACCGCCGATCATGCAGATATTTATGGCGGCTATCAGTGTGAAGCGGCCTTTGGCGACGCGATGCGCCTGGTGCCTCATTTGCGTGAGAAAATGGAGATCGTGACGAAATGCGGTATTGCGACCACGGCCAATCCGGATCATGCCCTGGGTCACTACATTACTGACCGCAGCCATATCATCAGCAGCGCCGAATCCTCGCTGCAAAAGCTGGCGACGGATTATCTGGATCTGCTGTTAATCCATCGTCCGGACCCGCTAATGGACGCTGACGAAGTGGCCGAGGCTTTCACCGCGCTGCACCAGAGCGGAAAAGTGCGTCACTTTGGCGTGTCCAACTTTACGCCCGCTCAGTTCGCGCTGTTGCAGTCACGCCTGCCGTTTACGCTGGCAACAAACCAGGTCGAGATTTCGCCGGTACATCAGCCAGCGATTCTGGACGGCACTCTGGATCAGTGCCAGCAGCTGCGCATCCGTCCGATGGCCTGGTCTTGCCTGGGCGGCGGTAGCCTGTTTAGCGATGAAGCTTTCCAGCCGCTGCGTGACGAACTGCAGGCCGTGGCGGATGAAATCGGCGCGCAAACTATCGAGCAGGTGGTGTATGCGTGGGTGATGCGTCTGCCATCGCAGCCGCTGCCGATTATCGGCTCCGGCAAAATTGAACGCGTGCGTTCGGCTATTCACGCGCTTTCGCTGGATATGAGCCGTCAGCAGTGGTTCCGCATTCGTAAAGCGGCGCTGGGTTACGACGTACCTTAATCCTGAGAAACCCTCGCCTCCCGGTGGAAACTGCGCTTGTGGCCTATGCTTAACAGGAGAAAAGATAACCCGGGAGGTAACATGAAGCGTTTTAGTCTGGCTCTGTTAGCATTTCTCACCTGCGCTGCGGCGCAGGCGGCAAGCGAAAAAGTAGAAATGAACCTCGTCACTCCGCAGGGTGTTGGCGACTCCGTTGGCGAGGTTACCATCAACGAAACTGACAAAGGCCTGGAATTTGTTCCTGACCTGCGTACTCTCCCGCCTGGGGAACATGGATTTCATGTTCACGCCAACGGCACCTGTGAACCTGCATTAAAAGAGGGCAAACCTTCTGCCGCAGAAGCGGCTGGCGGGCACCTCGATCCTGAACATACCGGTAAACATCTGGGGCCAGAAGGCATGGGGCATCTTGGGGATTTACCTGTGCTGCAGGTCAACAACGACGGCAAAGCAACGTTGCCGGTCACCGCGCCGCGTCTGAAAAAACTTGATGAAGTGAAGGGCAAGGCGCTTATGGTGCATGTCGGCGGCGATAACATGTCCGATCGGCCAAAACCGCTGGGTGGCGGGGGCGAGCGCTATGCATGCGGGGTGATCAAATAAATCAGTGGCCGCCTGTCAGCGTACCGGCAGGCGGCGCCTGTTCCAGCTGCGATAGCGAGCAGTAAAGTCGCCAGATGATACCGGCCAGATCGCGTGCCGCCGGATGGTGATGATGGGACAGGCTGTCGCTTATTCTTTGTAATTCACGCAGCGCCTCTCCAAGCGGACGTTGCTGCACGCCTCGTTCGCTCATCACATCACACAAGGTATGTATGCAAACATCCCGCACGTTCGCAAGCGGGTCCGAACGTGATTGCCAGCCGCGTAGCTGCCACACCACGTGTGAGCAGTTCAACAGCACCACGCCCCAGCGTAACAGCCAGCGCCGCGCCGTCTCATCCTTGCTGTTACTCAGTTGACTAATGTGATGGTAAACCAGCGATTCAAACTGATTTTCGTTGCGCTGAGGACTGCCGCTTAGCTGGTCGACAAAACCGCGTCGCAAAGCGCGAATATGACGGCGGCTTTTGCGCTTGTCGGAGCTTGGGCGCAGAACGGAAAAGGCGACCCACGATAAACCCACGCCGATGACCTTCGCCAGGTTATCGTTCAGGAATTCTGCAAAGTCATAAACCGGCGGATTGGTTACGGCAATAAACGAGCCCATAAACACAATCAGCTGTCCCCACAGCCCGGCAAGCTTCGGCTGCTGAAGTTTCATAAGCTGCAAGGTGGCGAGTAAAGGGAATAAGAAGAGCAGAAATTGCCATAGCTCCGTTATCTGCACCATCAGGCCGAATTTGACCAGCAAGCTGAACAGCGACAGCCAAAGCAGAGTGCGCATCAGCAGGGTCAAAGAGCCAAGCGGCGAAGCCACAGAAGAGTAAAGCACGCAGCTAATAGCCGCCAGTGAAAGGGCGCCGCCTGCCGATTCCCACTGGGTGCTGACTCCCCAGGCCCCGGTTACCGTAATCACGCAGAAGGTGCGCAATGCGCTCCACGTTGCTTCGGCGTTATCGGTATGGCGCGCCAGCGAAGGCGTTTTAGGCGGCGTTAAAACGGAAACCGGCGTGGCGTTCTCCAGCTCCCGCAGCCAGCGGCTGCTATTGAGGTACAGCCAGCAGAAGTAGCGCAAACGGTGCCAGAAAGCCTGATGGCGGTAATCGTTTCGATCGACGGGCGCAAGCTGCTGCAAAAGGCGTGCAATATCGTATTTGTGCGTATCAGGGCGTGCCAGCTCTTTTAGCAGCGTTTCAAGCAGCGGCCAGAGGTGTCCCGGCGGATCGGGCCAGTTTAACAACATGCGGCGCAGACCAGAAATAACGCTGGTCAGGCGCAGCTGCTGGTGGAGGAGATAATTGAGTAAATTATTCTGGCGGCGAAAGCGGTAGTGGCTCCAGAACGCCTGAATACGCAGCAGGTTCATCGTCAGAATCTGACTGATTACGCCTTCATGGGCGGTGCGAATCGCCTCCGTAGTTTCCGGCTTCCATAGCAGGCTGGCGTGCTCCAGCAGCCGGGCGTGCATGTTTTTAAGGGCCGTCAGCAGCGCGGTACCATCGGAGGTGCTGGGCAACACCATCATCATAAACCCGCCGCACAGTATTCCGACCACCACTTCGCAAACGCGCGCCTGGGCTATATCCCACAGCTCGCTGGATTCAACGGTATTGATCATCGGGAAGGCAATGATTGCGGCAGTATAGCCCGCCAGCATAAAGGCGTAGGCGGCGTTATTCTGGAAATGGCTGGAAACCCAGGTACACAGCGCAAGCCAGGCCGCCATTGCAAAGATGAAAAGCCAGGGATCGTTTAACGTATTGCCGGCAATAATTAGCGCTGCCGTTGCGCCAATAAAGCTGCCGGCAATGCGTCCCAGGCTTTTGCTGACCACGCCGCCGACGGTCGGAAAACTGACCACGGCGGCGGAGGTCATGGCCCAGTAAGGCTCATCCAGGTTCAGGCCGTAGGCGATAGTTAACGCCAGGCACATCGCAATAGTGTTACGTAGCGCATAGCGCCACTGCCCGCCGGTTGCCTTTCCCCACGGCGTGGTGTGCCATTCAGGCCAGCTGAGTTTCATTGCCCGCTCAGTACGAAATGGTCACGGTGCAGGTGGTGCCGGAAACCAGCGTCACACCCTGTGGAATATCATCGAGCTTGATACGTACCGGCACGCGCTGGGCCAGACGTA
Organism: Cedecea colo; assembly: GCF_011808225.1. Classification (GTDB taxonomy): domain Bacteria; phylum Pseudomonadota; class Gammaproteobacteria; order Enterobacterales; family Enterobacteriaceae; genus Dryocola; species Dryocola colo. The sequence continues at coordinate 826,032 of NZ_SOYS01000001.1, read as the reverse complement.
CCCAGGGCACGTTAGGCTTTATATCCGGCACGAGATCGCTTTCACTCTCAATGCTCTGGTCGTATATAGCGCGGCCGATGCTTGCCACCTTTCCGGACAGCGGCTGATGCCCGCTATAAAGGATAATATTTGCCGCCTTGCCGGGCTGAATATGCCGCAGCTTGGTTTCTTCGAAATACCCCACCACGTAAAACGAGTGGCTGTCCACGAGAGCGAAAACTGGCTGCCCGGTAGTAGCGTAGTTGCCGGTGCGGGTTGAGAGATTGGTGACCCAGCCATCCACCGGCGCCCTGACCGTGGTCTGGCTGATTTGCCACTGCGCCTGTTCAAGCGTGGCCTGAGCGGCTTTTACCGCTGCCTGCGCAGCTTTGACGTTGATATTCGCGGTATCCATATCTTCCGCAGAGATGTAATTACGCGGCAGATTATGACGACGGCGAGCTTCATTACTGTTTTTTGCCAGTTCTGACTGCGCCTGCGCGAGCTGGGCCTGGGCGTTCAGTTCGGCAATATGATACGGAGTGGCATCAATAGTGAACAAAACGGTGCCCGCTTTGACGAACTGATTATCAGCCACGTTGAGCTTAGTGATGGTCCCGGAGACCTGCGGCGTGATGCTGACCTGCTCGGCGCGAACCTTGCCGTCTCGCGTCCAGGGAGATTGCATGTAATAATTCCACAGTAGCCAGCCAACAATCAGCGCTACGGCGAAAACCAGCAGGGTGGAAAAATACTTTAAGCTTTTAAAGTTCATCTTGTTACCATGCAATCAGAATGACAAGAGCGGCGCTCACCGACAGGGCAAAAAGCGAAAGATCCATCAGCGTGGGATGCCATATCTCCCCCGAATACATCCAGTCACGTAACAGTCGGTGTAAAAAGAGCCAGATGAAAAAGCCCAGCATCACCGCTTTAAACAGAGGGGGAAAGTAAATGGATGCGCCTACTATTAAATCCTGCACGCCCTGGCCTGATGCGGTAAATGTAAAGCTCACGTCGAATAATCCTTTAAATAGCGGGGAGGGCTGTCGTTTCCCCTGACTGCAATATATACAAGTGTAGCTGGCAGCATAACTTCAGCAAAAGTAAGGGATTTGTTTTTAGATATTAATGCCTGCACAATAGTCTAAAATCAGTATAATAAGTTAGCAAGCTAATTATAAGGAGATGAAATTGGAAACGCCATTAGGATCGGATCTGGCCCGCCTGGTACGTATCTGGCGTGCGCTGATTGACCATCGCCTGAAACCTCTGGAATTGACGCAGACGCACTGGGTAACGCTGCATAATATTCATCAGCTGCCGCCCGAACAGTCACAGATTCAGTTGGCCAAAGCGATTGGCATCGAGCAGCCCTCGCTGGTCAGAACGCTCGATCAGCTTGAAGCGAAAGGGTTAATATCACGGCAAACCTGCGCAAACGACCGCCGGGCAAAACGGATCAGGCTTACCGAACGCGCCACGCCGATCATTAGCGAGATGGAACATGTTATCGATGAAACGCGTGGGGAAATTTTAGCCGGCATCAGCGCGGATGAGCTAAGCCTGTTGGTTAATCTTATTAGTCGCCTTGAGCAGAATATTATCGATCTTCAGACGCGCGATTAAGCGCATCAAAAAAGGCCTGCTTATTTATTTAGCAGGCCTTTCAGACTGACGATAAACTCTTAACCAGCACAGGTTGAACCTATACAGCCGAATAAAAAACAAGGAAAATCAACGGATTGATTTTCGGCTGATAACCACAAAGAAGGAAAAACCACGCTTTCTCCTTCTTTGTCAGCAATTTAAAAGGCCTGCTTATTTAGCAGGCCTTTTTATAAAACGTTCTTAACGTGGGGAAACGGTTAATTGGTTACCGCTACCGGCAATCGCTACGCGCTGGCCCGCGGAGAATCGGCTGCTGCCCTGTTTTTGCACCACCATGATGCTGTTACCGTCATCCTTACGGATTTCAAGCTCAACGCCCTGGCTTTTGTTTACCGCACCCTGGACGCCCTGACCTGCAACGCCACCCGCAACGGCACCCGCCGCTGTTGCCAGTGAACGACCGGTGCCGCCACCTACGGTATTGCCCAGGAAGCCGCCCAACACCGCACCACCAATGGCGCCAATCACGTTGGAGTCATCGCCCCCCTGAATCTGCACCGGACGAACGTTGACCACGGTGCCGTAGGTAACGCTCTGCACCTGTTTTGCATCAGAAGCTTTATAGACATCACCAGAAAGTGAGTTGTCATTGACACAACCAGCTAACGATAAGCCAACTAACGAAACAATCAATACACGTGAAATCATTTATGAATCTCCTGTTCATCTGGAAACGCCCAAGCGAGCATCCTTCATGGGTAAATTATATGGTATTTAGGTGCGAAGTTTCAGTTTAGTTCAGCACGAGACCGCTAAAAAGGTAAATGCGCGCTTCTCAACCGCAGGTAAACGGCGCTCTCATCGGGCTTTAGCAGAAAATAAATATACATAATGTCGCGCAAAGATTAAAAATTTTAATAAATCATCGTATTGAGTGCTACTTTATGGTGGAGTATTTCCCCTAATCGGCGCGCTTTACAGGAGTAACAGATGAAATCTGGTCGTTATATCGGCGTGATGTCGGGCACCAGTCTCGATGGCATAGATGTGGTTTTAGCGGCCATTGATGAACATCTGGTAGTGCAGCTTGCCAGTTACAGCCATCCCATTCCGCTGGATATAAAAAACGCCGTTCTGGCCATCTGCCAGGGACAGCAGCTTACGCTTTCACAGCTCGGCCAGCTGGATAATCGCCTTGGTAAACTCTTTGCGCAGGCCGTACAAATCCTTATGGATCGGCAAAGCCTCACCCGTGAGGATGTGACCGCTATTGGCTGCCATGGGCAGACGGTCTGGCACGAACCGCACGGAGAGGCGGCGCACACGCTGCAAATTGGCGACAACAATCAGATAGTCGCGCTAACGGGTGTGACCGTAGTGGGCGATTTCCGTCGCCGGGATATGGCCCTTGGCGGGCAAGGCGCGCCGCTGGTTCCCGCTTTCCACCACGCGCTGCTCGCACATCCAACAGAACGCCGCATGGTGCTGAATATTGGCGGTATAGCGAACCTTTCTCTCTTGATTCCTGGCCATGCGGTGAAGGGCTACGATACCGGTCCTGGCAATATGCTGATGGACGCCTGGATTTGGCGCCAGAAAGGCAAGCCGTACGATAAAGATGCCCGGTGGGCTGCCAGCGGTAAAATTATTCTGCCGCTGCTCCAGCAAATGCTGAGCGATCCTTATTTTGCCGCCCCGGCGCCAAAAAGCACCGGACGTGAGTATTTCAACTTTGGCTGGCTTGAGCGTCAGCTTACCGCCTTCCCGGGGCTTGCCGGTGAAGATGTCCAGGCGACGCTTGCCGAACTTACCGCCGTCACGATATCCGAACAGGTATTGTTGAGCGGCGGATGTGAACGTCTGATGGTGTGTGGCGGCGGAAGCCGTAACCCGCTTTTGATGGCGCGTCTGGCAGCTTTATTACCGGGTACAGAAGTCGGCACCACCGACGATGCGGGCATCAGCGGCGACGATATGGAAGCGCTGGCGTTTGCGTGGCTTGCCTGCCGTACCATGTCCGGTTTGCCGGGTAATTTACCGTCCGTAACAGGCGCATCTGAGGCGAGCGTGTTGGGCGCGATTTTTCCCGCCAATCCCCTGCATAATCAGAGTTAACTGAAATTATCTTCATCTCATACTCTCTACACTGAAGTCGAAAAGGGAGGGCCTGGCCCTTCCAGGGATAAGAAGATCTTCAGGATACGCAGATGAAAAAATTACTTGTTGCCACGATTCCGATGCTGCTTGCCGGCTGTAGCTACTACAACTCCTTCGTTGAACGGATGCAAACCGACACGCTGCAATACCAGTGCGACGAAAAGCCTCTCACCGTAAAGCTTAATAACCAAAAGCAGACGGTTAACTTTGTCTACGACCACGACTACCTGTCTCTGACGCAAGGACTGTCAGCCTCGGGCACGCGTTATACCGATGGCGTTTATGTCTTCTGGTCCAAAGGCGACAGCGCTACCGTTTATCGCAAAGACAGCGTTGTGCTTAATAATTGCCAGTTACAAAATTCCCAGCGTTGAGATTTATCAAGGTGAAGCGCACAATAGTTCCACCCAATCCTGGTCTGACGTAACGCCATGTCTGATAACGACTCTTTGCAACAGATTGCGCATCTGCGCCGCGAATATACCAAAGGTGGCCTGCGCCGCCACGATCTTACCGATAAGCCTCTCGATCTCTTTGAACGCTGGCTCGGCCAGGCCTGTGAAGCAAAGCTTGCCGATCCTACAGCGATGGTAGTGGCGACGGTCGATGAGCATGGACAGCCGTATCAGCGTATTGTGCTGCTCAAACATTTCGACGAACGCGGCCTGGTGTTTTACACCAACCTTGGCTCGCGCAAAGCACAGCATCTGGAAAACAATCCGCGCATCAGCCTGCATTTCCCCTGGCATATGCTGGACCGCCAGGTGATGGTGCAGGGTACGGCAGAGCGGTTATCAACGATTGATGTGATGAAATACTTCCACAGCCGCCCGCGCGACAGCCAGATTGGCGCATGGGTCTCCAGGCAATCCAGCCGTATTTCCGCGCGCGGAATACTCGAAAGCAAGTTCCTCGAACTGAAGCAAAAATTCCAGCAGGGCGATATTCCGCTGCCGAGTTTCTGGGGCGGCTATCGGGTTTCCATTGCGCAGATGGAATTCTGGCAGGGCGGCGAACATCGCCTGCACGATCGCTTTTTATACCAGCGTGAAGGGGATGCCTGGAAAATTGACCGTCTCGCCCCATAACGCCCCGGATTTATTGCGTTAAGCGCTGGCACTCCGTGGGCTGGCGCTTTATTCTATGTCCCCTCAAGAATAACTTCTTTCGCCACAAGGCGAAAAGCCGTGTACCGGCAAAGGTGCAGTCGTAAATACATGGAGAATTTGATGGCAAGCATCAATCTGATAAAACAATTGCAGGAGCGGGGCCTGGTGGCTCAGGTAACGGACGAGGACGCGTTAGCGCAGCGCCTGGCGCAAGGGCCAATCGCGCTCTATTGCGGCTTCGATCCTACCGCTGACAGCTTGCACTTGGGCCATCTGGTTCCACTGCTGTGTCTGAAACGTTTCCAGGAAGCCGGCCACAAGCCTGTGGCTCTGGTGGGTGGCGCAACGGGTCTGATCGGCGATCCAAGTTTTAAAGCCGTTGAGCGCAAACTCAATACGGAAGACACGGTTCACGAATGGGTAGAAAAAATTCGCCGCCAGGTCGCACCTTTCCTCGATTTTGACTGCGGTGAAAACTCGGCCATAGCGGCCAACAACTACGACTGGTTTGGCGGCATGAACGTGCTGACTTTCCTGCGTGATATCGGCAAACACTTCTCTGTTAACCAGATGATTAACAAAGAAGCGGTCAAACAGCGTCTGAACCGCGACGACGTGGGCATCTCTTTTACCGAGTTCTCCTACAATCTGCTGCAGGGCTACGACTTTGCGTGCCTGAACAAACTGCACGGCGTGGTGCTGCAAATCGGCGGCTCTGACCAGTGGGGCAACATCACCTCCGGTATCGACCTGACTCGCCGTCTGCACCAGCAGCAGGCGTTTGGCCTGACCGTTCCGCTGATCACCAAATCTGACGGCACCAAATTCGGCAAAACCGAAGGCGGCGCGGTGTGGCTCGATCCGAAGAAAACCAGCCCGTACAAGTTCTACCAGTTCTGGATTAACACCGCCGATGCGGACGTGTACCGCTTCCTGAAGTTCTTCACCTTTATGAGCCTTGAGGAAATCAACGCGCTGGAAGAAGAAGACAAAAACAGCGGCTCCGCCCCTCGCGCCCAGTACGTGCTGGCTGAGCAGGTGACTCGTCTGGTACACGGCGAAGAAGGCCTCGTTGCCGCTAAACGTATTACCAGCAGCCTGTTTAACGGCAACCTGAGCGACCTGACAGAGGCCGACTTTGCGCAACTGGCGCAGGATGGCGTGCCGATGGTTGAACTGGAGCGCGGTGCAGATCTGCAACAGGCGCTGGTCGATTCCGAACTGCAGCCGTCACGCGGGCAGGCGCGTAAAACCATCGCGCAGAATGCTATTACCATCAACGGTGAAAAGCAGGCCGACCCGGAATACACCTTTGCCGACAGCGATATGCTGTTCGGCCGCTACACCCTGCTGCGTCGGGGTAAGAAAAATTACTGCCTCGTTTGCTGGAAGTAATTAAGAAAGACCAGAAGGGCGTCGGATTACCATCCACGCCCTTTATTTTTGCCAAAACACAACAGCTGCCGATCCGGATTAGAAATGAAAAATATCCTTGCTATCCAGTCACATGTGGTCTTCGGCCACGCGGGCAACGGTGCCGCCGAATTCCCGATGCGCCGGCTGGGCGCCAACGTCTGGCCGTTGAATACGGTTCAGTTTTCCAACCATACCCAATACGGGAAATGGACCGGCAGCGTTATGCCTGCCAGCCACCTCAGCGATATCGTGCAGGGCATTGCGGATATCGGCCAGCTTCAGCGCTGTGACGCGGTGCTGAGCGGCTATCTGGGCTCAGCCGAGCAGGGAGAGCATATTCTTTCTATTGTTCGTCAGGTGAAAGCGGCAAATCCGCATGCGAAGTACTTCTGCGATCCCGTAATGGGGCACCCGGAAAAAGGCTGTATCGTGGCGCCGGGCGTGGCAGAGTTCCATACGCGCTGCGCATTGCCTGCAAGCGACATTATCGCGCCTAACCTGCTGGAGCTTGAGATTCTGAGCGGCCATGCCGTGAACTCGGTTGAAGAAGCGGTGAGCACCGCGCGCGAACTCATCGCCCAGGGGCCGCAAATTGTGCTGGTGAAACATCTGGCGCGGGCGGGCTATCAGCAGGACCGTTTTGAAATGCTGCTGGTGACGGCGGAAGAGGCCTGGCATATTCATCGTCCGCTGGTGGATTTTGGCGAGCGTCAGCCGGTCGGCGTGGGCGATGTCACCAGCGGCCTGCTGCTGGTTAAGCTGCTACAAGGCGCCACGCTGCGTGAAGCGCTGGAGCACGTCACCGCCGCGGTTTACGACGTAATGGTCGTAACTAAAAAAATGGCAGAGTACGAACTGCAACTGGTCGCCGCCCAGGACGGTATTGCTAAGCCTGAGCACTATTTTACCGCCGTTCAGCTATAAAAATGACGCCCTCACAACGAGGGCGTTTTCAGTTTAAATTCCTTCAGCAGCAAGCGCTGCCGCCACGGCAGGACGCGCCTTCATGCGCTCCATAAACGCTTCAATATTGCTCAGGTCACTCATTTCAAGCTTCACGGCATACGCCCAGCGCAGAACGGTAAACAGATAGGCATCCGCCACGCTAAAACGCAGCCCCATCAGCCACTGTTTATCATTCAGCTCTTCGTTTACGTACCGCAGTTTTTTCTCCAGCACTTTGCGGGTAAGCGTCTTGAATTCATCCGGCGTCGCCGGGTTGAACAGTGGACTAAAGCCCTTATGCAGCTCAGTGGCGATGTAATTCAGCCATTCCAGCGTGTGGTAGCGCGTCATGCTGCCGGCGGGTGCAAGGAGCTGGCGATCGGGAACTTTGTCTGCCAGGAATTGTACGATGGCGACGCCTTCCGTCAGCAGCGAACCATCATCAAGCACCAGTGCCGGGACCTGGCCCTTGGCATTCACCTCAAGGTAATCATCCCCCGCTTCAGTTTTTTTGCTCGCTAAATCGACTTTGACCAGCGAGAAGTCAATGCCGGTTTCGCGCAGAATAATATGAGGGGAGAGAGAGCAGGCACCAGCTTTATAATACAGTTTCATTACTAAACTCCTGTGGGCGCTAAGGTATCTTATGTTAGTCCGCATGCAGGCAAAAAAAAAGCCGTTGAGCATAAAGCTAACGGCTGAAAATTAAATGTTTCCCGCTACATCATGCGGTGGCGGTTTCCGTGACGGTTTCGGTTTCGTCACTGAGCGTCATACGGTTCAGTTTTGGTGCGACGGCAAACATCAGCACGGCGATAACTGCGGTAGCGATACCAATCTGCATGAAGACGTGTCCGTAGACCACCAGAGACTGCAGCGGATCGGTGACATCCTCTGGCACGGCCATCAGGTTCGCCACTTTACCGGCGATGATAGCGGCTCCAGCGGTAGTCAGGAACCAGCTGCCCATGATAAAGCCCATCAGACGCTGTGGCACCAGCTGAGCAACCATTGCCAGACCCAGACCGGAAATCATCAGCTCGCCGATACTCTGTAACGCGTAGCTCAGGATCAACCAGCTTACGGAGACGATACCCGCATCAGAGGCAAATTTCGCGCCCACAGGCAGCACGAGGAACGCAAAAGAGCACAGCGCCATGCCGATAGCGAACTTGTGCGGCATCGGCAGGCGGTCGCCCATCTTGTTATAGATAGCAGCCAGAATCGGGCTACCAATCATTATCCAGAACGGGTTCAGCGCCTGGAACTGCTCCGGCTGGAACGTGATGCCCAGGATCGCATGCTCAACGTTACGGATAGCGAAGAAGTTCAGGGAAGTCGGCATCTGGCTGTAGAGCACGAAGAACACGATAGCCTGCACCATCAGAACGAAAGCCACGATCATCTTACGACGCGCCGCTCCTTTCATCGCCACGGCTTCTTTAGCGAAGATAATCACGATACCCAACGCAACCAGACCCAGGACCATGCGTGCAATGCCCTGGTTATGCAGCAGCCAGGTGGCGATAACGGCCAGCACCACAATGCCCGCGATAGTCGCAATCAGCTTGCCAAAGTGAACCGGTTCGAAGTCAGGTTTGGAACCGTAATCCTTAACCCACTTTTTGCAGAACATGAAGTTCACCAGCGTAATCAGCATGCCCACAAAGCTCAGGGAGAAAGCCACGCTCCAGCCAAACTTCGCGGCAAGCCACGGCGTGGCCAGCATGGAGAAGAAAGAGCCGATGTTGATGGACATGTAGTACATAGTAAATGCGCCATCAAGACGCGGGTCATTTTTCTCATAGCAGGTAGAAAGCAGGGCAGACGGGTTAGCCTTAAACAGGCCGTTACCGACGGCGATAGTCGCCATGCCCATATAAACAAGAGCAGCATCGTGTCCGGAGTACGCGACAAGCGCATAGCCGATAGCCAGTACGATAGTCCCGAGCATAATGACACGTTTGGTGCCGAGCACTTTATCACCCAGCCAGCCGCCGATAGCGACAAGGCCATATACCAGGGCGCTGAATGATGAGAACAGCGTGATGGAATCCGCTTCGGACATGCCAAGCATTTTGACCAGGTAGACGGCCATAATGCCTTGCAGGCCGTAGTAACCAAAACGCTCCCACAGTTCGATAGAGAAGATCAGATAGAACGATTTCGGTTGTTTGAAAGCGTTCAGGCTGACGCTTTCTGCTGGTTTATTGTTTGCAGTCGACACATATACCTCTTTTTTTACATCCCACTTTAACAGGAGTTTTATAAGCGTGATGCCCGATGACATTCACTTTATTTTTATTAACGGAGGGGGAAACGGCGGGTAATGTTCACTATCTGGCAGCATGAGGCAAGGGGTTTGCAATAATCTGTTACATATATCCTCAGCGGAATAATGCGCCTGAGAATGAATTGTTATTCAGCGTTAAATTTCAATAATCCATCCTTTACCGAGCAAATGTTTTTTACAGCAGGCAAAATCATCCTCTTCAGAGATATGTCCTGCTGTTAAGGTGATATTGCAGTGATATGGACCAGTCGTTGATAAACATCCAGTCTAATGTATTGGTGCAGATCTCGTATAAATAACAATCGCCATGCATTATCGCCGCTAAAAAGACCAAAATTTAACAGCGTGTTATCAGAGTGATCAAGATCACAAATTTATAGAAAATTCTTATCGTAAAAAAATGATTAACCTGGTGAGACGGTTAATCACCACAGGATGCAGCGGTTGCTGGCGTGTTTAGCGGAACAATCCTTTGTTATCAGGCCTGTTTGCGGCGGTGCAGTAAACATAAGGCTATAAGCCGTCAATTTCCTGACGCAGAGGCAGGGATCAAAATTCGGTCTTATCTTTGTATTCGCACAGATCTTCAATGATACATGAGCCACAGCGCGGCTTGCGGGCTACACAAGTATAACGGCCATGCAAAATCAACCAGTGGTGGCAGTCAACTTTAAATGCTGCGGGAACGACGCTGAGCAGTTTTTCTTCCACCAGCTCAACGTTTTTGCCTGGGGCAAAGTTCGTGCGGTTACAGACGCGGAAAATATGGGTATCCACGGCGATAGTCGGCCAACCGAAAGCGGTATTTAGCACCACGTTGGCGGTTTTGCGGCCTACGCCCGGAAGGGCTTCCAGCGCCGCACGATCTTCCGGCACTTCACCATGGTGAAGCTCCAGCAGCATGCGGCAGGTTTTAATCACGTTTTCCGCTTTGCTGTTAAACAGGCCGATGGTTTTGATGTGAGCCTTCACGCCTTCCACCCCTAAATCGAGCATCGCCTGCGGCGTGTTAGCCAGCGGATAAAGCTTTGCAGTAGCCTTATTAACGCTGACATCCGTTGCCTGCGCGGAAAGCAGTACGGCAATCAACAGCTCGAAAGGAGAGCTGAACTGTAATTCAGTGGTGGGATGAGGATTGGCATCACGCAGACGCGTGAGGATTTCCAGCCGCTTAGCTTTATTCATTGTGCTTCCTTATGCTTGCTCTGCATTTCCTTTCACCGCCACGTTCTTAGCGGCGCGACGAGCCTTCATCTTTTCATCAATGAGGTATTTTACCGCCAGCATTAGACCGAGGCCAATAAAGGCGCCCGGCGGCAACATAGCCAGCAGGAAAGGAGTGTCCGTGTGAAAAACCTCGATGCGCAGCACTTTTGCCCAGCTGCCGAGCAGACTATCCGCGCCATCAAACAGCGTGCCGTTACCGATAATTTCACGCAACGAGCCCAGCACGAACATCGCACTGGTAGCGCCCAGGCCAATGGCAAAGCCGTCCAGGGCGGCCAGCGGCACGCTACTTTTTGCGGCAAAAGCTTCCGCGCGCCCGATCACGATGCAGTTGGTGACAATCAGCGGGATAAAGATGCCAAGCGACTGATACAGCCCAAACGCGTACGCGTTAATAAGCATCTGTACGGTGCTGACCACCGAGGCGATAATCATCACGTAAACAGGGATACGGATCTCAGAGGGCACCCAACGGCGCAGGGCGGAAACGGCGGCGTTAGTTAAGGTGAGCACCAGCGTTGTTGCCAGCCCCAGACCCAGCGCATTGGTCGCCGTAGAGGTAACGGCAAGCAGTGGGCAAAGCCCCAGCAGCTGAACGAGGGCCGAGTTATTCTTCCACAGGCCCTGCACCAGAATATCTTTTACATCACTCATGGCTGCGCTCCACAGGAGGATAGTTGTGCCAGACGCGGCGGTAGCGTTTGGGCGAAAAGCCCCGCGCGTTTGACCGCGTTGACTACCGCACGCGGCGTAATGGTTGCGCCGGTAAACTGATCGAACTGCCCGCCGTCTTTCTTCACCGCCCAGGTTGCGTCATCTTTACCCTGAATGGTTTTACCAGAGAAGTGGGTTATCCAGTCGCTCAGGCGGAGCTCAATTTTATCGCCAAGGCCCGGCGTCTCATGATGTTCAGTAACGCGGGTGCCCAGCACTTTTCCTTTGAAATCTGCGCCGACCAGCAGCTGGATAGCCCCGGAATAGCCGTCGGGAGCGGTTGCTTCCATCACCACGGCCACCGGTTCATCGCCCTTGCGTGCAACGTACACACGGCGGTCGCCCGCGCCGAGCTGCGGATCGCTGACAAGAACACAGCTCTGCTGGATGTCGTTGTCATACATGTCGGCAGGCAAAACCTGATCGAACAATAATTTTTGCTGCAGCGCAGCCTGGCGAGCGATAGTCGGTTTCGTCAGCTCGTTGACTACCGCCGTCAGTCCGGTGGCCAGAGCGGCGAAAATAGCCAGCGTAACGCCATGTTTTTGCATTGTTTTTAGCATGACGATTCCTTAACGATGGCCGTAGACGCGTGGGCGGGTGTAATAATCAATCAGTGGCACGGTGATATTCGCCAGCAGCACCGCGAAAGCTACCCCATCGGGATAACCGCCCCAGGTCCGAATCAGCCACACCAGCAGGCCTGCCAGCGCGCCAAAGAGCAAACGTCCACGGTTGGTTGTCGAGGCGGTAACCGGATCGGTAAGAATAAAGAAGGCGCCAAACATCGTCGCGCCCGAGAAAAGGTGAATAACAGGCGAAACGCATTTCTCCGGTGAGAATACCCAGCCGAGAGTCGCACAGACAGTCAGCGTCAGCAGGAAACTGACCGGAATATGCCAGCGAATAGTGCCGCGCCACAGCAGGAACAAGCCGCCCGCCATAAACGCCACGTTAATCCACTGCCAGCCAGGCCCGGCCAGTACGCCGCTATAAATGGGGCTATTGAGCAAATCCGCAGCCGAACGACCCGCGCGAATACCCGTTTTGAAGGTATCGAGCGGCGTAGCCTGGCTTATACCGTCCACCCCGATGCGCAGTTGCGTCATGGTATCGCCTGCCGCCGTGCTGCCGGTGAAGATAACATGCAGGACATCAGCGAGGCCCGGGATCGTCGCGGCAATAGACTGCGGCGGCAGCCACGAGGTCATTTGCACCGGAAAGGCAATCAGCAGAACAACATAGCCAATCATCGCCGGGTTAAACGGGTTATGCCCCAGTCCGCCATAAAGTTGTTTTGCGATAATCACCGCAAAAACTGTCCCGAGAATCACCATCCACCACGGGGCGAGAGGGGGAATACTGATCCCCAACAACAGGCCGGTCAGCGCGGCTGAATTATCACCAAGCGTCAGACGCAGCGACTGTTTGCGCAGCGTTACCACCAGCGCTTCGGCAGCAACCGCGCTAAGAATGCCAAGCATAATCTGAATCAGGCTGCCCCAGCCAAACCAGAAGCACAGCGCCGCGATACCCGGCAAGGCGGCACAGCATACCAGCAGCATGATCCTTGCGGTGCTGCGCTGGTTATGGGTATAGGGAGAGCTTGCGATTTTAAAAACCATTTAATCCTCTGGCACCATTTGCTGAGCGGCTTTACGTGCCTGTACGCGGGCGATGGCCGCAGCGACAGCCGCTTTTCTTGGGTCTTGTTCTTCTGTGGAATCTGCCTCGCTGGCTTTTTCCTGTTGAGCAGCCTTACGCGCCTTAGCGCGGGCGATAGCGGCTTCGACGGCGGCTTTACGCGGGTCAACCGGCTCGGCGGGCACAGCTTCTTTCGCTGGCGTACCGTTTGCCTGAGCAGCCTTACGCGCCTTAGCGCGGGCGATAGCGGCCTCGACGGCGGCCTTGCGCGGGTCAACCGGCTCGGCGGGCACAGCTTCTTCGGCTGGCGCACCGTTTGCCTGAGCAGCCTTACGTGCCTTAGCACGGGCGATAGCGGCTTCGACGGCGGCCTTGCGCGGGTCAACCGGCTCGGCGGGCACAGCTTCTTCGGCTGGCGCATCGTTTGCCTGAGCAGCCTTACGCGCCTTAGCGCGGGCGATAGCGGCCTCGACGGCGGCTTTGCGCGGATCGGCAGTTACCGTTTCAGCGGCTTGCGCCTGCTGCGCTTTTTCAGCCTGTTTCGCGCGCGCCTGGGCTTTACGGGCTTCGCGTGCGGCGATCGTCTCGCTGTTATCCGGCTTGCTTCCGGCTTGTACAATAATCGGTTCGCTGCTGTCGGCTTTCTTGCTTTTCACGCGGGCAAGCGCGGCCTGAATCGCATCGTTATCTTTGGCCGTGGGCTGAACCGCCGCCTGCTTATGGCGCTCAAGGCGCGCAGCTTTTTCACGTTCAAGACGGGCCTGGCGCGCTTCGAAGCGTACTTTGGCTTCTGCTGTACGTTTCGCTTCCAGCGTAATCTCGCGGATCTCCGCTTTTTCCTGACGGAAATATTGCACCAGCGGAATGTTACTTGGACACACGTAAGCGCAGGCCCCGCACTCTATACAGTCTTTAAGATTGTGCGCGGTGGCCTTGTCGTGCTGCTGACCTTTACTGAACCAGTACAGCTGCTGCGGAAGCAGATCCGCCGGGCAGGCGTCCGCACAGGCGCTACAGCGAATGCAGCTCTGTTCTTCCTGTGCTTCGCCCATTTCGTTTGCCGAAGGGGCCAGCAGGCAGTTGGTGATTTTCACCACCGGCACGTCAAGCCAGGGCAGGCTAAAGCCCATCAGCGGGCCGCCCATAATCACCTGCTGGTCGTGGGCTGGTCGAAAACCGGCGAAATCTAACAGATGGCGAACCGGCGTACCCAGACGCGCCCAGACGTTACCCGGCTGAGCAACGGCTTCACCCGTTAAGGTCACCACGCGCTCGGTCAGCGGCTCGCCGTCAATAATCGCGCGTTTTACCGCATAAGCCGTACCGACGTTCTGCATCAGCACGCCGATATCTGAAGAGCGCCCGCCGTGTGGAACCTGTTTCCCCGTGAGGATTTGCGTAAGCTGCTTCGCGCCGCCTGACGGATATTTGGTTGGCACCACGCGTAGCTGAATATCGTGGGTATCGGCCAGCACCGCGCGCAGCATAGAAATTGCCTGCGGCTTATTATCTTCAATACCGATTAACACACGCTGCGGTTGCAGAATGTGGGCAAGAATGCGAATGCCTTCGACAACCTGCGCGGCGCAGTCCTGCATCAGACGATCGTCCGCTGTGATGTATGGCTCGCACTCGGCGGCGTTAATAATCAGCGTATCGATTTTATCGCCGCCGCCCAGCAGCTTATTGCCGGTCGGGAAACCTGCGCCGCCCAGACCCGCAACGCCGAACTGATGAATACGTTCGATTAAGTCTCCACGGCTGCGGCAGCGGTAGTCAGCCCAGCCGTCCCGGTCAATCCAGGCGTCTTCACCGTCGGCGTCGATAATGACGCTCAGCTCAGCAAGCGCAGAAGGGTGCGCCGTACTGTGCGGGGCTATCGCCGTAACGGTACCTGAGGTTGGCGCATGAACCGGCAGCATTCTGCCACGTCCTTTGGTCAGCGGCTGGCCACGCAATACAACGTCGCCCGCTTTCACGCACAGCTCACCCTCAGCGCCGATATGCTGTTTGAGAGGAAGCACAAGCTGTTTAGGTAAGGGAACCTGGCGCAACGGTGTGCCGTTGGACTGGCTTTTCATCTCCGGTGGATGAATGCCGCCGCCGAAGTCCCAGATTCTGTTTTTATTAAACCGTTTTAAGAAATTAAGCATGTTGCTCCACCGGAATATTACGTACCGGAATGGTCTGGAGATCCCATTTCCAGCTTTCAGTGGTGGTGGCGACCGGGACAAGATCGATACAGCTTGTCGGGCAAGGGTCCACACACAGATTGCAGCCGGTGCAAAGGTCGCTCATTACGGTATGCATGGCACGCGTTGCGCCCACGATGGCATCGACCGGGCAGGCCTGGATGCATTTCGTGCAGCCGATGCAGTTGGCTTCGTCAATCACCGCCAGCATGCGCACGGGAGCGAGCGCCGCCTCATCGCCTTCGATAGGCTGTGGATCGACGTTCAGCAGGGTAGCTATTTTTTGCATCACCGCCTCGCCGCCGGGGGCGCAGAGATTTATATTTGCGCCGTTATTTCCCACCGCCTCGGCATACGGACGGCAGCCGGGATAACCACATTGCCCGCACTGGCTCTGCGGCAGCAATTCTTCGATTTTCTCGACAATGGGGTCTTCTTCAACGGCGAACCGGCGCGAGGCATACCCCAGGATCAGACCAAAGGCCAGGCCCATCAGGGTAATCGCAATAACAGCAATCAATACGGTACTCATCAGAACTTCACCAGCCCGCTAAAGCCCATAAAGGCCAGAGACATTAAACCGGCGGTAATCAGGGCAATAGCATTACCTTTAAACGGGGCCGGCACGTCGGAGACGGCGAGACGTTCACGAATTGCCGCGAACAGCACCATCACCAGCGAAAACCCAATCGCTGCGGAGAAACCATACAACGCAGACTGTAGAAAATTATGGCCGAGATTGACGTTTAACAGCGCCACGCCCAGCACCGCGCAGTTGGTGGTGATAAGCGGTAAAAATATCCCTAGTAAGCGATAGAGCGCCGGGCTGGTTTTTCTGACCACCATTTCGGTGAACTGCACCACGACGGCGATAACCAGAATAAAAGCAAGGGTGCGCAGATAGACCAAATCCAGCGGGATCAGGATCAGGTCATTAATAATCCAGGCGCAAATGGAGGCCAGCGTTAATACGAAGGTGGTCGCAAGCCCCATGCCGATAGCCGTCTCCAGTTTTTTGGAAACGCCCATAAACGGACACAGCCCCAGAAACTTCACCAATACGAAGTTATTGACCAGCACCGTACCAACAAAGAGCAGCAAATAATCTGTCATTTTCTAACCTGAAACAAAAAAGCCGTCCATTATCGGCGAAAAAATAAGCGACGACAACAGGATATTTAAGAATGATTACGGATTAACAAAAGTTTGCTTCACGCGCTGCGAACGCCTGAGGTAAGGCACCAGTAAGGAAGCTGCAAGCAGTGGGAACAAAAGCTGGCGCAGGGCAAGCTCGTCGCTGACCGGGGAGAAAGCAAAGGCTTTAAGGGCCAGCAGCACCGAAATCAGGAGCCAGAGAATATAATGACGCACGGCTTTTTTGCGGCGTTTGAAAAAAGCCAGGGTCAGCCAGACGGTATAGCCCCACATGGCAATGGCGCAGGCTATCGAGAAGTACCAGAACAGCACCATATTGTGCCCCTGCGCATGCATTAAGCGCTGGCTTTCAGGAGAGATAAGCATCATCAAATAGATGACCAGCGCGATGGAACTGCTGAACAAGGTCAACAGAAGCCAGGCGAGAGGAGCGATAAGCCAGCCTGCAATACGCGGTGCTTGCGTGATAGTCATACAGCCTCCCGGATGCAAAATAACGAAGTGCGTTTCTTATGTGTGACATAAGGCGGGAGGATTATAAGACTTTTTACGCGTAATGCTACCCGTAAGCGGTTACACAACGTAACGCCATATGGACTTCGGCACGCAGCCGAGGTCAAAGAGACGGCCACCTGACACCAGTTCGGCGCGGCGATGATCGGCTGCGCGATACATATTTATGATGTCGTGGTTATCGGTGAGGCTGTAATTGAGGTGATCGAACAGTTTTTCCAGACTTTCCAGAGTGGCAATTTTTCTGAACTTAATTAAATAGTCTTGCGCTGTCATTGGGGTAAGTGTCCCTGCTTAAAAGAGTTTCTGGTTTACAAACTATGCCGTTTGCTTTGACCAAATAATAAACGCAGGGCGGGCATTTTCTTTAGCGTATTTAACGCTCGTGCGCTTATTTAGGACTTTTCGTCGCGCGGAACGGAAAAATAAATCAGGCGATGTTAAACCGCCTGACTTAACCGGTTAGTTATTATCTCTTTTCACCGCGGCTGGCTATCAGCGCCTGATACCAGAAGAAACTTTTCTTACGTTTGCGCGCAAGGCCGTTTTGATGGTCAACGTAAACAAAGCCGTACTGCTTCTGGTAACCGTTGAGCCAGCTTAGCAAATCGATAAACGACCAGGGATAGTAGCCCCGCACGTCGGCGCCTTGCTGCATGGCGGCTTCAATAGCGTCGATGTGTATTTTTAAATAGTCGATGCGCGGGTCGTCAACAACTTCGCCGTCGATAACGGGGTCTTTAGCGCCAAGACCATTTTCGGTGATATACAGCGGAATATCGCCATAGCGCGCTTTGATCTGCAAAATACCTTCGGTTAATCCCTGCGGGTAAATTTCCCAGTCCCAGTCGGTATATACGCCGGTGGGATTACGGACAAATTTAAATAAATCCTTAAAGCCAAATTCATGGCCGCTATTACGCTCGCCGCTGTGATTGGCCTGCAAATGCGTTTGCCGATCGTTGGCAGCCACGGTTTCGCGTTTGTAATAGTTAAGCCCGATAAAGTCGCAGATATTTTCTTTAAGCAGCGCCTCATCGCCTGTGGCAAATTGCGGCACGTTCCAGAGCGCCTGCGTTTTAGCTAACAGCTCAGCAGGGTATTCGCCTTTTAATACCGGATCGTACAGCCAGTGGGTCCAGATCCCGTCGGCCAGCGCTGCGGCCTGCTTATCTGCCGGGGAATGGGTTAACGGCGTATGGGTTTGTAAGACATTCACAAAGCCAATTGTCCCGGCAACCTGACTTGCGCGAAACGCTTTAACCGCCGCGGCATGGGCAACAAACACATGGTGACAGGCCTGAATAGCGCGGGCGGGATCGCGCACCGAAGGCGGGTGGCTGCCGGTGATATAGCCGTGTCCAATGAATACCACGGTTTCGTTAAACGTTGACCAGAGCTTCACGCGGTCGCCAAAACGGGCATAGCACAGGCGGGCATAGTCAACGAAGGCCTCTGCGGTGGCTCTGTTTTCCCAGCCGCCTTCATCCTGTAAAGCCTGCGGCAGATCCCAGTGATAAAGGGTGATCATCGGTTCAATATTGTTTTCGACCAGGCAATCTATTAAATCGCTGTAGAACTTCACTCCGGCTTCGTTGATTTCACCGCGCCCCTGTGGGAACAGGCGTGGCCAGGAAAGAGAAAATCGGTAGCTCTGTAATCCCTGTTCGGCCATTAAAGCTACGTCTTCACGGAAGCGGTGATAGTGATCGACGGCGACATCGCCGTTGGTGCCCTGGTAAGTGGTGCCGGGCTGATGGGCAAAGACATCCCAGATTGACGGGCCTTTGCCATCGACATCGTGACCGCCCTCAACCTGATACGCCGCGGTTGCGGCACCCCAAAGAAAGTGTTGCGGAAAAGCTGACATGACTACGCTCCTTGAGTTGACTCGACCCTGGCAGTGTAGGCAAGCCCGGCGAAAGGCTGCAACCGGTTTCCGAAACCGGTTTCATATTTGCGAAGCGAATCACTTTTGCTTTCTCGTCCGCAGCGCCTGGCAAGTATCCCACCAGCAGGCAACAATTAAACAACCTGTTGTTACACGCAAATGGATGGTATCAAATGGGAGCGCCCATAAAAGTGAGGAATATAAATGAGTGATAATATTCGTGTCGGACTAATCGGCTACGGTTATGCCAGTAAGACTTTCCATGCGCCACTCATCGTTGGCACGCCGGGGATGGAGCTTGCGGCGGTATCCAGCAGCGACGAATCTAAAGTCCATGCGGACTGGCCGGCCATGCCTGTTGTTTCCGACCCGCATCATCTGTTTAACGATCCTGATATCGATCTCATTGTGGTTCCTACCCCCAACGATACCCACTTCCCGCTGGCGAAGGCGGCGCTGCTGGCGGGCAAGCATGTGGTGGTCGATAAGCCGTTCACCGTGACGTTGTCACAGGCGCGCGAACTGGATGCGCTGGCGAAAAGCCGCGGCCTGCTGCTGTCCGTCTTCCATAACCGCCGCTGGGACAGCGATTTTCTGACGCTGAAGGCCCTGCTTGCTGACGGCACGCTGGGCGAAGTCGCCTTGTTCGAATCGCATTACGACCGCTTCCGTCCGCAGGTGCGTAACCGCTGGCGCGAGCAGGCGGGCGTCGGCAGCGGTATCTGGTACGATCTGGGGCCGCATCTTATCGACCAGGCCCTTAATCTCTTCGGCCTGCCGGTGAGCTTAACCGTCGATCTGGCTCAGCTTCGTCCGGGCGCCCAGGCAACGGATTATTTCCACGCCGTGCTGGCCTACCCGCAACGCCGCGTGGTGCTGCATGGTTCGCTGCTGGCCGCCGCAGAATCTGCGCGTTACATCGTGCACGGCACCCGTGGCAGCTACGTTAAATATGGCCTCGATCCGCAGGAAGATCGGCTAAAGTCAGGCGAGCGTCTGCCGCAGGAAGACTGGGGCTACGATATGCGTGACGGCGTGCTGACCCTTGCGCAGGGAGAGGTAATGGTGGAACAAACGCTGCTGACCGTTCCGGGCAATTATCCGGCTTACTACGCCGCGATTCGCGATGTGTTGACGGGCCACGGTGAAAATCCGGTCCCGGCCGCGCAGGCGATTCAGGTAATGGAACTGATTGAGCTGGGCATTGAGTCGGCGAAAAAGCGCGCGACGCTGAATCTGGCTTAACCGACTGACCCTCGTCCGGCCAGGACGAGGGTCAGATTTTAGCGCAGGTTATTAAAATTGTAGGTAAACGTCAGGCTAAAACGCCAGTCACGCTTATTGCTGTCGCTCGGCCTGTCGGCCAGAGGGCGGGCGCCTTCAACGGCCACCGTATAATGTTTATCGTCGCCCAGCATCACGCCCGCAGCGGCGGATGCCAGCCGCTGGTGTCGATAACCTTGCTGATTAAACCACGTCTGCGCGCCGTCCAGCAGGACATAAGGCTGAACGCTTTTCAGCCATTGCGCTTCTTTACGCGCGTGAAGATAGCGCAGCTCAAGTTGCCCACCATAACCGTAATCGCCGCTTGCTTCACCGTCCGGATAGCCACGTCCAAAGCGTTGCGCGCCGAAGGTGACACGCTCGGCCTCCGGCAGATCGTTATCTGACCAGTCGCCTTCCAGCGAAGCGCTTAGCCGCCAGTTTTTGATAAATATCCAGGCGGCTTCAGCGTTTCCCTTCCAGCGGGTAAAGTTAAGATCGGTTCCCTGTGCGGGCGAAGCGTCCGCGCCAAACGCATCAATCCCCTGACGTAACGTCAGGCGCGAACCTAAGCTTGCGGTATCAAATTCGCGATAACCGTTGACGGAGAATTCTGCTGCCGGATAACGCGCGTGCTGGTGCACCGAAGGCAAATCAAGCGTATTGCCAAAACCCTGCGCCCGCAGAAGGTAATCATTGCGCTTATCGACATAATCCAGCCCGGCATTGACGCTCAGCTGTTTTTTTCGCTCCAGCATCAGCGGATAACTCAGCGCCATTCCGCCGGTGTACTGCGTCGCTTTCTGCCGGGCATCGATGGAAACGCCCTGCGGCAGGTAGAGCAGCGGGGTATAATCGCGAGGATCTTCCCGATAAAAGCTGCCTTTAAGCTGCAACAGCAGGCCATTATCGGTCAGATACTGCTGGTAGTTTGTGCCGAAGTAAGTTTTGCGCGTCTCTTTGTCTAGCGGGATGAGCGTGGCCAGACCGAGCTGATCGCCATAGCCGGTCAGATTGCTCAGCGTCCCATTGACCAGCGCAAGATTTTGCCCCTTACGGAAATCCACGGTTGAGGAGAGATCCCAGATGTGCGGCTGTTTAGCCTCAACCTGCATGGTGGCTGCGCCATAAATATTATCGGGTAAGCTGGCGTTTGCCTCAACCTGCGTTGCGGGCGTGCGGGCCATCAGCAAGCTGTAGCGATCGAAGGTTGCCTGCCGGAGCGGTTTTTCCGCCATCATGCGTTGTGCAAGACGGCTCAGGCGCAGGCCGGTATGTTTGTTGTCACTCTTAATATCGCTGTGGGCGATATAGCCCTCGACCAGCACGATGCGTACCGTGTCATGTTGAAAATTCTCACGCGGTAAAAAAGCATATGAAAGAGGATAGCCGTCCTGCCTGTAGCGTTCGGTGATGGAATTTGTCAGGGCGATAATTTCTGCAAGCGCCACCTTCTTGCCAACCAGGGGACGAAAAGGGGCGACCAGGCTCGGCAGAGCATAACGTGTACCGCCGATGAACTGGATATGCTTCACCGTGACGAGCGTTTGTGGCGTCAGGTTAGTTTGTGGGGCAGCAATAGTGACCTGGGGTTCTGCGTGCTCCGCGTTCGGCTCGTTTGGGATATTCCGTGAAGGTCTGGCCGGGTTTTCAGGATCGATAAGCGTTGGTGCCCTGTCAGCATAGCTAACGCCCAAAGCTGCAACATAGAGCAGCACGGCGCTAATTCCATGATTCATCGTCAAATCCTTTATCACGCACTCGGACAAAAGCATGCTCCCGCCGTTACGCCGGGAACATGCGTGTCAGGCACTATTTCTTTTTCGTTAAGAGATTACCGAGTGAACTGGTCAGTCCGTTTACCGGGCTCGTGTTGCCGTTGGCTGTGGTGTCTGTATTGTTGGTCGTCAGGGCGGCAGACAGACCGGTGGTGACGCCGTTTACCGTAGCGCCAACGTTCGCCGCCAGCCCTTTTGCACCGACATCTACCGTGCCAGAAGCGTCAGCAGAGAGACCGCTGCTCCCGGATGACTGCGCTGGTTTAACGAGGCCACCGGCATCGGTCACAACCTGACCGACGTTATTGACCAGCTGTCCCGCGCCATTAAGTGCGGGCGTGCTGCTGCCCACCCTGGTGCCCGCATCGCTAACGCCTGTGCCAATCGTCGTCAACAGGTTGTTAACCGGCGTGCCGAGGCCTGTCGCGCCCCCGACAGCCTGAGTGGTTTTCTGGGTATCCGCCAGGGCGGTATTTACCACGCCGGTGGTGGCTGTGGTGAGTCTGGTGACGCCGTCACTTTGCACGGTTGAGGTCAGCGCGTTACCCGTGGAAGTCACCACTTTGCCGGTAGCGTCCACTACGCCGCCAGCCGTTCCTGTTACGCCACTAAGCGGAGAAGTAGCGGTAGTCCTGGCGAGGTTAGTGCCGATAGACGAAACCGTCGTGCCCAGACCCGAAACGGTATTTGTCGCACCGGTTAAGGTTGTACCCAGACCATTCTCGTTATCCGCATTACCCAGGCCCTGGGTTATGCCATTGCTAACGGTAGTAACGGCAGTTCCGCTACCTTCGACAGCCAGAGAAACGGTTGAGGTAACGGGATTGTCGTTGAGGGGAATCTGGCTACCAACGCTGGTGAGCGTTGAGCCAAGGCCGCTACCCGCGTTTCCGGTATCCTCGAGAATATTGTTTGCTGCCGTATTGTTCGAAGCGGTACTGGTGCCGCCGCCATCGCTGCCGCCGCCGGTTCCGCTACCGCCGCCTGTGCCTGCGGAACCAGAACCGTTGTCTCCTGAACCTGAGCCAGCGCCGCCGTTACCGGCGGTTGAGCCATCATCGCCGCTGCCGGTTCCTCCATCCGAACCCGTGCCGGCGTTATTTCCGGTGGCTGGGTTGTTTTTCGCCGTATTATGCGAACCGCCGCCGCCTCCGCTACAGGCGGAAAGAGAAAGGGCAAGCAGGACTGTCACCGCAATAGCGCTGAGGTGGTTTACGTTATTTGAGGGCATAATCATACTCCACTGAATAAAACGCCGGACGGCGTAATAATTAGTGTATGTTAACTTTTCGCATCTACCAGAAAATAAGGGTTTTTATATTCACGAATCAGGGAAATTTTCGCTGAAGTATAATGGCGATAATTTTTTTTTGGCTGGCTTGATAGGTTATTACTTTTATTTTTCATCTAATACAATGAGTTGTGCGATGCGGCCAGAGCGCTGATTTTTAAATCCATTTAAATTTAAAAATAATGCGTTCTGAATCTACTGAATTGGGATTATTCTCAAGGTGAAGAGTGAGTTGCCGATAATAACTAAATCCACTTAAATTAAAGGTGATTACGAAATATACATTATCATAACCCTAAGGAATGGAAATAAGTTCTTAAGCGGCTAAATCCGACTCGCAAGTTATAAAAAATTGATGCAAAGTAGTGAAATGAAGTCATACGAAAAAAGCAAGGATATGGAATGGGCTGGTTACAGCGTCTGAAAATCGATAATTTTTTACTGGTGATGATCGCCGTTGTGGTGTTGGCCTCGCTGTTTCCCTGTGAAGGAAGAGTCAAAACGGGTTTTGAATATCTGACCACGGCTGCCATTGCGCTGCTGTTTTTTATGCACGGCGCGAAGCTTTCCCGTGCGGCGATTGTGGCCGGGATGGGACACTGGAAACTGCATCTGGTGGTATTCCTCAGCACCTTCGTGTTATTCCCTCTGCTTGGCCTGGCAATGAGTTTCCTGACGCCGACTATTCTCAACCAGCCGCTGTATATGGGCTTCCTTTACCTTTGCGCGCTACCGGCAACGGTTCAGTCGGCCATCGCTTTTACTTCTGTCGCCGGCGGTAACGTGGCGGCTGCGGTTTGCAGCGCCTCGGCATCAAGCATCCTGGGGATTTTCCTGTCGCCGGTGCTGGTTGGCGCCCTGATGAATACCCAGCAAGGTACGACGGATACGCTGCATGCGATTGGCAAAATCATTATGCAGTTGATGGTGCCGTTTGTGATTGGCCATCTGTCGCGCCCGCTGATAAGCCGCTGGGTGGAGAAACATAAAAAGCTTATCAACCTGACGGATCGCTCATCTATTCTGCTGGTGGTGTACGTCGCATTTAGCGAAGCGGTGGTCGAGGGGATCTGGCATCAGGTTAACGGCATCGCCCTGTTAGCGATTCTGGGATGTTCGATTGGGCTGCTGGCAATTGTTCTGGTGGTGAATACCTGGGCGGCAAGGCTGCTGGGCTTTAATACCGCCGATGAAATTACCATCGTTTTCTGCGGCTCGAAGAAAAGCCTCGCGAACGGCGTGCCGATGGCAAACGTCCTGTTTCCTGCAAGCGCGGTGGGGATGATGGTGCTGCCGCTGATGATTTTCCACCAGATCCAGCTAATGGTTTGTGCAGTGCTGGCGCAGCGTTATGCGCGAAAAACGGCAAATGAAAAACGGCGGCTGGAGTCCGCTTCCTGACCGGCCGCCGTGGGTGATGTTAAGCAGCGCGCACTTTCGCGAGTAACGCCTGCTTTTCAGCCTCGTTGAGGAAGGCAATTTTTAAACCATTCTCCTGCGCGGTACGCATCTGTGCCGCGCTCAGGCCCGCACGCGGCGCCGCAACGGTATATTCATGCACGATATCGATACCCTGAACCGCCGGGTCGTCGGTATTAATCGTTGCCAGTACGCCGTGGTCGAGGAATTTGATCAGCGGATGCTTATCCAGTGATGGCACGGTACTGGTCTGAATATTGGATGTCAGGCAGGATTCGATACCGATGCCTTGCTCCGCCAGGAAGTCCATCAGCGCCGGATCTTCAATCGCCTTAACGCCGTGACCAATGCGCTCGGCGCCCAGCTCGCGAATTGCCTGCCAGATGCTTTCCGGGCCAGCCGCTTCACCTGCGTGAACGGTGATGTGCCAGCCTGCGTCGCGTGCGCGATTAAAATGGCTCAGGAACAGGCTGCCGGGGAAACCGAGTTCGTCGCCCGCCAGATCCAGCGCGGTTATCTGGTCGCGATGAGCAAGCAGGGCTTCCAGCTCGGCCTGACAGGCGGCTTCACCGAAGGTGCGGCTCATAATGCCAATCAAACGGGCTTCGACGCCAAAATCACGACAGCCCTCACGCACGCCTTCGATAACAGCTTCAACGACGCCCGCAACCGGCAGGTTGTGGGTCATCGCCATATAGCCCGGCGAGAAACGCAGCTCGACATAATGCAGGCCGTTACGGGCGGCATCTTCAATATTTTCCCGGGCCACGCGGCGGCAGGCGTCAAGGGTGGCAAGCACCTTCACACCCCAGTCCAGCTTCGACAGGAAGCTCACCAGATCCGGTGCGGATTCAACCACCTGCACGTGCGGAATTAGCTCTTCTATGGAAGCTGCCGGAAGCGGCAAATTATACTGGCGGCCCAGATCGAGAATGGTTTGTGCACGAATATTGCCATCAAGGTGGCGGTGCAAATCGGTTAACGGCAGGGTGGTATCAATCATGGTCGCACTCTTTTTTTGATTAAAGTGCGTAGTAGTATAAAAACATTCACCAGTAAATTGCTATTGGCCAGCAATAATAAGTTGCGCAAATAAAAGGAGGCGCGGCCTCCCCTATATTTATTGCAGAGATTTAATGGCGGCGATCAGCCTTTTTACGCCTTCCTTAAGCTTCCCTCGCGGGCAACCGGCATTGAGACGGATAAATCCTTTTCCCTCTTCACCGTAGGTATATCCCGGCATGATGGCGACTTTTTGCTGCTCAATGAGCGCTTTTTGCAGCCTCTGATCCTCCAGGCCAAGCGGGCGAAGATCGATCCACGCCAGATAGGTTGACTGCGGCGGCCGCCAGTTAAGTTGCGCAAACTCGCTATTCAGGGCAGCGGCGACATACTCAAGGTTACTTTGCAGATAAGCGCGCAGGGCGTCAAGCCACGGCTCGCCTTCACGATAGGCGGCAATATGCGCAACAAGGGCCAGCACTGCGGGAGAGGAAAGCCCGTGCTGGCCTTTCAGGATGCTAAGATAGTTCTGGCGATCCTGTTCGTTGTTAATCAGTCCATACGCGCCGGTCAGGGCAGGAATATTGAAGCTCTTCGACCCAGAGGTAAACAGCGCCCAGGCTCCTTTGCCCACCGCGTTCCAGGGCGTGTGCTGGTGGCCTTCCCAAACCATATCCATATGAATCTCATCGCTGATAACGCGCACGTTATAGCGTTCGCATAGTTCCGCCATGGTTTCCAGCTCTTCACGCGTCCAGACTTTGCCCGTCGGGTTTTGCGGGCTGCACAGCAGCATGATTTTACATGCCGGTTTTGCGAGCTGTACCTCAAGAGCGGCCATATCACACCGCCAGCCTGCGGCACAATTATGCAGCGGCGCGCTGAATACCTGGCGCTTGTTGCCTTCAATCGCTTTATAAAACGCATCATAGGCCGGGGTATGAATAAGCACCGCGTCACCGGGTTCTGACCACTGTCGTATCAACTGCGAAACCATATATATAACGGAGGGACCGTAGACCAGGCTTTCAGGATCGATAGCGCTGTTAAAACGCTGCTGATACCAGTGCGCAACGGCACCGATAAAATCGTCATTCTTCCAGCGGCTGTAGCCGAGCACGCCGTGCGTGAGGCGTTGTTGCAGCGCCGAGAGAATCACCGGGGCGGTCGGAAAATCCATATCGGAGATGGTGAAGGGGAGCAAATCCGCCGCGCCAAAACGGTCTGCCACGTAATCCCACTGGGTGCACCACGTGCCGTGGCGGTCAACGGGAACGGAGAAATCAAACATAGAGCCTCACAGAAAAACGGGCACCGAAGCCCGCTCTTTGATTTACGCCTGAGCCGTGCTCATCAGGCTTGCCATTTCATCTTTAACCGACTGCACCTGCGGCCCGATTACTACCTGTAAATTATGCTGGTTTAGCTGTACAACGCCGATGGCGCGGAGGTTTTTCAGCGCGGCGCTGTCAACCAGCGACATATCTTTCACCGTCATACGCAGGCGGGTAATGCAGTTATCCAGCGTGACGACGTTTTCTGCTCCACCAAGTGCCGTAAGCATCGCCGGAACATTGTAGCCGGATTTACCCACCTGGCCGGCAAGCGCTTTTTCCGCGCTGCTGGTGGTGTCGATATCGCGGCCCGGCGTCTTGATGTTAAAGCGGGTAATGGCGAAGCGGAAGATACCGTAGTACACCGCAAACCAGACTGCCGCCACAACCGGCACCATATACCATTTGGTAGACAGGCCGTGCAGGATACCAAATACCACGAAGTCGATAACGTTCCCGTCGGTGTTGCCGATAGTCACACCCAACACCGCCATCATGGTAAAGCCAAGCCCGGTCAGCAGGGCGTGGATGAGGTACAGCACCGGGGCCACGAACAGGAACAGGAATTCCAGCGGTTCCGTAGTGCCGCCAACCACGCAGGCAATGACGCCGGAAATCAGCAGGCCTTTAATTTTGTGGCGGTTTTCCGGACGGGCGCAGTGATACATCGCCAGCGCCGCGCCGGGCAGTCCGCCCAGGAAGGCAGGCATTTTGCCCTGCGACAGGAAGCGGGTCGCGCTTTCAGAGAAACCCTGTACCGTTGGGCAACTTAGCTGCGCCTGGAAGATAGTCAGCGCGCCGCTGACGCTATGACCACAAACGTCCATCGTGCCGCCCGCTTCGGTAAAGCGGATCAACGCCACCAGAATGTGTTGCAGGCCAAACGGCAGCAGCAGACGTTCGCCGGTGCCGAAAATCATCGGGCCAAAAATCCCAGCGCTGTTAATCAGATTGCCGATGCCGGTGATGCCCGCAGCGAATACCGGCCAGATCAGGGGAATAACCAGACCGATCAGGCCCATCACAACGGTGGTGATAATCGGCACAAAACGGGTGCCGCCAAAGAAGGCCAGCGCGTCGGGCAGGCGGATATTGTGGAAGCGTTTATGCAGCATCGCCACAATCACACCGGCGATAACGGCGCCAAGAATACCGGTATCGATAGACTGAATGCCCAGCACGTTCTGAACGTTGTTGGCTTTCAGCACTGCGGCATCGGTAGTTGGCAGAATACCTTTGGCAGTCAGCCAGAAGTTAACCCCAAGGTTCATCACTACATAACCGACAAAACCGGCGAAGGCGGCAACGCCTTTATTTTCACTCGCCAGACCCAGCGGAATGGCAATACAGAACATCACCGGCAGGAAGCTGAAGGCGAAAGAGCCGACTTTACTCATCCAGATAAAGATCGGTTGCAGCAGCGGATTACCCAGCGCAGGCAGCAGAGTAATAACGTCATGGCTGCTTAACGAGCTGCCGATACCGAGCATGATGCCGCAGAATGATAGCAGCGCCACCGGTAGCATGAAGGTTTTGCCGAGGTTTTGAAAAAACTCCCAAAGCGTAACTCTTTGTGATGTATTAGCCGCCATAACGACTCCTGTATCCTGAGTGATAAAAGACAGTGATAGATGAAACTGGCTGGATGATAAAACGTTTTACCAAAGTATATTGCGCGATAGTTCACAGATTAAAAACGTGACATAGCGCTTAATATGCGCATCCGGATAAAACGTTTTATCTCGAGTTATACCTGATTTATGGAGAACCCGTTCGGCTTATGACCACCATGGCAAAAAAAATCACTATCAACGACGTTGCCGATGCCGCAGGTGTATCGGTGACGACGGTTTCGCTTGTGCTAAGTGGCAAAGGCAGAATCTCCGCGGCTACCGGGACGCGCGTAAATGAAGCTATCGAAAAACTCGGTTTTGTACGCAACCGGCAGGCGGCATCGCTGCGTGGCGGGCAAAGCGGCGTTATTGGTTTGATAGTCCGCGATCTGTGTAACTCCTTTTATGCGGAGCTGACAGCGGGGCTGACGGACGAGCTGGAAAAGCAGGGCAAATTACTCTGCCTCACCCAAAGCGGCGCGAAAGGTCAGCATATGCAGCGTTGCTTCGAGACGCTTATCGCCCAGGGAGTGGACGGCATAATTATCGCCGGCGCAGCGGGACAGGGCGCGGAGCTAAGGGAATTAGCCGAACAGAAAAATCTGCCGCTGGTTTTCGCCTCCCGCGCCAGCTATCTCGACGAAGTGGACATTATTCGCCCGGATAATATGCAGGCCGCGCAGCTGGTGACAGAGCATTTAATCAAGCGGGGGCATCAGCGCATTGCCTGGATCGGCGGCCGTGGCTCTTCGCTGACGCGAGCAGAGCGGCTCGGCGGCTATTGCTCAACGCTGTTAAAGTTTGGGCTGCCGTTCCACAGCGAGTGGATCATCGAATGCGAGTCCAGCCAGAAGCAGGCGGCGGACGCCATCACCACCTTGCTGCATCAAAATCCGACCATCACGGCCGTGCTCTGCCATAACAGCACCATCGCCATGGGTGCCTGGTTCGGTTTGCTGCGCGCCGGACGGCAAAGCGGAGAAGGGAGCCTGGACAGCTATTACGACCGTCACGTGGCCCTTGCCGCTTTTGCGGAAGTAACGGATGACGAGCTGGATGATTTACCGCTGACCTGGGTTTCCACGCCAGCAAGAGAAATAGGCCGCAGCGCAGGACAACGCATCCTGGCCCGGGCAAAAAATGGCGATGATGAAGTGCGTAACCAGATAATGCCCGCGCGGCTGGTGCTGCGCAGCAGTTGAGGGCAATCTCAAGCCTCCCGAAGGAGGCTTATCAGGCTTACTACTAAGGCGCAGCCGGAACGGGCGCCTCAAGCTCTGGCGCCGGAGGCGGCACGTCAGTACCCGGCAGGCCAAACATGCCAATCAGATCGCTCAGGGACATTTTCTGGCCGTTAAGCGTTACCTGACCGTTAGCATATTGCAGGCTGGAAACGACGTCGTTGTCTTCCATCCTGGTGACGCGGAACATCTGGCCCATCGCCGCCAGGCCTTTGATCTGCTGGCTTGCCAGTTTCGCGGCGTCTTCCTCTTTATAACCCTCAAGCTGCGCAACCTGAGTCATTAACCTGGTAGCCATATCCATTGGGATCACAAGCTTGCTGTCGAGAGATTTCAACACGCGGTCTACCTGCTGTTCAGGTGTGGTTGCTTCACCCGTGGCAGCGGCCGGATCTTTTAAGAACAGCGAAAGGTTGAAGGTACTTTCGCCTTTGTCGTTTTTCCAGCTCAGCGGCGCAACGGTAATGACCGGGTTGCCTTTGAGCAGCAGCGGGAAGTTGGCCGCAAAGACTTCAATCGCTTTCTGCTGATAAATTTCCGGGTTTTCCACCACGGCCGGGTCGGCCAGCAGCTTCTGGGATTCAGTATTATAAATTCTGCTGAATTCATGCATCGCTGCGCCGTCGATATTGCCGATTTTCAGCGTCAGTTTGCCGCTGCCCATATTTTGATTCTGCACTTTCAGCGCGTCGATGGAGTAATCGATTTGCCCGGAAAGGTGCTTTTTATCGTCCTGCACGTCTGATTTCGCGTTAAGCGTTAAGCCTTCGAAGACCGCCATTTCTTTGCCTTCAACGGCAATCGCCAGTTTTTCGATGGAGGCTTTTTGCTCGCCCACGCGCTCGTCAAATTCGCTGCGCCGGGTATTGCCGTCGGTTTTCACGTTGTTGAAGGTCATCTGTACGTGCTGGCCGTACTGGTTGACCACGTTAATAAGCCCGCTTTTCGCTTCACCGGAAAGGGCGATTTTATTGCCTTCACCGTCTACGTCAGCCGTGAACTGGCCGCCGCTAAAGGTCACTTTCTCTTCGCCGTTTGCATAGTTCAGCGCAAGGAGTTCGATATCAGAAGAGGTGGCGCCGCTGTAGCCTACGCGGGTCTGCGCATCGATAAAGGACCGGCCCTGAGTATTGTCAAACAGCGGCTTAGTGGTTGGGTTATTGACCAGCACGGTATGAATAGAAGCCATGCTCGGGATCAAATTGAATTTTTTTAACTGGGCAAACGGGAAAGGACCGTGGTCGATGGTTTCGGCGAACACAACGCTTTGATCCGGTTTGAGAAACGCGCTTTGCTTGCCCGCCGTCGGTTTAATGACTAACTGCATGCTGCTGTGGAACAGGCCGCGGTGATAGTCCTGGTAGCTCAGCGTCAGGCCAGCTTCAGGTGAGGCTCTGTTTAATTCGCTGTTCGCATTGCCGATCATCTCAGCCATACGCCCTTCAAGCTGTTTGCCGGTATACCAGGCAGCACCCGTCCACACCACGCCCAGCGCAACAATTACACCTACCGCAACCAGAGATTTTTTCATCTTGTCCTGTCCATTTTGAAGCGGCGGTCAGACATCCCCTGACCGTCGAATGAAAAACGCCCGCAGGCGTTTCATATTGGTAACAGACAGCCGAAAAACATCATTTTCGGCTGTCTGGAGCAAACCAGAAGACATAATCCTTTGTTTTTATG
Source organism: Cedecea colo (assembly GCF_011808225.1). Taxonomy (GTDB): domain Bacteria; phylum Pseudomonadota; class Gammaproteobacteria; order Enterobacterales; family Enterobacteriaceae; genus Dryocola; species Dryocola colo. The sequence goes on along the minus strand of NZ_SOYS01000001.1, from coordinate 794,562 downwards.
AGTTCGTATTTCAGATCCGTTAAAACAGAAAAATTTGTCAGCGGTCTTAAACGCCCGCAGGCGTTTTGAAAACTATCGCTTTAAGCTTAGCAATCCATACCTAAAAGATCAGTAAGGCACTTTAATTCAGAGCTTGTTATACACGCGGGCGATGCGACCTACGCCGCTTGCGGAAACGGGTGATTCGTTTGCTGCGATAAAAGCGGATTCGCCAGGCTTCAGTACCAGCTGCTGCTCGCCTTTGCTGAGCACCGTTTCACCTTCCACGCAGAACACGATTGCCGCGCTGTCCTGGGCAAGCGCTGCCGGAGAGGCGCTTAAATCATGTAAAGAGAAGGCGAAATCCTCGACAGGAATAGGGAAGTCCAGCTCGCTGCCGTTTTTAACCGGCTGGGTCAGCAGTTCGGCCGCTGGTTTCGGCTCGAACTTCACGTTGGCGACCAGTTCAGGAATATCGATATATTTTGGCGTCAGGCCCGCGCGCAGCACGTTATCTGAGTTGGCCATGACTTCCAGCGCCACGCCTTTAAGGTAGGCGTGCGGGGTTTCCGCGAACAGGAACATCGCCTCACCCGGTTCGAGCTTAACCACGTTGAGCAGCAGAGGAGAAAACAGGCCGCTGTCGTCCGGGTAGAATTCAGAAATCACGCGGATGGTTTCCCATGGCTCGCCCTGCTGGCCGTTCAGCGCGGCTTTCAGCACGGCTAACGCACGTGATTTTTCTTCGCCCTGCATGTTCAGCAGGCTGGCAAACAGCTGTGCTAAACGCCCGGCACCCGGTTCCTGCAGGAAGTGGGCGATAGCGTTATGCGCGCCAGAAACCGGCTGCAACAAAGAGACGATTTCAGAGAACTCACGGAAGGCGTTCATGGCGAGGAACGGGGTCAGGGCAAAAACCAGCTCAGGCTTGTGGTTAGGATCTTTATAATTACGCTCGGCTGCGTCAAGCGGGATACCGGCGGCATTTTCCTTCGCAAAGCCGGTTTCAGACGCTTTTTTGTTTGGGTGCACCTGAATGGAGAGCGGCTGAGCGGCGCAGAGCACTTTGAAGAGGAACGGCAGCTCGCCAAATCGCTGCGCAACGGCCGCGCCCAGGGCAGCGGTTTGATCGGCGTCAATCGCCTCCCGTAACGCGCGTGGCTGGCCGTTTTCCAGCACTTTTGAACTGCTTTTGGGATGCGCGCCCATCCACAATTCCGCCATCGGTAGGCTGTCCGGGTTCTGCATGCCATAGAGTTCCGTTAAGGCAGTTTTACTTCCCCATGCATAGTTCTGCACTGAGTTGATTAATTTTTGCATTATCAAGCCCCGCTGTAATGTCGATAAGTTTGCGACTATTAAACCAATTAATCCGTCGGGAAGTAACCAGGGGAGTAAAAAGTCGTATTAGTCTCAGTTTTTGTTAAAAAATTGTGTAGCATGTTGTGATTCAATTTTTAACCTGGCACAGACGCCTGTGCCCGCAGCCAGAATAATTAACGTATCTGATGTCGTAAGTGAGAGAACAATGTCGAGTAAAGCCTTTCATTATCAAGAGCCGTTCCCGTTAAAAAAAGATGAAACTGAATACTATCTGCTCAGTCAGGATTACGTTTCAGTCTCCGAATTCGAAGGGCAGGAAGTCCTTAAAGTTGACCCGAAAGCTCTGACCCTTGTTGCCCAACACGCCTTCCACGATGCCTCTTTTATGCTGCGCCCGGCTCACCAGCAGCAGGTCGCCGATATCCTTAACGATCCCGAAGCTAGCGAAAACGACAGATATGTTGCGCTGCAGTTCCTGCGCAACTCAGAGATCGCTGCTAAAGGCATCCTGCCGACCTGCCAGGATACGGGCACCGCGATTATCGTGGGTAAAAAAGGCCAGCGCGTCTGGACGGGCGGCGGCGATGAAGCCGCGCTGTCGCAGGGCGTGTACAACACCTATATCGAAGATAACCTGCGCTATTCCCAGAATGCCGCGCTGGATATGTACAAAGAGGTGAACACCGGCACGAACCTGCCTGCGCAAATCGATCTCTACAGCGTGGACGGTGCCGAATACAAATTCCTCTGTATCGCTAAAGGCGGCGGTTCAGCGAACAAAACCTACCTTTACCAGGAAACCAAGGCGTTGCTCAGCCCGGGCAAGCTGAAAGATTATCTGGTGGAAAAAATGCGCAGCCTCGGCACCGCGGCCTGTCCGCCTTATCACGTGGCTTTTGTTATCGGGGGCACTTCTGCCGAATCCACTCTTAAGACGGTAAAACTTGCTTCCACTAAATATTACGACGGTCTGCCAACGGAAGGTAACGAACACGGCCAGGCGTTCCGCGATATTCAGCTGGAAGAAGAGCTGCTGAAAGAGGCGCAGAACCTCGGCCTGGGCGCGCAGTTCGGCGGCAAATACTTTGCTCATGATATTCGCGTTGTGCGTCTGCCGCGCCACGGCGCATCCTGCCCGGTCGGCATGGGCGTATCCTGCTCTGCGGACAGAAACATCAAAGCGAAGATCAACCGCGACGGCATCTGGCTGGAAAAACTGGAGCACAATCCGGGCAAATTCATTCCGCAGGAGCTACGTCAGGCGGGCGAGGGCGAGGCAGTTAAAGTCGATCTTAACCGTCCGATGAGCGATATCCTGAAACAGCTTTCTCAGTATCCTGTTTCTACGCGGCTTTCCCTGAGCGGGACTATTATTGTGGCACGCGATATCGCTCACGCTAAGCTCAAAGAACGTATCGACAGCGGCGAAGGCTTGCCGCAGTACGTGAAAGACCATCCGATCTACTATGCAGGCCCGGCCAAAACGCCGGATGGCTATGCTTCCGGTTCGCTTGGCCCAACTACGGCAGGCCGCATGGACTCCTATGTGGATCTGCTCCAGGCCAACGGCGGCAGTATGGTCATGCTGGCAAAAGGCAACCGTAGCCAGCAAGTGACGGACGCCTGCCATAAACACGGCGGCTTCTACCTGGGCAGCATTGGTGGCCCGGCGGCGGTACTGGCGCAGCAGAGCATCAAGAGCCTGACCTGCGTGGAATATCCAGAGTTGGGTATGGAAGCTATCTGGAAAATCGAAGTAGAAGATTTCCCGGCTTTCATTCTGGTCGATGATAAGGGCAACGACTTCTTCCAGAAAATTCACGCCTCACAATGTAGCCGATGCGTGAAATAGAATCCTGGCCGCCCACATGGGCGGCTAGTTTGATGACAAGCTCCCAAAAAAGCGTGGTTTTTTTGGGGCCTGGGGTAAATCAGAGGACATAATGCTTTGTTTTATTGATCCTTCATTGCAGGACCTTGCGAACAAAAAATTTGTCTGTTTCTGAGCCGCCCGTATGGGGCGGCTTTTTTATAGCTCAAAAGGAGAGAGAAATGGCATCCAGTCGTATTGAAAAAGACTCCATGGGACCCATTGATGTTCCGGAAGATAAGCTCTGGGGGGCGCAAACGCAGCGCTCGCTTGAGCATTTCCGCATCTCCACGGAAAAAATGCCGGTGGCGCTGATTCAGGCGCTGGCGTTGACCAAGCGTGCGGCGGCGAAAGTGAACATGGATCTCGGCCTGCTTCCTGCTGAGCGTGGCAAGGCGATACTGGCCGCCGCGGACGAAGTGCTGGACGGCAGACATCCTGATGAGTTCCCGCTTGCCATCTGGCAGACGGGGTCGGGCACCCAAAGCAATATGAACATGAACGAAGTGCTGGCGAACCGGGCGAGCGAACTGCTCGGCGGCGTGCGCGGCATGGATCGCGTGGTTCATCCCAACGATGACGTAAACAAGAGCCAGAGCTCTAACGACGTTTTCCCGACGGCGATGCATGTCGCGGCGGTCAAAGCGCTGCGTGAACAGCTTATTCCGCAGCTCAACGTGCTGAAAGGTACGCTGCAGGCTAAAGCAGAAGCCTTTCGCGAGATCGTCAAAATCGGCCGCACGCATCTTCAGGATGCCACGCCGTTGACGCTCGGGCAGGAGATTTCCGGCTGGGTGGCGATGCTTGAGCATAACCTTAAGCATATCGAACAAAGCGTGCCCCACGTGGCGGAGCTGGCGCTGGGTGGCACTGCCGTAGGCACGGGATTAAATACGCATCCTGAATACGCGGTGCGGGTGGCGAAGGAACTGGCTGAAATCACCGGGCAACCTTTCGTTACCGCGCCTAATAAATTCGAGGCGCTGGCAACCTGCGATGCGTTGGTGCACGCGCACGGCGCGCTAAAAGGCCTGGCGGCATCGCTGATGAAAATCGCCAACGACGTGCGCTGGCTATCTTCCGGCCCGCGTTGCGGCATCGGTGAAATCGCCATTCCGGAAAACGAACCGGGCAGCTCCATTATGCCGGGGAAAGTGAACCCGACCCAGTGCGAAGCCATGACCATGCTATGTTGCCAGGTGATGGGCAACGATGTGGCGGTGAATATCGGTGGCGCTTCCGGCAACTTTGAGCTGAACGTCTATCGTCCGATGGTTATTCACAACGTTCTGCAATCGATTCGCCTGCTGGCGGACGGCATGGAAAGCTTTAACGAGCACTGCGCCATCGGTATCGAGCCAAACCACGCCCGTATCAGCCAGCTGCTGAATGAATCGCTGATGCTGGTGACCGCGCTGAATACGCATATCGGCTACGACAAAGCGGCGGAAATTGCCAAAAAAGCGCACAAAGAAGGGCTGACGCTGAAAGCCTCAGCCTTAAAGCTGGGTTATCTTACCGAAGATGAGTTTGACGCCTGGGTGCGGCCAGAGGAGATGGTCGGCAGCATGAAGTCTTAAGTTTTGAGCGCCTTCGCAAACATCCGGAAGCCAAGTTTTCGGATGTTTGTCACCGGCCTGAGCGCCTCCCCGCAGGCGCTTTAGATTGCTGACAAGAAAGGAAAAAGCGTGGTTTCTCCTTCTTTGTGGTTATCAGCCGAAAATCAATGAATTGATTTTCCTTATTTTTTATCCGGCGGTATACGTTCAACCCGTGTTGGTTGCGAGTTTGTCACCGGTCTGGAGCGCCTTCCCGGAGGCGCTTTTTACTTCTCGCAATACAAATGTAAACGCGGGATCAGCAGCCGCAGCGCCTGAGCTTCGGGCTTGTAGCGGTGGCGGATATTGTCCGCATCGTAGTTCAGCAGCTCGCCAATCTCCGGTGGCGTCTCACCGATATCCTGCTGGCACAAAACGATCAGCGGCGAAGGGCAGGCGAGCTGCACCTGCTTTTGCTGCTCCTGATACCATACCCGCGCAACCGGCTGCACTTTTACCGGCCGCTTAATCTTCAGTTTGACGCTGTCGGACAGCATGGCCACGTTGTTTAATTCCCGTTCGATTTGCTCCGCCCACTGTTCGCGCGTCCAGGGCGGCACGGCGCGGTTTGCCTTCAGGCTCTTCTCAAGCATTGCCATCACCTCATGGCGAGTCAGATTTTTGATTATCTGCTTATTCGCCCAGCCAAAGCGCAGCGTGGAGGGATTATCGACAAGCGTAATCGCGCGGTAGGCGTTGAGGGTAATCAGACCCGGAATATGACGATGCACCCACTCAAAGCGCTGCACGCTCGGCAGGCCTGAATCAACGCTGATGATCTTTTCCAGCGCGAGTTTGCGTTGATTAATGCGCGCGACCAGCTCATGTATCTGCCGATACTCTTCGGCGCTTACGGCGTAACAAACGGCGCCGGGAAGGCGCACCGCAGCCTTGCTGCTGATTTTTTCTGACTGCTGCTGGATGAAGAGGCGGGTAAAGTGAACAAGCGTCGCCTCGTGCGCCTCTTTACCGATTCGCTGCGTCACCTCAATGTGCGTTAGCGGCTCGTGCTCCTGACCTTTTTCAATTCCCGGCAGAGTAAACACGCGCCCAACCAGCAGGCGACAGGTATCCAGCTGTAGCCGCAGCTGGTGCAGATCCCGCTCAAGCTCGCGAAACGTTGTGGTCAGTCTTTCAATCAGGTCGTAATCAGCCATCGCACACCCACTTTAGTTACAACATACTTATAATTTATAACACAAAAAAGAACACCTGACCAACAGCGTTGCCATAGGTCAGTCAGGACAAAGAAGGGCTTATGCGACAGATGAGGATTGAGACTCGACGGTATTAACCGGCCAGCTAAAGCGGATGCAAGCTCCGCCAGAAGAACCGCTCTCCACGCTAACGGCACCTCCCATTGCTACCGCAACAGAACGCACAATTGCAAGCCCAAGGCCACAGCCACCGGTGGCCCTGTCGCGGCTTGGGTCAAGGCGAACAAACGGCTGAAAAACATGCTCGCGCTCTTCCACTGGAATGCCCGGACCGTCGTCTTCAACCTGCAATACGGCCGTTTGTCCCTCCAGACACAGGCTGACGCGCAGCTTTTGCTGGCTGTAACGAAGGGCGTTATTAATAAGATTATCGATGACGCGCTCCATAAGCCGTAAATCAATCTGCCCGAATACGCCGCCCGCAGGGCGTTCCAGTTCGATCTCGCGGTGAGGATGGATGAGACGAACGTCGGCAATATGCTTTTGCAGCCAGTCCGGAAGATCGACTGGCGAAAGGTGCAGTTCGGTTTGCGGACGGTCGAGGCGGGCATAGGTCAGCAGCTCATCGATAAGCCCTTCGAGCTGGCCGATATCACGATTAAGCGCCTGTGATTCTTCCGCGGTAAGGTTATCGCTCATTTCCAGCCGGTAACGCAGGCGAACCAGCGGCGTGCGCAGTTCGTGGGCGATACCGTCAATCAGCAGCTTTTTACTGGCAATCAGCGCGTTAATATTATCCGCCATCTGGTTAAAGGCGACTCCCAGGCGTTCAAAACTGGAAGCGCTGTCGAAATGGATTCGCTCGTCCAGATGCCCCTTGCCGAGCCGCTGTGCTGCGGTTTCCAGCTTCAGCATGTCCTGCCAGTGCGGGCGCATCCAGATGAAGACGGGAAAGGCAAGCGAGATGGCGATAAACGCCATCAGCGCTACGTCAAGCAGGCGCATCTGGTGCAGAAAAAACAAATACGGAATAGGGCCAACGGCCAGAACGTAATGGCTGCGGGGAATACGCTGGATAAACGTATATTCGTCATCAAGGGCGACGATTTCCCCTTCGCGCAGATGACGGGCGGTAATGTCATCAAGCTTAAATTTGCTCATCGGCTCGATGTTTAACTTAAACGATAAGTTGAGATCGAGATCGTTGATGGTCTTGTTCCAGTCGCGGGGCGGGATTTCCCGCAGCTCGCTACGCATCAGATAGAGCGAACTTTTCATCAGGTCATCCAGCGACTGTCGGCCCGCACGCTCGGCGGTAAATTTATAGACCAGCCCAACCAGCATCGTCATTACAAGGAAGCAGACAAACAGCAGGAGATAAAACTGAATAAACAGCTTTTTCATTAAAAATTACCGATCTATCAATTAACTGGTTCTGCCGCCTGCGCTTCAGGGGCGTTATGGAGCACAAGTATGCTCGCGTTCTCTGCGTCTGGCTATAGACGCAGGCTTTCGCCATGGCTTAGTGTTATGTTATAACATATAAAACAAGGTGAATGACCACACGGGAGAAAGTAACAATCATGAAGATCGCCGCTATTTTACTGGGAATGGGAGTATTACTGAGCAGTTCACACGCTTTTGCCCATGCACATCATGGTGCGCCCTTAACGGAGACAGAACAAAAAGCCAGTGAAGGGACGTTTGACGATAAAAACGTTAAAGATCGTGCGTTGAGCGACTGGGATGGCATCTGGCAGTCGCTGAATCCCTATCTGCTGAAGGGCGATTTGACGCCGGTGCTGGAACAAAAGGCAAAAAAAAGCGGCAAATCGCTTGCTGAACTAGAAGCCTATTACAAAACAGGCTACGCAACCAATATCGATACAATTGGTATTGAGAATAACGTTATGGAATTCCATGTCGGAAAAGATGTGAAGTCCTGCGAATACCGTTATGCCGGGTTTAAAATCCTGCACTATGTCTCGGGGAAAAAGGGCGTCCGTTACCTCTTTGAATGTAAAGACAGCCAGTCTGCGGCACCGAAATATGTCCAGTTCAGCGACCATATTATCGGCCCGCGTAAATCCCGGCATTTTCATATTTTCCTGGGGAATGAATCTCAGGAAGCGCTGCTGAAAGAAATGGATAACTGGCCGACTTTCTATCCATACAACATGACTACCGCGCAGGTGGTGGATGAAATGCTGCACCACTAAAGGACAGATGCCGCTTACACGCGGCATCGCTATTTCATCACGCTGTACTTTCCCAGGCATGGGGCGCAAAAAGATAACCTTTATTGCGTACGGTTTTAATGCGAAAAGGTTCCGTGGCGCTGTCGTACAATTTTTTGCGCAGCCGGGAAATGGCAACGTCCACGCTTCTGTCCATGCCGTCGTAGCTTACGCCACGCAGGTTTTTCAGCAGCGCGTCCCTGTCCATAATTTGTCCGGCGTGCATGGCCAGCTCCCATAGCAAATCAAAATCTGCGGTAGAAAGCGCAATATACTCATCGCCGAGCGTGACCTGCCGGTTCAGTGGGTCGATACAAAGCGCGCCAAACCTCATGGCCTTATGCGGTTTTAACGCCGCTGGCGTGGTTTCTACGGTGTGTTGTGCAGAGATTCGCTGCCGTAAATGCAGGCGCAGACGCGCCAACAATACGGCGGGAGGCGTGGTTTTCAGAATATAATCGTTAGCGCCCATCTCCAGCGACAGAATATGGTTCATGTCGCTGTCGAGAGAGGTCAGCAGAACAATGGGGCCGTCCCACTGTGGCCGTAGATCCCGACATAACGTCATGCCGTCTTTACCCGGCAGCATGACGTCCAGAAGCACCAGATCGGGCTGTTGCTGTTTGATCACCGCTTCGGCGCAGTCGCCACGGCTTTCAACAATCACTTCAATGTCATGTTTTCCCAGATAGGCTGCAATCAGCGCGCCCACTTCCGGGTCATCTTCCACATATACGATTTTATTCATAACCCGGCACGTCAGGTAAAAGAGAAAACATACACTGAGCGAATCTATTACACCATAAATCGCTGGTAAACAGATTTATCGAAGAGGACGACCGCCGTCCACCGCGTGGGAGCGTCCGGTAACATATCTGCTTTCCAGCAGGTAATTTACCAGGGCGACGATCTCTTTTTCACCCGGCGCCACCTTCATCAAAGATTTATTCAGCGCTTCTTTGCGGTACTGCGCATCGTCACCTTCGTTAAATGAAATCATGGCCGGAGCGATAGCATTGACTTTCACTTCAGGGGCCAGCTTACGGGCGAAAGAACGCGTCAGGTTATCTAACGCAGCTTTACTGGCGGCATAGGCGATATGTTTGTCGCTGCCGCGCTCAACCACATAATCGGTAAAGTGGATAATGTCCGAACCGGCGTGGCCGTGCCCGCGCAGTAAAGGTTCGAACAGATGATTCAGCAGGTAAGGCGTATTAACGTGAATTTGCAGCATGGCCGCAAGCGTGTCGCTATGCGCAACCGTTTGAGATTCGGCCTGCCAGGCGCTGGCGTTGTGAATAATGGCACGCAGGCCGTTGCATCGCTGCATAACGCTATCCGCGAAGGCCCTGATCCCTTCATCCGTAGAGAAATCGCTGAACAGGCAAAGCGCGCCCGCCTGTTCGAGCTCATCAATAGAAGGGTAGCGAGTCCTGAAACTGACAATAACCGGCTGATGACGCGACAGAAAATCTTTCGCAAGCGCAAGGCCGATACGACGGCCAGCGCCGGTAATCAGCACGGGCCGGCCAGAAAACACGTTATCCACTAATAAGTTCTCCATGCTTGCCGGTCGGGCGGCGCTATTTCATCAACATCCATGTCGCCGGAAAAGAGGCAAGCAACATCACTGTAATAATCGTTTTTTCCTGCATATTCAGCTTGATTTCATGAGCATGCGTGCTGCGGGCGTACATAAAGACAAGTAATCCAGGAGCATATAACACCACCGACAAAAGGAGGTGCATGGGGCCTGACGCATAAAGTAACCACAGGCCATAAAGGCATGCGCCGAGGCCGATGGCTTTATGCAGGGGACGCATAGCCACTTTTAATAAATACGCGCCCACCAGGAAATAGGGCACCAGAATCATTTCCGACGCAATCGTCAGCAGCGTGTTGTAGTCAGAGCCGGTCAGCCAGATTAATACCAGGCAAAGCTGGACGCTGATGTTGGTCAGCCATAGCGACGCCGAAGGAGCGTTATTTTTATTCTGGCGCGCAAAAATTTTTGGGAACGCTTTATACGTAGCGGCAAGCAAAGGCACTTCTGCGGCCATAATAGTCCAGCTCAGGTAGGCGCCGCATACGGAGACGATAAGGCCTGCGGCGATGATAACTTCGCCCCAGGGGCCCATCATCTCTACCATGATGCCAGCCATGGATGGGTTGCGCATCGTCGCCAGCTCAGGGCGAGCCACCACGCCAAGAGAAAGCAGCGTTACCAGTAGATAAACACCCAGCGCGGCGATGACGGCCAGCAGGGTTGCGCGTCCTACATCTTTTTTATTGCGCGCGCGGGCGGAAACGACCACGGCGCCCTCAACGCCAATAAATACCCACAGCGTAATCAGCATGGTGTTTTTAACCTGCTCCCAAACCGGCACGCCTAACGCCAGGCCGGAAAAGTCGAGGCTAAAAGTACGAAGTTGAAAAGCCATGGCTGCGAGCACGATAAACATACCGAGCGGGAGAAGCTTAGCGAGAGTGGCGACCAGATTAATACTCGCTGCGGTTTGCACGCCGCGCAGCACCAGCCAGTGAACCATCCATAACAAGACAGACGCGCCAACGATGGATTGCCAGGTATTGCCATCGCCAAACAGGCGCAGCTCTGGCGTATCGGTAAAGAAGCTTAACGCTGAGAACACAATGACGAGATAGGAAACGTTAGCGATAACCGCGCACAGCCAGTATCCCCAGGCGGAGCAGAAGCCGATTAATTCACCAAAACCTTCACGGGCATAGGTAAATATTCCGCCATCCAGCTCCGGACGCAGGCGGGTCAGCACCAGCATAGCGAGCGCCAGCAACAGGATGCCTGCGCCGGTGATTGCCCAGCCAATTAACAGCGCTGCGGGGCTTGCGATGCTTGCCATATTTTGCGGCAGGCTAAATACCCCTGCGCCGAGCATCGAGCTGAGGACCAGGGCGGTTAACGCGGCGAGGCCAAGTTTCTTTTCCATAGTTGTCCAGTAAATGTGAGGCAGGATCCAGAATAATTATTATGCTTTTTCGCATAAAAATGGTGGATCACGCTAAGGCGCGGAATTTTACGGAGTGTAGACGCTGCTTGCAATGGCATGCGCCATAAATTGGACTAATCGGGCAAAAAGAGGGCACAAAAAAGGGCAGCGAAGGCTGCCCCCGGGACATGGCTATATTATTTGTAGAGGTCGGCGCTGACGGTCAGGTTGCCGCCACGCTCCTGCCACTGGCGGGTCACGTGGTAGAACTTCGCGCCTTTCTTCGCTGCACGTTTCGCCACCTGGTACGACACTTCGGTCATGCCGCTGTAGTGGCCGGTGAACTTGACGCTGTCGAAAGGCACCATCTGAGCGGCGGTGATTTTGTTGATCTCTTCCACCTGCGTGCCGTCCGGCAGAGTGACAGTGTAACGCCCACCTTTTGATGACTGGGTTTCAAAGAAGCGGCCCACGTCAGAACTTGGGGTGGCGGAAGAGGCAACGCCTGGAATTTCAACGTTTTTTGCAGCGGCACCACCGGCAGCCAGTGCCGCTTTACCCGCTTCTGAATTTGCAGGGATGGCATCCGGATCCTGCACGACGCGTTTTTTGGCGTCGGCTTTATAGATGAACGCGGTTATACGCTGGTTGCCGCCCTGGTTTGCATCGACCTGACGCACGATAAAGAAAGAGGATGCGCCTTTTGCTTTAGCGGCTTTGGTAATGACGTCATTAACTTCCGGCTGGCTGCGGTAGAACCCCTGAACGGTAACGGTATCGAAGGGTTCGAGCAGGTAAGCCTGAGCTTTTGGCAATTCCATCACGCCATTGATGACGCGGTTGCCTTTTTCTTCGGCTTTCTGCGCATCCGCATGGAAAATATCAGCAACTACACGCCAGTTACCGCTGTTGCCGGTGTCATTCAGATCCTGGATGTAGAAAGAAGCGGCGCCGGCGTCGTCAGCCCGACGAGAAACGGCTTTAGCCGCGTCGCTGATGGCGTTAAAACGCCCCGTCACCACGATGCGATCAAAAGGTTTAAGAGAGGCCGCTTGATCTGGCGTCAGTTCCTGCGCTGCCTGAGCAGAAAGCGTCGTCAGGGAGATAAGGGCTGACGCCAGAAGGGTGTTCTTGAGCTTCATAAAAATAATCCTTCGCCTTGCGCAAAATGAATACTAATACCGCATTCTCTGAAAATTACCTGTAGGCCGCAGATTATTGCATTGAATGAGCACTACTGTCTGCGGCATTTTTCAGGGGAGCGATGCGTAATCGCTGAATTTTCATAACTAAAGATTATATGTCCTTAATTCACGCGCTTGACCAGTAAAATCGATAAAGCTTACGACTTCTTTAGTTAATGCAATGTTAAAACTGGCTTTTAGCATGGCGCAGAATCATGTTTTACCGCTTCGCTTAAGCGTATTATCAGGCATCAGCGATGAATTTTAGTTAGAAAGAGCTGCCTGAGCGCGCTGGCCCTTAGTTTTTGCGGTAAAGATACAATTACTGCGATCATGATGTGGATCACAGGCGTTATTTTCAGTAGGTTATAAAAAGTTTGTTACAGATGTATTTTTTGTTGAAGTGGTAACGGGGATGCCGTTTGTCAGGGGCAACGTGCATACGGTTGGCTACGGCAACGTCTGGCAAACCATCATAATAAACAGATGGAAGGGAATACTATGCGTATTGGTGTACCAAGAGAGCGGTGGGCAGGTGAATCCCGCGTGGCTGCCACACCGAAAACCGTGGAACAACTACAGAAGCTGGGGTTTACCGTCGCCATTGAAAGTGGCGCAGGCAAACTGGCGAGCTTTGATGACGAAGCGTTTCAACAGGTGGGCGCCGCCGTTACCGACACTCAGGATGTCTGGCAATCTGACATCATTCTGAAAGTAAATGCCCCGCAGGACAGCGAAATTGAGCTGCTGCGCGAAGGCTCAACGCTGGTTAGCTTCATCTGGCCCGCGCAAAATGCGCAGCTGCTTGAAAAACTCGCCGCGCGCAACGTCACCGTAATGGCAATGGACTCGGTGCCGCGTATTTCGCGTGCTCAGTCGCTCGATGCGTTGAGCTCCATGGCCAATATCGCAGGCTATCGCGCTATTGTTGAAGCCGCCCATGAATTTGGTCGTTTCTTTACGGGGCAGATAACCGCGGCAGGTAAAGTGCCACCGGCGAAAGTAATGGTGATAGGCGCGGGCGTAGCAGGCCTTGCGGCAATCGGTGCTGCAAACAGCCTTGGCGCTATCGTGCGGGCTTTTGATACGCGTCCTGAAGTAAAAGAGCAGGTTCAGAGTATGGGCGCCGAGTTCCTGGAGCTCGACTTTAAAGAGGAAGCGGGCAGCGGCGACGGCTATGCCAAAGTAATGTCCGAAGCCTTTATTAAAGCGGAAATGGCGCTGTTCGCCGCGCAGGCGAAAGAAGTCGACATTATCGTTACCACAGCCCTGATCCCGGGCAAACCGGCCCCGAAACTCATCACCCGTGAAATGGTTGATTCCATGCAGGCGGGCAGCGTGATTGTCGATCTGGCGGCGCAAAATGGCGGTAACTGTGAATACACGGTGGCCGATAAAATTACCGTTACGCCAAACGGCGTGCGTGTCATTGGTTACACCGACCTGCCGGGCCGTTTACCGACCCAGTCCTCACAGTTGTACGGCACTAACCTGGTAAACCTGCTGAAACTGCTCTGTAAAGAAAAAGACGGCAATATCAATGTCGATTTTGAAGACGTGGTCGTGCGTGGCGTAACGGTTATCCGCGAAGGCGAAGTCACCTGGCCTGCACCGCCAATTCAGGTTTCCGCCCAGCCTCAGGCGGCACAGCCAAAAGCGGCCGCTCCGCTAGAAGTGAAAAAACCGGCTTCTCCATGGCGCAAATACGCGTTTATGGCGCTGGCGATTATTCTCTTTGGCTGGCTTGCTGACGTCGCGCCAAAAGAATTCCTCGGCCACTTTACGGTGTTTGCCCTGGCCTGCGTGGTGGGTTATTACGTGGTGTGGAACGTTTCACATGCGTTGCATACGCCGTTGATGTCGGTCACTAACGCTATTTCCGGGATCATTGTGGTGGGCGCGCTTTTACAAATTGGTCACGGCGGCTGGGTCAGTTTCCTGAGCTTTATCGCCGTACTGATTGCCAGTATCAATATTTTTGGTGGTTTCACCGTCACTCAGCGCATGCTGAAAATGTTCCGGAAGAACTAAGGGGTAACAAATGTCTGGTGGATTAGTTACAGCTGCATACATTGTTGCCGCGATCCTGTTTATTTTCAGCCTGGCCGGGCTGTCGAAACACGAAACGTCAAAGCAGGGCAACCTGTTCGGCATGGCCGGTATGGCGATTGCGCTGGTTGCGACCATTTTTGGGCCGGAAACGGGCAACGTCGTATGGATAATCGTGGCGATGGTTATCGGTGGTGCTATCGGTATGCACCTTGCGAAGAAAGTCGAAATGACGGAGATGCCGGAGCTGGTGGCGATTCTGCACAGCTTCGTGGGCCTTGCGGCGGTTCTGGTTGGCTTTAACAGCTATCTGGATCATGCGCCAGGACTCGAACCGGTGATGGAAAACATCCACTTAACGGAAGTTTTCCTCGGCATCTTTATCGGCGCGGTGACCTTTACGGGCTCTATTGTGGCGTTTGGCAAGCTGCGCGGCAAGATTTCCTCTAAGCCGCTGATGCTGCCGAATCGTCACAAGCTGAATCTGGCGGCGCTGGTCGTTTCCTTTGCGCTGCTGATTGTGTTTGTTCGTACCGAAAGCGTTGGCCTGCAGGTACTGGCCGTGCTGGTTATGACCATTGTTGCGCTGGCGGTCGGCTGGCATCTGGTGGCGTCTATCGGCGGTGCGGATATGCCGGTAGTGGTTTCCATGCTGAACTCCTATTCAGGCTGGGCGGCGGCGGCGGCGGGCTTTATGCTCAGCAACGATCTGCTGATCGTTACCGGTGCGCTGGTCGGTTCATCGGGTGCCATTCTGTCGTACATCATGTGTAAAGCGATGAACCGCTCGTTCATTAGCGTTATCGCCGGTGGTTTCGGCACGGATGGTTCGTCTACCGGTGAAACGGATGAGGCCGGGGAACATCGTGAAATTACAGCGGAAGAGACAGCGGAAATGCTGAAAAACTCCAGCTCTGTGATCATCACCCCGGGCTACGGTATGGCGGTTGCGCAGGCGCAGTATCCGGTTGCAGAAATTACCGAGAAGCTGCGAGCGCGCGGGATCAAAGTACGTTTTGGTATTCACCCGGTGGCGGGCCGTTTGCCTGGTCATATGAACGTCCTGCTGGCTGAAGCGCGCGTGCCGTATGACGTGGTGCTGGAAATGGATGAGATCAACGAAGATTTCACCGATACCGACACCGTGCTGGTTATCGGCGCGAACGATACGGTCAACCCGGCCGCACAGGAAGATCCGCGTAGCCCAATCGCCGGTATGCCGGTGCTGGAAGTGTGGAAGGCGCAAAACGTTATCGTCTTTAAGCGCTCAATGAATACCGGCTATGCCGGGGTACAAAACCCGCTGTTCTTTAAAGACAATACGCAAATGCTGTTTGGCGATGCGAAAGCCAGCGTGGAAGCGATTCTGAAAGCGCTCTGAGGTTCGAACCGACAGATAAAAACCTGTGGGCTTTGCCCGCAGGTTTTTTTTTCGTTAATTCGCCTGCATCGCGTGATTTATAATAAGACTTTTCTTCGTCGCTGTTTAATTTTCTCGTATAAGACAATGCCTTTGCCTGTTTTTATTTGAACAGGTAATAAAACTTTGCAACGATAATAAATATTACTTTAACCTTCAGGTAATTTTCTTAAATTAACCTTCGGCGGAGGTAATATTTTGACAAGGAATGAATTTTCTTGCTATTAAAGCGGGGTGCCACTGAAAACATGCAGCTTACGTCCCGTCCGCAGATTGACTGATGCTTCGGATGGTTCCCTTCGTTAAACTCATTACAAGGAATCGTTCAATGAGGATGAGTGCGCTCGCGTATTTGATTCGCTCCAGGTTGATATTGTCGTCGCTTATTATTTCTGGCGGTAGTTTTGTTTCGCCAGCGGTGAACTCAACTCTGTATTTAAATACCATTGATCTGGCGTCACAGCAGATTAATCCGGGTGATGTTATTAACACCGGCGACGCTAACGGTATTATCTCAGGCGCTAATGACAACACCGGCCTGCAGTTAGGGGATGCGAAGGTGAGCCTTATCGTCAATACGCAGGGCAGCATGCAGCCCGTGAGCGGGATTAATCTCAGCGCTAGCGCAGCGCCTGCCCACGCTCTGGGAAAAAACTCGTCCATCGAGGTAACTGCTAAAGATAGCGCGCAAGCAACCTATGGCGTCCTGGCCGGGGACGGGCTCAGTATCCGCTCTTCGGATTTAACCATGAATATTTCCGGGCACGATCATGCCTGGGCGATTTACGCCGGCAACGGAGTAGTTAGCCTGGAGGATAATACATCTATTTTTACCCATAGTGATAAACACGCAACCGCGATCGGGCTGAGTGGTAATTTGCATACCGGCCGTTTACAGCTTATCACGCAGGGTGCCAGCGCGACGGGAATTATGACGGCACAGGGAAAAGACAGATCGTTACTGAATCTTGGAGAAGGCAGCGAATATATTGTTAACACCAGGGATACGCTTGGTACTTCGGCGGCTATTGAGACTAACGGCCCGACCACAATTATTGCCAACAACCTTAAGATAACGACCACCGATGCGCACGGAATAAAAGTTAATAAGGGCGCTGCGGATATCAGTCTGGGCTCCGGGTCGTCTATTAACATAAATGGCGAGACGGGATATTCAGGCCTGTATTTGTCAGGAGATGACGGAGGCAGCAGCGTTGACGCCGAAAACCTGACGGTTTCCACTACCGGGAAGAATGGGTATGGCCTGAATCTGAATGTCGGGACAGGGAATGTGGCGTTAAGAGGGAAGACTTCCATTTCCACCAGCGGCGACGGCGCCCACGCGATATGGTTGTCCGGGCCCTACAATAAGGCATCACAACTGACTGCGGAAAACTTACTCATTCATACCTCCGGTAAAAATGCGGTGGCAATGGAGCTCACAACTGGCGTGACGAACGTTGCTGCCGGTGAGTTTAAAGCAGAAAACGGGGCGGGCATTATCGCCGCAAGAACGAGCGGCAATACCGCGCCCGTTGTGACAATCAATAACAGCTCCGTGAGGGCGAAAGGACTCGCCGCCAGCGCACAGCAGGCGGGAACGGTGCTTAATCTGCATAAGGTCCAGGCTGCGGCGCAGGGCGCTTACGGTATATGGGCGGTCACCGGCGGCGAAGTCAATATGACCGATAGCTCGCTCAGTGTCGCACCGTCGACCTACGCACTGGTAGCGAACAACGGCGGTCAGATTAATTTTTCCGGGGCGACAAGTATTAGCGGTTCTGAGATCGCCATGGCGACTGACAGTCCCGCATCCTGGATTAAAGGCAGCGGCCACATGATGGTTGATGGCGGACTGTATGCCAGGAATAATGCCGCCATCGCGCTGGACATGGCGGATGGGTCGGTGCTTAACGGATTGGCTTCCCGCACGAATGGCGGCGTGGTTAATCTTTCGCTGCGCAACAGCCTGTGGAATATGAGCGACAGCTCCGACGTCAGCGAACTGGCGCTTGATAATGGTACGGTAAATTTCGGCGGTACAGAGAAGTTTAAAACTTTACGGGCGACGAGTTTAAGCGGACGCGGAAACTTTACTATGCGTACCGACCTGGCTGCGCTGAAAGGAGATGTCATTGCCGTCAGCGGCACAACGCGTGGCGAGCACCAGCTTACCGTCACTAACAATGGCAGCGCCGAAACGGACGGCAAGGAAGTTCTGACGCTGGTAGAAACCGCGGACGGCGGAGGGAAATTTTCCCTGAAAAATGACGTAGAGTTAGGAGGATATGTATACAGCCTCCGCCAGCAGGAGAAGAACTGGCAGCTTGTTTCGCTGGCTCAGGCCCGGCCGGAACCACCACCAGTTCCTGTGCCTCAGCCGCAGCCGCCGATCTCCAGCGCGGCCAGCGCTTCGGCAAATACACTCAATATTGGCTATCTGCTCAAATTTGCCGATATGAGCACGCTGATGCAGCGTATGGGACAGATTCGTCGGGAGGAGAAAGATGAAAACGTCTGGCTGCACGGCTATGGCGGCAACTTCCGTGCCTTTGATAACGGCAAGCTTAACGGCTTCCTGATGAACTATCGCGGTTATCAGCTTGGCGCGGATAAACAGTGGCCTCAGGCGAATAGCTTGACTTATATGGGGTTTGCCGCGGGCAGCACCGTTTCCGATCAGACCTACCTGAACGGAAGCGGTAATGTAAAAAATTATAATGTTGGTCTGTACGCCGGGTATCTGCACGATAGCGGTTTTTACCTTGATGCCGCGTTTAAATATAACCGCATGCGCACCGCAATCAGCGTGCTGGATACCCAGGGAAATGAGGTCAGCGGCAAGGCGGCTTCGAATGGCTTATCCCTGTCTCTGGAAAGCGGCAAGCGCTTCTATTTTTCCGGTGAAAACGCCGGACCTTATATAGAGCCTCAGCTGCAGACGCTGGTATTCCGCCAGGAAAGCAGCCGTTTCCATAACACAAATGGCCTGACGGTGGATCTTTCCGGTTACACCTCAGCAACAGGAAGGGCAGGCGGCCTGCTTGGCTACAGCGCGCGGGAAGGCGAAACGCCGATAAACTTCTATTTTAAGAGCAATTATCTGCATGAATTTAAAGGTAAGGCCAGTTATCGGCTGAACGGGAATAAAGAGGGCCACTCTTTCAGAGGCGACTTCTGGTCAAACGGCGTGGGGGTCAGCGCAGGCATTGCCAGGCAGCACGAATTATATTTCGATATGGAAAGAGTTAACGGCAAGCGCTTTACGCAGAATAAGGTTAATGCAGGCTATCGTTTTAGTTTCTGAAGCAAAAGGGGTCAGATATCTGGCCCCTTTTGCGGCGTTGACCGTGCTCCTTTTAGATTGTGGCAGCATCCGCCCTAAGGCCCGGCACAAGAATAACCTTACGGCAGTCTTCCTGGCGTTTCTCAAAAATTTCATACCCACGGGCGGCATCTTCGAGAGGAAGGTGGTGAGTCACAATTTCTTCAGGATGCAGATGTCCGCTTTCTATCAAATTGAGCAGCTCAGGCAGATACGCATGAACATGCGTTTGCCCCATTTTGAAGGTCAGTCCTTTATCAAAGGCATCGCCAAACAGGAAGGCATGAATAAAGCCCGCGTAGACGCCCGGCACGCTGACAATCCCTCCGCGGCGCACGGCGGCTATACACTGTCTCAACGCCTTGCCGCTGCTTCCTTCAAGTTTAAGGTTGCTGAGCACCGTTTCGGTTATGCTGCCTTTTGCTTCAAACCCGACCGCGTCAATGACCGCATCCACGCCGCGGTTGCCGGCAGTGTGCTCAATAATCCAGGCGGCAGCATCGTCATTTTCATCGAAATTGATCGGTATCGCGCCATAGCGTTGCTGGGCGAAAGCGAGCCGGTAGGGATGATGATCGATAATAAATATTTTCTCCGCCCCGGCCAGGCGGGCGCATGCTGCGCACAGTAACCCTACGGGCCCGGCGCCGAAAATTGCCACGCTGGAACCTTGTTTAACCTCAGCGTTTTTAACTGCCTGCCAGGCGGTAGGAAGAATATCGGAGAGGAATAAAACTTTTTCATCCGCAAGGGTGGAAGGGACTTTAAACGGGCCTGCGTTGGCTTTTGGCACCCGTACATATTCCGCCTGGCCGCCGGGTATACCGCCATAAAGGTCGCTGTAACCAAATAAAGCGGCAGGAGGGGTAATCGATTTGCGATTCAGCGCGGAACCTTTACCCGTATTGGTTGTTTCACAGGCCGCGTACTGATGCAGATGGCAGAAAAAACAGTCTCCGCAGGCGATGACGAAAGGGATAACGACCCGGTCACCTTTATTCACCGCCGTTACGCCAGAACCCGTTTCCACGACTTCGCCCATAAACTCGTGACCAAAAATATCACCATGATGGATGCCGGGGATTTTTCCGTGGTAGAGGTGCAAATCTGAACCACAAATCGCCGTAGCGGTGACTCTGAGAATAATATCGTCAGGTGCTTCGATGATCGGGTCGGGCATATTGTCGACGCTGACATGCTTAGGGCCATGATAAGTAAGTGCTTTCATATGTTAGCTCTATCCTCGCGATCCTGGATTAATAAATGAACGACCTTAAAAATGTAGCCTGGATTCTATTGGTGCGAGCGATATAGAGTTTATTGTGCAGAATAAAGGGGGAGTTGTACCACACTTATGGTCTGATGAAATCGTCAGTATCCTTAGTTATCAGCCGGCCAGAAAATTATTGTAATAAACTGAACTTTTAATCCATGCTTTATTCGACGGCAAAACTGGCGGAGCTGACTTATTTATTGCCAGGGCGAACGGCTTATTTTGCGTAGCATTATTTCCAGATGAAGGATTAATGTGCTTTCTTGTCTGATAGGCTAAAAAGCCCGCTGGTGGAGCACCGGCGGGCTTTTTAGTTAACTTAGCGAAACGTTAATCGTCTTCATCATCGTCTAATTCGACGGGCGTCTGATATTCATCAGGCTTGATGACCAGCAGATCGCAGCGTAAATGATCGATAACCTGCTCGACGGTATTGCCGAGGAATGCGGCGGAAAGGCCGGTGCGTCCTACCGTTCCCAGCACAACAATCCCCGCCTGAAGATGTTCGGCCAGGTCCGGAATGACCTCTTCCGGCAAGCCTTTTTCGACATGCGTCATTTTCTCAGCGATGCCAAACTGCTGACGGATGGCTTTCATCGCCACCAGATGCTGGCCGCGAATGGCGTCGTTATATACGCTGGGGTCAAAATCAGGCAGTTCAATGGCGATATTGATAGGCGTAACGGGATAGGCGCCCACCAGATGCACTTCAGTGTGGTTGATATCATCCGCCAGGCGCAGGGTTTCTTTAACTAACTTCTCATTAAGCGCGTTATGATACTGCTCTTCGCTGGCAAGGTTTACGGCAACCAGCGCTTTACCGCCTTCCGGCCAGGGCTTCTCGTTCACCATCCATACCGGGCAAGGGCATTTGCGCAGCAGATGCCAGTCGGTTGGGGTAAAAATTACCGCCTCAAGTTTGTCGTGCTGGTGGGTCATTTTTAACAACAGATCGTGACCGCCGGCGATCACTTCCTGGATAATTGCTTCGAAAGGACGGTTATGCCAGACCACTTTAATCTCAATGGGCACACCGGCTTCGATGTAATACTGCGCCTGTTCTTTAATCCAGGCCGCGCGCTGACTAATGACACCTTTACGCATAGCGGTGCGTTCGTCTGGTGACAGAAGGGTGGTCATTTCATAAGAAAAATCATAGATCGGCAAAAAGGCCTTAATTCTGCCGCCAATCCGTTGATGCAGATAAACAGCACGCCGCAGGGCAGGTTGATCGTCCTGATTGGGATCAATCGCGACTAGCATGTTTTGATACTTTGCCATACAGGTCTCCTTACAACTGCTAACCACAGTCTGTTAAGTAAGATTAACCTATAAGAAGAGAATGAAACAGGTAAGAAGCCGTTGCCGGATCAAAAACATAGAAAATATTAGCGACCCGGCAAAGGTCAGTCTTTATCAGGCAACGTTACGTGATTGACCGGCGAGCTGGGAAAGCAGGTCGATGTTTTCAATAGTAATATACTTGCCCTTCACGGCCAGCATGCCGCTTTTCTGGAAACGACCCAGCAGGCGGCTAATGGTCTCAACGGTTAAGCCAAGATAATTACCGATGTCGCCACGGGTCATAGTCAGACGAAATTCGCGAGGTGAGAAACCGCGCTGGGCGAAACGACGTGAAAGATTGTAGACAAACGCGGCCAGACGCTCTTCGGCATTCTTTTTAGAAAGCAGCAGAATCATGTCCTGATCGCCTTTGATTTCACCGCTCATTAAACGCATCATCTGCTGGCGCAGACTCGGCATTTTACCGGATAAATCATCCAGCGTTTCGAAGGGTATTTCGCACACCATAGAGGTTTCGAGCGCCTGGGCAAAGCTCGGGTGATGCCCGGTGCCGATGGCGTCAAAACCGACCAGATCGCCAGCAAGATGGAAACCGGTGATCTGCTCATCGCCCTGTTCGGTAATCGTGTAGCTTTTGATGGTCCCTGAACGAATGGCGTACAGCGATTTCAGTTCGTCACCCGCTTTAAACAGGGTTTGCCCCTTCTGAATAGGCTTTTTGCGCTCGATAATGTTATCAAGCTGATCAAGCTCATGCTCGTTGAGCGTAAAAGGGATGCATAATTGGCTGATGCTGCAGTCCTGACAATGGATAGCACAACCGCCAGACTGAATGCGTCGGATAATTCGCTTTTCAGGGATCATAGATATGCTCAGACCGTAATTGATATTGGTCAATTTTACCATCTTTTTGCTGAGCACGTAAGTATGGCGAAACACCGTAGGGAATATAATGTTATTCAAAATGCGAATTTTTACGCCATCTTGTTGATAAGGATAAAGTTAACTAATCAATCACGTAAATTACGGCCGCATTTATGGCTTAATTATCGCTTTGAAAGCCGCCGCGGGCCTAAAGCAATAAATATCCTTCATGCCGCAAAAGCCACTCTTTACGGCTCACGCCGCCGGCATAACCTGTCATAGTGCCGTTGCGCCCGATAACGCGATGGCAGGGCACCACAATACTGACCGGATTAGAGCCATTCGCGGCCCCCACGGCCCGAGCGGCTCCTGCGCGACCAAGCTGCTCTGCCAGTTGCCCATAATGCATAACGTGACCGCAGGGAATAGTACGCAGCGCCTGCCATACCTCGCGCTGGAACGGAGTGCCTGCGGTAGCCGTCGGCAGATGGTGAATGATGCTCAAATCGCCGTCAAAATAGTCGCGCAGCTTGTCGCTCATCCCGCCAGGATTCTGACTGCTGACGCGCAGATAGCCTTGCGCGCGATAATGAATATTCAGCAGCTGCACCATACGATCGCTGTGTTCTTCCCACTCCACGGCCCGTAGCCTGAACTGCTCATCACAGAGTATCCATAGCGGCCCAAGCGGCGTGGCAATTTTATCTTCAAGCAGTGTCAGCATGATGCTCTCCATTTTTAATACGGGCGCGGGCGACCTCCGGACCAACAGAATACCACGCCATCAGCAGCAGCAACCAGACATCCTGAAAGGGTAGATAATGCCCTGAAACCTTTGCGCTGTTTTCCCGCAACGATCGTCCGGCAATGAATAACCATTATTTAACAGAGGGATTAAAATAGGGCGGATAAGAGCCACGTTATTTTGGATTTGTTTTTTCGTCAGCATTGTTAAGCCAAATTATGCGTCCGGTAAATACACAAAAAGCAATAAAAATATTATGTATTAAAAAGGGGGCCTGACGACATCAGTCCGACCCCAGTACACACAGCAATGCTTCCTGTTTATACCCTGTTATATTCCTGTTCGGGCTACTGCTATTTATAGCCAGTTCAGAACAAAAATGCATGATTATCTGAGTGATTGGTTTCACGCTTTTTGCACAGAGAATTAATTTCGCATTAACGAGTAAAATAAAACTAACCGCATAGAATATTATTTGTACATATCAAACGCCAAAGCAGCATGCTACTGATATTGAGCCTGGGCAGGCAGGCGGTTATAGTACGCGGCGAAGACGAGCCAGGAGGATTTTCCATGAACCTTGACGACAAATTGCTGTTTCTCGACGCCATGGAGGATGTCAAACCGCTGAAGAACTGTGCCAGCAGCCAGTGGCTCAAACCGGTCAAAGAAAAAGATTCGCAAAAAATCGACACATTGCAGCTCGATAATTTTTTGACGACAGACTATCTGGATATTGTCTCGCTGGGCACCCCGCTGGAATTCAAACGCGAAGGCCTGCAAACCGGCGTGCTCGACAAACTTCGCCTGGGGAAATATGGCCAGGAAGCGAGCCTCAATCTGCTGCGCCAGCCCGTTGAACAGTGTCGCCAGATGCTGTTTGCTTACATCCAGCAGGCAAAACATGACGGGCTGCGCAACCTGTTAATTATCCACGGTAAAGGCCGTGACGATCGTTCCCATGCGAACATCGTGCGTAGCTATCTGGCACGCTGGCTTCCTGAGTTTGAAGAAGTGCAGGCTTTTTGCAGCGCAATGCCGCACCACGGCGGCAGCGGGGCCTGTTATGTGGCGCTGAAAAAATCGCCTCAGGCAAGGATCGAAAACTGGGAACGACACGCGAAACGTAGCCGTTAGCCCGGCATAGATTTCCGAATCGAAGCGAGCAAAATCTGCGCGCCCGGCGATAACACGGCATCCACCCGCGTCAGGATGCCAATCGGCTCTCCAGCGCCCTGGATGGTAATCGGCAGAGCCGTCAACGTGCCTTGTTTCAAATCTTCTTTGACCGCGCCTGAGGGAACAAACCAGACGTAGTTGTAATCCACCGTTAACTGGCGAGAAAGCGAGGCTGACAGCGTTTCGATGCAGGTCGCCGGGAGTTTACATCCCTGGCCTGCAAGCAGCGTCTCGGTATTCTGGCGTGGGGCGGTACCTTTCGGCGAAACCACCGCCGGCCATTCCATCACCCGGCTCAGGGTAATATTTTCCTGCAAAATAGGATGGCCCGGGCGCACCACGAGTTTTAGCGATTCGAGAAACAGCAGCTCATAGTTCAGCCCGGTCATCAGTTCGGGATCGGACATCCGTCCGATGCCCAAATCCAGCTCGCCGGTCTTCAGGCCCGCCAGCAGCATGGTGTTGTTCATGGTGCCGACCTGAAGCGTCACGTCGCTTTGCTGCTTGTGAAACTGACCGATAACCGCAGGTAATATACCGAGCACCGCGGTAGGCAACGCGCCGATTCTGACCACGGCGGAGGTCTGGCCATCTTTGCGAGTCAGGGACTGCCCGGCGTGATTAAGCGCATCGAGAACCTTGACGGCGTGAGTGAGAAACTGTTCGCCCATCAGCGTCAGCTGCGCCCCTAATCGCCCGCGATCGAACAGGCGCGTGCCGGTCAGCTGCTCCAGTTCATTAAGGGTTTTAGAAAGGGCCGGCTGGCTCAGATTAAGTGTTTCAGCCGCTCGCCCCAGCGTTCCCTGTTGAGCGACGGCCACGAAAGTGTGCAGATGGCGCAAGCGAATGCGCTGACTGAAAAGACCATTTTTTTCCATAAGCGATGTTAAAAACAGACGGGGCGCGGTGACAAGGTAAGTTATTTAATTATGATAACTTGCTAGCAAAATAATGTTAACAATTCATCAATATCGCTAACATGAAATGCCGCATCTCGTTCTGGTCCAGCCGATAAGTTCAGGCAGATCACAAAACGCAAATTCTTCGCCCTGAGTGCGCCGTCAGATCCTACGCTTTCAGCAATATTCACTGGAGATACGACATCATGGCGAACAACATCACGGCTGATGAGATTCGGGAAAAATTTTCGCACGCAATGTCGGCGATGTACCAGCAAGAGGTGCCTCAGTACGGCACGTTGTTAGAATTGGTCGCCGATGTAAACCTCGCGGTCCTGGAAAACGACCCGGAACTGCAACAGCAGCTGGAAAATGCCGATGAACTGGCAAGGCTTAACGTTGAACGCCACGGGGCTATCCGCGTCGGCAAGCCTGAGGAGCTGGCGACGTTACGCCGGATTTTTGCCGTCATGGGCATGCAGCCGGTTGGCTATTACGATCTTTCGCAGGCGGGCGTGCCGGTGCATTCCACCGCGTTTCGCCCGACTGACGATACCGCGCTGGCCCGTAACCCGTTCCGTGTGTTTACCTCCTTACTGCGCCTTGAACTCATTGAAAACGCATCCCTGCGCAAGAAGGCTGCGGCAATCCTGGCAAAGAGGGATATTTTTACCCCGCGCTGCCGGGCGCTGCTCGATATTTACGATCGGCAGGAAGGTTTGAACGACGCGCAGGCTAATGAGTTTGTCAGCGAGGCGCTGGAGACGTTCCGCTGGCACAGCCATGCGACAGTCGATGCGCAGACTTACCAGGCGCTGCACGATCAGCACAGATTGATAGCCGACGTGGTGTGTTTCCACGGCTGCCATATCAACCACTTAACGCCAAGAACGCTGGACATTGACCGCGTGCAGGCGCTCATGCCTGAATACGGCATTTCACCCAAGGCGATAATTGAAGGACCGCCGCGCCGCGAATTTCCGATATTGCTGCGCCAGACCAGTTTTAAAGCGCTGGAAGAGCCGATTTTGTTTGCCGGAGAGCATCACGGAACGCACACGGCGCGGTTTGGCGAAATCGAACAGCGTGGGGTAGCGTTAACGCCGAAGGGGCGCGCGCTGTATGACGAACTGCTGCTCGAAGCAGGCAGCGGCAAAGACAATCTCAGCCATCAGCATCATTTGCAGGAGGTGTTCAGCCGTCTGCCGGACAGCGATACGCTGCTGCGTCGCCAGGCGCTGGCCTATTTCCGCTATCGCTTAACGCCCGCAGGCGAAATGCACCGGTCGGGGATAAAGGCCGGTGACGATCCGCAGTCGTTGATTGAACGCGGCTGGCTGGTGGCGCAACCTATTACCTATGAAGATTTTCTACCGGTGAGCGCCGCGGGTATTTTCCAGTCTAATTTAGGCAGCGAAAGCGGCGCCCGTTCCCGTGGGCATGCCAGCCGTGAAGCTTTTGAACAGGCGCTGGGAGCGTCGGTTGCCGACGAGTTTGAGCTATATCAACAGGCTGAAGATCGCAGCAAACGACGTTGCGGACTGCTCTGAACGCGCTATTCTGCTTGAGGTATCGATAGCAAGAGCAAGGAATCGCAGATGGAAGCGCCTGAAATCCCGTTGGTTAATGTCGCTCAGGGCAAGCTTGCCGGAACAACAGAAGAGGGATGTAGCGTATTTCGCGGCATCCCCTTCGCCGCTCCGCCCGTGGGCGAATTGCGCTGGCGAGGGCCTGTTCCTCCTGCGAGCTGGGAAGGAGTCAGACCTGCCACGCAGTTTTCTCCGGCAAGCTGGCAAAGTCTGGAATATTGTAAAGCCGTGGGCGGCGGCGATCCGGGCCGGTTTTCTGAAGACTGCCTTTATCTGAATATCTGGACGCCCGCAAAAATCGGCGACGAGCCGCTTCCCGTTATGGTCTGGCTGCACGGCGGCGGCTACACCATCGGCGCTGGCGGACTGACGCCGTACGACGGTCGCGGGTTTGCCTCGCGCGGCGTGGTGTTTGTGTCAATCAACTACCGGCTGGGGCACCTGGGTTTTTTCGCGCATCCGGCGCTGGCAGACGAAGATCCAGCAGGACCGCTATATAACTTTGCTCTGATGGATCAAATCGCCGCGCTTGCGTGGGTGCAGGAAAACATTCATGCCTTTGGCGGCGACGCCAATAACGTGACGCTGTTTGGCGAATCAGCCGGGGCGCGAAGCGTGCTTTCACTTCTGGCCTCGCCGCTTGCCGGCGGGTTATTCCATAAAGCAATCGTTCAGAGTGCTTACACCTTACCGGACGTTGAGCGGCACCAGGCGCTGAAAAAAGGCATATCATTGGCGCGCCACTTTGGGCTCGAAGAGGCCACTGCTGAACAACTACGCGAGCTGCCGGCCGACCAGTTCTGGACATTAGAAGCGCCGCTAAATATCGGTCCGGCGCCCATAAGCGGCGACCGCGTGCTGCCGGAGCCGATGCTGGATACTTTCTTCACGGGCAGGCAGCATCCGATGCCGGTCATGATCGGCAGCAACAGCGATGAAGCCAGCGTGCTGAGCTATTTCGGTATCGATCTGGCCGGGCAAATCGAGCTGCTGCGCCGGGAGAAACGGTTCGGGCTGGGACTGATAAAAATGCTCTATCCGGGCGTAAAAGGCGATGCAGAATTAGGCCGCCAGGTGTGCCGCGATATGGCCTTTACCACGATGGGGTTTGTGGTTATGCAGGCGCAGCAGCGTACAGGCCAACCCTGCTGGCGTTATTACTTTGATTATGTCGCCGAGGCTGAACGTAAAACCTACGCAAACGGAACCTGGCACGGCAACGAAGTTCCCTACGTGTTCGACACGTTACGGCTCACTCCACCGGCCTGCGATTATGTGACGGTAAACGATCTGGCTTTCTCCGCTAAGGTATGCGACTACTGGGCCGAATTTGCACGAGCGGCGACGTCCGCAAGCGAACAGCTTGACGGCGTCTTACGCTGGCCCGCGTGTATCCGGCGTAAAGACAGAACGATGTTAATTGGCGTGAGTAAACAGGCGCGGTTCAGGATAAGCAATCGTTTTATGCGAACCCGTATGCAGTTATTTAAACGCGTAATGAAACAGCACGTCAGATTAGGATAATCCAGCGCTAAAAATAATAACGTCTTATCCTAAATCACAGGCTTTTTATTCTGCAAATAAGGCATTGCTAATTTTTAAAGATGTATTTAATATGCATCTTATAGAGGCACGATAATGCAGATAAGGATTAATCCATGAATATCGATAAAATGAAAAGCCAGCATGTGGAAATAATAGATAAACTCAACAAACTCAGAGAGCTGAGCCATGCGGGCATATCGCAACATGCTAAGGAAATAGCGCAGGCCGTCATCAACATGAGTTCTGTTATTAAAATCCATCTCTCTGCTGAAGATCAGTTTTTATATCCTTACCTGGAAAAGGTAAATGATGCAAAATTAAAAAGAATGAGCCTACAGTTGCAGCGTGAAATGGCGGATATTGTCATTCAGTACGAAGCTTTCTCCCGGCGCTGGAATACAGCCGATAAAGTATTTGGCCATGACGAGGAATTTCGTCGGGACGCCAATATCGTTTTACGCAAAGTCCATGAGCGAATGCACAAAGAGAACCATGACTTCTATCCGCTGGTAGAACAGATATAGCTCATGCCCCGTCAATCTCTTCAATCCGGCGTGAGCAAGCTCTCACAGAAAGCCTCCAGCCCGGCCATATTCTCGCTACCAGGACGTACGGCCAGGCGGTAGCTTGCTCCGGTTTTCACGCTGTGCGCGAAAGGGCGCGCCAGTCTGCCCATCCGTACATCTTCTGCAACCAAAGCCTCATCGGCGATGGCTATCCCAAAACCCTGAATAGCGGCGCTTATGGCCAAATCCATCGTATCGAAATGCTGGTTCCTTACCATCGCAGGCTTTGTTGCCGGATAGTCGGCAAGCCACAGTGACCAGTCCGTGCGATCGCGCGTCGGATGCAGGAAGGTGAAACGCGGTAGATCTTCGGCAGACAGCGGCCCCGCAGGCAATAAACTCTGGCTGATGACGGGCGTGAGGATCTCTTCAAAAAGTAGCGTGCCGGCTTTGGCGTGCAGGCCAAAAACAATCGCCACGTCATAAGGTTCGTTTTTGAAGTTAACCCCGTGATCGACGGTGGTGGTAAGCGCAACCTGAATATCCGGGGCGCGAAGCTCAAGCTGTATGATTTTAGGCACCAGCCAGCGCATCGCGCAGGTCGGCGCCTTCAGGCGAATAACGCTCGGTTTATGACAGGCGCGCCCGGCAACGTCAAGCAGCTTTTCGAAAGCATTTTGCAGATCGGGAAGCAGGGCGCTTCCCTGCGGCGTAAGATACAAACCCCGCGCGTGACGTTCAAATAATGCAAAGCCCAGCCACTCTTCAAGGGCGGCAATCTTACGGCTGACCGCTCCCTGCGTGAGGTATAACTCTTTTGCTGCCCGGGTAAGATTTAAATGTCTGGCCGTGACCAGAAACGCATCAACCGTGTTGAGGGGAAAATTATGCCGCGCCATCGTGCTCTCCGCTGAGCCATGCATTTTTTGCATGGCTATTATGACAACAATTCGTTTGTCGTGGCAACCGCATCCAGTTTGAATAGTTATGCAAATTGAGCAGCAACAGGAGCGGCCATGACTATCCATACCCCGGTTCAACATCGTTCAAAACTGCCCGATGTGGGAACCACCATTTTTACCGTTATCGGCCAGCTCTCGGCGCAGCATAACGCGATTAATCTTTCGCAGGGCGCGCCGAACTTTTCACCCGACCCCAAGCTAATTGCTGGCGTCACCAAAGCCATGCTGGATAATCATAACCAGTACTCGGCAATGACCGGTCTTGCTCCACTGAAAACGCTAATTGCGGAGAAAGTGGAAACGCTCTACGGCGCGCATTATGACGCCAACGATGAAGTGCTGATTACCGCCAGCGCCAGCGAAGGGCTCTATTCAGCCATCAGCGGGCTGGTGCATCCGGGTGATGAAGTGATCTACTTCGAACCCTCGTTCGACAGCTATGCGCCTATTGTGCGTCTGCAAGGGGCTAAACCTGTTGCTCTGAAGCTTGCGCTTCCGGACTTCAGCGTCAACTGGGATGAAGTGCGGGCCGCCATTACGCCTCGTACACGTATGATCATCATTAATACGCCGCACAACCCAAGCGGGCAGATATTCAGCGCGCACGATCTGGAGATGCTGGCGGCGTTGACGCGCAACACGGATATCGTCATTTTATCCGATGAAGTGTATGAGCACATCGTGTTTGACGGTAAACGTCACCACGGCATGGCGACGCATCCACAGCTTGCCGAACGCAGCGTGATTATCTCTTCATTTGGAAAAACGTTCCACGTTACGGGCTGGCGCGTGGGATATTGCCTGGCACCGGCGGCGTTAATGGATGAGATTTGCAAGGTGCATCAGTTCTTGATGTTTTCTGCCGATACGCCAATGCAGTACGCTTTTGCCGACTACATGGCCGATCCGCAAACCTATCTGTCGCTGGCGGCTTTTTACCAGCGCAAGCGCGATCTGATGCAGTCCTTACTGGCGGAGTCGCCGTTTAAACTGTTGCCGAGCGCGGGGTCGTTCTTTCTGCTCGCCAGTTTCGACCATTTCAGCGATGAGTCCGACAGCGAGATGGTCAAGCGTTTGATTACCGAACATGGCGTGGCGACGATCCCGCTTTCCGCGTTTTACACTGACGGAACGGATAATAAACTGATTCGTCTTTCCTTTGCCAAAGATGAAGCCACATTACGGGCGGGCGCACAGGCGCTTTGTCGGCTGAAACCACGTTGAAAAGAGGTCAAAATGAAAAAAATTCATGCGCCAGGTTTAGTGGTTGAGAAGTTCTCTCCTTTCTCCGGGTCGGCAGTAGCTAAACTGCGCTACGGCATTTTAGCCGTTGGGATGTTCACCACTTTCGCCGGGCTGGCGGCAACTGAACTGCGCTACGGCGTTGAGGCTGAATATCCGCCGTTTGAAAGCCGCAATTCGTCAGGCGAGCTGGAAGGCTTTGATATTGAACTGGGCAACGCCATCTGTAAGGCGGCGAGCCTGAAATGCTCCTGGGTTGAAACCTCTTTTGATGCGTTAATACCGGGCCTGATGGCAAAGAAATTTGACGCCATCAACTCGGCAATGAATATCACCGAACAGCGGCGCAGAAGCATCGATTTTACCCAGCCGATTTACCGCATTCCTTCTCAGCTTGTGGGCAAGGCCGGCAGCGCCGTTGACGCCACGCCGGAAGGGCTAAAGGGAAAAACCATCGGCGTTCTGCAAGGCTCTATCCAGGAAACCTATGCCAAAGAGCACTGGGAAAAGCAGGGCGTAACGGTTGTCTCTTATAAAGATCAGAATATGGCCTGGGGCGATCTGCTCAATGGCCGAATCGATGCGTCGCTGGTGATGTCCGCAGCCGGACAGGCGGGCTTCCTGAGCAAACCGCAGGGCAAAGGATTTGGCTTTATCGGCAAGCCGGTGAGCGACGATACTATTCTCGGCAGCGGAATCGGTTTTGGTTTGCGTAAAGGCGATGCGGAGACTAAAAAGCAGCTCGATGCGGCGATTGAAAAAGTGAAGGCCGACGGCACGGTGACAACGCTTGCCAAGAAATACTTCCCCGGCATTGACGTCAGCGTGAAGTGATCTCGCTTTGCCCCTCTTTGACATGTGAGAGGGGCGTTTTCCCGTCCTTTTTTCAGTTCATTCCGCTTCAAATAAAAAAACTGCGTTTCTGAATCAAATCCGGATCGACAACCGTTGGATTAGCGGTGAATTTTGTCTAGAGTGTGCGGTCGTAATGGTTGCAACAGCTTGCCGTAGTTCTGCCCACAGGGCAGGACGAAATACATCGACATAAAAGGACGATTCCCCGGGCATGAACCGCAGACGTTTTATTAAAGCCTCTATGGCTCTCGCCGCAGCCTGCGGCACTCCGACCCTCGCTACCTTCTTTTCTCGCGCAGCATTCGCCGCGGAATCCGGGATCGCCGATGGCCGTACCACCGAGTTTGACTTTTCAGTGCTGCAGGCAATGGCCCATGACCTGTCGAAAAAGCCCTGGAGCGGCGCGCCTCGTCCGTTGCCGGATACGCTGGCCACGCTGACGCCACAGGCTTATAACGCCATTCAGTATGATGCGGATCATTCGCTGTGGAACGGCCTGAACAATCGTCAACTGGACGTACAGTTCTTCCATGTGGGGATGGGGTTCAAACGCCGCGTGCGCATGTTCTCCGTCGATCCTGCTACCCATCAGTCGCGCGAAATTCACTTCCGGCCTGAGTTATTTAACTACAACAATGCGGGCGTCGATACCAGACAGCTTGAAGGACAGATGGACCTCGGTTTCGCCGGGTTTAAAGCTTTTAAAGCCCCGGAGCTGGCGCGTCGCGACGTGGTTTCTTTCCTGGGTGCCAGCTATTTCCGCGCTGTAGATAACACTTATCAGTATGGTTTGTCCGCGCGGGGACTTGCGGTAAATACTTTTACCGACCAGTTAGAGGAGTTCCCGGATTTCACTTCGTTCTGGTTTGAAACGCCGGAAGCTGGCAGCACAACGTTTGTGGCGTACGCGCTGCTGGACAGCAAAAGCGTCACCGGGGCGTATAAATTCATCATCAGTTGCGAAGAAAAACGCGTGGTGATGGAGGTGGACAATCACCTTTACGCTCGCGAAGACATCAAGCAACTGGGCATCGCGCCGATGACCAGCATGTTCGCCTGCGGCACCAACGAACGCCGCATGTGCGACACCATTCATCCACAGATCCATGACTCGGATCGCCTGGCGATGTGGCGCGGCAACGGTGAATGGATTGCCCGGCCGCTGAATAACCCACAAAAACTTCAGTTTAACGCCTATATGGATAACAACCCGAAAGGATTTGGCCTGCTGCAGCTTGACCATGAGTTCGCCAATTACCAGGACATTATGGGCTGGTATAACAAACGCCCGAGCCTGTGGGTTGAACCGCGTAATAAGTGGGGTAAAGGCACCGTAGGCCTGATGGAAATTCCAACTACGGGTGAAACGCTGGATAACATTGTCTGCTTCTGGCAACCGGAAAAACCGGTGAAGGCAGGCGATGAGCTGGAATTTAAGTATCGTCTGTACTGGAGCGGCCTGCCGCCGATTACCACCGAACTGGCCCGCGTCTACGCGACGCGCACGGGTATGGGCAGCTTCCCGGAAGGCTGGGCGCCGGGCGAACACTTCCCGGACAAATGGTCACGCCGTTTCGCCATTGATTTTGTGGGCGGCGATTTGAAAGCTGCGGCGCCAAAAGGTATCGAGCCGGTTATCACGCTTTCAAACGGTGAAGCAAAGCAGATCGAAATCCTCTACGTGGAACCGTTCGACGGCTACCGCATTCTGTTCGACTGGTATCCAACCGATGATTCCACCGCGCCGGTAGATATGCGCATGTTCCTGCGCTGCCGGGGCGATGCCATCAGTGAAACCTGGCTGTATCAGTATTTCCCTCCGGCGCCTGACAAACGTAACTATATTGATGACCGCGTGATGAAATAAACGCAAAAGCCCCGCAGGAAAAACCGCGGGGCTTTTTACTTCAGCTTCATTTGCTGGCTTAAAATCTCAACGATGAAGCTATTTACCGACATGCGTCGCTCTGCGGCGGCAATCGCCAGCCTTTCACCAAAGGATTCCGGATAACGCAGGGTAAAGGTTTTAATCTTTTCTTCCCGTTCATAAGGATCGATGCCGCTAGCTTTACAATCAGCAAGATAATCCTTCAGGGATATTTCCCCTTCCTGCTTATCAATTTATGCAGTCATGGCAGCATAACTGCAAATGTCCTCAATTTCTGACGTCATTGCTGAATGAATGTCCGGAAACAGAATGAAATTTCTGCAAATTAAGCCAGCGATGCGGCTGAAATTTGCATAAGCGGTCGGTGAACTTGAATGTTTATTCTGATTTCGGCATCGAGATTAACGGCGGCGGTGCCACCGTCTGTAACGAGCGCATTTGCTGATGAAGGATTACTTTTCGGCACCATAAAACATTCCTTCCAGCTTCATGCCGTCCGGGTCAAGGAAGAAAACGGCATAATAATCCGGGTAATACTCGCCGGCGGGATCGAATATAGTCACGTTATGCTTCACCAGCCACGCCTGCAGATCGTCCACATCCTGCCGGTTGCGTAAGCCCCAGGCGTAATGATGAAAGCCCGGATCGCCTTTGCGATAAGGATGGCTGAGTCCTTGTTTGTCAGCCTGGCTAATCCACAGACGGGTTGAGCCGTTGGTCCAGCCCATCATCCCCGGGTGCTCATCAAGCACCTCGAAGCCCAGAAAGCCCATCAGGCCGGCATAGAACCGACGCGAGACGGCGAAATCGCTGACGGAAATCACCAGATGATCGACTGCAACAACTCGGGACATACGCTTTCTCCTGACTGAAGCCTGTGTTAACTATAGTCAATACGTCCCGGACTACGGAGGTTCACCTTGCAGGCGGCTGAAAACTGGCAGGATGATGTCATCAAAGTTAACGAGAAAATAACGCTGCACTCCATTCATGAACGCTATGTTGATGAGCTGTTCGCCCTTGTGGTGCGCAATAAGGCATGGCTGCAAAAAGCCATGGAGTGGCCGCAGCATGTAGCATCTCGTGAGGATACGTTAAAGACCGCGCAGGGAAATTATATTTTGCACCACCGCGGCTACGCGAAAATGTTTCTTATCTATCTGGATAAGGAGATGGCGGGCGTGATTTCGTTTAATCAAATCGAACCGACCAATAAGACGGCTTATATCGGTTACTGGCTGGACGAGGGCGCGCAGGGGCAGGGTATTATTTCGCAGGCGCTGGAAGCGATGATTGCTAAATATTCAGGTGAAGATGCGGTACGCCGGTTTGTTATCAAATGCATCGTGACTAACGAAGCAAGCAATAAGGTGGCGCAACGCAACGGGTTTATTCTCGAAGGATGTTTACGCCAGGCAGAGTTTCTTAACGGTGAGTTTCACGACCAGAATATCTACGCGCGCGTTGAGGAATAATCAAAACACACCATAAAACGGCGTTCTGGTTACCCGCTGGTCGCCGTTGACAGCCTTATTGCCGCGGATATGAATCGCTTCGCCGTTAATTCCGTCTACCGTTGCCAGGTCGCAGACCTGCACGTTATTTTCGATCAGCACATTACCCGTTACGCGCGCGCTACCATAAATCTGCACGTGGTTATCCAGCAGAACAGGGCCGCCAATGAGCGTGGCATCATCGAAGATATGCACGTGATGTTTTAGCACGCAGTCGCCTTCGATGACCGCATTGCCATAAATCTGCGAGGAGTAGCGAATGGTCGGGATCTGGTCTTCTCCGCTACCGGCGATAATGCGGGCGTTCTCGAAAACGCGGGCGCAGTCGCAAATCCAGACGTTGTTATCCTCGTTTCCTTCCAGCACGGCGTGCCCGAATACCTCGGCGCGGTGTTCAATGAACGCGTTGCTGACCACGGCATCGCCATAAATTTGCGCCTGATGGACTACGCGGGAAGCGCGGACCACCGCGTTACCATAGATTTGCAGCAGCTGGTCGTGGTCCGCCGTCAGGCCGCGCAACGCAATAATCTGGCTGTCGTTTATTACGCGTGCATTTTCGCGGATAAAGCATTCCCCGCTAACCAGCGAATCTTCAACGAAAGCATGACCAGAGACGTGAGCCTGATGGCAAAGCGTCGAGGCGCCATGAATTTGCGCATCGTCTTTGACGTCGGAGCCGCCGAATACCAGAGACTGGCTATCGTAAATCCAGCATTCGCCTTGCTGATCCAGGCTTGCCTCACTTTCCACCCAGCCGCCGGTTTGTCCGGCTTTTACATCGCTAAAGTCCTGGAGCGCGCGGATTTGCCAGAGCCTGATCCGTTGCTTTTCGCCATCGAGCAGATAATCGTGAAGCTGTGAATCCTCGGTTAATTCGTATTTACGCATTCGTTCTGCCCCCTTTGGCCTGTTTAAAACGTAGCAGGTAAATGGCTGGCGTGGCGTTCCGGCGCGGAATCGCATAAAATGCATTTAAAATACATTTTAAAAAATAAACAAAATGAGCAAATCAGTGTCGTCCACGATGATTAATCTGCCCGCCGGGTATTTCGGTATGGTGCTGGGGATAATCGGAATGGGTTTCGCGTGGCGCTATGCCGCCGCTATCTGGCCCGTTAGCCCGCTGCCTGGCGCGTTCCTCGAAGTCCTGGCTATGATAGTCTGGTTTCTGCTGGCGCTGGCTTTTTTGTACCGCCTGGTAAAATATCCCCGGACGGTAAAAGAGGAAATTCTTCATCCGTTAATGAGCAGCTTCGTCAGCCTTTTTCCCGCAACCACGATGCTGGTGGCTATCGGAATTGCGCCTTACTTACGGCCGGTGGCGGTGGGGATGTTCGTAGCGGGCGCAGCGGCGCAGCTCAGCTATGCCGCGTGGCAAAGCGCCGGTTTATGGCGTGGAAACCATCCGCAAACGGCAACCACGCCGGGGCTGTATTTGCCGACGGTCGCCAATAATTTTATCAGCGCGATGGCGAGCGGGGCGCTGGGTTATCACGACCTGGGGATTTTGTTTTTTGGCGCGGGCGTTTTTTCCTGGCTCAGCCTGGAACCGGCTATTTTGCACCGTATGCGTAGCGCCGGAGCATTACCCACGCCGGTTCGCACCTCGCTTGGGATCCAGCTTGCTCCTGCGCTGGTGGCCTGTAGCGCTTACCTCAGCGTAAACGGCGGACGGGCGGATTTCTTTGCCAAAATGCTGTTTGGCTACGGTTTATTGCAGCTGCTTTTTATGCTGCGCCTCATGCCCTGGTATATGGCTCAGCCGTTTAACGCCTCGTTCTGGAGTTTCTCATTCGGCATCTCAGCGCTGGCAACCACCGCGCTGCATCTCAGTCACGACAGCAGCGACGGCATTTTTACCGTCGTCGCGCTGCCGCTGTTTATCTTTACTAATGTCATTATCGGCCTGCTGCTGGTGCGCACGTTTATTCTGCTGATGCAGGGAAAACTCATTGTGCGTACGGCCAGGCCCATGAAAGAGGATCGTTTATGACCGCGAAGTCTGAAAGTTACTACAGCGAAAAATATGGTTTAACGCCAACACATTCCGACGTGGTGAATGCCGCGACCATCGTACCACCAGGCAAGGCGCTGGATCTGGGCTGCGGCAACGGTCGCAACAGCCTGTACCTGAACCAGAAAGGCTTTGAGGTGACCGCGTGGGATAAAAACCCAATGAGCATCAATAATCTGAAACAGATTATCGAGGCGGAAGGATTAAAAAATATCACCGCCGGTATCGCTAACCTGAACGAACTGAAATTTGACGGCGAGTACGATTTTATTCTCTCCACCGTGGTGATGATGTTCCTTGAGCGCGACACCATTCCGGGCCTTATCGATAATATGCAGCGCTGTACCAGAAAGGGCGGCTATAACCTGATCGTGGCGGCGATGGATACGGAAGATTTCCCCTGTAACGTTGGGTTCCCGTTTGCGTTCAAAGCGGGCGAGCTGAGCAATTATTACCAGGGCTGGGAGCTGATTAAGTATAACGAAGACGTTGGCCAGCTACATAAAACCGACGAGAACGGTAACCGCATTAAGCTGCGTTTTGCCACCATGCTTGCTCGTAAGCTTTAACCAGGTAGCGGTGGATGGCGACTTGCGCTTATCCACCCTACAGAAACCATACGGACAAATGTCGGGCGGATAAACATAGCGCCACCCGCGGAACCGCCTGAAAGGCAAGCGGCCTTTACGCTTATCCGCCCTACAAATGGATTATTTAGCCGCCAGCAGACACAGCTTCAGCGCCACGTTATAAGATGCCTCGAACGACTTCAGCGGCAGAAACTCAAACCGTGAATGGAAATTATGCGCGCCGGTAAAGAAGTTCGGCGTTAATAACCCTTTTGCGGAAAGCGCAGCCCCGTCGGTGCCGCCGCGCATCGGAATGACCTTCGGCTCAATGTTCAACTCGTCGAGTGCGGCAAAAATCAAATCAATGGCCCGGCGATCGTCGGTAATGGCGTTGCTGATATTGCTGTAGGTATCGCTGATGTGGTATTCCACCCGCGCCGTTGGGTGCTGTGCGGCAATTTTCTGCGCAACTTCACCAATCTGCTTTTTACGGCGTTCAAAGCAAGCCAGATCAAAGTCGCGGATATTGGCTTTCAGCACCGCCTCGCTCTGGGAGGCCTGCATGCCGTTAAACCAGATGTAGCCTTCTCGCCCTTCGGTGTGCTCCGGCGTTTGCTGACGGTCGAAATGGCTGATGTAATCCATCGCCATCAGCAGCGGATTCACCAGCACGCCTTTAGCGGACATCGGATGGCTGGTCACGCCGGTAAAGCGTAGCTCGGCATGGGCGGCGTTAAAATTTTCATACACCACTTCGCCTAATTCACAGCAGTCGATGGTCCAGGCAAAATCAACGTCGAAACGCGCCAGATCTAACGCTTTCGCGCCGCACAGGCCAATCTCTTCATCCGGTACAAACGCCACCACGATATCGCCATGCTTATGCTCCGGGGTGAGATTTTCCAGCATTGTCATCACCACCGTCACCGCCGCTTTATTATCCGCGCCCAGCACGCTGGTTCCGTCGCTGAAGATGATTTCTTCCCCCGGATAGGCGTTAATTTCCGGATGTTCAGAAGTGCGCAGCCAGATATCTTTCTCCGCATTCAGGCATAAATCCTCGCCGGTAAATCGCAAAATTTGCGGATGAATATCCGGCGACAGACCCACATCAACGGTATCGATATGCGTGATAAAACCTATCCGCGGCGCGCCCGACACGTTGCCTTTTTTTACCGCCGTAACGGTCGCATGCTCGTCAATGAGCACGTTTTGCAGGCCGAGTTCACGCAGTTCCGCAGCCAGCATTTTCGCCATTTCATGCTGGCCGGGCGTGCTTGGCAGCGTGTTAACACGAGGATCGCTCTGGCTGGTGACGGCCAGGTAGCGGAAGAAGCGTTGGGTGAGCTGCGAGGAGAGCGGCGAGGGCATAATGTTTCCTTATTGTTCGATGTTGTTTGTTGGCGATGTAAATTTAATGTTATTTATTAGAGCGCTTAGTACAAGCTTTATTCGTTCAGGGGCAGGATAACCAACAGGAAGATAGCGATGAAAATAAAAATGACCGCGCTTGCGCTGGCCGTAGCCGCAATCTCAATCAGCTCAGGCGCCGCAGCAAAAACGCTGGTTTATTGTTCCGAGGGCTCGCCGGAGAACTTTAACCCACAGTTATATACCTCCGGCACCAGCGTCGACGCCAGTGCGGTGCCGGTTTATAACCGGCTGGTGGATTTCAAAGTCGGCACGACCGAACTGCAGCCGAGCCTTGCGGAAAGCTGGGACGTTAGCGAAGACGGCAAGGTTTACACTTTTCATCTCCGTAAAGGAGTGAAGTTTCAGAGCAACAAATACTTCAAACCGACGCGCGACTTTAACGCCGATGACGTGATCTTCTCGTTTATGCGTCAGAAAGATGCAAAACATCCTTACCACAACGTTTCCAACGGTAACTATTCCAACTTCGAAAGCCTTGAGTTCGGCAAGCTGATAACCGCCATCGATAAGGTCGATGATCATACGGTACGCTTTACGCTGGCCCATCCGGAAGCGCCGTTCATCGCCGATTTAGGCTGGTATTTCGCATCCATTCTCTCGGCTGAATATGCCGATGCGATGCTGAAAGCAGGCACGCCTGAGCGCGTGGATATGAACCCGATCGGCACCGGGCCGTTTGAGCTGAAACAGTATCAGAAAGATTCGCGTATCCTGTTTACCGCCTTCCCGGACTACTGGCAGGGCAAAGCGAAACTCAATCGCCTGATTTTCTCCATTACGCCGGATGCTTCGGTGCGCTACGCGAAGCTTGAGAAAAACGAATGCCAGGTCATGCCGTTCCCGAACCCGGCGGATCTGCCGCGCATAAAAGAAAACAAAGACATCGCCCTGATGCAAAAAGCGGGGCTGAACACCGGTTTCCTGGCGTTTAATACCCAGAAAGCGCCGCTGGATAATGTGAAAGTGCGTCAGGCGCTGGCGCTGGCTATCAATAAACCGGCGATTATCGAGGCGGTGTTCCAGGGGAGCGGTACGGCGGCGAAAAATCTGTTGCCGCCGGGCGTGTGGAGCGCGGACGACCAGCTAAAAGATTATGACTACGATCCACAGCAGGCTAAAGCCCTGCTCAAGGAGGCGGGCTTCGCCAACGGCATGACCATCGACCTGTGGGCCATGCCGGTCCAGCGTCCCTATAACCCGAACGCCAAACGTATGGCGGAGATGATCCAGGCCGACTGGGCAAAAGTGGGCGTGACGGCGAAAGTAGTGACCTATGAATGGGGCGAGTACCTTAAGCGCGTGAAAAATGGCGATCATCAGGCTGCCCTGATGGGCTGGACAACGGCCACCGGCGACCCGGATAACTTCTTCGGCCCGCTGTTTACCTGCACTGCCGCGAACGGCGGCTCCAACTCATCGAAGTGGTGCTACCAGCCGTTTGATAAGCTGATTCTGCAAGCTCGCGCTGAGGGAAATCACGATAAGCGCGTGGCGCTTTATAAGGAAGCCCAGCAGATGATGCACGACCAGATGCCCGCGGTGATGATTGCGCACTCAACGATTTTCGAACCGGTGCGCAAAGAGGTAAGCGGCTATGAAATCGACCCGTTCGGGAAGCACATTTTTTATCAGGTGGACGTAAAATAACGTTTTCCTGACCGCAAAAAGCCCTGCCGCGTAAAACGTCAGGGCTTTTTTATGCGGCGGATTTTAGCGTTGCGTGGAGCCGCGAATCTTTAATTTCCCCGCCATCGTCACGCGAGTCGCGTTGTCTTCTCCCTGACAAAGATACTCGACGGCCATGCGTCCCAGTTCGGTGTAGGGCAACTGCACGCTGGTAAGTTTCGGCGTTAGCTGATCGGCAATACGCTGGTCATCGTACCCGGCCACCATCACCTGCTGCGGCACCTGAATATTAAGCTGGGCCAGCGCCTGGTAGCAGCCCAGCGTCATCCAGTCGCTGGCGCAGAAGATGGCGTCCGGCGGTGTCGGTAACTGCATTACCTGACGGGTAGCGCGCAGCGTTTCGTCAATCTGCCAGTTAGTTTTGACCACCAGTTGTTGATCAAACGGAAGGCCGGATTTTTCAAGCGCGGCTTTGTAGCCGGCGAGGCGCTGGTGCGAGGCGTCCATCCAGTCATCGCCGGTAATATGGGCAATGCGCGTGGCGCCGTTTTCGATAAGATGACGGGTCATCTGAAGCGCGTTCGCGTAATCGTCGGGTAAAAAAGTGGGTTGCAGCGGGTAAGCATGGTCGTAAACGTTGAGCAACACCAGCGGCAGCGGAGTGCAATTCTCAAAGACGGAAAAATCGATGGCACTGGTAATGGGCGAGGCGAGAATAATCCCGGCGCAGCGACGTTGTTCCAGCTGCCTGATGATGCGCAACGCCAGTTCGTTATCGTCGCCATAATCATAAATCGTCAGCAGCGCGTCGTAACGCCAGGCTGCATCCCGGGCCTGGCTTAGCGCATCGACAAAAGGATCGTAGCTCGGCATCGCATTTATCAACACTGCAATCTCTTCCTGGCCTTCCGGCTTATGCGGCGCGGGGATTTTTTTATAGCCAAGCCGCTGGGCCGCCGCGATTACGCGCTGGCGCGTCTCTTCGCTGAGTTTGATGCTCTGCGCATTATTTAAAATTAACGATACCGTCGCCTGGGAAACCCCGGCCTCACGGGCGACATCGGTCATTGTAATTTTGCTTTTCTTATCCATTGCCTTAGCCATCTGCTGCCTTTCCGTGGGCACTATAACACAGGGTGCTGATAGTCACGTCGCGGGCCGGCGGGGATCGCCAAAATGTGATCCTGTCGACAATTGCCGTATCCAGTACTTGCGCCGGATAACGCTACTAATAAATATTAGCTAATAATATTAGCAAGGCGATGAAACGGAGAACCTATGAGACAGCAGTGGACTAAACAGCAGGCAAATGAGTGGCAGCAGCAGCAGGGCTGGATGTGCGGTTTTAATTATTTACCGCGCACGGCGGTGAACTGGACGGATCTATGGCAGGCGGAAACCTTTGATGCTGAGACCATTGATGAAGAGCTGGGTTGGGCGCAGGCCGCAGGCTATACCACGCTGCGTACCAACCTGCCTTTTATCGTCTGGCAGCACGACCGCCAGGGGCTGATTGAGCGTATCGATACTTTTCTGAGCATTGCGCAAAAGCACAATATCCGCGTCATGCTCACGCTGATGGACGACTGCGGCTTTTCCGGTGACGAACCTTATCTGGGGGAGCAGAAAGCGCCTGTGCC
Source organism: Cedecea colo (assembly GCF_011808225.1). Lineage (GTDB taxonomy): Bacteria > Pseudomonadota > Gammaproteobacteria > Enterobacterales > Enterobacteriaceae > Dryocola > Dryocola colo. The sequence continues at coordinate 751,802 of NZ_SOYS01000001.1, read as the reverse complement.
GGGCAAACATAACAGCCAGGCAGCGGCAAGCCCCGGGCGAGATAAAGTCTGCGATCCTGGCGTCTGGCCGGAAATAGAACGCTATGTGCGCGACATTGTGAAAACCTTCCGCGAAGACCGCCGCATACTCGTCTGGGATCTGTATAACGAACCCGGCAACCGCGGTACCTTCGCAACCGGTGTTGAAGAGGTGCTTTATGATGAGAGGCTGGAGTCGTTTGCCCTGGAATTAATGACCCAATCCTTCGTATGGGCGCGTGATGAAGATCCTTCTCAGCCGTTGACCGTCGGTGCCTGGCATTTAAGCCTGATCGATCACGACCAGCCGGAAGAAGAATTCTTTCGCCATCCAATCGATCGGGCTGCGCTGCGGTTATCGGATGTGGTGAGCTATCACGCCTATGTCCCGACCGCCAAAATGGTGCGGGCGATAAGAGTGATGGAGCAACTGGGCCGTCCGATTATGTGCACCGAGTGGCTGGCAAGACATGTCGGTGCCAATTTTGAAGAACAGCTACCTCTGATGCACGCGTGTAACGTTGTGCCTTATCAGTGGGGGTTGGTGCGGGGTAAAACGCAAACTTACATGCCATGGCCGATTTATTTGAAAAAGCGCGAGGATTACGCTCATCTCTGGTTCCATGACGTATTTGACGAACACGGTATTCCCTTCCGCCGTGCGGAAATAGATTTAGTATCGCGGCTGAGTAAGACAGGCTTACATCCACGCGGATAAATCACTTTCTCATGCTTCATCATAATAATGTTCACCCCGGTATCGCTGCCGGGGTATAAGAGGCGACGACGATGACAATGGCAATGAAAATTCCTGGCAGAGAATTATGGTCTTATTTTGGTTATGGTTTAGGACAGTGCTTTAGTTTTGGTTTGGTGGGTTCTTTTATTAACTATTTTTATACCGACGTGCTGGGGATCTCCGCGCTGGCGGCGAGTACCATCTTTCTTGTTGCGCGCGCGTGGGATGCGATTCACGATCCGTTTTTCGCCAGTATTATGGACACCATGAACTCTCGTTTCGGCAAATTCCGCCATTTTATGCTGCTGGCACCTTTGCTGATTACGGTTATGACGCTGGCCTCGTTTTATAGTATTGACGCGCCAATGAGCACCAAAATTATTTACGCGGGCGTGACCTATATTTTATGGGGCACGCTGTATGCGATATCCGATATTCCTTTCTGGTCAATGTCGTCGGTGATGAGCGATCAGCCGCGCGAAAGAACGAAGGCGGTAACCGCTGCGGTGCTCGGCGTTAATGCAGGCATAGCCTGCGCGAATATTTTCTTCCCAAGGCTAACGGCTTTCTTCGCACCGTACTCCAATGACCATGGTTATTTTATGGCGGTGCTGGTAATGATGGTTATCGGCATGCTGTTAATGATTAACGGCTTCTTTAACGTCAAAGAACGCGTGCCGCCCAGTCATGAAAAAGTGACCATACGCGACACTTTCCGCAATCTGCGGCATAACAAACCGTTATTTTTTGTGCTGGCCGCTTTTTTCTTCTGCGTGCTGCATAATATTGCCAACGGCATTTATATCTATTTCTTTATTTACAATATGGGCGACGGCGGGCTACAGGCGGCAATTGGTATTATCGGCATTATTGCGGCGCTTGCCTGTCTGCTGGCGCCGGTATTGACGCGGCGTTATAAGAAGCGTTCATTGTTTATCGCCCTTTGTGCGCTGGATATTCTGGTAAGGATTGTTCTGTGGTTCGTCGGTTACCAAAGCCTGACCATACTATTTATTCTGCTGGGGCTAAGTGCGCTGTTTGTTATGATGAGCAACCTGTTTACCTCGGCGATGATCGTCGACACCATCGAATATGCGGAATATCACTCCAATAAGCGCTGCGCCGCAATCACCTTTTCCGGCCAGACCTTTACCGGGAAAATGTCTGTGGCGGTGGGCGGTGGACTGATTGGGGTTTACCTGACGGCAATCGGTTATGTTCCGCAGGCCGCCACGCAAACCGAGAGCGTACTCAACGGGCTGTTTTTCGGCATCAGCCTGCTGCCTGCTATCGGCTCGCTGATCCGCATCGGCTTTATGTGGTTCTTTGATTTCACAGAAGACAAACACGCGGAGGTCAGCCGCCTGCTTGCGCAACGACGCGCAGACGTAGCAGAACCGGCGTCACAGGAAACGAATAACGACGTGACAGAACCGGTTTATCAGCGCTGACCGGCTATCCGCAAAGCAAAAAGCCCTGCCGCGTAAAACGCCAGGGCTTTTTTATACTGGAGATTAAGTTGCGCTGCGCTGCGTTAAGGCCTCAGCTTCAGCCTCCTGCGGCGCTAGGCTTGCCCGCTCCTCGCGGTATTTCAGGTTATCCCAGATGCGGAAGAACGGATAATACATCACCAGCGAAATCCCCAGGTTAACAATCTGCAATACCGATCCGGAAATATGTCCGCCTGTTGCAAGGTAGCCGCTGACTACAATCGGCGTGGTAAACGGTAGCGCGATCCCCGCAGGCTTCGCCACCAGGCCGGTGGTCATGGCGATATAAGAAACAATCACCAGCACCACTGGCGTGAGGATAAACGGCACCACCAAATACGGGTTCATCACGATAGGAATGCCGAATACCATCGGCTCGCTGATATTAAACAGGCTGCCCGGCGCCGCGATTTTACCCAGCTGTTTCATCTGGGCGCTACGGCTGCGGATCAGCATGAAAATCACCAGTCCCAGCAGGGCGCCGGTGCCTCCTGGCGCAATCCACAGATCGTAAAACTGCTGCGTGATGATATGCGGAATAGGCAGACCGTTCTGAAACGCTTCGAGGTTTTCCGACATATTGCTCAGCCAGACCGGGCGGATAAAGACCAGTACGATAGTGTCGCCGTGCAGGCCCAGCATCCACAGAATACCAATCAGCAGTACCGAGATAATCATGCCCGGCAGGGAACCGCCAACGTGGCTCATCGGAATGCCCACCAGTTCCGTTATCAGGGTATTGATATCGCCAAACGGCGTCGCTTCAACCAGCAGACGCAGAGCCAGCACGACCGCCAGAACACAGAAGCCGGGAATTAAGGCGAGGAAAGATTTTGCTACCGCAGGCGGCACGCCTTCCGGCATACGGATAACCAGGTTGCGGTTATTGATAAAGCGATAAATTTCAGTGGAAAGCAGGGCGATAAGAATCGCGACGAACAGGCCCTGGCTACCAATCTGGCCCATTGGCAGCACGCCTTTAACCAGCTGTGCCGTGGACGCCGTCGCGGGAGTGAACATAATGTGCTGAGGAATAGTCATGATGAACGCCACCAGCGAGACGGCACCGGCGGTGAGCGGATCGATAGTGCGGTATTTTTCCGCCAGACGATAAGCGATGCCGAAGGCGGAGATAATCGCCATGATGTCGTAGGTAGCCTTCACCGGATACAGCACTTTTTCCTGCCACGCAGGGCCGAACAGACCGCTCATCATCTGCGCATAACCGGGCACCGGTAAATAAGCGAAGATGAGGAAAAATGAGCCGATCAGCATAAACGGCATATTAAGAATAATACCGTCACGTACGGATAAAACGTGCTTTTGCCCGGCGATTTTCAGCGCCGTAGGCAGCACGTATTTTTCAATGATGGATTTATTGACTGACACAGACACCCCCTACCCGCGGCAGAATCTGCCGACCGGGTATTATCATTTTTTGTGATTTACGCCCGTACCGACGGGCAGTGCGCCAGAATCACGATCGGCCGCTAAACTGCGGCAACCACGCTTGGTTAATGCTGAGTACTTCATCGACCAGCGTCGAGGCCAGATTCACATCCGCGACCAGCGGGTTGGCCACCAGCGCCAGCAGCGCCTTGCGTTTATCGCCATGAACGGCCGCTTCAATCGTCAGTCGTTCGAAATCTTTTACCTGTTGCGTCAGGCCGTTCATCAGCGGCGGCAGCTTGCCGAAGGCCAGAGGATGCGCGCCAAGCGCGTCGATCAGGCAGTTCGTTTCAATTACCGCATCGTCCGGCAGCCCCTGAATAGCGCCATTGTTGGCGGTATTGACGACCATTTCAACGCCGAGATTGTTATGCAGGGCATTAATAAGCTCAACCGCGACTTCCGAATAGAAGGAGCCGCCGCGCTGGCTGAGCTCATCCGGCTTTTTATCCAGATTTGGATCGGCATAAAGCTTAAATAACGCCTCTTCCACCTTCATGACCTGCTCTGCACGCGTTCCTTTACTGTCCGCATCGGCCAGCTCATCTTCAAGCATGGTGCGGGTTTGCCAGAAATAGCGGTGATAGGGGCAGGGAATAGCACGCAGCGCGCGCAGCAGATCTGCCGGCCAGGGGATGGCTTTAATGTTATTCATCGAAAGCTGTTCGCCGTCGCACAGCATCTCAAGCACCTCGTCGGTGGCGTCGCGACCATCGGCCAGCACCTTATGCACCCAAACCATATGGTTAAGACCCGCGAAGCGCAGGGTAACGGACGCGTGCGGTAATTTCAGCATGTCGGCAATGGTGTGATGCATGGTCACCGGCACGTTACACAGCCCGATAATTTTCGCCTTGCTGTAGCGCGAAACCGCTTCCGTCACGATACCGGCCGGATTGGTGAAATTGATAATCCATGCCTGTGGCGCCAGGCGTTCCACGCGACGTGCGATATCCAGCATCACCGGAATAGTGCGCAGCGCTTTGGCAAAGCCGCCAACGCCGGTTGTCTCCTGACCCAGCAGCTTGTGGCTTAAGCCAAGGCGTTCGTCAGCCGCGCGAGCGGGAAGCTGCCCGACGCGTAGCTGCGTAAGCACGAAGCTTGCGCCTTTGATTGCCTGGTCCGCATCAAAATGTACGGAGACATTAACCGCCTCCAGCCCGTTCCGATCCAGCATGCGTCGCGCAAGGCGGGCGATAATGTCGACTTTGTGGCGTCCTGCTTCCACATCGACCAGCGCCAGCTCCGCCATTGGCAGAGAAGCATGGCGCTGGATCAGGCCTTCTATCAGTTCCGGGGTATAGCTGCTTCCCCCGCCAATAACGGTAATTTTCATCGTGTTCTCCGTCCGCTTCAGGCCATCAGCGCGATGGCTTTATCCAGCACGCGATCGCCGCGCATGGTGCCGTAATCCATCATGTCGATAACCGCAACGGGCTTCCCAAGCGGTGCGGAAAGCTCGCTCAGGCGTTGCAGCTCAAACTGTACCTGCGGACCGAGCAGTACCACATCGGCGTGACCGAGCTGGCTTTCAATTTCCGCAACCGGGTAAGCATTGATTTCAACCTCCAGGGAGCGCTTTGCTGCTTCCGCTCGCATTTTTTGCACTAGCATACTGGTGGACATTCCCGCCGCGCAGCACAGCATAATCTTTTTCATCACAACTCCTCCCATTTTTGAAAACATATTTCATACATTAGCCGCTTTAAACAGCATGTATGAAAATTATTTTCATGAGTGTGATCGCGATTGGATTATCAGCAAAAGGTATGCCTTTGGCGGAATAATCAGTTCTCAACGAAGAAATAAAAAATTTTAGATTGTATGGCAGAGGAGACGAGGCAGGATAAGAGCATGGATTGAAAAATAATTTCAATGTTCTATGATGGTTTTAACGCGCTGTCGCTGCCATCGAAGGAACCAACCCGTTATGGATATCGTTTATCAACTGGTACAGGGCATGTCTGGCCTGCCTGCGCAAGAATCCCGCCTTGCACGCTTCTTCCTGGAAAATTTTGCGCAAATTCCTGAATCCTCGATGGAAGAAATCGCGCTTAAGGCAGGCGTGAGCCTGGCCACGCTGCAACGCTTCGCCCGCAGCATCGGCTGCGATGATATTAATGATTTTCTCGGTAAAGTACGTCATCAGCAACAGGACAGCAGCCCTCAGGCTCTGCCCGGCGCCACGACTATATTGGGCGATGCCACGTGGGTAGATCCGGGGACGCTGCAAAAGCTGGCCGCCCACGCCGGTATCGGCAGCGACGTTCTGCAAAGGTTCTCGCATTCCACCGGTAAAGAAAGCAGCGGCGATATTCTCAGCCAGATACGCGCGCGCCTGAATGATTTCAGCCAGCAGGAATCTCGCGTGGCACAAACCATTCTTGATGACGTGGGTTTTGCCGCGTCGGCAACTATCGATCGGCTGGCAACCGCTGCGGGAGTCAGCCCGGCGACCATTACCCGCTTTGCGCGAGCGGCAGGCTGTGACGATATTCGCGATCTGCGCATGAAGCTCGCCCAGTGCAGCTCTCCCGTATCGACCGGAACTCTGCCGGCGCCCTGGCAGGAAAAGCTTAACAGCGTACAGGGTTCGCTGAGCGCCCAACTGAGCGAGCTTTCTCCCGCGACGATTACCCGCGCCGTGGAGATGCTCAGTCAAGCCACGGCAACGCATATTTTCAGCGCCAGCGCGGCAGATACGCCTTTTGCCAGCCTGTTGCAGTACCGGCTGCTCACGCTTGGCTATCCGGCAAATCTTTGTCAGGACACCGCGCTGATGAGTATCACCGCGGCGATGCTTGGCGCAGGGCAGGTACTGGTAATTTTTGCGGGACATGCGCCAGAGAATGCCTTACTAGCGGCAATGCATCAGGCGCGGCGAAAAGGGGCCGCTATTATCGTTATCACCCATGATGAACGTACCTTTATGCAGCAGCACGATATTATATTACCGTTAATAAATAATGATTATGGATCGTTATTTATTATCGATTTGTTATGTGATGGATTAGCGTTGAAAGCTTAATGTTAGCATGCGATGTAATATTTCGGCACGCCGCTGAGATATTATCGGTGCCACGCGAGAATAATTTAAGCAGCTGATTAACTTGTAGTGCGGTAATGCCAGAGTTTAACGGTTAAGCGGTATTACCGCACGTTGCTATATGGTTTAGCCAAATCTTGTTTGCTATAACTAAATGGCTTACACGTAAATCACAGGGATTCAAAATGCGTAATTCCATTTTTTTTAAGGCAGCCTGTCTGTCCGGCCTGCTTGCACTTGCGGGCTGTTCCTCTTCCTTAACGGCCACGGACAAGTATTCTGGTTTTTTAAGAGATTACTCCGGGCTGCAGGAAACAACGTCTCCCACCGGTAAAGCTATTTTACGCTGGGTTGATCCCGATTTTAAAAGCAGCAACTACGATAAGCTTATCTATAACCCGCTTACTTATTACCCGGCGCCTAAGCCAACCACTCAACCTGGGGCGGAAACGCTGGATAAAATCCTGGCTTATGCTAACACCCGGTTAAAAGCAAGCGCCGGGCAGCGCATTCAATTGGTGAGCAAGCCCGGGCCGCGCACCCTGATTTTCCATGGCGCTATTACGGGCGTAGACAGCAGCAAACAGGGATTACAGTTCTACGAAGTGATCCCGGTAGCGATGATCGTTGCGGGCACAGAAGCTGCAACAGGGCACCGCACCATGGAAACGAATCTCTACTTTGAAGGCGAGCTTGTCGACGCTTCCAGCAATAAAGTGGTGATGAAAGTCGTGCGTAAAGGCGAAGGTAAAACGGTGAGCAATGAAAATACGCCGATTACCGTTGAGTCGCTGAAGCCCGTTATCGATGATATGGCTACCGATGCGGCCATGTTTGAAATTAAATAAACGGCAGGGAGCTTCTGTTTTCTTAATAATTTGTCAGAAGCCTTAATGCGTTAAAGATCCTTTCGCAATATTTTTAAAATTAAAAGATTATCTTTTCTGCTTTGCCTTAACTCCCCGAAAATCACGCTTTCCGGGGAGTTACTATCAAACTATTACGCGGTTCTTTTGCGCCAAATGTTAAACATTCCGGGTCTCGAGAACATCACCAGATTACCGGCCAGAATCATCGCCAGGCCTATTACCGCGTTGCTGTGCCAGACATAACCTTCGTATAGCGTTGAAAGGCTTAATGCCACCAGCGGGAAAAGTAACGTGCTGTAGGCCGCCTGGCTTGCGCCGATACGTCCCACCAGCGTGAAATAAGCGCCAAATGCGATGACCGATCCAAATATCGCCAGGTAGAAGAGCGAGCCGAGGTAGCGGACGGAAAGCTCCGGCATAAACGAATCCCCGCGAATCAGGGCAATAACGCCCATAATCGCCGTGCCATAGCACATGGCCCAGGTATTGGTCGATAGCGTTTCCAGCCCGCGGCGCTGATGGCGAGTGCTGATCATATTGCCAAGCGAGAAACCGAACGTCCCCAGCGCGCTAAGAGCAATCCCCAGCAGCAATGCCGGCGCTAACTGCGTTGCAATCAGATCATGCCAGAACAGGGCGACAACGCCCGCGATGCCGAGCGCCGCGGCTGGCAGCAGGTTAGCGTGCGGGCGCTGGCGGAAAAACAACATACTGTTAAAGGCGTTAAACAGCACGGCCATAGAGAAGATGACTGACTCAAGGCCTGAACTTATATAAGCCGCAGCATGATAAAAGCAGTAAAAATTAAAGCCAAACACGCAGGCGCCCTGCAGCAGGCAGAACAGATGATCGCGCAGGCTGAGACGGCGTAAACGCCCCAGCGCGAGCAGTACTACCAGCATCACAGCCGCCGCAACGGCAAAACGCCAGAAAATTGAAACGGGTACCGAAACCACGCCCTGCTGCATGTAAATAGCAATCCAGGTCGTTCCCCAGATAGCCACCACCAGAATATAAAGTACTGCGTTCATGTTGTTATCTCGCTGTCGGACAGAATCGACAGTGTGCAGATAACCTTCAACGCCCGCTTTCATCGCCTTGCTCGACTTGCATAATCTTGCGCATTTTTTTGTTGTCACGGGCTTAATGGCTGGTAACCCGCAGCGGCGCTACATACACTACTGTTCCGGTCCCTAAGCGATATTCAACTATGACTCAGTCGTACCATGCCTTTGAAAATCTCCGTAAGCACAACGCTCGTCTGAATGACAGCGTGCAGCTTGGCTCGGGTATTCAACTGGCGGCCTGGTCAAATCATAACGATCGCGTCACGCAGCTGAGCGATCACCATACGCTTAGCCTGTATATCAACAACGGGTATGAAACCTACCAGAAAACGTCGCGCGGCTGGAAAAACGGCGGCGGTCCGGACCGGTTTTGCCTGATGCCGCAGGACAGCGAAACAACCTGGGATATTCGTAACGATTTCTCGTTTGTACACCTGTACTGTACGGATGCGCACCTGCGCCATATCGCCGGGCAGGTCTGGGACCGCAGCCCGGCAAGCCTGCAAATAGATGAAAAGATCTTTGCCAGCGATCCGCGTATCACGCAGCTTTATCGTCATTTTTTGCTGAGCAGCAGCTGGCAGCAGAGCGCGAACCATATGACGTTAAGCACCGCCTCGACTCTGCTGCTTACCCATCTGGTGCAAAACTACAGCAGCGTGCAGTGGCGCTTGCCCGTAGTGCGCGGCGGGCTGGCTCCGGTAGTGTTGCGCAATATTCAGGCTTACATCGAACAGCATCTTGCTGACCCGTTAACGCTGGCCGAACTGGCGCTTGAGGCAGGGTTAAGCGAATTTCATTTCGCGAGGATGTTTAAACAATCTACGCAGTTGGCCCCGCACCAGTACGTAATGCAGCGGCGTATGGCGCGGGCGGAAACGCTTGTGCGTCATAGCGCACTGTCGTTAACGGATATTGCAATGGCCTGCGGCTTTAGCTCCGCCAGCCATTTCAGCAACCGCTTTAAAGCCACGCTTGGCGTCACGCCTTCGCAGCTACGCTCGGCGGGCTGAAAATACGCCGTAGCAAATTCCGCCCGCAATCAATCCCCAGAAAGCAGAACCTGTCCCCGCAAGCGTAAGCCCCGATGCCGTGACCAGAAAGGTAACGATCGCCGCATCGCGTTCCCGCTCATGGCTTAGCGCCTGATGCAAACTGCCTGCGAGGGTACTTAGTAAGGCAAGTCCGGCAAGGGTGTGAATAAAGGCCAGGGGCAGGGCGGTCAGCAATGCTGAAATCGAGCCGCCAAAAATCCCGGCCAGCAGATAAAACACGCCAGCCGCGGCGGCGGCCAACCATCTTTTAGCCGGGTCCGGGTGCGCTTGCGCTCCCTGACAAATTGCTGCCGTAATTGCCGCGATACAAATAGAAAACACGCCAAAAGGCGCGAGCAACAGGGCAATAACCGCGGTGACAACAATCAGCGGCGAAACCGGAACGTGGTAACCAGAGGCTTTAAGCGTCGCCACGCCGGGTGCATTTTGCGACGTCATGGTGACCAGAAAAAACGGCAGGCCCACGCTGAGTAAACTGCTAAGGGAAAAGTGCGGCGCGGTGAATACTGGCATCACGACATCCAGCGGTACACTTTCGGTTTTAAGCTCGCCGGTCGCCAGGCTAATGACTAAGCCTGCTACCAGCGCCGCAACAACCGCGTAGCGCGGGGCGCAGGCCTTTGCCAGCAGCCAGCTAATCAACATCGAGCCGCATAATAAAAAGTGACCCTGTAACGATACGAAGGCGTCCAGCCCAAAGCGCAGCAGGATCCCCGCCAGCATCGCCGCAGAAAGGGTATGGGGAATAAGACGCATCAGGCGAGCGAATAAGCCGGTGGCAGCGCAAATTAAAATGAGCGCTGAGGCAAAGATAAATACGCCAACGGCTTCGTTTAGCGTACTGCCATGTAAGCTGGTGGCCAGCAGTGCCGCACCGGGCGTGGACCAGGCGGTAAGGATGGGCGCGCGATACCACAGCGTCAGCGCCAGCGTGCTGATCCCCATGCCGATGCCGAGCATTGTCAGCCAGCCTGCGATTTGCTGTATATCCGCTCCGGCAGCCTCCGCCGCCTGCCAGATGATGGCCGCTGAGCTGGCGTAGCCCACCAGCACGGCAACAAATCCTGCAAGCACCGTAGGTAACGGAACCGGGAAGGCGCGCATAAAAACCTCGCTGTGCGTTATAACGTCCGACGGACTATAGCATCGTGCGTTATAGCGTACAAGGCGCTATAATCTGCCTGCTGATAAGGAGAGAAAGATGGATATTGCCGCCCACTTAAGCGCGAAACTGAAAGCACTGCGCCAGGCGCGAGGCTGGAGCCTGTCACTGGCCGCAGAAAAAACGGGCGTGTCAAAGGCCATGCTCGGCCAGATCGAACGTAACGAATCCAGCCCCACGGTGGCGACCTTATGGAAAATAGCCACCGGTCTGAACGTACCGTTTTCGGTATTTATCGCGTCGGGCGAGCTGCCGGAGCGTCCGGTATTCGATCCACAAAACAGCGATATGGTTGTGGTGCCGCTTTTTCCCTACGATGACCATCTGCGCTTTGACCTCTTTTCCATCACGCTCGCGCCGGGCGCGCTGAGCGAGTCATCCCCGCATGATACCGGCGTTATTGAGCATGTGACGGTGATTAGCGGCGCGCTGGATATGCAGGTTCAGGGAAAGTGGCAGACGCTACGGGCAGGTGAAGGTTTACGCTTCGCAGGGGATAAAGCGCACAGCTACCGCAACGGCGGACTTGCGCGGGTACATTTTCATTCGTTGATCCACTATCCGTAATTTCCCGCGTCCGCTAGGGCATCTTTTTATGAAAGTCCTCAACCTCGAAGCGGGCTCTGTTTTTACCCGTCCTTTCTGACTACAATAGCCGCCTTTCGCCTACAAACAGAAAAACGACGAACTATGCGCCTGCACGCTAATCATCTTGAACTACTCAGTCCCGCCCGTGATACCGACATCGCCCGTGAAGCTATTTTGCACGGCGCCGACGCCGTATATATCGGCGGCCCTGGTTTTGGCGCTCGCCACAATGCCGGTAACAGCCTGCGCGATCTTGCCGAACTGGTGCCTTTTGCCCATCGCTTCGGAGCTAAGATTTTTGTCACGCTGAATACCATTCTGCATGACAACGAGCTGGAACCCGCGCGGCTGATGATTCACGATCTTTACCAGGCAGGCGTTGATGCGCTGATTGTCCAGGATATGGGCGTGCTGGAAATGGATCTGCCGCCGATTGAGCTGCATGCCAGCACCCAGTGCGATATCCGCAGCGTGGAAAAGGCGAAGTTCCTCTCCGACGTTGGTTTCTCGCAGATAGTTCTGGCTCGCGAGCTGAATCTGGACCAGATCCGCGCCATTCATCAGAACGTTGACGCGACGATAGAATTCTTTATTCACGGCGCGCTGTGCGTGGCGTACTCCGGCCAGTGCAATATCTCGCATGCCCAGACGGGGCGCAGCGCCAACCGTGGCGATTGTTCTCAGGCCTGCCGTCTGCCGTATACCCTGAAAGACGAGCAGGGGCGCGTTGTCGCGTTTGAAAAACACCTGCTGTCGATGAAAGATAACGACCAGAGCGCGAACCTTGCGGCGCTGGTGGATGCGGGCGTGCGCTCCTTCAAAATCGAAGGACGTTATAAGGATATGAGCTATGTGAAGAATATCACCGCATATTATCGCCAGCTCCTTGATGAACTAATGGAAAATCGCACGGACCTGCGGCGCGCTTCCGCAGGCGTAACTTCGCATTTCTTTATCCCTTCGCCGGACAAAACCTTCCATCGCGGCAGCACGGACTACTTCGTTAACGAGCGCAAAATTGATATCGGCGCGTTCGATTCGCCTAAGTTTGTTGGCCTGCCGGTGGGCGAGGTGCTCAAAGTCGGCAAAGATCATCTGGACGTCGCCGTCACCGATGCCAACACGCTGACAAACGGCGATGGGCTGAACGTGCTGATCAAACGTGAAATCGTCGGCTTCCGCGCCAACACCGTGGAGAAAACCGGTAAAAATCAGTACCGCGTATGGCCAAACGAGATGCCGGACACGCTGAAAAATGTGCGGCCGCATCATCCGCTTAACCGCAACCTCGACCACAACTGGCAGCAGGCGTTGCTGAAAACCTCCAGCGAACGCCGTGTGGCGGTGGATATGGAACTGTCCGGTTGGGAAGAGCAGCTTGTCCTGACGCTGACGAGCGAAGAGGGTACAAGCGTAACGCACACGCTTGAGGGCCAGTTTGCAGCCGCTAACAACCCGCAGAAAGCCTATGACAGCCTGCGCGATGGCCTGACGAAACTGGGGCAGACTATGTATTCCGCCCGGGCGGTAAATATCACTTTGCCTGCGCCCTTATTCGTGCCGAACGGCCAGTTAAACCAGCTGCGACGTGACGCCGTGGATGCTTTGACGCAAGCGCGTTTGCAGCAGTATCAGCGTGGCTCGCGTAAAGCGGTCTCCGTTCCGGCTCCCGTTTATCCGGATGAGCATCTCACTTTCCTGGCCAACGTCTACAACCACAAAGCGCGCGAGTTCTACCAGCGTTACGGCGTGAAACTTATTGATGCCGCTTATGAAGCACATGAAGAGAAAGGCGATGTACCGGTGATGATCACCAAGCATTGCCTGCGCTTTGCCTTTAACCTCTGCCCAAAACAGGCGAAAGGCAATATCAAAAGCTGGCGCGCAACGCCGATGCAGCTGGTGCACGGGGATGAAGTGCTGACCCTGAAATTTGACTGCCGCCCCTGCGAGATGCACGTTATCGGCAAAATGAAAAATCACATCCTGAAGATGCCGTTGCCCGGCAGCATCGTGGCGACGATCAGTCCGGATGAACTGATGAAGACGCTGCCGAAAAAAGCAAAAAGCTAATTTCCCTGTTGGCACGCCCTGCGCCTGCGGGGCCGTTTCCTGTATAAAAAACCGATCTTACAGACGCTCATGGTGATGGGCGTTTTTTTCATCTCTTTTCAGCAAAATATATATAAATAATCTATCAATTTCGTCATCTGACCGATCAAGCTGTGGGAAATTGGCAGAGCAAAAAAATTACCGTGAATTGTTGCGAACAATATCTAAAGTTTGCGCATGCACGGCGGTAATCCACTGCTTTGCAACGCGATCTAAGGCGCCTTAGATCGTTTTCCCACCCTGAAACCCAGGATAAAAAGATGACTGTGATAAACCAACCAACCTGCAAATTGTTTACCGATACCGCACGCTTTACCCAGCTTTCGGGTTATTACGAAGAAGAACGCCGCACGGTATGGATGATGCTACGCGCACAGCCTCGTCCGTGCTTTAACCATGTGCTGATCGAAGAGATCATGAACATGAGTTATCTGGTACAACGCTCGGGATTTGCCGTCGATTTCTGGGTAACCGGTTCGCTGGTTCCGGGTATGTACAACACCGGCGGCGATCTGGGCTTTTTCGTTGAAACCATTAAGCAGGGACGGCGTGAAGCGTTGCGCGCGTATGCGCGAGCCTGCGTGGACTGTGTTCATGCGGCCTCCCGCGGTTTCGATAGCGGCGCTATTAGTCTTGCAATGGTGGAAGGCAGCGCCTTAGGCGGCGGCTTTGAGGCAGCTCTGGCACACCATTTTGTGCTGGCGCAACGCGATGCCCGTATGGGCTTTCCGGAAATAGCCTTTAACCTGTTTCCGGGAATGGGAGGATATTCACTGGTTGCCCGCCGTTCGGGAATGAAGCTCGCAGAGGAGTTGATTTATAAAGGAGAATCACACACCGCGGAATGGTACGAACAGCACGGCCTTGTCGATCTCTTGTTTGAACCAGATCAGGGCTATCTGGCAACCCGCACCTTTATCGACACGCTCCAGCCTAAGCTGAATGGCGTCCGTGCCATGCTGCGCGCCCGGCAGCGCGTGCTGCAACTGCCGCGTGCTGAGCTGATGGATATTACGGAAGACTGGGTGGATGCTGCGTTCAGCCTGCAACCTAAGGATATCGCCTATATGGAAAGGCTGGTACAACTGCAAAACCGCCATATCTCGACGGCTTTGCGTAAAGCCAGTTAACGTCCCGTTCTCACCAGATAACGCTTTAGCCAACGCTCGAATACGGCAGCGGGCATAGGCTTGGCAAACAGATATCCCTGCCGTTCGTTGACGCCGTTCTTGGTAAGGAAGGCGTCTTCTTTCTTGCTTTCAACCCCTTCCGCAATTACCTGTAAATTCAGCGCCTGCGCGACGGCGACGATCGCGCGTACCAGCGACTGCGAGACGGACTGCTTATGGATATCGCGCACAAACGCCTGGTCGAGCTTAATCGCATCGATAGGGAAGCGTGCCAGCTGTGACAGCGACGAGTAACCCGTGCCGAAGTCGTCCAGGTGAACCTGTGCCCCCAGCTTGCTGAACTGCTGGATAACGGACAGCGCCAGCTCTTCGTTTTCTATCAGACAGCTTTCGGTGAGTTCGACATCGACAGGGCAATATTCAAAATCTAAATCTTTTAGCGCCTGTTTGAGATCGCTAAAAATAGTCTGATCGGCCAGCTGACGGGCAGAAACGTTCACCGCCACGCGCAGATTGATGCCTTTATCGCGCCATTTCGCCACCTGCTGCACCACGCTTAACATTACCCAACGGCCAAGCGGCACGATAAGCCCGGACTCTTCCGCATAGGAGATAAAATTCAGCGGCGGGATCAGGCCCCGCTCCGGAGACTGCCAGCGCACCAGCGCTTCCAGACTGCGCACTTCACCGCGCCAGGTTATTTTCGGCTGATAATGGATAACCAGCTGATCGTTTTCCAGCGCCTTACGCAGGTTGGTATCAAGCCACAGATATTCAAAGACGCGCTGGTTCATTTCCGGTGAGAAGACGCAGAATTTACCACGGCCGCTCTCTTTAGCGGTATACATGGCGGTATCCGCGTTACGAATAACGCTTTCCCGGTCTTCGCCATGCTGCGGGGCGAGAGAAATACCCAGCGAGCAGCCGGAATAGACTTCAATTAAGCCAATGCGGAAGGGCAGTTTTAAGCGGGTGAGAATGCGGGAGGACATCGCCTCAAGCGTGGCCTGCGACGTGTCGGTTGCCAGCACGATAAACTCATCGCCGCCCAGCCTCGCCAGCACCTGGCCTTCCTCAAGACAGCTCAGGATAGCCAGCGAAACGGCCTGCAGAAGCTGGTCGCCAAACATGTGCCCGTAGGCGTCATTCACTTTCTTAAAGTTATCGAGATCGAGATAGACGATCCCTACCTGAGTCTCACCGCGATTTTCTATGGCGGCGCTGATGAGATCGTGGATGGCATTGCGATTTGGCAGGCCGGTGATGGTGTCGGTGTTCGCCAGCACGCGCAAGCGTTCCTGAGCGCGGCGTTCTTCGGTGATATCCGTGCCTGAACAAATCAGGTAGATTTCGTTTTTGCCGCTGCCGCTGTGAACGAACTTATTGCGGAACAAAAACAGCCTCTGGCCCTTGCGGGTTTTAATCCAGCGCTCAACTTCGTAGGAATTGCCGTTGCGGAAAAAACCGCTGATATTACGTCTGGAGGCGGCGGCCTCGCTGCGGCTCATAAAAAGCTTAAAAACGTTCTGCCCGATGACTTCGTGCTCTTTAAGGCCGGTGTACTCTTCGCTGAGCCGGTTAAAGCGCTGAATATTGCCCTGACGATCCAGGATGACGATAACCGAGTTCGCTTCAGAAACCACCTGTTCGGCAAAAGAAAGCCCCTGCACAAGATCGCGTGCAACGGAAGGGGTGTCATGCCACGCTGAAGCCGTTCCGGCCCATTCGCGCCGGGACACTTTACGCCCCACGAGATGGACAGGCACATCGTTGCCAAACAGGGATATCGTCATGGTGATGCTTGAGGTGATCACCGTCATCTGACGTATTTCGTCGGCCTGCTCCTGGTTCAGCGCAATCACCTGGCTGGCATCTGCGTTTTCATGGGCGGCAAGCTGCAGAGCGTTGCTGTCTGCAGGCAAACGCCAGTATGGGCTGGTTGTCCCTAAATAACGGTAAAGCAGGTTCTGCTCCAACTCGTCTTTCATGCTTTCTCCTGAACCGGTGCATGGCGCGTCAGTTTACTATTTATATTAGCAACATAAAGCCAGTGTTAAACAAGCGGCGACGGATAAAAACCCGCAGATATGTGTTAACCGTCAGAAAAATGAAGATGGATTGCATAATTTCCCGAAAAGGTTAAAGGCACAGCACGTTAAGATCGTTTAGCGTGCCTTATCTGTCAAGATGCGCAATTATAACAAAAGTAAGAAGTTACTGGCGTGTGGTCGATAATAAAGGGTAAAAATCTCAGCGAGAAAGCAAGGAAGTCTAAAAAGAAAAAGGCTGAAAATTTATTCAGCCTTTGCGAGTAGTTATTGTAGTTTTACGCAGCCGGGCGGGCGATAACGCTGCGTGTTTCCATACGCACTTCGGCGATGGTCACATCGATAACGTCAGTCACTTTGTAGACGGCTTCGCCTTTAATCTGCACGGTGCCGTTTTCCTGGCTGCAGACCAGCTCATCGCGTACCGCGTGGATAAACGGCGCGGGAATAAACGCCACTGCGCCATTCTCAACCAGACGCACACGCATTCCGCCGCGGCTGACGTCAATGATTTCAGCGGCAAAACGCGTATCGGTCCCGGCTTTATCGTGCAGGAATCGGGCGTATAACCAGTCACCTACATCACGTTCAGCCATGCGGTTCAGACGGCGGCGCTCTGCCATCTGGGCGGTGGTTTCATCCTGCGGGCGCGTTGCTGACTCGCCTTTAATGATGGCTTTAAGCAGGCGATGGTTAACCATATCGCCGTATTTACGGATAGGAGAAGTCCAGGTCGCATACGCTTCCAGGCCAAGACCGAAGTGCGGGCCGGGCTCGGTGCTGATTTCAGCGAAGGACTGATAGCGGCGAATACGGCTGTCCAGGAAACCCGTCGGCTGCGCGTCAAGCTCGCGGCGCAGTTTGCAGAAACCATCCAGCGTCAGCACTTCCTGCGCGTCTACGGTAAAACCGTGGCCGGCGAGCATGGTCGCCAGCTGTTCAGTATTAGCCGGATCGAAACCGGTATGCACATTGTAGATCCCAAAGCCGAGCTTTTCGCGCAGAACAATGGCGGCACAAACGTTGGCGGCGATCATCGCTTCTTCAACGATGCGGTTAGCAATACGGCGTGGCTCGGAAACAATATCCAGCACTTCGCCTTTTTCACCCAGCACGAAGCGGTAATCCGGGCGGTCTTTGAAGACCAGCGCGTGTTGATGACGCCATTCGCCACGGCTCAGGCAGATGCGCTGCAGCAGACGGATCTGCTGAGCAATCTCTTCGCTCTGCGGCTGCCATTCGCCTTTCTCTTCCAGCCAGTTGGATACGTCGTCATAAACCAGTTTGGCTCTGGATTCGATTGTGGCGGCGAAGAAGTGAATGTCGCTGCCGATCGCGCCATCCTGTTCGATGACCATACGGCAGGCCACGACAGGGCGGGAAACGTTGGCGCGCAGCGAGCACAGGTCGTCAGACAGCTCGCGCGGCAGCATCGGAATGTTAAAGCCCGGCAGATAGTTGGTGAAGGCACGTACTTTAGCGATGTTGTCCAGCTTGCTGCCTTCGGCAATCCATGCGGTAGGATCGGCAATGGCGACGGTCAGTTGCAGCTTGCCGTCCGCCAGCTCTTCAACGAACAGCGCATCGTCCATATCTTCGGTGCTGGCGCTGTCGATAGTGACAAAGTTCAGGGCGGTTAAATCTTCACGCACCAGACCGTCGTCAAGCATTTCGGTTGCGGCGCCGTCGGGCGCTTCGCGTTCAAGATTATGGCGAGACAGCGTAACCCACCACGGCGCGAGATGATCGTCGCCAAAGGTGATGAACTGGGTCAGCTCCGCGTAAAAACCGCGGTCGCCTTTGAGCGGGTGGCGCTTCATTTCGGCCACCGCCCAGTCGCCATTCTGGAAATCATGCTTAACGTTACGATCCGCACGACACTGAATGGCGTCTTTTAATAAAGGATGATCCGGCACGACAGAAAGGCGATCGTCTTTCTTCTGCACGCGGCCAACGAAGCGGGTCAGGAACGGTTCGATAAGCTCTTCTGGCTCAGCGGTTTCCCGGTCTTTATCCGTGTGGATCACAGCGCTAATACGGTCGCCGTGCATCACTTTTTTCATCTGCGGAGGCGGAATAAAGTAACTTTTGTTGGCGTCAACTTCGAGGAAGCCAAAGCCTTTTTCAGTACCTTTTACCACGCCTTCGGCGCGAGGAGTCTGGGAATGCAGTTGCTGTTTAAGCTGCGCGAGCAGCGGGTTATCCTGAAACATATCGTTTAGTTTTCGTGGCCAAAAGAGCGGCTGACAGTTTTACGCGAATCCGCACCCTGCGGCAAGCGCTGTTTGCCGTAAAAGCACGCCAAATTCAATGCTTATGGCCTGCCGCCCAGGCCTGTTTTCAGGCGATTTAGCCAGCCAAAGAGGCCTGAACTGACCAGCAGTCTTAACGCTTCCGATGCGGAAAAACCCTGCTCCAGCAAGGGTTGAACATGTGCGGCGCTGAAACGGTCAGGCGAGCGCGTGAGCAGCTGTACCGCCTGAATAATGGCGCGCGCTCGTGGATGGTTATGACTCCAGGCCTGCAGCGCTCTTTCACCATTACGCACCGCATCGGGCAGGCCGCTATCGCCACGCCACAGCTTTGTGGCTTCAGCGAAGCAGGAAGGACTGCCGTTGATTCTGGCGGAGAGCAGCATCACCAGCGTCTGTTCGTCGGTATGGGCTGAAGCGGGCTGCCATAGCAGACGGGTTAGCTGACCCAACGCACAAAGCGCAGGGGCGTCGTGCGCCAGCAGCCATTCCATGCCCTGTAACGGGCGAAGAGGCTGGCTTATATTGCAGGCTGCAAGCTGTTCGGACCGGGCGTAACGCAGTTCCACCGGCGGCAAATCCGCCGCCCAGCATGCGCCTTCAGCGGTAAAAATGTCGGCCGGAGCATCCTGCAACGTATCGAAGCCGGGCAGCCAGCGGACGGGCAGTCCTTGCAACGCCTGCCAGACGGCAACGGCACGGGCCTGGAAGCCAATAAAACCGATCAGCTGATTGAAGGTAATGATGTCATTTACCGATAGCCCAACTTCATCGAGCTGAGTGCGCGACGCGTTATCGATTAGCGTCGGCTGGCTGGCAAGCTGGCGAGCGTACTGGGTAATTTGCGTCAGGCGGCGGTTGCTCTCACGCGAAGAGTCGGGCCCCGGCTGCGGTGCAAGACGCGCCGCATAGTGGTTGCAAAGCCGTTGCACACCGTAAACCTGCGCGACGGTTAGGGCGGTGCTCAGGCGGTCGTAGCTGCTGAGAGTATGCATCCGCGTCACCGGGACGTTTTCCGGCAAGAGCGTCTCGCTGGCGCTCCGGGCTGCCGTTATCCACGCCTGTTCGTCGGCAAGCTGTTGCGGACTTAAATTAAGGTCGAGTAAAAAGCGGTCTGCGTGCGCCGCTTCGGGAACCAACGGCAGTACATCCGCCGGGCAGAGACTGGACTGGGTTTCGTGATACCAGTGGCTTTTGCCCAAAATTTGGCGTTGTTCCATGGTCGTTCCTTGGTCAAAGAGTTAACAGGTCGGTAAAGGGAGGGAGACCTGGTTCGCTGCTTTATCCTGGCGCAAGCGCGGAAAGGGACCAAAGAATGATCGGTGATAATAAATATCGGAATGGTATATGGGGAAGTAAAACAGGAGGTTAACGGGGCAGGCGGACGCCCGCCCCGAAACGGGCGGAATTAGTCTTTCAGTTCCAGCTCGTTCATTGCTGCAATGTTGAAGCCGCCGTCAACGTGAACGACTTCACCGGAGATGCCGGCAGACAGGTCAGAACACAGGAAGGCCGCGGAGTTACCCACATCTTCGATAGTAACGGTACGACGAATCGGCGTGACCGCTTCGCAGTGTGCCAGCATTTTACGGAAATCTTTGATACCGCTTGCTGCCAGAGTACGGATTGGGCCTGCGGAGATGGCGTTAACACGCACGCCTTCAGGTCCCATCGCGTTCGCCATGTAACGCACGTTAGCTTCCAGAGAAGCTTTAGCCAGGCCCATAACGTTGTAGTTAGGAATAGCGCGCTCTGCACCCAGGTAGGAGAGAGTCAGCAGCGCAGAGCCAGGGTTGAGCATTTCACGGCACACTTTAGCCATCGCAACGAAGCTGTAAGCGCTGATGTCGTGAGCAATTTTGAAGCCTTCACGGGTAACGACATTGACATAATCGCCATCCAGCTGATCGCCCGGTGCGAAACCGATGGAGTGAACGAAACCGTCAAATTTCGGCCAGCTTTTCGCCAGTTCGGTAAACAGCGCGTCGATGCTCTCATCTTCTGCAACGTCGCACGGCAGTACGATGCTGGAACCCAGATCGGCAGCAAAACCTTCTACGCGGCCTTTCAGTTTTTCGTTCTGATAGGTGAAGGCCAGTTCCGCGCCTTCACGGTGCATCGCCTGAGCGATACCGTAGGCGATGGACAGTTTGCTGGCGAGGCCAGTGATCAGAATGCGTTTACCGGAAAGAAAACCCATAGCTTTGAATCCTTATAGTTTCTGCTAATTTTATGACTGTATAATCATGTTGTTACCCACGATTAGTCACAATTATTCAACACTAAATTGAAATTATATCCCACTGACGCCGGGTTGTGTCACGTTATTTTTCCAGCCGGGGGCCGGGTGGTTATCGCGTCGCCAGAGGTCGTGCCTGTGTTAACGGTCTTTTCGCCACGCGTCTGCGGTTAAAGCTTCGCCAAAGTGGCTGGCGATCAGGCGTTTGGTGAGCTCGTGAAGCGGAGAGGCCAGCACGTCCGCCGTACTGCCGCGCTCCACCACTTCGCCCTGGTGCATCACCATCACCTGGTCGCTGATATGCTTCATCATGCCGATATGCTGCGTCACGTAGATATAGGCGATGCCCTGTTTCTCCTGAAGTTCGAGCATCAGGTTAATGAGCTGCGAACGCATGGACATATCCAGCGAGGCCAGCGCTTCGTCCGCGATAATTACCTTCGGGCGCAGGATCAGCGCGCGCGCAAGCCCTAAGCGCTGTTTCTGCCCTGGTGCGAGCATGTGGGGATAATAGCTGACGTGATCGGGCAGCAATCCTACCTGGCGTAGCGTCTCGACAATTCTTTTCCGACGCGCCTCCGGCTCCAGATCGGTATTCAGGCGTAGCGGGAAATCCAGAATCTGCGAAATACGCTGACGGGGATTGAGCGAGGTGCTCGGGTCCTGGAAAATCATGCGGATGCGCTGGCTGCGGTACGAGTAATCGCCAAAGCGCAACGGATGATCGTCAATCACCAGCTCGCCGCTCGTAGGTTCAATCATCCCGGCGAGCATCTTCGCAAGCGTTGATTTCCCGGAACCATTCTCGCCGATGATCGCCAGCGTCTGCTTCTCGCGCAGGGTAAAGCTCAGCGGCTTCACGGCCTCGACATGCTGGCGGCGAAACAGCCCCGTCCGGTAGCGAAACGTCTTACTTAAATTGCGCACTTCCAGCAGCGTTTCGGCCATTAATGACTCTCCATATTCAGCGGGAAATGGCAGGCGTATAAATGTGTTTTTGCCCCTTCAAGGCGAGGCGTTTCAATACATTTGCGCTGGGCATAAGGGCAGCGAGGCCCCAGGCGGCAGCCAATCGGCAGATGTTCCAGCAGGGGAATGGCGCCCGGCAACGTATTCAGCCGGCTTTTGTGCGGCATCGGGCTGCCAAAATCCGGTATGGCGCGAATCAAAGCCTGGGTGTACGGATGGTGCGGCGTGGCGATAAGATCCTCGCTGGTAGCGGTTTCCACCGTTTGCCCGCAGTACATCACGTTGATTTTATCCGCCCATTTACTGAGCATTTGCAGGTCGTGGCTGATAAGCAAAATCGTGGTGTTGTTGTACTGGTTAAGCCGGGTCAGCAGCTTGAAAATTTGCGACTGCGTGGTCGGCTCCATAGCATTTGTCGGCTCATCGGCAATCAGCAGGCGCGGCTGGTTCGCCAGCGCAATCGCAATCATCACTTTCTGGCATTCGCCATCGGTAAGCTCATACGAAAAGCTGCGCATCACGTCGTTATGATCTTTGATCCCCACGCGGTGAAGCAGCTCGATTGCCCGGCGTTTTCGCCAGCCGAAGCGTTTCCACCAGCGGCCTTTATAAGTCCAGCCGGGGATGTTTTGCATAAGCTGACGACCCACCCGTTCTGACGGGTCGAGACACGACTGCGGCTCCTGGAAAATCATCGACACGTTATGGCCAACCAGGCGACGGCGCTGGGCTGCGGTGAGGCGTAACAGGTCGATATCATCAAAGCGCATGCGGTCTGCGCTAACCCGCCAGTTGTCTTTGGTCACGCCGCAGATAGCTTTGGCAATCAGGCTCTTACCTGAACCAGACTCACCCACCAGGCCACGAATTTCGCCTTCGCTGAGCGTCATGCTGACGCGGTCAACGGCTTTCACCCAGCCTTCTGAGGTCATAAATTCGATGGTCAGATTGCGGATATCAAGTAATGGCATTATTGCACCCCCGCGTTAATCGCCCGGCGCAGACCGTCGCCCAGCAGATTGACCAGCAATACACTAAGCATAATCGCTGCCCCCGGAAGCATCACGGTCCAGGGCGCAACATAAATCAGCTCCAGCGCGTCGCCAAGCATCGCTCCCCATTCCGGAGAGGGGAGCTGCGCGCCGAGATCCAAAAAGCCAAGCGCGGCAATATCCAGGATCGCCATCGACAGCGCACGGGTGATTTCCGTGACCAGACTTGCGGCGGTGTTCGGCATCACCGCGAACCACAAAATATTGGGCGTTGAGGCGCCGTCAAGACGGGCGGCCACGACGTATTCTTTTTCCAGCTCGTCATGCACCGCGCTGTACACCGAGCGAACCATGCGCGGCAGCAGCGCCAGCCAGACGGCGAACATAGCGTGCGTAAGGTGCGGGCCTGCAAACGCCACCACAACGATCGCCAGCAGCAGCGAAGGAATAGAAAGCAACGTATCAAGAATATGGTTAAGTACGGCGGAGCGCAGGCCGTGCGTTGCCCCGGCCACCACGCCGAGCACTACGCCGCAGACGGTTGCTGCAAGCGTCACCACAAAAGCGCCGCCAACGGTGGGAGCTGCGCCGCTTAACAGACGGCTCAACACATCGCGGCCTAAATCGTCTGTACCGAGGAAGAAGGAGACTTCGCCATAGCGGGACCATGACGGCGGCAGCAGTTGATAGCCAAGGAACTGCTGATCGAGACCGTAAGGGGCAAACAGGCCGCCAAACACGCACAGCAGAACCAGCGCGCCGCAGCCGTAGAGCCCAACCATCGCCGTGGTATCGCCGTAGAATTTCCGCCAGGTCAGGCGCAGCGTGCTCGGCGGCCGCTTCTCGCGGTAGACGCTATCGTAAGGCATACCATTCCTTATGTTTCAGCGGGTTAGCCATAGCACCCAAAATATCGGAAAGCACGTTAACGATAATCACTAACGAACCGATGACCATCACGCCCGCGGAGATAGCCGCGTAATCCTGCTGGCGAATGGCGTTAATAAGCCAGCGCCCAAGTCCCGGCCAGCTAAAGACCACTTCGGTGATCATCGCCAGCGTCAACATGGTGGAAAACTGCAAGCCCAGGCGTGGAATAACCGGCGGGAGTGCGTTGTGCAACACGTGACGATGCAGGATGGTGAAGCGCGATAAGCCACGGGTGGCCGCCGCTTTTATATAGTTCTGATCGAACACTTCGCTGGTGCTCAGGCGCATCAGGCGAATGACTTCCGTCGTGGGAGCAACGGCAAGCGTAATCACCGGCAGTATGATATGCCGCACGGCGCTTACGATCATCTCATCCCGATAAGGCGAGTCGGAAAGCCAGGCGTCCACCAGTGCAAAACCGGTGACGGACTTCACTTCATAAAGCAAATCGAAACGCCCGGAGACAGGGAACCAGCCAAGCGTAAGCGAGAAAAACAGCGTCAGCAGCAGGGCGAACCAGAAAACCGGAATAGAAAAACCGAGCAGCGCTAAGGCGCCAATCAGTTTGTCCTGCCACTTGTTACGCGTAATACCCGCGAGCATGCCCACGGGGATGCCAATCAGCAGCGACAAACCAAAGGCCAGCAGGCACAGTTCCATGGTGGCCGGGAAAACATTGCGCAGCTGTTCATTAATGGACTGTCCATTAATGCTGGAAACGCCGAAATCCCAGTGCAGCAGGCTTTCAAACCAGAACACCCAGGCGTTCCACAAAGACGCGCCCTGCAAAGGCGCATGCGGCGTAAAGTAGTTCAGGCTAAAGCCGACTATCGCGAGAAACAACAACGTTATCAGCAGCAGCAACAAACGCCTCAGGGTAAAGATGATCATGGTTTTTTCACCTCGACGTCTTCACGAGAAACACCGGCAAAGGAGGCATTGCCAAACGGGCTGAGCACCAGGCCTTTGATGTCATAACGGTAGGCCTGCAGACGCAGCGAAGAGGCCAGCGGCAGCACGGGAAGTTCGTTAGCCAGAATATCCTGCGCCTGGTTATAGGCCTCGATGCGCGAGGCGAGCTGTTGAGAGGCGAGCGCTTTTTGCAGCACGCTGTCGAACTGCGAATTGCACCAGCGGGCATAGTTGGTTTGTGAACGAATCGCAGCACAGCTCAGCATCGGACGGAAGAAACTGTCCGGATCGTTACTGTCCGTCGCCCAGCCGGTCAGCGTCAGATCGTGGTTCATATCCATCAAGCGCGCCTCCTGGAAGCGGCCTTCGACGGGCACGATGATCACCTTCACGCCAATCTGTGCCATATCGGCCTGAATCAGTTCGGCGGTTTTCAGCGGGCTTGGGTTCCAGGCCTGGGAGCTGGTTGGCACCCACAGGCGCAGCTCCAGGTTATTAATCCCCAGCGCTTTAAGACGCTGGCGCGCTTTTTCAGGATTGTATTCGGTAATTTTAGAATCGCCGTCGTACGCCCAGGAGGCGCGCGGCAAAATCGACGCGGCGGTTTCCGCCGTGCCGTAATAAATAGACTGCATCAGGCGCTGGTTGTTAATCGCTAAAGCGAGCGCATGACGCACTTCAGGATTGTTCATCGGCGCCTTATTGGTATTAAAAGCCAGATAAGCGATGTTCATTCCCGGACGCAAAGTCAGGCGCAGGCGCGGATCGTCACGCAGGATCGTCAGCTGACTGGCGGCAGGGTAAGCCAGCACGTCGCATTCGCCGGTCAGCAGCTTAGATAAGCGCCCGGTGCCGCCGGATCCTAAATCCAGCACCACCTGCGG
Source organism: Cedecea colo (assembly GCF_011808225.1). Taxonomy (GTDB): domain Bacteria; phylum Pseudomonadota; class Gammaproteobacteria; order Enterobacterales; family Enterobacteriaceae; genus Dryocola; species Dryocola colo. The sequence goes on along the minus strand of NZ_SOYS01000001.1, from coordinate 725,851 downwards.
CATCAGCGGCACGCCACGCCAGTACCTGGGATTGCGGGCCAGGCGGATATACTGGCCGGCCCGGTACTCGCTTAACTGGAACGGGCCGGTGCCCACCGGCTGGCGATCTATCAATTCCTGACGACCGGTTTTAGTCAGCTGGGCGGCATATTCAGCCGACATCACCGAAGCGTAATGGGTCGCCATATGCCACAGGAAAGAGGCATCCGGTTTTTCCAGCCTGAATTCGACGGTATTGTTATCCAGCTTGCGGACGCTTTTTACCGAATCAGGGAACTGGAGGCTATCGAAGTAGGGATAGTTTCCGCCGTTGACGTTGTGCCACGGATGATTGCGATTAAAAACGCGTTGAAAACTGAACACCACGTCATCGGCATTCATCGCCCGGGTTGGTTTAAACCAGGGCGTTGACTGGAACTGTACCTTCGGGCGCAGGTGAAAACGGTAAGTGGCGCCGTTATCCAGCACTTCCCAGCTTTGCGCCAGCTCCGGCACCAGACGATAAGTATAAGGATCGACATCCAGCAGACGGTCATAAAGCTGTGCGGCAAGCGTATCCACGGTCAGGCCACCGCTCGCCATCTGCGGGTTAAAGGTATTAACCTGGCCATTAACACAATAAACAAACCCGCTCTTGCGAATGTCTTCAGGCTTGCGATCGGGCGTAGCTGCCTGCGCCACGCCGCTCAGGCAGCTCAGACTAAGTAAGAGGCAGGGGATAATTCCGCGCATAAGTTTTTGAGTTTTCAAAGGTGATAGCCAAAGTGTATCGCACTCTGGCCCGCACCCCAAAATAAGTGATGATGAGCGCCGGTTTTCTGGTCAGAGCGGTGATAAAAACGCCGGAAAGCAGATCTTTCAGGACATACTCCCCGGATGAATAAGGTGCTTTTTCATCATGGCGCGCAGTTGGTGATAGGTCAGGCCAAGCAACCCGGCTGCGCGGCGCTGGTTATAATTAGCCTGCCGCAGGCTGGTTTCCAGCAGCTGTTTCTCCTGGTCGTTTTGCCAGCGCCGCAGATCGACAGGTAAAGCAGGTAATCCCGCAGATTCAACAGGCGCGGAAACAATGGCGCGGCGAGCGAAGGGATCGAGGATCACTTCATTAACCGGCTCTTCGCTGCTGCCGTGGCGGTAAACCGAACGCTCCACAACATTTTTCAGCTCCCGGATATTCCCCGGCCAGGCGTAATTCAGGAGGATTTGCCGTGCTTCATCGGTAAACCCCGGAAAGAGGGGAAGCTGTAATTCACGGCACATCTGAATCGCAAAATGTTCGGCCATCAGCATGATGTCGGGCTGACGCTCGCGCAGCGGCGGCAGGGTGACAACGTCAAAAGCCAGCCTGTCGAGCAGGTCGGCGCGGAATTTTCCTTCCCCGGCGAGCTTTGGCAAATCGGCGTTGGTGGCGCATACCAGCCGCACGTTGACCTGCAAGGGCTGGCTGCCGCCGACGCGTTCAAGTTCGCCGTATTCCACCACGCGCAGCAGTTTTTCCTGCACCATCATCGGCGCGGTTGCCAGCTCATCAAGAAATAAAGTGCCGCCATCCGCGCGTTCAAAACGTCCCGGATGACGTTTCTGTGCACCGGTAAAAGCGCCAGCTTCGTGGCCGAAAAGCTCAGAATCCAGCAGATTATCGTTTAGCGCGGCGCAGTTCAGCGAGATAAACGGCCCCTGCCAGCGCTTTGAAAGAAAGTGCAGACGGTTGGCAATCAGCTCCTTGCCGGTTCCGCGTTCGCCAGTCACCAGCACGGGTTTTTCCAGCGGGGCGAGGCGTGAAACCTGTTCCAGCACTTCTAAAAAGCTGTTTGCCTCGCCGATCAGATTATCTTTATGTTCTGCCATGATGAAATTAACCAACTGTTAGCGAATAAAACCACTATAAACGCGACAGGCCAAGAGTCAAATTTAAACAGTTTATTGAAAATCAAACAGATAAAAAGTTGGCACGGCAATTGTATTATTCATTGCGTGCAGGGTGCCGGGCACCTGAAATAATGATTAAAGAGGATTGAATTATGGGTATTTTTTCTCGTTTTGCCGATATCGTGAATGCCAACATCAACTCGCTGCTGGAAAAAGCGGAAGACCCGCAGAAGCTGGTGCGCCTGATGATTCAGGAGATGGAAGACACGCTCGTTGAAGTGCGCTCCACCTCGGCCCGCGCGCTGGCTGAAAAGAAACAGCTTTCTCGTCGCGTAGAACAGGCCACCGCTCAGCAGGCTGAATGGCAGGAAAAAGCGGAACTGGCACTGCGTAAAGATAAAGAAGATCTGGCCCGTGCCGCGCTTATCGAAAAGCAAAAATTAACCGACCTGGTAGCCACCCTGGAAGAGGAAGTGGTGCATGTCGATGAAACCCTGGCGCGGATGAAAAAAGAAATTGGCGAGCTGGAAAATAAACTCAGCGAAACCCGCGCGCGCCAGCAGGCGTTAACGCTGCGCCACCAGGCCGCCTCGTCTTCCCGTGACGTGCGCCGTCAGCTGGACAGCGGTAAGCTGGATGAAGCGATGGCGCGTTTTGAATCCTTTGAACGTCGTATCGACCAGATGGAATCAGAAGCTGAAAGCCACAGCTTCGGCAAACAGAAAAACCTTGATACGCAGTTTGCCGAACTGAAAGCCGACGATGAAATCAGCGAGCAGCTGGCGGCGCTGAAAGCAAAAATGAACGCCCAGGATCGCGGTTAATTTTTCACGACTGCGGCTGTGCGCGGCACACCGCAGTTCGTCTGACTTGTAAGGAGTACACATGAGCGCGCTTTTTCTGGCCATACCGCTAACGATTTTTGTGTTATTCGTCGCCCCCATCTGGCTGTGGTTGCACTACAACAATCGTGCGGTAAATGGCGGTCAGCTTTTACAGAGCGAACAACAGCGGCTGGCGCAGCTCACTGACGAGGCAAAGCGCATGCGGGATCGAATTCAGGCGCTGGAGCAGATCCTTGATGCTGAGCATCCGAACTGGAGAGACAAATAATGGTGAATTCATTTTCCGGTCGCAAATTGTGGCGTATCCCTGAAAAAGGGATGCTGAAGGGCGTTTGCGCGGGTATTGCGCAATATCTGGATGTGCCGGTGAAACTGGTACGCCTGATCGTAATTTTATCGATGATTTTTGGCCTGTTCTTTTTTGTGATGGTGGCCTATATCGCGTTAACGTTTATTCTTGATCCAATGCCGCAAGGCGCCGATCGGGAGAAGGTTCAGCCAACAAGCCGCGAGCTGCTTGATGAAGTTGATGCGCAACTGGCCGCGGGAGAACAGCGTTTACGTTCCATGGAACGCTACATAACGTCTGATACCTTCACGCTGCGCAGCCGCTTCCGCCAGCTTTAAACCATCCTCGCCCTGGCCCTCTCCCTTAAGGGAGAGGGAAAAAATCAGGGAATTCTTTCTCCGAGGGAGAGGGAAAAAATCAGGGAATTCTTTCTCCGAGGGAGAGGGAAAAAATCAGGGATTCTTTCTCCGAGGGAGAGGAGAGAAAGCGGGAGTTAGGGCTTTGTGACTTCCCCGTAAACCACCAGACTCACATCAACTTTTAACCGCTTCCCGGAGACACTATGACCACCTTCCGCACCGCCAGCCAGAAAGCAAAACCGGGCCTGAAAATTGCCGGTAAGCTGGTACTCCTTGTCGCTTTACGTTACGGCCCTGCGGGCGTCGCGGGCTGGGCCGTGAAGTCTGTGGCGCGCCGTCCGCTGAAAATGCTGCTGGCGCTGACAATTGAGCCGCTGGTATCCCGTATGCTGCGGAAAGCTTCTGCTCGTTTCAACGCCAAATAGCGCGCCGTTTTTATCGTTTGCGCCTTTGATTCGCTATTCCCAATCTTTATTTATTACAATCAGTGAAGAAATTTTTCCCATGAATGAAAATGGGGGCAACCAGGACGCATATGAACAGACTCAAGAATGAACTGAATGCGCTTATGAACCGCGGCGTGGACAGGCACCTGCGGCTGGCGGTCACCGGTCTGAGCCGCAGCGGTAAAACGGCGTTTATTACCGCGATGGTTAACCAGCTGCTGAGCGTCAACAATGGCGCGCGGCTGCCGATGCTGAGCGCGGTGCGTGAAGAGCGGCTGCTCGGCGTTAAGCGCGTGCCACAGCGTGATTTAGGCATTCAGCGTTTCACCTATGATGAAGGATTGGCACAGCTCTATGGCAACCCGCCGGGCTGGCCAACGCCGACTCGCGGCGTCAGCGAAATGCGCCTTGCGCTGCGCTATCGCTCTAACGATTCCCTGCTGCGACACTTCAAAGATACCTCCACGCTGTACCTGGAAATTGTAGATTATCCGGGCGAATGGCTGCTGGACTTGCCGATGCTGGCGCAGGATTATTTAAGCTGGTCGCGCCAGATGACCGGCCTGTTGCAGGGCGACAGGGCCGAATGGTCTGCCGTCTGGCGTAAATTATGTGCCGATTTAGATCCCTTTGCTCCGGCCGATGAAAATCTTCTGGCGGCCATCTCCGAAGCCTGGACAGATTATCTGCTGCGCTGCAAACAAGAGGGGCTGCACTTTATCCAGCCGGGCCGTTTTGTCCTGCCGGGCGATATGGCCGGTGCGCCTGCGCTGCAATTTTTCCCGTGGCCGGACGTCGATAAATTTGGCGAATCTAAACTCGCCCAGGCGGATAAAACCACCAACCTCGGCATGCTGCGCTCACGCTTTGACTATTACTGCGAAAAAGTAGTGAAGGGCTTTTATAAGAACCACTTCCTGCGTTTCGACAGACAAATCGTGCTGGTGGACTGTCTGCAACCGCTTAACAGCGGGCCACAGGCGTTCAATGATATGCGTCTTGCGCTGACCCAGCTTATGCAGAGCTTCCAGTACGGGCAGCGCACGTTATTCCGCAGGCTTTTCTCTCCGGTCATCGACAGGCTGCTGTTTGCGGCCACCAAAGCCGATCACGTAACCGTCGATCAGCATGCCAACATGGTTTCGTTGTTGCAGCAGCTGGTGCAGGACGCCTGGCAGAACGCCGCGTTTGAAGGTATTGAACGCGAGTGCATGGGGATTGCCTCGGTACAGGCGACGCAAAGTGGCCTGATTGATGTACAGGGTGAGCAAATTCCTGCGCTGCGAGGGCATCGCTTAAGCGATGGCGCGCCGCTGACCGTTTATCCTGGTGAAGTTCCGGCGCGCCTTCCGGGCAGCGCTTTCTGGGAAAAACAGGGCTTTCAGTTTGAACAATTTCGTCCGCAGGCGATGGATGTCGACAGGCCATTGCCGCACATCCGTCTGGATGCGGCGCTGGAATTTTTAATTGGGGATAAACTGCGATGAACGAACCCCTGAAACCACGGATCGACTTCGCCCAGCCGCTGGAAGTCGAAAAAGAACAGGCTTACAAAACCGCGCACGCCTTCAGCGAGCCAGAAGCGCAGAAATTTACTCCCGCGCTGGCAACGCCTGATGACGCGGAGGAAGAAACCCAGGCCGAAGCCGTCGTGGACGCGGCGCTGCGTCCGAAGCGCAGCATCTGGCGGCGCATGGTTACCGCCGGGCTGGGATTATTTGGCATCAGCGTTGTTGCCCAGGGCGTGCAGTGGACGCATAACGCGTACGTCGCCCATGACTGGATTGCGCTGGGCGGCGGCATCGCAGGCGGCTTAATTATTGCGGCTGGCGTTGGCTCCATCGCAACGGAATGGCGGCGGTTGTGGCGCCTGCGCCAGCGTGCAGAAGAACGAGATGAAGCACGGGATTTACTCAACGGCCACAGCATCGGCAAAGGCCGTGCTTTCTGTGAAAAACTGGCGCGACAGGCTGGCCTGGATCAGGGGCATCCGGCATTGCAGCGCTGGTACGCATCCATTCACGAAACGCAAAACGATCGCGAAATCGTCGCGCTTTATGCTCGGCTGGTGCAGCCGGTGCTGGATGGCCAGGCTCGTCGGGAAATCAGCCGTTCCGCAGCCGAGTCAACTTTGATGATCGCCGTCAGCCCGCTGGCGCTGGTGGATATGGCGTTTATTGCCTGGCGCAACCTGCGCCTGATCAACCGCATCGCCACGCTGTACGGCATTGAACTGGGGTATTTCAGTCGCCTTCGCCTGTTCCGCCTGGTGTTACTGAACATCGCGTTCGCAGGCGCAAGCGAACTGGTGCGTGAGGTAGGGATGGATTGGGTTGGACAGGATATTGCCGCTCGTCTTTCTGCACGCGCCGCACAGGGGATCGGCGCCGGCTTGCTTACCGCGCGCCTTGGTATCAAAGCCATGGAGCTTTGCCGCCCGTTACCATGGATGGAGAACGATAAACCACGCCTTGGGGACTTTCGTCGTCAGCTGCTGGTGCAGCTCAAGGAAACGATGAGCAAGAGCAAAACCAAACCCCCGATGTGACAATTGGGTAACGCCGTGACCGTCTGGCTTTACGGCTTTACCCCATTCAGAGACTTATCTGTCAACTTTTCTTCACACATCTCTTCTGACCCGCAGGTATCTGGAGTATTATTACTTCACCCAATGGTTCCGTTTTAAAGCGAAGAAAGGTCACCTCCATGCGTCTGGAAGTCTTTTGTGAAGACCGCCTTGGTCTGACACGCGAATTACTCGATCTATTAGTGTTGCGTGGTATTGATTTACGAGGCATAGAAATTGACCCTATTGGGCTCATTTACCTGAATTTCTCAACCCTGGATTTCGACTCATTCAGCAGCCTTATGGCTGAAATCCGTCGCATACCGGGCGTGAAGGACGTTCGCACGGTGCCGTGGATGCCTTCCGAGCGTGAGCATCGCGCGCTGAGCGCGCTGCTTGAAGCGCTGCCAGAGCCCGTGCTGTCTCTGGATATGAAAAGCAAAGTCGAACTGGCCAACCCGGCAAGCTGCGCGCTGTTCGGGCAGGGCGAAGACAAGCTGCGTAACCATAACGCGGCAAGTCTTATCAACGGGTTCAACTTTATGCGCTGGCTGGAAGGCGCGCCTGCGGATTCCCATACCGAACACGTCGTCATCAACGGACAGAATTTCCTGATGGAAATCACGCCGGTGCATCTGGACGGTGAAGATAAACTGCCGATGCTGGTTGGCGCGGTCGTGATGCTGCGTTCCACGGTGCGTATGGGTCGTCAGCTACAGAATATTACTCAGACCGATACCAGCGCGTTTGGCCAGATTATTGCGGTCAGTCCGAAAATGCGTCACGTCGTTGAACAGGCGCATAAGCTGGCGCTGCTTAACGCTCCGCTGTTAATCGTTGGCGACACCGGCACCGGCAAAGATTTGCTCGCCCACGCCTGCCATCTCAGCAGCCCGCGCGCGCAAAAACCTTATCTGGCGCTGAACTGCGGTTCGATGCCGGATGATGTGGTTGAAAGCGAACTGTTCGGCCACGCGCCGGGAGCCTATGCCAACGCCGTCGAAGGGAAAAAAGGCTTCTTTGAGCAGGCAAACGGCGGTTCGGTATTGCTCGACGAGATCGGTGAAATGTCACCGCGTATGCAAACCAAACTGCTGCGTTTTCTCAACGATGGGACGTTCCGTCGCGTGGGGGAAGAGCATGAGGTGCATGTTGATGTGCGCGTGATTTGCGCCACGCAGAAAAATCTGGTGGAGCTGGTGCAGAAAGGCGAGTTCCGCGAGGATCTGTATTATCGCCTGAATGTGCTAACGCTCAACCTGCCGCCGCTGCGCGATCGCCCGCAGGATATTATGCCGCTCACCGAACTGTTTGTGGCGCGCTTTGCCGATGAGCAGGGCGTACCGCGTCCTAAGCTGGCAAACGATCTCAGTAGCGTATTAACGCGTTACGGTTGGCCGGGCAATGTCCGTCAGTTGAAAAATGCTATCTATCGCGCGTTAACCCAACTGGAGGGCTACGAGTTGCGCCCGCAGGATATCCTGCTGCCTGACTTTGATACCGCAAGTCTGGCCGTTGGGGAAGAAGCGATGGAAGGAACGTTAGATGATATTTCACGGCGCTTTGAACGTTCCGTCCTGACCCAGCTTTATCGTACTTACCCAAGCACCCGCAAACTGGCAAAACGCCTTGGCGTGTCGCATACCGCGATTGCCAATAAGCTGCGCGAATATGGCTTAAGCCAGCAGCGCAAAGAAGCAGAGTAAAAAGCACATCGCGTGCATTCGCGATGCGCCTGAAAATCCAGCGCGGGGAGCCGCGCTGGATAAGCGAAATAATTTATTCAGCTTTATTGAAGACCATTTTAGTGAAGATCACATTTCCGCCGATATCCTGAGCCCTTTTAGTGTAAGGGGCATTGATGCGCATGGTTCTGGCTTCAATAGTGCCTGATTTACAGAACCACATAACGCACTCGCCGGTATTTTCCAGTTTACCGGCGACGTTTAGCGCCATTCGATCTGAAGATTGCAGTAGCCCTGTATTCTTAAGGTCACCGCGAGCGTCAACGTTAAGTAACTGGCTGGCTGCAATTGTTGCTTTATTGGCGTTTACAAGGTTGGAGGTTGTTATCCAAACCTGCGCGCCTTTTATGAAGCCAGAATTATTGACATCATTCGCCATTATCATTGCGGTATCGGCCGCTTCCAGATTCCCGGCTTGTTCGAAGCTCTTAGCAAAAAACTGACCTTTTGTGGTATTGATTTGGCCTCCGTTAGTGATTGTACCGGCAGCGGTAGTTGTTTTTAAATTTTCATCCACAGCGGCAATAACCAGCGTTGGCGCGGTTATCTCTCCCTGGTTATTGATATTTCCATTGACGACCTGCAACGTAGCGGATTGACCTGCCGTGATAGTACCGGTGTTCTGGATTTTCCCTCTAATGGAAATGCCGTTCAGCGTCCCGGCAGAAGTTAGAGTTCCGGTGTTTTCCACATCCTTAAAGCCCTGGAGGGTCACACGCTGTTGGCCATCAATTTTCCCGTCGTTAACCAACTTATTATTGCTGAGGATAGAGATATTCTGCCCGACGAGGTTGCCGGCATTACGTACGCCAATGCCGGCGGCGTTACCGATAAGTTCAATGCTGTTAGCCTTGATTCCGCCGAGGGAACTCACATCAATAGAATATTCGGGAAAAAAGAGATCCGCTAAATCGAAGCCGCTATTATAGGAAATTACTTCACCGGTTTGGTGGTTGATATCGAATTTCCCGGCCCTTGCCTGGACGCCTTTAGCCTGAATATGGCCGTTAATTTTAATGCTTTTAGCCAGCAGGGTGGCATAATTTTCCTGCTGCAGGCCTTTACCTTCAATTGTCAGGGCGCCGCCACGGATATTGTATCCTGTCAGGAAACCATTTTCGTTAAGCTGCGGCGTACCTGTGGTCAACGTGGTATTACCCGCGTTAATAAAGCTACAGCCGGAGCAGGTAATACCGTTCGGGTTAGCGATAATCACATCCGCTTTCTGGCCTGCCACTTCGATAAAGCCCTTAAGGGAACTGGTTTTATTCGAGATAACCTCATTGAGGATAACCGAAGCCGCGCCGTTGGCCAGATTATCGTTTTTAGCTATGCGCCCGACGTTGGCATTGCGATCCGTACTGCTGTTGTTGAGCACCAGGCCTTTTTCCGTAACGTTGAACTCTTTGTATATATTATGGGAAAGGCCGCTGGCATTGGGAGAATTAATATCCACCACTTTTGCGCCACTGATGTGGGTATAGCTGGAAGGATCCGCCAGAACAGAAGATGAACTTAGCGCTATTAATAAAATAAGCCGGGATTTTTTCAACTTAAACATTATTTATTCCTTTAAATGAATTTAATTTGCGTGGTGTTAATGTAACGTTGTTTCGTTTGTTGTCGGTTAAACGTTTTTGTTCTTTACCTCCTGAAATTCCATTGCAACGAGAAGCCAAGGTTTAAATCGTCTGTGGTGAAACCATCGGGACGCGATAATGGCGTGCCGGCGAACAGATTATAATTAATCCGCCATTTCTCTCCTCGCAGGCCGATAACGCTACCGGTGAGGGTTCTTCCGCTGTCACCGCTATCGCTGGCACCGATAATACGGCCGATATCAAGCCCCAGATATAGCTGCTGCTCCGTACCCGGAAAGGTCCAGTTAAAATCATTGCTGAAATACCAGCCCTGGTTTTGTATCAGGCTCTTTTCACCATCAAATCCACGCACGGTCCAGCGGTTGCCAAGGGTGAATTTATTCTGTGTGGTTAATACATCAGGGCTAACCTGTAAATTAAAGTGCGGGGCATAGCTGAAATTCGGGCCTGCCGCCGCAACTTTCACGAGTGCCTGACTGTCCAGGGTAAATATACGCGCCTGTTTGCTGATAAGACCGCTTTTTTGCTCTGCGGTATTGCCATCGCCCAGCCAGCGCAGACGGTTCTGAAACCCTATTGTGGTCAGCGTTGCGGCAGCAGGAAAACCGTGCTGGTGGCGCAATGCCAGTTTCCAGCCCGGATTTTCTTTCTGCATAACCCGCAGTTCAGTATCCTCCAGATAAAAGCGGGAATTGCCTTTAAATAGCTGGAGGCCAACGCTGGTTTGTTGGTTCATCGTGCGCGACAGCATGCGATTAAGCTCGACGCTGGAGTATTCATAATGACTACGGTACTTCCACTGCGACCAGTTGCCTTCCAGCGTCTGTAAATAGCGGCTACGGCTGGTATACAGATCGAGCCACCAGTATCCCCAGGGAATGGAATAATAAATACTGGTATTCTGGTTGCCTTTATTATGGTTATTAAATGCCAGATCGCGGCCAAGTGAAATGTAAAATATATCGTTGAGGCTGGTCGGGTTGTACAGATAAAAAGTCACTCCGCTCTGGTTGCGTCCGGTATGACGACTACCGGCATCGTTCATCCAGCCGCTGAACTGCCAGTATTTGTCCTGCTTATGAGTCACATAGATATCGCTTTCGCCATCAAGTGAGCCGGGTAATAGCTGAATCTTCGCCAGGCTTTCAGGGATTCGCTGTAAATTAGCAGCGCCTTGCTCCAGATCGGACAGGCGCAAAATATCGCCGCTGCGCAGCGGCAAGTTGTTTGCGAGGCTGCTCCAGCCGTCGCTCATGGGAGAATGGGCGATTTTCCCAACCTTTCCCGGAACCAGTTGAAAGGTTAGCGTGCCGGAAGAGAGATGCTGGCGGGGAAGATAAATAAGAGTAGTAATATATCCACGACTAATGAGTTCATTCTGTATTGCATTTTCCAACAGCTGAATGCCTTTATCGCCAAGGCATTTATGTTGAGCCTGGTGAGTTAAGTCGGTAAGAAAGTCGGCAACAAATTTTTCATCCGTATTGATAATGACAACTTTGGCTATGTCTAAACAAAGAGCTTCTTCTGGAAAGCTAAGCGTGGTTTTAGTAGCGGCTTTTCTTTGGGAAAGAAAATTGCTCTGCTGTGGCTCTGCTGATTTCTGGCGCGCTTTATCCTGCTCAACCTGATTTATAACCTGGTTAACAGATTGGGCCTTAAGCTGTGGCAGGTGAAAAACTAAAAAGAATAAGAATAGTGTTTTTATCAGCGGAACTGCGCTTGTTTTTCTTGTAAATATAACCATAGGAGAAAGATCCGTTTCTCAGCTAAAACAATAAAATAATATGTTCGAGGCGATGCATAATAGCGAATGCCTTATTCGTCGTCATCTCATTAAAAGATGAATTTTTCTTAAAGTTATATGTGGATTTTTTGTTAAGTTTTTTGGACGGATAGAGCGCTACTGTCGTTGTACTTTCCCCTGAGATGCCCGGCCTGTTCAGCCTAAGGTTAAGTCAGAAAAAATGAAAAGAGAGGTTGGGCGCATTTTATCTGCAAAGCGGAGATTTTATTTTTCAGAATATATTACTTAAGGATAGTTCAGGCGGTTAACTGAAAGAATAAAAGCGTCCCTCTTGCGAGGGACCCAGACCGATGACAAACTCTCAACCAGCACGGATTGAACGTATATCACCAGGTAAAAACAAGCAAAATCAATGAATTGATTTTCGGCTGCTAACCACAAAGAAGGGAAAACCACGCTTTTTCCTTCTTTGCCAGCAGGCTAAGTCCCTCTTGCGAGGGACAGACGTACCTTAAGCCTTCAGAGCTTCCAGGGCCGCAGCGTAATCCGGCTCGTTAGTAATTTCATTTACTAACTGGCTGAATACCACTTCATCTTTTTCGTTGATCACAACAACCGCACGGGCTGTCAGACCTTTCAGCGCGCCTTCAGCGATGCCTACGCCGTAATCCTGCTGGAACTCAGGGTTACGCAGAGTAGAAAGGGTAACGACGTTGCTCAGACCTTCTGCACCGCAGAAGCGGGACTGCGCGAACGGCAGATCGGCGGAAACACACAGGACAACGGTGTTATCCATCTCGGTCGCCAGCTGGTTGAATTTACGTACGGATGCCGCGCAAACGCCGGTATCGATGCTTGGGAAAATGTTCAGTACTTTACGTTTGCCTGCGAACTGGCTCAGCGCAACATCAGAGAGGTCTTTTGCAACCAGTGAGAAAGCAGCGGCTTTGCTGCCAGCCTGTGGAATTTGACCGGCAACCGCAACCGGATTGCCCTGGAAATGAACGAGTTGTGACATGTCTAATTTTCCTTTTTACATATAATTAACGCCGCATGCAGTGTATTCCAGGATTTAGCGGATGAATATAAAAAACTGATACTGCACGTAAAAGTGTTCGCCCCTATACTGAGCAAAAAACCCGACGACAAGGTTAACGATGAGAACAGTTAAGGTTTATCAGGAAGCATGGCCGCTGCATACTCCGTTTGTTATCGCGCGCGGCACGCGCAGCGAGGCTGTTGTGGTGGTGGTTGAACTTGAAGAAGACGGGATCAAAGCCGTAGGGGAATGTACGCCGTATCCGCGTTATGGCGAAAGCGAGGCCTCGGTGCTGGCGCAGATTGCGACGATAATCCCCCAGCTGGAGCTGGGCATGACGCGTGAAGAATTACAGCAGGCTCTACCCGCAGGAGCTGCCCGCAATGCCGTAGACAGCGCATTGTGGGATCTGGAAGCGCGGCGCAAAGGCGTTTTTGTAGCGCATCTTGCAGGCGTTGAGCTGCCGGAGATGATAACTACCGCGCAGACGGTGAGTATCGCCGCCCCGGAGCAAATGGCCGCCGCCGCCGCGTTGCTGTGGGAGAAGGGCGCACGTTTGCTGAAAGTGAAGCTCGACGATCGCCTGATTACCGAACGCATGGTCGCCATTCGTGCGGCGGTGCCGGAAGCCGTGCTGATAGTTGACGCCAATGAAGCCTGGCACAGCGAAGGCCTGGCCGCACGCTGCCAGCTGCTGGCCGATTTGAACGTCGCGATGCTTGAACAGCCGCTTCCCGCCAGCGAAGATGGAGCGCTGGCAAACTTTATCCATCCGCTGCCGATTTGCGCCGATGAAAGCTGCCATACGCGTGAAAGCCTGGCGGCGCTGAAAGGGCGCTATGAGATGATAAACGTGAAGCTGGATAAAACCGGCGGCCTGACCGAAGCGCTGGCCTTAATGCGGGCTGCACGTGAGCAGGGTTTCGACGTGATGCTTGGCTGTATGCTTTGCACTTCGCGCGCCATCGCCGCAGCAATACCGCTGGCGGCAATGGTTCGCTTTGCCGATTTGGATGGCCCGACGTGGCTGGCTGTAGACGTTGAGCCAGCCCTGCATTTTGCAGCCGGGAAACTTTATCCTTAACGCCTGGCTATCTGTGCCAGTGCAGCAATCCCATCATCGCCTCAAGATAACGCTCACTGGCTTCATCGGCTGACACCGGCGGGAATTCTGCGGTAATGCACGGCAGATTGAGATCCGCACACCAGCTTCCAAACGATCCCGGCGTTTCATAGCCAACGCTCGTCACCAGCGGTAATTCAAAGGCGTCTGCCAGCCAGTTGCCCAGCGAAGAATTAGCGGGATCTTCAATGCAGCCCAGCGGATCGTGAAACGAAACGACCCATGCAGGCTGGATCGAATGAATTAACTGGCAGAGCGCCGTAGTTTCTGGCTCGGAGCCGGGCTTTGCGCCGGTTGATAACACCACGTCGCGTTGAGCCGCGCTGCTGTTCCAGCGATAGACCGTTTCGCCTGCTTTCCAGTTCGCTGCGGGAAAGTTCCGGTTCAGATCGACCCCGTTAGCATTGGCGCGCAGGCCAAGCTGACAGCCGTCAGGATTGACGGCAAGCACAACATGATGACGGCGATATGTCGACTCAAGCGTGCGCAGGGCGCAGGAAAGCGTCACCACCGCTGCGTTTTCATCGCCGTGTGTTCCGGCAATAATCAACCCGCTGCGGGTTTCGCCCGGGCTTGCCGGGAACCACAGTAAAGGTGCGCCAAAAACAGATTTACCGTAACGCTCGCTGCCGGGAGGCAAATGACCGCGTTGTGGGCGAGGGCGATGAGCGGGCATAGAAATCCTTATGGAAGTGAATGGTTTTTAACATTAATAGCAGTGTTTAGCGAAAATCTCATCTTAAACAACTGGCCAGCGGTTTATTCGCAGGCCTGCCTCTGCCGCAGTAGATGACAGCGCTCAAGTTATAAGAATTTAATTTTCCACGACGGTTGCATTGAGGCAGGTTGTTTGCTTTTCTTAATTGCAAAACAAGCAATTGCGCGGCATTGCCCGTCGATCCGTGGTGTTTTTAACGCCAAAAAATAAATCCTTAAAAGGTAACTGATGAAAAAAACTTTTCGTATTACCTGCTGTGCGCTGGCGGTGGCCTGCACGTTTTCGGCGGCCCGGGCAGCAGACGTGCCTGCCGGCACTAAACTGGCATCTACTCAGGAATTGGTTCGTCATATTAAAGATGAGCCTGCGTCACTAGATCCGGCAAAAGCCGTGGGCCTGCCGGAAATTCAGGTTATCCGCGATCTCTTCGAAGGCCTGGTTAATGAGAATGAAAAAGGTGAACTGATTCCGGGCGTTGCGACAAAATGGCGCAGCAACGATAACCGCACCTGGACGTTTAGCCTGCGTGACGATGCCCGCTGGTCTGACGGTTCCCCGGTAACAGCAGAAGATTTCGTTTATAGCTGGCAGCGCCTGGTTAACCCTGAAAACACATCCCCGTTTGCCTGGTTTGCCGCCCTGGCTGGCATAACGAACGCGCAGGCAATCATTGATGGCAAAATGCCTGCGGATAAGCTGGGCGTGACGGCGGTTGATGCCCACACGCTGCGTATCCAGCTCGACAGGCCAATTGCGTATTTTCCAAGCCTTACGGCGAACTTCTCGCTCTATCCGGTTCCTAAAGCCACGGTGGAAAAACTGGGCCAGGACTGGACCAAACCCGGCAATCTTATTGGTAACGGCGCGTTTACCCTGACCGAGCGTGTGGTAAATGAAAAGCTGGTCCTGGTACCGAATAAAAACTACTGGGATAACGGTAAGACCGTGCTGACCAAAGTGACCTTTATTCCCATTAACCAGGAGACCGCAGCGACAAAACGCTACCTGGCAGGCGATATTGATATCACCGAATCCTTCCCGAAAACCATGTACCGGAAGCTGCTGAAGGATATTCCGGGTCAGGTCTACACGCCGCCGCAGCTCGGCACCTATTATTACGCATTCAATACGCAAAAAGGCCCCACCGCAGATGCGAGAGTTCGCCTGGCGTTGAGCATGACTATCGATCGCCGGTTGTTGGCGGAAAAGGTGCTCGGAACTGGCGAAAAACCAGCGTGGCGTTTTACGCCGGACGTGACGGCAGGCTTCAAACCTGAGCCTTCGCCGTTTGAGCAGATGAGCCAGGAGGAGCTGAATGCTCAGGCGAAGACCCTGCTGCGCGCGGCAGGCTACGATGCTAATAAACCGCTTAAACTTTCGCTGCTGTACAACACCTCGGAAAACCACCAGAAGATAGCCATTGCGGTGGCTTCCATGTGGAAGAAAAATCTTGGCGTCGAGGTGAAATTACAAAACCAGGAGTGGAAAACCTATATCGACAGCCGCCATACCGGCAATTTCGATGTGATTCGCGCCAACTGGGTGGGAGATTACAACGAGCCTTCGACATTCCTGTCGCTAATGACCTCAACCCACAGCGGCAACATTGCGCGCTTCAATTCACCTGCCTATGACAAAGTCATGACGCAGGCGAGTCAGGAAGTGACGGAAGCCGCGCGTAATAAGTTCTACAACCAGGCGGAAAGAATCATTCAGGAGCAGGCGCCTATCGCCCCGGTTTATCAATACACTAACGGTCGCCTGATTAAGCCATGGCTGAAGGGATATCCGATCAACAACCCGGAAGATATGGCCTATAGCCGCACGATGTACATCGTGGCACATTAATGCGCACGCGTTTATTCCCTGTCCATAAGGGCGGGGAATGTCACGTTCTGTAATTAAGAGGCCGGAACGTTTATTGGTTAATGTCGGTGAGCGGAAAAGTTCTTCCCATGCCGCCAGTTCCGCTACACGAGATGCATATTCCTGCGTCAGCATGCCGGATTAAGCGCGTCGGCGCTTCATCCAGAGACTGCAGAGCGACTATCCTTTGCAGGTTATCCCGCACCGGCACCAGCCTTCGCGCAAATGCCCGGTTCCTCATCTGCTATTATTAATGACTTAAGCGCCAACTAGTCTGAGGTGGGATATGGCATCAGGTTGGGCAAATGATGACGCGGTGCAGGAGCAAATTGACAGCACGATAGACGATGCTATTGCTCGCGCGCGCAGTGAATTACCAACAGGCGAAAGCCTGACGCATTGCGAAGAGTGTGGCGTCCCTATCCCCGAACAGCGCCGTAAAGCGATTCCCGGCGTGCGGCTGTGCGTGAAGTGCCAGCAGGAAGAGGATGCCAGAAGATCCACCTTCTCAGGCTATAACCGCCGCGGTTCAAAAGACAGCCAGCTACGCTAGTCGTTCTCAGGCCTGATAGCGTTGCCAGCGATTCCTGCCCGCTGCTTTAGCCTGATAGAGCGCAGCATCAGCCTCGGCAATAAGCTGGACGGCTGAGGTGCCCGCACCGCAGCTGGCGATGCCCTGGCTCAGCGTTACGAAGGGAGCGACAGGGGAGCTTTTATGTTCCAGCGCCATCGCCTGCAGGCTCATTTTTATGCGTTCGGCAATCATTGCCGCTTGCTGCTGTGAGGTATCCGGCAGGAGCATAATAAACTCTTCGCCGCCAAAACGCGCTACCACATCCTGGCTGTTACGCGTGGCGTTCTCTATGCTATGCACCACTTTTATCAGGCATTCATCTCCCGCCTGATGCCCGTAACGGTCGTTGTATTTTTTGAAATGATCGACATCGAGCATGATAAGCGAGAGCTCAGCGTGAGTTTGATGCTGGCGCTGGATCTCTTTATCCAGCAGCAACTGGAATGCTCGCCGGTTGGCGACGCCGGTTAGCGGGTCCCGGTTAGCCAGCAGCTTCAACTGATTTATCAAATCGGCATTTTCCTGCTCGCGACGAACGGCGAGCACAAACCAGCTTCGCAGAATTCGCCTTCCCGACTCAAACAATGCCGCCATCAGGCAGTATAAAATCGCGTTCAATGCGGTGAGCGTGGTGGGATAGACGAAGTTACATATTAAAATGACTCCCCAGACCGGTAAGGTAAAGCTGAGCAGAACTCGCCCGTCAAAGTACAACGAAATCAGCGCGGTAAAGATTAACAGCGCCGAGAACGGGAAAACGATCCTCACATCACCGCTGGCGATAAAAACGTAGAAGCACAGGGCCCATAACCCGCTAAGGCAAACTATCGTTCCGCGCATAAGCTTACTAAGCCAGGGTGCCTGCTGTTCGGGGGCCATGCGCAGAATAAAGATGACCGAGGAGGAAAGGGCCAGCACCAGCACCAGTGAAACTTCCAGAAGATAGCGGGGATAATGTGGCCCGGCTGCGAGGTTGCCCGGTGAAAAATAATTACGCCCAAGGATAAATGCAGAGAAAAGTATATTTACCCAAAGAAACCATGTGCCGCTTACATTGATGGCGTGCTGGCGTACCATGCTGAGCCGTAAGTCAAAATTGGGGCAGGCTTTACGTCTGTCGGACAAACTTTTCTCTCCTGGATGGCATTAAAAAGAGATATCGCGTTGTGGTTAACTGTAGCCTGGGTGGCTATCTTGTCTAACTATTAACGAAGAGCAAACGGCTTTTCTCTAAGTAATTCAGGATGTTTGCTTAACTATGCAGGTTGAATAACAAAACAAGAGGGCTAGACTGACTACAGGGTCTTTGTCTGGCTGGGAGAAAGGAAGTGGAAGTAATTAAAGGGGCCGAACTCAATGTGCCTGACGCCGTGTTCGGCTGGCAACTGGATGGGAAGGGCGGCATCAAACCGATTGAAAGCGACGCCGTCATCGATCGTGAACATCCATGCTGGCTGCATCTCAATTATACCAATAGCGACAGCGCAGCATGGCTGGCGACAACGCCGCTGCTGCCAAATTACGTACGAGACGCCCTGGCGGGTGAAAGCCTGCGCCCACGCGTGTCACGCGTTGGAGATGGAACGTTAATTACTTTACGCTGCATTAACGGCAGCACCGATGAACGCCCGGACCAGCTTGTCGCTATGCGGCTGTATATGGACGAGCGCCTTATCGTCTCGACTCGTCAGCGACAGGTTCTGGCGCTTGACGACGTGGTTAACGATTTGAACGAAGGCACCGGGCCTGTGAACTGTGGCAGCTGGCTGGTGGACGTTTGTGACGCGTTGACCGATCACGCCAGCGAATTTATCGAACAGCTACACGACAGAATTATCGATCTCGAAGATAACCTGCTCGATCAGCAAATCCCGCCGCGTGGCTTTCTGGCGCTGCTGCGCAAGCAGCTAATTGTGATGCGTCGTTATATGGCTCCGCAGCGGGACGTCTACGCACGTTTATCAAGCGAGCGGCTGCCGTGGATGGATGACGATAATCGTCGTCGCATGCAGGATATTTCAGACCGCTTAGGGCGTGGGCTGGATGAGATAGATTCGTGTATCGCCCGCACGGCGGTGATGACTGACGAAATTGCGCAGGTAATGCAGGAAGCGATGGGGCGACGGACCTATACCATGTCGCTGATGGCGATGGTGTTTTTACCCAGCACCTTCCTTACCGGACTGTTCGGCGTAAACCTTGGCGGCATCCCTGGCGGCGGGTGGCATTTTGGCTTCAGCCTGTTCTGCGTTATGTTGGTGGTTCTGATTGGCGGTGTTGCCTGGTGGTTACATCGCAGTAAATGGCTGTAAAATTTCACATTTTTAACATAACCGGTGGTAAAAAAGGCTGATTAATTTGAGCGAAGTCAATAAACTCCCGCGAGGTTAGAGGCAATATCTCTCCTGCAGGTGAATGCAACGTCAAGCGATGGGCGTTGCGCTCCATATTGTCTTACTTCCTTTTTTTAGAATTACTGCATAGCAAAATTGATTCATACCATGCCGACTTTAACCGTCGGCTTTTTTTTGTCTGCGATTTGTTGTCTATGCTTAAAGGGAGAACTAACAGGAGGAGCGTATGACTTTTCACCGAGGCATGTTTATGAGCGACCCAACTCCCAGCGATCCGGTGCCGAATCCCGATCCTTTCCCAAAACCGCAGCCGATACCCGATCCGCCCGTTGACCCCGATCCGAAGCCTATCATCGATCCGCCACCGCATATGTAAAGGCTTCCCTCTCCGTTGCGGAGAGGGGAGTCAGCATCATTTAATTTCCAGCACGTCCAGACGCTGCAGCGGCGTTTCACTGTCGTCTTCTTCTGGTTGCCAGCCGGCAGGCTGCATCGGCAGTTCTTCACGATCGAATGCCAGATCGCCGCCATTCACCACTTCCGCACCGTGCCTGAGGCCTTTGAAGTCAAACAGTTCGGTATCACACAGGTGTGAAGGCACCACGTTTTGCATCGCGCTGAACATGGTTTCGATCCGGCCAGGGTAGCGTTTATCCCAGTCGCGCAGCATTTCACCAATAACCTGACGTTGCAGATTCGGCTGCGAACCGCAGAGGTTGCACGGGATGATAGGATATTCGCGCGCGATGGCGAAACGCTCGATATCTTTCTCGCGGCAGTAGGCCAGAGGACGAATAACGATATGCTTACCGTCATCGCTCATCAGTTTTGGCGGCATGCCTTTCATCTTTCCGCCGTAAAACATATTCAGGAACAGCGTTTGCAGGATGTCATCACGGTGGTGACCAAGCGCGATTTTAGTCGCCCCCAGTTCCGTAGCCGTGCGATACAGAATGCCGCGACGCAGGCGAGAACACAGAGAACAGGTTGTTTTACCTTCCGGGATCTTATCTTTTACGATGCCGTAGGTGTTCTCTTCGACAATCTTATACTCAACGCCGATGCTCTCCAGATATGCCGGCAGGATATGCTCCGGGAAGCCAGGCTGTTTCTGATCGAGGTTAACCGCCACCAGGCTGAAGCTGATGGGCGCGCTTTGTTGCAGATTGCGCAGAATTTCCAGCATGGTATAGCTGTCTTTACCGCCGGAGAGGCAAACCATAATGCGGTCGCCGTCTTCGATCATATTGTAATCAGCAATGGCTTCACCGACGTTACGGCGCAGACGCTTCTGGAGTTTGTTGAGATTGTACTGTTCTTTTTGACTGGTCATGGAATTCTCGGGCTGTAAACCAACACGCGTAACGCGTAATGCTGGCGTGTATGGTACGGATTGCGGCGACGAATGCCAGCACGTTTTATAGCGGCGTTCCGGCGCGCATCGATTAAGGGTGGCGCGGAATGTGGATCAGCGCATTTGGATAACGGTGTTCGCCAGATTTCGCTATTTTTCAGGAATATTGCGGACGGCCGCATCTCGCTGTATATCCGATCCGTACTGGTGGCGTGAAAGCCGTTGGGATAAAAATTCTTCCAGCGGCATGCAGTACATCTTGTTGTTTATTCACACTTACAAAGGTAAACCCTCATTTGGTTTACAAATAATCAATCACTTACATCCTGCGTAGAGGTGCCGCTTCCCTTATGCAAAACATGCCATTCATTTATATCGAGTTTATAAACCTGACTGGGCAGCGAATGAGGAACATCATCCGTCGTGCCCGTTAAGCGCAATCCTGCTTTTATCAACACACGCTGAGACGCGAGATGATCGGGCCTGACAACAGCCGTAATTTCCTGCAAACCAAGCGTTTCGAAACCATGCGTCAATGCAAACTGGCAAAATTCAGTCGCGATTCCTCTTCCCCAGACGTCGGTAGAAAATCTGTAGCCCAGGTTATTGGTAAGCGAACCATTGAGCGTGCGCACGGAGATGCCCGCAAACCCGACAATGCGCTCAGGCGCCTCCCGCAACGAAATGGCCCAGTTACCGTAGCCATGCTGTTTATACTCTTTTATCCAGTCGCTGAGTCTCGACCTTGCAAATTCGATGCCTGGCTAAGGGCCAGCAGGATTGAAGGTATTGGTCGCCGGATCGCCATAAATCCGGTAGAGATCGGCAGCATCGTCGGGAGTTAACTCTCTTAACATAAGGAACCTGGTAAAATAGTGCATTAATTACCCCGTCGGGCGAGCGCGGTTTCTGGCGCTTAGCTAAAAGAGCCTGAGGATAATGTAAGTTTTCCCGCTGGTATATGTGGCAATTAAAAGTTGTGCTAATTTTTTTAGGGGTAATAAAAAGAGAGCAGGGTAATGAGCCAGGATGAAGAACGTGCGCAGCTAATCGGCTGCGCTATTGGGGCGGCAGTGGTAAGTCTGATAGCTGAAGGAACCGCAATTAATCGTGACAATATCGTCATCGAACTGCACCGGCAGGGAAAAGTAATCGGCGACGGCGCAGGAAGCATGATAAGTCACGCGGCGGTTGAGATTGTGATGCGAGGACATTAAAAGAGAGTCCGGCCTGAAATCCCTGGTGGCATGATGCTATGCTGTTACGCGAATTTAAAAATGGAGCGAGCATGGGAAACCAGACCAAAGACGAAGAGCTGTACCAGGAAATGTGCCGCGTTGTAGGCAAGGTGGTTCTTGAGATGCGCGATCTGGGTCAGGAGCCCAAACATATCGTCATAGCTGGTCTGCTGCGGGCTTCGCTTGCCAATCAAAAAATCAAACGCTCTGAGCTAACGGCCAGGGCGATGAGTAAGGTAATAAGCGCGTTGTCCGGCGTTAAATACGTAGATAAATGACCCTGCCAGCCGAAGCTGCTAGAATGCGCGCCAGCCGCTGACCGACAGCCCCTTTATCGAGAATATAATTGTGACCTCTTTTTCTACCCTAAACATTCTGCCTGCGGAACAACTCGCCAATCTTAACGAACTGGGCTATCACGCCATGACTCCCGTTCAGGCTGCTGCCTTGCCCGCCATTCTTACAGGGAAAGATGTCCGTGCTCAGGCGAAAACCGGCAGCGGTAAAACCGCAGCATTTGGTCTGGGTCTGCTGCAACACATTGACGCCAGCCAGTTTATTACCCAGTCGCTGGTTCTGTGCCCAACGCGTGAGCTGGCGGATCAGGTTGCTAAAGAACTACGCCGTCTGGCGCGCTATATGCCAAACATCAAAGTGCTGGCCTTATGCGGCGGACAGCCGTTTGGCGTGCAGCGCTATTCCCTGACTCACGCACCGCACATTATCGTGGCCACGCCGGGTCGCCTGCTCGATCACCTGAAAAAAGAGACGGTGAAGCTGGACGCGCTGCAAACGCTGGTGCTGGACGAAGCCGACCGCATGCTGGATATGGGCTTTGCCGATGCGATTGACGAAGTTATCGCCCACGCGCCGGCCAAACGCCAGACGCTGCTGTTTTCCGCTACCTGGCCGACGGCAATTGCCGCTATCAGCAGGCGCGTGCAGAACGATCCGCTGGCTATCGAAATCGACTCTGTTGACGAACTGCCGTCTGTCGAACAGCAGTTCTATGAAGTTTCGCGCGGCGGCAAAATTGGCCTGCTGCAAAAGTTGCTCAGCAAACATCAGCCTGCTTCCTGCGTGGTATTCTGCAATACCAAAAAAGATTGCCAGGCCGTATGTGATGCGCTGAGCGAAAGCAATCAAAGCGTGCTGGCGCTGCATGGCGATATGGAACAGCGTGACCGTGACCAGACGCTGGTGCGTTTTGCCAACGGCAGCAGCCGCGTACTGGTGGCAACGGATGTCGCCGCTCGCGGTCTGGACATCAAAGCGCTGGAAATGGTGATTAACTACGAGCTGTCCTGGGACCCGGAAGTGCACGTTCACCGTATCGGGCGTACCGCTCGCGCCGGGGAAAGCGGCCTGGCAATCAGCTTCTGTGCCCCGGAAGAAGCGCAGCGCGCAAGCGTGCTGGCAGATATGTTAAGCCTTTCTTTAAACTGGCAGCAGGCGCCGACCGGTATCAGCATCAAGCCGCTGGAAGCAGAGATGGCGACGCTGTGCATCGACGGCGGCAAAAAAGCCAAAATGCGTCCGGGCGATATTCTCGGCGCCATGACCGGCGATATGGGGCTGGATGGAGCCGATATCGGCAAAATAGACGTGCATCCAGTCCATGTCTACGTTGCCGTTCGTCAGTCCGTTGCCCGCCACGCCTGGAAACAGTTGCAGCAGGGTAAAATCAAAGGCAAATCCGTTAAGGTTCGTTTGCTGAAGTAACCTGCGATAAAAGTCGGGTGGCGCTTACGCTTACCCGACCTGCTAAATAGTAAGGTGGATAAGCATAAGCGCCATCCACCGGTTTCAGGCAACAAATTCTAAGCCGCGTCCGCCAGCACAAACATGCCGTACGGATGAATCTCCAGATAATAATTATCACCTACGTCAGGCTGCAACCGCGTGGCGTTCACCTGCAACAGTAGCGCCTGGCCGTGCCATTCCACCGTTACTTCATACTGCGGCCCCATATAGGCGACGTGACGAACCACGCAGCGCTGGCATTCCGCGCCGTGTTCGCTAAGCGTAATGGCTTCCGGGCGCACGCCTACCGTACCTTCTGCCTGTGAAATCGCCAGTTGCGCAGGACGTGGCAGACAATAGCCGTGGATCTCCACATAATCGCTGCCGAAGCGCGCCGGGAAGACGTTGGCATCGCCCATAAAGCTCGCCATAAAGCGTGAGGCTGGCTGGCGATAGAGCGTTTGCGGGCTGCCAATCTGCATAATCTCGCCTTTGTTCATTACCAGCACCGTATCCGACACGGCAAACGCCTCGCTCTGATCGTGGGTGACGTACAGCGAGGTAATGTTGAACTGCTTTTGCAGCTCGCGGATTTTGTCGCGCATGCTGCGCCTGAGGTTGGCGTCAAGGTTACTGAGCGGCTCATCGAACAGCAGCACTTTCGGCTTGAGGATTAATGCCCGTGCCAGCGCCACACGCTGCTGCTGGCCGCCAGAAATTTGATCGACAAAGCGATCTTCAAATCCTTCCAGATCGACCATCGCCAGCGCTTCCTGCACGCGGGCTTTAATTTCTGCCCGTGGCGTGCCCAGCATCTTCAGGCCATAGCCGACGTTATCGCCAAGCGACATATGCGGGAACAGGGCGTAAGACTGGAATACCATGCAGATATCACGCTGCTGGATTGAACGGTGGGTTACGTCTTCGCCATCAATCAAAATCTGCCCTTCGGTGGGCTTTTCCAGCCCGGCCACCAGGCGCAGCACCGTGGTCTTGCCGCAGCCGGACGGGCCGAGCAGGGTGACCATTTCGCCTTTTGGAATAGCCAGATTGATGCCGCCAAGGACGGTATTATTGCCAAACCGTTTCGTGACGCCGCGCAGTTCTACAAAATGAGGTTGTGTCATGGGTTACTCCGTAATCACGCGTTGGTTTTGGCTTTCGAGCGCGAAATACGCGCCTCGCCAATCAGCCAGTCAAAAATGAAGATGATCGTCAGCATCACGACGATCAGAATCGAGCCATAGGCGATAGCCACGCCGTATTCGCCGTCTTCAACACGGTTAAGAATGTAGGCCGTCGCTACGCGGGTATCCGGCGTCACAAGGAAAACAATGGCGCTGACCGTGGTAATGGCGCGTACAAAGCTGTAAATAAGCGCGGAAAGGATCGCCGGGCGCAGTAACGGCAGCAGGATATTGATAATCGTACGCATGGAACCGGCGCGCAGGCTCAGCGAGGCTTCATCCAGCGACTTATCAATCTGTCCCAGTCCGGCAATCCCGGCACGAATTCCCACCGGCACGTTGCGCATTACCATCGACATAATCACGATGGCGGCGGTGCCCGTCAGGTAAACCGGCGCGCTGTTAAAGGCGAGAATATAAGAGACGCCTGCCACAGTGCCCGGCACCGCAAAGCACAGCATGGTGGTGAATTCGATGGTTTTTTTGCCGCGGAACTGCTGACGCACCACAATCCAGGCGATTAACAGCCCGAAGAAAGCGGTAATCGGTGCGGCAATCCCGGCGTAAAGCAGGGTATCAAGCAGCGAAGGCCAAGCGCCGTCGCTCATGCCCTGGCCGAACAGCTTAATGAAATTATCCAGCGTCAGGGTGTAATCCACGCCCCAGTTCACCGTAAAACTGCCGTAGAAAATGCTGCCGTACAGCAGGGCGTTAAACGCCACCCACACGGCCAGCAGAGCGATAACCGCCCATACCAGCGTGACCGGCAGCGGCTGCACGTCGCCACGGTTGGATTTGCCGGAAACCGTTACGTACGAACGCTTGCCGATCCACATGTACTGAATGCAGAACACCAGCAGCGAGAACAGCAGCAGGAATGCGCCGAGCGTGCTGGCCGCCTGGTAATCAAGCTGCGAGCCGGTGATGTAGAAATAGATTTGCGTGGCGAGCACGTCGAAATTACCGCCCAGTACCAGCGGGTTACTGAAATCCGCCAGCGACTGCACAATCACAATCAGGAAGGCGTTCGCCAGCGCCGGTTTTAACAGCGGCAGGAATACGCCTTTGAAGGTTTTCCAGCGCGTGGCGCGCAGCGTGTAGGAAGCTTCTTCAAGCGATGGATGAATCGTTTTTATCGCGCCATCAAGGATCATAAACGCCATTGGCGTAAAGGCCAGAACCTGCGCCAGCCAGATGCCGGTAAAGCCGTACAGCCAGTTGGTATTGGTCAGCCCGAACCAGTTCACCATCAGCTCGGTGATATAGCCGGAGCGGCCCATCATCAGCGTCACGCCAAGCCCGACGACAAAAGGCGGCGTAACGATCGGCAAAATGGAGAAAATGCGGCCGATAATTGCGCTGCGCTTAGCGATGCGCGTGGTGTAAATCGCCAGCACAAGACCGAAGAACGTACAGCCAATTCCCACGGCAATCGACAGGCCGATGGAGTTAATAATCACCTGCACAATGTGCGCCTGGCCGAGCACCGCCATAAACGCCAGCGGCGCAAAATCCCCGGCGTCGTTGGTGAACATCGGGATGAAGATAGCGATGCTCGGCCAGACGATAAATACGCTAATCAGCGCCACAATGGTCACCAGCGAACCAATAACAAAGCGGTCGCCGCCCAGCCATTCAAGGCGGGCCAGGGCGAGGGTAATAATCATGCCCAGCGCGATAAACAGCACGATGGTGGCGTAGCCCATTCCGCGCCCGCTTACCGTGGCGCTTACTACCACAAAAGCCATGCAGACTAAGGCCCAGCCAGCATCGAAATAGTGGCGCTGTTTTTTCTCAGGTCCCGGCTCGTTGAACGGGCGCAGCAGCAGTAAAGAAGGCAGGATGTACCACAGCAGGCTGATGTTTAACCCGGACCAGCCGTAGGCGTCGAGGATCTCATCAGAGGTGGATTCAAACAGGCCGTAATCCAGGCTCCAGCTCGGCAGCAGGGCAAAAGCCAGCCAGCACAGCGCTACCCACCAGATAATAGCGTCCCGCTTTTGCGGCGTGCGCAAAAGTAAAGTTTCAGACATAGATGCCTCATCGGCCAAAAGAAAAGAGAAGGCAGGTGACAACGTCACGTCACCTGCTGGCAGGTTAGTTACCCATCTTCACATCGTTAACCCATTTGCCGATCAGCGCCTTACGCATGTCGGTGGCGCCGTATTTATCCATGTCGTAATTGATAAGCTTCAGATCGTTGAGCTTCAGGGAAAGCGGCGAGGATTCAGCGGTGGTATTGGTCAGTATCTGATAGGACTTACCTTTCTGCCAGGAAAGCTCCTGCGCTTCTTTTGACAACGCCCAGTCAACGAACAGCTTAGCATTGTCGATATTGCGCGCGCCTTTCAGAATGCTGACGCCGCCAATTTCATAGCCGGTGCCTTCGCAGGGCGAAATCAGCTCCAGCGGCGCGCCGTTCTCTTTTTCCAGCGAGTAATCATGCAGGAAGCCGATGCCAATAGCCGTTTCGCCACGCGCGGCGTTACGCGCCGGGGCGATACCGGATTTGGTGTACTGTGAAATATTGCCGTTGAGTTTTTTCAGGTAATCAAACGCCTGATCTTCTCCCCAAAGCTGGGCAAAGGTCGCAAGAGCGGTGTAAGCCGTGCCCGAGCTTTGCGGATCGGCAATCTGGATTTCGTCTTTGTAGATTGGGTTAGTCAGGTCCTTCCAGCATTTGGGTACCGGCAGGTTTTTCTCTTTCAGGCGTTGGGTATTGACGCCAAAACCAAGAATACCGACGTAGACGGCAGAGGAGTAGTTCCCTTTGCGTTTAGCCGGATCGCGGAACTGCGGCATGATCTGCTCAAGGTTGGCCGATTTATAGGGCATCAGCAGATCCATCTCGCCCGCCTGCGACTGCGGATCAAGCGTGCCGCCGTACCATACGTCGGCCTGCGGGTTTTTCTTCTCGGCATCCACTTTCGCAAGCGTGCTGCCGGAGCCGTTACGGATAAACGACGTTTTCACATCGTACTTTTCGCTAAACGCTTTGGCTTCCGTTTCGCACATTTCGTTAGTGGCGCTGCAATAGACCACCAGACGGCCTTTCGCCTGGGCTGCGCCCGAAAGCGTTGCCAGCGCGACGCCTGCGGCAACCAGAGAAGAGAGCACGGTCATTTTCATATTATTATCCTAAGTGTCCTGAGGTAAGGTGATGGCCGGATCCATGGCCCCAATACTCCTGTCCTGCGCGCTGATACCCGCCATTAATAGCGGCATCAGCAAAAATCCAATCAGTGCGGCGGCGATGGTCAGCAGCCCAAACATTCCCGACCAGCCGTAACGCTCAATCACCAGCGACAGCGGCCAGCCCGCCAGCGCTGCGCCTAAGTATGCAAATAAGCCCAGAAAACCGGTTACGGCGCCCGCGGCCTGTTTGTGGCTGCATTCCACCGCTGCGAGGCCAATCAGCATCTGCGGGCCGAACACGAAGAAGCCGATAGCAAAAAAGCACATCGCCAGCAGCGCGTAATGGTGCACCGGCGAGAGCCAGAGGGCGGCAACGGAGATAAACAGCCCAAGGGAAAACAGCAAAATAATCGGCGCACGCTGGCCGCGAAACAGCAAATCCGAACCCCAGCCTGCAAACAGCGCCCCGAACAGTCCGCCCATTTCAAACAGCATCACCGTGGCGTTGGCGCTGAGTAAATTTACGCCGTGGCTTTCTGCCAGCCAGATGTTGCCCCAGTCGTTTAGCGCGATACGAATCAGATAAACCAACACATAACTCACGCCGAGCAGCCAGATCATCGGATTTTGCAGCACCGTGCTGCGAAACATCTGCCACAGCGGCATGGCGGGGCTAAGCTGTACCTGGCTCATCTCCAGCGGATCGTGCCGCCAGACGCCTACCGGCGGGAGGCCTGCTTCTTCCGGCGTGCCGGTTAAGCGACGACATAGCCAGACTCCTGTCACGATGCCGATAATCCCCGGCGTCAGCAGCGCCGCCTGCCAGCCAAACCACAGCGCCATCAGCGCGGAAATCATCGGCACCGCAGCACCGCCCAGGTTGATGGAGGTATTCCAGCATCCCCACCAGAAACCGCGTTCATTGCGCGAGTACCAGTGCGTCAGCAACCTTGCGCAGGGCGGCCAACCCCAGCCCTGGAAAAACCCGTTCAGCGTCCAGATAAGCAGCAGCATCGTCAGGCTGCTGCCAAAGGCAAACAGAATATTCAGCACGCCGGTTGCCAGCAGGCCAACGCCCATAAACCAGCGATCGCCGCGTCTGTCATGCCAGAGCCCTGCGGCAAACTTCGACAGGCCGTACGAGAGATAAAACAGCGTGCCCATCAGGCCGATATCGCTCTTGCTCAGCCCGAGGTCAATCTGCATCGCCGGAAGAACAAAGCTCACGCTTTTACGTGTCAGGTAAAAAGCGGCGTAGCCCACCACCATCGAAAACAGCAAACGCGGGCGCCAGTAACGATAATTACGACCAATAGTTTGCTCAGAAATCATGAGATTCCTCCGGGTTGAAAAGACTATAGAAAACGACGGCAGAAAGGGGATGAGACAAGGTTTTAGGCAGCTAAGACTTTTTCCTGGTTATCCCTGATTTTGTTGAATAAGTGTGGGCAGGTTAACAATTATGCGCGTTCCGTATCGTCCTTCGAGCGTCAAATCGCCACCTAAAGCGCGGATGCGCTCCCCGATGCCCCGTAAACCAAAGCCTGCATGCATATCGCCGCCAAAACCAACGCCGTCGTCCTTCACCTCAAGCCGCACGCCGTGTGGCTGTAAAGTAAGGGAGACGTCGACGTGGCTTGCATCAGCGTGCTTGCAGATATTGTTCAGCAACTCCTGCACCAGACGATAAAGCGTGAACACCACGGTATCGCTGGCGGGTTGCCCTGGAAGATCGTAAGTAAAACGGCAGACGATGCCGCGTTCGGCAAAAGCAAATTCCTGCATCAGGTGATGCAGGGCTTTCTCAAGGGACATCTCATCAAGCACGGGCGGGCGAAGCTGACGCAGCAGTTGGCGGGTGGAGTGATGAATACGCTGGGCAAGCTGGTTTATCTGTTCGGCGGCAAGCGTTGCCGCATCGCCGTTGGCGGTACGCTTCACCAGCATCGACTGGATCTGTATCGCGGTAATGTTCTGGCCAATCTCGTCATGCAGCTCGCGGGCGAGATCCTTGCGCGTGTCTTCTTCGGCATGCACCAGCTTTTCCATTAGCTCACGCCGGGCCTGTAGCTCGCTTTCCAGCCGCTGGCGGTAACGATGAAGATTGTTTGCCAGATGCTGCTGACGGCTGATGGCAATCCCCAGGCCGATACCGAGCAGCGCCTGGGTCGACAAAAACAGCTCCATCTCCATCAATCCGTTAAAGCCGGTGCCAATTTGTCGGGCGATAGTGATCATTATGCTGCCAGGCAGCGCCGCCAGCACGCCGCCTTGCCAGCCAAACTTATAGGCCATCACCACGTTTGGCAGAAATACCACGATCAGCAGCAGGCGCTCAATTTCCGGCGACAAAACCATCTGCGCGCCAACGCCAATAATAAAAAACAGGCTACACCAGATAAGCAGCGAAGTACGCAGCGGCGGATTTGGCGTTTCCTGCGCCAGCAGGCTTTCCTGATGCTGCTGGCTCAGGTATTCGTAAATCAGGTACACGAAGGGCGTCAGCAAGATTCCGCCGGTAAACGCGGCCAGCAAGATTTGCGACGACGAGCTTGCCAGGAAGGGGCTAAGCGCCAGCGTATGCAGCAGAGCATCGGCGGTAATCGCCGCCATCAACAAAGAAAGCCGCTGCCAGTAGAGCATGAAGCGATGCCAGTAACGCTGCACGTATAGCGCCGGGATCGCGCTGATAAGTGGGGAAAGCAGCATTACCGGTTCGGTCATTAACTGTTGCTGCCACAGCCAGCCCAGCAGCCCGATAACCGAGACAAACAGGGCAGGCCAGTAACGACGATGCAGCAGGATCAGCAGCGCGAGGTACACGCCCTGCGGCAAAAGTAAGGTGGCCTGCTGGCCGTTGCTGGTGAGATAGAAGCTAATGGTCCACAGCGCCAGCCAGCCAAGCCCCCAGGCAAAGACGATAAACAGCGACAACAGCAGGTAACGCCAGGAACGTCTCATTTAGTGCCCGGTCAGCAACTGATGGTCGAGGGCAAAATGCACCAGCTCGATAGTGCTTTCACATTGCAGCTTGCCGAGGATATTGGCCCGGTGCACGTGCACCGTTTTATGACTTAGCCTGAGCATGTCTGCGATATGTTTCACGCTTTCACCCTGCACGAGAAGATCAAAAATTTCGTGCTCGCGAGGGGTTAAGCCTGCAAGCGCTTTTGCGGGTTGCCCTGCATGGCGCAACGCCCGCAGCGCGTCGGCACATAAATAATGCCCGCCCATGCCAACGGTACGCACGGCCTGTACCAGCTCTTCGGGGCCGCATCGCTTGGTGAGATAGCCGCTGGCACCGGCATCCAGCGCGCTTTGAACAAAGGCGGTAGTATCGTAAATGCTCAGAATAATGGCGCGAAAGCCAGGATGCTGCTGGCGCAGGCGTTTAAGCAGGCTCAGCCCGTTTTCGTCAGGCATGGCTACGTCGAGCACGGCGACATCCGGGGGAGATTTGATAAGCGCAGGCCATGCCTCGGCGGCGGTGCTGAACTGTCCGGCAATGTGAATATCGGTTTCGAGGCTCAAAAGCTGGGCAAAACCGGAACGCACCACAACGTGGTCATCAACTAAAGCAACGGCAATCATCGTTCTGCTCTATTAAGGAAGGCAAGGCGACATGATGCGCACGAATATATTCTTCGCAACGGCTACGTTGGGAATATGTTATGGGAGTAGCAAAAAGGACGGCCTTCTCTGGAAGGAGGAAGGGCAAGTCGTGTAGAACGGGCTGGG
Organism: Cedecea colo; assembly: GCF_011808225.1. Lineage (GTDB taxonomy): Bacteria > Pseudomonadota > Gammaproteobacteria > Enterobacterales > Enterobacteriaceae > Dryocola > Dryocola colo. The sequence goes on along the minus strand of NZ_SOYS01000001.1, from coordinate 694,315 downwards.
GATAATCTCGATCGGTTCTCTCCTCCAGGGAAAGACTTTCTCGAACGTTTCCCTCTCCCCAAAGGGGAGAGGGTCAGGGTGAGGGGAAATTATTCGCTGGCTGCTTTCTCCGCTTTACCCGCCATCTGCGCCAGGAAATCGTAGCGTTTTTGCAGATCTTCGGCGGCGTCTTTCCACAGCTGCTCAGCCACCTCCGGCTGCTGCGAGTTCAGGCGACGGAAGCGCTGCTCTTTTATCAGCGTATCGGCCAGCGCATCCGACGGCGGACGGGAATCCAGCGCCAGCGGCAGTTTGCCTTCATCCGCACGGCGCGGGTCAAAGCGGTACAGCGGCCAAAAACCGGTTGCGGTGAGCTGGCGCATCTGATCGTGGCTCAGCGCCAGATCGTAACCGTGCTCTTCGCAAGGGCTGTAGGCGATGATTAGCGACGGCCCCGGATAAGCCTCCGCTTCCTGAATCGCTTTCACCGTCTGGTTCAGCTGCGCGCCAAGGGAAATCTGCGCCACATAAACATGCCCGTACAGCATCATGCTCACCCCAAGATCTTTACGTGCCTTGCGCTTGCCGTGCTCGCCAAACTTGGTCACCGCGCCGAGTGGGGTAGCTTTGGAAGCCTGGCCGCCGGTGTTGGAATAACACTGCGTATCCAGCACCAGGATATTAACGTTTTCTGTCAGGCTCAGCACGTGATCGAGGCCGCCAAAGCCGATATCGTAGGCCCAGCCGTCGCCGCCGATGAGCCAGATAGATTTTTCTACCAGCGCATCTGCATCGGTCAATAGCTGACGGGCATCGGCGTCGTCCACGTTCGCCAGATGCTGACGCAGCGCGGCAATCTGCTCGCGGCGAACTTCCGGCGTGGCTTCGGCGTGCAGCTGCGCGTTAAGCTCCGCCGGCAACCGGTCGGCAAATTTTTCCAGCAGGCGCATCACGCGTACGCGGTGCTGGTCAACCGTCAAACGGAAGCCCAGGCCAAACTCGGCGTTATCTTCAAACAGCGAGTTCGCCCATGCCGGGCCGCGCCCGTTGGCGTCGGTAGTGTACGGTGTGGAAGGCAGGTTGCCGCCGTAAATCGATGAACAACCCGTAGCGTTGGCGATTAACAGGCGATCGCCATACAACTGGGTTAACAGCTTAATGTAAGGCGTTTCACCGCAGCCAGAGCAGGCGCCGGAATATTCAAACAGCGGCGTCAGCAGTTGGGAAGTACGAATATCGATGCGTTCCAGGCTGGCGCGATCCATTTCCGGCATCTTAAGAAAGTAATCATAGTTCTCTTTCTCAACTTCAACGTGCTCAAGGCGCGACATCATATTGATGGCCTTGATTTCCGGGTTCTGGCGATCTTTCGCCGGGCAGACTTCAACGCACAGGTTACAGCCGGTGCAGTCTTCCGGCGCCACCTGCAGCACATATTTCTGGCCGCGCATGTCGCGGGATTTCACATCCAGCGATTGCAGAGCGGCAGGCGCGGCGTCCATAACCTCCGGCTGCACCACTTTGGCGCGAATCGCCGAGTGCGGGCAGGCTGCCACGCAGTGGTTACATTGGGTACAAATCTCCGGCTTCCAGATGGGGATCTCTTCGGCGATATTACGTTTTTCCCACCGCGTGGTGCCCAGCGGCCAGGTGCCGTCCGGCGGCAGCGCGGAAACCGGCAGCGCATCGCCAAGACCTGCAAGCATGGCGGCGGTAACGGTTTTTACAAAATCTGGCGCGGCATCGGACACCACCGGCGGCCGCAGCGGGCTGCTTTCGTTTACCGGTTGCAGCGCAACTTCCGCCAGCATTTCGCGGGACATTGCCAGCGCCTGCCAGTTCCGTTCAACCAGCTCCTGGCCTTTGCTGCTGTAGCTTTTGGCAATCGCACCCTGCAATTCAGCCAGCGCGCTGTCGCCTGGCAGAATGTTGGTGAGATGGAAGAAGGCCATTTGCATAACGGTGTTGATACGCGCGCCAAGCTGACATTCACGGGCAATTTTCGCCGCGTTAACCACAAAGAAACGCGCTTTCTTCTGATGAAGTACCGCCTGAACCTCCTGCGGCAGGCGGTGCCAGACTTCATCCGCACCGTACGGCGTGTTAAGCAGGAAAATGCCGCCCGGCTTCAGGCGTTCAGCCATCTGATATTTGTCGATAAACTGTAGCTGGTGACAGCCAACGAAATCAGCGCGGTCGATAAGATAAGTGGAGTTAATTGGATGCTCGCTGACGCGCAGGTGAGAAACCGTCAGGCCGCCCGCCTTTTTCGAGTCATAGACGAAATAGCCCTGGATAAAGAATGGCGTAGAGTTGCCGATGATTTTGATGTTGTTTTTGGTCGCCGAAACGCTGCCGTCGCTGCCCAGACCATAAAACAGCGCTTCGAGCTTAGCGCGGGATGGCAGGGTGTTTTCCGGCAACGGCAATGACAGGTTGGTTACGTCGTCGTAAATACCGACGGTAAAGCGCGGGCGCGGCTTCGTCTCTTTTAATTCGTTAAATACCGCCAGCACGCAATCCGGCCCAAACTCTTTGGACGAAAGTCCATAACGCCCGCCGATGACGCGCGGCAGCGTTTCACGATCGCCGCGGTTAAAGGCTTCGGCAAGCGTGGTCATCACGTCCAGATACAGCGGTTCCGCCAGCGCGCCCGGCTCTTTGGTTCTGTCCAGCACGGCAATGTGACGCGCGCTTACCGGCAAGGATTCCAGCAGACGATCGGCAGAGAAAGGGCGGAACAGGCGGACTTTCAATACGCCAACTTTTTCGCCGCGGGTCAGCAGCTCATCGACAACTTCTTCGCAGGTGCCGATGGCGGAACCCATCAGGATAATCACGCGCTCGGCCTGTGGATGACCATAATATTCAAATGGACGATACCGGCGGCCGGTGACTTTCGCAAAACTGTCCATCGCCTGTTCGACATGTTCGTAAACCGCGTTGTACCACGGGTTTGTTGCTTCGCGGGACTGGAAATAAGTATCCGGGTTGGCAGACGTGCCGCGAATAACGGGATGTTCAGGGTTCAGCGCGCGGGCACGATGTTCATCGATTTCTTTTTGCGGGAGCAATTCAAGAATAGTGCTGTCCGCCAGCGGGACAATTTTATTGATTTCGTGTGAAGTGCGGAAACCGTCGAAGAAGTGAATAAACGGCACGCGGCTCTTTAAGGTTGCGATATGCGAAATCAGCGCGAAGTCTTGTGCTTCCTGAACGCTGCTGGCGCAAAGCATGGCGCAGCCGGTCTGGCGAATGGCCATCACGTCCGAGTGGTCGCCAAAAATAGAGAGCGCGTGTGTAGCCACGGTGCGGGCGGCCACGTGCAGAACAAACGGCGTTAGCTGCCCGGCCAGCTTGTAGAGCGTGGGGATCATCAGCAGCAAACCCTGCGATGAGGTAAATGAAGTGGAAAGGGCGCCGGTTTGCAGCGCGCCGTGCACGGTGGCGATTGCCCCGGCTTCCGACTGCATTTCTACCACGCGAGGCGTATCGCCCCAGACGTTCTTGCGGCCATCGCCGGACCAGGCATCCGCCTGCTCGGCCATGGTTGAACTCGGTGTTATCGGGTAGATGGCAATAACTTCACTGGCGCGAAACGCCACGGAGGCGACCGCACCATTGCCGTCGATAGTGATCATAATTGACCCTTACAAAGCGCTAAAATAAAAGGCTCGCATTACGGCGGCGGCCCTGAATAATGCTTTAAGTTTAGCAAAGGCCAGAAAGCGCGATTTTCGCTTTTGTGTGCTCGCCGTTGCCCGCGCGCAGGGTGGCTGGTGGGAATTATCTGAAGTTTTATGCCAAACAGTGATCCATTTCGCAAAAACAAACACTTTTTCTTGCTCGCGGCTCTCGACGTAGCGCGGAGATGGCGCTTATGATTCCTGGGGTTTGCAACGTTCAGGGGGAGAAGAGTAATGCGCGCTGCGTTTTTAGCCGGGTGTGCCGCTTTGTTGTTATCGACAACGCTTTTATCGGCATGCAGTAATAATGAACCACCTCAACAAGCCACTGCCGCGCATGTCCAGCCGGGAATGAGAGCTGCTATGTCAAATCAGGGACAGGCGAGCTGCGCCATGATTGGTGGAACGCTGAGCGTTGCTCGTCAGCTTGACGGGTCGGCAGTCGGGATGTGTGCTATGCCCAACGGCAAACGCTGCAGTGAAAACGCGCTTGCCGCCGGATCCTGCGGAACCTTCTAACGGAATCAGTTGCCCAGATCGGCCAGTTTATACACTAACGTATGCTGGCTGGTTTTCAGCGTTAACTGCTGCTGTGCCAGCTCAACCTTCGCGCCTGCGGTCAGCATATCGTTGATCGTGCGATCGAGCTCGTTAAGCTGCGGTTCAGCACACAGCATCATGGTCATTCCCAGGCCTTTCGCCTTCAGGATATTGTCGGCAAGCGTTGCCTGGCCCATAAAGCGGTTACACATGCTGCCGGCGATATGCATATTTTCCCCGAAGCTCAGCTCCGGCATACGCCTGATCCCTTCCAGGGGCTTACCGTCCACGCTTTGTAAAATATAGCGATGATGCTGCAAATCTTGTGCGGTAACGGTTCCCGTAGCAGCGGATTGCGCGCAACCAGCCAGAACCGTTGCTGCCAGCATCAGCGAAGCTAATTTTTTCATTCCTTCTCCCTAAGTTATTTATTACATCAATGCGTTGTCGCCACTTTGGCAAAAAGTACATCAGGCTGCGGTAAGGATAACCTTACAAGCTAAGCGCTATCCGCCGTAAGCATTAATTGACCTGATTAGCACAAGGTTCGCCGCTTTCAAGCTGGCGCAAATTTTCAAGCGTCGTTTCGGAAATACTGGTCAATGCTTCGGCCGTCAGGAACGCCTGGTGTCCGGTAAACAGCACGTTGTGGCAGGCGGAAAGGCGACGAAATACGTCATCCTGAATGACGTCGTTAGATTTATCTTCAAAGAACAGATCGCGTTCGTTCTCGTACACGTCCATGCCCAGCGCGCCAATTTTCTGCGTCTTCAGCGCTTCGATAGCGGCCTGAGAATCGATTAAGCCGCCGCGGCTGGTATTCACGATCGTCACGCCGTCTTTCATCTGGCTAAAGGCGGTGCGGTTGAGCAAATGGTAATTTTCCGGCGTCAGCGGGCAGTGCAGGGAAATAACGTCGGCCTGCGAGAAGAGCGTCGGCAGATCGACATATTCTACGCCCATATCCAGCGCCGCCGCGCTTGGGTAAGGATCAAACGCCAGCAGGCGCATACCAAACCCTTTCAGGATACGCAGCGCCGCAAGGCCAATTTTACCGGTGCCGATGACGCCTGCGGTTTTACCGAACATGGTAAAACCCGTTAACCCTTCAAGCGAGAAGTTAGCATCACGGGTGCGCTGATAGGCCCGGTGTATGCGACGATTCAGACACATCATCATACCGATGGCATGCTCGGCTACCGCTTCCGGAGAATAGGCCGGCACGCGCACAACGGGCAGGTCCAGCTCTTTCGCCGCCTCTATATCCACGTTGTTAAAGCCCGCACAGCGCAGGGCAATAAACTTCACGCCCAGTTTTTTCAGCTCTTCGAGCACCGGACGGCTGCCATCGTCATTAACGAAAATACATACGCCATCGCAGTCATGGGCGGTTTTGGCGGTTTTTTCCGTTAACAGGAAGTCATAAAATTCAATATCAAAGCCATATTTCTGGTTAACATTCTCCAGATACTTTTTGTCGTACTGTTTTGTGCTATACACCGCCAGTTTCATAAGACTTTTCTCCAGAATAATTTAACGTAAAATTACCATGCTTAAAATTTTCTTACCATTATTAAAAATAAGTTTTGATAAGCGCGAGAGGCCCGCCGGTTATCGCTCATCTAAGCTTAGTCGATGGCGTTGACTTCACGCCCGGCCCGAATCATGACAGAATCATTGCATATTTCGGCATAAATTGTCGCTGAATCAGGATATTAACCGCCCATGAAGGGTAAATATAAAGCTATTATTGCCCTCGCGCTGATACTTATCTTGCTCCCGCTGACGCTGCTGTTGACCATCGCCAACTGGCTGCCGACGCTTGCCGGCATCTGGCTTCCGCAGGGCACGCGAATTGCCATGGAGGCCAGCCCGCGCCTGAGCCGCGGGGCGATTATTATTCCCGATCTTCGCTATCTGGCCGGGGAGTGCGAACTGGCAAACCTGAAAAACGCCAGGCTAAGTCATCCGAGCCGCTGGCGGCTGCATGTGAATGAACTCACCCTTAATCCTGACTGCATCAGTAAAATACCTGCCGATAATTCCAGCCCAGCCGCGCCGCGCACGCTTGCCCAATGGCAGTCCATGCTGCCCTATACGCTGCTGACTATTGATAAAGTGAACGTCACGCCGTGGCAACGGTTTGCCGGTGGGTTGCGTGTCTCGCTGACGCCAGCCCGGCAAGAGGTGCATTACGCCGGTCCGCTATTAACCCTTGATGCAAATCTGCAAGGCCAGAAGCTTGAGCTACAGCAACTTAAAATCAGCGCGTTCGAAGGCATGGATCCGATTGAGCTGGTCGGCACAATCACGCTTGCGCTGGTGCCGAACGGTTTGCCGGAGCAGGGACGCATCACCACCGCGCTGCGCATTCCACAGGATCCTGCGCCTGTTAACGCAGTGCTTGACTGGTATGAAGACGAGGGCGCTTTAACGCTGCGCAAATCAGATGGTGACGAACCGCTGGTTTCGTTGCCCTGGACCATCAGCCAGAAGATCTTCGAAATCAACGGCGGACATTGGTACTGGCCTTATCAAGGATTGCCGTTGCGTGGCGGCATCGCCCTGCGCGTGGACGACTGGCAGCAGGGGCTGGAAAACGCCACGTTTAGCGGACGCATGAATGTGGTAACCCAGGGCCGCGCCGGCAAGGGCAACGCGGTGCTGAACATCGGGCCGGGCAAACTGAGCATGACAAACAGCGCTTTGCCGCTACAGCTAACGGGCGAAGCTAAACAGGATGCGCTCGTTTTCTATGCGGTACTGCCCGGCGAGTTAAGCGGCGTCCTGACCGATCCGCAGCTGCTGTTCAGGCCAGGCGCGCTGCTGCGCTCCCGTGGCCGGGCAATTGATTCGCTGGATATCGACGAAATCCGCTGGCCGCTGGCTGGCGTGCGCCTCACGCAGCAGGGTGTAGACGGGCGTTTACAGGCCATTATCCGCGCTCACGAAAATAAAATGGGCAACGTTGTCTTACACCTTGATGGCAAAGCCGACAATTTCCTCCCCGATGCCGGACGGTGGCAGTGGCGTTATTGGGGCAACGGAGCGTTCACACCGATGAACGCTCGCTGGGATGTGAGCGGCAAAGGCGAGTGGCGCGACAACGTTATTGAACTGACCGCGCTTTCGACGGGGTTCGACAAGCTCCAGTACGGCTCGATGCTGATGGACAAGCCGCGTCTGGTGCTGGAAAAACCCATTCACTGGCAGCGCGCAGAAGGTCGTTCCTCCTTTACCGGCGCCCTGTCGCTGGATGCCGGTAGCACGACGTTTACCGGCGGCAGCACCTTGCCTGCCTCCACGCTGAAATTTAGCGTTAACGGCGAAGATCCCTCTTCGTTTCAGTTTAAGGGCGATCTCCATGCCGGTAAGATTGGCCCGGTGCGCGTGACGGGCCGCTGGGATGGCGAACGTCTGCGCGGTAACGCCTGGTGGCCGGAACAGACGTTAACCGTTTTCCAGCCGCTGATCCCGCCGGACTGGAAGATGGATCTGAAAGGCGGCAATCTTTATGCACAAATCGCTTTTTCCGCCGCGAGCGGGCAAGGCTTCGAAGCCGGCGGGCACGGCGTAGTGAAGGGTGGGAGCGCATGGCTGCCGGATAACCAGATCAACGGCGTCGATTTTGTTCTGCCGTTCCGCTTTAGCGAGTCGACCTGGCACCTGGGAACGCATGGCCCGGTTACGTTACGTATCGGAGAAGTAAAAAACCAGGTGAGCGCGCAAAACGTTACCGCCGACCTTGAAGGCTGGTATCCGTGGAGCGACACGCGGCCTCTGGCGCTAAGCAACGTGAGCGTTGATATACTGGGCGGCAAAATTCTCATGCAGCAGCTCCGTATGCCGCAGCGGGACGCCGCGTTGCTTCGGCTACAGAATATTTCTTCGAGTGAGTTAATCACGGCAATCAATCCCAAACAGTTTACGATGTCCGGGCGCGTTACCGGCGCGCTGCCGCTGTGGCTTAACCATCCGCAATGGATTATCAAAGATGGCTGGCTCACCAACCCGGGTCCGCTGACGTTTCGCATGGATAAAGATATGGCCGACGCCATCGTTGCCAATAATATGGCGGCGGGCGCGGCCATAAACTGGCTGCGCTACATGGAGATCGCGCATTCGTGGACGAAAATTAACTTAGATAATCTGGGCGTGATGACAATGAGCGCCAGCGTAACGGGGATAAGCCACGTGGAGGGCAAGAAAAACACCGTTAATCTCAACTATACCCATCAGGAAAACCTTTTTACGCTGTGGCGGAGTTTACGCTTTGGCGATAATTTACAGGCCTGGCTGGAACAACACGCCGCACTGCCGGAGGCGCGCTGTCAGACATCCGGCAAAGCATGTGAGGAAAGACAATGAAAATATTTATCGCCGCAGGACTGGCGGCCGGAACGCTGGTGCTTTCGGGCTGTACGCCGCGCATTGAAGTTGCCGCGCCGAAAGAACCCATCACCATCAACATGAACGTGAAAATCGAGCATGAAATTCATATCAAGGTGGATAAGGATGTGGAAAATCTGCTTAAAAGCCGCAGCGACCTGTTCTGATGAGGGGTGACTAATGAAAACCGTAATCAAAGGCGCGCTGATTTGCATCCTGATGTTCAGCCAGCCGCTGTGGGCCATAACGCTGAACGAGGCTCGTCAGCAGGGGCGGGTAGGGGAAACGCTGAGCGGCTACATCGCGCCCGTCAGGCAGGATAAAGAAACGCTGGCGCTGGTGAAAAGCATCAACGAGGCAAGGGCGTCGCGTTATCAGCAACTGGCCGACAGCAATAATATTTCCGTGGATGAAGTCGCGAAGCTTGCCGGGCAAAAGCTGGTAACGCGTGCGCAGCCGGGCGAGTACGTGCGCGGCATCAACGGGCAGTGGATGAGAAAATAATCAGGCCCACGCTGAAATCGCCAGCATGGGCGAGCCTGCTTTACTCTTCGCTAAACCAGTCGCTGTTTTCCTGGCGGATCAACAGAATTGACTGGCTAATCTCATGCAGATGGCGGTGCATGGCCTGATCCACAGCATCTTCATCGTGTTTCCTGAGCGCTTCAAAAATAGCGTAGTGCTGCGCCAGCAGCATTTCCGGCGGGGAAACATGATCGAGACTCATATAGCGCACGCGGTCCATCGTCGCTTTGATGTTTTCAATGGTATCCCAGGCCAGGCGGCAATCGGCCACCAGCGCCAGTTGCTCATGAAACTCATCATCGAGCTGGAAAAAATCGTCCAGTTGGTTACGTTCAATGGCAACGCGCTGCTGATTTAAGAGCTGCTCAAGCATATACAGGTGGCTTTCTGTCGCCATGCTTGCGGCCCGCTTTACCACGGCGCGTTCAATAGCCTCGCGAAGAAAACAGCCATTCTTCACATGATTGACGGAAATCTTATTCACGTACGTGCCGCGCTGGGGACGAATCTGTACCAGCCCCGTTTCCGCAAGCTTAATAAAAGCTTCCCGCACGGGCTGACGGGAAACGTCAAAACGAACGGAAACTTCTTTTTCAGAAAGCGGGGTGCCGGGCGGAATTAAACAGCGGACGATGTCGCGGCGCAGAATACGATAAATTTGCTGGTTAACGGGCAGCCCAGGATTGAGAACCGAAGATGAAGGCATGACTTTATTTCTTATTTAGAAAACCTATGCAAATTTAACACTTATTTGCGAAATCTCCCATACCCGGACAGCCCGCCGGGCAGGGAAAGGGCGTTATTCTTCGCGGTATACGCTAAGCCCGGCAAAGGTCTGGCTCACCGGCATCATTTCAAGCGTGTTGATATTGACGTGTTTTGGCAACGTCGCCACCCACCAGACGGCTTCCGTTATATCTTCCGGCGTCAGCGCGTTGGCATTTTCGTAGGTTTTATCCGCTTTGCCGTCGTCGCCTTTAAAGCGCACGTTAGAAAACTCGGTGCCGCCTACCAGACCCGGTTCGATATCGGTCACGCGAACGGCCGTTTTATGCAGGTCGGTGCGCAGATTCAGGCTGAACTGGCGTACAAACGCCTTGGTTGCGCCATAAACGTTGCCACCGGCATACGGCCAGCTTCCGGCGGTAGAGCCGATATTGATAATATGCCCACGGTTGCGTTCCACCATGCCCGGCAGAACGGCGCGGGTCATATATACCAGGCCTTTATTATTGGTGTCGATCATCGTTTCCCAGTCGTCGGGATCGGCCTTATGCGCCGGCTCCATGCCCAGCGCCAGACCTGCGTTATTCACCAGGATATCAATATCACGCCATTCGGCAGGAAGCTGCTCCATTGCCTGTTCGATGGCGGCGCGGTTACGCACATCGAGCTGTAGCGTCAGGATGCTGTCACCCAGCTCCTTTTTCAGCTCCAGCAGACGCTCCTGGCGACGGCCGGTTGCAATCACTTTATGACCATGCTGTACAAAACGACGGGTGATGCTTTCGCCAAAGCCAGCGGTGGCACCGGTTACCATAATAATCATGTCACTGTTCCTCAACGCTTTTACGTCGTAATACCTTAGCATGCCGGGAAGGGCTTACGATAACTGAAGTTGTAAGAGTCGCACAGAGCGCTGTCCCATATCAGAAGATGACGCTCCCGCTTATCCGCCCTACAATCAATAAATCACGATTCGTCAGGGGACTTTTCCCTTCTTGTTGACCTTATTTCAGGAGCACAGGATGTTGTCAGACAATCCGTTTTACCACGTCAGTTTATTGCCGTACCAGGCTCCGCGTTTCGATCAAATCAACGACGACCATTATCGCCCGGCGTTTGATGAAGCAAAGCGTCGCAAACTCGGCGAAGTGGCGCTTATCACGCAGAATCTCGACGCGCCAGGCTTTGAAAATACTTTCCTCGCGCTGGAGCAAACCGGGCAAATGCTCTCCCGCGTCACCAGCGTCTTTTTTGCTATGACGGCGGCGCATACCAACGATTATCTGCAACAGCTTGATGAAGAGTTTGCCAGCGAACTGGCAGAACTTGCCGATGAGATCCGCCTGAACGAAGCGCTTTTTGCACGTATCGACACGGTATATCAGCAGCGCAACACGCTGGATCTGGATGCCGAATCCCTGCGCCTGGTGGAGGTTATCTGGCAGCAGTTCAAGCTGGCGGGGGCCACCTTAAATAACGAACAAAAAACTCGCCTGAAGCAGCTTAATAAAGAAGCGGCGCAGTTAAGCAGCCAGTTTAATCATCGCCTGCACGCGGCGGGTAAAGCGGCCGGACTGGTGCTGGATCATGCGCATCAGCTTGAGGGCTTAAGCAGCAGCGAAATCGCCGCGGCTAAACAGGCCGCAGTGGATAAAGGCTTTGCCGATCGCTGGTTGATTCCACTGCTGAACTTCACGCAGCAACCCGCGCTGCAATCACTAACCGACCGTCAAACGCGTGAAGATTTGTTTAACGCAGGCTGGGAGCGCACGCAGAAAAACGATAGCAACGATACTCGCGCTATTGTCGCAAGGCTTGCGGTTTTGCGTGCGGAACAGGCGCAGCTGCTGGGCTTTGAAAATTACGCGGCCTGGAAAATTGCCGATCAGATGGCGAAAACGCCGGACGCCGCCCTTACTTTTATGCGCAACATCGTGCCTGCGGCAACGGCCCGCGCGCAACGCGAACTGGGCGATACCCAGCAGATTATCGACGAGCAGAAGGGCGGATTTGAGGTAAAAGCCTGGGACTGGGCATTTTACGCCGAGCAGGTTCGGCGTGCAAAATATGATCTCGACGAAGCGCAGATCAAGCCTTACTTTGAACTCAACAGCGTGCTGGATAACGGTATGTTCTGGACGGCAAGCAAGCTGTTTGGCCTGAGTTTTGCCGAGCGGTTTGATATCCCGACTTACCATCCCGACGTGCGCGTATGGGAAATTTTCGATCAAGACGGGCGCGGCATGGCGCTGTTCTACGGCGACTATTTTGCCCGCGACAGCAAAGGCGGCGGCGCATGGATGGGGAATTTTGTCGAGCAATCGACCCTGTTTGCAAACGATCCCGTTATTTACAACGTCTGCAACTATGTAAAACCGGCGGCCGGTGAACCGGCGCTGATTTCGTGGGATGACGTGGTGACGCTGTTCCATGAATTTGGCCATACGCTACACGGCCTGTTTGCCACGCAGCGTTACGCCACGCTTTCCGGCACCAACACGCCGCGCGATTTTGTTGAGTTCCCGTCGCAAATCAATGAACACTGGGCGCGCCAGCCAGAAGTCTTCGCCAACTATGCCCGCCACTACCAGACGGGCGAACCCATGCCTGAGCAACTGCGTGAAAAACTTTTCACGGCAGCCCAGTTTAATAAAGGCTATGACATGACGGAGCTGCTCGCCGCAGCATTGCTGGATATGAACTGGCACAGCCTTGCGCCGGGAGCGGACGTGGTCGATGTGGTGCAATTCGAAACTAACGCGCTGGAAAAAGAGAAGATTAATCTACCGCAGGTGCCCCCTCGTTACCGCAGCAGTTACTTCGCGCATATTTTCGGCGGCGGCTATGCGGCAGGTTACTACGCCTACATCTGGACGCAAATGCTGGCTGACGACGGCTACCAGTGGTTTGTGGAGCAGGGCGGGTTAACGTCGCAAAACGGGCAGAAATTCCGTGAAGCGATTTTATCACGCGGAAACAGCAGCGATCTGGCTCAGCTTTATCGTGACTGGCGCGGCCACGATCCTTACAGCGAACCGATGCTGAAAAATCGTGGTTTAAGCGAATAATTATTAAGGGTGATGTTGGTCAGAAATATTAAATTTACATTCTGAGCGCCATCGCCCTAAACATAATGCTATTATTTCACAACGCAGGTCAGTTTATACTGTGGTGCCAGCACGTAATTTCAGGTCGTAACCATTGTTCAAAAATTTGCACTACCATTTTATTATATAACTGACTAACGGGCATAACGTATGCATTTAGGCTAACTGACCCGGCCCTGAAAGATGAAACTCTTAAGCAACACTGTTAATTCAGCAGGATCACGAAAAAGCACAGACTGATAGTCTGTGCTCTCTTCAGCATCATTAGTGGTTTTTACCACCCAACTCTCTTCCCCTCGACCCAGGTCCATTCCCACTGTAACTACCGCTTCCTGAACCCATAGAGCCACCCCAGATACCACTTGCAATAGAACCGCTACCATAAGGGTTGTTATGATATGCTGAAACAGTTCTATCCAAAAGAGACGGACTGCCCCTATCATTGCCACTATTGCCACCGGAACGAGAACCGCCATTTTCTGCTGACCGGTGACCACTTCCATCCTTATCAGCCCAACCACCATAGACCTCATTAAACTGACTGCTTAAAATCTCTTTCATAATCTATTTTTCTTATATCTATTACCTGTTCCATTAATATTTTTAAGCTCGATTATGTGCGCACTTTTATTTTATACGCTAAGGCGTGAGTCACTTAAAAACATAAAATCTATATTCTGCTACACTGGTCACGAAATAAAAGTTTGATTTCCCTTCTTTAGTGTGATTATTCTTTAGACAGGATGTATAGTACCATAAAGAATTATTAACTATTCTTGAACAGGATTTAGCAAGCCATGTACAGGCATTAACCGATGAGAGTAAACACTGCTTGTGCCGCTTTATTAAAACTTGTCTGCCAGCTAACTGACTGCAATGCACACAATATTCTTTAATATTTAAAATATGATAGCATCTGATGAGTAAGGACGTTCTGGATTGAGGGGTAGTATTTATGAGGGACAAGGTATGAATAACTACATCGTTTTTATTAAAGACAAAAAATCAAAAGTGATCATAGCGGATCGGGTAACACGCGCGCTTACCAGCGAACTGAAAAGCAAGGGGTTTGCTAAATATCCCTATATAATAGCAGCGGATAATGAAAAAGATGCCGTGCAGAAATTAAATAAAGAGGGCAAGGAACATCTTAATGCCCTGTCTGAATATTCCGGCAATGTCTTCTTCTACTGTGCCATTTTAGTTGTCGGTTTGGTTATAGCGTTTATCCTCTCACGCTGATCCGTGTTTGGTAATAACAACCGAAGCATCACTTAACCGGTTAGTTAAACTTTACTCACTGGTTTATTCAGACTTTATCATTGGCGAAGAGCGGCTCCGTCGCGTCACTTTTTTAAGGTGTTAAACGCTTACTGGCGAAGTATCTTTACTGAACTTGTAGGCCATAACGGATTTTGTGAGTGGAAAAATCCTGCCCTGGCGCTTTCCGCCATGCAGCTATGCCCTCTGGTGTATCAAGACGGCTCTTCCTCGACCATGGTCGCTGGCAATAACTATCCGGAACTCAATCTTTCACCCCATTCATGAAGTTATAGAAAAAGAGTTTAATAACCATTAAATTATTAAGTGGAGTTAGTTTATGTCTCTTTATGTTGGTTCAAGTTTTTTACCAGCTTGCATCAGTAGTCAGACAATACATAAGATACATTTGTCTGATACTTGCCCGACACTGAGCTTATGGGAAAAAATTAAAGATTTTTTCTTTAATAATCATCATAATCAGGCAATAGATTGCCTTTTTAAGCTTTGCCATCCTCACCCGGACATATCCAAACAGGAAGTGGATGACCTGTTTTTTCAGCTTCGAGAACTGGCGGCACCAGGGTACAAAAATAATTTTATTGTTGAAGGAAACAGTTCGTTAGAAAAGTGTTATTACCGTATCACAAATAAAAATGGAGACGATATTTTGTCAGTTTTTCATGGGAATATAAGAGTCAATGGTTCTGAATCTTCATGGGATCAGGCAATGTGCTTACCCCGAACCGTCTTCCCTTAGAATAATGACTGAAAGCATGTTATGGTGTATTTAATCGTTATGGACGAAAAAGTCCCGTTCATATCCTCAACATGTCAGCTCCATGGGCGGTAAAGTCCGTTTCTCTTGATGAAAACAGGGAGCGCTTTAAGCTGGAGTGTTATTCCATTATGGAAAGCTGAATACGAGTTTCTAAACCATGCTTTTAAAATCAGAGATTACAAGACCCATCAAGGTACAGGCCTGCACGCCGTGAGCGAGGAATTTGCTCACATTCGCCCGGCTAGCTACCGGCGAATATCATTTCGCCTACCCCGAGGAACATAGGGTGCAAAAGATACCGCCGGGCAATTGTGCTTCGGTTAAATTTCGGCCTGGTCAGCGCCCAACAGCTTGCGCAGCTTCTCCCGATGCAGGTCGCTAATATCATGCGGATGGCGATAGCCGATGTTCTCAATCGCGCGGGCATATAACGCCACCAGCCAGTCGTAAACGTAGCTTGCATTGCCGCGAGCAGGCGTTTCACTCAGCTTAGTCAGGCGCTTAGACGCTTGTGCCTGAGCTGCTGGGGCAAATACCGTTGCACCTTTGTTAACGCGGCTGGCCGGGCGAGCGGACTGCGGCACGCTGGCGTAGCCGAGCCAGTTGACGAAATCGCCTAATACGTTGCTGGCGCAGGTGATTTCCTGGGCCATACTCCCGTCGCCGGATTGCAGCGACGCATTAAGCAAGGCCGGTAAATTCAGACGATAGCTGGCGACAATCAGCAGATCGCAAAGCGCATGGAGCTGGGGAATATCCAGCCCAAAGAGCTGTGCTACCTCCGGTCTTTGCGCAAGGCCTCGCAGATGCGTAACCCATAGCTGATGCACTTCAAGCGCATAGCTTACGGGATTAACGTCGGGCAGATCCTCACCTGCATCGTCGGCAAACAGATCGATATCCAGCTGGAAGCCCGCCGGCTTTTTGGTTAGCTGCTGATGGTGGCGCTGCCAGCATTGCTGCAGGGCATGGCGCTCCGGCACCAGATTTGCCAGCAGTTCGCCGTGTAGCGCGGCGTTTGCCTGTAGGGCACGAACCAGACCTTCGGCCCGCTGGCGAGCCGCGTCGGGCGCGATATTGTGTGCGGTACTGAACCGCTGGAACATCTCAAGGGTTTGCGCTTTAAGCGCGCTTTGTAGCAACGCGGTGCGTTGGACGCGACGTTCGCTGTTCATGGCATCGGTTAGCCATTCCAGCAGGCGATGCATATTGCGGCTGTCCAGCGCCTGTAACGTTCCCCAGCGTTTTCCCGCCTGGCCGATTAAACGCTGCACGCCATCGTCCACGCTCACACCCTGGGTAAAACGGGCATCGAATGGGGTAATCGTCCAGATCAAACCTGGCAAAGTAGCCTGGGCGCCTTGGGTGTTATCCACCCAGCGGGCAAGGCGTTTACCGGCGGTTTTTACCTCTGCACGCTCGGTTGCGGCGTTGCAGACCAGCAGCGTATCTGGCTCCAGACGGTCACTGTAGTAATCGATTTGCGCCAGCGGAATATCGATGATATCCACGTTGCTGAACGCGGGGGTATTGCTTAACGTCAGGCAAACTTCCGCGCAAAGCGCCAGCAAATCCTGCTGCGCCAGGCTAACGGGCGAGCCCGTCTCGTCGTTGAACAGCGGGCAGAGCATCACATCAGCCTGCAATTCCGGCTCATCGGGCGTCGCCGGGATCAGAAAACCTTCGGCAGGAAGCAGGAAGGTGTCAACCAGCAAGCTGGCCGGCGCGAGGAAGCGGGTCGTTTCGCCAATATGATGCAGCGTATCGCTCAGATGCTGCCACTGAGCCGTTAAAGCAGCGTCATCTCCCCACAGCATGGCCAACAGCGAAACGCGATCGGCTGGCGTTAACCAGGGGATCAGATCGGCCATCTGCTGCCAGAGCGCGTCGTCGAGATGGTGCTGACGACGAACCTGCGCATGATAACAGCGCGCAATGTCGGAGACCTGCTGGCTGGACATTCCCGCTATAACCTGTGCCTGGCGTCGGGTTTGCAGCTCGGCAAGGCGTGCGGCAATCACGCTGGATTGCGCGATACGTGGTTCAGGCTGGGCGTGATATTCGCGAATTATCCGCTGCGCCACGTCGCTTTCGCTAAACAAAGTCAGCAGCAGCGGGAAATTCTCGCTAACCGGGGTATCTTTAGCGGTAAAACGAACGGCAAGCGTAGTAGCGGAATGACCCGGATTAATATGCGTCAGGTAATCCAGCGTTTTTTCACCGAGCGTAATCTCAATGCGCCCGGCATGATTCGCCAGCAGCGCGCTGAGTAAATGCTGTTTACCGGCAGCGGAACGCCCGTATAACCCCAGCGTTAACGGTTGATCAGACAGCGCATCAAGCTGATGCTGACGGCGCTGCAACGGCAATAACCGCGCCAGCAGGCTATCGGCTTCGTTTTCCAGCAACGGTGCATGAGCGCGGGTATCCTGAATCCAGTTCGCAAGATTATGCAGCACGATTTTTTGTTGACTCACGGTTGGCTGACTCATTTTTGATAGACGCTCCCGCTGTCAATCCAGTAATGGCTTGCGCCGCTGTAGCTGCCGGCGAGGGTATTAAGTTTAAAACTTAGCTGGTTGAGCGGCACTTTGCTGCCGTCCTGCAACCAGGCTTCCGCTAACACGAAAGCATTGGCGTCGCGCGTTTGCTGCAGGCGTACGTTCAGCACGCCGTCGCCCGCGATGGATTTCGCAAGGGATGCCGAGTTAATCGCCAGCGTATAAAGCGGCGTGGCGGGCCAGCGGGCGTTGTCCAGCTGTCGGAAACCGAGGCAGGCATTGCCGCGTAGCGGGAAGTGCAGACGGGTATCCAGCGTGGCTTTCGGATTATCGAGATCGATATCGCGATACCAGACGTTTTCTTCGCTCAGCACGTTATTGCCGTCGAGCATCCCGAGGTAGCGCACGGTGGAATAGGCCTGAATATCAGCAGCCTTAAAGTTAAAGCCGGGCAGGCGTAAATCCATCGCCAGGCTGCACAGCATAGCGCCGACGGCGGCGGTAGATTTTGGATTGCCAATGCGGCCCTGCTGGCTGAACGGATACCATTCGTGGGTCTGGTAGTTATCAAGCCAGACGATACGGTTCACCGGCACCGGCTGGAGATGGCGCAATAAAGCCTGCACGCCGGGCAAACAGGCAGGACGGCCGGTGACCAGTAAAACGTCGCAGCAGTAGTGGCTGATGACTTCGCACAGCGCCTGTAGCGGCGCGGTGAGGGTAAATTGCCCGGCCATCAGCGCTTCTTGCAAAGCAGCAAGCTCCACCTGAATCGGTACGCTGAACAGATCGAACGCCGGTGCGTCAGCGGGCAGTGCATGCTGCACGGCCTGCTGGACATAGTTAATGACGTTATCCGTCGGGCGTTTTGGTAACAGCTCGCCAAAGGTGGCTTCAAGCGTCGCCTGACGATCGTCCGGATCGCTGTTTTCCCAGTAGTTCAGCACGGCGTGGCCGAGCGGGATAAACAGCTGCAACGCAGTTTGCTGACGCAATGTGCCGCGAGTGTCCATGCGGCCCGACTCGCCAAACAGCGTGGTCATCAGTCCGGTAACGTCAGCCACGCCCGCCTGGTGAATTTTCGCCTGCAAAGCAGGCAGCACGCAGCGTTGAATTACATCCAGCAGAATGTCATCACCCGCTACTTTGAATCCTTCGCGGAACAGCAGACGTGGCGCAATCTTCACGTTGCTGCCCACGCCGTCATCGAGCTGATACTGCGTGATTGCCATGTCCGTCGTGCCGCCGCCAATATCGATAGAGGCAACGCGCAGGGTTTTGCCCTCTGGCTCATCGTTGCTAAGCATTCGATCCGGGCGAGCCAAACGACGGAAGAACGTCCCGCTTTGTCCGGCGTAATTCACTATCGCTTCGTTATACAGCCAGACGAGCTGCCCGCAGGTGGCTTCGTCCCATTCCATATGTACGCTGGGCACCGGCACCACGCTTTTCTCTTTGTCGCGCTCAAGCGTAAAACCTTCATCCGCCGGATGCCATTCCATCGCTTTCCATACCAGACCCACGGCTTCGCGCATCCTCTGGCTGAACAATTCGCGTTCCTGTTTTGGCATGGCGGAAGGCAGGGTAAGGATCAGATTGCGTAGCTGGCGAGGGGCGTTAAGGTGGCCCATGCTCTGGCGCGAACCGACGCTGTTAATTTGCATCAGCGCCTGTGCCAGCAGCTCGCATAGCATCAGCGTCATCAACGAACTGCGGCTGTACTGCGGTGAGAAGACGGGCAAGCGTTCATCCATCGGCAGGCCATACAATGGCTGGCCGTCGTCGTTCATCAGATTCATCAGCGGGAAGGCGGTAGCGAGCGGTTCGCGCTGGGTTTTTACGCCCATCTGGCTAAAGCGCCAGTCCTGACTTGCCGGCGTTTCATCCCACAGATAGCGACGCGGGCTGGAAATGCCGCTCGCGCCTTCCGTGCCAAGACGTTCGCTCGCCATTCGACGCGCTTCGCTGCCCACGCGGGCAATCGACGGCCAGACGAACGCGTCATCCCGGCCGCTTTCCACGGAAAAATGCTGCTTGCCGAATTTGGCTTCTGAGAACTCAAGGCGGCTGGTAAACATCGCCTCGTTGATAAACTGCGGTTCGCTCAGGGAGCGGATTTGCAGTTCTGCCGTCTGGCGCAGGCCATCGTTGGCTTCGCCATGGTCTTCGATAAGCACGCCGCAGGTATGGGTGTTGCCCACGTCCAGCACCAGATCTACCGGGATAGCGGGGGATTGCAGGGTGGCGGCGACTATTTTCACTTCCGGCACGGCAAGCTGGGCGCCCAGCATCTCAAGAATATTAAGATAGTGTCCCTGATATTCGAACATCTTCATCGCGGTGGCAATTTCACGTTCGGTACGTGATTCATGGCGCGTGACGTAGTGCGTGAACACCTCGCGCAGCCAGCCGTCTACCCAGGTCTGGTCGAGGAAATCATGGATTTCCTGGTTCTGCCAGGCAAGCGCAAACCGGGCGCCGTTACGGACATCGTTTTGCGTCGGCGCAAGATGGGTAGCGGCGGCGTCATCCGCATAAATTTTGGTATCCAGCGCGATGCTTACGCGCACCGTATTCCCGGCGGGATCCGGTGTTTCAAGACAGCGGATCTGCACCCGCGCCCAGTTATCCGGCCCGCCGACAAAAGTACGCGGCGGGTTAAAGCGCTGAAACGGCAGCGGCAGCCAGGTTTTATCCAGCACCTTCAGCGAGTGGCCGAGGGTAAGGGTGCTTTCCGGCTTCACGACTTCCGGCGCGCCGCCTTCGTCGTCAGGCAGGGTAAATCTGCCGGGCACCACGTCATAATCAAGACGCAGCAGCGGGCCGTTAGCGGTTTTACGCACAAAACGCCCGGTGTGCGGCGCGTTTGGTTGTGGGGCGAGGCCAAAATCCAGGAACTGGATGCCGCTGTCTTTGATGAGCGTAACGCTCGGCTTGTAGTGGAACAGGTTGGCAAGCATCAGGTTAGTCACTCACTTTTTTAAACGTTACCGGCACCACCGTGTCGTTTTTGTAGCGTCCGCTGCACTCGGCCACGCCTTTATCGCCCGGCTTGCAGGAAATCTCCGGCATCGGATAGCGTGAACCATCGCTGCAACGAGCGCTGCCGCGCGTTTTGATCATTAATATGCCGGACGAATGCAGGCCGGAGAAAACATCGACCTTACAGGCAATATTATCGCCGTGGACCAGGCGCGCGGTGCCTTTATTGTTGGCAATCTGATAGCGCAGGCTCGGCGGCTTGCCGGTAATCGGATCGTTGACATCAATCAGCACGCGCCATGTGCCGTTGAGGAATTTTGTCGACCCAATTTTTATCGCCTCGGCAGGCAGAATGAGCGCATTTTTCGCCACGCCCGCTGGTGCAGCCGGGGCTGATTCAGGAACCGGCGGCTTCACTACGGCGGCTTCGGTTAACGGTAGCGTTGATTTTTCAACGACGGCAACAGGCGCGGCGGCCACGATCTGAACGGCGGCAGGCTTAATCGACTGTGGTTCAGGCGCCGCTTTCGCTACGGCTAAAGGTGGCTGAGCAGGGGCCGATAAAAATTTATAGGCAACAGGTGTGGCAATAAGCGCCAGCGCAGCGGCGGCGACCGGCAGGAGCCAGAGACGCGACGTTGACTTCGTGGCGGCGACCGGCTGCGGCGCAGGAGCAGGTTCGGCGATTATCGTTTCTGGTTGCGGGGTAACGACGCGAGGCTGAGCGGTATAAACTAGCGGTTCGTCCGGCTCGCTAAGGGCCGTTTCTTTTACCGCAACAGGTTCTTCTGCCATCTCAGGCTCAGCTTTTGGCTGCGGCGGTTGCGGTTGCGCAATGAAGGCAATCGTCGGTTCCGGCGCTTCAGTCACGCGCAGGCAATCCAGCACATCTTCGCGCGCGTCCTGGTTGAGATTGACAAAGCCCCAGAAGGTGATGACCGGTTTGCCATCCACCAGATAAACATGCTGGCTGCCGGGAAATTGCAGGGCATTTGCGAGCAGCGAGCCAAACAGTTGAATGGCGGTTTTTTCCGCCTGCTGGCAGCGCTGGATAAGCGTCGCGACGTTCGCCTGGCAATTATCCAGGTAGCGCAGCGCTTTTTTACGCTGTTCGCTGCTTGCGGCGGCCCAGCTCAGCACGCTGCCTTCAAACGGCGCATACCAGTCTACCCGGTCGCCTTCGTCGTTGGGCTGTGGAATGGCGAGGCTGTCCGCCACCGCATGCTGTTTACGCAGGCGTAAGGTTTCGCGTATCTGTAAAGCCGAGTCGAACACTGCCTGTCCGTTTTCGCCCAGCGCCAGGAAATCATCCAGGCATCCGCTGCGCAATAATGTTTTTGCCACGTCTGTCATCCCGCTGTTAACGACTCATTTCGAGCCATCTTCACGTATTACATTCTACCGACTCCTGCATTAAGCAAACGGCGGAAGAGACGACAAATATTTCTAATCATTGGGGGATTGCGGTTAAGTCATTGGGTGAGCGGCGGGTTTTGTGCTACTCATAAATCTCTCTTCGAGGTAAAGGATGGGAAGATATGCCGGAACAACTGCCGTTATTACTGGTTCAGATGGGGCATCCGCCAGAGGATGTGCGTACTGCGGTGGGCGAACAGCCGCAGTGGTTCTTTGCAGCGCTTGGCGAGGTTGGACCTGTACAGGTTGTTTGCCCGTTTGAAGGCGAACCGCTGCCGGTCGTCGGCACATTCCGCGCGGCGGTGATCACCGGCTCCTGGGCAATGGTAACGGACCATGCGCAGTGGAGTGAGCGAACCGCTGAGTGGACGCGGGAAGCCGTGCTTGCCGGAGTGCCCGTGCTCGGCGTGTGTTACGGGCATCAGCTTATGGCCTACGCGCTGGGCGGCGTGGTGGATTATCATCCGCAGGGAAGCGAAGTGGGGCAGATTGCCGTTATGCTTAATGCCGCAGCACGGCGTGACCCGCTATTGCACGACCTGCCTGATACGTTCGACAGCTTCCTTAGCCACGAACAAAGCGTGATTACGCCGCCGCCAGGCGCAGTTGTGCTTGGCGCATCCGGCCACGATCCGCATCAAATCATTCGTTATTCCCCAACGGCGCTGTCGGTGCAGTTCCATCCGGAATTTACCGCAGCGGTGATGAGCAGAATTATCACCAGCCGCAGCGAAAGGATCGCCATGATGGGAAAAGATCGTGACGTGCTGCTCGCCAGGGTAAGCGATACGCCTGTTTCACGGTCAATTTTGCAGAAGTTTGTGGCGAATACTGCCGGTAATGCGGGCTGAAATGACGGATCGATACGTTTGATGGCCTGCCTTACAGATAACCTGTCACGAAATTGTTAACTTTCCGGGAGGATTCGGTAAGCAAAACCTGTCTATCTTCATAGCAGATGAATAAACCTTGCGGGCTATCCGGGACGCTGACTATGTTAGTGATAATTCTTGCTTATCTTGGTGGTCTGCTGACTATCGCCAGCCCGTGCATTTTACCGGTGCTGCCTTTCGTCTTTGCCCGTTCCGACCAGCCCTTTGCGCGCACGGGCCTGCCGCTGCTGACTGGCATGGCGTTAACCTTTACATTGTTTGCCACCCTCGCCGCCGTTGGCGGCGGCTGGGTGGTTGCGGCTAACCAGTATGGCCGCTACGCCGCGCTGGCTCTGATGGCGCTCTTTGGCATCACCTTGCTGTTCCCGCAGGTCGCCGAACGGGTGATGCGCCCGCTGGTGTCGGCAGGCAATGCGCTTTCCAACCGGATAGCCGCCGGTCGTCCAGCGGGCGCGGGCAGCTCCTTTTTACTGGGAATTGCCACCGGCCTGCTTTGGGCTCCCTGCGCGGGGCCGATTCTTGGCCTGGTGCTGACCGGCGCTGCGTTACAGGGTGCCAGTACCGGCTCCACTTTACTGCTGCTGGCCTATGCCGCCGGGGCCGTCACCTCTTTAGCGCTGGCGTTGTTGATAGGCGGAAAAGTATTCACGGCTATGAAGCGTTCGCTCGGCGTGGGGGAATGGATCCGCCGCGCCCTGGGAGCCGCCATGTTACTTGGCGTGGCGGCCATCGCTCTGGGACTCGATACGGGCGTGCTGGCGCGGCTTTCTACGGTATCTACCGGCGGCATTGAGCAGTCGCTGTTGCACAAACTGGCCCCTCATAAAGCGCCGGACGCACAGGCTCCTGCGGCGGCGTCTGCAAGCGATTCGGCTGTAAACCTCTCCGATCGGGGAAGGATGCCGCCGTTAACCGGTGCCGTACAGTGGCTGAACTCGCCGCCTCTGAGCGCGCAAGCCCTGCGGGGTAAAGTCGTGCTGGTCGATTTCTGGACCTACTCCTGCATCAACTGCCTGCGCGCCTTACCCTATGTGAAAGCCTGGGCGGAAAAATATCACGACCGGGGTCTGGTGGTGATAGGCGTGCATGCCCCGGAATTTGCTTTCGAACGCGACGTTGGCAATGTGGCGAAAGCGGCGAAAAAACTCGGCATTACTTACCCGATTGCCATCGATAACGAGTATAAAATCTGGCGCGCCTTTGATAACCAGTACTGGCCTGCCCACTACTTTATCGACGCCAGAGGAGATATTCGCTACCAGCATTTTGGCGAAGGGGAATATGACCAGTCCGAACGCGTTATTCAGCAGCTGCTGCGTGAAGCCGGGGCGAAGGACGTCAGCGGCAATCTGAGCGCCGTTTCAGCGTCGGGCGTGGAACAGGCGGCGAGCGGCATGGACGACATCTCACCGGAAACCTATCTGGGCTACGGACGAGCAGAGAATTTTGCCTCCGGCAAGGTTACCGGCGACAGGCCAGCGGATTACAGCAGGCCGGTGGCGCTGCCGCTGAACGCGTGGGGACTGGAAGGGCGCTGGACTATCGGCATGGAGAACGTCACGCTTAATCACGCCGGGGGGAAAATCCTTTATCAATTCCACGCTCGCGATCTTCATCTCGTACTTGGTCCAACAAACGGCAAGCCCGTTCATTTTAAAGTGCTGCTGGACGGCAAAGCGCCGGGGAAAATGCACGGCACGGATAGTGATGCCGCGGGTAACGGAACGGTGAGCGAACAGCGGCTGTATCAGCTGATTCGTCAGTTTGACGGCCGCGGCGAACATACCTTCAGCATTGAGTTCGCAGAAGCCGGTGTGAAAGCGTATGCCTTCACGTTTGGCTAACAGAAGCTAACAAGCCGTGCAAGCGCCAGGATAGCGCTTTATGCGGAGACTGCCGCACATTTAAGCAAATTCAGCTAAAAATGAATAACATGATAGCCGTTTGTTATTTGCCGCAGGCGTGCTGGTGTGCTGTTATTAAGACTCAAAATAATAAGTATGCAAACCACCCGGCAAGCAAATAAAAGGCAAAAATATGTCCACAGGGAAAACACTTCTCGGGCTGCTGCTTAGCACCCTGCTACCCGCAGGCGCTGCGACGGCGGCCGCCAGTAATACGATTGTTTACTGCTCCGAAGCCTCTCCGGAATCCTTCAACCCACAAATCGCCAGTTCTGGCCCAACGTTTGTTGCCAGCTCGCAAACGCTGTATAACCGCCTGGTCGATTTTAACAAAAGCGATAATATGCCGGTGCCGTCGCTGGCGACCGAGTGGAAAATCAGCCCGGACGGGAAAACCTACACCTTTACCCTGCGCAAGGGCGTGAAGTTCAACAGCAACAAATATTTCAAGCCAACGCGTGATTTCAACGCCGATGACGTTATCTTCTCCGTGATGCGCCAGAAAGACGCTAATCATCCGTATCACAAAGTGTCGCAGGCCAGCTACGAATACTTCAACGATGTCGGCCTCGACAAGCTGATAACCGACGTGAAAAAAATCGACGACTACCATGTCCAGTTTACGCTGAGCGAGCCGAATGCCGCGTTCCTCGCCGACTGGGGTATGGACTTCGCCTCGATTTTATCAGCGGAATACGCGGATGCGATGCTGAAAAAGGGCACGCCTGAACGGGTGGACACCCAGCCAATCGGCACCGGACCTTATGTGTTGCAGGAATATAAGGTGGATTCGCTGATCCGCTACGTGGCGAACCCAAATTACTGGAACGGTGAAGTGCCGACCAAACATCTGATCTTCTCGATCACGCCAAACGTGCAGACGCGTCTGGCAAAATTGCAGAAGAACGAATGCCAGATTATCCCTGCGCCAAGTCCGGTGCAGTTTGACGCAATTAAGGCTAACAAAGATCTCGCGCTGCATGCCATTGATGGCCTGAGCGTTGGCTATCTGGCATTTAACACCGCCAAAAAACCGTTTGATAACGTGCTGGTGCGCCAGGCGCTGAACTATGCGGTGGACAAAAAATCCATTATCAACGCCGTCTTTATGGGTTCCGGAACGGTAGCGAAATCACCGATTCCGCCGACCATGATGGGCTATAACAAAGATCTGAAGGATTATGCTTACGATCCTGAAAAAGCCAAAGCGCTGCTGAAACAGGCAGGCCTGGAAAAAGGTTTCGACACCGATTTGTGGTCCATGCCGGTACAGCGTCCGTACAACCCGAACTCGCGACGCATCGCCGAAATGATTCAGGCAGACTGGGCGAAAGTGGGCGTGAAAGCCAAAATTGTCACTTTCGAGTGGGGCGAATATCTCTCCGGGATGCGTAAAGGCGAGCACGCTTCAGCGCTGTTCGGCTGGATGTCTGATAACGGCGATCCGGATAACTTTGCGGATACCCTGTTAGGCTGCGGCAGCATCGAAAGCGGCTCTAACGTCTCCCGCTGGTGCGACAAGCGGTACGATGCGCTGACGCAGAAAGCGAAACTAACCAGCGATCCGGCCGCGCGCGCCAAACTTTACGAGCAGGCGCAGGAGATTTTCTACCAGCAGGCTCCATGGATCCCGCTGGCGAACGGCAAAACCTTCTATGCCACGCGCAGCAACGTAACGGGGTACAGCGTCAGCCTCAGCGGCAGCGACTTCTCAAAAGCTAAGCTGAACTAAAACCCGCTGGATGGCGCTGCGTTTATCTACCCTAATCCGGGGCCAGGTAAATGAAACGCCATCCACCAAAAGGAGAAACTCATGGCACATCTGGACGACGTCATCACTCGCGTAGACGCAACCATCAATAAAAACGTCATCGAATATATGAACGAACTGCTGATCGAACTGAGTGACGATGCGCAACTGAGCCGCGAAGATCGTTACACCCAGCAACAGCGCCTGCGTAACGCTATTGCGCACAAAGGCCAGCATCAAAGAGAAGAGGCGGAAGAACGCCGCCAGGCCCTGACTAAAGGCGGCACCATTTTGTAATAAACGGGAGTTAGTATGCGTATCGGATTTATCGGGCTGGGTGGCATGGGTCAGCCAATGGCCGAAAACCTGCTTAAAGGGGTCCGCTTGGAAAACGGAAAATAAACCACGCTAAGACTACTTTTTAGCCAAAGTGATTTTATTTGTCTCCCGAACGCCGGGGCTACGGCGTTTCTGTGTCCTAAACCGAGCGATTATGTACACCATGTCGGAAAGTAAGCAAAACCTTTAACGGACACTCAGATCGTTCCGTACATCCCTTACAGTCAGGGGCTCTCGCTCAATGGAACGAAATCAACCGTTAAGCTCAAGACGCTTAACGTAGGACAATTTCCTTTTTCCAAGCGGCTCCCAAGAAGAGAGAAAAAATAGGTTTTAAATATACATATGCATATGCTTAACATATGCTGATACTATATCCATGTGGGAAGCATTCCCCGGTACACACAGTATTTGAGGTAAAACCATGCGCACTGTATCTATTTTTAAAAACGGCAATAACCGCGCCATACGTCTGCCACGCGATCTGGATTTTGATGGCGTCAGTGAGCTTGAGATTATCCGGGAAGGCGACAGCATCATCCTGCGGCCGGTCCGGCCGGCTTGGGGCTCGTTTGCGGAACTGGAGAAAGCCGATGCGGATTTTATGGCAGAGCGTGAGGACGTTGTCAGCGACGAAGGAAGATTTGACCTGTGAAAAAGACCCGCGAACGAATTTACATGCTCGACACCTGCATCTGCTCGTTCATCATGCGTGAGCAGCCGGAGGCCGTGCTAAAGCGCCTGGAGCAGGAAGTGCTGCGCAGCCACCGCATTGTGGTGTCAGCCATTACCTATGCGGAAATGCGTTTCGGCGCCACCGGCCCGAAGGCCTCCCCGCGTCATATTGCGCTGGTTGACGCGTTTTGCGCCCGCCTCGATGCCATCCTGCCGTGGGATCGTGCCGCGGTGGACGCAACCACCAACATCAAAGTGGCACTGCGACAGGCCGGGACACCGATAGGCCCGAACGACACGGCGATCGCCGGTCATGCGATTGCGGCCGGCGCCATTCTGGTGACCAATAATACGCGGGAATTTGAGCGGGTTCCGGGGCTGGCGCTGGAAGACTGGGTATAATAATCCCAGGCATTAATTGCAGGATATTAAAAGAATGAATGAACTGAAAATTGATAATCCGGCTCAGCGGCTGCTGGACATTCTGTAAGAGGGTAAATCATATTCACCTAATGAGAACTGTCGCACGGTATGGGTCTTGCTTCTGCAGGCCCAGAAAAATAATGAGCAGCATCTTCTTTCCCGGCTTGCCCGGGTCACGCAGAAAATCTTCAGGGGGGTATTCCACTCGCTCAGCCAAATTTCTGATTCTGTCAGTCCCGAACTAATTTTTTAAATTCAGCTTAAACCTGTTAAAGTTTTTGTTAAAATCTTCCGGCAACCAGAACTCGCTTAATGATTTGGACAGAACACCTATTTTCTCAATGACGCCCGCTGTGTCAGCCTCGTCTGCTTGATTTTTAATGTGTTCTCGCAGGACGTAAGCCTGCATGCCTTTAGCTATCTCCAGCGGGGCGGAAGAATGGGTAAAACTCGGAATTATCAGATTTTCCAGCCCTGTTTTTCTTTCCGATGCCTGTCTGTATCTGATACGTCCATCGAGAAAATCCATGGTGAGTATCTTTTTACTTTTGTTATTATTGCATCCCTGACAGACTGCCAGCAGGTTCTGACTCAGATGGTAACCTTCATCTTTCAATTCAGCGTCTATATGGTCTATCTGGAAAGAACTCGCAGGGTAAAAACCCAGGCAATAAAGACAGCAATGAACCAGAAGGAATTTATCACGTTTAAACACCTGCTTTGATGAAATGAATTTTCGGAGATTTTTCCCTTTCAGATATGGAGCATCACCGCTTTCTTTTTTGAGGGTAAGCGGTTTTTCTGGGGTCACATCCGCAATATCTTTATTTTTTCTACCTCTTAAATCATAGTCATACATATATTCCTCGTCAGCGGCATCTTCATCTTTGTCGCCGCCTTCCTCAGCCAGGTTTACCAGGGGTAAAGATGCGTTCTCGGGTGGCATTGTGCCTGCATCAGCGTCTAGCACAACCTGTTCCTGGTTCATTATTTTTTGTTCTTTTGGCATATTCATCAGAATACGTTCAACCGTTTTAAGTACGGATGCGAGGCTGAGGCTGTCGAATTGCACCGGACCTAGATATTTTTGATGCGAAAGAATGGCAGAGTCCAAAGTTATACTTGTTAATTTATTCTTGCTTTCATTAACCAGATATTTTGTAAAGCGTAATATACTTTCGAATTCGACAGTGGCTTCCTTATCATCAATTTTATGATAGCCGTTTAAGGCGGAAGGTGGTGAAGTAGCCTGATTGACGCTTATTTTCTCTGAAAGCCAGATGACAGCATCATTCAGGTTTACTTCTTTTTCACCGATAAAAAATGACGTCCAGATTTTATCCCTCTTTAGAATCCCCCCCAGTGATTCGGGAGTGACTGCGATATTTTGCGGATCCCAGTAGAATCCTCTTATGCAATATATAGCTTGATAAGCGGGAAGTGTATTCAGAATATCCTCGACTATCTTCAGGGACTTTCTGAACATTACCGGATCAGCCCCGGCTGCTTCAAAATTATCTATAGCCTGATTGATTC
The DNA here is from genome assembly GCF_011808225.1 of Cedecea colo. GTDB lineage: Bacteria > Pseudomonadota > Gammaproteobacteria > Enterobacterales > Enterobacteriaceae > Dryocola > Dryocola colo. The sequence continues at coordinate 664,903 of NZ_SOYS01000001.1, read as the reverse complement.
TGACCGTGTCAAGCTTGTTACCCTTCGATGCGTTGCAGCTATTGCAGCAGAGACAAAAGTTTTCTGGATTATATATACCATTGTCCAGCAAAGTATCGATATCCATATTGATATTTTTCAGGAAAAGATAACGTGCATACGTTTTAAACGGAATAATGTGATCGACAGCGGCATGCTCGTAATTAATGTGCTTATTGCAGTACGGGCATGCCGGCGCCTCGCCTGTCTTTTCATAGAAGAAGGCAAGCTTTTCCAGTAACCCTTTTCTTTCATCAACAGAAAACCCTTTTTTTGGATTTTTGTCTTCATTGAATTCATTTATTTTAAACAGGTAATTCAGAAGCAAACGCATGGGTGTCCTCTTGACTGAAAAAGTCAGTGACAGCCCTGGGGCTGTCACTACGGAAACTATTTCTTCAGCAGCAGCTTTGGCGCAATGCGCGCCTCAGTCTCGTTATAATCAAGTCCAAGACCGACGATGGCAGACCCACTGCTCCTCATTATTTCTTTGCCTACCGACACATAGCCCGGCTTCCACAGTCTGAGGGTGCTGGTATCGGAGTGTGCACCGATCCAGTCGCTTTCTTTCCGCGATTTATATTCAAAGCAGAGGACGTTTTTCACGCCCGGGCGGATGGACAGGCGCAGCGAGTATATGGGCCAGTCGGGCAGGTAAACCATGGCGGTCTCAACGTACACCGGTGACAGGTCCTTAAACAGCTGATTATCGTTGTCGGGGGCGCCCAGGTGTTGAATATTTTCTTCCCCTCCGGCCGCCCTCTGCGTTTTTAACCGCATCTGTAAGGCCCAGCCCTCGCCAAACCCCAATCCTCCCACGTTAAACATTTTCCGATCTACAGCGTAGAGGCTGATTTCACGTATGTACCCGTTAATGACCAACTCCCTTGAGTCCACCGTGAACACTTCCTCTTTCCCTGCAAATGCCTGACCGGTCAGCATGTAATATCCCGCGTCACTGACGACCTGGTTTTCTGAAATTTCCTCTATTTCCCACGCGGTATGGGTATCAGGTTTCTGTTCGGAAAGGAACACGGGCTGGCTTTGGTCAAACGGAAGGCTCAGTGACATCATCTTGTCTGCAAGCGGCCCGCTCGCAGGCATCAGATGATGGTTGACATCATTTTTCCAGCGCTGGGTCAGCAACGCATCATATGTCGTGGCGGTAAGATAAGGGGACTCGGCAATATCCGTCGAAGACAGATAGATATCCTTTCCTGTTGCAGTTTTCAGACAGGAGATAATATTTCCCACTGCGTCTTTTTGCCACAGCTGATGCAGCTCACCTCTGTAGGGTTGCCCACAGACAGTATAACGTTTCCCGTCTATCAGCTCTTTCTGGTTTGCCCCCTCCAGAACTGATAGCGCCAGCATCTTGTCCCTACCTGTAAACCGGACCCTGCTTTCAGCGATAACCGGCGGCCTGGCGGCAGTGACCTCTTTTTCCGAGAACTCCTGCAGGGTCCACAGTTGCGTCAGATCCGACCCCGGCTTCTGTTTTGTCAGGATCAGTTTTTCACTGCTGTCTGCCGTCAGAACAAACCGGTTTTCAGTATCCGATAAAGCGGTATTGATAATCTCACCCGCTTCTGTGCATTGCCACTGCTGAAGGGGTGAGGAGCCTGCTTTTTTTACCAGGACTTCATAGCCTGAATCTTTCTTTAACGGGCCGGCGGTTAGGGCAAAAGCAATATCTTCTCGCCGGCCTGTCGCCCCGGGTTTTACCTTGAGGTAGCTGATGATTTGCCCTTCTGCTGTCAGATGCCACATCTGCACCTGACTGAGGGAAGGGTGAGACAGCAGGGCTGCATCCCCCTGCCGCGGGGGAGTCAGCCCCAGCGATACCGCGGCTGGCTTGGCAAGACTCTGAATACCAAAATAAATCTCCCGCGCTTTTGAACCCGCTCTTTTTGCATATTCTCCAAAGAATAAAAACGAGGCATCCTCTTCATTCAGCAGAGAACGTTTATCACTGGCGCGCGAAAATTTTTCAAGCACGCTCCATGCCTCATCTCTGAGCGCATCCGGCAGCAGGCTGACGGTGGGTACTAAATTTTCACGCTGAATGGCAGACCAGCGGCGATAATCCGCCAGAGAATCCGCCCACAGGCTGGCATTCTGAACCGTAGAGCCCTCCCCTCCGACCGCCTGAAAAATAATGCGCTGAGCTTCCATTGCCGTTTCATCTGAGGCGGACATCTGGGCAGACTTTTCATATTTGAAACCCGCGTCGCCGCTGGCAACCGGGTGAGAGAAACTGGCTTTGACAGCTACCGCAAAACGCTCGGTCAGGTCGGTGGTCTGTTCTTCCGTCGTAAGCTGCTTCTCCTCGGTCGCATACAGGCGCCCCCCCACCCGGGTATTTACCGGCACAAAATGACCGAACGTATCGAGAACCTTTTTCAGCCGTCTGAACCGAGCTTCCAACGCCTCGTCGGCCTTCCGATCCATCAGGTCTGCGTCTGTTCCTGTCAGCACCTCGTCTTTGGCCGACTCCGATGAGTCTGGAACAGACATTCTCAGGGCGGCCCGGCAGGCCCTGATAAATGCGTGGCTGGCACACACTTCTGAATCATCGAAGGATAATTCGATCATGGGCAGATAAAAACTGGCCGTCGTGTACTGCGTCCTGTTTATTCCCCCGCTGGTGACACGACTCTGGCTCGCCGATCCGTACTCGGATCCAACCGCAGCGCTTTTAATCGCACCCATCGCGACATTCAGCGATAAGCTGAGATTGGTCACCCCGTTTTTCTGCATCTGATGGACGGATTCATTGCTGGTATGGTTATTTTCAAAATAACCTGAGAGGTTAGGTCGGCGGTAAAACAGCGTGGCGGGAACGCTCTCACGGTCCTCATCAGCCACGGGCGACAGATCGTCAGGACGCTTCAGGACTTCGCGAAACCCGGACTCCACGGTATTCGCCGAGTTCTGGTCAATGACCACCCCCCGGTAAAACCCGATACGATCCAGCAGGTCATTTCGCTGCGCGGTATTCAGGTCGTAAAAATCGTGCAGGGGGTTCAGGGTCACGCCCGTTGCATTCATCAGGGCAATGGCATCCCGGCTGGAGAAATTTCTGTCTCGTGAGGCCAGCTCCTTCATTTCCTCAAACAGTTTCGTACTCAGATCTGGCGTACTGACCCGGACAGCATTCAGTAGCGCGGATCGCCTGTCGGCAGTCTCTCTTTCGTCAGCCTTTTTGCGTTCTTCCGCGTCTCTCTCCGCTTTACTGAGCCTTATCATCTCATCACTGTTTTGTAATCTGGCCAGCCTCTCCTCTGGAGTTCTGCCATTACTGTCTTTATGCGGAATATAAGCGGTAATATCTGGCTTACGGTTTTCTCCGTCATTGCTGTCTTTTTCCGGCACCATCTTACTGAACTCCCTCTGGAAGTGATGAAATTGCGTGATGCAGGACCGGTGGGAGCCTGCTTGTCCGGTCGTCACAAACCGATATTGACCCGGATCATCACCATCTGTTCGCGGGTACGCCGGGCGTCCAGCCCCAGCGTGCCCTGATAGGCAATGCCCGGTGTGATGTTGTACGGCAGAAGAAAATCAATGCCGGTGCCGACCGTCATCGCCTGCCGGCTCGCCTCCGTCAGCGCCACGCGCCAGGTGTCGTCAGCGGTATCCGCATAACCGACCCGCGCGGTGCCGGTGTCGCTGAGCGTCTGCGCATACTCAATGCGCCCCTGCAGGCGCAAAACGCCCCAGCGGGCCGGCACAGTGCGTTCGCCACGCAGTCCGGCGGACGTCACGACCTGCGCAACCGCCTGTGGTGCGTAGGCAAGACTGTACGCACCGGCTCCCGACTCGCTGAATCCCGCCAGCCACGTGCGGGTGTACTGCAGACGGCCGTAGGGTGAAACCAGGCTGTCGGGCGCACGAAATTCATAACCCGAGGTCAGCGACGTAAAGACCTGACGCCCCGATCGGGAACCGCGGGCCACAGCGTCGGAATCGGTTACTGCACGTCGGCTGTCAAAGTTCAGCGAGCCGTGTCCCAGCAAACCGTCTACAAAGAAGGAACCCGGGTGATAGCTGCCGTAAAGGGCGGCGCTGAGCGCGCGCCCGTTCGTGCGGGTGCCGTTGTCACCAATGTCGCTGACGTCGCGGCCGAAGCCAATGCCCGCTCCGCCGGTAAAGGTTCCGGTAAAGCGGAAGTCGGCCCCGGTGGTGACGCCCACGGTGGTGTGACTGAAGCGCACCCCGTCCGCCTTGTCGCCGCCAAAATCAACATAGCCCCCGGTCCAGTACGACAGCCGTCGCGCCTGCTGTCCGGCGGCGAAAGGCAGTTCGGGAGCGTCAGGCCGGCCCTGTAGGTCATTCAGGCCCGATTTTTTCTGCTGCCAGGCCGTTGTCCACATATTCCGATCAGCGTCGCGCTCAGGCCCGGAGGAAGGCATGGAAAAGTGGACGCCGGTCATGTCAGAAGGCAGGTCATCCCCGCGATGCAGCTGCTCCAGGCGGTCGCTGAAGTTACGCAGCTGCGCGCGGGAAAAATTCTGTGCGGCCTGATACTGCGCGCTCACCAGTCCGATGACGTCAGCATCCTTCGAAGGGTCGGGGCGCGCGGTAATAGTCAGGGTTACCCGGGCCGGTGACGTTGAGCCGGCGGCGCTGGTCAGAACATATCGGAGCGTGAGGGTTCCGCTGGCCTGCGCGGCGGCGGTGAACAGCAGCTGATAGTCGGCACCGGAAGCCTGGACTGCTGCCTTACCCAGACTGCTGTCCGGCTGCTCCTGCAGCCGGGCGCCGGTGAACGGACCGCCGGTCGCCCCGCCGGTCAGGCTGACAGTGACCGACTGCCCGGCGGCAACCGTGGCGGCGTGGTCAGCCGCGGACGGTGCCTCCGCGCCAGTTTCCAGCGAATATGCCGCCTGCAGAGCTTTGCCGGTGGCATCGGTCACCAGAACGCTGAATGTACTTCTTCCGCTGACCAGAGGGGTTCCCGAAAGCTCGCCGTCGGTAAAAGTCAGTCCACGCGGCAGGGCGCCGCTCAGCTGCCAGCGATAGGGCGCGGTGCCGCCCGTGACGCTGAGGGCCTGAGAGTATGCCTGCCCGGCTTTCCCCTCAGGCAGGGCGCCGCCCGCGGGCTGGAGCTGCAGAGCGGCAGGTGCGGCGGCGCTGACGGCCAGCGAGTAGCTGGCCGTGCCGCTGCTGCCCTGGCTGTCAGCGGCGGTGACCTGGAAGCTGTAACTGCCCGCCGCAGACGGCGTTCCGGCCAGCACACCCGTTGCCGTGTTCAGCGTGAGACCGGCGGGCAGGGTGGTGGCACTGAATGTATAGGGTGCGCTGCCGCCCGAGGCTCCCAGCGTCTGGCTCCAGCTACTGCCCGCCGTGGCCGCAGGCAGTGCGCCACTGCCGGGTGACAGCGTCAGCAGCACCGGCGTCACGGTAAGCGACACGCGGGCGCTGGCGGAGGTGCCGCTACCGTTGGTGGCAGTATAAGTAAAACCGTCGCTGCCCGCATAACCAGTGGCCGGGGTGTAGGACACCGTCACACCCGAGACGGCCAGGCTGCCGTGAGCCGGCGGGCTCACGATGCTGACCGAGCTGGCCGTCCCGCCGGAGAGACTGAGCGTGACTGGATTGTTGCTGCTGTTGGCAACCACGGTAGCAGTGCTGTCGCTGGCCACCGGCGAGGCGGCGCTCACGACCAGCGTATAGCTGGCGCTGCCGGTAGCACCGTTAGCATCCGTTGCGGTTACCTGGAAGCTGTAGCTGCCTGCGGCAGAGGGTGTTCCGGACAGCGTGCCAGTAGTTGCGTCGAGGGTTATCCCGGCGGGCAGTGCGGTGACGGACCAGGTCCAGGGCGAGGTGCCGCCGGAGACCGTCAGACTCTGTGACCAGGCGCTCCCCACGGTGGCAGCGGTGAGTGCGCCTGATGCCGGAGTAATCGCCAGAACCGGAGGAGTGACGGTCAGAGACACGGTGGCATCGGCAGAGGTGCCTCCGCTGTTAGACGCATTCCAGATAAAACTGTCGCTGCCGGAATAACCGGCCGCGGGCGTATAAATAACCGTGGTTCCACTGATCACGGCGCTGCCGTGAGCCGGAGTGGAGACAAGCGTCACTGACGTTGCCGCTCCGCCACTCAGGGAGAGCGAAATGACGTTGTTCGTACTGTTAGCGGCAACGGTGGCGGTGCTGCCTGACGAAACCGGGACGGCTTCCGCACGGGTGACGCTGAGCGTATACGCCCGGGTCGTACCGTCCTGCGCCGTGACGACGACGGAAATACTGGTCGTGCTGCCGGATGCCAGGCTGACGGTCTGGGACGCCGAGCCGGATGTCACGGCGGTGCCGTCCACGGTGACGGTGGCGTGGCTCTCAGTGACAACGGGCGTTACCGTGACGGATGAAACGCTGCTGGCGACAGAGGCGCTGTAACTGCTGGTTGAGGCGCTGAACGACGGTGAGAGCGTGCCTGACGAAAGCGAGAGGCCGGAAAGGGTGGCATCGCCGGAGGCCACCGATGCGCTGGTGCAGTTGAACACCAGATTGCTAATCTGGCCGTTCGACGTCTTGGCCCGCAGGGCGACGCCGTTAGCCTCCAGGCTGCCTGACGGTACGGTGATGGTGACCGTCTGAGCGTTGCTACTGGTGGCGTCGTCGGCGGCATTATAGGTCTGGAAACTGCTGAGGTTGTAACGCGCGATGCTTACGCTGTCGGCGATCGACGCGTTCCCGCCGTATGCCGCACCGCTGTCGGTAAAACTCAGTGTCAGGGCATCACCGGCCGCAAAGTCAGACGCCGGGTAGCTGTTTGGGCTGAAGGAAAGGCTGGAAGATCCCGACAGGGCATTTACTGCGGCGCAGCCACTGGACAGGGCGAAGGCGGCTGGCACAGAGCAAAATATTACAAAAGCAGTCGTCAGGCCGACAGTTATCCGCCCGAAAAAATTGGCACAGCCCATGGTTCACCCGGAAGCATTTTGCTAGATTGTTTTAAGATTTATCCTATTGGGTAAATTATCATGAGATATTTCTTTCACAAATACTGCCTGATGAAAGTAAGCGTTTACGCCCCATTCCTGCGCATGAACAGTTAAATCCCCTTAATTTTACGCATGTAAAAGCGATAAATTCTGTTAAAGATAAAGGTTTTCGACTTAAACAACTGTGATCGATGCATGGCCTGAACACGTATATCGAAGGTTATCAGGCCGGGCACCGGCTGGATGAATTAAAAATTCACTACATATTTTCGGCAGTTTATTAACACACGAAAATACTAACCCTCCCCAGGAAATAAACCGATGAATAAAGATGATTTCCGGCGGTCAGCCGGCCTATCTGCACAGCTTACGGAGAAATGGTTTGAACCCTTGCAGGCCGCGATAATCGGCATGAGTGCAACAACATAAGCCTGCTTAAAAAACAGGCTTAACGTGGGATATTTTCCGTTTTCCAAGCGGACCCCTTAAAGCAGGTTATGCAGTCGCGGTGTGGAACCGTTCCGCAGCGCCAGCCGAAGCCCTGAAAGCGCAGGGCGCACGCGTTTGCGCATCTCCGGCAGACTTTACCGATTGCGAAGTGCTTATTTCCATGCTGGCCGACGATGATATCAGCCGCGACGTGGTTATCGGGCAGGGCGCGCTTGCCGCACTACCGCAGGGCGCTGTCTGGATCAATATGGCGACGGTTTCGGTGGCTTTTACCGAAGAGATGGCGGCTAAAACCAGCGCCCGCAGTTGCCGCTACGTGTCGGCGCCGGTGCTGGGACGCGTTGACGTTGCCGCCGCCGGAAACCTGAATATTCTCACCGCAGGCAACAGCGAGCTGCTGGATGAAGTGCAGCCGATTTTTGCCGTGCTGGGCAGTAAAACCTGGCGTTTTGGCGATAAGCCTGAGCAGGCCGCAGCCGTTAAGCTTGCCGCAAATTTCATGCTGGCGAGCGCCATTGAAGCAATGGGGGAATCGGCGGCGCTGGTCGGGGCTTATGACGTAACCCCTGCTGATTTCCTCGGCATGTTAACCAGCACGCTGTTTGCCGCACCTGCCTATAAAAACTACGGCGCGATGATTGTGGAAAATCGTTATACCCCGGCCGGGTTTACCATGAAGCTGGGGCTGAAAGATGTGCGTCTGGCCCAGCAGGCGGCGGAAAGTAAACATGTGCCGATGGGGATTGCGGGCGTATTACGCGATAATTATCTTGATGCGCTGGCGCACGGCGATGAACATCTCGACTGGGCAGCGTTAGCCACGGTGTCCGCCCGCCGCAGCGGTAAGGCTTAAATAAATCCCGTCAGCAATGGCGGGATTATTTTATTGGCCGGGCAGATAACTCTGCGCCATTCGTTAATTGCACCATCACAGAAATATAATCAAATATTACGCGCCATAACGGTGCAAATATACCATAAGGAAAACAAATATCTATTTTAACAGCTTGATAATAAAACACATTAAATAACTGGCATTGTAATTGCTTTATTGATTCCATCTTGTATACCAGATGGGATGCCAGTTTATGCCAGTATCAACTTTGTCCGAGTGGGTTTTAAACTATCGTCAGCAGCCGCAACGGCTTGTGGCTGCCTATCAGCAGCTGGAAGCTAATTTATCCCACGAAGATAACGCCTGGATATATATTGCGAATAATGATGAAATTCTCTCACAATTAAATACCGTTCTTCATGCAATCGAATCTGGCGAAAAACAAGTCAGCGATTTTCCGTTATTAGGCGTGCCTTTTGCGGTAAAAGATAATATTGATGTGGCAGGCATGCCGACCAGCGCCGCCTGTCCCGCCTTTACCTTCATGCCAGAACACGACGCTACCGTTGTCGCTCGTTTAAAAGCCGCAGGCGCGGTGGTGATTGGAAAGACAAACCTTGACCAGTTTGCTACCGGGCTGGTGGGCACCCGTTCTCCGTTTGGGGCGGTAAAAAATGCGTTTAATCCGCATTACGTCAGCGGCGGTTCCAGCTCCGGCTCGGCGTCTGTGGTAGCGCGTGGTCTGGTCTGTTTTGCTCTGGGTACCGATACGGCAGGCTCCGGCCGGGTGCCTGCCGGATTTAACAATATTATCGGCCTGAAACCAACGAAGGGCTGGTTTTCCACCAAAGGCGTGGTGCCAGCCTGTCGGCTGAATGACTGTGTTTCCGTGTTCGCCTTAACCGTTGCCGATGCGCAGGCCGTGGCAGAGGCGGCGGGCGGTTACGATCCGCAAGATCCTTACTCTCGTCAGAATCCAAAAACTGCTCCCGCACGCTTTAGCGAAAAACCGCGTTTTGCGATCCCAAACAAACTGGAATTTTTTGCTGATAGCCAGAGCGAAGCCGCATTTGCCAGCACGCTGGCACGCCTGGAACAGCAGGGCGCTGAACTGATAGCGATTGATTTCTCTGCGTTTAATCAACTGGCAGAACAACTTTACTACGGCGCATGGGTAGCCGAACGCACCGTAGCCGTGGGTGAAATCTTCAAAAATCAGCCTGAAGCGATGGACCCAACGGTGCGCAGCATTGTGGCAAGTGGCCTGCATTACACGGCCTGCGATGCCTGGCAGGCGGAATATACGCGTGCCGAACTGGCGCAGAAGATTAACGCGCAGCTTGCTGAGTTCGATGCGCTGGTGGTGCCGACATCCCCGACCATTCATACCATCGCAGAAATGGCGCAGGAGCCGGTGCGGTTTAACTCGCAGTTTGGCACCTACACTAACTTCACCAATCTTGCCGATCTTTGTGCTCTGGCGCTGCCGGGCGATTTTCGCGATGACGGCTTGCCGGCGGGTATCACGCTGATTGCCCCGGCCTGGCACGACCAGGCTCTGAGCCGCTTCGGTATGGCCTGGCAGGCTGCTGTCAATCTGCCGTTAGGCGCAACGAACAAATTACTCCCCGCATCTGGTGCAGAAAAACTCTCGTCAAATCATGTGCGTGTCGCCGTGGTCGGCGCGCATCTGCGTGGCATGCCGCTTAACTACCAGCTCACCACGCGAAACGCGGTCTTTATCGAAGAATCACGTACTGCTGCCTGCTACCGGCTGTATGCGCTGGCGGATACGCAGCCTGCCAAGCCAGGTCTTGCCAGAAGCCATCAGGGACAGCCGATAGCCGTTGAGCTCTGGGATATTCCGCTGGCGCGCTTTGGCGAATTTGTCGCTGAAGTTCCGGCTCCCCTTGGGATTGGCACGCTGTCGCTCGAGGACGGTAAAAGCGTGAAAGGGTTTATTTGTGAAGCGTCAGCGCTTGCTGACGCGACGGACATTACCGCGTGGGGCGGCTGGAAAGCCTGGCTTGCCCGTCACCACAGCGCCTGAGGAGAGAATATGTTTAGCTCAGTGTTAATTGCCAACCGCGGCGAGATTGCCGTTCGCACGATCAAAACCCTTAAGAAAATGGGTATCACCAGCGTGGCGGTCTATTCCGATCCCGACGCCAATGCACAGCACGTAAAAGACGCAGATATCGCCATTGCGCTGGGCGGCGAAAAAGCGGTGGACAGCTATCTGGATATCGCAAAGATTCTGGCCGCTGCAAAAGAGAGCGGCGCGCAGGCGATTTTTCCCGGCTACGGTTTTCTTTCCGAACGCGCTGAATTTGCCCAGGCTTGCGAAGACACAGGCATCTTTTTCATCGGCCCTACCGCCGATCAGATCCGTGATTTCGGCCTTAAACACCGCGCACGCGAACTGGCGTTTAAGGCCGACGTGCCGATGACGCCGGGCACCGGTTTGTTGCTCACCTTGCAGGAAGCGCAGCTTGCCGCCGCTGAAATTGGTTATCCGGTGATGCTGAAAACCACCGCAGGCGGAGGGGGAATAGGGCTTACGCGCTGTGATGATGAAAGCTCGCTGCTTGACGCATGGTCAAGCGTAAAACGCATGGGACAGCAGTTTTTCAGCGACGATGGCGTGTTTATCGAACGTTTTGTTGACCGCGCCCGCCATCTCGAAGTGCAGATCTTTGGCGACGGTAAAGGTAAGGTGGTGGCGCTGGGCGAACGGGATTGCTCTTTGCAGCGCCGCAATCAAAAAGTCGTTGAGGAAACGCCTGCGCCAAACCTGCCGCAGTCCACGCGCAAAGCGATACACGCAGCCGCGGTTGCCCTTGGCGAATCGGTCAATTACCGCAGCGCTGGCACCGTGGAATTCATCTACGATGCCGCTCGTGACGCGTTCTATTTCCTCGAAGTGAATACCCGTTTGCAGGTGGAACACCCGGTTACGGAAATGGTCACCGGGCTTGACCTGATTGAATGCATGCTGAAGGTCGCCGCAGGCGTGCCGCTCGACTGGCAACGGCTTACGCAACCGCCAAAAGGCGCAGCCATCGAAGTGCGAATCTATGCCGAAGATGCGCTGAAAAACTTCCAGCCATGTCCGGGCGTGCTGACCGATGTCGCTTTCCCGGACGATGTGCGCGTGGACGGCTGGGTCAGTACCGGTAGCGAAGTGAGCGCATTTTACGATCCGATGATCGCCAAAGCGATCGTTTATGGCGACGATCGTCAGCAGGCGTTAAGTAAACTGAACGCCGCGCTTGCAGCCACGCGTTTGCACGGCATCGCCACCAACCTCGATTACCTGCGTCAGATTGTGCAACTGGCTGAATTTAAAGCAGGCGTGATGTGGACGCGCCTGCTGGACAGCGTCGTGTATCAGGCTCACGCCGTCGAAGTGCTGGAGCCGGGCACGTGGAGCAGCGTGCAGGACAGCCCGGGCCGTCTCGGTTACTGGGATATAGGCGTACCGCCGTCCGGGCCGATGGACGATTACGCTTTCCGCCTGGCGAACCGCATTGTCGGCAACCATCCTTCTGCCGCCGGCCTGGAGTTCACGCTTCAGGGGCCGACACTACGTTTTCACAGCGCGGCAACGATTTCGCTGACGGGCGCGCCGTGTCCGGCAACCCTCGACGATGCGGAGGTTCCTTACTGGCAACCGATTATTGTTAAAGCAGGCCAGACGCTGAAACTTGGCCGCGCGACTTCCGGATGCCGCACCTATCTCGCCGTGCGCAACGGTTTTGACGTGCCGGTTTATCTCGGCAGCCGTTCCACTTTTGCGCTGGGACAGTTTGGCGGGCACGCCGGACGCACCTTACGAGTTGCAGACGTGCTGGCAATATCCCAGCCTTGTTTACCCGCCTGCACCACGCCTGCGCCGATTTCGCTGCCGCAGATGCCGGAGCCTGCGGTTATTCCGCAATATGGCGATCTGTGGGAAATTGGCGTGCTGTACGGGCCTCACGGCGCGCCTGATTTCTTCACTCCGGAATCTATGCAGGCCTTCTTTGACGCTGAATGGCAGGTTCACTACAACTCGAACCGCCTCGGCGTGCGCCTGGTCGGCCCGAAACCGGAATGGACGCGTGCTGACGGCGGTGAAGCCGGGCTGCATCCTTCCAACGTTCACGATTGCGAATACGCCATCGGCGCGGTGAATTTCACCGGCGATTTCCCGGTTATTCTGACGCGTGACGGCCCAAGCCTGGGCGGATTTGTCTGCCCGGTCACCATCGCAAAAGCAGAGCTGTGGAAAGTCGGGCAGGTGAAGCCTGGCGATCGCATCCGCTTCCACGCGATCGCTTTCGAACACGCGCAGTCGCTGGAGATAGCCCAGCACGTGGCCGTGAACAATCTATTGCACGTAGCTACCTTGCCTGATTTGCATCCTTCGATAACGCCAGCCACAACGTCCAGCGCGGCCATTCTGGCGGAGCTTGCCTGCGAAAGTGATTTGCCAGCGGTGGTTTATCGCCAGGCGGGCGATAACTACGTGCTGATCGAGTACGGCGATAACGTGCTGGATCTGGCGTTGCGCCTGCGCGTTCATCTGCTGATGAAAGCCATCAGACAAAGCAATGTGAACGGCATAGCAGAACTTTCTCCCGGCGTGCGCTCGCTTCAGGTGCGCTACGACAGCCAGCATATTTCCCAGTCTCAGCTTCTCACGCTGTTGCTGAGCCTTGAGAAACAGCTTGGCGATGTGACGAAGCTGAAAATTCCGTCGCGCATTGTGCACTTGCCGATGGCTTTTGAAGACAGCGCTACGCTTGCGGCGGTGGAACGTTACAAAGAAACCGTGTGCGCCGACGCGCCGTGGCTGCCGAATAACGTCGATTTTATCCAGCGCACCAACGGACTGGCGCACCGTGACGAAGTGAAGAAGATAATCTTCGATGCCAGCTATCTGGTGCTGGGCCTGGGCGATGTTTACCTCGGCGCGCCTTGCGCGGTGCCGCTCGATCCACGCCACCGTTTACTCAGTTCGAAATACAATCCGGCGCGTACCTGGACTGCCGAAGGCACCGTTGGGATCGGCGGCATGTATATGTGCATCTACGGCATGGATTCCCCCGGCGGTTATCAACTGGTCGGACGCACGCTGCCTATCTGGAACAAGTTCCTGAAAAATGAACAGTTCAGCGATGAGCCATGGCTGCTGAAATTCTTCGACCAGGTGCGTTTCTATCCGGTTACAGAAGACGAACTGGCTACCTTCCGCACGGCATTTCGTGAAGGACACGCGCAGGTGCGCGTCGAAGAAGTGGAGTTTGATTTCGCCGCCTACAACGCATTTCTTACGCAGAACGCTGACGACATCGCCGGTTTCCGCGAACGCCAAAAAAACGCCTTTAACAGCGAAGTCGCCCACTGGAAAGAGCAGGAAAGCGTGGCAGTTGAAAGTGACATGCTCGCAGAGCAGGAAGCTTGTGCAGATCGGGAAGGACGGCTGGTGAGCGCGGATCTGAACGGCAATATCTGGAAGATCCTCGTCGAAGCGGGCCAGACGGTGAAGCAGGGTGAACCGCTGATCGTAGTGGAAGCGATGAAAATGGAGCTGATGGTTTCCGCACCCTGTGACGGCACCGTTATCCGCATCAGCTGCCAGCAGGGACGTCCGGTTGGGCCCGGAGATGCGCTGCTTTGGCTGGACGCGGTGTGAATATTGGCCTGAAGGCGGATCGCGCCTGGCTTATCCACCCTGTATGTAAATTCAGCGTTCTGTAGGGCGAATAAGCGCGGCGCCGTCCGCGCGGGAAAAAATGAAAACTACTAAAAAGCCAGAAGGCATAGCCGAGCGTGTATACCGGCTTCTGAAACAGGAAATCTTCGATTTCCAGCTATTACCCGGCGACCGCTTCAGCGAAAACGACGTTGCGGTACGTATGGCCGCCAGCCGCACGCCGGTTCGCCAGGCGCTGTACGCGCTGGAACAGGAAGGTTATGTCGAGGTGCAGCCCCGCAGCGGCTGGCAGATTAAAGCGGTGGATTTTGACTATCTCGAATCGCTTTACGATTTACGCATTGTGCTTGAGCTGGAGGCGGTGAAACGGCTGTGCGCGCTGCCGCAGGAAGTATGGCCGTTGCCGTTACAGATGCTGAAACAGTTGTGGATTGATTCGCCGCAGCTCCCGGACGGTACGGACGTGGCGAACCATGACGAGGCGTTTCATACAACGCTGGTTGAGGCGGCAGGAAACCCGGAAATGGCGCGGGTGCACCGGGATATCACCGAAAAAATACGTATTGTGCGGCGGCTGGATTTTACCCAGCGGCCACGCGTGAGCGCCACCTATCACGAGCATGGGCAGATCCTGCTCGCCATTTTGAACCGACAGCTTCAGGAGGCGCAATCCCGTCTACATGACCATATAGCCGTAAGTCAGAAAGAGGTTCGTTTGATAACGCTTCATATGCTCCACCTTGCACGAAACACACAGCGTCTTTAACTTTTCAGGAGTAACAATTATGCAACGTCGCACCTTTATTAAAGCTTTTGCGCTTTCCGCGTCGGTTATCAGCATGGGGTTGGCTTTTAGCGCGCAGGCTGCCGATACCATCAAAGTGGGCATTATGCATTCGCTCTCCGGCACGATGGCTATTTCTGAAACGCCGCTTAAAGACGTGGCGCTGATGACCATTGCCGATATCAACGCCAAAGGCGGCGTGCTGGGGAAACAGCTCGAACCGGTCGTTGTCGATCCGGCGTCAAACTGGCCGCTTTTTGCTGAGAAAGCGCGTCAGCTACTGAGCCAGGATAAGGCGGCGGTGGTGTTTGGCTGCTGGACATCCGTATCGCGTAAATCCGTGCTGCCGGTGTTTGAAGAGCTGAACGGACTGCTGTTCTATCCGGTGCAGTATGAAGGCGAAGAGATGTCGCCAAACGTATTTTACACCGGCGCTGCGCCAAACCAGCAGGCGATCCCTGCGGTGGAATACCTGATGAGCGAGGATGGCGGGGCGGCGAAACGCTATTTCCTGCTGGGGACCGACTACGTTTATCCGCGCACCACGAACAAGATCCTGCGCGCTTTCCTGCATTCCAAAGGCGTACAGGATAAAGATATTCAGGAGGTCTATACCCCGTTTGGCTACAGCGATTACCAGACCATCGTTTCCAACATCAAGAAATTCTCCGCCGGTGGTAAAACCGCGGTGATCTCCACCATCAACGGCGATTCCAACGTGCCGTTCTATAAAGAGCTGGCAAACCAGGGCCTGAAGGCAACTGATGTGCCGGTGGTGGCGTTCTCCGTAGGTGAAGAAGAGCTGCGCGGCATCGACACCAAACCGCTGGTTGGCAATCTGGCTGCCTGGAACTACTTCGAGTCCGTGGATAACCCAACCAACAAGCAGTTCGTTGCGGAATGGAAGGCTTACGCCAAAGCGCACAAGCTGCCGAACGCCGACACGGTGGTGACTAACGATCCGATGGAGGCCACCTACGTTGGTATCCATATGTGGGCGCAGGCCGTTGAAAAAGCGGGCACCACCGACGTGGATAAAGTACGGGCGGCCATGGCAGGACAAACCTTTAAAGCACCTTCTGGCTTCACGCTGACCATGGATGCCACCAACCACCATCTGCACAAGCCGGTAATGATTGGCGAGATCGAGGGCAACGGCCAGTTCAACGTGGTGTGGCAGACCGAAGGTCCGGTTCGTGCCCAGCCGTGGAGCCCGTTTATTGCCGGGAACGATAAGAAATCTGCCGAGCCGGTGAAGACGGCCAGCAACTAGTTTCATATTTTCACCCCGGCCCTCTCCCTGGAAGGAAGAAGGGGAAACGGTATCTAAATTTCTCTCCCCGGTGGGGGAAACTGGTGCCCGATCTTTCCTTCTCTCCTTTGGGGAGAGCGTCAGGGGAAGGGGAAACCAACTTTAAGGAGACGTCCATGAAGCTCATAAAATGGCTGCTGATCGTAGCCTGGCTACTGCCGTGTTTCGCTCGCGCCGGAGAGGCCGAAGTTTTTGCGGCGGCGAACCGAGTGGAGCAGGCGAAGCTGCTGCAAAGCTGGGCGGCAGCACCTGACGTGGCCCGCCTCCCGTTGCTCAACGCGCTTACTCAGGAAAACCTGGTCACCGATGAGCAACATCACGCGTTCGCGCAAACAGAGACAAAGCTTACTCCGCTTGGCGAAGCCAGAGAGCCGGTCGGTGAGGTAAAAAAACTTCGCCTCACTAACCGTCTGCGTATTCTGACGGGTAGCGCGCTGGCAAGCCATCGCCTTTTAAGTGACAACGTCACAATTCGCTTACTGGCAGCAAAAGCCTTACAGCATGACGCCGCACCTCAGATGCTTCCTGTTATTTCTCAGAGGATTAAATCTGAACAGGACGATAAAGTGCGCACGGTTCTTAAGGACGCTCTGGCTCGTCTCCAGCTTGCAAGCCCGGACAGGAAAGTGCGTCTTAGCGCCGTCGAACTTCTTGGGCATTCCGCCGATCCGGATACCCAGGCGCTGCTGAAACCGCTGGCAGATGCGCAAAACGAACCTGACGTGCAGGTACGCGAGGCGGCAGGCGAAGGACTGCAAAAAATCCGCCACCGGCTGATGCTGGGCGACATCCTCGGCCAGGCGTTTATGGGGCTTTCTTTAGGATCGATTCTGTTACTCGCCGCGCTTGGCCTGGCGATCACCTATGGTTTGCTGGGCGTTATCAATATGGCGCACGGCGAAATGCTAATGCTCGGTGCTTACTCCGCGTGGCTGGTGCAGACCGCTTTTCAACAATATGCCCCGGCCTGGTTAACCTTTTATCCGCTTGTTGCCCTGCCGGTAGCCTTTGCTGTCACCGCGGGTATCGGCATGGCGCTTGAACGCACGGTTATTCGCCATCTTTATGGCCGACCGCTGGAAACGCTGCTGGCAACCTGGGGCATTAGCCTGATGCTTATCCAGATTGTGCGTATGGTGTTTGGCGCACAAAACATGGAAGTAGCTAACCCCGCGTGGCTTTCCGGCGGCGTGCAGGTACTGCCGAATCTTATCCTGCCGTGGAACCGGCTGGTAGTGCTGGGTTTTGTGATGCTGGTGCTGCTGTTTACCTGGCTGCTGCTGAACAAAACGCGTCTGGGCATGAACGTGCGGGCCGTTACGCAAAACCGTGCGATGGCGGCCTGCTGCGGCGTGCCAACCGGGCGCGTGGATATGCTGGCGTTTGGCCTCGGCTCCGGCATTGCTGGCCTGGGCGGCGTGGCGCTCTCGCAGCTCGGGAACGTTGGCCCGGAGCTTGGTCAGGGCTACATCATCGATTCGTTCCTGGTGGTGGTTCTTGGCGGTGTGGGCCAGCTTGCCGGCAGCGTGGCCGCCGCGTTTGGGCTGGGCATCTTCAACAAAATACTGGAGCCGCAAATCGGCGCGGTGCTGGGCAAAATCTTAATCCTTGTGACGATTATTCTGTTTATTCAGAAGCGTCCGCAGGGCCTGTTTGCGCTGAAAGGGAGGATCGTTGACTGATGAGCCAGCCGCTGACGTTAACCCTTACCCGCAAAGCGCCACGTTTGAGCGCGGCGCTGGGTACTTTATTGCTTGTTGTGATGCTGACGCTACCGTTTTTGACGCTGCTGCCAGCCGGTCATCCCTGGGCTTTGTCCACCTACACGCTGACGCTGGTCGGCAAAATACTTTGCTACGCGACCGTCGCCGTGGCGCTGGATTTGGTGTGGGGGTATGCGGGGCTGCTCTCCCTCGGACACGGCATTTTCTTTGCCCTGGGCGGTTACGCGATGGGCATGTATCTGATGCGTCAGGCCGCAGGGGACGGGCTACCGGAATTTATGTCTTTCCTTTCCTGGAGCGAATTACCCTGGTTCTGGTGGGGCACGCAGCATTTTGCCTGGGCAATGGCGCTGGTTGTGCTGGTGCCGGGGCTGCTGGCGCTGGTGTTTGGTTTTTTTGCCTTCCGCTCAAAGATCAAAGGCGTCTATTTCTCGATTATGACCCAGGCATTGACCTACGCCGGCATGCTGCTGTTTTTCCGTAACGAAACCGGCTTTGGCGGCAATAACGGCTTTACCGGATTTACCACCGTTCTGGGCGTATCCATCACGGCAACGAGTACGCGTATCGGGCTATTTATCGCCACCGTTTTACTCCTGCTAGCCAGCCTTGCCGTTGGTTTTGCACTTGCGCGCAGTAAGTTTGGCCGCGTGCTAACCGCCGTGCGCGATGCTGAAAACCGTCTCGTGTTCTGCGGCTACGATCCGCGTGGTTTCAAATTGCTAGTCTGGACATTATCTGCCGTGCTTTGCGGGCTGGCGGGCGCGCTTTATGTCCCGCAGGTAGGGATTATTAATCCAGGTGAAATGTCGCCGACCAACTCTATTGAAGCCGCCATTTGGGTCGCGCTTGGCGGACGCGGCACGTTGATCGGCCCAATCCTCGGCGCCGGTCTTGTGAACGGTGCAAAAAGCTATTTCACCATGGCCGTACCGGAATACTGGCAGCTTTTCCTTGGTCTGATTTTTATTATCGTGACGCTGTTCCTGCCGCGCGGCGTGATTGGCCTGCTGCGCAAAGGAGAGAAATAATGCAACCTGGCGAACCGCTGTTTACCCGTCAACACCTGACCGATAAATATCGCGACCGGACCGATCCGGTATTGATGCTTGAAAATATCAACGTCAGTTTCGATGGCTTTAAAGCGCTGACGGATCTTTCACTCAATATCGGCGTGGGGGAGTTGCGCTGCGTGATTGGCCCGAACGGCGCGGGTAAAACCACGCTGATGGACGTAATTACAGGAAAAACCACACCGCAAACCGGCAGGGCGTTTTACGATCAGTCCACGGATTTGCTGCGCCTGGCGCCAGCCGATATCGCCCGTAAGGGCATAGGGCGAAAATTCCAGAAGCCTACCGTTTTTGAGGCGCTGACGGTGTTTGAAAATCTTGAAATTGCACAAAAGGCGGATAAATCGGTATGGGCGAGCCTGCGGGCCAAACTTAATGCTGAGCAACGCGACCGCATCGATGAAATGCTTATCACATTGCGCCTTGGCGCGGAACGCCATCGGCAGGCTGGACTGTTGTCGCACGGGCAAAAACAGTTTCTGGAAATAGGTATGTTGCTGGTGCAGGAGCCGCATTTACTGCTGCTGGATGAACCAGCGGCAGGCATGACCGATGCGGAAACCGAATACACCGCCGAACTGTTCCGCACGCTTGCGGGCAAGCACTCCCTGATGGTGGTGGAGCACGATATGGGTTTTGTGGAAACCATCGCCGATCGCGTTACGGTGCTGCATCAGGGCCAGGTGCTGGCGGAAGGTTCGCTGCGGGAAGTGCAGGCTAACGAGCAGGTTATTGAAGTCTATCTGGGACGTTAAAATTTTACCCTCACCCCGGCCCTCTCCCTGAAAGGCAGAGGGGGGAAAACGGGCCGTATTCTCCTCATCTTCTGGGAAAGGAGGAAAAATGGTCCAGCTCCCTTTTACCCCAGGGACGAGAGAAACGGTTCAATTCTCTCTTTCCTTTGGGGAGAGGGCAAGCGCAAGCGAAGGAGAAAACCACATGCTACAGGTCCACGAACTAAACCAATATTACGGCGGCAGCCATATCCTGCGCGGCGTCTCGTTTGAAGCCAGGATTGGCGAGATTACCTGCCTGCTGGGACGTAACGGCGTTGGGAAAAGCACGCTGCTGAAATGCCTGATGGGGCTTATTCCGGCGAAGTCCGGCAGCGTAAGCTGGCAGCAGGACAATATCACCACGCGTAAACCGCACCAGCGCGTGCGGGCCGGAATAGCCTATGTGCCGCAAGGAAGAGAGATTTTTCCACGTCTCACCGTTGAAGAAAATCTACTGATGGGGCTTGCGCGTTTTGCAGGCCGTGACGCAAAACAGGTGCCGGAAGAGATTTATCAGCTTTTCCCGGTACTTAAAGAGATGAAGCAGCGTCGTGGCGGCGACCTTTCTGGCGGGCAGCAGCAGCAGCTGGCAATTGGCCGCGCGCTGGCGTGCAGGCCGCAGCTCTTAATTCTGGACGAGCCCACCGAAGGCATTCAGCCTTCGGTGATTAAAGAGATCGGTCAGGTTATTAAGCAGCTGGCCGCAAAAGGCGACATGGCGATTTTGCTGGTCGAACAATTCTATGATTTTGCCGCTGAGCTGGCGGACAGCTATCTGGTAATGTCACGCGGATCGATTATTCAGCGGGGAGCCGGAGAAAACATGGAATCGGATGGGGTTCGGGGACTGGTGGCGATTTAATGGCTGCGCAAAAATATCGGTGCCCCGGACTTTTAGCCGCCTCAATTAATGGCCTATAGTAAGGCACTTATTCTTTATCCCTCCCGGAGATCGGCTTTGACTGGTACAACAAATGAATATCTGCAGCCGACCGGCGCCGCTTTATCTGGCTGGCAGCCTCGTCCGCATCCTCAGCGCGTGGTGCTCGCAGGACGTTATTGTCGCCTTGAACCGCTGGCGCCACCGACACACACGAAAACGCTATGGGAAGCCTGGAGCAAAGCAGAAGACGGCCGCGACTGGACATATATGAGCGTGGGACCCTTCGCCCGCGAGCAACAGTTTGCTGAATTTGTGGCTAGCGCTGCCGCAAGTACGGATCCTTTGCACTTTGCGGTAATCGACCAGCAAACAAATTGCGCGACGGGCACGCTTTCGCTGATGCGCATCGACCCGGCGAACGGCGTGGCAGAAGTGGGATTTGTCGCTTTTGCGCCCGAACTCAAACGCACCGTACAGGCAACGGAGGCGCACTATTTGCTGATGAAGTATGCCTTTGATGAGCTGGGCTATCGTCGCTATGAATGGAAATGCGACAGCCTGAACGGGCCGTCGCGGCATGCCGCTTTGCGGCTTGGGTTCCGCTTTGAAGGCATTTTTCGTCAGGCCGCGGTTTATAAAGGCCGGACCCGTGATACCGCCTGGTTTTCTGTCATCGACAGCGAATGGCCGTTGCTGAAAGCCGCTTTCGAAGCCTGGCTTTGCGACGAGAACCAGCCGCAGGGTAAACAGAGGCAAAGCCTGTCCAGCCTGCGTGAAAAACTGGCTGCCGATAACAACGGTCGTAAAATTATGCTTAGCGTTCGCCCGCTGGTTAAGAGCGATTATTCCGCATGGCTTGCGCTGTGGCAGGGTTATCTGACGTTTTACGATACTCAGCTTAGTGACGCATTAAACCTGCTGACATGGCAGCGCATGCTGTCGGAGGATGAACCGATGTACGCGCTGGGCGCATTCGACGAGCAGCAAAAATTGCTCGGCATTGTGCACATGATTTATCACCGTGGCACCTGGTCATCCGGCGATCGTTGCTATCTGGAAGATCTGTTCACTACGCCACAAGCGCGAGGACAAGGCGTTGGCCGGGCGCTGATTGAAGGTGTTTACCAGCATGCAGAAGCGAAGGGCGCTTCGCGGGTTTACTGGCATACCCATGAGACCAACGCTACCGCGCAAATGCTTTACGACAAGCTCGCGGATAAGCCCGGCTTTATTCAGTATCGTAAGAACCTTGCATAATCAGGGGCGGGTTATTCACCCGCCAGGCACCACCTGCGGTTTTACCGCCCTACTTTTTATTATTGTTTTACATACGTCAGCGCGATGGCGATCGTCAGCACAATAACCAGCATCGAAGGCGTTTACCGGCAATATCACTCCTCGCCAACAGGGCATACTTGTCACAAGAGCACCGGGCGGCACATCTGTATGGCTGCACTTTTCTGCGATCTGTATCTATTAATGTGGCTGTTTTAAGCTTAAGTTTTAACAAATTTATACAATATGACCGGGGCGGGTATGACACGTAAAGATGGACTGCTGGCGATGCTGGTAGTCGTGGTGTGGGGAGTTAATTTTGTAGTGATTAAGATGGGGCTGCACAATATGCCGCCCTTGCTGCTGGCAGGGCTGCGCTTTTTACTGGTAGCGTTCCCCGCGCTGTTATTTGTCGCACGCCCCAAAATCCCGTTTCGCTTATTAGCAGCCTATGCCCTGACGATAAGTTTTGGGCAGTTCGCCTTTTTATTCAGCGCGATTAAATTTGGAATGCCCGCCGGGCTTGCCTCTCTGGTGTTACAGGCACAGGCGTTCTTCACGATTATTCTCGGCGTTTTTGTTTTCCAGGAAAGGTTGCAGACGAAGCAAATCGCCGGCATCGCGCTGGCCGTCGTTGGCGTGTTAATCCTGATAGAAGGCAGTCTTGGCGGAGAGCACGTGGCATTACTGGGCTTTATGCTGACGCTGGCCGCGGCGTTTAGCTGGGCGTGCGGCAATATCTTTAATAAAAAAATCATGCAGCTTGCGGCTCGTCCGCCGGTTATGTCGCTGGTGGTATGGAGCGCGCTTATTCCGGTGGTTCCGTTCTTTATTGCGAGCCTGCTGATGGATGGCCCGGCTTTAATGCTGCAAAGCCTGGCGGCAATCGATCTCACCACTATTTTGTCGCTGGTTTACCTGGCTTTTGTCGCCACCATCATCGGTTACGGCATCTGGGGCAGTTTGCTTGGGCGTTACGAAACCTGGCGTGTGGCGCCGCTTTCGTTACTCGTACCGGTAGTCGGCATGGCCAGCGCCGCGTTGCTGCTCGACGAAAGGTTAAGCACCACACAACTGGTTGGTGCGGCGCTGATCATGGCCGGTTTGTATATCAACGTATTCGGGCTGCGGATGCGTAAGGCGGTAGTCAGTTAGCCTGTCGGGTAAGTATTGACGCTACCCGACACGGATAATTACTCGTTACCGTGGTAATAGGGCGCGCCCAGTTGCTCTGACTTATCACCCATGTTGTGGCTGCTGCCACCCTGGCTGTCAGAAGGAGGGATGATCATCCCACCGTGGTTGGCCTGGGTGGCGCTGAAGTTGCCCGGTTGTTCCGCCCATACGTTGCCCGATGCCAGAGCCAGAAGCACGACAGCTGCGGAGACAAAGCGTTTCATGAATTCCTCGTTTACGTCCGTTTGCACAGACGGTTATGCTGCAATTATTGCTTAATGATTGAGCGGGTGGAGATACTTCCCGTCGCCGGTCAGATGCGTAACGCGATATTTATGCGGCGGCACGGAGAAGTAATTTTTGAACGTGCGGGTAAGCGTCTGCTGCGACTCAAACCCATAACGTTCAGCTAAATAGAGAATCGGCTCGTTGCTGTCTTTCAGCTTCAGAGCAATCTCGGTCAGTTTGCGATTGCGGATGTACTGGCCTAATGAATGACCGGTTTCTTTTTTGAACATCCGTTGCAGGTGCCACTTTGAGTAGCCAGAACGCTGGGAAACCTTCTCAAGCGAGAGCGGGGTTTCCAGGTTCTCTTCTATCCAGTCCAAAATGCTGTGTACTGTTATCGCATCGTTGTTGCGTCTGGACATCGTCTCACCTCTTTTCAGGTTTACGGCAATACCTTTTTTAGCAGGTGATAAAGCACATCGACTTCATCTGCCGTCAGGTTTTTTGTCAGTTCTTGGTGCAGATCTTGCCCCACAAGGCTATAGCACTCCTTGCACAACCGTTTCCCCTCAGGCGTAAGCCTGACCAGAACACCGCGTTTATCATTTGGGTTCGGCAAGCGCTCAATCCACCCTTTGCAAAGCAAACGATCGAGCATGCGGGTAAGTGCGCCGAGGTCTACCGACAGCACTTTTTTCAGCTCCACCGGCGTAATACACGCTTCGCAATAGATAGAACAGAGCACCTTAAATTGCGTCGACGTGATGTCCAGCGGTGAAAGATAGTTGTTGAGCAGGCGGTCCTTATGTTGGTTAACCAAGTGAATCAGCCGCCCTAACGGGATCATTTCGTTAAACAGATCGCTTGTGCTTTTCACTATAGTTGCCCAGGCAAGTAGATTAATCACGCGAGATATTATTTCTCGAGCAAGTATAAGTCAACGTGATGATTCGGCAGCGGGCGCAGGATGCCACGAATAGCTAAAACGGTTCAGTTGATAGCTAAGAACCGGTGTCGGAACGCAACATTTAAGAAAAGTTAATGTTTTTGATGCGTATACTTGGCTGGCTTGTTGACTCTGAAACCAGGACATAAAAATGATGGATTTAATAAAGGCCATTGGGCTTGGGCTGGTAGTTTTACTGCCGCTGGCAAACCCGCTGACCACGGTTGCGCTGTTCCTTGGCCTTGCCGGAAATATGAACAGTAAAGCCCGCAACCGCACGGCTCTGATAGCCTCCATGAATGTATTTATCATCATGATGGTGGCGTATTATGCAGGCCAGGTGGTAATGAATACCTTCGGGATTTCGATACCGGGGCTGCGTATTGCCGGGGGGCTGATCGTTGGCTTAATCGGCTTCCGTATGCTGTTCCCCCAGCACAAAGCGCATGTTTCTCCCGAGTCGAAGATCAAATCGGAAGAGCTAAGCGAAGAGCCAGAAGCGAACATTGCATTTGTGCCCCTGGCAATGCCAAGCACCGCAGGTCCGGGGACAATTGCGATGATCATCAGCTCCGCCTCCACGCTCAAACACGGCGTGGATTTTCCTTCCTGGGTTGTACTGGTGGCACCGCCGCTGATTTTTGGGCTGGTCAGCGTGATTCTGTGGGGCAGTTTGCGCAGTTCCGGAGCCATTATGCGGCTTGTTGGTAAAAGCGGGATCGAAGCTATTTCGCGCCTGATGGGGTTCCTGCTGGTGTGTATGGGCGTGCAGTTCATTATTAATGGCGTGGTGGAAATTATTACGGAATGGCCAAACTAAGGATACGCAATGAAAAACGTAAAGCTACCTGACGAGGAATACCAGAGCGTTGTTGCCCACATCGTCGATTATATGGAAGACAAGCACGACCTCCAGCTGGGGCAGTTTGAAGCCGAGTTCTTGCTGGATGAACTGGTTAAGAAAATTGCGCCGCTTTTTTATAATCAAGGGCTTAATAAGGCAATTGACGTTATTCAAAACAACGTGCTGACGCTCGAAGAGCTGCTGGATTTGGAAAAGGAGGTCTGAGCCGTAAGCCGTTGCGGACAGCACCGACCCTGGCCGCAGATCCATGGTTTACAGTGGTCATCCCGCCAGCACGGAGCCTTAGCGATGCTGCTTTTTGGCGACAGGATAAAAGAAGGGCTACCTGAGGTTATCACTGAAGCGGAAGGAATGCCTGAGATGGCATCACTGACGGGCATCAGCGAAGAAGAGGCCGGCCGGTTGGGTGTGGTGCTTCCTGCACCGGGCGGGGCAACTTTCACTCTCGTAGCGAATGAAAGTTGCGGAACGGGTAAGCCGTGTGCCATCCCGCCAGGGCATTAACCGTGGTGCGGCTGCTCTTCAAGCGCCACTGGCCAGCGGCGGAAAATCAGCACCGACCAGATTAACGCTGCCAGCGCCGGGACCGCGCCCACCAGGCCAATGCTGGACATAGAAAAATGCAGGCTGATCTGATTTCCCAGCAGCGCTCCGGCACCAATCCCGATATTGAAAATCCCTGAGAAGAGCGACATCGCCACGTCCGTGGCATCCGGCGCCAGCGCCAGCACTTTTACCTGCATGCCAAGCCCGATCACCATCATTGCGATACCCCAGAACATGCTCAGCACGGTCAGATTAACGTTGCTGGTGGAAGCGGGCAGCAGCAGCGCAAGGCACAGCACCAGCAGCGCTATCGCCCCGCTAATCAGCGACGAAGCATATTTATTACCCAGTTTGCCGAACAGAATGCTGCCGAGAATACCGGTCCCGCCCAATATCAGCAGCAGAAGCGTCGCAAAGTTGGCGCTCAGGCCGGCAACGTTCTGCACAAAGGGTTCGATGTAGCTATACGCGGTGTAGTGCGCTGTTACAACCACCGCTGTCAGCACATAGATGCTTACTAACGCCGGGCGGCGGAACAGTTCCGGCACGCTGCTAAGCGAACCGGAATGTTCGCTTGGCAGCTTCGGCAACAGTTTCATCAGGCAGAACAGCGTCATAGCCGCCACAACGCCAATCGCAAAGAAGGTGGTGCGCCAGCCAAAATATTGCCCAACGATCCGGCCCAGCGGTAACCCTAATACCATCGCCAGCGCGGTGCCGGTTGCAAGCAGGCTTAGCGCCTGCGCTTTTTTACCCGCCGGAGCCATACGAATAGCCAGCGATGCCGTGATCGACCAGAAAATAGCGTGGGCAAAGGCGATGCCGATGCGGCTGATGACCAGCACGGTAAAGTTCCAGGCGAGGAATGAAAGCACGTGGCTGCCGATAAATAACAGGAAGATGCCGATTAACAATCTGCGGCGCTCTACCTGGCTTGTCAGCAGCATAAACGGCAGCGACAGTAATGCCACGACCCAGGCGTAGATGGTGAGCATGATGCCAACCTGCGCCGTTTCCATGCCGAAGCTGCCTGCAATATCCGACAGCAGCCCGACAGGCACAAATTCCGTGGTGTTAAAGATAAATGCCGCGACGGCAAGAGTAACGACCCGCAGCCACGCTGTACGGCGTGGGACCGTGCTTAGTGTCATAAAATAGTTTCGCGTTGTTTAAGAGACAAGGAAGAGAAGGCGATCATAAAACCATCAATCGGGCCACACAACCAATTTTGTGATTTAGATCGCATTTTTTTGTACTGCTGTGAGCGCATAAAAAAATGAATGCGCAAGCCCGGTCTCTCATGGCATGTTAGACGTCATGCGGTCACCCATTACAACATAAGGTTTATGCTATGCAACCAGTTGACTTTTATATGGTAGATGCCTTCGCGGATACCACTTTTGGCGGCAATGCTGCGGCTGTATGTCCGCTCACGGAATGGCTGCCGGACAGCATCTTACTGAAGATGGCCAAACAGCATAACCAGTCGGAAACGGCTTTCTTTGTCACCACGGACGAGGGATTTGAGCTGCGCTGGTTCACCACCCAGGGTGAAATTAATTTGTGCGGCCATGCGACTCTCGCCGCCGCGCACGTTATCTTCGAGTATTTCGATTATCCCGAAGCGACGATTCATTTCTCCACCCGTTTTGTCGGCCCGCTTAGCGTTACCCGCAACGGCGAGTGGTTAACGCTCGATTTCCCGGCGTGGGACACCGAACCGGTAATGCCGCTGCCGCTGCTGCTTGAGACGCTGGGTATCAGCGAATGCAAAGAAGTGCGCGTGGCGCGCGATTATATGGTTGTGCTGGAAACGCAACAGCAGGTTGAGGCTATCCGTGCGGATATTAACGCCATGATCCCGCTGGAAAAGATGGTCTGTATCACAGCACCTGGAGAGGGTGAATATGATTTTGTCAGCCGTTTCTTCTGTCCGGGCGAGGCGGTGCCGGAAGATCCGGTCACCGGATCGGCACACAGCATGCTTATCCCTTACTGGGCTGAAAAACTCGGCAAAACACAGCTGTTCGCCCGGCAGGTATCAGAGCGCGGCGGCGATTTACGTTGTCAGCTATCAGGCGACCGCGTGCTTATCGGCGGGAAGGCGGTGACGTATCTGATTGGCAAAGTGCTGCTGCGTTGACTCTCTTCGGCCAAACGCGACGCAGGACAGATGCTGCATAAATAAAAGCTATGACAGGTGTTATTTGTTGTGTGCTACAACGAATGACATGACAAATTTATTACGAGGCGGGAAGTGTATTCCATTAACATTGAATCCGTTTTTCAAAAAGAGGTGGAACAACTGATCGCGGCGCTGGACGCATACCAGCACGCACTCTATCCGGCGGAAAGTAATCATTGCACCGATTTAACCAGCCTGGATGGCGAGAAGTTGATTTTTATGGTGATAAGGGATCGGGCTGACGTTGCGGTGGGCTGCGGCGCGATCCTTGTTGATAGCGTTAACCGGGTCGGTGAAGTCAAACGCATCTACATTGATGAGCAACATCGCGGACAGCGCCTCGGCGAAAAACTCCTGGCGGTTCTTGAACAAGAGGCCCTTCAGCAGTCATGCCGCTTACTTCGACTGGAAACAGGGATAAAGCAACATGGCGCAATAACACTGTATCAGCGCCAGGGTTATCAGCTGGTTGAAGCCTTTGCGCCTTATAAACCAGATCCGTTAAGCCTGTTTATGGCGAAGGATCTCCCGCCGGTAAAGCTATAATCCGACATTAGTCAGCGTGCTTTGATGCGCTCCAGTCAGGTTCAAGCAAAGCCATAAACGCCTCAAGCTGGCGGGTCTTCGCGCCTTTGCGCCAGATAAGCCAGGTCTTCAGATAGCGCCAGTCGGGCGGTAACGGCCAGGCGCTCGCCTGATGGCTGCCGGGCATGCTTTCAAGCATGCTGCGCGGCATTAAAGCCAGTCCCGCTCCGGCAATAACACACGCCAGCATGCCGTGATAGGACTCCATTTCATGAATTTTCCCCGGTATCGCCTGGTCGTGATGAAACCAGCTCTCAAAATGGCGGCGGTATGAGCAGTTTGCGCGAAACGCATAAAGGTTTGCGCCGTTCACCTGCTGCGCGTGCGTTACCGGAGCGTGATCGGCAGGCGCCACAATCACCATTTCTTCTTCATACACGGCCAGGCCCTCTAACGCAGGATGTAACACCGGGCCATCGACGAAAGCGGCCGACAGCTTTCCTTCCAGTACGCCGTCAATCTGGTCGCCGGACGGGCCGGTAGAAAGCGAAAGCTGAATCTTCGGGTAGCGTTGATTAAACCGCGCCAGCACGCCGGGTATCCTGACGGCGGCGGTACTCTCCAGCGATCCCAGGACCAGCATGCCCTGCGGCTCGTTGCCGGCAACCACCATTCTTGCTTCGTCCACCAGTTCAAGGATGCGTTTGCTGTAATGCAAAAAACTGTGTCCGGCGGGGGCAAGTTTCAGGCGCTGGTTTTCACGAATAAACAGGTCGACGCCCAAATCCGCCTCAAGCTGCTTAATGCGGGTAGTGAGGTTAGAAGGCACGCGATGCACCTTCTGCGCGGCGGCGTTGATGCTGCCGGTTTCCGCTACTGCGGTGAACATTTCAAGCTGCACAAGATCCATTGTTTATTCTCATTTCGTGAATAACTGAATCACTATTATTCATTTTTCATCGGCTGGCCTCAAGCGTAAGGTAAGCGGACATTCAGACTATGGGGCGACAACATGCATTCTGTTACGGCGCAAACTCACGCGATTTCCTTAAACCCGGCAAACGGTCAACGGCTTGCTGCTTATCCTTATGTATCTGACGCTCAGCTGGATGCGGCGCTGGCTAAAAACCACGGAGCTTTTGTAGCCTGGCGGCAGGTCTCCGTAATGCAGCGAGCGCAAAAGCTCAGAGATCTGGCCGCAGCGTTGCGCGATAACGCCGAACCGATGGCGCAAATGATTACCGCTGAAATGGGCAAGCCGATTGTTCAGGCGCGGGCAGAAGTTATCAAGTCAGCCAGTCTGTGCGACTGGTACGCTGAACATGGCCCGGCGATGCTGAGCACAGAAGCTACGCAGGTAGAAGATAACAAGGCGGTGATTGAATATCGCCCGCTGGGACCGGTGCTTGCGGTAATGCCCTGGAACTTCCCGCTGTGGCAGGTGTTGCGCGGTGCGGTTCCTGTATTGCTGGCAGGTAACAGTTACGTTCTGAAGCATGCGCCGAACGTAATGGGTTGCGCTCTGCTTATCGAAGCGCTGTTTAGCAAAGCTGATTTTCCCGCGGGCTTATTTGAAGTGATAAATGTGACGCCAGCGGGCGTGAGCCGGGCGATAAAAGATCCACGCATTGCCGCTATCACCGTGACCGGCAGCGGGCGAGCGGGTGCAGCGATTGGTGCCCAGGCCGGAGCGGCGCTTAAAAAATGCGTGCTTGAGCTTGGCGGTTCCGATCCGTTTATCGTGCTGAATGACGCGGACCTTGATGAAGCTGTCAAAGCGGCAGTAGCAGGGCGCTTCCAGAATACCGGACAGGTTTGCGCGGCGGCTAAACGGTTTATCGTTGAGGACGGCATTGCCGCGGCCTTTACAGAAAGGTTTCTTGCCGCCACGCAGCAAATGCACACGGGCGATCCAACCCTTGAGGCGACCCAGCTTGGGCCAATGGCGCGTTACGATCTGCGCGATGAACTTCACGAACAAGTTACGGCGTCACTTAATGCGGGCGCTACGCTGCTGCTGGGCGGCGAAAAACTGGCCGGGGAAGGAAACTATTACGCTCCCACCGTGCTTGGCAATGTTACACCGACAATGACGGCTTTCCGTGAAGAGCTGTTCGGCCCGGTCGCGGCGATTACCGTAGCACGCGATGCGGAGCATGCGCTTGAGCTGGCAAACGACAGCGACTTTGGCCTCTCTGCCACGTTGTTTACCGCAGACCAGACGCTTGCCTGTGAGATGGCGGCCCGTCTGGAATGCGGCGGCGTATTTATCAATGGCTACAGCGCAAGCGATCCGCGCGTGGCGTTTGGCGGCGTAAAGAAAAGCGGCTTCGGGCGCGAGCTTTCTCACTTTGGCCTGCATGAGTTCTGTAACGTGCAGACTCTGTGGAAGGATCGTCGATAGCAGAAAGGTGGCGCAGGCTAAGCTGTTCACAAATCTGAAATAGTTCTGTCATTTTCGCCCGGTACACTCGGCCCATTCCTGGTGTTACTAAAGAAAATCATGAACATAAGGCAAATTTTCAGATTATGGAAGACGCCTCGCCGCTCGTTTGGATTACTGAGCGGCG
The DNA here is from genome assembly GCF_011808225.1 of Cedecea colo. GTDB lineage: Bacteria > Pseudomonadota > Gammaproteobacteria > Enterobacterales > Enterobacteriaceae > Dryocola > Dryocola colo. Next base: position 634,081 of record NZ_SOYS01000001.1, on the reverse strand, counting down.
CTGTCTGCGTGATAGCGCTGTTCTGCGTTTTGCAGATCATGTCGACCCTTCTGCTTTCTTCTATTTTGCATGATACCCGCCGTGATGTCCTCGCAAGCGATCGGCGGCACGAACAGCAGATGTTTATGGACAAAGCGCGCAGCTCGCTGTTGATGGCAAGCGATCTGTTAAACCGGGCGGGCATCTACTTCCTGCAGGATAAAGAAACGGGTTCCGTCGGCAGCTGGAACAGCCTGCTGGATGAGTCTCAGTCGGCGCTTAAAGCTTCTCTTGCCGATTTTAACCGCTATCAACAGCTGCGCAGTACCAACGGCCAGCAAGAGCGGCAGCACAGCGAAGCGCTGGTCAGCAGCTATCATTTATTTTTTGATGGCCTGAAAGAGCAGGCGGATGGCCTTGCGCAAAGCAACTCAATCGATGCGTTTTTTGCCGTGCCCGTTCAGGCGTTTCAAAGCGACTTTAACGATCGCTATGCCGGTTTTCAGAATGAAAATGAGCAGCAAACTCGCGATGCCAGCGGCTCGCTGCTGAGCAGCCTCAGCCATGCGCAAAATATGTTTATCGTGGCGCTGGGCGTATTGATGCTGGTGGCCTTCGCCGTCTGGCTAGCCGTGACGCGCTGGGTTATCAAACCTCTCAGAAGCGTAATTGCTCATATTGACGTTCTTGCCGCAGGCGATCTTTCATGTCTGCCGCCTGCCCGAAAACACGTGAACCGTGAGGTGAATCAGCTGAGCGGCAGCGTGGTGGCGATGCAGCAGGGATTACAGGATCTGGTTCAGGAAGTGCGTGACGCCGCAGCAACGATGGCGCTGAATATTAATCGCCTGGCGGAAGGGAATCAGATGCTCTTCAGCCAGTCGGCGCAGCAGGAACAAGAGCTACGGGGAGTAACCGGTCACATCACGGAGCTGGGTTCACGCGTCAAAGAGAACAGCGATTATGCGAAACTGGCTAATCTTCGCGTCGACGAGGCCCGTGAAATCGCCGCCGGGGGCGATCGCATGATGCACAGGGTAAACCTTTCCATGCAGGATATCGTTACGCAATCCGCCGAGATGCGCGGCATTGTAGCCATTATTGACAGCGTGGCGTTTCAGACCAACATTCTGGCGCTTAATGCCGCCATTGAAGCGGCGCACGCGGGCAACCACGGGCGAGGATTTGCGGTGGTGGCAAAAGAAGTCGGGCTGCTGGCGCAGAAGAGTAGCCGGTCCACGCATAATATTAAGACGCTTATCAATAATTCTGTGCAGGGTATTGAACAGGGTTCAAACGCGGTAACGGTGCTTGAAACCAGTTTGCAGAACGTCATCGCCGTGGTGAGTAAACTCAGCGGCCTGCTGAGCGAAATCTCTGCGGCCACGCTCAACCAGGGCGAGAGCATTCATCACGTGACGAAACGCATTGCCACGCTTAATGAGGTGGCGACCCAAACGAATCAGCTGATCCGCGCAACATCGGGTTCATCAAGGCTGCTGCGCGACGAATCTTCCCGCCTGGAAAGCGCCGTGGCACGCTTTCATCTGCCGCCAGAGCACGGTTACACCTTGTAAAACTTTATTGAGGATATTAACGGCGTGAAAGCGCCGTATTCCTACTGTTTTCGCTGTTTGTATACCAGACTTTATTCACCCTCTATTTGTTGCGAATGTACCATTATGGACAGTGAATCACGTCGTCAACTCAGCGAATTACGCAGGCAAAGCAAGCAGGAGCATGAAGAACTGCTGGCTGACCCCGCAGAATGTGAACCAGAAACTACGTTTGGGCAGCGAATGGCGGATGTGATAACAGGCGGTATTGCCACCTGGACATTTATCCTGGCGCAGTCCGCCATTATTATTGTCTGGACCACCTATAACCTGTTCTCCAGAAAATCGGGGTTCGACCCTTATCCGTTCGTTTTATTAAACCTGTTCCTGTCATTCCAGGCGGCCTATACCGCGCCGGCGATTATGATGAGCCAAAAAAGACAGAATATGAACGACAGCCGCAGGGCTGAGATAGAGTCCAACGTTAACGTTAAAACCGATCTTGAGCTTTATGCGCTGCATGAAAAAATCGATATGATGAAGGATAAAGATATTGCTGAACTGAAGCACACCGTTAGTGAACTACTTGAAGAGTTGAAAAAGTTACGGCCCCCGACGACCAACAGCGCCTGACCGTTCCTCACGCCACCCCGGACCGTCTTCACCCGCCTGCGCTTGCGGAAGCTCACGCCAATTCGCAGGCGGGCACCAGGTTAAACCTTTTGTAAGCCAGCGGCTGAGTACAACCTGTTGTACTTTCCATAAAAGAAACTGCGCGTTTTATCACATTTATTCATTCTGAAAATCTTCATGAGGCGACAGAACGACGAAGTTTGACCGACTTCACATAAGCATCCTGCTCCCGCCGCCACACTTCTTTCCATCAGACGAGACTGGAGTCCAATCTAATGGAATCAACCAAAGTGCCCGCCCTGACGCGCGCCATTGAGATCATGAATTTCATTGCGTTACGGGGGCCAACCAGTGCGGCAACCCTTATCACCGAATTGGGCATCCCGAAAAGTACGCTCTACCTGCTGCTTGCCGAACTTAAAAAGCATCGTTTTGTCACGGTAGATGCTCAGGATAACTACTGTCTATGGACCAAACTGGTGGAGCTAGCAGGCCACGCGCTGAGCAAAATCGATCTACGCGATATTGCCCGCAACCGCCTTACTCAGTTGATGGAACAGACCGGACTGCTTTGCCATCTTGGTATTATTGATAACGCAAACGCCTACTACATTCTCAAAATCGAATCCTCTGCCACCATCAGCGTGCGCTCGCATGAAGGGAAGAGCCTGTCGCTTAGCCGCTCCGGCATTGGCAAATGCCTGCTGGCATGGCAGCCGTCGCCGCTGCGCGAAACTATTATCGCCGGACTGGACTACAGCCCCAGAACGCCAACGTCGATTACCACACCCGAACGTATGGTGGAAGAAATCAGCAAAATTCGCCGTCAGGGATGGAGCTACGATCGCGGAGAGGACTACGCCGATGTGCGCTGTGTTGCCGCCCCGATATTTAACGGACGCAACGATCTTAGCGCCGCGATTTCCGTAGTGGGCACCCGATTACAAATCAACGACGACAATCGCGACCTGATTGCCAGCCAGACCCTTGCCTGCGCGAAAGACATTTCCCGTTTGCTCGGCTGGCGAAGCCCTTTCGACCTGAAAGCATCATAACTATTACTGAGGAGAGCAGCCGATGACCCTACCTAAAATAAAACAAGTTCGCGCCTGGTATCTGGGCGGTGCCACGGCCGAGAAAGGCAGCGGTGGGGCCGATTACCACGATCAGGGTAATCAGCACTGGATTGATGACCATATCGCTACACCAATGAGTAAATATCAGCAGTACGAGCAGTCGCGTCAGTCTTTCGGGATTAACGTGCTGGGTACGCTGGTGGTGGAAGTTGAGGCCGATAATGGCCAGACAGGTTTTGCGGTTTCCACCGCCGGGGAAATGGGCTGCTTTATCGTTGAGAAGCACCTTAACCGCTTTATTGAAGGCAAGTGCGTCAGCGATATCAAGCTTATCCATGACCAGATGCTGGGCGCTACGCTGTATTACTCCGGCTCCGGTGGTCTGGTGATGAACACTATCTCCTGTGTCGATCTGGCGCTGTGGGATTTGTTTGGCAAGGTTGTTGGCCTGCCGGTCTACAAACTGCTTGGCGGGGCGGTGCGCAATGAGATCCAGTTCTACGCAACGGGCGCACGTCCCGACCTCGCCAAAGAAATGGGCTTTATCGGCGGGAAGATGCCGACGCACTGGGGGCCGCATGATGGCGATGCGGGGATCCGTAAAGATGCGGCAATGGTGGCGGAATACCGCGAAAAATGCGGCCCGGATTTCTGGCTAATGCTCGACTGTTGGATGAGCCAGGACGTTAACTACGCCACCAAACTTGCCCATGCCTGCGCGCCGTACAACCTGAAATGGATAGAAGAGTGTCTGCCGCCGCAGCAGTATGAAGGCTACCGCGAACTTAAGCGTAATACGCCTGCGGGAATGATGGTCACCAGCGGAGAACATCACGGCACGCTCCAGTCATTCCGCACCCTGGCGGAAACCGGCATCGATATTATGCAGCCGGACGTTGGCTGGTGTGGCGGTCTGACGACGCTTGTGGAAATTGCCGCTATCGCCAAATCGCGCGGGCAGCTTGTGGTGCCGCATGGCTCTTCTGTTTATTCCCATCACGCGGTTATCACCTTCACAAACACGCCTTTTAGCGAGTTCCTGATGACCAGCCCGGACTGTTCAACGATGCGCCCGCAGTTTGATCCGATCCTGATTGATGAGCCTGTGCCGGTTAACGGGCGCATGCATAAATCCGTGCTGGATAAACCGGGCTTTGGGGTAGAGCTGAACCGGGACCTGAATCTGAAACGACCTTATAACCATTAATCAACCGACGTCACGTTTAGCAGGCTGAAATCCTTCAGTAATTGTGACGTTGTAACCTTTTATCGGCCTCAATAAGGGTAACTGCTATGGATTCCGTTCTGCACAGTGCGGTGAAAAAAAACCGCTTACGTCTGATCCCGTTTATGCTGGCGCTGTACATTCTGGCGTTTCTCGATCGTTCGAATATCGGCTTTGCTAAAGAGACTTACCAGATTGACACCGGGCTGAGTAACGAAGCCTACGCGCTGGGCGCGGGGATATTCTTTGTGGTGTATGCCTTCCTTGGCGTTCCCGCAAATCTGCTGTTGCGTAAATGGGGGGCTCGTCGGTGGATTGGCGGCACAACATTGCTGTGGGGGCTGCTGTCTGCTGTCATGGCGTATGCGGACTCCGAGGCGAAGTTCCTTACCGTGCGCACGCTGTTAGGCGCTGCCGAAGCCGGATTCTTCCCGGGAATGATTTACCTTACCTCGCAGTGGTTCCCGCAACGCAATCGCGCCGCCGTTATGGGCCTGTTTTATATGGGCGCACCGCTGGCCTTAACGCTCGGATCGCCGCTGTCAGGGGCCTTGCTTGAAATGCACGGTTTTATGGGCAGCCCCGGCTGGTACTGGATGTTCCTTATCGAAGGCTTGCTGGCAGTAGCAGCAGGGGTCTTCACCTTCTTCTATCTCGACGATACGCCTGAGAAAGCCCGTTTTCTGACGGCCGAAGAGAAACAGGTGCTGCTGACGCAACTGGCAAGCGAAGAAAAAAAGAAAACGGCCTCTCACTTCAGGGATGCCATCAGCAATGGCCGTGTCTGGCAACTGGCAATTATCTATATGACGATTCAGATTGCAGTATACGGGCTGATTTTCTTCCTACCAACCCAGGTCGCGGAACTGATGGGAACAAAAGTGGGCTTTACCGCTTCGCTGGTCACTGCGATCCCATGGATAGCTGCGCTGTTTGGCACCTGGTACATCCCACGTTATTCCGACAGAACGGGGGATCGCCGTAACGTTGCCGCTTTGACGCTGCTTGCCGCAGGCATCGGGATCGGCGTTTCAGGTCTGGTTAGTCCAGTTCTGGCAATTATTGCGCTTTGCGTGGCGGCCATTGGTTTTATCGCCGTACAGCCTGTGTTCTGGACGATGCCCACGCAACTGCTCTCCGGCACCGCACTTGCGGCTGGTATTGGTTTTGTGAACCTGTTCGGGGCGGTTGGCGGTTTCCTTGCGCCGCTTATTCGCGTCAAAGCTGAAGCCGTTTTTGACAGCCATGCGGCAGGGTTGCTCGCGCTGGCCGGGATCGCCGTTATTGGCGCTTTGATTATCTTCACGCTGCGCGTGGCTAAGCAAACGCCGCTTACCAGCCCGCAGCGCTCATAACACATAAGGACTTCTATGAACACAATTTTATCTAATTCCTTCAGGCAAGGATTACTCAACGGTGAAGTACAGATCGGGTTATGGCTGAGCAGCACTTCTTCCTATCTGGCAGAAATTGCGGCGACGTCAGGCTATGACTGGCTGCTAATTGATGGCGAACATGCGCCCAACACCGTGCAGGATCTGTATCACCAGTTGCAGGCCATTGCGGCCTACAGCAGTCAGCCGGTTATCAGGCCGGTTGAAGGACAGAAAAGCATTATAAAACAGATGCTGGATATTGGGGCACGCACGCTGCTGATTCCGATGGTAGACACGCCGGAGCAGGCGCGTGAGATTGTCAGCGCTACGCGCTATCCGCCAACCGGGACGAGAGGGGTAGGAGCAAGCGTTGCACGTGCCGCGCGCTGGGGGCGCGTAGAGAATTATATGGCGCAGGCAAAAGACGAGCTGTGTGTGCTGATTCAGGCCGAAAGTAAACTCGCGCTGGATAATCTGGATGCGCTGCTTGAGATTGACGGTATCGACGGAATATTTATCGGACCGGCGGATTTGTCTGCGTCACTTGGTTATCCGGACAACGCGGATCATCCCGAGGTGCAACGTATTATCGAACAAAGTATTCGTCGCATCAGGGCCGCCGGAAAAGCCGCAGGCTTTCTAGCCGTGTCGCCGGAAATGGCGCGTAAGTGCATTGCGTGGGGGGCTAACTTTGTCGCGGTAGGCGTCGATACGATGCTTTATACCCAGGCGCTGGATACGCGGCTTGCCATGTTTAAAGACGCGCCTCTTACAACCGGGCAAAAAAACAGCTACTGATGGCACACACAGGCTCAGGGATGAGCCTGTTTTATAAGTATTTCCTCTGACACGCGTTATTGACGCTTTTCATCGCTTCATTCAGATTACTCAACATCTTGTGTCCAGGATTAATTAAGATGACCGATCTGCTCATTCGCGTACTGTCCTTTTCTGATATTGAATCCAGCCTTGCGGAACTTAATGAAGTGCTGATCGACTGCGTAGCAGACGGCGCATCGGTAAGCTTTATGCATCCTTTATCCATTGAGAAAGCAACTGACTTCTGGCTGGGTGTCGCCCGTGGCGTGGCAAACCGGCAACGCATGGTTCTGGTCGCGGAAGATGAACGTCAGCAGATCGTGGGCACCGTGCAGTTGATTATCGACCAGCCGGAAAACCAGCCCCATCGTGCTGACGTGGCGAAGCTGCTTGTTCACCCGCGCGCCCGCCGTCGTGGCGCCGCACAACGCCTGATGCAACAGCTTGAAAACGTCGCGCTACAGGCCGGGAAAACCGTCCTGGTTCTGGATACCGCAACCGGCAGTAGCGCCGAGTTGTTCTATCAAAACAACGGCTGGCAGCGGGCAGGCGAAATCCCTGCGTATGCGCTGATGCCAGACGGTGAGCTTTGTTCAACGACCTTTTACTACAAACACCTGTGAATTAATTGGTACAACGACTTACCTTAATCAAAACGGGGCCTTACTTTGGTAAATTGAGCTGACCAGGTTGCTGAGGATTTGCAGCTGACGCAAAGACAGGGCATGCGCAACTCGCTGGGTCGTTATTGCTAATTTTTACATGTTATAGTGCCTGTCATTCAGTTTACAGGCGCTTTATGCATGGATAATTCTGCTCTCTGGTTCCGCGAATTCGGCCAGCCCGAAGAAGTTCTGGCTCTCGAATATTCTCCTTTAGCGCCGCGCGCCGCTGGCAAACTGCGCGTGCAGATGCGTTATTCTCCCATCAATCCTTCCGATCTTATTCCCGTTACGGGCGCTTATCGTCATCGTGTGGTTCCTCCTCGCGTTGCTGGTTATGAAGGCGTCGGCGTGGTGATTGAGGCCGATAACCCAGCATTCATTGGCCAGCGAGTTTTACCTTTGCGGGGCGAGGGGACATGGCAGCGCTGGCTGGACTGCGATCCGCAATGGGCCGTGCCTGTACCCGGCTCAATTCCCGATGTGCTTGCCGCGCGCGGTTATATCAACCCGCTGGCGGCTTACGTGATGCTAAAAAAATGGCCGGTGCAGGGCAAAACGGTGTTGCTTACCGCCGCTACGTCATCCTGCGCAGGACTGCTGGCGCAATGGGCGAAGCTTCAGGGAGCGAAAGCGGTGTTTGGAGTTTATCGTTCGGACAATCAAATTGCAGCGCTCGAACAAGATGGGGTTATTGCTGTCAGCATCAACGATAAAAGGGGGATGCACTATGCCGCGCAGCAAGCTGAAATTGTCTTTGATGCCGTTGGCGGCGAGCTGGCAACTGCTCTGTTGCAGCATATGCAGCCGGGCACGGACTTTATTTCATACGGCCTGCTCAGCGGGCAGCTTTACCAGATGACGGGCGGATATATTCGCCCGCAGCGCTTCCATTTACGCGATACGCTCGCCGTCACCGCGGCAGAAGTCTGGCAGCGGTGGTTTACCGAGCTATGGGGAATGCTCGCGGTCAGCAAGCTGCCGGAAGTACGCTTGTTTCCGCTCGAAAACTGGCGCGAGGCTTTAGACGAGTTTGCCGTACCCGGCCGGCGCAGCAAACCGATGCTGGTGATGTAGCGCCCAGAGGGCGCTGTAATTGTTAACAAAGTTCCTGGTTATTTACGGTTTATCACCCATCATCGCCTGCAGGGTTTCATCGTCCGGCATCCCCTGATGTTGCTGGAGGCGGCCTTCTTTATTGAGATAATAAATAGAAGGAGTGGCGCTGCCGCCCAGCTCATCCATCAGCGCAAGGTTGTTCTTCAGCGCTTCGGTAATTTGCGGCGTGATGGTTGTCGGAGCTTTAAGCGCCATTTTCCCCAGGCTATTTTCATAATCCGCAAGGGTTTTTGCCGGATCTTCAGCCATCATGATGGCGGCGGCTTTCTGAGCGCTGTCCGGGCGCAGCATTCCTACCATCAGCACGCGTAGCTGAACTTTGCCCGACTTCAGCCAGGGCTGTGCTTTTTGCCAGAACTGCGTGCAGTACGGGCAGTAGGGATCGGCAAAGACATAAACGATGTGCGGCGCGTCTGCTTTACCGGCGGCTATCCAGTGGTTTTTCTCAAGCTTCTGCCACATCTCTTTGGCCATCGGAGCATAAACCCATTTTTCGACCTGCTCATCGCTAAGGTTCTTACCGGCCGCGTCGACCAGATTACCCATGATTGCATGTTGCTTGTCAGGGGTCAGATAGACGGTGGTGCCTTGCCCCTGGTACTGCATGGCGTAACCCTGAAGATTACCCGGCGCTTTAAATTCACCTTTCAGTTCAAAACCCTGCTTTTGCAGGGCTGCAATCGGGGCAGGGAGCGTTGCTTCCGCAGCCAGTACAGCGGTGCTGGCGGTAAGCGCGAGAGAGAAAACCCAGCCTGATACACTTTTCATTAATCGTCCTTATCTCGTTTAGCGGATTTTGACCAGCGTTCGCCCCTGGATCGCGTTGTTCAGAAATGCTTCAGCGACCTCTGGTGCTTTCTCGAGCGTAATTTCCGTTGTTGCGGCCTCATAGAAACTTTCCGGCAGCGCTTTCGCCAGGCGTTCCCATGCGGCCATGCGACGTGCAAAGGGCGCATTAACAGAGTCCACGCCCTGCAAACGAACGTTACGCAAAATAAACGGCATAACGGTGGTCGGCAATTCGAAACCGCCAGCCAGGCCACAGGCCGCCACGCAGCCGGAATAGTTTGTTTGCGCTAACAGTTTTGCCAGCACCGTGCCGCCAACCGTGTCTATGGCGCCAGCCCAGAGCTGTTTTTCCAGCGGGCGGGTTTGCGCAAAATCGCTGCGAGGGACAATGCGAGCGGCGCCGAGTGTTAACAGATAGTCATGTGTGCTTTCGCGGCCCGTGACGGCAGCAACCTGATAGCCAAGCGCATGGAGCAAAGCTACCGCCGTGCTGCCCACGCCGCCACTCGCGCCGGTTACCGCCACTTCACCCGCCTCTGGCGTAACGCCTGCTTCTTCAAGCGCCATCACGCAAAGCATGGCGGTCAGGCCTGCGGTACCGACGATCATCGCTTTACGGGCGGTTAAGCCTGCGGGAAGAGGCACCAGCCAGTCTGCTTTTACCTGCGCCTGTTCAGCCAGGCCGCCCCAGTGATTTTCCCCCACGCCCCAGCCTGTTAAAACAACCTGCTGGCCCGCGCTGAAACGCGCATCTCCGCTGCGGTTCACCACGCCTGCAAAATCAATCCCCGGCACCATCGGAAAGTTGCGGATAATTTTGCCCTTGCCCGTGATAGCAAGGGCATCTTTGTAGTTCAGCCCGGACCAGTCGATATCAACCAGCACGTCTTCAGGGCCTGCGGCAGGGAGATCGGTTTGCTTCACGCTTGCCAGGGTTTTACCTTCAGCTTCTTCGAGCACAATCGCTTTCATTATTTTTCCTCTTTAATCACAAAAGTTAGTCGGTTGCAGGGCGCGTTTGAAAAACGTCCAGAAATCATCCAGCGGTTCCGTGCTGTGGAAAAGTTTTGCGCGCATGACCGCGCCTTCCCAGCCGGTTCAGAAATTCATTGCCAGCGCCGGAGCAGAGTGAATGTCTGGTATCTCACCGCTGTTGATGGCTTCCTGCAGGCAGCGAGCGACGCGCGTTTGCCAGTCAAAAAGAATAGCTTTAAGCACTCCGGCGAACGTTTCCGGCAGCAGGGGAGATTCCTGAAGTAAATTGCCGACCAGGCAACCCCGCGTGAAGTTAAAGCGAGCCATACCAACCCCGGCGGAGCGGACAAAATCATCAATCCTTGTCAGCGCTGGCAGGTCGGCATTCAGCAGGTGCTTATCAAGTTTTTGCGCAAAGTAGTGCTGATAAGCCTCAAGCACGGCCAGGCCAAAGGCTTCTTTGTTGGTGAAGTAATGATAGAAGGAGCCTTTCGGTACGCCGACAGTTCTGACGATGCTATCAACGCCCGTAGAGAGAAAGCCGTTTTCGGTAACCATTACCACGCCTGCACGGATTAGCGCTTCGCGGGTATCCGTAAATGCTCTTTCGCTTTTCGGTGGCCGTCCCCGGCGGGGTTTTAACGCTTCAGTATCTGCCATCAAGATTTAGACCGATCGATTTTTAATTGCCATTACCCTATGCCTGTTTTAGCGATGAAGCAATAAGGCGAGCAAGGAGTTGCAGAATGGATTGATTTCGCTCAGTTTAAGGGTATCAATCGCCTTTTGCGGAGAGAATATGAAAGTCAGGCTGGCATCACCCGATGAGGCGCAAGCGCTGTGGGATATCCGCAATCAGGCGATAAGATATGGCTGTCGCGAAAGCTATGCCGCGGAAGTCATTACTGCCTGGACGCCTGAAATCATGCCGCAGGCTTACCGTAGCGCCGTGGCAAATAATCCTTTTTTCGTGGTGGACGATCCGAGCGGTAACAGCCCGGTAGCGACAGGCTTTCTGGATCTCATGTCCGGTTCGGTAGAGGCCGTGTTTACATTACCGGCATTTCTGGGGCAGGGAATGGCGAGCCGGATTTTGCAGGCGATAAAAGAAGAGGCTATAAAAAGAGGGCTTACCCAGCTAACGCTTTCTTCAACGCCGAACGCCTGCACGTTTTATGAAAAAAATGGTTTTACCGTTATAGAAGAAGCGCTATATCCGTCATCACTGGCAGGCACCAGCCTGCGCTGCATGGAGATGGTCTGCATATTGCCCATTGCCAATGACATAAAGTGAGCGAATTAATGAGCGCGATGGTTCCGTTCTCCGGACTATTGCCAATATTGCACAAGGCTTTTAGAGGCAGTAAGGTGTGCGCAATTTCTATGGTATCGCAGGACAAAACATAACTATGCATTCCTCAAAAGATCCGTTGCACGGCATCACCCTCGAAGCATTACTGACCGTTCTGGTGGATAAATACGGCTGGGCGGAACTGGCGAAGCGCATCAATATCAACTGTTTTAAAAGCGATCCGAGCATTAAATCCAGCCTGAAATTCCTGCGACGCACGCCCTGGGCGCGCAAGGAAGTAGAAGCGCTCTATATTGATTCTTTGTCTGAACAGGCCGCGTCTGAAGAGGCGCCGCCAGCCGATAGCCCATGGGTTAACTGGCGAGCAAAAGCCAAAGAGTGATCTTCCTCAGCAGGCCTTAAGTGTAGGGCGATATCGATTCGGCTGCTGTGCCTGCCGGCGTCGCATCTTTCTCGGGCAAGGCAGATAAACGCTGACTATGCTGAAAGGGAATGAATCAACAGATTGGGAGGAGCAATGTCAGCAAATAATCAGGATTTGATGCCCTACAACCTTTTCTATATCCAGGATCGCTTGCTGGTACAAAATATTGATGGCCACGTCGTGGATATCGGCGGCGCTACCCAACAAGCGGGGCGTTTTCACTGGCATCTTGATGGCAACGACGAGCAGGGCGATCGGAGTGATTCCATTGACGCTATGCTGCGTGACGTAGAGCAGCATCTGAGCTTTCTGTTTCTCGACGGGCAATTTACCAGCCTTGAGGATCTCAGTGAGCGTTATGCCGATAAGCTGGAAAGCGCGCCTTCACGTCAGATTGCTCTGCACGAACTGAGCGATCGCGATGAAGAGGACGTTCGCTAAGTCTGAGGTTTCCCCCTCTGCTTTAATGTATAGCAATCCGTTACCTTCCTGGCTATTATCAGCGTATAGCATTTTGTTACCATAAGGAGGATGTTATGCAGAATACCGTTCGTAAACCCACTCGTGACAAGCAAATTAACGTCCGGGCGACCGAAGAAGAGCGTGCAGTAATCGACTATGCGGCGAGTCTGGTCAATAAAAACCGCACCGATTTCATTATTGAGAAGGCTGTTCATGAGGCCCAGAACATCATCCTGGATCAGCGTGTGTTCGTCCTTGATGATGCTCGCTATCAGGCATTTATTGAACAGCTTGAGGCTCCTGTGCAAAACGTAGAAGGGCGCAAACGCTTAATGGATGTGAAGCCTGAATGGAAATAATCGTTACCGCGCCGGAACTGCTGACAGAAAAGCATATTCTCCAGCCGTTCGACTGCGGAAATGAGGTGTTAAATAAATGGTTGCGCCATCGAGCTATGAAAAACCAGCTCCAGAATGCCTCCCGCACTTTCGTTATCAGTCTGGACGGCACAAAGCGAGTTGTGGGGTATTACTCTATTGCAACCGGCTCAGTCAGTCACGTCGATTTAAGCCGTCGCCTCCGCCAGAACATGCCCGATCCAATTCCCATCGTCCTTCTGGGGCGCCTGGCTGTCGATGTATGTACCCAGGGCCATCGTTTTGGCAAATGGCTTCTTAATGATGCCGTGAGACGTGTATCTAATCTGGCAGATCAGGTGGGTATCAAAGCCATCATGGTGCATGCGATAGACGATCAAGCGAGAGCATTCTATGAGTACTTCGGTTTCGTGCAGTCTCCTGTTGCTGCGAACACGCTCTTCTATAAGATTTGAGTTTTATCCAATTGAGGGAGCGGCAATGACCAATCTTCCGGATAACCATACAGTGGCGTGATTTTTAACGTTCAGCTTCAAATTCGGGCGGCTACGATTGGCCTCAAGATCCATCAACAGCTATCTAACTTTGCAAAGACAGAAACTGGCGTGAATAACACCCGACACTTATCAAACGGGGAGTAAACAGATGTTTCGCTCAAGGATGGCGACATTATCTTGCCTGAAGGCCTGGCTGAAAATAAAGACAGCCAGGCCGATACCGGCCTGTCATTATCCGGCGAACCGGCGCATTTCGGCTTCTGAAAATGGATATTTCGATTGCTTGCTTCTGAGCAAAATAATCGGCAGCAAAAATAGGGCAACCACCGCACCAAAGGTAACGAAGAAGCCGAGCACGAAGTCTCCCGTGCTTGCGAGATTGTTTGTCGTTACGTACCTAATGTAATAAATACCAACGGGCAAGAATAGAAATAGGGTCGTCGCGAGTCCTGGATTGTACAGACGTTTGATCCGTACAGGGACGGCAATACCGTGCGCCAGTACCTGAAATAAGCCCAATCCGACCTGTGCAAGGCCGAGCCAGATAAGACCGGGAAAGGATATGGCCGCGATATAAAAGAAATAGGTCAATAGCGTATTGCTGATCATGCACTGATTGGCGTTTAAGGGATAACGGTCAGGAATATCTTTCTCTCCCATCACCATTAAATTAGTTACCGTTGGAAATCCGCCTGGGTAACCATATTCCTCAACCTGGTGAGCAAGCATCGCCATGAAGCTGAATATCAAGATCGTCTGAATGGGGCTAAATAAACTTCCCCAGAAGCCCATAAAAAACGAGAGGGCAACAAAAATTATTCCTCCCACGAAGTACCAGTTGTGACGGTAGAAATTCAAAACTCGTCTTTTCATACTGGGAGAACTCCAGGCGTTTAGTCATTAAATGATGGCACAGCATTTTTAAAGGGCAAGATAACAGCGATCAGAGACCATCAAGGATAACTGCAAGCGAGGTGGAAATGCATGTCACCGCTTTCTGAATCGTTCGGTTCACTGGAGGCCTGTTCAAGCGCTTCCAGTTGCAACGCTTGGCGCATTTTGACGATATCTTCACCCGTGGGCTGCAGGGCGGCAAACTCGGCGAGCATATCTGCCTGAAATTTGCTCACTGACAACCATTTAGATATAATTAAATTACCAAATGGGAGGTTAATCATGAAAACATTTAGCTTATTCACAGCTCAGACCCAACCGCCACGCTTATGGCAGGTTGCGGGGTTGAACCATTCAGATGGCGTTGCGTTGCTTGGGCAAATTAACGAAGGTCTTGATGGCAAGGTTGCAAACGCGATCATCGACTGGGCCAAGATTACACAAAATGACCTGCGCAAAATGTCCGGCATACCATCCACGACATTCAATCGTAGCCGGAAAGCACGATTTACCGCCGACCAGAGCGAGCGGCTGGTGCGCATCATTCGCGTGCTGGATCGGGCAGTAGAACTGTTCGAGGGTGATAAGGAAGAGGCTCAGAAATGGTTGAATGAGCCAAACAGGGCGCTGAGTTGGAAAGTACCAGCAGAACTCATGGCATCTGAAACCGGCGCTTACGAGGTTATGAAATTGATCACGCGCCTGGAGCATGGAGTGTACTCTTGATTCTCTACAGGCTGACAAAGACGAAATATCTTTCTACAGCCTGGACGGGATATGGCGCTAAAGAGGCTGGGGGGCGCTGGAACAGTATAGGCGTCTCGATGGTATATGTATCTGAAACAGCATCGCTAACGATGCTTGAAACACTGGTACACCTGCATGCGGCGCATATACTTGATTATTTCACGTTGTTGCGTATAGATGTCCCTGATGATCAGATTCAGAGCGTCGATATGAACGAGCTGCCAGACAACTGGGCTGATGAAGACGCGCCGTTTGAGCTTACTGCATACGGTGATGCCTTGTACTATACCAAAGATTCGATAGCGTTGCGTGTCCCCAGCGCTTTATCACCCGTGGAATTTAATTACCTGTTAAATCCTGAACATCCTGAATTCTTCGCGATTATTCAGAAAGCGGAGACTATTCCGTTCCGGTTTGATAGCAGGCTAAAAACAGCCCGTTAAAAATTTTTCCGGGTATGGGAGCCTTTTGGACGTGGCGTAGGATGCTGTATGGCATTCTATGAGTATGGCGGGGATATAACAGAGAAATGAATATAAATGGGATAAGGATGAATAAAAAATATAACAATTACATTGTCTTTCATTTTGCAATCGCAACAATCCATTCTATTGACCCAGGCGTTCTTAGCCAAGGATTAATATTATGATTCGCATAATCAACGGCTTCATCCATTTCGCTCAACGTGATATATCCACTGCCAGACTTAGGCTGCAAACGACATTTTGATAATAAACCAGGGATGTGATTATTGGAGTTTATTATTGGCTGCTTCTACAGAAGAAATTCCCTTTGCAGAGTCAGATGGGCTCGTTCAACGCGGCCTTTGGCAGAGCTGGTATTGGCGCAGATAGTCTGGATATTCAGTTCGTGCATCGCGCGGCCAAACTGGGTATAGCCATCGCCATCGGTGGCATTTTTATTGTTGATTTTAAAGACGCTGGCTTTGTCGCTGTACAGAGCCAGCGGCTTGCCATGTTTTTCCAGATAGCCGCGTGTGGCCTCAAAGTAGGTGAATGTCGATTCTGATTTCACAAAGCGCAGCTGCATCAGTCGGCTCGTCGCATCGTCAACGTAGACCAGAGCAGTACAAGCGGGCGCAAGGTTTTCGAACCGGCGGTGATCACAGCCATCAATCTGGATCAGTTCACCGCAACAGGCACGACGATAGCAAGGTTGCCGAATTTTTGGCGCTCGCTGTTTGCGAGGGACCCAAAGTCTGGCCTTAACCATAAGCGACCGGAGCGTTTCTTTGGACAGATTAACGACATGCAATTCTGCGAGTTTTTCACACGCCAGCGTCGGTCCAAAGTCCGTATAGCGCTCACGGATTATGTTGAGTGCATACCGGGCAAGACCAGTGGGAAGTTAATTATTACTTGGTTTTCCGCGACGACGGTTAGCCATACCAAGCGGACCATGTTCGCGGTAACGTGACAGAAGACGTCGGCACTGACGATCTGAGATGCCAGGACGCTGCGCAGCCCTCTGAGTTGTCAGGCGCCGGTCGATAACGTCCTGAATGATTTTGAGTCGGTTCACTTCATCCAAAGTGAAAAACTCCGCTGCATGAGCCGTCATCAGGATCCATCGAGGGTGAAGCTACGTGACGGACACTTAGCCCAGAACGGACATTACAATTTTGCTGTTACAACCTTGGTGCGTATAATGTATATTATGTTAAATGCGATTTAATGGGTACTAAGTTCATAAGCATTTACAGACTACAATCAATCATTCGCTTATCTCATGCCCACTCTTCTCCTGCCGGCGTTATGTTTGCCGGTTAATTTCTTCATAGGTGAAGTTTTTATAGAGATAACGTCAAATGTTCGAACTTATCCAACTCGAAACCAGTCAGCGCGTCTGAGTGCTGATGGATACATATACTTGCCTGCCACTGTGGTACAACGCTGCGCCAGGATAATTGAAATGTGCCCTGGCTGGCGAGAGATATGATTTACGGCAGGTAAAGCGCCGGAGCTTATCCCGACGCTTTGGTTTTGCTTATCAATTACGGAGCGGCGCTAACGCGCCAGACGGTATCTCCGGCATCATCGGCTATGAGCACCCCGCCTTGTTTATCCATCGCCAGCCCAACCGGTAAACCACGCACCTGTTTCCTGTCGTCCGTCAAAAAACCGGTGACCACGGGTTTTGGTAATCCAACCGGCTGGCCATTTTCGAATTTCACCCACATCACCTGATAACCGTTTAGCGGTTTTCGGTTCCAGCTACCATGCTCGCTGACAAAAGCGCCGTTTCGATATTGCGGCATATTGTCCCCGGTATAAAACAGGAAACCAAGCGGTGCCACGTGGGAACTGATGGCATAGTCGGGTTTAATGGCTTTTTCCACCAGATCCGGTCGCGGGGGTTTCACACGCTCATCCACATGCTGTCCATAGTAGCTGTACGGCCAGCCATAAAACCCTTTTTCCTGTACGGATGTCATATAGTCCGGCACAAGGTCGGAACCGATTTCATCCCGTTCGTTAACGATGGCCCAAAGCTTGCCGCTTTCAGGCTCCCATTGCAGGCCCGTAGGGTTGCGTAATCCATTCGCGTAAATACGGCTGGCGCCCGTGGCCGCGTCAACTTCCAGTATGGCGGCCCGTCTGTCTTCCGCGCCAATACCGTTCTCGGTGATGTTGCTGTTAGAGCCAACGCCGACGTACAGCTTGCTGCCGTCCGGGCTTGCCAGCAGAGATTTTGTCCAGTGATGGTTTATCGGCCCGCCCGGCAATTCAGTGACAACGTCACCGGAGCCGCGAATCTCCGTCTGGCCTTCCTGATAAGGGAATTTAACCAGGCTATCGGCGTTGGCTACCCACAGGGTGTTGCCGATAAGCTGCATACCAAAGGGGGAATTCAGATGGGCAATGAAAATGTGTTTCTGCCATTTACCCCCGACGTTACGCAGCAATGTAATACGGTTGCCCCCCTCGCCGCCCTTGCCGGACGACTTTTGCACCATTCCCATAACGATATCTTTAGGACGCGCCGGCGCTTTTTTAACAGGTCCGTTTGCT
Organism: Cedecea colo; assembly: GCF_011808225.1. Classification (GTDB taxonomy): domain Bacteria; phylum Pseudomonadota; class Gammaproteobacteria; order Enterobacterales; family Enterobacteriaceae; genus Dryocola; species Dryocola colo. The sequence continues at coordinate 616,127 of NZ_SOYS01000001.1, read as the reverse complement.
TCCGCCACCAGGATATCGTTATTGGGCAGCACGTAAACCTGACGCGGATGTTTCAGACCTTCGGCGATTTTTTCAATCTTCAGCCCCTCGGCCACCTTCGGCATTTCACCGTTTTTCCAGGCGACCGCCTCGGGGACCTTCATCGGCGGCAAAAGGAAGTTCTGCGCTTTGGGAATTTCCGGGTCGGGGCCCATCTGTTTTTGCGGATCTATTCGGGAATCATCATCACAACTACTCAGCAGGCTGGCGAGAACGATGGCAAGTAAGGCACGCTTATGAATATTCATGCTGGCTTCTCCTTATGCGGTGCGTTCACGTAGCGCAAGTTGAACATTACTCAGCAGCAGAAGGATCACTACCAGCGTGGAGAGAATGACGCCCATCGGCACCACGGCATAAGCGTCGCGGCTATGGATAAAGGCATTGAAGATGGCAAGCACAATGGCGAGCAGGCTCAGCCAGAAATGGATTTTTACAGGCGAGCTCTGCGGATATTTTGGCCCCGTCCAGACAAGCACCGCGTTGATAATTCTGGGAATAATAGCAATCAGCAGGCCGATCACAATTAACCAGTTGGCCGCATCGTTCCACATCTGGCCGAAGGTTTTCATATACAGAATGTCGAAGATCCAGGCGGCGACAAAAAAACCGAGAGGAATGGGATTTAGCAGTTCATAAAGCGCCACGACCGATGCCGGGCGCCCTGTTGCAAGGTGCGTTTGCATTTCCGTCTCCTTTGCTCTTCCAGATAAGCCGCGTCAAAGATGCGTAATCAGCGAGTTGGCGTACCTGTAAAGATTAGTAAATCCCAGGGATAACGGAGGGTTAATTGTCGATTCTGTCAGCCGCGCCGGAGACAACAGCTTTCGTTTCTGCGCTCAGTTCCGCATGTAGCATTTCAGCAACGTCCGGCGGCGGAAGCAGGTTATCCAGAACGCCTTTGACGACCTCGACGTGGTCAATTTCACCGCTTTCATTATGGAATACGGTCAGCACCCTGCCGTGATTAAGGCCGTAAGCTGCCTGTTCGGTGAGATGCAGGCTGGCTGCCAGCTCCTTTTTTTCCAGCCCCGGCCTGCGGTTACGCCGCTCAACGCGAAATCTGAGCTGATTGTATTTCGCCCAGCCAATCAGCAACAGACCGTTTATCAGCGCCACAAGAACATAAAACGTCACCGTATTGAGCGTCGTCAAGAAGGGCCTGATACCGATAAACGGCGAATGCGCCAGCGCGGTCAGCAGACCGTTATAAATCAGGTATGAAAACCCAATCCAGGCCGCCAGCGTCAGAATCGTATCCATCACGCGGGGAACAAGACGAAGCTCGGTAAATATCAGGGGCTGGTTCATGATTCGATCCTCCCAATGCCGCGATCGGGACTGACCCAGCGAGCCCTGACGCGCTTATGTTTCAGCATGACTTTCGGGAAAGAGACAAGGGTTGTGAACAGGCTTAACATCCAGTAAACCACCGGGAACCAGATTATCCAGAACAGCGAGGCGGAAATCCCCTTTTCATAGCGCCGTTCGATGAGCAGGCTGACCAGGAACTGCAGGATGCATACCACGCCGAGCATCAGTCCGGTAAACGCCGGTGGGAACAGATGCTGCACGTATAAGTTATCAGGCATCGTCACAAACAGGCCGACGATAAACAGCAGGATACTGATCGCGTAGGCGAAGGCCCAGGCGGTGGACAGGCAAAATTCGATGAACAGCGGCCACATGCGGCGATATTCCCAGGACCACAGGCGGCGCATATTGACGATAAACACCTCCGCGCCGCCCTGCGCCCAGCGCAGGCGCTGCTTCCATAATCCCCTTAGCGTTTCCGGCATCAGTATCCAGCACAGCGCTCGCGGCTCGAAGAATACCGACCAGTGGCGCAGCTGCAGCTTCCAGCTGATATCAATATCCTCGGTGATCATATCCGGGCTCCAGTACCCCACCTCGGCCAGCGCGCGGCGACGAAAAGCGGCAACCACGCCGGAGACGGCAAAAACCTGCCCGTAGACACGCTGGGTGCGCTTGATCAGGCCGATAATCGACGAGAACTCACCTACCTGTACTCGCCCAATCAGCGTTGAGCGGGTACGAATACGCGGATTGCCGGTCACGGCGCCCACGCGTGGGAAGCGTAAAAGTGGCGCCACCATATAAGCAACCGCGTCGCGGTCCAGCAGCGCGTCGCCGTCGATACAAACAAGGAAATCACTGCGGGCCGCTGCCGCGCCGGTTTTGAGCGCCACGGCTTTGCCCTGGTTTTCGGCCAGATGAATCACCCGCAGCCGTGGATATTCATTAGCCAGCTGGTCCAGCACCTCGCCGGTGTTATCTTTAGAACCATCGTTGATGGCGATAATTTCGATGTTCTGATAACGCTGTGCGTTTGCGGCTTCAATGGTTTCCCTTGCGTTCACTCCTTCGTTGTAACAGGGGATAATAATTGAAATTAAAGGATCGCCCTCAAGCGTCGGCGGCAGCATTTCCTCTTTCCACTGCCAGTGCCGCTCGCGGTAAAACCAGAAGTAAAGCCCCCCGCTAATCCATAGCGCCGACATAAACAGAGGCCAGAAAAAGACGAAATTCAGCATCACTTCGCCGGTAAAAATGGCAGCCATCCCTAACGGCAGGCTGAACATCAGGCAAAGGATGAGGAAAGCTACGATGCGATCGGTCATTTTTGCGGATACCAGAATGATGAGAATGTAGAGCGGATCTCTGACATCTCAGGTTTATCGTTGATGAAATCGTCGGGATAATAGCCGTAGTTGACCGCGCCGCTTAGCTTCAGCTGACGCATCCACTCAACCAACTGCTTACCGTCGATATCTTCCTGTGTCCCGGTTTTACGCCAGTCCCGCGCCTGGAGTTCAAACACGGTTTTATCAAGCGCGCCGGGATGCTGTGCAACGGCACTCACCAGTTTATCCAGCCATGCATTGGCCTTATCGGCCGGAACGTTTTCCATAAAGGGCATAGCCATCGGCGCCGTCCAGTCGTAGGTGCCAAGGAAATCATTGAGGTTTTGTGCAAACCAGGCCTCGCTTTCCGGCTCCAGTACCGGCAGGGCATAAATATTGCGCGCGGTCTTCACCTGCGGGCCGCGAATATTACGTACCGTCTGCGTAAGCTGCCGGGTAAAGTCGATAAGCGCCCTGCTCTTAAAACGCGTCCAGCGCTCAAAAATCTGCGGATCCTTGCGAATACGGCCAATATCGCCGGGGAAACCTGCGGCGCGGTAAGCCGCCAGCGCATCTGGCGAGGCATCTTCAAAGTCCGTCAGGAAGGCATCGTCATGGAACAAAATTCCCCGGAAGCTGGTATTTTTTGCCAGGTCTTCATAAATCCCGGTGATACGTTTGCGGGCTTCACTGCTCCAGGGCGAAAGGCGCACATACTGTTGCCGGTCCACGGCGCTGGCGCCCGTATCTGGATTCCATTTCATAACGCGGGGAACAGAATCATCCAGATCGAAGGCCAGTACCGGCATCCAGGCGAAAACGTCTACGTTTGCACGGCTCTGCAACTGCCAGGAGACAAAGTTAAATAAATCGGCACGCATCGGCAACCAGCGGTTCGGGAAATACAGCTCGCGAATATTGCCGTCGCCTTTTGGATCGGCATAGGCCTGCAGGAAAACATGCGAGATACGCATGTCGTAAACGCGCTGAATAAGTTTGTCGATGTTTCGACGCTGCTGGACCGGGTCGGCATCGTAGACGTAATCCAGGTCAACATGCATCACGCGCATCGTCCGTGGCTCACGCACCTGCGCCACCTGGCTTGCAAAGCGTTGCAACGACGGGTTATCAGAGATCAGAACGCGCGGAACATCATCCAGATCGGCGGCGTTGGCCAGCCCTTCGTTAAGGGTAAACGCCATCCGATAACCGTGCTCATTGGCAATTTGCAGCGTAGTTCCGCTGGCTGCGCCGTATGGCCAGACCCAGGCGCGCGGAGGTTTTCCGGTCACCGAGGTTATTTTCTGCGTGATCAGATTTACATCTTTACTGATGCGCTGATAAAACTCCTCGTCCGTCTCATACTTGCCGGTGGCTTTATTAAATTCACGGTTTGCCACAGCAGGCTCTTTGCTGCCTTGTGGGTTGGCCTCTGCCCCATAATGGGAAGCCCAGGTATGCGCCCCAATTTCAACCAGCGGTGACTGGCCCAGCTTGCGCACCATGTCCCAGGTGGCAAACTTGTCGCGTGGCGTCATTAAGCCGCCGAAATCCACGGGTTGGTTGGCTGGCGCATCGACCCAGCTCCCTACCGGCGCCCACAGCGCAGGCCAGTTATAGGCTTTAAGCAATGGCCAGACGCGCGTGTAAAAACTGCTGTAGCCGTCATCGAAGGTTAGCAGCACCGCTTTTTCCGGCAGCACAATTTTGCCGTCGTGCGCATCCAGAATTTGCTGCACGCTGACCGGGTGATAGCCGTTATCGCGCAGCCAGGCTATCTGATCGCTAAGCGCGCTGGTTCGTACCGCAAGATAACGCTGGTCGGCGACGTCATCTTCGACATCATGGTAAGCAAGAACTAAAAAGCTGTTTTTAGGCCAGGCATGATCCGCCGTGAGCGGCGCTCTGTCCGCCGGCGAAACATATCGTGGTGCCTGTGAGTTTCCACAGGCGGTGATCATTATCCATCCGACGATTAAAATTGCGGCCCGCAGCCATCTGTTAAACATGCGCTGTCCTTAAAACCTGACATTCAAATCAAAAGCAAGCGAGATATTCCGCTCACGTTTACCGTCGTAAGGGCGTTTATCCCAGGTCAACATCACCCCGCCGTCCACGACGTTATTCCACTGAATTCGCTGCCCGTACCCCAGTTGGGTAATTACGCCGCTGCCCTGGTTCTGCTGCCAGTAACTGCCCACGGCCCCGGTAACCTGCTGGCTCCAGACCGTGTCGTAGTGGCGATAAAGAATATGATCGGCGCTTAGGGCCGGTACGACGGCGAAATCGCTTTTCGGGTTGTAATACGGCACATCTTCCTTGCTGTTAGTGCTGCCGCCGATGCCGGGAGTGAAGTCCAGCGTAAAGTGCGGCGTGGTCCACAATCTTTCCTTGCCGCTCAGGCCGTATTCGATTCGGTCGTTACCGTCGGAGAAATGAGAGGCAGCGAACGATAGCTGATACTCGCGTCGCTCATTTTGATACCAGCGGATATAGCCATCGCCGCCGTTGGAGCTGACGCCGTTGCGCAGCGCTCGTAGTGGCGTGCTCCTGGCGAGCCGTTCCACATTACCGCCGATGCGCCAGTTATCACTGAAGTCATGCCAGCCGGACAAACGTCCGCCGATTTTTTGCCCGTCGCCATAGTTGCGGCCAGAGATTTCCATTTCCGCCCAGTAGTTACGAGAGGTCCATTCGGCGCCCGCGGCCAGATCGCGGCTGATGCCCTTTCCTTCTTCGAACTCACCGGTGGCAAAGTTGAAGCCGGTGAACAACCGCCAGTTGTCGTTAATCGGCGGGCTATAAATCGCCGAGTTGAGGATAAAATCGTGCTCACCGCTGACGGGGCTGTCGGAAGCGATACCCTGCGATCCGCTAAGACGCAGCTCAGACTTTTTGTGAATATCGCGCATGCGCGCCAGCCGCAGGGTTGACGTGTCATCCGGGCTGCGCGCTATGACGTCATCGGTCAGCTCGTCAGCCTGTTTCCATTCCTGTAGATCGAGGGCGACATAGGCCTGCTGGCGCTCCAGCTCCATATTGCTGGGCTCTATTACTTCAGCAATCTTCAGTTCCTGTTCTGCCTTACGCGCCAGTCCTCTGGCTTCAAGTACCGAGGCGTAGGTAATGCGTAATCCCTGGTTTCCCGATCCGGTTCGCGCCAGACGCTCTGAATGTTTTTCAGCCGCAGGCAGATCGTTGCTGGCGACTTCATACTGCGTCAGCAGCGTCTGGCCCAGCAGCCAGGTATCATTCGGCTGCGGGGTTGGAGAACCATAGACGCGCCGCAGGTACGGGCTGTCTTTGATGAGCTCGTCAACCTGGCGCTTCGCCGCATCGAAGTTTTCATTATCAAGGTGGGCAAAAAACAGATCCTGATGATCGTCCGCTGACAGCGGCGTTACCGCGACGGGCCCGTGCGGATAATAGATACTCATCAGCATCTCTTCGGCTTTAGCGGGCTGTTCTTCGTCAAGCCAGGCGGTTGCCACCCAACGTTTAGCATAGGAAGGCACGTTGCCGCCGTCCGCCATGAGCGATTCGTATTCCGCAATGGCCTGCGCGTTACGTTTGCGAACCACCAGCGCGCCAATACGGTCGATTCTGGCGCGACGAACATCGCTTTGCGCATCCGGGTTATTTTTCCAGGCGGCAAGCAGTTGGTCATAACGGGCCAGCGCTTTATCCGCCACGATAAACCGTTCTTCTTCATTACGCGCTGGCGTAAACGCGGCACGGACGATTTCCGCAGCGGCATCAAGTTCAAGTCGACGCTTCATTGGATCGGCGTCCGCAAGGTTCTCCGACATATCAAGCGCCGGGCCCGCTACCCGGTTAGCCGACAACGCGGCAACCAGCGTATCCTGCGAGTTTTTATTTTGCGGCGCTTCCGTTTCGGCCCGGCTGGCCGCAAGCAACGCATCCCAGTTTTTACCCTGAGCATGGTAGACGTAGGCAACCAGCGCGTCACGGTCAGGACCCGGCTCACTTTGCGCCCAGCGAGTGGCTTCGGTAATAGCTTGCTCGTTACGTCGCGAATCGGCGAGCGTCATGATCCAGCCGGTACGCGCATCAGCGTTGTCTGGCTCTTCCCGTAAGACGCTTTCCCACACGGCCAGCGATTCGTTCCATTTCTTCTCATTACGGAACGCACGGGCAGCGGCAATTTGCCCCCGTGACGGGATGGCTATCTGATCGTGATAGCGCTGCCAGACACGCAGCGTTTCCTTATTGTTATCCGTCCATTCTGAAACCTGCAGCCAGTCGGCTACCTGATTCGCCGTCAGCGAGGTTTGTTGTTCCTGAGCCTGCAAATACTGCAATAAAGGCGCCCTGTTTCCAGCGCGCGCCTCCATTATTAAGCCATCGTAATCAGGTGTAACGGCATATGCCTGCAACGGAAGAAGAATGCAGACGGTAAATAAACAGGACCCAGATTTTAAATACTTTATCGAATTGGCATGTCGAAGAATGCTGAACATAGATGCCCTTATATCCTTATGCCAGAATAAAAATAAATATTACCGTTAATTTATTGCCGTCGTATGACGGCATGCACAGACAGAGCACGCAAAGGCGAGCCTTCACATGTAGTTACCTTTAAATTAATACTTTCGCATTATTGCTTAAATAGCAAAGGCGTTTCCAAAAAATACGTTCGACGTATAATTTAAAAACGTTAACATTTAGTTAAACACATGGCTACCATATAACAATATATTTGCGCTTAAAAAGTTTTTTCGCCTTGCTTTAGCTCATACTTCTGGAATTCAATGCTGACAAAAAGTTAAATATTTGAATAAAGATCGCGTGTTACATTTAATCATTTAACTTTGTTAGCGCCTCCGCTGTTTACTTTACTTGTTTATGCTATGTATATTAACAATTATCCCTGTAAACTTTTCTATACGAAGCTCGTAATCCTGATTTGACGCCTCTGAGGTTTTCCCTTACCCTGCGCGGCACATTACTATTATTAAAAGCGTAAATTCAGTGGGAAGCGTGAAGAATCGCACTCTCGGCAGTATTTTTATCGTGGCCGGAACCACAATTGGTGCGGGAATGCTGGCTATGCCGTTGGCCTCCGCAGGCGTTGGGTTTGGCGTCACATTCCTGTTGCTCCTCGGGCTGTGGGGGCTAATGTGTTACACGGCCCTGCTGCTGGTTGAGGTTTATCAACATGTCTGTGCGGATACCGGGCTTGGCACGCTCGCGCGCCGTTACCTTGGCCGTCCTGGCCAGTGGCTTACCGGTTTTAGCATGCTCTTTTTGATGTACGCCCTTACCGCCGCTTATATCAGCGGGGCCGGTGAATTGCTGGCGGCGAGCCTTAGTCAGTGGATGTCTACCAGCATTTCTGCCTCTACGGGCGTGCTGCTATTTACGTTGGTTGCCGGAAGCGTGGTCTGCGTGGGTACGCAGATGGTGGATATGTTTAATCGTGTATTGTTCAGCGCCAAGATCGTCCTGCTGGTAGTGATGCTGGTGCTGATGATGCCCCATATTCACCACACCAATTTAGTATCCCTGCCGATTGAGAAAGGCCTCGCTCTTTCTGCTATTCCGGTTATTTTTACCTCTTTTGGTTTTCACGGCAGCGTACCGAGCATAGTCAGCTACCTGAACGGCGACCTGCGCAAGCTGCGCTGGGTGTTTATTACCGGCAGCGCGATCCCACTGGTCGCTTATATCTTCTGGCAACTGGCGACGCTTGGAGCCATCGATTCGGGGGTTTTCCACTCTCTGCTGGCCGAGCGTGCCGGATTAAACGGATTGCTGCAGGCAGTACGCCAGGTTGTGGCGACGCCGCACGTTGAGCTGGCGGTACACCTGTTTGCCGACCTGGCGCTGGCAACCTCCTTTCTTGGGGTTTCTCTGGGGCTATTCGATTACCTGGGCGATCTGTTCCAGCGCAACCGCAACGTCTGCGGGCGTGCCCAGACCGGCCTGATGACCTTCGTGCCGCCGCTGGTCTTCGCTCTGTTCTATCCGCAGGGTTTTGTGATGGCGCTGGGCTATGCAGGCGTGGCGCTTGCGGTGCTGGCGCTGATCGTTCCTTCGCTTCTGGCCTGGAAAAGCCGTCAGCATCACGCTGCGTCCGGTTACCGGGTTGCCGGTGGCCGGCCGCTACTGGCGCTGGTATTCGCCTGCGGCATCGCCGTAATCGTTATCCAGGCGCTGATTGCTGCGGGTGTGTTGCCGGAAGTGGGGTAATGCCGCGTGTTGCGGCGGATAAGCTTCAACGTCATCCGCCACAATACCCTATGGATAGGTAATCCCCGGCGGATTCACCTCGGATGCCGCAACCGCCTCATCCTTCTCTCCCCAACGAGTCAATACCTGCTGGTATTCACCACTTTTGGCTGCGCCATCAAGCGCTGCCTGCAACGCATAAACCAGGCCATTGCCCTTTTTTGTGGTGGTGGCGACAAAAGCCTTCTTTGGCCCTAATCCGACCACGCTGGTTTTGCCCGTCAGCGCCGCCTTGTAGGCGGAAACGCTTTGCGGCCCGAAGAAGACGTCCGCGCGGCCAGACTGAATATAGAGGTTACCGGAAGCATCATCTGTCAGATAGATTGGCTGCGCCGGTGCGCGCCCGGCCTGTTGGTTTTGCTTGTTCCAGCCCAGCAGGATTTTCTCCTGATTGGTGCCGGAGCCTACTATCACTCGCCGCCCCGCCAAGTCTTGCGCTTTGCTGATGGCCTTAATATCGCTCCCTGCCTTTACTGAAAAAGCGAGCGAGTCCACGCGATAGGTCGCAAAATCAAACTTCTCTTTGCGTTGTTCGGTCACGGCGATATTCACCAGCGCCACGTCATAGCGGCCCGAGGTGATGCCAAGCGGCCAGTCCTCCCATGCTGTGGGCACCAGTTTAAGCTTCAGCCCCAGGCTATCGGCGAGCAGGCGTGCAATATCCGGATCGCTCCCGATACGCGTTCTGTTGTCGCTCGCCAGCATCGCCAGCGGCGGCGAATTGAGGGCCGATATAGCGACGGTCAGCGTCCCTGGCTCAACAAATTTAAACGCCGCCGGGAGTTTGCTGATGGCCTGCGGGTTTTTAGCCGTATGAATCGGCCGTTCGTTAGCGTTAAGATCGATGCCCTCGCCTGCCAGCGTGGCGGCGCTAAACAGCATCAGCGCCAGTGCTGCTGATTTCATCTGCGATCCTTAAAGTACTTTGGATAAAAATTGCTGCGTGCGCGAATGTTGCGGATGGTTCAGCACTTCTTCGCTGCTGCCCTGCTCAACGATTTTCCCGTCGACCATAAACACCACCCGATCGGCCACCTCACGGGCAAAACCAATCTCGTGCGTAACGACCACCAGCGTGGTGCCCGAGCGGGCCAGCTTTTTGATGACATCAAGGACTTCACCCACCAGCTCCGGATCGAGTGCCGACGTCGGTTCATCAAACAGCATCACGCGAGGACGCAACGCCAGCGCGCGCGCAATAGCGATACGTTGCTGCTGTCCACCGGAGAGATGGCGGGACCAGGCATCGGCTTTATTGCGCAGGCCCACCACACCCAGCAGTTCGTAAGCGCGTTCAATAGCGGCCTTGCGGTTGAGCTGTTTGTGGGCAATGGGCGCTTCAATCAGGTTTTCAAGCACCGTGAGATGCGGAAACAAATTGAAATTTTGAAAAACGTAGCCCACGTTGATGCGCTGGCGCAGGATCTCTTTTTCCTTCAGCTCATAAAGCTTGTCCTTCGCCAGACGGTAGCCAATGTAGTCGCCGTCTATCTGAATAAACCCTTCGTCCACGCGCTCTAAATGATTAATCGCACGCAGCAGGGTGGATTTCCCCGATCCGGACGGCCCGAGAATGACCGTGACCGAACCCGGCGGCAGTTCGAGGGACACATTATCCAGCGCTTTATACCGACCAAAATATTTACTGACGCCGGTAATGGAAATATGCCCCGGCTGATTAAGGGACTGATGCATGTACTGCCTCCTGAGTCTGTAATGCAGGCGGGCCCGAAACGATGCGTGCCGGGCTTTGCTGATTGATGGCCGAACGGCGTTCGCTGCGGGCAAGCCAGCGTTCAACCAGATGCTGGATCAGCGACAGGAAGCTGGTGATCGTCAGATACCAGGCCGCGCCCACCATCAGTAAAGGGATCACTTCCTGGGTGCGGTTGTAGATCATCTGGATGGTGTAGAACAGTTCCGGCATCGCCAGCACGTAAACCATCGCCGTGCCTTTGGCGAGGCTGATGATTTCGTTAAAACCAGCCGGTAAAATAGTGCGTAAAGCCTGCGGCAAAATAATGCGCACAATGCGTCGCCACGCGGGCAGGCCAAGCGCCGCAGCCGCCTCGTACTGGCCGTGATCGACCCCCAGGAAACCGCCGCGAATAATTTCTGCGGTATAGGCGCTTTGTACCAGCGTCAGCCCGACAACCGCCGTGGAAAACTGCCCAAGGACGTTAATCGTTTCGTAGCTGCCCCAGGTGATAGCCGTAAACGGAATACCAAGCGACAGCGTGTCGTACAAATAAGAGAAGTTGTAGAGAACAATGAGCACCACAATCAGCGGCAGCGAGCGGAACAGCCAGATATAACCCCACGCCAGCGCGTTAAGCAACCAGGATGAAGAGAGCCGCGCCAGTGCGAGCACGCCGCCAATTATCACGCTCAGAACGGTGCCGATTAGCGTCAGCAGTAGCGTTTGCGCCAGCCCTTCCAGGATTACAGGATCAAAGAACCAGCGTGCAAACACGCCCCATTCCCAGCGCGGGTTAAAAGCGACCGACTGAATAACGATCGCCAGCACAAACAGCGCCACAATAGCTCCGACTGCGCGCATCGGATAACGTGCCGGTACAACCTTAATGGTGGATGGTGTAGTCATATCAGATCCTCAGGCGGTTTTGCTCTGGCTTGCGAGCGTCAACAGTTTGGTAAAGCGCAGGCGCCCGTCGTAAGGCTCAACGCTGTACTCCTCCGGATCGCGATGGATATCAAACTGCGGCTCGTAGCCCTGGCCCAGATAGAGTTTCACCGCTTCCGGCTGGCGAAAACCTGTCGTCAGGTAAACCTGGCTGTAACCAGCGAGCAGCGCCCTGCTTTCCAGCTCGCGCACAATCCGCCCGGCCAGCCCCTGTTTGCGCAGGGAGGCATGAGTCCAGATGCGCTTAAGCTCGGCGGTATTTTCATCAAAAGGCTTATAGGCGCCGGTCGCGATAATCTCGCCGTCGCGTTCAAGCACAATAAACAGGCCTTGCGGAGCCAGATACCACTCGGTGAGTTCTGCTTCCGCGTCGCGGGAAAAGTAATCGCCGTAACGCGCTTCGTATTCACCAAACAGCCCGGTGATAATGGGCTGTAGCTCTGGCGCTTCGGGGGAAATATCACGGAACTGTTCGCTCATCACTTTCTCCTTAGTCGCCAAGGCCTGCCGGATTGATTTCAGAAGATGGGATCTGCTCAACGCTTTCCCCCCAGCGGCCCAGCACTTTGTTGTAATCACCGTTTTTAATCACACCGTTAAGCGCGGTTTGCACCGGCTCTACCAGGCCGCCGCCTTTTTTCAGCGTCACAGCGATATGCGCAGCCTTCGGCCAGCCGCCGTCTACGCTGCCTACAAGGCGCGTTTTACCGGTCAGCGCCGCTTTCCATGCGCCAATCACGTTCGGGCCAAAGAAGGCATCGGCCCGGCCAGATTGCAGCGCCAGCGTCTGGGCGGCGTCGTCTTTGGTATAAACCGGCGTGAACGGCTTCAACCCTTTCTTCTGATTTTCAGCATCCCACGCCAGCAGGATGGATTCCTGATTAGTCCCGGAGCCTACAATGATGCGCAGGCCTGCAATGTCTTCGGCTTTTTCAATTGCCTTAATCGGGCTGCTTGATTTCACATAGAAGCCAAGCGAGTCTTTGCGGTAGGTGGCAAAGTCGAATTTTTCTTTGCGCTCTCTGGTGACGGTAATATTGCTGATAGCCGCGTCGTACTTACCGGAGGTGACGCCCAGCGGCCAGTCTTCCCATGAGGTTGGCACCACGTTCAGCTCAAGGCCGAGGCTGTCTGCCACAAGGCGGGCGATATCTACCTCGCTGCCGAGCAGCGTTTTATTATCGTCGGCAAAGACGGTGAGCGGAGGCGAATTGAGCGCCGCCACCGCCACGGTAAATTTACCCGGCACGGCAAAACGATAATCTTTGGGTAACTCAGCAATAGCCTGCGGATTTTTAGCGGTATTGACCGGGGTTTTATTGGCTTCGAGGCTTACTCCCGCGCCGTTAATCGTGACGTCCTGCGCCAGCACGGCGGTCGGGGAGAATGCCAGAGCAACGGCTAAAATGAGCGATGATTTCTGCATAGCGTGTTCTCTTTTATAAGTTATTGTTGTATGAACTGATTTACCGGGGCGGACAGGCCCAGGCTTTCGCGCAGGGTGGTGCCGGGGTATTCCTTACGGAACAGCCCGCGGGCCTGCAACACCGGAACCACTTCATCCACAAAACGTGGGAATGTATCCGGCGTGCCGCCCTGGATGATAAAGCCGTCGGCGGCGAAACTTTCGAACCATGCCTGCAATCCGTCGGCTACCTGCTGCGCCGTGCCGGAAAAGCGTGGACGCGGCGTCGCTGATTCCAGCGCGACCTGGCGCAGTGTCAGGTTACGTTCACGGGCATTGCGTTTGATTTCGTCTGTCGTACTGCGAAAGCTGTTCTGCCCGAGATCGCTAATATCCGGGAACGGCGCGTCCAGCTCGTACTGGCTAAAGTCATGATGCTCAAAGTAGCGCCCCAGATAATTAAGCGCGTCCTCAACGGAAACCAGCGCGGCGGTAGTCTGATACTGGTTTTCCACATCCTGTGCGTCAGTCCCTACAATCACGCTGACGCCCTGGAAAATATGCAGCTCTTCAGCCCGGCGGCCGTGAGCGGCAAGCTGGCTTTTCACATCGCGGTAAAAATATTGCGCTTCTTCCAGCGTTTCATGATGGGTAAATATGGCATCGGCATGGCGTGCGGCTAATTTTTTGCCGTCGTCCGAAGCCCCTGCCTGAAATATGATGGGTCTGTCCTGCGGCGTACGGCTAATATTCAGCGGACCTGCTACTTTGAAGAAGTCGCCGTGGTGATTAAGCGTATGTAATTTATTTGCGTCAAAGAATTTGCCGCTTGCCTTATCCCGAATAAAGGCGTCCTCTTCCCACGAATCCCATAGTCCTTTGACGACGTCCAGATATTCATCCGCAATGCGATAACGCAGCGCGTGTTCAGGATGTTTATCGCGGGAGAAATTTTTCGCCGAGCCTTCCAGCGGAGAGGTCACCACATTCCAGCCCGCACGCCCGTGGCTCAGATGGTCAAGGCTTGCAAACTGCCGCGCGACGGTAAACGGCTCGCTGTAAGAAGTTGATAACGTCCCTACCAGACCTAAATGCGTGGTCAGGCTGGCCAGCGCTGATAGCAGCGTCAGCGGTTCAAAACGATTCAAAAAATGCGGGATGGATTTTTCATTAATATATAAGCTGTCAGCGACAAATAAAAAATCCAGCTTTCCCTCTTCGGCCTTCTGTGCGGTACTTTTAACAAACTCAAAATTAATACTCGCATCGGCAATGGCTGCCGGGTGTCGCCATGCAGACATATTTCCCGATGCGCCGTGTAATATAGTGCCAAGTCGTAATTGCCGTTGTTCAGACATTATTTATCCTCATCTTCAGGGCGCAAGATCCCCGGGCCGTTATTTCCCGGGTCTACCGTTCTGGATTAGCTTTCGAGTAAAGCCTGTTCGGCGAGCGAAGCGAAATATCGTGCCGCATCTTCTATTAATGTTTCATTCGGGTTATATGCCGGATGGTGCAGGCCATAACTGCTGGCGCTGCCAATGCTGACAAACGCGCCGGGAATAGCGTTGAGATAAACCGCGAAATCTTCGCCGCCCATATGCACATCGGCGGTCCGGGTGTGATATCCGACGTCGCGTGCCACGCGGGTGGCAAAAGTGGCCCATTTTTCATCGTTGACGAGAGTCGTAGGACCAGCAAACCATTCCACGTCTATCTGAGCGCCAAAAGCACTGGCAAACCCGCTCGCAAGTTCACGGATACGCTTTTCCACCTGACGCTGAACCTCCGGCTGATGGGTGCGCACCGTTCCCTCAAGTTCCACCGTTTCCGGCAGCACGTTCCAGGTATTACCGCCCTGAATACGCGTTACGCTCACCACGACCGATTCCAGCGTACTGATATTGCGGCTGGCAACCGATTGCAGGGCCGTCACTAGCTGGCTTGCCAGCACAATCGAGTCGTTACCTTCATGAGGGCGTGCCGCATGTGCGCCTTTTCCCTTTACGCGAATAACGAAGCGATCGACGTTGGCGTAAAACGCGCCGCCTCTGGTGGCGAACGATCCTACGGGTAAACCCGGTTCGTTATGCATGCCAAAAATAGCGCTGACGCCTTCGAGCGCTCCGGCTTTAATGATGGCCCTGGCGCCGGTAAAATTCTCTTCTGCGGGTTGAAAGATAATCCTTACCCTGCCCGGCAATTGATTTTCATGTTCTTTAAGCAACAGTGCCGCGCCGAGCATGACGCTGCTGTGTACATCATGCCCGCAGGCGTGCATCACGCCGGGCCGCCGTGAACGAAAAGGAACGTCGCTTGTTTCAACGATTGGCAGCGCATCAATATCTGCACGCAGCGCGATAACCTTCTCTCCCTTTCCCACTTCGGTTACCACACCCGTCGTGAGCTGATAAGGCAATAAGCGTAACCCTGCGCCTTCAAGCCAGTGGCGAATACGTTCGGTGGTCTCCACCTCCTGACCTGAAAGTTCCGGATGCTGATGCAGCTCGCGTCGCCAGTCGATTAATTGTTGCCCGAATGTCATACCGCTCCCCTTACCAGGCTTCATGTTCAGCGACAAAGTCAGCGGTTACCGTTGCCGGGCGACTCCCGGCCAGCAAACGTAGCGACAGGATGCGGGCCTGGCGTTCGGCAATCGGCGTATCGATAATGAATTCGTCGATGCCAAACTCCTGCTGTAAAGCCGCAAGCTGCGCGTGTACGTTTTCGGCGGTGCCTTTGAGCAGCGAAAGTTCGCGTCGTTCAATGCGTATGGCCGGGCTACCCGCCTGGCGCGCGAATGCCTGCGCCATGGCTTCGCTCGCCACGCTCGCGCGCTGGCCGTTTTCCAGTTCGACGGCCCAAATTTCCACCTGTGTTGCGAGCTCGTCTGCTTCTGCGGCGGTACTGGCGACAATAGCCTGCACGGCCACAATAGCGTCGCGCTGGCTTCGTTCACGCCATATACGCAGCACTTTACCCAGCAATGCTTTGTCGCCGTTGAGATGGGCGGCAAAGACAAATTCCCAGTCGAGCTGTGCGGCAAGCAACGCGCTTTCCGGGCTTGCACCAAGCAAAAACCGCCCTGCGCTCTGTCGGGGAATGGGCGTCGCACGTAGCGCATCTTCATCCTCTTCCGCCGCAGGCAGTGACAGCCAGTTATCAAGCTGGGCAAGCCGATCGGCAAAGGATGCTTTCTCGTCCTGATGCAGCCCGTTCTGTAAGGCGCGGGTGGAAAGTGGCAGACCGCCGGGAGCTTTGCCCACACCAAGATCCACACGACCCGGAGCAATAGACGCCAGCAAATTAAAATTCTCTGCCACTTTGTATGGACTGTAGTGTTGCAGCATCACGCCGCCGGAGCCGACACGGATATGCCGGGTCTGACCAATAATCCAGGCGATCAGCAGTTCAGGTGAAGGACTGGCGAGGCGTGATGTGTTGTGGTGTTCGGCAATCCAGAAACGGTGATATCCCCAGCTTTCCGCCTGTTGCGCAAGGCTGAGGGTGTGCTTTAACGCATCCGCTGGCGTTTCATTTTTAGCGACCGGGCTTTTATCCAGCAGACTGATTCGGTAGGACATGTCACGCACTCGATTTAATTAACATGCCGTCATTAATAAAGTGTCGTGCCGTTTATGAGAAACAATTATTTTACCTTTGGTTAGTTAAAAACCGGCAAAGAAAAGCCATAGTTTGTGTGGGTTACCTCCGTAACCCGCTCAGATTTTCGTTGATGCGACCGGCCACAACGCGTATCTCATTGCGGGGGATGTCATCCGCCAGTTCATTTGCCACGGTGATAAATCCACAGGCAACCTCTGCGACTTCTTCGATGATCGGCTTCATAACGCTGGCGTTGATGCCCGCGTTTTGCGCCGCCTTTAACAGTATTGAGCGCGTAATGCGCGTGCCGTGCCCCATGACTGCGGACTGATGTTCGCCTCCCGGCCCGTCCTGGAACGTTAAATCGTAAGCCGGGGAAACTTTCCATTCTCCTTCCTCGTTCAGCACAAACGAGAAGTTCTTCGCGTGATCGTCACGGTTATTCATCAACACGTTAAAGACCATGCGGCGAGCCTGAACCTCTCTTTCTTTAACGTCTCGGGTAATAAGGCTGGTTGCTCTGAGGATTTGCGTATAGTCCAGGCCCGGCAGGCGAAAATCTGCGTGTAGCGCCCCCGCCATGCTTAGAACAGGAATACGCATGCCTGCTTGCCTGTCAAAGCGGCGCACGCCGAAGGCGGCCAGCCCGCCATCAAGCCTGAAATACTGGCTGACCGGAAACTCAATACCCGCCCGCCTGGCCATGCGGGCATAAATTTCTTCCATGGCGCATACCCAGGCTTCTTCCTGCGCTGACGGAAACTTAACCAGCCAGGGCTCGCAGCCAGCAACCGGCGTGGTACCCATATCACCGGTAATAGCGTTGTATTCAACTACGGCTTTAGGCCGCGCGCCGTGCGGGGATCCGCCCAGACGAACCAGCTCACGTAACGCATCGGAATGCTGACCCGTGACTTCCTGCCGAACTTCCTGCGCCAGCTCCCGCAGATTGTGAATGTTGTATTCATCATCCTGTTTATCCGGCAGGCTTAGCAAAGGACGATAAGTCAGCGCACCCATGGTGTCTTCACCCAGCAAAGCCAGACGGTCAAGCACGGAGACGCTGGCAGGTTCAAACTGGTTTCGCCGCAGCAGCCTGTCCATAAGCAGACGCCCCCAGCCATCAGGAAGCGAATCGGCCACAAAGCCGGGTAGCCGTTCCTGATGCGGCTCGAAATCAGCGTAGGTTTCCGCACTCAGCGGAAGCTGGAGCGGTGAAAATTCAATGCCCCGATCCAGCGCTTCTGCGCTGAACTCAAACAGCCAGCGGCCCCGGACAGTTCCTTCAGCCAGCCTGCCCAGCGCCCATTCTTCGCCCCATCCACGATAGATAACTTCTAAATTACGTAACGGTTGATAGATCATGAATTACTCTCCCGGGCGATTTTCCTGGGGCGTGTGGCTTTGCGGGCGCGCTGGCGAGCAGGCGCCCGTAACGCTTCGAGTTGGGCTATCGTTAACGGCTGGGGTACGAAAAGAGATTGCAGCTCTTTTTCCAGCCGCAGGGCATAAACCACCTTCATGAAGTTTTCCAGCGAACCTGTTCCCTGGCCTTCGAGTTTTTTCAGCGCGGAAACAGAAATACCGGCTTTTTCGGCAAGCGTTTTCTGCAGCAAATTACGACGCAGACGCTGGTCGCGTAGACGGCGGCCAAGCTCGGCAAGCAGTTCAGCTTCTGTGTACAGGTTAAGAGCCACAAATACACCTCTTATATTGGTAAAGCGGGGATAAGGGGTTTCTATGAAGCTCTAATGATAGCACACAAGCAGCGGTGCCGGAGAAAGATAAGAGCGCCGTAAGAAGCTCTTAATGACGTAAAAAAGCAATAAGGGCTGCAAAAGCAGCCCTTATTGCTGACAAAGAAGAAAAAAGCGTGATTTTTCCTTCTTTGTGATTATCAGCCGGAAATCAATCCGTTGATTTTCCTTATTTTTTATTCGGTTGTATAGGTTCAACCTGCGGTGGATGAGAGTTTGTCATCAGTCTGAAGGGCTGCAAAAGCAGCCCTTATTCAGCAAGAGAAAATTAGAAGGTTTCCCAGTTTTCATCCGTGGTGCTGGTTTGCACAGGTTTACGCGGCGCAGCGGTGGAGGCTGCGAGCTTTGGAGACTTCAGCTCGCGTTTCTCTTTAACGGCATTATGCGTAATACGAAATACTGATACGGCCTGCGTCAGACGGCTGGCCTGCTCTTCAAGCGCGGCGGCAGCGGCGGCGGACTCTTCCACCAGGGCGGCGTTCTGCTGGGTTACGCGGTCCATTTCAGAAACGGCCAGCCCTACCTGGTCGATGCCACGACTCTGCTCATCGGAAGCAGAGGCGATTTCGCCCATGATATCGGTTACACGCGTAACGGCATTCACGATTTCTTCCATCGTTTCACCCGCACTTTCCACAAGCGTGGAACCGGTATCAACTTTGTTGACCGAGTCTTCAATCAGACTCTTAATCTCTTTTGCCGCCTGGGCGCTACGCTGTGCCAGGTTACGCACTTCGCCCGCCACAACAGCAAAACCACGACCCTGCTCACCGGCGCGAGCGGCCTCAACGGCGGCGTTCAGCGCCAGAATATTGGTCTGGAATGCGATGCCGTCGATAACGCTTGTGATATCAGCAATTTTTTTGGAGCTGCCGGCGATATCGTTCATGGTACGCACGACGTTATCCACCACTTTGCCGCCCTTCTGTGCGGTTTCAGAGGCGCTTAATGCAAGCTGGCTTGCCTGACGGGCGTTTTCGGCGTTTTGCTTAACGGTCGCCGTGAGCTCTTCCATGCTGGCCGCGGTTTCTTCCAGCGAAGCCGCCTGCTGCTCGGTACGGGAAGAGAGATCGTTGTTGCCCATGGAAATCTCGCTTGCGCCGCTGTAAATAGCGTCCGCGCCGTTACGCACATCGCCCACGGTGGTAACCAGTTCGGCCTGCATGTTTCTCAGGCTGTCTGCCAGTTGCCCCATTTCGTTGGTGCCTTCTACCTCAATTTTGCGCGCCAGATCGCCGCTGGCAATATGACGAATATTCGCAATCAGGCTGTTTAACGGCGCGAGAAGCGTAGTTTTTATGCCCAACCAGACGATAACGATCGCCACCAGCACGACAAGCAGGATCGCTATCAGGAGCCAGATAGCCATGTTGTAGGAGCTATTATTATCATCAACGGCCAGCTGATAGAGACGGTCGTTCTGATCGAGGTAACTGACGTACTGCTGCTCAAAACCATCCTGATATTTCTGAGTGGGCTGGTCAAAGAATGCGTTGATTTTACCCGCGCCCAGTAACTGGATAAGCTCGGCAAGCGCACCGTGGTAAATATCGTAGTTACGCTTGATCTCCCGCGTCGCCTCGTCGCTTTGACGTGGGTCGCGAGGAAGAACTTCATAAGCGGCCCATTGCTCTTCGGCACGCTTCAGAGAAACGCTGGCGCTTTGCATCAGTTCGTTTACCGTCGAGCCGCTGCCGGTGTTGGTGGTATCCATCATATAGCGGATCCCGGCACGGTTAAGGGTATTACGGGTTTGCAGCAGTGCGACCCAGCTGCCATTCAGCGTGGACTGCTGCTGGCGGATGGTTTGCAGAACGGTGAAATTTTCCTTGTCATTTTTCAGGGCGTTAAAGAACAAACCGCCAGACGTTAATTGTAAGAGACCGAATAACCCCAGCACAAAGAACAGGCTGGTTACCACTTTTATACGATTTAACATGGGTTTCCATTCTAATTACGACAGATACACGGGATATATCGGCGTGTCAGGAAATAACTTTATGCTTATTGTTTCTGTTAAACCGAGAAAATAATGCGTCGTCCCGATACCGGGACGACGGACGAAAGGTCAGCTACGTTCGATGTCTTTCGCAGCCTGATCGAGAGTATCGATAATTTTATACAGCGTCTCTTTCGGGATATCGCCCTTAGCCAGCTTTGTATTAAGCGCAAGCTTAAAATTATGGATTGCACGCTGCACCTCGGGGATACGGCGGTTATCACCCAGCACGCCAAGCGAAGCCAGGCGGTTTATGACAGCGGTGACGTCTTCTCGCTGCTGTTCGAGTGACGTTTTACCTTCTTCCGTCAGCTGCCAGATTTTTTTACCCCCCGCAGAATCCGCAGCCCGGATAGCGCCCGTCTCTTCAAGCAGCGTCAGGTTAGGATAAATAATACCGGGGCTTGGCACATACTCTCCGCCGGCCAGCGCTTCAATGGATTTGATTAACTCATAACCGTGCGCGGGGCTTGCGGAAAGAAAATTTAGCATCAGCAGGCGAATATCTTGCGCGTCAAATAGCCTTTCACGGCGTGGACGTCCCCGGCCTTCTGCATGGCCGCCGTGATGTCCGTGTCCGCCGTGAATACCCTGTTTTTCATGTTTTTCACGGTGCGTATGTAATAAATGGTGAGTGCGCATAATTAATCTCCTATTTATTGTGCCAGTAGGCCACGGCACGCACGTAATCCGCGTCCAGAGTATGGGAGGCCAGCAGGCCATCGTTAAGGCGTTTTACCTCTTCGCCTTCGCCGGTTATCCATATGAAATAGTCCTCAGCGGGAACAGCGAGATTTTTTAGCTTCCCGGCAATCGCTTCGCCATCAAGCCATTCAATCTTAGCGCCGGTAAACTCGCTCAGGTACGACCGGGTTCCGCTGTGACGGCTATTCACCAGCACCTGCGGGATAATATTTACGGGCAGGGACAGCAGGCGGCGGCGCACTGCCGGTAAGCCGCTTTCGTCGCAGACATAAAGTTGCCAGCGATAGTCGGTTGGGATAACAAGCGATCCGCGAGGCCCGCCGATTATGAGCGTGTCGCCCTCTTTCGCCGCCGTTGCCCAGTTGCTCGCCACGCCGCCGTCGTGAATGTAAAAGTCGATAGTCAGTTCGTTGCTCGCGGCATCAAACGCCAGCGGCGTGTAGTCGCGCGAGACCGGACGCGGCCCGTCACCCCACTGGATGCCTTCGCTGGTGATTTCTGGCAGTACAAGTTTGCCGTCGCTGTCCGGGAAGAACACTTTGACATGGTCGTCAAAGCCCAGGGAGGTGAAGCCAGCAAGCTGTTCGCCAGTAAACACAATACGGTAGAAGCATTCAGCGACCGTCTGTTTGCTTTTAACGGTTAACTCTCGAAATTTCAGCTCGTTTTTGACGCGTTTCGGTAATTTAGATTTGCTTTGTTGTGGGTTCATAGGGTGCTCTTTTTGGTTTTTAAAATATATCACAGACATGTTTTAGCACACGTAAAACGGCTTGTCTTTATCAAATTGCGGGGTTAACGAATAGAGAAACGAGGAGAGGTAACCGTTGCGGCATCCCGCTACCGGGATCGCAAATTGACAAACCCATACGATTCAAAGCTTCCCTTTCGCCCCGGCACGTAACTAGACTGGCTATGGCATTATTGAAGTACGCCTGGTCACACTCCATCCATCGACTCACCGTCCAGGGAGGTTTGAAATGTTTCCTGAATACCGCGAACTGATCGCCGAGCTAAAATCCGCCAATCCCCGCTTTCTCAGCCTTTTCGATAAACACAATCAGCTCAACCATGAAATTTTGCGCAGGGAAGGCCCGCAAGGTACGGGTTACAATGAAAAGGTTATGCAGATGAAAAAAGAGAAACTGAGGCTGAAAGACGAACTTTATCAGATGTTAAAGCAGGCCAGCCGGTAAGCTTTTTCGAGGAAGGGACGCTTCCCTTCCTCGTGGTTTTTACCCCGCTCCGGGGAAATTTCGCAGCTGGGTTCTATATTAATCCGCTATTACCCGTTCAAACGAGATAACGTACAGCTCGTTAAGGCCCGGATAAATTTCGCCAATCACTTCCTTGAGCTGCGGCAACGTCATGTTTTCCTGGCGGGCGTGCTCCTCTGTCAGCTCGCTAAGCATCACGGGCACCACGCTTTTCACGTCGATAGTGCAGAAAAAAACATCGTCTTCATACCGCCCGACGCGTAAACGCTGTCCCGGACGGAAATGGGATTCTGCTTCATCACGTAGCGTGATGGTTTTGCGGCCTGTAACGATGTCAGCCTCAAAGCGCTGGAAAAAAGTAATGTCGTTCATGACGGCTTCCTGTGAAATTTATTCGGGATGCGTATATCTTACCGTTGCTCAGACAAATGTCGCCACTGGCGCGCCTGCCGGAACAGATAACCGTGCTGGATATCGTCGTCGCCATCAACGGCCAGAAGAGTATGCAATGGGATCCGCCAGCGTCTCGCCGCGTGAATCCCCGCCCGAGTGGGGCTGCGAAGGGATCTGCGGCATTCGCGCCGCGATGAATACCGCCCAGCAATGCACGGAAGAAGCGCTGGCGCAGCATACCATCCTGGGTTTATCCCGCCGCGTGTTTCGTAAAGCTCCCGATGCGTTCGTGGTGGAAGTGCATGACTGGATCCGCGGCAGACGCACTGCGGGGATTAAGCATCTGTAACCAGATTTCCAGCCAATAAAAAAGGCCATCCGATGGAGATGGCCTTTAGCGTTTTAACTGAAGTTACTCTTGTGGAACTGAGTCAATCTGATAGTCACCTCCGTTTCATCGCTGTACTGAGCTCAACATACCCTTCTCATCCGGCAAGAAACAAAACCTGTCTCACATTTTTTGCACAGGCCCGCCTGACGACTTCTGCTCAGAACAGTGAGAACATCAGCGCAACGGGAAAGCTCATCGGCCAGGTCGCGCCCACCAGCACAGAACTTAACAGTTTGATTCGTTTACTGTCGCGGGCGAGAAACCAGGTAATAAAGGCAGAGATTAACGACATTAAGGCGTAAAAAACCAACATATGTTGATAAAGCGTCATACAAATTTTTACAAGCTGATAAGGAATTTAGCAAATTATGCTCTTTTTTTATGAAGTAGATCAAGTTTTCAACAAGCGGCGAGGCGAGTGGCGTGTACGCTTACCCGCCTTTCGATAGCAAGTCGCCTAATGCTTAATCATCACGTGCCGGATTACGGTGTAGTCCTCAAGCCCGAACAGGGACATATCCTTGCCGTAGCCCGAGAGCTTCTGCCCGCCATGCGGCATTTCGCTGACCAGCATAAAGTGCGTGTTAACCCAGGTGCAGCCGTATTGCAGCCTGGCGCTCAGGCGATGCGCGCGCCCTACATCCTGCGTCCAGACAGATGATGCCAGCCCGTAAGGAGAATCGTTCGCCCAGTCCAGCACCTGCTCTTCGTCGTTAAAGGATGTCACGCTCACTACCGGGCCGAAGATCTCTTTCTGGACGATATCATCTTCCTGTTTTGCTCCGGCAAGCAGCGTCGGCTGGAAGTAATATCCCGGCCCTTCAACCTTCGCTCCGCCCGTCACGACTTTGATATGCGCTAAGGCTTTGGCGGCATCCACCGCTTTGCTCACCCGCTCAAGATGCGCCTGAGAACTCAATGGTCCAAGTTCCGTAGATTCCTCTGCCGGCGCGCCATATTTCAGGCTTGCGACGGCCGCAGCAAGCTTTTCGACCAGCTTGTCGTAAATGCCTGTTTGCGCGTAGATACGGCAGGCCGCGGTGCAGTCCTGCCCGGCGTTGTAATAGCCAAAGGTGCGCACGCCTTCTACTACGGCATCCAGATCCGCATCGTCAAATACGATAACCGGCGCTTTGCCGCCCAGCTCCATATGCGTGCGCTTAATTGACGGCGCGGTGTGGCTGATGATGTGCTCACCCGTGGCGATAGAGCCGGTGAGCGAAACCATACGTACTTTTGTATGCCCGGTCAGCGCATCGCCTACCGTCTGCCCGCGGCCGAACAGCACGTTCAGCACGCCCGCCGGAAAAATATCTTTCGCCAGTTCGGCAAGCTTCAACGCGGTCAGCGGCGTAATTTCCGAAGGTTTGATAACCACGCAATTTCCCGCTGCGAGCGCGGGGCCAAGCTTCCAGGCCGCCATCATCAACGGATAGTTCCAGGGAGCAATAGAGGCCACGACGCCTACGGGATCGCGGCGAACCATCGAGGTGTGCCCGCTCAGATATTCTCCGGCGGCAAGGCCATTCAGACAACGGCTTGCCCCGGCAAAAAAACGGAATACATCCACAACCGCCGGGATCTCATCATTCAGAGCGCAGTGCTGTGGTTTACCGCAGTTAAGCGATTCCAGCCGGGCAAACGTTTCCGCGTTTTGTTCAATCACGTCGGCGAGCTTTAAAAGATGCTCGGCGCGCTCTTTTGGCGTGGTTTGCCCCCAGCTTCGGAAGGCCGCGTCCGCCGCGAGCACCGCATCGTTAACCTGCTCTACGGTGGCTTCTGCTATCTCCAGCAGCACCTCACCGGTGGCCGGATTATAAACCGGCAGCTTTTCACCCAGTCCTTCCACTAACTGGCCATCGATCAACAGTTGGCTTTGCATAGCGATACCCTTCTCAAGTTATTTCCCGCTGCCCGCAACGTCATCTCCGCCGCGGCTCAGCCAGTACGCCCCTAAAATAGGAATGGTGGTCATCAACATTACCAGCAGAGCGACCACGTTGGTCACGGGCACTTCACGCGGCCTGCCGAGCTGATTAAGCAGCCACAGCGGCAAGGTACGTTCATGTCCGGCGGTAAAGGTAGTGACGATAATTTCATCAAACGACAGCGCAAAAGCCAGCATGCCGCCTGCCAGCAGCGCCGAACCCAGATTCGGCAACATCACATAGCGGAAGGTTTGCCAGCCGTCTGCGCCCAAATCCATCGACGCCTCAATCAGGCTGTAAGAGGTGCGTCGAAAACGTGCAATCACGTTGTTGAAAACAATCACCACGCAGAAAGTGGCATGCCCCGTTACGATGGTGAGAAATCCCGGCTCAATGCTCAGCGTTTTAAACGCGGTAAGCAGCGCGATACCGGTGATAATGCCCGGCAGCGCAATGGGCAGCAGCATCAACAAAGAGATGGCGTTCTTGCCGAAAAATTCGCGTCGCCAGAGGGCTGCAGCGGCCAGCGTGCCGAGGATCAAAGCAATTATAGTCGCCAGCGCGGCAACCTTAAGTGACAACGTCACGGCAACAAGGACGTCGCCCCGCGCCGCCGCAACGCTAAACCAGCGCAGCGTCAAACCCTGCGGTGGAAAGCTGAAAGCTGCCTCTTCGGTGTTAAACGCGTAAAGCGCGATAATGAGCAGTGGAAAATGCAGAAAGATCACTCCGCCCCAGGCGGCAATCTTTAGCAGCAGCGGCGCGCGTTCAGAGTGCATCGAAGGCCCCCAGACGTTTAACGATCGTCAAATAAATGGCGATCAGCACAATGGGCACCAGCGTAAAAGCCGCCGCCATCGGCATGTTGCCAATCGCCCCCTGCTGGGAATAAACCATATTGCCGATGAAATATCCCGGCGGCCCCACCAGCTGCGGCACAATGAAGTCGCCGAGCGTTAAGGAAAAGGTGAAAATTGACCCCGCCGCCACGCCCGGAATGGCGAGCGGAAGAATAACGTGGCGGAACGTTTGCGTTGGCCGCGCGCCCAGATCCGCAGAAGCCTGAAGCAAAGAAGGCGGTAGCCGCTCAAGCGCTGCCTGGATCGGCAAAATCATAAACGGCAGCCAGATATAGACAAACACCAGGAAACGTCCTAGCCCCGAGGTGGACAGCGTGTTGCCGCCCACGGCGGGAAGCGTCAGTATCGCGCTCAGCACCGGCTCCAGCCCAAGATGCTGTAAAAACCACTGCGCCACGCCATCGCGCGCCAGCAGCAGCGTCCAGGCATAAGCCTTGACGATGTAGCTCGCCCACATCGGCAGCATCACTGCGATATAAAAGAACGCCTTTAGCTTGCCGCTGGTGTAGCGCGCCATGTAATACGCCATCGGAAAGGCCAGTACCGCGCTTGCCAGCGTGACGGCTATCGCCATGATGAGCGTGCGTAAAATAATGTCGTAGTTGGCCGGGTGGAAAAGCGCCGTCAGGTTTGCCAGCGTCAGATCCGGCGTCACCGACATGGTGAAATCGTCGAAGGTATAGAAGCCCTGCCAGAGCAGCGTCAGCAGCGATCCAAAATAAATCACGCCGAACCACAGCAGCGGCGGCAACAGTAGCAGCGCCAGCCAGAACGCCGGGCGCTGCCAGAGGAAGGTGGCCAGGCGACGCATCAAACGTCGCTCGTTCCGGGCGGCGGGAAGGCTCATATCCATTTCATCCTTCTCCGTGCAGCGGCACCATAGCCGCACGCGGCCAAGCCGCCGTTACCTGTTGCCCAATCTGATAGCGCTCATCAGCGATAAGCCGCTGCGGATTAGCCTCGCTGACCAGCAGCTTTTCACCTCCGGCCAGACGCAATTCCAGCCGCGTGGCAGCTCCCTGGTAATGGATCTCCTGCACCGTCCCAGCGGCCTGAATCTCCCCTTCACTGTCGATAACAATATGCTCCGGGCGCAGTGAAAATAGGCTTTGCTGACCGCAGAGCTTCGCCGCCAGTTCGGGCGCGATAACGTTCGAGGTGCCGACAAAGCTGGCGACAAACGCCGTGCGCGGCTGCATATAAAGCTGGCGCGGCGTATCGACCTGCTCAATGCGTCCGTTATTGAACACCGCCACGCGATCGGACATGGAGAGCGCTTCGCTCTGATCGTGGGTGACGAAGATAAAAGTGATGCCCAGTTCGCGCTGGAGTTTTTTCAGCTCGCCCTGCATCTGCTCGCGCAGCTTCAAATCAAGCGCGCCAAGCGGCTCATCAAGCAGCAGTACGCGGGGACGATTAACCAGCGCACGCGCTAAAGCCACGCGCTGACGCTGCCCGCCAGAAAGCTGCGACGGTTTGCGGGCATGAACAAATCCGAGCGCAACCTGCTCAAGCGCCGCCTGGGCCGCGGCCTGCCGGGTTTTCTTATCGATACCTTTCACCATCAGCCCATAAGCGACGTTTTCCAGCACCGTCATATGCGGGAACAAGGCATAATCCTGAAACACCGTATTCACATCGCGCTGATACGGCGGCACCTCCTGTGCCGGCTGGCCGAACAGAGAGAGTGTGCCGCTGGAAACCTGCTCAAAACCGGCAATCATCCGCAGGCAGGTGGTTTTGCCCGAGCCGGAAGGCCCAAGCAGCGAGAAGAACTCCCCGTCGGCGATATCAATGGACACGCCGTCCACGGCGCGCACATCACCATAAACCCGCGAAACATTATGAAACTGAACGGCGTAAGACATCCCAACCTCCGGGTTTAACGGCCGCCCATAATGGCGATGTAGTCCTGCGTCCAGCGGCTGTAAGGGACAAACTTACCGCCGCTGGCCACGGGCGTTTTCCAGAACATGATTTTGTCGAAGAAGTCGTAGCCGTTGGTTTCACAGCCTTTATCACCCAGAAGCTGGCTCGCTTTGCACCCCTGAGCGACAACCGGCAGCGAGCCAAACCACGCCGCCACATCCCCCTGCACTTTTGGCTTAAGCGACCAGTTCATCCATTTATAGGCGCAGTTCATATGCTTCGCATCGGCATGCAGCATGGTGGTATCCGCCCAGCCGGTGACGCCTTCTTTCGGGAACACGGTGGCAATGGGCTGGCCTTCTCCTTTCAGGGCGTTAGCCTGATAAGGCCAGGCGCTGGAGGCCACTACGCCCTCATTTTTGAAATCGCTCATCTGCACGGTGGTATCGTGCCAGTAGCGATGGATCAGGGCATGCTGATCGCGCAGCACTTTCAGCACCGCCTGATATTGATCTTCGGTGAGCTGATACGGATCCTTGATGCCAAGCTGTGGCTGAGTGGCCTTGACATAAAGCGCCGCATCCGCGATATAAATCGGGCCGTCGTAGGCCTGCACGCGGCCCTGGTTTGTTTTGCCATCCGGCAGATTTTGTTTTACAAACAGCACGCCCCAGCTATCCGGCGGCGTCGGGAACGTTTTGGTGTTGTACATCAGCAGGTTTGGCCCCCACTGATAAGGCGTGCCGTAGACTTTCCCATCGACGTTAAACCAGGAGCCTTTCTCCAGACGGGGATCGACATCCTTCCAGTTCGGGATAAGCGCTGTATTAATCGGCTGAACGCGTTTTCCCATGATAAGGCGCAGCGACGCATCGCCCGAGGCCGTCACCAGATCGTAACCGCCTTTCGCCATCAGGCTTACCATCTCATCGGAGGTGGCCGCCGTTTTGACATTCACCTTGCAGCCGGTTTCTTTCTCAAAACCGGTCACCCAGTCATACTGTTTATCGGTATCGCCCCGTTCGATATAGCCCGGCCAGGCGATGATATCTAACTGTCCTTCGCCTTCGCCAATCTGAGTGGGAAGCCCCGCCGCCTGCGCTGAGAGCACGGTCAAACAGAGGGAGGAAAGGGTCCACAGAGCCTGTTTTGTACGCATTGCTGGTACTCCTGTCTGAAAGATAAAAGCGGCGCGCGGCTGGATACAGGCGCGGAAGCACGAAAAAATCCCCGTAAAAAAACAATAGTCTGCGCCAATATGACGAGCATGGCGGCAGGCGTAAATTTCGTCAGGTTGTGATAGACCGCGCAGTAAAACTGACCGGGACTCTTAGCAGATTTAACCGCTCCAGGGTACCGTAAGGGATGATTTTTCAAGCGTAGACAGCATATGAATGCGCCGCTTCCGTAAGCGGCCTGTTTTAGGTAATTATAAAAATTTCATATGGATGGAGGTGGAAAGTGCAGGTTGCTCATATCGCGTTATGGACCAACGATCTGGATCGTGCCGCCAGTTTCTGGCGTCAGCATTTTAACGCTACCCTGGGTGAGGCTTATCATTCAAAACGGCGTGCAGGCTTTGTCTCGCGCTTCGTCACCCTGGAGAATGGCCCGGCGCTTGAACTCATGACGCTGCCAGGCCTGGTTGATAAGCCGCCTCGTGAAGACAACCGCACCGGCTGGGCGCATATCGCCATAAGCCTGGGCTCCGTCGAGGCCGTCGACAGACTGGCCGCAGCGCTCAAATCATCTGACGCCCTGGTTCATGCCGCACGCTGGACCGGCGACGGTTTTTACGAAGCCGTGATTGCCGACCCGGATGGCAATCTGATTGAGATCACATCCTGATGTTCTACGCTTAAGACTAACTTTTATTCTTCCGGAGGCTCTATGACCATCTCTTCTCGCAACCAGTTAACGGGCAAAGTCAGCCACATTGCCGATGGCGCGATAAATGACGAAGTAGAAATCACGCTAAACAGCGGAGGCAAACTGATAGCCGTTGTTACGCGCAACAGCGTGCAGGCGCTGGATTTGAAACCCGGCAAAGAGGTTATCGCTCTGATCAAAGCTCCCTGGGTCACGCTGGCTACCGAAGATTGCGGCTATCAGTTTTCCGCACGCAACCAGTTCGCAGGCTCCGTACTTTCGCTGTTGAGAGGCGCGGTAAGCACCACGGTAAATGTATCCGTCGACGGTGGAACGGAACTGACCGCTGTTATCACTAACGAAGCCGTCGATGAAATGGCGCTGAAAAATGGCAGCCGCTTAATCGCGCTGATTAAGGCATCTTCCGTTTTGCTGGCGGTGAAGAAGTAATAACGGACGGCAGCAAGCGATCCGCCTTTATGCTTTACGCTGTGATTCAATCAAATGTGACAACGTCACTATGGCCTGCTGTTCTCTTTCGCCCCAGGCCCATGAGGCGTTGAGACGAAAATAGTTATCCCAGGCGCGGCCGGTAGTAAACATTTTCCCCGGTGCGATACTGATTTTATGCGCGATGGCCTGTTCGCTGAGCAGGCTTGCATTCATATATTCCGGCAGTTCAAGCCATAAAAAATAGCCGCTTTCGCTGCGATGGATTTTTACCTCCGCAGGCAAAAGCGTATGCAGCGCCTGCCACGCCTGTTGTTTACGTTCCGCCAGCGTTCTTCTTAAGCGCTTCAGATGGGTGTCGTAACGTTTGGTCGCCAGATAATCTACCAGCGCCAGCTGCATGGGCGAACTGGTGGACAGCGTGCTCATTAACTGTAGCTGTTGGATGCGCCGCGCATGCCTGCCTGCGGCCACCCAACCAATACGAAAACCTGCGACAAGACATTTTGAGAACGACGAGCAGTGCAGCGTCATTCCCTGCTCATCCCATGCCCGGGCGGGCAACGGACGTTCACGCCCGTAATACAGCTCGCTGTAAACGTCGTCCTCAATCAGCGTGACGTTATGTTCCTGCAGGAGCGAAACAAGCTGGCGTTTTTTCTCCGGCGAAAGCGTCACGCCCAGAGGGTTCTGGCTGTTGGTCATCAGCCAGCACGCCTTCACGGGATAATCGTTCAGGGCTTGCTTCAGGGCCGTAAGATCGATGCCGTTTTCCGGGTCAGTCGCTACCGAAAGCGCCTTAAGACGCAGGCGTTCCAGCGCCTGAAGCGCGCCGTAAAAACACGGATTTTCCACTATTACCCAGTCGCCTGGCTCGGTCACGGCCTGCAGGCTGAGGTTTAACGCCTCCAGAGCACCCGCGGTGATAACAATCTCATCGGGGGAAACCTGCATTCCCTGCTGCGCATAGCGACGGGCGATGGCGTGGCGCAGGGCTTCGTTACCCGGAGGCAGGCTTTCAATAACGCTCATGGCCGTGGCCGTTTTGCTGACCGTGGCAAGCGACCGGTTTAGCTGCTGCAAAGGAAACAGGCGCGGATCGGGAAACGCGGAGCCAAACGGCACCACGGAAGCATCACAGCTTGCCTGCAAAACGTCAAAGATATAGGTGTTGATATCTACGGCCTCGTCGCGCATCACTTTTACTGGCGCAGGCGTAGCGCGGATAACCGGGCGCGGCGCAACGTAATAGCCGGATTGCGGGCGCGCTACAACCACACCCTGGCTTTCCAGCACCTGATACGCATGCCCCACGGTCATAAAACTCATGCCGCTGTGGGCAACCTGTTCGCGCAAAGACGGCAGGCGATCCCCCGGCAACCAAACCCCCAGCGCTATCTGGTCTATAATTTGTTGCGCCAGCCGCTGATACTTTTTCATTGATCTCTTGTCCGTAACTATATCACCCGGTTAAAAATACGCTTTTTTCATTAACTGTTATAGTCAAATAAGCGTTTACTGTTTCTGACCCTGACTGAGGCGAGGGACTACCATAGCCGGGTCGTTTATGTGCCGTGAGGTTATGTATGTTTGGTTTAGATGCTTTTCACCTGGCAAGGATTCAGTTTGCTTTTACTATCTCCTTCCACATTATTTTCCCCGCCATCACCATCGGGCTCGCCAGCTATCTGGCGGTACTCGAAGGGCTATGGCTGAAAACAAAAAATCCGGTTTACCGTTCGCTCTATCACTTCTGGTCAAAAATTTTTGCCGTTAACTTCGGCATGGGCGTGGTATCCGGCCTGGTGATGGCCTATCAGTTCGGCACTAACTGGAGCGGGTTTTCACAATTCGCCGGCAGCATTACCGGCCCGCTGCTGACGTATGAAGTGCTGACCGCGTTCTTCCTGGAAGCCGGTTTCCTTGGCGTAATGCTGTTTGGCTGGCAGCGCGTCGGGCCTGGCCTGCACTTTTTAGCCACCTGTATGGTTGCGCTTGGCACCCTCGTCTCGACATTCTGGATCCTGGCTTCCAACAGCTGGATGCAGACGCCGCAAGGGTTTGAAATCGTGAACGGCCAGGTCGTGCCGGTGGACTGGTTTGCGGTGGTGTTTAATCCCTCGTTCCCCTATCGCCTGCTGCATATGTCCGTTGCCGCCTTCCTCAGCAGCGCCTTTTTTGTCGGGGCTTCTGCCGCCTGGCATCTGCTGCGCGGTGACAGAACGCCGGCCATTAAGACGATGTTTTCCATGGCGCTGTGGATGGCGGTTATCGTTGCTCCCATACAGGCGGTCATCGGCGATATGCATGGCCTGAATACCCTGGAGCATCAGCCTGCAAAAATTGCGGCTATCGAAGGCCACTGGGAAAACGTGCCGGGCAAGCCGACGCCGCTGCTGCTGTTTGGCTGGCCTGATATGGAGCAGGAACGCACGCGCTACGGGCTGGAAATTCCGGCGCTGGGCAGCCTTATCCTCACGCACAGCCTGGATAAACAGGTGCCGGCGCTAAAAGGATTTCCGAAAGAAGACAGGCCAAACTCAACCACCGTGTTCTGGTCATTCCGCATCATGGTCGGCCTCGCTATGTTGATGATTTTGCTTGGCCTGATAAGCCTGTGGCTGCGTTACCGTCGGCGACTTTATGAATGCCGCCCGTTCCTGCATTTTGCATTATGGATGGGGCCGGCGGGGCTGATTGCCATTCTGGCCGGTTGGATAACCACCGAAATGGGCCGCCAGCCCTGGGTGGTTTATGGTTTGATGCGCACCAGAGATGCGGTATCCGCGCGCAGTGACTTGCAGATGAGCCTCAGCCTGCTGGCGTTCCTGGTGGTCTATACGTCCGTGTTCGGCGTAGGTTACCTCTATATGATCAGGTTAATCAAAAAAGGCCCGCAGCCGTTTGATGACCATCCAACTGACGGCACTCCGGCCCGTCCGCTTTCGGCAGCGCCTGACCGGATTGAGGAGAAACGCTAATGGGCATCGATCTTTCCATTATCTGGTTTGTGATCATCGTCTTTTCCACGCTGATGTATATCGTGATGGACGGTTTCGATTTAGGCATCGGTATCCTCTTCCCGTTTATTCGCAATAACGCAGATCGCGACGTGATGGTAAATACCGTCGCCCCGGTCTGGGACGGCAATGAAACCTGGCTGGTCCTCGGCGGTGCCGGGCTGTTTGGCGCCTTCCCGCTGGCGTACGCGGTGATTATTGATGCGCTGACCATCCCGCTTACGCTGATGCTGATCGGGCTGATTTTCCGCGGGGTGGCTTTTGAGTTTCGCTTTAAAGCAACGCCTGCGCATCGCCCGTTCTGGGATAAGGCGTTTCTTAGCGGATCGATTCTGGCCACCTTCTGCCAGGGCATCGCCGTCGGAGCGGTTATCTCCGGGTTCCCCGTTGCGGGACGCACCTTCGCGGGATCGCAGCTTGACTGGCTGACGCCTTTTAATCTGTTTTGCGGCCTGGGGCTGGTTGTGGCCTATGCCCTGCTGGGCGCAAGCTGGCTGGTGATGAAAAGCGAAGCTTCTTTACTGGCTAAAATGCGCGAACTGCTGAAACCGCTGCTGCTGGCGCTGTTGGTTATTATCGCCATTATCAGTATCTGGACGCCGCTTACCCATGCGCAAATCGCCACCCGCTGGTTTAGCCTGCCCAATCTGTTCTGGCTGCTGCCGGTTCCTGTGCTGGTACTCCTGTGCAGCGTCTGGTTATGGAAAAGCGCGACCTCAGAAACCGGCCTGCACAGTACGCCGTTTGTGCTGACGCTGGTGCTGATATTCCTGGGCTTTAGCGGCCTGGGTATCAGCATCTGGCCACATATCATTCCGCCTTCCGTGACGCTGTGGCAAGCGGCGGCGCCGCCGCAAAGCCAGGGCTTTATGCTGATTGGCGCGCTGTTTATTATCCCAATAATTCTGGTCTACACCTTCTGGAGCTATTACGTGTTCCGCGGCAAAGTGCAGCACGGGGAGGGTTATCATTGATGAAAATGAAGCAAACAAGTAAGCGTCTGATGTGGATGGTGGTGCTGTGGAGCGGCAGCGTACTGGCGCTGGCCGCGGTGAGCATGGTGTTCCGACTGCTGATGAATGCCGCTGGCTTAAGGTCCTGAGTAATATTCGCGATAGCTGGGCGCTTTTTATTAACAGCGCCCTTCCCAGGGACGAGGCGGAGCCCGAGTTTGCGCAGCAGCTGCTGCTTTGCCGACTGGCGGCAGACGGCCTGTGGTTTGCCACCCTGTGCGACTATCACAATATTACTGAAACACAGCGCCAGTCGCTGATTAACCAGCTGATAAAGCTTACGGAAAAAATGAAATGACCTACACCTGGCTGATGATTGCTATCGTTGCGGAAGTGATTGCCACTACCTCGCTGAAGCTTTCGGAGGGATTTAGCCGCCTCTGGCCAGGCGTGGCGACCATTGTGTTCTACGCTGTGGCTTTTTATTGCCTTGCGCTGACCATGCGCACCATTCCAACCGGCGTGATTTATGCTATCTGGTCCGGCGCAGGAATTGTGTTGATCGGTGCAGTGGGATGGCTGTTCCTTGGCCAGAAGCTGGACTGGCCAGCGCTGGCAGGTATGGCGCTGATTGTTGCAGGCGTGCTGGTGATTAATCTGTTCTCAAAATCCGTCGCCCATTAAGCGAAAGCTGCCGCCCGGAGGCGGCAGCGATGAACGGCTTAGTTCTCGCCGAAATGGATAATCGTACGAATCGATTTTCCTTCGTGCATCAAATCAAAGGCTTCGTTGATTTGCTCCAGCGGCAGACGATGCGTGATAAACGGGTCCAGATTGATCTTGCCGACCATCGCATCTTCTACCATGCCCGGAAGCTGAGAACGCCCTTTCACACCGCCAAATGCGGAACCGCGCCATACGCGGCCGGTCACTAACTGGAACGGACGCGTTTTGATTTCCTGGCCTGCGCCCGCAACGCCGATGATCACGCTCTCACCCCAGCCTTTATGGCAGCATTCCAGCGCGGAACGCATAACGTTCACGTTACCGATACATTCGAAGCTGAAATCCACGCCGCCGTCGGTCAGTTCAACAATCACATCCTGAATAGGCCTGTCGTGATCTTTTGGATTGATGCAGTCGGTTGCGCCCATTTCGGCGGCGAGTTTAAATTTTTCCGGGTTGGTGTCGATAGCCAGAATACGGCCGGCTTTCGCCTGCACCGCGCCCTGGATCACCGCAAGGCCAATGCCGCCCAGGCCAAAGACCGCAACGGTGTCGCCTTCTTTTACTTTTGCGGTGTTATGCACGGCGCCGATACCGGTGGTGACGCCGCAGCCCAGCAGGCAAACTTTATCCAGCGGAGCCTGTGGGTTCACTTTCGCCAGCGAGATTTCCGCAACAACGGTGTACTCGCTGAAAGTGCTGGTCCCCATGTAATGGTAAATCGGTTCGCCGTTATAAGAGAAACGCGTGGTGCCATCGGGCATCAATCCCTTGCCCTGGGTAGCGCGAACGGCCTGGCAAAGGTTGGTTTTACCGGATTTACAGAACTTACACTCGCCGCATTCTGCGGTGTACAGAGGAATAACGTGATCGCCCGGTTTCAGGCTGGTGACGCCTTCCCCTACTTCTACAACAATACCGCCGCCCTCATGGCCCAGCACCGCCGGGAATACGCCCTCCGGATCGTCACCGGATAAGGTAAACGCATCGGTATGACAAACGCCCGTATGGGTAATTTTTACCAGCACTTCGCCTTTTTGCGGCGGCGCCACGTCAATTTCTACGATTTCCAGCGGTTTGCCCGGACCGAATGCTACTGCTGCACGTGATTTCATTTTGTTTTTCCGTCGTCAGGTGAGAGTCATAGTTATTTTAGATAAGAGCGAAGTAAATGGCCGATTTCTGCCATCCGCAGCGCGCGCTGTTCTTCGGACGTGTCGCCCGCGACCAGCTCATCTTTCAGGTGGATTTCCATCATTTCGCCCATCAGGCCATTGGCGGCCCCGCGAACTGCGGCGATTTGTTGCAGGATGGCGATGCAGGGATCGCCATTTTCCAGCGCGCGCTCCAGCGCTTCCGTCTGGCCGCGAATACGCCTTACCCGCGTCAGAATGCGTTTTTTATCTTCAGGTGAATGCGGCATAGCGCCCCCTACGTATACTATAGGGGAGTATTGTACGCTATTTTTTAGATTTGATAAGTTTGAATTTTATATAGATCTTAGCAAGTTGAAACGCGGCAGCGCCGGGCATCTGGAGTCGTATACGGCCTTTTAGCTGTTCCTAAAATTGCCTCTGCAAGATTTTTTAAACCATTTTGCCCGGTTTTTTTCGAGAAGCATCCAGAATTGTTCATCCTTTTTTCATCCTGTCCGGTTGCGCATACCCGCGCCTCTCAGTGAATGTCTGCTGTAATGCTTATGGCAATGAAAAACCGCCCCTATAAAAAGTCCAGCAAAATGGGATTCACTTCACGTAGGCGGCTATATCATTTTTTTCAAGGCGTTCTCAAGAACCTCGCCACCTCTCAATGCAATGAGGGTCGAAGCGAACGGAATCTTTCTTCCCAAAATCTCTTTAACTTTTTTAGCGGGCGCTTCCTTATCAACCTTTTGATAATTATCGAGTTTATAGTAGTAAGTATCTTCGGCCTGACCAAAGAATTCAGTTTTTTGCAGTTTACCGTTGGCCACGCCGAAACCAACAATTCCTGTACCGCTTTCATAATGAAAAACCGTATCACCCGCTTTGATTCTCTCGATCTTATATTTCCAGGGCGAGCAAAAAGCAGCAGCAGTTTTATCTCTTAACATCCAGTCATGCGTTTCTTCATGTTGGCTTTTGTTAGTATTTAGCATGAAATGATTAGAGACATGCCCATCCCCCACAAACGAATCTGTCGTTACGTTCATGTCATCTTTTGCGTAACGATCGCGCGCAATGTCTGCTCCATCTCGTAACATAGCCACCAGAACTTCGTGTTTCGATACATCAAGTTCCGCGGCAACGTCACTAGCGAACATGTCAATATCAGCGGACACCTTTATAGTTTGATTAATAACTTCCCTGTATGCCCGGCTAATTACAGATCGTTAACAGTCCCAACCAAGTTGCTCGCGGATAACTTTACGGTAGGGAGTATCAAACTCAGCAGGAACTTTTTTCATATAATCCTGCGCATGCTGTCGTTTTTCTCCCTCAAGGGAACTGAGATAGGCCAGCGCATCTTCCGTACAGGGAATGCGCCCTTCAAGACCATTAAAGCGTGGCGGAAGAGCAGTCCAGATTACTGCGTCCAGCTTCTTCTCTGCCACCCAACGGGCAAGAATGCCTGTCGGCTTGCCGGATAGAATTAAGGAACCTACGCCATCCTCACGGGATGCGGGAATCTGCTCACGCTCACGTAGCGATAAAGCGGCTTGCTGGATAGTATCAGCGCTCAGTAAGGCCCAATAAACCTGAACGAGCGGAGCGTTCATACAAACAACCGTAGCAAGTTCGCCGCCATCTCCCACCCGAGAAAATTCAACCGGCATGGCAGGGCCATCCGGGTGCCACTCGCCGGCCAGGGGTAATTCCCCCGGTTTCCATATTAAAGAGCCCCAGCCAAGACATGCTATTTTCAATTTTTCATCTCCTCATATGCCTATTGTTATCAGCGGCCTGACAAACTAATGGCATTGCACTTTAACCTTAGGATGTGCCTGCGAAAGCGCCAGCCGGTAAGAAGGATATGCAATGTGAACGGCAGTCCCTTGAGCAATACGGCTAACCCCGATCTTTTTTCCCCGGCATCATGCGCAGCAAGGTATTGTCTTTCCAGACGTAATGATGGAACAGCGCGGCAAAGGCATGGATGCCAATAACAAAATAGCCCGTGTTGGCAATCAGCTCGTGGATCTCTTTCACCGTGAACTGCCTGTCTTCATCCAGTTCCGGGGCATGTGGCATCGGGATACCGAGAACCGACCATTCGTGGCCTTTAAAATAGACGGTAAGAAAGCCAAAGACGGGTAATACGATAAACATCAAATAAATAACGGTGTGCACCAGATGCGAGAGACCGGTGATGGCCGGATGCGGCTTTGGCGTAATGGCCGGAGCGCGATATTTAATCCGCACCAGCAGACGCACAACCATCAATACCAGCACGCTCAGCCCGCAGGTAACATGGATAGCGTTAATCGTTGGCCGGTAGCTGCGCGGGAAAAAGCCTTTTAGCTCCATGGCGCAATAGGCCCCGACAATTAAAAGAAAAACCAGCCAGTGAAGCGTTATCTGTAACGGGGTGTATTTGCTACGCATTAAAGGTTCCTGCACTGTGACGACGATGGCACCAGGATAACGGTAAGCCCTCTGAAAATCATCAACATCAGGTGAAAATTACTGACACGCCGGCATCAGAGAGCCGGTTTGCGGCCCTTCTGTTTATGAACTATCACTAGTGATGATTACGGATTTTGCTACTTCCAACCGTAAATAATGGGGTATTCGTCATGAAAAAAATCGGCATTAACGGCTTTGGTCGTATTGGACGCCTGGTGTTGCGCCGGGTTCTGGAAACCCAAAGCGAGGTGGATATCGTCGCGATAAACGATCTTACCTCCCCGAAAGTGCTGGCCTACCTGCTCAAGCATGATTCAAGCTACCGAAACTTCGACGGTACGGTGGATTACACCGAAGATGCGCTGGTAATAAACGGTAAAAAGATCGCGGTGTATGCGGAAAAAGAGGCGAAGAATATTCCCTGGGGGCAAGACGGCGTTGAAATTGTGATTGAGTGCACCGGCTTCTATACCTCCGCAGAGAAAGCCAGCGCGCATCTGGACACGGGCGCGAAGAAAGTACTGATTTCCGCGCCTGCGGGCGATATGAAAACCATCGTCTTTAATGTGAACTGCAATACTATTACGCCGGAAGATAAAATTCTGTCGGTTGCTTCCTGCACCACCAACTGCCTGGCGCCAATGGCAAAAGCCCTTCACGACAGCTTCGGCATCAGGCTCGGCACCATGACCACCATCCATGCCTACACGGGTACACAGTCGCTGGTTGATGGCCCGCGTGGGAAAGATCTGCGTGC
Source organism: Cedecea colo (assembly GCF_011808225.1). Lineage (GTDB taxonomy): Bacteria > Pseudomonadota > Gammaproteobacteria > Enterobacterales > Enterobacteriaceae > Dryocola > Dryocola colo. The sequence goes on along the minus strand of NZ_SOYS01000001.1, from coordinate 577,037 downwards.
TTCACGCGCCGCCGCACAAAACATTATTCCTCACACAACGGGGGCTGCAAAAGCTATCGGGCTGGTGATCCCGGAACTTCAGGGCAAGCTGAAAGGCCACGCCCAGCGCGTGCCGACGCTGACCGGCTCGGTCACTGAACTGGTGTCCATTCTTGAGAAAAAAGTGACGGTGGATGAAATTAACGCCGCGCTGAAAAAAGCCACGGAAGGGAATGAATCTTTTGGCTACACCGATGAAGAGATTGTTTCTTCCGATATTGTCGGGACGGACTTCGGCTCGGTGTTTGACGCCACACAAACCGAAGTCACGGAAGTCGGCGACCTGCAACTGGTGAAAACCGTCGCCTGGTACGATAACGAGTATGGATTTGTGACACAGCTGGTTCGCGTGCTGGACGCCGTTGCCAAAGACTAATTTTACTCGCACCCTCTCCCTGAACGGGAGAGGATTTAACCACGCTTAAACCTTAGTTGATCCGCGCCCCGCTTTGCTCATCGAACAAATGCGCCTGACGCACGTCCGGCAGCAGTTGCAGTTCGCTTCCCGGCTTCGTTTGCACCCGGTCGCGAAATACTGCTATCGCCTTTTGCTTACCAATATTCAGCGCGATTTGCGTTTCCGCGCCGGTCGGTTCCACGACGTTCACTTCCGCCGCCACGCCGCCTTGCGTTACCTGGGCAAAATGTTCAGGCCTGACGCCATACAGCACGCGTTTACCCTGAGCCGCGTCGGGAACATTAATTAACGGCAGGCGTAGGCCGTCATCGGTAATCACTGATTCACGATCGACCCGCCCGCTGAGTAGATTCATAGATGGCGAACCGATAAAGCTTGCCACAAACGCATTGCGCGGCCTGTCGTACAGCTCAAGCGGCGTGCCCACCTGTTCGATAACGCCGTCTTTAAGCACCACGATTCTGTCGGCCATGGTCATCGCTTCAACCTGATCGTGGGTGACGTAAACCATGGTGGCGTTCAGCCGCTGGTGAAGCGCCTTTATTTCGGTTCGCATCTCGACGCGTAGTTTTGCGTCCAGGTTTGAAAGAGGTTCATCGAACAAAAACACGCGAGGATTGCGCAGGATAGCGCGCCCCATCGCCACGCGCTGGCGTTGCCCGCCGGAAAGCTGCCCCGGTTTGCGTTTCAGCAACGCCGATAAGCCAAGCGTTACCGCAACCTGCGCGACGCGCTCATCAATCAACGCCTTCTTCACGCCCTGCATCTTCAGCGAGAAGCCGAGGTTATCCGCCACCGACATATGCGGATAAAGCGCGTAGTTCTGAAAAACCATCGCGATATTGCGCGCCTGCGGGGAAATATCGTTGATGACCTCGCCATCCAGCGCAATTTCACCATCGCTGATGCTTTCCAGGCCAGCAATCATACGCAGCAGCGTGGATTTCCCGCAGCCGGATGGCCCGACAAGCGCCACGAATTCCCCTTCGCGGATGGTTAAATCCAGCCCCTTAATAATCACGTTATCTTCATAACGCTTGTGAATATTGCTTAACGTAATGCTGGTCATTGCTCAATCCTTCAGACCGCCAGCGGTCAGGCCGTGAACCAGATAGCGCCGCACCAGCAGCGTAAACGCCACTACCGGCAGCATAACCAGCGTGCCGCTGGCGGCTATCTTGCTCCACTCCCAGCCTTCATACTGGAGAAAGTTAACGATTGCCACGGGAGCCGTAACGGCCTGGGTGCGCGTCAGGATCAGGGCGTAAAAGAAATCGTTCCACGAGAAGATGAAACAGAGAATCGCCGTGGCCGCCAGTCCCGGCGCAACAAGCGGCAGCGTGATGGTCCAGAACGTTCGCCAGATGGAGCAGCCATCAAGCCAGGCGGCTTCTTCGAGTGCGGCAGGCACCGCGGCAAAAAAGGTTTGCATCAGCCAGATAACAATCGCCAGGTTGAACGTCAGATAAACAATGGCCAGGCCCAGCACCGTGTCCTGCAAACCGAGCCAGCGCCACGCCAGATAAAACGGAATGGTAAACGCAATCGGCGGAGCCATGCGGGTCACCAGAATCCACAGCGCAACGTGGCCACGCCCCGGAAACTGCCAGCGTGTTAAAACCCATGCGGCGGGAACGCCGATAATCAGCGACAGCCCTGTAGAAAGCGTGCTGACCAGCAGGCTGTTGCCGAACGAATGCAGGAAGTTCCCCTGCCAGAGCGCGCGAAACGCGTCGAGCGTCGGCGTGAACCACAGCGTTAAATCAAAGGCTTCCATCGCCGGACGAAACGCCATGATGACCATCCACAGAAAGGGGGACAGCACGACAAGCAGCAACAGCCAGGTCACGACTTCCCGCCCGCCGAGCAGGCGAAACGGCTTACGTCTGCGCACGGATACTTCGTTAATACCCTCAAGCGTCAGCTTTTCGCTCATCGCTCCACCCCGCTTTGCCCACGATATAGCTCAATACAAATACCCCGACGAGAATAATCACCGCAATCGCGCTGCCGTAGCCCCAGTACGAGAAATTAAATGCCTGGATAAAACCGTAATAGTTAGTGACCTCCGTGACCGAACCCGGCCCGCCATCGGTTAATACGTAAATCAGCGGGAAAGCCTTAAAGCTGTCAATCAGCCTGAACAGCGCGCAGACCGCCAGCACCGGCTTGATATACGGCAGTACGATATAGCGGAAAATATTGCCCGGCGTTGCGCCATCCAGGCTTGCCGCCTCCAGCGGATCTTTGGGGATCATTTGCAGCGCGGCCAGCACCATTAACATGGTGAAAGGAAACCACTGCCAGATATCCGCCGCCACAATGGCCCACAACGCGGTGGCCGGATTGGCAATAAGCGAGGGCAGCGTGATTCCCCACATCTCCAATACCTGATGCAGCGGGCTGATATCAGGGGTGTAAATTATCTTCCAGATCAGCGCCACAATAATGGGCGGCAATACCATTGGAATAAGAAATAATGTTCTGGCGGTGTGTAGCCAGGACGAAGCCCCGTTGAGTAATACGGCCAGCCCTAATCCAATTACCACCTGAAATAACACGCTAACCAGCGACATTTTTAATTGCGTGACCACGGAATTAAGAAATCGTGGATCGTCCAGGAGCTGGCGATAATTAATTAGCGGGTCGCTAAACTCAAACGTTGCCTGGGGATTAGTCAGGCTTAACGGTGTTAAGCTTGTGATGAATAATGCGATAGCCGGTAATAAAGTAATAATGACCAGTACCACCAGCGACGGCAACAATCCCGCCAGATAAGCATTACGCCGCTGGCTACGCCAGTTAATAGTAGCGTGCATACTCGCTCCTTAAATCTTCGCGCCCGCGCGTTTCAGGTCGGCAATGGAAGCGGTTTGCGCCTGCTGCATCGCCTGTTTTGCTGAAAGCTGGCCGGAGACAATCAGCGCAATCGCCTTGTTAAGTTGCTGATCGACCTGCGGATAGACATCCACCGTGCGGTATTTCATGTAGCCGCCCTGCGCTGCACGATCCATGGCGCTCAGCGACAGCCCGGCTAAATCTACGCCGTTGATGATTTGCTTGCTGCGATATGCCGGAGAAGTGATATCGCTGCGGCGGGTTGGCGAACCGTAACCGGCCTGAATGGCGCGCCGGGTAACCTGCCTGGAAAGCGCCCACTGGATAAACGCCCAGGCGGCCTCTTTGTTTTTCGACCCTGCCGGAATACCCAGCCCATGCACCGCCATACCGGGGAAGCGCCCTGCCGGGCCTTGCACCATCTGACCAAAACCCGCCGTTTTCAACGTGCGGGAAGACGCCGGATCGCCCAGTTGCGCAAGGTAGGCCAGGCTGGAATCGGAGAAGTTAACCCGCCCAAGCTTCAGCGCCTGCGTAGACTGGTCGGCCGTGTAAGTCAGCCCGCCGTTTGGCCCGAATTCGCGGATCAGGCGGGCAAAGTAATCGGCTGCCGCCACCGCTTCCGGCGTATCGAGCGTCGGGAACAGATCGTCAGGCGGATTGCGGAAAACATTGCCGCCAAAGGCCTGCAAATAGGGAATAAAGGTCCAGCCGTAGTGGCTGTCCGTCACATAGCCCGCTACGCGCTGCTTTTTATTTACCGCCTGCAGAACGTTGACCAACTCATCGGTGGTATCCGGGAATTTGAAACCTGCTTCGGTCACCAGGTCAAAACGAGATGCGCCCGCCAGCATGCCTTCCACCACCCACGGAATGCCGTACAGCTTGCCGTCCCGCCCGGTTTCCGGCGCTATTCCGCCCTGCAGGAAATCGTGCACATCCCACTCAGCGCTGGTCAGATTGGGGTTGGCGATAAACTCATCAAGCGGGGTTAACCACCCGGAATTAATCCAGCGGCTACTGTAGATAAAGGTTACGTTCACCACATCGTAGGCGGCGCCTTTAGTGGAAAGCTCCAGGTCCGCACGCTGGTTGTAAACCGGGAAAGAAGGCGTATCAAGGTTCACCTTTATGCCAGTGAGCGCCTCGAACTCCGGCAGCCACTGGCGCAATAAAGTGGGATACGCGGTGCTAAACGTCGAGACATTCAGCGTTACGCCATCGTATTTTTTTGCTCCGTTTGCGCCACGAGCAAAGGCTGGCACCATGGCGTAAACCCCAAAGGCTGCCATCGCTTTTAACAGATCCCGACGTTGCATCATCATGCTCCTTTTTTATTATGAGGGTCAGGCGACGGCGCTAACGGAAGGTTGCTGCTCCGGTCGGGAAATCGTTCGGCTACGGCTGCCATCAACAGCAACGGCGGCATCGCCTTCAATAGTGACGCGGCGCACCAGACGCGGCTGAGTACCGTAGTCATTGACGGCGTAATGCTGCGTTGCACGGTTATCCCAGATAACCACGTCGTCCTGCTGCCAGCGCCAGCGCACGGTATTTTCCAGTTGAATGACGCGGGCTTGCAGCAGTTCAAAAAGACGGCTGGATTCGCGGCTGCTGAAGCCGGAAAGGCGCTTAAAGAAGTGGCCCAGCAGCAAGGCTTTTTCGCCGCTCACGGGATGCACATGCACCACCGGATGCTCGGCTTCATAAACGGCGGAAACAAACACTTTGCGATGATGGTCCAGGCGCTGCTGTTCTGCTACCAGACGCTCGGCGCCGTAGTCATAATCATTGCTGTGCACCGCACGCAGGTTTTCTACAAAGCGCTTTAACTCTTCGGGCAAGTTTTCATATGCGGTAGCGGTATTGGCCCAGACGGTGTCGCCGCCATATGCAGGGATTTTCACCCCGCGCAGGATGGAAATTTTCGGGAAGGCTGCGACAAAGGTGACGTCGGTATGCCAGGAATCCGCACGACCGCCGCCTTTGGAAGCATCCAGTTCAAAGAGTTTTGTGCCAGCCGGCGACGGAACGGTAGGATGGGCCACCACTTTGCCAAATCGCGCGCCAAACGCCTGATGCGTTTCATCCGTTAATTGTGTCTGGTTACGGAAAAAGAGAACCTTATATTTCACCAGCGCGGCTTCTATTTGTGAAAACGTATCCGCATCAATATCGGGCGTTATTTTTACATCCACAATTTCAGCACCGATATTTCCGGCAACGCGGCGAATCGTCAGATTAGGAAATTCAGTATCAACCTGCGAGGAATTAATCGTCATAACGGCGGACCCTTAAATGTTAAGTGGACTCGCAGTATAGAAACAGCACATTAACAATTAAAAGAATCGATACTTATATGAATAGATTTTTTGCCTGGCAAAGCTAAGTTAATTTTTAGCTAACGGCGGGAGATATAAAAACAACCCTCAGCATGAGGGTTGTTTATCCAGGCGGTTATTTAAAGCTAATGCGAACCACATCATCCGGGCTGGTTGGTTCTTTATCACGAGAGCCTGCCTGTTTCACGCTCACAAACAGCGTTTGACCATCTTCAGACAGCGCCAGGCTGTTAGGATGCGTTGGAGTATCGATGGTTTCGAGCACCTTATAGGTTTTCGCATCGATCACGCTGACCTTACCCGACTCGCGGTGCGTGACGTACACCTCGTTACGCCGGGCGTTGTACAGCACGGCCAGGGAAACCGGCAGCTCAATCTTCTTCAGCACTTTGCCGTTCTGCGTATCTACCACCAGCAGCTGCGGCGATTTTGAATCGGTAATAAACGCGCGATGATTTTCAGTATCCAGACTCAGGTTCAGGTAGAAATGCTCACCTTCTTCAAGTCTGGTGCGGGAGATAACTTTATTAGTCGCGGTATCAATGGTGATGAATTCATGGTCGGCGTTGGTCATATAAATGCGGGAGGCTTTGGCGTCGATAGCCAGGCCGGTGGCCATTTTGCCCAATCCATCAATAGTGGTACGCAGCGTCAGATTGTCGCCATCCACAACCCACAGCACGCTTGATGGACCCAGCCCGCCCACGTAAAGGGTGTTGGTCGCTTCATCAACCACCAGTTCACGAGGCGCAAAAGGACGCACTTCTTTTGTACGTTTACGCTCGTCGAGCACCAGGGATTTCTTCACATTACCTGACTTCACGTCAACGGCGGTCACCGCGCTGTTAGTGGTGTTGCCAAGGAACAGCGTGCCCGTGGCGTGATTTACGGCCATACCGAACGGCTTCAGGTTGTTGTGAATAGCCTGGGTGATTTCAAGCGTAGCCGGGTCAAGACGGTAAACCACTCCGCCCTTATCCAGCTTACGGCTCTGAGAAGTCGCCACATACAGCGTCGACGGCTCGCCGGTCACGGCCATCTCATAAGCGCCTTTGCCTACCGGTTTACGATCGACGGTGAAGTTCGTATCGGCGAACAGCGAGGTGGAAAACAGAAAGGTTGAGAGCGCAAGAACAGGCAACGTGCGACGTTTAGCCTGAGAAGCAAATTCCATTGAAGAAAACATAAATCTCCTTTTGAGGGGGCGAGCAGTTATGGTGGTAATGATTATCATTATCCAGAACGAAAAGTAAATAATTATCATTAACAAATTTACATTTTTGTAAGTGGTTGATAAGTATTGATAAAATTATTTCATGCGTAAAGATTGTGTGCGAAATGTGTAGAAAATATGAAGATTACCGCATGCGGTTGTAATGATAACAATTATCATTACTATCCAAGGCCCTGCGCTAATTTGTTTCACAATATGGAAATTCTACGTATGAATGTAAAAAATAATTACAACAAAACCCGTTTAGCGGTGCTGATGGCTGGGCTTTGCAGTACAGGGGTTTGGGCCGCAGAAGACGCCCTGCTGGAGACGGGCGACACCATGGTGGTTCAGGCTACGGCGGAGGAAGAACTGAAGCAGCAGCCCGGCGTGTCGGTAATCACTGCCGAAGACATCAGGAAAGATCCTCCGGTCAATGACCTTTCCGACATTATCCGTAAAATGCCCGGCGTTAATCTTACCGGCAACAGCGCGAGCGGCAGCCGTGGCAACAACCGCCAGATCGATATTCGCGGCATGGGCCCGGAAAATACCCTGATTTTAGTCGATGGCGTACCTGTGACCTCACGCAACTCCGTGCGTTACAGCTGGCGCGGCGAAAGGGATTCCCGCGGCGATACCAACTGGGTTCCAGCGGAGATGGTTGAACGAATCGAAGTCCTTCGCGGCCCGGCGGCCGCACGCTATGGTTCTGGCGCAGCCGGCGGCGTGGTGAACATTATCACCAAACGCCCAACTAATGACTGGCACGGCTCTTTATCCCTCTATACCAACCAGCCGGAAAACGATAAAGAAGGGGTCACTAACCGCGCGAACTTTAATCTGAGCGGCCCGCTGGCCGGCGACGCGCTGACCATGCGCCTGTACGGCAATATCAACAAAACCGACGCGGACGCCTACGACATAAATACCCAGCAAAACGGCTCTTACGCCGCCGGGCGCGAAGGCGTACGCAATAAAGACATTAACGCCCTGCTGTCCTGGAAACTTACGCCAACGCAAATTTTCGATTTCGAATATGGCTACAGCCGCCAGGGCAACATCTACGCGGGCGATACCCAATACAGCAACGGAAACGTCAGCCCGAATGGCCTGGTTGAACAGCTTTACGGCCAGGAAACTAACCGCTTATATCGCCAGAGCTACGGAATCACGCATAACGGTATCTGGGACTGGGGTCAGTCAAAAGTCGGCTTCTATTACGAGAAAACCAATAACACGCGTCTGAAGGAAGGTTCCACCGGCCGCGTTGAAGGTATGATTAACGACACCACCTACGACACCAGCCGGCTTGAAGATTATCGCTCGACTGCCGAGGTGAACGTTCCGCTGTTTCTGCTGTTCGATCAGACCATCACGCTGGGCGCGGAATGGGAACGTCAGAAATTGAACGACCCGGCCTCTATGACCGCAACGGACGTATCCGGTGTAGTGATTGGCGACGTGTCTGGCGATGCAAGCGCCCGCAGTACGAAAAACAGCGCCGCCACCAGCGCCATCTATTTTGAGGACAACATCGAAGCGACCGACAGCACCAATATCATTCCCGGTCTGCGTTTTGACTATCACAACGAGTTTGGTGGCAACTGGAGTCCCAGCCTGAACGTTTCACAAGGCCTGGGCGATCTCTTCAAAGTGAAAGCCGGTATTGCCCGCGCCTTTAAAGCACCGAATCTGTATCAGTCCAGCGAGGGCTATCTGCTCTCAACTCGCGGCAACGGTTGCCCAAATACTATCGCGACAGGAAGCTGTTACCTACTGGGCAACGACGATCTGGATCCTGAGATCAGCGTGAACAAAGAAGTTGGCCTGGAATTTACCTGGGAAGGCTATGATGCGGGTGTCACCTGGTTCAGAAACGATTACAAAAATAAAATCGTTTCCGGTACGGAAGTCATTGGTTACGCCTCTAACGGAAATAACATTCTGCGCTGGGAAAACGGCGGCAAAGCCGTAGTCGAAGGTCTGGAAGCGAATCTGGTGGTGCCGGTTATTCGTGACACGCTGAGCTGGCGCACCAACGGCACTTATATGATCAAATCGGAAAGCAAAAAGACCGGCAACCCGCTTTCGATCATTCCTGAATATACCGTGAACACCATGCTCGACTGGCAGGTGACGGACAAACTTTCCGCCAACACCACCTGGACGATGTACGGTCGTCAGAAGCCGCGCCAGTATGCCGAAATCCGCAACGAAACGGGGTCGATGTCTGATAAAGAGATCGGTGCTTATTCCATCGTGGGAATTGGCGTTAACTATCAGCTCACCAAAAACCTGCGCGCCAATACCGGGATCAGCAACCTGTTTGATAAGCAGATTTACCGTGAAAACGAAGGGGCTTCGACCTACAACGAGCCGGGTCGCGCTTATTATGCGGGCGTGACGATGTCATTCTGATAGCAGTACCGCGCGGGCTTACCCCCTCTGTGTCAGAGGGGGTAAATAAAGTAGCTATACCTGCAAATAAACCACCTGCGTTTGCAGATATTCATTCAGCCCGTGGCGCCCGTCCGCCCCGCCGATCCCCGATTTACGCCAGCCCGCATGGAAGCCCTGCATCGCTTCAAAATTCTCACGGTTGATGTAGGTTTCACCAAACTTCAGCCCTTTGATTGCTTTCATGGCGGTATTCAGATCGCGGGTATAAACAGAAGATGTCAGGCCGTAATCGCTGTCATTCGCCATCGCCACCGCCTGCTCCAGCGTGTCGAAAGTGGTAACCGGCAGCACCGGACCAAAAGTTTCGTCGTGCATGATGGACATGTCCTGGCGCACGTCCACCAGCAGCGTTGGCGGATAGAAGTAGCCTTTGCCTTCAGGTTTTTTACCGCCGGTCAGCACGCGTGCGCCTTCGCTCACCGCTTTCGCCACCTTCTGCTCTACCCGCTCAAGCGCTGCGGCGTTGATTAACGGCCCCATCGCTACATCGTTACGCTCGCCGGTATCGCCAAAGTTTACCTGCTTAAAGGCTTCGCTCAGTCGGGTAATAAATTCGTCGTAAATGCCCTTTTGCACGTATACGCGCTCCGCACAGTTACAGACCTGCCCGGTATTGATCATACGTGAATCCACAATCGCTTTTACTGCGATATCCAGATCGGCATCGTCCATCACAATCGCAGGCGCTTTGCCGCCCAGCTCCAGACAAACTTTAGTAATATTTTTCGCCGCCGCCGCCATGATTTTTTCACCGGCTGCTACGCTGCCCGTCATGCTGATCATGGCCACCTTCGGATTGCCCGCCAGCTCCTGGCCCACCGTTTCGCCACGGCCAAGCACCAGGTTAAAGACGCCTTTCGGCAGGCCGATATCGTGAACGATCTCAGCAAACGCAATGGCGTTATTCGGCGTGAATTCGCTGGGTTTGATAACGATGGTATTGCCGGTCACCAGCGCAGGAGCGAGCTTGCGGGCAATCAGAAAGAACGGGAAGTTCCACGGCAGAATACCAGTCGTTACGCCAAGCGCCCGTTTAAATACCAGGATATTTTCACCGGGACGATCGCTTTGCAGAATTTCACCTTCATAGCGGCGCGCCCATTCGGACATGTAATCGAGATAATCCGCAGTGAAAGCCACCTCCACCTCAGCCAGTTGCTGAGTTTTGCCGCCTTCAGCAACGATTAACGCGCTGATGCTGGCCGCACGTTCACGGATGCCTGCTGCAATTTTTCGCAGCCAGCCCGCACGCTCAATAGCCGGTAGCGCCTCCCAGGCTTCTTGCGCTGTAGCTGCGGCATCAATCGCCTCTTGCGCCTGCTGCGCGCTGCCGTCCGGAATACGAGAGATCACCTCTTCCGTGGCGGGGTTCACCACATCAATCCACTGTTCGCCCTGCCAGTGAACAAACTGACCGTTGATATACATTGGGTGCTGTACGGGTGCTGTCATGACCGACTCCTGTGAGTGCAGAGTGAATGCTTGTTGTTATGCTCAGGTAAAATATTTGTAATCACTGTAGGCATCAAAAGCGGTCGTTCGGGCAAAACGGTCATGTTTTGTGATGGCACTCAATAAAATCGGCAGGTGAGAGCGAATTTATTTACAGATTAATAACATGAGGTTGACCGTTTCAGACAACAGGCATGTAAAACGGTCAATGCGGGCAGATTTTTTGTTTATCTGCGCCGGGCGCTTAATAACCTAACGGCTACTCACCGCCAGCTTTGCCGCAAACAGCATAAATACGCCGCCTGTAATACGGTCCATCCATGTCACAACGGCGGGAATGTTAAATAATCCTGAAGCGTAACGTGTTGCCATTATCAGCGTTAATGACCAGGCCGTGCCGATAAAGACATGAATGAAAACGAGCAGGAACGTCCAGATGACGGGAGAATGCCCCGCCGGGATAAATTGCGGCAAAAAAGAGACGTAAAACACGCCCATTTTGGGATTCAGAACATTGCCGAGCATCCCTCTTAAAAACCAGTTACCGCCGTAACGAAGTCCGGAATGAAAAGCATCAAAGCTCCGGCGAGGCCGGATCATAAGCTGTATTCCCAGCCAGCATAAATAGGCCGCCCCGCACCATTTGAGCAGGCTATAGGCTATTTCAGAAGCGGCAAGCAAAGCACCCAGCCCAAAAGCGACAAGCGCTCCCCAGATAAAGCATCCGCTGTCGATACCCAGAGCGGCATGAAAAGCTTTTTTCCCGCCTTCGACCGTGGCCGTACGTAAGATAAGCGCGGTATCAAGTCCAGGCGTGAGCGTTAAGAGTAAGGCGGCAAAAGAATAAGCGAGAAGTGAATCTGTGACGGACATTTTCTGTCTCCGAAAGAGCAGAGATTACTGAAAAACTAACCTCTGCTCAATTGAAGACATTTCATGTCATGCCAGCGTTACGCGGGCGCAGGATTAATGGTTTCCACAAAAGTTTGCCAGAGCGCGGGCAAGGCCTGCGGGATTTTCCCACGACATGGGATGCCCGGCATTTGGGATAATAATCGTATTTATTCCTGCTGCCTGCACGGCCGTGAAATCCGCATCCGGTAAGGAATTCTCACCAAAAATAAGCGATTTCGGCAGTTGGATAGTGGTGAATGTCTCAAACCAGGACGGCTCCACTCCTTTTACCAGGCTGTTCGCACCGCGCCACAGGGCACAGGGCGAATTACTGAATAAGCTTCCGCTCCACGGCGACCGTTCAGCGGCGAGCAAGGCGTCATAACCCTGCGTCACAAAAGTCTTTTCGTCTTGCCCGGCAATGCCGCGGCTAAATATGCCGCCTCCAGCCTGGAAGTTGGGCTCCGAGACAATCAGACCGGCGATTTTTGCTGGTATCAACGCCGCGACTTCGATGGCTATGCTGCCGCCCATGCTGTGTCCGTAAAGGTAGAAACGGTGCAAACCCAGGTGTTCAACCAGTTCGGTAATCACCCGCGCCTGATCGGTCGTGCTGTACGTATAGTCTGCTGGTTTTTCACTGAATCCGCTGCCGGGTAAGTCGATCAGCACGCTGCGCCGGTTGCCAAAAGCCGGGTCGGCAAAGACGCGAGGGTATTCATATGAAGAGGCGCAGCCCAAACCGTGAATAAACAATAAAGGCACGCCGCCGCCGGGCAAATCCTGGTAGCGAACCCGGCACCGGGCATGACGGGAAGTAAAACTCTGCATGACGATTCCTTTCAGAGAATGATAACTGTAATTATATACAGCGTATCTCAGAATTGACTACCATTCTATCCACACGCCGCCCTGGTCGCTGCTGGCTCGTAGCGTTTCGATAAAGCGCATACCGGATAATCCTTCTACTATTCCCGGCAGTAACGGCGCATTCCCGCCGCGAATTTTCACTGCGGCCTCGCGGTAGATTTGGGCAAATCCTTCCAGGTAACCTTCCGGATGCCCGGCGGGCGTGCGGCACTGGTGGCGTACAGAATCGTGGTTATTAACCCCGTTCCTCGTGACAACGTAACTATTGCCATGCAGCGGATGAATCTCAAGTATTTCAGGCTGTTGCTGCCGGAAGCTCATGCTTCCCCGGCTGCCCACGATGCGCAAACGCAGATCGTTTTCATAGCCGGGCGCGACCTGGCTTGCCCACAGTCGCCCTCTGGCGCCGCTGGCATAGCGCATTTCTGCGTAAACCTCATCGTCCAGCTCGCGGCCTTTGATGCGCGTCAGTAGCTTACCGCGAATCGATTCTGGCTCCATGCCGGTTACAAACGCTGCCAGTTGCCAGGCATGCGTGCCGATATCGCCAATCGCACCGGCCCCGGCAAACTGCGCTTTGCCGCGCCAGCTCGCCTGTTTATTGTCGGTGAGTTCCAGCCTGTCGTTCAGCCAGCCCTGCAGGTATTCCACTTCTACATTGCGGATCTCGCCTATTTCGCTGTTGGCGATGCGCGCTCGCGCCTCGCGTATCATCGGCAGCGCGCTGTAGTTATGGGTCAGAATAAAATGGCAGCCGGATTCGTTCAGCACAAAAGCCAGCTCTTCGCCCTCGGCAAGCGTAATGCCCAGCGGTTTATCACAAATGACGTGGATCTTTTTTTCCAGAAACGCTCTGGCGACAGGCACATGCAAAAAGTTCGGCGTGACTATCGCCACCGCTTCGATGCCGTCCGGCCGCGTGGCCTCCCGCTCTGCCATCTCCTGCCAGCTTGCATAGCTGCGTTCGGGGGCGATAAACAGCGCTTCGCCGCTGCGTTTTGCGTTTTCAGGCGAGGACGAGAATGCGCCGGCGACCAGCTCAAACTGGTCATCGAGCCGGGCGGCAATGCGGTGTACGCCGCCAATAAACGAACCTTCACCGCCGCCCACCATACCTAACCGGATGCGTTTCATTATTCTTCCTCCAGCCCAAGCATTTTACGTACCGCCGCCTTTTCGCTCATATGCAGGGCGAAGTCATCGAAAGCGTAATCGGCCACGGGAATAATATGTTCGGCAATGAATTTTGCGCCTTCACGCGCGCCCGCTTCGCCCGATTTCAGACAGCATTCCCACTCAAGCGTAGCCCACCCGGCGTAGTCGTACTGCGCGAGTTTGCTGAAAATACCTTTGAAATCGACCTGTCCGTCGCCGAGCGAACGGAAGCGTCCGGGACGTTCAGCCCACGGCTGGTATCCGGCATAAACACCGCTTTTCGCCGAGCGTTGAAACTCAGCGTCTTTAACGTGAAAGGCTTTAATGCGTGAATGATAAAGATCGATAAAACCGAGATAATCCATATGCTGCAACAGCATATGGCTTGGATCGTACAGAATGTTGCAGCGCGGATGATTATCGACAAGCGTTAAAAAACGCTCGAAGGTGACGCCGTCATGTAAATCTTCACCGGGATGCAGTTCGAAACAGACGTCCACGCCCGCGTCGTCAAAACTGTCCAGCACCGGTCGCCAGCGTTTTGCCAGCTCGCTGAACGCTTCGTCGATAAGCGCCGCATTGCGCGGCGGCCACGGGTAAAAATATGGCCACGCCAGCGCGCCGGAAAACGTGGCGTGCGCCTTTAACCCCAGATTTTGCGACGCCCGCGCTGCCTGCTTCAGGCTCTCAACGCCCCATTGCTGGCGCGCCCTGGCGTCGTGCGCAAGCTCAGGCGGAGCGAATCCTGCAAACGCCGCGTCATAGGCAGGATGCACGGCAATCAGCTGCCCCTGGAGATGCGTAGAAAGTTCGCTAATTTCCAGACCAACGTTTGCCAGCCGCCCGCGGATTTCCGTGCAGTAATCCTGGCTTTCTGCTGCCTTGCGCAGATCGAAAATATGCGGCAAATGGGTCGGGAGCTGTACCGCTTTATAACCCAGCCCGGCAGCCCATGCCGCCAGCGTATCCAGCGAGTTAAACGGCGGCTGCTCGCCAATAAATTGGGAAAGAAAAATAGATGGTCCCTTCAGGGTTTTCATCACAACACCTCCTTAATATTAACCATACGCTGCTCGCGAACCGCGAGGTCAGCCGCCAGCACCACGGCCAGGCTTTCAATCGCCTGCTGCTGGTGCAGCGTTAAATCGCTATTTTCAATAATAGAACGCGCAAAAAACTGCTGTTCGAGGCGGCACAGGGCGAAGTGGTCGGGCTCGCCGGCAGCAGAGATCCACTCGTCCTGATGCGTAAACTCACCCTGAGCGTTGAGCTGTGAATGATGCAGGCGCAGAGATTCGGTTTGCGTATGCGCCTCGACGCTGGCGGAGTACCCTTCGCCGCCCGCTTCGCGCGCCACAATAGACGCGGACCCTTTTGGCCCGATAACGTCTTTAATAAAGAACGCCGTCTGGCTCATCATCGGCCCCCAGCCCGCTTCGTACCAGCCAACAGAGCCGTCAGCGAAACGTACCTGTAGCTGGCCGTAGTTGAACTGCGTCGGGGCAATTTCATCGCTTAAGCGCGCGCCAATCGCGCTGACGGAAAGCGGGCTTGCCTGTGTCATCTGGCACATCACGTCCAGATAATGCACGCCGCAATCCACAATCGGCGAAAGCGACTGCATCAGCATTTTATGGGTATGCCAGGCGCTGCCGGCGCTTTGCTGGTTGAGGTTCATGCGCATTACCAGCGGCTTGCCGAGGTTTTGCGCCAGATGAATAAACTGCTGCCAGGCCGGGTGATGACGCAGGATATAGCCCACCACTAGCTGTTTGCCCGCCAGCCGCGCGGTCGCCACCACGCGCTTCGCGCCGGATACGGTGGTGGCGAGAGGTTTTTCCAGAAACACGTGACAGCCTGCGGCAAGCGCCGTCAGCGCTAAAACCTCGTGAGTATCAGGCCAGGTAGCGATACAAACCGCATCCGGCCGGGTCCGTTTGATGGCATCCTGCATCTCGTCGAACAGCGGAATATTTTCGCCGAGCCGCGCTTTCAGACGCTCTTTGGAGGTTCCGCGGGCCACCAGCCCGCAGAGTGAAAATTCCGGCAGCGCCTCATAGGCCTGCGCGTGGGCGGCGCCCATATTGCCGCAGCCCACAACCAGCACCCGTAGTGCCCTATCGGCCATCCTTCGCTCCTTCTTTATAGTTAAACGTAAAGAAGAAGATGGCGGCGATAATCACGGCGGCGATGGCCGGCAGCCACCAGAATTGCTGCCACTGCACCAGCGCTTCGGCACCCTGAGCGGTGACCGAACGGTTGAACACCGCGCCGCTGATTTGCGAACCGATGAGCATGCCCAGCCCATAGGTAAACAGCACCAGCAGGCTCTGCGCCTGGCCCTTCACTTTGTCGCCCGCCACCTTGTCGGTATAGATAAAGCCGATAACAAAGAAAAAGTCGTAGCACACGCCGTGCAGAATAATGCCGATATAAATCATCCAGCGGGTTTCTTCCGCGATGCTCAGGGCGAACATGGCGTAACGCGCAAACCACGCCAGCATGCCGATCAGCAGCATCATTTTGATGCCCAGACGGCGGAAGAAGAACGGGATCAGCAGCATAAACAGCAGCTCGGACATCTGTCCGAACGCCATCACGCCGCTGACGTTTTCAAAGCCCAGCGCGGAGATAAACGGCGCAGCGTATGCATAGTAAGCGGCAAGCGGAATGGAAATCAGCGTGGCGCAGATGATGAACACCATAAAGTGGCGCTGTTTGAGTAAGGCAAAGGCATCGGCGCACAGCAAATCGCGCATGGAAAGCGGCTTACCGCGATCCGGCGCTGGCGTGTTGGGCAACGTAAAGCTGTAAATGCCAAGCACAACCGACGCAACAGCCGCCATGGTAAAGATGCTGGTGCTGTCAGAAAGCCCGCTCACCCCGACGATTAAGCCTGCGACAATCCAGCCGATAGTGCCGAAAGCACGAACGATCGGGAAGCCCTTCTCGCTGTTTGCAAGGCTGTGGAACGCCACGTTATTGCTCAGCGCGATAGTTGGCATGTAGCACAGCATGTAGGCGAATATCACCCACAGCAGGCCGGTTTGCCCGCTTTCGAACAGGCCCGGCAGCCACCACAACAGCGCGGCCCCTACCAGATGCAGGACGCCGAGAACCTTTTGCGAGGCGAAGAAGCGATCCACCAGCATGCCCAGCACAAACGGCGAAAGGATGGAGGCAACAGGCCCGGTGGAATACGCATCGCCAATCACCGCGCTCAGGCCATACTTGCCCATCACGACGCCCAGCGTAACGTACCAGGCCCCCCAGACGAAAAATTCCAGAAACATCATTAACGACAGGCGCGGAATAACCCATTTATGGGTGATTACCTGAGCCCCAACGGCTGAGTGAGAAGACATAAATCCTCCGCGGCAGAGTATTGATAAAGGGTAAGGGTTTATTTTTGTAATCGATTACATTAACGCTTCACTAAAAATGTAATCGATTTCAGATAGCTTTCCATCATGCCCGAGGATTATTTGTTACTATTGATGCGGATCTGCAATGCGCTTCACAAATAATCAGCCAGGGTAAAGGATCAGCATGTCGATAGATAAAGTGGCTCGTATTGCGGGGGTTTCCACCGCTACCGTTTCCAGGGTGCTGAATGGCAACCCGGGGGTAAAAACTGCTACCCGGGATAAGGTGCTGGCAGCTATTGAATCATGTGATTATCAGCCGAATCTTCTTGCCCGCCAGTTGCGCACCGCGCGCAGCCGTATGCTGCTGGTGCTGGTTTCTAACATTACAAACCCCTTCTGCGCACGCGTGGTTCGCGGCATTGAAGAGGAAGCGGAAAAACACGGCTATCACATTCTGCTGTGTAATTCTGAATCACGTCTGCCGCGTGAGTCTGCCTATCTACAGTTGCTGAGCGGCAAAGTTGTCGATGGCGTGATCACCATGGATGCCATCAGCTGCTTACCCGGCTTAACAACGCTTATCGGGGATTCGCCTTGGGTACAATGCGGTGAAGGCGATCCGGGCTATAACGCCTCTTCCGTGACCATCGATAACTTTAAAGCAGCCGCGGCTGCGGTTGAGCATCTCACCTGCGCGGGCTATAAACGTATCGCATTAATTAACGGCGACTTGCGTTATTTGTATTCGCAACAACGGGAAGCGGGATACCGGGCTGGGCGCAGCTCCGCCTGGCAGGCCGTGGTATATGCGGACAGCCTGGAATATCAGGCGGGCGTACAGGCGATGGCGGAATTATTTACCCTGCCGGAACCGCCAGATGCCGTTTTTGCTATTTCCGATGCGCTGGCCGGCGGCGCGCTGCATTACGCCCACGAAAACGGGCTGCGCGTACCGGAAGATGTGGCCATCATGGGATTTGACGGCGTACCGTTTGGCGCGGTAACCACTCCGCCGCTCACCACCGTTGAACAGCCGATGCATCAGCTCGGCGTGCGTAGCGTACAGCTACTGCTGGAGAGAATTGAAAATCCGCAGGTGGAAACGGTGAATGAGATTCTCGACTGGAAGCTGGTGGTGAGAGGCTCGGTTTAAGCGCTGGCCGCCAAAAAAAGAAGCGCAGGCAGTGCCAACCGTTGAGTCGTCTTTCCGGCCCGCGGAACTGAAGCATGAAGCGGATGCATTGCTGAACGCCTGCTGGAGCTGGAATAACTTTTCTTTGAACCCTCTCCCGAAAGGGAGAGGGAAATCACCGCATGCTTACCACACCTTCTGCGCAATCTCAGCCACCAGCCGAACCTTGTCCCACTGCTGGGCAGGCGTCAGGCTGTTGCCCTCTTCCGTGGACGCAAAGCCGCACTGCGGGCTGAGGCAAATCTGGCTGATATCGACAAATTTCGCCGCTTCATTAATACGCGCCTGGATTTGCTCAGGCTTTTCCAGCTCACCATTTTTGGTGGTGATAAGCCCCAGCACGACCTGCTGTTTGCCGGGACGCACAAAACGCAGCGGGGCAAAATCACCTGAACGGTCATTGTCGTATTCAAGGAAGAAGGCGTCCACGTTCACGGTGCCAAATAACACTTCCGCCACCGGCTCGTAACCCCCTTCAGAAATCCACGTCGAGCGGAAGTTGCCGCGGCACACGTGCAGGCCGATGGTCAGATCTTCAGGTTTCCCTTCCAGCGCTTTATTCAGCACGCGGGCATAAATTTTTGCCAGTTCATCAGGATCGTCACCGCGCTCGCGGATTTCTTGGCGTTGCGCGTCTGAGCACAGGTACGCCCAGACGGTGTCATCCAGTTGCAGATAGCGGCAGCCTGCTGCATAGAACGCCTGAATCGCATCGCGCCAGGTTGTAGCCAGATCGTCGAAATAGTCGTTTAAATCCGGGTAAACGGCGCTGTCGATGGCGTTCCGGCCGCCGCGAAAATGCAGTACGCTCGGGCTTGGGATAGTCATTTTTGGCACCGCATTTCCACTGATGCTTTTCAGATAGCGGAAATCTTCCAGCATCGGGTGTTCACCAAACCCAAGCTTGCCGACGACGCGTACGCTGTGCGCCTTAGTCTGTACACCGTTGAACTGGATGCCGTGGTCGGATTCGTAACGTTCAACGCCCTGCAAACCGTCGAAAAAGTCAAAGTGCCACCAGGCGCGGCGGAATTCTCCGTCGGTAACAACGTGCAGGCCGCACGCACACTGCTGCTCTACCGAAGCGCGAATGGCTTCATCTTCAACCTTGCGCAATTGATTCGCCGAGATATCGCCTGCGGCAAACTGCTGGCGGGCTTCTTTAATGGCATCCGGGCGTAAGAAACTCCCGACGATATCCGCGCGGAATGGGGCGTGATGGCGCTGTTGCGTGTTGTGCGACATATGAATTCTCCTGGTGACCCGGCTAAATGATTTAGCTAAGTGATAGTTCAGTATCTGGGTTTTTTAGCCGTCTGGACGGCCATTTGTTGCAAGCAGAATGGCATAGCAGCGGCGGCCAGGCAAACGAGGAAAATTCACGGCGCATGAAAATAATTCACGTTGTTAAAAACATGTAACTTTAAATATTGATCTACGTCACACTCTGCCGTTAAATACGGTGTCCTGTTTCTGAGCCTCTTCATTATGATTATTCGTCCCCATAAGCACTGGATTATTCGACTTTTCGTCTGGCACGGTTCCGTTCTGGAGAAAATCTATTCACGTCTGCTGCTGAATCTGGCGCTGTCGGTCAGCGTAATTTTCTTCCTGCCGTGGTATGAGGCGCTTGGTATTAAACTGACTATGGCGCCGTTCAGTATTCTGGGCGTGGCTATTGCCATCTTCCTCGGTTTCAGAAACAACGCCTGTTATGCCCGTTTTAATGAAGCGCGTTTGCTATGGGGACAGCTGGCGGTAACCGCACGCTCGCTGCTGCGCGAGGTAAAAAGCCTCCCTGCGGCGCAAAGCGAAGAGATTAATTATTTCGTGAACCTGCAGGTGGCGTTCTGCAACTGTCTGCGTCTGACCCTGCGCAAACAGCCGGTAGAAAACGGTCTGCGCCCCTGGCTGCGCGCGGATGAACTGGCATGGGTTGCGGCAAGCCATGCGCCGTGCAACCGTATTTTGCTGCTGATGGGCAACTGGCTATCAAAACAGCGCATGAACGGCACTATTTCCGATGTGTTATGGCGCAGCATGGATAATCACCTCAATGAGCATACCGCCGTTGCCGGCGGCTGCGAACGCATCAGCAATACGCCTGTTCCCTTCGCCTATACGTTAATTCTGCACCGCACGGTATATATGTTTTGCATCATGCTGCCCTTCGCGCTGGTACAGGATATGCACTATATGACGCCGTTCCTGTCGGTCTTTATTTCCTACACCTTTATCGCGCTTGATAGCCTGGCCGAAGAGCTGGAAGATCCGTTTGGCATGGAAGACAACGATCTGGCGCTGAATGCCATCTGTAATACCATTGAGCGTGATTTGCGCGATATGAACGGTGAGGATAAGATCCCAGAGCAGATGAAGCCTAACCGACATTATCAGCTGAATTAGACAGCAGCGGCTATAATGCAAATATTAACAATTCGTCTTCATCTTCGCTTGAATTGATGAGGGTTGCGGTTTTAAACTAGTTAGATATCTAACGAAATGGTTCCTGTGCTGTGGATTACGCAAAGCTCTCTTTTTCTCACCTGCTTCATCTCACGGCCCATCAATGGCGTCTGGCCGTTGACCGCAGGCTCAAAGATCTCGGTATGAGCCAGGCCAGCTGGGTGGCGGTTGCAGCTATCGCCGGCAATGAAACGCCGCTATCGCAGAAGGAGCTGGCTCGCCAGCTTGGCATTGAGAGCGCAACCCTCGTGCCGCTCATCAATCGTCTGGTCGAACAAAATCTGGTGCAGCGGGTTCTCACGCCCGAAGACAAACGCGTGCGCCTGCTGGTCGCAACCGAACAGGGGCAAGCTCTCTATCAGAAAGTTAAGGTGGTCGCCGACGAGCTGCGCCAGGAAGTTCTGACCTCCATCAGTGAAGAAGAACAAACCGTGACGCGTGACGTGCTCACCCGCCTGCTCAAAGCCGCCGAGACAAAATAATGCGCCTTCCTCAACGCGACCCTTATATTCCAAGGGAGTGGCAACCGCATGAGAAACCTACGCTTCTCGGTTCCCCTTCCACGCCGATTCATCCCACGCACAAACGCATCGCCTACGGTCTGGTCGGGCTGCTGGTGTGCCTGACCGGGGCGCTCGGAAACGCGCTGGTTACCGCAAACCTCACCAATTTACAGGGCACCTTTGCGGCCTGGTCTAATGAAATCGCCTGGCTGCCCGCGGTATATGTGATGACCAACGCCTCCATCAACCTGCTGCTGGTGAAATTCCGCCAGCAGTACGGGCTGCGGGCGTTTACCGAAGGATTCCTGGTGCTGTATGTGCTGGTCACCTTCTTCCACCTTTTCGTTAACGATCTCAATTCCGCCATCATGGTGCGGGCCGCCCACGGCATGGTCGGCGCCGCGCTCAGTTCACTTGGCATTTATTATCAGATCCAGGCCTGGCCTGCGAAGCACCGGCTGAAAGGGTTAACCATTGGCATCACCGGCTCCACGCTCGCCATTCCTGTCGCGCGGCTGTTTTCAACTGAGCTGTTGCAGCTTAACGAATGGCGCGGCCTTTATTACTTCGAGCTTGGTCTCGCCCTTGTCTCACTGGCTTGCGTGCTGCTGCTGAAACTGCCGCCAAGCGATCGGAAAAAAGTCTTTGAAAAGAAGGACTTTCTGACTTTCATTCTGCTTGCGCCGGGCATTGCGCTGCTGTGCGGCGTACTGTCGCTTGGACGTATCGACTGGTGGTTCGAAGCGCCGTGGATTGGCTGGGCGTTGGCCGCCTCGCTGGTATTGATCGTGGCCGCTATTACCTTTGAGCATAATCGCAGCAATCCGCTACTGAATACACGCTGGCTATCAAGCAGCAGCATGGTGCGCCTCGGGTTTATTATGGTGCTGATTCGTATCGTGCTTGCGGAGCAGAACACCGGGGTGATTGGCTACCTGCAGCTTATCGGCCTGCAAAACGAACAGATGACCAATCTTGCGTGGTCAATCCTTGCGGGTATCGTCTGCGGGATTATCGCCAGCTGCCTGACGATTGATATCAAGAAGCTCACGCGGCCGGTGGTGATTTCACTGGTGCTGATGATTGTCGCTTCGCTGATGGACAGCCAGTCCAACAACCTCACCCGCCCGGCGCAGCTTATGGTAAGCCAGTTCCTGTTTGGTTTTAGCAGCGCCTTCTTCCTCGCACCGGCAATGCTGACGTCGATTGGCGGCGTGATTGCCGAACCGCGCAATCTGGTGAGTTTCTCGGTGCTGTTTGGCATGAGCCAGAATATTGGCGGACTGCTGGGCTCCGCCATCCTCGGTACTTTCCAGACCTGGCGCGAAAAATTCCACTCCAGCCTGCTGGCCGATCAGCTTACGCTGCTTAATCCGCTGGTCAGCGAGCGGGTCAACCAGTATACCCAGCTTTATAGCAGCGTACTGGGCGACAGTACGTTGCTGAATACGCAGGCGTTGCTTCAGCTGCAAAGCGTTGCCACTGCTGAAGCGAACGTGCTTGCTTACAACGATACTTATTTACTGACCGCTGCCATTGCCACCTGCACCCTGCTGTGGATTATCTGGCGCCTGCTGCGCCTGAAACTGGCGGCCAGAAAACAATTAAAAAATACTACGGAGCTGCAATGAGCGAACAAGGAACCACTCCGGCACAAAGCCCGGAGCAAAAAAACCTGCGCATAGTGTCAATTTTTAGCGCCGTCGCGATAGGCATCCTTGGCGTGCTGGTGATCCTCTACGCCTGGCAACTGCCTCCCTTCACGCGGCACGTTGAGTCAACGGAAAACGCCTACGTGCGCGGCATGACCACTTTTATCAGCCCGCAGGTAAACGGTTATATCACTGCGGTAAATGTACAGGACTTTCAGTATGTAAAAGCCGGCGACGTGCTAATGACCATCGATGACCGGATCTACAAACAGCGCGTTCATCAGGCGCAGGCGCAGATGGCGATGAAACAGGCGGCGCTCGTCAATAATCAGCAGCAGCGTCGCAGCGCGGATGCCGTGATTAAGAAAAATGAAGCAGCCCTGAAAAACGCCCAGGCGCAGGCGAAAAAATCCCAGCTCGATTTACGCCGCGTGGAGGATTTGACCTCCGACGGCTCGCTCTCCGTGCGTGAACGCGACGCTGCCCGCGCCAGCGCGGCGCAGGGCAATGCGGATATCGAGCAGGCCGCCGCCCAGCTTGAAATGTCCCGCCAGGATCTGCAAACCGTGGTTGTTAACCGGGGCTCGCTGGAAGCTGACGTGGAAAATGCGAAAGCGGCGCTGGAGCTGGCGCAAATCGATCTGCAAAACACGCGGATTATCGCCCCTCGCGACGGCCAGCTCGGGCAGATCGCCGTACGTCTTGGCGCCTATGTCAGCGCAGGCACACGCCTGACCTCGCTGGTGCCGCCGGATAACTGGGTTATTGCCAACGTGAAGGAAACACAGCTGGCGGAGATGAAAGTTGGCCAGCCCGTAACCTTCACCGTGGATGCGCTGGCGAACGAGAAATTTAACGGCCGCGTGGAGAACATCTCCCCGGCTACCGGCGTTGAGTTCAGCGCCATATCGCCGGACAACGCCAGCGGCAACTTTGTGAAGATCGCTCAGCGTATTCCGGTGCGCATCAAAGTTCTCGGCGAGGCGGATAAGCGCAAGCGCCTGCGTCCGGGGATGTCGGTTCAGGTGCATATCGACACGCGGGAGAATAGCCGATGAGCCCGCTGAAACTTTCCTGCATTGCCGCAGCGCTGCTGCTGGCGGGCTGCCATTCAGCTCAGGTTCAGCAGGCTAAACCGACGCTTGAAATCCCCGCCCAGTGGCGCGACCAGGTCGGCCCGGCTTCTTCTGCGGAAGGATTCTGGTGGCGCAATTTTCACGATTCGATGCTTAACGGCTACGTAGACGAAGCCCTGCGCTATAACAGCGATGTGCTGACCGCCCGTGAACGGGTTAATGAATATCAGGCCCGCGTACAGTCCGCAGAAGGCGCGCAATGGCCCACGCTTGATGCCGGGCTGAATGCAAGCCGCAGCCGCTCACAATCTGCCGCCACGGGTTTGCCGACGCATGGCGATCTGTATAAAGGAAGCCTGAACGCAAGTTATAACGTCGATTTATGGGGGCAATACAGCAGCGCCACGGAAGCCGCACAGGCCAGCCTGGAAGCGCAGCAGGCGGCGGCCGCGGCGGCAAATCTGACCGTTGCGTCTTCCGTTGCCTCGGGCTATATCACCCTGCTTTCTCTGGATGAGCAGCTAAAAGTCACGCAATCCACGCTCGCCGCCCGCGAAGACGCGTACAAGCTTGCAAAACGCCAGTATGAAGCAGGCTACAGCTCCCGGCTGGAACTGATGCAGTCAGAATCAGAATACCGTTCAACGCGCGCGCAAATTCCGCAGCTACAGCATCAAATCAGCCAGCAGGAAAATGCGCTCAGCGTGCTGGTGGGCAAAAATCCAGGCGCGGTGGCGCGCGGCGGCGAATTTGACCAGCTCACGCCGCTGACGCTGCCCGCACAACTGCCGTCGACGCTGTTAAATCGCCGCCCGGATATCGTCCAGGCGCAAAGACAGCTAGTCGCCACGGATGCCTCTCTTGCCTCGTCGCGTGCGCAGCTTCTGCCCTCGATCAACCTTGTGGCCGGTGGAAGTTTGCAGAACAGCACGCTTTCGCAGCTTATCGACAATCCTCTGCGGCTCTGGAGCATCGGCGGCAGCATTCTCGCGCCGCTGCTGAATCGCGAAGCGCTGAATGCGCAGGTTGATGTCGCCATGTCGCAACGTAATCAGGCGCTGTACGCCTATGAAAAAACGGTGCGCAACGCTTTTAAAGAGGTGAACGACAGCATCGATGCTATCCAGCGCCTGCGGGAACAGCTCACGGAATTGCAGGAGCAGGAGCACGTTGCCGAAGAGGCGCTGCGAATTGCCCAGAACCGCTACCGCAACGGCTATTCGTCTTATCTGGATGAGCTGGACGCCCAGCGCACGCTGTTTTCCACGCAGCTTAGCGTCGTGCAGGTGAAGAACAACCTGCTGCTGGCGCAGGTCGATCTTTATCGTTCGCTGGGCGGCGGCTGGCGCGGGTTATAGCTGTAACGTGAGTAGATTATGTCGGGCGGCGCTGCGCTTGCCCGACTGACAAAATGCATAAATCGTAGGGTGGATAAGCGCAAGTCATCCATCGTTGTTCTGGTTAATAAAACTTCCGGAGTGATGCAATGCAGCAGCAATGGTCAGACGTTGATAATTACCTCGTTCGTTCCCTGATCCCAAACGATCCCGTTTTCGAGAAGATCCTCGCCAATAACCACGCCGCAGGTCTTCCTGCTCATGACGTTGCTCCAAACCAGGGAATGTTTCTTCAGCTGCTGGTGCAAATAACCGGCGCTAAAAACATCCTTGAAATTGGCACGCTCGGCGCATACAGCTCGGTATGGATGGCGCGAGCTTTACCCGCAGGCGGTAAACTGGTGACGCTGGAAGCGGATCCGCACCATGCGGAAGTAGCGAAGAAAAACATTAAGCTTGCTGAGCTTGCAGGCGTTATCGAACTGCTCGTCGGTCCGGCCGTTGAAAGCTTGCCGCATCTGGCAAGCCAGGCTCCTTTTGATTTAATTTTTATCGATGCCGATAAGCCCGGCAACCCGGTTTATCTGGCATGGGCGCTGAAATATTCACGGCCCGGCACGTTAATTATTGGCGATAACGTAGTGCGTGACGGTGCAGTGACAGACCCGCAAAGTAACGATCTTCGGGTGCAGGGCGTGCGAAAATTTATTGAGTTGCTGGGTGAAAATCCCCGCCTTACCGCCACCGCGCTACAAACGGTTGGCAGTAAAGGCTGGGACGGTTTTACCCTTGCGCGGGTGAACGGCTAATCGTCGTCCGGCGCAGATAAATTAACCCGTAATCTGATCCATCGCCTGCAGGATACGCTTGTCGGAAATGGGGTACGGCGTGCCTAACTGCTGCGCGAAGAAGCTGACGCGCAGCTCCTCGATCATCCAGCGGATTTCCTGCACCTCTTCATCTTCGCGTCGTTTGGGCGGCAGCTTGTTCAGCCACTGCTGCCAGGCCTGCTGCACCTGCTCCACCTTCAGCATCTGCACGCGGTCGCGATGCGGATCGATAGCCATTTTCTCCAGGCGTTTTTCAATCGCCTGCAAATAACGCAGCGTATCGCCCAAGCGTTTGTAACCGTTGCCGGTGACAAAGCCGCGGTATACCAGGCCGCTCATCTGCGCTTTCACATCCGACAGGCCAAGCGCCATGGTCATATCCACACGCCCTTTCAGCCGCTTATTGATGTTGAAAACGGCGGTGAGAATTTGTTCGACCTGCTTTGCAATTTCCACCACGGTGTCGTTCAGTTCCGCACGGACTTTTTCATGCAGCGCGGCAAAGCCCTCTTCCGTCCACACCGGGCCGCCGGCCTGGGCAATCAGCTTGTCAACGCCGCAGGAAATACAGTCGTCAATGAGATCCAGTACCTTACCGTACGGGTTAAAATACAGGCCGAGCTTGGCTTTGTTCGGCAATTTTTCATGCAGATACTTGATGGGGGAAGGAATATTCAGCAGCAGCAGACGACGTAAACCTCGCCACATAGCCTGTTGCTGTGCAAGTGGGTTATCAAAGAGTTTGATCGCCACGCTTTCTTTTTCATCCACCAGCGCCGGGAACGCCTTCATGCGGTAATTGCCGCGCTTTTGCTCATAGCTTTCCGGAAGCTTGCCGAAGCTCCAGATATGCAGCCCGCTCTGCTCAATGCCGTCATCCGCTACGGCGGAGAGCGTTTGCTGAACTTTTGCCTTCAGGCCGCCCTTCAGCTCGCTGAGATCTTTGCCTTCTTTAAGCTTTTTATTATGCTCGTCTACCACCCGGAAGGTCATTTTCAGGTGATCGGGCACCTGTTCCCAGTGCCACTCTTCCCGGTCAATCGTCACGCCCGCCATGCGGCGGAACTCACGCTCAAGGCTGTCGAGCAGCGGCAGCTCAAGCGGCGTGGCGCGGCCCAAAAACGCTTCGGCATAGTTTGGCGCCGGCACAAAATTACGCCGCACCGGTTTCGGTAAGGATTTAATCAGCGCGATAACCAGCTCGCGGCGCACGCCCGGAATCTGCCATTCAAATCCGGCTTCATCGATCTGGTTTAACAGCGGCAGCGGAATATGTACCGTTACGCCATCGGCATCGGCGCCCGGCTCGAACTGATAGGTCAGGCGCAGCTTGAGATTTCCCTGATGCCAGAAGTTCGGATAGTCCAGCTTGCTGACCTGCTCCGCGCCCTCTTTTATCAGCATGCTCTTCTCAAAATTGAGCAGGTCCGGCGTTTCTTTGCTGACTTTCTTCCACCAGCTATCGAAATGGCGGGCAGAAATCACCTCGTGGGCGATGCGCTGGTCGTAAAACTCAAACAGCGTGTCGTCATCCACGAGGATATCGCGGCGGCGGGACTTATGCTCAAGCTCCTCCACTTCGTTGCGCAGCTTGAGGTTTTCGCGGAAGAAGGCGTGACGCGTCTGCCAGTCGCCTTCAACCAGCGCATGGCGGATAAACAGCTCGCGGCACAGGGCCGGGTCAATCTGGCTGTAATTTACGCTACGGGCGGCAACGATCGGCAGGCCGTAAAGCGTAACTTTTTCGCTAGCCATCACCGCACCCTGGGATTTTTCCCAGTGAGGCTCACTGTATGAGCGCTTAAGCAGGTGCTGCGCCAGCGGCTCGACCCATTCTGGATCGATACGCGCGGCAATGCGCCCCCACAGGCGGCTGGTTTCCACCAGCTCGGCAACCATCGTCCACTTTGGCGGCTTTTTGAATAAGCCGGAACCGGGGAAGATGGAGAAACGGGCGTTACGTGCGCCGGTGTATTCCTGCTTATCGGCATCTTTCTGGCCGATATGGGAAAGCAGGCCGGTGAGCAACGCGCAGTGCACCGAGCGGAAGTCCGACGGCTCGCTGTTAATTGGCAGACCAAGCTCTTTAACCACCTGACGCAGCTGGGTATAGATATCCTGCCACTCGCGTACGCGCAGGTAGTTAAGATAATCCGTTTTGCACAACCGGCGGAACTGGTTAGACGACAGCGCTTTTTGCTGCTCGCCAAGATAATTCCACAGGTTCACATAGGCCAGGAAGTCAGACTCTTTATCGTGGAAACGGCGGTGTTTTTCGTCAGACGCCTGCTGTTTGTCCATCGGGCGCTCGCGCGGGTCCTGAATGGAAAGCGCGGAGGTGATAATCATTACCTCGCGCACGCAGCCAAATTTCTGCGCCTCAAGCACCATACGCGCCAGACGCGGATCAACCGGCAACTGGGAAAGCTGGCGGCCGGAAGGCGTCAGTTTATAGACGCTGTGGTCTTCCTCGCTGGTAATCGCGCCCAGCTCTTCAAGCAGGCGCACGCCGTCCTGAATATTACGTTTATCGGGCGCTTCCACAAACGGGAACGCGGCGATATCACCAAGGCCCAGCGCCGTCATCTGCAAAATAACGGACGCCAGGTTGGTACGCAGGATTTCCGGATCGGTAAATTCCGGGCGCGACAGGAAGTCGTCTTCTGAATAGAGACGAATACAGATCCCTTCCGAGACGCGTCCGCAGCGCCCCTTACGCTGGTTAGCGGACGCCTGTGAAACCGGCTCAATCGGCAACCGCTGCACTTTGGTTCGGTAGCTATAGCGGCTGATACGCGCCGTGCCCGGATCGATGACGTATTTAATGCCCGGCACGGTAAGCGAGGTTTCCGCCACGTTGGTCGCCAGCACGATACGCCTGCCGGCGTGCGACTGAAACACGCGGTTTTGCTCGCTGTTCGACAGGCGGGCATATAAAGGCAGCACTTCGGTATGCGGCAAATTTAGTTTGTTCAGCGCGTCGGCGGTGTCGCGAATTTCGCGCTCTCCGCTCATAAAGATCAGGATGTCCCCCGCGCTTTCGCGGCCCAGCTCGTCAACGGCGTCAAAAATTGCCTGTAGCTGATCGCGATCGGTATCGTCCACGTCTTCAACAATCGGGCGATAGCGCACTTCCACCGGATAGGTTCGGCCAGACACTTCGATAATCGGCGCGTGGTTGAAATGGCGCGAGAAGCGTTCCGGGTCGATGGTTGCCGAGGTAATAATGATTTTCAGATCGGGGCGACGCGGCAGAAGCTCACGCAGGTAACCGAGCAAGAAGTCGATATTCAGGCTGCGCTCGTGCGCTTCATCGATGATGATAGTGTCGTACTGCATCAGCAGGCGGTCCTGCTGGATTTCCGCCAGCAGGATGCCGTCGGTCATCAGCTTGACCAGGGTATTTTCACCGACACGATCGGTAAAACGTACCTTATAGCCGACCGCGCCGCCCGGTTCGGTTTGCAGCTCTTCTGCGATACGGTTCGCCACGGTACGCGCGGCCAGACGACGAGGCTGCGTATGGCCGATAAGCCCTTTTATACCGCGGCCAAGCTCCATACAGATCTTTGGCAGCTGCGTTGTTTTGCCCGATCCTGTTTCCCCGGCAACAATCACCACCTGGTTATCGCGAATGGCTTCGAGAATATCTTGCTTCTTCTGGCTGACGGGCAGGTTTTCTGGATATGTAATCTTTGGCCGCGCCGCTTCGCGTAGCAGAACCTTACCGGCCGCTGCGTCGATTTCCTGAGCCAGCGCGTCAAAGACGGCCTGCTGAGATTCAGGATTTTTCACCTTTTTCGCGCCATGAATGCGACGAGAAAAACGCTGGCGGTCGCGCAGCATCAGGTTTTCTAAGCGGGAAGATAACGAGGTAACTGAAGGTTTTGTATTTTGCATAGCGTCATCATCATGGCAGCGCACTGCCGGAAAAGTCTTTTGCGTGAATTGCCCGTAGATTACCACATCGTCTTCCCCGACGCCTTGTTCAATAAAATCGAACATAGAGTTCGATATATTGCGCTATCACTGCAATCGGATTGTGAATACAGTAATTCCCAGCGAACGGGCAATCTGTCCGAATGACCAAAAACAAAGGAATCACCCATGAGCAAAGTATTAGTACTTAAGTCCAGCATCCTGGCAGGCTACTCTCAGTCTAGTCAGCTGTCCGACTATTTTGTTGAACAATGGCGTGAACAGCATTCCGCTGATCAAATCACCGTGCGCGACTTAGCGGCAAATCCAATCCCGGTGCTGGATGGCGAACTGGTTGGCGCGCTGCGCCCGAGCGATGCGGCACTGACCCCGCGTCAGCAAGAAGCGCTGGCTCTGTCCGACGAGCTGATTGCCGAGCTGAAAGATCACGACGTGATTGTGATGGCCGCGCCTATGTACAACTTCAACATTCCTACTCAGTTGAAGAACTACTTTGACCTGGTGGCTCGCGCTGGCGTCACCTTCCGTTATACCGAAAAAGGTCCTGAAGGCCTGGTAACCGGTAAACGCGCCGTGATCCTGACCAGCCGTGGCGGTATCCATAAGGATACCCCAAGCGATCTGCTGGTGCCTTATTTGAATCTGTTCCTGGGCTTCATCGGTATTACCGACGTAAACTACGTATTTGCAGAAGGTATCGCTTACGGTCCGGAAGTAGCGTCTAAAGCGCAAAGCGACGCAAAAGCAGCGATTGACAGCATCGTTGCTGCTTAAGTTTGTAGAAACTTTTCACAAGCGGCAAAAGCAATTTTGCCGCTTTTTTTATATCCAGATCTGCTGGTTCAGGGTTAGTCCTGCTTGCCCAGCGTCAGGATATCAAACAGCTTCTGCTTAAGCGCCTTTTTCAGGCTTAAGCTATTCCTCTCTGCTACCCTCCACCAGGCCGTGTTTATAGCTATGCTTAGGTCAACTTTAGCCCGAGGAGAGCAACATGCAGGACTGGAACCCGGCGCTTTATCTGCAGTTTGAAGCGGAACGCACCCGCCCGGCAGCCGAACTGGCTGCGCGCGTCAATCACCCCTTTGCAGCACGGATTTCTGATTTAGGCTGTGGGCCTGGCAACAGTACCGCGCTGTTGCATGAAACCTGGCCGGATGCCGTTATCACCGGGCTGGACAACTCTTGCGCCATGCTCGAAAAAGCGCGATCGGCGCTGCCTGATTGCCGCTTCGAACAGGCTGATATCGCCCGGTGGCAGCCTCCGGTTAAACAGGATGTGATCTATGCCAACGCCTCTTTGCAGTGGCTCAGCAATCACCGGACGTTATTTCCACAACTGGCCGACCAACTCGCAGAAAGCGGCGTGCTGGCAGTGCAAATGCCGGACAACTGGCAGGAACCGACGCATGCGCTCATGCGCCAGGCGGCGAATGAACTGGGTAATCCGCCCGCAGGACGCGAAGCGCTGCTCTCACCCAATGAATATTACGACCTGCTGACTAACGAGGGTTGTCGGGTGGATATCTGGCGCACCACTTACTTCCACGTGATGCCTTCACACCGTGCGATTATCGAATGGCTAAGCTCCACCGGCTTACGGCCTTACCTTGCCGGTCTGGACGCTATTCAGCAGGAAGCGTTTCTGGAGCGTTACCATAAGCTTTTACAGCAGGCCTATCCAACGCAAAAAGACGGTAACGTGCTGATGCTGTTCCCGCGTCTGTTTATCGTTGCGCGTAAGGCCTGAAAGATTTGCGGGTTGTCAGGCTGAACGTTCGGGTCTGTGGCGCAGATACCAGATGGTGGAAAGCATGCAGAGGATGTAGCCAAACATTTCAGTGCCCTCTTCGACCATGTTTTTCACCAGCCGGTTATAGCCGTCAAGCATCAGCCCTTCCCACAGCGTATGCATACCGAACAGGCGCGAGAAAATCAGCACGCACAGCAGGCCGGAAAGCATCATACCGTAAGCGGGATGGCGCATAAACGACGCTATTCCTTCCAGGGTTTTTTCTTTATTTCTCAACGCGTAAGAGATGCAGGCCAGCGCAGTAAACAGGGCAAACCAGACCCAGCAGCCATGGGACAGCTCATCGAAGATAAAATCAAGTTCGCGGATTAACATACAGCTGAAAAAGCCACCGATTAATACACTGCTGTGACGCCGCGACGGCACTTTTCTGGCATGGCCAAAAAACAGTAGCGCAAGGACCAGCAGGAGGCTTTCCTGAACAATTTCGGTGAAGGAGTTTTCGCGTACAAAATCGTGAAACCAGAGGACGTCGCCAAAGAGGATGAATACACCCAAAGCCACAGCTAATATGCAAAGCACAATAAGGAACAAACGCTTTAATATAAAAGAAATATGCATAATAATTAAGAGCTTCAAAAAGCTTATTATGCTTTATATTTATAAGAAGAGATTTACCATCCGTGCTTTAAACGCGCCGCCTACGGTTCAAAGGCCGCGGCGGCTTTTCCAGGCTGGCGATATAATTATTACAGCCAGACGGTTGCGAAGCGCGTTATAACGCAGTTGCAAATAACCATCATATAAATCTTTATTCGTCATTCAGCCTGAATGCTTTAAGCAGGGCATTATTTGTCTGACGACTGTCGTAAAAAGCTGCCGGGGCGAATCAATGAATGCCGAGACGCCAGGCATAGGAGATCTCTTCGCGCAGCTCGAGGGAGGTCAGTTCCATCAGGCCAGCAAATTCCAGCGTAAGCTGCTTAAACCGAATCAGGTATTGGGCCGGGGTCAGGTTTTCTTCTTCCCGGCGAAGGTATTCAAACGCAAGCGTGGTCGGGGTGATATCAGTGTTCATTGCAATCCTCAGTCTGTTCGTGATCGAAACCAAATAAGGATATCACGAACAAACTGTTCAAAAAACAGCCAGACCGTGCGCCTGAGAATTATTTTAGGCTCTCCGGCAGGGTAATTACCCAAAGCTCATTAAGCGATTCAGGCTTCTCAAGTGGCTTAAGCGCGATCCTGGTGGCGACTTCTTTTCCATTCAGCGTCAGATGTCCTCTGCCGTCCACTTCGTAATCGTCCGCTTTCGTGCTTTCGCTTTGCGGATTATCCAGCACCGCCTGCAGGCCGAAATCGTTGTCGTTGATAACCGCAATGGTCTGGTTATCAATCAGCGTCATCCCTTCCGCTTTTTCCTGCTGCCAGCCCAGCTTGCGCAGATCGAGAATCTCTTTCTTTCCGGCGAGTTTAATACCGCGAGCCTTGAGCTGTTCCGCATCGTTGAATTCCGGCGCTTGTTCTTTATCAAACTCGCTCAGATCGCTGGCCTGGGTTAAATCGACCACGTAAACCAGATTGCGCATCGCTTTATTTTTATCGCCGCCCTGCTCAATCAGCAGCAGGCGGTTATTATCCAGGGCGACAATGTCGCCGATTTTGGCATCCTTGGCCTTTTTATAGACACCGGCATCAATCGGATACCCGTACATTGCGGTTTTGCCGTTCGCCGGGTCGATGCTGACCAGGCGGGTAAATAGCGCGCTGTTTTTGCTCTTGCCGTCGATATCCAGCGTGCTTTGTACCGCGGCGATGATGCGCCCGTCCGGCATGCGGGTTACCCCTTCAAAGCCACGGTTTGCCTGACGCCATTTAATAATATTGGGTAAACCACCAGCAACGCCTTGCTCTCCCTGCTGCGCCTGTGGACCATATTTTTTCACAATCTTGCCCCCGGCATCGATGTTTACGATAAACGGACCGTATTCATCGCATAGCCAGTAGCCACCTTTGCCATCCGGCGTAATGCCTTCGGTGTCCAGGCCACGTTTGTCGCTCGGCAACTGCTGCAACGTGTCGCTCAGCGCGATTTCATTCGTCGCGCCAATCAATCCTTCCGGCAACGGTAAGCCGCTGACGGGTCCCTGCTCATCATGCAGAGCGTGTGCGTCAACGGCCTGCGCTTTGCCGTCGCCGATGCGAATCGTCATCAGCAGCGGTGTAAATTTTGGGTTGGCGAAAATTTTGGAATCTTTCTCGCCCGCTTTGGGCGAATCAGCATTTGGCCCGCGGTCCGTGACGGTAGCAAAAATCAGATCGTTGCCCTCTTTGCGTATAAATTGCAGACCGGACCCGACGCCCACCGGCAGCCCGTCCGGAAACGCGCTGGCATACGCGCCCTTGTATTCCACACGATCGCCTTGCGGGAAGGTGACAACGTAACGATCGGCGTGAAGTTCGGCTGCCTGACTTAGCAGAGGAACAAGAGAGGTGAATAACAGCGCCGGTGTTTTTAATTTCATGTTTTTACTCATCCTTTGATATTAAGTCACCGTTTTATAAAGCAGCCAGATGACATAAATATGACGCAGGCCGGAAAGTACTCCGCAAGATAAATAAACCTTCCGCTATTTCTGCCGATAGTAGAGGGCGAAGCGGTGATTCATCGGAGCCATCCGCAGTAGTAAACGAAAATATTCCAGTGATCTAAGGATCTACCATGTCAGTCAGGCGTTTTTCTATTTTAGTTTTTAGTACGTTACTTATTATTTTCTTAGCGAGTACCGCTTCCAATATCTGGTCTCTTACCCGCAGCAACCAGTCCCTGGACCAGGTAAACCGTGAAATTCGCGTGGTGCTGTCGGTTATCGACCCAATTAACCACAGCCGTACCCTGCGAGTGCGCGCCATGGAGGCGATGGAGGAGATGCAGCGCGGCCGCACAGAACAGGCACAGCTTGCGCTTGAAGGCGCAAGGACGGTAATGGGCAAAACTAACGCTGCTTTCCAGGCCTATCTGCAGGCGCCGAAACAGCCTGGCGAACAGCTTCTCGCCGATGCGTATCAGACCGCGTTTCTCGCCTATCGTGACCAGGGTTTGCAGCCGTTGCTCGATGCAGCTTCAGCAAATGACAAGCAGCGCGTAAACGATCTGGTGACAATGACCATCCCTGCGCTCGATCGCCAGTATGAAATTACGCTGGATAAACTACTGGCCTTCCGCGAGCAGTATGCGCAGCGGCTCAATAAAGATGTACAGTCCAGGTTTAGTTCCAGCCTGCTGCTTATCGCGGTATTTGCCGTGCTGTTTGTTGCTATTCTGGCCGGCGTTTTCATCCTGCTGAAAACACGGTTGATCAACGAGCTGGACCTGGCCAAAAAGCACTGCAGCGAGATTGCCAGCGGCCAGCTACATACGCCAATCGTGGCAAGAGCTAATGATGAGATCGGCGAAATGATGCGCACGCTGGAGACCATGCGCCAGTCGCTCGCGCATATCATCGGCCAGGTACGTGAATCCAGCCAGACGGTTGCCTATGCGTCTGAAGAGATTGCCGCCGGCAACACCGATCTCTCCTCCCGCACCGAAGAACAGGCCGCATCGCTGGGTGAAACGGCTGCCAGCATGGAACAGCTGACGGTAACCGTAAGACAAACGTCCGAAAACTCCCGTCAGGCAAACGCCCTGGCAGACGGTATGCTGACTGCTGCAAATGACGGAACTAATATTGTTGAAAAAGTTATCGATTCGATGCGCAATATCGAATCCAGCTCCGGCAAGATAGACAGCATCATCAGCATAATTGAAGACATCGCTTTTCAGACCAACATCCTGGCGCTTAATGCCGCGGTGGAAGCCGCTCGCGCCGGGGAACAAGGGCGTGGATTCGCCGTTGTCGCCTCTGAGGTGCGCAATCTTGCCCAGCGTTCTTCCGTGGCGGCAAAAGAGATCAAAGATCTGATTGAGCTTTCTGGCGAACAGGTCAATCACGGCAGCTTGCTGGTTAATAAAGCCGGTGAGAGCATGCAGCGCATTTCCAAAACCATCAAGGAAGTGACCTCGTTAATGGAGCATATCGCCGTTTCCACACGCGAGCAAAGCACGGGTATTGAGCAGATTAACCAGGCGGTGGTGCAGATGGACGTCGTCACTCAGCAGAACGCGGCTTTAGTCGAAGAAGCCTCCGCGGCCGCAATGTCGCTAAAAGAACAGTCGCAGATGCTTAACGAAACGGTGGCGGTATTCAAACTAGCATAAGAAACTTCCCTCTCCGTAATGGAAATGGAGAGGAAGTATTTTTCAGGCTAAGGTCCAGGACCTGCGGGGTTATCAGGGGAACGTACTCAGGTTAACGAACATGAATACGTTCGAAGGAATTAAGCGCTTGGTTCTTCCGCAGGCGCGGTTATTTCGTCAGGCTGGACTTCTTTAAAGCCCGGTTTGCTCCTGGTAACAGCGTATTCCACCGCCTTCGTATCACCGGTTGTGGTGGTGAGTTTCACAGGCTCCACGCTGACCTTGCCGATGAGTGATTTAGCATAGCCGCCAATCTGATAAGTCCCCTCCGGCAGGTGAAGCGCAACGCTCTCGCCAACTTTTAACGCTGCGGCATCTTTACCGTCAACGGTAACATACACCGTTGCGCCATCGTCAGTACGCGTCCATGCATGTTCAACGGTGACAAGCGTAGAACCCGTAGTAAAGTCTGCCGTTGGCTCTCCGGTGACGGGTTTTGCACAGCCAAAAAGAGAAAAAGCCGCGAGTGCGGTAAAGGTAAAACGATAACTCATTGATTAATTCCTGCGGGGGTTGGTTATTTTTCTGTCATCCAGCGCATAAAACTTGTCGCCCCTTTTGCGCGGGTGATTTCGGCTTCGGCGGCTTCATGCTTACGGCTCAATATTTCACAGCGCTGACTATCGCTAAGCGCCTGTTCCAGCGCAAAACGAAGCTGCGAAACCTCAACTTCAGCGTTTTCTTTAGCACGAGCGTAATTCTGCGCGGTTTCGGCCATCGCGTCCAGAGCGCGTTGCACAGTGAGAATTTTCTGGTCCAGCTCTTTTACTTCCAGGCGGCTGGCCTGAACGTTGTTGCGGTGTTCGATGACGCTGGTCTCCAGCAGTTTATTCTGCTGAGCCAGCTCGCTGATTTCGTTCTTCAGCACGTTGATATAAATTTGATGCGCCTGTAACGCCTGTTCATAGGCGACGCGCGCCGTATCGCTTTGCGCGCCCGTTTCCTGCAGCTGTTGTTTAAGCCCGGCCACCTGGTTTTGTAATGCCTGTACCGTTTCAATCAGAGCATTGCCATTCTTGACCAGTTCGCTGCGTAACATTCGTTGGTTATCGATGTCCTGCTGCATGGTTGCATGCAGTTGAACAAGCTCGGCATGATGCATTTCTTTCTGCGCAGTGAGCGCTTTTTGCAAATCAAGAATACGTTCGGACTGTTGCTGGCTCACCCTGCCATCCGGCGTCTGGCGAACCTGTTTTTCCATTTTGCGTTGCAGGGTTTCGCGCAGTAAGGCCAGTTCCTGATAATGGTGCTCGCGTTCGCTTTCGAGGTTTTTTTGCAGCCCGGCTATACGTGCTGAAAGGCGCTGGATTTCAGCTTGCGGCACGGTATTGAGCCGTGCCGCAGCCAGTTCGCTCTGAACTTCCGCCAGCCGTCTGAGCGTTTCAGGATTATCCTGATAAACCGTTTTCGTTTTGCTTTTATCGGCAACGGCTTTTAATTCGGCGCGTAGCTGCATGGCCTCGGCCTCCGCAGCTTTCAGGCGCGCCAGCATTCCAACGTCCTGGCTGCCGAGCCGGTTGAGATTCACACCGCACAGGGCCTGCTCGATTTCATACTGAATCTCAGCTTTGCTGCTGTTTTTCATTCGATTGCATGCGCTGGCTAAAAAGCTGGCCGCCTCGTTGCCATTGACGGTTCCAAAGGCCTTCTTAATCAGATTCTGGATCATGCTCACAGCAGTGTGTTCCTGTTGTTGGGTGAGGTTGAATAGCCCGCGCCGCGTCCGAAAAATCGAATGAATACCTTTTAGATATCGGTTAATCCGAAAATTTCTTTATTTATACAGCGGATTAGGGAATTCAGCCAGGGGACAAGTTGTCTTTAAGACGAGTCCCCTCACCCTTGCCCTCTCCTTTAGCCGAGGGGCTTTAACATCAGAACGTCGCCCAGTTATCGTCGCTTTCAACCGCCGGAGCCGGTTTCAGCTTCGCGACTTTCGCTACGGCAGGCTTCGCCGCTTGTGCCTGCGCATGCAAACGGAAGATGCCGACGGCTGCGGTCAGGCGCTCTGCCTGCTCTTCCAGCGAAACGGCAGCGGCCGTTGCTTCTTCCACCAGCGAGGCGTTTTGCTGCGTTACATTGTCCATTTCGTTAATGGCCTGGCCGACCTGCTGAATGCCGCGGCTTTGCTCGTCGGACGCGGCGGCGATTTCCAGCATGATGTCCGTTACGCGTCGTACCGCGTCAACCAGCCCGCTCATGGTTTCACCCGCATGGACCACCTGCTCAGAACCTGAATCAATTAAGGAGACGGATTCGCTAATCAGTCCCTCAATCTCTTTGGCCGCCTGAGCGCTGCGCTGCGCCAGCGTGCGCACTTCACTTGCCACAACGGCAAATCCACGGCCTTGTTCCCCGGCGCGTGCGGCTTCCACGGCGGCATTAAGCGCCAGGATATTGGTCTGGAAAGCGATGCTGTTTATTACCGAGGTTATCTCAGAAATCTTTTTAGAGCTGGTGGAGATGTTATTCATCGTCTTCACGACGCCTGAAACAATGCGCCCGCCGTCACTGGCTTTTTTCGAAGCATCTTCAGCCAGCTTGCTGGCGTGGTGAGCGTTATCGGCATTCTGTTTTACCGTCGACGTTAGCTGTTCCATGCTGGCCGCCGTTTGCTCAATCGCCGCCGCCTGCTCTTCGGTGCGTGAAGAAAGATCCGTGTTGCCGGCGGAAATTTCACTGGTTCCATGGTAAATGGCTTCAGCACTTTCGCGTACCGACCCTACCGTTTTAACCAGCGCAGACTGCATGGCCTGTAAATGCTGGCTCAGCTTGCCAATTTCGCTACGCCCGCATGGCTGTTCCGGGAGCGTTAAGTCGCCGCCAGCGATGCGTTCAATACGTGTTGCAGCCTCTTGCAAAGGGCCAATCACGATGCGACGCAGCAGCACGAACGTAATGATTGTCATGAACAACGCCACGGCAAACGCACCGGCCATTACCAACACGCTCAGTTGCGTGCGCGCCTGTGCTTCGGCGCGTAACGCCGTTGCTCTTTCCGTTCGGATAGCGATGGCTTTGAGCAAGATATCGTTGTAATCGGCGTCGAGTTTGCGCGCCTCTTCGTTCTCGTGCTTGATAATCGCCTCGAACATGCCGTTTTTGGCAAACTTAACCATTGGCAGCATGCCTTTATTAATATAGGCATCAAAATAGCTGCGCAAATCCGCATCCAGCGCTTCATCTTCCGGGGTTTTTACCCGGCGATTCATATAAGCATTAAAACCGTCCTGCGCCTGCTTAATACGTTTTTCCGCTTCGGCGATATTTTTTTTGTTATCTTCCATATCGCCTATGCGCACCGCTGAACCCGCATGAATGACGTTCAGGCGCGCCGTGCGCAGATGGTTTGAACTGTTAGATATATCCATGCGGACCTGAATTTCTTCGGTGACGTCCTGCAGCGCCTTATCGCTCTGAATCAGGAAATAGCTCGCCAGCGCAATGCATAAGGCAAATAAAACCAGAATGCCACCAAGAATGGCACTAAACAGCGGGACCAGGCGGATGTGATGCCAGAAATTTACCGTGCCATGTTGGTTGAGGTTTTTTGTAGCCATATCCTGGATTCTCTTAAGAGGAAGATGTGTAGAAACGTCATCGGCAAGGGATCCCGAACCCTTATAGCCAAGATGCAAAACTGTGGACTCCGTAGCAAATAACCTGCGGAAAGTTAAGCGGATCACATAATAAAAAGCCGCTCGTTTCTATGGCAAACTGCCTTAACCTGAAGGGATTAAGCCTGCTTAGCCAACAGCGCTTTTAAAATAACGTCAGGCGTGACGTTACCCAGAAATACCGCCGGTTTATCCTGTACTACGATCGTTGAAGGCGTGGCTTTTACGTCAAGCCGGTCAGATAGCGCGGACCGTTCTTCATTGTGCTGATACAGCGCACACTGGCATCGTTGCCCGACAGGAAGCCGTGCATCGCCTGAAGCAAAGCGTTTTCCGCTCTTTAGCGCACCACACCCGTGCCATATCCTCTGTCATCCGATCCTTAACGGCTGTTGGAGCGGTGATAAGAAACATCATGCCCGGTCCGGCATCATTGTATTTTTTCTTTGTTAGTCACATCCGGGCAGTACACGCGCTTATTATCGATAAAAACGACAATCTGGCACTTTTCCTCTGCGGCCTGCCAGACGATGACTTCAGGCCCGGTAAACTCTCCCGAAGATCTTTGATAGCCGGTTCCGGCGTGGTGTCGCTGGCGATTGAATTAGTTTTTCCTGTGCGGCTAAACCGCCGGAAATAAGATAAGTCAGCGCTAATAAACGTAAGAGTGGTTTATTCATCATCCTTGCCTTCCGTTAATTAAGTTCTTATCAGCTATCCAGCCCAGCCGAAAAGCACGCACCCGCTAAAGGTATTCTGTGGCGATGCCGCCCTACGTACCGGTACTTTTTTGTTAAACAGGAGTAAACTGGATGTAATTATTTGCGCAACAAGACACCTGTAAAATGAAATTTAAACCTGCCATTAAGCCCTATCGCGCCGCTGCCGGCGGCTGGGGCTCGCTTGAAGCCACCACTCGTTTTGTTATCGACAGCAAACACGCCCTGAAAAATTTGCGCAACCTGATGCGCATGAACAAAGCCCGGGGCTTTGACTGTCCGGGCTGTGCCTGGGGTGATGATAATAAAAGCACCTTCAGCTTCTGTGAAAACGGTGCCAAAGCCGTAACCTGGGAAGCAACACGACGCTTTATCGACAGCCGTTTTTTTGCCCGGCACAGCGTCAAAAAACTCTATGCGCAGAGCGACTATTTCCTTGAGTATCAAGGGCGACTGACCGAACCCCTGCGCTATAACGCCCAAACTGACCACTACGAACCGATAAGCTGGGACGATGCCCTTGCGCTGATTGCGCAACATATCCACGCGCTGGAAAGCCCGGATCAGATGGAGCTGTACACCTCCGGACGCGCCAGCAACGAGGCATCTTACCTTTATCAATTATTTGGGCGCATGGTCGGTACCAATAACTTCCCCGACTGCTCCAACATGTGCCACGAGGCCAGCGGCAGCGGTCTGAAACACAGTATCGGCGTGGGCAAAGGCACGATTCATCTCAACGATTTTGATCAAGCTAACGCCATCTTTGTGTTCGGACAGAATCCCGGCACCAACCACCCGCGTATGCTGCACAGCCTGCGCCACGCCGCTGAAAACGGTGCACAAATCGTTACCTTTAACACGCTGCGTGAGCGCGGCCTGGAACGATTTGCCGACCCGCAAAAACCGCTGGAGGTGATTACTCCTCTCGCGGGCAATATCAGCACTAACTACTACCAGCCGAACCTGGGCGGGGATATGGCAGCCGTGCGCGGCATGGCGAAAGCGCTGCTGGAAACCCATCGCACCCAGCTTGCGCGAGGCGAAAAAGGGATTTTCGACGAGCGGTTTATCGCTGAGCATACTCACGGCATAGACGGCTGGTTTACTGAAATCGATAACACAACCTGGGAGCACATTACCCGGCAGTCCGGCTTAAGCGAACAACAGTTGCGCGATGCCGCCGCTATCTGGCAGCAGGCTGAACGCGTTATTTGCACCTGGGCGATGGGCATCACGCAGCATAAGCATTCGGTAAATACGGTTCGCGAGATAGTCAATTTGCAGCTGCTGGGCGGACACCTTGGCAAACCAGGCGCGGGACTTTGTCCGGTGCGCGGGCACAGCAACGTGCAGGGTAACCGCACGATGGGCATTGATGAGAAACCGTCGGCCGCCCTGCTTGACAGCCTGAGCGCTCATTTCGAATTTGAACCCCCGCGTCGGGCCGGGCATAACACGGTCGAAGCGCTGGCGGCCATGCTACGCGACGAGATCAGAGTGCTGATTGCGCTGGGTGGAAACCTGGCCGCCGCCGCGCCGGACAGTCCCCGCACGGAAGAGGCGCTGCGTCGTTGCGGGCTGACGGTGCATATCAGCACCAAGCTTAACCGCAGTCACCTGGTGCCGGGCAAGGAAGGGCTGATTTTGCCAACGCTTGGGCGTACCGAGGCGGATATGCAGGCCACGGGCCGCCAGTTTATTACCGTTGAAGACTCGTTCAGCATGGTGCATGCCTCCGAAGGGATCGGTAATCCTCTTGCCGCTACGCAGCGTTCTGAAACCGCCATTGTGGCGGGCATTGCCGATGTCGTTTTGGGTAAAGCCAAACTTAACTGGCTGGCGCTCGCCGATGATTACAGCCTGATCCGCAATCATATTGCCGCCACCATTCCAGGCTTTCAGAACTTCAATCAGCAGTGCGAAAAACCGGGTGGCTTTTATCTTGGTAACGCTGCGGCACAGCTACGTTTTAACACGCCGACCGGCAAGGCGGAATTCAGCGCAGCAAAGCTTCCTGGTTCGTTATTTGGCGATCTGGACGCGCCCTTTGCCTTGCAAACGCTGCGTTCTCACGATCAGTACAACACCACGATTTATGGCCTCGACGACCGCTATCGCGGGGTTTATGGTCAGCGCGAAGTGCTGTTTATCCATCCCGACGATATGATTGCGCAGGGCTTGCAGGAAGGCGATCTGGTGGATATCGAAACGGTGTGGAACGATGGCATTACACGCAAAGTCAGCGGGTTCAAAGTCGTGCCTTACAATATCCCACGCGGCAATCTGGCGGCCTACTATCCGGAAACGAACCCGCTGGTTCCTCTGTCAAGCGTGGGAGATGGCACGGGCACGCCAACCTCAAAATCGGTGCCGGTAAAAATCAGCCAGTCCATAGCGGCGATCGGTAGCCGCATCGCGTGAAGGCGCTTTCCCTGCGTTGCCTGTCTTCAGAAAAGCCGTCAACGCAGGGTTATAATTCAGACGGCTGCTCTCCCCTGTATACCCTCAATCAATCTTTATTGGGCACCGCTTTAGCGAACTTTTACCAGCGTTGCTGAATAAATATCCGCTTTTATTTGCGGCATCCATAAAATTAGCGCCGACCACTTAATTCGCAACGAAAGTTAAGTTTGCAGTACACCTCACAAAGCGCGCTATTCTCATCTGATAACATTGCCTGAGATGCCGATATTAAACAGAGAGAAGATGTTATGAAAAAAAGGATTTGTCTTACGTTGTTAACCACATGCTGCCTGTCTGCAAACGTGCTGGCTGACACAAAACTAGCAGGAAATGAAATACTTGCCGTACAGCAAGGCGGCGTCCCCAACAAAATTTATACACAAAAAAAGCCCCATCTGCGGGTGGCAACATACAATATTGGTAAAAACGAGGTCGCCGGGGATGTGGCTGATTTTTCCGCATTAAACGCGGCGATAAAAAAGATTGACGCGGATATCATCGCTCTCCCTGAGATTGATAATAAAACTACACGCAGTAAGAAAATCGATCAGCTAAAAACCATCGCAGAATCTAACGGATTACATTATGCCTTTGGAAAGGCGCTGAATTTTGACGGCGGTGAATACGGTCTGGGGCTTCTTTCCAGATATCCTGTAAAGCATTTTCAGGTCATAAACCTGCCCTCGGGAGAAGCTGAACAGCGCGTCGTACTGCTTGCGCAAATTGCCTGTCCCGGCTTTGATTCGCCGGTGATAGTGATGGTGACTCATCTGGACTGGCAGAAAGATCCCGCTGTCCGTCTGGCGCAGGCCCGCCATATCCTTGACGTCAGCATTGGTGACGCGCCATCAGATTTTAAGGATATTGCCTCTTCAGTGAAAATTCTTGCGGGCGATTTCAATTCAACCAGGAATGAACAACCCGTCAGGGAACTCGGTTACTTCTGGAATCTTGTAAATAAAGAAGGAACGGATTTGCGTTCATGGCCGGCGATAAACCCGGCAATCGACATCGATCACATATTCACTTTTAAAGGCCAAAAATGGAATGTGAATAAGCTGACCATTCCACATGACGACACAAGCTTTACCTGGTCTGGCGCAAGCGATCATCTCCCGGTAATTGCCGATCTTGAGTTAACGGAACAATAATATTCAGGCTCACCATTAACTTCCCCCGGTCGGGTAGCGCTCGTCTGCCCAACCGTTTCCA
Organism: Cedecea colo; assembly: GCF_011808225.1. Lineage (GTDB taxonomy): Bacteria > Pseudomonadota > Gammaproteobacteria > Enterobacterales > Enterobacteriaceae > Dryocola > Dryocola colo. The sequence continues at coordinate 532,926 of NZ_SOYS01000001.1, read as the reverse complement.
GCGCAGCAACTTCTGTACAATAAATGCGAAATCTCTCATTAACAACTTTGCAATGTCATAACGTCAGATTATGATAGCCGCAACATTCACCATTTGGTTCGTTATAGCTTTCACTTTCGTCTGAAAGCCGGTTAATCTCGTGCCAGATGCGTTCATGTTTACTCCAACCGGTACACAGCCAGGCGATTTCTCGCGACAGAGAGACGCCCCGGCACCTGCAGTTTAAGAAACGACATTTATGGGACATACTACAAGGAAGATGTTCCAACAGGAGAACGTTATGGTAAGTCATACTCCCCCACGCGGCCTGGCTCTGGCGCTGCTGTGGGTACTCGGCGGATTGATGGCCCTCATTGGTCTCGCCATCGGCATCGGCGGGGCTTATTTAGTCTCGCTGGGCGGCAGCTGGTATTTCCTGCTGATGGGCATCGTGATGCTTATTTCCGCCGTCTTGATCTTCAGGAAAAAGACCTCCGGGCTCATGCTTTACGCCCTCGCCTTTATTTGCACCATCTTCTGGGCCATCAGCGATGCGGGCATGGATTTCTGGCCGCTGTTTTCACGCCTGTTTACCTTTGCGGTGCTGGCATTCCTGGCGGCTCTCGCCTGGCCGGTTTTACGTGCAGTAAACGCTTCAGCGCCGGTAAAAAAAGCGCCGGCTTACGGTATTGCTGCGCTTCTCGCCATTTGTATGCTGGTTAGCGCTGGCTGGATGTTTGTTCCACAGGTGCTGGTCGCAGCCAATGAAGATGTACCGGTCAAGCCGGTCGCCGCAGGTGTTGCACAAAAAGACTGGAAGCATTGGGGCAACACCACCCACGGCGACCGTTTTGCAGCACTTGATCAAATCAATAAAGGCAACGTTTCCGACCTTAAAGTCGCCTGGGTTGCGCATACCGGTGATATCCCGCAGAGCAACGGCTCTGGTGCGGAAGATCAAAACACGCCGCTACAGGTTGGCGATACGCTGTTTGTCTGTACGCCATACAGCAAAGTGCTGGCGCTGGATGTGGATTCCGGTAAAGAAAAATGGCGTTTCGACAGCAAAGCCACCGCGCCAAACTGGCAACGCTGCCGTGGATTAGGTTACTTCGAAGAAACCACCCAGCGAGCAGCGGCTACGCTTGCCGCCCCGGCTCAGCCAGCGGCCTGTCCTCGCCGCCTGTTCCTGCCAACCACCGATGCGCGCCTGCTGGCAATCAACGCGGACAACGGCAAGCTGTGCGATGACTTTGGCGACCACGGCACCGTGGATCTAAAAGTCGGCATGGGCGAAGTTAAACCTGGCTACTACCAGCAGACATCCACGCCGCTCGTGGCGGGCAATCTGGTAGTGGTCGGCGGCCGCGTGGCGGATAACTTCTCTACCGGCGAGCCTCCGGGCGTGGTGCGTGCTTATGACGTTCACACCGGCAAACTGGCCTGGGCCTGGGATCCGGGTAACCCGGCGATGACCGGTGTACCGCCAGAAGGCCAGACCTACACGCGCGGTACGCCGAACGTGTGGTCAGCCATGTCTTATGATGCGAAGCTGGGCCTGATTTATCTGCCAACCGGTAACGCCACGCCTGACTTCTTCGGCGGCACGCGTACCCCGGAAGATGATAAATACAACTCTTCTATCGTGGCCGTTGACGCGGCGACGGGCCAGGTGCGCTGGCATTATCAGACCACTCATCACGATTTATGGGACTTCGACCTGCCGGCGCAGCCGCTGCTTTACGATCTGCCGAACGGAAAAGGCGGCACCACGCCGGTTATCGTTCAGACCTCCAAGCAGGGCATGATCTTTATGCTTAATCGCGAAACCGGCGAGCCGGTGGCGAAAGTAGAAGAACGTCCGGTGCCGCAGGGCCATATTGCAGGCGAGCGCTACTCAAAAACCCAGCCTTATTCTGTCGGTATGCCGATGATCGGCAACGAGACGCTTAAAGAATCGGATATGTGGGGCGCGACGCCTATCGACCTGCTGATGTGCCGTATCGAATTTAAAGGCATGCGTCACGAAGGCGTCTTCACGCCGCCGGGACTGGATCGTTCCCTGCAATATCCGGGTTCGCTGGGCGGCATGAACTGGGGCGGCGTTTCCGTTGACCCGAACAACAGCCTGATGTTTGTTAATGATATGCGCCTGGGTCTGGCGAACTACATGGTGCCGCGCGCAAATGTAGCGAAAGACGCAAGCGGTATTGAAATGGGCATTGTACCTATGGATGGTACGCCGTTCGGCGCGATGCGTGAGCGCTTCCTGTCGCCGCTGGGCATTCCATGCCAGAAACCACCTTTTGGCACCATGTCTGCCGTCGACCTGAAGTCCGGGAAGATTGTCTGGCAGGTTCCAGTTGGCACCGTGCAGGATACCGGCCCGTTAGGTATTCGTATGCATATGCCAATCCCAATCGGTATGCCGACCCTGGGCGCGTCGCTCTCAACGCAGTCTGGCCTGCTGTTCTTCGCGGGTACGCAGGATTTCTATCTGCGTGCTTTTGATACCGCAAATGGCAAAGAGATCTGGAAGTCTCGCCTGCCGGTCGGCAGCCAGTCCGGGCCTATGACCTACGTGTCGCCAAAAACCGGTAAGCAATACATTGTGATTAACGCAGGCGGGGCGCGTCAGTCGCCTGACCGTGGCGATTACATTATTGCTTATGCACTGCCTGATTCGCAGTAGTTAACAACGGCGGGTGACGCTTCGATCGCCCGCCTGTATTTTTATTTACCCACCATCAGGCGAAGCTAAAACCCTCGTCAGCCCAGCCGGTTATTCCGCCGATCATAATTTTAACCGGACGTCCCAGACGAGCCAGCTTCAGCGCTGCCCGATCAGCACCGTTACAGTGCGGTCCGGCGCAGTACACCACAAACAGCGTATCGGCTGGCCATTCATTCATGCGTTCCGCGTTTATATCACGGTGCCGCAGGTGCAAAGCGCCAGGAATGTGCCGACGGGCGAAAGCTTCCGGTGAGCCCACCACATGTAACAGCACAAAGTCCCTATCCCCTTCTTTCATCGCGGAGTGAACATCGTCGCAGTCTGTTTCAAGGCTGAGGCGTTGCAAAAAATGGGCGGCGGCAATTTCGGGTGCGGCAGGCGGGTATTCAGATACGTAGCTCATAGACTCTCCTCTTTGTGTAAGGCTCTACTATAGGGCCGTGCCGCTGGCTTGACAGGTGGCAGAAATGACGGATAGCGTGAAGATCATGACAATCAATCCCGCAGGTAATCGCTTGAAAAATTCCTTAGTTGTCGCTTTGGCCTATGATGGTCTGTGTACCTTCGAATTCGGCGTTGCCGTGGAAATCTTCGGGCTGGCTCGTCCGGAGATGGGCGACGACTGGTATCGTTTCGCCGTGGCGGGCATCGATAAGGGCGAGCTGCGGGCAACAGGCGGGATTCGTCTGGCGGTAGACGGCGGGCTTGAGCTGCTGGCGCAGGCCGGGACAATCATTGTGCCGGGCTGGCGGGGTGCGGATTCGCCGGTGCCCGTTGAGCTATGCAATGCGCTGGTCGCCGCACACCTTCGCGGCACGAGAATTATGTCTATCTGCTCAGGAGTATTCGTGCTGGCAGCCGCCGGACTGCTCAATAATCGACAGGCCACGACGCACTGGCGGTATACCGCTTTACTCCAGCAGCGCTATCCGGCTATTCAGGTTATGCCGGACGTTTTATATATCGATAACGGCGACGTGCTGACCTCCGCAGGCAGCGCGGCGGGAATCGATCTTGGTTTACATCTGGTACGACGCGATTACGGCAGCGCCGCGGCCAATACCGTCGCGCGTCGGCTGGTCGTTCCACCCCACCGCGACGGCGGCCAGGCGCAGTTCATTGCACAGGCCGTGCCGGTTACTTACGAGAGCCATCGGTTGAGTCCGCTCTTCGACCATCTTCATGCCAGCCTGGACAAAGCGCACAGCGTGGTAACGCTTGCAAAATTTGTTGGCATGAGCCCACGCACTTTTCTGCGGCGCTTCGAAGCCGCGACGGGCACCACGCCCGCCAGGTGGTTATTAACCGCCCGCTTAGCCAGAAGCCGGGATTTACTGGAGAACAGCTCCCTGTCCATCGAGAAGATTGCCCAGCGGGCTGGATTTGGCAGCGCGGCCACCTTACGCCATCATTTCCGGACACAGCTTGCCACCACGCCTGCAACTTACCGCAAAACTTTTACCTCACAAGGCTAATATTTACCAGCGGTTAGGCCTTGTTTAACTTGCGCCCGCTATAATGCTTCCACTCTGATGAGACAATTTCAATTAACGAGAGGTATTTCTATCGAAATGCGCAACAACGAGGAGTGATTATGCTGGGAAATATGAACGTATTTATAGCAGTGCTGGGATTTATTGTTTTTTCCGGGTTTCTTGCTGCTTACTTAAGCCACAAATGGGATGACTGATGAACGGTGATCTACCCCCGCCAACCGTGCCCCTCGCAGATGCAAATCTCGGGGGGCATTTTTTTGCGCGCTTTACGCCCGGCAGGCAAAAAAAAACCGCCACTCTGGATGACGGTTCAAAGCTGCATGGCCAGATTTTTATTATTAGTGAAACCACGCGGATAATGATGTTTATTTTTGCGTAAATCCCACCGCCCACCACAATAGCTTTCTCTGGCTCAACCCAGCTTAAACAAGCCGTCAAAGTATGTTTTTTAGTTAACTTGTGATGAGCGCTATTCGCAGCCATTCTTATCGTGTTACGTTTGCACATCATTCGACAGACTCTTTTGGGTGATGATACGTTTAGTGCGCTACTACAAAAATTGATCTACAAGTGGAGAAGTTATGCGTAAGTCGAAAGTTGTGTTGCTCTCAGTCCTGTTGATGGGACTGCCCGTCGCTTTTTCAGCGCAGGCTTATAGTGAACCCGCGCCTGCCGCCCCGCAAAGCAATGCCAACACCTCATATGAACTTAAAGAGTTTTACGCCGATTATAAGCACTTTGCTATTGGCGACATTGCGCCCGATCTCTATCGCACCAAAGAGTATCAGATTGACGCCTGGAAAATCAGGCATCTCCCGGCGCCCGAAGCAGGAAGCCACTGGACCTACATGGGCGGCAACTACGTGCTGATTACCGACGCCGAAGGCAAAATCCTCCGCGCAATGAAGGGTGAGATTTTTTACGCACACTAATACCGCCAGTAGTGCCGAATTGAAAATAAAGACCGCTGCGTTATTTTTATTGCAGCGGTCTTTATTTTTACCCGCGGAAAGCTGGCCAGGATTAATTATCGAACAATAGTGAAGAAAGTGTGAAGACGTTCTTTTTGAGTTTATTCTGGTAGTTTGCGTTTGCCGTTTACCGATAATTACTCGCAGGTTAATAGTGAAGACGGTAATACACCATGAAAAAAATTTTATTAGTTCTGACCAGCCTGGCAATAGTACTTTCTTTAAGCGGCTGCATCTGGCACGACGGATATCATCACGGCGGCGGGCACCACCATTATCATCGTCACTAAAAGCAGACGGACCCCGGCACGCCGGGGTTTGGTTTTATGCGCTGCGTAACGCTTTAACCGTCGAATAACCATATTCAAAAATAAAATCGGTCGTGCACATAAAGACAATTACATCGCCCGATGCGCATTCCGCAAGCGAGCTGTTTAATTCCGAATCAAAATCTTTGGTCAGTTGCGGCATCAGCATCTGCATATCGCCCGGATAATCGTCGTCTTCGTCCGCCGGCATATGTTCAATTTGTGAACCACGCACGACGTAAATCAATACGTTTTTATCGTTGAACGTGACGGGCGCGCGCAGATGCTTACCGACGGGATGCTTTGCCATTAGAGTTACCTTAATTACATTGGCGCGAGGAATCGCGATATCCCGCAAAATATACCTGCCAAAACGCCGCAGGTCATCCCATAACGGGCCTTCTTGCTGGCGAAGAAGGCCGCATAATGGTTTAGTATTTTGCCACCGTCGCTTTTGCGCCATACTCACGCAGCGTCAGATAAGCCCCGGTAACCTGTTTAACGAATCGCTCGTTAGCAGGCAGATCCTCACCAAAGATAGTTTTCAGCCCTAACAAAGCCTGAACGCGGGCTTCCCCTTCCTGGCTTGAGGCTACCGCCTGCTGAATTGTTGGCAGGAGCGGATCGCTGATGTCGATTTTTTCGCCCTGCTCATCAACGCCGCCGACGTAACGCATCCATCCGGCTACGCCCAGGGCCAGCAGGTCAAAACGACTGCCGTGTGCGAGGTGCCAGCGAATAGCGTCCAGCCAGCGCTGCGGAAGCTTCTGGCTGCCGTCCATGGCGATTTGCCAGGTGCGGTGGCGCAGCGCCGGATTGGTGTAGCGCGCAATAAGCGAATCCGCATACTGGCCTAAATCAACGCCCGTTACTTTTAGCGTAGGCGCCTGCTCACTCAGCATCAGTTGGCGCGCAGCACGGCGATAGTTTTCGTCCTGCATGCAGTCAGAAATATGCTGATAACCCGCGAGATAGCCCAGATAAGCCAGCAAGGAGTGGCTACCGTTAAGCATGCGCAGCTTCATCTCTTCATAAGGCAGAACGTCTGCCACCAGTTCGGCGCCGGCCTTTTCCCACTCCGGACGGCCAGCAACGAAGTTATCTTCGATAACCCACTGGCGGAAAGGCTCGCAGGCGACAGCGGCCGGATCGGCAACGCCGGTTGCCTGTGCTACCTGAGCAAGGGTCTCTGGCGTCACAGCCGGTACAATGCGATCGACCATCGTTGACGGGAACGTAACGTTGGCTTTGATCCACGCGCCTAACTGCGGGTCGAGCGCATCCGCATAAGCGGTCACAACGTTACGGGTTACGTGGCCGTTCTCGGGCATGTTATCGCAGGACATGACGCTGAATGCCGGTAAACCCGCGGCTTTACGGCGGGCCAGCGCCTCGACAATCACGCCAGGTGCGGACTGCGGCTGATGAGGATTTGCCAGGTCGTGCACGATAAGCGGATGATCCTGTAAGATCGTTCCCGTGGCGGGCGCATGGCAGTATCCCTTTTCAGTCACGGTGAGAGAAACAATTGCCACTTCGGGCTGCGTCATGGCATCGAATATCGCCTCCAGACCGTCTGTCCGGGCGTGGAGCGCTTTTTTCACTACGCCAACCACACGACACTGCCAGGCACTGGCAGACATTTCCGCCACGCTGTAGAGATTATCCTGCTGCCTGAGATCGGCAATTTGCTGCTCGCCGCCAATCAGGTTCACTTCACAGTAACCCCAGTCGCTGCCGTGTTCCTGAGCAAGGATATCGGTGTACACCGCCTGGTGGGCACGATGAAACGCGCCAAAACCCAAATGAACGATACGCGGAACCAGTTTGCTACGATCGTAATGCGGAACTATGGCTTTTGCAGATAAGAGCTTGTTTTCCATTTTAAAACTCGCTGTTAAAAGAACATCGGACAGCCACAGATTACCTGCTATGGTAGGCTGCTTTTTGATTTGGATTAAACTTCAGTCATTTGGTATGACATAAAGCAAAAAGATGTATGACAACTCACGTTTGTTTTCCTCAGACAGGTAACGATGTGCCCGCCCGCTGTGCTTCTGGCTTCTCCGCGGCGTCTTCCAGCGCGCTAAGGTCGCGGTCTTTCACTTCCGGCATGATAACGGCGGAAACTAGCCCAATGATGGAGTAAACGATCATCATCACCACGATAGGCCACCAGGCGTCGGTCACATTGACGAAAATCCCCGCCAGTACCGGTCCAAAGCCAACGGCCACCAGGCCGCCTGCTTCTTTAGAAATCGCCATGCGTGTAAAGCGATTACGGGAACCGAAGATTTCCGCCATGGTGATGTTTTCCAGCGCAAACAGCCCCAGCACCGCCACGTTATGGATAATGACGATTGAGGCCATAATCACGTTCACATCGTTACCCTTATCCATAATCATCGACAGCATCGGATAAGCGAGAACGATCGAAGAAACGCTGACGATAATATAAGGAATACGACGGCCCATTTTGTCGGACAGCCAGCCCAGCAGCGGGATAGTAATAAAGCCAATCACGGAGCTAATCATCAGCGCATCGGTTGGAATGCTTTTTTCAAACAGCAAGGTTTGCACCAGATAACCGGCCAGAAATGTCTGGATTAAGCCTGAGTTGCCCGCCTGACCAAAACGTAGCCCGGTTGCCAGCCAGAACGACTTGCTGGTGAACATTGCGCCCAGAGAGTGCGTTTTATCCGCAGCCGGTTGCGCGGCAACGCTGGCGCCTGCTTTGTCGCTGACCTTTTCAAAGACCGGGCTTTCTTTAAGGTTCAGTCGCAGCCAGATGGCAAAAATCATCACCACGGCGCTTGCCAGGAACGGTACACGCCAGCCCCAGGCCAGCAGCTCTTCTTTAGTGAGGAAGAAGAACATCACGGCCCAGATGGCCGTTGCCGATAACGTGCCGCAGTTGGTGCCCATGGCGACCAGCGAAGAAATAATGCCGCGCTTACCCTTTGGCGCATATTCCGCAAGCATCGTGCCCGCACCCGATATCTCTGCCCCTGCCCCAAGCCCCTGGATAATTCGCAGGAGCACCAGTAGTAACGGGGCGAATATGCCAATTTGCGCGTAGGTCGGTAATACGCCAATTAACGTGGTGCAAATTCCCATCATAGTGATAGTGATAAACAATACTTTTTTACGGCCGATAGTGTCGCCCATGCGGCCAAAAATAAATGCGCCTGCAATACGGGCGATATATCCCGCGCCATAGGTTCCCATCGCCAGAATCAGCGCCATCGCCGCCGACTGTTCTGGAAAAAATATTTCGTGGAACACCAGAGCGGCACCCAGAGAATAAAGTTGAAAATCCATAAATTCCAGCGCGGTGCCGAGCCAGCCGGATACGGCCGCTTTAATTAAATCAGCGGTGCTTCTTTCCGGCTGAGCCTTGTTTAGCATTGTTGTATTCATTTTTCATCCCTGTAACTTATCGTTGTGGATACAGCAAATCTTCAGGTAAGGAGGACGTTGCTTAGAATTTCAGGAGAACCTTGCAGCATCGCTGCTGGTCTTTCTCGAAGATTTCCATCGCTTCAGTCACCTGCGTATAAGCGAACTGGTGGGTGATTAATTTCTCTGGCCGTATTTTTTGCTCCGCCATCCAGCTAATGACCTGCGGGAAGCGTTTACTGTTTAAACGTGAGCTGTAAATAGTGAGTTCTTTGCTGGTGATACTCTGTTGATTAAGGACGCAAGGGTCAGATGAGAATCCCATAATTCCAATGCGCGCGGCGGGCGATGCAAGGCTGATAGCCTCCGGCAATATGGACGGATGGCAGGCGGCATCAATGATTAACGTTGGCCGGATACCTGACGCCTCCAGCTCGGCTTTCAGCTCGCGGTTCGCGTTATTAATTATGCGATGCGCACCGTTGGCCTGCGCCATCGCCAGACGTTCATCAATACGATCGGCCACGAGGATTTCTTTTACACCGTAAACGCCGCGCAGAACCTGAATGGTGGTCAGCCCCATCGGCCCCGCGCCGTAGATCAGCGCCGTATCCAGCGGGCCGGGGTTCATCTGGTTACAGATGTTGGCAGCAATGGTAAAAGGCTCAACCATCGTAGCTTCGTTATCCGGAATGCTGTCGGGCACTACGTACGCGTTTTTTGCAGGCAACGTGACGTATTCGCTGAAACCGCCGTCGCGATGCACGCCAATTACCTGCAGTTGCGTACAAACGTTAGGCCGCCCAACGGAGCAAGGGTAACAATGGCCGCAACTGACCACCGGGTCGCCGACCACCCGCTCACCAATGCGGGAAGCGTCAACGCCTTCGCCTGTCGCATCTATCTGGCCAAAGAACTCATGGCCGATAACGCGAGGATATTTCGCGAACGGGTTGTGGCCGCGATAAATATGGATATCAGAGCCACAAATCCCCGCGCTTGTCACACGAATACGCACCTCGCCAGGCTGTGGTTTAATCTGCGGGCGCTCTTCAATAACAAGCGTTCCCGGTTGTTGAATAGTGATACTTTTCATTTAATCTCTCCTTTTAATAAATTACTAAGTTTTATCCTGGCGGACTGAAAAACAGGCCCGGCAATTAATGTTGATGCCATTGCTGATATTCTTTTTTCAGCCGTAATGGTGCAGTTTCCGGCATCATAAGGAGGCCGATAACTGAAATAACCCCCAAAACGATAACGTAGGTAGCCAGGCCGTAATAATGCCCGCCGGTCATCTGCAATATTTTCACGGCAACCAGCCCCAGCAGTCCGCTGCCGATTAACGAACCTACCTGCCAGATTAATGCGATACCGCTACAGCGAATAGGCGTTGGGAAAAGCTCCGGGAAATAAGAAGCCTGTGGCGCATAACACATGCTGTGGCCGATGCTAAGTACCAGAATCATTACCAGTTGCGTTAACCAGAAGCTGTCCTGATTAATCGCAAGGAAGAACGGCACAATCATTATTACCTGTAATAAGGCACCAAAAATATAAACGGGTTTGCGGCCAGTTTTATCGCAGAGGGCGCCCATGAGAGGGATCATGATTATCTCCAGAATAATGGCGACAATCATGGTTTCCATTAAAATATTGGCGTCCAGATTATTGGCCTTACCGTATGCCAGCACGATAACGGTGAACATGGCAAACGTGCAGGCTTCGATTAACTTTGCACAGACGCCCTTGGCAATGATTGCTGGAAAATCGCGAATAACCTCAACTAACGGGCGTGACTCTTCGGCTTTGGTTTCCCGAATCTGCGCAAAAACCGGTGACTCATCGATTTTCAGGCGGATAAATAATCCAACGATGACTAATAACAGGCTAAGCAGGAACGGAATGCGCCAGCCATAGTCCATCATCGCTTCCGGGGATAAAGTGGCATTAAGCAGGGCAAACAGCGCCAGCGGCAGTAAAAACCCTACCGGTGCGCCAATCTGCACCCAACTGGCGAAAAATCCGCGTCGCGCCGGAACGGCATATTCAGCGGTCATCAGCACGGCACCCGCCTGCTCTCCCCCGACGCCAAAGCCCTGCAAAACGCGAATGAAAATTAAAAGTACCGGCGCCCAGATGCCAATTTTTTCATAGGTGGGTAAAAGGCCGATGCAGAATGTCCCTAACCCCACAATCAGAATGGTGATTACCAGCGCTTTTTTCCGCCCGACCTTATCGCCTATATGTCCGAATATAATCCCGCCTAGTGGACGAGCGAGAAAACCAACGGCGTACGTCGCAAAGGCGGCAAGCGTACTGATTAACGGATCTTCGCTGGGAAAGAATAAGTGCCCAAAAAAGAGCACGGCGGCAGTGCCATAGGCAAAGAAATCATAGTATTCAGCGGCGGTGCCTATTGCAGATGCCGCAGCAACGCGTCGAATGACCGGCGTATTATCCACTTCATTTTTAATATCGACTGAGCTGATCATCATCACTTAACCTTTATTTATAGGGTTGATTTCGCTGCCGTCCCTGGCCAGATTTTCTTGTCTTATCAGTTCCACAGCGTGCCGTCTTCCAGCCGGGCTACCGGTAATTCACGGCCCTTTAACGTGGCGTCGCCAGCGCCCGTCAGTCCTTTGTCAGTGGTGATTTTCAGCGTGACAAAGTTACGACCGGGACAGGAAACAGGCACTTCTGTCTTAACAATTTTCATTCTGCTTTCCTTAACGCGGGTAGATGCAGAGAGCCACAATATGGCTAAAATTACCCTCGCGCCTACTACCATACAAGTATATTTAACTGATTTTGACGGACTGAGTCACATTTTATGTGTGAATTTTGCACTGGAAAACAAGCGGCGGGCAGCGCAGGAAAGAAGGAAAAGAATAGCCACGCATCTGTCCCAGCAAGCGTGGCTATAGGGTGAAAGACAGCCTGGCGCATTGAGAAGATGGGCTATAGCGATGAGTAATGCGCCCGCAGAGAGCGGACAAAAAATACGGCGGCCGGATACATAAACCGCCGTACATCATCCTTAAACAAGGCTGAGAGGAATGGGAACGTTATTCCACATTATTTTTGACGATAAAGGCGTAACACAATGCGCCCAAGAATGTGACACAGGCAGCAATAATTAAAGCCAGATCAAAAGATCCGGTAGTGTCCACGACCCAACCGGTTACAACAGGTGCAAAAGAAGCGAACACAAAACTGCCGAAGTTCTGAATCGATGCGACCGAAGCGACCTTAGCTTCCGATACCATTACCTGCACTAATCCCCAGGCAGAGGTGCCGGCAAAATGGACGCAGAATAACGCCATGGAAATAAAGGCGACCGCTGCCGCAGGCGTTGTCGACTGAACGACGAGCAGCGTACCTGAAGCCGAGAGCACAAGCCCCGTCACGATGGCCGTTTTGCGTGTTTTTGCCAGGTCGAAACCACGTTTTGCACACGCGTCCAGCACAAAACCGTTACACCACATCCCCAGCGCGGCTGCAAGGAATGGGATTGCCGCAACCCATCCTGTTTTCGCAAGGCTAAATCCTTGCTGTGCCTGTAGATAAGAAGGCAGCCACGCGATATATAACCAACCTGTATAATTCACGCCAGAAAAACCCAGAATCATGCCCCAGACGGTACGGCGTTTAAATAAGGCTCCCCACTCTTTCAGACTCAGTTGTGGTTGTGGAACAGACGGTGTCGCCAGGTAGTGCTGCTCGTCTTTCTGCAACGCAAATTTGTCACGGTTACGATACCAGACGTACCAGCACACGCCGACGAGTATGCCCGCAAGGCCAATGACCACAAACATCGTGCGCCAGCCCCAGGCTATCTGCATCAATACTAACGCGGGCGGAGCAATGGCCTGCCCCAGCACCGTCGAAGAATTAAAAATACCTAACGCCTTACCGCGCTCTTTTGCAACGTACCAGTCGGTAATGGATTTCACCCCGGCAGGCATAAAGGGTGCTTCACCGATACCTAACCCGATGCGCAATAAAATAAAATGGCTAAAGGAATTCACGATGCCGGTCAGTGCCTGCATCAATGACCACAGGATCAGGCCGCCGCCTAACACCAGACGTGAACCAAAGCGATCGATTAACAGACCTGAAGGAAGTTGTGCAAAGCCATAAGAAAGCGAGAAAGCCGAGAGTAAAACCCCTAATTCCGTTGCCGAAAGCCCAAGCTCGCCGCGAATGGCCTCGCTGGCAACGCTCAGGGAAGATCTGTCTAAGAAATTTACGATGCCCGCAATAAATAGCAGCGTCAGCGTGACTAGCTGAATTTTTCGTATTCGCGCAGGCTTTTGCCGGAGGGCCGAAGCAGTAAGTGAATCGCCTGTTTCCATTTAGATTTCCTTTGCAAGTTAATCGTTAATCAATGAAGGCAACCTTTGCCAGGGCCGGGTACTGCGTGCCGTCTTCGAAAAGCGCCAGCGCCAGAGAAGCCGTTTCATACGGCCAGCTTCTGGCATTTTTATTTGACGCGATGCGCAAATGTGATTTATCGCCCGGTTGTTTGTGCATAACTTTCGTCTTAAATAACTACTATTCACCCGGTTATTTCACAACTCCGCCCCACCAGACTACCATACAAGCTTAGTCAGACCCTTTTATTGGCCTTTATCACATTTTTCATTAGATGATTTTACAAACAGGCAACATACACGACGCGGAAAGTTAATAAGGGAACCTACGTTCTTCCCCAACCGGCAACGATGATCAGCATGCCGCAGAACGCGACGGCGGCGCCCATCCAGTCATAGGCGCTGAGCTTAACGCCGTCCACAATGCGCAGCCAAAGCAGCGCGGTAACAACATAAACTCCGCCGTAAGCCGCATAGACACGGCCGCTGGCGGCAGGATGAAGCGTCAAAAGCCAGACGAACATCGCCAGTGAACATGCCGCTGGCAATAACAGTAACGGCGAACCACTACGTTTAAGCCAAAGCCAGGGTAAAAAACAGCCGATTATTTCAGCAAGTGCGGTAGCAAAAAATAGTAAGGTTGTTTTGATCATATTGAACTATATCGGGGATAATAGTGACTAAAAGGCGCACCTAATGGCGCACCCGGTTCACGATAGTACAGTTGAAGTCGTGCCTCACCCTAAAAGGAAACAGCAATGAACACAATCCTTCACAAACGTCTTACGCAGGCTCTTTGGCCTCTGGCGTTACTGCTGAGCGCGTTCGCTTTAACCCAGCCGGCTCATGCTGAAACAAACAAGCTGATTATCGAGTCCGGCGACAACGCGCAAACTCGCCAGAACGCCGCGATGGAAAAAGAGCAATGGAATGATACGCGCTCTCTGCGCCACAAAGTGAATAAGCGCGTGGAAAAAGAGTGGGATAAAGACGATGTGGCTTTCGATGCCCGCGACAATTGCCAGCAAAGCGCCAACCTTAACGCTTACTGGGAGCCAAACACCCTGCGCTGTCTGGATCGTCGTACCGGCCGCGTGGTAGCGCCGTAATCTCCGCAGCAGCCCGATAAGGCTTCTCAGGCAGAAGCCTTAATAGAACGAAGCTGTTGCAGGGAATATGTCCCCCGCAAATGTCATCAGTAATAATCGATAGTGTTTTTGATAACGTAATGCGTGGTGGCCGGTGGAGTGACGCTGTCGTCCGTAACGTTTAGCCTGCAAGACACGGGATTAAAATGCGCGTCGTAATCACAGTCTTGCACGGTCTTCGCCACCGGCTTACCGTTTAAGGTACTGACCGCCGTGTAATCGAGCTTTTTCTTTTTGTCGGCACCGGTTTTCGTGGTCACCGCAAGCGTCGACGCTTTCGCCGTTGTGGTCTGGTCTGTCGGATAGCCTTCTGCGTCATAATGGTATTCGACCGTAACGTCTTTACCGCGCGCCTTCACCACAAAGCCGTTATCATCGGTATCGTAAGTTACCGCCGCCGCAGGCAGCTCCGCTAACTGGCATTTGCCCTGTAGCTTGATGCGTTTTTCGCGGCTTAGCGCATCCAGATAATAATTGGCGTCAAGGATCAGCGTCGCGCCGGTGTTGGCCTCAATATCATGAAACTCAAGCGTGTCAAAACACCCTTCGGACGACACGGAACCCGCAACGCGTTTCACCACCTCGCCCTTCTCATTCATCAGCGTCTGGCTAAAATCTTTCACCGGGCCGCGCAGCGGATCGAAATCAAACTCGTTGGAGAAGCTGGCCATTTCCGGCGTATAAGCCTGCGGCGTCTCCTGGTTATCACACCCGGTAAGGAACGCCGCCAGCGCGCTAAGGATAATGATTTTCTTCACGTTAGTTCTGTTCCCTTCTGCAAATGTTCTGACATGATATAAGCAAATACAGCTGTTTACACCAGAAGTACTATTCTTAGTAAACATCCTCAACATAAGGAAGAGACGATGAAACGATCTGTCTGGGTAGCCGCGCTCCTGCTGACGGCCTCCGCGCCGGTGCTGGCAGCGCAGACCTCATGCGATAAAGTTAAGGCCGACATTGAGCAAAAGATCGTCAACAATGGTGTGCCCGAGTCGGGTTTTACGCTGACGATTGTGCCCAACGATCAGGCTGATAAACCAGATGCACAGGTTGTGGGACATTGCGGTAACGATACGCAGAAAATTCTTTATAGCCGCACCAGCAGCGGAAATGAAGCGGCCAGCAACACCGCCACGCAAGACGCTCCGCAAAACGAACAGCAGCAGTAACCTACGGGGCGCCCTGCGCGCCCCGTCACCTGTCAATATTTCCCTTCGCTTATCACGCCATTATTGATGCGTATTAATAACGCCTACTCCCAAATAAGTAAAATTACGCCCAGAAGGTATTATTTGTCTGGTAATGAATAAGACGATACGTATCCCTTCACTGCATAAAAGCCCAACATAAAACCCAAAAATGGCGCTCCCGTCAGGGGATATAAGCCATGGAGTAAGCTATGTCGAACCTTAATAACCCGGCCGGGATCAGCCGCCGATCTTTAGTAAAGTCTACCGCACTGGGAAGCCTGGCCCTGGCCGCCGGCGGAATTTCTCTTCCCTTTGGCCTGAAAGCCGCCGCCGTTGCTGTCGGTGGCGCGCTTGAGCCGTCCGCCGATAAAGTCGTCTGGGGAGCGTGTTCCGTAAACTGCGGCAGCCGCTGCGCCCTGCGTCTTCACGTGCGCGATAACGAAGTCTATTGGGTCGAAACCGATAACACCGGTCACGACATTTATGGCGAGCATCAGGTGCGTGCGTGCCTGCGCGGACGCTCTATTCGCCGCCGCATCAATCATCCTGAACGTCTGAACTATCCAATGAAGCGCGTTGGCCGTCGCGGCGAAGGCAAATTCGAGCGCATTTCATGGGACGAAGCGCTTGATACCATCGCCAAAAGCCTCAAAAGCACCGTCGAAAAATACGGTAACGAAGCCGTATACATTAATTACACCTCCGGGATCGTGGGCGGCAATATCACGCGCTCCTCGCCCTATGCTTCATTAGTTGCCCGTCTGATGAACTGCTACGGCGGTTTCCTGAGCCATTACGGCACCTACAGCACCGCGCAAATTTCCTGCGCGATGCCATACACCTACGGCAGCAACGACGGTAACAGCACGTCAGATATTGAAAACAGCAAACTTGTCGTGCTGTTTGGCAACAACCCGGCCGAAACCCGCATGAGCGGCGGCGGGATAACTTATTATCTGGAACAGGCGCGTGAACGTTCCAACGCCCGCATGATCGTTATCGATCCTCGCTATACCGATACCGCTGCGGGCCGTGAAGATGAGTGGATCCCCATTCGCCCCGGCACAGACGCCGCGCTGGTTGCCGGTATCGCGCATGTATTAATAAGCGAGCAGCTGGTCGACCAGCCGTTCCTGGATAAATATTGCGTCGGTTACGATGAGAAAACCCTGCCGGAGGGCGCGCCTGCCAACGGGCATTACAAAGCCTATATCCTTGGTCAGGGCGAGGACGGCGTGGAAAAAACGCCGCGGTGGGCGTCGGCTATCACCGGCATCCCGGTCGATCGCATCATCAAGCTGGCTCGGGAAATTGGTACAGCTAAACCAGCTTATATCGCCCAAGGTTGGGGACCGCAGCGCCAGGCTAACGGCGAGCTGACCTCCCGCGCCATTGCCATGCTGCCGATTCTGACCGGCAACGTGGGTATCAACGGCGGCAACAGCGGCGCGCGCGAATCTACTTATACCATCACCATCGAACGTATGCCGGTACTGGAGAATCCGGTTAAAACCCAGATCTCCTGCTTTAGCTGGACCGATGCCATTGCGCGCGGCCCGTCCATGACCGCCAAACGCGACGGCGTGCGCGGCAAAGAGAAACTGGAGGTGCCGATTAAGTTCATCTGGAACTATGCGGGCAACACCATCACCAACCAGCATTCCGATATCAACAAAACCCACGATATCTTACAGGATGACGACAAGTGCGAGATGATTGTCGTCATTGAAAACTTCATGACCTCCTCGGCAAAATACGCCGATATTCTGCTGCCGGATTTAATGACCGTTGAGCAGGAAGACATTATCCCGAACGATTACGCCGGGAATATGGGCTATCTGATTTTCATCCAGCCCGCCACCGAAGCGAAGTTCGAACGCAGGCCAATTTACTGGATTACCAGCGAAGTGGCGCGCCGTCTGGGCCAGGATGTTTATCAGAAATTTACCGAAGGCCGCACGCAGGAAGAGTGGCTCAAATATCTGTATGCCAAAATGCTCGCCAGAGATCCCGCGCTGCCCTCTTATGAAGAGCTGCGCGCTATGGGTATCTACAAGCGTAAAGATCCGAACGGTCACTTTGTGGCTTATAAAGCGTTCCGTGAAGACCCCGAGAATAATCCGCTCAAAACACCTTCCGGCAAGATTGAAATTTATTCCGCAAATCTGGCTGAGATTGCCGCAAGCTGGGAGCTGGAAAAAGACGAAACCATCAGCCCGCTGCCCGTTTACGCCTCCACCTTTGAGGGCTGGGACGCGCCCGAACGCAGCACGTATCCGCTGCAAATGTTTGGTTTCCACTTCAAAGCCCGTACCCACTCAAGCTACGGCAACATCGACGTGCTCAAGGCCGCCTGCCGCCAGGAAGTGTGGATTAACCCGATTGATGCGCAAAAACGCGGTATCGCCAATGGCGATCTGGTCAGCGTGCTTAACGGACGCGGTGAACTACGCGTGGAAGCAAAGGTCACGCCGCGCATTATGCCTGGCGTTGCGGCAATGGGCCAGGGCGCCTGGCATGATGCCAATATGACCGGCGATCGTATCGATCATGGTTCCTGTATGAACACGCTCACCACACAACGCCCTTCGCCGTTGGCAAAAGGCAATCCACAACACACCAATCTGGTCGAAATCAAAAAGGCGTAAGGGATAGCTGATGACTACGCAATATGGCTTTTATATTGATTCGGGTCGCTGCACCGGCTGCAAAACCTGCGAGCTGGCCTGCAAGGACTACAAAAACTTAGGGCCGGACGTCAGCTTCCGCCGCATCTATGAATATGCGGGCGGCGACTGGACGGAAGACAACGGCGTTTATCAGCAGAACGTATTCGCCTACTACCTGTCGATTGCCTGTAACCACTGCGAAGACCCGGCGTGTACCAAAGTCTGTCCGAGCGGCGCGATGCACAAGCGCGAAGACGGTTTTGTGGTGGTCAACGAAGACGTGTGTATCGGTTGCCGCTACTGCCATATGGCCTGCCCGTACGGCGCGCCGCAGTACAACGCGGAAAAAGGCCATATGACCAAGTGCGACGGCTGCTATGACCGCATTGCCGATGGCAAAAAGCCCGTCTGCGTCGAGTCCTGTCCGCTGCGCGCGCTGGATATGGCGCCGATTGACGAGCTGCGCAAAAAGTATGGCAGGCAGGCGGCCATCGCCCCGCTGCCGTCCGCGCATTTCACCAAACCTAATATCGTCATTAAACCCAACGCCAACAGCCGTCCCTGCGGGGATAAAACCGGCTATCTGGCCAACCCGAAGGAGGTATGAGATGGGTAACGGATGGCATGAATGGCCGCTGGTTTTATTTACCGTGCTTGGGCAGTGCGTTACAGGCGGCGTAATCGTTATGGGCCTGGCATGGCTATCGGCGAGCAACAACAGCGAACTGCAAAACAAAATCGTCCGGGCGATGTTCTTTCTGTGGGTGCTAATGGGCGTTGCGTTTCTCGCTTCGGTTATGCACCTCGGCTCGCCGCTGCGCGCGTTTAACTCGCTTAACCGCATCGGGCATTCTTCCCTGAGCAACGAAATCGCCAGCGGCTCGCTGTTCTTTGCCGTGGGTGGATTCTGGTGGCTGGTAGCCATAATGAAAAAAATGCCTGCCACGCTCGGTAAAATCTGGCTGCTGCTGACGATGGCGCTGGGTCTGGGCTTCGTGCTGGCCATGACGCGCGTTTACCAGATTGCTACCGTTCCGACCTGGTACAACGGCTATACAACGCTGGGCTTTTTCCTGACCGTTTTGCTGGGTGGTCCGCTGCTGGGGGCGCTTTTACTGCGCGTTGCCAGCTTTCCGCTCAACAGTGCGAAGCTGGCAACGCTTAGCGTGCTGGCGCTGTTTGCCGCGATAAGCCTGGCTATCCTGCAAGCATTTAGCCTGGCGGGTATTTATAGCTCCGTTCAGCAGGCCACCGCCTTGCTGCCGGATTATGCCTCTCTCCAGGTCTGGCGTATGGCGCTGCTGGCGCTGGGTCTGGGCTGCTGGGTTTGCCCTCTGGTTCGCCGCACGCCGCCTAAAACTCTCGCTTTGCTGGTTGGCTTTCTGCTGGTGGTGACCGGTGAGTTGATTGGTCGCGGTATCTTCTATGGCCTGCATATGACCGTCGGCATGGCGGTTGCGGGTTAAAATAAAATGCGCGGGGAAACCCGCGTAGCTTTTGTCAGTGTTAAACAAGGTAGAAAGATGTTATCTAATCATTCCCAAAGGCTGGCGGCAATTGCCCTGACCGGTCGTGTGCTGGGCGTTCTGTACCGGCAGCATCCGCAAAACCAGGCTGCTGCGCCGCTTTATACCGCCCTTGCGGACCCTTCATGGGCTGAACAGTGGCCGGTGCAATCCCCTGCGCTGGCCGAAATAGCGCAGCGCATGGCAGAAGGTCTTGAGTATGCTCGGGAACCGCTTAGCGAAGCCTATCAAAGGTTGTTTATTGGGCCATACGCCTTGCCTGCCGCTCCCTGGGGTTCCGTCTATCTTGATAAAGAAAACGTATTGTTCGGTGATTCCATGCTGGAGCTGCGCCAGTGGATGCGTGAGAACGGCATCGCCCATCAGCTTGAGCAAAACGAGCCGGAGGATCATATCGGTACATTATTAATGCTGGCCGCATGGCTTGCGGAACGAGGTCATCAGCAACGTGTCGACGAACTGCTCGCCTGGCATCTTCTGCCCTGGGCCGGGCGCTTCCTCGAGTTGTTTAGCGAGAAAGCCGTTCATCCGTTCTATCAGGGGCTGGGCGACTTCACCCGTCTGACGCTCGCAGGCTGGCGCGAAGCATTGCTGGTTCCGGTCACCAGAAAAGAGCTTTATTACTAAGGATCTGCGTGGGGTGGATAGCGCAGCCGCGCATCCGCCCTGTGATTTACCCCGCCCTCCAGCCCCTGAAAGTTACACCGTAACCAAGCGTTAACCTTTTTAAGACGATTCTTTACGTTGCGCCTGCAAACGAGGCGGCGCAAGGGCCAGTCTGGCATTCAGCCTATAAATCATTAGTCACACAATCATTACCCCGACTGGAAGCATTCCCGCGACGTTGCTATAGCTTTTAACACCCTGCCGACACAAGGCATAACAACAGGCCACCTGCTGGTGGCTATAAAGCGTGCAACAGGGAGACACACCGCAATGCAAAACGCATCCTTTATAAAACGTACCCTTTGGGGCGCTCTGGCGCTGGTTGTGGTGCTCGGACTGCTGGTCTGGAGTATCGGGCCAGAAACCATTAAGGCACGCCAGGTCGATTTATTTTATCTCGGGCAACAGCATCTGATCCTGGTCTTCAGTTCTATGGCGCTGGCGTTACTGGTCGGTATTCCGAGCGGCATCCTGCTGAGCCGTCCGGCCGCTCGTCGCTGGGCTGAATACGTCATGCAAATTTTTAACGTGGGCAATACGCTGCCGCCGCTGGCCGTGCTGGCGCTGGCAATGGTGATTATCGGCATTGGCGACAAACCGGCCATTATCGCCCTGTTCCTGGCATCTCTTCTGCCAATTGTGCGTAACACCTATGCCGGGCTGTGCGGCGTGCCCGCTTCGTTGATTGAAGCAGCAAACGGCATCGGCATGACTAAATGGCAGCGTCTGTGCCAGGTAGAATTTCCTAACGCCTGGCCGGTTATCCTTTCCGGTATTCGCATCGCCACCGCCATAAACGTCGGTACCGCGCCGCTTGCGTTCCTGATTGGGGCCAGCAGCTACGGTGAGCTTATCTTCCCGGGCATCTATTTAAATGACTTCCCGACGCTGATTCTGGGCGCGGCGGCGACCGCGCTGTTTGCTCTGTTCCTTGATATGGCCTTAGCCGGACTGGGTCGGGTTTTAAGCCCGCACACCGCGAAATAACAATAATAAGGAGCGTTGTATGAAACCGTTTAAATATCTGCTGGCCGCCTTTGCCGTCACGACTGTGCTGGCTGGCACGGCTCGGGCAGAGCCTATCGTGTTTGCCACCAAAGGTTTTACCGAGCAGCATATTCTCTCGGCCATGACCACACAGTATTTGCGCAAAAAAGGCTTTCAGATAACCCCAAAGACGAATATTGCCGCGGTGATTTCCCGCAACGCGATGGTCAATAAACAAATCGATATGACCTGGGAATATACCGGCACGTCACTGATTATTTACAACCATATCAATAAGCGTATGACGCCGCAGGAGTCCTACGAAACGGTGAAAAAACTGGATGCGAAGCTGGGTCTGGTGTGGCTTAAGCCTGCGGATATGAACAACACCTACGCCTTTGCGATGCAGCGTAAGCGTGCCGAGGAAGAGAACATCAATACCATGTCGGAGCTGGCGGAAAAAATTGAGCACATTCGCCAGACCGAGCCGAAGAAGAACTGGATGTTAGGTCTGGATCTGGAATTCTCCGGGCGAAGTGACGGAATGAAACCCCTGCAGGAAGCCTACAATATGCCGCTGGACAGACCGCAGATTCGCCAGATGGACCCCGGCCTTGTGTATAACGCGGTGCGCGATGGGTTTGTCGACGCGGGCCTGGTTTACACCACTGACGGACGAGTCAAAGGCTTCGATTTAAAAGTGCTGGAAGACGATAAGGGCTTTTTCCCAAGCTATGCGGTCACGCCCGTAGTGCGTAAAGAGACGCTGGCCGCCAATCCGGGGCTGGAAGAGGCAATGAATACCCTCACCGGCCTGCTGAATAACGACGTGATCTCCTCCCTGAACGCGAAGGTGGATATCGACCATGAATCCCCGCAGCAGGTCGCCCGCGAATTCCTGCAGCAAAAAGGCTTGCTCTAAGGAGGCATCATGGACACGTTGCATTACATGATTGATAACGCCGGTTATCTCGGCAGCCTGACCCTACAGCATCTGTGGCTGGTACTGATGGCGGTTGGGCTGGCCATTATTATCGGCGTGCCGCTTGGCATTTTAATCGTTCGCCATAAATGGCTGGCGACGCCGATACTGGGTATCGCCACTATCGTGCTGACTATTCCGTCCATCGCGCTGTTTGGCCTGATGATCCCGCTGTTTTCCATGGTGGGCCAGGGGATTGGCGTTATGCCGGCCGTCACGGCCGTGTTTCTCTATTCCCTGCTGCCGATTGTGCGCAACACGCACACCGCGCTGGACAGCATTCCACCGGGGCTGCGTGAAGCGGGACGCGGTATCGGCATGACCTTCTGGCAGCGTCTGCGCTGGGTTGAAATTCCAATGGCGCTGCCGGTAATTTTTGGCGGTATCCGTACCGCGGTAGTGATGAATATTGGCGTCATGGCTATCGCCGCCGTCATCGGCGCAGGCGGCCTGGGTCTGCTGTTACTTAATGGTATCGGCGGCAGCGACATTCGCATGCTGATTGCCGGCGCCGTCATGATTTGTGTTTTAGCGATTGTACTGGACTGGCTGCTGCATCGTCTGCAACTGGTACTGACACCGAAGGGGATTCGATAATGATAAAACTGGAAAACCTCACCAAACAGTTCGCGCAGAAAAACGGACAGACTTTTAACGCGGTTGATAACGTCAGCCTGAACGTACCCGAAGGCGAAATGTGCGTGCTGCTCGGCCCTTCCGGCTGCGGAAAAACCACCACGCTTAAGATGATTAACCGTCTGATTGCCCCAAGCGGCGGCAATATTCTGATTAACGGCAAAAACACCAACGAGCTGGACACCGTGACGCTGCGCCGCAACATCGGCTACGTTATTCAGCAGATCGGCCTGTTTCCGAACATGACGATTGAAGAGAATATTACGGTTGTGCCGCGCATGCTGGGCTGGGAAAAGGCCCGCTGCAAAGCGCGCGCCGCCGAGCTGATGAGCATGGTCGCGCTGGACCCGACCAAATACATGCACCGCTACCCGCGTGAACTGTCCGGCGGGCAGCAGCAGCGTATCGGCGTCATTCGCGCGCTGGCTGCCGATCCGCCGGTGCTGCTGATGGATGAACCTTTTGGCGCCGTTGACCCGATTAACCGTGAAGTTATCCAGAACGAATTTCTGGAGATGCAGCGCCAGCTGAAGAAAACCGTGATGCTGGTCAGCCATGATATCGATGAGGCGCTGAAGCTGGGCGACCGTATCGCCGTCTTCCGCCAGGGGAAAATTATCCAGTGCGCAAGCCCTGATGAGCTGCTGGCGAAACCGGCCAATGAATTTGTCGGCTCGTTTGTCGGCCAGGACCGCACGCTTAAGCGTCTACTGCTGGTGCAGGCTGGCGACGTTACGGATCAGCAACCGACCGTTACGGCGCGTGAATCGACTCCGCTTCCGGAGGCTTTTGCCACCATGGACGACAACGATATGCGTTCGATTACGGTAGTGGACAGCGCGGGTAAGCCGCTGGGCTTTGTGAAACGCCGGGAAGCGCGTGGCGCGACGGGAGTCTGTGCAGACATGCTGCATCCGTTCCGCATTACCGGGCGTGCGGAGGAAAACCTGCGTATCGTGCTGTCGAAGCTCTACGAGCACAACATGGTCTGGATGCCGATTACCGATGAAGAAGGACGTTACAGCGGTGAGATTTCGCAGGATTATATTGCCGACTATCTCAGCTCGGGTAAAACGCGCCGCGTGCTGAATATTCATCAACCTTAAACTGGCAAATACGATACCCTCTCCGCCCTTGAGGAAGAGAGGGTCAGGACGAGGGGGAAAGGTGACGCCTGAACACTATGTTGCTATCAGTCCCGGTCGCCCTTTCCCCGGCCCTCTATTCCAGGAGAGGGAGTAAAAGTTAATCCCGCTTGCCGCTGGTAATCTCGTCAATTTCCTCCGGGCGTAAACGAATCTCCGCGGCGCGACGATGCGCCTGCATCCCCTCCGTGCGGCTCTGGCGAACGGCAGGCTCAGCAACGGCCGCAATGCCACGATCGTCAATCCACTGATGGGTGCAAATCTTCAACCCACAGGCCGCCGGCATAACGCGCTGCGGCCATCGTCGGCAGCGTGTGGTTGGTTCCGCAGCATTTATCTGAGAACACAACGCTGGCATTCTGGCCGATAAACAGCGAGCCGTAATTGCGGATTTTGCTGCCTTCACCCGCAGGATCTTCATTCTCCGGCGTGGTCGTTTACGCCTGCACCCGTTCTGCCGATAAAGCGCCGTTGAGCATGAACAAATTGATGTATTGTGCAAGCTCACGCTGCTCTGCGCGGGGGAGATACGGCAGTTCGCCCACTAGCGGCCCGGGCAGTTTTTTACGCAGTACATCAATAATCTCAGCGTAATGGGCAAGACAGGGATTTATGCGGTTCGCTACCCATCCCACCAGCGGCAGACCGTCGTTAGCAATGGCCTGCGCGGTCAGTAACGCATGGTTGATACAGCCTTCCTGAATACCCACCACCAGCAACACGGGCAGTTGTTCCTGAACCACCCATTCGGACAGTGGACGAAGATCGTTCATCAGGCTGCGCCAGCCGCCCGTCCCTTCAACCACCACGTAATCGGTCTGTGCTGCCAGACATGACAGACCATCGGACAGCAAGCCGTAGTTGATTGGGCAACTGTGATTTACGCTGCTTTCATCTTCACTCAGGGCGATGGGGTTAATTGCCTCATAAGGCAGCGTCAGCGATGAAACGCTTTGCAGCACCAGCGCGTCTTTATTACGCAAACCGTCCGGCGTTTCTTTGCACCCTTTGGCGACGGGCTTATAGCCGGCAACACATTTTCCGCTGGCGGCCAGCGCCTGCAGCAAGGCGCGGGATACCACCGTCTTGCCGACTGCCGTATCGGTGCCTGTGATAAAGAAACGCTTAAGCATGCTGACTCCCGGGGTAATACGCAAAACTCGTTAAAAACTTGAATAATTCAGTTCCGGAAGTCTAAAAGAAGAGAGGATGGACCAGATTGAGATAGCGCAATTTTTAGTGGATCAATGAAAATGATTATCCCTGCAGCAGGCGAATCAGTAAAGAACCGTTATACATGGCATCTTTTACCAGCGCCGCTCCCGCCATCGTCCCTCGGTGGTTGTACTGGGTGCTTTCGACAATCATGTGCTGGCTGTATGCGGGTAAAGCCTGCTGGCGGATGCAGCTTGTAATAGCCGGATGAAGAATATCCGCTGCGCGATTGAGCGGCGAACCTATCAGGATCTTTTGTGGGTTAAACAAATTCACCATGATGGCGAGAATACGCCCTACGTTGACGCCAACGCCGAGGATAATATCTTTGGCGAGAAGATCGCCCTGCAGGGCGGCATCGCAAAGCGACTCTACCGTCAGGGGTTGTTCATGCAGCATCGATCCCATGGACTGGTTCATACGCAGCTGGGCCAGCTCCAGCACGCTTTCTATACTGGCGATAGTTTCCAGGCAGCCGTGATTTCCACAGTAGCACCGCTTGCCGTAAGGATCGACCTGCGTGTGGCCAATCTCTACCAGGCTACTGCTGCCCGCGTGTAGCAGACGGCCATCGGTGATAACGCCAGCGCCCACGTTATGGTCAATAACAACCTGAATGACATCGCGCGCGCCACGGGAAGCGCCAAACAGCCCCTCAGCCATCGTCCACGCGCTGATATCGTGCTGGATAAATACCGGGACACCGGTATGGTTTTCCAGCATTTCGCCCAGTGGCATATCGCAGACATCATAAAACGGCATACGGTGAACAATCCCGCGTACCGTATCGATAATGCCCGGCAGGGTAATGGCAATGGCGGTCAGACGTTCAAGTTTGTGCTGATGGCGGATAAAAAACTGGTCCACCTGGCTAATAACGCGTTCAAGCAGCGGTTTCGGGTCGGTAACCGGGAGTGAAACGGTATCTTCGACGATCAGCTGGCTGCTGAGATCGTGCAGGCCAAGCGAAATCTCGCCGCGGTTGATGCGCACCGAAAGATAATGCCAGGCTTCTGTTTCAAGCATTAATCCCACCGCCGGACGACCGCGGCTGCCGGGATCCTGAATTTCCGTCTCCTGCACCAGATGCGCTTCGAGCATCTCGCGCACAATTTTGGTGATGCTGGCTGGCGCAAGCTGTGCCAGACGAGAAAGATCGATACGCGATACCGGGCCATGGCTATCAATGAGGCGGTAAACCACGCCTGCATTCGTTTGCTTAATCTGATCGATATGGCCCGGTTGGCTATCAGCAACCACGTAGTACTCCCTTTATTTTCGCGCTTCGAAATAAACTGTGGGCTATGGTGAAACACTTCAGGCGGGGTAGTCAAATATTTACGTAGGGTTGTGATTTAACGCACATAATATCCCGGATTTGCGCTTATTCTGGCACAGAAGTCGCCTCGGTTAACAGCGCGCTGATGCGAAGTGCGGCCCCTGAAAGCTCACGATGTTTTGGCCACACCAGCCACATTTCCGACTGAGCCTCCTGCTCCTGCAACGGTAACCACACCACGTCGCTTAGCCGTACACGCTGAAACGAAGCAGGCAAAATGGATACCCCAAGCCCCGCCGAAACCAGGCCGATAATCGTCATCGCCTCCCCCACTTCCTGGGTGATATAGGGCGAAATGTTGAAGCGATGCAGCAGGCCAAGGATCTCGTCATACAGACCGGTTCCCACGTGCGGATCAAAGAACACGAAGGGTTCGTGTGCCAGGTCGTGAAGAGAAATGGATGCATAAGCGGCCAGAGGATGATCGCGGTGCACTATCGCCCGCAAAGGCTCGCGCAGCACCAGTTTCCATGCCAGCGTATCCGGCAGGCGCGTATTGCGCATTAATCCCAGCTCCAGCTCGCCGTCGTTAAGCGGCGTAATTTGCTGGCGCGTATTGATTTCGCGCATCTGGATATGCACGTCCGGGTAACGTTTTCTGAAGGTTGAAAGGCTGTCAGAGACGCTCTTAATAAACGGCGCGGAGGAGGTAAAACCTATGCGTAATTCCCCCGTTTCCCCATGATGCAGGCGTTCGGCGCGTGCCGCCGCCGCTTCAACCTGCCCCAGAATCTGGCGCGCATCGGTCAAAAACTGCTGCCCTGCCGCCGTGAGATTCACGCTGCGGTTGGTGCGCGCCAGCAGCCTGGCGCCAATCTGCTGTTCGAGGATCTGAATTTGCTGACTTAAAGGAGGCTGGGAGATACGCAGCCGCGCGGCGGCGCGTCCAAAATGCAGTTCTTCTGCCACCGCCACGAAATAGCGCAAATGACGCAGTTCGATATTCATATTTTAAACATATCAATTAAGATTATTAATATATTAGACAGAATATTCACCTTTTTCTACTCTGTCAGGAAGACGTTAAGTGTCCTGACTTTCCCTAAGGATTGATTTTGAGCCGTACATCCTCCGTTAGCGCCGCCCCGGCAAACGACGTTGACGAACACATTTCTGCCACGCCTGCATCAGCAATTTACATCAAACGCGGCACATCCCAGTTTATGCGCGTTACCCTGGCGCTTTTCTCCGCCGGTCTGGCCACGTTTGCGCTGCTTTACTGCGTGCAGCCCATTTTGCCGGTGCTCTCGCATGAATTCGGCGTCTCCCCCGCCAGCAGCAGTATTTCCCTGTCGATATCCACTGCCATGCTCGCCATCGGCTTATTGTTTACCGGGCCGCTTTCCGATGCCATTGGGCGTAAGCCGGTGATGGTTACGGCTTTAGTGCTCGCCTCCTGCTGCACGCTGCTTTCCACAATGATGACGAGCTGGCACGGCATCCTGATTATGCGAGCCCTGATTGGTCTTTCTCTGAGCGGCGTCGCCGCCGTCGGCATGACTTACCTCAGCGAAGAGATCCACCCAAGCTTCGTGGCCTTTTCTATGGGGCTGTACATTAGCGGGAACTCCATCGGCGGCATGAGCGGCCGCCTGTTAAGCGCGGTGATAACCGACTTCTTTAACTGGCGTATTGCGGTTGCGGCGATTGGCTGTTTTGCGCTGGCGTCTGCGCTGATGTTCTGGAAGATCCTGCCCGCATCCCGACACTTCCGTCCTTCTTCACTGCGCCCTAAAACGCTGTTTATTAATTTCCGTCTGCACTGGCGTGACCAGGGCCTGCCGCTGCTGTTCGCCGAAGGTTTCCTGTTGATGGGCGCGTTCGTCACGCTGTTTAACTACATCGGCTACCGCCTGATGGAAGCGCCGTGGTTCTTAAGCCAGGCGGTGGTGGGTCT
Organism: Cedecea colo; assembly: GCF_011808225.1. Lineage (GTDB taxonomy): Bacteria > Pseudomonadota > Gammaproteobacteria > Enterobacterales > Enterobacteriaceae > Dryocola > Dryocola colo. The sequence continues at coordinate 504,257 of NZ_SOYS01000001.1, read as the reverse complement.
GCTTTCAGTCGCTTATTTAACCGGCACCTGGAGCTCACCAAAAGCCGGTGCGATGACGACAAAGTTTGGCCGCGGCCCGGTCATGATTTTCTCCACCGGCATTATGCTGCTGGGCCTGGCGTTAACTCTGTTCGCACCGCTAATGATAATTTTCGTCGGCATGCTGCTGTTCTCCGCCGGTTTCTTTGCGGCGCACTCCGTTGCCAGCAGCTGGATTGGGCCACGCGCGAAACGCGCCAGAGGCCAGGCATCTTCTCTTTATCTGTTCAGCTATTACCTCGGTTCAAGCATCGCGGGTACGCTGGGAGGCGTGTTCTGGCATCGGTTCGGCTGGTATGGCGTCGCCGCTTTTATCGGCGCATTGCTGGTAATCGCGTTACTGGTCGGCCGCCGCCTGCATCAGCGCGCACGCTAACCGCCAGCGGGCCTCGTTTTTATTAACGCTTTTTGCTATTTTCGCTGCGTTAATAACATTCACGAGGCTCTATGGAAAAGCAAAACTATAACCATCTTACCCGCACCTTCCAGCGCCTGTCCCGCTTCGGACACCTCTCTGCCATCGCCGGATGGGATATGTTCACCTACATGCCGCCAAAGGGCAGCGCCGCGCGCGGTGAAGCGCTGGCCGAACTGAGCGTGCTACAGCACCAGATTCTGACCGATAAAAAAATTGCCACTTTGCTGCAGGCCGCCGCTCAGGAAGATCTGAATGACGTTGAGCGCGCCAACCTTCGTGAAATGACTCGCCGGTACCAGGAAGCCGTGCTGCTGCCGGAATCTCTGGTGGAAGAAAAGTCTCTGGTGGGCACCCGCTGCGAACACGGCTGGCGGACACAGCGTCCGGCTAACGACTGGCAGGGCTTTGCAACCAATTTAAAAGAGGTCGTTCGCGTTAGCCGTGAAGAAGCCAGGCTGCGAGCTGAAGCCAAAGGCAAATCGCGCTACGACGCGCTGCTCGATCTTTACGAGCCGGGCATGACGAGCGCAAAACTCGACGTGCTGTTTGGTGACCTGCGCACCTGGCTGCCTGACCTGCTGCAAAAAGTGGTGGCTAAACAATCCCAACGGTCGATGATAACGCCCGTTGGCCCTTTTGCTACCGGGACCCAGCGCGAGCTTGGCCTGGAAATCATGCAGCTGCTTGGTTTCGATTTTGACGGCGGGCGTCTGGACGTAAGCGCGCATCCCTTCTGCGGCGGCGTGCCAGAAGATGTTCGTATCACTACACGCTACGATGAAAACGATCTGGTCAGCTCGCTGTTCGGGGTGATCCACGAAACCGGGCACGCGCGCTACGAGCAGAATCTTCCGCGCGAATGGCTGGGACAGCCGGTTGCCCATGCCCGCTCCACGGCCATTCATGAATCACAAAGTTTGTTCTTTGAAATGCAGCTTGGCCGCAGCACAGCGTTCCTCAGGCTGCTGTTGCCAAAAATTATTGCTCGTTTTGGCGCGCAGCCTGCTTTTGACGTGCAGAACTTCGTTGCGCTTAACCAGCGTGTTGAGCGCGGTTATATCCGCGTGGATGCCGATGAAGTAAGTTACCCGGCCCACGTGGTGCTGCGTTACGAGATTGAACGAGCGCTGATTGAAGGCGATATTGAAGTGGAGGATATTCCCGCGCTGTGGGACGAGAAAATGCAGCACTGGCTGGGGCTGTCGACCAAAGATAACTATCGCAACGGCTGCATGCAGGATATTCACTGGACGGACGGCGCGTTCGGCTACTTCCCGTCCTACACGCTGGGCGCAATGTACGCAGCACAGCTCTTTAACGCAGCCAAACGCGCGCTACCGCAGCTCGAAAGCGACGTTGCAGAAGGAAACTTCACGCCGTTGTTCGACTGGTTAAGCCAGAATATCTGGCAGCACGGCAGCCGTTTCACCACTTCGCAGCTTATCGCCAATGCGACAGGGGAAGATCTTAACCCGCTGTATTTCCGTAAACATTTAGAAGCTCGTTACCTGTAAATCCTTGCGCCGGGGCGCGCGTTCCCGGCGTTTTACCTTCCCCCTTCCCCTTTGTACATTCCGTTACACGCCGATACCAATCACTCACTGAAGCTTTTAAACGGCAGGCCTATAGTTCATCTCAACGGCCCCGCAGTGGGGTTCACACATAAACAAATTCGAGGATGTCGAGATGAATAAAGTATTAGCTCTGGTTGTTGCCGCTGCCATGGGTCTGTCTTCCGCTGCTTTCGCTGCTGACACTACAGCTACTCCGGCTCCTGCCGCTACCGCTGCTGCTCCGGCTAAAGCGCCAGCAAAAACCACCCATCACAAGAAACACAAAAAAGCCGCTACCGAGCAAAAAGCTCAGGCTGCTAAAAAGCATCATAAAAAAGCAGTGAAAACTGAAGCTGCACAACCTGCTCAAAAAGCGCAGGCCGCTAAAAAGCATCACAAAAAAGCAGTGAAAACTGAAGCTGCACAACCTGCTCAGAAAGCGCAGGCTGCTAAAAAGCATCACAAAAAAGCGACCCACGCAGCGACCAAACCAGCCGCTCAGCCAGCAGCATAAGTCTGCCGGGACTATCCCCAAATAAAAGCCCTAATGTAAACACCCGGCTCGCCGGGTGTTTAGTTTGATGGCCGACAGCAAAAAAGCGTGATTTTTTACTGTCTGGGGCAGACCAGAAGAGAGTATCCACGATGTATAGAAGCTGGTATTTCAGTACACCCGGCTCGCCGGATGTTTACTTCTGGAGCCCGGATGATGTTGCGACGCTACGGTTTTGAAATCATCCTTTCGCTGCTGATTATCTGCGGCATGATTACCTTCAGCTTCTGGATTTAGCGGCGTAGCACGCTGTTTTTACTCCCGCTTTCGGCGCGGCCCGTCTATAGTTATTCCATCGGGTTTATACAAAAATCATAATTAATCGCCCCACAGAGAGTGATATGCACAAAAGAGTTGTATTGCTGTCAGGCGCTTTATTTTTATTACCGGCTCTGTCACATGCGGATAACGACAACGCAGCAGAGGTAAGAACGTTGTTTTTTGGCAACGATGACCGCACCCATGTGAACGATCCCGCTAACGGTCCGTGGGATGCCATCGGCCAGCTGGAAACCGCCAGCGGTAACCTCTGCACCGCGACCTTAATTTCACCGCATCTGGCCTTAACCGCCGGGCATTGCCTGTTGCAGCCTCCACGCGGTAAAGCGGACAAAGCCGTCGCATTACGCCTCATCTCAATGAAAGGGAAATGGCGTTACGAAATTCATGATATCGAAGGGCGGGTAGAGAGTTCGCTCGGGCGGCGTTTAAAAGCGGACGGCGACGGCTGGATTGTCCCGCCCGGTGCGGCGCCGTATGATTTCGGGCTGGTGATACTGCACAACCCGCCTTCGGGCATCACTCCCCTTCCCTTGTTTGAAGGCGATCGCGATGCGCTGACCGAAGCGTTGAAAGCGCAGGATCGTAAGGTCACGCAGTCAGGCTATCCTGAGGATCATCTGGACGATTTATATACTCATACCGATTGCCAGGTCACCGGCTGGGCGCAAAAAACCGTCCTGTCGCATCAGTGCGATACGCTGCCGGGCGACAGCGGCTCTCCCCTGATGCTTAAAACCGATAGCGGCTGGAAGCTGATTGCCGTGCAAAGTTCCGCACCTGCGGCAAAAGACCGCTACCGTGCCGATAACCGCGCCATTTCAGTCACCGGTTTCCGGGATCGCTTAGAAGCGCTGGCAAGCCAGTAGCTTAAGCGGGTCAGGTATCACTGAACCGATCCCATAGCATTGCCGTCATCCCAGCAATTGCGATACGTCGCCGCAGAATGTGTTGCAGGCTGCCAGCGTTTACCAATCGCATACATCGGAAACCGGGATAAAAAATGGCTTAGCTCAGCTCAAAGCGTCGGATAATAAACTCCATTGCCCTGGCGACACCCTCGGCGCTAATGGTGTGCACTACGCCCGGCTCAAACAGCGTTTCTACCTCAACGCCTTCTTCCGTTAGCGCAGCGGCGGCAGCTTCGCTTTCCGTCCACGCAATCACCCGATCGTCCATGCCGTGTATCAGTAGCGCAGCAGAATCTGCCGCTGGCTGATAAGGGCGAGGCGAAGAAAGCCGCCCTGAAAACGCAGCAACGCCCGTCAGAGGGAAACGCGCCGTTACCAGGGCGTCCAGCGCCATAATCGACCCCTGAGAAAAACCGAGCAGGATGACCTGGTCTTTACCCGGCGTCACATTATGTTGTCTGAAGATAGCGTGGATGGTGGCATCGAACGCGGCGCGGGCCTCAACGACGCGTTCGGGACGCGACTGTTCCGTTACGCCCGTCACGCTGAACCACTGGTAACCCTCATCGCCGCCGTCAAAGGGTGAAGTGCCGTTCGGTGAAGCAAAAATAACCTCCGGCATAACCTGCTGAAAATAAAGTCCCAGCCCTTCTAAATCGGCACCGGAACTTCCCACGCCGTGTAAAAAAATCACTAGTTTTTTCATGTATGTCCTTTCCTTGTCAGCCAGGCAAGGTTAACCCACCCGATCTTCCGGCCTCGTACAACGATCTACATAGAATCCCACAGAGTTATCCACCGATTTTGTGGATAACTTTTTACGCGCCGCGCAGGCTTACGCTAAATAATGATGCCCGGACGAGGGATATTCTCCCTCGTTATACCAGAACTACATGCTATAGCCCGGCTTTTTGGCGAGCGTATCGAGCGCGGGCTTTATCTCTGTGTCGTAAACATCAGCTTTCCAGCGATCTTGTTCAACCGGCACTAACGCAACCGAAAGCGAGGCGTCCTTCGAGCTAAAATGCTTTTTAACAACGTCGCTGAGCTCTTGCGCCAGAGCCTGTTTCTGCTCGTCTGTCAGTTCACGCGGGAAATATTTAACGGTGATATGTGGCACAGGCTTTCTCCGTAGTGGTGGTGATTTTGTCTTTATCAGGCATTGAGTAAAGTAAACGCGGCGGCAAAAGTTTCAACCTCGATACCGTGCTTTGGGGAATCCAGGCGCAGACCAAAACGGGATTGCAGCGCCTGATAAACGGCGGCCGCACCGGCCAGCTCCTGTTTTTTGCCACCGACCGTAAGCTGACGGTTGTTCAGCGTGATGGTGCTGCCGCCAAAAACGTGCAGGCAAAGCATCAGGTGATGGCGAAAATGCGACTCCGGCCAGGTCGCGACATAATGGTTGGCTACGTCGAAATCCACGGCATACTGCCGCTGCAAATCGAAACGGTAAAGCGGTAACCACTCATCTTCTTCGCGCAGGCTAAGCAGGTAATCTTCCTCAAGGCGCGTCAGGCGGTACACGCCGTGCGGAGTGGTTTGCTCGCTGTCCAGTACAAAACGCAGCGGGGCGGTGAGCGTCTTGCCGCCAAAGCCCACATCCGCCAGCCAGCGTTCTTGCGCAACCGTTACCAGTTGTAAACGATGAGTGCGGGCAGGCATCCGCTCCGGGCGCGCAATCAGCACCCGCGCCGCTAAATCTTCAACCTGGAAACCTATTTCCAGCAGCGCCCGGCGCAGTAACGCATTTTGTTCATAGCAATAACCGCCTCGCCCGGCCGTAACCAGCTTTTCAAACACGCTCTCATCGTCGAGCAAAATTCGTCGTCCCAGCAGGACGTCCAGGTTTTCGAAAGGGATGGCGCAGGGTTGCAGCAAATGCAGCTGCCGCAGCGTATGCAAATCCGGCGCGTAATCGCCCATAAAATGAATACGCGCGAAGTAAGCATTCAGGTCAAAAGCCATAGACAAATTCCGAAGCGATGTAAGTCTGGTTACTATACAGAATTGCCTCAGCGCCAGATGATCGATGGTGCGATCATAGCATCTCGTTGCGGCTTAGCGCTTCCTGCAACTCCTTGCGCTGGCGCACCTGCTGCGCAATGGCAAACAGCTTCGGCGTATGCTGCGCAAACCATTCCTGCCGTGGTCGCCAGCTAATCATTGCCGCAAAATAGGCGTCCAGCAGCGTGATGGCTTCACCAAAAATATACGGCCCGCCTCCCACCTGAGACTCCAGCCAAAGGTAGAGCTGCTCGCGATAATGGTTCGTGCTGGCAAGAAGCTCATCGGCGCCGCCTGGCGTCCAGCGCGGAGGATTATCACCGTAGGTAAAAGTGGGATAGACGTTGGCGACAAACCAGACCAGAAGCCGGTAAAAACGCTGGCGTTCAGGCGTGCCCGCGGGCGGTGCCATGTGGGGATGCTTATCCAGCAGCATCAGGGCGATAGCCGCGCTTTCCGTCATCACTGAGCCATCATCAAGCTTAAGCGTCGGCACCTGGCCGAGGGGATTGAGCGTTAATAGCGCATCGCGCTGCGGACCAGGATCTTCGAATCCCTCCACATTTTCCCATTTATAAGCTTCGCCCGTGAGAATAAACATGATTTCGACAATCGCCGAGCCGCAGCCCGGAGCACCGTAGAGTTTGTACATGATGCTCTCCTGTCTAAAGTGTTTAAGTGTAGAATAGCCCCGGACTTTAAGAGCGATAAGGAAACCCGGCATGAAACCCAAGTCAGTAACGCTTTACGATGTGGCGGAATATGCCGATGTTTCCTATCAGACGGTGTCCAGGGTTATCAATCAGGCAAGCCACGTTTCCGAGAAAACGCGCCTGAAAGTTGAGGCGGCGATGGCCGCGTTAAATTACGTGCCCAACCGCGTGGCGCAGCAGCTGGCGGGGAAACTGAGCCAGACCATTGGCCTTGCCACCACCAATCTTTCGCTGCACGCCCCTTCGCAGATTGTTGCCGCCATCAAAACTCAGGCGGGCGATATGAACTTCAACGTAGTGATCTCCATGGTTGAGCAACCGGGGCTTGCCGCCTGTAAAGCCGCGGTGAACAGCCTGCTTTCGCAGCGCGTAGACGGGCTGATTGTTAATATTCCGCTCGAAAACGAAGAGGCTCAGGCGGTACAAAACGCCTGCGGGAATGTGCCAGCGCTGTTTCTGGATGTCTCCCCGGAACTGGGCGCCAACATTATTATTTTCGATCCCTGCGAAGGGGCGCGTCTGGGCGTTGAACACCTTATAAAGCTTGGTCATCAGCGTATCGCTTTGCTTAACGGACCGCTGACATCCGTTTCGGCACGCCTGCGTTTTGAGGGCTGGAAGCAAACGCTGCGCGTCCACGGACTGGAAGCGGTTGCGGTTATGGAAGGCGACTGGAGCTCACTTTCAGGCTACGAACAGGTTTCCCGGCTGCTGCGCGAGGGCAAAGCGCCCGGCGGGATCATCGTCGCCAACGATCAGATGGCGCTTGGGGCGCTGCGTGCGCTCGCCGAACAGGGTTTAGCGGTGCCGGCGGATGTGTCCGTGGTGGGCTATGACGACACCGAAGACAGCGCCTGCTTTATTCCGCCGCTTACCACCATCAAGCAGGATTTCAGAAACCTGGGCAAAGCCAGCGTGAACCGGCTGGTGGCATTAATTCAGGAACCGGGCGCTCAGCCAGAGCCGCAGATCCTGCCGGTGGCCCTGGTGGAACGCAAAACCACTGCGGCTCCCGGTGGGAACGCCCCTTCTGCTCAGGCGCTTGCAGATGCGCTGGCAACGCTTGCACGTCAGGTGGCCCGCTTGGGATAAGGCCCGTCAAAACGCCCGCTTCTTCTGCTTCTGCAGATAAAGCAGCTCTTCTGCCGTTGAGGTCCTGCCAAGCGCCGTATTACGATGTGGATACCTGCCGAATTTTTCGATGATCTGCTTGTGCTGTAGTTCAGATTTGAAGGCTTGTTTACTCCCGAACTGTTGAAACATTTTCAGCGCAACGTTGTGGATGGCTGCCGATTCTGAGTGCATAAACGGCATAATTGCAAAATCTCTTCTCTCCACCGCCAGCTCGCTAAACCCCGCTGTTTTTATCAACTCCTGCGCCAGCACCAGCGCCATGCCGTCTGCTGCCCAGGCAAGCGGACCTTCGCGAAAAAGATTCCGCGAAAACTGGTCCAGGACAATGATTTCGGCCAGGCGGCCTGAAAGACTTTCTCTCCAGCTAAAAAGCTCGCCGCGCGTTGCTGCGTGATGAACGGCAGAGAAACGGCTTCGGATCTGCTCGTCAAGTATTTTGTCTGAGTTAAACCAACGTTCGGCGGGCGTTTCTTTAAACCAAAATTCAAGCACGCCCGCATACTCTTTTGCGATTTCAGGTTTCATCATGTAATTCCACATTCTTATTATGACCGATGGGGTGAAACAGCGAACACAGGCTTTAACTATAAGCCGCTGAGTCGGCAAGGCTCGCCGCGATTTGCGAACCCTGCATACATAATATGCAGACGGGCCAGCCTTTCACCCGCGCCGACCGGCAGGCCGCACTTTTGCTGAGCGGCATTACAAATTTGTGAGTCAAGTCACCTAATACCGCCATACTGCTTTACACGCCCGGCGGAAGAAATCATATTCCCGTTAAATTGTGAGCGCATCGCAAATTAATCAAGGAACCCGGAATATGATGATAAAAGCGGGCAGCAACGCCGCCACCCTTGCTTCCGTACTGGCCCGACGCGACTGGTCCAATCCGGCCGTCACCCGATTGAATCAGCTCGCGGCCCATCCGCCGTTTGCCAGCTGGCGATCCCCGGAAGCGGCACGCGAAGATATTCGGTCGCAAAGCCTGCGTAGCCTTAACGGCACCTGGAAATTTAGCTATTTCACCCAACCGGAAGCCGTTCCTGAAAGCTGGGTTGAACAGGATCTTAACGGTGCTGACGCTATCCATGTTCCCTCTAACTGGCAGATGCTGGGCTACGATGCGCCGATTTATACCAATGTCACCTATCCGATTCCGGTGAACCCGCCGTTTGTTCCGGAAGCTAACGCCACGGGTTGTTACTCGCTCACATTTAACCTTGACGCCGAATGGCTGACGACCGGACAGACCCGCATCATTTTTGACGGCGTGAATTCTGCGTTCCACCTGTGGTGCAACGGCAGCTGGATCGGCTACGCGCAGGATAGCCGCCTGCCGTCTGAATTTGACTTAAGTCAGGCGCTCAGGCCGGGTGAAAACCGCATCGCCGTTATGGTGCTGCGCTGGAGCGACGGTTCGTATCTGGAAGATCAGGATATGTGGCGTATGAGCGGCATTTTCCGCGATGTCACGCTGCTGCATAAGCCGCAGACTCACCTCAGCGATATGCGCGTGGTAACCCATCTCAATGAAGATTTCACCCGCGCCGAGCTGGAAACGCTGGTTGTGGTGCAGGGTGATGAACAGGAGGTGCAGGTTTGCGTCCAGTTATGGAAAGGCGAAGAGCTGAAGGGTGAAAAACAGCAGCCGATCGGCAGCGAAATTATCGACGAACGTGGCGCATACGGTGACCGCACAACGATTCGCCTGCCGGTAGAATGCCCGCTGCTGTGGAGTGCCGAAACGCCAAATCTTTATCGTCTTGTCGTGACGTTAAAAGATAAACATGGCGAGGTCATTGAAGCCGAGGCCTGCGACGTGGGTTTTCGTAAGGTAGAAATCTCGCAGGGCTTGCTGAAGCTTAACGGCAAACCGCTGCTGATTCGCGGCACCAACCGTCACGAGCACCACCCGGAAAATGGCCAGGTGATGGATATCGACACCATGCGCCAGGACATTATGCTGATGAAGCAGCATAATTTTAACGCCGTGCGCTGCTCGCACTACCCTAACCATCCGCTGTGGTATCGTCTGTGTGACCAGTATGGTCTGTACGTGGTGGACGAAGCGAACATCGAAACTCACGGTATGGTGCCGATGAACCGTCTGAGCGACGATCCCGTCTGGCTGCCAGCCATGACCGAGCGCGTCACGCGTATGGTGCAGCGCGATCGCAACCATCCGTCGATTATTATCTGGTCGCTGGGCAACGAATCCGGCCACGGCAGCAACCATGATGCGCTGTACCGCTGGATAAAATCCAACGACCCAACGCGCCCGGTGCAGTATGAAGGCGGCGGCGCAAACAGCGCGGCGACCGATATTATTTGCCCGATGTATGCCCGCGTCGACCAGGACCAGCCTTTCCCGCAGGTACCAAAATGGTCAATTAAAAAATGGATCGCCATGCCGGATGAAAACCGTCCGTTAATTTTGTGCGAATACGCACACGCCATGGGTAACAGCTTTGGCGGTTTTCATAAATACTGGGCGGCTTTCCGTCAATATCCAAAGCTACAGGGCGGTTTTGTCTGGGACTGGGTGGATCAGTCGCTGATTAAACACGATGAGAACGGCCAGCCGTTCAGCGCTTACGGCGGGGATTTTGGCGATAAACCTAACGATCGTCAGTTCTGCATGAACGGGCTGGTGTTTGCCGACCGTACGCAGCATCCGGCGCTGTATGAAGCCCAGCAGGCACAGCAGTTCTTCCAGTTCACTTTACTACGCGAATCGCCGCTGAAAGTGGAGATCGCCAGTGAATATCTGTTCCGCACCAGCGATAACGAACGCCTTATCTGGACGGTAAAACAGGACGGCAACGTGCTGGCCCATGGCGATGCGCTGCTGGAGCTTGCCCCGCAGGGTAAGCAGCTCATCGTGCTTGACGATCTGCCGGCTATCACCCGCAGCGGCGACGTGTGGCTAACGGTACAGGTGCAGCAAATTGAAGCCACGGCCTGGTCGGAAGCGGGACACATTTGCGCATGGGAGCAATGGCAGTTGCCGGGCGTGCTGGCCGTACCGGAGCAAACCGCTACAGGCGAAGCGCCACGGCTTGAGGCCGCCGCCGACAGCTTTGAAATCCACCAGGGCAACCAGCGCTGGAGCTTTAGCCGCGAAACCGGCCTGCTGACGCAATGGTGGCAAGACGACAGAGCCACGCTGCTTTCGCCGCTCATGGACCAGTTCACCCGCGCTCCGCTGGATAACGATATTGGCGTCAGCGAAGCCACGCGCATCGATCCGAATGCCTGGGTTGAACGCTGGAAAGCGGCTGGCATGTACAGGCTGGAAGCGGAACTGCTGCACTGCGAAGCGCAGGCGCTTGAATGCGAAGTGCTGCTGCGTACGGTTCACCGCTGGACGCACCAGAACCAGGCCCTGTTTATCAGCCATAAAACTTACCGTATCGACGATCGGGGTGAACTGCATATCGATGTGAACGTGAGCATCGCGTTCGGCACGCCGGCCCCGGCACGTATCGGGCTGACCTGCCAGTTAGCGGAGGTTCAACCGAATGTGAGCTGGCTTGGCCTTGGCCCGCACGAAAACTATCCGGATCGTAAACAGTCTGCGCGGTTCGATAGGTGGCGGTTGCCGTTGGAAGAGATGTACACGCCGTATGTGTTCCCGACGGAAAACGGGCTGCGCTGCGACACACAAAGTCTGGAATATGGCGAAAACCTGTGGCGCGGGAAGTTCCATTTCAACATTAGCCGCTACAGCCAGCGGCAGCTGCGGGAAACCTCGCATCGCCATCTGTTGTCCGCCGAGCCGGGGAGCTGGCTGAATATTGACGGTTTTCATATGGGCGTGGGCGGGGACGATTCCTGGAGCCCCAGCGTCTCGCCAGAATATTTACTTACAGAACAACAATATCACTATTCAGTGAGCTGGATGCGTCGTTAAGCACCACGCTTTTATCCGGGCAGGCCTGGCCAGTCTGCCCCGCTTTTACCCTAAGGATAAACCTCATGTACTATCTGAAAAACACCAATTTCTGGATGTTCGGGCTGTTCTTTTTCTTCTACTTTTTTATCATGGGCGCCTACTTCCCGTTTTTCCCGATCTGGCTGCATGACATCAACCACATCAGCAAAAGCGACACCGGCATCATCTTCGCCAGCATTTCCTTTTTCTCCCTGCTTTTTCAGCCGATTTTCGGCCTGCTGTCCGATAAATTAGGGCTGCGCAAGCATCTGCTGTGGATTATCACCGGCATGCTGGTGATGTTCGCCCCGTTCTTTATCTACGCTTTCGGCCCGCTGTTACAGACCCATATTTTACTGGGATCGATTGTCGGCGGGATTTACCTGGGCTTTATCTACAACGGCGGCGCGCCCGCGATTGAAGCCTATATCGAAAAGGTGAGCCGTCGCAGTTCGTTTGAATTTGGTCGTGCACGCCTGTTTGGCTGCGTGGGCTGGGCGTTGTGCGCGTCGATTGTCGGCATCATGTTCACCATCAATAACCAGTTTGTCTTCTGGCTCGGCTCCGGTTGTGCGGTGATCCTTGCCATTTTGCTGTTTATCGCTAAGCCCGAAATGCAGCCGTCTGCGGAAGTGGCCGATTCTCTCGGCGCTAACCACTCGCCTTTTAGCTTCCGTCTTGCGCTAGAGTTGCTGAAAAACCGAAAGCTGTGGTTCCTCTCGCTGTATGTGGTCGGCGTTTCCTGTACCTATGATGTGTTTGACCAGCAGTTTGCTAACTTTTTCACCTCGTTCTTTGAATCAGGCCAGCAGGGCACGCGAGTCTTTGGCTACGTCACCACCATGGGCGAATTGTTGAACGCCTGCATTATGTTCTTCGCGCCGCTTATCGTGAACCGTATCGGGGGCAAAAACGCGCTGCTGCTGGCCGGGGCGATTATGTCGGTGCGCATTATCGGCTCCTCGTTTGCTTCAACGCCGCTGGAAGTGGTTGTGCTGAAAACGCTGCACATGTTCGAAATCCCGTTCCTGATAGTCGGCTGCTTTAAGTACATCACCAGCCAGTTTGAGGTGCGCTTCTCCGCCACTATTTATCTGGTGTGCTTCTGCTTCTTTAAGCAGTTAGCGATGATGTTTATGTCGATCTTCGCAGGCTATATGTACGACAGGATCGGCTTCCACGGCGCGTACCTGGTGCTTGGTCTGGTCGCCCTTTCCTTTACCGTGCTGTCCGTGTTTACGTTAAGTGGAATGGGCCCGCTGGAAGCCCTTCGCGCTTTCGGCAAGCAGGATGAGAAACTGGCGTAAAAAGATCTGGCGGGACGTACTGCGTCCCGCCGTTTTTCTTCTGTTTTCTGTTATGCAAACCGCGCATCGGTTAGCGAGTAAGCCGGTAGCTTTCAGCAATCAAATCGAGAATTTCGTCGTCCGGCACTTTATCCAGCAGAACCGTCACCCAGTGTTCTTTATTCATATGATAAGCGGGCAAAATACCGGGCTGCATTCTCAGCGAGCCCAGCAGTTCTGGCTGGACTTTGATGTTCATCGCCTCAAGCAGCGACGCCCCTTCAAGCCCCAGTTTTGCTGCTTCTATGGTATAAACCAGCGCAAACCATTTCTTTTTGAATTTATGCCTTAACACCGCGTAATCGCTGTTTTTCTGCCACGGGTGGTCAGGCTCAACCTGATACTTTTCAAACACGCTTGCAAAGAGTGCTTCACGTTTCATACGTAGCTTCTTCACCTCGTCCACTTCCCGTTGCGCAACATTATCACACCTCCTCCCGCGCTTTCGACCAGAAGACATTTCAGCGTTGTCACGGAACGCAAAGCTCATTTTGCGTTGACCTTCATTTCCTGCCAGTATTCATCGCCGAAATTTGCCATGCCCGCAATGTTATAAACTACAGGCCAGGCGATTTTGGAGGGTAACATTCAGGAAAGCAGTAACAACACAGGATCACCAATGAAAACAACACACAAAACTGAGTCTGAGCACCGCGCCGCCAAAAGACGCTGGCTCAATTCTCAGGATTCGGGTTATCACAAGGCGATAGGAAATCGTCAGGTGCAAATGATCGCCATCGGCGGCGCTATCGGCACGGGGTTATTCCTCGGCGCGGGTGCCCGTTTGCAGATGGCCGGGCCGGCGTTGGCGCTGGTATATCTGGTCTGCGGCATCTTCTCTTTCTTTATTCTGCGCGCGCTGGGCGAGCTGGTTTTGCATCGTCCTTCCAGCGGCAGCTTTGTCTCTTATGCCCGCGAATTTCTTGGCGAAAAAGCCGCCTACGTTTGCGGCTGGATGTACTTCGTTAACTGGGCGATGACCGGTATTGTCGATATCACCGCCGTTGCGCTTTATATGCACTACTGGGGCGCGTTTGGCGACGTGCCGCAGTGGGTATTTGCCCTCGGCGCGCTGGCAATTGTCGGCACCATGAACATGATCGGCGTGAAATGGTTCGCCGAAATGGAGTTCTGGTTCGCCCTGATCAAGGTGCTGGCGATTGTCGCGTTTCTGGTGGTCGGCACGGTATTTCTTGGCAGCGGTAAAATGCTCGACGGCAACACCACCGGCTTCCACCTGATAACCGATAACGGCGGCCTGTTCCCACACGGCCTGCTGCCTGTGCTGGTGCTGGTGCAGGGCGTGGTGTTCGCCTTTGCTTCTATCGAACTGGTGGGCACGGCGGCGGGTGAATGCAAGGATCCGCAAAATATGGTGCCAAAGGCCATCAATAGCGTTATCTGGCGTATCGGCCTGTTCTACGTAGGGTCGGTGGTGCTGCTGGTGTTGCTGCTGCCGTGGAATGCTTATCAGGCGGGGCAAAGCCCGTTCGTCACCTTTTTCTCGAAGCTGGGCGTGCCTTATATCGGTGACGTCATGAATATGGTGGTGCTGAGCGCGGCGCTCTCCAGCCTGAACTCCGGCCTTTACTCCACCGGGCGCATTCTGCGTTCCATGTCGATGGGCGGCTCCGCGCCGAAGTTCATGTCAAAAATGAGCAGGCAGCAGGTGCCTTACGCAGGGATTCTGGTCACGCTTGGCATCTATGTTATTGGCGTGGTGCTGAACTATTATGTCCCTTCACAGGTATTCGAAATTGTTCTGAACGTCGCGTCGCTGGGGATTATCGCTTCCTGGGCGTTTATCGTGATTTGCCAGATGAAACTGCGTCAGGCCATCAGGCAGGGCAAAGCGGACGACGTGAGCTTTAAGCTGCCGGGCGCGCCTTTTACCTCCTGGCTCACGCTTCTGTTCCTGTTTAGCGTACTGGTACTGATGGCGTTCGACTACCCGAACGGCACCTGGACGATAGCCTCTATTCCTTTGATTGCCGTACTGCTGGTTTTAGGCTGGTTCGGGGCGCGTAAACGCGTTCACCAGATAGCAAGCCAGGTTGATAAACATCGCGACGAAGAGCAGCCTGAACAACTTGTTTCTGCGAATGATTTAAGAAGCTGATAGGTTAAGGCGGGTAAGCTTAGCAAACCCGCCATATTGTTTACCGGATAAATACCATGACTGCTGCAACCGAATACGTCCTGCTGCTGGACGACAAGCTAAACATCTCAGGCACCATGGAAAAATCACGGGTACACACCACCGATACGCCGCTGCACCTGGCCTTCTCCTGTTACATTTTTAACGCGCAAAACGAGCTGCTGCTGACGCGCCGCGCTATTGGCAAAGTTGCCTGGCCGGGCGTGTGGACCAATTCAGCCTGTGGTCATCCGCAGCCAGGCGAAGCCCTGCCGGATGCCGTAATACGCCGCTGCTATTACGAACTGGGGCTGGCTATTGAAACGCCAACGCTGATTGACGACTCTTTTCAGTACTACGCTACCGATGCCAGCGGCATCGTGGAAAACGAATATTGCCCGGTCTTTTTCACCCGCACCGCCTCACGGCCACAGCCTAATGCAGACGAAGTAATGGATTTCAACTGGATACCCGTTGAGCAAATTTTAGCGGCCGTTGACGCGGCTCCTGCGGCTTACAGCCCGTGGATGGTTGCGCAGCTGCAACGGCCTTTGATTCGGGCGGCATTGCTGGAGAGAAAAAATCCGTAAACTTTTCCAGAACGAAACGGCTTGAATCCCCGACGAATTTTGGCGCCAGCAGGCCAAAAAAACGCACTCCTGCGCCCTCGCCCTTGCGCTTAGTTGTTATTTCACCAACACTTATCATTAACGTAAAGTGCCTTTACAGTTTTCAAACTTTACGCATACACATTAACATAGTCGCAAATGTTCCGGATGGTTCGTCTGGACGCTCGCCCTTCTCACCTGATGAAAATTGCTCTGATGAAAATAACTCAACACGGAAAGTCCACGCTCCCCCTCTTACTGATCCCAGCCCTGACGCCATGGGCGGCTTCCGCTTTGGCTGCTGATGCGCCGAAAGCTAATGAACAAACGATGGTCGTCACCGCCACGCCTGGCGGAATATCTGAACTCGATACCCCGGCTGCGGTCAGCGCCATTAATGGCGATGACATGCGTCAGGCCGCACCGCGCATTAACCTTTCAGAAAGCCTGGGCAGCGTGCCCGGTTTGCAGGTACAAAATCGCCAGAACTATGCGCAGGATTTGCAGCTTTCGGTGCGCGGCTTTGGTTCGCGATCCACCTATGGCGTGCGCGGCGTAAGAATGTATGTGGACGGTATTCCGGCCACCATGCCGGACGGACAAGGACAAACGTCCAATATTGATATTAATAGCGTTGAGAGTATCGACGTGCTGCGCGGTCCTTTTTCAGCGCTATACGGCAACGCCTCCGGCGGCGTGGTAAACGTTAATACCACAACCGGCACGCAACCGCCGACCTTTGAGGCGAGCACGTATTACGGCAGCTTCGGTAGCTGGCGCAACAGCGTTAAAGCCACGGGCGCAACGGGCGACGGCACTCACGCGGGCGACGTGGATTATGCCGTTTCCGCCTCACGCTTTACCACGCACGGCTATCGCGACCACAGCAGCGCCCAGAAAAATCTCGGCAATGCGAAGCTCGGCGTGCGTCTCAACGAAGCCAGCAAGCTGACCTTCCTGTTTAACAGCGTGGACATTGATGCCAACGATCCGGGTGGCTTAACTGAACAGGAGTGGCGCGACAACCCGACCCAGTCGCCGCGCGCTAATCAGTACAACACGCGCAAAACCACCAAACAGACCCAGGCGGGCCTGCATTATGAACGCCAGCTCACCGCCGATGACGATCTGAGCGTGATGATGTACGCCGGTGAACGCGAAACCACACAGTATCAATCGATTCCGGTGGGGCCGCAGCTTAACCCTACCCATCCGGGCGGCGTGATCCAGCTTTCGCGTCACTATCAGGGCATTGACTCCCGCTGGACGCACCGCGGCAATTTGTTCTCTGTACCTGTCAGTTTCACCACGGGTCTTGATTACGAAACCATGTCCGAGAAGCGCAAAGGCTACGAGAACTTCGTGGTGGAAAACGGCGCTACCGTGCTGGGCGAAAAAGGCGACATGCGCCGTAACGAACGTAACCTGATGTGGAACGTTGATCCTTATCTGCAAACCGCATGGCAGTTCACCGACAAACTAAGCCTTGATGCCGGAGTGCGCTTTAGCTCGGTTTACTTCGACTCCAATGATTACTACATTACCGGTGCCAACGGGAATGACAGCGGCGATGCGAGCTACCACAAATGGCTGCCCGCAGCCTCGCTGAAGTACGCGGTAACCGACGCGTGGAACGTTTACGCCTCGGCGGGTCGCGGCTTTGAAACGCCAACCATCAACGAACTCTCCTATCGCGCTAACGGCCAGTCCGGGCTGAATTTTGCTCTGAAACCGTCCACCAGCGACACGGTGGAAGTGGGTAGCAAAACCCGCATCGGCAACGGTTTGTTCACCGCTGCGGTATTCCAGACCGACACCGATGACGAGATCGTCACTGACCAAAGCAGCGGCGGACGTACGACCTATAAAAACGCCGGTGAAACCCGCCGCCGTGGCGTTGAGCTTTCGCTCGATCAGGAGTTTGCCTACGACTGGCGCGTGAAGATGGCGTGGACTTACCTGAACGCCACCTACCGCACCAACGTTTGCGGCGATGACAGCTGCAAAGGAAACCGTATGCCGGGCATCGCCCGCAATATGGGTTATGCCGCGCTGGAATACGCGCCGGAAGAAGGTTTCTATGCGGGAGCGGACGTTCGCTATATGAGCGATATTCAGGCCGATGATGAAAACGACGCCAAAGCGCCAACCTACACCGTGGCCGCCCTGAACAGCGGCTATAAATTCCGCATTCAGCAAAGCTGGCTGCTGGACGTATGGGGACGCGTGGATAACCTGTTCGACCGCGATTATGTCGGCTCGGTCATCGTTAATGAAGGCAACGGCCGCTACTTTGAACCGGCTCCGGGCCGCAACTACGGCGTGGGTGTAAATCTGAGCTATACGTTCCAGTAAGCTATTCGTCAGACGGTGGGCTGCCCGTCATTTGCACGGTCAGCCACCGATAAATCACCGTTACCACATAATGCTGCTGCCCGGCTGAAAGCGCCGTTCCCGCCGGGATACTGTGCCATTTCGCCAGACAACCCCGGCAGCAGGTGGCGGTGGCATGCTGGGCGATAAACACCGGATGGCCACGCATTGGCGTTTGCTTACCGTCGTTTTTCGGCTCGGCAGGCGCAAGACGCTGCGCAATAAAATCTTCTGCGTGGCGGGTGATGGTTTCCGGGCCTTTATCAATGCAATACTGGCGCTCTTTCGGGCCCAGGCGAAAACGCATACGAAAGGTGGAGCGCGACAGGCGCTGGAAAACGGGGTCAAGACTGGTCACTGCATCACTTCAGGCTGGCTTATACGAAGGTGTATTTTCCCTCTTTCTTTGTTCATAAAGCAAGCGGTTCTAATGTGGTGACGTTGTCACTATATTCACCTGTTCGCCCGTTTCAGCCGGCGCTTGTGAACAGGCGGCAGTCGTTTAATCGCTTGCTTAAAATACAATTTACTATCCGCAGAGAAGTATTTACCAGTCGAAATCGACCCGGAAAACATGTGAAAAAGCCTTTTTTCCAGCCTCTGTAATTATGACTTCTCTGTATCCTGGAACTCTGCTCAGCCATTCCTTTTGTTCAAAGAAAATTAGTAAGGCAGCACCTGCATCGCCACCAACGTGAAAACGCCGTTCACTCCAGTCAAGGCAGGCGCAACGGCTTTTTCGTCTTGTGTGAGGATTTGTTATTACGCCCATATTTTGAAAATGAAGCTTGCCGGCTGGCGTTAACTTACTGCCGTCTGGCTCGATCCATCCTTCTTCAAGCATAAAATCGTATATCCGGACTGCTACTTTGCCCGCAAGATGATCGTAACAAGTTCGGGCGACACGTAGATGCGCTGGCGTTCTGGTCACAGGAAGCCGGCTGGGCTTCATCGAAACCCCCATAAGCGTTTCAAGGAGATGAGCTATGTGGCTACCCGCCAGCCTGTAATACCGATACCGACCCTGAGAAAGGCACGTAATCAGTTCATTTTGCAGAAGTTTGCTCAGATGCGCACTCGCTGTTGAGGCCGCTATATTAGCGGACGAACTCAGCTCCGTGGCGGTCCACGCGCGCCCATCCATCAACGCACAAAGTATGCTGACCCGTGAAGGGTCAGCAATAGCAGATGCCACTGCTGATAAGGATTTTTCTAACTGCCAGGCGTCATCGTCAGCCTTGGTGAAAGTGGATAAATTCATTCCGTCGGTAAGCCCCATGCGGTTGTCACCTTTTCGGCTAATGCATTATTGTCGGTAAGCAAAATCAACCGGTTAGCGTGGTCGCTATATTGTACAAGGATATTGATGCCATTTCGTGCAATCACATCCGCTATTTCGCCCAGTTCTCCCGGTCGTTCCTGTCTCAGCTTGCGGATTAGTGGTTTTGCCACGTTCAGGACGCTTATTCCAGCGTGAGTAAGAACCGTACGGGCAAGTTCGCCGTCTTCGACCAGAAAATGCGCATGGCTTTCATTACCCATCGTAAATACGCCGCCACCCTCAAGCCCAACACCGTTTTGACCGAGCAGAGAACCGAGCGAGGCGAGTGCTCCCGGTGTGTTGCTGAGAACCACGTGAATATCATTCATGTGAATAGCTTCCTTTTTCCGAGGAATAGTCCCGAAGCACCTGCGCAACACGGATCCTGTAAAATGAAAAAACGGTCTTTCGTCCTTCTGCTTGTGCGGCCTGATGCTGCAAATTTTTTTTCCAGTTCAGGATGGATTCTTCATTTTCCCACCATGAAAGCGATAAAATTTTCTCCTGCGTATTCAGACTCTGAAAGCGTTCAATAGAAATAAAGCCTTCAACGTTCTCCAGCAAAGGCTTTAGTTCTGCGGCTAACTGAAAATATCGCTCCTGTTGTTCAGGTATCGCATCAGCTTCAAAAAGTACGGCAATCATAAGAATGCTCCGGTATGTGAATCAGCGAAACCTACTATAGGGATAAAATTTAATGATGCTTCGGTGGCCAACGAAATATCAGGATTTCCCCTGGCAAGATCCAGGGACCACTCCTTCAGCCTATTTTTGCTTTTTTACTAAGGCAATAATCCACTTCACGGATGTCCTGTTTTAGGCTTCCCGGACTCATGACTGTAGCGGGCATATAAGCAGCATTTATAAACGGGCGAATGAAGGAGGGAAACCAGACCCGGAACGGGTGCGGCCCTCCTTCACCAGGTTTACCTTGCCGGGAAAGGTTCAGCTTCGCTGTCGCTTTCTTCGGGTCTGTCAGAACGTTTCACAATCATATTCGGCAATGCCATCTCGATGCCCTGCTCATTGAGCTTTTCGATGATGCGGATATTTATCTCCTGCTGAATATCCATATATTTATTGTAATCCGCCGTATTAACGATATGGACAACTTCTATATTCAGACGGTCGGTGCCAAACCCAAGCAAATGCGCGCGGTCAAATTTTGTCTCGCCCACATCGGTAATGATTTTTTTTACCATCTCGCCAAGATTGCGCAGCTTATCCGGCGGGGTATTAATCGCGACGCCAAAATTAAAAACAATGCGGCGAGTCTGCATACGTTTATAGTTATGCAGCGTTTGCTGAAGCAAAATAGCATTCCCGCAAACAACCTGTTCACCGCTCAGGCTGCGAATACGCGTTGTTTTAAGGCCGATATGTTCGATGGTGCCAGCGACGTCATTAAAAACGACAAAATCACCGATTTCAAAGGGCTTATCAAAGCCGATAGACAGCGATGCGAATACGTCGCTGAGGATGGTCTGGATAGCCAGCGCGATGGCAATCCCCCCAACGCCAAGGCTTGCGACCAGCGCCGTGATATTAACGCCCGCATTGGCCAGGATCGACAGCATCATCACTGACCAGACAACCGCACGCAGTAACAAGCCGGTTATCACCAGCGTCACCGGATTTTTTATCATCCCCGGCTCGTTCATGATGTGGTGCAGCCAGGAGACTACCGCCTGATCCATCCAGAGCGCTATCTGAACCGCCAGAACCAGGAACCAGGCGTGGCTAATGGTGCTGAAAAGGTTATCAGGCAGGTTGACAAAACGGAGGCTAAAAAGAAAGGCGCAGATAAATATCAGCGGCTTACTGGTTTTACCGAGTATGTCCTGCAGAACAAAGCGCATTTTATTGGTCGTCGGATGCCTCTCTCCCCACTGACCGACACCTTTCTGGACAAATGACAACAATCGATTGATCAGCCAGTACATAACGAGCGTGACAACCGTTATCGTTGCGACACCTATCCAGAACGTTGGAGCCATCATCAGCGCGATAAAGTCGAAGCGTGGCAGAAAATTCATGTTCCCTCCTGGTGTTTACGGTGAAGTACCAGTATAGGAAAGGAGGCGGCGAGCGGCAGAACGACGGCAAAAACAGGAACATTCTTCTGCTGACAGCCGTTATTCTGCGCGGCAAAAGCGAATAACGTTTATCTGAGCCTGTTTATTTCGACACAGGAGAACTGCCGTGGCGTAATTGCGATGCTTATCCATTCATCCAGGCAACCGGCAGCCAGGCTCTATGCATCCCTGGCGCCTTTTAGTATGCTGGCAGGCTGGGTTTCTCCCAGCCGTATATACGTTTTATCGGTTAAGGAGTCACCATGCCTCGTCATCGCAAGCCCCGCCTTTTTACTTCCCTCTCACGGCGCAAACGCCGTAAGCAAGTCATTGTCCTCAAGAACCTCATTCGTAAAGAACGCAGCCGCTGTGGGGGAATATTTTATGACGAGTGTGAATTTACCCGCTTCAACGAGGCATCAGGGAATATCTGGGCCTGGAGTGACATTTATTTTACGGGGCAAGATCCTGCCGTATTCTGGAATGCGGAGATTATCACCGCGCAGATGGCTTTTAATGATGCGGTTCACTCACGTGCATTTAATGAAGCCTACATCAGGTTAAGCGAACAGGAGCGCGAAAGAGAATTTAAACCAGAAACTCGCCCTGATTATAATGCGAAAGGGGAAATTGTAAGTCACACGCTGGTCGCCCGAAAAGCGCGTGAATACGCTGCTTTCGATGGGCTTACATTTTCGCAGTATGTGCGAAAACGCGAGCAGGAAATTGCTCGTGACGATCCACCCGTTATATATCCTCGTTACCAGTATTTACCCGCTTACGCTTACGGACTGGGGCTGCGAATAATTGTTGCAGCTTCTTCGCTCAGCCAGCAGGTCATTGAAGAGGCGATAGGTGATTTTCGCTCGCGAGGCGAGCGTGAGTGGTGTTCATCCAGACCCGTCTCTTTTTAAAAATAGAGCTTGTCGGAGTATGTTCTGTGAAAACCTCAGATTATCTGACAATCGGCAGGTCTGAGTAGCGGGTTGTATAACCAGGCGATAACATCTCGCGCTTCATCGCCCAGCTTTTCTGAATCCCCTGCCCGGCAAACCACACCGTGCCTCTGCCTGAATGATTAAGCCTGTCGATCGTCTGCATCAGCTCATTGCTGTTGGGCCGGGGCTGATACTCATCAAACAGATTGAGCTGGGCCACACCCTGACTGAAGAAATCACTCAACATAACGCCCGCTTTTATATAGCGATGGCCGTCTTTCCAGATCTGCTCCAGTGCGTTAATGGCAACGCGAATAATGTCGCGAGTATCGTTGGAAGGAATAGCCAGGCGGCCGCTGGCCTGCGGGCCGTAGAACGTTTCGTTGTCGGCGTGCGGGCTGGTACGGATATAGACGCTAATCACGCAGCAGAACTGCTTCTCGGCTCTGAGCTTTTCAGCAGCTCGTTCCGCGTAGGCACAAACCGCCTGATGCATCTCTTCATACGCGGTGATGCGTTGCCCAAATGAACGGCTACAAAGGATATGTTGTTTAGTCGGCGCAAATTCTTCCGCCGCCAGGCAGGCTTCACCGCGTAGTTCACGAACCGTGCGCTCGAGCACCACGCTAAAGCGCTTACGGATAAGCCAGGTTGAGCTGTCAGCAAGTTGCAGCGCGTTTTCAATGCCTGACAGTTCGAGTTTTTTACTGATGCGCCGCCCGACTCCCCAGACCTCATGTACCGGCACCAGAGGCAACAGTTTTCGCAGGCGCTCATTGTCAGATAATTCCACCACGCCGCCGGTTTTACGCCACCTTTTTGCCGCAAAGTTGGCAAGCTTGGCGAGCGTTTTGGTGGGCGCAATACCCACTCCGACGGTCAGGCCGGTATGCTTTAATACCCGGTCACGTAACTGATGACCAAACGTATCGAGGGAAAGACAGCGGCTTATGCTTGCCACATTAATAAAAGCCTCGTCGATGGAATAAACCTCTACGGCGGGCGCCATCTCGGCCAGGGTCATCATTACCCGATGGCTGAGATCGGCATAAAGCGCATAATTTGAACTGAACACAGCGACCTGCTGACGCTTCATGTCTGCTTTAATTTTGAAATAAGGCATCCCTCTTTGTATGCCTAAAGCCTTCGCTTCCGCTGAAAGCGAAATAACGCATCCGTCGTTATTTGAGACCACCACCACGGGTTTGCCCCGCAAATCCGGTCGGAAAACGGTCTCACAGGACGTGTAGAAATTATTAACGTCAACCAGCGCGAACATGTCGGTTCGATTTTAATGTGAACGTCACCACGCCGAATATTTCCAGCTCTTCTCCCGGCAGGAAAACAATGGGGGAATAATTTCTGTTATGCGGTATGAGCCGAAGAGAGGGACGGGTGCGCAGCTCTTTTACGGTAAATTCCCCGGCGACCGCAGCCACTACGATATCGCCATGTTCTGCGGTTAAGGAACGATCGACCACCAGCAAGTCGCCATCGGCGATCCCCGCGCCAATCATTGAATCGCCGCTGACCCGGACAAAGTAGGTCGCGCTCGGATGTTTAACGACCAGTTTATTCAGATCGAGACTGCCCTCGACGTAATCCTGAGCCGGGCTGGGAAAGCCGCATGAGACTCGCTCTAAAAAAAGCGGTAACTCAACGCGCTTGCCGGTATCGCATGAAAAAATATTATCCATAATTATTCAGCCACAATTTACTGTATATAAACACAGTAATACGCATTTACCGATTGGATCAAGCGACTTGTGATGAGATTGCATAAATCCTTTGAAACGGTACGAAAAGTAGCCCATTCCCTCTCTCCTGCGCCCTCGCCGTCTATTATTAAATGTTCGTTATAAAAATTTGCACATTGTAGTAACAGAGAGCGTCCATTTTTTGCTGGCTTAACTTTTAGAATTCTGGAGGCCTGGTATGAGCAACCGTGGCAATGAAGCTGATAAAAAGCGCCTGGCAAGTACAGGCGGCAACAGCAGCAGTAACTTCACCAGGAACGTTGTAATGTCTCGCCTGACGTTGAAAGTAAACGGCGAGACGCGGCATATGGAAGTCGATACGCGTACTACGCTGCTGGATGCGCTGCGCGAAAATCTGCATCTCACCGGGACAAAAAAAGGCTGCGATCACGGCCAGTGCGGCGCCTGTACCGTTATCGTGGACGGCCGCCGAATCAACTCATGCCTTACGCTTGCGGTGATGCAGCAGGACGCCGACGTCACCACTATCGAAGGTCTGGGTACGCCTGACAACCTGCATCCCATGCAGGCCGCGTTTGTAAAACATGACGGCTATCAGTGTGGCTACTGCACGCCGGGGCAGATCTGCTCGTCCGTGGCCGTGCTGGAAGAAATTGAAGCGGGCATCCCCAGCCACGTCACTCTCGATTTAGTTTCACCTCCTGAGTTAACGGCGGAGGAAATACGCGAGCGAATGAGCGGCAATATCTGCCGCTGTGGAGCTTACTCCAACATTCTTGCGGCGATTGAAGATGTTGCGGAGGGCCAGAAATCATGAAGGCCTTTACCTATGAGCGAGTAAAAACGCCTGCTGAAGCGGCAGCAAGCGCCCGACGCACGCCGGGTGCGAAATTTATTGCGGGCGGGACAAACCTTCTCGATTTAATGAAGCTGGAGATAGAGACACCCTGCCACCTGATTGACGTTAACGGTCTGGCGCTGGATAAAATCGAGCCGACCGCCGAAGGCGGCGTGCGCATCGGGGCGCTGGTGCGCAACACCGATCTGGCTGCCGACCCCCGCATACGTCGCGATTATGCCGTGCTTTCACGGGCGCTGCTTGCGGGCGCATCCGGCCAGTTGCGCAACCGGGCAACTACCGCAGGTAACCTGCTCCAGCGCACGCGTTGCCCCTACTTTTACGATACAAATCAACCCTGCAACAAGCGGCAGCCCGGCAGCGGCTGCGCCGCGCTGGAGGGGTTCAGTAGACAGCATGCGGTGGTAGGCGCAAGTGAAGCCTGTATCGCCACCCATCCCAGCGATATGGCTGTCGCCATGCGTCTGCTGGATGCGGTCGTGGAGACGGTTAGCCCTGACGGGAGCGTGCGCAATATCCCTGTCGCAGACTTTTATCTCGCGCCAGGCAACACGCCTCATCTGGAAAATACGCTGTCCCCCGGTGAGCTGATCGCCGCGGTCACGCTACCGCCTCCTTTGGGCGGAACCCATATCTATCGCAAAGTGCGCGATCGCGCCTCTTACGCCTTTGCCCTGGTTTCGGTCGCCGCCATCGTGCAGCCCGACGGGAGCGGCCGCGTTGCGCTGGGTGGCGTGGCGCACAAACCCTGGCGGCTTGAAGAAGCCGATGCGGAACTGGCCCACGGGGCCAGCGCGGTGTATGAGCGGCTGTTTGCAAGCGCGCATCCGACGCCGCAGAACGCATTCAAACTCATACTGGCGAAGCGCACGCTCGCCTCTGTGCTGACGGAAGCGAGGAGCTGAATCGATGAAATTTGTAAAGCCTGCAAAAGATAACCCCATCGACCAGCTCCGGGTCGTGGGCCGCCCTCACGATCGTATTGACGGCCCTGCCAAAACTACCGGAACCGCCTGTTATGCCTACGAGAGGCATGACGAGGCGCCCGATGCGGCGTATGGCTATGTGGTGGGCTCCGCCATCGCCAGGGGCCGAATCAATTCGATCGATCTTGAGGCCGCCCGTCATGCGCCGGGCGTGCTTGCCATTGTCACCGCCGATAACGCCGGTCCCCTCGGTAAAGGAGAAATGAACGCGGCAACGCTTCTGGGCGGTCCTGATATTGAGCACTATCACCAGGCCGTTGCCGTCGTTGTCGCGGAAACTTTCGAGCAGGCGCGCGCGGCGGCGGAACTGGTGCAGGTGGATTATCACCGCGAGCAAGGCGCCTGGGATCTGGCCCATGAAAAACCTGGCGTTACCACGCCGCCGGAAGGCACGCCGGATAAAACGACGGGCGATTTTGCCAGCGCCTTCTCAGCGTCAGCGGTGCAGCTTGATGCCACCTACACCACTCCCGATCAGAGCCATATGGCTATGGAACTGCACGCTTCAATGGCCGTCTGGGAAGGCGAGAAGCTCACCGTCTGGACCTCAAACCAGATGGTCAACTGGTGCAGGAACGAGCTGGCCAAAACGCTTAAGCTGGAAAAAGAGAATGTGCGGGTGCTTGCGCCTTATATCGGCGGCGGTTTTGGCGGGAAACTGTTTCTGCGCAGCGATGCCTTGCTGGCGGCACTTGGCGCTCGCGCAGCGAAACGGCCGGTCAAGATTGCGCTGCAAAGACCCCTGATTCCCAACAACACTACGCACCGCCCGGCGACTATTCAGCACATCCGCATCGGTACGGATGAAAGCGGGCGCATCGCCGCCATCGCCCATGAGAGCTGGTCAGGCAACCTTCCTGGCGGCCAGCCAGAGACGGCGGTTCACCAGACCGAACTGCTTTACGCGGGCGCTAACCGCCATACCGGGCTGCGGCTGGCGAAGCTTGATCTGCCGGAAGGCAATGCCATGCGCGCCCCCGGAGAAGCACCGGGTTTGATGGCCCTGGAGATAGCCATCGATGAAATAGCCGAGAAAGCGGGACTGGATCCGATAGCGTTCCGTATTCTCAACGATACCCAGGTCGATCCTGCCCGTCCCGAACGCTTCTTTTCCCGGCGGCAACTGATTGCATGCCTGCGCACGGGAGCAGAGCGCTTTGGCTGGAACCGCCGAAACACGCGGCCTGCGCAGGTGCGGGACGGACGCTGGATGATCGGAATGGGCGTCGCGGCCGGCTTTCGCGACAATCTGGTAACAACGTCCGGCGCGCGCGTTCACCTTGATGCGCAGGGCCTGGTAACCGTGGAAACCGACATGACGGATATCGGCACGGGCAGCTACACCATCATCGCCCAGACCGCGGCTGAAATGTTGGGCGTGCCGCTGGAAAAAGTAGCGGTGCGGCTGGGGGATTCCGAGTTCCCGGTCTCTTCCGGTTCGGGCGGGCAATGGGGCGCTAACAGCTCAACGGCAGGGGTTTATGCAGCCTGCGTCAGGCTGCGCGAGGCGGTGGCGAAAAAGCTTGGTTTTGATGCGCATGAGGCGGCATTTGTCGATGAACGGGTACGCGTCGGGGATCGCAGCGCTCAGCTCAGGGAAGCTGCCGCTGACGGGACTTTGACCGTTGAAGATACTATCGAATTCGGCGAGCTTGATAAGGCCTACCAGCAATCCACCTTTGCCGCTCATTTCGTTGAAGTTGGGGTAGATATGGCTACCGGTGAAGTACGCGTTCGCCGCATGCTGGCCGTGTGCGCCGCGGGCCGGATACTCAATCCTAAAACGGCGCGAAGCCAGGTTATTGGCGCCATGACCATGGGGCTGGGCGCGGCGCTGATGGAAGAGCTGGTCGTCGACAAAAGGCTGGGTTATTTCGTTAATCACGATCTGGCAGCCTACGAGGTGCCGGTTCATGCCGATATCCCCGAGCAGGAGGTCATTTTCCTCGATGATACCGATCCTGTTTCTTCGCCAATGAAAGCTAAAGGCGTGGGCGAGCTGGGCTTGTGCGGCGTAAGTGCGGCTATCGTCAATGCAGTTTATAACGCGACCGGGGTCCGGGTGCGGGATTATCCCCTCACGCTTAATAAGCTGCTGAAAGCGTTGCCGGAACTTACCTGAGGATGGAGAAAAGATGCTGAAACTGTCCCCAGTTATCGAACAAGCAGATGATTACCTGCTCACGCCAGAACAGGCGTTTTTGACCGACAACAGCGTGGAAATCCTGCGTTTCGCGGCTGAAGCCATCAGCAACGGCGTGGCCGTCGCTCTGGTGACGCTGGTTGGTATACTTGGTGGTGGCGCACGCGCGCTGGGAGCGCACATGGCTGTGCGGGAGGATGGCTTATATTGCGGCTTCGTATCGGGCGGCTGTGTTGAAGGCGCCGCCGCTTACGAAGCCATGCAGGCCATAAGTTCCGGTAACGATCGCACGGTTGTTTACGGCAAGGGATCGCCCTGGTTTGATATCGTCCTTCCCTGCGGAGGCAGCATCACCCTGAGCATTCACAACTTGCGCTCCGCCGAACCGCTGCTGGCCGTACTTTCTGCGCTGGACCAGCGCAGGCCTGCGGGCCTGCGCTATCACCCGCAATCCCAGACCCTGCAAAGCATGATGTCCGACCGGGATACGGGCTGGAACGGCGAGTTTTTCGATACCCGCTACCGCCCCTGCACCCGGGCTGTCATTTATGGTCGCTCCATCGAAGCAGAGATTACCGCCGGCCTGGCTCAGGCTACCGGCTATGAGGTTCATATCAGCGATGGCACATCGCTACATGCGCCTCCCGCAGCTATTGATTCGGACACGGCGGTGATACTGCTCTACCACGATCTGCACCGGGAGCTGCCCGCTCTACAGGCCGCTCTGGCCGCTACGCCCTTTTACATCGGCGCGCTGGGCAGCAGACGCACCCATCGTGAGCGCGTGCAAAGGCTAACGGATCTTGGCTGGCACGCCCATGATATCGCCCGGATCAAGGCCCCGATAGGGATCTTTCCTAAAGCACGCGATGCGCACTCGCTGGCGCTTTCCGTGCTGGCCGATGTAGCAGCGGCGCGTCTTAACAGTATGGATAAGAAAGCATGCTGACGCCCTCTCCCACCGTCATTATTCTTGCGGCCGGAAAGGGGGAAAGGTTTCTCGCCTCCGGAACCTCGACACATAAGCTGAATGCTTTGCTCAATGGAAAACCTGTTCTGTGGCATGTCCTTCAGGCCGTGCAAGCGTCTGGTCTGCAGTGGCACCTTGTAAAGCCGGAAGGCGGCACCGGCGGCATGGGCGATTCTATCGCGATGGGCGTGCGGGCAACCGCAAACGCATCGGGATGGCTTATTCTGCCTGCTGATTTGCCGTTGATTAGCCCAGCTTCACTGCAACATGTCGCCGATACGCTGAGGGAAAAACCGGTTGTCGTACCCTATTACCGCAAGCGGCAGGGACACCCGGTGGGATTTCGTCGGGAATGCGTTCATTCTCTTATGGCGCTTAGCGGCGATATGGGTGCCAGGGAAATCGTGCGGGATTCACGGCCAGAGGGAAATGTGCTGGATCTTTCCCTCGCCGACGTCGGGATCGTGCACGATATCGACGTCCTGTCCGACTTACGTCTGGCCCGGCGTTGGCTCAGCGCCCGGGCAAGACGTATAGCTCTCTGATATTTTTTGCATTATCCTCTCAGCAATTATTTCTGCAAAGAACAGGATGCATCATGGCTACTACAGTGGACCCGCGACAGCTCGCTAAGCGTATTGATACGGTGCTGGATATTTTAGTCGGAGGCGACCAGGCCTCGGCGCTGAATAACCTGGAAATTTTGAAAGCGGAATTATTAAGCATCGCTAATGGCGAAGAGGCGCCCGACAGCGATTTAAAAAAATCGCCGTGGGAAATCTGAAAGCCCGGCGTTAAGGGGCACTACAGCGTCAAAGCACCAAAGGCGCTCTGCCAGTCTTTTTCAAAGGTTGCGATGGCTGCGGTGACGGCAGGCGTCGTCAACATCTGTTCGGCAACGTCCAGCGGCAACGTGATGGCTTCACAGCCAGCCAGCAGGCATGACATTGCCTGATGCGGCGTACGGAAGCTTGCGGCCAGCACCTTTGAAGACGGCGCGTGTAGCGTTAGTAACTGCTGTAAATCCTGTACCATCTGTATACCGTCGCCGCCCTGGGCGTCCAGACGATTCACGTAAGGCGCAACATACTCTGCTCCGGCCAGAGCTGCCAGCAGCCCCTGAGCTGCGCCATACACCGCCGTGCCCAGCGTCGGGATCGCCAGCGCTTTAAGCTGTTTCATCGCCGCCAGGCCTTCTACGGTGGTCGGAATTTTCACCACCAGGCCCGGCACGCGGCTGGTCAGCAGCCGTGCTTCCCGCACCATTTCATCCGCATTGGCCGCAATCACCTGAGCAAACAGCCTGCCCTCGCCGCCCAGCGCATCCTGCAACGCAGGCAGAACTTCCCATAACGGCTTACCCGCTTTGGCGATAATAGAGGGGTTGGTCGTCACCCCTTGCAGCGGCAATACCCGAGCTAAACGCTTAACGGCAGTTACGTCGGCAGTGTCTAAATACAGTTCCATAAGCTCTCCGGATTTGTGACAGATCTCAATCTCGTCATCATAGCCTCGCCTTTTGATTTTCACCTGATCAAAATCAATAAAACTTTCACTCGAAAGTAATTTACTTTACGAAAGAAAGTTAAGAGGCGTATTTATGCTTTTCAATATCCAGCGTTACTCTACCCATGACGGCCCGGGCATTCGCACCGTGGTGTTCCTGAAAGGTTGCCCGCTCGGCTGCCGCTGGTGCCAGAATCCGGAAAGCCGCGCGCGTACGCAGGATGTTTTATTTGACGAGCGACTGTGTCTGGCGGGCTGCGATTTGTGCCAGCAAGCTGCCCCGCAGATGATTTCACGCGTGGATGAAAAGCTGATTATCGCCCGCGAAAAACTCACCGATGCGCACATGAATACCCTAACCGGCTGCTGTCCAACCCAGGCGCTGACCGTCTGCGGCGAAACGCAAAGCGCCGACGCCATCATGGAAAAGGTGCTGCGCGATAAACCCTTCTACGATCGCAGCGGCGGCGGCATTACGCTCTCCGGCGGCGAGCCTTTTATGCAGCCTGAGCTGGCACGCGCTTTGTTGCAGCGCAGCAAGGAAGCCGGAATCAATACCGCCGTAGAGTCCTGTCTGCACGTGCCGTGGAAATATATTGAACCTGCTTTACCGCATCTGGATCTGCTGCTCGCAGATTTAAAACATGTCGATAAGCGGCGTTTTCATCAATGGACGGATGGCAACGTAGAACGGGTGCTGGATAACTTCCGCAAACTTGCCGCACACGGCGTGGAGATGACTATCCGTGTTCCGCTGATCCCCGATTTTAATGCCGATGAACGGTCCGTTCGCGCTATAAGCGATTTTGCTGCCGACGAGATCGGCGCTAAAGCGATCCATTTTTTGCCCTACCACACCTTAGGTATCAACAAATATAAGCTCCTGAACGTCCCCTATCTGGCCGCGCATAAGCCTCTTGATGCGCCCGGACTGCTGCATTTTGCCGGGCAGTATGCCAGCCAGAAAGGTATGACCGCCTGGATTGGAGGATAAACAAGATGACCGAACTGAACCTGAACTTTCTTAGCCCACGTATTCAGGTGCATAAAGAAGCGCTGATCCACATCGTTAAGCCGCCGGTCTGTACCGAGCGCGCGCAGCACTATACTGCCATTTACCAGCAGCATCAGGATAAACCGCTGCCGGTTCGTCGCGCTCTGGCGCTGGCGCATCATCTGGCCGAGCGCACTATCTGGATCAAGCACGACGAGTTGATTATCGGCAACCAGGCAAGCCAGGTACGCGCCGCACCGTTCTTTCCGGAATATACTGTAGGTTGGATCGAAACGGAGATCGACGAGCTTGGCGATCGGCCGGGCGCAGGCTTTTCCGTCTCCGCTGAAGATAAAATCGTGATGCATGAAATTTGTCCGTGGTGGCGTGGCCAGACGGTGCAGGATCGCTGCTACGGCATATTTACCGATGAGCAAAAAGCGCTGCTGTCGAGCGGAATTATTAAAGCCGAAGGCAATATGACCTCCGGCGACGCGCACCTGGCGGTGAATTTTCCACGGCTGCTGGAGCTGGGACTTGATGGCCTGCGCGAAAAAGTGGCCGAGCGGCGTGAGCGTTTGCAGCTCACCGACTGGAGCGATCTGCACAAAGAACAGTTTCTGAAAGCCATTGATATTACTTTCGCCGCGTTAAGCGAGCATATTCTGCGTTACGCAGAGCTGGCAAAAGAAATGGCGGGCAAAGAGACACGCATCGCCCGGCGCGATGAACTATTGGCGATGGCGGAAAACTGCGAACGCATCGCACACGAGCCGCCGCAAACGTTCTGGCAGGCGCTGCAACTGAGCTACTTCGTGCAGCTGGTATTGCAGATCGAATCCAACGGGCACTCCGTCTCTTTTGGCCGACTGGATCAGTATCTTTACCCCTGGTATCGCCGCGATGTGGAACTTGAACAAACGCTGGGACGTGACCAGGCTATCGAACTATTGCAGAGCTGCTGGCTGAAGCTGCTGGAAGTCAACAAAATCCGTTCCGGTACGCACTCGAAAGCCTCGGCGGGCAGCCCGCTATATCAGAACGTGACCATCGGCGGGCAAAAGTTGCTTAACGGCGAGGCGGTGGACGCGGTGAACCCGCTTTCTTATGCGGTGCTTGAATCCTGCGGTCAGCTTCGTTCCACGCAGCCAAACCTCAGCGTGCGTTACCACGCCGGGATGAGCAATGATTTCCTCGATGCCTGCGTGCAGGTGATTCGCTGCGGTTTTGGTATGCCAGCTTTTAATAACGATGAAATTGTTATCGACGAATTCATCAGGCTGGGCGTGAGCCGCGAAGATGCGTACGACTATGCGGCAATCGGCTGTATCGAAACCGCCGTGGGCGGCAAGTGGGGCTACCGCTGTACCGGTATGAGCTTCATTAATTTTGCCCGCGTGATGCTGGCAACGCTCGAGCATGGTCGCGATGCCACCAGCGGAAAAATCTTCCTGCCGCAGGAAAAGGCGCTTTCAGAAGGAAACTTCAACGATTTCGATGAAGTGATGTCCGCCTGGGATGCACAAATCCGTTACTACACGCAAAAATCTATCGAAATCGAATGCGTGGTGGACACCGTTCTGGAAGAAAACGCTCACGATATTCTCTGTTCTGCGCTGGTGGATGACTGCATCGAACGCGGTAAAAGCATTAAGCAAGGCGGCGCAAAATATGACTGGGTTTCTGGCTTACAGGTGGGTATCGCAAACCTCGGCAACGGCCTGGCTGCGGTGCGTAAGCTGGTATTTGAGCAAAGCGCGATTGGACAACAGCAGCTTGCCGAAGCGCTGGCCAATGATTTTGCCGGGCTTAGCGGCGAGCAGTTGCGTCAGCGCCTGATTAACAGCGCGCCTAAGTACGGCAATGACGATGATGAAGTGGATCTGCTGCTGGCCCGAGCCTATCAAACCTATATTGATGAGCTTAAGCAGTATCACAATACTCGCTTTGGGCGCGGGCCGGTTGGCGGTACTTACTACGCGGGCACGTCATCAATTTCTGCTAACGTGCCCTTTGGCGCCGCAACCATGGCGACGCCCGATGGACGCAAAGCTACCACTCCGCTGGCGGAAGGCGCAAGCCCGGCCTCCGGCACCGACAGGCTGGGGCCAACGGCCGTCATCAACTCCGTCGGCAAGCTGCCAACCAGCAAGATTCTGGGCGGCGTGCTGCTGAATCAGAAGCTGAACCCGAGCACGCTCGTTAACCCGCGCGACCGCGAAAAATTAACGTTTATGCTGCGAACGTTCTTTGAAGCGCACAAAGGCTGGCACGTGCAATACAACATAGTTTCGCGTGAAACCCTGATCGACGCAAAACAACATCCTGATAAACATCGCGATTTAGTGGTGCGTGTAGCAGGTTACTCGGCATTCTTTACAGCCTTATCTCCGGACGCCCAGGATGATATTATAGCCCGAACAGAACACACCCTTTGACGACTCAGGCGGTGGCAAAAACCACCGCCCATAATTGGCTGACATGAATTCCAGACAACAAATCATATTACAGATGGTGATTGATCAAGGCCGCATGAGTGTGACCGATCTTGCCAAAATAACCGGCGTTTCCGAAGTGACTATCCGTCAGGATCTTAACCTTCTGGAAAAGCGTAGCTATCTGCGGCGCGCCCACGGTTACGCCGTTGGGCTTGAAAGCGACGACGTTGAAACCCGCATGATGAATAACTACGCCCTGAAGCGGACTCTGGCGGAATTCGCAGCAACGCTTGTGAACGACGGTGAAACCGTATTTATCGAAAATGGCAGCAGCAATGCCCTTCTCGCCCGCACGTTGGCGGAGCATAAGCGCGTTACGCTGATTACCGTAAGCAGCTATATTGCCCATCTGCTTAAGGATACAGATTGCGAAGTGATTTTGCTGGGCGGCATTTATCAGAAAAAAAGCGAGAGCATGGTAGGCCCGCTAACCCGACAGTTCATCCAGCAGGTGCATTTCAACAAGGCATTTATTGGCATTGATGGTTTCCTGCCTGAAACAGGCTTTACCGGTCGCGATATGATGCGCGCCGACGTGGTGAACGCGGTGCTGGAAAAAGGCAGCGAGGCCATTGTGCTGACGGACAGCAGCAAATTTGGCGCCACCCACCCATATACGCTTGGGCCAATCGCGCGCTTCAGCCGGGTAATAACGGATGACGGGCTAAGCGAAACGGCGCACCAGCAGCTACGCGACAGCGACGTACACGTCGATATCGTTAAGCAATTTCCTCTGAGTTAATCCGCTTATGTCAGGGCTGTCGGTAATTTATGCCGGCAGCTTTGCTATCAGATTTATCCTGCCAACCATTTAAGATTTTTTACCTGTCTTAATTTAGCGCGAAAATTAGAATATTTATTAGCGATATAACAGGAAGTGATAATCAC
Source organism: Cedecea colo (assembly GCF_011808225.1). Lineage (GTDB taxonomy): Bacteria > Pseudomonadota > Gammaproteobacteria > Enterobacterales > Enterobacteriaceae > Dryocola > Dryocola colo. The sequence goes on along the minus strand of NZ_SOYS01000001.1, from coordinate 469,356 downwards.
CCGCTTTATCTTTTGGGTCTATATCGTCATACAGTTTCATGGCAACTCCGCTTAAGCCACTATACTTACAGGGAGATTTGTATCCATGAATCAATAATTCAGGAGAAAATATTATGACCTTAAATAACAAAAAAATTGCCGCTGTTATGCTGGCGCTTACCCTGGCCACTTCTCTGAGCGCATGTTCTAACTGGTCCAAACGCGATCGTAACACCGCACTTGGTGCCGGTGCCGGTGCCGTAGGCGGCGCCGTATTAAGTAATGGTAGCGCCCTTGGCACGCTGGGCGGCGCTGCGGTCGGTGGTGTTATTGGCCACCAGGTCAGCAAATAAAGCCTGAGGCCAGCCAAAGCATAATAGGTTTTGATGAATTAAAAATGTTTCGCCACGCCTGGCGACAATCATAAAAAAGGCCACGGAAATATCCGTGGCCTGATAATTTCTAATTTACTTACCGGCGCTCTTATCCGCCTGCCAGTTTCACTTTCATGCCTTTTGCTTCCAGCAGCGATTTAATCAGATCCCGTTTATCGCCCTGAATTTCAATCACTCCCTCTTTAACCGCCCCGCCGCAGCCGCATTTCTTTTTCAATTCAGCAGCTAACGTCGCAAGCGTGGCGTCATCGGCATCAATACCGGTTATCAGGCATACGCCCTTTCCTTTGCGTCCGCTGGTCTGCCGCTGGATACGGACAATGCCATCGCCCTTAGGACGCGCAGCTTCGCTTTTCGGCTCGTCGATGCGCCCCGTCTCCGTGGAATACACCAGGCGGCTGTTATCATCTTTCATATTTATGCTCCCTGTTTTAGCGAGGCTCGGATATCACGCAGCGCTTGCGCCGGATCGGCTGATTGAGTGATCGGACGCCCGATAACCATGTAATCCACGCCCGCAGTCTGCGCCTGCAGCGGCGTCATGATGCGACGCTGGTCGCCTGCGTCGCTTCCTGCAGGACGAATACCCGGCGTTACCAGCTTAAAAGCCTCGCCCAATTCATTTTTAAAACGAATCGCTTCATGGGCGGAACATACTACGCCGTCAAGGCCACAGTTCTGAGTCAGGCGCGCCAGGCGTTCTGCATAATCTGCGGGGCTTGAGGTGATGCCGAGATCGGCTAAATCACTGGCTTCCATGCTGGTGAGCACGGTAACCGCGATAAGCAACGGCGCATCTTTGCCAAACGAGTTCAGCGCCTCGCGAGCGGCATTCATCATGCGCGCCCCGCCGCTGGCGTGGACGTTTACCATCCATACGCCCAGCTCGGCCGCCGCGGCTACTGCACGCGCCGTGGTATTTGGAATGTCATGGAATTTCAGGTCGAGAAAAACATCGAAACCGCGCTGCTGAAGGTCGCTAACAAACTGCGGGCCAAATAGCGTGAACATCTCTTTGCCCACTTTAAGGCGGCAATCCTGCGGATCGATACGGTCAACAAATGCCAGCGCGCTATCGCGCTTGTCGTAATCGAGCGCGACGACGATGGGTGAATGGGTGGCAACACGGGAGGAGGAAGATGCGCTTGAATTCATGACTAAACCTTCTGACTGTTGGGCACCAGCGCGGCGCGAAGATAAACGGCAGCATTCTACCCGCCCCCCCGATAAATTTACAGCCGCCATTGTATCCTGCCAGACAATTGCTGCTCGGTGTTTGAGGTGGGGAATGATAAAAATTTATAAGTATGTTGTAACTAAAGTACGCCTTTTTTTAAAAACAGCGACAGCGTGCGGCTTACTGCCCGTCCAGGCCGCGAATCGGTTTAACCGTTGACCAGGCCCGGCAGGATGGACAATGCCAGTACATAGTAAAAGCGGTAAACCCGCATTTCTGACAACGATAGCGCGGCTTGGTGCGTACCTGCTCACCGACCATATCACGCAGCACAATCAGGCTCTCTTTTGCGCGTCCCTCTTCGGCGTCCTGCAGATGATAATCGATCAGACGATGGAACACGCGCATCGTAGGATGGCGCTGTAACTGGCGGTTGATGTACACCTGCGCGATGTCCGCCCCTTCTTTTTGCTCCAGAATACCGGCCAGCATCAGCTCCGCCACGGCACCGGTGTTTTCCTCAACGCAGCGTTTAAGGAAGGCTTCCCACTCTTCTGGCTTGTTGAGCTGCTGGAAGCAAACCTGCAGCATTTCCAGCGTTTCGCTGACCAGCTCGCTGTCCTGATCGATAACGCGCTGAAGAGTTTCAACAGCCTTAGCGTATTCGCCTTTCGCCATAAAGATGCGCCCCATCATAATGGAGACGCGGGCGCAGTTTTTATCTGCCGCCGCGCCTTTCTTTAGCAGCGACATTGCGCGGTCGAGATCGTCACTGCCCATCAGTTGCAGGGCAAGTTCGCAGTAGAAATGGGCGATTTCGGTACGCTGTTTGTCTTTCCCCAGTTTGACCAGGCGTTCGGCAACATCGATGGCTTTCTGCCAGTCGCTGGTGGCCTGATGGATTAACAGAAGCTGTTGCAGCGCGCCGATGCGAAAATCCGTTTCGTCCACCAGCTGGGCAAACATATCTTCTGCCCGGTCGTACAAGCCGGCGGCCATATAATCGCGGCCCAGCTGCTGAACGGCCAGCAGCCGCTGCTCGTAGGTCAGCGAGGCGCTTTCCATTAACGCCTGGTGGATGCGAATGGCGCGGTCGACTTCCCCACGCGAGCGGAAAAGGTTGCCCAACGTAAGGTGCGCCTCAACGGTGCTGGTATCTTCTTTGAGCATATCAAGAAAGAGATCGACCGCTTTATCCTGCTGGTTAGACAGCAGGAAATTCACCCCGGCAACATAGTCGCGCGACAGGCGATTCGCTTCCTGTTGTTTATTTTGATACGCACTTCTGCGGCCCATATACCAGCCGTAAGCGGCGGCCACGGGCAACAACAGAAACAGCAGCTCCAGCATAGCCGGTTATTCCTTCGCGGCCGGAACGGTGGAATCTGGCACGACGGGGTTCATGGGGATTTGTTGTTCAAGGCGCTTAATTTTACGCTCGGCGCGCGCAAGAGAAAGGCGTACACGCAGCCAGAACAGGCTACAAATGAGCCAGCCGATAATAAAACCCGCGGCAAAGAGTGTGGCCAGTAATGTTGAGACCCGGTATTCGCCCTGAGCAAGCAAGTAATTAAAGTTCACTACCCGATCGTTTTGCGCGCCTAAAGTGACGGATACCACAAAGATCGCTAGCACCAGTAAGAAAATGAATAAATATTTCACATTACTTCCCGTTATGTGGTCGTACGCGACTGTTATGCCCTAATGCTGTTCAACGGTATAAACTACCATTTCCGGTGAGTCCGGGGAATCCATTAGCGACGTCCAATTCATCAGAAGTGGGGTTTAAATCAATAATCTCAAGGCTCGTCGTCCCTTTCGACTATTTCTTCAGCTTCCTGAACCGGCACGGAAAGCGGGCCGCATAATTTTTGTGCAAGCCAGGTAGCCCAGGTCACCAGCAGCCAGGACAGCAACGTGGCGAACACCAAATCACGCGGCCAGTGCATACCCAGTAAGAGTCGGCTCCCCATTACGCCGGTGGCCCAGAACAGCAGTAAAACGATGGTAAACGTGCGTCGGCGCGGCCATAACAGGCCAACCCCCAATAATGCCCAGCTGGCGGCAAACATCGTATGGCCTGAAGGAAAGGCAAAACCGGTCTCTTTTTGCCAGTGCCTGTGCAGCCACTGCGGCACTTCGCTATTCCCGGCCAGCTGATTTTTCACCAGTTCGCTACGCTGCTTACGCTTTAAATTGTAGAACTCATCGGTGGGAACATGCTGCGTTTTTTCCAGCCACACCACGAACGGGCGAGGTTCCTGCACCCGATCTTTAATAACTGATTTAACGGTCTGGCCGATGAGGATCGCAGCAGCAAGGATGGCAAAGAGCATAATGGCAGCTTTAAGACGGAACCGCAGGCACCACAAAAACCAGCCGCACAGCACAACATGAGTGATGAATCCCCAGGGCTGCGTCACCGTTTCAGTTAGCCAGAACAGCGCTTTTAGCCAGGCGCCGTTGCCGCCCGGTTCCCAGCGCCAGCCGGTAAGCCAAACGGTTAACGGCATGATTAACAACAGTCCTGCACCCACCGCGGTTCGTTTTGCTATAGCGCGCATTGCTCCTCCCTGAAAATAGTATGAATCAAGGATAACCGATAAAGTGCACGGGAGGATAAACGCGCGCATCATCAAAGAGTAAAAATAGCTTTTCGCCCAGCCAATTAGGCGAAGCCTTCTGCGTTGTGGCAAAATAGACAATAATAATTGCACAAGCCAGAAAGCTGGCAGGCGCCTGCGGGTGTCAGAATAAGTACCTGGAGAATCACATGCAGCTTAAACGTGTGGCAGAAGCCAAACTGCCAACCCCATGGGGCGATTTCCTGATGGTGGGTTTTGAAGAACTGGCAACCGGACAGGATCATGCCGCCCTGGTTTTTGGTGATATTACCGGGGATGAGTCCGTTCTGGCTCGTGTTCACTCCGAGTGCCTGACGGGCGATGCATTGTTTAGCCTGCGCTGTGACTGTGGTTTCCAGCTTGAAGCCGCGCTGTCGCACATTGCCGAAGAGGGCCGGGGCGTGCTGCTTTATCATCGCCAGGAAGGTCGCAACATTGGCCTGCTCAATAAAATCCGCGCATACGCTTTGCAGGATAAAGGTTACGATACCGTTGAAGCGAATCATCAGCTCGGTTTCGCCGCGGATGAACGCGATTTCACCCTGTGCGCCGATATGTTCAAACTGCTGGGCGTCGATGCGGTTCGTCTGCTGACTAACAACCCAAAGAAAGTAGAAATCCTGAGCGAAGCCGGGATTAACATCGTCGAACGCGTACCCTTAATCGTGGGCCGCAATCCGAAGAACGCGCATTATCTGGATACCAAAGCGGCTAAAATGGGCCACCTGCTTTCCGAATAACAGTTCATCTCCCCCATCGCTGGGGGAGATTTTCATTTACCTCAGCATGTTACGGATGACGTAATGTAAGATGCCATCGTTGCGGAAATAGGTTAATTCATTTCCGGTATCGATACGGCAGCGGCAGTCAATCACCTCTTTTCGGCCATCTACATGTGACAACGTCACCGATACGGTAGCGCCCGGCGTGAGCGAGTTAAGGCCGCTTATATCAATGGTTTCTTCCCCGGTCAGCCCCAGCGTTTTGCGCGTTACGCCCGGCGGAAATTCAAGCGGCAAAATCCCCATCCCGATAAGGTTAGAGCGGTGAATACGTTCAAAGGATTCGGAGATAACCACCCGCACGCCCAGAAGACGCGGCCCTTTTGCTGCCCAGTCCCGGCTTGATCCTGAGCCATATTCTTTACCCGCGATAACCGCAAGCGGTATCCCCTTCGCCTGATAACGCATCGCCGCATCATAAATCGACATCACCTCATCGCCCGGCAGCAGGCGCGTCATTCCGCCTTCAACCTCGGGCACCATCTCGTTACGGATACGGATGTTGGCGAACGTACCGCGCATCATTACTTCATGGTTACCGCGGCGCGAACCATAGGAGTTAAAATCCCGACGCTCAACGCCACGGTTAAGCAGATAGCGCCCTGCCGGGCTATCCAGCTTGATGCTGCCCGCGGGTGAAATGTGGTCGGTGGTGACCGAATCACCCAGCATGGCCAGCACGCGCGCGCCATGGATGTCCTGTACCGCTTTCGGCTCTGCTTCCATATCGTCAAAGAAAGGCGACTGGCGAATATAGGTAGAATCACTCTGCCAGTCGTAAGTATCCGAACGATCGACTTCAATGCTGCGCCACTCCGGCGTGCCCTCGAAGACTTCAGCATACTCTTTATTGAACATCTCAGTAGAAACCTGCGCTACCGCGCGCGCGACCTCCTGGTTGCTCGGCCAGATATCCTGCAGATAAACCGGATCGCCCTTGCGATCGTGGCCCAGCGGATCGGTTGTGAGGTTGATATTCATGTTTCCCGCAAGCGCATAGGCCACCACCAGCGGCGGCGAAGCCAGCCAGTTAGTTTTCACCAGCGGATGAATACGCCCTTCGAAGTTGCGGTTACCGGAAAGCACGGCGCCGACGGTTAAATCGCCTTTCTTGATTGCCTGCTCGATAGGATCGGGCAGCGGCCCTGAGTTACCGATGCAGGTGGTGCAGCCGTAGCCGACAAGGTTAAAACCTAAATCATCGAGATAAGGTGTGAGACGGGCTTTTGCCAGATAGTCAGAAACGACCTTCGACCCTGGAGCCAGCGATGCCTTGACCCACGGCTGGCGCTTCAGGCCAAGCGTCAGCGCTTTTTTCGCCAGCAGGCCCGCCGCCATTAACACGCTTGGGTTAGAAGTGTTAGTACAGGAGGTAATGGCTGCAATGACTACCGCGCCATCCGGGAGCTGATATTCGCGCCCGCCCATCGTGTAATCCACCGGTGCGCGATCTTTTTGCATAGTATTCAGGGCAAGTTCGTTACTGGCGCTAAAGGCTTTTGGCACCTCGCCCAGCGGGACGCGGTCCTGCGGACGTTTCGGGCCGGAGACGCTCGCTTCCACTTCATTCATATTCAGCGCAAGGGTGCTGGTAAAGACCGGTTCATCCCCGGTATTACGCCACATGCCCTGCGCTTTGGCATACGCCTCGACCAGCGCAACCTGATCTTCGGTGCGCCCGCTCAGACGCATATAATCAAGCGTAACGGCATCAATCGGGAAGAAGCCGCACGTCGCTCCATATTCCGGCGCCATATTGGCGATAGTGGCGCGGTCTGCCAGCGGCAATGAATCCAGCCCGTCGCCGTAAAATTCGACAAACTTGCCGACAACGCCGTGCTTACGCAACATCTGGGTGACGGTCAGAACGAGATCGGTTGCGGTAATTCCTTCTCCGAGCTTGCCGTCGAGCTTAAAGCCGACCACGTCCGGGATCAGCATGGACACCGGCTGGCCGAGCATCGCCGCTTCCGCTTCGATACCCCCCACGCCCCATCCCAGCACGCCAAGGCCGTTGATCATTGTAGTGTGGGAGTCGGTTCCCACCAGCGTGTCCGGATAGGCGACCAGCTCATCGCCCTGCATTTCACTCCAGACGGCTTTACCAAGGTATTCCAGGTTGACCTGGTGGCAAATACCGGTGCCGGGCGGCACGACGCTGAAGCGGCTGAACGCCTGCTGACCCCAGCGCAGGAAGACGTAACGTTCGTGGTTGCGTTCCATTTCCAGACGCACGTTCTCTTCAAACGCATCGTCATCACCAAAGTGGTCAACGGTAACGGAGTGGTCAATAACCAGGTCGACAGAAGAAAGCGGGTTTACTTTAGCGACGTCGCCGCCGAGGCGCTTAACCGCTTCACGCATGGCGGCTAAATCCACCACTGCCGGTACACCGGTAAAATCCTGCATTAATACACGCGCCGGTCGGTATGCGATTTCACGATCGGCATGGGCGTTTTTCAGCCAGCCGGCCAGCGCGTGGATATCCTCTTGCGTAACGGAATCTTCATCCTGCCAGCGCAGCATGTTTTCGAGTAAGACTTTTAGCGACTTGGGTAAGCGGGTGATATCCCCAAGTTCCTTTGATGCCAACGGCAGACTGTAGTAGTGATAGGTTTTATCCAGCGCCTGCAACGTATCCTTACTGGCTTCTCGTAGAGTTAACGACATAGCTCCTCCTTTATGACCAGGGATAGCGATGCCCCGAATGATTTCAGGGTCACTATTAAAGATAACACATACATGTCGTAACGTTTTGATAACAACCCGAATTGATAAATCGGGTCATTTGAGCGCACTACGCAGGAGAAATGAAAACGCCCCGGCACGAAGAACGGGGCGTTTTGAGACTAGTTAACCAGAGTGGCGATCAGCTGTGCCCAGAACAGTACCGAAACGGTAAAAGCGCCAAGCCATGACCAGTATTTAATAGTGCAACGATTCATCATAAGCATTACTCTTTATTTGCGGTATGCAATTTGCCTGATTAAATAATCAGTTCCGAAGAATATTGCTGTGTGTAGTTATTAAGTCGTACGCTGTTAACTGCGGCTGATAAAATGTGACTGACCGCAAGTTAATTAAACGTAAATAAAATTAATGCTTATTGTTTTTTGTAATCGTCAGCAATAAAGAGATCGATAAATTCCTGTTGCTGTTTGTTTAGCTTCCAGGACGCGGGAAGGCGGGTTTTGTCCCCCCTTAGCGCCGGGCTCGGCTTGTCATCTTGCTGAAATGCGGTTTTTGACCGCGCGACCTGCCCATGAACCGTCATCTTTAGCTCCAATAGTGCCAGGCCACCAGCGCGACCATCAACCAGAACAGGCCTGAAACCAGAAATACCGCCAGCCAGGCTTTACGTTTAAGCTCGGGATCCCTTTGCGGTTGTTCACTTCCTGAAGGCATTGCAAACCTCATACAATCGACACCACTTATCATAAACTTGTTAACAATCGTTATAAGCAATCGTCCGTTGGGATTAATCCTAAAGAAACTCTAGCTCAAAATCCAGCAAATTTGCTCATTGTTTACAAGAAAAGATTTAATCTTTTGACGTGAAATAAGTTATTGAAGCGCCGCATTTGCGCTGCGGTTAATTATTATCTACGCCCTGTCGCATAATAGCGACAGATTAACCCTGGTTATAATAAGGGTAAGATCGGCGGGAAGATATTAATCAGGATGAGATTAATTCGTATTTATTCGCAGGGGTAAAAACGGTATCTTCCCCGGCCGGAGAAGATACCGGGGACTTTATTTGGCTGGTAATTTAATATCTTTAAACATCGCTTCGATATCTTCATTGGACCTTAAGGCCACGGCGGTATCGACCACGTCACGCGTCAGATGTGGGGCGAAGCGTTGAATAAAATCATACATATAACTGCGCAGGAAAGTGCTGCGGCGAAAGCCGATTTTGGTGGTGCTGTGGCTGAAAACGCCCTGCGCTTCAATACGCACCAGATCGGGGTCGGAGACGGGATCGACGGCCATGCTTGCAATCACCCCCACTCCTAAGCCCAGACGCACGTAGGTTTTAATCACATCGGCGTCGGTTGCCGTAAAGACGATACGCGGCGTTAAACCGGCGCGGTTGAATGCCGTATCCAGCTCAGAGCGTCCGGTAAAGCCGAAGGTGTAGGTGACCAGCGGATACTGAGCCAGCTCTTCAATCGTGACGGACTCTTTAGACGCCAGCGGGTGTTCGGGCGTCACGACAATTGAGCGGTTCCAGTGATAGCACGGCAGCATCACCAGGTCGTCGTACAGATGAAGCGCTTCGGTGGCGATAGCGAAATCAGCATTGCCTTTGGAGACAGCTTCGGCAATCTGCGTTGGCGATCCCTGATGCATATGCAGCGACACGCGAGGGTAACGCTCGATAAAGCCTTTAATCACGCCCGGCAACGCGTAGCGAGCCTGGGTGTGCGTCGTGGCAACGTACAGAGAACCTTTGTCCGGCCAGGTATGTTCCCCGGCAACGGATTTAATGGCATCAACTTTAGAGAGCACTTCGCGGGCGATACGGATAATTTCCTGCCCGGCAGGCGTAACCTGAGTAAGATGTTTACCGCTGCGGGCAAAAATCTGAATACCCAGCTCATCTTCCAGCATCCGCACCTGTTTGCTGATACCGGGCTGAGACGTATAAAGCCCTTCCGCCGTCGACGAGACGTTAAGATTGTGGTTGACCACCTCAACGATATAACGAAGCTGCTGTAGTTTCATGACTCACCATCCAGGTCAAAACGACCCCGGCGCAGGCGATGCGGGGGATCAAGACGATATAAATTTAAAAGGGTATGCAATCCACTATATCAGTTATATCTTCTATGTATAGATGGAAAGAAAAAATAATAAAGAAGTTATATAAGGGGAGATAAAAAAACCGGAGCGCCAGCCCCGGTTTCTGTCAGAAAGAGAAGTTTATTTCTTCCCTTCGACCCATTTCCCGTCAACAAAGAAAGCAGACCAGCCGGTGGCTTTACCCTCTTTCTCTGAGGAAACGTATTGCTGCTTCGTCTTACGGCTGAAGCGAACAACAGATTTATTGCCTTCGGCATCCTGCTGCGGCGCATCGGCCAGATAGCGCAGCTTTTCAGGCAGGCGGTCCCGGAAGCGGTACAGCTCCTCCACTAATGGCGCGCGGGTTTCACGCGATTTAGGGAAAGTATTGGCCGCCAGGAATACGCCAGCCGCGCCGTCGCGCAGCACAAAATACGCGTCCGATTTTTCGCAAGGCAGCTCCGGCAATGGAACCGGATCCTCTTTCGGAGGCGCCACTTCGCCGTTGCGCAGGATCTTACGGGTGTTCTTGCATTCATCGTTGGTACAGGCCATGTACTTACCGAAACGCCCCATTTTCAGGTGCATTTCAGAACCACACTTCTCACATTCAACGATTGGGCCATCGTAACCTTTGATGCGGAACTCGCCCTCTTCGATTTCGTAGCCGTCGCAGGTTGGGTTATTACCGCACACGTGCAGCTTACGTTTTGGGTCGATGAGATAGCTGTCCATCGCCGTGCCGCATTTAGCGCAACGACGTTTCGCACGCAGCGCGTTGGTTTCCGCGTCATCGCCCTCAAGGACGTTGAGCACTTCGTTTTCCGGCACCAGGTTAATGGTGGTTTTGCAGCGCTCTTTTGGCGGTAACGCATAGCCGGAACAGCCGAGGAATACGCCGGTGCTTGCCGTGCGGATGCCCATTTTACGCCCGCAGGTTGGACAGTCGATGCTGGTGAGCACCATCTGGTTAGGACGCATGCCGCCTTCTTCCGGATCCTGCTCTGCTTTCTCAAGCTGACCGCTAAAGTCGCTAAAGAAATTGTCCAGCACGCCTTTCCACTCGGCCTGGTTGTTAGCCACCTGGTCGAGATTATTTTCCATCTGCGCGGTGAAGTCGTAGTTCATCAGCTCGCGGAAGTTTTCTTCCAGACGATCGGTGACGATCTCGCCCATTTTCTCCGCGTAGAAACGGCGGTTCTCAACGCGCACATAGCCACGATCCTGGATAGTGGAAATGATCGACGCATAGGTTGAAGGACGACCAATGCCGCGTTTTTCGAGCTCTTTAACCAATGACGCTTCGCTAAAGCGAGCGGGCGGCTTGGTGAAGTGCTGGCCTGGCGTCAGCTCAATCAGCGACATCACGTCACCTTTATTGACCGCAGGCAGCGTTCTGTCCTCATCGCCTTTACGCAGCGCAGGCATCACTTTCGTCCAGCCATCAAAGCGCAGGATACGGCCACGCGCTTTCAGGCGGTAATCCCCTGCTTCTACGGTTAACGTCGTGGAATCGTACTGCGCCGGCGTCATCTGGCAGGCAACAAACTGGCGCCAGATAAGCTGGTAAAGTTTTTGCGCGTCGGCTTCCATATCCTTTAAGGATTCGGCAACCACGCCCACGTCAGAAGGACGAATCGCTTCGTGCGCTTCCTGCGAGTTTTCTTTGCTGGTGTACTGGAGCGGCGAGGCCGGCAGATATTTCTTGCCAAAGTTCTCGTCGATATAGCCGCGCACCATGTTTACCGCGTCCTGGCTCAGGTTCGTTGAGTCGGTACGCATGTAAGTAATGTGGCCCGCTTCATACAGACGCTGCGCCATCATCATGGTTTTTTTCACACCAAAACCAAGACGGGTGCTGGCAGCCTGCTGTAGGGTGGAGGTGATAAACGGCGCGCCAGGCTTGCTGCTGGTTGGTTTATCTTCACGCTCAAGCACGGTGTAACGGGCTTTTTCCAGCTCGCTGACCGCAGCCATGGTCTGTTCACGGTTGACCGGGCGGAACGGCTTATCTTTGTGGTGGCTGACCTGCACCGGCAGATTGTCACCCGCAGGCGTTGCCAGACCGGCGTCAATTTCCCAGAACTCTTCAGGGACGAACGCCTTGATTTCACGTTCACGCTCAACGACCAGGCGCACAGCAACGGACTGAACACGCCCGGCGGAAAGCCCACGCGCAATTTTCTTCCATAGCAGCGGCGAAACCATATAACCCACCACGCGGTCCATAAAACGACGCGCCTGCTGGGCGTTTACACGGTCAATATTCAACTCGCCCGGCTTTTCGAAAGCCTGCTGAATAGCGTTTTTGGTGATTTCGTTAAATACCACGCGGCTATAGCGCGATTCATCGCCGCCGATCACTTCCCGCAGGTGCCATGCAATGGCCTCCCCTTCGCGGTCAAGGTCGGTTGCGAGATAGATATGGTCAGCTTTTTCAGCAAGGGATTTCAGCTCTGAAACCACCTTTTCTTTGCCCGGCAGCACTTCATACTGGGCTTCCCAGCTATGCCAGGGATCGACTCCCATACGATTTACGAGCGCGCCGCGTTCATCCTTTTTGACCTTTTTGGTCGTTTTGGTGGAGGCAGAGTCAGCGCTCTTCTTGGTGGTTGATCCACTGGTCGGCAAATCACGGATATGGCCTACGCTGGACTTAACCACGTAGTCGTTTCCGAGATATTTGTTGATCGTTTTGGCTTTTGCCGGGGACTCAACGATGACGAGAGCTTTACCCATATTCACCTTTACCTAAATTAATTCATCCAGAATACATCGCACGCAGTCTCAATCTCCTGGAAGCAGCGCGCCTTTTTTTATATTGCGACAGCGTTAAAGGAGATCAACTCTTTTTTTCAACCCCCTGCCTGAAAACAGCGCTAACGCAGGTAGTTGAGATACCGAGCCTTTCGCGCCGGGTGACGTAGCACGACGGAAGTTTGGTTGAATGTCAAGCAATTCCGTTGCCAGATTTGCGAAAGCGTCACACTCTACCTGATAAAATCCGATACGCAACTTTATTAGCATGCAATACCGATTCCCGCCAGCATGGTTAACTTTTTACCGCGCCGAAGGTTTACCGGGGGATATTGCCCTTAACCTCCGTGTGGACGTACACTAGCGCCAGATTTTTGGAGGAGACAACATGCAATCCACAACTCAGCCTATCGACCGTGAAACCCTGCTTATTGAGGCCAATAAGATCATCCGCGAACATGAAGATTTTATGCACGGCATGGAGGCCACGGGCGTTGAGCAAAAGAATGGCGTGCTGGTATTTCGCGGCGAGTATTTCCTTGATGAACAAGGTTTACCGACGCCGAAAAGTACGGCGGTATTTAATATGTTCAAACACCTTGCCCATGTGCTGTCCGAAAAATACCATCTGCAGGCCTGAAAAAAGAAGCGAGGCCACAGGCCTCGCTTCAGACTGATGACAAACTCTCAACCAGCACAGACTGAACGTATATCGCCGAACAAAAAACAAGGAAAATCAACGGATTGATTTTCGGCTGATAACCACAAAGAAGCAAAAACCACGCTTTTTCCTTCTTTGTCAGCAAGCTAAAGCGAGGTCACAGGCCTCGCTTTTGTCCTTCTATTTACAATAGCGGCTTTTCGCCGCGCTGCCACCAACGCAGCAACAGGCGATCGAGACTGTTTGCCGCGCTTCCCGTAAACCTTTCCATCATTTTTTTGCGCTGAGCGAAGCGTACGCCGATAACCTCGTGATTTTTCATCAGGCTAATCAGCAGGTCGTCGCTGGTGCTGATTTCATCCACCAGCCCTTTCTCTTTTGCCTGCAGGCCGTACCAGTGTTCACCGGTGGCCACTGCATCAATATCCAGCCCGGGGCGCATTTCATGCACAAACTGCTTAAAGAGAAGATGGGTTTCGTTCAGGTCTTCGCGGAATTTCTCGCGGCCCCGATCGGTATTTTCACCGAACAGCGTCAGGGTGCGTTTATACTGCCCGGCGGTATGCACCTCAACGTCAATATCATTACGTTTTAACAGACGGTGAAAGTTTGGCACCTGCGCCACCACGCCGATGGAGCCAATAATAGAAAACGGAGCCGCAACAATACGATCCGCCACGCAGGCCATCATATAACCGCCGCTGGCAGCGACTTTATCAACCGCGACCGTCAGACGAACTTTGTGCTCGCGCAGGCGCTGTAGCTGCGATGCGGCGAGTCCATATCCATGCACTACGCCGCCCGGGCTTTCTAAACGCAGCAGGACTTCATCTTCCGGTTTAATCACGGCCAGTACCGCCGTTATCTCTTCCCGCAGAGAAGTCACCTCGTGCGCATCCATACTGCCTTTAAAATCCAGCACATAGAGCGTCGGTTTGTCAGAACTGACCGTTTCACCGCGTTTAGCGCGCGCTTTGGCTTGTTTTGCCTCAAGTTTGTGCTTTTTCTTTTGGCCTTTGCGCCACAATTTTTGCTGATGATCGTCAAGACGCGCCACCTGCATATCCTCGCGCATCTCCTGATAGTGCTCGCTTAAATTGGTCAGGCGCAGTTCGCCACGCTGGTGCTTTTTGCGCTGAGCAGCATTCACCACAAGCGTGACAACGGCCGCTATCGCGACGACAATCGTGACAACCCTGGCCAGAAACAATCCATAATTCGCAATAAAATCCACGTATTCCGCCTTTATTTCAGAGCATTAATCCTGTGATGGAGTGTACCCGAGCGAGCCACCCACGTCTGCATACAACTATAAACGCTGTGGCGCAGCTTCCCGAATGGATTTACGACCGGGAAATTTTTGCAAAATGTTAATTAAAGGCAATGTCTCCTGCTGGCCGATTGAAATACCCCTGTCTTTCAGGCATAAAGCCCTGTGTAGCTGAAACGACGAGAAATAAGACGTGAGCGCCTGCCTGCATCGCGCGAGGAGTGAATTTTGCATTACCAACCGAAAACCGATCTACTGCAAAACCGCATTATTCTGGTCACCGGCGCCAGCGACGGTATCGGCCGCGAGGCGGCGCTGACGTATGCGCGCTATGGCGCCTGCGTTATTCTGCTGGGCCGCAACGAAGATAAGCTGCGTGCCGTGGCGCAAGAGTTAAGCGGCCAGCATGGCGGCACACCGCACTGGTTTACCCTGGATCTACTGACCGCTACGCCACAGGATTGCGCAAGCCTGGCGCAGAAACTCGCGGGTCTGGTGCCGCGCCTGGATGGCGTGCTGCACAATGCCGGGATGCTCGGCGATGTGACGCCGATGGAGCAGCAGGATCCGCAAACCTGGCAGAACGTGATGCAGGTAAACGTAAACGCCACCTTCTTCCTTACTCAGGCTCTGTTGCCGCTTTTGCTTAAGTCTGATGCAGGTTCACTGGTGTTCACCAGTTCGAGCGTTGGTCGCCAGGGGCGCGCCGGGTGGGGAGCCTACGCCGCATCAAAATTCGCCACCGAAGGCATGATGCAGGTGCTGGCGGAAGAGTATAAGCAAAAAAACCTGCGCGTGAACTGCATCAACCCGGGCGGTACGCGCACGGCAATGCGGGCCAGCGCTTTCCCAGCGGAAGACCCAAAAAAACTCAAAACGCCGCGTGATTTAATGCCGCTCTATCTGTGGCTGATGGGCGATGACAGCCGTCGCAAAACCGGCATGAGCTTTGACGCCCAGCCTAACCGTAAACCAGGAATTTCCGAATGAGTGACGATCGTTACCAGCAGCGGGCCCAGCGCCAGAAAGAAAAAGTTGATGCCCGCATCGAAGCCGCTCAGCTTGAGCGCGGTATTTTGATTGTATTTACCGGCAACGGAAAAGGTAAGACCACCGCAGCTTTTGGGACCGCAACTCGCGCTGTTGGCCATGGTAAAAAAGTCGGCGTTATCCAGTTTATTAAAGGCCAGTGGCCGAACGGCGAACGTAATTTACTGGAGCCGCACGGCGTGGAGTTCCAGGTGATGGCAACAGGCTTTACCTGGGAGACCCAGAATCGAGAAACGGACACCGAAGCGTGCCTGGCCGTCTGGCAGCACGCAAAGCGCATGCTGGCGGACAGTTCGCTGGACATGGTGCTGCTTGATGAAATTACCTATATGGTCGCCTACGATTACCTGCCGCTTCAGGAAGTGCTGGATGCGCTCGGGCAGCGTCCTGCCGGCCAAACGGTGATTGTCACAGGCCGCGGCTGCCATCGGGACATTCTGGAGATTGCCGATACGGTCAGCGAGCTACGCCCGGTGAAGCATGCGTTTGATGCGGGTATAAAAGCGCAGATCGGGATTGATTACTGAAACGCTCTTTTAGCCCTCTGGCGAGGGCTAAAGACATTACTTCTTCACTTCGCAGTGGCTGACCATCCGCCAGTTGCCTTGTATAACCCGCGTATCACCGCTCACGGTTACCAGGCCGCTGCTGCGAATATCTCCGCTTGACGCGCCTATCTGAATGTTAAACTCGCCCGGCTCCACCACGCGTTGCCCGTCGCGGCGGGTAAAGTTGAGCATATCGGTAGGGACGATAAACGTCAGCTCAGCGCTTTCCCCAGGCTCAAGAGACACGCGCTGGAAGGCTTTCAGCTCCTGAATCGGGCGCACCATGGAAGCCACTTTGTCGTGGACATAAAGCTGCACGACCTCGCTGCCCGCAGCCGTTCCACTGTTGGTGACGGTGATGCTCGCACAAATATCGCCGTCCTGATTCGCCACCGCGACGTCTGGCAGTTTCAACGTGCCGTAGTCGAACGTAGTCCAGGTTTTGCCGTAGCCAAACGGGTAGCGTGACCCAAAGTGGAAGGCAAACGGCGTACCGCCGCTTTTCAGCTTGTGGTTGTAATAATAAGGCATGGCGCCCGCGCTTTTCGGCACGGACACCACCAGCCGCCCTCCCGGCTCTGCTCGCCCTGTCAGCACATCCGCAATAGCGTGACCGCCCTCCTGCCCAGGCGCCCAGGCCATCAGCAGCGCGGCAACGTTATCTTCCTGCCCGCCCAGGTTATAAGGGCGACCGCCGGTCATCACCACAACGACCGGCTTGCCCGTGGCCAGCAACGCGTTGAGCAACTGCTGCTGCACGCCCGGTAGCGCAAGGCTATCCGTATCCGAGCCTTCGCCCACCGTGCCGCTCTGGAACAGGCCGGATAAATCGCCCACGCACAGCACCACCACATCGCTTTGCTGTGCCGCTTCAACGGCCTGCGGAATCAGACTGGTAGCGGATGAAACCGGTGACTGCTGCATTGGTTTACCGACGCTGTCACCGGGGAATACCGGCGCGCCAGCCATGCGTTTTTCAATAATATGGCAGCCTTTGGCATAGCGAACGTTATCGCTACCCAGCTGTTCGCGTAACGCTGCAAGCGGCGTCACCACCTGCGAGGTTTGCTCCAGCATGTCGCTGATGATGAGATGCACCGGGAAACTGTATCCGCTCAGCAGCGCCAGCGGATCGTCCGCGGTTGGCCCCACCACCGCCACGCGCGGCTTGCCTTTCAGCGGCAGAGTGCCGTCATTTTCCAGCAGCGTAACTGAGCGGGTTGCCACTTCACGCGCGAGCCGCACCGTGGATTCGCTTTGCAGCTCAACTTTATTTTCATCGGCATATGGATGCTCAAACAGGCCGAGACGGAATTTCTCTTTCAGCACGCGGGAGACGATTTCATCGACTTTATCCATGGTGATTAAACCACGTTCGACGGCCTGCGCCAGATGACGAGCGCAATCGTCTTTAGGCAGTTCGACATCCAGACCCGCATTAAACGCCAGCGCCGCCGATTCGGCCGCGTCATGCGAAACGCCATGATGTTGATGAAGCAGGCTGACGCCGCCGTAGTCCGCTACGATCAGGCCGTCGAACCCCCACTGATCGCGCAGTACGGTAGTGAGCAGAAACGCATCTGAATGCCCCGGCTGATTATCGATGTCGTGATAGGCGGGCATCACGGAGCCGGCATTAGCTAACTTCACCGCCATTTCAAACGGCAGCAGGAAGGTGTCATTTAGTTCGCAAAAGCCAAGGTGCACGGGCGCATGATTACGCGCGCCTTCGCTGAACGAATGGCCGACATAATGTTTGAGCGTCGCCAGCAGATCGCGATTTTTGCCCTGCAGGCCTTTTACATAGTGCGTGGCCATCATCCCCACCAGCCACGGATCTTCCCCGAAGGTTTCTTCTGTCCGGCCCCAGCGCACATCCCGCGAAACATCAAGCACCGGCGCAAGCCCCTGATGGCAACCGGTTAAACGCGCTTCATGCCCAATCGCGGCGGCGGCACGTTCGATCAAATCCAGATCCCAGGTCGATCCGTAATTGAGAGATGACGGAAACAGCGTGGCGTCCTTGCAAAGCAAACCCACCAGACACTCTTCATGGAAAAGTGCGGGAATGCCGAGGCGGGTCTCTTCAACCAGCGTTTTTTGCAGGCGGTTGGCCGCCCGAACGCCCTCTTTTGCCTCAACGATGTGCGTGCCCAGCGGACGGGTAATTTGCCCGATGCCCAGCTTTAAACGTTCGGCCAGACCCGCCTGCGCCGTTACGCCTGCAAACTCATCGCTTAAATCGGTTCGTTCACGATGGTTGCCGTCGCTCGATAAAATCAGCCAGTACGCGTGCATCTGCGCAAATTTTTCTTCCGGCGTCATACGTAAGAGAAGATCGGCAACGCGTTCGTTAACCGGGCGATGGGGATCCTTATAAATGGCAGACATAGATTACTCCTGTGTTGCGGGGGCAAGAGAAGGGGCGTCATCGCGAACCTGGCGTTTAGCGGCAAGCTCGCTGGCAATGCTGTAGACCGTGCGGCTGTTAAGCTTGTAGATAAACAGCAGCAGCGCCATGGCAATAAACAGCACCGAAGGAATGACGGTAAACAGCGCGTTGATGGTGCTCAGTACAGAAGCCGACTGGGTTGGCTGGTTGGGCAGATAATCGACCATGCCGAGGATCCATCCCACAACGGCACCGCCGAGCGCCAGACCGAACTTGATGGCAAACAGCGCGGTTGAAAAGACCAGCCCGTCAAGGCGGCGACCCGTACGATGCTCCTCATAATCCACCACGTCAGAAAACATCGTCCACTGCAGCGGCGTGGTGAGGTTCTGAATAAAACTGAACACCAGATTAAGACCAAAAATAAGCCAGATAGCCGTTGGAGGAATAAAGAAAATCGCCGTACCGAAAATAACAAAGCTGACGATAGTCCACTGGTATGCCCGCACGCGGTCAAACTTTCCTAACAGGCGTTCAGAAAGCAGCGCGCCCAGCAACGATGCAATCATGCCTGAGACGATAAAAGCAAAAACCAGCTCGGGGCGTAATAAAACATATTTCACGTAATACATTGTGGCGGAACCACGGGTTACCACCGCGGTTAAAAGTAAAATATTGAAGATAAATACGATTCGCCATTGGCTATTTTTAGCCAGCAATTTTAAATCGCCAGCCATTGAACCTGAGGTGTCGTTTCGCGGTGAATAACGCTCTTTGGTCATCGCAAAACAGCAATAAAATAACCCTACGCCAAGCAGACCCATTAAACTCATGGCATAGAAATATCCTTTTTGCAGATTGCCGTTACCCAGCCAGTCTACCAGCGGCAGCGCAATAACCGTGACAATCAGCCCGCCGATAAACGACAGCGCAAAACGCCAGGACTGGATGGAGTGCCGCTCGCGCGGGTCGAGCGTTAACGCTCCGGGCATGGCGCAGTAAGGAACATTGATAGCCGAATAAACGAGGCTAAGTATGCTGTAAGTCGCGCAGGCATAAATAATTTTTGCCGTCGGACCGACATCCGGCACGTAAAAAGTAATCAGGCAGCTCACGCCAAAAGGAATAGCGAACCATAAAAGCCACGGGCGGAACCGGCCGTGTTTAGTCTGCGTGCGGTCGACCATCGCCCCGATACACGGGTCGACAAAAGCATCCACCACGCGCACCACCAGAAACATAGTGCCCATAATAGCTGCCGGCAAGCCAAACACATCGGTATAAAAATAAGCGAGGAATAACGTGGCGGTTTGCCAGACTAATGCGCTGGCCATGTCGCCGAGGCCATAACCAATTTTATCTTTGGTACTGAGAACGGTGGAGGCATTCATTATTATTGACCTTCTTTGTCGGGCACAAAATAGTTCAACCATCCGCATAACATCTCGCGGCATTTATTTTCAGCTACCAGTATTGGTTAATCGCTGGCAGGTCAACAATTGCCGAATTGCCCAGACAAATTATGATTTTTTGCTTTTTACGATAAATGTGACGAGGTGCAAATGAAGCGAGGAGCAGAATGCAAAAAACCCGCCTTTGCAGACGGGTTTAATGAAGAAGAAGGAAACTTATTTTTTAATTTCAGCCAGGCTAAGCCAGGTTTGCACCACGGTATCCGGGTTCAGGGACAGGCTGTCGATCCCCTCTTCCATCAGCCAGGCGGCAAAGTCCTCGTGGTCCGACGGGCCCTGGCCGCAGATGCCAACATATTTACCCTGTTTCTTCGCCGCTTTGATAGCCATCGACAGCAGCGCTTTCACCGCGTCGTTACGCTCATCAAACAGTTCGGAAACCACCCCGGAGTCGCGATCGAGGCCCAGCGCCAGCTGCGTCATATCGTTGGAGCCAATAGAGAAACCGTCAAAGTATTGCAGGAACTCATCCGCCAGCAGGGCGTTGGAGGGGATCTCGCACATCATAATAATTTTCAGCCCGTTTTCACCGCGCTTCAGGCCCTGACGTTCCAGCTCTTCGACAACCGCCTTCGCCTGCGCCACGGTACGTACGAACGGCACCATGACTTCAACGTTGGTCAGGCCCATTTCGTTACGCACGCGTTTCATCGCGGCGCACTCCAGCGCAAAGCAGTCACGGAAGCTGTCTGCTACATAGCGGCCGGCGCCACGGAAGCCCAGCATGGGGTTTTCTTCTTCCGGCTCATAACGTTCGCCGCCCACCAGGTTGGCATACTCGTTAGATTTGAAGTCGGACAGGCGCACAATGACGCGCTTCGGCCAGAACGCCGCGCCCAGCGTCGCGATCCCTTCCGTCAGACGGCCGACGTAGAATTCGACCGGATCGTTATAGCCCTTCATCATCCCGCGAATTTCGTTCTGCAGCGCAGGCTCCTGCTGGTCAAAYTCCAGCAGCGCGCGCGGGTGCACGCCAATCATACGGTTGATAATGAACTCCAGGCGCGCCAGGCCCACGCCTTCGTTCGGCAGGCAGGCGAAGTCAAATGCGCGGTCCGGGTTGCCGACGTTCATCATAATTTTCAGCGGCAGGTCCGGCATGGTATCGACCGTGGAGCTTTTCACGCTGAAATCCAGCAGATCCTGGTAAACGTAACCGGTATCGCCTTCCGCACAGGAAACCGTCACGTTCTGGTCGTCCTTCATGCGTTCGGTGGCGTCGCCACAGCCCACCACCGCCGGAATGCCCAGTTCACGCGCGATGATGGCCGCATGGCAGGTACGTCCGCCGCGGTTGGTGACAATGGCAGCCGCTTTCTTCATGATCGGTTCCCAGTCCGGGTCGGTCATATCGGTGACCAGCACGTCGCCCGGCTGAATGCGGTTCATTTCGCTGATATCGTGAATCACCTTCACCGGACCGGCACCGATGCGATGGCCGATAGCGCGCCCTTCCGCAACGACTTTGCCCTGCGAATGCAGATGATAACGCTCCATTACCTGGCCGCGCGAACGCACGGTTTCCGGACGCGCCTGAACGATAAACAGCTTGCCGGTATGGCCGTCTTTCGCCCACTCGATATCCATCGGACGGCCGTAGTGTTTCTCAATCTGCACCGCCTGCTTCGCCAGCTCCTGCACTTCCTCGTTGGTTAACGAGAAAATGTCGCGCTGCGCCTGCGGCACATCTTCGATGCGCACCTGCTTGCCGTGCTCCTGGTCCGGCGCATAAACCATTCGGATCTTTTTCGATCCCATGGTGCGGCGCACGATGGCCGGACGGCCTGCAGCGAGCGTCGGTTTATGGACGTAGAATTCGTCAGGGTTAACCGCGCCCTGCACCACCATTTCGCCCAGGCCAAAAGCCGAGGTGATAAACACGACCTGGTCGAAGCCGGATTCGGTATCAATGGAGAACATCACGCCCGAAGACGCAAGGTCGGAGCGGACCATACGCTGAACGCCTGCGGAGAGCGCCACGCCGCGGTGATCGTAACCCTGATGCACGCGATAGGAGATTGCGCGATCGTTAAACAGTGAAGCAAAGACGTGCTTCACCGCCACCAGTACTGCGTCATAGCCCTGCACGTTGAGGAAAGTCTCTTGCTGCCCGGCAAACGACGCATCCGGCATATCTTCAGCGGTGGCGGAGGAGCGCACGGCAAAAGAGGCTTCGGCATCGTCGGCGGAAAGTTGTTCATAGGCATCGTGAATGGCTTTTTCCAGCTCTGGCTGGAACGGCGTGTCGACTATCCACTGACGGATCTGCGCGCCAGCTTTTGCAAGCGCCGATACATCGTCAATATCCGTGCGATCCAGCAGTTCGTAAATGCGCTGGTTTACACCGCTCTGGTCCAGAAACAGATTAAACGCCCCGGCAGTGGTTGCAAAACCGTTCGGCACACTGACGCCCGTACCTGAAAGATTGGTAATCATTTCACCGAGCGAGGCATTTTTTCCCCCGACCCTGTCTACATCATTCATGCCGAGTTGGTTGTACCATAAAATATATGCTGTGTTGTTATCATTATCAGACATGAGTATTTCCTTCTCTGGTATACATGAAAAATAGAACTGGCTCATAATTACCCCTTGCTTATCCTGTTAATACAGGCGAATGCATTCGTAATAGATCGTTAAACCCTCTTCCGGGAAATGCGGAATTACACGTATATCGCTGATACCAAACGCTAAAGCAAAACCTTCCAATAAAATATGCGAAATAATAAAAACAAAAAAACTATACCTTTTCCCCTTTTCAGGCTTCGCTTCACATATCTACGTCCTTTTCTTTTAAACAAGCAAAGCATAATACGCATATTCACTCTCCAAAAAATTATGCGAAAAATCACTTTCACAGTCAGTATCCCTGCCAACATTTTGACTGTATTATTCGCATGCATGAAGAGCCAGACATGGAATAGACAATTAGTCCTGTTCGGGAAAATGAATCCTTGCAAGCAATGAATGTTATCAGCGTATCGATTTACAAATAGAAGAGGCCTTTATTTTATTTCAGGCCTTCATCATTATCCGGGCAGCATCGTTACTGAGCGGTAGGCATCGTAAATTCAGAACCATGGACACCGCTGTCCGGCCACCGCTGCATCACACTTTTGTAACGAGTATAGAAGCGCACGCCTTCTTCGCCGTAAGCGTGGTGTTCTCCGAACAGAGAACGTTTCCAGCCACCAAAAGAATGCCACGCCATAGGAACCGGAATCGGAACATTTACGCCAACCATGCCCGCCTTGACCCCTCTGACAAACGCCCGGGCAATACCACCATCACGGGTAAAGCATGCGGCACCGTTGCCATATTCATGACTATTCACCAACGCCAACGCTTCAGCAAAGGTGTTGACACGCACGATACCCAGCACAGGGCCGAAAATCTCTTCTCGATAGATGGTCATTTCTGGCGTAACGTGATCAAATAAAGTTGCCCCCACAAAGAAACCATTTTCGGAACCAGCTACCTGGTAATTGCGACCATCAGCCAGCATTTTCGCCCCTTCCTGAAGGCCCTTGTCAATATAACCAGAAACCTTATCACGGTGTTCCGATGTCACAAGAGGTCCCATATCAGCGCCCTGGGCCAGGCCGCTATTCACCTGCAATTTTTTAATGCGGGCCTGGATATTTTCTACCAAAGCATCGCCGATATCTCCCACTACGACGGCAACTGAACACGCCATGCATCGCTCGCCAGCGGCGCCATATGCCGCCCCCATCAACGCGCTTGCCGCCTGATCAAGATCGGCGTCTGGCATGATGATCATGTGGTTTTTTGCCCCCCCCAGAGCCTGAACACGTTTACCGTTAGCGCTGGCCTGCTTATGAATGTATTCAGCAACAGGGGTAGACCCAACAAAGGATACCGCTTCCACATCAGGATGATTCAGTAAGCTGTCTACGGCTTCTTTTCCTCCCTGAACAACATTTAATACGCCGTCAGGCAGACCCGCTTCTTTAAACAGTCGGGCAATAAAAAGGCTTGCTGAAGGATCTCGCTCTGACGGTTTAAGGACGAAAGTATTCCCCGTCGCGAGAGCCATTGGAATCATCCACAACGGCACCATTACAGGGAAATTGAAAGGGGTAATTCCGACACAGACACCCAGCGGTTGCCGTATATTCCAGTTATCAATACCACCGCCGATATTATCGGAGAAATCACTTTTCAGAAGATTTGGCGCACCGCAAGCAAATTCCACAACCTCAAGCCCCCGGACAATTTCACCCTGCGCGTCTTCAAGAACTTTTCCGTGTTCGCGGACAACCATTTGCGCCAGTTCATCCCGGTGTTTTTCAAGCAATTCCTTAAAGCGGAAAAGTACCCGCGAGCGTCTTAACGCTGACTGAGATGACCAACTCTCAAACGCGGCCGCGGCCGCGGAGACGGCCAGGTCAACCGTAACGGGACGAGCCAGTGCTACCTGAGCAACAGCTTCGCCTATTGCCGGATTGTAAACCGGCTGCATACCATCATTTTCACCGTCGGTGAAATGCCCATTAATAAAGTGGCCTATCGTTTCCATTACAGTAGTTCCTCTTCTCAGTGAGTTTGCGGGGGAAAAACAACTTTCCTGTACCGACACATTAAAAGCTTATCCGCTACGATATGGTCGTTACAGTTACACTTTTGCCAACAATCCCAAAAGTGTACTGGTAAAACACACATAACAGTCTGGAGAAGGGAATATAAAAATCCTTTTATATCAATGATATAATTAAATATCTCATTTTCAAAATTAACAGCAAATTAACAATAAAAATAATAAACCTTTAAATTCAAAGAGATACCAAAAAAGGCAAAAAGGAACACTATCGTTTTTATTGTGATAAACATCGCATTATAAAATGATGAAACTAGAACGAGATCACAATTCCCTATATAAAAAAAATAGAGTTGTTAAAACTGTAGCTCTAAAAAAAGGAAAATTATCGAATGGGAGGTAAAAATGAAGTCTTATATTCCGGTTTTAGTGCCAAAAGCTGATGGGGTATCCAGAGTTCAACAAGTGGTGCAAACCTTCCTGAACGCGGTTAAGGAAAAAAAAATTTTACCCGGTGATAAGCTGCCTTCTATACGCCTGTGCGCCAAAACATTCAATCTAAGTACATCGACTATCGCCAGCGCTTTTGACACCCTGAAAGACGAAGGCGTTATAGAATCTGAAAGAGGATCCGGATATTACCTGAGTGCCAGTATATCGCCCAGAAATCGTCCTCACCCGGCCAGAAGCCGGTCGGTATCTCAGAGAAATGATTTTACGAAACCCATCGACGATTTCTGGCTTCTGGCTAATGTCTACCAGGCAGATGACAGCGAATTCCATTCCGTTGGTTGTGGGTGGTTGCCTCCGACCTGGTATGCCAGAAAGGAAATAAAAGCCGCATTACGCAGTACCGCCAGGCAAGAGCATGTCGATGAAAATTGCTATGGCGATCCATATGGTTATCAGGAGCTTCGCTCCTATATTGCAAACCATTTGGTCGAACGTTCTCTGTCCGTTACTGGCGATCAAATTCTACTGACGTCAGGCGCTTCCCGCGCCCTTGATTTAATATCAAATACTTTCCTTAATACTGGCGATACCGTACTGGTGGATGAACCCGGGTATTGTAATTTTCTTTCATCAATGTTGAGTAAGCGTATCAAACTAGTAGGGGTACGCTGGACCCAGAATGGGCCAGATATAAAACAACTGGAAAAAATTCTGGCAAAAGAAAACATCAAGTTTTATTTCACTAATCCCTGGCTACATAATCCTACAGGGGCCAGTATTTCCCTTGATGTGGCGCATAGCCTGCTTAACCTTGCCGAACGTTATCAGGTAACCATCGTCGAGGATAACGTATCCGGCGATCTCCTCACCCCGGGATCAATCTCGCTATCAGCTTTGGGTGGAACCGAGCGCGTTATTCATATCGGCAGTTTTTCCAAAACAGTCTCTGCCGGATTCCGCGTGGGTTATATTGTGGCCGCACAAAATATTCTCAGCCAGTTAATGAAATATAAGATGCTAAGCGGCCTTACCTCTTCTTTAATCAGTGAAACAATTACGCTCAATGTTATAAAACAGCCAGAATACAGAAAGTTTATCAAAGCGTTACGCAGCAAACTCACGCAAGCACAAAAAGAAATGGCTTTGTTTTTCCAGGAGGTTGGCTGGGAATGCTTCTGTATTCCAGCTGGCGGCTATTATATTTATGCTCGTCCGGTTGGTTCCACCGTCGACTCAAGAATCATTTCTGAGAAGGCAAAAAATGCAGGCTTATTATTTGCACCGGGCTATCTGTTTCACCCGGAACATAAAGCCAGTCCATGGATACGTTTCAATGTTGCTTACTGCCAGGAAAAGAAAAAATATCTTTATGATTTTATTATGACAACCAAAAATCAATAGTCGGATGGCATTGCTTCACCCCAACCGCCCGGATGTCAGACCGCTTTGGATGAAATCCCCATTTGCAGCGGCGGCAAAGGGTTGGCTATTAGCTAATCCGCAGGCGTTTAGAAGAAGGTGTATCCTCAGATACAGAGTAAACACATCGGTGTCGAATAATTGCCCCACGCTAGTCTCCAGATTTTCGTCATTATCGTTTTGCGGGGATGGGTTATAACACTGCAATGAAAGGGGCTCGAGCTATGATCCTGGCAGGAAGTGGATGCTGATTTGGCGTATTTATTAGCCAGCTGCTGGCAAAAGCGCTCCCGGTCAGAGAAGCCAAATTTGAGAAGCCCGCTTAAGGAAACTTAAGCGGGATTTTTATGTAGCGTTTTATGCACCACGCGAGGAAGGCCCGCAGGCCTTCTGGCAGATTTACTTCAGCGCAATGCGCGCTACGCTATCCGGCCCTTTAGTCGAACTGTCTTCATTAAACGCCTGTTTCAAGGACACATACAGCGTTTCACCGTCGGCTGAAAGCAGCAGGCTGTTCGGGCTGGTGTCGAACGACCAGCTATTTTTCACCGCATAGCTGGTGGCATCCAGTTGTAGCACCTTCTTCGACTCACGCTGGCTGATGTAAATCTCATTGCGCCTGGCGTTGAACTTGATGCCCAACGCATCGCCTTCAATACGTTTGATAACTTTGCCGGTGTGTATATCAAACACCAGCGTGGTTTTGGCTTTGGAGTCATCGGTAACGAACAGGCGGCCGGTGGCCGGATCTTCTGCCATATTCAGGAACAGATACTCTTTGCCATCGCCCGGCGTCCAGCGCTGCTCGATTTTGTGGCTGTGCGGGTTGATTACCACAATCTCTCCGCCACCGTTAGCTGCATAAATGCGTCCGGTCAGCGGTGAATAGATAAAGCCCGTCACCCATTTCCCGGCATTTTTAATGGTGTTTTTTATTTTAAACGTTTTGGTGTCGATAACGTTGATGAAGCCTGGGTCAGCCACACGGCCAACGTACAGCTCGTTACCGTGCAGCAGCATCTCACGTGCGCCAATCGCGTCGCCGTCTTTATCCTTGCCACCTCCCAACGCCAGGCGTTGCAGCACCTTACCGCTCTGCGCATCCACTCTGGACACGCTGCCATCCAGCGAATTGGTGGTATAGAACGTCTTGCCTTCGTCATCAATTGCCATGCCGAAGTTTTTCAGATCGGTATGGGTTTCGCCTTTGGTTGCAAGCGTAATCGGGTCAAGGCGATACAGCATGCCGCCGTTCACCTCTTTAAAGCTCTGCGCGCTGGCAACATACAATGCGCTGGCGGCCGGAGAATACGCCAGTTCATACAGCCCATCGCCTAGTACTCGCTGTGTCACTGCCTGCGCAGTCGGCTTTGCCGCCGCTGCTTCCGGCGCTTTAGCTTTTTTGGCAGGTGTCTGGCAAGCCGTCAGACTCAATGCGGCAACGGCCGCTACAGCAACCGCGGCTTTGCGAGGACTGAAAAAAGATTTCATTCTGGACTCCATCATGGAAGAACGGTTTCCGTCAGGCCACTGCCTCGCGGAAAGGCCGAAGAAAGAATGAGAATCATACGCATTAACGAAAACTAAGCAAATCAACGCCGTTAGACAGCGGGCAAAGCCGTTTCCGCCGGTAGCAGAAAAACCTGTTTTCTTCGCTATGTCGCTGCATTTTCCCCCGTCTTTTTCTGCAAAAAAATTGAAAACAACAGTAATTAAAAGATCAATTCT
Source organism: Cedecea colo (assembly GCF_011808225.1). Lineage (GTDB taxonomy): Bacteria > Pseudomonadota > Gammaproteobacteria > Enterobacterales > Enterobacteriaceae > Dryocola > Dryocola colo. Next base: position 441,306 of record NZ_SOYS01000001.1, on the reverse strand, counting down.
TATATTAACTAGTTGATTAAAATAAAGTATACAAATAGTTACATTTTTAAATGAAACCTTTTTCTAATTACTAAAGCAAATGATTATCATTAGCCTTCTCAATTTATACGCTTCTCTATTTTATAAGCTTCGCAACGGCAGATTTTCTCTCGCTGTTTCGATGCCGCTACCCATAACAACAGAAGCGACACGACAGCAATTCACGCTTATTTTGACGGGAAATATTATGTCTTTGAATCGCAGGGAAACCCGCGCTGAAGTACGCGCCCGTGGTATCTATAAAACGTTTACGGTGTCATTGCTGGCAATGGCGGTGCACGCTCTTCTCAACCCGACGCTGGCGCACGCGGCCGAAACCAGTACCGCTACGGCTACCGGCGACAGCGAGCAGGATATGGTGGTGTATGCCACCGCCAGCGACGCGGCGGCAGACGAGAAACAGGACTATCAGGTAAAAACCACGCGCGCTGGCACTAAACTGCTGCTGACGCCGCGCGATGTGCCGCAGTCGGTCAGCGTGGTAACCCAGCAGCGTATGCAGGATCAGCAGTTGCAAACCGTAACCGATGTGCTGAATAACACTACCGGTATCACCAGCAACCTGGTCGACAGCGAACGTTCAGAGTATTATTCCCGCGGCTTCAAAATCACGAATTTCACCTTTGACGGTATTCCTGCTTCCGTTGGCGATGCGTGGAACTACGGCGATGCCGCTTCTGACACGGCGATTTATGACCGTATCGAGGTCGTGCGCGGCGCCACCGGCCTGATGACCGGCGCAGGCAGCCCGTCGGCGTCAGTTAACATGGTGCGCAAGCATGCGGACAGCAAAACGTTCACCGGCACCGTAAGCGCCAGCTATGGCAGCTGGGACAAACAACGTTACGTTGCCGATATTTCTGGTCCATTGAATGACGCAGGCTCGGTACGTGGCCGCGTGGTGACCGGCTATCAGGATGGTGATAGCTGGCTGGACCGCTACCATAAAAGCAAAAAATTTCTCTATGGCGTGGTGGACGCGGATATCACCGACAGCACTACCCTGTCGCTTGGCTACGACTATGAAGACGCCGACACCGGAAACGCCACCTGGGGCGGCCTGCCGGTGTTTTACAGCGATGGTTCACTGACCCACTACGACCGCAGCCTGAACGCCTCTGCCGACTGGACCCGTTACCACACCAGCGCGCGCAAAGTGTATATCGACCTGGTACATAATTTTGATAACGGCTGGAACCTCCACGTTAATGGCACCCACGCGGAAAACACCTTTAGCGATAAGCTGCTGTATGTGATGGATTATCCGCAGCAGAGCAGCGGAGAAGGCGTGACCGGTTACGGCAGCATGGACCGCGGCAAGCGTGAGCTTACCTCGGTAGATAGCTATGCCAGCGGGCCGTTCAGTCTGCTTGGTCGCCAGCATCAGTTAATGGCTGGTATCAGCTATAACCGCCAGCATAACGCCACCTACAGCCAGGACGGCATTACCGATCCCGACAACTACAACATCGCCGCAAGCGACATGGGCGCGTTTAACAATAACTGGCATGGCGATATTGCCGAGCCGCAATGGCAGGGTTGGTATACAAACGCGGATGATGTGGTGCGCCAGAAATCCGCTTATACCGCCGCACGCTTCTCGTTGGCCGACCCGCTGTCGCTGATTGTCGGTGCGCGTTATACCCAGTGGAGCACCGACGGCAGCAGCGGCAATATGGAAAAAAACAACGTTACGCCATATGCGGGCCTGGTGTACGACATTAACGATGTCTGGTCAGCCTACGCCAGCTATACCTCAATCTTCCAGCCGCAAACCTATCGCGACAGCAGCGGGAGCTATCTGTCACCGGTTACCGGTAAAAGCTACGAAACTGGCCTGAAATCCGCCTGGCTTGATGGCCGCCTGACCGCCACCGTCGCGGTGTTCCGTATTGAGCAGGATAACGTCGGTAGCGAAGAGAATGGCGTTTACGTTAATAACAGCAGCGAGCAGGCCTATTACGCAACCAAAGGCGCGCGGAGTAAAGGCGCAGAGTTTGAGCTGAACGGCGCGCTCACCGACAATCTGCAATTGTCGTTTGGTGCGACGCGCTACGTCGCCCGCGATAAAGATGGCCGCTATAACCCGGACCAGCCGCAAACTGACTTCAAGCTGTTTACCCGCTATCAGGTGCCATCGTTGCCGGAACTGGCCATTGGCGGCGGTATTAACTGGCAGAACCGCGTGTTCGAAGATGTTAGCGCCCCGGATGGCAGCACCCGGCGCGTTTATCAGGGCAGCTACCCGCTGGCTAACCTGTTTGCACGTTACCAGGTCACTAAACAGGTGGCGGTGCAGGCAAACGTCAATAATCTGTTTGACCGCACCTACTACACCTACATGAACAACTATGTTTACGGCGAGCCGCGTAATTTCTCTGTTAGCCTGGCATATCAATTCTGATGTATCACCACCGCGTTCTGAAATAACAGGGCGCGGTGGCTTTACTCAAGACCACTAAAATTCAAGCACAGCATGCTGTTAACTGACGGGTGAGCTTTCGCCTGCCCCGCCATGCAAACTAAACGGCAGCAGCCAGGCGGAACACTTTCACCATTTCACGCAGATGCTGCGCCTGTTCGTTAAGCGAGGCCGCCGCCGCTACCGATTCTTCCACCAGGCAGGAGTTTTGCTGCGTGGTGGTGTCAATCATGCCGATTGCGGTATTGATCTGCGAAATGCCCTCTGTTTGCTCAAGGCTTGCCTGTTTGATCTCGCTGAGAATGCCGTTCATCTCTTCAACGTTACTGACCATGCCGGTAATTTGCTGATTTGCCGTCTGCACCAGATCCATTCCCTCGCGCGTTTGCGACGTTGAATTCTCAATCAGGCTGCGGATCTCACTGGCAGACGAAGCGCTTTTTTGCGCGAGCTGGCGAACCTCACCGGCCACCACGGCAAATCCACGCCCGTGCTCACCGGCCCGCGCCGCCTCTACTGCGGCATTCAGCGCGAGGATATTGGTCTGGAAAGCGATGGAATCAATCAGGTTGATAATGTCTGACATGCGGTTAGAGGTGTCGTTAATCAGGCGCATTTTACTGGTCACCTGCGACATCATCTGCCCGTTTTTCTTTACCACGTTTGCCGTATCAGCAGAGAGCTGCGTGGCAACGTTGGTATGGTCGTAGGTATTTTTCACCGTCGAGGTGATTTGCTCCATAGAAGCCGCGGTCTCTTCAACGGAGCTGGCCTGCTCCTCGGTACGCGCCGCCAGATCGTGGTTACCGGCTACAATTTGCGCCGCCGCTGTCGAAATGTTCTCGGAGCCTTTTTGTACCTCGCGCACAATTTCCTGCAGACGACCTTTCATTGCCATGAGCGCATTAAGCAATACGCCCGTTTCATCACGATGATGAATATCAATGCTGCGCGTTAAATCGCCTTCGGCAATAGCCTGAGCAAATTCAACCGCCTGACCTAAAGGACGGGTGATAGAACGGACAATAAACCAGCCTGTTACCGCCGCCAGAATAATGCTCAACAGCGTAATCAGGATCAACAGCGCGCGGTTAGTGCGGTAATCTTTTGCCACCTCCGCACCTGCCATATTCATTTGCTCATTCCGGATAGCGATCAGCGCCTGAACTTTCGCTTTATATTTTTTCTGTATCTGAACGGTGGTTGACATCATCTCCTCAAGCGCTGCCGCCCGATCGTTAAGCTGTACGGCCTGTAAAATACGGAAGCGGGAATCCAGATACTCTTTGCGTACCTCGGTAATTTCATCGAGTGCCCGGCGCGAGCGTTCATCGTTTTGTTCTTTACTGAGGGTTGCGAGCAAGCCGGTGATACGCGCGCTGATCTCGGTCAGCCTTTTTTCAGATGCCGCGCGAAATGTCCCTTTATCGTCGAGCAGCATCATTTGCTGGACGTTAATAAAATCCTGAAAGTTCTCGATGAGCTGGTTGGCTTTTATCGTGGTCGGATAATCATCCGTAATGATGTTCTGCATGCCGATATTTGCCTTGTGCAGACTAAGCAGCGAAAGGCCGGAGGTGAAAACGATCAATACAATAAATAAGCTAAAGGCCAGGGTTAATTTGGTGCGAATTTTTACATCTCGTAAAGACATGACTACTCCCTCGGGTGGTTTATTGTTATCAATAAAAAGGTCATCACCCGCTGCGTTATTGATGAGGTGGAAAAAGAAAGCGAATACCACGAAGCGCCCAAGGACATATCGGACAAGCGGGGAGTAACTTTATGAATTTGATCGGTTTTAATTTGTAAAAAACAGCATTCAATAGCCAATAACTATTGATTGGCGATAATCGATCGATAATTGGAAAGATTGAACACATTTACACCTTAATCTTTCCGGTAAATAAAAACGTCCGGGCTATATAACTGAATTAAACGCTCGTTCAGCAATATAACCCGGACGCTAAGCGTTAATTATTTAATAAACAATTAACATTACGTATCAATTTACGACACAAATAACCCAACTAAATCTGGAAATCGATTACCACTTCGTCTGTTTCCAGCGCCAGACGCTTAATTTCATCTACAGAAAGTTCAGGGTTGCACAATTCAATAAACCGCCAGACGTAGTTGCGCTGTAGCTGGCCGCGCTTAAGCCCAAGCCACACGGTATTAGCATCAAACAAATGCCGCGTATCAAGGCGCACAAGTCCCCTTTCTTCACCGCTTGCCTGATCGGCCACCAGACCGATCCCAAGCCCCAGTTCCACGTAGGTTTTCACCACGTCTGAATCCTGCGCGCTAAGCACCACGTCCGGCGTCAGGCCACGACGAGAAAAGGCCTCATCAATGCGCGAACGGCCTGTTAGTCCTTGTCGATAGGTAATAAGCGGCCAGCGGCTGATATCGTCAAGCGTCAGAGGGCTCGCGTGGATCAGCGAATGACCCTCGGGCACCAGCAGGCTGTGATACCAACGGAACCACGGATAGGCCACAAGCGTGGGATCGTTACTCAGGCGCTCGCTGGCGATGCCAATATCCGCCGTGCCGCTGTGCAGAAGAGACTCGATTTCTTGTGGCGTGCCCTGGATAAGTTCAAGGCGGACTTCCGGAAAAAGCGCCCGAAAAGCTTTAATAACCGTCGGCAGACTGTAGCGCGCCTGGGTGTGCGTTGTGGCGATGGTCAGCACGCCGCTGGTATCGTTGGTAAACAGATCGGCCAGGCGACGGACATTGCTGGCCTCGTTGAGAATACGTTCGGCAATCACCAGCAGCGCTTTGCCCGGTTCGGTCATTCCTAACAATCGTTTACCCCGGCGGATGAATATCTCGATGCCGAGTTCTTCTTCCAGTTCGCGGATATGACGACTGACGCCCGACTGCGAGGTAAAAAGCATGCTGGCGACCTCGGTGAGATTGTAGTTCCGCCGCGCCGCCTCACGGATAATCTTAAGTTGCTGGAAATTCATTTTTTCTCCAGGAGCCTCGCTGTTCTTTACCCCATTGTTAAAGTCACAGCGTCTGCAGAACAAATAATAAAAACCAGCAACTTATTCCTTTTAGCAATAAGCCAGCATTAACCCACCAGCATCAGTTCTGGATTTTTCACCACCGGCTGCGTGACCAGAGAAATAAGAATATCTTTTACCGCCCGGGTTTGCGGGTTGAGCGGTAAACACGCCGACAGATTAATGGACAAAGACAGGTTGAGCGACGGATTAATGATACGGGCCATCCAGCCGTTAGCGGCCCCGGCCAGCGAACGTGCGGCGGATTCAGGCAGCACCGTTACGCCCATCCCGCAGGCGACAGCGGCTGTGAGGGTAGAAATGGACTCGATCTCACCGATGATTTTCGCCGTTAAACGACGCAGCGAGAAGGCTTCATCCATACGTTTGCGTACGGCGCTGTAGTCACGCGGCAGGCACAGGTTCATCTCGGCTACCGCGGCGAGATCGACCGTCTGCCCCGGGCAATCACGGCTGCCGACCAGAAACAGCTCCTCTTTAAGTAATGGCTGGCTAACAATGCCTGCCGTCGGCGTCCGATCGTACAGCACCGCCATGTCCAGCTGGCCGCTTAACAGCTTGTCGTTCAGGACAGAGCCGCTGTTTTCATGCAGATAGATTGGCACGTCAGGCAGCTCGGCACGCACGGTCTGAAGCAGAGGCATGATAATTGACGAAGCCGCGCTTCCCGGCGCAAGACCGATTGATACCTGGCCGCTCATCGTCTGGCCAATGTGTTCAACTGCCAGCTGCGCCTGTTCACACTGACGCAAAATCGTCCGCGCATGGGTATAAAGAATTTTCCCCGCATCCGTTGGCGTTACGCCGCGCCTGGTGCGAATCAATAACTGTTGGCTCAGCTCCCCTTCAAGGGTAGCGATCTGTTGGCTCAGCGCCGGCTGGGCAATATGCAGTACTTCAGCAGCCTGGGTCAGGCTGCCAATATCGACGATTTTGACGAAGTATTTCAGCCGTCTTAAATTCATTTTTGCCTCCTTCGCGGAATGCCTGTGCCGGTCTCGGCAGTCATGTCACAGAAGGTTTTGCAAGATGCTTGCCACTTTTTTACCTCTTACGGCAGGCGGACTAAGCTGCTGTATTATAAGCGTAAGTGATATAAACGAACGTTTCATTACTGAAAAGGCATTTTGCTTATGCCCCAAAAGAGGTATGCGCGCACCAGAGCGGTGCGCAGAAGCGAGAGAGCGGCGGCTGTGCCGGCACGCTCACAAGACGAGCCGGTTGCAGACAGCAAACAACCGAAAAGCGTGATTTGCGGGTGCCCGGAGAAAACCGGCAGATATAATCCTTTGATTTTGAAAATGCTGCTAAAAGGCTTTTAAGCTTTCAGGACTTTGTCAGCCGTCGCCTCTTTGCAGATTTTTGCCTCTTTTGCTTGTTTTATCAGCAAACGAACCACGGCCGCTATTTCAGGCTTTGACAAGCCGATCTCGCCCCGTTAATATGCGCCCCGTTCACACGATTCCTCTGTAGTTCAGTCGGTAGAACGGCGGACTGTTAATCCGTATGTCACTGGTTCGAGTCCAGTCAGAGGAGCCAAATTCGAGAGCCCGCTTAAGGAAACTTAAGCGGGCTTTCTGCTTTTATCTGTCATTGCCATCGCTTCAATAAGCCAGCGCGAAAATCTTTTCCGGTGCGTATCTGGTTTTCCCTCCGCATCCGGCGAAATTGGTGGTCTGATTTGGGGTCATTTCAGTTCGATAATGGAGTGACCACCATATGTCCCTGTCCGACGCGAAAATCCGCAGCATCAAGCCTTCTGGTAAACCCTTTAAACTGACCGATTCTCAGGGTCTGTATCTGCTTGTCAGTCCGGGCGGTTCACGCCTCTGGTATCTCAAATATCGCTTCAACCGAAAAGAATCCCGTATCGCATTAGGTGCCTGTCCGCAGGTCTCGCTTTCCGACGCCCGCCAGCAGCGCGACGGTATCCGTAAGCTACTGGTGCAGAATATCAATCCCGCACAACAACGAATGACTGAAAAAGCCGCCGCGTCACCGGAAAAATGCTTTGAGGCCGCTGCGGCGGCATGGCACAAAACCAACAAAAAATGGTCGGCTGACTACGCAGAGCGTATCCTCGCCAGTATGAAAAGCCATATCTTCCCGGCAATCGGTCATCTGCCCGTCACTCTGCTGAAAACGCAGCATTTCACGGCACTACTGCGGGTTATCGAGGATAAAGGCTTTCTGGAAGTCGCGTCCCGAACCCGGCAGCAACTCTGCAATATCATGCGTTACGCCGTGCAGCAGGGACTGACAGAAAACAATCCGGCGCTGCATCTGGAAGGCGTCACTGCCCCTCCAGTTAAAAATCACTATCCCGCCCTGCCACTGGAACAATTACCTGAACTGCTGGCGCGTATTGGTGACTATCAGCAGGGGCGGCAGCTAACAAGGCTGGCTGTAGCGCTGACCCTGCATCTGTTTATCCGTTCCAGCGAACTGCGCTTTGCCCGCTGGAGCGAGATAGATTTCAGAAACAAAATCTGGACTATTCCCGCCACCCGCGAGGCGATCGACAACGTTCGTTTTTCAGGCCGTGGCGCAAAAATGCGTACCCCGCATATTGTGCCGCTATCTCATCAGGCGATCATCATTCTGAATCAAATAAAGGAAATCTCCGGGCATCTGGCTTTAGTTTTCCCCAGCGACCATAACCCGTACAAGCCGAGGAGCGAAAACACCGTCAACCGGGCGCTGCGCTTAATGGGCTATGACACAAAAGCGGATGTCTGCGGGCATGGCTTCCGGGCAATGGCCTGTAGTGCGCTGGTGAAATCTGAACTCTGGTCGCGGGATGCCGTGGAGCGGCAGATGAGTCATCAGGAGCGCAACAGCGTCCGAGCGGCGTACATCCACCCTGCTGAACATCTCGACGCCCGTAAAGCCATGATGCAGTGGTGGTCGGACTATCTGGACGTGAGCCGCGAAGGGTACGTTGCACCCTATATTTATGCGCGGCAGCATAAGGTGGCCTGAGTCAGCAACAGTGTAATTTGTTGACAGCAAAAAAGTAGTTTCCGGTTGCTCAGGGGCTGCTTTCAGGCATTAAAAGGGGCTAACTTTGTTTTTTCGGTTATTCATCGGCAGATGCCTGATTTTATAATCATGTGTTTATGGAATGAGAAAACATTATCGTCATATACTGGAAAGAGGAAAGACAACAGATAATGAAAGTGATTCAGAGAAGCTAATATGGGAAGCGGACATCAGAGAATATTACCAGTGGAGAAACGTGCGTCGCTTTATGTTTATACTTTCCATGATTATTGGATTTTTATCTGTTCTGATGCTGACTAAAACAGTAAGGTAAGAGGAAAATGAATGCGAATTCTGTCAAAAAAAAATTCATATAAAATGGTGGAGCGCGCCACTTGCTGTATTCTTTACAGTAGTGCTCTTTTTTATTTTAGATAACACTGGCTTATCCGACAGTATTCATCCTGTGATTCGAACGCTAATGCTTAGCGCTGTTTCGGTTATTATGCTGTGGGGCATTAACATGGTTTATGGCCGTACGAGGAACGGGAGGAAACAGCCATGATAAAATATGCCATTATCGGAGGGATAGCCGGAACGCGGTTCTTTAGCCTCTGGTCATTGTGGAAAACACTGTCCTGTGGCACACCCGTGAATATTGGTTATGCGCTTCCCCTTATTTTGGTATTCGCAGCAGGTGCCGTAGCTGTATACCTCACCAGGAATCGACAGTCGTTACTATAAAAACGGCAATCGGGAATGGATATAACAGCCCGGTCTCTGCGGCGTCGTACCGGTAATGAGTTAAGTGATAAAAGGTGTCTGAAAATACAGGGGCTAATACAGCACAGCTTGTTGATATTGACTTATTGAGACTAAGGATATTGACAGTAAGGCTTTGCAGGAGCACCTTATACTGGTGAATCAAACAGTTGCATTTTCTCTGGAATTCAGCGGGATGTCCTGTGGTCGTTCAGCTTTAGTTGAAGTCTTATCATCCCGACATGGTTCCGTCAGGTTGGTTCCAGAGTTATGTGCTTCTCCAGTGACTGGATTAAGTTCATAAACGGAAAAGGATTTTCTCGTGCGTATTCTCTTTGTTGGACCGCCTTTGTATGGGCTGTTATACCCAGTAATTTCTCTGGCTCAGGCTTTTCGTGTGAACGGACATGAAGTAGTGATTGCCAGTGCAGGAAAATTCACGAATAAAGCGGCAGAAGCTGGTCTGGTTGTTTTTGATGCAGCTCCAGGACTGGATTCAGAAGCGGGCTATCGCCATCAGGAAGAGTTGAGAAAGAAAAGTAACATTGTGGGGTGTTTCTCTTTTTTCAGTGATGAGATGGCGGACCGTCTCGTTGATTTTGCAGGACAATGGCACCCGGATTTAATCGTCTACCCTCCACTTGGTTTAGCCGGACCGCTGATTGCCGCTAAATATGGGATCCCTTCGGTCATGCAGACGGTTGGATTCGCCCATACTTCTACCCATATCCATATGGTAACCCGTTCTCTGGCCGATGCTTACAGGCGACATGGTGTCAGTGGCCCTGCGCGTGATTTTGCATGGATTGATGTCACGCCACCGAGTATGAGCATTCTTAAAAATGATGGTGAGCCTGTTATTTCGATGAGGTATGTCCCCTACAACGGAGGTGCAGTCCGGGAGGCATGGTGGGACAGAGTACCGGGAAGAAAACGTTTGTTAATCAGCCTTGGTACAGTCAAACCAATGGTAGACGGGCTGGATTTGATATCATGGGTGATGGATTCTGCAAATGAGATGGATGCTGACATTATTCTGCAACTGGCGATGAATGCACGTGCCGGATTGCGAAAACTGCCATCAAATGTGCGTCTGGTTGAGTGGATCCCTATGGGGGTATTTCTCAACGGCGCTGACGGGTTTATTCATCATGGCGGAGCGGATAATACCCTGACAGCTCTGTATAACGGGATACCTCAGATTGTGTTTGGTGAAGGTGCTGATCGCCCTGTTAATGCAAAAGCAGTTGTGACGAGTGGATGTGGGATCATTCCTGGCGACAATGGCCTGACCAGTGATTTGGTCAATACCTTCCTTTATGATGATTCACTGCGCTTATGTTCAGCACAGGTTGCTGCTGAAATGGCTGAACAGCCCAGCCCTGCTGAGATCGCTGGCCTCCTGGTAGCGAAACTGAAAACCAACTGGCAATAATTTTCAGCAATTGTACATCATTGCTGGAATTATCCACGCAAGCTGTCGTTGGCAATAGTATGTCCTTCATCATATGAGTAAGGACATTACCGTGATTTTGATGCAGAAAGGGCTACCAGTACGGTGAAATTATTGCTGACAAGGCATTACTCTCTGGTATCTGCTCACGATTACGCATCTGTTAATCCGTCGATAATTGCCCCACGCCACCAGGCATAATCGTGACCGCCGGTGTAGACAGAAAGTGCACTTTTCAAACCAGCGGCGAGCAACGATTGATGTAACTGCTGAACATGCGGGACTGTAGCACCTTCTAAAGAACCGATCCCTAGCCGGATATTAACGTCTTTCGGAAGCGAAGAAAGTACCTGCTTACTTACCCAGGAGGAATCATTCTCAGTAAACATGACCGGAGTGTTTCTGTCGGGACTCCACCACATTGAAGGGGAGTGGCTGATTACCATGCCAAATATGTCCGGTGCATATAAGGCCGCCATTAGCGCGGTGACTCCGCCAAGGCTTTGTCCGGCCAGTATGGTATTCGAACGACCAGCCCATACGATATCAGGATGATCCTTGTATAATTGGGGTATTAGATTTCCGGCGATATCGAGAATGAGTGCTTTGTTACCCCCCAGGATATTCACACGATCAGACTCATTAATATTGTCTATCCCCAGAATTGCCATCGGCGCGATACGTCCAGTAGTAACAGCAATCTCTATTGCCCGGGTAATACCTACACGGTCAAACCATGTTTCTGCATCTGGTAATACAAGTAATCCAAGAGGCTCTGAGGTTGGATTCCCCGGAAGATAGAAACGAACCTGGCGCTGGTGTCCCGCAACAAAGGAATATGAGGTTGAGAGGACACCGGAACATGTGTGGGAAGTATCATCCCATTCCGTTTGTTCAGGAGCCAGATCAAGAGAAAGGACCGATTCCCCGAATCCTCGTATGTTTATTTCTGATGTTTTGTTAAATGGGTCAGACTGGCCGGGTAACGGTGAGAAGCGACCTCCAAGCTGAGAAATTTCTTCCGAAGTCATTCCTGGCGGGATTTCAATGAAGGAGTATGAACCTCTATATGAGGCTGGTAACTCCAGAGTCAGTGTCCAGATATCCGTTGAAAGGATATGAGTCATAAGTCCTTTTTTGACATCTTTTTTATCTGTAACACGGTTCAGGCGAAGATATACGCCTTGTAGCGCCTCTTCTGAGCGCCACAGAAATGTGACCTCCCTATTTTCTGTGTTGCTGCTGCTTTTTGCCATCAGGGGAAAAGCAGCACACTCAACTTCATGCCAGAAGTGGGTGATATCTACTGGTAGACTTGTGGACAACTGTGCGCGTATTCGTGGTTCCGCACAGATATCATCAAGACTTCGAGGGGTAAGATTCCTCATAAATGGTATGCCTTGTAGACAAAATTTATATATTATATATGATACTGACATGAGATCTTTTTTTCAATGACTCAGCATTCAGAAATAACTATAACTATGACCGTGCAGGCGCGGTTATTTTATTAAGTCGTGATGCTGCAGTAACTATTAACATCGTCAGGATTTTTCACCCCATGAATTACATAAGATTGATTGAGGTTTTTTTTACCGTCATAAGACCATCTGGATGGACAAGATCCTTTAGAATGTGGCAAAGATATAAATTCGTAAAACGTAATTAAACTAACGATATGGTACTGGAAAGTATAACGCGAATTATAGAAAAAAGAACCGGAGAATTATAGTTACCATTTGAGTACATATTGTTGCCTGTATTTTATCTATAAGGTTAGGCAAATTACGTATTCCGCTCTGAGCGAGCATGGATTGGCATCGACATGTCCTTATCCATAAGTATTTTTGGCCGTTCCTATAGCATTTATTGACAACATTAATCAGGCTAATCCTGACCATATAATTTTAGGTCTGGGATGCAAATCATTCTTTGGTGATAACTCCAGGTAGTAGATTTTGATATCCTCCGTTTTTTGAGGAGTAGCTATGGCTAAAGTCACGGTGCATTGCCCTCGTTGCCTTCTGATTCGATTTATTGTCATGGTGCCAGTGCTGGTCATCCTCGTTTTCGGTGCCGAAACTGCCGCAGGATGTTCCAACTGGACTATACCTATAAAGTCAGTACTCCCGGTGTAAAAGAGCTGATTGTCGATATGGCCTTTAATGGCGCTGGTGTTCATGATACCGCCAGGGCTCTGATATTGGGTTTAAAAAGCTCGCGCCAAAAAGGTGACACCCGCCCCGGTAGCTCAATCGGCAAAGCGGATGAAAATTGAGCTTTCTCGGCAGTAAGAAGCGTCAAAACTAGCTCTGATACGCGAGGGATACAAAACACGGTGGAGTCCTTGCCTGTACGTTTGGTCCCTAGGCGGATGAAACCTGTCGGGAACTTCTGGTAATGCTGCCTCCCTTTATCATCAGCATGATAACGACTGATGAATGCAAAATGGCGTAACAATCTGACGTTAATAACACGAATCAAGCGACTTTCCAGTCGGACAATTTGCTTCTCAAAGTCAGTTGAGATGCACGAGAAGATCATCGGAGACTTCATCGAAAGATACATGTTCTACTGATTGGAGTCATAACCATCACCACCAAAATTGATTATTCAAAATAGCCCGCACAAGTCACATGCGGGCTTAATTACCCCTTTTGAAATAAAGATATCCCCGACTAAACTCAATAATACTCCAATTACAGCTCACGTGAATTCATGCAGTGGCTGTTAACATCAGGAACATTTCTGAGAAAAAATCAGTTATTATCTTTCATTAGTGACTGCATTTTTTTTATCTTCAGCAGAAGAATTCTCTCCCATATAATCAATGCCCCAACAATGAATACCAGCCACTCCTTATCTGGTAAAAGATATAAGGAAAACATTAAAAAAGCGGTTACTATAGCTGTTATTAGAATATTAATTTTTTCATTTGAGAAAAATAGAAAGCTTAGCTCAAAGTTAATTAATCTATCCAGCATATATTCCCTCAGATTCTGTTATGAACCATCACCGGATGAGGCTGAAGAGGATGTGCAGGCCCCAATTGCTCCAAGAACGCCAACAAACGCAGCTCCGGGGCCAAGAAAGGCTGAAGCTACAGCACCTGCGACACTAAAGAAACAACTGTTATCAACGCTTTCATACAAAGCACCCGATGCAACTTCTAATTCACTTTCAGTTAATTGTCTCATTGTGTCTCCATTTTTAACATACTACTTTATGTGAAGGTTATTACGTTATCTTGGGGATTTAATAAAATACACATTTATACATGCTCTAAAATCTAACAACATCAATCAGAGGTCATGCCCACAACCACAACAGCAGTCACAACCACAGCCGCAAACATATTCATCGTACTCATGTAATGGTACATTTTTATTTTCTCTGGCAGAGGTGTGACTGCTATCAATAACACGAAGTACAGGATTATGAGATAAAGGATCCAGCGGTCTAAAATGAGGATGAAATTGAGAGTCCTTTACTGTCTGATTTGTATTTATTACTGGCGAGATATACAGCCTTTCAGACATTGTAGTATCCTTACTCCGGTTTTTCGCTTTATCAAAATTCATCCTGATATCTCCTTTGAAAGCCGCCATCATTGGCAACTGATTAAATTGCCCATGTAAGGAATGGGTTGCTTACCTAGGGTTAACCCCTGAAGGTTCATCTAAGGTTACACACCTATCCCTGAACAACGTTGAAGATAGTAGCCTTCCCAAAAAACATTTGACTTAGTGTGGTTACAATGTCAGTTTTACAATGAAAAGTAAATGCTAATCATTATCTTTTACATAAGCATTTCAGGGAGAGGTGTATGTGGCTTATTCTGAAAATACACAATGACAACAGCAGTGTTCCTGTTATGAGACAGCAGGTGCAGATTGCCTTAATAATGTCGGCAACATTACTCGAGTATTCTTTGTCAATGTTCTGACATTTTGTAACCCAGAGAGATATCTTATGTGGTCTTATTCCGTATAGTGCCCTTGTCTTTATTGGGGTTGGGTTACACAACTGATTTGAGTATGCAAGAAAAGGAATGAAGCCTGTCCGGAGTCAACGACTCTTTAGGCCATTGTAACGGAGAATACACTCTGATGAACCAGCAATGTTCGCTTGCTGAACTCAATGAAAACCTGGTGCCTTTCACTGCCCAACGGGTAACCTCATCGTTGATCTGGTGCGCTGAGGATGCCTTGAATACCGGGATATTACAAAAAGCCTGCAGCTATATAATAGATCCGGTCAGTTCAACTCATTCCAAAATATTCCGTGCAGAACGCTATGGTGGGAGTGGTATTCAGCGTAACGGCGGCGGCGCACGTTGTGGTTTTGATGGTAATTATCAAGTTAAAGGCATAGGAGCCAATCCTTTAGTCGGTGAAGGGACTGACGGGCGTCATTCTAACGGCGCGCTCGGTGCCATCCATGCAATCTATGAGGCTTTATGGGGGGAGGTGCTGGCACAAATATTACCCTATGGTGCTGTGCGTGCCCGGGCAGTTTTGCTTACGGATATGTATACCGATAAAGCATTTGACCGCTCCCAAGGGAAATCCCGACGAGCGCTGCTGGTACGCGAACCCGTGATTCGCCCGGCGCATTTTGAACGCGCGCCTTATTTCCGACCACAGCAGGAATATGCCGATCAGTTGATTCATGATGCCCGCCGGGTCAAGTCTGTGATCCGCATGCTTCCCAGAAATTTACCTGTACCAGCAGAGGGGGTCAGTGAAGAAGCCCGACGTAATCCCCGACTTTATTGTATTGAGGGGTTATGTGAACTGGCCCGCCGTCAAGCATGGCAGATGGCATATTGTCGTACACGTTTCCTGAGGTTGACGACTTCTCCTTCCAATATTGCGATGGATGGCAGATTAATGGATTTCAACGGGCTCAGTTGTCTGTTCCCTGGAGATTATCCCGATAATTTCGGACATCAACTCAGACTCACCGAACTGGTAAAAGAACCGATGGTGCTGATGCAGGGACTGTCCGATCTCTGTCTGTACCTCGGAAAATACCTGTTTGAACCTGATTTCACGCTGGTTGCCCGTCAAAAGGTTGAGGAGACCTTTCAGAAAATATTCCATGAAGCATGTTATTACTGTTATCTCGAACAGTTGGGTATCCCCACAGAGTTTATGCCACAAGAAGGGCTCCCGGAGACGCTGAAACAACTGGTCAACAGCTTCGTTGTATTGGTCAATAAACACAGCGATCGGTTGTACCGTCCAGATGCTGGAAGTAAAGATGATTCACCACTGCAAAGGCTGGTGGTGGAACTGATTCGACGGAGCCAGAGCCCAATCCACCTGGTGGATAATGACGCTAAGCATGATGTCCATTTCACAGAAGCGCAACACTGTTTTACTCGGGCGATCCACTGGCTGACGCAGGTGGGTATCAGACGCTCGATTAATGTTTCGTCCCTCCATAAAGAAATGGAAAACCATGCAAGGAAGAGATTACAGCCCAGAAAAAGTCTGGGTAAAGCCTGTATGTCTGAGAAAATTGCCACCCTGCTGGATAAACACGGAGATGATCACCAGTTTTTGCAGGAGGCATTTTCTGATATGGAAACCCGGATGAAGGCATTTTCCAGAGAAGCGTTCGGTCATTTAAACCCGATCGGAATTGCAGAGTAATATACAAGGATAATGACAATGATGTCGCATATACGAGAAACCATCAGAGGCAGAGAGGAATGGACCGTCTATGAGCAGATGGGTTTTGCCGTCACTTGTATGCTCCATAATCGTAATTATAGTCTGTATCCTGTGTTAACCATTCAGCTCTGGACTGAATATGCGATCCAGCACCATCAGATAAAGTTCCTGTTTGATTCACGAGGTTTTCCCCTGGCGTATATTACCTGGGCGTATCTTGAGACGGATACAGAAGCGCGTCTGCTCAACGATCCGGAGTTCAGACTGCATCCTTCTGAATGGAATGAAGATGGAAGGATCTGGATCCTCGATTTTTGTTGTAAGCCAGGCTTTGGGAGAAAGGCCTTTGAATGTTTCAAAAGGCTTCGCCCATGGGGAGAAAGAGAAGTTCGATGGCTGAACAGAAGAAAGAAAATCATGACATGCACGCCAGCGCGACAGAAGAAATCACGTGGTATCCCTAAGCTACAGGAAAAACGGTAAATATCGGGGATGGATGCAGTCTGCATTGTCTTAGTGGGTTTACTGAATTTCTATTTATGTCTGTTCATGCAAGTCGTAAAGGCATAGCAGAACACGGATGATTAAGGACATGTATTTTGTTTCGTCAGGATGCGTTAGAAAACAGGAAAATGAAATGGCGTGGGCGGGCTCTTTTACTTCCCGGAATACCTCTATGGTTAATCATGCTGGGGAGTATTATTTTTATCACGGCATTTCTGACGTTTGTTATCGCAGGCACTTATAGTCGTCGTGTCAATGTCAGTGGCGAGGTTTCGACCTGGCCGCGAGCCGTAAATCTATACTCAGGTGTGCAGGGCGTTGTGGTCAGACAGTTTGTTCATGAAGGGCGGTCACTTAAAAGAGGTGACCCGATTTACCAGATCGATGTCAGCAAAAGTACACGCAGTGGCGTGGTCAGCGATAATCAGCGCAGAGATATTGAAAACCAGCTGGTTCGTGTGGATAACATCATTTCCCGGCTCGAAGAAAGTAAAAAAATCACCCTACACACACTGGAAAAACAACGTCTGCAATACAGCGAGGCCTTCCGTCGTTCATCGGATATTATCCGACGGGCAGAGGAAGGAATAAGGATAATGAAGAATAATATGGAGAACTACAGAAGCTATCAGTCAAAAGGTCTGATTAATAAGGATCAGTTAACTGACCAGGTGGCATTATATTATCAGCAACAAAATAATTTACTCAGTCTGAGTGGGCAAAACGAACAGAATGTTCTGCAGATCACTAGCCTGGGGAGCCAGATTCAGACCCAGGCTGCGGATTTCGATAACCGCATCTATCAGATGGAACTGCAACGCTATGAGCTTCAGAAAGAACTTGTTAATACCGATGTGGGTGGGGAAATTATTATCCGGGCGTTGTCCGACGGTAAAGTGGATTCCATGAGCGTCACCATCGGGCAAATGGTCAATGCCGGAGACAGTCTCCTACAGGTTATCCCTGAAAATATCGAGAACTACTACCTAATCCTCTGGGTTCCTAATGATGCGGTTCCTTATATTTCCACAGAGGATAAAGTGAACATTCGTTATGAAGCTTTTCCTGCAGAAAAATTTGGTCAGTTCTCTGCAACGGTGACAACTATATCCAGAACGCCTGCCTCAACTCAGGAAATGCTGACCTATAAAGGGGCTCCCCAGAATACACTGGGTACCTCTGTTCCCTGGTATAAAGTCATTGTGAAGCCTGAAAAACAGGAGATCACCTATGACGGTAAATCCCTTCCTCTTGAGAATGGAATGAAAGCAGAAAGTACATTATTCCTGGAAAAAAGGCGAATTTACCAGTGGATGCTTTCTCCTTTCTATGACATGAAACACAGTGCCACAGGACCGGTCAATGAATAACGGAAATTTCAAACGAATGATAAACCAGCTTGATATGCGATGGCGTCGTCGGGTTCCGGTGATTCATCAGACGGAAACCTCCGAGTGTGGTCTGGCCTGTCTTGCAATGATATGCGGACATTTCGGAAAGAATATCGACCTGATCTCCCTTCGCCAACAGTTTAATCTTTCGGCTCGGGGAGCCAACCTCGCGGGGATTAACGGCATTGCGGAACAACTGGGGATGGTAACACGGGCACTCTCTCTGGAGCTGGATGAACTCGCCATACTTAAAATGCCCTGTATCCTCCACTGGGATTTCAGCCATTTTGTTGTACTGGTCAGCGTGAAGCATAACCGTTGTGTACTCCATGACCCTGCCAGAGGAAGAAGAACAGTTGGACTGGAGGAAATGACCCGGTATTTTACCGGAGTCGCGCTTGAAGTCTGGCCTGGCAGTGAGTTTTCGGCAGAGACCATTCAGAATCGTATCAGTTTCCGTTCACTGATTAACAGTATTTATGGCATTAAAAGTACACTGACAAAAATCTTCTTCCTGTCGGTGGTTATTGAAGCTATTAACCTTGTGATGCCAGTGGGTACGCAACTCGTTATGGATCATGCGATCCCGGCTGGAGACAGAGGACTTCTGACACTCATTTCCGCTGGCCTGATGTTCTTCATTCTGCTCAGGGCGGCAACGGGTATGGTCCGGGCATGGTCCTCACTGGTCATGGGCACGCTCATCAATGTGCAATGGCAATCAGGCCTGTTTAACCATCTGCTTCGGTTACCATTGGGGTATTTTGAACGTCGCAAATTAGGTGATATTCAGTCTCGTTTTGGATCTCTTGATACCCTTAGGATCACCTTCACCACCAGTGTGGTGGGGGCCATCATGGACAGTATTATGGTGGCAGGCGTTTTCGTGATGATGCTGTTATACGGCGGATATATTACCTGGATTGTTCTGGCATTTACGGCAGTCTACGTGCTGATACGTCTGGTAACTTACGGTTATTACCGACAGGTATCGGAAGAAACCCTTGTAAGGGGAGCCAGAGCCAGTTCCTATTTTATGGAAACACTGTACGGTATCGCTACAGTAAAAATTCAGGGAATGGCAGAGCGACGCGGAACTCACTGGCTTAACCTGAAAATTGATGCCATCAACTCCGGTATAAAATTAACCAAAATGGATTTGTTCTTTGGCGGAATAAACACCTTTGTTGCCGCCTGTGATCAGGTGGCAATTCTGTGGCTGGGGACCAGTCTTGTTATCGACAATCAGATGACAATAGGGATGTTTGTGGCGTTTGGTTCTTTCCGTGGGCAGTTCTCTGAGCGGGTTGCATCCCTGACCAACTTTCTTCTGCAACTGAGAATAATGAGTCTGCATAACGAGCGTATTGCTGATATCGCACTGCATGAAAAGGAAGCGAAGAAACCTGAACTTGATATTGTTGCTGATATGAGCCCAGTTTCTCTGGAAACCACTGATTTAAGTTACCGGTATGACAGCCAGTCAGCGCCGGTGTTCAGTGGTCTGTGCCTGTCAGTGGCTCCGGGAGAAAGTGTGGCTATAACCGGTACATCCGGTGCAGGAAAAACCACATTGATGAAAGTTTTGTGTGGGTTGTTTAAACCAGATAGCGGAAAAGTACTGGTGAATGGTACTGATATCCGTCAGCTGGGGATAAATAATTATCACCGGATTATTGCCTGTGTGATGCAGGATGACCGGCTATTTTCAGGTTCAATCAGGGAAAATATTTGTGGGTTCGCCGAAGAGATGGATGAAGCCTGGATGACAGAGTGTGCCAGGGCCAGTTATATCCATGATGTGATAATGAAAATGCCAATGGGCTACGAAACACTTATCGGTGAGCTGGGTGAAGGGCTTTCAGGAGGACAAAAGCAACGAATTTTTATTGCTCGGGCTCTTTATCGAAAACCAGGGATATTATTTATGGATGAAGCAACGAGCTCTCTCGATACAGAGAGTGAACGTTATGTAAATATAGCTATCAAAAAGCTCAATATAACCAGAGTTATTATAGCCCATAGAGAAACTACGCTTAGAACAGTTAACAGAATTATTAACATATAATGCTTGCAAGAACAACTTTAGATGGATGAATGAACATGAACAGAACACTTGCTTTTTCTACATATTTTTTTGAAAAATCAAGTTTAATTTATTTTGCATTATCCTGTTTACTAGCGATAAAAGGAGATTTGGATGGTCATACAACTGAGGTCTTATTGATAAGCTGTTTTTTTGGAGTAGTTCAAATGCTAATAAACCTCAAGAAAATAATTTAACTAAAGCACCCCCAAAGAAGGAGTATATATGAGAGAGTTATCATTATTAGACATAAAAATGGCAAAAGGCGGATATGACCGAGGCGAAACTATTGCCGGGGCTGTAGGTGCTGCGATCGGTGCAGATATAGGAGGACCCGTAGGAGGAGTTATTGGTACAGTAGTAGGTTCTGAACTCTATAACAGCATTAATGAAGGTTGGACAATGGCACCAGGAGTTTCTCAAGGTGTAGGCTCTTATAATCCAAATTATAATGGTTCATTAGTTAGTCCAGGATATTCATCATCATGGGGTGGTTCATGGGGAGGATCGACTTCAAGCGCAGGTGGTGGTAGCTAATTAACACCTTGAAATTGAAGGGTCTGATACCG
Source organism: Cedecea colo (assembly GCF_011808225.1). Lineage (GTDB taxonomy): Bacteria > Pseudomonadota > Gammaproteobacteria > Enterobacterales > Enterobacteriaceae > Dryocola > Dryocola colo. The sequence continues at coordinate 420,382 of NZ_SOYS01000001.1, read as the reverse complement.
ACCGAAAACCATATTCTGTGGATGCGGACATCGACAACTTTCGGTTCTGCCTTGTATTTTGGGTTTTAAATATTACAGGGCTAGCAGAGACTTCTTTTTAAGAGTTTTGGTACGCCTTAAGCCTATAATTCATACCGCCTTCTATGAAGGCGGATTTTACTTAGATAAATAGTGTATTACATCAGAACTTCTTTACTTATCAATACATGTTGAAGATGAATGAGGTTAAGCGGTGCATAATTTATACAATCACTTCTTAAAATGACTAAACTTTTTCAGAAAAGATAGACACAAAGTCTAAGTTGAGTAGTCTAGTTTGTTTCTATTAAGCTTTCTTTATATGGGAAATTTCTTGTGACGTCGGGACTTTTTGAGGCACTGAAGGATGCTGATATTAACTTAAATGGTAACCCCCCCATTTTTAACGGAGGTAATAAGTAGAATCAGGCTATGTGCTGAATATGCTGCATCGGCGTGTAGCCATTTAACGCCATATCCGGACGCTCGTGATTATAAAACCATTGCCACCGCGTGGCATAGTCCTGCAATTCATCCAGTGAGGAAAACAGATACTGCCCCAGCCAGTCATAACGCACCGTCCGGTTATATCGCTCAGTATAAGCGTTCTGCTGAGGTTTTCCGGGCTGAATAAAGTGAAGCACTATATTCTGCCGTTCCGCCCATGACATCAGTAGCTTACCTGTGTATTCTGTCCCGTTATCACACCGGATGGCTGCTGGTTTTCCCTTCCATTCAATGCGTTGAGCCAGAGTCCTGACTACCCGACTTGCCGGCAGGGAAAAATCCACCTCAATGGCCAGTGCCTCACGATTAAAATCATCGATAACATTCAGTAAACGGACAGAACGACCATCCGACATCTGATCATGCATGAAGTCCATTGACCAGCATTCATTGCTGTTTTCAGGCACCGCCAGCGGTTCGGGCTTATCCCGCTTCAGTCGTTTTTTCGGCCTTATTCGCATATTCAGCGACAACCCGCAGTAAATTCGGTACACCCTTTTGTGGTTGAACCGGAAGCCTTTTACGTTACGCAGGTACAAAAAGCACAGGCCAAATCCCCGGTTGCGCTGGCTGTCAGTGATGCGAAGCAGCCAGCCGGCAATGACGGCATTTTCTTCATTCATCTGAGGCTGATAGCGATAGCAACTTTCGCTGACAACAAACAACTGGCAGGCAAAACGTATACTGACGCTTCGGCTTCTGACCGCGTCCTGTGCCATCTGCTTTCGGTGCGATGGCGTCACCACTTTTTTGCCATGGCCTCCTGAATGATTTCCGCTTTGAGGCGTTCTTCGGCATACATTTTTTTGAGGCGGCGGTTTTCGTCTTCCGGCTCTTTCAGGCAGGCCATCATGGAGGCATCCATCCCGCCATAGCGCGAGCGCCATTTGTAGAAGCTGGCACTGCTCATGCCGTGTTCGCGGCACAGTTCAGCCACTGGCGTTCCGGCCTCGGCTTGTTTCAGGATGGACATGATCTGGCTGTCAGTAAAACGTGATTTTTTCACAGGTATCTCCCCGGTTCAGATTACGAGAAAATTCTGCCTATCAACACACCGGATTTTCGGGGGGGATTACCATGGGAAAATACGGATCGCCACAGTAAACGTGCTCTGGATGGATGTTTGAAGGGATAAGGAATGAAGCAGCACACAAGGCGTGTTGTGCTGCTTATATTGGTTAAATAATTGAAAACCGGGCCTTTAAATGCGGATACATACTCATTTATGCGGCCAGAGACTAAGCCTTAAAGCCCGGTTTACCATTAGTTTGCCGCCACTCTTTTACTTCCTGAACAACGCCTTCTGGACTATCGTCTTTCCCATCCTCTGGGTAGAAGATAAGGTCGGAGCCTGATGGATGTTCAGCAAGTCGCCTAAACTCCCTGACTCGGCGATTATCAACCTCTTCTGTTGGCCCTTCTGCATTATAGATTTTACGAACTAAATCTAAAAATTCGCTTTCTGTATAATCAGATAATATTTTTTTATCACCCATATTATTTACTCTGCCTCGTTGAATGAATATCGATATGCCGCTTAGGTGAAGTTATTCCCATATTATCGACATTATAAACGTCCCCACCTTTACTTATTGGAATAATATGATGGATTTCATAGCGTTCTCTTCCTCCAGCACGATCCAGCTCTCGTGTGAAAGGAGAGCTTCCATTACGTATATGAATTTTGTTACTCCCCCTGAACTGGCTTGATAGCTCAGGATCTTTTGAAACTTCTAGCCAAAAAGCCTTGCGGAACTGGTCAAAATTCGCAAACGTTCGCCCACGCAGCCTGTCAGCAATCTGGCTTGGAACTGATGAACCATTACCTGTATTAGCATCCGACAACCATATACCGCTAACCTTCTGGCCTTTACCCGTTACCTGACCGGGATTGTTTCGCAGGTATATATAAATCGGTGGAATATCCGATATTGGCAGAATAAGAATATAATCCGCAAAATTCTTCTCTTCCGGTGCAGGGCTGGTAGTAGCCTCGATACTGGTGTTTTCCGGCAGCGGATCAACAACTACCGGGTTCGGTATCCTTACCGGATTCTGGTTGCCTGTATTTGAAGGAACATTGACACCTGAACTGTCTGGCGTCCAGATGATGGTAATACGCGGATCTTCCTCTGTGGTGAACGTATACGCTTTTCGGCTGCTGTCCCACTCCATTTTACGCACACGCACCATATCTTTACCCGGAGGTGTGTGCCATCCATGGAGAACCGGATTACCTTTATCATCTTGTTCCCATGTATAACGCACACGGCTTGGCGCTTCACGCATTTGCTCAAGTCTCATGCGATCAATAAAATCCTGCTCACCTTCATTGAGCTTGCCGGGATACATTCCTACCAGTAATGCAGCTAATGGCGCTCCGGGACCCGCTGCCGCTATTTCCCCTAACCTGCACGGCAGCATGAGCGCAAAAGGTTGTTGCTACGATAATGCGTGTGCGGAGAGCTTCTTCCACTCACTGAAAGTGGAATGTATCCACGGGGAGCGTTTTACCAACCGTGAAATTATGCGGACGACGGTGTTTAATTATATCGAGTGCGATTACAATCGATGGCGTCGGCACAGTGCCTGTGGCGGACTCAGTCCTGAACAATTTGAAAACCAGAACCTCGCTTAGGACCGTGTCCACATTACGTGGGTAGGATCATTTCACCACTAATTATGTCGGATGCCTATCCCATACAGCCGACAGCATTCTCATGCAAGGTTCACATGATTTGAGATCCTTTCAGTTCGATAATATGGAATGACCGTCCTGTATTCCTTACTTTCAAAATCTCCGATACCGGAAGTGGGCTGGCGCTTATTTCTGCGGGGAAGCTGGTGATGTTTATAAATTTTGCTGCGCTGTAAACTGGCTTAATGCCGGAGGTCTGCTGTCGCTATCGAAGTGGCTGGAGTCCCGATTGGTGGGCAGGATATTATTTGTTACAATCCATCGATACCTTTCACCCTGCAGGCTATATCCCTGTTAGCTGCGAACCGCACAGGTGCCTGTATATCCGGAGATTTATTTTCTTGCCGCCTTGATGTAATCGGGCATAGGTCACTCTGAAAACAAAGGGATTTTGAATGAGACAGACAATTAAACCGGCGCTGGTTCTGCTGCCACTGTTACTTAGCGGCTGCCAACAGTCAAAACAGGCGGAAACCACGCCGATGATGCTTGATGGTCAGGCGCAGCAAATCGCCGCGCTGATCGCGGGTACCGAATATCTGAAGTACCAATGTGGCCGTAGCGATCTGCCAACCAACGGGCAAATCGAACAGGCTGCCTACGCTGCGGCCCATCAGCGAGGCTGGCAACCACCAGCAGGCGTTGCCGCTCGCAGCAATATGCTTTATCAGCAGCTGTTAAAAGACAGCACACCGCAGGCTGCGCAGTGCGCCGAATTCCAACAATTGCTGCAACCTTTCCTTACCACGTTACGGAAGACATAATCAGCATCCACCAGCCAGAAAGCGCCAGGCAGGGGCCAAAAGGAAGCGGATCGTCACGACCGGCACGCCCCGTTAAACGCAGCAGCGCAACGGCGACGATCCCCAACATCGCAGCATACAATAAGATTACCGGCAGGCGCTGCCAGCCGCACCAGGCACCCAGTGCTGCCAGTAGTTTGAAATCACCATAGCCCAGCCCTTCCCTGCCGGTTGCCAGCTTAAATCCCCAATAGAGTAACCACAGGGATAAATAGCCAATGACTGCCCCCAGCACCGCATCGCTCAGTGGCACCAGCGCTCCATTTAAATTCACCAACAAACCCAGCCACAGCAACGGCAGCGTCAGAACATCCGGCAGCCACATATGTTGAATATCGATGGCGATGAGTGCGATCAGCAGCCAGGCACACAACGCCAAAGCCAGTGCCACTTCTCCCGGCGGCCAGATCAGCGCCACCCAGCCGCTGCTTAATGCGGCCGCCAGCTCTACCAGCGGATAACGGCAACCGATAGCTTGCCGACAGTGATGACACCGACCGCGCAGCCATAGCCAACTCACCAGCGGAATATTGTGATAAAACGCGATAGCACGCCGACAATGCGGGCAACAAGAACGGGGTAAAAACAGGTTAAAACGTACGGGCCAGTCATCTTGCTGCTGGGGTAAACCAAGTAATTCACGCGATTCACTCTGCGCCCGGCGGCGTAACATCACTGGCAGACGCCAGATCGCACAGTTCAGCACGCTACCGGCCAGTAACCCCGCCACGAACATGCCCATCAGCCACAAAGACACCGTCATGGTCGTTCCTCCCTGGCGCTACCGTCTTCATTGACTTCCCCGCTGGGCCAATCCTCCAGCGCATCCAGCACCACCACTCTTCCATGCCGTTCCAGTATCGTTACCTTCTGCTGGATTTGCGTTACGACGACACCGCAGGGCAAACTGCTCCCTTCCCGGTACTGCCGCCCATTGAGCGTAATGCTTCTCTGCTGCGGCTCTTGTGCATAAACATGTGCGCTGTAGCGCAACGGAGCTAGTGTCCCCTCTTCGCAGCGTTCAACCGACTTCAGCCGTGTCGAAACGGCAGGCGGAGCCGGGGATAAGACCGTGCAAGCCGGGGCGGGATGATAACCGTCCCATACGCCAGCCCCCTGCCAGCCCAAAACCAAAAACAGCAGGGCATATAGCACAAAAAGCCAACGGGGCTGGCGATAATTATCATTTATTTGCCTGGCCATATTCCAGCAACCTCTGTCTTCCGTGAACCGTCCTCTCCGGGGCTGGTAGCAACTTCAACGGCCTGTTGCCACTGTGCGGGCAAGGCTTCAGGCGCTCCTATACCGCCCCGAAAATGATAGTTCCCGCTCCGGTCCAGGCTCCCTTCACCAAATAATTTCAGCGGCGGTTGCTGTGGATGAAACGTAAACAATAGCCGTTGTGGTTCACAGCGTAATTGCAGCCGGGGTTCGCCCAGCGACGTTGTCTGCCCCAGAATAGATAGCTGCGCCTGCCGCCACTCCACGCTTGCAGTCAGCATCAGGCATTTACCGGCGTTGAAACTCGCATTATCCAGGGCCAGAACCAGATGGCCTTGCCCCTCCAGCGGTACGGCATAACCGAATATCGCAGGCAGCCTGCTAATCGGCAGTTGCCAGCGCCCCGTCGAAAGTTGCCAGTGCCTCAGCCACCCTACCGTGATTCTTCCTTCGCCAACTTCCCCTGCCGTTAGCGCCAGCCGTATGACCGGTAAACCATGATGCCAGCCCCATCGCCAGCTCAGATTACCCAGCAGTCGGTTTCTCCAGCGCAACTGCTCAGCCTTCCCTTGCCACAACGTGCCGGAGATGACCGTAAACTGAAGCCGATCTGAGGTGAATGGCGTCAGCAAACGTGCTGGCGCGCTCACCAGCAGGCAGACAACGTACAGCAGCAAAAACAGGCCGCCCCACCTTAACCAACGGCGCAATTATTGACGCCCCACGATCAACGACACGATTTGTACGCGACCATCCGCTGGAGAAGAGGCCTGCAACCCTAACTCCATCACGCGCACAGCGTACCGGCTTTCCAGTTTCTCAAGCCAGTTCAACAGATTAGTGCCATCGGCAACCGCTACTCTGACCTGCGCCTGACCTGCCTGCTCCGTCACACTTTGCAGCCCAATGGCGTACTCTTTTGCCGTGCTGTTTAATAATTGCCGCAAATCATGGACGCCTTGCGGCTGGGGCGTCAGATGTTGTAGCTGCTGCCATTGCAAACGCAGCTGCTGCAGCCGCTGCTGCCGATCGGCAATCGCTTGCTGTAAAGGCAGCCACGCTCCCTGCCAAAGACCAACAGCAAGCAATATGCCCAACAGAACCAGCAGCAGCCTGCGCTCACGTAAAGAGCGCTGCTGCCACGCAGCCGAGAGCATTTTCATTGTTCAGCCTCCCGCTGACTGAGCATTAACTGACCGTCCGGCCCGTCGTGCAAGTTAAAATGCGTCGACAATAACTGCCGGGCATCCTTTATCCGTAGCGTGTCTCCTGCCAGTTGCAATTGCAGTTGCGCAGGCGAGGGAGCGGAACGGTAGTGCAACCGCTGGATATTGACGCCTGGTGGTAACGCCGATAATGGCGTCAGCCAGAGGGCCAGACCCTTGTTGTCCTCTTGTTGCATCACCCGTCTTAGTGCAGCCTGCCAGCGTTGCTCCGGCTGGCCCGGAAAGAACTGGCGAAACTGCTGTGATAACTGTTGCTGCAACGCATCGCCTTGCTGTGCCAGTTGCCACCACACCGCCGCCTGCTGGCAAAAGAGCAACACCAGGACGGTCATGGCTACGATCAACGGCATACGCCATGGCCTTTTCGACGGGCGTTTTTTCCAGGAAAGTAATGAATCAGCCCGAAGTACATGGTATGCCAGCAGCGCCATCGGGTCCGGAGCCGGGCTGATTCGCCAGTGTTCCCCCTTCGGTGGTTCGCCATAGCAACGGACTTTTATCGGTTGTATATGGGTACGCTCCCAGGCGCGGAGCCAGAGCGGTAGCCAACTGCTCTCCACCTGCGCACCTTGCCAACGACCAGTACGCAGCAGCCAGCGATCCCCCCACTGCAATGCGGTTATCTCACCTTCAACCCACGGCAGCAGCAGGAGATCCGGTATCAGCTTATACAGCTGAATATCTGCGGCGATGAACGGAGCCAGCCACTGTGCCAGTTGAGATTGCGCCACTACCGCCACCCACAGCGTTTGCCCTGTGGAACCCAGCGGCATAATATTGACCTCTTCCAGGGGGCAGGCCAGCTGTTCTTCCAGCAGCCAGGGGAGCGCTCGTAACCCTGCGGCATTATGTCGCCCCGGCAACTGGACGCTATACAGACCCACGGCAGCGCCGGGGACCAGCAGGCAAATCTTGTCTTGTAAATAGCGCGCGGCCAATTCGCCGAGAGCCGCTGGTTCAATCTCCCCCGCAGCCGCATCGACTTGACCATCGGCGCAAATACGCTGCCATAGCATCTTTGCCTGACAATCTGCCCCACAATGCAACACCAAATAGTGCTGTACCTGCGCATCCATATTCATCCCTCTTCTATTTCCCAATAGCGCCGCAGAACTTTCGTTTGCCCGCCGCTACGCTGTAACAGGCTGTATTGCCGATAATTGGTATCAGCCATACGGACAACCACGCGCAGGCTAAAAAAAGCGCTATTCAGGCCCAGATAGCGCCGTTGACTGCCCAGCGCAGGCATTTCCGCCAGGAAGGATTCCAGCGTCTCCCAGCCAGCAGATGGTCTTCGTGCTAACCCCTGGCGGATAGCTGCTTCATTCGTTCCTTCCGCTAACGCCGCCAGCAGCGGCCACTGCGCGGGAGCCAACGTGTTGATATTGATCTTCATGCCAGCCTCAGGCAGCGCACACACCAGCGGGCGTAGCCGCTGCAATAACGCAGCATTGATGCCTCGTAGCTGACGCAGCTCGCTCACGTTCTGCAAACGCTGCCCGGCGGTCAGCCAGGGAGAGTGAAATGAAGCATATTCAGCGTCTTCCGCCCCGCCGTCACGGGGCAGATTGTCTTCATCCAGCCAGTCAGCCAGCGCGGCACCGATCTGCTGCGCCTGCCCCGTTTCCTCTCCCAGTAGCACCAGCAGGCGGGTAAAAATACGTTGTGCTTCTTCGTCGCCGGTGACGGCATTTAAATTAAAACAGGCTTGCGCATCGATAAGCTGCGCCTGTAGCTCCGTCTCTTCCAGAGGAAAACGTTGACCACTGGTCGCCCAGCGTTGGGCAAGATGTGTATGCTGCGTATCATCGCGAGCGTCCAGGACCAGCAGGGCCATAGCGAAAGTTTCTGCTGCGGCTGCATACCATTTCCCCTGCAACCGCTGGTGCAATTGCACGCTGTACTGATAGCTGAAAAACCAGCGTTCGGTCACTACGGCCGCCAGTGATGCCATCATCGCTAATAACATCAGTACCACCAGCAACGCCATACCTCGCTGTTTCATCATGCCTCCGGCAACAGGAAACGGCGCACGATCGTTCCGCCTTCTGCCAGCTTCAACGCTACTTCAATCGCTTCAGGTAAGCCTTTGTTGTCCTGCCACTGCCGCGACCAGTTTCCTTGTTGCCAGTAGCGTACTCGTAACCCACTGACCCCGGTTAACAGGCGCTGACGATGAGGCTGCGTGCCTTCGGGGACATCGGGATAATCAAAGTACTCACGTATCAGATAGCCTGCCGACAGCCGGTAACCAACCCGCTGGAGCACCGAACGCGGTAGCCAGTCCCCTGGATTTGGCCAACCGCCGTGGGTAAATACCAGACTGTCGTTATCGCCACGCCCCTCGGTCGCCAGCAAAGGAGCGCCTGAGAAGGAGCCGCTCCCGCGAACCGGGCGGGGCAGCATGGCGAAAGCGTCACGTTCTAACAGAACGAATGCATGCTGGATTTGTGCCAGCCGTTGGCTATGGCGGACAGAAAACTGCTCCAGTTTCAGGCTCTGTAACAGCAGGCGATTTGCCATCAGGCTTAACAGAGCAAATACCGCCAGCGCCAGCAGCATTTCCAGTAAGGTAAAGCCCGCGCTGCGCCGTTTCATGGCCGCATCACATAGCTACGCAGCACCGTCAGCGGCGTGCCGCCCGCCTGCCAGGGCGTGGCCGACACCTCCACCTCCAGCGCCCGCAGTTCCGGCAATTCGCCTTCGACCCCGCGCCAGCGCCAGTACCAGGTGCGCCCGGCCTGCTCACTGCTGCCCTGCGTCCAGGCCAGCGGCGGCCAGACAGATTGCAGGCGTAGTTCCACCATCTGGTTTTCGGCTACCCAATCGGCGTAGGTTTTATCCGCCAGCCGTCCGGGCCCTAATGCCAGATGCCCCAGGCTTTGCAGCAGAGCCAGCGCCGCCAGGGAAAAGATCGCCAGCGCCACCAGGACTTCCAGCAGCGTCATGCCCCTATAGTTTTTCATCGATCTTATTATCGGTATGTATCCCACCCTCATCGTCCATTACGATCTCGGCCATCAGTTGTCCGGCAGAAAAATAGCGCAGGCGGAATGGCATGATTTCGCCCCCCGGCAGCAACAGCACCTGGGGAACGCCGTCTTCTGCTTCCGGCCCCGGCTGTATGAGCTGCAAATGCCATCCGGCGGGCAACGTCTGCGCCCCGGCGCCATGCGGTAATGAGAGGTTCTGCCAGCCTTGCGCCTGCCAGCGCCGCAGCTGCCAGCGATCGCGCTGCACCACCAGCCCATAGGCGCGCCCCTCCAGCGCGGCCTGATAAGTTAATCGCTGTAGCCGCTCCGCCAGGCGCTGGCTCTCCTGCGCGGCCCGGTAGGTGGCGTTCGGCATCTGGCTAACCACCATCGAAGCGCCCAACCCCAGCAATAGCAGAACCAGCATCATCTCAAGCAGCGTAAACCCACGCTGCCTGCCGCTGACAATCATCAGAAGTCCTGATCCCAGTTACCAATATCGTCCTCTGTTCCCGCTTCGTCATCCGGCCCGACAGAAAAGATATCTACCCTCCCATGCTCCCCAGGAACACGTAGCCTGTAGCTATGACCCCAGGGATCTTTCGGCAAACGGCGCACGTAGCCATCTTCCGGATAGCTGCGCGGTACGGGAGGAACAGATGGTCTGGCAACCAGCGCCGCCAGCCCCTGCTCCGTGGTGGGATAGCGATTATTATCCAGCCGATACATATCCAGCGCGCTTTCCAGCGCCACGATATCGCTGAAGGCCTTTTGGCGATCCGCCTTGTCTTTATTTCCCATCAAATTGGGTACTACCAGGCTCGCCAGAATGCCGAGAATAACAATCACCACCATGATTTCCAGCAGGGTAAAACCGGCCTGACCCTTCTTTTTTAGTACGTTTTGTTGCATCGCATTTACCTCTGAGGACTTACAGCGTCATCATATTGTTCAGTTGTAAAATAGGTTGCAGAATAGCCAGTACGATAAACAGCACCACCGCCGCCATCGCCACCACCAGCAGCGGTTCAAACAGGCTGAAAAACAGCGTGATACGGGCAGTAAACTGGCGATCCTGATTGTCGGCGGCGCGCAGTAACATATCGCCAAGTTCACCGCTGCGTTCACCCGCAGCGATCATGTGCCGCATCATGGGTGGAAACAGCGCGGTCTGTTCTAACGCCTGCTGTAAACTACCGCCTTCGCGCACGCGATCTCCTGCGGCGCTTAGCAGCTGGCTGGCCTGTAAATTACTGAGTACCAGAGCGCTAATTTGCATGGCTTGTAGCAAAGGCACGCCGCTGTGATAGAGAATGCTCAGCGTGCGAGCGTAGCGCGCGGTGTTCATCTCTTTGATTAAACGGCCAATGCCTGGCAGCGCCAGCAAATGTCGATGCCAGGCCAGACGATAAGCCGGGCGATGCAGTAGCCACCGAGCCGACAGGCCCACGCAGATAGCCAGCAACAAAACCCAGAGGCCAAGCTGGCGAACCCCGTCACTTGCCGCCATCAGCAGACGAGTACTCAGCGGCAAGGCTTGTTTCATATGGATAAATTGCTCTATTACCTTCGGTACTACGGCGCTGAGTAAGGTCATCACGACTCCTGACGCGACCAGCGTCAGCAACAATGGATAAACCAGCGCCTGGGTTAAACGACTCTTCATCTGTTGCCGCTGCTCGGCGTAGTCCGCCAGGCGGTTAAGCACCTCATCAAGCTGGCCTGACGCTTCTCCCGCAGCCACCATGGCGCAATACAGCGTGCCAAAGGTGCGCGGATGTTCCCGTAATGCATCGGCCAGCGTGTAGCCTTCAATCACCCGCAGGCGGACGGCTTGCAATACCTGAACCGCACGCCTGTCTTCACTCTGCTGCATCACCGCATGCAGTACCTCCGCCAGCGGCAACCCGGCGGCAACCATTGTCGCCAGCTGGCGCATGACCAACGCTAACGCATTACCGCTTATGGCTACGCGGCGTCCCCCCGACAGTAACGGGAGCGAAATGCGCTCGCGCATTGCCATGACCAGCAGACCCTGCTCGCGTAAAACCTTTGCCGCGTGGCGTTCCGACTCAGCTTCGATCCTGCCCCGCTGTTTTCTTCCTCTGGCATCCCGCGCCTGATAATCAAACCGTGCCATCTCAACTGCTCCGTGTCACACGCGTCACCTCTTCCAGCGAGGTCACTCCCGCCAGAACCAGGGCCAGCCCGCATTGAAACAGGGTAGCGCCTTGTAAACGCTGCTCCAGCAGCGCTTCGCTTTCACCGCGTTGGATAGCGTCACGCAGGGCATCGTCGAGGCGCAATAATTCATGGATCGCCGTACGACCACGGTAGCCGCTGCCATTACAGGCAGGACAACCGACTGCGCGATAAATATGGCTGCCCACGGGTAGCGGCTGCCCCTTCTTAACTATCCAGGGTTGACGGCAGACCGGACACAGCACGCGAACCAGGCGCTGAGCCAGTACGGCCAACAGCGAGGTAGCCAACAAAAAGGGTTCAATCCCCATATCTTGCAGGCGAGTAACCGCTCCGGCTGCGCTGTTGGTATGCAGCGTTGAAAGCACCAGATGACCGGTCAGCGAAGCCTGTACCGCAATCTCAGCCGTTTCGCCATCGCGTATTTCCCCGACCATCACCACATCCGGGTCCTGACGCAAAATGGCTCGCAGCCCGCGCGCAAAGGTCATATCCACCTTACTGTTAACCTGGGTTTGCCCAATGCCGGGCAGGTCGTATTCGATGGGATCTTCTACCGTCAGGATGTTGCGTTCTTTATTGTTAAGCTGGCTTAGCCCCGCATACAGAGTTGTGCTCTTACCGGAACCGGTGGGGCCAGTGACCAGAATAATGCCGTGCGGTTGCGCCAGTAGCGCGCTAACCTGCTGACACAACAGGGGCGGCATACCTAAAGCCGCCAGCTCCAGCGGAACGCTGTTTTTATCCAGCAGGCGCAATACCACCCGTTCACCGTGGTTAGCTGGCAACGTAGAGACGCGCACGTCGATTGCCCGGCCGCCAAGGCGCAGAGCGATGCGCCCGTCCTGAGGGATTCGTTTTTCGGCAATATCCAGCCGTGCCATAACTTTGATGCGTGATACCAATAAAGCCGCCAGCCGACGCTGCGGTTGCAGGATTTCACGCAATACGCCGTCAATGCGAAAACGAATGCTGAGGTAGCGTTCAAAGGTTTCAATATGCACATCGGAGGCCCCCTCTTTGATCGCTTCGCTCAGCATGGCGTTGATCAGGCGAATAATTGGCGCACCATCGTCGCTATCCAGCAGATCGCCCTGTTCCGGCAGCTCCTCTGCCAGGGCATAAAAATCCAGCTCATTACCCAGCTCGGCCATCATGCGCCGCACCTGGGTGGAGTCCTGCTGGTAACAGGTCGCTAATTGTTGTTCGAAGGCCGCGCCATCCAGTTCCTGCACCTGCAAAGGTGTGGCGGCGATACGCCGGGCCTCCTGCAGGGCTATGGCCGTTACGTCGTCGCGGCACCACAACAGTGTTTCACCCTGTGGATTACGCGTCAGTAATACGCCATGGCTGCTGGCAAAGGCGGCGGAAAGCAAAGGCTCCATGATTTACCTCACCAAACTTTGCGTGCTGTAAAACAGGGCGATGGCGCTGCGTACTTCATTGAAACCCTGCCCTGATTGCCGTAACTCCGGCAGTGATAAAGGCTCTCCGGCATCGCTATTCCACAGTTTGCTTTCGCTGGCTCTTTGCTCGCTATCGCGTTTGAAATGCTGGTATTTTTCGGCCGATGCACCGTCGTAATGCTGTTGATCGCGAATGATAGTCGGGCGGATAAACAGCATCAGGTTGCGTTTTTCGCGGCTTTTGCTCTTAGACTTGAACAAATTTCCCAGCAACGGAATATCGCCCAGCAGCGGCACCTTGCTGTCGCTTTCGCGGCTGCTGTGATCCAGCAATCCCCCAACCACCACGGTAGAACCGCTGACTACCAGCACCGCATTATTCACCGTGCGGGTATTGAAGGTAGCTCCCAGCGCCGCGTTGGTGCTGTTCGCGCTATCCGCCACGCTGGATACCTCTTGCTCAATCTCCAGCATCACCGAATCGCCTTCGTTGATTTGCGGTTTTACTTTCAGCTTGATGCCGACCGTTTTACGCTCAACGGTATTGAAAATATTGTCGCCGGAGGTAGTTTGTGAGCCGGTCAGGACCGGTACTTCCTGCCCAACGTTGAAAGTGGCCTCTTTGTTGTCAAGGGTGACAATGCTGGGGGTGGCCAGGATATCGTTCTGGCTGTCGCTGGATAACGCGGTCAACAGCATGGCCCAGTTGCCAGAGTAGAACCCAGCGGCAATGCCGTTGAAGGAGGCCAGTGCGCGGGTCAGGCTAGCGGTAGCCGTACCCTCTTGCTGGAACTGCTGTCCTGCCGCCGCCAGCGTGGCGAGCGGCAGGCCGGTATTAGTGAACTGGGTGGCCCCGGCGTATTTGTTGCCCCACTGAATACCCAGGTTAAGTCCATCGGCATTTTGTACTTCCGCAATAATCGCCTCTACCAGTACCTGCGGACGCCTGATATCCAGACGGGCAATCACCTGCTCCAGTTCGTTCATCACATCTGGAGCGGCGTTGACGATCAGCGAGTTGGTCTGAGGATCGGCCTGAATCATCGTGTCTTTGACCGAAGCCGCGCTGCTTTTGGCAGCCGGTTGCCCCTTTTCCAGCTCGCTACTGATACCATTTAACACCGCAGAAAGCTTCTCGGCATTGGCGTATTTCAGGTAGATGACCTGCGTATTGCCCCGTCTCGCCTGAGGTTTATCCAACTGGCGCACCATAGCAGCCATCCTTTGCTGCATTTTGGCATCACCGGCGATCAACACAGCATTCGTGCGCTCATCCGCCACAATACGCCCCGCCGGCGCCGCGCCTTTGTCGCCTTCCTGCGCCATTTGCGTGACCAGACGCGCCACTTCCGCCGCCGAGGCATGTTGCAGCGCCAGCGTCTGTACCGAGCGATTGCCGGCCCTGTCCACACGTTCGATAATCTGCATCAGGCGGTTAATTACCGCCGCCCTACCGGTAAGCAACAGCACGTTGGAGGGATCGTAATGCACCACATTTCCCACACCGGCGTTATCATTCAGCTGGCGTAATAACGGGGCTAGATCACGGGCGGTTACGTTGTGCAGCGGAGCAACCCGCGTGACAACTTCATCGCCGCGCGCCGTCGCGCTGTCATCCACTACCGGTACTGAAGCGCTCTTGGCATCCTTAGATTTCACCACCTTCAGCACGCCATTATCCATTGGCACTACGGCAAATCCGTAAACATCCAGCACGCTGAGGAAAAACTGGTAATACCGCTCTTCATTTAGCATGTCGTAGCTACGCACGGTAATGGTGCCGCGCACGCTGGGATCGATAATTACCGTTTTATTGAGATTTTTACTGACGGTGTTGATGAACTCCTGCACCTCAACCCCTTTAAAGCTGGCCGAAAACTCCGCCCCTTGCGAGGGAAGCGCCAGACAGAGCGCGCACATCAGCACACAACAAAAATGCCTCATGGCGTCCCTCCATCAAGTGAAACCGTAATTTCGTGGCGCTCTCCTTCACGCTCGACGGTAACCGTAATCGCGGTCAACTGCGGCAATTGCCGCAGAATTTGCTGCGCCTGCTGGTTATCCCGTAGATCGGTGCCATTTATCGCTACAGCCAGATCGTTAGGTTTAAATCCCAAATTGCCGAACAGCGCGGGTTGGCGGCCGGGATTAATGCGGTAACCGAGCAAGGCGCGGCTTTCATCACGCACCGGCGACACGCTTAAATAATCGAAAATCTGCTGCGGCTGGCGTATCACGCTGGCCGCCAGGCTGTTAGCAACCAGCGCTGAGCTATGCGCCTCCTGCGAATAACTCAGCAGCCGCAAGCCACCCGGTTCCGCTAATATCACGCCTTCAGCATTGATTTTCTGCACGCGTACTCCGCTAATTGGCAACGTGTCGCCTTCGCCGTAGCTCGCCTGTTTACCTTGATAAAAGATCACCGCCAGCGCCGAGCGCGCATCGGTACTCGCCAATAGCCCGGTCAACTTCAAAGGAAGAGTCGTCATAGCCTGAGCGGTTGCGTTGCGCGTCGTCGGGGTGCCAAACAAGTCATTGCGCCCGGTCTTCTGAGCAACCTGCGGCGGCGCAGAAGGCGCTGTAACCCGCAGGCTGCTAGTTTCGGCTGGCAGTAATAACCAACTGATTGATGCCAATAGCCAGGCAGCAACCAGCAGCAACGCCCCGTTTAATAAATTCAGGCATCCCGTTTGCCAGGGCACAATAATAGTCATAATTCGCGGTCGCAGAATCATAAGCCCAGCAAATAATAGTGGGATTTATTTATTTTAAAAACAAATGAATTACAAAGAGAAACTATTTCTTCCATTATTCATCCCTGCCTTTATTTTTCATTTTGTTGCATCACCAAAATAGTATTACGCTATTTCACCCGGCAAAAAAGCTTATTAAATAGCAAAATGTGAAGGCAGTCTCAAATTACAAAGGTATTTATTTCACGCTGTAAAAAAATAATGCAATATTCTGTGCAAATGTGATTAGGCTCATAATTAACGTACAAATAAAAATTATCCCGCTGCTGATCCTTATCACAATATTCAACTATCTCGTTGATATTTATACCTCTACCCTATGGAGTTATTACTATGACCTTTAAGAGAAAGTCGCTACTCATATTCGGTGGCTTGTTAGCCGCCAACCTGTCTGGATGTAACGATCACGATAATAATTCACACAAAAAGCATCAGGCAGATTTAGAAAGCAGGACTATTCCAATAATTAGCGTACACGACCTTCAGTTTAAAGATTTAAATAAAAACGGCCAGCTTGAACCTTATGAAGACTGGCGTCTTGATAGCGCCACTCGCGCCGAAGACCTGACCACACGGATGACCGTGGAAGAAAAAGCTGGGGCCATGATGCATGGTACTATTACGCTGAATAATGCAGGCCGCGTTGATGTTAATGCCGCTGAAGAAGACGTTAACCAACGTTTCGTCAATACATTTATTACCCGTATGGCCGGTGACCCACAGCATATTTCTGCTGACAATAATGCCCTGCAGGAGATGGCTGAGAAAAACCGTTTGGGTATTCCGATAACCATCAGCACCGATCCACGCAACCACTTTGTTAACGATCCTGGCGCCACCAGCGTGGCGGCAGGCAGCTTTTCACAATGGCCAGAGCCGTTAGGTATGGCGGCAATTGGTGATGCTGCCCTGATCAAAACCTTTGGGGATATCGCTCGTCAGGAATATCGTGCAGTGGGGATCCACATGGCGCTGTCACCGCAAGCAGATCTGGCGACAGAACCGCGGTGGGGTCGAATTAACGGGACCTTTGGCGAGGACAATCAGCTGGCCAAACGAATGGTGCAAGCCTATATCGAAGGGTTCCAGAATGGCGATCGGGGATTGATTCCCGGCAGCGTTATTACCGTCGTCAAACACTTTGCCGGTGGTGGCCCACAGCTCAACGGGTTAGATCCGCATAACGCTTTTGGTAAAGAACAGACTTACCCCGGAGATAACCTGGAGTATCACCTGGTGCCGTTTGAAGGCGCCTTTGCCGCTAAGGCGGCTTCGGTAATGCCTTATTACGGCCAGCCGATCGGCCTGTGGTACAAAGACCAACTGATTGAAGAGGTCGGCTTTGGCTATAACAAGCAGATACTGAGCGATATGCTGCGCGGTCGCTTCGGCTTTACCGGCGTAATACTAAGCGACTGGGGTATCCTGGAAAGCTGTGAAGGTAAATGCGCCTCTGGTATCAGCGATGCCGATATCGCCGCCGGATTATCACCCTGGATTGCCGGCATCGGTATGTCGTGGGGAGTGGAAAACCTCACTCGTCAGGAGCGCGTAGTGAAAGCCATAGAAGCGGGTATCGATCAGTTTGGCGGCACGACCGATTCCAGCGATCTGATTGCCGCGATTAACCAGCAGCAGCTGCCTCGCGCCACCATCGACGCCTCCGTCAAGCGTATTCTGCAACAGAAATTTGACCTGGGCTTATTTGAAAAACCCTATGTGGATGAGACGCAGGCGGTAAAAATCGTTGGCAGCGGTGAATTCCAGCAGAAAGGCGATGACGCCCAGCGTCGTTCGCAGATCTTACTGCAAAATAATAATTCGCTATTACCTCTGACGTTAAACGGCAAAAAAGTGTTCCTGCATAATGTTAACGCCACCGTAGCCGCGCGCTATGGTCTGGAAGTGGTCGCCACGCCAGCAGAAGCGGAAATTGCCATTCTGCGTGTGGATACGCCGCACCAGAACGACCCACACTATCCGTTTGGCTCAGTTAATTTTGGTCAGTTGGGTTTTGATGACGCTGAAACCGTGGTAATGGATAATAAATCCGGGACTTACAGCGGCAGTGAAGATTATCAGTTGATCAAACAGGTGAAGGCGCTCAACATCCCGACGGTGATTTCGGTTTATCTCGATCGCCCGGCGATCCTGACCAATATCGTTGATAAGACCGATGTACTGCTGGCTAACTTCGGTGCCTCCGATGAGGCGGTACTGGATGTAATCGCCGGTAAGAGCAAGGCACAGGGCAAATTACCGTTCGAGTTGCCATCCAGCTGGCAGGCGGTGCTGGATCAGAAAGAAGACGTGGCGCACGATTCTGTCGATCCGCTGTTCCCAATTGGAGCGGGTATTTTATAATTTGCTCAAGTTGGCTCCGCTACCTGGCGGGGCCTGTCGCGCAAAACCCTGCCCTCAACGTAGCCGTTACGATTACCGTCAAAGGCGATTTCAGTCAGAAAGCCAAATTTAAGCAGCCCGTTTAAGAAAACTTAAGCGGGCTTTTTGCCGGTGCAAGGCACTGAAAACGCCATGCTGGAACCGGAAGAACGTTTATAATCGCTAATAACGCCCGATCTGGCCGCTTATTATCGCAAGCAGGTCGGACGCTCAAAACGCACCGCTCACGCCAGTTTTAAAGATCGCGATCTTTCAGCGCGTTCTGTCGATCGTAGTATTCATATTCGGCGGCAATAATTTCATCGAGCAGTGAATTTACGTCGGCTTTATGCGTATCTTCAGCAAATTGTCCGCTCAGAATGGTTTCCGCAGTTAATTTACCTTCTTCATACAGCGCCCAAATCTCTTTTGCGTAACGCGTCTTCAGCAGCTGCGGCGCAAACCGACCGTAGTATTCAGTCATATTGTTCACATCACGCTCGAAAATCGATTCGGCATGGTTGTTCGCCGCAGCATCCACGGCCTGCGGCAGATCGATAATCACCGGTCCTTCGGCATCCATCAGCACGTTAAATTCCGATAAATCCCCGTGCACAATACCGGCGCACAGCATCCGCACGATACTGCGGATCATAGTATCGAAATCGGTCAGGGCTTGCTCTTCCGTCAGCACCACCTCGCTCAGACGCGGCGCAACCATGCCGTCAGCGCCGACGATCAGTTCCATTAGCAGCACGCCATCCAGGAACATATGCGGCTGCGGCACGCGCACGCCGGCATTTGCCAGTAAAAATAGCGCATCAACTTCTGCCGTCTGCCAGGATTTTTCCTGCTGTTGGCGTCCGAACTTTGAGCCTTTTTGCATGGCACGCGCGTGGCGGCTGTTACGGACTTTGCGCCCTTCCTGATACTGCACTGCCTGTTTGAAACTACGCTGTGTCGCTTCTTTGTAAACTTTGGCGCAGCGTATCTCTTCACCGCATAGCACGGTATAAACATCGGCTTCTTTACCGCTTTTCAGGCGGCGGACCACAGTATCGACCAGGCCGTCGTCTACCAGCGGTTGGATTCTATTTGGAATTTTCATGCAGCCTTGTACCTTATTTCGGCGCAAGAGAGAACTCTCTGAGCATTATTTTACAGAATGCGCCTTTGCTATTACATCGTCCGTTATCCTGCTTAGCAAACTAAACGTTTTTTGCCTGGCTGAACGTTATGGCGTCGTCTGTTACAAACATGTCACATATCTCCCCTTCCGTTCTTCCATGGCCATGACATACTAACTTTACCCGCGTCACCACCGGCACGCCCGGAAGAAGGAGAACTAATGAACAATGACGCTACCAGCCACGGATTAACGCCCGGACAGGCGCTTGATAAACTCGAATCCCTTTTTGATGATGCAGTACAAGCGCTGCGCGCTGCCATCAGCACCTATACGCAAGGAGGCGCTTTGCCCGATACCCTCGCACGGGAGGCAGGCTTATTTGTCTATCCTGAGTTGCGGGTTAGCTGGGACGGCACGACCACAAAAACTAATAAAACCAGGGCCTACGCGCGCTTTACGCATTCCGGCAGCTATACGACAACCATCACCCGCCCTTCACTCTTTCGCGCTTATCTCACCGAACAACTTTCGCTGCTGTACGAAGATTACGGCGCCCGGATTGACGTTGGCCCGTCGCAGCATGAAATCCCTTACCCGTATGTGATCGACGGCTCCAGCCTGTCGCTGGACAGGTCGATGAGCGCGGATTTAGCCCGCCACTTTCCCACCACCGAACTGGCACAAATTGGCGACGAGACGGCAGACGGCCTGTTTCACCCAACGGAGTTTTATCCGCTTTCCCATTTTGATGCGCGCCGCGTGGATTTTTCACTGGCTCGCCTGCGGCATTATACCGGCACTCCGGTTGAACATTTCCAGTCGTTCATTCTGTTTACCAACTACACCCGCTATGTGGATGAGTTTGTGCGCTGGGGCTGTCAGCAAATCCTCGATCCGGAAAGCCCGTATGTGGCGCTTTCCTGCGCCGGTGGTGCCTGGCTGACCGCCGATACAGAAGCGCCGGAAGAGGCGATTTCAGATCTGGCGTGGAAGAAGCATCAGATGCCCGCCTGGCATTTAGTTGATGCGCAAGGCAGCGGCATCACCCTGATTAATATCGGCGTGGGGCCATCGAACGCCAAAACCATCTGCGATCACCTGGCGGTACTGCGCCCGGATGCCTGGTTAATGATTGGGCACTGCGGCGGGCTGCGTGAAAGCCAGTCTATTGGCGATTATGTTCTGGCGCACGCCTATCTGCGCGACGACCACGTTCTGGATGCCGTGCTGCCGCCGGACATTCCTATCCCAAGCATCGCAGAAGTGCAGCGCGCCCTTTACGACGCCACCAAGGTGGTAAGCGGCATGCCGGGGGAAGAGGTCAAGCAGCGTCTGCGCACCGGCACAGTCGTTACCACAGACGACAGAAACTGGGAGCTACGCTACTCCGCTTCGGCACTGCGTTTTAACCTGAGCCGCGCGGTAGCTATCGACATGGAAAGCGCGACCATTGCCGCTCAGGGTTATCGCTTCCGCGTGCCGTACGGCACGTTGCTGTGCGTGTCAGATAAGCCGCTTCATGGCGAGATCAAGCTTCCGGGCCAGGCCAACCGCTTTTACGAAGGGGCGATTTCCGAGCATTTGCAGATTGGCATTTGTGCCATCGATTTATTACGTGCCGAAGGCGAGCGCCTGCATTCGCGCAAGCTGCGCACCTTTAACGAACCGCCTTTCCGTTAATAAAAAAGGAATTGCAATGCAACCAACTTCTCCGCTGTCTGCCCTGCGTAATCTTCTGAAGAACCGCGAGCTTGACGGCATGCTGATACCCCGCGCCGATGCGCATCAAAGCGAAGACTGCGCGCCGCATGACAACAAGCTTGAGTTTATTAGCGGCTTCACCGGTTCTGCGGGCCTGGCATTGATCCTGGCCGACCGCGCCCTGCTTTTTGTGGATGGGCGCTATCAGGTGCAGGCTCGCCATCAGGTAAATCTCGACGAATTTGAAATCCATCATCTTCACGATGAACCAGTTTATCTGTGGCTACGCGACAACCTGCCCGCCGGTAAGCGCATCGCTTTCGAGCCGCTGTTAATGGTAAACAGCCAGTACGAAAACCTGCGCACCAGCGGTTGTGACCTGGTCGCCGTCAATGACGATCCGCTTAATGAGATCTGGCCGAATCGCCCGGCGGCGCCTTGTGGGACCATAACGGTCATGCCTGATGAAATCAGCGGTGAATCCACGGCCAACAAACGCCAGCGCGTTGCGGCGACGCTTGTTGCAGCGGGCGCTGATTATCTTGCGCTCACCCTGCCGGATAACATCGCCTGGCTGCTGAACGTGCGCGGCTCGGATATCGCCATGAACCCGGTGCCCCACTCTTTTGCGCTGATGAAAAACGACGGCGGCATTGAGTGGTTCGTTGCCCGCGAGAAAGTAAATCAGTTAAGCGACGAGAATTTGGCCCCGGTAACCCTCGCCAGCCCAGAAGATTTCCTGCGCCGCTGTGAAGAGATCGCCGCAGGCAAACGTATCTGGCTTGACGGGGACTGTGCGCCGGTTGCGGCACGCTTTGCGGTTGAAGCTGGCGGAGGCAGCGTTCTCTGGCAGCCAGACCCGATAACGCTAATGAAAGCCAATAAGAATGAGGCTGAACTGGCCGGCTATCGCGCAAGCCATATTGATGACGGTGCAGCCTGGGTGAACTTTCTCGCCTGGCTGAGCCACGAGGTTCCGCTGCGCGAAGCGGCGGGCAATCCGATTACCGAACTTGAAGCGCAGGAAAAGCAGCTGGCTTTCCGCAAACTTTGTGACAATTTCCAGCAGCAAAGTTTCAGCACTATATCCGCTGCGGGCAGCAATGCCGCCATGTGTCACTACCATTCCGCGCCTGGAACCAATAACGCCATTACCGGCAGCGAGTTCTACCTCAACGATTCCGGCGGCCAGTACGCGAACGGCACGACCGATGCCACGCGCACGCTGAGCTTCGGGCCGGTTGATGCACAGCGTCGCCTGCATTATACGGCGGTGCTGAAGGGCTTTCTGGCGCTGATTACTCTGCAATTCCCACAGGGAACGCAGGGCCACCAGCTTGATGCTTTTGCTCGTCGTCCGCTGTGGGAGCTGGGGCTGGATTACGACCACGGCACCGGGCACGGCGTCGGTCATAATCTGCTAATCCATGAGAACCCGCACCGTTTAGCGAAGAAAGTGAACCCGTGGCCGCTGCTGCCGGGCAACATCATCACCATCGAACCGGGCTATTATCTGGACGGAAGTCACGGGATCCGCATAGAAAACCAGGTAGAAGTGGTAGCCGCACAGCCGGGCTTCTGCAAATTTGCATCCCTGACGCTGATCCCTGTCGATCTCAGCGCCGTGGATCTGGCGTTGCTAAATGAGCAAGAGATCGCCTGGCTGGATAACTATCATCTGTGGGTGCGTGAGACGCTTTCGCCGCGAGTGAGTAGCGAAGCACGTCCGTGGCTGTTTGAAGCAACCGCAGCCGTGCGCGCCCACATGGCTGGCTAAAAGTTAAAAGGGCCGATAAAAACGGCCCTTTTCAGAGATTTGCTGCAAAAACCCGCAATCAAACACAATTAGCCAAAACAGCCTTTGACAACCCCGGTGCACCTCGTTACTATGCGCCCCGTTCACACGATTCCTCTGTAGTTCAGTCGGTAGAACGGCGGACTGTTAATCCGTATGTCACTGGTTCGAGTCCAGTCAGAGGAGCCAAATTCCCGCTTTCATGCATCCTTGCGAATCTTTATATGATGTTGATTCAAGAGGTTAGCGTGAAAACTCTTCCCGGTGCATTTTGATTTTATCCTCTGCATCGGGAGAATTTGGGGTCAGTTTGGTTCGATTATGGAGTGACCCCCATATGTCTCTCAACGACACGAAAATCCGCAGTCTCAAGCCTTCTGATAAACCCTTTAAAATCTCCGATTCCCACGGCCTGTATCTGCTTGTCAATCCGGGCGGTTCGCGCCTCTGGTATCTCAAATATCGCTTTGACCGTAAAGAATCTCGTCAACCCGGCGGCGAATCTTGATCGGGTGACGGATCCATCCGTTAAGCGCCACTATCCCGCCCTGCCGCTGAAGCATCTGCCGGGACTGCTGGAGCGCATTGATGGGTATCAGCAGGGACGAGAGTTAATCCGTCAAGCGGTCCTTCTGACGCTTCACCTGTTTATCCGTTCCAGTGAACTGCGTTTCGCCCGATAGAGCGAGGTTGATTCCAGGAACCGACTCTGGACCATTCCCGCTACCCGCGGAGCTCTTGCCGGCGTCCGCTACTCGGGACGGGGAGCCAAAATGCGCACATTAAATATTGTTCCATTACCCGGCAAGCCATAGGTATACTGAAACAAATAAAGAAAATCTCCGGGCATTTGGAACTGGGATTCCCCGGTGACCATAACTCTTACAGGCCGATGTGTGAAAATACGGTCAACAAGGCACTACAGCTGATGGGCTATGACACAAAAGTGGATATCTGCGGATATGGATTCCGGTCTATGACATGTATCGCCCTGGCGAAATCCGGGCTTTGGTTGCAGTTGAACGTCAGATGAGTCATCAGGAGCGCAACAGCGTGCGGTTGGCCTATATCCACAAAGCAGAGCATCTGGAGGCCGCAAGGCGATGATGCAGTGGGGGTCAGATTATCTGGATACGTGCCGAGAAAACTACTTTCCACCGTATATGGAGTAGTGAACATCACCCTCAATCCGCCTGAGCCAGCAATAACGCAATAAACAGGCAACACTAAGGTAGATTTGAACCATAGGAGCTGCTTTAGTGTTTTTGCATGATAGCTATGCAATGCACTATATTAAGGCAGCGTTCAAGTCAGGTGGAAAATTATTATACCTGAATATTAACTTCAACAAATTAGATATCAAAGCTCATAAATACTCGCGTCTACAATAAGCTTCCACTGCTGAAACAGCCAAATTCCGTGATGTACCCACAGGCTTTGTTAAGTAAATCGGGTTCTGGGCGAGAGTGCCTACAGAAAGCTCATTCTCAGATAATACGCACGCTTTCTGGCATATCTGCCTTCGTCATTTTGTTTAGCGCACGTACCATGGCCAAAGCCTCTGCAACCTGACCATCGTAGTCCCGCAACTTCAGTGACCCATCCAATAGCTGTTTCACTCTGTATATTGCCGTTTCCGCTATCGACCTACGGTTATAATCTATTGCCCATTTCCACCGCGCGTTACGCCCGCTCAGCCGCTGATTGGCTACAGCGCACTTGAGATCTGCATATTCATCCGGCCAGTAGCCCGTACCTTTTCGTGGAGGGATGAGAGCGCGGATTTTCCTGCACCGCAGTTCATCGTGGCACAGTCGGGTGTCATAAGCTCCATCCGTCGCTGCTGATCTGATTTTTCGGTGGGTCTGACGGATGAGTCCCGGAAACGCCTCTGAGTCCGTGACGTTGTTCAGCGACAGGTCAGCACAGATGGCTTCCTGTGTTTTGCTGTCAACGACTAGATGCAGCTTCCGCCAGATACGACGGCACTCTTTGCCGTTTTTTTGACTTTCCACTCACCTTCACCGAAGACTTTCAGCTCTGTGGAATCAATCACCAGATGCGCCATTGCACCCCAGATGGGTATTTTAAAACTAACGTTGACCGACTTTGCACGCTTGCTGACACTGCTGTAATCCAGACAGCGCAGTGGAACCCCCATCAGGGCAAAAATGGAATCAATAAAGCCCTGCGCCGCGCGCAGGGTCAGCCGGAATACGCGTTTAATCACCAGGACTGTCATGATGGCCAGGTCAGAATAGCGCTGAGGCCTCCCCCGTGATGAAGGTGTTGCTGCTCATATCATGCCTGAATCACCTCGTCGTCCAGCCAGAAAGTGACGGAGCCACAGTTGATGAGCGCTTTGTTGTAGATATGCCAGTTGGTGATTCTGAAATACTGTTTTGCCACGGAACTGTCTGCGTTGTCAGGAATGATACGTGATCTGATCATTCAATTCAGCAAAAGTTCGATTTATTCAACAAAGCTTTACAGGCTGTAAAAAAGCTTCTGTTTGTTAATTAATGTTTCGTTTATAGTGAGTTCCTAGAATATTAACTTTATTCTCATTAACGATTGCAATCATTTTGTGATTTCTATATTCGCAAGGAGATGAAGGATACCACTGCAAAGCTGGAGTCTGATATCGATATCGTCATCAGTATCGTCACCGGCGCGCACGGAACGCCATAAGCCACACTTAACCTTCAGCCGAACATCGCCAATGACAAGACGATCGTATAATTAACTCACCACGAATTTGTATCTGCCGAGCGATATCTGCAGGATACTCAAGACGATTAAACATAGTTAATACAGCATTTTTTGCAACATCTTCAAAAGGTTGTTTATAGGTGGTAAGAGGAATACCTAACAATGTAGAGTACTCATTATCATCAAAGCCGACCACATTTATCTTAAGGTTATTCTGAACACATATTGAGAGCAATTTCATCGCAGTAAAATCATTTGCGCAAACAATATCTTGTGCACCACTTTTAAGGATTCTTTCAGCAAAGAGTCGGTCACCGACATTTCCGTTATGTTCCCAGGTAGTTTGCGGCATCACTCCCGCTTCAAGTAACGCTAACCGATAGCCCATTTTTCTCATATTGACAGTATTTGCCGAAAATTGTTCACAAACAAAATCAATACGACGCGGTTGATTATTGATTAAGAAATTCGTCATTTCCAAACCCGCTGCTACATTATCTAATCCAATAAGGTCCCACTGACTCCTCTGTGGCCATTTAACCACATCACTATCTAGCAAAACTACCGCTATATCGTAGCGCCGCAATTTATTTAAGATCATCGTGTTAATTTCTTCCGCGTGAGGATGAAATTCTACGGGGATAAAAAACACACCTTTTACACTGCTTCGCAAATATCTTTCTAAGACTTCATCAATTTTGTTTATAATCATTTTCCGGGTAGCCCCTTCACCGAGAAACATCACCCCATTCCAAGCCAGGTCAAAATTGAATTTTTGCGATAAAGACGCAATAGATCTAAATATTTGCTCAAAAAGAAATCCACTTTCATTTTCTTCCATCCGTGGCGACAAAATACCAAATGTAGGTGTTTCTGATTGCGTATTCATGTGCACCAACGATACACTGTGCTGTCCGTTGGTAACATAATGCCCCGAGCCTTGTGTACTACTAATGATCCCTTCACTACGCAGTTTCGCAATTGCCCGCGCAATAGTTGGGCGAGAAGCAGAGAATTCCTGACATAAGCTATTTTCTGTCGGCAACCGTTGCCCATTTGCATAGCGACCACTTTGTATACGCTGCAATAGTTCCTTATAAATTAGATTCTGCTTCGCCACTTTGCCTTGTTCCTGATCCAGATATTTATACATATACCTGCATTTTGTATGCCTCTATACGGATACTAGCCACAGGTACAAACAGATAACCCTTATGAGTACAAAAAGCATACTCGCAATAAATAGTAAAATATCACTTCAGAAGAATATTACAAATTTGCAAATAAACAAAAATAGCTAAATGAGATTAAAGTCACAATTCATGGTTGCAAAAATAAGTAATATGCATTTATGTGTGATATCAATCACAGCAAAAGTTTTTTTACGCCAATTAATTGCATAAATATTGATGAAATGTGATTAACAGCAAATAAACTATATAAATATTCAGTAAGATTGTTAACATCTTCACCACAAATAAATTTACAAACTTGTAAATAAAAAAGTAAAAACACATCGCCTCCCCTATAACTATCAGAGGAATTCATATGTCGCATTACACTGAACTCGTTAATAAAGTCATTGATGAAAACCGTACTACTCTGCTTAAAGTTGACGAGAACGAAATTGAGCAGCTTATAACCGAAATCCGCCAAGCAAAAACCATCCAACTCTATGCCATGGGAAGAATGCAGCTGTCCGTTCGTGGCTTTGCCATGCGTTTGAAACATATGGGATTTGACAGCTACGTAGTCTATGACACGACCACACCCTATCTTGGAAAAGGAGACCTGTTAATTGTCCATTGTGCCGTGACAAATGTTGAACTTAATATAATAAAATTGGCAAAAGAAGCAGGCGCGCGCATTGTCTTACTTACTGCACATCCTGAAAATGAACATGGGAAATATGCGGACATAACCGTTCGGGTTCCTGGACAAATTTTTGGTGGTGAACTGGAAGTTGCCTCTATCCAGCCAATGTCCACCCTCCTGGAACAATCTCTTTTCTTATTTACGGATATTGTAACGATGATGCTTATTGGTAAATGTCAGATCTCTATGGATGAAATGAAAGCAAGCCATACCAATCTTGAAGGTTTACCGCACAATTTTGCCTAAAATGAGGATGTAATTATGAAAGATGGTGAAATTATTCAAGTCGCACATCTTGTCGAAGATCTTGATGCGGCAATGAAACACTACACAGAAATCTTTAATATAGGCCCTTGGGACGTATATACTTACGGGCCACATAATATAAAAAACTCGCTTTATCGTGGCAAACCCGCCGATCATATATACAAAATCGCGGTATGTTGGGTCCATGGAGTTCAAATGGAATTAATGCAACCGGTATCTGGCTATAGCATTTATGATGAATACATCGAAAAGCATGGCTATGGCCTTCATCATATGAAAATTTATTTTTCAGACTGTGATGAAGCGCTAGATATATATAAGAAGCGCGGTTATCAGGTAGTCCAGAGTGGAAATATTGGAGAGGATGTTTTTTATTATTTAGATACTGAAGAAAGATTCCAGGGAGCCGTTATAGAAATCGGCAATGCAGGTACAATACCTGAACCTGAGCGTCGCTACCCGGCCTGAATGACATCTAGATAGCTAATAATGTTTATGTGAGGAAAAAATGAAATCATATAACAAATTTGCTCTAAGCGCATTACTTGGACTTTCTGTAACCTGTTTCAGCATTACTACCCATGCAGCAGATACACAATATTCTATGGTTGGTATTCCAAAATTACGCTCAGCATGGTTTAACGACTATGAGACAGGGTTGAAAAAAGCGGCAAAAGATTTTGATATTAAAACCTATTTTCAGGCACCGGCGTCTGCCGATGAACAACAGCAGGTCAGCGTCATTCGTGACAGTATATCTCAAGGTAATAATGCCTTATTAGTCGTGCCCAATAATGCCAGTTCGGTAGAACCGGTATTTAAGCAAGCCAGAGCCCAAAAAATTGTCGTTATTACTCATGAGTCCGTTAGTCAGAAAGAGGCCGACTACGATATTGAGATGATTGAAAATCAAAAATTTGGCCGCTATATGATGGATCAGTTTGCTAAACATGCAAATAAAAAAGGTGAATTTGCTATTTACGTTGGTTCACTCACTGTCCCAGCACATAACGCCTGGGCTGATGCAGCGATCAAAGAAATGAAAGAAAAATACCCGGATATGAAGCTGGTAGCAGAACGTTTTCCGGTAGCAGAAGACCGTAATGCGGCTCGCCAGAAAACCTTGGAACTAATCGCCACGTATCCAAATTTAAAAGGAATAATTTCGTTTGGTAGCCAAGGTGCACCGGGTGCCGGGCAAGCCTTACGAGAAAAAGGTCTAGTCGGCAAATTAACAGTGATCGGCACCACCTCACCCAAAGAGAGCGCACGCTTCTTAGAAGATGGCGCGATCACCGAATCCATTCTCTGGAGTCCAGGGGATGCGTCATATGCTATGGCCTATATTGCCAAACTGGTACTTGATGGCAAACGTGATCAAATCAAACAAGGTCTCGAGATTCCTGGTATTGGTAAGCCAGAAATCAATGGTATGAACATAATTTTTGATAAACCTATCACCGTTACGAAAGAAAATTATAAAAATTATAACTTCTAAATAAATATAGCCCTCAGATCATGAGGGCCTATCCACCTACTTTAAAGAGGGGGAAGTCATGCAATTCTTATCAATTGAAAATGTCACGAAGACCTTTGATGGTGTCGTGGCTTTAAAAAATGTTAGTTTTGATATTGATCAGGGAGAAATTCATGGTCTGGTCGGAGAAAATGGTTGCGGTAAATCAACATTGATGAAAATCATTGCCGGGGTGTTAGATTATGATACCGGGACGCTAAAAATAAATGGAACCACGATCGGAAAATATAATTCAATCGAAGCAACAAAATATGGCATAGGCATTATTTATCAAGACCTGTCATTATTCCATAACCTAACAGTGATGGAAAACATTTATATTAGCCAGATGCTAAGCAATAAAAAACCTTTAGTTTTTGCTAAGCATTTCAAATCCCAAGTTCAAGAAATAATTTCTAAACTCGGGGTTTCATTAGATCCAAATGCAATAATCGAGGAGTTACCGATTGCTAAACAGCAATTAGTTGCAATTGCCCGGGCTCTCATTAATAAATCAAAATTAATCATTCTCGATGAACCCACCACAGCCCTTACACGTTCGGAAATCAATAATTTATTTAAAATTCTCAATCAGTTAAAAGCTCAAGGCATTTCCTTTATCTTTATTAGCCATAAACTTAATGAATTGCTTGAGATTTGCAATCGAGTGACCGTCATGAGAGACGGGAGATTAATTGATACCGTACCGACAAACGGACTGACCAGTAACAACATTGAGCACCTGATGCTTGGTTACGAGTTACTTTTTGAAAAAAAGAGAACGCATAATCATGGCGCTGTACTTTTAAGCGTCCGTCATCTATCGAAAAAGAATAGCTTTCAGGATATTAGTTTTGATTTGCACCAAGGTGAGGTACTTGGTGTCGCTGGGTTATTGGGAGCAGGACGAACGGAACTCGCCATGGCATTGTTTGGAGTCGAACCTGCCCAGACGGGTGAAGTACGCCTTAATGGTTCTTTAATAAAGATTAAGGACATCAAGTCCGCTATAAAAAACGGGATTGCCTATGTTCCCGAGGACAGATTGCTCCAGGGGGCGATAATGGAACAAAGTATAGCGGCGAATACTACCATTTGCACATTGGACCATTATCTAAGCTCAGCAAACTTACTGGATCCTGGAAAAATGTATCAGTCAGTCAAAGAAAATCTGAAAGCAATGCAGGTAAAATATGACAAACAAGAAAACCCTATCCGTATGCTGTCCGGAGGCAATCAGCAAAAGGTAGTACTCGCAAAGTGGTTAGCAACGAAACCGAAAGTATTAATTCTCGACAGTCCCACCGTGGGTATTGATGTCGGAGCGAAAAGTTATATTTATAAGATAGTCAGAGAGAAAGCACAAGAAGGAATGGCAATTATTTTTATTTCTGATGAATTACCTGAGCTATTAGCGAATTGTGATCGTATTATTATGATGCGTAATGGCCGTTTCGGTAAAAGCTGGTCAACTGAAAGTGTTGATAATGACATGTTGCTGCGCGAATTAGAAGGTCAATAGAATTATTATCAAAAATGAGGTATTCCCATGGATATATTTAAATTATTCAAAACGCGCGAGATGTTATTACTTATAATAATAGTAATATTATCAACTATTATCGCCAGTATTAACCCCTCTTTTATGACTTTTGATAATTTAACCAGTCTGCTTAAATCATGGACCGTATTGGGAATTTTTTCTCTCGGCGTCATGCTTGTTTTGCTCTCTGGAGGATTTGACGTATCCTTCACAGCAATAGCACAAGTAGTCCAGTATGTAGTTATATTTTATTTCTTACAGCTAGGTATCGATAACATATATTTAGCAATACTTTGTAGCCTTATTCTTGGTGCCTTAATGGGATTATTAAATGGAATGGTAATCTATTATTTTAAGATTACCGCAATAATTGTTACCATTGCTACTAATAGTTTATTCTACGGAATACTCTATGTCACCACTCACGGCGATCTTATTTATGACATTCCTCCGTCCATACAAGCCTTTGCTGATATTAAGGTTTTCCCCATGGAAGCAGCGAACGGCGCAACTTATGGTTTAAGCCTTGTAACCTGCCTTTGGTTTTTATTAGCTCTTTTTCTGCATTTTTTCCTAAAACATACCGTACTTGGCCGTAGTATTTTCGCACTTGGCGGTAACGCTTTATCTGCTGAACGCGTTGGGTTTAACCTACGGCGAACGACCCTGTTTATTTATACCTTTGTGGGTGCCGTATCAGGATTTGCCAGTATCATTCAGGCATCAATTGTACAAACTGTGATTCCAAACTCGATCGTTGGTTCAGAATTACAAGTGATTGCCGCCGTTGTTTTAGGTGGGGCCTCTGTTACCGGAGGACGCGGAAGTGTTTTAGGAACCCTGCTTGGTGTTCTATTATTTGCTATTTTGAGTAATAGCCTGACATTACTTAAAATATCGCCGTATTACTACAATGTATTTACCGGGTTAGTAATTCTTATTAGCATTATTCTCAATGCAATACAATTACTTAGACAAAAACGAGCTCAAATAAGAGTGGTAGTGGAATAATCAGGAGCCAAATAATGAAAAACTATACCCCTGCCAGATTGCGTATTTCCGCGATTCTCTCAGAAAACCTGTCACTTTATCTGGTACTGATTGGTGTATTTTCTTTGATGTTTTTGCTTAATGGCGCACGTTTTGTACATCCGCAGAACTTAGTCTCCATGGCCTATCAATTACCGATTGTTGGCTTACTTGCTATCGGTATGATGATATCAATGTTATCGGGGGGCATTAATCTCTCTATCATCGCAACAGCTAACTTTAATGGCATTATTATTGCCATCTGCCTGAAGTATTTCACTCATGATAACATGAGCATAAGCAGCCATAGCGTTATTATCCTTGCTGTCGTGATAGGTCTGTTATCCTGCCTGTTTATTGGCGTAATTAATGGGCTATTAATTTCTTTATTAAAAATCCCTGACATCTTGATCACCCTTGGAACCATGACATTAATTTCTGGTATTAGCGTTGTTTTGACAAAGGGTTACACCTTATCTGGATTCCCACCTGCGTTACTTAATATCGGCAATGGTAATACTCTCGGTCTGCCGAATGCGTTGCTGTTATTTTTACTTGCGAGTATAATCGCATCCATAATCCTAAACAAAACTCGTTTTGGTTTCAGCCTATATATGATGGGTTCTAACCCTACAGCAACCCAATACTCCGGCATCAGTCTAATTAAAGTTAGCATCTTACAATATGCACTATCCTCAGTTTTTGCTGTGTTAACGTCTTTAATAATGATGGGACAACTCAACTCCGTAAAAGCCGGTTATGCTGATTCTTACTTATTAGTTGCAGTACTCGCTGCCTTTCTGGGTAAAGTCAGCCCATTCGGCGGCTTCGGTCGAGTTTCCGGGGTCGTACTCGCTGTGATCATACTACAAATAATTTCTAGTGGTCTGAATCTTATGCGACTAGATCCTTTTATGATCACCGCCACCTGGGGCGCTTTAGTTATATTTATTGTGGTATTCCGTGGCATCGCCACACAACTTAAAAAGAGAGTTTTCGCAAAGGAAAAATCATCATGATGATTGGTATCGATCTTGGTGGAACTAAAACCGAAGTTATTGCTTTAGATGATCACGGTGTTAAGCATTTTCGCCATCGTGTTCCAACCCCTAAAAATAATTATGTTGAAACATTACGTACTATTGAAAATTTAGTATTACTCGCGGAGGCTAAGACCGGTCAACGAGGAAGTGTCGGCGTTGGTATTCCAGGAACAATATCTCAAAAGACCGCCACAGTGAAGAATGCAAATTCAGTATGGTTAAATGGCCAACCCCTACATACCGATCTGGCACAGATACTAAAACGTCCTGTCGCAGTGGCCAATGATGCCAATTGCCTGGCGATATCTGAGGCCACGGATGGCGCAGGTTCAGCGTATAAAGTAGTTTTTGCCGTAATTATCGGAACGGGTTGCGGGGGTGGACTGGCGATCAACAAAAAAATATACATCGGTGATAATGGTGTTGCTGGTGAGTGGGGCCATAATCCCCTGCCATGGTTTGATGAGGAAGAACGGCAGTACATGCAAGATCTACCTTGCTATTGTGGTAAAGTGGGCTGCAATGAAATATTTATCTCCGGCACTGGTTTTGAGAATACATATCAACGATTAAGTGGAGTACGGCTAAAAGGAAGCGAAATAATTGAGAGTTTAGAGCATTCGAACGACTGCCATGCTAATCTCGCACTACATTCCTATGAACAACGATTAGCCAAAGCTTTGGCTACGGTGATAAATATCCTTGACCCTGGCGTTATTGTTCTTGGTGGCGGAATGAGTAATGTCGACCGACTTTATACTGACCTTCCTGCACTGATATCCAGATATGTATTCGGTGGGGAAAGTAATACTGTTATTCGTAAAGCATACCATGGCGACTCCAGTGGCGTCCGTGGCGCAGCATGGTTACCCCACTTATCTTTATAAGAATTTATAGGTTGATGCTTATCCTATAAATACAGACAGGCAAATGAAAACCTTGGGAAACCAGCGGCTTGTGGCGTAAGGCGCTGGTTATTTTCCTCTTTTAGACGGCCGTGGCAAAACAGAATTTCAGAATCACCAACTGGCATATCTACAACAAAGCGCTCATCAACCGTGGCTCCGTCACTTTCTGGCTGGACGACGAGGTGATTCAGGCGTGATATGAGTCAGCAACACCTTCATCACGGGGGAGGCCTCAGCGCTATTCTGACCTGGCCATCATGACAGTCCTGGTGATTAAACGCGTATTCCGGCTGACCCTGCGCGCGGCGCAGGTGATCTTACCCACCAATAGCGGACACGCGACTAAGTGAGTAAACTCTCAGTCAGAGGTGACTCACATGACAAAACCCGTATCTGCCAGTAAGAAGCCACGTAAACAACATTCGCCGGCGTTCCGCAGCGAAGCCCTGAAGCTTGCTGAACGCACCGGCGTCGCCGCAGCAGTCCGTGAACTCAGCCTGTATGAATCGCAGTTATACAACTGGCTGAGTAAAAATCAGCAGCCCTCCTCTGTCTCTGAGCATGAACAGTCTCAGGCCGCTGAGATTGCCCGTCTCAAACGGCAGCTGGCTGAACGGGATGAGGAACTGGCCATTCTCCAAAAGGCCGCGACATACTTCGCGAAGCGCCTGAAATGAAGTATGTCTTTATCGAAAAACACGAGGCTGAGCTCAGCATCAAAGTCATGTGCCGGGTGCTGTGCGTGGCCCGCAGCGGCTGGTATGTCTGGCGCAACCGGCGCAGTGTCATCAATGCCCGCCAGCGTTGACCGTGACGCCTTCAGTCAGGCTAAGTTCGAAAACCAACTCTTCGCTTAGGAGCGTGTCCACATTACACGGGTAGGATCAATCCTCATAAGCAGATCATTATTACCGATATAATGTAAGGCGGAAAAGATCGGCCAATGAAAAGAGGAAGTAAAAAAATAATATGTTTTGGTAGGATGCAGGATAAATAATGATAGGTTACCAAAAGCACCATCAAAGTAATAATGAGTGTAATAATTTTTATTTTATTCGTGCTTAGCTTTATTTTTTATAGCTTTAACCTCAACAGATTTTATCTGTGCTGGGTAGTTATGAAAAAATCATAAAAGGACATATCAGAACTTTATTCATGAGGCTCAGTACGGTTAAATTCCGTGAGATAATATATAAAACGATCCAGTGCCAGTGTCGGCACTTCATTTTTGCGCCAGAACACACCAACCGTTCCTTTCTGCTCAATATTCGGTAAATTGAGAATGGCTAACTGCCGTTGCCTGGCGTATTGCTGAGCCAGCCGCAGGGAAAGAATAGAAATCATATCGCTGCTTTGTAGCAAAATGCTGGTGACGTTCATCGAGGCGGACTCAATGGCGTTTTCCGGCAGCATCACCCCGTTATCCACCAGAGCGTTATCGATACTCTGGCGAATTGGGGTACCGGTCGGCCAGACTATCCAGCGCCAGGCGGCCAGATCCGCCCATTTCAGCTGCGGTTTCGTCGCCAGCGGATGATCGGGTCGGGCGACGAAGCAGACCGGCTCGGTATACAGCACGCGGTAGTTTAGCGGCAGCTCCAGCGCCCGACCGCCAACCCGCCCTACCACTACATCCACCACCCCGGAGATCAGGTCGTGCAACAGCGGAGTCATCACTTTTTCTTCTATATTCAGATGCAGGCCCGGTATTTCCTTGAACAGAGCAAGTATCGCCTGCGCCACGCAGTCGGTGGCCACCGGCGAACAGCCGACCATCAGGCTGCCTACCAGACCGGCTTGCTTAAACCGCTCAATTTCATACTGCGAGCGAGACATATCGTTGATGAGCCGCTGGGAATGTTGCAGCAGCAGTTTACCGCCTTCGGAGGGGCGCAGGCCTTTGCTATGCCGCTCAAAAAGCGGCATCCCGACCTCTTCTTCAAATTGCGTCAGCCACTTAGATAGCGCGGGCTGGGTGATATTCATCATTTTCGCCACCTGGGTCAGGTTGCCTTGCTCGCCCAGCGCTACCAGCATTTTCAGATGCTGTAACTTCAGTTTCTGCGTCCAGTTTGCCACCAGTCGATAACCTCCAGGTTATGCCTATGCTCGAAATGCCATTGTACATTTCATCTCTTGAGTTACAAACTCGCAACATAAAAGAAATAAATACAACATCTACCCTGACCTGCACTGAGGCATCATTATGGCTCAACGACGTGAATTACAGGCGTTACTCAACGCCGCACCGGTTGGCGCGCTGCAGTGGCGTGTGATTATCTGCTGTTTCCTGGTCGTCATGCTCGACGGCCTTGATACCGCCGCTATCGGGTTTATCGCTCCCGATATCCGCGTCCACTGGCAACTGAGCGCCAGCGACCTCGTACCCTTATTTGGCGGTGGGCTGCTGGGGTTAACCGCTGGGGCGCTGCTGTGCGGCCCGCTATCTGACCGCTACGGCCGTAAACGGGTGATTGGATTTTGCGTCGCGCTGTTCGGCTTGTTCAGTTTGCTCTCGGCCTTCTCTACCAGCCTGGAAATGTTGGTTATCCTGCGCTTCCTCACCGGGTTGGGGCTGGGCGGAGCGATGCCCAATACCATCACTATGACCTCGGAATATCTGCCCGCCCGCCGTCGCGGCGCGCTGGTCACCCTGATGTTCTGCGGCTTTACGCTCGGCTCGGCGCTCGGCGGCGTGGTCAGCGCGCAGCTCGTGGCGCAGATTGGCTGGCACGGCATTCTGGCGTTAGGCGGGATTTTGCCGCTGCTGCTGGCCGTCGCGTTGCGGTGGGCGCTGCCGGAATCTCCGCGCTGGCAGGTGCGTCGCGGTCTGTCGCAGGCAGCGATTGCTAAAACCGTTAGCGCCATTACCGGCGAGCGTTATGACGATACCCAGTTCTGGCTGGATGAGCCAGCAGTCGGGCCGAAAGGTAGCATTAGCCAGCTTTTTGTCGGGCGCCAGCTGGCTATCACCCTGATGTTGTGGGTGGTGTTCTTTATGAGCCTGCTGATTATTTATCTGCTCTCCAGCTGGATGCCGATGCTGCTTAACCAGCGTGGTATTGATTTACAGCATGCCTCGTGGGTGACCGCAGCGTTTCAAGTTGGCGGCACGCTTGGCGCGCTGCTGCTGGGGGGCCTGATGGACCGCTTTAATCCCTTCCGCGTGCTGGCTCTGAGCTACTGTCTCGGCGCCTTGTGCATCGTAATGATTGGCTTAAGCGAAAACGGCATGTGGTTAATGGCGCTGGCGATTTTCGGGACCGGCATCGGCGTCAGCGGTTCGCAGGTAGGCCTGAACGCCTTGACCGCTACGCTTTATCCCACACAAAGCCGCGCCACCGGCGTGAGCTGGTCGAACGCGATCGGCCGCTGCGGCGCCATCGTCGGCTCGCTTTCCGGCGGCATGATGATGGTGATGAATTTCTCTTTCGATACCTTGTTTTTCGTCATCGCGGTACCAGCCGCCGTCAGCGCGTTAATGCTTGTCCTGCTGATGCTGGCGGTCCGCCATCCTACATCTGTACCCGACGCGCAACCTCTTGCCGGTATTACGAATAAGTAAGGAGAAGAATAATGTCTCAATCCACCACGGAAGCGAACCTCGATCGCCAACGGTTTTATCAGCATATTTCCGGGCAAAACCTGACTCCATTGTGGGAGTCACTGCACCATCTGGTTCCCCAGACGCCGAATGCCAACTGCGCCCCGGCGTACTGGAACTATCAGGAGATCCGCCCGCTGCTGCTGGAAAGCGGTCGGCTAATTGATGCCAAAGAGGCGGTGCGTCGCGTGCTGGTGCTGGAGAACCCGCAGCTTCACGGGCACTCCTCGATCACCTCGTCGCTGTATGCCGGTTTACAGCTGATCATGCCTGGAGAAGTGGCGCCGAGCCACCGCCATAATCAGTCGGCGCTGCGCTTTGTGGTGGAAGGCCACGGTGCGTTTACCGCCGTCGACGGCGAACGCACGCAGATGAGCCCCGGCGATTTTATCCTGACTCCGCAGTGGCGCTGGCACGATCACGGCAACCCGGGCGATGAACCCGTTATCTGGCTGGATGGGCTCGACCTACCGCTGGTGAACTATCTCGGCTGCGGCTTTGCCGAAGATTATCCGCAGGATCAGCAGCCGGTGACCCGTAAAGAGGGGGATTATCTGCCGCGCTACGCTGCCAATATGCTGCCGCTGCGCCACCAGATCGGCAATTCGTCGCCGATTTTCAACTATCGATATGACCGCAGCCGCGAGGCGCTGCACGACCTGACCCGTTTTGGCAATGCCGACGAATGGGATGGCTACAAAATGCGCTACGTCAACCCGGTAACCGGTGGTTACCCGATGCCTTCGATGGGTGCTTTCCTGCAATTGCTGCCGAAGGGCTTACGTTCGCGAGTGGCGAAAACTACCGACAGCACCATTTATCACGTAGTGGAAGGCAACGGCCAGGTATCCATCGGTGAACATACCTTCACCTTCCAGGCAAAAGATATTTTCGTCGTACCGACCTGGCACGGCGTGTCGTTCAATGCCGAGGAAGAGTGCGTGTTATTCAGCTTCTCGGATCGGCCGGTACAAGAGGCCCTTGGCCTGTTCCGCGAAGCGCGTTATTAATATCAAGGACAACCATCATGACCCAATACGTTTTTGCACCCCAGGCTCCTGTTAGCGTACCCGTTGTTGGTAGCGATGAGCAGTTCCCGATTCGTCGCGTTTACTGTGTAGGCCGCAACTATGCCGCCCACGCCCGTGAAATGGGCTTTGATCCGGATCGCGAGCCGCCGTTCTTCTTTTGTAAACCGGCCGATGCCGTCGTGCCGGTGGCCGCTGGTGAAACACTGGATCTGCCGTACCCGGCGCAGACCGATAACTATCATTATGAAATCGAACTGGTGGTGGCTATCGGTAAGCAGGGGCGCGATATTCCGCTGGAACAGGCCCATGAATACATCTGGGGCTATGCCACCGGCCTTGACATGACACGCCGCGACCGCCAGATGGAGATGCGCCAGATGGGACGTCCGTGGGAAATCGGCAAAGCCTTCGATCTCTCCGCGCCTGTTGCGCCGCTGCATAAAGCCGCAGA
This sequence comes from Cedecea colo, assembly GCF_011808225.1. Taxonomy (GTDB): domain Bacteria; phylum Pseudomonadota; class Gammaproteobacteria; order Enterobacterales; family Enterobacteriaceae; genus Dryocola; species Dryocola colo. Next base: position 381,590 of record NZ_SOYS01000001.1, on the reverse strand, counting down.
GGCGGCCGACGTCAATCAGGCAGGCATCTGGCTGCAGGTGAACGGTGAGGATCATCAGCGCAGTGATATTCGCCATCTAATCTGGTCGGTGAATGAGACCATTAGCTATCTCTCCGGCTTTTTCGAATTGCAGCCTGGCGACCTGATTTTCACCGGCACGCCGGAAGGCGTCGGCGCAGTAGTGAAGGGCGATGTGATTACCGGCAACATAGACGGACTGACGCCTGTCGCCGTTCGTGTGGTGTGAGGTGAGTGATGAAGCTGTACAGTTTTTTTAATAGCTCGGCCTCCTATCGCGTGCGCATCGCGCTGGCGCTGAAGGGCATCGACTATCAGAGCGTCGGCGTCAATATCCGTATCGGACAGCAGAACACGCTGGAGTACCGACGGCTCAACCCGGTGGGGCTGGTGCCGACGCTTATCACCGGTGACGGCGAATCTCTCGGCCAGTCGCTGGCGATTGTCGACTGGCTCGACCGCCGCTATCCGCAGACGCCGCTGCTGCCGCAGGAGGATCTGCCGCGGATGCGGGTGTTGGAGATGGTTTATGCCATCGCCTGCGATATTCATCCGATTAATAATATGCGCGTTTTACGCTACCTGAGCGACGAACTAAAGGTGAGCGAAGAAGGTAAAAAGCGCTGGTACGCCCACTGGATCCAGCAGGGGTTTAGCACGCTGGAACAGCTGCTGCGACAGGCGAAATCCGGCGATTTCTGCGTCGGCGATACCCCAACCCTGGCAGACTGTTGCCTGGTGCCGCAATGGGCTAACGCGTTGCGTATGGGCTGCGACCTGAGCCACTATCCGCGCTGCCAGGCGGTTTATGATGCCTGTATCCGGCTTCCGGCGTTTATCGCCGCCGCGCCGGAAAATCAACAAGACAAAATTCCGGCCTAAATAGCTGCGCGGAATAGTGCTCCAGTTTTGGCGCGTCCTTGTAGGGCAAGGGATTGGGGCATTCTCGCCGTTTAGCGGCGCTACATCGGGCTTGCTACGTATAGGGGCGATTGCATCCTGAAGATGGGCTTGTTCCATTATTGTCGCTAACGGTGTGAAAGCGATCCAAATCCGGCGTCTGAAATCAGATCCAGGAGTTAGCCTGCTCTCGTGATGCGGAAGCGCTCCAGAAACTTAAGCGGTTTTTTACTTTTCCGCTAAATGAATTATCCCCAGCAGTACGCCACGGATGCCAAGCTTTTTATCCTGGTTATGAGTACTTAACAAAAATGAAACACAAACTGCTTTCTTTTCTGCCGTTTGCCCCGCCAGATCTCAGGTATTCTGTTGCCCAACCTGACAAAGATATAGAAACAGGGAATTATGTATTCGCCATTTCCTTCCCGTGAGAAATGGCTTTTTTCCTCTTTCCTTCACCGCCTCCCCGACTCCTTTCTCTACCGCTTTCACTTTCGTATGAAAGTTCTACAGAAAACGAGCTTTTTTCCGATACCTGTTTCTGGGGACGTCACAACTTGTAAGTTCCCGTACGTCATCTGAATGTTCAGAGCATTACTATCGGAAGCAAGAACCAAAGGAGTCTGTATGAAAATTAATAATATGCGTGTAGGGAGCCGGCTGGGCGCCGGATTTTGTATTGTACTGCTCCTGATGATCATGATGGGGATCGGCGCCTGGCAATTCACCAGCACAAACGTCCGTGACGTGGATGAAATGATCAACCTCGACCTGAAGAAAGAGCGGCTTGCTGTGGAATGGCTTACTCTGGTTGACCGGAACAGCGGAAATGCCACGGCCGCAATGGGAACCGAAAATGCAGCGCTGCGAAATAAGATACTCAGTAATATAGCCACGGACTCTGAGCAAACGACTGCGGTCCAGTCCAGCCTTATCCCGCTCATTAAACATAAAACGGCAAGAGCCCGGCTGAGCGCGATAGTGGCAGCACGGGAGAAATATCTCGCGCTGCGCAGCGAGGGTTTTAGCATGGCAGAGCGCGGAGAAACGGAAGGCATGAATATGTTTATTTCCGAAAAGTTCCTGCCGGCTACCCAGCAATATATTCAGGCCCTGCAGGCGCTGCTGACGTTTCAGAAACAGCTCATCGATAACACCCACGCGGAGATTCAGAAAACTTCGCGGAAAGCTGAACTGCTGCTGGTGCTGTTCGTGATCCTCGGGGTAGTTTCAGGCGCGTCGATCGCATGGTACATCACCCGAAGCATCACCCGGCCGCTTAAACAGGCGCTTACCGTCGCTGGCAGAGTGGCCGCAGGCGATCTCACAACAAAAGTGCGGGTAGATTCTCGTGACGAACTCGGGCAGTTGATGGGCTCGCTCCAGGAAATGGTAACGGCGCTGGGAATGACCGTCAGAAACGTCAGAAACGGTGCGGAAAGTATTGCGCTGGCGGCAAATGAAATTGATGCCGGTAATCAGGATCTGGCCTCCCGTACGGAAGAGCAAGCCGCGAGCGTAGAGGAAACCGCAGCCACGCTTGAGCAACTGACCTCGACCATAAAAAGTACGGCAGAGAATGCCCGCCGTGTAAACGGTCTGTTCACCGAGACAGGACAGGTAGTCAGGATAAACACCGACCGCATGCATTCTGTTTCTGCGGCAATGGAGGACATTCACCACGCGTCACAGAAGATGACGGACATTATCACCGTCATTGAAGGCATCGCCTTCCAGACCAATATCCTGGCGCTTAACGCCGCCGTGGAGGCTGCCCGCGCGGGTGAACAGGGGCGTGGTTTTGCCGTCGTGGCCGGTGAAGTCAGGACGCTGGCGCAACGTAGCTCCGCTTCAGCCAGAGAAATCCGCGATATCATCAGCGTTTCGGTAAGCAAAATCACGGATGGCCGCGGGCTCGTTACTCAGGCAGACAATGGTATGCAGGAGATAGTAGAGAATGTCTCTCGCGTACGGCAGCTTGTCGAAGAGATAACTCAGGCCAGCCATGAGCAGAGTGATGGTATCGGACAAATTAACGCCGCCATGGGGCAGATTGATACCACTACCCAACAGAACGCCTCACTTGTGGAAGAGTCCTCGGCGGCCAGCAGTTCTCTGAAAGAACAGGCGGGTCTGCTGCTGGAAAACATTCGGACCTTTGTCCTGCATGACTCGCAAGAGAAACCAGAGGCTGAAAATGTAAAACCGGCTGCCCGCATAACGACAACCAGCCCGTTACGCCAGCCCGCAGAAAATCAGAACTGGCAGTCCTTCTGACCTGCCTGCATACCGTTGGCTCCGGGGTACAACGGTATGTTTTTCGCGACGTGGCAGCTACCCCGCCCTTATTCCCGGCGCTGCTTCACTGATATTTATCGGCATCCCTGAACGGCGTTCCAGTTCGCCGCTGACGCGAAGCATATCGACGCCCTGCCCTTTTATCGCCTCGTTAAGGGAAGAGTTTAAAGGCAACGGTACTTTGTTGGTTGATTCAAATTCGCTACGGTTGCGGGATAGCGGTTCATGAACCTCCAGCCAGCGGGAGCCATCCGGCTCGGCTGTCACCTTCACCGGCTGGTCAATAAGCTGAACGCGCGTGCCCTCCGGGACATTCTCAAAGAGATATTTAATATCGTCATTACGCAGGCGAATACAGCCCTGGCTAACCCGCAGGCCGATCCCGAAATTGGCATTGGTACCGTGAATCGCATAAAACCTGCCGATATAAATGGCGTAAAGGCCCATCGGATTATCCGGCCCCGCTGGTACATAGGCCGGAAGGCTTCTTCCCTCTTTGGCATACGCGCGTCTTGTGTTCGCGGTAGGCACCCAGGTTGGCCCCGCCTGTTTACGCTCGACTCTGGTTACCCAATTACGCGGGGTTTCTCGCCCCGCCTGACCGATGCCAATCGGGAAAACCTCAACCGTGCCGCTCTCTGGCGGGTAATAGTAGAGCCGCATTTCTGCGACGTTGACAACAATTCCCTCACGCACGGTATCCGGCAATATTAATTGCTGAGGAATCATCAGTTCCGAGCCAGCATGAGGTAAAAACACATCAACACCGGGATTGGCTTCTATAAGATTGCTTAGCCCCTGACCGTGCTGTGCCGCAAATGCCTCAAGCGGCAGTTTGTTTCCCTGTGGAACGGTAATTTTTAGCGGGCTACCCACCAGACGACTGCCTTCCGGCGGCAACGGATAGCTGACGGCCAGCACGCTCTGGCTGGCGAACAGAAGCAGCAAACTGCAAAACGATTTCAGGCGCATGATTTTATATTCCGGACAGAGGCGTTTCGCTAAGCGTAGCCTTTTAGCTTTTATTTTGCCCACTTGCCGTTACCGTTATTACCGGCTGTTTTTCCGGGCGCGGGTATTTTTTCAGCCAGCGTCCGCTTATCATCCGCCAGTAGAAGAATACGCCGCGCACCGCCCAGTCGAGGAACATCCCCAGCCAGACGCCCACCACGCCCATGCCCAGCACAATCCCCAGCGTATAGCCTGCCACAACCCGGCAGCCCCACATGCCGAGCATTGAGATCCACATTGCAAAACGTGCATCGCGCGCGCCTTTCAGCCCGGCCGGTAGCACCCATGACGCCGCCCAAATCGGCATAAAAGCGGCGTTAAGCCAGATAAGCACTTTGACCACTTCTTTTACGTCGGCTTCACGCGAATAGAACGAGGCGAACAGCCCGGCGAAAGGCGCGGTTCCCCACGCGATAATCGTCAGCCCAATCGTCGATAGCCAGAATACGTGCTTTAACTGCCGCTCCGCCTGCCCAATTTGCCCTTTACCTAATCGCCTGCCAACGATAATGGTCGAGGCAGACCCAAGGGCGTTCCCCGGCAGGTTAATCAACGACGCAACCGAGAAAGCAATAAAGTTACCGGCGATAACGTTGGTGCCCATACCGGCGACGAACATCTGCGTTAACAGCTTGCCGCCGTTGAATAAAACAGACTCGATGCTGGCGGGAATGCCGATGCCGAGCACTTCCCAAAGGATATTGAACTTTAGCGGGGTAAAGTAGCTTTTAAGCGAGATGCGCAACGCCGGGTTAAAGCCAATCATCAGCACGTAGATAATCCCTATCGCGCCAATGTAGCGAGAGATGGTCAGCCCCAGCCCGGCACCGACAAAGCCCATTCCCTTCCAGCCGAAAAGACCGTAGATCAGCACGCTGCTGATCATAATGTTGAGGATGTTCATACCGCCGTTAATAAGCAGAGGAATTTTCGTATTCCCTGCTCCGCGCAGCGCTCCGCTGCCAATGAGTGCGATGGCCGCCGCGGGATAACTCCAGACCGTGGTTTGCAGATAAGAAAGCGCCAGCGTCTTCACTTCCGGCGTCGCCTCGCCGGCAATAACGTTCACGATGTGCTCACCGGCCAGATGAATACCAATCGCCAGGAATACTGCGACTATCGTCATCAGGACAAGAGACTGGCGGGCTGCCGCTCGCGCTCGTTTTGGATCGAGCTTCCCGAGGCTGAAAGCGACAACCACCGTGGTACCCAGATCGATTGCGGCAAAGAAGGCAATGATTACCATGTTGAAGCTGTCGGCCAGGCCGACGCCCGCCATCGCTTCTTTGCCCAGCCAACTCACGAGGAAAGTGCTCAGCACGCCCATCAATAACACACAGGTATTTTCCAGGAAAATAGGCACAGCGAGGGGAGTAATTTCACGCCAGAAAAGGGTTCGATAGCTTTTTCTGTTGGCATACCAGTGCGTTTTCTCAACGCGCTGGCGTACTGCGGTATATAAGTTCAAGGTTAACCTGTGAGCGAAGTGAAACCACATTTCAAATAATGATTTACAAACGCTTATCCTGCAAAGAATTTTTTACCGCAGTTTGCCTGAAAAGACGGCAAAACGTTGAGAGAATCCGCAAACGGTGCCCGCACGCCGATTTAGGCTTTGACAAACCAGGCGCACTCGCTAAGATATGCCGCACTACGATTCCTCTGTAGTTCAGTCGGTAGAACGGCGGACTGTTAATCCGTATGTCACTGGTTCGAGTCCAGTCAGAGGAGCCAAATTCGAGAGCCCGCTTAAGGAAACTTAAGCGGGCTTTCTGCTTTTATCTGTCATTGCCATCGCTTCAATAAGCCAGCGCGAAAATCTTTTCCGATGCGTATCTGGTTTTCCCTCCGTATCCGGCGAAATTGGTGGTCTGATTTGGGGTCATTTCAGTTCGATAATGGAGTGACCACCATATGTCCCTGTCCGACGCGAAAATCCGCAGCATCAAGCCTTCTGATAAAACCTTTAAACTGACCGATTCTCAGGGTCTGTATCTGCTTGTCAGTCCCGGCGGTTCACGCCTCTGGTATCTCAAATATCGCTTCAACCGAAAAGAATCCCGTATCGCATTAGGTGCCTGTCCGCAGGTCTCGCTTTCCGAGGCCCGCCAGCAGCGCGGCGGTATCCGTAAACTGCTGGTGCAGAATATCAATCCCGCACAACAACGCATGACTGCAAAAGCCGCCGCATCACCGGAAAAGTGCTTTGAGGCCGCTGCGGCGGCATGGCACAAAACCAACAAAAAATGGTCGGCTGACTACGCAGAGCGTATCCTCGCCAGTATGAAAAACCATACCTTTCCGGCAATCGGTCATCTGCCCGTCACAATGCTGAAAACGCAGCATTTTACGGCATTGCTGAAAGTTATCGAGGATAAAGGCTTTCTGAAAGTCGCGTCCCGAACCCGGCAGCAACTCTGCAATATCATGCGTTACGCCGTGCAGCAGGGACTGACAGAAAACAATCCTGCCCTGCATCTGGAAGGCGTCACAGCACCGCCGGTTAAAAATCACTATCCCGCCCTGCCGCTGGAGCGATTGCCCGAATTGTTTGAGCGCATTGGCGAGTATCAGCAGGGACGGTCAAACCAATAATGGATTCCTTTCTGACCTGATGTTGTAAAAGTTATATCTGGATTAATCTCATAATCTGAACTAATCCGTCCATAAGAATAAACTGTAGGGTCACCCATCATTCCTTTTGGCGTTTCGATAAGACCATCATGAGATTCAACAAGACCATATTCATCTATCCACTGATACAACTGCTCTATTTCTTTCGGTATTTTTACATTGTTTGATAGTTTCTTAAGTTCTTTTTTCAGGTCTAAAAGTAAATCACTCATAAATCAACTCTCAAGGTAAAAAAGCATGCTGTTTAGGGGTTTTTAATTCAAATATAGCAAAGCAGCGCATTAATACATGCGCTGTTCAATATAAAGTATAAATTTATGATATCTTACTTTCAAGATATGACATATATTCTTTTACCTCATCAATAGTAGTGTACCACTCTGATACTTTTTCACCTTCTGAATAGGCTTCATACTCACTAGTATATTCGTTTATTTTATCTATGGAAAAATTATTTATCTCATCCAAAAAAATCATTTTATTCTGAACAATAACGTCTTCTTGTCTGAAATATAGAACCCATGAGAATAAAAAATTCGCATCTTTAGGTGAATACATTGAAACTACTAGTGTCGCATTATTTTTCCCATAAATACCTTTTTTAAAGAAGAGAGCCAACTCGCATAGTATTGTTTGATATTCCAATAATCGACAGAGATCTGCATTCCTTCTTTAAAATTACCTATGGTAATTGAAGCGGGCAATACTGTTTCATTAAAATCAGACTTAAAAGATTTATTTTCTGTAAAAATACCAAACATGTTATCACCCTGTTTAAATCTTTATCATATGTACCTAAGCGAACACCTTTTTTACTAAATTTTTTCCATCCTTCGGAAACATTATGTCCGTCAACATCTGGTGTTATGTAATCCTTTCCATTAAAAAATGCTGGTTGCCCGTGAGAATTGAATGGCGCTTTATTCGGGGCAACACGTCGATCATAACCAAGTTTCTTCGCTGCTTCTTCCGCATCTTTGCCTTTAAGAATAGAATTTAAGTAAACATAGATCGGTGGAATATCCGATATTGGCAGAATAAGAATATAATCCGCAAATGTCTTCTCTTCCGGTGCAGGGCTGGTTGTAGCCTCAATACTGGTATCTTCCGGTAGCGGATCAACAACTACCGGGTTCGGTATCCTTAACGGGTTCTGGTTGCCTGTATTTGAAGGGGCATTGACACCTGAACTGTCTGGCGTCCAGATGATGGTAATACGGGGATCTTCCTCTGTGGTGAACGTATACGCTTTTCGGCTGCTGTCCCACTCCATTTTGCGCACACGCACCATATCTTTACCGGGTGGCGTATGCCAGCCATGAGGAACCGGATTATCTTTATCATCCTGTTCCCATGTATAACGCACACGGCTTGGTGCTTCACGCATCTGTTCCAGACGCATCCGGTCAATAAAGTCCTGTTCACCGTCATTGAGTCTTACGGGCATCATTCCCATCACGACTGCGGCTATAGGAGCACCGGGACCGCTGGCGGCTATTCTTCCGACTCCGGTTGCCATTTCCCCAAGTTTTACCGCCCATGTTCCTGACGTAATGGCACTTCCACCTACCAGACCAAGAACGCTGGCACCTTCAACAGCCGTCTGGGCGTTAGCAGCACTTGTAGCTGCGGCTGTTGCCCGCTGGTATTCTATTTCCTCATGATTCTGGTTACCTGTATTTGAAGGAACATTGACACCTGAACTGTCGGGCATCAAGAGATAGTAAATAGCTATTAAATATATTAAATCGATCGATTAAACCAATTAAATAATCGATCAATAAACTATTTTCAATCGTCAAAAACTATCGATAATAAATTATCGATCTTTTATATCAATTGATTGATGGTGGTGAGCGATGGAACACCACAGTTGGGGTGCTTTGGATGGATGTTCGACGGGATAAGGAATGAAGCAGCACACAAGGCGTGTTGTGCTGCTTATATTGGTTAAATAATTGAAAACCGGGCCTATAGATGCGGATACATACTCATTTATTCGGCCAGAGACTAAGCCTTAAAGCCCGGTTTACCATTAGCTTGCCGCCATTCTTTTACTTCCTGAACAACGCCTTCTGGACTATCTTCGCGGCCTTCTCGTGGATAATAAATAAGGTCAGAACCATCTGGGTGCTCACATAGACGTTCAAACTCTAGAAGATTATTCACATCTTCTTCTTCGCTTTCTTCTTCTGCATTATAGATCCTAATAACCAATGCTAAAAATTCTTGCTCAGTATAATCAGAAATGGATTTTTTATTATTCATATAGTCACCTTATTTATTAGAATGAATATCAATATGCCGCCGAGGTGTTGCAACTCCCATGTTATCAACTTCATAGACTTCACCACCTTGGCCTATCGGTTTGATATGATGAATCTCAAACTTGATACGTTTTCCAACTCGCCCCTCTCTATAAGTTGCCGGGGCCTTCCCTTTCTTCATATTAATAATATTTGATCCTTTAAATTGCCTTGATAACTCAGGATCTTTAGATACTTCAATCCAAAATGCTTCACGGAATTGGTCAAAATTCGCAAACGTTCGCCCACGCAGCCTGTCAGCAATCTGGCTTGGAACTGGTGAACCATTGCCTGTATTAGCATCCGATAACCATACCCCGCTAACCTTCTGACCTTTACCCGTAACCTGCCCAGAGCTGTTTCGTAGATATATATAAATCGGTGGAATATTCGGCAACGGCAGAATAAGAATATAATCAGCAAAATTTTTTTCTTCCGGGGCCGGAGTGGTTGTAGCTTCAATACTGGTATCTTCCGGCAACGGATCAACAACTACCGGGTTAGGTATCCTTACCGGGTTCTGGTTGCCTGTATTCCACGGTTTATTCTCACCTGTATTATCCGGCGTCCAGATGATGGTAATACGTGGATCTTCCTCTGTGGTGAATGTATAAGCTTTTCGGCTGCTGTCCCAATCCATTTTACGCACACGCACCATATCCTTACCCCGTGGTGTATGCCAGCCATGTGGAACCGGATTACCTTTATCGTCCTGCTCCCATGTATAACGCACACGACTTGGTGCTTCACGCATTTGCTCAAGTCTCATGCGGTCAATAAAATCCTGTTCACCGTCATTGAGCCTGCCGGGCATCATTCCCAACACGACTGCTGCGATGGGAGCACCGGGGCCACTGGCAGCAATCCTTCCAAGTCCTGTAGCCATCTCACCAAGTTTTACTGCCCACGTTCCTGACGTAATAGCACTTCCACCTACCAGACCAAGAACACTGGCACCTTCAACAGCCGTCTGGGCGTTAGCAGCACTCGTGGCTGCGGCTGTTGCCCGCTGGTATTCGATTTCTTCATGATTACCAAACCACCATTTATACAGGGCGCTTCGCTTTTTCGGCTTTGGAATATCTTCAGCAGGTTTCTTTTTCCTGGCAGTCTGGGCGTGCTGGACCACATCATTATCTGATGCAGGATCAGCAGGGGGAACGGCCTGATAAAATGCCATCGCAGCGAAATTGGTATGGGGTTCCTGCTCTTCTCCGGCATCATTACAACCCTCACCCCGAAGGCAGGATTTGGCAAAGACACGATTGCGGTCACGCTCTTCAGCCAGTTGTTTAGTTCTTTCTTCTTCTGCGGCCTTACGTTCAGCAACCAGGGCTGCAAGAGCTGCAATAGAAGGATCCGGGCCTCTGCCAACCCATTGTCCTGCTGGCGCAATAATCCAGTTAGACCCGGAAGGACAGGCACAGCGCACGACTGAACCATCCACCGCCGCTATTTTACCATTATTGGTATCTCGGGGTTCACCGGATACGATAACCCCTACCTCACCGCATTTAGGACAGGGAGTTGTTTTATCCCCAACGCGAACAACCCTGCGCCCGTGTTCAGTATCATTGGACATTGAGGCAATACATTCAGCACCCGTGGTTGTTTTATCGCCTTCCAGTGCTGTTCCTCTTCCATAGCAGTCAGATCGATTTCCCATTACGCCACCTCTACAGATAGCAGGAAATCCTCCGGTAGCATTTCCCCTTCACGACCGACAATCATCAGGCCATTGCACAGAGTGCTGATAATCTCATCTCCGTTATCCAGACGGCTGTTGACCAGCGCTACACCACGACCATTTACCTCACTCATTCTGCCCGCACCAGTGACAATTTTCGCCGTTCTCCCGTCAGGGTAAACAACGTCATCACCGACTAACGCAACATTAACCTTCCTGCCGTCTGAAAGTTCGATTTCGTTTCCGTTGTATGCTGCACGAACAGTTCCACCCTCTCTGGTAAGACTGCCATCCACTGCAATACGGTATATGGCATTAACAGGATGCTGGCGGCAATATTCCTGCTGCTCAGAGATGAGCGCACGCACTTCATCATCCATCCCGGCAAGTTGTTCCGCCGTAAACGGTGATTGATCCATTGTTGCCAGCAGTTCCGGGGTCAGTTCATTGTTGTATTGACGATCCATTTCCTTTTCCCTGTCATGTTTGTGGTTAAGTTGATGCAATACTAACCGATCCTCAATTTAACTTAAAAGCGATGTTTGTCATGAAGTTACAAAAACCAAACACGGAATAACAAAACGGGGCATTCAGCTTGCTAAGCTAAGCGCTAGGATGGAAATCGTATATTGTTTTATTAATCTCGTTTAAATACTAGCTGGTAGTCATATTTATCGAAATCAATGTGGTGTGAAAATAATGGTTGTAAATCGTTCTTCCACGAACTTAATACATCGAATCCACCGTCATATATTCTTCCATCAAATGGTAAATTAAATTTTTTGATTAGATTCCCATCCTGACCTAAATCAGCAGAAGTCTCTTTATTGATCAAAATCTCATCTACTTTATCAAACCATTCTAATGTTAATTTCAGTCCCATCTTTCACCTCAAAGATATCTTTTAATATTTCGGCCTTTAACTGCAGGTTTTAACTGCTCACCTGTTTTATAATCTACAGACCCTAAATGCTCACCATCACTTGCCCTGTATTCCTCAAGCTCACCGTGCTGAGAATCCCATTCGTAAATCCTCCTACCTTTAGCATCAACCCAGCGCTATCTAAGTCCACCGCCACCTTGCTTAGGTGTTTTTTTCTTAGCCTGTCTGAGACCTGAAATACCAATTTCACTAGTTTCCGGGGCTGGATGATAATCATGATCTTTATCAGGAATACCTGCACGTCCCTGACTAAGATATACATAGATCGGTGGAATATCTGATATTGGCAGAACAAGAATATAATCCGCAAAATTCTTTTCTTCCGGTGCCGGAGTGGTTGTAGCCTCAATACGGGTATCTTCCGGCAACGGATGAACAACTACCGGGTTCGGTATCCTTACCGGATTCTGGTTTCCTGTATTTGATGGAACATTGACACCTGAACTGTCTGGCGTCCAGATGATGGTTATACGTGGATCTTCCTCTGTGGTGAACGTATACGCTTTTCGGCTGCTGTCCCACTCCATTTTACGCACACGCACCATATCCTTACCCGGTGGGGTGTGCCAGCCATGAGGAACCGGATTACCTTTATCATCCTGTTCCCATGTATAGCGCACACGGCCTGGTGCTTCACGCATCTGTTCCAGACGCATCCGGTCAATAAAGTCCTGTTCACCGTCATTGAGTCTTCCGGGCATCATTCCCAACACGACTGCTGCGATGGGAGCACCGGGGCCACTGGCAGCAATCCTTCCAAGTCCTGTAGCCATCTCACCAAGTTTTACTGCCCACGTTCCTGACGTAATAGCACTTCCGCCTACCAACCCAAGAACGCTGGCACCTTCTCGAAGTCATCTTTTTCACCACATCCCGCCAGAACCAGCGCAGCGCCTGCCATGAGTAAGATTTTTTTCATCTTCATATCCCATCAACATTAACGAACTGACTGTTCGTGGCAGGATAGAAAGCAATAGAGATCCTACTCAGTGGCGGATCACACCCGATCCACAAGCGGTCTGTTTAACCCATTGATAAAATTGAATTATTTTTGATATTCGTCATATCGTTTAAATCGATCGATAAAAAACAAATGATAGCTACAGGCCATCAAAAATAAAGATATCGATCGATTTAAGCAATTAAAATACCGATCAATAAATCGCTTTTAATCGTCTAAAGCTATCAATATGGTAATATCGATCTTTTATATCAATTGATTGATATTGATTGTGAGCGACAGTTGGCGTGCTTTGGATGGATGTTCGAAGTGATAAGGAATGAAGCAGCACACAAGGTATGTTGTGCTGCTTTTATGAGAAGAGTGAAAGCTACCAACGAAGATCTGAAGTCGGGAGGAAAGTTACGGCTTCGACTTTATCTTGCATGTCGTAACGAATTTGCATTGTTATTGGGATATGAAAATCCTCAACAGCAAACCTATCAACCCATCCCATAGTCATTTTCATTACGGTTTTCGGGGGAACAGACTTATCTGGTTCACCAAAAGTATCATGTACCCATTGGCGAGTCATATGTTTTTGCAAGGGCGATGGAAGTTCATTCGGAAAAACCCAATTTTTAATCGGTTCATGCTGGAGTCTAAGCGTAATACTTTTGAGAATTCTACCTGTGCGTTTGAATGATAAAAAAATACCTTCCCTTGCCATTTCCAAACCTAAATTAGGGGATCCCGGAGCACCTGTCGGTTTTGTTCTGTATGGAAGAATCCCTGCCTCAAGCATGTTTTCATAAGTTTGCCCCAAGCAGTGAATTAAATTCTCTACATTTACTGTCATTTGTATAACCCCAGTTCATTATTAATTTTATGTATTTTAGCTCTCGCTTCTTTTAGCTGTATTTCTGTCGCACCATGCTCTTTTAATACTGGTGTTTCAATATCAAAATTTTTATCTGCTGCTGTTCGAAGGTCATAGGAATCATGTTCCTTTTGTGTCTGATTACGCCCCCCATAAGTCGCACTAATTTTCCGATGAACTTCCACAGGAACTATAACAGCAGCAACTTTACCTGATAATGCTTTAATTTGATCAGAGTCAAACTCGGGATATTCTCTCTCAAGATACAGTTCTACAGCCGCTCTTGATGGAATATGATCAGCATGATATTCCCCTTGTCGTGAACGGTTATTGAAATCATCGTAAGGTTCCACCTCCAAAAACTCAACAGGTGGCTTGCTCAGGTAAATATATATCGGTGGAATATTCGGTAACGGCAGAACAAGAATATAATCCGCAAAATTCTTTTCTTCCGGTGCAGGGCTGGTTGTAGCCTCAATACTGGTATCTTCCGGCAACGGATCAACAACTACCGGGTTCGGTATCCTTACCGGATTCTGGTTTCCTGTATTTGATGGAACATTGACACCTGAACTGTCTGGCGTCCAGATGATTGTTATACGTGGATCTTCTTCTGTGGTGAACGTATACGCTTTTCGGTTGCTGTCCCACTCCATTTTGCGCACACGCACCATATCTTTACCCGGAGGTGTGTGCCATCCATGGGGAACCGGATTACCTTTATCATCTTGTTCCCATGTATAACGCACACGGCTTGGCGCTTCACGCATTTGCTCAAGTCTCATGCGATCAATAAAATCCTGCTCACCTTCATTGAGCTTGCCGGGATACATTCCTACCAGTAATGCAGCTAATGGCGCTCCGGGACCCGCTGCCGCTATTTCCCCTACCGCTGTTGCACCACGAACAGCCCACGTTCCTGATGTAATGGCACTGCCACCTACCAGACCAAGAACGCTGGCACCTTCAACAGCCGTCTGGGCGTTAGCAGCACTCGTGGCTGCGGCTGTTGCCCGCTGGTATTCGATTTCTTCATGATTACCAAACCACCATTTATACAGGGCGCTTCGCTTTTTCGGCTCAGGAATATCTTCAGCAGGTTTCTTTTTCCTGGCAGTCTGGGCGTGCTGGACCACATCATTATCCGATGCAGGGTCAGCAGGGGGAACGGCCTGATAAAATGCCATCACAGCGAAATTGGTATGGGGTTCCTGCTCTTCTCCGGCATCATTACAGCCCTCACCCCGAAGGCAGGATTTGGCAAAGACACGATTACGATCACGCTCTTCAGCCCGTTGTTTAGTTCTTTCTTCTTCTGCGGCCTTACGTTCAGCAACCAGTGCTGCAAGGGCTGCAATAGAAGGATCCGGGCCTCTGCCAACCCATTGTCCTGCTGGCGCAATAATCCAGTTAGATCCTGAAGGGCAGGCACAGCGCACGACTGAACCATCCACCGCCGCTATTTTTCCATTATTGGTATCACGGGGTTCACCGGATACAATAACCCCCACCTCACCACATTCAGGGCATGGGGTTGTTTTATCCCCAACACGGACAACCCTGCGCCCGTGTTCAGTATCATTGGACATTGAGGCGATACATTCAGCACCCGTGGTTGTTTTATCCCCCTCCAGTGCTGTTCCTCTTCCATAGCAGTCAGATCGATTTCCCATTACGCCACCTCAACAGATAACAGGAAATCCTCCGGTAGCATTTCCCCTTCACGACCGACAATCATCGGGCCATCGCACAGAGTGCTGATAATCTCATCTCCGTTATCCAGACGGCTGTTGACCAGCGCTACACCACGACCATTTATCTCACTCATTCTGCCCGCACCAGTGACAATTTTCGCCGTTCTCCCGTCAGGGTAAACAACGTCATCACCGACTAACGCAACATTAACCTTCCTGCCGTCTGAAAGTTCGATTTCGTTTCCGTTGTATGCTGCACGAACTGTTCCACCCTCTCTGGTAAGACTGCCATCCACTGCAATACGGTATATGGCATTAACAGGATGCTGGCGGCAATATTCCTGCTGCTCAGAGATGAGCGCTCGCGTTTCATCATCCATCCCGGACAGTTGTTCCGCCGTAAACGGGGATTGATCCATTGTTGCCAGCAGTTCCGGGGTCAGTTCATTGTTGTATTGACGATCCATTTCCTTTTCCTTGTCATTTCTGTGGCTTAGTTGATGCAATACTAACCGATCCTTAATTTAACTTAAAAGCGATGTTTGTCATGAAGTTACAAAAACCAAACACGGAATAACAAAACGGGACATTCAGCTTAAGGCATTAATGATGTTATCGTTTCTTCACTCATCTGGCTGAGTTCGGAAACTAACCGTCTGTGATCCTCCCCACCAATAGTGGACACGCGACTGAGTGAGTAAACTCTCAGACAGAGGTGACTCATGAC
Source organism: Cedecea colo (assembly GCF_011808225.1). Taxonomy (GTDB): domain Bacteria; phylum Pseudomonadota; class Gammaproteobacteria; order Enterobacterales; family Enterobacteriaceae; genus Dryocola; species Dryocola colo. Next base: position 365,552 of record NZ_SOYS01000001.1, on the reverse strand, counting down.
AAAACCCGTACCAGCCAGCAAAAAGCCCCATAAGCAACACTCGCCGGAGTTCCGCAGCGAAGCCCTGAAGCTTGCTGAACGCACCGGTGTTGCCGCCGCAGCACGCGAACTCAACCTGTATGAATCACAGCTTTATGCCTGGCGCAGCAAGCTGAAAAATGCACATTCCTCTTAAGCCCTGTTCTACGAGGCCGTCGAGGATCATAGATCCTATTCCAGTGCCCGTTTCATCAAATCGCGGTTTGGAGAGCTGAACAGGGAATGTGACATTGTTGTTTCTCAGTGAGAAACAGGTTTTCGATTGAGCAATCTTCGCGTTGATCGCTTTCTCATAGTCGCCTTTTTCACCACATCCCGACAGAACCAACGCAGCGCCTGCCATAAGTAAGTTTTTTCATCTTCATATCCCATCAATGTTAACGAACTGACTGTTCGTGGCAGGAGTGAAAGGAAAAGAGACCCTACTCAGAGGCGGATCACACCCGATCCACAAATAGTCTGTTTAACCAATTGATAGAATTGAATTATTTTTAATGTTCGCCATATCGTTTAAATCGATCGATAAAAAATAAACGATATTTTCAACCTATCAAATTGAATTAATCGATCGATTTAAGCAATTAAAATAGCGATCAATAAATCGCTTTTAATCGTCTAAAGCTATCAAAATCTCAATATCGATCTTTTATATCAATTGATTGATATTGATTGTGAGCGACAGTTGGCGTGCTTTGGATGGATGTTCGAAGTGATAAGGAATTAAGCAGCACACAAGGTATGTTGTGCTGCTTTTATGAGAAGAGTGAAAGCTACCAACGAAGATCTGAAGGCGGGAGGAAAGTTACGGCTTCGACTTTATCTTGCATGTCGTAACGAATTTGCATTGCTATTGGGATATGAAAATCCTCAACAGCAAACCTATCAACCCATCCCATAGTCATTTTCATTACGGTTTTCGGGGGAACAGACTTATCTGGTTCACCAAAAGTATCATGTACCCGTTGACGAGTCATATGTTTTTGCAAAGGCGATGGAAGTTCATTCGGAAAAACCCAATTTTTAATCGGTTCATGCTGGAGTCTTAGCGTAATACTTTTGAGAATTCTACCTGTGCGTTTGAATGATAAAAAAATACCTTCCCTTGCCATTTCCAAACCTAAATTAGGGGATCCCGGAGCACCTGTCGGTTTTGTTCTGTATGGAAGAATCCCTGCCTCAAGCATGTTTTCATAAGTTTGCCCCAAGCAGTGAATTAAATTCTCTACATTTACTGTCATTTGTATAACCCCAGTTCATTATTAATTTTAAGTATTTTAGCTCTCGCTTCTTTTAGCTGTATGTCTGTCGCACCGTGTTCAGTATCATTGGACATTGAGGCGATACATTCAGCACCCGTGGTTGTTTTATCCCCCTCCAGTGCTGTCCCTCGCCCATAACAGTCAGATCGATTTCCCATTACGCCACCTCTACAGATAGCAGGAAATCCTCCGGCATCGCTTCTCCTTTACGACCGACAATCATCGGGCCATCGCACAGAGTGCTGATAATTTCATCTCCGTTATCCAGACGACTGTTGACCAGCGCTACGCCACGACCATTCACTTCACTCATTCTGCCCGCACCAGTGACAATTTTCGCCGTTCTCCCGTCAGGGTAAACAACGTCATCACCGACTAACGCAACATTAACCTTCCTGCCGTCTGAAAGTTCGATTTCGTTTCCGTTGTATGCTGCACGAACAGTTCCACCCTCTCTGGTAACACTGCCATCCACTGCAATGCGGTATATGGCATTAACAGGATGCTGGCGGCAATATTCCTGCTGCTCAGAGATGAACGCTCGCGTTTCATCATTCATCCCGGACAGTTGTTCCGCCGTAAACGGTGATTGATCCATTGTTGCCAGCAGTTCCGGGGTCAGTTCATTGTTGTATTGACGATCCATTTCCTTTTCCCTGTCATGTTTGTGGTTAAGTTGATGCAATACTAACCGATCCTCAATTTAACTTAAAAGCGATGTTTGTCATGAAGTTACAAAAACCAAACACGGAATAACAAAACGGGACATTCAGCTTAAGGCATTAATGATGTTATCGTTTCTTCACTCATCTGGCTGAGTTCGGAAACGAATCTTTTGTAGTTATTGGCTATTCGCTCCCTGCCCAAATCACCTTCAGCCTCTGACAGAGAGTAATAACCGTAATCTTTGATACTGATAGTTTCGCCGTTTACCAGCATGAGTTTTATTCCATTTTTATTTTTCTCCATACTGGTGATGAAACAGGTCATAAAGAAAATATTTTCGTTTGTTTTAAAGATGCTTATTGTTTTCATGCTTTTCATTACATATTTTTTGTTTTTTAGTTTCCGATGCTCACGGCCTGTATCTGCTGGGCAAGCCGGGCGGCTTCCGTCACTGGTATCTCAGGCATCCCGCATTGCGCTGGGTGCCTATCCTGCCATCTCCCTCTCTGACGCCCGGCAGCAGCGTGAAGGTATTCGCAAGATGCTGGCTCTGAACATCAACCCGGTGCAACAGCGTGCCGCTGAACGCAGCTCATGCACACCGGAGAAAGTGTATAAAACCGTGGCGCTGGTGTGGCACAGGAGCAATAAAAAATAGTTGCAGAACACTGCTGCCCGCCTGCTTGCCAGTACACACCTATGCAGCATATTCAGCGCACGGCCTGACTCTATTTATCACCCCCGTTAAGAATGGAGTGATTACCGTGAATTTTTTATGGATTATAAAATTAATTAAGTTGTAGAAATTACGCTATTATCGCCTGGCCAACGTCGCGACGGATAGAGCGCCATTCGGATATTAAACAAGTAAAGCAGTGGCGCGAATAGTTTCATGTCTGAATGACAAAGTAATTCAGTGCGCAGAAGCAGTTTATCTAACTCATCCAGTAATGACTGCGGTGGTTCAATATGAATATTCCTTAGACGCTGTTTAAAATAGCGAGTAATCTCCGCCATCATCTCGTCGCTATCGAGCTTATTGTCTTTGAGCAGCTGATAATGACGAGTGCAGAAGTCATAGCAGTTCACGCCAAGCCAGATTTCGGTAATCAAATTATCGCCCAACGCAACGCCATGGATAGGGTCGACTTTATTTCTTGGCAGAATGATATTTATCTTATCGATCATACTGGCAACATATTGCTGGCGTGATAACAGCGTCGAGGTGTTTAGCTTAATCTCGGAGGTAAACTGCAACAGCTCTTTTATGCCTCTGCGTAGCATGCGACGAGCGGTCCAGGAAGGCCGTTTATTACGTAAAACGGCTGTAACGATTACCGCTATCAGGACACCTACCACAGTAGAGATAGCTGCATTGATAATCGGCAGCAACTCCGGCTTGAGGTCATGGGTCATACCGATAAAACCGGGGATTTGGGTAACAATGATCACCCCAATAAAGCTGGTCGATGGGTTTGCGATAAGTAGCCCGAGGACAATCAGGCCTGGTGCCAGGACAATGATCAGCGATTCAAAAGTTACGGTAGTGGGAATTAAAATCCCCACGTACATAATACTGAGGACGGTAGCAACGATTACCCCTTTCAGGAAAACTTTCATAGAGCCTACAGGGCTGTCGAGGGAGGCAAATATTGAGCACATGACCGCCCCCATCATCGGTGCGGTTGAGCCATCTTTCCAGCCTGTTCCAATCCAGAACAGACACCCCAGCATGGTCGTCAGGAAGGCGGTAAAACATGAAAGCAGAATCATTCCCCGATCAACGTGGCCCTTCCTTAACTTTTCTTTGTCGCGTTTTTTCTTCTGTTCCATCGACTCCACGCGCTCTTTGACGCTGAAATAAGATTCAGACAGACGAATGAAATTTAATAAACGCTCCATCAGTCCACTTAACAATAGACTCTCTTCAGCACTGATTTCGCCACCAGAATAAAGCGTTTTGATTCTTTCTTGTGTTGTACCTATCTCTTCCTGAATCCACTGAGTGTCGCCCTCTTCTTTCGCGCTGTTGAGCCACAATAAAAAATGCCTCAGTGATTCGGCAACATACTCGGGGAAAGTTATTCCCTGTTCTGCCAGCAGGCTCAGACGCTTTTCTATTGCGGTAAGGGTTGGGAGCATGTATGAAAGTTGTTGATACTGTGCGCCGACTAAGCGAATTAATTTCCTTGCCGAATCCCCTTCATACACGAGCTGGGTTATCAGTGTTTCAACGTTGAGCGGATAATTAGCCATCTGCACCAGAATTTGATCTCGTTCCGACGTATGTTCTTTGGATTCTGCAGTCAACAGTTCATTACATAAATTTCTGGCGCTTACATACCAGGTATTAACCGTACTTTCCAGCAGACTGCGCATGCGCACTGGAAATACCAGCATATGAATCAGGCTGCTGCAGATAATCGCAACGGTAATCTCTTCAACACGCGAAATTACGGTATAGGTAATACTGAGTGGCGTAGTCACATCAGCAAAGCCCAAAATGGCAGCACTGTAACCAGCGAGCATAAACACATAGCTTTTTGGTGAACGATCGTGCAAAGAAAGAAAGAGGCAGAAAGAAACCCACATTGACACGCTAAGGCAAAAAAGAATGGGTTGTTGAACGGTCAGGGGGTAGATCATAAAAATAAATAATCCGCCCAGTACGGTGCCTATAAAACGGTAAAGCGCTTTTGAAAGTGTCGAGGCTGCATAAAGTTGAGAAATAACGTAAACGGAGACCATTGCCCAGGCGGGTTTATCAAGGTTGAGTTTGAGTGCGATATATAGCGCTAAAAATGCCGCTATGCATGTTTTCACAGCAAATAAAAGAGAGCTTTTTGTTAGCCATTTCATGTTGTTATAGCCAAATCATTTCATGTGAAACGGTATCTTATACCGTTCGGGATAGAAGTTTTAAACTTAAAAAGTGTTAAGTTTGTAATAAATTGCAGCTGAATTAATCTGTTAAAAACGCTACAGGGATCGCAGGATGTGACGATTATCTGTATGAGTCGCCACCCGCTCTGACACCGCACCTTGAAAGGCGGGAGATATCACCGGGCGTGCTTATGCTGCAATGGCTTCGAATTACGTTTAAGTGAGAGTGTTTTGAATGATGCAAAGACGCCCCGCCGCTTGCGCATCATATGAACGAGCCCGATGCCGTAAAGCGTGATTCCGGCTAACGGCAAAAGCTTCCCCGGCCGGAATTTCAACGGACTCGCCGTCAGCAGCAAACAGAAGTGGCAAGCGCCCCGCCGCCAGCAATCCGACAGCGATAGCGCTTCCTTCCAGCAGAAAATTTCTTCTGTTTAACATTATCGCCTCACAGGCTGTGGAAAGGGTTAACGTCAACCTCCCGAAAAAACGCTTACCCAATCCTCCCGAAATATTCATAAATGCGTGACAACTTCCGGCGGAGGTTAATTAATGCGGGCATGGCCGCAATGACGCTCTCAGCCTCAGACGAGAAATAAAATATTTAAGCGTTATTTTTTTAGCCGCAGGGAAGCGAGGCTTATTTCAGTAAATTATCGTGAAGAACTTTCCCGATTCCTGTCGGTATTTTCTCCATATCGGAAAAATGTGACACGCTACCCACAAACGCTTCCTGCGCCTCGCCAGGCGCTTTCTGCCTGGAACGCAAATGCGTGACGGCTGGTGATTCCACACCATCGCTGCGTCTGTATCTGAAAAAGCGCGTGGTTTTCATCAATCGTGAAATCGGCCAGTGAGATCGGCGCCACGGAGCCCGCTAATGCGTCGTCCAGCCGGTGGCGGCGCCGCAATACTGGCCGGGGTTTTTATAATCTCACCAGCGAATTAATGAGCGCCCCGCCATGCCAGGGTTCCGGCATCGACATTAAACGTGCTGCCTGTCGAGAAAGAGGCGCTATCGGAAGCAAGGAAGCATACCAGCTTCGCAACTTCTTCCGGCCTTCCCAGGCGGCGGATAAGATGTGGCCCCCAGAGACGGGCTTCCGCAGCGGCACGGTCGCTTGCATTTTCAGCACTGGTGCTGAGCATTGGGGTGTCGATGGCGCCAGGTACATAAGCATTGCAGCGAATACCGCCATCGGCGAGATCGACGGCGGTGGCCTTAGTCAACATCACAACGCCTCCTTTACTGGCAGCATAAGCAGGCAGCCCCGGATAAGCCACCGTAGAGGCAACCGAAGCGCCGTTGACGATGGCAGGGCTTCGGGTGGATTTACGCAGGTAAGGCGCCGCAAATTTGGTGGTCAGCCACATAGCCTTGAGGTTAATCGCCATCAGTTTATCCCACGCTTCTTCCGGCAAATCCTCCACTCCCGGCTGGCGGCCGGTCAGTGCATCATCGGTAACGCCTGCGTTATTCACCAGCACATCGATTCCGCCAGCCTGCTGCGCGGTTTGCTCGATCATATTCCTGATGGATTCCGTTACTGCCAGGTCGGTGCGGATAAATAACGCTTTCGCGCCAGCCTTTCTGACTTCTTCTTCCGCGGCTTTTCCCTTCTCTTCCTGAATATCCGCAAGGGTTACCCAGGCCGCACCCTGTTTTGCCGCTTCAATAGCAATAGCCCGGCCCATGCCCTGCGCCGCACCGGTCACGATAACGATTCGATCTTTAAGGTTACTCATTTTTTAACTCATTGTTAAAATCAGTGGAATTTCAGCGTAGCGAAAGGCATTAAGACGATCCATAATTAAAAGTGCATATAGCTTTACCAAACGTCCAAAAATCTGGCGTCGGTAACGCCAGCGATTCGATGGGTTCGGGCTAAATTTGGGAGAATGCGATGGATCTTCTTACGGATATTATTCAGCTGTTGCGGCCTAAAATCCTGACGTGGAAAACCATTGAAACCAACCATCGCTGGGGCATGGTGATACCTCATCTCGATTTACCGCGTTTTAGTCTGGTGACCAAAGGAAGCTGCTGGTACGTACCGGATTCCGGGACACCATTTTTAATGCGACAGGGAGACTATCTGCTGTTGACGCAGCGGCCGCAGTATCGCCTGGTCAGCGATATGGGCGTCATTCCCTGTCTCGATGAACTTTTATCCCTGTCGTCGCCCGCAGAACAGCATGACTATATCCGGTGGCAGGGTAACCCGCTGGGAGAAACGACCCGTCTGGTGGGCGGCTATTTTCAGATTGCGCCTGAGCAGAGCGCCCTCGCAAACGCATTGCTGCCCGAACTTATCCATGTACGCTTCGGAGACGAAGAAGCAGGCCGGCTGCAACCGCTTATCGGGCTGATCGCCAATGAAGCCAGTTCCTCGCTGCCCGGCCACGATCTCGTTATGGGACGATTGATTGAAATTATGCTGGTAGAGCTGCTACGCCATCCCATGCAGCGGGCGGACAAGCAGCAAAAGGGCTGGCTGGCAGGATTATCCGATCCCCGGATTGCAGCCGCATTACAGGCCATGCATGCGAATGTAGCCAGACAGTGGACGCTTGAAACGCTCGCCCGTCATATCGGTATGTCCCGCTCGGCCTTCGCGCAACGATTCTGCGAAAAAGTAGGGCTTCCGGCAGGAACCTATCTTGCCAACTGGCGCTTCGCGCTGGCGAAGGACGCCCTTCTCAACAGCCAGCGTTCCATCGCCGATATTGCGCTCTCAATTGGCTATCTCTCTGACAGCGCTTTCAGCACCGCCTTCAGCCGTTCCTTCGGCTGCTCGCCACGCCGGTTCAGGGAGGCATCATCTGTCCGTGCTGGTGAAAAAGCGATTTGAGCGCAGCCATTGATTAACACGCGACAAGATATATGGCTGTCAGCGGCACTGAGATATGCCGGCAGCAAACAAATACTGCCCGGCTTCAGGGCACCACGTTCCGTGTTTAGCTTATTTATTATCCAGTTACTGGCAAAGGCGATCCCAGTCAGAGGAGCCATATTTCCTGCTTTCATGCTTCGGTGCGAATCCTTATCTGATAGTGGTTCAACCGTTTAGCGCGAAAATTTCTCCCGATGCATCTTCAGTTTTCTCTCCGCATCGGGAAAAGCGGCACACACGCATCGGACGAAAACCAACGCTCGAACAGGCGGCAGGAGTGATAGACCGGCGTGCAAGGTAAGCCGAGCCAGGGCGTAGCTGATAGCCCAGGATAGCTATCCATGGTGTGGCGAGCCATACGCCGCTGAAAACAACACCGATTTGCCCGAACAGCCCGCCTTAACCTTGCCTTCCGGCCTCCGCTTTCACCTTATTGACGCTGGTCAACTGAAGAATTCAAGCAACTCGCCCGCAACTGCCGTAGACTGTTCTTCCGGCAGGAAATGACCGCAGTGGGAAATTGTCACTCCACGAACGTCTTCGGCATAGGCCCGCAACGGACCGGCCATATCTGGAATTGATCCCTGATCCGCACTCAGCGCCAGCAGCGGCATGCGCAGCTTTCCCTGGGCGCTCAGCTCCTGGTTCTGGCGTGCTGACTCGGCTACGGCACGGTAATAAGCAAGTCCTGCGCGTAGCCCACCTTCCCTGGTAAATACCCGTACGTATTCGTCCATGTCTGCGTCGGAAAAGGTCTGTGGGTTGGCTGTCTTGCGACGCAGGAACCAGTCGAGATAGGCGCGCTCCTTACCGGCGATCAGTAGTTCCGGTAAATCGGGTATCGAGTGGAACGCGAAGTGCCAGGTGCGCCACGCCCGGTCTGGCGCAACAGGCAAGGCGTCGGGCAACGTGACGCCGGGGATACCAGCGTCGAGCAATGCCAGTCGCTGCACTTCGTTGCCGAACAGAACGGCATAAGGATAGGCAACCCAGGCACCAACATCATGAGCAGCAAGGTAATAACGCTGGATGCCCAGCTTGCCCAACAGCGCGTGCAAGACGGTAGCCAGTGACTTCGTATCGTAGCCATCAAGCGGGCGGTCGGAGTCGCCCTGTCCGGGGAGGTCCGGCACGATGACACGGTAATGTTCGGCAAGTGCCGGCATAACCTTGCGCCAGGCGAACCAGCTCTCTGGGTAGCCTGCCAGCAACACGACGGTCCCGCCGCTGTCCTTGCCGCCCGTCACGTAGTGCAGCCTGATGCCATCGATTGTCTCAAAGCGATGCTCAAAACCAGAGAGGTTGAGGTCCGGCACCGAAACCGGACCGAAATCGACGATCTTTGGTGCAGTTGAGGATTGGGTAGTCATAGCGAAACTCCTGTTAAATAGGAAATGATCGTTTCCTAATTTGTCAAAAAAAATCAGCCCAGCAACCGCAGCGCTTCATCCGCCGCAGCCAGCATGTCGCCGCGGGTGCGTCCGGACTTACCAACCACACGAAAACCTTGCAGCAGTGCCAACAGGCATCGCGCCATTGCCGGTATATTAACAGCGGACGAGATGGATCCGTCCTTCTGTCCTTCCTGCAGCAGCCGACACAGCAAGTCCTCAGTTCGGCGCATGGCGGCTTCGACCCGTTTCACTATCTCGTCGTCGAAAATAGCAAGCGCCGTGGCGCTGGCAACGACTAAACATCCTCGACGGCCTTCGCTGCCGCAAGACACCTCAGCGTAGAAGCGCAACAGTTCCCTGATCTTGTCACGTCCGCTTTGCAGGGCGTCCATTCGTCTTCGCAATTCCGTGTTTCGCTGGCTGGTGTAGCGTTCGAAAGCCGCCAGAAAAACCCCTCGCTTGTCGCCGAACGCTTTGTAGAGGCTCCCTGCGGTCAGGCCGGTCGCTTCGTTGAGGTCAGTGACCGTAGTGGCATGGAAGCCGCGCTCCCGGAAAACACGCACCGCGCCATCAAGGACTGCATCCATGTCAAACTCACGGGGGCGACCGGAGGATCGCAGCGTGCTGGAAGATATCTGTTTAGTTGCCATCTGCGCAGTTTAGGAAATGATCGTTTCCTAATCAAGAAATTTCAGCGTGGGCCAGGAATCGTAAAGCCGCCATCAATAAGCAACGATTGGCCCGTGATAAAGCTCGCCTCGTCGGTACAAAGCCACAGTACCGCATCGGCGATGTCCTGAGGAATACCCACCCGGCCGAGCGCAGCCCTTGCCGCAAGCGGAGGAATGATGGCCTCACCGTGAGCGCGAAGCATTGGCGTATCAATCACACCGGGGTTCACGTTATTGATGCGAATGCCATGCGGTCCCGCTTCCAGTGCAAGCGCGAGGATCATTGCATCCAGTCCCGCCTTGCTGGCGGAATAGACCGAAGTACCGACGGTTGCCGCAACTGACAGAAACGAAGATGTATTGACGATGGCACCGCCGCGCCCTGCCGGAATCATTACCCGGAGCGCTGCCCTCGTCATCAGCCACGGTCCCTTAAGGTTGATGGCAATGAGTTCGTCGAAACTCTCCTCCTCCATTTCAATGATGGGGGCGCCCTTGCCCTGGATGCCGGCATTGTTGAACACGTAATCCAGACGGCCAAACTTTTCGATTGCGCCCTCGATTATCGCGGCGACGTCGGCCGCCCTGGCGACGTCGCCAGCTATCACTAGCGCCTCGCCGCCTGCCGCTCGAATAGCGCTGGCATTGGCCTGGAGCGGCGCCTCACGCCGCCCCACAAGTACCACCTTCGCGCCTTCACGGGCGAAAGTGCGTGCTGTAGCTTCGCCGATACCGCTTCCTGCGCCAGTGATAATAGCAACCTTGCCGCTAAGACGATCGTGACCCTTGTCGTTCACTCTGCTGTACTCCCAATGTTTGATTTAGGAAGGCCTGGCCGCTTCGGTGTTCAATAATAAACCAGCGCTTCTTTCGGAGGATTGTAGAATATTTTACCGTTCCCCAGAAAACGCCGATTCGTCGCTTCTGGTACACGATTACAGAGTTCATCATCCCGCCTGGGCGTTCGGTTCTGCACTGCTGGCGAAACTTCATCAATCGTTCAGAGAGGGAATAAAGCTTCGTGATATCAGGCCAGGATGATTTTGTTATTAAAATCCTGAGATGGGTAAGCGTTTTTATCCAGAAGAGCATCGGTAATGATACTGTCAATTTCGCCTGAAGTGGCAATGCTCATTACGCCATCCTGGCCAAATTTTGTATGGTCAGCCAGAATAACTTTCTTCTTGCTCATCCGTAACATGGCCTTTGAGACAAAGGCCTCATCGATACTTTTAACCTGTATACCGCCCCGCTGAGCAATCCCGCCGGCCCCCAGAAAACAGATATCAGCCTGAATGCTGTTTATCTGCTCAACAACGGCAGCACCTAAATTTGCCCTGAATTCCAGATTATATTCTCCTCCCAACACGTATACCCTCGCATAAGGGTTATTCTGCTTGATGGATTCGGCAATCAGCGAGGAGTTGGTAAATATGGTCAGCGGCACGGCAGGAAACTGCGCCGCGAATATCAGGGTAGTGGTGCAGGAATCAATGAAGATAATGTCGTTGGCCGAAATCAGCGATACGGCCGCGCGACCAATGGCTTCTTTAGCTGGCCGCATGGTTTTGAGCCTTTCGGAGAAGTTGTCTTCACGGAAAATCTGCTTTCGCAGCGCGCCTCCGTGGATCTTCACCGAACATCAGTACAAAAATAAAAACCATGATATTTGCTTTTTATTGCATATTGTTGTTTTAGTTGGTTTGTGTGAGGAGGATCATAAAATGGATAAGTCGGGGAAGGTTCTGATAGTTAAGTATTAGCCAGAGCCAATTAGCGGAACTGAACGTTAGCAGCCGCACATTATTTCTCTCGCCGCAGGAAATATACGAAGAACGTATCTATACTAAAGATAAAGAAGCATATGACCTTATTGTTCATTGAAATATAACAGGAGGGATATGCAATACGTACAAAACACGCAAAACCAGCCACAAAAAGAGTTTGATTTTGTTGCCTTCAGCCTGGCCCGGATGAATTCACAGGGCCGGGAAATGAATATGGAACAGGTGACCGGCAGCATGGACGTTGTTTGTAAAACCCGGTTCCTGGAAAGTTACCGATATTATTTAAACCGCTTCATTGAAAAATAACAGGTAATAACAAAGCCGGGTTTGCTAACCCGGCTTTATTGTATGCGCGCAACTCTATTTATTTTTATCAAGCCACACGTAGACCGAGGAAAGATCCTGATGAGCAAATCCGTCTGCGGCCGCTTGCTCCCAGACTTCGGATATCCTGTCAAGAACGGGCAACGCCATGGGTTCTGCCGATGCCAGCGCCAGCTTTGCGTCCTTCAATGCGTGCTGTAACTGCATTTGCGGGGCGAAATCATTTTTCGCGATCGCATCCAGTTTTACTTTGACGTAAGGCGCAGCCAGCGGGCCTCCGTCCAGAGCATTCCAGAACTGCTCGGGCGTAAAACCAAATTGTTTAGCAAGCTGCATACTCTCAGCAACTCCCTGCATCATCGTAATCAGCCAGCTATTCAGCACCAGCTTCATTTTTTGACTGTTTCCGGCCTCGCCGAACCATTGTGTTCCGCGGGAGATGGCAGAAAACACCGTTTCGGCGGCCGCACATTTATCACGTTGTCCACTTGCCAGGATCAGAACCTGCGCATTTTCCGCCGGGGCTTTGGTGCCGGATACCGGTGCGTCAATAAAGACCATTGCTGGCTGTAGCTGCTTTAACGTATGTATGACGTTCGTTGTTTCCTGAATGCCGATAGTCCCCATCTGGCAATAGATGGCGTTTTTCTTACAGCCCGGCGACATTTGCTTTATCACCTCGAGCGTCACTTCACCATCAGCCAGAACAGAAATAATCACATCCGCGCTCGCAACGGCCTGTTGCGGCGTTGAATGCAATTTCAGGCCGCTGGATACTAAATCACTGCCTCGTTCCGCTGAGCGATTCCATGCGTTAACAGTGAAACCTTTCTTCAATAAATTACTCGCAAAAGCGTGCCCCATCGCACCAAGGCCAAGAACGGTCACTTCAGGTAAGCTGTTCATATATCCTCTCACATCCGGATTAATATCGTTATGCGCCGCACGCTGACAGATAACATACTCCGTGCCTTTCAGCCAGCTACCGGTCATTCGCCTGGCGCGCCAGCACGGTGTTCTGCGCATAACGATAACTGATTATTAATTGATTAAGTATGTTGATTCACGCAAAACAGATTTGCCTTTTTTGATGTACCCAGTTTGTTAAGAATACGTATAATAATATTTAATGGATTGTTTTACATGCAATTTAATGCAGGAGGTATTTTCGGGAAAGTTAGCCTTATTCATTTTTGAATTCTTCTTCATGATTTTATATGTAGCTTACCTCACGTTTTTTATCTCATCCCAAGGAATTAATAATGCGTGCTCATGCGTTACATCGCCGCAGTAAAATTGCGTCGGTTATATATGAACTGTTAGATCCGATACCTTATGGATTTTTTATTGCCGCCCTTATCTTTAATATTATTTATGTTTACAGTACCAATGTCATGTGGGCCAAAAGCGCCAGCTGGCTTATCGCTCTGGGGCTTGTTTTTGCCATTATCCCGCGGTTGATTAATTTATTTTGGGTTTGGGTTGGCGCCGCATATCCTCAGCTATCAGCGATAAAAATCCATTTCTGGTTGAACGTCATAGCGGTTATTTCCGCAACGCTAAATTGTTTCGTACACAGCCGCGATGCCTATGCTGTTGCGCCACAAAATCTAACCTGGTCAATCATTACCGTTGCCTGTCTGCTTATTGCAAACGTTATTTCGTCCACGGGTACTGGAAAGTCTACAGGCTATAACCATGAATAAATTCTCCTTCACCCTTCCCGTTATGTTGACGCTTTCCCTGGCCCTGACGGGTTGTGATGAAAAAGCGAAACTGACCCCGGAGCAGCAAACCGGCCCGAATCCGGTGATGCCAAAGGCGCGGGACTTTCTGATGCCGCCGATGCAGGTTCCTTCAGGCGTGGGCTGGAAAGCCGGCGCGCAGCCTCAGGTAGCCGCCGGACTGCGTATTGAAAAAATGGCGGATGGCTTTATGCACCCGCGCCAGGTCTATGTCCTGCCGAACGATGACGTACTGGTAGTGGAAAGCAATAGTCCCGGCACAGAGCCGCTGACGACGCCGAAGCAACTTATTGCCGGTATCGTCAAAAACCAGTCCGGCAAAGGGGGCAAAGGCGGCAACCGCATTACTTTATTACGCAAAGGGAGTCACGGCTGGGAAAAGCATCTTTTCCTGGAGAATCTTCACTCTCCTTTCGGCGTGCAGTTGATTGGCGATAACTTATATGTGGCTAACACAGACAGCATCGTGCGCTATCGCTATGAGGCCGGAGAAACGCATATCAGCGATCCGGGCACCGAGCTGGCCGATCTGCCAGACACCATTAACCACCACTGGACAAAAGCGCTCCTGGCCAGCCCTGACGGGACAAAGCTCTATGTCGGGGTAGGCTCTAACAGCAATATTACTGAAAATGGGCTCGACGTTGAGTACCGGCGTGCGAACGTGCTTGAAGTGGATACGCAGACGGGAGCGAGCCGCATTTTCGCCAGCGGCATTCGTAACCCAACGGGCCTGGGCTGGGAACCCCGAACCGGGAAGCTCTGGGCTATCGCAAATGAACGCGATGAGATAGGCGCGGACCTGGTGCCAGACTATCTTACCTCCGTTCAGGAAGGCGGTTTTTATGGCTGGCCATGGAGCTATTTTGGCCAGCATGTCGATCGCCGTGCGCAACCTCCTCGCCCCGATATGGTCGCTAAAGCGATAAAGCCTGATTATGCGCTGAGCTCTCACGTGGCACCTCTGGGCCTGCTTTTCTATACCGGCCATACGTTGCCGCAGAAATATCAGGGCGGCGCTTTTATCAGCGAGCATGGCAGCTGGGATCGCTCCCCGCTCAATGGTTACCAGGTTTCCTTTGTGGCCTTTAAGGACGGCAAGCCGGTGGGAACCCCTGAGACCGTGGTCAGTGGTTTTGTGTCCGGTGATGAGAAAGAGCTTTATGGCGCACCTGTGGGCTTAACGCAGGATAAGCAAGGCGCGCTGATCGTTGCTGACGACGTTGGAAATACGGTCTGGCGTGTAAGCGCAAAATAAACGCTGTAGCCTTATAATTCGGGCCTTCTGTTGGTCAGAAGGCCCGCAAAAAATTTATGAACGAGTGTGTTAATCTGTGTTAATCAAAGCGCATTCGATTGCCAAAAAATATCTTCATCATAAAAAGGGGAAAAACGATGAACCATTTTTCCGCAATCAGAACGTTCGTCAGCGCAGCAGACCTGAAAAGTTTTAGCGCCGCGGCCAAAGCGCTGAATATAGAAGTCTCGACGGCCTCCCGCCATATTTCCGAGCTGGAAGAATATTTGCAGGTCACTCTGTTTAACCGCTCAACGCGCGGGTTGACGCTGACCGAGTCCGGAGATTTCTTTTACTCTCATGCTCTGCAACTGTTACTGCAATGGGAAGAAGCCCGTAATTTGACCTCGGCCATGGATAAACAGCCGACTGGCCTTCTGCGCATCAGTGTGCCAGGCACATTTGGCAGGTTACACGTGATGCCTTTTATGGAAGAATTTCTTCGCCTGCATCCTAATATTTCATTAGACATCAGTTTTAATGATGAGGTGCAGGATTTGATTGAGGCAAGGATAGATCTGAGTATTCGCATCGGCGTACTCCCTGATTCGACTATCCACGCCCGTAAGCTGGCTTCGCAGAAGCGTTATGCCTGGGCAAGCGCCGAATGGATAGAGAAAAATTTACCGCCCGATAACCCCAGGGATCCGGAGGTTGTGCAAAAGGGGTTGAACATAATTATGTTTTCCCGTCTTCATGGTACCGGCTGGCATGCGCGTGAATCTGGTTCTGAGGAAGAATGGCTAAGAGTACCCATTAACTATCGTTTCAGCGTTAATGACAGCGCGGCAATGCTGTACGCCTGTTGCCATCATTCGGGTATTGCCATACTCCCTGACTGGTTATCATGGCAGGAGGAAAAAAGCGGACGCATTAAGAAAGTATTTCCGGGCTGGGAGTTCAGTATGTTTCCCAGCGATACGGCAATCTGGATTGTTTACCCGCAGAAAAAGATCGTATCCCATAAGGTCAGGTCGTTTATTGATTTTATTGTGCAGAAAATTGGCGATCCTCCTTACTGGAAAATATAAAGAAATCCGGGAAACCAAATATGCCTGATTTTGCCTCGCAGAGACAGAATACAGGCAAAAGCTGGCAACGCCATGGAGAAGAAATAATGGTCATCGTTTACGTTGATGGGGAAGATAAATCAGCACAGATCGCTGACTGGACGCTGCGTTACGACAACAATAAGCAATGCCTTCAACTTACCTGTCACTTTCCTTCCGGGAAAGCGTTTACCCGTCCTTTCAGCGTCTGCCGGGTTGAACCTGCTACCCTGGCCACTGGCACCCTGCTTATCAGAAAAGATCGCCCTGAGACACAGCTTATCGAGCGTGCAGAGATAATCGGTAATAAATACGCTCTTATTTATTACCCGAACGCCGAACGATGCTATGTAATGAAAGCAGGCGAGGTGCAGATTCTGCCTGCGACGTCGTTAAAGAATAATGCCGTTTTTACCTATTTCCGCGAGGTTGCCGAACAAAGGTTACGCCGCGCCAGCCGTGACAAAAAACCCATTGCAGAGAATACCCTGCGGCAGATGGATAAAATCCTGGCGCATCCTGATACGGCGTTAGAAGCCTACTGCTGCGGCAAAAACACAGTGCGCAGCGCGCCGGATAATTTCATCTATCCCTTCGGCCTGAATGAAAGCCAGATGAAAGCGGTTGAACAAGCGTTTAGCGCCCAGATTTCAGTGATTGAGGGGCCTCCGGGAACCGGAAAAACCCAGACCATCCTCAATATTCTCGCCAATATCCTGATGCGAAATGGCAGCGTCGCCATTGTTTCCAATAACAACACCGCCGTAGATAACGTTTACGATAAGCTGGCGAAGGTAAAGCTGGATTATGTGGCTGCCAGATTGGGCAGCGCAGAAAACCGGCTCAGGTTCTTCGCCGGGCAGCCAGAGATGCCGCAGGAGCCGCCAGCATCCGCACCTGGAATCGACGCCATTACCGGCCAGTTAACCCGGTTAAAAAACTATCTCTGCGCCCAAAATGACGTGGCGCAACTGCGTGCTGAAATAGATGAACTAGGTATAGAAGATAAATATCTCAGCCAGTGGCTATATTCTCACGGCATCACGACCCTGCCGGAGGTTGAACGTTACGGGCTGACGCCAGACAAAATTACCGATTTAATGGCCTTTCTCCAGTCGTTGACGGCCAACCGTATTGGCCTGCGTGACCGGCTAACGCTGCTATTCAGGTTTGGTATTGTAAAAACGCAGCTACTGAACACCGCCGCAAAACGTCAGGCGATGTTCTTCGCTTTGCAGCGCCATTATTACCTTACCCGTTTGCGACAGGCGCGCGATGCGTTGGCAAAAAGCGAACAGGTTTTACAGGACAATGATGTCGCGGAATTGCAGCAAAACCTGACGCAGGATTCGATGGCGTTTCTGCGCACGCACCTTTGGCAATCCATCGTGCCGAATAACACTCTTAGCGACAGCAACTACCAGAAAAATTTTGCCGATTTCTTAAAACGCTACCCGGTGACGGGCAGCAGCACGCATTCCATTATTAACTCTCTCGCTCCGGGCACCTTACTGGATTACGTCATTATTGATGAAGCATCGCAGCAGGACATCATTCCGGGGATTCTGGCTTTAGCCTGCGCCAGAAACGTTATTGTCGTTGGCGATCGCAAACAGCTTGCGCATGTGCCGGAGGATATCGCCCTGCCCGCCCCTGCGCCGCATTACGATTGCGTCAGCCACAGCCTGCTGGATTCGCTGATTGCGCTGTATAACGATGCGCTGCCGGTCACGCTGCTGAAAGAGCACTATCGCTGTCATCCCAAAATCATTCAGTTCTGCAATAAGCAGTTTTATGACAATCAGCTCATTGCTATGACGCGTGACGGTGGCGAACCTGCGCTGTCATTAGTGGTGACGGCCAAAGGCAACCATACGCGTCACAACAGCAACCTGCGCGAGCTTGAGTCGTTAACGGCGCTGGACTGGGATGAGGCAGGCAGCCGCGGCTTTATCGCGCCCTACAACGCTCAGGTAAATCTTTCGAACCGCACCCTGCCTGCCGATTTTGTCAGCGCTACGGTGCATAAGTTTCAGGGCCGCGAATGCGAAGAGATCGTTTTTTCCACCGTACTGGACAAGAAGGCAAACCGCCAGGCGCTTGCCTTTGTCGACGATCCCCAACTCATCAACGTAGCCGTTTCACGCGCACAGAAACGTTTCACGCTGGTCACCGGCGACAATGTTTTTGCCGGCAACAATCGGCATATCGCCGCGTTAATTCGCTATATGTCCTACTACGCTGATGAGGGGCAGGTGCATTACAGCCCGGTGGTCAGCGCATTTGATCTGCTCTATGAAGAGTACGACCGCTCATTAGAAAAGCTGAAGGCCAGGCTCGACCCAAATGACTCAGGCTTCCGCTCAGAGCAGATCGCTGCGCAACTGATCAACGATGCCCTGAAGCAACCTGCTTATCGCGTCCTCACCGTGCATGCTCAGGTCCCGCTAAGGCAGCTGATCGCCTGCCTGGATAACCGTTTCACAGCCCGCCAACGGGACTTTATGGTGCAGGGCGCAAGCTGCGACTTTGTTTTTTATTATCGTGTAGGAAAGTCCCCTCTGGCCGTGATCGAGGTGGATGGCGGCCATCATGACAGCCATGAACAGCGTGAACGCGACGCGCTGAAAGAGGCCATTCTGGGCGAATGCGGCATCGCGCTGCTAAGGTTGAAAACCATCGATAGCCGCATTGAAGATAAAATTGTGGCGTTTCTGACGACGGTCATGCAGGAAGGCGCCGTTGAGGAAGGCGTTCTGTAGCTGACATATTGCCTCTGCCAGAAGCGACCGCCTGTCCTACACTTTTAGCGACAAGTATCATCAGGCAACTCAGTGCAGAGGACATTATGGTATCACTACCTTTTACCCGCTCACTGCGGTTTACGACAGGCGCCGAACTGGAGCTGCAGCTAATCAACAGGCGCGATGCCAGGCTGGTGGATAAAGCTGATGTTGTGCTGGCCGATATGGAAAACTGCCAGCGGATAAAGCACGAGCTAACCAAGTCGATGATCGAATTAAACAGCTCGGTACACACTTCGGTGCTGGAGATGCATGAAGAATTAACCCTGCTGGCCGGTAACGTTCGTGAGGTCGCCAGCAAACACGGATGCGATGTCACAGGCGGCGGCCGTCACCTGGACGGCGACTGGCGGGAACAGGTAATAAGCGATTTGCAACGTCATCAAAATCTTGCCGTACGCTATGGCTATATCACTAAAATGGCCTGCGTATTTGGCCAGCATATTCATATTGGCGTGCAGGACGGAGACGAAGCTATCTATCTGTGCCATGCGCTTATTCCTTACCTGCCGCATCTGGTGGCGTTAAGCGCCTCATCGCCGTGGCTGGACGGCGTGGATACATCCTTTTCAAGCTCCCGTTTTACCGGCCAGAATGCCTTTCTGAACAGTGAACTGATTGAAAATATCTACGGCTGGGATGAATTTATCCTGTTTTATAACGAGATGGTTAATATCGGAATTATTAAAAGCATTAAGGATATTTACTGGTATATCAGGCCACAGCC
Organism: Cedecea colo; assembly: GCF_011808225.1. GTDB lineage: Bacteria > Pseudomonadota > Gammaproteobacteria > Enterobacterales > Enterobacteriaceae > Dryocola > Dryocola colo. Next base: position 346,013 of record NZ_SOYS01000001.1, on the reverse strand, counting down.
GGCTTTAGGCACCATTGAAATCAGAATATGCGATATGCCCTTGACTATTTTTCACGCGGCGATGTTAACCGGCTACAGCAAAATACTGGCGCAGTCTCTGTTGGCAAACCGGGTAAATATCGTTAAAAAACATCATGCCGTTGAGAAATATAATATTTTCAATGCCCGCCGCGATGGCCTACAGGCCAGCTATGTCAGTACACTGAATAACCAACGGCAGCCGCTGGCCGGCCATATATTGCGTACCGTAGAAAGCCTGGCGTCGTTTACCCACAGCGATGAGGATAATTATGTTTTGCAATATATCGCCAAATACGTCAGGAAAGGCGTCAACGACTCGGACAGAATACGCCATATGATCAAGCGCGCGGTGGGTTTGAACACCGTGATGGAAAGGATGCGAAAAATGCTTTTATCCGCACCGAGGAATTACAAAAAATAACGTTTATCCAAGGGCCGAAGCCGGTTATTCGGCCCTTTTCTTTAACGGCGCATATGAACGGTCACGTTTTTAAATAATTATTTTCTACGGCTCGCAATAATTCCCTCCGCCACATTATGCGGCGCTTCTGCGTAATGATGGAACTCCATGTTATAAGTTGCGCGGCCCTGGGACATGGAACGCAACGTGGTGGAGTAGCCAAACATCTCGGAAAGCGGCACATCGGCGCGAATGACATGGCTACCCAGCCTTTCGTCCATGCCCTGAACCATGCCGCGCCGTGAGGCGAGATCCCCCATCACGTTACCGGCGTATTCTTCCGGCGTTTCCACCTCTACGTGCATGACCGGCTCCAGAATAACCGGGTCGGCCCGGCGGGCTCCCTCCTTAAAGCCAAAAATAGCCGCCATTCTGAAGGCCATTTCCGAGGAGTCCACGTCGTGATACGAGCCAAAAGTCAGCGTCACTTTGACGTCCACGACCGGATAACCCGCCAGCACGCCGCTGTTCAGCGCTTCGCGCACGCCTTTCTCAACGGAAGGGATAAACTCACGCGGCACCACGCCGCCTTTGGTTGCATCTTCAAAGAAGAAGCCTTTCCCCGCCTCAAGCGGTTCAATCGTTAACACGACGTGGCCATACTGACCTTTACCGCCCGACTGGCGAACAAATTTCCCTTCCACATCTTTCACCATTTTGCGCAGGGTTTCGCGATAGGTGACCTGCGGACGACCGATATTCGCCTCCACGCCAAACTCGCGCTTCATACGATCGACAATGATTTCCAGATGCAGCTCGCCCATGCCGGAAATAATGGTCTGCCCGGATTCCTCGTCGGTGTGTAAGTGGAACGACGGATCTTCCGCGGCCAGCCGTTGCAGAGCGATGCCCATTCTTTCCTGATCCGCCCTGGTCTTCGGCTCAATCGCCAGCGAAATCACCGGCTCAGGGAACTCCATACGTTCCAGCGAAACCACGGCGGTTGGATCGCAGAGCGTATCGCCCGTGGTGACATCTTTCAGCCCCACGCAGGCGGCAATATCACCGGCACACAGCTCATCCACCTCGTGCCTGTCGTTGGCATGCATCTGCACGATGCGTCCGATACGCTCTTTCTTTTCCTTCACCGGGTTGTAAACCGAGTCGCCTTTTTTTAGCACGCCAGAGTAAACGCGAATAAACGTCAGCTGTCCCACGTAAGGGTCGGTCATCAGTTTGAACGCCAGCGCAGAGAACGGCTCGCTGTCGTCGGGATGTCGCTCAACCGTTTGTCCTTTCTCATCGATACCCTGAATGGAAGGAATATCAAGGGGAGAAGGCATCAGTTCTACTATGGCGTCGAGCATGCGCTGCACGCCTTTATTTTTAAAAGCGCTGCCGCAGAGCATCGGCTGAATTTCACCGGCAACGGTGCGCGCACGCAGGCCTGCGACAATGTCCTCTTCGCTCAGCTCGCCTGCTTCCAGATAGTTGTCCATTAGCGTTTCGCTGGCTTCCGCCGCCGCCGACACCATTTTCTCGCGCCATTTTTGCGCGGTTGAAAGCAGTTCATCCGGTACGGGCACGTAGTTAAACGTCATTCCCTGCGTTGCGTCGTCCCACAAAATAGCGCGCATTTTGATGAGGTCCACCACGCCGGTGAAATGTTCTTCCGCACCAACAGGGATAACGATCGGCACCGGATTAGCTTTCAGCCGATCAATCATCATCTGCACCACGCGGAAGAAGTCTGCTCCCTGGCGATCCATTTTGTTAACGAAAGCCAGGCGCGGCACATGGTATTTGTTGGCCTGCCGCCAGACGGTTTCGGACTGCGGCTGAACGCCGCCTACGGAGTCGTACACCATCACCGCCCCGTCGAGCACGCGCATGGAACGTTCCACTTCTATCGTAAAATCGACGTGCCCTGGGGTATCGATAATGTTGATACGATGCGGCTCATAGCCGCGATCCATCCCCGACCAGAAGCAGCTTACCGCCGCCGAAGTAATGGTGATCCCGCGCTCCTGCTCCTGCGCCATCCAGTCCGTCGTTGCTGCGCCATCGTGAACTTCGCCCAGTTTATGGCTCATGCCGGTATAAAACAGGATGCGCTCGGTCGTCGTCGTTTTACCGGCATCGATGTGGGCGGAAATACCGATGTTGCGATAGCGTTCAAGAGGAATGGGTCGGGGCATGATGTATCCTTAGTCTCTTTGACGGTGAGCGGCAGGAATTGCCGCTGTTCGGTGACAGACCGGGCCGTAACGGCAACGGCCAGCACAGAAAGAGTATGATCGCCAATCATCCCAAAAGAGAACAAATCCGCCTGGAAAATGTGCTTTTTGCGCCAGGCAACCTTCTGCGGCTGGAAATAGTGAAAACGCTCGCGGGCGGCAGCGAGCTGTCCCGCGGCACGCTGCGTAAAGACGTGGCAAAAGCAACCATGACGCATCACTGGCAGGTGCTGAGAGACAGCGGAGTTATCTGGCAGCGCCCACCAGCACGGGAGAATCCGATCTCGCTAAGGCGTGAAGATCCGGATACGCGTTTTCCTGGGCTGCTGGCGGCGCTATTGCAGGTGATGCAGGAAGAAAATTGAAAACCGGTGGATGGCGCTGCGTTTACCACTCAACCTGAATCAGGAATTTTGTAGGGCGGGTAAGCGAAGCGTCACCCGCCGTTAATTTATTTCCCCGCTGGAAGCTCAATATTACTGCCCGCCAGCGTGCCCATATTGTTATGCATCGCGCAGGCGGCATCGACGATATGCATGGCCAGCGCCGCGCCGCTGCCTTCGCCTAAGCGCATGCCCATATGCAGATACGGTTCCAGATCCAGATGCTTCAGGGCAAGCTGTGCGCCCTTTTCTGCCGATAAATGCGAGGGGATGAGGTAGTCGCGCACGCCGGGCGCAATGCGGCAGGCTGCAAGCGCGGAGGCATAAGAGAGATAGCCATCGAGCACCACCGGCAGCCCAGCCGCTGCCGCACCCAGCATGACGCCGGTCATACCAACCAAATCAAATCCGCCTACTTTTGCCAGCACGTCGATACCCTCTTGCGCATCGGGCTGATTGACCTCCAGCGCCTGACGCACCACGGCGATTTTATGGCCGATTTTATCGCTGGGCAGATTTGCCCCCATTCCTACAGTATCGGTTGGGTCGCTGCCGGTAAACACGCTGACCATCGCTGCCGCTGGCGTGGTATTCGCCATGCCCAGTTCGCCCACGCCAAACAGCCGCACGCCTTCCGCTGCTTTGGCGATGGTCAGCTTTGCCGTCGCCAGAAGCAATTCTTCCGCCTGCTGGCGCGTCATCGCCGGGCCTTTGGCTATATTGCCGCTGCCGCGCGCCATCTTCATATTCAGCACGCCGGGCAGTGGATCGCTGTCAACGCCGACGTCTACAATCGTTACCTCCGCTCCGGCAAGCGCGCCCAGCACGCAGACGCCGGTATTGTGGCGCGTCATATTCATGGTCTGAATCGTCGTTACCACCTGCGGCGCAACCGCCACGCCTTCAGCGTAAACGCCGTGGTCAGCGCACATTACCAGAATTGCTTTGCGGCTCGTGTCCAGACCATCTTTTAAACCCGGCATTCCCGCAAGCTGTACAGCGAGCGACTCCAGCCTTCCCAGGCTGCCCGGCGATTTTAACAGGCCGTCGATATGCTGCTGCGCATTGTTCATTGCGTCACGATTGAGTGGGGCAATTGCCGCCAGAAGAGTAGCCAGTGCCTGCATTTATTTATTCTCTGAATGGTTAGTCTGACGCTACAAAAGCGCCAGCAAAAAAATAACTTCGCCCAGTTCGATAGCCGCGCCCAGCGTATCGCCGGTGTGTCCGCCAAGCGTGCGCTTCAACGTCCAGGCCAGCGCCATAACGACAACGAGCATCACCGCAAAGGCAAAAATGCCCGCCGCTGGCACCAGCAGCACGGAAAGTAACGCTCCGCCAGCCAGGGTCACCGCCGTCTGTTTCCCGTTTACCTTGCCGATAAACAGATTGCCCAGACCGCTTTGTCGGGCGTACTTCTGACGATACATCAGCAGCACGCAGGCGCTACGCCCGGCGACAGAAGCCGCGGCCAGTACGGCAAGCATGTTAGCGCCGCGCAGGGATAATTCGCTGACCACCAGCACTTTGGCGACGAGGACAAAAATCAACGCCAGCCCGCCGTGCGTGCCCAGGCGGCTGTCGCGCATAACTTCCAGCATGCGTTCGCGAGTGCGGGCCGAAAACACGCCGTCGCAGGTGTCCGCCAGGCCATCAAGGTGAAAGCCGCCCGTCAGCAAAGCCAGCGCCAGCACGTAGCCCAGCGCCGCCAGCGGCAGGCCGCACCATGGCTGCAACACAACGAAGACCAGCCCTGCAATGGCACCCAACAGCAGACCCACGAAAGGAAAGGTGATAACGCCGCGCACGTACTGATCCACTTCCAGCCCTTGCGACCAGCGGCCCGGCACCGGTAAACGGCTCATGAATTGCAGCGTGGCAAAGTACAAACGGAAGATCATTTTATTTTTACTCCAATTCCGGATACTACCAGCCAGACTCCCTGCGCCTGGGCCGCCAGGCGTTGATTCACGCGCCCGGCTATATCGCGAAAGTGCCGGGCCAGACGATTCTCCGGCACGATACCCATCCCTACTTCGTTGGTCACGAGATAAACCGGCGACGGGCAAACCGCGCAGGCGGCCAGCAGTCTGTCAATCTGCTGATTTACCTGCTGCTCGATTGCCACGAAATCCCATTCATCTTCAGGCGCATCGCCCGCTGCATCAAACATAATGTTGGTAATAAGCGTGGTGATACATTCCAGCAGTATCGCCTCCTGCGGGTCGTTCTCCGCGCCGATAATGCTATGCAAATCACGGTGCTGTTCTACGGTGCGCCAGTGCGTCGGACGGGAATCGCGGTGATGCTGAATGCGGGCCGCCATTTCCTCATCGAATATTTTCGAGGTGGCGATATACAACACGCGCTCGCTCGAGGCGGCCAGCCGTTCCGCATGGCGACTTTTGCCGCTGCGTGCCCCGCCGGTAATCAGATACATAATTGCTCCTGATGTTCACGCATAATCTGGTAAATACTTTCGATATCAATATGTTCACGCATGGCGCTGGCGAGGATATCGAACTGCTGATGTTTATGCTGCTGGTAATCAAACAGCTCGCCTTCCCAGGCTTTCAACCCTTTTCGTTCACGCAGGCCGTTGAGCAACGCACGGGTAAATTCACCGTTATCAAACACGCCGTGCAAATAGGTTCCCAGCGCGTTGCCGTCTGCGCTTACCGCGCCGTCAAGGCTGTCGTAAGGTTGAGCGTTGCATTCACTCAGGCGAACAAAAGGTTCAACGTGCGCGCCGCGCTGCGTTTCGCCCATATGAATTTCGTAGCCCTCCAGGCTGAGCACGGCGCAGGCATTGAAGAAGCCAGGCAATGCCGGCAGCGTTTTGCCCGCTACGCGGGTCGTGGTTTTTTCACTGGCGAAACGGGTTACCACGTCCAGCAGGCCGATACCCGGCATTTCATCCAGACCGGACTCCACCGCGTCGAAGATATGTTCACCAAGCATCTGGTAACCGCCGCAAATGCCCAGAACCGCACCGCCCTTCCGATGATGCGCCAGCAACGCTTTTTCAAAGCCGCTCTTACGGACCCAGAGCAGATCGCTTAACGTGTTTTTGCTGCCGGGCAGAATAACCAGGTCGCAGCCCTGGAGCTCATATGCCTGGCTGACATAACGCAGGCGAACGTCCGGCTGGGCAGCCAGCGCGTTAAAATCGGTGAAGTTGGACATGTAGGGCAACTGGATCACCGCGATATCCAGATCCTTCGGCGTGTCGGCATCGTATTTTCCGCGTTCTAAGACAACGCTGTCTTCGTCTTCCAGATCCACTTTAAGCCACGGCATTACGCCCAGTACCGGCACGCCGGTCAGGGCTTCGATTTGCTCAACGCCGGAGTAAAGCAGCGCTTTATCGCCGCGAAACTTGTTGATGATGACGCCTTTTACGCGCCGCTTTTCGTGTTCGGCCAGAAGCGCAATGGTGCCGTAAATCGCGGCGAATACGCCGCCACGGTCGATATCCGCCACCAGGATCACCGGACATTCTGCCAGTTCAGCCATGCCCATATTGACGATATCGCGGTCGCGAAGGTTAATTTCCGCCGGGCTTCCCGCCCCTTCCAGCACCATCACTTCGTGCCCGGCCGCAAGGCTGCGGTAGACTTCCTGAATCTGGCTGCGCAACCGGGGTTTGTAATTGTGAAAAGTGACCGCATCCATGTTGGTGGCCACCTTGCCCATCAATATCACCTGCGCTTTACAGTCGCTGGTGGGCTTTAACAGCACGGGATTCATGCGTACATCCGGCGCAATCCCGGCGGCTTCGGCCTGAAATATCTGCGCGCGTCCCATCTCTTTGCCGTCTGGCGTGATACCCGAATTGAGGGCCATATTCTGCGACTTAAACGGCGCGACGCTAAGCCCGTCCTGGGCAAAAATGCGGCACAGTCCGGCTACCAGCACGCTCTTTCCGACGTCTGAAGCGGTTCCCTGGATCATTACTGCAAGGGCCATCATGCCTCCTTATCGTTATGCCGCGCCAGAAGCTGGCAGGCGAAAAAAAACCGCCCTGGATCAAAGGCGGTTTTAGAAATATGCTGCGACCAAAGCTTATTCTGGCTTCAGTTCACCCATTGCTTTGAGTTTTTTGGAAATCTCGCGACGTTCTTTGGAAAGCTCGGCATTTTTGATGATGTAGTCATCAACGCGGTCTTCGTAGTCGGTCTTCATGCTGGCGATGATGCCCTGAATGGCTTCGATGCTCATGCCCGGCTTGATGTAATCGCTCAGGTTATCAAGCAGCAGAACGCGTTTTGAGTTGTCACGGATCTTTTTCTCTACGTCCTGGATTTCACGTTGCAGTTTGTTCTTACGACGGAACAGACGCACGAACTCCAGCACGTCCTGAAAAGAAGGCTTAGTATTTTCCATTTTTACACCCCTGCTAAATTCAAACTCGGATTCGTTAAGACAACTGCCCTAACCATAAAGGTAGCGGTTGCCGTTGACAATGATTTATCGGTCGCTTGTCCTATCTTAACCGCAAATAAGGCTGAATCGAAACCAGCATCGTAAAAGCCGACGCCCATCCGTCACTTACGCAGCGCCCGGCAGATAAGCTGTGACAGTAATTCCAACTGGCGGGCCAGCTCCAGACTTAGCCATACATAGCCGTAGATGGGCGTTTCCTGCGGCGCGCTACCCTGTCCCTCCTGCATCAACTGGCGCAGCTCGCTGACAATTTCGCTGAGCTTTTCGGTATTGGCAGAGATGGGTGACGGATTGCCCTCCTGCAAGGCAAGCGCAATGGCGCTGAGGGTTCTTTGTGTCATTTGCTGCGTATCGCGCAGCGTGCGCGCGTTAAGCATCAAAAAGTGGCTGGCCCGTGACGTCCAGTAAGCGTTAATTTGCAGCTCAAGCGTACACACCATATTGCGGCTCACTTTCTGAATCGCTTCAAAAATCGATTTCTGAATGCGCGTTTCTTTGCTGCCGGGGCCAATCAAGGCGCGCATTTTTACAACGTCGTTAAGGATGGTTTGCAGCGGTTTTTCCAAACGCGGACGCTCAAGCAGGTTTGGTGAAAACCCCGCGTTACAAAGGCGTCCAAATGCCGTCACGAAGCTTGCCATCTGGATCCGCCAGTGGATAAATGCCCGTTGAGGATAGATGCTGGTATACAGCATCGCCAGTAGCGATCCGAAAATGACGTCGCCGCTTCGCCACAGCGCGGTTTCCATATTTCCCGCAGGCGCTCCCACCACCACAGAAAGCGTGATGCCAATCAGCAAGGCCTGGTAAGGGCGTTTGCCAAGCGCCAGGAAACCGCATAAGAACATGGCGATAGCGCACCAGAGCAGCATAAGCGGCAGAGAATAAAGCTCTAATTTAAGGGCAATAAGCCCGAGCGCCGCGCCAAATATAGTCCCGCCGATGCGCTCAAAAGCACGGGGGATAACATTTCCCCAAAATGAGATAGGTCCCATGACCACCACGAGGGTGATCAGCGGCCAGGTGCCTTCCGGCACCTTGAGTATGCGAACAAGCATAAAGGTGAGAATAAAAGCCAGCGCGATACGGATGCCGTGTACCGTGCGGTAGTGGCTGTAAACACGCATTTCAAACGGGCTAAGTGATTTGTCGGGGCGCACACCCGTCTCCTGAAACCAAAAGCGCGATTGTAGCAGACTACTGCCAGACACCCGATAAACGAGCTCCCGAACGTTTGGCATAGATCAACACAAATGACAATATAATCATCGCCGTTTCTCTCCGATTTTAACGCTTGCCAACAACCGGAATGTACATATCAAGTTCCCAGACGCCGCTTTCTGAGCCGTCGTTAAGATAGCGTTCAAAGCAGGGCTTGCCGGTCATCTGATAACGTTCGTCAGCCGCCAGGCTACCGAGGAACTGCATCCAGGGTTCGGCAAAATCGTTGTCATCGACGCGCGCCCGCGCAACGGCATAGTCGCCGCCTTCAATACGGGTAACGATGACGCCTTCGCTGGTTTCCGGCACGACAAAATCTTCCGGCACACGAAGCACCGTATCGCAGCGCAGTTTCTGCGCGGGCACTTCATCGGGGTTGTCGTAATAAATCGCCAGCCATTCGGTCCCGGTAATGTTATGGGATTTTACCCACAGGGCGAGCTGCTCAAATCCCTGATGAACGGTTTGTTCCCAGGGACCAACCATATGGAAACCGGCAACTTTCTGTTCTGATACCTGCTGAATCTTGAATTCCATACCTTCTCCTGACTGGGTTAATAGCGTAGATGCCTGTCTGAAAAGTATATTTCTCTTTCTGGAGTATATTTGCCCTTCGTCGTTAGCAGTACCTCTTAGCCTTCAAATTGTGCACCCGGTTATCTATTTTCGCTCAGTTTTCTGCGGCATTGCTGCCGGCAATAACGGCTCATTCCCGCGTTAAAAACCAGCCCAGGAAACCTCTTAAAGCGGTGAGATTTATTTTACAGACAGCGCTGTTTCACCGATTGAACTACGCTTAATTACTGCTGCAGTATGAAGCAAATTTGCTATTTACTCTGGTTTAGTACCGGGAAACAAATAGCAATCAATGCCTTCTGAGCGCGGTTTAACACTCTCTTTTTGATGTTATCCGTATCGAGAATTTACTGGCGCAGGGCATTAGCGTTTTCGCTGACGTTGGGTGATTAAGCTGTACCAAATCCGCAACTTACGCCTGAGCCGTACTCTGCCGGGCATTTACCTACTAAGAGGTGACAAACATGACATACGAAGAAAACTATCTGGATTGGGTAAGAGACGCGTACGCCATGGAAAAGCAGGCGGAAAGCATGCTTGAAAAAATGGCCGACCGCCTTGAGCACTACCCGGATCTCAGAGCCCGCATCGTGCAACACATCGAAGAAACCCGTAGCCAGCAGGCGCTGGTGAAGTCCGTTATCGAGCGCTATGACACCTCAAGTTCGGTCTTTAAAGACGCCGTCGGCAAGCTAAGCGCCCTGGGCCAGGCGATGGGCGGCATGCTGGCTGAAGATGAAGTGGTGAAAGGCGCTATCAGCGGCTATGTCTTTGAGAACCTTGAGATAGCCAGCTATACCTCGCTGATTGCCGCCGCCGAACTGATAGGCGATCACGAGGGTGCCCGTATCTTTGGGCAGATCCTTGAGCAGGAAGTCGCGATGGCCGAATGGCTGTCAACCCATCTGCCGGAAGTAACCGAACAGTTTATGGTGCGATCTGCCGAACCGGGCGTTGAGGCAAAAAAATAATCAAATACCGGCGAGCGACCTGCCTCAGAGCAGGCGCTCACTTACTGTGTACTAAATGGAGTGAGCCATGTTCAGACACGTCAAACAACTGCAATACACCGTACGCGTCGCTGGTCCAAACCCGGGCCTTGCTAACCTTCTTCTTGAACAGTTCGGCGGCCCACAGGGCGAGCTTGCCGCAGCCTGTCGTTACTTTACTCAGGGTCTGGGTGATGACGATCCGGGGCGCAAGGATATGCTGATGGATATCGCCACCGAGGAGCTTAGCCACCTGGAAATCATTGGTTCGCTGGTGGGAATGCTCAACAAAGGCGCCAAAGGCGATCTCGCGGAAGGCACGGAGCAGGAAGGCGAACTGTATCGCACCATCACCGGCAACGGTAATGACAGCCACTTGACGGCCTTGCTTTATGGCGGCGGCCCGGCGCTTACCAATTCGGCGGGCGCTCCCTGGACTGCGGCTTACATTGATACCATCGGTGAAGTGACGGCCGATCTGCGTTCAAATATTGCGGCCGAAGCTCGCGCAAAAATTCTCTACGAACGCCTCATTAATATGACCGACGATCCGGGCGTAAAAGATGCTCTGGGCTTCCTGATGACGCGTGAAGTCGCGCACCAGATTTCTTTTGAGAAAGCGCTGTACTCCATCCGCAATAATTTCCCGCCGGGCAAACTTCCGCCTGTCGAGCAATATGCGAACGTGTACTACAACATGTCGCAGGGGGGCGATGTCCGGGGAAGCTGGAATTCGGATGAGAACTTCAACTTTGTGGCCGACCCGACGCCGGCTGTAGACGGCGGCGACGGCATGGCCAGCGTGTCACTGCCCAAACAGCAGCAGGTTACCCTGAAAAACCTCGTCACCCGTACCGCATCCGATCCGACGGTTAATCCGGTGACCGGTACCGATATCGGAGCCGTTCCGCCAATTGAAAATAAAACCGCGGCGGCGAAGAAACCGAAGGCTGCACCGAAGAACAAATAGCCAACGGGCAAAAAAACGGGAGAGGATCGCTCCCCTCCCGTATTCCTTCTCAGGGGAATTCAGAATTTTTGCTGCAGATAATCGCTAAAGCGCGACCACATCCCGCCTTTCTTCACTTCAGTAAGCGAAACCAGCGGCCAGTGAGCGATAAGCTTGTCACGGTCAAAAAGCTCGATTTCACCAACGCGTTGCCCGGTCTTTAAAGGCGCCGCCATATCCTGACGATCAAGCACGTATTTAGCTTTTATATTAGAGACTTCAGATTTTGGCAATGCCATATAAACATCCTGGTCGGTGCCGACGTCAAATTCATCCTTGTCGCCATACCAGACATGTTCCTTACCTATCTTTTTGCCCTTATGCAGGATTTGTACGGTGTCGAAGTTTTGCTGGCCCCAGTGCAGCAGTTTACGCGCCTGCTCTTCGCGCCCTTTCGGGCTTTCGGCCCCCATCACCACGGCAATCAGACGGCGCTGCCCTGACACGCTTGAAGCAATCAGGTTAAAGCCAGCCCCGGACGTGTGGCCCGTTTTCAGCCCGTCGACGTTAAGGTTTTTATCCCACAGCAGGCCATTACGATTTTGCTGGGTGATGCCGTTCCACGTCAGGCTGCGCTCGCTGTACATATGGTAGAACTCAGGTTCACCGTGGATTATCGCCCGCGAAAGTATGGCCAAATCATAAGCAGAACTGTGCTGGCCGGGCGCATCGAGGCCGTGAACGGTTTCGAAATGGCTATCACGCAGGCCAAGCTGCGAGGCGTATTTGTTCATCATCGCCACGAACTGTGGTTCGCCTCCGGCGACATAATCTGCGAGCGCCACGCAGGCATCGTTACCGGAATCGATAATCAGGCCACGACTCAGATCGCGCACCGTCAGCCTGTCGCCCGGTTTTAAAAACATCAGCGATGAACCTTTAAACACGGGATTTCCCTGCGCCCAGGCGTCTTTTCCTACGGTGACAACGTCATCGGCGCTTATACGCTTGCTGTCGATGGCGCGGTCTACAACATAGCCGGTCATCAGTTTGGTGAGGCTCGCCGGGTTGCGTCGCACATGTTCATCAAACGCGGTCAGAACTTGCCCGGTGGTGTAATCCATCAGCACCCAGGAGGCGGCCTGAATTTGCGGCGCAGGCGGTGCATTAACAAACAGATCGTCGGCAAAAGCGGAATGAGCGGAAAATGACAGGACAGCAAAAGCAATAAACTGGCGGATCTTCAACGAGGTACCCTCAACAACTTTATTTTCAGCCGCTCGTTTTACGGCAATTCATTGCTTTTTGCGCGGCAAAATTGCAAGGAAATATGACGTTTGTTGTTTTGTAATATTGCTGAGGTATTTTTGCGCAGTTATTTCCCGGCCTGACCTGCGTATTATCTGATAATACTCTTCGCGGCCAGCATTTTATTGCCAGAGCCCCGGTTCATTTATATTGTGCCTTTTTGTGTGAATTTTACTCTAAAGGTACCAGCATGGTGCAAAGTAAAAACTGGACGCCGGAACTTGAGGGTCTGCGGGGGTTTGCCTCGCTTTGGGTGCTGCTGGGGCATATCTGCCTGCTGACCCAGTGCCGTATTCCTCTGCTTTACGATCCCGGGCTGGGGGTCGATCTCTTTATTTTATTGTCCGGTTATTTGATGGCGAAAAATTATCAGGACCGGCAGGAGAAAGAGCCCTGGCACAGCGTTAATACATGGCGAATGTTCTGGTTAAGACGCTTTTTCAGGATCGCTCCCCTCTATTATTTACTGCTCATTTTTGCGCTTGTTTTTGGCGGCTGGTTTGGGGAAATGCGTACTATTATTGCCAGCGCGTGGCCTACGACCGCCACCCTCGCAAGCCGCTATGCCGATCATTCGTTAATGAACGTTGCCAGCCATCTGACTTTCGTTTTTGGCTTTATTCCTGACTATTCATACCGGACGGTCTTACCCGACTGGAGTATCGGCCTGGAAATGCAGTATTACCTGCTGTTCCCGTTTATCATGCTGATTATTATGCGCTTTGGGTTTGCTATCTCATCGGTGATGCTGATGCTGTTCTGCCTCGCCGCCCGCTGGCTGCTGCCGGATTATTTTGATGCGTTCCCGATGCCGTCGATGATCCTGATTAAGCTACCCTTTTTCATCGCCGGCATGCTGATATCCCAGGCAATACGTCACCAGAAGATCTATTACCTGGCGCTGGCGCTGCTTGCCCCTGTCATCGCCTGGCAAATGCGCATTGCGGAAAACCACCTGCGCCTGATTGTTGAATGCCTGCTGATTATCAGCATGACCGGGCTGCTCTGGAAGCCGGAAAAAAACACGCGTTTTAGCCAGCTTGCGCATTACCCGCGCTATCTCCTGACGCGCCCGATAAGCCTGTTTTTAGGCGATGTTTCCTATTCGGTTTACCTGCTGCACCTGATGATTGTGATCCCGGTCATTGGTCTGCTGGTTCACGCCACGGCCTTTAGCCACCTGCCTTCCCCGGTGCGCTTTCTGGTCGTCTCAGGCATATGCCTGCCGGTAACGTATCTCATTGCGTTCTTCCTGTACCACAGGGTTGAAAAGCCAGGGATCGCCTTGGGCAAGCGCGTAATCAGCCGCGAGCCCGTGCAGCCGCAAAGTCTGATGCCTTAACCACTGGTTTTCTTCTGCAGCCATAACAAATGAGTTACCATTAAGCCAGACCTTCATCAGCTTAATGGTAACCTCCGTGCCTGATACCGTACTGCAGCCCACCTTTATCTTCCACGATTATGAAACCTTCGGTAAGAGTCCGTCGCTTGACCGCCCTGCACAGTTTGCCGCCATCCGCACCGATGAGCAGTTCAATATTATCGGCGAGCCGGAAGTGTTTTACTGCAAGCCTGCGGACGACTATTTGCCCCAGCCGGAAGCGGTAATGATCACCGGCATTACGCCGCAGCAGGCGCTGGCGCGCGGCGAGAACGAAGCCGCGTTTGCAAAACGCATTCACGATATTTTCACCGTGCCGAAAACCTGCGTGGTGGGCTACAACAACGTGCGCTTTGATGATGAAGTGACGCGCAATATTTTCTATCGCAACTTTTACGACCCTTACGCCTGGAGCTGGCAGAACGATAACTCACGCTGGGACCTGCTGGATGTCATGCGCGCCTGCTATGCGCTGCGCCCGGAAGGCATTATCTGGCCGGAAAACGAAGACGGCCTGCCGAGCTTTCGGCTTGAGCATCTGACCAAAGCCAACGGTATTGAACACGCTAACGCGCATGATGCGATGTCTGACGTGTACGCCACCATTGCCATGGCGCAGCTGGTGAAAACCCGGCAGCCGCGTTTGTTTGATTATCTGTATAGCTATCGTTCTAAGCAGAAGCTGACGACGCTGATTGATATTCCGCAGATGAAACCGCTGGTGCACGTCTCCGGTATGTTTGGCGCCTGGCGCGGCAACACCAGCTGGATTGCGCCGCTTGCCTGGCATCCTGAAAACCGCAACGCGGTAATTATGGTAGACCTTGCCGGTGATATTACGCCGCTGCTGGAACTGGATGCCGATACGCTTCGCAGCCGTTTATACACGCCGAAAGCTGCGCTCGAAGATGCGGCAGCCGTGCCGGTCAAGCTTGTTCATCTCAATAAATGCCCCGTGCTGGCCGTCGCCAATACCCTGCGTCCTGAAGACGCGGAACGTTTAGGCATTAATCGTCAGCGGTGTCTGGAAAACCTGAAAGTCCTGCGGGCGCACCCTGGCGTGCGAGAAAAAGTGGTCGCCATTTTTGCCGAAGCCGAACCCTTTGTGCCGTCGGAAAATGTCGATGCGCAGATTTATAACGGTTTCTTTAGCGATGCCGATCGCGCGGCGATGCGTATTGTCCTGCAGACCGATCCGCAGAACCTTGCGGCGCTGGATATTTCGTTCGTTGATAAGCGCATTGAGAAGCTGCTGTTTAATTATCGGGCGCGCAACTTCCCCGGCACGCTGGATGAAGCCGAGCAACAGCGCTGGTTAGCGCATCGTCAGGAAGTGCTGTCGCAGGAAGCGTTGCAGGCTTACGCGCTGGAGCTCGAAGCGCTGTATAACCAGCATGAAGAGGATAAAGAGAAGACGGCGCTGCTCAAAGCACTGTTCGAATATGTACAGTTTCTGGTGAATTAAAGGCAAAAAAATGGCTCCCGCAGGAGCCATTTTTACTTCAGCGCTATTACGCTAAATCTTCGTTGAACTGCGGCACCGGGTTACGGAAGCGACGAGTAACAAAGGCAAGATAGGTCAGGCCAATGGCTGCCCAAATCAGACCAAGAATCATCGAGCTTTCTTCCAGGTTAATCCACAGCGCACCCACCGTCAGCGCACCGCAGATTGGCAGCACCAGATAGTGGAAGTGATCTTTGATGGACTTGTTGCGGCCTTCGCGGATCCAGAACTGGGAAATCACCGACAGGTTCACGAAGGTGAACGCCACCAGCGCACCAAAGTTAATCAGCGCCGTTGCGGTTACCAGGTCGAACTTCACGGCAAACAGCGCAATGATACCAACCAGAACCACGTTCAGCGCCGGGGTACGCCACTTCGGATGAATGTAACCGAAGAAACGCTCCGGGAACACGCCGTCACGGCCCATCACGTACATCAGACGGGATACGCCAGCGTGTGCAGCCATACCTGAAGCCAGTACGGTCACGCAGGAGAAAATCAGAATGCCAAACTGGAAGGCTTTGCCCGCCACGTAAAGCATGATTTCTGGCTGCGACGCATCCGGATCTTTAAAGCGAGAGATATCCGGGAAGTACAGTTGCAGGAAGTAAGAGACCACAACGAAGATCACGCCGCCGATCAGGGCAGTCAGGAAAATCGCTTTTGGAATAACACGGCCCGCGTCCTTGGTCTCTTCAGACAGCGAACTGATGCCGTCAAAGCCAAGGAACGAGAAGCACAGAATGGTAGCGCCGGTGATCATCGGCACGACGTTAGCCTGCTCTGACCAGAAGGGTTTGGAGCTGGTCAAGGTGCCGGCACCTTCGCCGTGAGCCACGCCGTAAATAACCAGGCCGGTAATAACCGCCATGACAACCATCTGCAACACAACAATCAGGCTGTTGAAGTTCGCTACGGTTTTAATGCCGCGCAGGTTGGAAATGGTCATAAAGCCAACCAGCAGCACGACGAAAATCCACGAAGGAATAGACGGCACCAGCGCTTCGAAATAGATTTTGGCCAGCAGGATGTTGATCATCGGCATAAACAGATAATCAAGCAAAGAGGACCAGCCCACCATAAAGCCGACCACCGGGTGGATAGCTTTCTGAGCATAGGTATAAGCGGAACCCGCTGACGGGAAACGGCGTACCAGCTTTCCGTAACTTAACGCGGTAAATAAAATTGCCACAAGGGCAAACGCGTAAGCCGTCGCGACATGTCCGTCGGTAAGGCCAGATACAATACCAAATGTATCGAACAGCGTCATAGGCTGCATATAAGCGAGGCCCATCATAACGACCGGAACGAGCGTCAGGCTCTTACGGAGTTCGATACGTGAATTTGCACCTGCGGTGACGTTAAGCGACATGGTCATTCTCCCAAACGGCGAATGCCTGCGCAAAAGCAAAAAACTGCCCCATCTTGTTTTCCTCGGCGACACGACTGTCGTTTTTTAAAAGCTAATATCTATCCGGTACGAAGCCCGGCCTCTTGGTTTTTTTGGCGAATGCCTGTTTGACTGCTTAGACTCAATGCAAAAAAATAACCGACGCGTTTAACGTCGGTTTTTTTATCTCATTTTGTGAGGCGCGTATTTTGCACCAATTCGAGGCAGGATGACAAGATGTTGAGGCCTTGATTAACAATTTCTTTTTCGGCGGTTAAAGGCACCAGGAATCTGATGACGTTACCGCGTACGCCGCAGGATAAAAGGACAAGCCCCTGACGGCCCGCCTCCTGCACCAGCGCGGCGGTAAATTCCTTATCCGGACGGTGGCTGTCGCGCCCTTCAACCAGCTCCATAGCGATCATCGCGCCGTATCCGCGCACGTCGCCAATGCAGTCGAACCGCTCGGCCAGCTGGTGCAGCCTTGTGGTAATTTGTTCGCCTATGGCCTGCGCACGTTGGTTGAGCTGTTCTTTTTCGATGATATCCACCACGGCCAGGGCTGCGGCGATAGCGACAGGCGACCCGGCGTAGGTGCCGCCAAGCCCGCCCGGCAGCGCCTTGTCAAACAGGGCTTTTTTCCCTACCAGCGCCGAAAGCGGGAAGCCGCCCGCCAGGCTTTTCGCCATGGTGATTAAGTCCGGCTCAACTTCGCTGTGCTCAATAGCGAAGGTTTTGCCAGTACGGCAGAAGCCGCTCTGGATTTCATCGACAATCAGCACGATGCCGTGTTTGTCGCAAATGGAACGCAGCTGCTTCATAAACTGCGGCGATGCCGCGTAAAAACCGCCTTCGCCCTGCACCGGCTCGATAATAATGGCGGCGACCTCGTCAGGTGAAACATCCGCGGCGAAAATACCCGCCAGCGATGCCAGCGCCTGGGTATCCGTAATGCCAAGATAGGCCGCCGGATAAGGTGCGTGATAAATACCTGCCGGGAACGGGCCGTAACCTTTTTTATACGGCTGCACTTTGCCGGTTAGCGCCATGCCTAATAAGGTGCGGCCATGAAACGCGCCACGAAAAGCAATTACCGCCGAACGGCCGGTCGCAATTCGCGCAACTTTGATTGCGTTCTCAACCGCTTCTGCTCCGGTAGTAAGAAACAAAGCCTGACAAGGTTCACTGATCGGGGCCAGTTTATTCAGACGTTCCGCCAGCTCAATATAGTTGCCATAAGGCGTGACCTGGAAACACGGGTGGGTGAAGTGGTCAAGCTGTTGACGAACCGCTTCTATAACGGCCGGATGGTTGTGTCCCGTATTCAGAACGGCGATACCTGATGCAAAATCGATGTAACGATTGCCCTCCACATCCCATAATTCGGCATTCTTTGCTTTATCTATATAGACGGGCAGCAGGTTCCCGACACCGTGCGGAACCGCCTGCTCGCGGCGCGACTGCCATTGCTGATTGGTTTGCTTCATACGAACTCCTTGCGCACAAAAAACCTCTGCAAAATTAGCAGGGGTGAAAATTTCATCGCGAAGACGCATTCAGAAGAGATAGCGATCCATTTTTAACAATAGATGCGGGGCCGGGGGTCCGCCACTCACCCGGAAGTATTATTTTGCGTCACGCCGTAGACGGTGGCGATTTCAGGACTGGCGACGATTTGCTCCCGCCACCACTCGCTGGCAAGGCCGGCGGTTTGCTCGTTCCAGCCGATCCAGACGGGCACAAAAGGCACGTGGGACACGACCTGTTTCTCTACCAGCACGCCGCTTTCGATAAAACGTTGTGCCATATAGCGCGGCATATAACCGCAGCCGATGCCGCTGATTTGCAGTTCAAGCTTGGTTTTAAAATCAAAGACGGTGATCGCCTCCTGATCTTCAAGCAGATGCATAGCCCTGGAAGGTTCAAGACGCGAGGTATCCCCAACGACGACCGCTCTGCTGCGTTTGATTGCTCGTCGGGTTAACGGTTCTTCCGCCTCTGCCAGCGGATGATGGGGAGCGACGACAAAAACAATCTCCAGCTGCCCGAGCAGCGTGAAACCGAATCCGCTCAGCGAAGGCGGATCGCTCATCGCGCCGACAATAATATCCGCCCGCCCTTCCGTCAGCGCCTCCCATGATCCACCCAGCACGCCATTGATAAATTTCAGGCGCGTCACGCTGTAGCTTTTATAGAAGGCTTCGATAAGCGGCGTCAGTAGTGAAAACGGAAAGGAGTCGTCCACGCCGATCACCAGTTCGTTTTCCCAGCCCTGATGGAGCTTGATGGCCTGCTGTTCAAGTTCGCGCACGGTATGCAGCACTTCGCGCCCTTTTTCCAGCAGAAGCTGGCCTGTTCGCGTAAAACGCGCCCGGTGGCCTGAACGGTCGAGGATCTGAATATGGAGATCGTTTTCGAGTTTTTGCACGGTGTAGCTGAGCGCGGAAGGCGTTTTAAAGAGCTTTGTCGCCGCCGCAGCAAAGCTCCCTTCTTTATCGAGGGCGTCAAGAATGATCAGCACGTCCAGCAACGGTTTCAAACTCGCCTCAACTTATCCCCTGAATAATTCGAGCTGCAGGAAGGCGGTAAGGAAGCCCATGCCAGGAGTTTACCTGGGTAAAAGACCGGGATGGGCAAATGCAGCCAACGCATCTGCGGCCTGAAGCATGACGGGTAGAACGAGCAATGCCATCCGCAGCGCTACTGCACAGGCATTACTAACGGATTGGGATACTGATATTCAAACCCCAGTTCATTACAAATACGGTTGCCATCCACCAGCTTTCCGTGGCCCGGTTTATCCGGCGCGCGAAACGTTGGCGCCGCCAGATTGAGCTGACGCGCCATCTGCGAATAAAACTCCTCGCGCGTGGGATGAACGGGCGCACATAAATTATAGATGTGTCCGCCTTTGGGAGCCTGCAACAACAGCGTAATTGCAGAAATGACATCTTCTAAATGCACAAGGTTGACGCCATGACCGCCGTTGGCGACGTCGGATTTACCGGCAAGAAAACGTCCCGGGTGCCGCTCAGGCCCAACCAGGCCCGCAAGACGCAGGATATCGACTGAGGTGCCGGGCAAATCGTGCAGCCACTGTTCCAGCTCTTTCAGCACGCGTCCGCTGGCGGTAACAGGGCTAAGCGGGAAGTCTTCCTTTATCCTGCCCTCGGCCTCGCCGTAAACGGATGTCGAACTGGTAAAAATAATGCGCGCCACCTGATGCGCCAATGCGCTGTCGACAATTTCCTGCACCGCCTGCAGGTAAAAATCATCGCCTTCGCCGGTCCGGCGCGCGGGAAGCGTGATGACAAGTGCGTCAACGTTTAGCAGCTCATCAAGATCGTCGCTCTCACAAGCCAGCTCAGGCGTCAGTTGCAGCTGATAACTGTCGATGCCGCACATGCGGGCTGCTTCAACGCCGTCGAGCGTAGTTTTGCTTCCTGTAACCTGCCAGCCCCGCGCTGATAATGACAGCGCCAGCGGCATGCCTAACCATCCTAACCCGACAATCGCAACCTTTTTCATGCCTTCTCTCCTGAGACGCAGCATTTTCTTCTGTGCTGCGTTAACTAGCCTGTCATAAGGCTACGCCACGTTAAGCGAACTGACAATTAGCGAGCGTAAACAGAATATTAAACATGGCGCTAAAAAGCCCTTGCGCTCAACGCTACATCTGGTTTACGTTAAAAGCACATCATGAATAACCATTCATACGAGAATTTTATGACACGCGTTCAGACTACAAGCCACCATCATCACCATCATCCTGACTAGTCTTTCAGGCGATGTGTGCTGGGAGACGAAAAGCTCTTCCAGAGGTGCATGAACGTGTGATGAAGCCCCCGGAAGAACTCTTTCGGGGGCTTTTTTTTGGACGTCAGACAGGAATGACTAAGGGGCAATTACCAATGTTAGACAACAACCGTTTACGCATAGCTATTCAAAAATCTGGCCGTTTAAGCGATGATTCCCGCGAATTACTGGCCCGTTGCGGCATAAAAATTAACCTGCACACCCAGCGCCTGATTGCGCTGGCAGAAAATATGCCGATTGATATTCTGCGCGTGCGTGACGACGACATTCCGGGACTGGTGATGGACGGCGTGGTAGACCTTGGCATTATCGGTGAAAACGTGCTGGAAGAAGAGCTGCTGACCCGTCGCGCTCAGGGCGAAGATCCACGTTACTTCACGCTGCGCCGCCTGGATTTCGGCGGCTGTCGTTTTTCACTGGCGATCTCCGTCGACGATCCCTGGGACGGCCCTGCTTCGCTGAACAATAAACGTATCGCAACCTCTTACCCGCACCTGCTGAAGCGCTATCTTGATGGCAAAGGCGTCCAGTTTAAATCCTGCTTATTAAACGGCTCCGTTGAAGTCGCCCCGCGCGCCGGCCTGGCCGATGCAATTTGCGACCTGGTTTCTACCGGCGCGACGCTTGAAGCTAACGGCCTGCGCGAAGTGGAGGTGATTTATCGCTCCAAAGCCTGCCTGATTCAGCGCGACGGCGAAATGCCCGAAGCCAAGCAGCAGCTCATCGACAAGCTGATGACCCGTATTCAGGGCGTGATTCAGGCCCGTGAATCCAAATACATCATGCTGCACGCGCCGAGCGAGCGTCTGGATGAGATTGTCTCCCTGCTGCCGGGCGCCGAGCGCCCAACTATTCTGCCGCTGGCAGGCGACCAGCAGCGCGTGGCGATGCACATGGTGAGCAGCGAAACCCTGTTCTGGGAAACCATGGAAAAGCTCAAAGCGCTGGGTGCCAGCTCCATTCTGGTGCTGCCAATTGAGAAGATGATGGAGTAAGCCAATGTCGAACTTCAACACGCCGATTTTCTGGAATGACTGTGATAAAGCCGCGCAAAACGCGCTGCTGATGCGCCCGGCTATTTCCGCCTCAGAAAGCATCACGCGTACCGTGGCGGAGATTCTGAATAATGTGCAGGCCAACGGCGATGCGGCGCTACGCGAATACAGCGCCAAATTTGATAAGACCGAAGTTCAGCAGTTAAAGGTTACCGGGCAGGAAATTGCCGCGGCGGTTGGGCGTCTTGGGACGGATATTAAAGAAGCGATGGCGGTTGCCGTCGCCAACATCGAAAAATTCCACGTTGCGCAGCAGCTGGCAACGGTGGATGTAGAAACCATGCCGGGCGTGTGCTGCCAGCAGGTTACCCGCCCGGTGGCGTCCGTCGGCCTTTATATTCCAGGCGGTTCCGCGCCGCTGTTTTCTACCGTGCTGATGCTGGCCACGCCGGCTCGCATCGCGGGCTGTAAGAAAGTGGTGCTGTGCTCGCCGCCGCCGATTGCCGATGAAATCCTCTATGCCGCACAGCTTTGTGGCGTGCAGGAAGTGTTTCAGGTTGGCGGAGCCCAGGCCATCGCCGCGCTGGCGCTGGGCACCGAAAGCATTCCCAAAGTGGATAAAATCTTCGGGCCGGGCAACGCCTTTGTGACCGAAGCAAAACGCCAGGTTAGCCAGCGCCTTGATGGCGCGGCAATTGATATGCCCGCCGGGCCTTCCGAAGTGCTGGTAATTGCCGACAGCGGCGCAACGGCAGATTTTGTGGCATCCGACCTGCTATCTCAGGCCGAACATGGCCCGGATTCCCAGGTAATTTTGCTGACGCCGGATGCCGGGATGGCGCAGGCCGTTGCGCAAGCCGTTGAGCGCCAGCTAGCCGCGTTGCCTCGTGCAGAAACGGCGCGCAAAGCGCTGGAAAGCAGCCGCCTGATTGTGGCGCGGGATCTGGAGCAATGCATTGAGATTTCCAACCAGTATGGTCCTGAGCATCTGATTATTCAGACGCGTAACGCCCGTGAACTGGTCGACAGCATTACCAGCGCCGGATCGGTATTCCTCGGTGACTGGTCCCCGGAATCCGCAGGCGATTATGCATCCGGCACCAACCATGTGTTGCCAACCTATGGCTACACGGCAACCTGTTCAAGCCTTGGGCTGGCCGATTTCCAGAAGCGTATGACCGTGCAGGAACTCACCCCGCAGGGTTTCGCAAGCCTTGCGAAAACGATTGAAACCCTGGCCGCCGCCGAGCTGCTGGACGCCCATAAAAACGCCGTTACCCTGCGCGTTGCGGCCCTGAGCCGCAATAAAAAGGAGGAGATGCAATGAGCATTGAAGAGTTAGCCCGCGAAAACGTTCGCGCCCTGACCCCCTACCAGTCGGCCCGCCGCCTGGGCGGCAACGGCGATGTGTGGCTGAACGCGAATGAATATCCGACCGCCGTTGAGTACGACCTGAGTCAACAGTCGCTGAACCGCTACCCGGAATGCCAGCCGAAGCTGGTGATTGAACGTTACGCCGCCTATGCGGGCGTGAAGCCGGAACAGGTGCTGGTGAGCCGCGGTGCCGACGAAGGCATTGAATTGCTGATTCGTGCGTTCTGCGAGCCGGGCAAGGACGCCGTGCTTTATTGCCCGCCAACCTACGGCATGTACACCGTGAGCGCAGAAACCTTCGGCGTGGAGTGCCGCACGGTGCAAACGCTGGAAAACTGGCAGCTCGATTTACCGGCCATCGCGGAAAACCTTGCAGGCGTAAAAGTGATTTACGTTTGCAGCCCGAATAACCCAACCGGGCAGCTCATCAACCCTCAGGATTTCCGTGTTCTGCTGGAAATGACGCGCGGTAAGGCGCTGGTTGTGGCTGACGAGGCCTATATCGAGTTTTGTCCGCAGGCGACGCTTGCCGGCTGGCTTGAGGAATATCCACACCTCGTCGTGCTGCGTACGCTATCCAAAGCCTTTGCCCTCGCCGGGCTGCGCTGCGGCTTTACGCTGGCTAACGAAGATGTCATCAACCTGCTGATGAAGGTGATTGCGCCTTATCCGCTCTCTACGCCCGTTGCGGATATCGCGGCACAGGCGTTAAGCACGCAGGGAATAAACGCCATGCGCGAACGTGTGGCGGAAGTGCTGGTTAACCGCCAATATCTGATTACGGCCCTGAAAGATGTTGCCTGCGTTGAAGAGGTTTTTGCATCCGAAACCAACTACGTGCTGGCCAGAATAACCGCCTCAAACGCGGTGTTTAAATCGCTGTGGGATCGGGGCATTATCTTGCGTGACCAGAATAAACAACCATCGTTAAGCGGCTGTCTGCGAATTACCGTGGGCACCATGAAAGAGTGCGAGCGCGCCATCGCTGCGCTGCGCCAACAACCCGGCCTGACGGCCACGGAGGGCGTGTGAGCCAGAAAATTCTTTTTATCGACCGTGACGGCACCTTAATTTCCGAGCCACCTGCTGATTTCCAGGTGGATCGCATGGACAAACTCGCTTTTGAACCGGCGGTGATCCCGGCCCTGCTGCAGTTGCAAAAGGCGGGTTATAAATTAGTGATGATCACCAATCAGGATGGGCTGGGCACCGCAAGCTTCCCGCAGGCTGATTTTGACGGGCCGCACAATCTGATGATGCAGGTATTCACCTCCCAGGGCGTGAATTTTGACGATATTCTGATCTGCCCGCATTTACCGGCGGATGACTGCGACTGCCGCAAGCCGAAAATCTCGATGGTCAAAGGGTATCTGGAAGAAGGCGTGCTGGATAAAGCAAACAGCTATGTGATTGGCGACCGCGCCACCGATATCGAGCTGGCGGAAAATATGGGCATTCAGGGGCTGCGCTATCACGGCGAATCCCTGACCTGGCCGATGATAAGCGACCGGCTGACCAAACGTGACCGCTATGCCCACGTTGAGCGCGCCACCAAAGAGACGCAGATTGACGTGCAGGTCTGGCTGGATCGCGAAGGCGGCAGCAAGATCAACACCGGCGTCGGCTTCTTCGATCACATGCTGGATCAGATAGCCACGCACGGCGGCTTCCGCATGGAAATCAGCGTAAAAGGCGATTTGTACATCGACGATCACCACACCGTGGAAGATACCGGACTTGCGCTGGGCGAAGCGCTGAAAATCGCGCTTGGCGACAAACGCGGCATCACCCGCTTCGGCTTTACTCTGCCGATGGATGAATGCCTGGCACGCTGCGCGCTGGATATCTCCGGCCGTCCGCACCTGGAATATAAAGCCGAGTACAACTTCCAGCGCGTGGGCGATCTCAGCACCGAGATGGTTGAGCACTTCTTCCGCTCGCTCTCCTATACCATGGGCGTCACGCTGCACCTGAAGACCAAAGGCAAAAACGACCATCACCGCGTCGAGAGCCTGTTTAAGGTCTTTGGCCGCACGCTGCGCCAGGCGATTCGCGTTGAGGGCGATACGCTGCCCTCCTCGAAAGGAGTGCTGTGATGAACGTGGTGATCCTGGATACCGGCTGCGCCAACCTGCTGTCGGTAAAATCATCTATTAAGCGTCTGGGCTATGACCCGGTTGTCAGCCGGGATGCGGATACGGTGCTGCGCGCAGACAAGCTATTTTTACCCGGCGTTGGCACAGCGCAGGCGGCGATGGATCAAATTCGCGAGCGCGATTTGCTTGAGCTGATCCAGGCCTGCACCCAGCCGGTGCTGGGCATTTGCCTCGGCATGCAGATCCTTGGCAGCCATAGCGACGAAAATCAGGGCGTTAAAACGCTCGGCATCATTGACGAACCCGTGCTGAAGATGACCGACCACGGTTTACCGCTGCCGCATATGGGCTGGAACCGTGTTTATCCAAAAGCGGGAGACCATTTGTTCCGTGATATTGAAGACGGCGCGTATTTCTATTTTGTTCACAGCTATGCAATGCCGGTATGCGCTAACACGGTCGCACAAGCAAGCTACGGTGAACCGTTCACGGCTGCCGTGCAAAAAGACAATTTCTACGGCGTGCAATTCCACCCTGAACGCTCGGGTGCCGCCGGGGCAAAATTGCTCAAGAACTTCCTGGAGATGTAAGCACGATGATTATTCCCGCTCTCGATTTAATTGATGGCAAAGTGGTGCGTCTCCATCAGGGAGATTACGGTCAGCAGCGCGATTACGGTAGCGATCCGCTGCCTCGCCTGCAGGATTACCAGGCGCAGGGCGCACAGGTGCTGCATCTGGTCGACTTAACCGGCGCTAAAGATCCTGCTAAGCGCCAGATCCCATTGCTCAAGAAACTGGTGGCCGGGGTTACTGTTCCGGTACAGGTTGGCGGCGGCGTGCGTACTGAAGAAGACGTTGCGGCTCTGCTGGAGGCAGGTGTTGCACGCGTGGTGGTTGGTTCCACGGCGGTGAAATCACCTGACGTGGTAAAAGGCTGGTTTACGCGTTTTGGTGCCGAAGCGTTAGTGCTGGCGCTGGACGTGCGCATTGATGAGCAAGGCAGTAAACAAGTTGCGGTCAGCGGCTGGCAGGAAAATTCCGGCGTTTCTCTGGAAGAACTGGTGGAAACCTATCTGCCGGTGGGGCTAAAACACGTGCTCTGCACGGATATTTCCCGTGACGGAACGCTCGCAGGCTCTAACGTGTCACTTTATGAAGAAGTCTGCGCGCGCTATCCGCAGATCGCGTTTCAGTCCTCGGGCGGAATTGGCGACATTAACGATATTGCAGCCCTGCGGGATACTGGCGTGAGCGGCGTAATCGTCGGTCGCGCTTTACTGGAAGGAAAATTCAACGTGGCGGAGGCGATCTCATGCTGGCAAAACGGATAATCCCCTGCCTGGACGTGCGTGACGGCCAGGTCGTAAAAGGCGTGCAGTTTCGCAATCATGAAATCATCGGCGACATCGTGCCGCTGGCAAGCCGCTATGCGCAGGAAGGCGCCGACGAACTGGTATTTTACGATATCACCGCTTCCAGCGACGGACGCGTTGTGGATAAAAGCTGGGTATCGCGCGTGGCGGAGGTTATCGATATTCCTTTCTGCGTGGCGGGCGGCATTAAATCAACAGACGATGCGGCAAAAATCCTCTCGTTTGGCGCGGACAAAATATCCATCAACTCCCCTGCGCTGGCCGATCCTGAACTCATTACTCGCCTGGCAGACCGCTTTGGCGTGCAGTGTATTGTGGTTGGCATTGATACCTGGTTCGATAATGAGACGGGGAAATATCACGTTAATCAGTACACCGGTGATGAAAACCGCACGCGGATAACGCAGTGGGAAACTCTGGACTGGGTGCAGGAAGTACAAAAGCGTGGCGCCGGGGAAATCGTGCTTAATATGATGAACCAGGACGGCGTACGTAATGGCTATGATCTGGAACAGCTACGCAAGGTGCGTGAAGTGTGCCACGTGCCGCTGATTGCTTCAGGTGGCGCAGGAACCATGGAGCATTTCCTGGAAGCCTTCCGCGATGCGGACGTGGACGGTGCGCTGGCAGCGTCAGTATTCCATAAGCAGATTATTAATATTGCTGAGCTGAAAATGTTTCTTGCTCAGCAAGGCGTGGAGATTCGAGTGTGTTAACAGAACAACAGCGTGACCAGCTTGACTGGGAAAAAACAGACGGCCTGATGCCGGTCATCGTACAACATGCCGTCTCCGGGGAAGTGTTGATGCTGGGATATATGAACCCTGCGGCGCTGGCTCAGACCGAACAAAGCGGCAAGGTCACCTTCTACTCGCGCACTAAACAGCGTCTGTGGACAAAAGGCGAAACCTCCGGCCACTTCCTGAACGTAGTGAGCATCGCCCCTGACTGCGATAACGACACGCTGCTGGTGCTGGCAAATCCGATTGGCCCGACCTGCCACCTCGGCAACTCAAGCTGCTTTGCTTCGGCTAAACATGACTGGCATTTCCTGTTTGAGCTGGAACAGCTGCTGGCATCGCGTAAAACCGCCGATCCGGAAAGCTCGTATACCGCAAAACTGTACGCCAGCGGCACCAAACGTATCGCGCAGAAAGTGGGCGAAGAAGGTGTGGAAACGGCTCTGGCCGCTACGGTTAATGACCGCCATGAACTGACTAACGAAGCTTCAGATTTGGTCTATCACCTGCTGGTGCTGCTGCAGGATCAGGATTTAGATTTGAGCGCGGTGATTGAGAATTTGCGTAAACGGCACAAGTAACTTTTGCTGGATGTAAAAAGGCCGCTGATGCGGCCTTTTTACATCATGTAGGATAGAGATAGGCGTCAGCGCCATCCACCGCATTGACCCGAAATATTGTGGCGAAGGGTACTTTGTCTATTCGTCCTACAAAAAAGCGTATTTACCAGAACTAAGCCGTGGTCTTGTAGTTACGAATGGCGTTACGCCCTAACACCACACCTGCGCCAATCATTCCGCCCAGCAATGTCGCCAGTATCAGCGTAATACCCTTTTTCGGACTATCGCGACGGATTGGTAACGTAGGTTTCATCACATACCGGTAAGCATGGATAGTTTTAGGATCGATTTTAAGACTCTGAATATCAAGCAGGTTTTGTTTGGTCTGATAATAAGTATCTGAGAAGACCAACGGTCGGGTTGCCTCGTTTTTAATCATTGAGGTTAGCGCTTCGCTGCCTAACAAAAACAGGGTATCCTGTGTGACATCCTCAGTTTGCTGCACCTGCGGTGAAGTAACTTTTGCTTCCGTAGCAAATTTCAGCGCCTCATCAATCTGCTTAATACGCAGATTTTTTTGCTCCTGAGCCACTTTTTCCTGAGATTTCAAAGAATCTTCAAGCGTGGCGGTTTGCAATTTAATGCTGTTGTTAAGGTCCAACCCTAACTCCTGACCAACCTGCTCATCAACCTGTTGAAGATATTGGGCAACCTTAGCTTGTGCATCTTTCGGGGTAGCGCCAACGTAGGTGATTTTCAACGGTAACGGCTGGCCTTTCACAGAAGGTTCAATGGTCAGTTTTTCTGGTTGTTCCTGATTATCCAGCGTTTCCGATAAGGCTGACATCGCCGAGCTTAAACGCCCCACAACCCGTAACTGGACGTCCGTGATATTCAGGACGGGACTCCCATTGATAACGTTTAAGGCGTTCATAACGTTTAACGCGTTATTATAGGTTGCAACTTGCGCAGCATCCGGTTGGGCGATAACCGCTGTGGAGGTCCATTTCTCTTTAGCGACAAAAAGATAGATGACTGCGATAATAATAGCCAGGACGACACAAGCGATGATAGTTATCTTTCCTCGCCATAGCTGTAAAAAAAGATCAATTAAATCAATAGACTCTGGATCGCGCCCAATGTGATTTTTCATCACATTATTGTTATCTTGACTCATGATTACCCTAAGAGAAATAGTTCATAAAATGTGATGATATTCACCGGGGTAAGTATAATCAGATAACAGTAAAATTCCATGGCAGAACTAAGAATTTTTCTAAGAATAGACCGGAAAATACTTATAAAATATACGCGTTAGTATAGCTGGGAGTGCTTTGAAATAGCCAAGGGCTCGTCAAAAATCAATCAGGCGTTCCAGATGAGCGCCTACAAAAAAATATATAATTGATTTTATGATAAATAGCAGAATGTGTGCTTAATTTCAGCTAAATAAACCGAACTGCCTCGCTCATTGGCGCAGTCATTTTATGACCAATTGCATCAAATATTGACCATAGGAAGTTTTTTCCATGGCCCTGGCACTATCAAGTACCTGCTCCGCAGACATCCATCCCTTGCGCCAGGCAATCTCTTCAAGACAGGCGACTTTGAAGCCTTGCCGCTTTTCAATGGTATGGACAAACTGCGAGGCCTCAATCAGGCTGTCATGCGTGCCGGTATCAAGCCAGGCAAAACCACGGCCAAGCAGTTCAACGGTGAGTTCATCCATCTCAAGATACATCTGGTTAATGCTCGTGATTTCAAGCTCATTACGTTCCGATGGTTTAACCTGTTTAGCTAGATCGACGACTTGATTATCGTAAAAATAGAGTCCGGTCACTGCCCAGTTAGATTTTGGTTCTGCTGGCTTCTCTTCAATAGAAAGCGCACGATAATTTTCGTCAAATTCGACAACCCCAAAGCGCTGCGGCGACATCACCTGGTATCCGAAAACGGTTGCACCATTTTGTCGACTGGCAACCGCCTCAAGCTTGCTGCCAAAGCCCTGGCCAAAGAAGATGTTGTCCCCCAATACCAGGGCGCAACTCCCACCATTAATGAACTCTTCACCAATAAGGAAAGCCTGCGCCAGGCCTTCCGGGCGAGCCTGGATTTCATAGCTAAGATTGATACCTAAATGGTTGCCGTCACCCAGCAAACGCTGGAATGAAGGGAGATCCTCAAGCGTCGTGATCAGTAAAATATCGCGGATCCCTGCCAGCATAAGCACAGAGATCGGATAGTAAATCATGGGCTTATCGTAAATGGGCAGCAGTTGCTTTGAGACCCCACGTGTAATTGGATAGAGCCGCGTGCCTGAACCACCTGCCAGAACAATCCCCTTCATATTAAATCCTTATTTTCTTAATTAACTGCTAAGGCCTAAACGTTCCCTGGAATACGAACCATTTTTAACTCGTTGCCACCATGACTCATTCGCCAGATACCATTCAACGGTTTTTCTGATCCCACTTTCAAAGGTTTCGCTCGGTTTCCAGCCAAGCTCTCGTTCGATTTTAGAGGCATCAATAGCATAGCGCAGATCGTGACCCGGACGATCTGTTACATACGTAATCAACTCTTCAAAACGATTAATTTGCGCAGGCTTAGTCGCCACTATTTCATCCAGCAGACGGCAAATAGTCTTCACGACATCAATATTCCTGCGCTCGTTATGCCCACCAATATTATAGGTTTCACCCGGTTTGCCTTCGGTGACTACTTTATAAAGCGCACGGGCATGATCTTCAACGTACAGCCAGTCACGGATTTGACAACCATTACCGTAGACAGGCAATGGCTTACCTTCCAGGGCGTTGAGAATAACTAAAGGAATCAGTTTCTCAGGGAAGTGATAAGGCCCGTAATTGTTGGAACAATTGGTCACTATAGTCGGCATGCCGTAGGTGCGCAGCCACGCGCGAACCAGATGGTCACTGGCAGCTTTTGATGCGGAGTATGGACTGCTCGGCGCATAGGGTGTCGTCTCGGTAAACAGCGACTCGGTATCGTGCAGGTCACCATAGACCTCATCAGTAGAAATATGGTGGAAGCGAAAGGCCTCTTTGGCTGGCGACGCCAGTTGGTTCCAGTAATGACGTGTTGCTTCCAGCATAACATAGGTTCCAACGATGTTTGTTTCAATAAAAGCCACAGGGCCATCAATTGAACGGTCAACATGGCTTTCAGCCGCAAGATGCATTACCGCATCCGGTTGAAACTCCTTAAATACTTTATCCAGTGCGGCCCTGTCGCAGATATCAATTTGGCGAAACGAGTAACGAGCGTTGTCGGCAACAGGCGCGAGGGATTCAATGTTTCCAGCATAGGTCAGTTTATCAATGACCAAAACGTCGTCACTGGTTGCGTCAATAATATGGCGAACTACGGCAGAACCGATGAAGCCAGCACCGCCCGTTACGATAATTTTCATAAAGCCCCAAACCATTCGAATCTGCGTACACTACCTTTATTACTATCGGCAGCGAGAAGGTAAAAGCAAATTTATACCTGTAGATTAAAAAGAAAAAACCAGCGGGAAGCAACTCCCACTGGTTTTAAAGCATGCTATAACCTGCTGAAAAGGTTATTTTTCCATCCACTCGGTATGGAATACGCCTTCTTTATCTGTACGCTTATAAGTGTGCGCACCAAAGTAGTCGCGCTGCGCCTGAATCAGGTTTGCAGGCAGAACCGCCGAGCGATAGCTATCGTAGTAAGAGATAGCCGCGGAGAAAGTAGGCGTAGGGATGCCATTCTGCACCGCATAAGAAACCACGTCGCGCAGCGCTTGCTGGTATTCGTCTGCAATCTTCTTGAAGTAAGGTGCCAGCAGCAGGTTAGCAATTGCTGGGTTTTCTGCGTAGGCATCAGTAATTTTCTGCAGGAACTGGGCACGGATGATGCAGCCCGCACGGAAGATTTTGGCAATCTCACCGTAGTTCAGATCCCAGTTATTCTCTTCTGATGCGGCGCGTAACTGGGAGAAGCCCTGTGCGTAGGAAACGATTTTGCCCAGATACAGTGCACGACGGACCTTTTCAGCGAACTCGGTTTTATCACCGGTAAACGGCTTAGCCTGAGGGCCGCTCAGCACTTTGGAGGCGGCAACGCGCTGCTCTTTCAAAGAAGAGATGTAGCGCGCGAAGACAGACTCGGTGATCAGAGACAGTGGTTCTCCCAGATCCAGCGAGCTCTGGCTTGTCCATTTGCCGGTACCTTTGTTGGCCGCTTCATCAAGAATCACATCGACCAGGTATTTACCTTCTTCATCTTTTTTAGTGAAGATGTCTTTGGTGATGTCGATGAGGTAGCTGCTCAACTCGCCTTTATTCCATTCGGTAAAGGTAGTTGCCAGCTCTTCGTTGGACAAATCCAGGCCATTTTTAAGCAGCGAATAAGCTTCGGCGATTAACTGCATGTCGCCGTATTCGATACCGTTGTGAACCATCTTCACATAGTGACCTGCGCCATCCGCACCAATATAAGTCACGCAAGGTTCACCATCTTCAGCAACCGCTGCGATTTGCTTAAGAATAGGCGCAACCAGTTCATAAGCTTCTTTCTGGCCGCCAGGCATGATAGATGGGCCTTTCAATGCGCCCTCTTCACCACCGGACACACCGGTACCGATAAAGTTGAAGCCTTCCGCAGACAGTTCACGGTTACGACGAATAGTATCCAGGAAGAAGGTGTTACCACCGTCGATCAGGATATCGCCCTTCTCAAGATATGGCTTGAGAGAATCGATAGTTTTATCGGTAGCCTCGCCCGCCTTAACCATCAACAGGATGCGGCGGGGAGTTTCCAAGGATTCCACAAACTCTTGTACCGTATAGTAAGGAACCAGCTTCTTGCCCGGGTTCTCAGCGATGACTTCTTCAGTCTTATCACCGGAGCGGTTGAACACGGAAACGGTATAGCCACGGCTTTCGATGTTTAGCGCCAGGTTGCGCCCCATCACGGCCATACCAACGACGCCGATCTGCTGTTTGGACATTACATACTCCTGTCAGGTGTGGTCACCGCAGCTTATGCGCGGCTTGAATGTAGACTAGATGGTAACTTACCGAATGTAGGTTTGGTAGCGGAACAGATAAGTAACCTTTTGATTTATATTAAATACATGTTTCATCTCGAAACAAACCATAAAATAAATAACGTCTGAAATTACTTAATTATATCCATTAGGATTTAAAGTTTGCCATTTCCATGTGTCTTTAAGCATATCATCTAAAGAAAGTTCAGCACGCCATTTCAATTCAGCCAATGCTAAAGAAGGATCAGACCAGCATTCAGCGACATCACCGTTTCTACGTGGGGCAACTTGATATTTTATACCTACCCCTGAAATTCTTTGAAAACTATTAATAACGTCGAGAACAGAATACCCATTCCCCGTGCCTAAATTATAAATTCTAATATTACCAAATTTTCCAATGTGATCTAATGCAGCCAAATGACCTTTTGCAAGGTCAGTAACATGTATATAATCTCTAATACCTGTGCCATCTTTAGTCTTGTAATCATTACCAAATATAGATACATATTCATATTTACCAACAGCAACTTTTGATACATAAGGAACAAGATTGTTAGGGACACCATTGGGATCTTCTCCTATCTTGCCACTAACATGAGCACCAACTGGATTAAAATATCTAAGTATAGTTATATTGAAATCTTTATTGGCAGCAGCATAATCTTGTAAAATCTTCTCAGCAAACAATTTTGAGGTGCCATATGGGTTTGTGGTACCGCCAGTTTTATTCAATTCAGAAATAGGTATAACCTCAGGATCACCATATACAGTAGCAGAAGAACTAAAAATAAAATTTTTTACATTTGCCTTTGCCGCTTCATCTACTATGTCCACCGTCGCCACGATATTATTTTCGTAATATTCCAGTGGTTTCTTTATCGATTCTGATACGGATTTTAAACCTGCAAAATGAATAATTGAGTCAATATGCTGTTCCGAGAAAATTCTACGCAAAAGTAGTTTATCTTTTACATCACCTTCATAGAAGACTGGTTTTCTTCCACATATTTCAGCAAGTCTTTTCAAAGCCACACAAGAAGAATTGGCAAAATTATCAATAATTACAACCTCATCTCCACGATTAAGTAATTCCAATGCAGTATGAGAACCAATATAGCCTGCTCCTCCAGTCACTAAAACTTTCATATTTCTCCCGATACGACTTATAAGATTATATACATAAAATTTATTCACCTTCTATTAGGTAAACATACTCATTATACTTATGATGTAAACTAAAATCGTTTTTTAAATTGCTTGCGGATTTTTGAAAAGCTGAATAGTTTTTAATAAGATTAACAACAGAATCGTGAAAGGACTGAAAATCATTTTTGTATAAAATGCCATTAGGATTAGCATCGTTAATAAGTTCCCAACACCCACCGACATTACTTAAAAGTAGAGGTAAACCCGCTGATGCGGCTTCAAGAGCCGACATTGGCAAGCCTTCACTATCTGATGTTAGAACCAATGCATCATATTTGTAAAATGAATCAAAATCTCTAATTTCTCCTAAGAAATGTATATTTTTTTGAGAAATATATTTTTCTTTAAGGCTAAATAACAATGGACCATCACCAATCAGATCAATATTAACATTGGGTAGTTTTGAAATAACTTTAAGTAATAAGTCAGGACGTTTAGGATGAGCCATCCGCCCTACAAAAACAAGTTTAATTGGCCCCGATAAATTATTATTATCTGGACGTAACCGCACTGGTTTTATTCCGGTAGTTATTGCTAGCAATTTTTTTGAAGAAATACCAATATGGTTTATTGCTTTATCATAATCTGTTTTAGAAACGCAGAGTATCTTATCAGAAAAAAATGACAATATTCTCTCTATTAAGCAAAGCATATAAGAAAATCTTCCACCATTATAAATACAAGACCATCCATGGGAAACATATATTGAACGATGATGGAAAAATAGCTTCGCTAAACGCCCATGTAATCCAGCGTTTGCTGAATTATTAATAACAACAGTTGCTTTAATGCTCTTTAATATTTTTGCGATTTTGTATGAGGCGGATATGGAACTGAGAGAGAGAATTTCTTTTACATAAAAAACATGATCAGCTGGAAATTGCTCAGCCAACCATCCGGGTTCAGAAGTAATAAGGTATATATCATAGTTAACAGACAAAAGTTCTCGTTGTTCTTTTATCCATTTCTGGGCACCACCAACTTCCGATTTTGTAATTATATATGCAATTTTTTTGTGCATTATATTGTGCTCTTATTAATTTTAGAGGTAAAAAAATATCTTTTAATTTTTAACGAAAACTTCTTTAACACAAATAAGCCAAATGCGTTCAATGCAACGAAAGCGTTCCATCCTAACAATCTGAAGCTGGCCAATATAGCTTTTAAAAAACGTTTTTCTTTAATAGATATAAAATATAAAACATTGCTTATATAACTAATTTTATTCTTATCACTAAGTATAAGTTCATTCTTAGATAACCAATTTATACAAAAATCGACATTAGCCCCTTTGACATGAGCATTAACTGAGCGATCTAATATGACCCAGCAAGAAAGCGGCTGTTTTATAAAATGAAAATACACTCCTTTTGCGAAAGCATCAAAACAGAATTGAACGTCCTGATGACGAGGGAGCGATTCATCGAAAAGCAAAATATTTGCCGCGTATTTGTTTATACTTATTGTAGAAGTCTGTATTACGCCGTGGTCGTTTAGTAAATAATCAACAATATTCTCTTCGACCGGCCCGTCATCCGGAACGATTATACCATTTCCATTCTCTAGATCTTCGTATGTCCCTCTGAAGGACTGATGAAAAACAAGGAATGGTTTGTTTCCATTCTTTTTTTGCTTAAAAAAATTAATTACCATTTCCAATTTATTTTCATACCAAATATCGTCAGCATCCAGAAAAGAAAGAACCTCTCCCTTCGCATTTCTCATTCCTACGTTTCGTGTACATGAGGCGTTTGTTTTATTGTTCTGTAAAATCAGATTGATTGGAAAAGATTCTGAATATTTGGATACGATTGTCTGTAGCCTATCAACATCAAAGCTTGCATCATCAACAATCAACACTTCAAAATTTTTATATGTCTGAGATAAAATTGCGTCTAATGTTTTTTCAATATAACCACTAGAGTTTCTTGTGGTTATAATTATACTTACTAACATATTTAACACCTTCAATTAATCCGACCATTGCAAAGAAATAGAAATAAGTAAAACTTTTCAAAAATAACTGTTGTGACAGAACAAACGCTATCACCGCGCTCAGATCAATATTTAAATTCCTTTTTATTTTTATATTATTATAAACACTAACGATTATTATCAACATAATAAACATAAACCCGATAAAACCGAATTGATCCCAATAAACAAAAATATTATGTGTATAAGCACCCCAGCGAACACCAAAACCGTCAATGTTATTACTAGCTTGGGAACCAAAATCCCCAAGTAGTGGATGTTCAAAAATAACGGAGAAAGAGTGCAAAAGCAGTTTCATTCTTCCCATAAACGATGCATCATCACTGAAATTCCCTGAAAAAATATTATATATACGGCTATTTGAATTTTCAAAAAATGCCAATACAATTTGGACATCAGGAATAATTAAAAAAATTATTACGAACAGAAATAATATACAACTTATTATAAAGACAGGTTTTTTTATCAGATTCTCTCTAATATTAAAAATGAAACATAATCCAAAAATAAAACCAACCAATCCAGACCTTGCATTCAAAATAAGCAAGAAAAACAAAGTTGTTGCTATAATTATAATTCTAAATAGCTTTGATAGTTTTGCCAAAGCTAATATAGATATTACTGTAAACGCGAGACTATCGCTTACTATTTGATATACACCAATAAATGATGGATCAATTAAATAAGAAAAATCGATCTTAAATGAACTTGGATCAAAATAAAGAATCGTTATAAAAAAAAGGACTGTATATATGGTTAATAAATAATATTTCACATTAGTGCTATAAAAGAAATCAGCTCCACATTTAAATATAAAATAACAACAGAAAGATACAATGAAAAACGGAAAATAATACCTTACAGAAGATATAAATCGGCCATCCTCAGTATATGAATAAATATTATTATTCAA
Organism: Cedecea colo; assembly: GCF_011808225.1. Taxonomy (GTDB): domain Bacteria; phylum Pseudomonadota; class Gammaproteobacteria; order Enterobacterales; family Enterobacteriaceae; genus Dryocola; species Dryocola colo. The sequence continues at coordinate 309,097 of NZ_SOYS01000001.1, read as the reverse complement.
AATAATCACTGAGAAATACCAAACAAAAGCAGTTATTACTAAACCATCAATTATCCCTATCTTCACCCGAATACCGGTGCAAATCCGAAGTAGCATACCTAATATAAGACACAAACCCAAACCAATTACTATAAAGTTATATGGATAAAATGGAATTAGCCCAAATAGAGAGAGTAAAGTTAACGAAGGATAAATAATCAGAAGAAAAAATATATAGTATTTTGCTAATATCCCAAACATTATAAAGCACCACGTTTTTTTATTACGCGAGCAGGTACACCCACAGCAACTGATAGGTCGGGTATTGGGAAAGTTACAACCGCCCCTGCTCCTATTGCTGTATTGTCACCAATATCGTTCATAATAATCGCATGGGTTCCAATCCATAAATTATTACCTAATTCTACAGTGCGATATTCAGCTTTACTTTCCCCAAAAATTTTTGATATATCATTTATATCATGGTGCTTTGAACCACTCATTATTGATACCCTCGCGGCCAAAATAACATCATTCCCAATTTTACATTTACTTATAATGCAGAATTCTTCAATAGTACAATTATTCCCTATTGTAACATCAGGATATACAATATACGCCCCCCAAAAAACCCTTAAATTATGACCGCATGAATTTAAAGAAATCTCATAATATAGCTGCCTAATCAAAAGGCCAGCGATCCCAGGTATAATAGCTATCATCTGTGATGCTGTTTTGTAATTTAAAATCTTTGCTATATAAAGTAAATACAGCAATAATGGAATTGGAGAAAATATATATTTTATAAACAAGGAAATTATTTTTTTCATTTATCCGTAACTCTAAAGATGATTAAAGATTTCATCTGCAAAAAGAAAAGTTCTCTTGTTGTTTTGTCAAAAATATTAAACAATAACCCCATGATAATTTGTGTACACACATAGCCCCATACTGCAGCCTCAATCCCATATATTGGTATTAAGATTAAATTCCAACAAATATTAAAGGCTAAACAAATGAGGGTCCTCCATAATCTTTTATTAGAATAATTATAGAAGAAAAGATACTGTGAATTAATTGCAGCCAATCCAGAAAAAAGCACAGAGAGCATACCCACATTAAGTATAGAAATCAATTGTGAAGATATTTCTGGAAATATTAATTTTATCGAAATTTTACCTATGATGATATAAATAATATAAACAAGAATGCCAATAAAAATAGAACCTCGATAAGCTTTTGTTAAAGCGACCCTAACACTAGAGATACATCCATTGTTTTTCGCATATCCTATCGCCGAGTACATGCTAGTTACATAAGCAGACTGAAGATACCCTGCGGCAAGTATCATACTTGCAGACAGTGCGTAAATACCAAGTATCTTCACCCCCAAAAAATGCTCTACAATCATCTGATCTAAGCGGTAAAAAAGCATTACTGATAATGATGATAAACCAATAGGAAAAGACAATTTAACTATTTTTATTATTGCTGAAAGTTGATATTTATTTGAGACAAATATATTGTTTACGTTAACATATAAAAAAAACGTGGTAACAAGAGTTTCAAAAAAAGTTATTAAAATAAAAAGCAAGAAGCCAAATTTTAATAAAAAAAACTTCAAACAAAGGAAAAATAATCCTATACTAATTAAAAAAATAATTGCTTTATGTTTATTAGCTTTATCCACTACTATCAATAATAAATAAAAACAATTCCATATATATGTTAAAGACAGAAATGCTATTATCCAGAAATCAATTTTTGCTTGATTCCTGTAAAGTATTATGCAGCAGAGGAAAAAGGCTATGCCACTTAATTTTATTCGTAAATGAAGCAAAAATTTTGGCAATTTATGCCCTTCCGCTGCACATTTAATAAAATAATCATCAAGTCCTAAAGAAAATGTCACGCCCAGTATATTAACAATTGCAAAATAATAAGCATATTCTCCATAAACTTCAATGCCATATGCTTTAGTAAGCATAATTGAGATTAAAAAACCAAGAGTAGTCCTGAATAATCTCTCGAAACTAAATAGCATTGTATTTTTAAAAAGATTCATTATTTTTTATTAAGTTGGTTATTTTTAAATTTGATATGATAACTGACCATTCGAGTGAAACATATTTATCGTTGTTTTTTATAAAAATAAATTCATTATCAATATCTTCATATGCTATCTTATTATCATTAAGGAATTTGAAAACCCACTCATATTTATTACTTATAACATCTTTACCTAAAGTAAGATATTCTATTAATTTCGTTGAGGTTTGTTGATTATAGGGATACTCATCTGGAATATAATTTATACACACTCTCACTTGGGCTAAATGATAGGGAATATCATCTTGTTCAACCCTTCCAATGAAGTTTATATTGCTTTTTTTTTCATATCTCTTTTTTAGATAACTTGGAGGATTTCCAAGCATCAATATTTTTTTTTCATTAAAAAGATCACAATCTAGAAAATTTTCTATCTTTCTCTCTGCAGCCATACTACCAACATAGGCAAAATCATATGTCTCTAATAATGCATTATTTACTTTATTACGGCTTTTAATAAATATATTAGAAACCCCCATATCTCTTAGCTCGCCATATACACCTCGGATTGCCATCCTTTTTTGTATGTATCCATTTAAGAATAATTGGTGATCAGGTTTATGGCTACATTTATGTTTGATCAGATCCTTTATTAACTTTATTAACTTATTCTTACCGGTTGATAAAGAAGCATACTCATGGATCAAAAAGCATTTCCCATCAATTTTATTTAAAAACTTAGGTTGATGTAAAAAATGCGTTCCCATTATATGCCACTCTATATATACAAGTGCTTCGTTTCTTATAAAAGCAATACTTTTTGAATTACAATAGCAGTTAATACCGATTTTTGAAAAATAATCGATATAATGTTTTATTTCAGGTAAATTTTCATGTTTCGGGAAAATAAAATTAATAACTGTCATATTTTAATGGAACTCATAGAATAGTTAAGCTACCGCCCCTGGCTCAACAGCTACCAGTACACTGAAAACTCATGGATGGCGGCAACACATTCGAACAGAAATTTAGGTTAATGCCTGCTCGAATGCATTACGAATCAAAAAAGTACATTCTTTAATTTATTAAGGGGTTAAATAAAAAACGGCAGATAAGTCCCAACAAAGCCGCCCAATCGCGACCCCATCGCCACTTTATCTGCCGTTTTTATCATAAGTGACTGTTTTTCATTGATTTAAAATCAACGTGCCAGCATCTTCTGGATGCTTTCCCGGAACTTCTGCCCTTCTTTATGGTTACGCAGGCCATAGTTAACGAACGCCTTCATATAGCCCATTTTCTTACCACAGTCGTAGCTGTCGCCCGTCATCAACGCGGCTTCTACCGGCTGTGTCTGGTTCAGCGCAGCGATGGCATCTGTCAACTGGATTCGGCCCCATGCGCCGGGCTCGGTTTTTTCCAGCTCGGCCCAGATATCGGCAGACAGGACATAGCGACCAACGGCGGCCAGGTCAGAATCCAGCGTCTGCGGCTGATCCGGTTTTTCAACAAAGTCGACGATGCGGCTCACCTGGCCGTCATTATCCAGAGACTCTTTCGTAGTGATAACGGAATATGCTGACAGATCTTCATTTGGCATATGCTTAGCCAGTACCTGGCTGCGTCCTGTGTCATTGAAACGCGCAACCATAGCAGCCAAATTATAGCGCAGTGGATCGGCGCTCGCATTGTCCAGCACCACATCTGGCAGCACAACGACAAACGGGTTATTGCCAACGACAGGTTGAGCGCAGAGGATGGAATGACCGAGACCGAGCGGTTGCGCCTGACGGACGTTCATGATGGTTACGCCCGGCGGGCAAATAGACTGCACTTCGGCCAGCAGCTGGCGCTTAACGCGCTGTTCCAGCAGTGCTTCAAGCTCGTATGAAGTATCGAAGTGGTTTTCGACCGCATTCTTGGATGAGTGGGTTACCAGGACAATTTCTTTGATACCCGCAGCCACGATTTCATCGACGATGTACTGGATCATCGGCTTATCGACAATCGGCAGCATCTCTTTTGGGATGGCTTTTGTTGCAGGCAACATATGCATACCAAGACCGGCTACCGGAATAACTGCTTTTAAATTAGTCATGTTTAGTCCCACCTCTTAAATGGTTGGAGGATTATAGCCTCTCGCAAGAGCATATCCATCTTAAAATCTCGATTTCAATAACGTGTGAAGACAAATGCCACGTTAATTCTTGCGTTGATTCATACGCAAACGGCCATCACGATACTGCTTACCGTCCGAGCGCTAAATCAGATAACTCTCCCAAAAACGATGATCGGCAGTTATTCAGAAACAAAAGTGATGTCGTCTTTTTTCGCCGTTACGAATTCATATTGTAACGTGCGATCAAGCCCCTGAGACAGCGTGTAGGGTGAGACGAAGCCAGAAGCATGAACTTTACTTGCATCAAACTGCGTGGTTGCACAGAATTTTTTCACTCGCACCGAGCTAATAGAATATTTTTTGCCGGTAAGCTTGCTCAGCACATCAAAACAGAAGCCACCGAGCATACCCACAGCATACGGCAAGTGAACGGATGGGATTTTTTTGTTGAGGCTTTTTTCAACTTCTGAGACAAGCTGATTCATATTGAGGTCAGGTTTATCGACATAATTGTAAACCTGATACCCCTTTTCGACGTTTTGAAGCTTGTATTTGATGAATTCTACAATGTTGCCAACGTAAGCCATGGACTTGTAGTTGTTACCCGCCCCCACCATCGCAAATTTACCGCTGGCAATCTGTTTGAGAAGGTTATAGACATTGCCGCGATTACGTTCACCGAAGATAACCGTAGGACGAATAATAGTAAGGGAGCGTTCTGCCGGTGCTTCGGCGTGCCAGGCGCGTAACACTTCTTCCGCCTGCCATTTGCTCTTGCCGTAATGATTGAAAGGATCGATTGGGTGAGTTTCGCCTGGATTGGTCTTATTCAGACCATAAACCGCTACGGAACTGGTAAAGATAATATTTTTAACACCGTTTTTATCCATCGCCGAGAGGATATTGCGGGTGCCCTGCACGTTTACATCATAGTAAAGCGAGGTAGGACTTACATCATCGCGGTGCTCCGCCGCAAGTAACACCACAGTTTGTTGATCAGCAAAATGCTCATCAAGTGAACTTTGGTCTCTGACATCCCCGTTCACGGTAATGTCTTGATAGAAGTGGCTGCTCTGCTTATCTAAATTTTTGATTTCGAATTCAGAAGTTGCTGTCTCGATAAGTCGGGTTCCAACAAAGCCAGATGCGCCAACAAAAATGACCTTCTCTTTCATACCATGCCCAGTGAGTAAAGTTTGATCCAATGAAACTGTAAGCGCAATAATTAGCTATTTTTCAATGGCGAATTTCAGATGCATACTCTCTTTTACATCTGATTTTGTTGAGGGATTATAAACTTTTCGTGCTCTGATGCCAGCATGAATTGATCCCCAAGTTTTGTACTTCATCTTATCCCCCGCCTCGGGGGATACAAAACAAAAAAGCCCTTATTGAAGTCAATAAGGGCTCAGAAAAATCGTAAAGTGACTTGATTGTTTATTTACGCAACGCGGGCAGGGCAAAATTAAGGTTGCTGGTGTTCACGTGCTGGTGATCCACCCGGTCAATATCCACCGAACTTTGCCCTTTCTCGTTCACCGCATGCACATTGGCAAGCGACAGCAGCGTGTCCTCTTTGGCCATAAAGCGGCCGCGCACGTCCTTGCGTAAATCAAAGCGTAGCTTCAGCGCAGGTCCCGTGGCTGCCCGTTGCATTACGTTGACATTCCTGAGGAAAAGATGCTGAGGCTTGTTATTCAGCTCAAGCGTCGCGCCCTTTGTGGTCACGTTCGTAATGGCAACAAACGAGGTGGCGTTACCGGAAGATATCTGGATGCCCCGGGCTTTATACGGCATGTTGGTGTTATCAAGCGTGATGTCATTAAGCCTGAAGTTTTGCGGAATAGATAAATAGTTGCCTTTTATAACACCGTAGCCAATCAGGAAGCCGGCGCTATTTACCATGTCTATATTATCAATGACGAAATTATCACAGCCATAAATTGCTACCGTGGCATTATCAATTCCGGCCTTTCTGCTAAAGGTATGATTAATATTGCGCGCCTTCACATTTCTGATAATGAAATGCTTACCGTTCTCCACGTGAACCAGCTGGCGACAATTGCTGCCGGTGATGTTGGCCACCACGAAATTTTTCACCGCCTGGTCTTCAGGATAGTCGTTATTGTAGGTGCTTCCCGCAAGCCCGATACCGATTCCCCAGTTTATCTTGCCGTTGGTGCAATCAATATTATCAATGACATGATCGGAGATAAGCAGATCCTGGTCGTTAATCGCCACGTTCCATTCGATGGCGTCGCCCTGCAGGTGGCTGAAACGACCATTGGTGATTTTCACATTCTCCATACGGTTGTGAAATCCCTGGCGCAGGATGCCGTAGTTCGCATCGTGGATGGTAATGTCGTCGATTACCAGGTTGCGCATAGTGCGCTTGTCCTTGCCGCCGATGTATATCTGCATCACCGGAACCAGGCCGCTCATATCAATTCCCTGGATGGTACAGTCCGAACCACGTATGTCGAGGATAATATTATTAAAACGTCCGCCCTTCTCGCCCAGAATTTTACAGCCGTCGCGCATGATAAAGCGTCCTTTGCCGTTGCCTTTCAGGCCGCCGGCTACCCGCAACGTTTTACCCTCGGGCATAAAAATAGCGGTGTGGATGTTGTCGCAAACTAAATCAGCGGGAACGGCAACCGTATCAGCAGAGGCAAAGGCCTGTTTGAAAGCGGCGGGCCAGTCGCCACTGTAGAATTGCTGGACGTTTACCGCGCCTTTGCTACCGGCAGCCAGAACCAGGCGAGGTAAAACTAAGGGCACCGCGGCCAGCACTGAACTGGTCCACAACAGCCTGCGGCGGGAAGGGGAAAACGAAAGGGAACTAGGTTCAAATCTTTTGCGCATACGTCCTCGTGAAGCTTCACCCGGTGGGTTTACAGCGTATGGAGCTGATGGGCTAATTTTTGGTAAATAATTTTCTGATTAAATTCGGTTTCAACTTTTGCGCGCGCCTGAGCCAGCATCGGCTTCAGCTCGCTTTCTTCTACGCCTGCAAAGGCCTGCAACCTGTCGGCAAGCGCGATGGCATCGTATTCCGGCACCAGCCAGCCTGAACGGCCCGCATCGATAAGCTCGGGAATGCCGCTGTGAACGGTAGATACCACCGGGATACCCACCGCCATCGCTTCCATTAGCGCGACAGGAATACCTTCCATATCGCCGTCCTCGCCCGTAACGGACGGGAGTAAAAACAGATCGGCCTTATCTAACATCGCTTTCACTTCGTGGTTCGGCTTAAAGCCCGGCATAAAGACCACGTCGTCCAGCTGATTCTGTTCGATTAGCGTGCGCAGGCGGATCTCCCACGGGCCGATGCCAAGAATGTTGTAACGAAACTCCACGCCGCGCGCTTTGAGCAGGCGGCAGGCTTCAATCGCTACGTGCAGCCCTTTTTTCTCGGTAAGCCGCGCTACGGAAATGATCTCCAGCGTTCTGGCGGGCGCCTTTACCGGGCGCAAAGAGAAGCGATCCATGTCCACGCCCATGCGCGACACGGCAATTTTTGCAGGCGGGCAGCCCATCGCTTTCAGACGAGCGGCCCATAAATCACTTATCGGCAACATCAGATCGCCACGCGCAAACAGCTTTTGATACTCCGGCGTGTAGTGCGCCAGCGCTTCGCGACCTGAAATATCGATGCCGTGGAAGACGGTAGCAATTTTTCCTTGCAGCAGGCCAAGCTCGCGCAGCTTGGCAGCCGTTACGCCAGCCGGGCCAAAGTGGGCGATATACACATCCACCTGCAGCGTTTGCGGGTTACGCCCGCAAATTGCAGAAAGGATCAGGTTTCGAGCTTCGTCCCCGTAACGCGAGGCGTTCAGCGCGCGCCAGGTACGGGAGCGGAGCGAACCGCGCAACGTATTCAAGGCGCGGGATTGCAGCTTAGCCACTTTACCGTCGGGTTCGTCCATCAGCCACGTGGTCTTCTGCGCAAGGTTGTACTCTTTGAACGCAGCGTGGGTGTTGGTTAGATCGCCCTTCTGCATCGCGACGATCTCCACTTCATATCCCATATCGATAAACGCAACGATCTGGTTGAGCACAAAGGTTTCAGAGGCGACCGGGAACTTGAGCAGGAAGAAGCCGACCTTCATTTCGCCTCCTTCACGCGGGTCAGCATATTCTGCACCATGCGCAGGCCTTGCTGACGCTCTGCCTGCACCGCCAGCACAAGACGTTTGTTGATTTCAGGTAGTTGATTCAGGGTTTCAGTCACTTTTTGCTGTAAGGAACCATCCAGCAAATGCTGGATCTCCACCGCCATTTCCGGCATACCGAGCTGTTTCATGATGCCGGCGGATTTGTGTTCGTAGTTGATGGCGATGGCTGGCGTACCAAAGTTCATCGAAATAATCGCGGAGTGCAGGCGCGTGCCAACGGTCAGTTCACATTCGCCCAGAATTTTGCCCATCTCCAGGTCGTTAAGCTCGTCCATCACCACATGATACTGGTCTGGATTGTCCACATACTGGCGCAGGTTCAGCGCCACCATGCGGTCATCTTTGTTGTAACTGCCGATACCGGTGCAAGTAGAGAGAGCCAATACCTGGTAGCCGCTGCTGATAAGCTGATTGACGATAGCTGCGAAGGCTTTTTCATAAGCCTGCTGCGTGGTGCCAAGACGCTTATCAAAAGGTGCCAGCTCGCGAAGCGTAATGGCGACAGTTTTGCGCTGACGAATAATGTCAAGCCAGTGTGTAACAGCATAATCCAGCATGATATCGTCCGCCTTGCGGTCAACCAGCCATGCGGTATCCACCCCCTGTTCAACTTTTTGCATGTCGATGCCAGCCTGCTCCATCAGATCGCGACTGACCCTTTCACGCAGTACCACCGCGTCAGCCTGGCTAAATACATGCTGCGCCAGTTCATTAAACTGCGAGTCATTAAAGGGACCTACGCTATGGCCAATCATGTATATGGGTTTATTCGCCATAAAACTGCACAGGGCATGTTCAAACTGCGATACACCATATAGATCGACAAAGAACGATCCACCCACTTGGATAATGGCGTCGTACTGCTCAAGGCGGTCAACGAAATCGGTAAAAGCTTTAGGTACAGAGACCATGCTCAGATGTTCGTTCTTCGTTGCCTTCGCCAGCAGTACGCGGTGCTGATATTTACGGCGCAGCACTTTCTTTATACGGCCTATGACGCCCGCTGCGTTATTGGCCTGTTTCATATGGTCATACAAACCATCTCTTATCACCGGGCGGCCGAGCAGGCTTGCAGAACTCACAGGGTAGCGACTCATTACATCTATCCGCACGCTCTTATCCAGCGTGTAAATGGCGTCAATCAGGCCGCGCAATATCGCGCTGTCGCCGCGGTTGCCGCAGGTATGATTACCCAAAATAAGAAATTTCATTGTGTCCTCGTTATATTTACTACAGCGTGTCAAAGGGTTAATTAACACGCATTAAGACTTTCAGTTTGTCGCTGCGGCACAGCTGACGCTTAATCTCAAGTACCAGCGGTTCGCGAGAAAAGATCAGCATCAGGACAAATGCTGCGACACCCGCAACCACCTGAAGAATGAGCAATGCTGTAAACGGCAAGCGTCCCGAAAAGAAATATCCCAGCCCGCCGCTCACCAACACTGTGGGTAGCGATAAGCGGAAAGGTAACCATATGCTGTAAATGTATTCCCGATAGCTTGAACCAAGGATCGGTTTAAGAAGGACGAAATAGGTCAATACCGTGTTGATTATCTGTATTGAGAGAAAACCGGCCGTTACGCCCATCACGCCATTTAGCTTGCCGCCAATAAAAATGGCCGGGATGAATAACACCGTTTTAAACAGGTTAAACTTTAAGCTGATATCCATACGTGCTTTAGCCATCAGTAGTGAGCCGACAGGATTACCGATGGCGCGTAGCAGCCCGACCACGCAAAGCAGTTGTAGTACCGGCGTGATAAATAGCCAGCGTTCGCCAAACACCAGGCGAACAAAAGCATCCGCTACCACCAGTAAACCGAGCAGTATTGGAAAGTTAATGATGCCAACCATGGAGACGAGCTTGTAGTAATTGACACGTAGCTTATTGGTATCATCCTGTATTTTGGCGAATGCCGGGAAAAGGACGCGGGTAATGATGGGATTAAGTTTAGCGGGCGGCACAACCGCAAGATTATAGGCAAGATTAAAGCCCCCGGCTGCTGCCGCTCCCAGAATGCGCGCCAGCACCAGGGTAGAAAGATTAGTATTCAGATAGTTAATAATACTGTCCGCCGTCAGCCAGGCGCCAAACTTCAGGTTTGATCCCACGGAGTTGAGCGAAAAATGGAAGCCGGGGCGGTAAATTTTGCGGCCGAAGAAGCTAAATAAAGAGGTGCGCACCAGGGTATTCACCAGGTAGCCAACGATGGCGGTCATGGCGAACGGGTAGTACATCGCGGTACTTACCGTTACCGTAAAGCCCGCCAGCACGGAAACCGTCTCGATAGATCCAATTTTTGAGAACTCCAGCTCCTTTTGCATTAAAGCGCGAAACTGCTGGCCGTGGGGAATAACGATAAAGGCGAAAGAGAGGGTTTTAATCAGCGGCGACAGCGCCGGGGTATGCAACAACCCGGCAATAAAGTCGCTCAGCAAAAACATCACCGCACAGACTACCAGTCCCAGGCCCACGTTCAGCCAGTAGAGCGTGGTCAGCTCAAGGCGGCTTATCTCTTTACGCTGGATAATGGAGTTGGCGATGCCAAAATCTGACAGCGTATCCGCCAGCGCGATAATCACCAGCGAAACGGTTAACAGCCCAAACTCGCTATTGTCGACAATACGCGCCAGCACGGTCATCTGCACCAGCCCCAGGCCGATAATAACGATGGTCGCAAGGGCTGACCATTTGGCGCCGCTGATGGTTTTTTCTCTCAGGCTCATGAGCATCTCGTTCAGTACGCGGCTTTGTTAACAAAGCCTTTGAAAATGGTGAGGAAGACGATTTTGATGTCGAACCACAGGCTCCACTCGCGGATATACTCCAGGTCGAACTCAACGCGCTTCTCCATTTTCTCCAGCGTGTCCGTTTCGCCGCGCCAGCCGTTAATCTGCGCCCAGCCCGTAATGCCCGGCTTCACCTTATGGCGCAGCATGTAGCCTTCAATCAGCGAACGATACTGCTCGTTATGCGCCACGGCATGAGGACGCGGGCCAACAATCGACATGCCGCCCAGCAGCACGTTGATAAACTGCGGCAGCTCGTCAAGCGAAGTGCGGCGCAGGAAGTTACCGACCGGGGTAATACGCTTATCCCCTTTCGTGGCCTGCACCACTACCGCGTCATTCTCCATCACCTTCATAGAGCGGAACTTCCACACCTTAATCGGCTTGCCGTCCATCCCGTAACGGGTCTGGCGGAAGATAACCGGTCCGGGGGAAGTGGCTTTCACCGCCACGCTGATGCACAGCAACACCGGGGAAATCAGCAGCAGAATCATCGATGCGAGGACGATATCTTCCAGGCGCTTAAGCACCCGATTAACCCCGTTGAGCGGCGTATCAAATAGCGGCACAACCGGCACACCGTTCACCTCTTCGGTACGTGCGTTAAGGATATTGAACGTGAAAACATCCGGGATCAGCAGCACCGAACAGGTGGTATCCGTCAACTCACGCACCAGATCCTTAATGCGCGCCTCCTCGCTCATCGCCATCGCGATATAGACGTTATCAATGCGGCCCGAACGCGCCTCTGCAACCAGGTCCGCGAAGCTACCGGCATAGTCGCCCAGATCGGTGGCAGGCTGCATATCGTCGTAAACTCCCGTCACTTCAAAACCTAACCAGGGTTCGTTACGGAAACTGCTGGCAAGCGTACGGCCAACGGGCAGGGAGCCGGCGATAGCAATACGGCGGGTGTTATAGCCCATATTACGCAGCCAGCCCGCGCCAAAGCGGATAAACGAACGGCAGACAACCATGCCGAAGCTGGTTAATACATACCAGGCAAAGTACACCCAGAAAGACCCGTCAAAATCAGGATTAAAGGCCAGCAGACCGGCACTAAAGATCAGGCTCATGGTCCAGTTCTGTAGCAGCAGAAGCAGTTCGCTGGAAATTTTCACGCCGCGCCAGGAGCGGTAAAAATCGGTAATGCCGCCAATCATCTGGAATACAACGAGAGTCAGCAGGGCCATCAGCAGATGCATGTACAAAAACGGCAACGCGTTGACCTTACACACCACCCATAACCCAACAAACATAATGGTTATATCTGAGAAACGTTGCACCATAGAGATTAACGATGCGTTCGTTTTTGGCAGCTCGCGCTTTTTTAGATTTGTCATCGTTTTACCTTTGTTCAAAGGGTCTCGGAACCCCTTCCTTTGCCGGGCGGATAAGCCTGCGCCATCCGCCACGCTTTCAGGCGACTTCGCGGTGGATGGCGCTTCGTTTAGCCACCCTACAGATGCAGGGCGATCCCGTACCTCCAGGTTACTGATTCAGCAGCGCCATAATTTCCTGCGTCCGGGCCTGCATCAGCCGTTCATCGCCACGCGACTCCACGTTCAGGCGCACCACCGGCTCGGTGTTGGAGCTGCGCAGGTTGAAGCGCCAGTCGCCGAACGCCATGCTCACGCCGTCGGTGTTGTCGATTTCCTCCGCGTGCGGCGCAAAATGCTGATGCACCCGTTCAATCGCCGCCTGCGGGTCCGCAAGCCTGCTGTTGATTTCGCCGCTTGCCGGCCACGCCGCCATGCGGTCACACACCAGCTCGCCAAGCCGTTTGCCTTTCAGGCACAGCAGCTCGGTCACCAGCAGCCACGGGATCATCCCGCTGTCGCAGTAAGCAAAATCGCGGAAATAGTGGTGGGCGCTCATTTCGCCGCCGTAGATAGCGTCTTCTTCGCGCATGCGCTCTTTGATAAACGCGTGACCGGTTTTCGACATCACCGGTTTACCGCCCGCGCGCTCAACGATATCCACCGTGTTCCACGACAGACGCGGGTCGTGAATAATTTTCGCGCCGGGCTGTTTTTCGAGGAATGCCGCCGCCAGCAGGCCAACGATGTAGTAGCCCTCGATGAACTGCCCTTTCTCATCGAACAGGAAGCAACGGTCGAAATCACCGTCAAACGCAATGCCCATGTCCGCGCCGTGCTCGATCACCGCGTTGCGGGTATCGTCGCGGCATTCCGGCAGCAGCGGGTTAGGAATACCGTTCGGGAAGCTGCCGTCCGGGGTGTTATGCACTTTGATGAAAGTCAGCGGCACGTTAAGCGCTTTAAACCTTGCTTCGATGGCGTCGACAATCGGGCCTGCCGCGCCGTTGCCGGAGTTAATCACCAGCTTCAGCGGCTTAATGTTCTTCACGTTGATATAGGAGAACAGGTGGTCGATGTACGCTTCAGCCACGGAAATCCGTTTGTAGCTGCCGCGTTTCGCTTCGTCCACCGGCGGGAAGTCGTTCGCTTCCGCCAGACGCTGCACGTCGCGCAGGCCGGTATCGCCGCTGACGGGACGCGCGCCCCTGCGCACCAGCTTCATGCCGTTGTAGTCCAGCGGATTATGGCTGGCGGTCACTTCGATGCCGCCGTCCACGCCCAGGTGGAAGGTGGCAAAATAGATTTCTTCGGTGCCGGAAAGACCAATATCCAGCACGTCCACGCCCGCATCCTGCAGGCCACGCGCCAGCGCCAGCTTCAGGGTTTCGCTGGTCAGGCGCACGTCGCCGCCCAGCACGATAGTTTTCGGCTTCAGGTACTCGCCATAGGCGCGGCCAATACGCCAGGCGATATCTTCGTTCAGCTCTTCACCCAGCCTGCCGCGAATGTCGTAGGCTTTAAAACAGGTCAGTTTTTGCATCGTTTTCGCTCCTTCGGGCAACAGTTACCCAACCCGCAGCGCCAGGCTGCGGGGAACAATGAATATTTACGCGTTAAATACGCCCGTAGCGGTCCTGAAAACGGACGATGTCGTCCTCTTCGAGATAAGTGCCGGAACGCACTTCAATCAGGTCGAGCGGAATTTTGCCGGGGTTTTCCAGACAGTGCGTCACGCCCAGCGGGATGTAGATAGATTCGTTTTCGCCCAGCAGTTTAACCTCATCGCCAAGGGTGACTTTTGCCGTGCCCGCCACCACAATCCAGTGTTCGGCGCGATGGTGATGCATCTGCAAAGAGAGACCTTCACCCGGCTTCACGGTGATGCGTTTTACCTGATAGCGTTCGCCGGAATCGATGGAGTCATATTTGCCCCACGGACGATAAACTTCGCGGTGATTGTGGTGCTCGTGGCGGCCATCGTGCTTGATTTGTTCAACCACCTTTTTCACGCTCTGCACATGATCGCGATCGGCAATCAGCACGGCGTCTTTGGTCTGCACCACCACTAAATCTTTTACGCCAACCGTGGTGACCAGGCCGGACTCCGCATAGATATAGCTGTTTTCGGTTTCATGGCTGATAACATCGCCGTGATGCACATTCCCTTCCGGGCTTTTGGCGCTGATTTCCCACAGGGAAGACCAGGAGCCCACGTCGCTCCAGCCTGCGTCCATCGGCACCACCACCGCGTCGGCGGTTTTTTCCATCACCGCGTAGTCGATTGACTCATCCGGGCAGGCCAGGAATGCCGCCTCGTCCACGCGCACAAAGTCCAGATCCGGGTCGACGTTGGCCATCGCTTTTTCGCAGGCTTCAAGGATATCCGGGCGGAATTTTTTCAGCTCTTCGAGGTAGCGCCCGGCGCGGAACAGGAACATGCCGCTGTTCCAGTAGTATTCCCCGCAGGCGACGTAAGCCTGGGCGGTTTCTATATCTGGCTTCTCGACAAACTGCGCCACGCTAAACGCCACGGCGTCCACACCGGCGGCCTCCGGCTGCCCACGGCGAATATAGCCGTAACCCGTTTCCGGCAGATCCGGCACGATGCCGAAGGTCACCAGCTTGCCCGCTTCGGCATACGGCAGCGCGTTACGCACCGCGTCACGGAAAGCGTCTTCATTCTGAATCACGTGGTCGGCGGCGAGGATCAGCATCAGCGGATCGGTATCCGGCCGGTGGCGAATTGCCGCCAGGGCGGCCAGCGCGATGGCCGGTGCGGTGTTGCGTCCGGCAGGCTCCAGCACGATATTTTCCGTCAGCTTGTTAAGCTGGCGAAGCTGCTCGGCGACGATAAAACGGTGTTCTTCGTTGCAAATTACCACCGGGCTTTCACACTGCACGCCGTTCAGACGACAAATGGTGGTTTGTAACATTGTCAGCTCCCCTTTCAGGCAGAGAAACTGTTTCGGGTAAAGCACGCGGGACAGCGGCCATAAACGGCTGCCGTTCCCGCCAGCCATAATGACCGGATAAAGCTGCGAATGACTCATGATTTAACCCCGACATCTTGTGGAGATATAGCTGCAATGAATTGACCCAGCACGTTCTCTTTTTCGAGCGTGCGTTCGGCATACTCACGTGCCACCGTGTTGTGCGCCGGCAACCGCAGGCAGCGTTCAATCCCGGCTGCCAGCGCGTCGGCAGACTCTGGTTCCACGCACACGGCGATGCCGGAATACTGCTCACAAAGCTGGCCGAGCTCGGTTTCCGGCTCGGCGGTAATCACCGCGTTGCCGCCAACGGCAAGAATATTGGTCAGCTTGGACGGCAGCACGGCGTCTGCGGCACCGCGACGCTGGATAACCAGATGGCAATCGGCAAGGCGCAATAGCGCAGGCAGCGCGTCGTAAGGCTGCAACGGGTGAAACGCCACGTTGTGCAGCTCCTTCTCCGCCACCAGCTTTTCCAGGCGCGCTTTCCCGCCGCCCTGGCCGACAATCACGAACAGATATGGCTGGTCAGCAAAACGCGCGGCGACGTCAATGACCGTCTCCAGCCCCTGTTTTTCCCCGATGTTGCCGGAATACAGAATGATTTTTTTATCCGCAGGCAGCCGCAGGCTTTCACGTAACGCCAGCGCCTCCTGCTCAGTGACGTCGCGAAAACGCTCCACTTCCGACCAGTTGGGGAAGAAGATCACACGCTTCGGGTCAACGCCCTTCTCGATGGCTTTGTTCATCATGGAACGAGAAATGGTCGAGACATTGTCGACGTTATGCAGGCAGCTTCGTTCAAAGCGGCTTGCCAGGCGGGCTACTTTGCCCTTTTCTTTACCCGCCATGCCCAGGCCGAGCATCGCGTCCACTTCGTAATCCTGAATATGCAGCAGCGTGCGCGCCCCGCTCAGTTTTGCGAGCAACCGCATGCCCGGTACGCAAAACAGGGTTGGCACCACGCCGATAATGCGATCCGGCTTCCAGCCACGTTGCGCCAGCAGCGGGAAGAATGAACTCACCGCAAAGCTGCCCAGATGGAGCAGGCGCTTTAAGGTGGAAGGCTGTTTCGGCACGTATAGCGGGCAGCGCCAGACGGTCGCCGCGCCCTGCTCTTTTTTATAAGTCCATGCCGAATAGTCCGGGCGTACGTTCCAGTCCGGATAGTAAGGAGGCGCGGTGATAACACGCACCTCATGGCCCTGGCTGGTCATCCACTCCACCATTTCCCCGGTGTATTTACCGATACCGGTCAGCTCCGGTGAGTAGTTAATGCCGTAGACCAGAATTTTCATAAACCGGGTACCTTCCCTTTGCCTTGTCTGATGAAGTAGGCGCGGCTGTTGTCGTGCACATCATCGCGACGCAGTAACGCTTCCGGCGTCAGCCAGCAGTAATCTTTGTGCTGTTCGGTCGGCAGCCGCAGCTGCTTGTCATCCACCCGCAGGCGGAAGCCGAGCACGATGTAGTGGGTGGAAAAATCCTGCCCGGAGAAATTGTCGTCGTAGAAGTGCTGCCATACGCCGTAAAATTCGCCCTCTTCAGGACTGAAGCGCTGACCCAGCTCTGCCACGGTTAAACGGGCAAAAGCATCGGCCAGGGTTTCATCTTTCTGCACGCGTCCGCCCGGCACGAACCAGAAGCCCCGGGCCGGGCGATTGGTGCGCAGGCCCAGCAGGTATTCACCTGCCAGGTTTTCAACGACGAGATCGATGGAGATTAGCGGCGTAGCGCGGACCACGGTGGCGAAATCTTCCTGACTCAGAAACATGCTTACCCCCGGAACCGGGACTGATTTTCGAGGAACCACTGGTAGGTGCTGGCAAGACCCGGCTCCAGGGCAATCTCGTGATACCAGCCAAGACGGCGCAGGCGGGTGACGTCCAGCAGTTTGCGCGGCGTACCGTCCGGTTTAGAGGCGTCGAACACCACGCGTCCCCGGTAGCCGGTGACTTTGGCGATAGTCTGCGCCAGCTCGCGGATGGTGCAGTCCACGCCGGTGCCGACGTTGATGTGCGACAGCATCGGCTCGGTGTTTTCCGCCCACACTTCCGGGTCCAGCTCCATCACGTGAATACTGGCTGCCGCCATATCATCCACATGCAGGAACTCGCGCATCGGCGTGCCGCTGCCCCACACCACCACGTCAGGCGTGTTCTGTTCGGTGGCCTCATGGAAGCGACGCAGCAGGGCCGGGATAACGTGGGAGTTGCTCGGGTGGAAGTTGTCGTTCGGCCCGTACAG
The DNA here is from genome assembly GCF_011808225.1 of Cedecea colo. Taxonomy (GTDB): domain Bacteria; phylum Pseudomonadota; class Gammaproteobacteria; order Enterobacterales; family Enterobacteriaceae; genus Dryocola; species Dryocola colo. The sequence goes on along the minus strand of NZ_SOYS01000001.1, from coordinate 291,420 downwards.
GTTCGTTGGCATCACCGAGCGATAGTCGCGACCGAACTGGCGGTTATAGGACTCGCACAGCTTGATGCCGGCGATTTTGGCAATCGCATACGGCTCGTTGGTGGCTTCAAGCGTGCCCTGCAGCAGCTCGCTTTCGGCAATCGGCTGGCTGGCCATTTTCGGATAAATACAGGATGAGCCGAGGAACAGCAGCTTGTTCACGTTGTGCGTGTGCGCGGCGTGAATGATGTTGCTCTCGATCATCATGTTCTCGTAGATGAAATCCGCCGGGTAGGTATTGTTCGCCACAATACCCCCCACTTTTGCGGCGGCCAGGTAAACCTGGTCGATACTTTCTCCGGCAAAGAAGGCGTTAACCGCAGCGGCATCCAGCAGGTTCAGCTCATCACGACCGCGCAGCACGAGTTCGACGTCATCACGCTGCGCAAGCTGGCGGACGATGGCCGAACCGACCATCCCGCGGTGGCCGGCAACAAAGATACGTTTTTTGTTCATGCTCAGGACTCCAGCGCGATGGCGACCTCGTAACCGTGTGACTTAAGCAGGGAGTGCTTCTTCGCTGCTTCCAGGTCTTTTGCCACCATCTCGCCAACCATTTCCTGCAGCGTGATTTCTGGTTTCCAGCCCAGTTTTTCGTGCGCTTTGGTCGGGTCGCCCAGCAGGGTTTCCACTTCAGCAGGACGGAAGTAGCGCGGATCCACGGAGATAATCACGTCGCCCGGCTTCACGCCCGGCGCGTCGTGACCGGTGACGGAAACCACGATGCCTTTTTCATCCACGCCGGTGCCTTCAAAGCGCAGCTTGATACCCAGCTGGGCCGCGGCCATTTCCACGAACTGACGCACGGAATACTGCACGCCTGTGGCGATCACGAAATCGTCCGGCGTTTCCTGCTGCAGCATCATCCACTGCATTTTCACGTAGTCTTTGGCATGGCCCCAGTCACGCAGGGAGTCCATGTTGCCCAGGTACAGGCACTTCTCCAGGCCCTGAGCGATATTGGCAATCGCGCGGGTGATTTTGCGGGTAACGAAAGTTTCGCCGCGGCGTGGAGATTCGTGGTTGAACAGAATGCCGTTACAGGCGTACATGCCGTAGGATTCACGGTAGTTAACGGTTATCCAGTAGGCGTACAGTTTGGCTACGGCGTATGGAGAGCGCGGATAGAAAGGCGTGGTCTCTTTCTGCGGGATTTCCTGCACCAGGCCGTACAGCTCGGACGTGGAAGCCTGATAGAAGCGGGTTTTCTTCTCAAGGCCCAGGAAGCGGATGGCTTCCAGCAGACGCAGCGTACCCATGGCGTCCACATCAGCGGTGTATTCAGGGGATTCGAAGGAAACCGCCACGTGGCTCATCGCACCCAGGTTATACACTTCGTCCGGCTGCACTTCGGAAAGGATACGGGTCAGGTTGGAGCTGTCCGTCAGATCGCCGTAGTGCAGATGGAATTTAGGGTTGCTGGTATGCGGGTCCTGATAAATATGATCGACACGTTCGGTGTTGAAAGAAGAAGCGCGGCGCTTAATGCCGTGCACTTCGTAACCTTTTTCCAGCAGCAGTTCTGCCAGATAGGAGCCGTCTTGTCCGGTTACACCCGTAATGAGAGCTACTTTAGTCATAATGAATTTTTCCTCTGTTAATATTTCTACGCTCGATCGCGTATTTTTACTGCTGGGTTACCCCGGCAAACGGCATTCGCCGGTAATGATTTATAAACGCTGCTGCGGGCGCCTACGACGGTGCCATCACCAATCGTGACGCCGGGTGAAACAAAAACATCCGTTGCCAGCCAGCATTTTTCGCCAATCACCACGGGCGTGGCGGTAATATCAAAATGCTGGCTCATATAATCGTGACTGCCGGTGCACAAATAACACTTTTGTGACACCACGGAATTTGCACCGATGGAGATATCGCCCAGAGTATATAAAACGGCGTCATCGCCAACCCAGGCGTAATCACCAAGCGTTAATTTCCATGGGTAAGTAATTTTCACCGACGGGCGAATGACCACGCCTTTACCAATCCTTGCGCCAAATAAGCGTAATAAAAATGCGCGCCAGCGGTATAACACCTGCGGTGACCAGGCAAATAAGGTCGCCTGCACGGCCCACCATAGCTGAACCTTAATACCGTTGCCGCCCCGAAACCCTTTTGGTACGGAGAAGCCGCTTAATTCCTGCATAATATTTCCTTATGGCAATTACGCTTTGTTGTAGAGCGCTTTTGCTTTACCGGTCGTGCGCAGACGAAGCTGAAATGACAGTTCAGCGATAAAACCAGGTACGCCTAATATTTTGCGCTGAACGTTTTTTGCATCGCGGCACAATTCAATATTATTGGAGGTTGAAACGCCGCCCATAGAAAATTCGGAAACCAGACCATTGATGCGTTTAAATGCGTAGCCGTTTTTGTACATTTTGGCCGCCAGCGCATAATCAGAAGAGACTTTATATTGCAGATCGTAGGGATGTTTTCGCAGGCCCGCCAGCGGAAAGAATATTGCCTGATGGCTGGCCGGCAGGCTGTGATAAATATAGCAGCCGGGTTTTGCGCGGCGCTGCATTTTCGTTCCGTCACCAAAATCTAATAAGGCATCGCCCATGATCATCGCGTTATCTTTGGCAGGCATAGCGGCGAGCTGACGCGCGACCTGGGCAATGTCCTGGTGGAAAATATCACCGGAATTAAGGAACAAAGCGTAACGGCCACGGGCCATATCAATGCCTTTATTCATCGCATCATAGATGCCGTTATCCTTCTCGCTGACGAAGCGTAAGCCGTACTGCCCGTTGAGATTTTCCAGAAATTCTGCCGTGCCGTCCTGCGAGTTGCCGTCAACCACAATCCATTCAAAGGCGATGTCGGATGCCTGCGCCAGATGAGCCAGCGAGCGCCAGGTTTTTTCTACCCCGGCTAAATTTTTCCAGGCAACGGTGATTACACTTAATAACATGATTGTGGGCCTCATCAGCGGTTCGTTATCTTGAGTGCCTTACGTAAAATAAACGGACAAACAATCAAGAAAGCATATTCCGGACTAAAAATTGAACCGGTAAAAAACAGTGACACGGGAGTAAAAAGCCACAGCTGCACGCGGAAATTTTCATTATGGCCAAACGCCGTGCGCATCATTTTAATGACTTTCCACATGTACCAAATCGTCAACAACACTGCGAACCAGGAAAAATAAATAATCAGCAGATACAGACCATTGTCCACTGTTTTACCGACATCCGCACCGTTAAAGATTCCGAATGATGCGACATATTCATATAAAGAACCAAAACGCACGACGCCCTCAATATGCGTCAGAGAATATCCAACCATGGCCAGCGGGCCAATAATACGATAATAGGATGACGATCCTTCGGTGCCTAAATCGCCAAGACGCGTAGCGATATAGGGGAAAGCGAATATTAACCCTACTAAAAACACTGCTAAAGAAATAATCGCCAGCGGCAACTTTTTCTTTATGGCATTTTTATTAAGGTACTGGAATGCCCATTCAAGAAGGTAAAACAGGATGAAGGTCATCACCCCTGAAAACGATCCTGAAAGGATAATCCCTAAAAGAATCATACCATCAGTTTTTGGCGTTTTGATACCGAACTGTTTAATGCTGAGCCAAATTGAGATTAATGCCAGAGCAAAAAATGCGGGTTCAAAATAAAGGGCCGTAGTCCGCCGGCCGCCAAAGCTAATAAAGTTCAGCACGTAGCTGTTACTGTAAATAAGAAACTTCGAAATTTTCTCAAGCAGGCTGCTGCCACCGGTGAGAATAATCTGCGCCATTTCCGCCGCCGCCAGCGCCACAATAATGCCGACGACAATATAAAATAACCGCAATATTTTTCGGTGATTATGCGGCGAGATAGTTTTAAAGCGGCAGCTCCAGGTCATGGCCAGGATGAGCACGATATAAACAAACAGTAATGTCGAGGTGACATACTTGCCGGCATTCAGCGACTGGCCGAAGATATAGTTAAAAACGGTTAACCCGGCGCCGATGCCCAGCGCAATCATCAGTTTTTTGACGCTGATACGTTCAATGTACAAAAAGAGGATGGCGGGTAAGAAGGTCACTATCGTTATCGGGAAACTTTCTCCCAGCGAGGCCAGCTTGATGTTGACCACCAGATAGATGAACGGTAACAGCAGATAGCTACAGATTCTGATAGAACGAGACATATTCCTCCAGCATCTGTTGTCCGCTGTAAGCCCTGCGGCTTGTGGTTTTAAAGCCCGGCAAATCCATGCCGAACACCTGCTGAGCAAGGCTGGCTTTCGGCAATTTCACCAGCTCCAGCACCTGAGCCTCGCTGAACGTTTTGCCGCCCACCTTACTCAGCACTTCGTCTGCGGCTTCGCTTTGCGTCGCAATCACCGGCACGCCAATGGACAGCGCCTCGCACAGGATCAGCGGGTAGTTATCCACTTTTGAACTGAACACCAGCGAGTCCATTTCGTTAAGCTCGCTCATGAGCGCTTTCTTGTCGGTCATGTAGCCGTGGTTCACCACGTTCGGACCGTTAAACGGCGAGAATTTGCCGAAGGTGTGCAGTTCAATCTCGTTACCCAGCGCCATTATGGCCTGTACCAGCTTTTGATTAGTTTTGCCGTCGTAGCGCAGGTCGTGCGCCACTACCGCTACTTTTGGCTTTTCATGGCTTAGCTGGGTTAAAGGCAGCTCGGCGAGAATCGCCTCGGTTGCCACATCAATGCCGTTATTGATGATTTTGCAGCGCCCTGTCCCGTAGATCTGGTTAAAGGCATCGGCTACGTGCTGGCTTGGCGAGATAAAATGGCAGCCCAGCGCCAGCATTTCGCGGAATAACTGCCGTTTGGTGTCTACCAGCAGATGAGCGCGGTCAACCTTAACCGGCGGGTAGTTGTTCAGCGTCGGGCATTTTGCGCAGCCGGTTTTCCAGCCTTCACAGCCGTCGAGGAAGGCGCAGCGCCCGGTAATGCTCCAGTGGTCGTGCAGCGTCCAGACAAAAGTCACGTCCGGCTTATGGGATTTTACACGCAGGCAAAACGTCACCATCTCTTCAAGGTTCAGCCAGTAGCTGTGTACCACATGAAAATGCAGCACGACCGGACCGTCTGTACGGGTGACTTTGCGATAAAGCTTGTTCAGGTTGCCAAACGGATCGCGATTGAAGAAGCGGAACAGGATGATATTGGCAATCGACGTCAGACGCGGGGTATGTTTTTCCACGTCGGCAAACCTGTCGTGGCTGGCGCTTTTCTTACCGCCTTTTCCGTAGCCATAAATAAAGCGCGAAGAGAGTCCAGCTTCGCGGGCGCGCTGGTGCAGGTCAAGCGCCACTCCCGCGGCACCCCCTTCAGCGAGGCGCACATTAAATTGCATAATATTCATTTAATTACCTTAACTCGCGCTTTCTCACCCACCACCAGCGCGTTGTCCGGCACGCTATCCAATACCACGCTACCCGCACCCACGATGACGTTATTGCCAAGCGTAATATCGCCAATGATGATGACATTGGCGCCCAGTTCGACGCCGTTGCCAATCACCGGGCAGGCCAGGCTTTGCCCGCGGTTACCGATGGTTACGCCGTGACGGATAGTGAAATCATTCCCGGCGACCACGAACTTATTGATAACGACGGCGTAGCCGTGATGGATGGTAAAACGTCGCCCAATAGTGGCTGCGGCCTGGATTTCATAGCCAAACAGGCATTCGGTCACCAGGCGGTAGAGCAGCAGTACCGGCGCCGCCCAGATATTGTTCAGGACGTTTTTCTTGCGCCACACCGAACAAAAATGGGCGATGCGATAGGCCAGCACCATGCAGCACGGGCGAAGGCTCCAGGAGTTTGCGCGCAGATCTTCAAGCACGATTATTTCCCCCGCAGCCCATCGGCCAGACGCTTGGTATTGCGCACGGTCAACAGCGCCATCAGCGTACGTAAAGACATACGCTTGTTGCGGATCTGGTAGAGCGTAAAGAGCTGATATTTCTTGCTGCCGCGATCAAATTTATCCTTATGCTTGCGATAGAAGTGAAAATAACCCGCGAACTTTTTAGGCGATTTGGTGATCTGCATTTCGCCGTGATTGATATGCAGAATTTGCGTGGCTTCTTCCACTTTCCACGGCTGGCCGTACTCCACCACCATGCGCAGGAAAATATCGTAATCCTGCGCCGCCGCCAGCTGCGTATCAAACAGGCAGGTTTTAAAGCGATCGGCAAAGGTGAAAACCTGATTGCCAATAATGTTGCGCTTAAAAAACAGCCGCAGGGAATATGGCGATTTTGGGTAGAGCGGCAGGCTGGTCGGCTGCGAATAAACCTGCCCTTCGCAAACATAGTCGTTCGCATACAGGAAAGCGTGCGTTACCAGCTGATGCTTGTGTTCCAGAAATACTGACAGGCGATTCGGCGTCCATTCATCGTCGTCGTCAATACCGGTAATAAACTTACCCGTTGCCTGACGGATAGCCTGGTTGCGCACCGCACAGGCACCGGAGTTATAGTCGTTACGGATATAGCGCACGCGCTGGTCGTTAAGCTCTTCAACAAAAAGCTGAAGTTGCTCAAAGGAGGAGGAACAGTCATCAACGATGATCATTTCCCAGTTGGCAAAATCCTGGCGCAGCACGGATTTGATGGCGCGAATGGCCAACTGCTGACGATTCCAGGTAGGCATATAAATAGAAATCAGCGGGCGCAATGTAGTGTTATTCATGACATTCCCCAAAAAAGTCTCGTTGATGAGAAACAGCCCCTCGCCTTCTCCCTCTTCAGGGAGAGGGTGAGGGTCAATCATCTTATTTAGAATCAGATTTATATTCGTACTCGTAGTAGCCGTAATCCTCATACCCTGCCGCACGACGGAAGATGGAGTTGAGTATCACGCCGCGCACATGGATGCCGTTCTGCTCGAAGCGGCTGAGGCTGGTCTGCACCTCTTTCAACGTGTTTACCGCATAACGCGCCACCATTAGCGTGGTGCCTGCGTGACGGCCAACAATGGCGGCGTCGGTAACGGCAAGAATTGGCGGAGTATCAATCAGCACCAGGTCATAGTGTTCGCTTGCCCACTTCACCAGCTCGCCAAAGCGATCGCTCATCAGCAGCTCGGAAGGATTCGGTGGCACCTGCCCGCGCGGGACGAGGTCGACATCAGGCACCGACGTTTTCTGCGCGCAGCACGAGATATCCCCCTGGCCGGACAGCACATCGGAAAGGCCGTTTACGTTGGTGGTGCCCAACAGCTCGTGGGTATAGCCTTTGCGCATATCACAGTCGATAAGCAGCACGCGCTTGTTGGTCTGGCTAATCACCGCAGCAAGGTTGGCGCAGACGAATGTTTTACCGATGGACGGGCTTACCCCGGTCAGCATCAGAACGTTGTTGGGCGCCTGCAACATGGCAAAGTGCAGGCTGGTACGCAGGCTGCGGATGGCTTCAATCGCCAGATCCGTAGGATTCCCCACCGCCAGTAGCTGGCTTTGTTTATTGCGCTTCGCCCCTTTGACGTTACGCGCGGTGGCGTGGTCGCGGGATTTCTGCCATTCGGACAGCGGAATGCTGGCGTAAACGTTAAGCCCCGCATCTTCCAGCACCGCCGGGCTTTCGATACCGCGGTTGAACAGGGAACGCAGCAGCACCCCAACAATTGACAACATCAGGCCAAGAATAATGGCGCCCAGCACAATCAGGGCCTTCTGCGGCTTAACGATACCAGGCTGGGTAATTGCCGAATCAACGATGCGCACATCGCCCACGGTGCTGGCCTCGGTAATTTTCAGCTCCTGCTGTTTATTCAACAGCTGCATATAAACCTGCTGGCCGGATTCCACGTCGCGGGTTAAACGCACGATCTCCTGCTGCGTTTTCGGCATGGCGGTAACGCGACCGTTCAGACGGGCTTTTTCATCTTCCAGCGTCTGACGTTTTTCCAGCAGCGTGCGGTAAGCCGGGTGAGCTTTGGTATAGAGCTTAGAGATTTCCGCTTCTTTGAAGGTCAGCTCATTAAGCTGCGCATCAATGTTAACCATGGTGTCGAGGACAGATTTCGCTTCCAGCGACAAATCCACCGAGTCCTGCTGCTGGCGGTAGGCGTTCAGTTTGTTTTCTGCCGCGTCCAGACGGCTACGCACTTCCGGTAGCTGTTCAGCGAGGAATTTAAGGCTCTTCGCCGCCTCTTCCGATTTACGCTGAACGTTCTGCTCCAGGTAGTTACGGGTGATGCTGTCGAGGATGACGCGGATCCGATCTTTATCTTCACCGGTATAAGAGAGGCTCAGCACGCCGGTATCTTTACCGTTTTCCGCCACGGTGAGATTGCCCTGCAGCTGATTAATCATGCCGAGCGTGGAGTATTTGGTGACGGTAAAGGTATCGCCCACCTGCGCTTTAATGCCGTCCACCTTCATAGAAACGCCGTTTTTGTTCAGCGTCTGTCCAACCTGCCCTTTGGCGCTAAAACCGTTGTCGCTGGTCAGCAGGTACTGGGTTGGGCTAAGCACCTCAACGGTAAAGATGTCTTTGCCCGCGCCCGCAGGCAGAGTGAAATCGGAGACTTTTACCGTGTCATTCTGGCGTCCATGAAGGCGGTCCCAGCCGGCACCGAACAGCCAGAAGCTGTTTTTAGCCACGGCGATATCAAGATTGAGATCGTCAACGGTTTTCCCCAGCACCAGGCGAGACTGGATTAACTGCATCTCAGCGGCGGAAGCCGGTGGCTTATTTGTAAGCGCGGAGCTGATGTCGTTAACCAGCGAATTGCCCGCGTTTTGTTCGATTTGCACCAGCGCATCGGCTTTATAGATTGGCGTGGCAAACAGGGCGTAAACCAAGGCCAGCAGCGCGAAGACCGCCGTGATGCCAAGCACCCACCAGCGGGCTTCAAGAACGGTGCCGAACAGACGGCCAATATCGATTTCGTCATTGCCCTCGGTCGGGGCGCCCGAACGATGTACTTTGTCAGTCATTGTTATCCCTGATGAGCGTTGAGTGCGTTAGCCCACTTTTGGGCGGAAAGATCGAGAAGGTCGAAGACCGCTTCGAAAGCGTCGCGACTTTTGCGATAAGGATCGGGAATCTCCCGCTCCGCATCCCAGTGACCAAAGAGCATCACTTTGCCGCGCATCTCAGGCGCCATTTCGCAGATTGCGGAAATATGGCGTTTTTCCATCGTGAGGATGAGATCGTAATCGCGGCACATCCGGCCTGAAACCTGCTGTGCGCAATGACCATCCAGGGAAAGGTTGTGCTCCTGCGCCACGCGAGCAGCGCTGGCATCGGCCCCCTTCCCCACTAACGCCCCCAGTCCCGCTGAGTTAACCGTCAGCGCGGGATGGTAAGTTCTGAGCAGGCGTTCGCCGGTTGGCGATCGGCAAATATTCCCCACGCACACCACAAGAATTTTATTAAACATAGGGCGTTACCATGTATGGATATCTTTGGCTGTATCCGTCATATAACGAACACCGCTGATGGTTGGCAGCAGCTGGTTGATCAGGCGGTTCCAGCGCGTTACCGGTGCGGTTGTGACATACACCACGTCGTAAGGCTGCAGATGGAATTCAGTGCCCATCACCAGCGAGGTCGCATCGGACATATCGAGCTGGTAAATGTTGGCGATCTTGCCGCCCTGCTGCCCTTTCAACGGACGAATAACGAAGATGCCGCTGGCGTTAGACGAGGTCATATCCAGCCCTTCCGCCTGGCCAAGCGCTTCGGTCAGCGTCATGCCGCTGAAGTCCATTTTCAGGGTGGTTTGTTTCTTCACTTCGCCCATCACAAAGACTTTCAGGTCGTCGTTGCGCGGTACAAACAGAATGTCGCCCGGATACAGCAGATGGTTCTGGCTCAGATCGCCGTTCTGCATTAGCGCCTGCAATGAGATATGTTTTTCCTGGCCGTTGTGCGTCAGCACCACGTTGCGCCAGTCGGCAGCGTCGGTCAGGCCGCCTGCGGCGTTGATGGCATCAAGGATCGTCAGCGGAACGTTGGTAATCGCCTGCTGGCCGGATTTATTTACCTGGCCTGAGACATAGGCTTTTTGCGAGCGGAAGGCGGCGATATTAACGTCCACCTGCGGGTCAGCAATGTACTTCGCAAGGCGGCCGGTAATATCACTACGAATTTCGGCAAGGGTTTTGCCGGTCACTTTTATTTTGCCCACATAGGGATAGAACACGGTGCCATCAGACTGCACCCAGTTGCCGGCATCGCTTGAGCTACGATACTGGCCGGCCGGGGTGGTCAATTCTGGGTGATCCCAGACGGTGACGTTAAGCACATCTCCCGGCCCGACACGGTACTGGTAAGCTGATATCTCCTGGTCCAGAGACATATTTGGCTGCGCAACGGCGGGATGCACGCGTAATTGTTCAACCAGCCGCGGCGTTAACGGATAAACGTTAACCATACGATCCAGATCGAAATCTGCATCCTGCTGCTTGATAACATCTTTTCCCATCGTCGACATATTGCTACCGGGAAGGACTGTGCAACCGCTCATCAGGGTTACCGATACCAATAAAGGCATCAACTTAAGTTTGTATTTTATCATTGAGTATTTATCACTATGGCAGAGTAATTATCCTGTGCGAATAAAATAAGCGACCAATTACCGAATGGCCGCAGCAGAAAATTGCGCGTCCTGGCTTGCGCTAATAACTGGTATCAATCCTAAAATTTGCTTATTTCCCGACATCCTATTGACAGAATAATTGAGGCTTAAACTCTTGCCTTCAGGCATGCTACCGCCCTTGGCTTACAGGCACCAACCCACTGAAACAACAGCAGATAATAAGAGGACACCGCTCCTGAGATAAATCTGTATCTATTTATCCATAAGGCACAGTTACGAGTAATGAAGCGCTAAAGTGCCACACTAACTAATTATAAAAATACATTCATTGCCAGACACTGCGATTGATTGTTACAGCTAACCCAAATACAGGCAAGGCGCCTGCCGGGAATACAGATACTTTTAAGAATAATATTAACGCCGCAAAATTCTGGTTTTAGGATTTTCTTTATATTGACAAAAATTTCATTCAGAGTAGTGGCGGGAACATATACAGATATATCTCATATATATTCTGTCATAATAAATACATATCGCTGAACCATTTTGTTCCTTTTCTAATTATTAACCATGGCTATTCAATGGATATATACCGCAAAAAACGCTGGTCGCGGATATTAGCTAAGATTAATCTCAGGATGCCGTTGCGCTTTAGCGGATGATTATCCATCCTTTCACGGTGATTTTTGTCATACTTTACTGCTTAAACCTGCCATCAATAAAAGAAGGTGTATAAAGCTATATGGAATGGATTGCCGATCCATCAATTTGGGCCGGGCTGGTTACGCTGGTTGTTATCGAGCTGGTGCTGGGCATTGATAACCTGGTGTTTATCGCCATCCTTGCCGAGAAACTTCCCGCCGCACTTCGTGACCGCGCTCGCGTCACCGGGCTTATTCTTGCCATGCTCATGCGCCTGCTGCTGTTAGCGTCTATTTCCTGGCTTGTGACGCTCACCGCGCCCCTTTTTACCGCAGGAGGTTTTAGCTTTAGCGCCCGCGATTTGATCATGCTTTCAGGCGGGCTATTTCTGCTTTTCAAAGCGACGATGGAGCTTAACGAACGGCTGGAAGGAAAAGATCGCGAAGCGCAAACGCAGCGGCGCGGCGCTCGTTTCTGGCCCGTCGTCGCGCAGATTGTCGTTCTTGATGCGGTATTTTCTCTCGATTCGGTGATTACCGCCGTTGGGATGGTGGATAATCTTGCCGTGATGATGGCCGCGGTCATTATTGCCATCAGCCTGATGCTGCTTGCCAGCAAAGTCCTGACGCGTTTTGTGAACAGCCATCCGACTATCGTTATTTTGTGCCTGAGCTTTCTTTTGATGATTGGCTTTAGCCTGGTGGCGGACGGTTTTGGCTACCACATCCCGAAAGGCTACCTCTATGCCGCAATTGGTTTCTCGGTATTGATAGAGTCGCTAAACCAGCTGGCCATTTTCAACCGCCGCCGCTTTCTGTCGGCAAACCAGTCTTTGCGTCAGCGCACCGCCGAAGCCGTATTAAGGTTGCTCAACGGCAAAAAAGAAGCAGCGGAGCTTGGTGCTCAGACGTCATCGCTGATTGCCGATAACGATCGGCAGAGCGGGATTTTTAATCCGCAAGAGCGTCTGATGATTGAGCGCGTGCTGAATCTCAACCAGCGTACCGTCAGCAGCATCATGACTTCACGTCATGACGTGGAGCAGGTGAAGTTTACGGAGCCGGACGAGCATATACGCGAGATCGTCGAAAAAAATCAGCACACCCGCATAGTGATAACCGATGACGGCGATGAGGTGCTCGGCGTGGTGCACATCATCGATTTGCTTACGCAATCTCTGCGAGGCGAGCCGCTCAATCTCGAAACGTTAATTCGCCAGCCGCTCGTCTTCCCTGAAACGCTGCCGCTTCTGCAAGCGCTGGAACAGTTCCGCAACGCGCGTACGCACTTCGCATTTGTAGTGGATGAGTTTGGTTCGGTTGAAGGGGTTGTGACGTTAAGCGACGTCATGGAGACTATCGCCGGCAATCTGCCTAACGAAGCTGAAGATATTGATGCCCGTCACGACATTCAGAAAAACCCGGACGGCACCTGGACGGCAAATGGCCACATGCCGCTGGAGGATTTAGTGCAGTACATTCCGCTGCCGCTCGATGACAAGCGTAACTATCACACCATCGCTGGCCTGCTGATGGAATATCTTCAGCGAATACCTGTCGCCGGAGAAACCGTTCAGGTAGGTCACTATCAGCTGAAAACGTTACAGGTTGAAAGCCACCGCGTGCAGCGGGTACAGATTGTGCCGCTGGTGGAAGAGGAAGGGATGGATTACGAGGTGTAGTTTTGGGCAGGTCGGGGGCGCTAGCGCTTACCCGACCTGCGATGTTATCCGGCATTTGCAGAGTGCATAAGCGCAAGCCGCCATTCACCGCTTTCCTGAGCTAAAGCTTGTCCAGCAGCTTCTTCACATCTTTTGCCTTGCTGCTGTCTTTATTACGATCCACCCACTGTTGCAGGCGGCTCTTCGCCTCTTCCTGAAGCTGTTTTCGCAGCAGCTGGTCAACCTGCAGGCTGTAGTTCAGCTGCGCCCACGGGCCATAAACCCGCAGCGGGATCGGCGTCTCTTTTAGCATGGTGATAAGCTTGCTGTCTCCTTTCCAGCCTTCAGTCACCTTCACAGCAAAGCGGGTATCACACACCTCTTTTACGAGATCCATAGATCCTTCGCCTGTCAGCGTTAACAGCGAAGAGTTGCCGTTCATTTTATGCAGGGCCAGTTGGCCCTTGTCCAGCGTGGCCGCAGCGGTAAAATGATCCAGCATGGTTACGTTCTCGTAGCTTTGCTGCGCCTTCACGTCGCTATTGCTGCGTTCAACGGCCTGTTGAATCAGCTGCTGGAAGTTCATCCCCTGCAAACGAGAGTTGGTCATCGTAATGTTCGCCTCCCCCTGCCATGAACGACGAAATGCTTCGGCATCCAGCTTGTCGCCGCTGAATTCGCCCTGCATTGAAAGCTGGCCTGATAAGGTTATCGGGTAGTCGAAAGCGGTAAGCACAGGGGCAATTTCAATAGCGTCTATCTGCGGGCGGAAGGCCAGACGCGGTACGTCATCGCGCGCATCAAGCTCGCCCGGCAAGGACATACTTCCTTTGCCAAACTGCCCTGCCAGTTCGGTAATCTTAAGCAGGCCGTAATCATTGCTAATGGTGGAGCGAACGTTGGTAAACTCAAGCCCGCGCCAGCGCACGCTTTTCGCCGCGACGGAAACCTGCGCGCTGAAGTCGCGTAGATTGCGATAGGAAGTCTCTTGTCCGGCGGTGGCAATAACCGGGCGCGGCAATGTATTCTGCTGCTGGCCGCGCTGCGCCGCCGTGGTGTTTGTCGTCGCCGTTGCCGCTACCAGCTTGTCCAGATCCAGATTAACCGCGTTCAGATCTGCCGCCCACCGCGGTTTTTCTCCCAGAACCACGCTCGCCTTGCCCCGCAGATCGCTGTCATTAGCGGTGAGCTGCAGGTTGTTCAGATCGAGTTTTTTCTCTGCCCGATTCCAGTTCGCCTGTAGCGTGATGCCGCCTGTAATGCCCGCGTTGGGTAAATCGGCACCCTGAAGCTGATAATTAAGCTGAGAAATCGTTGCGTTCAGTTTCTGTGGGAAAGCGCTCGCGTCCAGATCGGCAACCAGCGACAAATACAGATCGCGCTGGTCGCGATTGATGCGGCTGCTGAACTCCACGTGGGCCTGTTTTTTATCATCCTGTTCCATTTCCAGGTTGATATTACGCACGGCGATCTGTTCGTCGTCGTCATGCTGGAAGACCAGCACGCTATCGGCAACTTTGAGCCTGGCGATAGCAAAAGACCAGCCGGGTTCGTTTTCCGGTACGGGAGGATTGTTCCCCGCAGGGCCTACCGGAGCATCTTCAGGCTTACGCTCTTCGCTAAGCGGAGTGAGCTGAATGACCGCGCCCTTGAGCATGACCTGGTGAACCTGAAGCTGGTGCGAAAGCAACGGCCAAAGCGCCACATCAAGGCGCATGTTATCTGAACTGACCAGCGGCTGGGACGCGCCGGGGGCCGTCAGCGACATTCGCCCGGACAAAATGCTGAGCTGCGGCCAGACATGCCAGCGCAAAGGCCCGTCTAAGGTGAGCTGGTAACCGCTACGCTGCTCTACCTGGCGTACCATATAAGCGCGAAAATCGTTGGGATTGACCAACAGGACCAACGCAGACAGGCCGACTACTATCACAACCAGCAAAATCATCAGCGCGGTTAACAATCGTCTCATAGCATCCTCTTACGGGCGTTAACTCAGTCTTTATCAATACGACTGGCTACGGCACCCTGCTGGTCGCGGTACTTCGCATCCTGGCGGCGATTATAAGGGCGTGCGGCGGGACCAGAAAGAGGTTCGAAGCTCAGCGCACCGATCATCATACCCGGGCGTAAAGCCAGGGGTAATTTACCGGAATTATAGAACTCAAGCACAATGCAGCCATGCCAGCCCGGATCGATACGATGCGCGGTAACGTGGACCATCAGCCCTAAGCGAGCCAGCGAGGAACGGCCATCCAGCCAGCCCACCAGATCGGCAGGTATCTTGACCGACTCAAGCGTAACCGCCAGCGCCAGCTCACCCGGATGCAGGAAGAACGCTTCGCCCTCGCCAAGCACGATTTCGTCGCTCATCACGCGTTCCAGCGCTTCGGTAACCTCATCTTTCGGACCGCTAAGGTCGATGAATGGCGCAGTATGCCCGCTGAAGGTGCGGAATTTATTTCCCAGGCGTACATCAACGGTCGCGCCGTTAATGCGCTCAACCGGTGGACGAGGAGTAATCGTTAAACGCCCGTCATCAAGCCAGGCTTCAATATCACGGTCACACAAACGCATCGCAGATTCTCCTTATCAGGCACAGTTATGTTTACCCTGCCACACCGGGCCACAGATATCCACGGAACGACAGATAATTACAGGAAATTCATTGCATTTTGCGAGCGTGTTCCGGACTCTCGTCCATAAAAGCACGCCCGCTGCGGGCCATCAGACGATGAGATTATTCAAAGAATTGGCTAATTTTCGCTTTCAGAATATCGATAGCAATGCGGTTCTTGCCCCCACGCGGTACGATGATATCGGCGTACTGTTTAGAAGGGTCAATAAACTGCAAAAACATGGGGCGAACGGTCTTTTGATACTGGGCCATCACCGAATCCATCGACCGGCCACGCTCGTTGACATCGCGCTTCATGCGGCGCATCAGGCAGATATCTAACGGCGTATCGACAAAAATAGAGAAGTTCATCTCTTCACGCAGCCGGGCATCCGTCAGTAACAAAATCCCTTCCAGAATAATGACTTTTTTCGGCACCAGGTGAACGGTGTTAGCGGTGCGGGTGTGCTCCACATAACTGTACACCGGCAGCTCAATGGCTTTGCCGGACTTCAGCATTTGCAGGTGCTGGAACAGCAGATTGTGGTCCATCGCGCTGGGGTGGTCATAGTTGGTTTTAACGCGTTCTTCCATCGACAGATGGCTTTGATCTTTGTAGTAACTATCTTCTGGAATAACACCAATGTGTTCGTCACCGACCTGATCGCGCAGTTCGCGATACAGGGTACTGGCAATGAGACTTTTTCCTGAAGCCGATGCGCCGGCTATCCCGATGATGACGCATTGATGGGACTTGTCAGTCATGTTGTTAACGAGCCTTGTAGACTTAATGTTAAGGAAGGGCGACGCGGGAAGCGTCAAACGCGGCAATTATAGGGTTAACCGCCGGGTGATACCAGAATAATGGTTATCCACGGAAGATTTTGCGCAAGCAACGCGCCAGCAGGGCCTGATAACGCTGGTTTGCAGCAGGGTTTTCACCGGGAAATAGCATGCCGACGGCATAAATGAAAATAAGCTCAGAACCACCGCATTTTTTATAACATGTTGATGTTAAATTATGAGCGGACGCCATAGGAATTGTAAATTGTTTGTACTAGCATAAACCGACCTATTCTATTTTTGCATCCGGGCATGCACCTGGCGGCATTGCCTTAACGGATTTCGCGGGAATGACCAAAAATAATATACATAAGCAGGGCACTACTTCACCCAGGTTGCTCCTGCCGGGTCTGGGGTTATTGAGCTTTATTTTTACTTTTTACTCACTCAAGCTAACCTCCGCAGGTAACCTGCTGGCACCGTTATGGTTTCCAACCTCGGTGATGGCAGTCGCTTTTTTTCGTAACCCGCCGCGTCTGTGGCCCCTGCTAGCCGTTTTTTGCTCAGCGGGCAGCGTGGCTGCCACGGCATTTTTGTCTCCTTTAAAAGAAATAAATCTATTTTTCACCGTCATCAATGTTATTCAGGCTTTGATGACGGCAACGCTCATGCGCCGCTTTTTGCCCGCGCAACAGCCTTTGCAGAACCTCAACGACTGGATGCGCCTTGCTTTTTATAGCGCGGTAGTGCCGCCCATTGTGAGCGGCTTGCTGGTCGTCTGGCTGGCTGGTCCTGAAGGCGACGGCGCGGCAAAAATGTTCTTCGTCTGGGTGCTTTCCGAGGCCATCGGGGCTTTGGCGTTGCTTCCGGCAGGTCTGCTCATTAAGCCTCGTTATTTCTGGCGACCTTATAACCAGAAACTGCTACTCGAGGCGGTGATTACCTTTATTATCACCCTGGCGCTGAGTTACCTCGTACTACGCTTTATCCCCTGGCCCTTCACCTTTATTATCGTTCTCCTGATGTGGAGCGCTATTCGGCTGCCGCGTCTGGAAGCCTTTATCATTTTTCTCGCCACGCTGATGGGCGTCTCTTTAATGATGACCACCAACGGCATTTCGATGGCGATGCCACAGCTGATGATGGTGGATAATTCTCAGTGGCTCCCCTTCCTGATGATTTTGCTCCCGCTCAACGTTATGACAATGGTGATGTATTCCTTTCGCGAAGAGCGCAAACATATCATCGGGAGCGAGGCACGTTTTCGTAATGCGATGGAGTATTCCGCCATCGGCATGGCGCTGGTGTCCATCGAAGGCCAGTGGATTCAGGTTAATAAATCCCTGAGCAACTTCCTGGGCTACACGGCAGATCAGCTACACGCGCTGACCTTCCAGCAGATAACCTATCCGGAAGACCTGCACGCCGATCTTCACCAGCTTGAGATGCTGCTCGCAGGCGATATCAACAGCTATTCAATGGAGAAGCGCTATTACACCAGCGAAGGAGATCTGGTGTGGGCCCTGCTGGCGGTTTCGGTGGTTCGCGATATCGACGGTTCTCCTCTTTATTTGATAGCCCAGATAGAAGATATCAACGATCTCAAACACACCGAATGGGTTAATAAGCGCCTGATGGAACGCATCACGTTGGCGAACGAAGCTGGCGGTATCGGCATCTGGGAATGGGATCTGGCAAGCGATGTGATTAGCTGGGACAAACGCATGTTTGATCTCTACGAGGTGCAGCCGCACGTGAAACCCAGCTACAAACTCTGGGCGGAGTGCATCATCGCTGAAGATCTGCCGCAAACTGAAAAAATTGTGCGTGAATCGTTGCGGGCGCGCATGCCGTTCAAGCTGGAATACCGCATAAAAGTTGCAGACGGCATTCGTCATATCCGTTCTCTGGCCAACCGGGTGCTGAATAAAAACGGCGATGTGGAGCGTCTGCTCGGTATCAATATTGATATGACCGAGGTCAAGCAGCTTAACGAAGCCCTGTATCAGGAAAAAGAGCGCCTGCATATCACGCTGGACTCTATCGGCGAGGCGGTGATTTGTACCGATATCGACATGAACGTCACCTTTATGAACCCGATAGCGGAGAAACTCAGCGGCTGGCCGCAGGATGAAGCGATTGGCCAGCATATCCTTACGATATTACGCATTACCTTTGGCGATGCCGGTCCTGCGCTGGAAAACATCCACAGCGGCGATTTTTCGCGGATGGCTATTGAACAGGATGTGGTGCTCCACTGCCGTAACGGCGGCAGCTATGACATTCATTACAACGTGACGCCGCTGACGACGTTAGACGGACAAAGTATCGGTTCGGTGCTCGTTATTCAGGATGTTACCGAGTCGCGCAAGATGCTCAAACAGCTTAGCTACAGCGCCTCGCACGACAGCCTGACGCACCTTGCCAACCGCGTAAGTTTTGAAAATCATCTCAAGCGCCTGTTGCAAAGCGCAGGCGAAAACCGTCAGCGCCATGCGCTGGTATTTATCGATCTCGACAGGTTCAAAGCGGTTAACGATACCGCCGGTCACGCCGCCGGGGATGCGCTGCTGCGTGAACTCTCCTCCCTGATGCTGAGCATGCTGCGCACCGGCGACTTCCTCGCAAGGCTTGGCGGCGATGAGTTCGGCCTGCTGCTGCCGGATTGCTCAACGGATAACGCTCGCTATATTTCTGAGCGTATTATCAATACCATCAACGACTATCACTTCGTCTGGGACGGCCATCTGCACCGCATCGGCGCCAGCGCCGGGATCACCCAGATTGATGCCGACAACAAAGTCGCCTCGGAAGTTTTATCCCAGGCGGATATCGCCTGCTATGCCTCGAAGAACAGCGGCCGCGGACGCGTTACCGTTTTTGAAGTGCAGCAGCATAATCTGCAGAAAAACCGCAGCGTGCTGGCTATAGATGAACAGTGGCGCATCATCAATGAAAACCCGATTCTGATGCTTGCCCAGGCCGTAGTGCCGCCGCGTGTGCCTGAATCCACCAGCTTCTGGCTGCTGTCGCTCAGGCTCTGGAATAGCGAAGGCGAAGCTATAGAAGAACAGAGCTTCCGCAGCGGGCTTGTTGAGAACGAGTTACAGCATGCGCTTGACCGGCGGATGTTCAACGAATTCTTCCGTCAATTTGCGGCGCAGTTTGCGCAGAAAGGTTTTGGCATTGCGCTTCCGCTCTCTCCTGCCGGGCTTGCAAGCGATGTTTTTATCGATGAACTGATTGCCATGCTGGATAGCAGCCCGCTCCCCGGTCGGCTGTTGCATCTGCAAATCAACAGCGATTCATTGCTGAGCGAACACGAACACGTACACAAAAATCTGCAGCGCCTTCGTGACCGGGGCTGCCATTTGATTCTGGCCGCCACGGGCCGGGATCTGCATATTTTTGACAACCTCAGCCGTCAGGTCTTCAGTTATCTCATTATCGATAGCGAGCTTATCAAGAACGTACATTGCAACCTGATGGACGAAATGATGGTGACCATTCTTCACGGCCATGCGCAGCGCCTGGCGCTACAAGCCATAGCAGGTCCGGCGGATTCGCCAATGGTGATGGATACCCTTTCCGGTATTGGTATCGATTTGATTTATGGGGAAACCATCAGCGCACCGCAGCCGCTGACCATGCTGCTGCATAGCGGTTATTTTGCGATTAACTGATTCAGCCTGGATTGAGCGGCAGCCAGCCGTCGCTGTACCAGATGTGCAACAGCGCATAAGAACGCCAGGGCTGCCAGCGCTCCGCGTAGCGGCGGATCCGGGCGGGGGTCATGCCAGGAAATCGCTGTTTAATCAGATAATCATCGGGTAAAAATACATCGCTTGCCTGCCAGCCGCGTAAGGCAAAATAGTTCGCCGTCCAGCGCCCAATTCCTGGCAGGGTAATCAGCTGCTTCACGCCCAGCTCAATATCCGCCGGCGCCGTCAGCGGAAACTTTCCGGCTTCGACCAGCCGCGCCAGATTAATAATCGACTCTGCCCGCTTTAACGGCATCCCTAACGGCTTTAGCTGCTCCGGCGCCAGCGCCGCAAGCACGCAGGGTTTGGGAAAAAGCCGCCATTGCGGAAAGCCATCAAGCGGTTCCCCAAAGCTCTGCGCGACTTTTCCCGCAAGTTTCGCCGCCATCGCCACGCTCACCAGCTGTCCCAGAATAGCCCGAACCGCCTGTTCAAAAGCGTCCATACAGCCCGGCAAACGCAGCCCCGGGCGCGCCTGAGCCAGTTCACCAAGGCTCTCCAGCAGCGGCTGAGGCTTGCGATCCAGATCGAGCAGTTGCCGTATCCTCACCAGCGCTTCTTGCGCCACCGGCAGCAATCCGGCGGATAGCGTTACCTTCAGCACGTGGCGCTTTTCATCAGGTTCGAGCGTGATGAGTCCCTGATGCAGGCCCAGGGCAAAGCTGCGGCAATAGCGCGTCGGCGTAACGGTTTCGATGCCGGAAACCGCACGCGCGGCCAGAAAACCGAACATCCAGTCCCAGTCATAAGGCGGGTGGTAACCAAGTTCAAACATAGCCTGTTCCCGTGTCATTTTATGGGGTTAGCATAATAGTAAATGCCAGATATTGCCTTGCTTTGATATTCAGTTGCCCACGGCGACGCATTCCGCTAAAGTCGCCCCCCTTCTCACCGGCATGGGGATATTATGCAATTTATCGGCTTTGATTATGGTACGGCAAACTGTTCAGTTGCGGTGATGCGCGATGGCGCGCCTCGGCTTCTGGAAATGGAAAATGGTTCTTCTCTGCTTCCCTCTATGCTGTGCGCGCCCACGCGCGAAGCGGTCAGCGAATGGCTTTACCGTCACCAACAGGTGCCGGCGAATGGCGACGAAACGCAGGCGCTGCTGCGTCGCGCTGTCTCATTTAACCGCGAAGAAGATATCGAGGTTCGGCCAGACAGCGTGCAGTTTGGCCTGAGTTCGCTGCGTCAGTATATGGAAGATCCTGAAGAGGTTTACTTCGTAAAATCACCGAAATCTTTCCTCGGCGCCAGCGGGCTGAAACCACAGCAGGTCGCATTATTCGAAGATTTAGTCTGCGCCATGATGGTGCATATTCGTCACCAGGCGCAAACTCAGGTCGCAGAGCCGATTAACCAGGCCGTGATTGGTCGTCCGGTTAACTTCCAGGGCCTGGGCGGCGAAGAGGCTAACCGGCAGGCGCAGGGCATCCTTGAACGTGCGGCGCATCGCGCCGGTTTCCAGGACGTGGTATTCCAGTTTGAACCCGTTGCCGCAGGGCTTGATTTTGAGGCCTCGCTAAGCGAAGAAAAACAGGTTCTGGTCGTTGATATCGGCGGCGGCACTACGGACTGTTCTGTGCTGCTGATGGGTCCGCAATGGCACGCGCGCCGCGATCGGGAGCAGAGTCTGCTCGGCCACAGCGGCTGCCGCGTTGGCGGAAACGATCTCGATATTATGCTGGCCTTCAGGCAGCTTTCGCCGCTTCTTGGCATGGGTGGACAAACGGAAAAAGGCATTGCCCTTCCCGTTTTGCCATGGTGGAACGCCGTTGCCATTAACGATGTTCCGGCGCAGAACGAATTTTACAGCACCGCCAACGGCAGAATGCTGGCTGAACTGGTACGCGACGCGCGCGAAGCAGACAAGGTAGCGTATCTGCAAAAGGTATGGCGTCAGCGCCTGAGCTATCGCCTGGTGCGGGCGGCGGAAGAGAGCAAAATAGCCCTCTCCGACAGCAAACAGGTTGCCACAATGCTGCCGTTTATCGCCAAAGAGCTGGGCTGCGACATCACGCAGGCAGAGCTTGCAAGCGCTATCAGCCAGCCGCTACAGCGCATTCTGGAGCAGGTTACGCTGGCGCTGGAAACCAGCGACGTGAAGCCGGAGGTGATTTATCTCACCGGCGGCAGCGCCCGATCTCCGCTGATCAAACATGCGCTGGCGCAGCAGCTGCCGGGCATAGCGTTTGCCGGGGGCGATGATTTCGGCTCGGTGACCGCAGGCCTTGCCCGCTGGGCTGAAGTGGTGTTTCGCGGCTAAGTAATAAGCCGTGAAGGGACCCACGGCTGTCTTCCTCCCGGCGCTTTGCCATATCTGCCTGAAAGATTTTTACGCCCGCACATAGCCTTAAGTCGCGATGCGAGACGGTCCCGCCTAACGTCCGCTATCGGATTTATCCATACAGTACTTCATATTTCCTTCATTTTTCAGCGCCCGGCGATCTCTACACTAGTATCATTAAGGCTAATCGTTTCAGGAAGAGAAGACGTATATCTATGAAAGGTACGTACAACATCCGTTGGTTGTTCATTGCGGGGATCGTTATTATTGCCGTCGCGGCCGTTTATTTCTGGCGCAGCGGCGCCACAAGCGATTCTGACGCGCAAAAATCTACCCAGCAGCAGGGAGCCGGCGGCGGGCGTCACGGCATGCGTGGCGGCGCGCTTGCTCCCGTTCAGGCAGCCACGGCGACCAGCGAATCCGTACCACGTTATCTGACCGGCCTTGGCACCATTACTGCGGCGAATACCGTTACCGTGCGAAGCCGCGTAGCTGGACAACTGCTGGCGATTCATTTCCAGGAAGGACAGCAGGTTAAGGCAGGCGATTTGCTGGCTGAGATCGATCCAAGCCAGTTCAAAGTCGCGCTGGCGCAGGCACAGGGGCAGCTGGCGAAAGATCGGGCAACGCTTGCCAATGCCCAGCGCGATCTGGCCCGCTATCAGCAACTGGTGAAAACCAACCTAGTTTCCCGTCAGGAACTGGACGCGCAGCAGGCGCTGGTGAGCGAATCCGCAGGTACGTTAAAAGCGGATGAAGCCTCCGTTGCCAGCGCCCAGCTACAGCTCGACTGGAGCCGCATTACCGCGCCGGTTGACGGTCGTGTCGGCCTGAAGCAGGTCGATGTCGGCAACCAGATTGCCAGCGGGGATACCACGGGCATTGTGGTACTGACCCAAACGCATCCTATTGACCTGGTCTTCACGCTGCCGGAAAGCGACATCGCCACCGTCGTAAAAGCGCAAAAAGCGGGTAGCGCTTTGAGCGTTGAAGCATGGGATCGGACTAACAAGCAAAAGCTCAGTACCGGCAGCCTGCTGAGCTTAGATAACCAGATTGACGCCACCACCGGCACCATCAAACTCAAAGCGCGTTTTAATAACGAAGATGACACGCTATTCCCAAATCAGTTCGTCAATGCCCGCATGCTGATTGATACCCAGCAAAACGCGGTCGTTATTCCAACGAGCGCGCTGCAAATGGGCAACGAAGGCAACTTCGTCTGGGTTTTGAACGCCGACAATAAAGTCAGCAAGCATCTGGTCACTACGGGTATTCAGGACAGCCAGAAAGTGGTGATTTCCGCCGGGCTTTCTGCTGGCGATCGCGTCGTCACTGACGGTATAGACCGCCTCACCGAAGGGGCAAAAGTGGAAGTGGTGGAAGCGCATTCGGCCACGGCCAGCGCAACGGATAGCAAAGCGGACGAGCAGTCTGCGCGCAAACGTAACGGAGCAAAATCCTGATGCAGGTCTTACCTCCCAGCGCAACGGGCGGGCCATCCCGCCTGTTTATTCTGCGTCCGGTTGCCACCACGCTGCTTATGCTGGCTATCCTGCTGGCGGGGATTATCGGTTATCGCTTCCTGCCGGTTTCCGCGCTGCCGGAGGTGGACTACCCAACCATTCAGGTTATTACTCTCTATCCGGGCGCCAGTCCGGACGTCGTTACCTCCGCGGTTACCGCGCCGCTGGAACGTCAGTTTGGGCAGATGTCCGGCTTAAAGCAGATGTCTTCGCAAAGCGCGGGCGGCGCCTCTGTTGTCACGCTCCAGTTCCAGCTCACTTTACCGCTGGACGTGGCCGAGCAGGAAGTACAGGCCGCGATCAATGCCGCCACTAACCTTCTGCCTTCCGACCTGCCAAACCCGCCGGTTTACAGCAAAGTGAATCCGGCGGATCCGCCCATTATGACGCTCGCCGTCACCTCCACCGCCATGCCAATGACCCAGGTTGAAGACATGGTGGAAACACGTGTGGCGCAGAAAATTTCTCAGGTTTCCGGCGTTGGGCTGGTTACGCTTTCCGGCGGGCAGCGTCCTGCGGTACGCGTGAAGCTGAACGCCTCTGCCCTGGCTTCACTGGGTTTAACCAGCGAAACCGTACGTACCGCGATTACCAGCGCAAACGTTAACTCCGCAAAAGGGAGTCTCGATGGCCCGGAGCGGGCCGTAACGCTTTCCGCCAACGACCAGATGCAGTCTGCGCAAGAGTATCGCAACCTGATTATTGCTTATCAGAACGGCGCGCCGATTCGCCTTGGCGATGTGGCAACCGTGGAACAGGGTGCCGAAAATACCTGGCTTGGCGCCTGGGCCAATAAACAACCGGCGATTGTGATGAACGTCCAGCGCCAGCCTGGCGCGAATATCATCGACACCGCCGACAGCATTCGCCGGATGCTGCCGACGCTCACCCAAAGCCTGCCGAAATCGGTTGAAGTAAAGCTGCTGAGCGACCGCACGACGAATATCAGCGCTTCCGTAACGGATACGCAGCATGAGCTGATGCTCGCCATCGCGCTGGTCGTCATGATCATCTATGTATTCCTGCGCAACGTGCCCGCGACGATTATTCCGGCCGTGGCGGTGCCGCTGTCGCTGGTCGGCACCTTTGCGGTGATGGTTTTCCTTGATTTTTCGATTAACAACCTGACGCTGATGGCGCTCACCATCGCCACCGGCTTTGTGGTGGACGATGCGATTGTGGTTATCGAGAACATCTCGCGCTACATCGAAAAAGGCGAAAAGCCGTTGGCCGCGGCGCTCAAGGGCGCAGGTGAGATTGGCTTTACGATTATCTCCCTCACCCTTTCGCTTATCGCCGTGCTGATCCCGCTGCTGTTTATGGGCGATATCGTTGGCCGCCTGTTCCGCGAGTTTGCCGTGACGCTCGCCGTGGCGATTTTAATCTCCGCTATTGTCTCACTTACGCTCACGCCCATGATGTGCGCACGCATGTTAAGCCATGAATCGCTGCGCAAACAGAACCGTTTCTCGCGCGCAAGCGAACGCTTTTTCGCACGCGTCATTGCCGCTTACGGGCGCATGCTGACTAAAGTGCTGCATCATCCGTGGCTCACGCTTGGCGTGGCGCTTGGCACGCTTGCCCTTACCATAATGCTGTGGATATTCATTCCCAAAGGCTTCTTCCCGATTCAGGACAACGGCATTATTCAGGGCACGCTTCAGGCTCCGCAATCCGTCTCGTTTGCCAGCATGTCCCAGCGTCAGCAGCAGGTTGCCGACGTAATCATGAAAGATCCGGCGGTGGAAAGCCTGACGTCGTTTGTCGGCGTCGACGGCACAAACCCGTCGCTGAACAGCGCCCGATTACAAATCAATCTTAAACCGCTTGCCGAGCGCGATGACCGTATCAAAGCGGTGATTGAACGCCTGCAAACCAGCGTGGCGAAAGTCCCTGGCGTACAGCTTTATCTGCAGCCGATTCAGGATCTCACCATTGATACCACGGTCAGCCGCACGCAGTATCAGTTCACGCTACAGGCCACCTCGCTGGACGCGCTGGGCACCCGCGTACCGCAGCTGATGGAAAAACTGCAAACGCTGCCGCAGCTTGCGGACGTCAGCAGCGACTGGCAGGATCGGGGGCTGGTGGCTTATGTGAATGTCGATCGCGCCAGCGCCAGCCGCCTGGGCATTTCTATGTCCGATGTGGACAACGCGCTGTATAACGCCTTCGGCCAGCGCCTGATTTCCACTATTTATACCCAGGCGAACCAGTACCGCGTGGTGCTTGAGCACGACACCGACACCACGCCGGGCCTGAGCGCGCTGGATAATATTCGACTGGCAGCGACCTCAGGCGGCACCGTGCCGCTCAGCGCTATCGCCAAAGTCGAACAGCGTTTCGCGCCGCTTTCGGTAAACCATCTCGATCAGTTCCCGTCGACGACGATTTCCTTTAACGTCCCGGACAGCTACTCGTTAGGCGAAGCGGTACAGGCGATTACCGATGCGGAACAAGCGCTTTCGTTCCCGTCGGATATCACTACCCAGTTCCAGGGCAGCACGCTGGCCTTCCAGGCGGCGCTGGGCAGCACCATCTGGCTGATAGTCGCCTCCGTAGTGGCGATGTACATTGTGCTGGGCGTGCTGTATGAAAGCTTTATCCATCCTATTACGATCCTGTCGACGCTGCCCACCGCAGGCGTTGGGGCGTTGCTTGCGCTGATGCTGGCCGGGGCGGAGCTGGATGTGATTGCAATTATCGGCATCATTCTGCTCATCGGTATCGTGAAGAAAAACGCCATCATGATGATCGACTTCGCCCTGGCGGCGGAGCGCGAACAGGGCATGGCGCCGTATGACGCTATTTATCAGGCGTGTCTGCTGCGTTTCCGTCCGATTCTGATGACCACGCTGGCCGCCCTGCTTGGCGCCTTGCCGCTGATGCTTTCTACCGGCGTAGGCGCCGAGCTGCGTCGTCCGCTGGGGATCGGCATGGTCGGCGGGCTGCTGGTCAGCCAGGTGTTAACGCTGTTTACCACGCCGGTTATCTACCTGCTGTTTGACCGTCTTTCGCTCTACACCCGTAGCCGATTCGGCAAGCGTGAGGAAGAAGCTCAGTGAAATTCTTCGCTCTCTTCATCTACCGGCCCGTCGCGACGATCCTGCTGACCCTCGCCATCACCCTGTGCGGCGTGCTGGGCTTTCGCCTGCTGCCGGTCGCCCCGCTGCCGGAGGTGGATTTCCCGGTGATCATGGTCAGCGCTTCGCTGCCGGGAGCCTCGCCGGAAACCATGGCTTCCTCGGTTGCTACTCCGCTTGAGCGCGCGCTGGGGCGAATCGCGGGCGTTAACGAAATGACCTCCTCCAGCTCGCTTGGCAGCACGCGCATCATCCTGGAATTTAATTTTGACCGCGATATCAACGGCGCGGCGCGCGACGTACAGGCCGCCATCAACGCGGCGCAAAGCCTGTTGCCGAGCGGGATGCCAGGCCGGCCAACCTATCGCAAAGCCAACCCGTCCGACGCGCCGATAATCATTCTGACGCTGACGTCGGATACGCTTTCGCAAGGGCAACTTTACGATTTCGCCTCCACGCAACTGGCGCAGACCGTCGCGCAAATTGACGGCGTGGGCGATGTCGACGTAGGCGGCAGTTCATTACCGGCCGTGCGCGTCGATCTCAATCCGCAGGCGCTGTTTAACCAGGGCGTTTCGCTGGACGCGGTGCGCACGGCGATAAGCAACGCCAACGTGCGTCGCCCGCAAGGCGCGGTGGAGGAAGATACCCGCCGCTGGCAGCTACAAACCAATGACGAACTGAAAACCGCAGCGGAATACCAGCCGCTGATCGTCCATTACCATAACGGCGGCGCGGTGCAGCTGCGCGATGTGGCAAACGTCACCGACTCGGTGCAGGATGTGCGAAACGCCGGGATGACCAACGCTAAGCCCGCTATTTTGCTGATGATCCGCAAATCGCAGGAAGCGAACATCATCGAGACGGTCGATCGCATTCGGGCTAAAATTCCGGAACTGCGGGAAACCATTCCCTCCTCCATTGACTTGCAGATCGCGCAGGACCGTTCGCCGACGATTCGCGCCTCGCTTGCCGAAGTTGAACAATCGCTGGTCATTTCCGTCGCGCTGGTGATTCTGGTGGTGTTCCTGTTCCTGCGTTCCGGACGCGCTACGCTTATCCCGGCCGTCGCCGTGCCGGTTTCCCTGATCGGCACCTTTATCGCCATGTACCTGTGCGGATTCAGCCTCAACAACCTGTCGCTGATGGCGCTTACCATCGCCACTGGCTTTGTGGTGGATGATGCAATTGTGGTGCTGGAGAACATTTCACGCCACCTTGAGGCTGGCGTAAAACCGCTGCAGGCGGCGCTGCAGGGCGTGCGCGAGGTCGGATTCACGGTGCTTTCCATGAGCCTTTCGCTGATTGCCGTTTTTCTGCCGTTGCTGCTGATGGGCGGCTTGCCCGGGCGTTTATTCAAGGAGTTTGCCGTCACGCTTTCGGTGGCGATTGGTATTTCACTGGTCGTATCGCTCACCTTAACGCCGATGATGTGCGGCTGGCTACTGAAGCACAAACCGCAGCATAAGCCGAATCGCAACCGTGGCTTTGGCCGCGTGCTGGTGTCGATGCAGCAAGGATATGGCCGTTCGCTTAAGTGGGTGCTGAACCACGCGAAGCTGGTCGGACTGGTGCTGATAGCCACTATCGCGCTCAACGTCTGGCTGTATATCGCCATTCCGAAAACCTTCTTCCCGGAGCAGGACACCGGGCGACTGATGGGCAATATTCAGGCCGACCAGAGCATCTCTTTCCAGGCCATGCGCGGCAAATTACAGGACTTCATGAAAATCATTCGTGAAGATCCGGCGGTGGATAATGTCACCGGCTTCACCGGCGGCTCGCGGGTGAACAGCGGGATGATGTTTATCTCCCTCAAGCCGCTTAGTGAACGTAAAGAGACGGCGCAGCAGGTCATCGATCGGTTACGCAAGCGGCTTGCAAAAGAACCGGGCGCCAGCCTGTTCCTGATGGCCGTGCAGGATATTCGTGTCGGCGGACGCTCTGCCAACGCCAGCTATCAGTACACGCTGCTGTCCGATAACCTCGCCGACCTGCGCGAATGGGAGCCGAAAATCCGTCAGGCGTTGGCAAAACTGCCGCAGCTTGCCGATGTAAACTCTGACAGCCAGAACAACGGCGCGGAAATGGATCTGATTTACGACCGTGAAACCATGTCGCGGCTGGGTATCAGCGTAAGCGATGCTAACAGCCTGCTGAATAACGCCTTCGGTCAGCGGCAGATTTCGACCATCTATCAGCCGCTCAACCAGTACAAAGTGGTGATGGAAGTCGATCCGCGTTATACCCAGGATATCAGCGCGCTGGACCAGATGTTCGTCACCAACGGCGAGGGCAAGCCGATTCCGCTGTCCTATTTCGCGAAGTGGCAGCCGGCAAACGCGCCGCTTTCGGTAAACCATCAGGGCCTGTCGGCGGCCTCGACGGTTTCCTTTAACCTGCCAACGGGCGTGTCCTTAAGCGAGGCCAGCGAGGCCATTGACCGCACCATGACTTCCCTTGGCGTGCCGTCGACGGTGCGCGGCAGCTATGCGGGCACGGCGCAGGTTTTCCAGGACACGATGAAATCGCAGGTGATGTTAATTCTCGCGGCTATTGCCACCGTCTACATCGTGCTGGGCATTCTGTATGAAAGCTATGTTCATCCGCTGACTATTCTCTCAACGCTGCCTTCGGCGGGCGTCGGAGCGCTGCTTGCGCTGGAGCTGTTCGGCGCGCCTTTCAGCTTAATCGCGCTGATAGGCATTATGCTGTTGATTGGCATCGTGAAGAAAAATGCCATCATGATGGTGGACTTCGCGATCGACGCACAGCGTAACGGCAACCTGTCGCCGGTCGATGCCATTTTCCAGGCCTGCCTGTTACGCTTCCGCCCGATAATGATGACGACGCTGGCCGCTCTGTTCGGCGCCCTGCCGCTGGTGTTGACCAGCGGAGACGGCGCCGAGCTGCGCCAGCCGCTGGGAATAACCATCGTCGGCGGCCTGATAGTCAGCCAGTTGCTGACGTTATATACCACGCCGGTTGTCTATTTGTTCTTTGAGAGTCTACGTTTACGTTTTACCCGCAAAAAACGTGAAGATGAGGTGCTGAGCTAAATGACCGACCTGCCCGCAGCCGTTCGCTGGCAATTGTGGATCGTTGCTTTCGGCTTCTTTATGCAGTCGCTGGACACCACCATTGTTAATACCGCCTTGCCCGCCATGGCGGCAAGCCTTGGAGAAAGCCCGCTGCATATGCATTCGGTCATCGTCTCCTACGTACTGACCGTGGCGGTCATGCTGCCCGCCAGCGGCTGGCTCGCGGACCGGGTCGGCGTACGCAATATTTTCTTCACCGCCATCGTGCTGTTTACCACAGGCTCCCTGCTTTGCGCCCACGCCTCGACGCTCAACGAGTTAGTTATGGCCCGCGTCGTACAAGGCATCGGTGGCGCAATGATGGTGCCGGTGGGCAGGCTAACGGTGATGAAAATTGTCCCGCGCGAGCAGTACATGGCGGCGATGACCTTTGTGGCCCTCCCCGGCCAGATTGGGCCGCTGCTTGGCCCGGCGCTGGGCGGTATACTGGTGGAGTATGCTTCCTGGCACTGGATTTTCCTCATAAACCTGCCCGTGGGGATTATTGGCGCTATCGCCACGCTCTGGCTGATGCCAAATTACACCATGCAAACCCGCCGCTTTGATATGCCGGGTTTTTTGCTGCTGGCTTTTGGCATGGCGGCGCTCACTATTGCCCTCGACGGGCAAAAAGGACTGGGGATTTCCCCTCTCGCGCTTGGCCTGCTGGTAGGCAGCGGCGTGATAGCCATCATGCTCTACCTGTGGCACGCCCGCGGTAACGACAGGGCTTTATTCAAACCCGGCCTGTTTAAGACGCGCACCTTTTCACTCGGCCTGTTCGGCAGCTTCTGCGGACGCGTCGGCAGCGGCATGCTGCCCTTTATGACGCCGGTCTTTCTGCAAATCGGGCTCGGTTTTTCGCCCTTCCATGCCGGTTTGATGATGATCCCGATGGTGCTGGGCAGCATGGGTATGAAGCGGATCGTGGTGCAGGTCGTCAACCGCTTTGGCTATCGCCACGTGCTGGTTGCCTCAACGCTTGGGCTGGCGCTGATTAGCCTGCTGTTTATGGCAACCGCCCTGCTGGGCTGGTACTACCTGTTGCCGGTGGTGCTGGTTATTCAGGGGATGGTTAACTCGGTACGCTTTTCCTCCATGAACACCCTGACACTGAAAGATTTGCCGGACGAAATGGCCAGTTCCGGCAACAGCCTGCTGTCAATGGTGATGCAGCTTTCTATGAGCATTGGCGTTACCGTCGCCGGGATGCTGCTTGGCATGTACGGGCATCACCAGATAGCCCCGGACAGCCCGGTGGTGCACAACGTCTTTCTTTATACCTATTTGAGTATGGCGGTAATCATCGCCCTGCCCGCTCTGGTTTTCACCCGTGTACCCAAGGACACCACAAAAAACGTCATCATCTCGCGGCGTAAAAGGAGCTAATCATGAAATTCTGGCGGCCAGGCATTACCGGCAAGCTGTTTCTCGCCATCTTTTCCACCTGCCTGCTGGTGCTGGCGATCATGCACTGGGGCGTGCGGCTGAGCTTCGAGCGCGGCTTTATCGACTACATCAAGCACGGCAACGAACAGCGCCTTGAAATGCTGGGCGAGGCGCTGGGCGAGCAGTACACGCTGCACGGGAACTGGCAATTTTTACGTCATAACGACCGCTTTATGTTTCAGATCCTGAAGTCATTTGAACACGATGATGACGGCCGCAACCTGAACATGCCGCCGCACGGCTGGCGCACGCAGTTCTGGGTAGTGGATCAGAATAACAAAGTGCTGGTCGGCCCACACGGGCCGGTGCCACCAGATGGAATGCGTCGCGCCATCAACGTTAACGGACGCGACGTGGGCTGGGTTGTCGCCTCCCCCGTTGAGCGGTTAACGCGGAGTACGGATATTAACTTTGACCGCCAACAGCGGCGTACCAGCTGGATTATCGTCGCGCTCTCCACTCTGCTGGCCGCTGCGGCAACCTTTTTGCTGGCGCGTGGCCTCCTTGCGCCGGTTAAACGGCTGGTCGAGGGGACGCACCGGCTGGCCGCGGGCGATTTTACCGCTCGCGTAGATTCCACCAGCCAGGATGAACTGGGCAAACTGGGGCAGGATTTTAACCAGCTTGCGAGCACGCTCGAAAAAAACCACAACATGCGCCGCGCCTATATGGCCGATATTTCCCACGAACTGCGCACTCCGCTGGCGATTTTGCGCGGTGAGCTGGAGGCGATTCAGGATGGCGTACGCAAGTTTACGCCGGAGTCGGTGGCTTCGTTGCAAATGGAAGTCGCCACGCTCACCAAGCTGGTAGACGATTTGCACCAGCTGTCGCTCTCGGATGAAGGCGCGCTGGCCTACCAGAAAAAATCTCTTGATATCATTACCCTGCTGGAAGTGGTGGCGGGCGCGTTTCGCCAGCGCTTTGATTCCCGTGGGCTGACTATCCGCCTCGCTTTACCCGATCGCGTCACTATTTTTGGCGACAGCGACAGGCTGATGCAGTTGTTTAACAACCTGCTGGAAAACAGCCTGCGCTATACCGACGCGGGCGGCCAGCTATCGATTTCTGGCGAAATAATACAGCAGCGTTTCGTCATGACGTTTGCCGACAGCGCGCCCGGCGTAAACGACGAGCAACTGCCTATGCTTTTCGATCGCTTTTACCGCACGGAAGGCTCGCGAAACCGCGCAAGCGGCGGCTCCGGCCTTGGGTTATCCATCTGCCAGAACATTGTCAGCGCCCACGGCGGCACTCTGAAAGCCAGCCATTCGCCTTTCGGCGGCGTTAGCATTACAGTAGAGTTACCGCTGGATCCAGAACCTTTGAGAAACGTATGACCGATTTCCCGATTGATGCCAATGCGCCACGCATTTTGATTGTTGAAGACGAGCCGAAACTCGGACAGTTGCTGATCGATTACCTGAAGGCCGCAAGCTACGCCCCGACGTTGCTTACCCACGGCGACCAGGTGCTGCCTTATGTCCGCCAGACGCCGCCTGATTTAATTCTGCTGGATTTAATGCTGCCGGGCACCGATGGCCTGACTCTGTGTCGCGAAATTCGGCGCTTCTCAGAGCTGCCCATCGTTATGGTGACCGCCAAAATCGAGGAGATAGACCGTCTGCTGGGTCTGGAAATTGGCGCTGACGACTATATCTGCAAGCCTTACAGCCCGCGGGAAGTGGTCGCTCGCGTTAAAACCATTTTGCGCCGCTGCAAGCGTCAACAGGACTCCAAAGCGCTGGGCGAAAAAAGCCCGCTGATTATTGATGAAGGCCGCTTCCAGGCAAGCTGGCGCGACAAAGCGCTGGATTTAACGCCCGCGGAGTTTCGCCTGCTAAAAACCCTGTCTCACGAACCGGGTAAGGTATTTTCACGCGAAATGCTGTTGAACCACCTTTACGACGATTACCGCGTCGTGACGGACAGAACCATCGACAGCCATATCAAAAATCTGCGCCGCAAGCTCGAAGCCCTGGACGAAGAGCAGTCGTTTATCCGCGCGGTGTATGGCGTGGGTTATCGCTGGGAGACGGACGCCTGCCGCATGGTTTAAATCCTCGCAATGCCTCAGCCAGAGGCATTTTATTGGAAAGTCAGCTCCAGAAATTATTTTATCCGGCCTGATACGCACTTCATTGCATCCATTTTTCACAGTAAAATGAATCGAATCACATAAGTGTATTTTTTTCATCCAACCCCTTTCATTTCCCAAAGATTCCAGTAAACATAAACCGTGCTCAATTTTTCATCCGATCCGGCACGGTCAGGAAGTCACACTTTAAAAAGGAAAAGAAATGAAAGAGATAGCAACAAGTCAGTACCATACGATTGCAGGCGGCTATGGGGAACAATGCGGTCGCGGTCCTTCCAACGCCAACTCAAAAGGATGCTCATCGGGCGGCTCTTCCGGCGGCAGTAGTGGAAACGCGGGAAACCGAGCTCCGCAAATTACTAACGGCAAAGGCAAGGCAGGAAGCGGGGTGATGGCCGGAGGCTTCTTCTCAAACAATCCGGGTGCGTCAGGCGCCGGCTCTCGTGGCTGTACCGGCGGAAGAAGAGAAGTGGGTCATAACCGCTAAGTTTCAGCAGGCCCTACCGGACAGAAATTATTCTGTTCGGTTTAACGATGAAAGGAATCTACCGTGAAAGTTTATATCTTCTATTCCAACGATATTGCCGTTAATGTCTATGAGAAAAGCGCGCTGTCTGCCGAAGATAAAAAGCAGCTAAAAAGCGAGGGCTTCATAAAAATCCCTTTTGAAACAAAGGCCTTGAGCGAAGCCGCCGCCATCGATATGATGCTGGAGCATTTCAGGGAAAATACCGCCGCGCTGGAAGAATTTACCAAAGATTACAGCATATCGGCAGCTATCTTTAGCCTGATCTACATTTCATGAAAGCGCCATTGGTATGCATGCAATCCGCGTTGAAAGAAGCCTGGAAAAACCAGGAAAAGAATGGCGCTACCCACTCCCCCTACGGCAGTAAGGCCGCAGCGCTGCAAACCCTGGCTGCTTTAAAAAAGCCGCTGCCAAATGTGCTTCACTTTGTCTGGATTGGCGATCTGCGAACTTTGGATTGCGAATATATTAATCTCTGGCTGAGCGTAAACAAGGACAGCAGCATTAACCTTTGGCACGACGATGATTGCTCTCTTAGCCAGCGCTTTCACCGCGAGCTTGTTCATTACGCAAAAACAGCCGCGCCATACGACATGAACCAACGGTTAATCGGCCTGCAAAACGAGGCATTCCATTATATTTACGCAAGGTTAGATAAAGACCACACGTTTAATAGCTTAGCCGTACAGTTTTTACAGCGCCTGAATATCGAACTAACGGGCTCGCAGCCTGCGCCCAACGCTATATTGACTAAGCTGTCCGGGCAAGTAACGTTACAAAGCATCCCTTCGCTTTTTTCGGGCAGATTCGCCAGATTCAAAAAATATTATTATTACGAGATTATTCTTCGCGCTAACTTTGCCTGCGCCAGCGATATAGCAAGACTGCTAATACTTTATCATCATGGCGGTATTTATATCGATACCGATACGCTACCTGCGATTGACGCTTGTTTTCCAAAAACAAAAGCGCTCCTTAAACGCTATGGCGCTGACAATGATGAATACGCCACCGCAGCCATGGCAGAAGCCGTCCTGCAACAAACAAGAAAGAGCATCGGGATTAACAATAATATTTACCCCTACCTCGATAAACTCGCCGGTATTTCTTCATCTGTAAGGAAGACGCTTTATTCCAGCATCAAGGAAGAAGCAGGGAAAATTGACCTCTCCTCCCTTCAACCGCTGGGAGAAGTATTCTGCTATACGAACTTGCTTGTGCAGAGCGCAATCCCTTCACTTGTTGGCGTTTACTTCAGTAATGTACTCGGCGCATGCCCTTATTCTAAAACCGTATCAATATTGTTACGTAGCATAGACAAAAGGTATCGCTTCCTTGAAAAGAATGATGCTATTTTCGCCCGGGCTCAGGAAGACCGTCCTCATCACTATCTTGCACGCTTATTAACCTATCGGCATGAAAGCATCACGGGTTCCGGAGAAGTGACGCTTGCTTTAACCGGCCCGGGCCTCATTGTCGAAGTATTATTAGGGTTGTGTTACCACATTCTGAAACTTAATGAGGATGTTCCCCCCGACTTTCTGACTATTTTCATGCAAAACGATCGTTACGGCATCGCTTTTTTCGACCATACGCTACACACACCGGCAGGCTTAATTTCTTCATGGATGAAACAATCTTAGAAGCCGCAGAAATCAGCGCGGTAATCCTTTGCTTCAACGAGCAAAAGACCATTACTTCTACTCTCGATTCGCTACACGGACTGGTTGATGAAATAATCATCGTTGATACCGGTTCTACCGATAACACGGTGAGGCTGATATTACAGCATCCGGCCAGGGTTAAGCTTTATTTCCGCGACTGGAATAATGATTTTTCAGCAATGCGAAACTTTGCCATTTCTTTGACCAGCAACGCCTGGTGTCTGGTGATTGATGCCGATGAATGTATCGCGACGGAAACAAGGCACGTCTTCCGAAATACGCTACGTAAAATTAGCCACGACGACATAAACGCACTCTATGCACCGCTGATCGATAATCTCGACGGCAGCAGCCTTATCAATAATGCCAGAATCTTCAGAAAAAGAACCTCGCTTCGCTATCATGGTAAAGTTCATGAATATCTCGAGGCAGAAGACTACAAGCTTATTTGCCTCCCTGACATTAAAATTCTTCACTATGGGTACATTAACAGTGCCTACGAGGAAAAAAACAAGCATTTAAGAAACAAAAGCTTACTCGCTGAGCAAATGCGGACAGAACCGGATAACCTGAGGTGGAAATATTTTGCTCTGCGTTACTTAACGCCTTGCGAACCAGAATATGAAGCGATTCTTCAGCACTTTGGGGCGCTTCCTTTGCCTTATGCTGATAGCTGGGAAGTTTATGCCTTCAACGTTAAATCAAAACTTATTATGTATTTGCTGGAAAAACACGAATATAAACATGCCAGGCAGCATGCAAAAGCGCTTTATAAACACTACAGAGATAAAAACACCTGTTTGCTGTACCTGCTGGCTAATTATCTACAGGCACGAACTAATTTTCTTATGGCGACCCGGACAAGCCTCGGCCTTTTAGGTGAAACAGAAAATTTGCCCACTGATGAATATCTGAGCGAGAAATTAAACCCCGACGGCTATAAACATATACTCGCTGAAATGGCAATGTATATACAAAGACACGAATCTGAAAATGGCGCTGTTAAATCATGATATTCAGAAAGGAAGCGTTAGAACATCGTGTCACTTCATGGCGCGGCAAAGCCGTCATGCGCGGCGGGTTTCCCGCCTGGCTGCTGGCCATTATTACCTTCTCGTTTTTCACGCTGATAGCGGCGTTTCTTATCCTGGGCTCCTGGCATCGCCGGGTGGTGGTCACCGGGGAACTGGTCTCGGTGCCGCGCGCCATCACGTTATTCTCCAGCTGGCAGGGCATTATCGAGCGCAGCTTTGTGCTGCCCGGAACGGTTGTCAAAAAAGGGACGCCGCTCTATGAGATTAATATCGACCGCACCATTAACGCTGGCGTGTTCAGTACCATACAAAAAGAGAATATCGAAAAGCAGATTTCGGCGTTAGACAGCATTATTTTGCGGGTTAAGCAAAATAAGCTTGTCACCCTCGACACGCTGAGAAAACAAAAAGTCAGCTATGAATCCGCTCTGGCACATTCGCAAAAGATAGTAGCCAGCGCCCGAGCCGGGCTCGAAAATACGCAGGCGAATATGGAGAGCTATCAGCAACACCTGCGCAGAGGCCTGATAACCAAAGATCAGCTAACCAACCAGATTTCACTGCATCACCAGCAACAAATTAACCTGTTAAATATCAGCACCCAGCATGAGCAAAATAATCTGCAAACTATGCTGCTGACCAGCACGTTGCAGACCCAGGCGACTGACTTTGACAACCAGCTTTTTGAGCTTGAAATCCAAAGAGGCGAGTTATTAAGCCAGCGCGCCAGCGTCGAGGCAAACGGTACTGTGGTTATCACCTCACCCGTTGAGGGTAAAATTGAAACGACAGGCGTTGTCGTCGGACAGACGATTAACAATGGCGACAGCCTGGCGCAGATTATTCCGGGCAACGTTAGTCATTACGCGCTGGTGTTCTGGGTTCCCGCCTATGCCGTCCCTTACATTGCACCGGGGGATATCGTAAACGTTCGCTACGCGGCCTTCCCGGCCGAGAAGTTTGGCCAGTTTTTTAGCACCATTCAGTCAGTTTCTGAACTTCCCACGCCCGTACAGGAAATGGCAATCTGGCCGTCCGCCAAAACAAAAATGGCCGATCCCTCTGAGACCTGGTTCAAGCTCATCGTCAAACCGCAGAACGCCCTCTTCCGTTATCGCGATAAAACCTTCCTGCCGCAAAACGGCATGCGCGCCAGCGGCGTTTTATTCCTGGAAAAAAGAAGCCTTATCGAGTGGGTGCTCTCCCCGCTTTCCCGCATCAGGAACGATACTTCGGGGCCCGTAGATGGAAAATAATAATGCCCCTTCCGGTATCGGGGGGCTGAATATAAAGCTGCGCCGTAAGGTGCCGGTTATGCTGCAAAGCGAGTCGAGCGAGTGCGGGCTGGCCTGCCTGGCGATGGTGGCCTCGTGGCATGGTAAGCAGACAAACATACTGTCTCTGAGGCAGGAACACGGTATTTCCCTGCATGGCTGTACGCTCGATACGCTTGCGCAAATTTCCGGGGAGCTGGAAATGGCCTCGCGGGCGCTTTTCGTTGAACCCGACGAGCTTCATAAGCTTTCGCTTCCCTGCATTTTGCACTGGGAGTTCAACCATTTTGTCGTGCTCACCCGCATCAAGGGCAATAAA
This sequence comes from Cedecea colo, assembly GCF_011808225.1. Taxonomy (GTDB): domain Bacteria; phylum Pseudomonadota; class Gammaproteobacteria; order Enterobacterales; family Enterobacteriaceae; genus Dryocola; species Dryocola colo. Next base: position 253,043 of record NZ_SOYS01000001.1, on the reverse strand, counting down.
ATCACCCTACACGATCCCGCCGTGGGAGTGAAAACGCTGAAATTAGATGCGCTTTCGAAAAGCTTTACCGGCGTTGCCTTTGAACTGTGGCCAAAGGTTGCGTTTACCCGGCAGAGTAAACCGCAAAGGATGAAAACCCTCGATCTGCTGCGCAATATCAGCGGATTGAAAGGCGTACTCAGCAAACTTTTTTTGCTGTCACTAATGATTGAATTTATTGGCCTGCTGCTTCCCGTTGGCACCCAGCTCATTATGGACCACGCGATCCCTGAAAACGATCGAAGCCTGTTGACGGTTATCTGTTCTGGACTGATGCTGATAACCCTGCTGCAAACCGCCGTCAGCCTATGGCGCCACTGGGCGATCGTTATGATCGGCGCCACCACGGATTTACAGTGGAAGGACGGGCTTTTCCGTCATCTGGTGCGTCTTCCGTTGGCCTGGTTTGAAAAACGCAAGCTTGGCGATATCCAGTCACGCTATTTCTCCATCGATACCATTCGCGAAACGTTCATCACCGAAATTACCGGCGGCATGGTGAGCTTTCTTATCATCAGCGGTTCGCTTGCGCTTTTATTCTTTTATGGCGGCGCATTAAGCTTTATCGCCATGGCCTTTACGCTGATTTATATCCTCATTCGGCTAATGACCTGGCCGGTTTACCGGCAGATGTCGGAAGAACAGCTGGTCAAAGATGCCAGCGCAAATTCGTATCTGACCGAGACGCTTTTTAGCATCGCCACTATCCGTTCTCAGGGCCTGGAGGACCGCCGCTGCCGTAATATGATGAATCTGAACGTCAACACGACCAACTCCGGCATCATGCTGGCGAAATTCGACATGACCTTCACCCTGATCGGGACGCTAATTGGCACCTGCGAGTATATTCTGATCCTCTGGTTTGGCGTCACACGCGTGCTGGACAATCAGATGACGCTGGGAGCCTGGATAGCTTTTGGCACCTTTCGCGCGCTGTTTTCCGAGAGCGCTCTGGCCTTTACCGATACTTTGCTCCAGCTACGGATGCTCTCTTTACACAACGAGCGGGTATCAGACATCGCCTTATCGCCTACTGAACCTGAAACGCCCACCCGCAAGCTTTTTCCGACGGGAAAGGCGCTGGAGCTTGCAACGCAAAAGTTGACCTTTCGCTACGACAAATACGCCTCGTCGGTGATAAACGAGCTGAATTTATCCGTTAAGGCGGGCGAAAGCGTTGCCATCATCGGCCCGTCCGGCTGCGGAAAGACCACGCTGATGAAGCTGCTTTGCGGCCTGACGGCGCCACAGAGCGGCAGAATTATGGTTGATGGCCTGGATGTTTATCAGGCAGGCGTGCATAACTACCGCCGCGCCATCGCCAGCATCCTTCAGGATGACAAACTGCTTTCCGGTTCACTGCGCGGCAACATTTCCGCATTCAGCCAAAACGTAGATGAAGCGTGGATGGTGGAGTGCGCAAAGCTCAGCAATATCCACGACGATATTTCAGCGTTGCCGATGGGCTATGACACGCTGGTTGGCGAACTGGGCGAGGGTTTGTCCGGCGGACAAAAACAGCGTTTGTTTATCGCCCGCGCGCTCTATAGCCGCCCGGGCATTCTTTTTATGGACGAGGCCACCAGCCATCTGGACGAAGAAAACGAGCGGCTAATCAATGAGGCCATCGCCGGGCTCGGCATGACGCGAGTCCTTGTTGCCCACCGCCCTTCCACTATCGCCTCAGCCCATCGGGTGATTAGGCTGGGCGTTTAATCTCCCTGCGCATGAGGTGGTTTCTGGCGTTAATAAGCGCTACAATTCCCGCCCTAAAATTGGGGTAATGCCAAAGCCTTGCTATCACCGCTTCATCAGGTGAAGCGGTTCTGACCTGACATCAGACCGGGAACATCATGTTTAAACCAGAACTTTTATCGCCAGCGGGAACGCTGAAAAATATGCGTTACGCTTTCGCCTATGGTGCAGATGCCGTTTACGCAGGCCAGCCGCGTTACAGCCTGCGCGTGCGTAATAACGAGTTTAACCACGAAAATTTGCAGCTCGGCATCAACGAAGCCCATGCGCTGGGTAAAAAATTCTACGTCGTGGTTAACATCGCCCCGCACAACGCCAAGCTGAAAACCTTTATCCGCGATCTGAAGCCGGTCGTCGAGATGGGGCCGGACGCGCTGATTATGTCCGATCCGGGCCTGATCATGCTGGTACGCGAAGCCTTCCCTGAAACAGACATTCATCTGTCGGTACAGGCCAACGCCGTTAACTGGGCGACGGTGAAGTTCTGGAAGCAGATGGGATTGACCCGCGTCATCCTCTCACGCGAACTGTCGTTAGAAGAAATCGCGGAAATTCGTGAGCAGGTGCCGGAGATGGAGCTGGAAATTTTTGTTCACGGCGCGCTGTGCATGGCCTACTCCGGCCGTTGCCTGCTTTCGGGGTATATCAACAAACGCGATCCAAACCAGGGAACCTGCACCAACGCCTGCCGCTGGGAATACAAAGTAGAAGAAGGCAAAGAAGATGCGGTGGGCAATATCGTCCACGTTCATGAGCCTATCCCGGTACAGAATATCGTGCCAACGCTTGGCGTGGGCGCGCCGACCGATAAAGTTTTTATGATGGAAGAGGCTAAACGCCCGGGCGAGTATATGACCGCGTTTGAAGATGAACACGGCACCTACATCATGAATTCCAGGGATCTACGGGCCATTGAACACGTGGAACGCCTGACGAAAATGGGCGTGCATTCGTTAAAAATCGAAGGCCGGACTAAATCCTATTACTACTGCGCGCGTACCGCCCAGGTTTATCGCCGGGCAATTGATGACGCTGCGGCAGGCAAACCTTTCGATCCAACGCTTCTGCAAACGCTGGAAGGACTGGCGCACCGTGGCTATACCGAAGGGTTCCTGCGCCGTCACACGCACGAAAGCCATCAGAACTACGAATATGGCCATTCTATTTCCGAGCGCCAGCAGTTTGTCGGTGAATTCACGGGCGAGCGTCGGGGCGATCTGGCAGCCGTTGCGGTGAAAAATAAATTCCTGCTCGGCGACAGCCTTGAGTTAATGACCCCGCAGGGCAATGTAACGTTCACGCTGGAACTATTAGAAAACGGCAAAGCGCAGCCGATTGACGTGGCGCCCGGCGATGGCCACACCGTATGGTTGCCTGTGCCGCAGGATGTGTTGCTGGATTATGCACTGCTAATGCGCAACCTGGCAGGTCAGACCACCCAGAATCCGCACGCTAACTAGTTAATTTGGATTATTTTTTCCCGGTGAGAGGATTCTTAGAAATCGATCACACACCGCCCCGCCTGAGTTAGTTATTATTTGCGGGCTGAAAAACATAACCCATAAATGCTAGTTGTACTAGGAACCACCTCCTTGGCCTGCACAATCTCCCTTGCGCAGGCCTTCTTTTTTCTGCTAATTCGTCTCGTTCTTACCCGCCCGCGTCTTTCATGCGATACACTTTCTTATCATTGATCTTCCTGAGGTAAACCATGGAAAAGCTTCCGGTAACGCTTGTTATCCTCAACGGCAAGGGTGCCAATATTCCAGAGCTGCGTAGCGCGATCGGCGTGATGCGAGAAGAAGGTTACAGGCTGCACGTTCGCGTTACCTGGGAACAGGGCGATGCCGCCCGCTATGTTGATGAGGCAATCGATCTGGGCGTGGAAACCGTGGTGGCAGGCGGAGGTGACGGCACCATCAATGAAGTAGCGACGGCGCTGGCGCAACGCGATCCCGCTAACCGCCCTGCGCTGGGCATTTTACCGTTGGGAACGGCAAACGATTTTGCCACCAGCATTGGCATTCCCGTCGAGCTGGATAAAGCCCTGCAGCTGGCTATGGTCGGCCACGCTTTTGATATCGATCTGGTGGAGGTCAATAAAACGGCTTTCTTTATGAATATGGCGACAGGCGGTTTTGGTACCCGCATTACGACCGAAACGCCGGAAAAGCTCAAAGCCGCGCTTGGCGGCGTCTCTTATTTAATCCACGGATTGTTGCGTCTCGACACGCTAAAGCCCGACCGCTGTGAAATTCGCGGCGAGAATTTTGCCTGGGAAGGTGACGCGCTGGTGATAGGTATCGGTAACGGTCGCCAGGCCGGCGGCGGACAGCAGCTTTGCCCGCAGGCTCTCATTAATGATGGGCTGCTGGATCTGCGGATTTTTACCGGCGAAGAATTACTGCCGGCTTTGTTAACCACCCTGACCCGCCCGGAGGAAAGCCCGAATATCATTGACGGACAATCCTCATGGTTTGAAATCAGCGCGCCGCACGAGATAACCTTTAACCTCGACGGCGAGCCGTTAAAGGGACGCGAGTTTCGCATCGACGTTCATCCAAGCGCCCTGCGCTGCCGTTTACCGCCAAATTGCCCGCTGCTGGGCTAAGCGCAAACAGCCGTGCAGGACGAACAGACAGCTACGCGATGCTCACCTTCGTATCCAGGTAAACATCCTGCACGGCGTTAATCAGCTTCACGCCTTCGGGCATGGATTTTTTGAACGCTTTACGGCCCAGAATCAGCCCCATACCGCCTGCACGTTTATTGATAACGGCGGTACGTACCGCGTCAGTAAGGTCAGTTTCTCCGCCCGCAGCTCCCCCGGAATTGATCAATCCGGCACGACCCATATAGCAGTTGGCGAGCTGATAACGAACCAGATCGATTGGGTTATCGGTGGTCAGTTTGGTATATACGCGATCGTCGGTATAGCCGAAGTTAACCGCTTTGTAGCCGCCGTTATTTTCGGCCATTTTCTGCTTAACGATGTCCGCGCCAATAGTGGCGGCCAGATGGTTCGCCTGTCCGGTGAGATCGGCGCTGAGGTGGTAATCCACGCCGTCTTTTTTGAAGTCCGGGTTACGTAAATAGGCCCACAGCACGGTGACCATACCCAGCTCATGGGCTCGTTCAAACGCGCTGGAAATCTCTTCAAGCTGGCGACGCGACTCAGGTGAACCGAAGTAAATCGTCGCCCCCACCGCCACGGCGCCCATATTGAACGCCTGCTCAACGCTTGCATAGAGCGTTTGATCGTAAGTGGTTGGATAGCTTAACGTTTCGTTATGGTTAAGCTTAACGAGGAAAGGAATACGGTGTGCATAGCGGCGGGAAACGGAGGCCAGCACGCCATAAGTAGACGCCACACAGTTACAGCCCGCTTCAATGGCCAGCTCAACGATGTTTTTTGGATCGAAATAAAGCGGGTTTGCGGCGAAGGACGCGCCCGCCGAGTGCTCGACGCCCTGGTCAACCGGCAAAATAGAAAGATAACCCGTCCCCGCCAGACGCCCGGTATTATATAGCGTCTGCATATTTCGTAGCACCGCAGGCGGGCGGTTATTGTCCACCATCACACGATCGACATAATCCGAACCAGGCAGATATAACTGGTCCGCCGGAATTGTCATACAACGATGCTGTAATAAGCCTTCGGCGTCTTTGCCAAGCAACTGCGCAATATCAGTCATAATACGCTCCCGTAAGGTCAGCGAGCCTCTGCCCGCTGAGGATAAGATTTCTGGCCTCTGCACCTGTCGTGCTAAGGGCAGACATAATCCTGGTCGCGACTCGCCGCCTTTGCCACCTGAAGGAGCACTTTCGGCCTAATCCGTTTTGTAACGCCGGGCAGCCACTGCGTACAAAACCCGTGTCACCACCATTCATGAAAATGATGCACCGGACCGATTCCCTGCCCTACTTCCAGCGAATCAGCCTGTTCTAAAGCCTGAGTTAACCATTTTTTCGCCGCCAGTATGGTTTGCGGCCAGTCGCCGTAACGTGGGCGAAGCGCGGCAAGCGCCGCAGAAAGCGTGCAACCCGTACCATGAGTATGTCGCGTCTGTACACGCGGCGCGGTAAAACGCTGTGCACCTTCGCGGGTAAATAACCAGTCGGGACTCTCGGCATCGTCCAGATGTCCGCCTTTCATCAACACGGCCTGGCATCCCATCCCCAGCAGGGCATCTCCCTGCTCTTTCATTTCTCGCTCATTACGGGCGTGCGGCGCATCAAGCAGGGCCGCCGCCTCAGGAAGATTTGGTGTAATCAGCGCTACCTGCGGTAATAGACGTTGGCGCAGGCTTTCTACCGCAGAAGATGCCAGCAGCGGATCGCCGCTTTTTGCCAGCATCACCGTGTCCAGCACCACGTTTTGCGCTTTGTAGAAGAAAAGACGTTCCGCGACCGCCTCAACGATATCCGTTTCCGCCAGCATACCGATTTTGATGGTATCGATACGCACATCGCTCAGCACCGAGTCGAGCTGGGCGGCAACAAAATCGGGCTCGAGGCGATAAACCGACTGCACGCCTCGTGTGTTTTGCGCCACCAGGGCGGTGATTACGCTGGTGCCGTAAGCGCCTAATGCTGAGAAAGTTTTCAGATCGGCCTGGATACCGGCGCCACCGCTTGGGTCGGTTCCGGCAATGGTTAAGGCGTTAATTCGTTTCATACTCTTCATGCCAGCGCCTCCCCGTTCATAAGATAAAGCGCATCCAGAAATGCCGGGCTAAAACTGCCGGGACCACGACTGACGGCGATCGCCTGTTCGCCCGCTAATTTCATAAAGCGACAGGCGGAAGCGACGTTATCCAGCCGGGAACCCGGCAGCGAACAGCAAGCCGCAACTACAGCGGAAAGCGCGCATCCGGTGCCGACCACGCGAGTCATCAATGCGCCCCCACCGGCAATCGCCCAGGCGTTATTGCCGTCCGTCACGTAATCAATTTCGCCGGTAACGGCCACAATCGCACCGGTAAGCTGAGCGAGATGCTGCGCTGCTGGTAAAGCGCTTAATGCGTCGGCGGTGCTGTCCACTCCTCGCCCGCCCGCCGTTTCACCTGCCAGCGCAAGGATTTCAGAAGCGTTGCCACGAACGGCGGCTGGACACAAAGCGAGAATGTCACGCGCGAACTGCGTGCGGAAGGCAAGGCCGCCAACGGCAACAGGGTCGAATACCCACGGCGTGGAAGAAGCATTTGCCGCATGGATGGCGACAAGCATTGCGCGACTGCGATCCGCCGTGAGCGTACCAACATTAATAAGTAGCGAGTCGGCCAGGGGACTAAACTGCGCGGCTTCTTCAGGCTCAATCACCATGGCTGGCGCAGCGCCGAGAGCGAGCAGAACGTTGGCGGTAAAATTTTGCACCACGTCGTTTGTCATGCAGTGCACTAAAGGGGAAGAAAGGCGCAAATTTTGTAAAACAGACGCGGCGCGATGGCAGGGCAGCAGGTCAGGTTGCATAGCAGGCTCCTGTCCGGCGTGAAGAAGGGATGCGGACAGGCATCTGACTTCCCTACGCTGGCATTATCCAGATCAGGTGGTACGGGTATTTCTCAGCCTTCACGTGGAAGGGCACCCCGAGTCATTTAGTACAAATTAGCTTACTTTTTGCCAGCTTAGGGGAAGTGGCTTGCTGTTGCAAGCTCGCCCTCGCAGGGGATCGCTTCCTCACGCATTATCTCATGTTGTACTTCTTTTTTGTCCCCTTTACTTTACGCACAAAAATAGCAACTGCGTTATATCTTATATCTCCTAGCCTTAAGTGTTGTATGTGTGTTCGAATAACGCTCACAAAAACAAACTCATATGCCGCAGCCAGCGCTTCCCCAAAACAGACAGGATATATCATAAAAACGCTCATGAGACGCGGCTACTTTTTACCAGTCTGATGGGATATAAGCCACAGGAGATAGTGAAAATTGACAGCCGCCGGATGTAGATGAAACAGAACTTCCGGGATGAAAAAATGAGCGTTATGGTCCGGAACTTCGGGCACGCAAGAGCCGGGGAGTAAAGCGGATATTTGTGCTGTGCGTTGTTGCGACACTGTATAGAATCATTATGTGGTTAACGGGACATTTCCTTGCAAGCAAAAGGATAAACCGATGGTTTCAGGCAAACCGTGAGAAATCACGCAGTTTATTGCCATATCTGACTTTGAGTGAAAATGACATTCGGCAATCACCAAGGATATTGCCGGGAATGAATCCCGATAGGTTTTATGCTGATATGGCGAAGACCTACCGAAACTTCATATGGTGTACTGATGATGTTTCGGGGAGTCCCTCAGGACGCAAGCCCCTTATTTTTCAAACTTTGTAGTAAAAGTGTTATTTTGCGGTTTAAGTTGAAACATTAGCCACCTGTAGACGACTGTCCAGATGTCACCTGTAAAGTCCATAGATTTTATAAATATCCCTGTAACGCTTTAGCGGTGAAATCCAATATGATCCCCAACCTGTCTTGCTCACTCGCAATGGTGAGCGATACAGATACTTCAAGATTGAAGTTAAACAGTGACGTAAGGTTGTACGCTGCTGTGCAAGCGTTGCCACCACTACCAAAAATAGCAGGGTGTTCATTTGCCGCTTGAAGCACAGTCAGAAGATCTAATACTATCAACCGATACAATATTAATAAAATAATAGCGGCAAGCTGGGGCATTTATGTGGACAGTGATCGGGGTGCTTTTTGTTTTAGCTGTTATCGGTAATATTCTCAATAAAAATAAAGCGCCACCTGCTTCGCCGCAGAAAAGGCCTCCAGCCCCATCATATGACGTGCTAAAACATAATGTTACGAGCCGTCGGACGTCGTCGCAAACACGTCTTTTATTCGCTGATTTACCACTGACTATTCCATCTATTGTTGCCCCTCCTGTTGTCGTTCCTCCGACGATAGATGGAGAGTCGTTAAGTATCCGCGATGCATCTGCGCTGTTGAACCGAGTTGACGGCTTTCGTGACTTTCTATTGACGCGATATGCGATAACCGGGCTGACGCATCTATCACCCGCCTATACATCCGACCTGCACTACGCTTTTATGCATGAAGTAGGACATTTGCACTTTTATGCAATCCAACAGTTTGACTGGAAGCACTTAGTAGATTTTAGAAGTGTGGCGCGTAAATCTGTGCCCGCGTTATATCACTTTACCCATATCTCAAATTTAAAGAGTATCCTTGAGCACGGTATACTTACACGTCAAATCCTTGAATCTTCCGGTAAATCATTTAGATATAATGATGGCCTGCGTCTGGACGGGGTTCGTAATTCGATTTCGCTGTCGGTAGGACACGTGAATAACAAAATGCTCTATAAATATACGCAGGGGTTACGGGATCATGAATGGGCGATACTTAAAATAAAACCGGAACTTATTTCTGGTCCAACATCGCCGTCCTTTGATCATGCTAATCTCTTACAACATAATATTTTCTGCCGAAATAACGCAGCCTCCTCTGAAATGACGGCAGTCAGTATTGCTGAGCGTCAGACATGCCGTGCGTTTCAAAGTTTGTTCGTTGATGTGAATGGTGAGAATAGCGGGGAACGGCCTTACGACGTTCAGGCGGAGATCCTGCATCAGGCTTCTATTCCGGTGCATTTTATCAGCGACATCATTTTTTACGCGACAGAGAATATACCGTCCTGGCTAACCCATCCAAAAGCCAATATTGTTGTTGATCCTGCCCGTTTCTCATTCAGGTAATTTTATGGCCAACCGCCCGATATTTATTCCCAAAATACATGGCCCGACATTGGTTGAGATTGTTAACGTGGACTTCTCATGGTCTCCAGGTCTGTCGATTAGCCAGAAACGAAGATCAATTGCTTCCCTGCACGGCAGTTTCAGTAAGCGCTTTCCTGAAGCAAAATTACTTGAGATCTCCAGCAAATCAGAAGATGAACTGGGACGTAAGCTCAGTGCTTTTAATATGGGAATAACCAGTAAGAATGGACAGTTTATCAATGTAGAATCTCTGTTTCAGTCTTCCAAAGTGTTTACATCATCTGGTGGGATCCAAGGCCCCTTTCGCGAATTGATGTTGGCACCACCAAAAGAAGCCAAACAGTCTGAGAAGTTGAAAAACTCCGGGAAGCTGAAACATTTCTCATTTCGTCCCAATGAGCAGCGTGATGAGGAGGTCTGGGAATTAGAGCCAAAGACCGCCTTTTATGACTGGTTGTATCTCAATGCACTGAATATCGTTCCCTGGAATAAAGAGGTTTTGGCATATACGGCGTTCACAGATATTGAATTTAACCCCAGTAAGTCAATCAACTGTCAGGCCTATTCAGTAGCCCTGTGGTGCGCGCTTCGCTTACGTGGTTTGCTCGACGGGACTATCCCGCCACGTGATGCGTTTATAAGCCTGATTTCGCGTTTTGACATTCATAACACTAGTGATGGTGACAAGAAAAATATGAGCCTGTTTTAAGGGGAATAGTGAATATGACCAGACGTGCTACAGTCGGTATTGTCAGCCCTGATTTTGTTGAAAATGATAATTTTTCGACAATTCCTCTGGCACGACGTAAAGCAATACAGGACGAAGTCCAGCAAGAATATTTTGCGCGGCTCAATACAATCAAAGCTCAGATAGATACGCTGACGACGCAACAGCGTGAGCAATTCCATCAGACTCTGACAAAACTGCTGGCTGAAACGTCGTTTAAAAGGATGACTGATGAGCGAAAATAAAATTCTTGCGCAGGTGGCGGCCTCTCTTAAAAGCATCCATAACGGCGTGAACACGCTGAATGAAAATGTGGGGATCCGGGCGGAAGAATTTCGCTACCGAATGTATGTGGAATATCCCCTCAAAATAGAATTAATGGTTATGGAAGCGGCGCTGAAAACGGTGCTCAATAAAGCAAAATTCGAAGAGGAATACCGAAAGATCCTTGAAGAAATAGAGTCGCAAACACGAGCGAAGCCTGGGTGACCCTGGCCCCAATATAAGCTAAAAGTAACGAGATCCTCTTCTGCCAGCCTCCAGGCCGCTTAAGCGCCCGACCCACAAACTTTTTCATCGCTACCATGCTAAAACCTCGCCTTCGCAGGAATAGCGCCTATACCATCGCCTGGCGCCTTCTTAGGCGAAAGTTGACGTAGCAGATGCCGTTACTGGTGACGATGTGATTGACAGATGTTTGTCATTTTATTTCTGTGAGTGACAATATAAAAATGAAGAGGAAAACTCGTGCAAGCCTTTGATTTGTCTCTTGGATAATTGCCATGACTACGCTGGCATTATCCAGATCAGGTGATACGGGTGTTTCTCAGCCTTCACGTGGAAGGGCACCCCGAGTCATTTAAAATTAACCAATTACGATTAACATTCTGTTAACCGCTGTTCAGCGGTAATGCCAGCGAGCAGCCTTGTAAACGGACTTTTGGCCTGCTGCCGTCTCCATTTGTACCCCGATTGCTTCTTGTCGTCATTTTTTTGAACGCCTTAGGTCACCAGCGTAGAAGTAATGAACGTTGCACCCAGCCAATAAATCAGTTTTTTCCTTAAGATTTTAATCGAAGCCTTTAATCAGATCTTATTAAACTATTAAAGAGATCTCAAAGAAAACCAAAATCTATATTTATTTTTCTTAACCTTTTACTCTGCAAACAAATAAAACTATAACGAGCTTTGTTCGTTTATGAAAAAATCCTAAACTGCATTAACCTGATTGACACCGATTAATTGAAAAACGTAAATTGGGGCAAGTTTACCTGTTCATGTAAAAGGCATTTTGCAAAGTATGGATACTTTAAACCGTATCGTCACGGAATTCTTTCCTGATAAATCTTTTTCCCCTCTCCAGCTCTGGCTGGTGAAACTGGCGTTCGGAAAGCCTAAATTTTTAGCCATATTACAAGAAGAGGTTGAAAAAAGTGGTTTGGATTGGGTGCAGCATTTAGTGGAAACACTCCGGCTTAAGTTTGAAGTTCAGCGCGATGATTATGATAATATTCCCCAAAAGGGTCCGGCGATTGTAATCTCTAATCATCCCACGATAATGGATGGGGCAGCGTTGGTAAATACTGTCTCGAAGGTAAGAAAAGACATTAAAATCGTAGCAAATCATGTGTTACCGATGATATTCCCCGCCGTAAAAGACATTACTATTGGCATAAAAAATATGGCCGGGAAAATGAGCCACAGGCAGTTTGCAGAAATGAATACGCACCTTAAAAACGGCGGCGTATTAATTATTTGCCCCGCCGGTAAACTGGCAACTATTTCCCTGACCGGTTTGCAGGAACAGCCATGGAACGTGGGGTTTGTACAGCTTGCCCTAAGAAATAATGCTGCATTGATACCCGTTCACATTAAAGGCCGCAACAGCGCACGATATTATTTAACCGCAGCGCTGTGGCGTAAGCTATCTAACCTGATGATCATCCGGGAAGGCAAGCGACATCAAGGAAAGACGCTGGGGGTTAAAATAGGAGAGCAGATTAAATTGCCCTCAGCTAGTTCCAGCAAAGAACTTTACCCCCAGTTTGCCGAGCGGTGTCAGCGCCATCTTCTGCTGACCGGGAAAAATGAGCCTGGCATCTTGCCTACGCTTCCTGCCGTAGCAAGGCCGGAAAATAAGCGTGAGTTAATCAATGCCGTAAAGCTGTGTGAGGTATTAAAAACCTTCAGGGATGGTAAAGTTATTTTGGTTTATCGTTATCAGGGAGAAGCCCTTTCCCCTATTATTAACGAACTGGGCCGCTTAAGAGAACTTTGCTTCCGTGAGTATGGTGCCGGTAGCGGGAAAAAACGTGATAATGATGGTTACGATCTTTATTATTATCATATTATTTTATGGCAACCTCAGGACGGTGAAATTGTCGGGGCTTACCGTGTTATGCCTGCGGGAGAATCAATAACCAGTGGAGAAAGAAGTAGTGAAACAATAAATGGCGCAGGAATAAAAGGGCTTTATAGCAATAGACTTTTTACCTATCATGACAACGCCTTGCCCTACCTCGAAAAAAGCCTTGAAATCGGTCGCGGTTTTGTTCAATCACATCATCAGAAAACTAATGCACTCGACTGCTTATGGCGGGGGATTTTCTGTTTTACTAAGCTACGCCCGGAATATACTTATTTTTTGGGCGTGTTGACCATTCCGAATTCCTGTACTGACGCTGCTCAACGGCTTATTGTAAACTTCTATCAGCTGTATTTTTCTACTGACGAGCAGATATGTATGCCGGTCAACCCGTATTCGATGGAGAATACCGCGTTATGCCATGTTTTTTCAGGTGATAACTTCTTCCTTGACTGGGAAAGACTCAAAGAAGGCCTTAAAGCACAGGGTTGCACGCTTCCCTGGCCTTATAAGCAAGCGGCAAAATGGTATCGGCCAGGCGGTTCAAAGATTTTATCATTCGCTAAAGACGACAGTTTCAATTCTATTGTTGGGTTAAATCTTTGTGAAATTAACAGCCTGAAAGAGATGTATTTTAAACATTATTACGAACTCAAAGATAGCGAATGTCGTTAGCATGATTATGTTTGCAATATGCTTCTGGTGACGCATCTTTTACTTCGTGCAAAAGAACTGCCGATGCTTCGTTCGCCTATTTTTCATACGGATATATATTTTAATGAAGCCCATTAATAAGCAGATGCTTATTCTCATATTTGTCCTGGGTACAGGAGGTTGCGATTCTAAAGATACGCGTCTTTATTCTGGCTATTCCCACGGGGATTTCATCTATCTTTCTGCTTCCAGTACGGAAAAAATCGATCGCCTGCTGGTCAAAAAAGGGGAGAGAGTCGTTGCAGGCCAGGCTTTAGTTGAAATGGAAAAGTTCACGGCAGCAAATGCACGCCAGCGCGCAGAAAAAAATTATCAGGCTGAAAAAGCCCTGCTGGTGAATCTGAATTCTGGCGATAGGCCTCAGGAGCTGGACGTTATCCGCTCGCAGCTTGAACGCGCCCACTCTGCGGCAGATCGGGCCCAACGTCAGCTTGAACGCTATCGAAAACTTTATGCGGCGCGTATGGTTTCTGCGGCCGAATGGGAAAATATCAAAGACGATCATGCTCAAAAGAACGCGCAGGTAAAAGAGCTGGCCAATCAGCTGAAGGCGAAGCAGCTGCCTGCCCGGCAGGCGGAGATAAAGCATCAGGCATCACGCGTTGCAGCCGCAAAATTACAGTGGGATCAAGCCGAATGGGATCTCCAGCAAAGTACGTTAATCGCACCTCAGGACGCGTACGTTTATGACGTTCTGTATCGCCAGGGCGAACGCCCTGTGGGCGGGAAACCAATAATCAGTTTGCTGCCAGACGATAATATTAAAATTCGTTTTTTTGTTCCTGAAAGCCAGCTGGGGAACCTGTACCCAGGTATGAAAGCGCAGTTGTCATGTGATAACTGCAACGAAAATATTTTGGCCGCTATTAATTACATTAGCCCTGAAGCGGAATACTCCCCTCCCGTTATTTACAGCACCAGGCGGCGTGAGAAATTGCTCTTCATGGTTGAAGCCGTTCCCGCAAGCGCACAGGCTGGCCTGATAAAAATCGGGCAACCCTTTAATGTGGAAATCCTTACCGATGAATGATCTTTGTATTGACGTTCATCATCTCAATAAACATTTCGGCCATCATCATGCGGTGAAAGATTTTTCTCTTCAGGTGGCACGCGGAGAGATTTATGGTTTTCTTGGGCCAAACGGCAGCGGAAAAACCACCTCTATTCGAATGATGTGCGGCCTGATTACACCAGACTCGGGCAGCGGCCATTGTCTGGGGATGGATATCTTCACCCAGCGTGAGGCCATAAAAAGACGTATCGGCTATATGACCCAGCATTTCTCAATGTGGGAAAATCTGACCATCCGTGAAAATTTACTGTTTATTGCCCGACTGCATAATCTGCAACAGCGCCGGGAACGAGTTGCGCGAACGCTTGCCGAACTGGGGCTGGAGTCCCGGCAGCATCAGCTGGCTGGAGCGCTCTCCGGCGGCTGGAAGCAGAGAATGGCCCTCGCTGCCTGCATGCTGCACCAGCCCTCTTTGCTTTTCCTTGATGAGCCGACGGCAGGCGTGGATCCCAAAGCCCGTCGGGAATTCTGGCATACGCTGCATCAGCTATCTGAGGAAGGCGTGTCCATTCTGGTCAGTACGCACTATATGGATGAAGCGGAACGCTGTCATAAAGTGGCTTACCTCTCATACGGTCATTTATTGGCTAATGGGACTATTCCATCCATTATTCAGGCGCTTAATCTGACCACCATGAGAATCACTGGCGCTGGCCTGCCGGCCTTAGAAAATCGGTTACAGCCGTTTCCGGTAGTCGAGCAGACGGTTATTTTTGGCAATAATCTCTTTGTTACCTCGCGGGATGAAGCGCAGTTAACTGCGCTTATTACAGCGGTAACGGGTGGAAGTTACGCTATTGCTAAGGTGGATACCAATCTTGAAGATGCGTTTACCTGGCTGATGAAAAATCATGATGAAAAAATTAACAATTAATTTTTCTTTTACTCGCTGGATTGGCGTTGTAATTAAAGAGATGCATGAGCTTCGCCGGGATAAAATCAGCATTTGCATGGTGGTGCTGACGCCGATAGTTCAGCTTATTATCCTGGGTTATGCGGTAAATATGGACCCAAGGCATGTTCCCACGGCATTGCTGAACTATGACACCGAGCGCATGAGCCAGGTTTTTGTCACCGCTGCGCAAAATACCAGCTATTTTTCTATGCGGCAGATGGCGTCTGAAGAGGAAGCTAATAACGCTTTTGTCAGAGGGGATGTCATCTTTATTGTTACTATTCCGCAGGGTTTTACGGAAAAACTTTTGCGTGGGGAAAAGCCGCAGATTTTAATTCAGGGGGATGCTATCGATCCTATGACAATCGGCAATGCCCTGAGCGCTATTGTGCAGGCAGCTAAGACGATGTTTTTGCACGATCTCCCGCAGGCATTGCGGAGCGAGGAGGCAAGCGATAATTTTGAGCTGGTTATTCATCGTATGTTTAATCCAGAAGGCATTACTCAATACAACACTATTCCTGGCATTATTGGTTCCATCCTCAGCACCACGCTTATTTTGATGACCGCGTTATCCATCACCCGGGAACGGGAAAATGGGGCGATAGAAAACTTACTGATTTCGCCGTTAACCAGTCTGGAAGTCATCGTTGGCAAAATTACGCCTTTTGTACTTATCGGTATGTTTCAGTCTTTACTGATCCTGATATCCGCCGTCTTTCTGTTTAACATTCCGCTGCTTGGCAACTTCTTCCTGCTCTTTATGATTCTGGTGGTGTACGTCTTTCTTTGCCTCTCAATAGGCATTGCCATTTCAAGCGTGGCGCAAAGCCAGCTGCAGGCGCTGCAGATGTCTTCATTTTATTTTATTCCCTCCATTATGCTTTCCGGGTTTATCAGCCCTTTTATCAGCATGCCCGGCTGGGCGCAGGCGATTGGCTCCTGTTTACCGCTGACCTATTTTATCCGGCTGGTAAAGGGAGTCATGTTGAAGGGATATTCGGCGATGGAATTACTGCCATCGCTTCTGCCGCTGATTGCCATCGCCATTATTGTTATCGGGATAGGGTTAAAGACCTACCGTAAAACACTTGACTGAAGCGTTATGCTTGTCCATTGAAAAAGGATTACCGCTGTCGGAGCTTATTGTACGAGGCAGCCCATTCGGTAAGAGGCCAGACAGAAGGTAATCGCTCGCCTGAGTCAGACAAACGGAACTATTTTTCCTGCAAATTACGCGTATCCTTAGCCGGTTGCTTTCAAATCGTCATTTTTCGGATCTTCGGGTACATTCTGCTATGCAAAAAATGTTAAGAGTGCCGTTATTACTGGCATTGTTGTCCTGTTTGATGCTCACCCCCTTTCTGGCTCAGGCAGATGAAAGTACCGGGCAAACCGGCGCTGAACAGCCGGTGAAAATTAACGTCAGCACCGAGCTACCGGCGCTGCAAAAACGTCTGGATTCGCTGAAGCAGCGGGTCTCTGCGGCGAAAGCCGATAAACAGTTCACCCAGCTCAATGACGATGCACAGAAGCTCGTTAGCGATGCCGATAAGCTGTCCGTGGCGCTGGCACCGCAGTTGACGCAGGTTCAGGCCCAGCTGGATGTCCTTGGCCCGGCACCCGCGCCGGGCACGCTGACTGAAACCCCGCAGGTGATCGGCCAGCGTAAACAGTTAAATAACAGCAAAACGCTTCTCACCACGCAAATCGAGCAAACCAAAGCCGTTTTCCTGGGCGCGCAAAACCTGTCGGCGCAAATCTCCGGGCTGCGCCGCGACGCGTTGAAAACCCAGATAGCCCTTAACACCGGCAGTATTTTGAGCGAGAAATTCTGGACGCCGCTTCTTGATCCGAGCGACAAAGACGCTAACCGCTTTAGCAACTTTGGTGCTCAGATTAGCGACGCCTGGGCTCAGGCATGGGAAGAAGAGTGGCGTTTCGGCACCGGTTTCTATCTGCTTCTGGCGCTGGGCATTGGTTTGTTCGGTCGCAGAGCGCTGGATGTGCCGATTAACTGGATCCTGCCGCGCTGGCTGCCGCAGGGGCGTTTTCGCCGCAGCTTCCTCGCCTGTTTCACCACCCTGAGTACCATGCTGACACTGGGCATCAGCATGCAGTTAATCTGCTATATTTTTACGCGCCTGCCGGATACCGCTGAGCAGGTGGGTGAATTTGCGGAGCAGCTTGTTGGGCTCACCTATTTCTCAGCGATAATCGCCGGTCTGGGGATGGCGTTACTGTCCAATCGCCACCCTTCCTGGCGTCTGCCGGGCATTGCCGATCCGCTGGCTAAAACGCTGGCCACGTTCCCTATCCTGTTGGCGACGTTTATCTTTATCTTCGGCACCATTGAACAGTTGAACGCGCTGGTCGGCGCAAGCATTGACGCAACCCTGTTCGGTAACGGCTTGTCGGCCCTGCTGATTGCCCTTAACTGCCTCGTGGCCCCATTTCGCGTCAACCGTATGCGCCGAAAAATGCGCGCTGAGGGAGAGCAAACCGAAGCCCGCTCCACGCTTGCCGGCATTATTCACCTGATTATCAGCCTGACGGCTTTCGTGATCCTGCTGGCATTGCTGATAGGCTACATCCCGCTGGCGCGCTTTGTGACCTTCGAACTGCTGTGGATTGGCCTGGTGCTTAGCTGCCTGTATTTGCTTATTCACTTCGTGGTGGATTTGTGCGAAAGCGTATTTTCCCCTACGACCCACAGCGGCAAAATCCTTAAAAGCACGCTGAGCCTTAATGACCGGCATCTGTCGCTCGCTTCCACTTTGTTATCCGCGGTAGGCAAAACGTCCCTGCTGCTGATGGCCGCCGTTGCGCTGCTTAACGGTACGTTCGGGACCACCACGCCGCTGGAGTTGCTGAGCAAAATTGTGGATATCTGGGGCGGTAAGGGCCTCGAAGGGTTGAACATTATCCCGGCGCATGCGGTGAACGCCGTGCTGTGCCTGGGGATTGGCTGGTATGTACTGCGCTCCACGCGTCGTTGGCTGGATAACGATTTCCTGCCGAAAACCATGATGGACAGGGGCCTGCGCGCCTCGCTGGTAACGCTGTTCACCAACGTAGGCTACGTGCTTATCATCATGCTGACGCTCTCGATGCTGGGCATTGAATGGAACAAGCTGGCATGGATTGTCAGCGCCCTGTCGGTAGGGATTGGTTTTGGTTTACAGGAGATTGTAAAAAACTTTATCTCCGGCCTTATTCTGCTCACTGAACGACCGGTAAAAGTAGGCGATCTGGTTAGCATCAGCGGCGTGGAAGGCGATATTCGGCGCATCAACGTGCGCGCCACTGAAATTCAGCTTGGGGATAAATCCACGGTAATCGTGCCGAACTCGCAGCTTATTTCGCAGAACGTACGAAACGCCACAATGGGCAATGCGCAAGGTGTAGCGACTATCGCGCTGACCTTCCCGCTGGATATCGATCCGGAGCAGGTGCGCAATTTACTGCTCGAGGCCTATACCCTGCATGAATCCATTCTGGAAAACCCACCGCCATCGGTGAGCTTTAAAGAACTGGGACCAACCGGGATTGTGCTGAGCGTAACCGGCTATGTGAACAGTCCGCGCATGGTCAGCTCAACGCGCAGCGACCTGCTGTATGAAATTCTCAAAATGCTTCGTACCGCAGGTATCAGCCTCAGCCAGACACAAACCATGATCCTTGAACAACCTGCAAACAAGCAGGCGGTCAGGGAATGATAGCCCGGGTCACGGTCGGATTCAGTTCGTGACCCGCTTTTTCCGTACAGATCTAAGCACCCGGCGGTCAGAAAACGCGAGCGCGGTTTACGCCTGAGAAACAAATAATTAAACCGGCGGTGCAGATATAATTCTGAACGTTATTTATAACCCGATGAAATTCCCATCGATTTTAAAATCTTTTAACGTTATATCTCGTGCTCCTTCTTTTATATATACCGCCTCGCTCGCGGTAACAGGAGTAAATAACTATACTTCGAGAGTAGCAAAATGCTACTTATCCTACCGGAGTGTGTGATGAAAAACATTATCTTACAGGTTTCGAAAGCGCAACCTAAGAACCCGGAAAAAATGCCTAAAAACGATGAAAAGAAACCTAAACAAAACCAGAAATGAGTTTTGAATAGCCTATTTAACGTAGGTTTAGTTGGAGGTTAAAATGTCCGAACGCCCTGATTTGGTTGATCCGCTTCCTGATGACGAGCCTGTTCCCCGCGTCCCTGACGAGGAACCTTTACCGGATGATGATGATATCGATCCTGAAGACCCGGACAGGATTATTGAACCCACGGATCCTGCAAGGCCATTATAGTTAATTTGATAAGCCGCATTGGTAAAATGCTCTTTTGAAAGTAGAGCACTACTCCGGCGGCTTTTTCTATTAATTTACTCGCCTGTCCTTCACAGAATTTAAATTAAGAGCTAGATTTTAATTTTATCGTTCCTTTCTCATCTCACTTTCAACGCTGAAAATAGGGAGAGCTTCCATGATAGATCCTCAAGCGCCTGATAATAGAGATTACGACCTTGCCTATGCCAGACGTAATTATTTACCGCTGAAACGTATTTCCTGGAGTGCTATTTTTGCTGGCGTCGTTATTTCCATGGTTGTTTATTTATTGCTCGCTATTCTGGGTACGGCGATTGGCACCACCACAATAGATCCTTTGCAAGAACAGCATCCCATGGACGGAATTGCCACCGGTGCCGCCATCTGGACCGGCATAAGCATGTTAATCGCCATTGCTGCGGGTGGGTTTATTAGCGGACGACTGGCCCATCGTGAAGGTGCGCTGCATGGCGTTTTAATGTTTGGCGTCAATACCCTGATTTGTACCTGGTTTGTAATTTCACTGGCTAACAGCGCGATGAGCGGCGCCGCGAACGTTGCCGGCGCGGGTCTGCAAGCGTTGGGCAGCGGAATTTCTGCGGTAGCGCCGTCGGTCACACAAATGACGAAAGACAAACTTCAGGAAAACAATATTAATCTTGATAACCTGCAAAATGAGCTTGAAACGACATTGCGGCAAACGGGTAAACCGGAGCTGCAGCCTGAGGCGTTGCAAAGCCAGGCGCAAAATGAAGGCGACCGGGCTCAGAATCAGCTAAATCAGGGGGGCGATATAAGCAGCTTTATTAAAGGCCTGGCCCAGAGGAATGAAAGCACCTTCCAGGCGGCCGATCGTGAGGCGCTGAAAAATATCATTATCGCCAGAACGGGTAAATCGGATGCGGAAGCCGAGCAGATCGTGGATCAGACTGAGAAAAACTATCAGGCGGCACGAGCTAAATATGAGGAACTGAAGAAAGAGGCCGAGCAAAAAGCCCGTGAAGCAGCAGATAAAGCCGCCGCTGCCACGGCGAAAGCTAGCTGGTTTGCCTTCTTCATGTTTATTATTGAAGCGGTTCTTGCCGGTGCAATGGGGATGTTTGGTCGGCGTTCACAGCCAGAAGTGGTGGTAACAACCGATCGTCCTTTATAAGTACCTGATGCAAAGCTGGTTTCAGGCGCGGGTGGCGTTTCGCTTACCCGCCCTGCTATTGGCCGCAAAAAGATTTACTTTTTCTGCACGCGTGCAGTTAAGCCACGCAGGAAGTAGCGCAGGAACTGGTCACCGCACTCACGGTAATTCTTATGCTCTGGCGCACGCATCATAGCGGTAATTTCCGGCATGGAGATGCGGAATTCCTGTGAAGTCAGGATGTCCAGCACGTCGTCACTCTTGAGATCAAACGCGATACGCAGCTTTTTCAGAATGATGTTATTGGTCATCTTGCGTTCAATTTTTGGCGCCGGTTTGCTTTCATCTTTGCCGCGTCGAAAGTAAATCAGACCGTTTAAGAAGTTTGCCATCAGGATATCCGGGCAGAGCTTAAACTTCTCTTCGTCTTCCTTTTTGGTCCAGACAACGATTTGCTCATTGGTAACCGCAGTATCTGTCAGGGCGAAAATTTTCACCATGTCATCATTGTTCAGGTTCAGCATGTAGCGCACGCTGCGTAATACGTCGTTATTCATCATGGTGAGGATCTCTCGTTCAAGCTTTCGAAAAGCGGGCAGTATATAGAGAAGCGGGGATATTGTAATAAAAACTACGCCGCTTTACCCCCGGCGGCTCCCTCAGAGATTATAGTTTCGTTAAAAACGCAAGGAATATGCCGTGGTAATACGCCCCTGGAGTGAGAACGATCGTCCATTTTTAAGAACCTTATATTTGCATGCCCGGCGTGAAGCCTGGCCGTGGCTGGACGGCAGCGTCTGGCAACTGGAAGATTTCGATGAAGCGACGAAAGATGAGCAAATCTGGGTGGCGGAAGAAGACGGGCACCGGCTGGGTTTTGCCTCGGTATGGGTGAATGACAATTTTCTGCATAACCTGTTTGTGGCGCCTGAGCATAAAGGTCGCGGGGTAGGCCATGCCTTACTGGAAAAAGTGCAGTCGGAATTCAGCAGCACGGGTGCGCTGAAATGTCTGGTGAAGAATAAACGTGCGGTAGCGTTTTATCAGCGACACGGCTGGCATATTGAAGCCCGTGGCGAAGGGCCGGACGGAGAATATTTTTTGATGCACTTGGTGGTTTAAACGGCGGATGACGCTTTTACTTATCCACCCTACGGATTAAAAAGCAAATATTGTAGGGCGGGTAAGCCTGCGCCACCCGCCACAAAAGATCAAACGGCCCTGAAGGCGATATCCGCAGGGATCACTTCACCCTGCCAGTAAAGCTGAGCCGCTACGCGTCCCGCCAGCTGGCGATAAATAGCGGCAAACTCGCTATCCGGCCGGCTGATTACCGTTGGCTTACCGGCATCCAGATCCTCACGCAGCGTGATATGCAGCGGCATCTGGCCCAGCAGAGCAATATGATACTGGTCCGCCAGTTTCTGCGCGCCGCCGGTGCCGAAAATTGGCTCATGGTGGCCGCAGTTACTGCAGATATGCATGCTCATGTTCTCAACGATGCCCAGCACCGGCACATCAACTTTTTCGAACATCACAATCCCCTTGCGGGCATCGATCAGCGCGATGTCCTGCGGCGTGGTGACGACCACCGCGCCCGTAACGGGGATATTTTGCGCAAGGGTGAGCTGAATGTCCCCGGTGCCCGGCGGCATATCCAACACCAGATAATCCAGGTCCGGCCACATTGTTTCCTGCAGCATCTGCATCAACGCCTTGCTTGCCATCGGGCCGCGCCACACCATGGCGTTTTCATCGGTAACCAGATAACCAATGGAGTTGGTCGCAAGGCCATGCGCGGAAATTGGCGTCATGTGCGTGCCGTCCGGGGAAGTTGGACGCTCATGTTCGGCTCCCAGCATATTTGGAATCGACGGGCCGTAGATGTCCGCATCCAGAATACCGACTTTCGCCCCTTCGGCTGCCAGCGCCAGCGCCAGGTTAACCGCAGTGCTCGACTTCCCTACTCCGCCTTTACCGGAGCTTACGGCGATAATATTTTTTACGCCGTTAATGCCCGGGTGGTTTTTCACCCGTTTTAAGGTGGCGACGTTATGGCTGAGCTTCCAGTCCACGGCCTTCGCGCCGGTGATACGCAGCAAATCTGAACTGCATTGCTCCTGTAGCGCTTCAAAGCCGCTTTTCCATACGAAAGGCATTAAAAGCTCAACGTGCAGCGTATCGTCAAGCATAGCAACGTGATGCAGGGCTTTAAGCACGGTGAGATTGTGCTTTAAGGTTGGGTGCTGAAAATTGGCCAGCGTCCCGGCGACCATGGCGCGTAGCTGCTCCGGGGACTTGCTTGCCTGGGATTGAGAACTCATCCCGACTCCTTATGTTTTTATCGTACATTGCAGTGTGCTAAGCATACCAGATGCCGCAAGGCACGATAAAATTTCCTTGTGCGCCTTGTGTGGTTTACCGCAGGGCGGGCTTTCGGTTAACATCAAAGCCCTTTTCTCTTTAGAAGATGCAATTCCTACTATGGCTCATGTCGCGAAAAAATTATTGGTAACGTGCGCACTTCCGTACGCTAACGGCTCAATCCACCTCGGTCACATGCTGGAGCATATTCAGGCTGATGTCTGGGTCCGTTACCAACGAATGCGCGGCAACACGGTCAACTTCATCTGCGCGGACGACGCACACGGTACGCCTATCATGTTGAAAGCACAGCAGTTAGGTATTACCCCGGAGCAGATGATTGGCGAAATGAGCCAGGAACATCAGACTGATTTCGCCGGCTTCAATATCAGCTACGACAACTATCATTCCACGCACAGCGATGAAAACCGCGAGCTGGCATCGGTGATTTATGGTCGTCTGAAGGAGAACGGTTTCATTAAAAACCGCACTATCTCCCAGCTTTACGATCCGGAAAAAGGCATGTTCCTGCCGGACCGTTTCGTGAAAGGCACCTGCCCGAAATGCAAATCACCGGATCAGTACGGCGATAACTGCGAAGTGTGCGGCGCAACCTACAGCCCAACCGAGCTTATCGAGCCGAAATCCGTGGTTTCCGGCGCGACGCCTGAAATGCGTGACTCCGAGCACTTCTTCTTTGATTTGCCGTCGTTTAGCGAAATGCTGCAGGCCTGGACCCGAAGCGGTGCGTTGCAGGAGCAGGTGGCGAACAAAATGCAGGAGTGGTTCGAGTCAGGCCTGCAACAGTGGGATATCTCCCGCGACGCGCCTTACTTCGGCTTCGAAATTCCGGACGCGCCGGGCAAATATTTCTACGTCTGGCTGGACGCGCCAATCGGCTATATGGGTTCATTTAAAAACCTGTGTGACAAGCGCGGCGATACGGCAAGCTTTGACGAATACTGGCAGAAAGATTCCACCGCCGAGCTGTATCACTTCATCGGTAAAGATATCGTTTACTTCCACAGTCTGTTCTGGCCTGCAATGCTTGAAGGCAGCGGCTTCCGCAAGCCAACTAATCTCTTCGTGCACGGCTATGTGACGGTAAACGGCGCGAAAATGTCCAAGTCGCGCGGCACCTTCATTAAAGCCAGCACCTGGCTGAAACACTTTGATGCCGACAGCCTGCGCTATTACTACACCGCGAAGCTTTCCTCGCGCATAGATGACATCGACCTGAATCTGGAAGATTTCGTGCAGCGCGTGAACAGCGATATCGTCAACAAAGTGGTTAACCTCGCCTCCCGTAACGCGGGTTTTATCACCAAGCGGTTCGACGGCCAGCTGTCTGCGGAAATTACCGACCCGGCGCTGTACAAAACCTTTACCGATGCCGCAGCCAGCATTGGCGAAGCGTGGGAAAGCCGCGAGTTTGGCCGCGCGGTGCGCGAAATCATGGCGCTTGCCGACGTGGCAAACCGCTACGTTGATGAACAGGCTCCGTGGGTGGTGGCAAAACAGGAAGGCCGCGATGCCGACCTGCAAAGCATCTGCACCATGGGTATTAACATGTTCCGCGTGCTGATGACCTGGCTGAAACCCGTTCTGCCAACGCTTGCCGAACGCGCCGAAGCTTTCCTGAATACCGAACTGACCTGGGATGCCATTCAGCAGCCGTTGCTAAACCACAAGGTGAACAACTTTAAAGCGCTGTATAACCGCGTCGATTTGAAGCAGGTTGAAGCGCTGGTTGAAGCCTCGAAAGAAGAGGTGAAAGCGGCGGCCGCACCGGCAACCGGCCCGCTGGCGGACGACCCGATCGCTGAAACCATCGCTTTTGACGATTTCGCCAAAGTGGACCTGCGTATTGCGCTGATTCAGAAAGCGGAATTTGTGGAGGGCTCCGACAAGCTGCTGCGCCTGACGCTGGATCTTGGCGGTGAAACCCGCAACGTCTTCTCCGGTATCCGTTCTGCATACCCGGAGCCTGAGAAACTCGAAGGCCGTCTGACGGTAATGGTGGCAAACCTGGCGCCGCGTAAAATGCGCTTCGGCATCTCGGAAGGAATGGTGATGGCGGCAGGCCCAGGCGGAAAAGACATCTTCCTGTTAAGCCCGGACAGCGGTGCGCAGCCCGGCATGGCGGTGAAATAATAAAAATACCCTGGCAAGCCGGGGTATTTTTTTAAACGTCCGTAGCGTTACCCACCGACTTATCTTTTAAGAACACAAACATCAGTCCCAGCCACAGCACTCCGCCCAGCAGGTTAAACAAGCTGAACAAACCGCTGCCGCCGTACAGATAAGCGTGCTTGCTCACTTCGATACCGACGATGAAAATCAGCATCTGTAACATCCCCATCGCCGCCGATACCGTGCCCTTGCTCATCTCGCTTGCGAACAGCGTCAGACGCACCAGGCCCGCATTCGCAAGGCCGATGCCGAAGGCATACAGGCTCAGACCGACGGTCATCCACAGGTACGCATGAGCCGAAACAACCGTTGCCGCCGCGGCTACCGCCAGGCCAGGTACAATCCACCAGCCGCCAAGGATAATCAGCGAGCGGATGCTGCGACGCGAGGTTAAGCGCGCCAGCACAAGATTACCCACAATCAGCGCGCCGAAAATCGGAACCTGCAACAGACCATATTCGTAGGTGCTGAGGTGCTCGCCGCTAATGATAATCACCGGCGACTGCGCAATCCACGCCAGCAGCGGCAGGCTAACAAAACCTATCGCCAGCGAGCCCGCCACAAAACGGATATTTTTCAGCACCAGTTTGTAGTCGCGGCCGAGATCTTTTAACGACAGCTTCTCGCCCAGACGCGTCGCCGTTTCCGGCATCGCACGATGCAACCCAACGAAGGAGAACGCCGCCAGCAGCGCGAACAGAATAAACATGGTTTCCCATGGCGCATATTGCACCCAGGCCGCGCCCACCAGAGGCCCAAGCAGCGGCGCAATCAGCGCGACGTTCGCCATCAACGCGGTGATTTTGATACACACCGCCTCCTCGAACGATTCCTGAATCGCTGCATATCCCACCGCGCCAATAAAGCACAGGCTAATGCCCTGCAAAAAACGCAGGATGGTAAACTGCTCGATGTTCTGCGCAAGCAGAGTGGCAAGGCAGGTGACGATAAACCACATCACGCCGGTGAGCATCACCGGACGGCGGCCGATTCGGTCAGAGAGCGGCCCTAACAGCCACTGTAAAAACATCCCGCCTGCCAGATAGGCCGTCATCGACGTCGGCACCCATTCGATGCCCGCGTTGTACTGCTCGACAACCGCCAGCATGCCCGGCTGGATCATGTCGTTGCCGATATAGGTTGAGAACTCATAAAGTACCAGACACAGCGGGAAAAGCAGTGCCTGGCGACCCAGTCGTTTATTATGTTGCATTAGCTGCTCGGGAGGATAATGGCCAGAGGAAACGGAAATCACGCGCAGTTTAATAAATTGCCCGCGCGGTAGATAGTGAATTATGGACGACGCCTGCGGATATCGCGCGGCCTTCATTTTATTTAAGGTTTTCTTAATATCGCCTGCGTATGCTGCATTTTTTCCCTAAAAAATAGCGCCATGGCTACTCAGGATAATATCCCTTTATCAGATAAGGGTTTGGTAATTAAGATAAACCCGCTTTACCGTCTGTCGGTACGCTTTTATCTTTACCAGTTCGCAAGCCTCGCGATGCTGGCCGTCATATTTACGTGGCTGTCGCGCAATGAAGGTCTGGACAGGCTGCTTACGGGTTACTGGTATGACGCAGCAAGCCATGGTTTTCCGCTGCAAAAGAATCACCTGCTCGATCTGCTTAATCACCGGCTGCTGAAAGATATTGTCATCGCCGGGGGCGCTATCGCCCTGATTTATGGTCTGATTCGCCGCCAGCCGCGCCTGATAACGGTCGCCGTACTGTTTGGCCTGGGCGCCCTGACGGTGGGCATTCTGAAGGCCACCAGCCACCACTCCTGTCCGTGGGATCTGCTGGAGTACGGCGGCAAAGCGGTTTCTTATCCGCTGTTCGGCCAGGTGCCGGCAGGGAGCGGGCCCGGACGCTGCTTCCCGGGTGGACACGCTACCAGCGGGTTTGCCGTGATGGCGCTGTTCTTTTTGTTTTACCGCGAACGCCCGGCGCTCGCATGGTGCTGCCTGGCGGGCGGCATCGCGCTTGGGCTTATCATGGGCTACGGCCAGGTAATGCGCGGCGCACACTTTTTCAGCCACAACCTGTGGGCAGGTTGGTGGGTGTGGTTAACGCAGCTGGTGATGTACGGCATCGTCTCCACCTGGACAGTCAAGGAACCAAAATCGTTATGATGGAACAACTCAATCAGACGCTCTTTTTACTGATTAACGCCACGCCGCTCTCGCCGGAATGGGCTATCAGGCTGGCCATTTTTATTGCCAAAGATCTGATAAACATAGTCCCGCTGTTGATTGCCATTCTGTGGCTGTGGGGTCAGCGTAAACAGATCGCGGCCCAGCGCGAGATGGTGATTAAAACCGCGATGGCAATTATTATCAGCGTTTCTCTTTCCTGGGTTGTCGGTCATCTGTTTCCGCACGATCGTCCGTTTGTCGACGGCATTGGCTATAACTTCCTGCATCACGCCGCGGATGATTCCTATCCAAGCGACCACGGCACGGTGATTTTCACCTTCGCGCTGGCTTTCTGGTTCTGGCATCGGGTGTGGTCCGGCGCGGTGATATTTGCCCTCGCCTGCGCCATAGCCTGGTCACGGATATATCTGGGCGTGCACTGGCCGCTGGATATGCTGGGCGGATTGCTGGTGGGCCTCTGTTCCTGTGGGATTGCGCAAATGCTGTGGAACGCCTGGGGAGCGCAGATTTACAGGCGCTTGCATCAGGCACACCGCTTCTGCTTCGCGCTGTTTATCCGTAAGGGCTGGGTGCGTGACTAAGCGTTTTGGCGCAGGTAATATGCATTATCGAATAACGCCTCTCTCCCTCTTCTCTGTGGGGCGAGGGAATGGAATGTGCAGATTACATGATGGAAACCCGGCGCGACGAACGCATCAATCGCCTGATTCAGGCGTTAAAACGCAGCGATAAAATTCATCTCAAGGATGCGGCCAGCCTGCTGGGCGTGTCAGAGATGACCATCCGTCGCGATCTGAACAGCGAATCCGGGCCCGTGGTGCTGTTGGGCGGCTATGTGGTGCTTGAACCGCGTAGCGCAACCGCCAGCCACTATTTGCTCAGCGACCAGAAGACGCGCCATACTGAAGAAAAGCGTCAGGCTGCGCGCCTGGCGGCGGCGATGATCCGCCCGCATCAGACGGTATTTTTTGATTGCGGCACCACCACGCCTTATATCATTGAAGCTGTGGATGACGAACTGGCATTCACCGGCGTTTGCTACTCCCTGAATACCTTTCTCGCCTTACAGGACAAACCTAACTGCCGCGTTATTTTAAGCGGCGGTGAGTTCCACGCCAGCAATGCGATTTTCAAGCCGATTAATTTTCAGGAATGTTTGCGCAATCTTTGCCCGGATATCGCCTTTTTCTCGGCGGCGGGCCTGCACACGCGTCACGGCGCCACCTGTTTTAACCTTGATGAACTGCCGGTAAAATGCTGGGCGCTTTCGATGTCGCAGCTTTGCGTGCTGGTGGCAGACAGCAGTAAGTTTGGCAGGGTGCGTCCAGCCTGTATGGGGCCGCTGTCTTCATTCCATACCATTATCAGCAATGAAGAACCCGCCGCGGAGTTTATGGATTACGCCACGGCGGAGCGTATCAAACTGCTGTGGTAATCAGGAGAACCAGCTGCCGAACCAGCTGTGGAATTTCATCAGTACGAAATCCCACATCCGACTGAAGAAGCCGCCCTCTTTGACATCCTCCATCACCATCAGCGGGCGCTGTTCGATGGATTTACCGTTTAGCTGGAAGTCGATAGCGCCGACAACCTGGTCTTTTTTCAGCGGCGCGGTGAGCTGCGGCTCGGTCAGCGTGAAGCTTGCCTTCAGGTTTTTCAACTGCCCACGTGGAATAGTGACTGAGCCAGCGTCGCCCGCGCCAAGCTTCACTTCGCTACTGTCCCCAAACCATACGCGCTGCGTCACGAAGGTGGCGTCTGGCTTGATTGGCGTAACGGTTTCATAGAAGCGGAAACCCCACGTCAGCAGCTTTTCACTTTCGTTAAAGCGGATGCGGTCGGTTTTGGTGCCCAGCACCACGGAAATCAGACGCATATCACCCTGCGTCGCCGAAGCCACCAGGTTGTATCCCGCCCCTGCCGTAGTGCCGGTTTTCATGCCGTCCACGTTGATATTTGAGCTCCACAGCAGGCGGTTGCGGTTTGGCTGTTTGATTTTATTGAAGGTGAACTCTTTCTCTTTGTGGATAGCGTACTCTTCCGGCACGTCGTGAATCAGGGCTTTGCCTAACAGCGCCATATCGCGCGCGGTGCTGAACTGCCCCGGCGCGTCCAGGCCGTGTACCGTTTTAAACGTGGTATTGGTGAGTTTGAGTTTTTGCGCGTAGTTATTCATCAGGCTCACGAAGGAGTCCTGGCTGCCCGCCACAAAATCCGCGATAGCGATGCTCGCGTCGTTACCTGACTGGATGATGACTCCTTTGTTCAGGTCTTCCACCGAGACTAAATCTCCCGGCTTCAGGAACATCAGCGAGGACCCGCGCAGCACCGGGTTACCGGTTGCCCACGCGTCCTTACCGATGGTCACCATATCGGTGAGATGAATTTTTTCTGCTTTCAGTGCCTGGCCAACCACGTAGCTGGTCATTAATTTAGTCAGGCTTGCCGGATCGAGCTTTTCGTCAGCGTTGCCTTCTGCCAGCACTTTACCGCTGGCGTAATCCATTAAAATCCAGGCTCTGGCGTCAACCTGTGGGGCATTTGCCGTTGTCGGTTCAGCCGCGACCGCCGGAGCCGCCAGAAACAGAAGGGTTGTCCCTGCAAGCAGGGCTCGTAACGTCGCAGGAAGTAGCAAGCTCTTCATAAAACCACCCGAGTATCCATTCAAAAAAGTCACGGCTTACGCCGCCATAGGTATTTCAAGTTGTAAGTAAGCTAGCGTGCGAATCTACTTAAAGAAATAAGGCGTTGGTAAAGTTTGTTAAGTTTATTCGAAATTTGCCGTACCTGCCGCCGTCTGGCTTATTTTTTATGGTTTGTTGCGGTGATAAGGTGTTTTCTTAAACGACCGATAGACTGAATATGCACGCACTCATCCATCAGGAGCAAATATGATAACCGTTTGGGGCAGAGATAATTCGACCAATGTAAAGAAGGTGCTGTGGTGTCTGGAAGAGCTGGGCCAGGCGTACCGTTCCATTCCTGCGGGCGGAAAATTTGGTAAAACGCACGATGCAGAGTATCTGGCGATGAATCCTAACGCGCTGGTACCCTGCATCCGTGATGACGCAACAAATCTGACGCTGTGGGAATCCAATACCATCGTGCGCTATCTCGCCGCGCAGTACGGGAAGAATGCATTGTGGATTGAGGAACCGGCCGCGCGTGCGCAGGGCGAAAAATGGATGGACTGGGCGGCAACAACGCTGGTTATTCCTTACCGCGGCGTGTTTATGGGCCTTGTACGAACCGCCCCGGAACAGCGCGACCAGAAGCTGATTGAAGAAAGCATTGTGCAGTGCGACGAGTTGCTTAGCCTTCTGGATGCCGAGCTGGCGAAGCAGCCGTGGTTTGACGGGGCAGAATTTGGATCGGCAGATATCGCGCTGGGGCCAACGATTTACGCATTGCTGAACCTTGACGTGAAATGGGGAGCGCACGTCAACCTGCGGCGCTGGTATCAGCAGCTTACCCAGCGCCCGGCGTTCCGGAAAGTGGTAATGATTCCGTTAAGTTAAACGTTAGCCCTGCGGGCTGAGCTTCAGCAATTGCCCGTCAGATTCGTCGGTCAGGACGTAGAGATAACCGTCCGGGCCGACACGCACATCCCTGATACGTTGTTTACGCGAGCCCAGCAGACGCTGCTGCCCGGTTACCTTATCGCCATCAAGCGTCAGCTCAATCAGGTTTTTTTCCTTGAGCGCGCCGATAAACAGCTTCCCTTTCCACGACGGGAATTTATCCGCGTTATAGAACGCCATGCCGCTTATCGCCGGTGATACTTTCCAGTAATAATTCGGCTGCTCGGTCCCTTTGACGATTTCCCCCTTCGCTTCCGGGATCTTCATTCCGCTGTAGTTAATGCCCCATGTTGCAAGCGGCCAGCCGTAATTTTTGCCCGCCTGCGGGATGTTAATTTCGTCGCCGCCGCGCGGGCCATGCTCGGTCAGCCACAGCTCGCCATTCGCAGGATTGATTGCCAGTCCCTGTGGGTTACGGTGCCCGTAAGACCAAATTTCAGCACGCGCGCCCTGCTTGCCGGCAAACGGATTATCTTTGGGAACCGTACCGTCTTCGTTAAGACGCACCACTTTGCCTTGCAGCTTGTCGAGATCCTGCGCGGTGGGCCGCCGGTTGTTTTCCCCAAGCGCTATAAACAGATGCCCTTTGCCATCGAAAGCCATTCGCCCGCCAAAGTGGTTGCCGGTGGAGAGTTTAGGCTGCTGGCGGAAGACAACTTTAAAATCTTCCAGCCGTTTCAGGTTGGCGCTGAGCGTGCCGTAGCCCACGGCGGTTCCCGCTTTATCGTCATCGCCTGCTTCCGCAAAGCTAAGCCATACTTTGCGGCTGCGTTCAAAATCAGGCGCCAGCACCACGTCGAACAGCCCGCCCTGGCCGTGCGCCCAGACGTCGGGCACGCCGATAATCGGATCGCCCAGCCCGGCGCCCGGCTGCCAGTGGCGTAGCTGCCCGTCACGCAGCGTAATCAGCATGCCTTTGTTATCCGGCAAAAATGCCAGCGACCAGGGATTCGCGAGTTTGCTTTGCAGCACCTCGACTTTTACCTCTGCGGCCTGAACAACGGCCGAGCAGAATATAAGCGCTGCGCAGATAAGTAAGCGGGATGAAGGCCAGCACATACAGCATCTCCTTTTGTGTTAACAGCATAAGGGTAGCCGCCTGCATTTACCGGGAGAGGATTTTTACACAACCTTAAATGCAGTTGGGGGAGTTACCTCCCCCGTGGTTACGCCTCGATGGCCTGTCGGCTGACAAGCAGGCCGTTCAGGCTGTGCGACAGCTTCTCCAGAGAAGCTTCCAGCTTATCGGCATCTATGGCGACGTAGTGCGGGCAGTCATGCTGTCCGGTCATCAGACAGACGGCGGCAGAAGAAATTGCCGCAATGCCGTTGTCGAAGGAGGCAATTTCCTGCGGCAAAAATATTATTTTTACATCGGGTAAGTTCCGGCGATACTCGGTGCACAACTCGAACAGATTATCGCGCAGATGTTCACTCTCAACGACCGTCATATAACCTTTCGCCCGCCGCAAAGAGAGATAAGCTGCGAGGTCTATTTTTGCAACAATCAACTTTTGCAAAAGATCGCGCCTGAGCGTACTCCTGGACATGCATTTATCCTCCCTATGAATTGAACCCATAACATTCATATAGAGTATGGTCACTTTTTAGCCAGTGAGGGTTTTATTACGGCAGATATTGATCCGCCACAATAATCTTGCATAACGTAAAATTGCCCGGGGAGCTACTTCAGATGACGGCGTTTTTGCCACAGGTCGATGCCATATTTTGCTCGCGCCATAGCTGAAGCAGCACGCTGTGACCCAGATTGTTCTGCCAGGTAAAACTGTTTTGCAACACCACTACCGCGAAGTGATGCTGTCGGTCGATGCCAATATAGCTGGAATAACCGCCGATGTAGCCTACCTGATAAGTGATGGTCTGTTCACCATAGGTATCGCTCACCCAGGCAATATTCGCGGCTTCTTTTTCACGGGGATAATAAACCCGCATGGCATCGCGCATGGCGCTGTCCAGCAGGCTGTTTCCCGTGCTGCCAAGGTGCGCGGCGGCAAAGGTAAGCAAATCGGCCGTATCGGCATATAACCCACCTGCGCCAAGCATATTGCCTGTGAACTGCCAGTCCGGCACAACCTGCCCGGCCGGGACAAATTTCGGCTGGCTGCCAGCGTGGCCAATCGCTCGTAGCGGCCATGCTCTTAGCTTCTGCGGCGTGAAGCTGGCGTGATGAATGCCCAGCGGGGCAAACAGCAAGGTATCCACAAGCTGGTCCGCACGCTGCCCGGTCTGGTAGTTCAGCACATAGTCCAGCACCGCGTAGCCGAGGTTTGAATAGCGCGGCTCATCGCTTGCAGGCTTGACGAAGTGCGCCAGATCGTCAACAACCCGGTCGCTGTCGAGATGGGCATAAAAGTTTTCCCCATTCCACAGATAGCGGACGAACGCGGTCAGCATCGGCAAATCCATATTCTGACGTGGCAGGCCGGAAGTATGGGTGACAAGCTGCAACAGCGTGATTTTCTTCGCGTCATCGCTCAGAGCAACCGTCGGCGGCAGCAGCGTTTCAAGCGTATCAGACCAGCGCAGACGGCCCTGCGCCACCAGCACCGCCGTGGCCTCTGCGGTCATTCCTTTGCTGAGTGACCCCACCGCAAAAAGCGTGTTTTCATTAACCGGATTGCGATGTTCAAGGTCCGTCACGCCATAGCGCCAGTAATGGCGCTGATTCTGCGCATCAATAACGCCCACTACCATGCCGGGGGAATGCTGCTCAACCATCAGCGGCAGCCAGTCGTCAATATTGCGCGGCTGGGGATCGCCGCAGGCGCGTTGCGCCCGCTGTGGCGCTTCCGCCACGGGTGCCACGTTCGAGAGCGTGCCGCATCCTGCCAACAGGCAACTTAACGTCAGTATTAGCGTCTGGTAAGTATTCACGCGCGGCGGCATCGCATTAGCGAGGGGCGGGATTAATTTGCGGCAACGCAAGGCTTTGAACTCAGCTCGACGATTAGCGTACGGTTATTGCCTTCTTTTTTCACCGCAAGCTGGCTGCTGTGGTAGCGATACAGCGCCTGACCGCCGCTCATTTGCTGATAGGAGTAGCGCCTGCCGTTATAAAAGGCGTAATCACCGTCCAGCGCCAGTTTTTCCCCTCCGCAAACAAATTTTTGCGCCGTCTCTGACGGTGTGTTTAGCGGCGTAGGAATAACGTTACAGGCGGACAGCAACAGCGTGGCCGCAACCATGCCGGTTAAAACGAGGATCTTGCGCATTAAAGGGTCCTTGTGGGTGAGGTCATTATCATTGGATGAAACGGCAGTGATAATAAAGCCTGGCGCTGCGGCAAGCAAAACAAGAGATGTCGTAACGGGCAGGAAAAGGCCGAAAAGTTACCGGCGATAACATCTGCTAGAGGGTTACCACAAACCCGTGTAAAATCGCCCGGTTTTTATTTCTTGTTTACTTTGTGAGCGTACACCCATGCATCAACCCCGTATTGGCTTTGTCTCCCTCGGCTGCCCAAAAAACCTTGTCGATTCAGAACGCATTCTCACCGAACTGCGCACCGAAGGGTACGATGTCGTGCCCAGCTATGACGATGCCGATATGGTTATCGTGAACACCTGCGGTTTTATTGATAGCGCGGTACAAGAATCGCTGGAAGCGATCGGTGAAGCGCTGAACGAAAATGGCAAAGTCATTGTGACCGGCTGCCTGGGTGCCAAAGAAGATCAAATTCGCGAAGTGCATCCGAAGGTGCTGGAAATCACCGGGCCGCACAGCTATGAACAGGTTTTACAGCACGTTCATCACTATGTGCCGAAACCTAAGCACAATCCGTTCCTGAGCCTGGTGCCGGAACAGGGCGTGAAGCTGACGCCGCGTCATTATGCCTATTTGAAAATTTCCGAAGGCTGTAACCACCGCTGCACCTTCTGCATCATCCCTTCCATGCGTGGCGATCTCGACAGCCGTCCGGTAGGCGATGTGCTGGCCGAAGCCAAACGTCTGGTGGATGCGGGCGTGAAAGAGCTGCTGGTTATCTCGCAGGATACTTCCGCTTACGGCGTGGACGTTAAACACCGCACCGGCTTCTACAACGGCGAACCGGTCAAAACCAGCATGGTCAGCCTGTGCGAGCAGCTTTCTAAGCTCGGCGTGTGGACGCGTTTGCACTACGTTTACCCGTATCCGCACGTTGACGATGTGATCCCGCTGATGGCCGAAGGCAAGATCCTGCCGTATCTGGATATTCCTTTGCAGCACGCCAGCCCGCGCATCCTCAAGCTGATGAAGCGCCCGGGCAGCGTGGACAGGCAACTTGCGCGCATTAAGCAATGGCGCGAGATTTGCCCGGACCTGACCCTGCGCTCCACCTTCATCGTCGGCTTCCCTGGCGAAACCGAAGAAGACTTCCAGATGCTGCTCGACTTCCTTAAAGAAGCCCGTCTCGATCGCGTAGGCTGCTTCAAATACAGCCCTGTCGAAGGCGCTACCGCTAATGAACTGGCGGACCAGGTGCCGGAAGAGGTGAAAGAGGAACGCTGGAACCGCTTTATGCAGTTACAGCAGCGGATCTCCGCCGAACGCCTGCAGGAAAAGGTAGGCCGTGAGATTCTGGTTATCGTTGACGAAGTGGATGAAGAAGGCGCGATTGGCCGCAGCATGGCAGACGCCCCGGAAATCGACGGCGCGGTTTACCTCAACGGCGAAACCAAACTGAAACCGGGCGACGTGGTACGCGTGAAAGTAGATAACGCGGACGAATACGACCTGTGGGGTGCTTTGGTTTAAGTTAGCTGGCGGCGGGTGGCGCTCACGCTTACCCGCCCTACAAAACCGCATTTCGTAGAACGGGTAAGCGCCATCCCTCTTTTCGAAACTATCCCTTAATCTTCGGGTCCAGCGCGTCCCGCAGCCCGTCCCCTAAAAGATTAAACGCCAGCACCGTCAGGAAGATTGCAAGGCTTGGGAAGATAGCCACATGCGGGGCCATTACCATATCCGCTCGCGCTTCGTTGAGCATGGCGCCCCACTCCGGCGTGGGCGGCTGTGCGCCTAAACCTAAAAACGACAGGCTTGCCGCCGAAATAATCGACGTGCCGATGCGCATGGTGAAATAGACCACGATGGACGACACCGTACCGGGCAAAATATGGCGGAAGATAATCGTCCAGTCCGAGGCGCCGATGCTGCGTGCCGATTCGATAAAGGTTTGATGTTTCAGCACCAGCGTATTGCCACGTACCAGACGAGCAAATGCCGGGATGCTGAAAATCGCCACCGCGATAATCACGTTTGCCATCCCGCTGCCCATGACCGCCACCACGGCGATAGCAAGCAGGATGCCGGGAAAAGCAAACAGCACGTCACAGATGCGCATGATTATGCGATCCCACCAGCCTTCGTAATACCCGGCCAGAAGGCCGAAGAAGGTGCCGATAAGCGCGCCGATAAGCACCGAGAAAACGCCCGCCGCCAGCGAGATTTGCGCGCCAACCAGCACGCGGCTGAAGATATCCCGCCCCAGCGAGTCCACGCCGAACCAGTGCAACGCAGAAGGACCATCGTTTAATCTGTCGTAATCGAAGTAGTTTTCCGCATCAAACGGGGCAATCCAGGGAGCAACGAGCGCTATCGCTATCAGCAGCAGCACAAACGCGCCCGCGACCAGTGCGACAGGCTGCTTACGCAGCCGCCGCAGAAATTCGCGCCACGGCGTGCGCACGGCTGCGGGCCGCACTACCGGCATTGCATCGAGTACCGCCTGGCGTCGCCAGTTAAAAAGTCGCATCCTTACTTGTACCTGATTGCAGGGTTAATGGTCGCGTAGAGCATATCCACTACCAGATTGATGACAATAAATTCCAGCGAGAAAAGCAGCACTTCCGCCTGAATTACCGGATAATCACGCATTTCGACCGAATCCACCAGCAGGCGGCCAAGCCCCGGCCAGTTAAAGACTTTCTCTACCACAATCGAACCACCGAGCAGGAAACCAAACTGCAGGCCCATCATGGTGACGACCGGGATCATAGCGTTACGCAGCCCGTGTTTAATTACTATCAGCGTCTCGCTCACCCCTTTGGCGCGGGCGGTACGCATGTAGTCTTCCTGGAGCACGTCAACAAACGACGCGCGGGTAAAGCGGGCCATCACGGCCGCCACCGCAGCCCCTAACGTGATGGAGGGTAAAACGTAGTGCTGCCAGCTATCGGCCCCGACGGTCGGCAACCAGCCCAGCTCGACGGAAAACACCTGCATCAGCAACATGCCCAGCGCGAACGCCGGAAACGAAATCCCCGATACGGCAATCGTCATGCCGATCCGGTCCGGCCAGCGGTTACGCCACACGGCGGAGACAATGCCGGTAAACAAACCGAAAATTACCGCCCAGCCCATGCTGGTCAGGGTGAGCCATAGCGTTGGCATAAAGCGGCTGGCTATCTCTTCAGAAACCGGACGGCGCGATACCATTGAGGTGCCAAAATCGCCCTGCACAACG
This sequence comes from Cedecea colo, assembly GCF_011808225.1. Lineage (GTDB taxonomy): Bacteria > Pseudomonadota > Gammaproteobacteria > Enterobacterales > Enterobacteriaceae > Dryocola > Dryocola colo. The sequence continues at coordinate 215,508 of NZ_SOYS01000001.1, read as the reverse complement.
TTGATAATAAAGTGCCAGAACTGCTGCCAGAGCGGTAAATCCAGCCCTAACTGTTTGCGCACCATCTCAATAACCTGGGCGTCCGCTTCCGGCCCGGCAATAAGGCGTGCGGGATCGCCCGGCAGCAGATGGACGAACAGGAATACCAGCACCGCCACGATGAGCAGCGTTGGAATAAGGCCCAGCAGGCGTTTAAGGAAATAGTTAAACATGGTCGCCCTTTACGTTTCCCCTCACCCTAATCCTCTCCCCAAAGGAGAGAGGGAACAAACAGAAAATAACGCTTTCCCCAAAGGGAAGTGGGAGCTGGATCGAGACGGGTTTTCTCCCTCTCCCTTTCAGGAAGAGGGCCGGGATGAGGGTAAAATCCACCACCTTACTTCAAATCCGCGTCATCAAAACTAAAGCCGGTATCCGGCATCACATAGAAGCCGGTCAGATTTTTGCTGTGCGCTGAGACCAGTTTTTCCACCACCAGCGGCACCCACGGAGACTCTTGCCAGATAATGTCCTGCGCGTCTTTATAAAGCTTCGCTTTTTCATCGCGGTTAGTGGTTTTCAGCGCTTCGCTCAGGTCTTTATCCACCTGCGGATTGCTGTAAAACGCGGTATTAAACAGCGTTGGCGGCCAGTTCTGGGAAGCAAACAGCGGCGACAGCGCCCAGTCAGCTTCGCCCGTAGAGGCAGACCAGCCGGTGTAGAACATTCTCACGCCGCTTTCCGCCTGCCCTTTGCCTTCCACTTCCGCAGCACGCTGCCCGGCGTCCATCGCCGTCACTTTTACCTTGATGCCTACCTGCGCCAGCTGCTGCTGGGTGAATTGCAGGACCTTTTGCGCGGTGCTGTGGTTATGCGACGACCAGAGCGTGGTTTCAAAGCCGTTCGGGAAACCAGCCTCTTTCAGTAATTCGCGTGCTTTAGCCGGATCGTACGGCCACGGCTTATATTTCTGCGCGAAGTCGATAGACGGTGGCACAACGCCCTCCGCCGGAGTCGCATAACCGGCGAACGCCACTTTCACCAGCGCCTGACGGTTGATGGCATAGTTAATCGCTTCGCGCACTTTTGGATTGTCGAGCGGTTTCTGCGTGACGTTCATGCTGATGTAGCGCTGCATGATGGATGGCGAGGCCACCAGCTCCAGCTTGCCGTTTTTCTCAAGCCGACCCGCCTGCTCGTAAGGAATAGGGAACGCGAACTGCGCTTCGCCGGTTTGCAGCATTGCCGCGCGGGTATTGTTATCCACAACCGGGCGCCAGGTGATGGTATCCAGTTTTGGCAGCCCCTGTTTCCAGTAGCCGGCGAATTTCTTCACCTTCACAAAATCCGTCTGGTTCCAGGTATCAAGCTGATACGGGCCGGTGCCGACCGGATGGAAGCCTATATCCTTGCCATATTTTTGCAGCGCGGCCGGGGAAATCATCGCCGTTGCCGGGTGGGCGAGAATATTAATAAACGCCGAGAACGGCTGTTTGAGGGTGATTTTCACGGTAGTTGCATCCACCGCTTCGGTTTTGGCAATCGCCTTGTAGAGGTTATAGCGTTTGAGATGGTTATCCGGGTTGCTGGCGCGGTCGAGGTTGACCTTCACCGCTTCGGCATTGAAATCCGTACCGTCCTGGAATTTTACGCCCGGACGCAGTTTGATGGTGTAGACCAGGCCGTCGTCGGAGACGGTATAGCTTTCCGCCAGCACGTTTTGCAGCTTCATGTCCTTATCAAGGCCAAACAGCCCCTGGTAAAACGATTTTGCCACCGCCTGCGAGAGCGTGTCGTTGGCGTCGTACGGGTCGAGCGTAGTGAAGTTGGAAGCCACGGCCACCACGACATCTTTGGCAGCAAAGGCCGGTGCGGCGAGTACGGAAGATGCGAGGCCTGCCGCAACCAGCCATTTTTTAGTGTTATTTGTCATATTGCTATTCTCCTGATTATCCCTGCCTAAATACGGTTTTCATGGCTTCCGATCGGGTGTCGGGCAACGAAGTGCCCGGGGCCAACGGCCACCAGCGGAGCAACTTGCGGTTCATCCCCAAGCCTGCGCGTGGCGCCTGGGATCTCATCAGAAAGTAAAACGGGGTGCGGGCGACGGTGCGCCGGATCGGCAACCGGAACGGCGGCCATTAGCTTACGGGTATAGGGATGCTGTGGATTTTCAAATACCGCACGGCGCGGGCCGATTTCGACAATCTGCCCCAGATACATCACCGCCACGCGATGGCTGATCCTTTCCACAACCGCCATATCGTGAGAAATAAACAAAAATGCGATACCAAACTCGCGCTGTAAATCGAGCAGCAAGTTGATGATTTGCGCGCGAATGGAAACGTCCAGCGCGGAGACGGACTCATCGGCAATCACCACCTTCGGATTTAGCGCCAGCGCGCGGGCGATGCAGATACGCTGACGCTGGCCGCCGGAAAACTCGTGTGGATAGCGCCAGGCGTGTTCCGGCAGCAGGCCCACACGCTCCAGCAGCCACGCAACGCGTTGTTGCGCCTGCGCTTTTGGCATCATGCTATGCACCAGCAGCGGCTCCATAATCGAATAGCCGACCGTCAGACGCGGGTCCAGCGAAGCATAAGGGTCCTGGAAGATAAACTGGATATCTTTGCGCACATGCTGCATCTGCGCATTCGGCAGATTGTCGATACGCTGGCCGTTAAAGTTAATGCTGCCGCCCTGGGTTTCCACCAGCCGCAGCAGCGAACGCCCGGTGGTTGATTTACCGCTGCCGGATTCGCCAACCAGGCCAAGCGTTTCACCGGGCCACAAATCAAAACTCACCTTCTCTACCGCGTGAACCTGTTTAGTGACGCGGTTGAAAATGCCGCTGCGAATGGCGAACCGGGTTACTAAATCACGCACCTGTAAAACCGGCGTTGCGCCTTGCGGGATGGTATCTTGCTCGATTTCCGGCTCGTGTTTATCGGGATCGTTCGGATCGACCAGCGGAAATTTACGCGGCAGGTCTGAACCGCTCATCGAGCCCAGACGCGGCACCGCGGCCAGCAGCGCTTTGGTATAAGGATGAGCAGGCGCGCGAAAAATCTGTTCCACGCTACCGGTTTCCACCGCTTCGCCGCGGTACATCACCAGCACCCGATCCGCTATGTCCGCCACTACGCCCATATCGTGCGTAATAAAGATGACGCCCATTTCCATTTCGTCCTGCAGGACGCGGATAAGCTGAAGGATTTGCGCCTGAATGGTGACATCCAGCGCCGTGGTAGGTTCGTCGGCAATCAGTACCGCCGGACGGCAGGAGAGCGCCATCGCAATCATGACGCGCTGGCGCATACCGCCAGAAAGCTGGTGCGGATAGTTGCCCAGAATGGCCTTCGCTTCGGGAATGCGCACGCGTTCAAGCATGCGCTGCGCTTCAAGCATCGCCGCCTTGCTGTCAAGGCCCTGATGTAAACGAATGGATTCTGCAATTTGCTCGCCCACCGGGAAGACGGGATTAAGCGAGGTCATCGGCTCCTGAAAAATCATCGCGATATCCGCGCCGCGCACGTTGCGCATCTGCGAGGAACTTAATTTATAGGGTTCGATAACCTGCTTATTGCGGCGACGTAGCAGAATTTTTTCACCATCAACCAGGCCGCCGGACTGTTCCAGCAGGCGCATTAGCGCCAGCGCGGTAACGGACTTACCTGAGCCAGACTCGCCGACAATCGCCAGCGTTTCACCGCGTTTGAGATCGAACGAAAGGTGGCGCACCGCTTCGCTGTACGCTTTTTCCTGACGAAAACGAATGTTCAGGTCTTTAACGCTGAGCACCCGGTCTTCTGGCAGTTCATCACTGTGCGGCATCAACGCTCCTGGTCGCGATAAATTCCTACGCTGGGCGCATCGCCGACATAACCATAGCCGCGATACATCCCCTCACTGTTAAATGGCAGCGCCACGTTGCCTTCGCTGTCGATGGCGATAACGCCGCCGCTGCCCTCAAGCGCGGGCAGTTTTTCCATCACTACGCGTTCCGTCGCCTGATGCAGGCTCAGGCCGCCGTACTCCATTAAGGCGGCAATATCATAAGCGGCCAGGGTGCGTATAAAGACTTCGCCCGTGCCGGTGCAGGAGACGGCAACGTTTGCGTTATTGGCATAGCAACCCGCGCCGACGAGGGGCGAATCCCCTACCCGACCGGGCATTTTATTTGTCATGCCGCCGGTTGAGGTCGCCGCCGCGAGATTGCCAGATTGGTCGCGCGCCACGGCGCCGACGGTACCAAATTTAGTGTCTGGATCTATTGGCTCATCGCCGTCATGGTCCAGCACGGTTTTGTGAGTAAGCTGCGCGTGCGCTAGCTGTTCCCGGCGTTCCGGCGTAGAGAAAATTTCAGGCGAAACGGGCTCAAGCCCCTGCGCCTGCGCAAATGCCTCGGCGCCCTCAGCTATCAGTAACACATGCGGGCTGTATTCCAGCACCTTTCGCGCAGCGATAATCGGATTGCGGATATGGCTGACGCCCGCAACGGCCCCGGCATCCAGCGTATTGCCGTCCATAATGCAGGCATCGAGTTCATGTGTACCCGCATGGGTAAAGACGGAGCCAATCCCGGCGTTAAACAACGGGCACTCTTCAAGCATGCGCACGGCTTCGGTCACCGCATCCAGCGCGCTACCGCCCGCTGCCAGAATAGCCTGTCCGGCTTCAACAATTTCTGACAACGCCTGAATATAAAGCTGCTCCTTCTCAGCGCTTAACCGCGCGCGAGTGATGGCGCCCGCTCCACCGTGAATCGCAATTACCGCTTTGTTCATAACAACATGGCCTTGTCCTGATTATCATCCGGCAACTTTTTCTATAAATATCAGAATCGTTACCGTTAACTAATTCAATTTTTGAATATAGAAAGATGTAAATGTGTTGTAAAGGAAATTGACTATGCGCCTTACCCCTAATGGAACATTCAGTGACGGGGCTTTATCTGCCATACTATGCCCCTTACTTTGCCCCCGCCGCAGGAGTTTTACATGGAATTTACCGCCGGGCTGATCCCCCTTGCAACCGCTCTGGAACAGATGCTTTCACGCATTGTTCCCGTCACCGAAGCGCAGACTGTCCCGCTATTACAGGCCGCCGGGCGCATTACCGCCAACCCTGTCACTTCCCCGATTGATGTGCCTGGCTTTGATAACTCAGCCATGGACGGTTACGCCGTGCGCATGGCCGATATTGCCGCGGGCGGCGCTCTGCCCGTTGCGGGGAAGGCTTTTGCCGGGCAGCCGTTTAGCGACGAATGGCCAGCGGGGACCTGCATAAGAATTATGACCGGCGCTCCCTTACCGGCGGGCGCTGAAGCTGTCGTTATGCAGGAAGAGACGGAAGTGACCGAAAGCGGCGTGCGTTTTAATGCGTCGGTGAAAAAGGGCCAGAACATCCGCCTGCGCGGGGAGGATATCCGCAGCGGCGCCAGCGTGCTGCCCGCGGGTAAAAAATTATCCGCCGCCGAGCTGCCGCTTATCGCCTCGTTGGGTATTGCTGAAGTCGCGGTGCAGCGCAAACTGCGCACCGCCGTATTCTCAACGGGCGATGAGCTTCGGTTGCCGGGCCAGCCGCTGGGCGACGGGCAAATCTACGACACCAACCGTCTCGCGGTTCATCTGATGCTCGACCAGCTCGGCTGCGAGGTTATCGACTTAGGCATTATCAAAGACGACCCGGAAGCCCTGCGCGCCGCCTTTATCGAGGCAGACAGTCAGGCGGATGTGGTGATCAGCAGCGGCGGCGTTTCCGTGGGCGAAGCGGATTACACCAAACAGCTTCTCGAAGAGCTGGGAGAAGTCGGCTTCTGGAAGCTGGCCATCAAGCCTGGTAAACCGTTCGCTTTTGGTCGCCTGCAAAATAGCTGGTTCTGCGGCCTGCCGGGTAATCCGGTGTCGGCGGCGCTAACCTTCTATCAGCTCGTGCAGCCGTTGCTGGCCAGGCTGAACGGTCAGCAGGGTAACGTGCTGCCGCCACGCCAGCGTGCACGCACGGTCGGCAGGCTCAAAAAATCGCCGGGGCGCCTGGATTTCCAGCGCGGCATTATGCGCACCGCTGAAGACGGCCAGCTTGAGGTGCTCAGCACCGGGCACCAGGGTTCGCATATTTTCAGCTCGTTCAGCCAGGCCAACTGCTTTATCGTGCTGGAGCGCGAACGCGGCAACGTTGAAGCGGGCGAATGGGTCGAGATCGAGCCGTTTAATATGCTGTTTGGAGGCTAAGATGACAGCCGAGCTGAGCGATACAGAAATGCTGCGCTACAACCGCCAGATTATCCTGCGCGGTTTTGATTTCGACGGGCAGGAAGCGTTGAAAGCCGCGCGTGTGCTGGTTGTCGGGCTTGGCGGCCTCGGCTGCGCCGCCGCGCAGTATCTTGCCGCAGCGGGCGTGGGGCACCTCACGCTGCTGGATTTCGATACCGTTGCGCTATCTAACCTGCAACGCCAGACGCTGCATCGCGACGCGGCTATCGGGCAGCCGAAAGTGGCTTCCGCACGGGATGCGCTGGCCGTCATCAATCCCCACATTTCGCTCGCCGTTATAGATGCGCTACTGGATGAGCCGCAGCTTGCGCAAGCAGTGCTGGCGCACGATCTGGTGCTGGACTGTACCGATAACGTTACCATCCGCAATCAGCTCAATCGGTGCTGCTTTAAGGCGAAGAAACCGCTGGTCAGCGGGGCGGCAATTCGCATGGAGGGCCAAATCAGCGTCTTCACGTATCAGGAAGGGGAACCCTGTTATCGCTGCCTGAGCCGCCTGTTTGGGGAAAACGCCCTGACCTGTGTCGAAGCGGGCGTGATGGCTCCGCTGGTCGGCGTAATAGGTTCGTTGCAGGCGATGGAGGCCATCAAACTGCTGGCGCATTACGGTACGCCCGCGAGCGGGAAAATCGTTATGTACGACGCCATGGCCTGCCAGTTCCGCGAAATGAAGCTCACGCGTTTTGCGCAGTGCGAGGTATGCGGAACTCACTCGTCGTAAAGGCCGTCGCTCTTTACCGCCGTATGACTCTTGTCAGAGCGTATACGGCGCACTGATTCCCGCACCGCCAGCGTACCGTTTAGCAGCAGATTCCCGACGGGCGCCTCAGGACGAATAAGCCGCTGCTGGAGAATATGCACGGCTTCCTCTCCCAGCTCATCGCGTGGTACGTGCAGCGAGGTGAGCGGGACGTCGTGAATCGCCGCAAGGTTAAAACCGTCAATGCTCATTACCGAAATATCATGGGGTACCCGCAGCCCCGTCTTTTGCAGGGCGCTGACCGCACCCGCAGCCATAAAATCACCGCCCACCAGCAGCGCTGTCGGCAGCATGTGCCGCGGCGTGGCTGCGAGAAAATCTTCGATAATCTGCTCGCTTTCTTTGGCGCTGAAGCTTTGCGCCGTCATCAAATGCCGTCCATCCTCAAACTGAAGGTTGTGCGCTTCCCACGCATCGCGTATGCCCGCCAGGCGCAGCTCCATGGTGTAGCGGCGCAGGCAAAGTAAATTTACCACCGATTTATGCCCCTGTTCGAACAGGTAGCTTGCCGCGAACTCGCCGATTAGCTGGTGGTCGGGTGCCACGCCCGGCAGGCGCATTTTGCGATCGCGGCAGTTGATCAGCACGCAGGGTTTAGCGAGATCCGCAGCCAGATCGTGAATATGCGGATCGTCAATGCCCAGCAGGATCGCCGCTTCCGTTTCCGCTTCGTTCATTTTGCTCAGAAACAGATTGGCGTCGCTGTCATGCTCTTCGAGGGCGCAGTAGCGTAGCCGGACTTCATGGGGGCTAAGCGCCTTGCTGACGCCCTGAATCACGCGGTAATAGAACACATCCAGCCGCTCTTCAAACGCCCGCTGCGGCGCGAATACCACCAGGCTATTAAGCAGTAATCTCCCCGCCGCCAGCCCTTTGAGCACGCCGTTTTGCTGCGCGCAGTGCAATACCTGCTGCTTTGCCGCTTCGCTGGTGTTGGCTTTGCCTGCCAGCACGCGGGAAACGGTGCTGATCGAAAGCCCGGTTTGCGCCGCAATTTCGGCGATTTTTAGCTTTTTACTCATTCTGTGATCTGCGCCCATTTTGCCGATGAAAAAATTTTCACCGGCCAGAGATTAGCTGATTCACTGATAATTTGGCTGATTCTGACCGGCTGACAGCGCCTTCATGAAAATTATTGCATCAAATCTGCTGTTGACCTTTTTATAACTGATTTAGGCTCAATTTGTCGAACAGCTTTTCTCGCGTCGATTTCGCAAATAGCATTTAAAAACAATATTAATCAATGCGTTATTAATTTATTACGGCCAGAAGGCTGTTATACCAATTCCGACAGACGCTCTGCTACGTGGAGAACATCATGAGTCATGGCATACAACAGGATGTAACGACGGTAAAGGCTAAACGTACTATCCGCAATTTACGTTGGTGGGTACTGGTACTGTTTTTACTGGGCGTTACCGTCAACTACATCACGCGTAACTCGCTGGGTATTCTTGCTCCTGAACTGAAGACTTCCCTTGGCATTACCACCGAACAATATTCCTGGATAGTCGGTGCTTTTCAGCTGGCCTATACCCTCTTCCAGCCTGTTTGCGGCTGGCTTATCGACGTGATTGGCCTGAAGCTCGGCTTTCTGGTTTGCGCAGGCGTCTGGGCGGTGGTTTGCATCATGCATGCGGGCGCCGGTAGCTGGCTACAGCTGGCAATACTGCGCTTCTTTATGGGCGGCGCGGAAGCTGCCGCAACGCCTGCCAACGCCAAAACCATTGGTGAATGGTTCCCGAAAAAGGAACGCCCTGTTGCCGCAGGCTGGGCGGGCGTTGGCTTCTCCATTGGCGCGATGCTTGCGCCACCCATTATTTATTTCGCTCACGCCTCTTTTGGCTGGCAGGGCGCCTTTATGTTTACCGGCGTGCTTGCGCTGCTGTGGGTCTTACTGTGGTGGCTGTTCTACCATAACCCTGAACAGCATCCCAACCTAAGCAAGGACGAGCTGGCGTTTATCAAGCAGGATAACGAACCGCCAGCCGTGAGGTTACCGTTCTTCACCGCCCTGAAAACCGTTTCTAAAAATAAACGTTTTTACGGTATCGCTATCCCTGCGTTTATGGCCGAGCCGGCCTGGGCCGTGCTGAGTTTCTGGGTGCCGCTGTACCTTGCCAGCGAACGCGGTATGGACCTGAAGCAGATAGCCATGTTCGCCTGGCTGCCGTTTCTCGCCGCCGATCTGGGCAGCGTGGCGAGCGGCTATCTGACAAAAGTTTATACCCGCTGGTTCGGCTGCACGCGCACTAATTCTATCGTCGCCAGCTCCGTAACCGGCGCTTTCCTGATGATCTCCCTGGCGCTGGTCGCTATCACTAAAGACCCTTATATCACCATCGCGCTGATTTCCGTGGGCGGCTTCGGGCACCAGATTATCTCCTGCATGCTAAGCGCGCTGGTCGTCGACTCTTTCGATAAGGGCCAGATGGCAACGGTCAACGGCATGCGCGGCTCTGCGGCGTGGATCGCCAGCTTCCTCTTCTCGCTGTTGATTGGCGTTACCGCCGACAAAATTGGCTATAACCCGCTATTTATCGCCATGGGCTTCTTTGACCTGATTGGCGCCGTATTCCTGGTTTCCTTTATTGCTGAACGCCGCGCTAAGCGTGCCTGATATGGATTGTGAACGATGAAAACTTTAAAGAACTGGACGCTGTTGAAATCCGATGCCCACCACGTTGAACTGAGCGTGGACGGCAAACATCGGCTCTGTCTGTTCGTACTGGAGCAGGGCATGTTCCGCGTGCTGATTAAACGCGAGAACAGGCTGGCGTTAAATCGCACCTGGAGCATCGCCCCACAAAGCGACGTGCCGTGGGAAGGACGCGCGCGTGAAAGTCTCGCAGGGTTTGCCCTTCCTGGCTTTGCCGTGGAAGAGCAGGAGGACACGTTGCGCATCAGTACCGACAAACTGCGCGTCACCGTCCATCAGCCGCTGTGGCTGGAATGGGAGTATAAAAGCGAAGGCGGCGAATGGCTGCTGCTGGCAAGCGACCGCCCGACCAGCGCTTACCTGCTGAACGCCCACGGCGACGGCGTGGCGCACTACCAGCGTCGTTATAAAGAAGAAAACTATTACGGACTGGGTGAAAAAGCCGGTCCGTTAGCGCGCACCGGTAAACGCTATGAAATGCGTAATCTTGACGCGATGGGCTATAACGCCGAATCAACCGATCCGCTGTATAAGCATATTCCATTTACCATCACCAAGCGCCCGGATGTCAGCTTCGGCATGTTTTACGACAACCTCAGCAACTGCTGGCTGGATTTGGGCAACGAGATCGATAACTATCACCTGCCCTACCGCCGCTGGCAGGCGGAATCCGGCGACGTGGATTATTACCTGTTCCTCGGCCCTAAAATGCTGGACGTCACCAAAGCATTTGTACGCCTGACCGGTAAAACGCTGTTCGGCCCAAAATGGAGCCTCGGATACAGCGGTTCAACCATGCATTACACCGATGCGCCGGACGCCCAGCAGCAGCTGTTAAACTTTATCCGCCTGTGCGAAGAGCATGCCATTCCTTGTGATTCGTTCCAGCTGTCATCGGGCTATACCTCCATCAACAACAAGCGCTACGTGTTTAACTGGAACTATGACAAGGTGCCGCAGCCGAAGATGATGAGCCAGGCGTTTCTGGATGCCGGCATTAAACTGGCGGCGAACATCAAACCATGTTTGTTGCAGGATCATCCGCGCTATGCCGAAGTGGCGGAATGCGGGCTGTTTATTCAGGATTCAGAGCAGGACAGGCCGGAACGTTCGAGCTTCTGGGACGACGAAGGTTCACACCTCGACTTTACCAATCCGCAAACGGTGAAGTGGTGGCAGAACGGCGTTACCACGCAGCTGCTGGAAATGGGCATAGGGTCAACGTGGAACGACAATAACGAATTTGAGGTGTGGGACGGCGAAGCGCGCTGCCACGGCTTTGGTGAACAGATTGCCATTAAGCATATCCGCCCGCTTATGCCGCTGCTGATGATGCGCGCCTCGCTGGAGGCGCAACAGGCCTTCGCGCCGGAAAAACGCCCTTACCTGATTTCACGATCCGGCTGCGCCGGCATGCAGCGTTACGTACAAACCTGGAGCGGCGATAACCGCACCAACTGGACAACGCTGCGCTACAACACCCGCATGGGCGTGGGAATGAGCCTTTCCGGACTGTACAACGTCGGACACGATGTAGGCGGTTTCTCCGGCGACAAACCGGATGCGGAACTGTTTGTGCGCTGGGTACAAAACGGCGTGATGCACCCGCGCTTTACCATCCACTCGTGGAACGACGACCAGACGGTGAACGAGCCCTGGATGTATCCGGCGATCGCTCCGGCTATCCGCAGCGCTATCGAAACGCGTTATCGCCTGCTGCCATATTTCTACACGCTGCTGTGGCAGGCCCATAAAGACGACGAGCCGATGCTGCGCCCGACATTCCTCGACCATGAGCACGACGCGAAAACCTTCGAGGAGTGCGATGATTTCATGCTGGGCCGCGATTTGCTGGTGGCAAGCGTAGTTGAAGCGGGAAGCCGCGAGCGCGAAGTGTGGCTCCCGGCAAACGGTGAAGGCTGGTACGACTATTACACCGGCCAGTGGTACAGCGGCGGCCAGAGCATCGTTCTTGATGCCCCGCTGGAACGTTTGCCGCTGCTGGTACGCGCCGGTGCCGCCCTGCCGCACTCCGCACGTATTACGCATGTCGATGCAAAGGCCGATAACGTGCGCGAGCTGAAGGTGTATCCGCTGCGTGGAACGGGCGTATCTAAAGGCAGCCTGTTTGAAGATGACGGCGAATCCTGGGGCTATCAGCAAGGCAACGCGCTGTGGCTGGACTGGGAGATTCATTGCAATGCCGAAGAGATTCACGTCACGTTTAACCGTAAAGGCGACTATCTACCGGCATGGAAGGAGCTGAAGCTGACGCTGCCCACGGGCGAAACTCGCCGTCTGGTAGTCGAAGGGAACGAGGGAAATAGCTGGACTCTGTAAACTAAAAAACCCCGCCGGGGCGGGGTTTTTACTATCAGGAATCAATCCCTTTACTGCGCAGGTAATCTTCATACCCGCCGGTAAAGTCGATGACGCGTTCCGGGGTAATTTCAATCACGCGCGTTGCCAGCGAGCTGACAAATTCACGGTCATGAGAAACGAAGATTAACGTGCCCGGATACATTTCCAGCGCCATGTTCAGCGATTCAATGGATTCCATGTCCAGGTGGTTGGTTGGTTCGTCCATCACCAGCACGTTCGGGCGCTCCATCATTAACTTACCAAACAGCATGCGGCCTTTTTCACCGCCGGACAGCACTTTGGCAGGCTTTTTGATGTCGTCATGGCTGAACAGCAAACGGCCCAGGATACTGCGCACCGCCTGCTCGTCATCGCCTTCCTGTTTCCACTGGCTCATCCAGTCGAATACGGTGAGATCGTTTTCGAATTCATATTCATGATCCTGCGCATAGTAGCCGATCTGCGCGTTTTCGGACCATTTCACGGTGCCTGCGTCCGCTTCAAGCTCGCCGACCAGGGTTTTCAGCAGGGTAGATTTACCCACGCCGTTAGTCCCCAGCACCGCGAGTTTTTCACCGACTTCAAGCAGCAGATTAACGCCTTTGAACAGCGGGCCTTCATCAAAGCCTTTGGTCAGCGCCTCGACTTCCAGCGCGTTACGGAACAGTTTCTTGTCCTGCTCGAAACGGATGAACGGGTTCTGACGGCTGGACGCTTTCACTTCGTCGAGTTTGATTTTATCAATCTGACGGGCGCGAGAGGTTGCCTGACGCGATTTAGAGGCGTTGGCGCTAAAGCGGCTGACGAAGGATTGCAGGTCAGCAATCTGCGCTTTTTTCTTCGCGTTGTCGGCAAGCAGGCGCTCACGAGCCTGGGTTGCCGCCGTCATGTATTCATCATAGTTGCCCGGATAAACGCGCAGCTCGCCGTAATCCAGATCCGCCATGTGGGTACAGACCATATTCAGGAAGTGACGGTCGTGCGAAATAATAATCATGGTGCTGTTGCGCTCGTTGAGCACGGTTTCCAGCCAGCGAATAGTGTCGATGTCCAGGTTGTTCGTCGGTTCATCGAGTAGCAGGATGTCTGGATTGGAGAACAGCGCCTGTGCCAGCAGCACACGCAGTTTCCAGCCCGGTGCGACTTCGCTCATCGGGCCATAATGCTGTTCTACAGGAATGCCTACGCCCAGCAATAGCTCGCCCGCGCGCGCTTCGGCGGTGTAGCCATCCATTTCGCCGTATCTTACTTCGAGGTCGGCAACCTTGTAGCCGTCTTCTTCGCTCATCTCTGGCTGCGCGTAAATGCGGTCGCGCTCTTCTTTAACTTCCCAGAGTTCAGCGTGGCCCATGATCACCGTGTCGAGAACGGTGAATTTTTCAAAGGCGAACTGGTCCTGACGCAGCTTACCGATGCGCTCGTTCGGATCGAGAGAAACGTTGCCCAGGGTCGGTTCTAAATCGCCGCCCAGGATCTTCATAAAGGTGGACTTACCGCTACCGTTAGCGCCAATCAGGCCGTAGCGATTGCCGCCGCCAAATTTGACGGAAATGTTTTCAAACAGCGGCTTACTGCCAAACTGCATAGTGACGTTACTGGAAACTAGCACAGAGATGTCCTGATAAAAGAAGTGATGTATTTGTGATATCAGACACAGTATGCCATAAGTACGTTTATGGATCGCGCTGCTTGTGCACCGTCTATAATTCAATCGATGTGAAAAAAGTGTGATTTAATCCACATCTGATTTCCCAGACTGCGGGAATGCACATATAATGCGCGGCTACCCCATCTGATTTTCAACTAACTAGCCTGCATGGCCATAAATATTTCGCATAACATGAATATAAAATTACGCTCGATTTTACTGGCATTTGTGGCTGTAGCGTCTTTTTGCAAAACAGCTTCCGCCGTGACTTATCCTCTGCCAACCGACGGCAGCCGCCTGATTGGCCAGAACCAGGTCATCACCATTCCTGAAGGTAGCACCGCGCCGCTGGAAGAATTTGCCGCGCGTTACCAGATGGGGCTTTCCAATATGCTGGAAGCCAACCCTGGCGTTGACCCTTATCTGCCAAAAGCTGGCACCATTCTGAATATTCCTCAGCAGCTTATCCTGCCGGATACCGTTCATGAAGGCATCGTTATCAACAGCGCTGAAATGCGTCTCTACTATTACCCGAAGGACACCAACACCGTTATCGTGTTGCCAATCGGCATCGGCCAGTTGGGTAAAGACACCCCGATTAACTGGACCACGAAAGTAGAACGCAAGAAAGCAGGCCCAACCTGGACGCCAACTGCCAAAATGCACGCCGAGTACGCGGCTGCCGGGACGCCTCTGCCGACCGTTGTGCCAGCAGGCCCGGACAACCCTATGGGTCTGTACGCGCTCTATATTGGCCGCCTGTATGCGATTCACGGTACTAACGCTAATTTCGGTATCGGCCTGCGCGTAAGCCACGGCTGCGTGCGTCTGCGTAACGAAGACATCAAGTTCCTGTTCGAGAACGTGCCGGTCGGCACTCGCGTACAGTTTATTGATGAGCCGGTGAAAGCGACGGTGGAGCCGGACGGCACGCGCTACATTGAAGTTCATAACCCGCTGTCCACCACCGAAGCGCAGTTCAACTCTGGCGAAATCGTGCCAATCACGCTGAAAAACAACGTGACGGCGATTACCGCTCAGCCAGACGTTGATACCAGCGTTGTGGACCAGGCCGTTCAGAGCCGCTCCGGTATGCCGGTACGTCTGAACTAATCTTTACGCATGGCTATGAGGCAGCCTTCGGGTCGCCTGAAACTGATGACAATCCTCCCGGCGTTAAAAAACTAAAGGGTGGCGTCATTTAAAAAACAAGGAAAATCAACTTATTGATTTTCAGCTGATAACTATAAAGATGGAAAAACCACGCTTTTTCCTTGTTTATCAGCAATCTGAGGCGGCCTTCGGGTCGCCTTTTTTATGCCCGCCTGATAGATTGCCCAAAGGATTCTGGAACCTTCGCCGCAGGAATGTTTGGTATGCTCATAATTCATGTTGTGATCGGTAGCACAATTTTAAGTTTAATTGTATGATGAATGCGTTTCCTGAGGGGTCATTTCCATGCGCAATTCGCTCACCGTTATCTGGCATTATCTGCGATCTTTTGCCTTGATTTACCTGTGCTTATACGCAGGTGTCGCCGTTGCTTCGCTGCTGCCGATTACTATTCCCGGCAGCATTATCGGTATGCTGATTTTGTTTGTGCTGCTTGCGCTGCAAATCCTGCCGGCGAAGTGGGTTAAGCCAGCTTCTCACCTGCTGATTCGCTATATGGCCCTGCTGTTTGTCCCTATTGGCGTGGGCGTGATGCAGTATTACGAAGTGCTGAAGGCGCAGTTTGGTCCGCTGGTAGTATCCTGTTTTGTCAGTACCCTGATCGTGCTGATTGTTGTGAGCTGGAGTTCTCATCTGGTTCATGGCGAACGCAAAATTGTCGGTAAAAGCGAGGCTGGCAAAAAATGATGCACTTTATATGGTGGTCTTTACCGCTGTCGCTGCTGGTCTTTTTTGGCGCCCGTAAGCTCGGCGGGCGGCTTAAATCTCCGCTGTTAAATCCGCTGCTGGTTTCCATGGTAGTGATTATTCCGCTGCTGGTTTTCACCGGCACGCCCTACGAACATTATTTTAAAGGCAGCAAGGTGCTTAACGATTTGTTGCAGCCCGCCGTTGTCGCCCTTGCCTTCCCGCTCTATGAACAGTTACACCAGATCCGCGCTCGCTGGAAGTCCATCATTACTATCTGTTTTATCGGCAGCATGGTCGCGATGATAAGCGGCACCGCCATTGCGCTATATATGGGTGCTACGCCGGAAATTGCCGCCTCCGTATTGCCAAAATCCGTCACTACGCCGATTGCGATGGCCGTGGGCGGCAGCATCGGCGGGATACCCGCTATCAGCGCGGTTTGTGTGATTTTTGTAGGGATACTCGGGGCCGTCTTTGGTCACGCGCTGCTCAATATCATGCGCATTTCGACCAAAGCTTCACGTGGTCTGGCGATAGGCACGGCTGCCCATGCCCTCGGCACGGCGCGCTGCGCTGAACTGGATTTCCAGGAAGGAGCCTTTAGTTCGCTGGCGCTGGTGCTTTGCGGGATCATAACGTCGCTTATCGCCCCGTTCCTGTTCCCACTTATCCTGGCGCTGTGTGGTTAAAACTTGCGAGAGATCGCGCATTTTCGTTTTTTATTTCATCTGTTGCATTTGCAATTAGATATCGATCACATATAAAGCCTCCGTAGCGCCGTACACTACGGCTCCATTACCTATTTGAGGCTAAAGACACATGCGCTCTCGTTTTCATGCTGCTTTCGCGCAGCTCCCGGCTTCCCTGCAGGCTGCCCTGCAACCTCTGCTTACCGATGACCACTTCCCGGCCATGTTTAGCGCACAGGAAGTGGAAGCGCTGGAACGCCAGACCGGTCTGGATGATGATGCGCTGGCTTTCGCCCTGCTCCCGCTGGCCGCCTCCTGTGCCCGCACAGACTTATCGCATTTTAACGTGGGCGCCGTAGCTCGCGGCATCAGCGGCAATCTCTATTTTGGCGCCAATATGGAATTCGCAGGCACCACCATGCAGCAAACCGTTCATGCGGAACAAAGCGCCATCACTCATGCATGGATGCGCGGCGAAAAGGGCCTGGTTTCCATTACGGTGAACTACACGCCGTGCGGCCATTGCCGCCAGTTTATGAACGAGTTAAACAGCGGTGTGAAACTGCAAATTAATCTGCCAGGCCGCAAGCCCGCCACGCTCGGCGACTACCTGCCGGACGCTTTCGGCCCGCGCGATTTGGACATCACCACGCTGCTGCTGGACGAAAGGGATCACGGTTTTGCCCCGCAGGGTGATGAGTTAAACCAGGCCGCCATCGCTGCGGCAAACCGTAGCCATGCGCCATACAGCAACGCGCCTGCGGGCGTTGCGCTGGCATTGCGCGACGGCAAAATTATCTGTGGAAGCTATGCGGAGAACGCCGCCTTCAACCCGTCACTGCCTCCGTTGCAGGCCGCGCTGAATGTGCTGAGCCTTTCTGGCTATGATTACAGCGATATTCAGCGGGCTGTTCTGGCCGAACGTGCCGATGCCCCGCTGACACAGTGGGATGCAACCGCCGCCACGCTTAACGCGCTGGGCTGTCAGAACCTCGATCGTACCCTGCTGGATTAACCTTTCCGCTGCGGGTGGCTCCCACCCGCTTTGTTGAAATTTAGCTCAACCAAATCCGCATATCTTGCTCTTCCTTCCCGGGTAAAGTAGCCTTGGATAAAATTTCATCCTATTCATGAGTCCGCAAGTCCATGTTGAAGCGCGTGTTTTACAGCCTGTTAGTCATCATCGGCTTGACTCTTTTGGCAGCGCTGAGCCTCGACCGCTGGATGAGCTGGAAAACGGCGCCCTACGTTTACGACGAATTGCAGGACCTGCCCTATCGCCAGGTAGGCGTTGTGCTCGGCACCGCCAAGTATTACCGCACCGGCGTCATTAATCAGTACTACCGCTACCGTATTCAGGGTGCGCTTAACGCCTATAACAGCGGCAAGGTTAATTACCTGCTGTTGAGCGGCGATAACGCGCAGACCAGCTACAACGAACCGATGACCATGCGCAAAGACCTGATCGCAGGCGGCGTCGATCCTGCCGATATCGTGCTGGACTACGCCGGTTTCCGCACGCTGGATTCCATCGTTCGTACCCGCAAAGTTTTCGATACCAACGACTTCATAGTCATTACGCAACGCTTCCACTGCGAACGCGCGCTGTTTATCGCCCTGCATATGGGGATTCAGGCACAGTGCTACGCCGTCCCTTCGCCTAAAAACATGATGACGGTGAGAATACGTGAGTTTGGCGCTCGTCTGGGAGCGCTTGCGGACGTGTATATTTTTAAACGTGAGCCGCGTTTTCTCGGCCCGTTAGTGCCGATCCCGGCCCTGCATGAAGTCCCGGAAGATGCGCAGGCTTACCCGGCGGTGACGCCAGAGCAGCTGCTGGAAATACAGAAGAAAGAGAAGAAGTAGAAGAGAATTTACCCTCACCCTAACCCTCTTCCGGGAAGGAAGAGGGAATAAATCAGGCCAGACTTCCAACCTCACTCCTTTGGGGCGGGGATAAATCAGGCCAGTCTTTCTCTCTTGCCCCTTGGGGTGAGAGTCAGGATGAGGGTATAGCTTATTTCTTACGAGCGTACTTCAGGGAATCCAGAGCAACCGCGAAGATAATAATCGCGCCCTTGATGATGTACTGCCAGTAAGGGTTCACGCCGATATAGGTCAGGCCGTAGTTGATAACGGTGAAGATGATAACACCGGTTACCACGCCGACAACCGTACCTACGCCGCCGCTGAACGACACGCCGCCCACCACGCAAGCCGCAATCGCATCCAGTTCGTACATAAAGCCGAGGTTGTTAGTCGCCGAGCCGATACGGCCAGCTTCGAGCATCCCACCGAAGGCGTAGAACACGCCGGACAGCGCGTAAATCATAAGCAGGTTCAGCGCAACGTTCACGCCGGATACTTTAGCAGCTTCCGGATTACCGCCGATGGCGAAAATGTTTTTACCGAAGCGGGTTTTGTTCCACAGAATCCAGACAAAGCCAATAGCAATCAACGCATAGAAGGTAATGTACGACAGCTTAAAGTTGCCCATCTTGATAAAGCCCTGGGCAAAGGTTGAGAAGCCGCTGTCGAACCCCGCAATCGGTGATGCACCCACGAAGTCGTAGTACAAAGAGTTAATACCGTAAACGATGATCATGGTGCCCAAAGTGGTGATAAACGGCGTCACGTTCAGGTAAGCGATGATAATACCGTTCAACAGGCCGATGATGGCGCCAATAACGCAGACAATCAGGATAACCACCGGGATTGGCATGGTTTGCATGTCAGGGAAAACTTTGTTGACGTTTTCCATGGACTGCAGGAGCGTTGCTGCGACAACCGCCGCAAGGCCAACCTGACGACCGGCAGAAAGGTCGGTACCCTGAGTCACAATCAGCCCTGCCACGCCCAGCGCAATAATAATACGCACGGAAGACTGGGTCAGAATGTTACTTAAGTTCATCAGGCTTAAAAACGTCGGATCCTGGAAAATAATGATCGCCAGCAACACCAGCAAAACGACATAAATGCCGCCTTCTTTCAGATAAGTTAGAAAGTTTTTCTTATTTAACGCACTCATTTTTCAATAGCCCCTAAATTATCAAAGGTGCACAGACGCAAGACGTAATATTTCGTTCTGCGTGGTTGTTTTAGTGTCTACAATTCCCGCGACGAGGCCATTGCTCATCACCAGAATACGATCTGTAATCCCTAACAACTCCGGCATTTCGGACGAAATAATAATGATTCCTTTCCCTTTTTTGGCAAGCTCAGCCATTAGCTGATAAATTTCAAATTTTGCGCCTACGTCGATACCGCGAGTAGGTTCATCAAGCATTAAAATTTCCGGCTGCGTTAACAACCAGCGACCAATAATAACTTTCTGTTGGTTACCGCCGGACAGCGAACCAATTGCCGTACGGTGCCCTGGTGTTTTAACGCGCATGGAATCGATAACCCACTGGGTATCGCTTTTCATACGGGTGTTATCCAGCAGGCCAACTTTGTTTTTATATTTGCGAATATTCGAAATCAGCGAGTTAAAACCGATATCCAGATAAGCATAAATCCCGGTCGAGCGACGCTCTTCGGTGACTAAGGCAAAACCGTGGTTAATAGCTTCATTCGCCGTGTGGTTATTGATTTTTTTACCGTGCAACATAATGGTTCCGGAAGACTTCTCACGAATACCAAATAATGTTTCCACAATATCAGTACGTTTCGCGCCTACCAGACCGGCAATCCCAAGGATCTCTCCTTTATGCAAGTCAAAGGAAACGTCGCGAATGGACGGCTGACGCAAAGAGGTGAGGTTGCGTACTTCCATGATCACTTCGCCCGGCACGTTGGACTTGTCCGGGAAGCGCTGGTTCAGGGAACGGCCAACCATCATGGAAATAATTTTATCCATGTCCAGCCCTTCAAGCGGCTGGGTAACAATCCACTGTCCGTCACGTAAAATAGTGATTTCATCACATAGCTGGAATATCTCTTCCATTTTATGGGAGATATAAACGATACCGCAGCCGCGCTCTTTTAATTTACGTATAATTTTAAACAGGTGGTTAACTTCTTTTTCCGTCAGCGATGAGGTGGGCTCATCCATAATGACGATTTTAGCATTGTAGGAAAATGCCTTGGCAATTTCGATCATCTGCATTTGTGATACGGACAGCGTGCCTACGCGGGCGCGCGGATCGATATCAATATCCAGTTCATCAAAAATATCTTTGGTGTCGCGATACATTTTATCCTGATCGACAAACATGCCTTTGGTTGGGTAACGCCCCAGCCACATGTTGTCCATCACGGTACGCTGTAAAACCAGATTAAGTTCCTGGTGCACCATAGAAATACCATTTTCCAGCGCCTCTTTGGTGCTGGTAAAATTCACTTCTTGTCCCTGAAAAAGAATGCTGCCGGAATCTTTACTGTAGATCCCAAAAAGGCATTTTAATAACGTGGATTTACCCGCGCCGTTCTCTCCCATTAATGCGTGAATGGAATGAGGACGCACCTTTAAATTCACATTATCCAGTGCCTTAACGCCGGGGAATGACTTGTTTATGTTGGTCATTTCCAACAAGTATTCAGGCGAAGATGTCTGATTGCTGACCATAGTTATACCTGGCTGCGATAGTGTCACTGAGCGTAAGATCTGAATCGGGCGCACTTGCGTACGCCCGTTGCAGTCTGTCTGTCTTATTTACCGACGAACTCCGCCAGGTTGTCTTTATCAACGCCGACGTATGGAACACGTACGATTTTTTTGTCAATTTTCCAGTTAGTGCCTTCTGCCGCAGGTTTACCGTCGGCCAGGTTTTTCGCCAGATCGAAGGTTGCTTTCGCCTGGTTGTTGGCATCGTTCAGTACGGTACCGGCCATTGCGCCAGATTTAACCATCGCCAGCGCTTCTGGCAGGGCATCCACGCCGAAGACCGGAATAGAAGATTTGTTGTGTGCTTTCAGCGCTTCTACCGCGCCCATTGCCATCGCATCGTTGTTGGCGATAACCACTTCGATTTTGTTAGCGTTCGGGCCAGACAGCCACGCATCCATCTTATCTTTCGCCTGAGCGGTGTCCCACATTGCGGTATCTAACTGCAGCTGCTGGGTTTTCAGGCCCTTGTCGTTCAGCTCTTTGATAACGTAGGTGGTGCGCGCTTCAGCATCCGGGTGGCCTGGTTCGCCTTTCAGCAGCACGAACTGAACCTGACCATCTTTGTTCAGATCCCATGTCGGGTTTGCCGCCCAGTGTTTAGCAATCAGATCGCCCTGAATGATGCCGGACTCTTTAGAGTCAGTACCCACGTAGTAAGCTTTGTCGTAGCTATCCAGCGCTTTACGAGAAGGTTCTTTGTTATAGAAGACAATAGGGATATCCTGGCCACGGGCTTTTTCGATAACCGTGCCTGCTGCTGCCGGGTCAACCAGGTTGATGGCCAGGGCTTTTACGCCTTTAGCCAACAGCACGTCAATCTGATCGTTCTGTTTGGACTGGTCGTTCTGGGAGTCGTTCATCAGCAGCTCAACGTCCGGGCTGGCCTTTGCATCTTTCTCAAGAGCTTTGCGCACGACGGACATGAAGTTATCGTCGTATTTGTAGATGGTCACGCCGATACGGGTATCAGCAGCGTGAGCAGCGGCGCCAAACAGCATGCAAGACATAACGGCGGACAGGGTCAAAACCTTCTTATTCATGGTATCTCCGGTTTTTTTGCAGGGTAGTTCTGGTTAAATTCATGGCAGGGCAGTAATGTTATGAAGACGTTACTGAATGCCGAAAAGTATCCTAAAATAATTGCTCTTCCGTGTTCTGTAACGATCCTGAACTGCATTTTATGAGACGTTTTTCGCTCAATATCCGTGGTGAAACTATTGCATCACCGTTACATAGAGTTTCAGCGTTTAAAACGCTGACATCATAGACAGCGTGATGTTAATTAACTGTGAATTTACTCACAAATTGAAACCGGTTACATCAAGGACTTTAATCAGAGAGTGATCGACGCCACAATTTGCTTTGGCGCGACCGAATGACGACGAACTAAAGTCGGCATAAAACAGTGCGTTGCATCGCGGTCCAGCGTCCCTGCCGCGCCCTGTAACGCCAGCTCGGTGGCAAGCCGAGCCATTGAAACAACGGGATAGCGCACGGTAGTTAGCTGCGGATCGGTGTAACGGGCGATAGGAATATCGTCAAAACCGATAACGGAAACGTGGTGGGGAACGACGATCCCATTATCTTTCAACGCGGTAAGCGCTCCTGCGGCCATGCTGTCATTGTAAGAAAATACCGCGCTGAGCTGCAGGTTCCGCCCCAGCAGCTCAACCATTGCCGCTTCCCCGCCCTGCATATCCGGCGAGCCAACGCCAACCCAGCTTTCCGGCTGCGTGATGCCGTGCTCTGTTAAGGCACGTAGCCACCCTTCCCGGCGCTGTTCGTTATCTTCAATATTGTGGCTGGAAGCCAGATAGCCGATACGTTGATGCCCCTGATTCAGCAGCATCCGCGTTGCCATCACCGCGCCGCTGACGTTGTCGAGACAGACGCAGCGATGGGCGTAGCCGGGCACGATGCGGTTTATCAGCACCATGCCGGGAATATTTTCGAGGAAATCGCCCAGTTCGGCATCGCCCAGTGCTTTCGCATGAACAATAAGCGCGTTGCAGCGCTGGCGAATCAGCACTTCGATGGCGTGGCGCTCTTTTTCTTCCTGATGGTAGCTGTTGCCGATCAGCACATATTTATTGTGCTGCTGTGCCACGACATCCACCGCTTTTACCAGCGCGCCAAAGAAGGGATCGGAAACGTCCATCACCACCACGCCAATGGTATCGCTGACCTGGGTGGCAAGCGCCTGCGCATTTGCGTTAGGGCGATATCCTGTCTGGGAGACGGCTCGCATCACGCTTTCGCGGGTTTCAGCACTGACCAGCGCGCTGTTATTTAGCACGCGGGATACCGTCGCCACTGAAACGCCGGCGATACGGGCAACGTCACGAATGGTGATCATAATGAACACCTGGCCGTTGGAAGAGTCGGTCTCATAGCTGCACCCTGTTTTTGACAAGGTGACTATTCTGCGGGGAGAAGGGAAGGGTTTACGTGAAGACGATCACAGTCATGAAAACGTTTACATACAATTTATTAACCTTTGTGATGTATATCATTATCTTGCCGAATGTCGCCGCGTGCCGCCCGCCGCCCGGGCGGTTAACCGTCGCCATAACCATTCGAGTGGTCCCTGGCGGAAGTAGCGCAGCCAGAGCACCGAGAAAAGAATATTCACGGCCCACACCGCCGGGACAAAGGCCAGCAGCTGCAGACGGTCAAATTTCATGAACAGGTTGAAACGGAAGAACAGCGTGGTGCAAATCAGCGTTTGTAGCAGATAATTCGAAAGCGCCATGCGGCCAACGCAGGCAATAGCCGCCACCAGACGCAGCTTTGCGAGCCACGGCCAGTAGCCAAACGCCAGCGCGGCATAGCCAATCGACTGAAACGGCGCGCTCAGTTCACGCGGAGCCTGGAGTCCAAACGCGCACCAGCGGTAGTCCCAGTTGACGTGCCACTGGGCGTAAATGCCAGGCAGGTTTATCACCATCCCCACCGCAATCAGCCATGCGCCAAGGCGGCGGTAATGCGGCAGGCTATACTGGCCTTTCAGCCAGCCGCTGCGCATCAGGGCGGCGCCCAGCAGCATCATGCCCGCCAGCTGCCAGCCATACTGCGCGCCCAGCGCCAGCAGGTTTGACGAGAGCAGATCGACGCGGTTGCTGATAGCTTCCACGCCGCCGTTAAGCTTCCAGAACCGTTCATACTGGAGATTTGCCGCATCCGGAACCCACGAGCGATTGGGCGCATCGCCGGAGATAAAACCAAGCAGCAGCAAAACGCCTACGCCCGTGAGATACAGCAGCGCACCGGTGTTGAACAGTTGGCGTGTGCCCGGCGCGTCACGAATCAAGCGCCAGCAAATCAGCCCGACCAGGCCGTAAGCCAGCAGGATATCGCCATCCCACAGCAATAAAGCGTGCATGAAACCGAGCAGAACAAGCAGTGTCAGGCGTGACTGGATCCAGCGTTTGCCGCGATGTAACAGCATCTGCAGGCCCGCGCCGAACAGCAAAGCGAATAAGGTGAGGAATTTGACCTGGGCAAATAAGTCGAGCACAGCCCAGGACCAGGCGTCGCTCAGAGAAACAGATCCCGACCAGGCGGGATTAATATACGCCGCCTTCGGTAGACCGAAGGCCACGATATTCAGCAGCAGGATGCCGAGAACAGCGACGCCCCGGACAAAATCCAGCGTAACGTTTCTCTCCATGTTTCCTGCCTGCTTAAGGGTTAGCTATGACGAACGGCGCGCAGGAACTCCTGGCGTGTATTCTGGCTGGATTTGAACAAGCCGCCGAGCGACGTGGTGGTGGTGGCGCTGGTCGCATCCTGCACACCGCGTGCTTTCACACAATAATGGACCGCATCAATAGAAACCGCCACATTGTTGGTGCCGAGCAGCGTTTGCAGCGCAATCAGGATTTGCTGCGTCAGACGCTCCTGAACCTGCGGACGCTGGGCAAAGAACTGCACGATGCGGTTAATTTTAGACAGGCCAATCACGGTATCTTTCGGGATATAGGCCACCGTTGCTTTGCCATCAATAGTCACGAAATGGTGCTCGCAGGTGCTGGTCAGCGTGATATCGCGCACCGTTACCATTTCATCGACCTTCATTTTATTTTCAATGACGGTGATTTTTGGGAAGTTAGCGTAATCCAGGCCGGAGAAAATCTCATCGACATACATTTTAGCGATGCGATGCGGCGTTTCCATCAGGCTATCGTCGCTCAGATCGAGGTTCAGCAACTGCATGATTTCCGACATATGTTCGGCGATCTCGCGTTTGCGGGTTTCATTATCCAGTTCACGCAACGGCGGACGCAATGGCGTTTCCAGGCCGCGCGCAACCAAAGCCTCGTGAACCAGAGCGGCTTCTTTACTGAGTGTAGACATGCTGTTTTCTCCTGCAGGTGTGGCTGACCTCTGCCCTACGTGGGACAAAGTGTGCGCTCATTGTGCGGGAGCGCGCCCGCATAATCCAGTAGTGCAAAGATAATTATTGAAATCGGCACAGACTGGCGACAAACCCTATACTGATGAAGCCCTGAAATAGATTGCCCCTAAAATTAACCGTAAAATCAAGTGATTGATTTTCGGCTGCTAAGCACAAAGAAGGAAAACCACGCTTTTCCCTTCTTTGTCAGCAAAATCGTTAATACCTTTTCCAGACCAGGCCGCCGCCAACGATTAACGCGGCTCCGGCGACATAAAGCGCGGGTTCAAGCTGATGCGTTAAGCGGGTTGATAGCGCCGACAGCGCAGGGCCAATCAATTGCCCGACGGCGTAGCCGGTGGTCAACAATCCGGCCAGATAGCGCGTGTGTTGCGGCGCCATTTCACGCCCATACTGCAAGGAAAGCTGCACGGCACATAAAAAACCGCCGCCGACCAGCAGCGCGCCCAGCACCAGGCCCGTCATGCCTGTAACAAGCGTCGGGGCGAAAACCCCCAGCGCCTGGAGCCACAGTACCAGTGCCAGCCGCTGATTGCTGTGCAGCATCTGACGCGTGGCGATGCCGAGCAATATTCCCACCACCGCCGCACCGCCGAACACCGGCCAGACAAACTGGGCAAATAAGCTGCCGGGGAAACGAGCATTCGCCATTTGCGATAAAAAGGTGGCGGGCAGGATATAGCCGAAACCCGCCAGGCTGTAGCTCCATACCAGCCGTTTAAGCGCCGCGTTCAGCACCAACGGTTCCGGTGCCGTTTCCGGGCGATGTAATTCCCCTTTGCGCGGTAGATTGCGGGCGATCGGCAGTACAAAAATAAGCGCCAGCATTCCGTAAACCAGCCAGGCCTCGCTCGCTTCCAGCCGCAGGCTGTGAATGCCGACCGCCAGCAATCCGCTGATAAATATTCCGGCTCCCGGCCCTGCAAACACCGCGGCGCTCAGGCCGGGTTTACCGAGACACGCCAGTTGTTCGTTACTCCAGGCCGCGATCAGCACCATTGCCCAGCCGCTCGCCCAGCCAATCAGAAAGCGAATGAGCGCATGCCAGAGCGCTGAATCAACGGTGGCCGAAAGCAGCGTAAGGATGACGGCTCCCCAGACGCCAGCCAGCAAACGCAGCTCTACGCGATGGCGGGCGCGCATTGCATCCCATGCGCCAACCAGATAGCCCAGGTAATTGATGGCGGCTACCAGTCCGGCACTCGTTAACGTGAGCTGGCCTTCGCCGATCATCAGCGGCACCTGCGGAGTGAAGGCAAAGCGGCCAATACCCATCGCCACCACCAGCACCAGGAAACCTGTTAATGCGATACGTACCGCCACATCAACCTCAACTGTTACAATATCGTTGTCAGCATGATGCAGCATGACTAGACTGGGGTGAAGTGAAAGTTGTTCATTGATAATGAAGATAATTAAGGAAACGTCCTGATGGAACTCCTCGAAGAACACCGATGTTTTGAAGGCTGGCAGCAGCGCTGGCGTCATGATTCCGCGGTGCTTAACTGCCCCATGACCTTCAGTATTTTTTTGCCCCCGCCGCGTACCACTCCCCCACCCGTTCTGTACTGGCTGTCCGGATTGACCTGTAACGATGAGAATTTCACCACTAAAGCCTGCGCACAGCGCGTAGCGGCGGAGCTGGGCCTGGTCCTGGTAATGCCGGATACCAGTCCGCGCGGCGAGACCGTGCCGAATGACGAAAGTTACGATTTGGGCCAGGGCGCAGGGTTCTATCTCAACGCGACCCAGCAGCCATGGGCCGGCCATTTCCGCATGTACGACTACATTCGCGACGAGCTACCCGCCTTAATTGCCGACAATTTCAGCATCAGCGACAAAGCGTCTATCTTCGGGCATTCGATGGGCGGACACGGCGCGTTAAGCATCGCGTTGAAAAATCCCGGCCGCTTCCGCTCCGTTTCCGCCTTTGCGCCGATTGTGAATCCAACCCGCGTGCCGTGGGGGAAAAAAGCGTTTACCGCCTATCTGGGGACGGATGAAAGCCAGTGGCAGGCCTGGGATAGCTGCTGTTTATTGATGGTGGCAGACCCGGCAAACGCGCTGCCAACGCTTATCGATCAGGGCGATGCGGACCAGTTCCTGGCCGATCAACTGCAACCCGCGCAGTTTGCAGAAGCGGCGAGGCAAAAAAACTGGCCGTTAACCCTGCGCGTGCAGCCGGGCTACGACCACAGCTATTACTTTATCGCCTCGTTTGTAGAAGACCATCTGCGGTTCCACGCGCAACACCTGCTGAAATAGCATCAGGCGGGGCTCGCCCCCGCCGTTTATATCCCTTCTTATCCCATCCAGTAATAGCCACGCCCACCCAGAAAAGAAAATGATAATTAATATCATTCGTGTTTACAAAATATAATTTTTTTGTACAATTCTCCACGGTTCTCCATCGCTAAGAAAATTTAGAAGACAATGATATACACAATTATTACCGGGTCATTTTTGATGGAGCCTTTTTTCAACACATGGAGTGGAAAGCATGACTATACCTCGCCTTAAACTTATCGCCGCACTTGTTTGTACAGCAACTGCGCCTTCACTTGTTCTGGCCGATACGCAAGACACGCTGGTTGTGACTGCAACAGGCTTTGAACAAAAAATCCAGAATGCTCCAGCCTCGATCTCGGTTATCACCAAACAGCAAATTGAAGATAAGGCCTGGCGTGATGTTACCGACGCGCTAAAAGACGTACCCGGCGTTGTGGTGACCGGCGGAGGCAGCAGCAGCGATATCAGCATTCGCGGCATGTCTTCCCAGTACACGCTGTTTTTAATCGACGGTAAGCGTATCAGTACACGCGGCACCCGCCCCAATAGCGATAATGCCGGGATTGAGCAGGGCTGGATGCCTGCGCTCGAATCCATCGAACGTATTGAGGTTATTCGTGGCCCTATGTCTTCCCTGTACGGCTCCGATGCCATGGGCGGCGTGATTAACGTTATTACCAAAAAAACGTCCACTACCCGCGACTGGACAGCGTCCCTGCATGGCGAAACAACGTTCCAGGAAAATCATGATTCCGGTGATATATTCCAGACGGACTTATATGCCGCAGGCCCTCTTATTGAAGGCTTGCTGGGCGCTAAAGTGAGCGGGTTACTTTCACGCCGGGCGGAAGATAAAATCCTTAACGGCTATAACGAGCAGAAAATGCGTAATGGCTCACTAGGATTCAACCTTACGCCGGATGATAAAAACGATTTTGACCTTGATATCTCAAGAGAGTTACAGGATCGCAACAGCACGCCGGGTGAATCAAAGGCGCTCAGCAATAGCAAAAGCGAAAGTCGTTATGAGCATACGACCTACGCCCTGACCCACCACGGTTACTATGAGGCTTTTAATACCACAACCTATGCGCAGCAGGAAAAAACTAACAACCCCGGCCGTGACATGGAGTCTTACAACACGGTACTGAATAACCAGAATCAAATTTTCCTCGATAACCATACGCTAACGCTCGGCGCGCAGTATCGTTATGAAAAGCTCAAGGACGAGGGTAATCAGCTTGAAGCCGCGCAAGGCCTCAATAAATTAACGCGCTGGAGCTGGGCATTATTCAGCGAAGACGAGTGGGCAATGACCGACAGCTTCACGCTGACGGGCGGTCTGCGCATGGATAAAGACCAAAACTACGGCACTCACTGGACGCCGCGCGGCTACGGCGTCTGGCACTTCACCGACCAGTGGACGCTGAAAGGCGGCGTGTCCGCGGGTTACCGCTCGCCGGATTTACGCCAGTCCTCGGCCAGCTGGGGACAGGTGACCGGTGGCGGTCGTCAGGATGGTATCATCGTGGGCAACCCGGATCTGAAGCCTGAAAAAAGCCTCAGCGAGGAAATTGCGCTCTTATGGGATAACAGGGATAACCTCAACGCGGGAATTACCCTGTTTAACACTGATTTTAAGGACAAAATTACTGAGGTGCGCCGCTGTACCCGCAGAACGGATCCGGCTTGTCGTATCGGCGATCGTGTCTATGATTTCGTCAGCGACAGGGTAAACGTGGATAAAGCCAACATGCGCGGCGTGGAATCCACATTTGGCTGGCAGATAACGCAAACGCTTAATCTTACCAGCAACTATACCTATACGGCGTCAGAGCAGAAGAGCGGGCGGTTCTCCGGCAAGCCGCTGAACAAAATGCCTAAACATATGTTCAACTCAACGCTTGACTGGCAGGCCACGCCGGACGTGGGTTTCTGGAGCCGTTTAAACCTGCGCGGGAAAACCTCGGAATACCTGAGCAGAACCTCTATATCGCAGGGGACGCCTTCCTACACGCTGGTAGACGTCGGTCTCCGTTATAACGCAAATAAAGATATGATGGTGTCGGCTGGGGTTTATAACGTCTTTGATAAAACTATCGATTACGCTAACTACAACACCATTCTTGACGGGCGTCGTTATACCGTAGGCTTAACCTATAACTTCTGATGGCCGAACGTACGGTTAATAACAGGCAAAGTAAAAGGGCGCGATAATCGCGCCCTTATTCTATCTTCAGCTTATTTCTTACTGCTTGCCGGGAAAGTCATTTCGCTGTACTTCACGAAACGGCTGCCTCTTGTCAGCTTGTAGCCGAACCAGATGACCAGGAACAGCGGAATACCGATATAGGTTGCGGTAACGCCGCCCCAGTCGATGGTATCGGTCAGGAATGCTTCGTAGTTCTGACCCAGCGTGATGATTAAACACAGCACGAAAGCAAAAATCGGCCCAAGCGGGAAAAAGCCTGAAACATACGGCAGGTCTTTAATATCGAAGCCCTGCTTCACATAGCCACGACGGAAACGGTAATGGCTGATGGCGATACCCAGCCAGGCGATAAAGCCGGTCATACCTGAAGTATTGAGCAGCCACAGGTAAACGGTCTGGTTACCAAACATAGAGGTCAGAAAGCACAGCGCCGCAATCACGGTCGTTGCATACAGCGCGTTACGCGGCACGCCGCCTTTAGAAAGCTTCGAGAAAATACGCGGCGCTTTGCCATCGCAGGCCAGCGTGTAAAGCATACGGGTGGACGCATACATGCCGGAGTTACCCGCCGACAGCACCGCGGTCAGGATAACCGCATTCATCACCGCCGCGGCAGACAGCAACCCCGCGTGCTGGAAGACCAGCGTGAACGGGCTGACGCCGATATCTTTCACGTCGTTGCGCAGCAGGCTCGGATCGGTATAAGGAATGATCAGGCTGATAATCAGAATCGCGAAGACATAGAACAGCAGGATACGCCAGAAAACCTGACGCACGGCACGCGGAATGTTCTTACCGGGATCTTCAGATTCGCCCGCCGCCACGCCGATAAGCTCGGTGCCCTGGAAAGAGAAGCCGACGATCATCGCCACGCCTATCATCGCGGAGAACCCGCCGGCAAACGGCGCATCGCCAATCGTCCAGTTGCTCCAGCCCGCAGGCTCAACCCCTTTAAAGATGCCAACAATCATCATCACGCCAACGATGATAAAGATAATAACGGTGGTCACTTTAATCAGCGAGAACCAGTACTCCGCTTCACCAAAACCTTTTACGGAGATGTAGTTAAGCAGGAACATGACGCCAAGGAACAGCGCGCTCCAGATCCAGCCCGGGGTGTCCGGGAACCAGTAGTTCATCACCAGCTGTGAGGCGACGAGGTCAACGGCGATGGTCACCGCCCAGTTGTACCAGTAGTTCCAGCCCAGCGCGAAACCAAAGCCTTCTTCAACATATTGCTGGCCGTAGGTGGCAAAAGAGCCGGAAACGGGCATATAAGCGGCGAGTTCGCCCAGGCTTGTCATCAGGAAGTACACCATCAGACCAATCAGCATGTATGACAACAGCGCGCCGCCCGGGCCCGCCTGAGAAATAGTCGCACCGGATGCGACAAAAAGCCCCGTACCGATAGAACCGCCAATGGCGATCATCGTCAGGTGGCGCGCTTTCAGCTCACGCCGTAAGCCAGGCGCTTGTGTGGTTTTATCTTGAGAAACCATAGAAAATTGCGGTCCTTCGAAAAAATGAGGCGCGATTGTAACAAAACCGCCCCGTTCATATAGCAGAAATGCCGGGTTATAAGAGACCTTCATGATCGCGGCTGGATTATAAGTAAAGCGCTTATGATTCAGCGTTGCTGGCGATTCAAGCCGGATATTCCCTACTCTTCGCAGTACCCCAGAAAACGCTGCAAGGATTTAGAGATATGCTTTTGCCGATGATGAATACGGTACAACGTGCGTACCAGGCGCGGTAGCGGCACGGCAACTTCTACCAGCGAACCGGTTTCAAGCTGCTCCTCAATAACCCTGCGCGACAGGCAGCTGATCCCCAGTCCGTGACGAACGGCATGTTTAATCGCTTCTGAGTTGCCTAATTCCATACCCAGATGGAACTGCGGCAGATGCGAAAGCAGGAGATAGTCGACGATTTCACGCGTGCCCGACCCTTTTTCGCGCAGGATCCACTGCTGGGCGGCGAGCGACTCAAGCGTAACGGGCTGCGCGAGCAGCGGCGCTGAAGGCGAAGCGAACACCACCAGTTCGTCTTCCAGCCAGGGTTCGGTTACCAGCTCCGTCATGTGGCTTGGGCCTTCGATAAGCCCGATATCCACGCGAAAATCGGCCACGGCGTTTATCACATCCTGGCTGTTGCCAACGCTCATCTCCAGCGGCAAATGCGGGAAATCACGGCGGTAGCGGGCAATCATCTCAGGCAAGATGTAATTACCGATGGTGCTGCTGGCATAAACGCGGATAGCGCCGTTATCCTCCCGAAATAGCTGTTCTATTTCACCCGCCTGCTCCAGCAACGCAACCACGCGCGGATAAAGCAAACGCCCGTGTTCATTGATCACCAGCCTCTTACCAACGCGGTCAAAAAGCTGAACGCCAAGCTGGCCTTCAAGATCCGCAAGCGCGGCGCTTACCGCCGACTGCGACAGCGCAAGCATCTGCGAGGCCTGGGTAGTGGAACCGCTCTTTAAGACCTCGGCAAAGACTTCAAGTTGTCGCAGCGTGATGTGCATAAGTTTTCATACTCACAGTTGTTAGCCGGTAGCCAAAATACCTGGCGCGGTAGCAAGGCGGCCCGGGAGCTCGTCCCGATGAGCTTATATTAAGCAATGCGATTCGGGTAAGCGAATGCCGCCAACGCAGCTATAGCGCCAGGGAGGAAGCCTATATTACTTATTCAGATTGGTTATAAATATATAATCAATTTTATTTTTAAACCAGCCGACCTTAACCTTTAGCCAACGCAAAGGAGAAGGCTATGACTGAATTTACTGTTCCCGTACACCGACACACCCCGCGGCATTTCCTGCCAGGGCTGGCGCTCGCAGGCGCCATCACCGCATTTGCGCTGTGGGTGGGGAATATTCCTGCCGTTGCCGGACTCGGCCTGGGCGCGCTGACGCTCGCTATCCTGTGCGGGATGGTCCTGGGCAATACTTTGTATCCTAAAATCTGGCAGCAGTGCGACGGCGGCGTGCTGTTTGCGAAACAGCATTTATTAAGGCTGGGCATTATCCTTTATGGCTTCCGCCTGACGTTTACGCAAATTACGGAAGTGGGTGCCAGCGGCCTCATCATCGACATCCTGACCCTGACCAGCACCTTTGCCCTCGCCTGCTGGCTTGGTCAGAAAGCGTTTGGTCTGGATAAACAAACCAGCTGGTTGATCGGCGCAGGCAGCAGTATCTGCGGCGCGGCGGCAATTCTGGCGACCGCGCCGGTTGTCAAAGCAGAAGCCAGCAAAGTTACCGTGGCGGTGGCTACCGTGGTTATCTTTGGTACGCTGGCGATCTTTATCTATCCGATGATTTATCCGTTTGTTGCCCACTGGTTCACGCCTGAATCCTTCGGCATCTATACGGGCTCAACCATGCACGAAGTAGCGCAGGTTGTGGCGGCGGGACATGCTATCAGCCCGGAAAGCGAAAACGCTGCGGTGATTGCCAAAATGCTGCGCGTGATGATGCTGGCGCCGTTCCTTATCTTGCTGGCAGCAAGAGTCAAACGGCTTGCTCCGGCAGGCGCCGCCCAGGCGAGCAAAATCACTATCCCCTGGTTTGCGGTGTTGTTTATCCTGGTGGCGATGTTTAATTCATTCCAGCTGCTGCCGAACTGGCTGGTGAATACGCTGGTGGCGCTGGATACTTTCCTGCTGGCGATGGCGATGGCGGCGCTGGGTTTAACCACCCATATCAGCGCGCTGAGAAAAGCTGGCGCGCGCCCGCTGCTGATGGCGCTGGCGCTGTTTGTCTGGCTGATTGTCGGCGGGGGCATGATTAACCTGGGGGTTCATCGCCTGTTTGCATAATTTGGCACGGAAATCTCCCTGCTAACCCGCTATCATTGTCGCTTTCCCGCAAGCGGGTTTTGACCGGAGACAAAGATGAAGTTTATTGGAGCGCACGTTAGCGCCTCGGGCGGGTTAGAAAACGCCGCCATTCGCGCCCACGAACTGGAAGCCACCGCGTTTGCCCTGTTCACTAAAAACCAGCGTCAGTGGCGAGCCGCTCCGCTTACTGACGACATTATCAGCAATTTCAAACGCGCCTGTGAAAAGTACAACTACGGGCCAGGCCAGATCCTGCCCCACGACAGCTTCCTGATTAACCTCGGGCATCCGGATGAGGACGCGCTGGAAAAATCCCGCAAGGCCTTTATCGATGAGCTGCAACGCTGCGAGCAGCTTGGGCTGACGCTGCTGAACTTCCATCCCGGCAGCCATCTGAAACAAATTTCAGAAGATGAATGCCTGGCAAAGATCGCGCAGTCCATCAACATTGCGCTGGATAAAACCCAGGGCGTAACGGCGGTGATCGAGAATACGGCTGGTCAGGGCAGCAACCTGGGCTTCCGTTTTGAGCATCTGGCGGCGATTATCGACGGTGTGGAAGACAAATCCCGCGTCGGCGTTTGCATTGATACCTGCCACGCGTTTGCGGCGGGATATGATTTACGTACCGTTGCCGACTGCGAAAAAACGTTCGACGAATTCGAAAAAATTGTCGGCTTCGAATACCTGCGCGGCATGCACCTCAACGATGCCAAAAGCACGTTCGCCAGCCGCGTGGACCGCCATCACAGCCTCGGTAAGGGTAATATCGGCCACACGCCGTTTAGCTGGATCATGCGCGACAGCCGGTTTGACGGGATTCCATTAATTCTGGAAACCATTAATCCGGATATCTGGGCGGAAGAAATAGCCTGGCTGAAAGCTCAGCAGGACCAGCAAGCCGTGGCGTAATATTTTACGGCGGATAGCGTTATCGCTTATCCGCCAACGTTCTGGTCAGGCAGGTTTTCCCAGCTGTTCTTCAAGCCGTTGCAACGAACGAAATCCCGCCAGCGCCGTTTCGCCCGCGGGTGCCGCCTGATATGCATCGTTGAAGATCTCAAGCGACCAGGGCCCGCGATAGCCTTTATCCACCAATGTCCTGGCAAACCCGAGCACCGGGAGATCCCCCGTTCCAGGGAAACAACGAAAATGCCGGCTCCACTCCTGCACATCGAGGTTTTTGCGCGGCGCATCTGCCAGCTGCACAAAAAAGATTTTCTCCAGCGGTATTCCGCAGAGCTTTAACTCATCGCCCAGCGACAGCACGTGGAAACTGTCCAGCACCAGGCCGAACGCCGGATTATCAACGGCTTTTACCCGCTCCCAGGCCGCAGAGTAACGGTGAATGTGCCTGCCCCACGCCAGCGCTTCAAAACCTATTTTTATGCCGTGCTGCTGCGCGAGCGCGGCCATTTTCGCCAGATCGCTAATCTGCCTGTCAGGGTCTGCAAAACTGAGCTTATCGACATTGCTACACAGCAGGAGCTGTTCACAGTCAAGCTGGTGCATGACGTCAAACGTTCGGCGAGCGCGCTCCAGGTTTGCCGCGGTATTTTCTGCTGGCATCCCCTCAAAATTACGAAACGGCTGATAGAGCAGAATTTGCAGGTCAAGGCTGGCGGCAAGCCGCGCGATATCGCGAGCGTTGCCTTTATACTTCTCCAGGTCGGGCTCGAAGATTTCCACTCCCCGAAACCCCGCATCGGCTATGGCGTGAAGTTTTTCAGGTAACGTACCGGCAACGGAAACTGTGGCTATTGAACGCTGCATATTTTCCTCGACAGCAGTCTGACAATAC
This sequence comes from Cedecea colo, assembly GCF_011808225.1. Lineage (GTDB taxonomy): Bacteria > Pseudomonadota > Gammaproteobacteria > Enterobacterales > Enterobacteriaceae > Dryocola > Dryocola colo. Next base: position 180,103 of record NZ_SOYS01000001.1, on the reverse strand, counting down.
CCTAAGTCTTGAACCACATGGTTCATCTGGCAATCTTCGGGTGATAATTGAGGATGTAACCGGGGCTTTCCGGAGCTGGAAAGTAAAACGCCCCCGGCATCTGCCGGAGGCGCTTAAGCAGTCACATCAGCCGTTAGGCGATTTTTGCGGCCAGCTCCGCTTCCGGACGCTTCAGGAAGGCATAAGACAGGCCGGTCAGCAGCATACCTGCCACAATCGCAAACAGGTAACCCAGCACCGGCGTGATTGCACCCGGGATCAGCAGTACGAACAAGCCGCCGTGCGGTGCCATCAGTTTTGCGCCAACCGCCATGGAGATTGCGCCCGTCACCGCACCGCCAACGATACAGCAAGGCAGAACGCGCATCGGGTCGCGAGCCGCGAACGGAATCGCCCCTTCGGTGATAAAGCACAGACCGAGCACCAGCGCCGCCTTGCCGCCTTCCTGTTGCGCTTTGTCGAATTTACGACGCGCAATAAGCGTGGCCAGACCCAGACCCAGCGGAGGAACCATACCTGCCGCCATGATTGCCGCCATTGGTGCATACGTCTGGGTGCTGAGCAGGCCGACGCCAAAGGCGTATGCCGCTTTGTTCAACGGGCCGCCCATATCGGTGCACATCATGCCGCCGAGGATAGCGCCAAGCAGTACCGCGTTCGCGGTGCCCATGGTTTGCAGCCAGTGGGTCAGGGCTTCAAGGATTTTCGCAACCGGCGTACCGATCAGGTAGATCATCGCAAGGCCAACGATCAGGCTGGAAAGCAGCGGGATTATCAGAATAGGCTTCAGCGCTTCCATGCTGTTCGGCAGCTTAAGCTTAGTGCTGATAGCCTTCGCCACGTAGCCCGCAAGGAAACCGGCAATAATACCGCCGATAAAACCAGAACCGGTGCTCACGGCCAGCATACCGCCGATAAGACCCGGCGTCAGACCCGGACGGTCAGCAATAGAGAAAGCGATATAACCCGCCAGAACCGGCACCATCAGCGCAAAGGCAGAGCCGCCGCCAATTTGCATCAGCGCCGCCGCAAGCGTACCCGGCTCTTTAAACGCTTCGATACCGAATGCGAAAGAAAGCGCAATGCACAAACCGCCCGCGACCACCATCGGCAGCATATAAGAGACGCCGGTCAACAGGTGACGATAAGCGCCAGCGCCCTCTTTTTTACCCTCTTTCGCGGAAGCGGTGCTTTGCCCTGTCGCTTCATAAGGTTTGGCTTGCGCGACCGCTTTATCCAGCTCCTGCGCGGTTTTCTTCAGCGCCAGACCGGTAGAAGTACGGTACATCGGCTTACCGGCAAACTTCGCCAGATCCACTTCGATATCTGCCGCGACAATCACCAGATCCGCTTCGGCAACCTCTTCCGGCGTGATGGCGTTACCGGCACCTACGGAACCGCGCGTTTCAACCTTCACCCACCAGCCGCGTTTTTTCGCTTCGGTTTCAATGGCTTCAGCAGCCATAAAGGTATGCGCTACGCCAGTCGGACAAGCGGTGACCGCTACAACACGTTTCGGGCCTTGCGCTACGCCAGCCGGTGCCGCTGCGCTGACTGGCGCGGTATAGGGTTTTGCCTTGCCTTTTGCTTCGCTTAAGAACAGCTCCGGATGCAGCACCGCGCGGTCAATATCGCCGAGAAAAACATTTTTGCCGTTCAGCGCGCTATCCGCCGGGATGGCGGTGCCCACAACAATCGCCAGTTCAGCTTCGTTTGGGTTGTCGGTAATAGTCAGATGCGCTTTGTTAGTCGCAGAACCCAACAGGGTTTTTGCGAGGTATGCACGCGCCTGTCCAAGCGCGGGGTCGATAATCAGCAGCGTTTTCATGGTTCCTCTCCTGAATCAGTTAAATGGTTTCAGGTCGACACGGGCCATCATGGCGGCCAGCTGCGTACGATCTGTAATTCCAACGTTGCTCTGGCTCACCGCCAGGGCAGCTACCGCCGTTGCCAGACGCAGGGTGTGCTCGCTGGATTCACGCATCAGCAGGCCGTAAATCAGGCCACCGACCATAGAATCTCCGGCGCCGACGGTGCTGACAACTTCACACAGCGGCGGTTTCGCAATCCATTCACCGGAAGCGTTCACCCACAGCGCGCCTTCCGCACCCAGGGAGATAACCACGTGGGCGATGCCCTGCTCGCGTAATGCGTGAGCGGCTTCAATCACATCTTTCATTTCCGGCAGCTTGCGCCCGGCCCAGATTTCCAGCTCGCGGCGGTTCGGCTTCACCAGCCACGGCGCGGCTTTCAGACCCGCTACCAGCGCCTCGCGGCTGCTGTCGAAAATAATGCACGGGCACTGGCTGCGCAGACGCGTCATCCAGTCGGTGAAGGCTTCCGGCGTCACGCCCACAGGCAGGCTGCCGCTGACGCAGACCATATCGAACTGGCCAAGCCAGCTCAGGGAATCGGCAACAAAACGCTCCCAGTCTGCCGGGGTCACTTCAAAGCCGGAGAAGTTAAAGTCGGTGACCTCACCGTCTTTCTCGGTCAGCTTGACGTTAATGCGGGTACGCCCCTGAACCACCTGAAAACGGTTGGCGATGCCCAGCTCGCTGAACAGCTGCTGGAAACCGTCCTGGTTATCTTTACCCAGGAAGCCGCCTACCGTGACGTCGATACCCAGATCCTTAAGAACTTTGGCGACATTAATGCCTTTACCCGCCGCGTGCAGGCCGCTGGTTCGCACCAGGTTAACTTCACCCCGTTCAACTTCCGGCGTGTAACCGACTAAATCGTAAGCCGGATTCAAAGTAATTGTTGCTACACGTCTGCTCATGCTGCCCCCTCGCCAAGACCGGCGGCGATGGCTTCGCCAATGGCTGCCAGCGCCTGCTGCGCATCCTCACCCTGAGCGGTAAAGCGCAGGCGATGGCCTTTTTTCACGCCGAGCGCGACCACTTTCATCAGGCTGCGTCCGTTGGCTGGCTTGCCGGAACCGTCGAGGTTTGTCACGGTTATCTCACTGGTAAATTGTTTGATGGTATTCACCAGAACGGTACCCGGACGCGCATGCAGGCCATGTTCGTTACGGACGGTGAATTCTTCTGTCAGCAGGTTTTCAGCCGGAACGTCGTCGCTGGTCAGCAGCGTCAGCAAAGTCGGCGCATCGGCGTTCAGCAGACGTTCAGCTTTGTTAGTAATCAGCATGTCGCTCAGGCGGTTAAGCACCCGCAGCGGCTGTTCGTCGGCCACAGCGACGGTTATCAGCAGGGAGACCGGCTCGCCATCAGCTTCAAAAGCACAAGCCGGACGACTAATGGCTACCGCGCTTGCGAGATTGCCTTCGGTACTGTCGTTCAGCCAGATGCCCTGACCAAGGTACAGCGGCTTACCGGAAACGACCTGGCTTACGAAAGAGGCGTCGGCGGCGCCGGCCTGCTTGATGCGGCCTGCGTTTAGCGCCTGCAGGGTCATCAGGTCGCTGGCGGTCACATCCAGCGCCAGAAGAGAATTATCAAACAGCAGCGCTGAGCTTTGCTTTTCGCCCATCAGCAGCGCGCGCAGCTCTTCAGCGGTGGTTGCGGTTTTTAACTGTTCCGCCACCGCGTCGTCGCTCAGCACATGAGTCAGCTGGCGCAGCAGGCCGAGGTGTTCGTCAGAACTGGCCGCAATGCCGATGGCGACCCAGGCTTTCTGGCCGTCGGCCCATTCCACCCCTTGCGGAAACTGATACACCTGAACGCCGGTTTTTAGCACCAGAGCGCGGGTGTCGGTAGTGCCGTGTGGAATGGCAATCCCGTTACCAAGGTAAGTCGCGGTTTGCTGCTCACGAGCAAGCATCCCGTCAACATAGCCTTCGCTTACGTTACCCGCCTTTGTCAGCGCAGCGGCAACCTGACGAATGGCCTCTTCTTTGTTCCCGGCGCTTTGGCCCGGATGAATATCCTGCACAGATAACTGAAACATGGTTCCCTCTCCCGCCGAATTGAAACGATTCAGCCTGTATGAGAAAAAAAGCGCCACCCCGCTCCTGACTTCACGGAAGAGGACGCTGAAACGTTTCAAGGAGTGTGTATTTTTCCCCTTATCCAGGCAAGTATTGTAGTAATTTTGTTGCCGGAATTTTGAGGTCACGCACATTTTCCCGTTAATCGAAACGGTGAAGCTGAACCTGTTAAGGCAACATCCCTGACGATAAGCATTAAAATCAGAACGCTGTTTTGACTTTTTGTGTCACTTTTGATTTGAACAACTGTTTATTTTGTGACGAGGCGCGTAAACTCCGCGCGTTCCCCGTTAACCGATTCTGACTCCATGCAAAACACACCCGTTGCCGCAGCGCGTAAACCTCTCGATCTGACCTCTTCCGCCTTCTTGATTGTAGCTTTTTTAACCGGCATTGCTGGCGCCTTACAAACGCCGACGCTAAGCCTGTTTTTAACAGAGGAAGTACGGGTTCGTCCGGCGATGGTAGGCTTCTTTTTTACAGGCAGTGCGGTCATCGGCATTCTGGTCAGCCAGTTGCTGGCGGGACGCTCGGATCGCAAAGGCGACCGCAAGTCGCTGATTTTCGTCTGCTGTCTGCTCGGCGCGCTGGCCTGCGTGCTGTTTGCGTGGAATCGTAACTATTTTATTTTACTGTTTGTTGGCGTATTTCTTAGCAGCTTTGGATCCACCGCCAACCCGCAAATGTTCGCCCTTGCCCGTGAACACGCCGACCGCACCGGGCGCGAAGCCGTTATGTTCAGCTCCATCTTGCGTGCTCAGGTCTCGCTTGCCTGGGTAATCGGCCCGCCAATCGCCTACGCGCTGGCGCTGGGCTTCGGCTTTACCACGATGTACCTCTGCGCGACCTTCGCATTTGTGGTTTGTGGCCTGATGGTGTGGCTATTTCTGCCTTCTATGCGCAAAGAACCTGTGCCAACCACCACCAGGCTTGAAGCGCCCCGCCGCAACCGTCGCGATGCCCTGTTGCTGTTTATCGCCTGTACCATGATGTGGGGCTGTAACAGCCTGTACATTATTAATATGCCGCTCTATATCATTGGTGAACTGCATCTGCCGGAGAAGCTGGCGGGAGTGATGATGGGAGCGGCTGCCGGGCTGGAGATCCCCACCATGCTGATTGCGGGCTATTACGCTAAACGTTTTGGTAAACGCTTCCTGATGCGTATCGCCGCCGTTGCGGGCCTGCTTTTTTACCTCGGCATGCTGACGCTGCACAATGAAATTGCGCTGCTTGCTTTACAGTTGCTGAACGCTATTTTCATCGGCATTCTGGCCGGGATCGGCATGCTTTATTTCCAGGATTTGATGCCGGGCCAGGCGGGAGCCGCCACCACGCTCTATACCAATACCACACGCGTGGGCTGGATTATCGCCGGCTCGCTGGCGGGGGTAGTTGCTGAAATCTGGAGCTATCACACCGTCTTTTTTATCGCGCTGGGCATGATAGCCGTTACCGCGTACTGCATGGCGCGCATTAAGGATGTTTAAGGCGCGGTAGCCGCTTCGAGATAGATAAGATAATCCATAGCCTGCTGACGCGTAGTGCCGCACATTTCACGCGAGGGCTGTAAGCCTGCGCAAACCTTCGGACGCAGCGGCGAGCGAAACAGCTTACAGAGGTTTCGTTCATCAAGCTGAACGCAGGGGGTGTTTGCCGGTTTGCCGTTGGGCATGCCCGGTATCGGACTTGAAACAGAAGGCGCGGTGCAGCAGGCGCCGCAATCAGGACGACAGTCCATCAGCGATTCTCCGGTGGGCTGGCAGGTACGCGGACTGTAACAGTAGCGCACGGGCTTTACTACGTTCATTTATACTTTGTCTTACAGGTGATGAAATCCGCTTGCCTGAAATGCACCTCGCGAGTAATTTGTCGCAATATTTTCGCCCTTCAATTTTTACAGGAAACATCGATGGCAAGAGCTAACGAAGTCAAAAAAGGCATGGTACTGAACTACAACGGCAAGCTGCTGATTGTGAAAGATATCGATATTCAGTCCCCAAGCGCGCGCGGCGCGGCAACCCTTTATAAGATGCGTTTTTCCGATGTCCGTACCGGGCAGAAGGTGGAAGAACGTTTCAAAGGTGACGATATCGTCGATACCGTTACCCTGACCCGTCGTTTCGTTGATTTTTCTTATATCGATGGCAACGAATATGTGTTCATGGATAAAGAAGATTACACCCCGTACATCTTCACCAAGGATCAGATTGCAGACGAATTACAGTTTATTCCTGAAGGCGGCATGCCGGACATGCAGGTTCTGACCTGGGATGGCCAACTGCTGGCGCTGGAACTGCCGCAAACGGTGGATCTGGAAATCATTGAAACGGCTCCGGGTATTAAAGGCGCGTCCGCAAGCTCCCGCACCAAGCCTGCCACTATGTCCACCGGCCTGGTGATTCAGGTGCCGGAATATATGGTGACCGGCGAGAAGATCCGCATTCATATCGCCGAGAAGCGCTCTATGGGTCGCGCAGATTAAAAAAGAAAAACCCGCTTCACGCAGCGGGTTAGTTTGCCGACAAAGAAGGAAAAAACGTGGTTCTTCCTTCTTTGTGGCGAGCAGCAGAAAATCAAACGTTTGATTTTAATGCTGCTTTTTTAGGTTACTTATTTCAGAGCCTTTTCAGCATGAGGTTTGTCGCCGGTCTGAACCCGCTTCACGAAGCGGTTTTTTTGGTGCAGTATTTTATTGCAGCAAATCCGGGAACAGAGTCTGCTTCAGCGCAAGCTCCACGCCGCGCACTTCCGCAAGCCCCTTCAGACGGCCAATCGCCGAATAGCCAGGGTTGGTTTTTTTATGCAGGTCATCGAGCATCTGATGGCCGTGATCCGGACGCATCGGAATCGGACGTAAATCACCGCTCGCCTTACGGCGCTGCTCTTCAGCCAGAATCGCTTTTACCACCGCAACCATATTCACATCGCCCTGAAGATGCGCGCCTTCATGGAAGGTTTTTGGGTTATCTTCGCGGCAGGTAGCGCGCAGGTGGGTAAAGTGAATGCGGTCGCCAAAGGTTTCGATCATTCGCACCAGGTCATTGTCCGCACGCACGCCGTACGAGCCGGTACACATGGTGAAACCGTTGTTAATGCTGTTGACCGTTTCTTTCAGCCACTGCATGTCTTCCATAGTGGAAACAATGCGCGGCAGGCCGAGGATTGGACGCGGCGGATCGTCCGGATGCACCGCCAGGCGCACGCCGACTTCTTCAGCCACGGCAACGATAGCGCGCAGGAAGTAGGCCATGTTTTCACGCAGCTGCTCTTTGTTGATACCGTCATATTCCGCCAGGCGCGCACGGAATTGATCTAAGGTGTAACCCTCTTCCGCTCCCGGCAGGCCCGCAATAATATTGCGCGTCAGCTTCTCTTTTTCGGCATCGGACATGTTATGGAAGTAGTTCAGCGCCTGACGCTGCTCTTCTTCACCGTAATCGGCCTGCGCGCCGGGGCGTTTCAGAATATGCAGCTCAAAAGCGGCAAAGGCTATCTGGTCAAAACGCAGGGCCTTAGAGCCGTCCGGCAGTTCATATTCCAGGTCAGTACGCGTCCAGTCGAGGATTGGCATGAAGTTGTAGCATACGGTATCGATGCCGCATTCCGCCAGGTTGCGGATGCTCTGCTGATAGTTAGCGATATGCCTGTCGTAATCACCCGAGTGGGTTTTGATCTCTTCGTGCACCGGAATGCTTTCTACCACTGACCAGCTTAGCCCTTTGGCAGCAAGCTCAGCCTGACGCTGTTTAATTTCAGCAACCGGCCAGACTTCGCCGTTCGGAATGTGATGTAAGGCGGTGACTACGCCGGTTGCGCCTGCCTGACGCACATCGTCCAGTGACACCGGGTCTTTTGGGCCATACCAACGCCAGGTTTGTTCCATTATCAGCTCCTCAATCAATAAGTTGTTATACCAATCTTAAAATACCGTTCTGGCGACTACCCTACCGCAATGCCGCAAACGTTCAACTTTCTCCCCAATATTGGTTGATCCAGCTCACATTAAAACGATAAAGCCAGCACACCAATTCAATTTGCTGTCATATAACTTTAGACTGGGAATGTTACTAATTCGTTAATCAGGATTTGCATTCTATGAACACAATTGCTTCAGCCAGCCTGCCGGACAGCGTTCAGCAGCCTCGTTATGACCGGAGCGCGTTAAAGACGCGCATTGTGCATTTTGGTTTTGGCGCGTTTCACCGTGCACACCAGGCGCTGCTGACCGACCGGGTGCTTAACGCGCTGGGAGGCGACTGGGGTATCTGTGAGATTAGCCTCTTTAGCGGCGATAGGTTAATGAGCGCCCTGCGTGCTCAGGATCACCTGTATACCGTGCTGGAAAAAGGCCGTGACGGCAACCAGGCCATTATCGTTGGCGCCGTTAATGAATGCCTGAATGCAAAACTTGACGGGATGGAGGCCATTATCGAGAAGTTTTGCGAGCCGCAGGTAGCTATTGTTTCGCTTACCGTGACTGAAAAGGGCTACTGCATCGATCCCGCAACAGGCAAGCTGGATAACGCAAACGCTCGCATTATTCACGATCTGCAAAACCCGAACGAACCGCATTCCGCACCGGGGATTCTGGTTGAAGCCCTGAATCGCCGCCGCGAGCGTGGCCTGCTGCCTTTTACCGTGCTTTCCTGCGACAACATTCCTGATAACGGCCACGTGGTGCGTAATGCGATTATCGGCATGGCGGAAAAACGCAGCCAGCAACTCGCCGACTGGATACGGGAGCACGTAACGTTCCCGAGCACCATGGTCGATCGCATCGTGCCCGCCGCCACGCCGGAATCCTTACGGGAAATTACCGATACGTTAGGCGTTGAAGATCCCTGCGCGATTTCTGGCGAGCCATTTATCCAGTGGGTTATCGAAGATAATTTCGTCGCAGGCCGCCCGCGGTGGGAAGAAGTCGGCGTTGAAATGGTGGATGACGTAATGCCGTGGGAGCAAATGAAGCTGCGCATGCTCAACGGCAGCCACTCTTTTCTCGCCTGGCTTGGCTATCTGGCGGGTTATCAGCACATTAACGATTGCATGGCGGACGAAAATTTCTACCGCGCGACGCATCGGTTAATGATGCAGGAGCAAGCTCCAACCCTGCGCGTAACGGGCGTCGATCTGCGCCAGTACGCACATAATCTTTTAGAACGTTTTAGCAACCCCGCGTTGCAGCACCGTACCTGGCAAATCGCTATGGATAGCAGTCAGAAATTGCCGCAGCGTATGCTGGAAAGCGTGCGCTGGCATTTGCAACAGGAAGATGAGTGGCCTTGTCTGGCGCTGGGCATCGCGGCGTGGATGCGCTATGTCAGCGGGATTGACGATGCTGGTAACGCTATCGACATTCGCGACCCGCTGGCGCAAAAAATTAAAGGTCTGGTAGAAAAGAGTTCGGAAGAGGAGCGCGTGTTGGCCCTGTTGAGCCTTACTGAAATCTTCGGCAACGATCTGCCGGGCAACGACGTTTTTGTGCAGCGCGTCAGTGCCGCCTGGGAAGAGTTGTGCAATAAAGGCGCAAAACAGGCCGTGATGAATCTTCTGTAATTAACAATCTATACCCTATCCACGGCCTTGTTTTGCCACAGGCCGTGTTTACCCTTCATTTTTTCGCAAATGTTGTTCAGGATATTGGTTAACCCTAACGCCAATTCGGAGCGACTGTGACTAAAACTAACCTGATTACCGGTTTCCTCGGCAGCGGAAAAACCACCACTATTCTTCATTTACTGGCCAACAAACCCGACGATGAGCAGTGGGCCGTGCTGGTTAATGAGTTTGGCGAAGTGGGCATTGACGGTGCTTTGCTGGCCGACAGCGGCGCGCTGCTCAAGGAGATCCCCGGCGGCTGTATGTGCTGTGTCAACGGGTTGCCGATGCAGGTAGGATTGAATACCCTGCTGCGCCAGGGAAAACCTGACCGTTTGCTCATCGAACCCACGGGTTTAGGACACCCAAAACAGATCCTCGACATGCTTACCGCAGACGTTTACCAGCCGTGGATCGATCTTAAAGCCACGCTTTGCCTGCTGGATGCTCGCCAGTTATTAGATCAGCGCGCCGTTAATAACGACAATTTCCGCGATCAGCTTGCCGCCGCCGATATTATCGTCGCCAATAAAAATGACCGTGCGACCGATGACAGCCGTCAGGCTCTGGCTAACTGGCAGCAACAGCACGCTGCCGGAAGAGAAGTTGTGCCGGCGCAAAAGGGGCAAATCGATGTCGGCCTGTTGGACCATCCGCGTCAAAATCTTCGCGAACTGCCGCGCAGCGCCGAACATAGCCACAGTCATGCAGCCAGTCGTGGCCTTGCGGCGCTGAATTTGCCAGAAAACCAGCGCTGGAGACGCAGCATTAATAGCGGACAGGGTTACGTTGCCTGCGGCTGGATCTTCGATGCGGAGACTGTTTTTGACACCGTGGGCATTCTGGAATGGGCACGCCTTGCGCCGGTTGGCAGGGTAAAAGGCGTATTACGCATTGCTGAAGGGCTGGTGCGCATTAATCGTCAGGGGAACGATCTGCATATCGAGACACAAAGCGTCGCACCGCCTGATAGCCGTATCGAATTGATAAACAGCGAAGAAACGGACTGGAACAGCTTGCAAAGCACCCTATTGAAGCTACGTTTAACCTTGTAAGTCTACTCTCCCTCGACTTGCCAGGAAGAAGATAACGAAAGCTTGCATGATGAAAATTCGCTTAGTACCGATCCTGTTACTGAACGCTCTGGGCCTGACGCTGTTCTTTAGCTGGTATCTGCCTGAAAACCATGGTTTCTGGTTCACGCTGGACGCCGGCATTTTCCATTTTTTTAATGCGGCACTGGTAAAAAGCCACGTTTTCCTGGTGCTGGTAGCCATAACCAATAACCGCATATTTGACGGTGTGTCTTTGCTGGCTATGGGTTCGCTGCTCTCCTGGTTCTGGCGGCAAGAAACGCCTGCCGGACGTCGGCGCCTGGTTATCATGGGCGTTGTGATGCTGCTAAGCGCCGCGGTGATTAATCAGCTGGGCCATTTGATTCCTGTCGCTCACACCAGCCCAACGCTCTATTTCACGGATATTCACCGCGTCAGCGAGCTGCTGCACTTCCCTACCAAAGATGCCTCGAAAGACAGTTTTCCTGGCGATCACGGTTTAATGCTGTTTATTTTCACCGGCTTTATGCTGCGTTATTTTGGACAACGTGCGTTCTTTATTGCGGTGCTTATTTCCGTGATATGTATTCTTCCACGCATAATGATTGGCGCGCATTGGTTTACCGATGTATATGTCGGATCGTTATCCACCGCGCTGGTAGGTTTACCATGGGTGCTATTAACCCCACTCAGCGATGGGTTAATTAAGGCGCTTAACCGCACGCTTCCTGGCAAAAATAAAACAAGTTCATAACATAAAATAAACATTCCTTAACGCAAATTTCCAGGGATCCGCAAAGGATCCCTGTTGCTTTTGTCAGCAACCGCTACATTGCTTATTTATCGTCCTATCCGATTTCCCAGATTTTTGAACGGGCTGCACGGATAAACCGCACTTTTGGCTGATTTTTACACAAATTTATTTTTGTTCTTTTAATATCACAATTTCTTATAAAAAAGCGGTGAAAACCCCTCGCCATGCCAGTGGTGATAGGGTACTCTCAGATGCGTTTTGTGCCGTTAACCTGATTCATTCCCGATGTGAATAAAATTGTGGGTCAAGCCACATTTCCGTTCAAAGGTAATTGTTTCACAGCGCTCAGATAATTAGTCTCGTCACGTTGGTATTTTTGTATAACGATTCGCATCGTTAAGGACATCAAGGGAAAAGAAATAAAATGGTCAAATCTCAGCCTATTTTGAGATATATCTTGCGGGCGATTCCCGCTGTTGCTGTGGCAGTAATGCTCTCAGCATGTAGCTCGACAAACACGGCAAATATGCATCCTGAGACGCATGCAGTTGGTAATAAAGATGGTTTTTTACTGCAAGCCTCTCAGGATGAATTCGAAGAAATGGTCCGTAACGTAGATGTAAAGTCACGTCTCATGGATCAATATGCTAGCTGGAAAGGCGTGCGTTACCGCCTTGGCGGCAGCAGCAAAAAAGGCATCGATTGTTCTGCTTTCGTGCAGCAAACTTTCCGTGACCAATTCGGCTTAGAGCTGCCTCGTTCAACTTATGAACAACAGGAAATGGGTAAATCCGTTTCACGCAGCAAACTGCGCACCGGGGATTTAGTTCTGTTCCGTGCGGGCTCTACAGGTCGTCACGTTGGCATTTATATTGGTAATAACCAGTTCGTACATGCCTCCACCAGCAGCGGCGTAATGATCTCCAATATGAGCGAGCCGTACTGGAATAAGCGCTACAACGAAGCGCGTCGCGTGTTAAGCCGTAGCTGATTCTCCTGACCGGCAGTTATCCCCTTGGCTGCCAGCCAGACGAGACAAAGAAGGCGTTGCCACGGCAGCGTCTTTTTAACGTTTTTAAAAGAAGCCCATCACTTCTCTCCACGCCTTGCTGTTAACTATAATTCCTGTACGAAACGCTTTAACACCGCTATGTATTTTGCGCTATAGTCGAAAAAGTTCAGCAATCATGCCTCTCTTGCGTTAGCAGGAACAATTTTTTCATGTCTTCAAAGAATATTTTTTCGCGCTGCTTTTTCACCCCGAGGCAAATTGCTTATTTCAGCATATTGTTTGGCCTGGTGGGCGCTTTACTGTTTAGCGGATTAACCGGCCTGCTACTGCATAACAAGCGCGAAGCGGAATATGACCTGCTGACGAAAGACATTCGCCACTACCTGAGCACCTTCTTCCAGGAACTCCATGTCGCCGTAGACAGCGTTCAGCCGTTAACGGTTGCAGATTGCCGCCTCGTCAGTGGAGAGCTGACCTCCAGAGCGGCGTTCAACGTTAACGTCCGCGCTTTTGTCTTAATTCGCCATGGCGTTGCCTATTGTTCATCCGCCACCGGGCGGCTGCATATGCCGATGAACAGCTTAATCCCCGGTATCGATTTAAATAAAAATAACGATCTGTTTATTATGAACGGCACGCCGATGATGCCCGGCAAGCCAACGATAGCGGCCTGGTTTAAAAATCAGGAGGTGGGCGAACGGGGAGTTTTTATCACGCTGAACGCGAATTTGATCCCCTACTTATTATTTACCGCGCGCCAAAGCGACGTACTGTCCATGGCGATTGTGATTGAAGGCAAAGCGTTAACGACGCTTTCCCCCGGCGTCGTTAACACAGATTCTTTACCGCCGCACCCTACCCGCATCGCCGCGCTTACTGATTATCCCATAAAGATTTACCTTTACGGCTCGCTCTGGCCGCTGGAAGATATCCAGTTCTCGATCCTGGCGGGCCTTATCTTCGGTTTGTTCAGCGGCGTGTTAGGCAGCTATTTTCTCTTCGCTCGTATGCGTTCGGGAAAAGAGATCCTCACCGGTATTAAACGTGGGCAGTTTCATGTGGTGTATCAGCCGGTCGTTGACGCGCAGAAATTAGAGATGCAGGGAGTTGAAGCCTTATTGCGTTGGGAACATCCAACCGCAGGCGCTATTCCACCCGATGCGTTTATCGCTTTTGCCGAAGCGCAGCAGCTTATCGTGCCGTTAACGCGCCATTTGTTTGCCCTGGTTGCCCGTGATGCCCGGCAGTTGCAAAATATACTGCCGCCGGGGGCAAAGCTTGGCATCAACCTGGCGCCAGGCCATCTGCACGCCCCGATGTTTAAAGAAGATATCATGGCCTTTGCCGCCTCCCTGCCTCCACAACATTTCAAGCTTGTATTTGAAATTACCGAACGGGATATGCTTAAAGAAAAGGAAGCCATGGGCCTGTTTTGCTGGCTGCACAAGCGGGGATTTGAAATCGCCATAGATGACTTCGGTACCGGACACAGCGCGCTGATCTACCTGCAACGCTTCACGCTGGACTATCTGAAGATTGATCGGGGCTTCGTAAACTCCATCGGTATGGAAACGGTCACAACGCCGGTGCTCGACGCGGTCCTGACGTTAGCTAAACGTCTGGATATGACGACCGTGGCGGAAGGCGTTGAAACGCGAGAACAGGCAAAATGGCTGATTGAGCGCGGAGTGAATTACTTACAAGGTTACTATTTCAGCCGTCCGCTGACGCTAACGCAACTTATGAACTGGAATCAGCCGCAAGGTAGCCATAATGTTCTGAAAGACAGCCATTAAGTTCACAATCATCGTCGCCTGATTTATGATTTACCATCGTAGTGTTATAAAGCGGTGGGTTGTTGGCCTGTTTAGCGTTTCGGGAATGAAACCATCGGGGTTGCCCCTTCAATAAGGACTGAGCGGATTGATGCTTGCGCGCGCGGTTATTCTACTTTGTCTTAGCCTGTTTGCTGTCGGAAGCCTGGCGGAAAACATCAAAGAAAGCTACTCCTTCGCCGTCTTAGGAGAGCCTAAATACGCTATTAATTTCAACCACTTCGATTACGTGAACGCTGCGGCCCCGAAGGGCGGTGATATCACGCTCTCGGCGATTGGTACTTTTGATAACTTCAACCGTTACGCGCTGCGTGGCAACCCCGGCGTGCGCACGGAAACGCTTTACGATCCGCTGTTTACCACCTCAGATGACGAACCCGGCAGCTATTACCCGCTCGTGGGGGAAATGGCGCGCTATACGGAAAACTTCGCCTGGGCAGAAATAGAACTTAATCCGCGCGCGCGTTTTCACGACGGGTCCCGCATTACTGCCAAAGACGTGGCTTTCACCTTTAATAAGTTTATGACCGAAGGCGTGCCGCAGTTCCGGCTGATCTACAAAGGCGCCAAAGTCAAAGCCATCGCCCCGCTGACGGTGCGCATTGAACTGGCCCAGCCGAGCAAAGAGCGCATGCTGGGTTTATTCTCCCTGCCGGTGTTTCCGCAAAAATTCTGGCAGAATCACAGGCTGAGCGACCCGCTTTCCGCGCCGCCGCTGGCCAGCGGCCCGTACAAAATCACCGCCTGGCGCATGGGGCAGTACATCACCTATTCACGGGTTCGCGATTACTGGGCCGCAAATCTGCCGGTCAACCGCGGACGCTGGAATTTCGATTCTGTGCGCTACGACTATTATCTGGACGACAACGTCGCCTTTGAGGCATTCAAAGCCGGAGCCTTTGATTTCCGGGCCGAAAGCTCGGCAAAAAACTGGGCTACGCGCTATACCGGCAAGAACTTCGCTAATCGCTTCATCGTCAAAGAAGAGCAGGAAAATAATGCCGCTCAGGACGCCCGCTGGCTGGCGTTCAATATTCAGCGGCCGATATTTGCCGATCGCAAAGTCCGTGAAGCCGTTGGGCTGGCGTTTGATTTCGAGTGGATGAACAAAGCCTTGTTTTACGGCGCTTACAGTCGCGCAAACAGCTATTTTCAGAATACGGAATATGCGGCGCGATCTTATCCGGATGCCGATGAGCTCACGCTGCTGGCCCCGCTGAAAAAGGATCTGCCAGCGGAAGTATTTACTACCATTTACAACCCACCAACCTCCAGCGGCGACGGCTTTGACCGCGATAACCTCCTGAAAGCGCTGGCGCTGCTCAAAGAGGCCGGTTGGGAGCTAAAAAACCAGAAGCTGATTAACGTTAAGAATGGAAAGCCCTTTGTTTTTGAATTGCTAATCGGCACCACCGGGAACACCCAGTGGGTGCTGCCGTTCCAGCATAATCTGCGGCGGCTGGGCATCACGATGGAAATCCGCCAGGTGGATAATTCGCAGCTCACCAACCGTCTGCGCAGCCGTGATTACGATATGATGCCAACCCTCTACAGCGCCATGCCTTATCCAAGCGCCGATGTGCAGATTGCCTGGGCCTCGGAATACGTTGATTCCACCTACAACGCACCCGGCGTCAAAAGCTCGGTGGTGGATAACCTGGTGAATCAGATAATCGCCAACCAGGGTGATAAGAAAAAGCTGCTGCCGCTGGGCCGGGCGCTCGACCGCGTTCTCACCTGGAACTTTTACATGATCCCAATGTGGTACATGACGGCAGACCGTTTCGCCTGGTGGAATAAGTTCTCCAAACCTGCGATCCACCCGTTATACACGTCCGGGTTTGATACCTGGTGGTATGACGTTAACAAAGCCGCGCAGCTGCCGGCGCTGCGGCGCTAAGGGGAAACCGTGGGAAGCTATCTGCTCAGGCGTTTATTGCTCATCATTCCGACCTTGTGGGCCATCATCACCATCAACTTTTTTATCGTGCAAATCGCGCCCGGCGGCCCGGTGGATCAGGCTATTGCTAACATTCAGTTTGGTCATGGCTCAGGGATACCCGGCGTCAGCGCTGATACGATGGGCAGCGGACATGCGCGAGTTGGCGTAGGCAACGGCACGGATAACCAGTATCGCGGCTCGCGCGGGCTGGATCCGGAGGTGATCGCTGAAATCACCCACCGCTATGGCTTCGATAAGCCTCTTCACGAGCGCTATTTCAATATGCTGTGGAATTATGTGCGGTTTGATTTTGGCGACAGCCTGTTTCGCAGCGCGTCCGTGCTGCATCTGATTAAAGAAAGCCTGCCGGTGTCCATTTCCCTTGGTCTGTGGAGCACGCTGATTATCTATCTGGTCTCTATTCCACTGGGGATCCGCAAAGCCGTCAGCAACGGCAGCGGCTTTGATATCTGGAGCAGCACGTTCATTATTATCGGCTATGCCATTCCGGCCTTTTTATTCGCGATATTATTGATTGTGCTGTTTGCCGGAGGCAGCTATCTGGACTGGTTCCCGCTGCGCGGTCTGGTATCGACAAACTTTGACTCCCTGCCGTGGTACGGGAAGGTGACCGATTACCTCTGGCATATTACGCTGCCGGTGCTCGCCACCGTCGTCGGCGGCTTCGCCACGTTAACGATGCTGACCAAGAATTCCTTCCTCGATGAAATCCGCAAACAGTATGTGGTCACCGCCCGTGCAAAAGGTCTGGACGAGAAGAAAATTCTCTACCGCCACGTGTTCCGCAACGCCATGTTGCTGGTTATTGCCGGTTTCCCGGCCACCTTTATCAGCATGTTCTTTACCGGTTCGGTGCTGATTGAGGTTATCTTCTCGCTCAACGGACTTGGCCTGCTGGGCTATGACTCAACCCTGTCACGCGATTACCCGGTGATGTTCGGCACGCTTTATATTTTCACCCTGATTGGCCTGCTATTGAATATCCTCAGCGATATTACCTATACCTTTGTGGACCCACGTATCGACTTTGAGGGGCGCGGATGAACCGTTTAAGCCCGATGAACCAGGCCCGCTGGGCACGCTTTCGCCAGAACCGACGCGGCTACTGGTCCCTGTGGATTTTTGCCGTTGTATTTGTTCTGAGTCTGGGCTCGGAGCTGGTAGCCAACGATCGTCCTCTGATCGTGCATTATCAGGATCGCTTTTACTTCCCGGTCATCGTCAATTACAGCGAAAGCGATTTCGGCGGCCCGCTGGCTACCGCTGCGGATTATCAGGATCCGTGGCTTGCCGGACGCCTGGGCCGCGATGGCTGGGCGCTCTGGGCGCCGATTCGCTTTGGGGATAACGCCATTAACTATGCGACCAAAGTCCCCTTCCCGTCGCCACCGAGCAGCCAGAACTGGCTGGGTACGGACGCCAACGGCGGCGACGTGCTGGCGCGTTTGCTTTACGGCACGCGCATCTCAATTCTTTTCGGTCTGATGCTGACGCTATTCTCCAGCATCATCGGTATTCTGGCTGGCGCAGCGCAGGGCTATTACGGCGGAAAGACTGACCTCTGGGGGCAACGCTTTATTGAAGTGTGGTCCGGTATGCCCACGCTTTTCCTGATTATCCTTCTTTCAAGCGTGGTGCAGCCCAACTTCTGGTGGCTGCTGGGAATAACCGTGCTGTTTGGCTGGATGAGCCTGGTAAGCGTGGTGCGCGCGGAGTTTTTACGCACGCGTAACTTTGATTATATTCGTGCCGCCCAGGCGATGGGCGTGGGCGACTGGGCAATCATGACTCGCCATATGCTGCCCAATGCCATGGTCGCCACGCTGACATTTTTGCCGTTTATTCTCTGCGGGTCGATAACGACGTTAACTTCCCTGGATTTTCTCGGCTTCGGCTTACCGCTTGGTTCACCTTCCCTCGGCGAGCTTCTGCTGCAGGGTAAAAATAATTTGCAGGCTCCGTGGCTGGGTATTACCGCCTTTGTTTATCTGGCTATCCTGCTGACGCTATTAATCTTTATTGGCGAAGCGGTGCGTGACGCCTTCGATCCTTCTAAGGCACGCTGACATGACTACTCCGCTACTTGCCATTAATAATCTCGCCATTGCTTTCCGTCAGGGTGACGTTACCCACCAGGTGGTGGAAGACCTGTCGTTGCAGATTGAAGCGGGAGAAACGCTGGCGCTGGTTGGTGAATCAGGTTCAGGAAAAAGCGTTACCGCCCTTTCGGTGCTGCGCCTGCTGCCCTCGCCGCCGGTTTTTTATCCTCGGGGTGAGATTTACTTCAAAGGTCAGGAGCTGCTGCACGCGCCGGAACGCGTGCTACGCGGCGTTCGCGGCAACAAAATCGCCATGATTTTCCAGGAGCCGATGGTATCGCTCAATCCCCTGCACAGTATTGAGAAGCAGCTTTATGAAGTTTTGTCTCTGCACCGCGGCATGCGTCGTGAGGCCGCGCGAGCCGAAATGCTGACCTGCCTGGACAGGGTTGGCATTCGTAACGCGGCAACGCGCCTGACAGATTTTCCCCATCAGCTGTCCGGCGGAGAGCGCCAGCGCGTGATGATAGCCATGGCGCTGCTTACCCGCCCCGAGCTGCTGATTGCCGATGAACCAACGACGGCGCTCGACGTCACCGTGCAGGCGCAAATCCTGCAGCTGCTGAAGGAGTTGCAGCAGGAGCTGAATATGGGGCTGCTGTTTATTACCCATAACCTCGGCATTGTAAGGCAGCTTGCGGATAATATTGCGGTCATGCACAACGGAAAATGCGTGGAGCAGAACAGAGCCGCCACGCTGCTGAGCGCGCCGCAGCACCCTTACACACAACAGCTTTTAGCCGCTGAACCGAGTGGCGATCCCTGGCCGCTGGATGAAAATCAGCCTCCGTTATTAAAAGTGGAAGCGTTAGAAGTTGCCTTCCCTGTTCGCCGTGGCCTGCTTAAGAAAACGGTCAGCTATCACTACGGTATAAAAGGCTTAAGTTTTTCGCTGCGGCCGGGCGAATGCGTTGGCCTGGTCGGCGAATCCGGTTCCGGGAAAAGCACCACCGGGATGGCGCTGCTGCGCTTAATACATTCCAGCGGCAGTATCTGGTTCGACGGGCATCCGCTGCACGTCTTAAACCGCAAAAAGCTTCTTCCGCTTCGCCACCGTATCCAGGTGGTGTTCCAGGATCCCAATTCGGCGCTTAACCCGCGGCTGGACGTTTTGCAGATCGTTGAAGAAGGTTTGCGGGTTCATCATCCAGCCCTGAGCGCGGCCGAACGCGAACAACGCGTAATGGCGGCTTTAGAAGAGGTGGGGCTCGATGCCGAAACCCGCCATCGTTATCCGGCGGAGTTTTCCGGTGGGCAACGCCAGCGCATTGCTATCGCACGCGCGCTTATCCTGCAGCCGCAGCTGATCGTTCTGGATGAGCCAACGTCCTCGCTGGATAGATCCGTACAGGCGCAGATCCTGGCGCTGCTGAAGTCGCTCCAGGAAAAGCACCGGCTGGCGTACATTTTCATCAGCCATGACTTAAAAATCGTCAGGTCGCTGTGTCACCAGATAATCGTGTTACGGCAGGGGAAAGTTGTCGAGCAGGGTGAATGTCAGAAAATATTTGCGGCGCCGCAGACGGAGTATACGCGCCAGCTGCTGACGCTGGCCTGAATTTCACAGCAATCAGAAAGGATGGGTAACTGAAAATGATTCGGCAATCGCCACGCCAAAATTCTTCAGGCGGCAGGTTGCTGCCGGTTCGTCCTGACGATTAACAAACAGGCACGGCTCGCCTTCACATTCCACCACCGAGCAATCCACTTCAATATCGCTAAGCGCCTGGCTAAGTGTATGCATGATCGGCCACGCTTTTTCACCGTCTTCGCTGAGCAGTTTCAGGCCGATAAGACAGTTCTCTGCATTCTGGAGATGCTGCGGAATCGGTTCAACCTTCAGACCAGCAAAACCTGCCGACCAGCGATAGCTTTGCGGTAAGCGATGAACGATAGAAAGTTGTAACGTATTCAAAATGGTATCCCCGAAGAAATTCATACAAAAGTGTTACATGAATAGTTTACACAAAGGTTAACACAATGTTGATAAATTGCGCGTAAAGAACCTGTAAACCGTTTACATCCGCTGTAGTAAGTCAATTATTTTTAGATGGATAACGCTTGTTTGTGCGGCTGTGCACGCGTTTCGGCGCTATATGTAACGCTTTCTGTGATCTAACTCAACCTTTTTAACTACAAAGCTGTGACTTTTCGTTTTTGTAACGTTTACATTTCAGAAACAAATTGTAGGAGCTGACGCAGAAATTTCGTTGATTTGGATTAACAAACGGGTACATGACGTACCCGTTTCGTATTAGGCTGCGGACTTGCGGGGACGACTTGCGTAGAGATAAAAGAGTAGCGAGCTGGTAGCGCATACGGCAATTGACCAGATCATCGGCCAGGCGGTATTAAAAGTAGCGATAGAAAGCAGCGCGCCCGTCAGGGCACCGATACCAAAACGGAAAGTCCCGGCCAGAGACGATGCCGTACCCGCCATGTGAGGAAATTCGTCAAGGATAACGGCCATGCCGTTAGACGACACCATCGAAACGCAGCCCACAAAGGCCGCCACGCCAAGCACCAGCGCCCAGAAGCCAAAATCAAACTGGGCGCTGATAACCAGCCAGATAGCCATCGCAAACTGCACATACAGACCGAAGCGGAACATATTTAGCGCCCCAACACGACGCACAAAGCGGCTGTTAATCATCGTCATAATGAACAGGAAGGCGATGTTGAGCGCAAAGTAATAGCCGAAATGCTGCGGCGAGACGTGGTTCAGTTCGATATAAACAAACGGCCCGGCGCTAAGAAACGAAAACATTCCCGCAAAGCTGAAGCCGCTCGCCAGCATATAGCTGAGCACTCGCTTATGGCGGAACAGCGTAGCAAAGTTGCCAATGGTGGTACGAAAATGAAATTTCTGACGACGTTCAGCCGGCAGCGTTTCATGGATCAGGAAGAATATCATCGCTGACGCCAGCAGCGCGGCCAGCGCCAGGATCCAGAAAATCGCATGCCAGCTAAACCATACCAGTACCGCCCCGCCCACCATCGGCGCAACCAGCGGCGCGATAGTGGTAATCAGCATGACAAACGACATCATGCGTGAGAACTCTTCCTTTGGATAGATATCGCGCATTAAGGCGTTAATCACCACGCTTGCCGCCGCAGCCGAAAGGCCGTGCAGAAAACGCATTGCGATCAGGTGATCGATCGTCTGGGACAGCGCGCAGGCGATGGCCGCCGCCGCAAAGACCAGCGTGCCACCGAGCACCACCGGTTTACGCCCGATGCTGTCCGCCATTGGGCCATAAAACAGCTGGCCGATAGCAAAGCCGAGAATATAGGTACTCAGCGTCATCTGCGCGCTGCCGGCAGGCACGCCAAATTCGGCAGCGATAACCGGCAAAGCCGGCAGGTACATATCAATCGACAACGGCATTAACATGGCCAGCAGGCCAAGGATCACCACGATGCCGACTGACGAATTCTGCTTGGTACTCAACGGTAACTCCTGAAGTTAGCTTTTTGGCATGCCGACGCTGGCAATTTCCTGTTCCGTTAACGGACGGTATTCGCCCGGCTCCAGATCCTGGTCCAGTTCGATCTCACCGATGCGCTCACGATGCAGAGCAATCACGCGGTTGCCCACGGCGGCAAACATGCGTTTGACCTGGTGGTAACGCCCTTCGCTGATGGTCAGACGAACTTCCGTCGGGGTGATGATGTTAAGGATGGCCGGTTTAGTAAGATCTTTTTCATTATGCAGCTGTACGCCGTGCGCAAACTGCTCGGCGGTGTCATCGGCAACCGGCGATTCCAGCGTCACCAGATAAGTTTTCTCGCAGTGGTGGCGCGGCGAAGTGATGCGGTGAGACCACTGGCCATCGTCCGTCATCAGCACCAGACCTGTGGTGTCGATATCCAGACGCCCGGCGGCGTGCAGCTTGTGCGCCACCGGCACATCGAGGAAATAGAGCACGGTTGGGTGATCCGGATCTTCGGTTGAGCACACATAGCCTTGCGGCTTATTCAGCATAAAGTAGCGTGGGCCATTCTGCTGATTCAGGGGATTGCCATCGAACTCAACCTGGTGGTCCGGCTGGAGCTTAAAGGAAGCATCACGCACTACTTCTCCGTCGATGGTGATACGTTGAGCACGAATTTCACGGCCAGCAATGGCACGGCTCACGCCGAGCTGCTGAGAAATAAATTTGTCGAGTCGCATTAAGTCTTGCCTGTTTCAAAGAGGAACCAGCTTAAAGCTAAGCTGGCCGGACATCTGAGTCCGCTTTTGCAGCGTAAATCGTTTGCCTGGTAATTAACTTGCCAGTATAGCGACATCAAAAACTCTCTCAAGTTAAAACCCTGTTTCGTGGCATAATCACCGCTTTCCTTATCACATATGAAAACCTTATATATCCTTTAGATTTCGAGCTACAGGCAGGCGGCAAGGGAGATACAAATTCGTCGGAAACGAACTTGTGCAGCCGAAGGCTAGCCTCCGGTGAGGTGAGTGACATCCCCAGCAGCTTACTACAGCAAGTGGCTGGGGTAAGGGAATGCAGCCAGCACCACGGTAGTTCGAAAGATGAAGGACAGGAATGCCGATGTCTTTTACCTTACGCCCTTATCAACAGGAAGCGGTGGATGCCACCCTCGCCCACTTCCGCAAACACCCTGAACCCGCCGTGATTGTGTTGCCAACCGGCGCCGGCAAGAGCCTGGTGATTGCCGAGCTGGCACGCATTGCCCGTGGGCGCGTGCTGGTGCTTGCTCACGTAAAAGAACTTGTTGCCCAGAACCATGCTAAATACCGCGCGCTGGAGCTTGAAGCCGATATTTTCGCGGCGGGCCTGCAACGCAAGGAAAGCCACGGCAAGGTCGTCTTCGGCAGCGTTCAGTCGGTCGCCCGCAACCTTGAGCAGTTTCACGGTGAGTTTTCACTGTTGATTGTCGATGAGTGCCACCGTATCGGCGAAGCGGATGAAAGCCAGTATCAGCAAATTCTTGCTCATCTGCGTTCTGCGAATCCCGGGCTGCGTCTGTTGGGGCTTACCGCCACGCCATACCGCCTGGGCAAAGGCTGGATTTACCATTATCACTACCACGGCATGGTGCGCGGCGATGAAAAAGCGCTGTTCCGCGACTGCATTTACGAGCTGCCGCTGCGCTATATGATTAAGCACGGCTATCTCACCCCGCCGGAAAGGTTAGATATGCCGGTTGTGCAGTATGATTTCAGCCGCTTGCAGGCTCAACCTAACGGCTTGTTTAGCGAGGCCGACCTCAACCGCGAGCTGAAGCAGCAAAAGCGCATTACGCCGCATATCATCAGCCAGATTGTGGAATTTGCCGCCCAGCGACGCGGCGTGATGATTTTTGCCGCGACCGTAGAGCATGCAAAAGAAGTCACCGCCCTTCTGCCTTCTGGCGATGCCGCGCTGATTACGGCGGATACGCCAGGGACGGTACGCGATACCTTAATCGACGCCTTTAAAAATCAGCAGTTCCGCTTTTTGGTCAACGTAGCCGTGCTGACGACGGGCTTTGACGCGCCGCATGTCGATTTGATTGCCATCCTGCGTCCGACGGAATCAGTAAGCCTTTACCAACAAATTGTTGGCCGCGGATTACGTCTCGCCCCCGGCAAGAGCGACTGTTTAATTCTTGATTACGCCGGTAACCCGCACGACCTGTTTACGCCGGAAGTGGGTAACGCAAAGGGGAAAAGTGACAACGTTCCGGTGCAGGTTTTCTGCCCGTCGTGCGGATTCGCCAACACGTTCTGGGGTAAAACCACCGGCGATGGCACCATCATCGAACATTTTGGCCGCCGCTGTCAGGGCTGGTTCGAGGATGATGAGGGGCACCGGGAGCAGTGTGATTACCGCTTCCGCTTTAAAAACTGCCCGCAGTGTAATGCGGAAAACGATATCGCCGCCCGCCGCTGCCACCAGTGCGATCACGTGCTGGTCGATCCGGACGATATGCTGAAAGCGGCCCTGAAGCTTAAAGATGCGCTGGTGCTGCGTTGTAGCGGAATGACATTACAGCAAGGCAGCGACGCCAAGGGTGACTGGCTAAAAGTCACTTATTACGACGAAGACGGTGCCGATGTGAGTGAGCGCTTCCGCCTGCATACGCCAGCCCAGCGAACGGCCTTCGAGCAGCTGTTTATCCGCCCGCATAGCCGGGCACCCGGCGTACCGCTGCGCTGGATAACAATCGCGGACGTTGTCGCGCAGCAGCCGCTGCTTCGTCACCCTGATTTTGTAGTCGCGCGCAAGAACGGCCAATTCTGGAACGTGCGCGAAAAAGTGTTCGACTACGAAGGACGCTTTCGCCGTGCGAATGAATTACGCGGCTAATGGCGTTTCCATTGCCAATACTCGTTGCCGACACGGCCAGATATGGCTATAATGCGCCCGCTTTTGCATCCGCAAAGCAGAAAACTTTTCCTGTTGCTGGGTCGCCTGTAACAGGAGTATTTAAGAGAGAAACAGTTAATGTTTACTATCAACGCAGAAAAACGCAAAGAGCAGGGCAAGGGTGCGAGCCGCCGCCTGCGTGCAGCTAACAAATTCCCGGCAATCATCTACGGTGGTTCCGAAGCTGCAATCTCTATCGAACTGGACCATGACTCCGTAATGAACCTGCAGGCAAAACCTGGCTTCTACGAAGAAGTTCTGACTCTGGTTGTTGACGGTACAGAAGTAAAAGCGAAGGTTCAGGCTGTTCAGCGTCACCCGTTCAAGCCTAAACTGGCTCACATCGACTTCGTTCGCGCTTAATCGCGAATGTAGCTCGAAAAAAACCCGCTCACGCGGGTTTTTTGCTTTCTGGCTGGCGGTAAACGCCGGATGGCGCTCATGCTTATCCGGCCTGTGGCAGTTGTAGGGTGGGTAAGCGCAAGCGTCACCCACCGGATACTTTTTACTTACTGGAAGTTCGGCGCTGTAGCTGGTCACGCAGGTTCGGCGGCGTGCCTTTGATGGTCAGGGTATCCGTCGCCGGATCCCAGAAAATACGCTCGCCCAGCAGCATCGCGTCGAAGTTAATCGTCAACCCGCCGCCGCTGCCTGCATATTTAGTTAGCTGACGCAGCGTGCTGCGGTCCGCCGGGAAGCTGTCTTCCAGCTCATAACCTTTCTCCGCGGTAAACTGTTGGAAATTCTTATCATCCACGGCCCACGGCAGTTCGTCTGCCAGTGAAGAAAGCTCGATCTCTTCTCCGGCCTGCAGCTGTTCGTTACAGTAGGCATATACCTGCTGACGCGCTTCCTGGCGCTCGTTTTTATCCAGCTGCGCTTCGTTAGTGAAATCGTCCAGCGCCTGCAATAAGCCCTTGTTTTGCGCTTTGGCGTTGAGCCCTTCGCTGGCGCCGAGGAAATCCATAAAGAAATCAGAAACCTTGCGGCCAACGCGCCCTCTGAGGAACGTCAGATAACGGGTCGATTCCGGGTTGGTTTCCCATTCGGTCAGATCGATACGCGCCACGATATCCGCGTGGTTGATATCCAGATGGTGGGTTGAGCTGATATCCAGCTCTTCGTTGACGCGCATGCTGCTCAGATTATTAAGTACCGCCACCATCAGATACTCAACGGCCAGATAGCGGTAATGGCAGAACAGCACGATACCGCCGTCAGCAAAGGGATATTTCCCCAGTTCGTCACGCAGACGACCTGTTGCCGCACGGCTGAAGGCGAGGAAATCCTCCTCACCTTTGCGTTGTGAACGCAGCGCCTGCGCTAGTTCGCTCTCTTCGCTGAACAACCCGTATGCTTTATTTTTTGCGCTATAAACACGGTGAAGCTCAGCCATCATCTCTTCTACGGCACCGTTAGTTGCCAGCAGGGAATCGCGCAGCACCACTTCAAGCGTCTCTTCGCCGCGCTTGATAAGCTGATGCAGGGCAATCTGGTTGATATCCAGACTCATGATAAACTCTCCTTTTAGACCGGGCGGTATTCAACCACTGCCGCAAGCTATGTGCAACAGAAGATAAAAAAGCAGAAAAAAAGGTCTTCCTACGGTAAGATAACGCCCTTTCCTGAACCTGATTGATTGTTAATTTATGCCACAAATATCCCGCTATAGTGATGAACAAGTAGAAGAACTGCTGACCGAGCTGGCTGGCGTGCTGGAAAAGCATCACGCGCCTACCGATCTTTCCCTGATGGTGCTGGGAAATATGGTCACTAACCTGATTAATACCAGCGTGGCCACTGCACAACGCCAGACGCTGGCTCGCTCCTTCGCGCAGGCGCTGCAAGCCTCCGTGAGCGAAGATCAAGCTCATTAAGGAATTGTAGCTACGAGTTATGGTGACTAACCGTCAGCGCTACCGCGAAAAAGTTTCCCAGATGGTCAGTTGGGGACACTGGTTCGCCCTGTTTAATATCCTGCTGGCCACTCTGCTGGGTAGCCGC
Source organism: Cedecea colo (assembly GCF_011808225.1). GTDB lineage: Bacteria > Pseudomonadota > Gammaproteobacteria > Enterobacterales > Enterobacteriaceae > Dryocola > Dryocola colo. The sequence goes on along the minus strand of NZ_SOYS01000001.1, from coordinate 153,451 downwards.
TACCTGTTTGTCGCCGACTGGCCGACAACGCTCACCGGGCGTATCTACTCTTACCTGAGCGTTATCGGCCACTTCAGCTTTTTAGTGTTTGCCGCCTATCTGCTGATTCTTTTCCCGCTGACCTTTGTCGTGATGTCCCAGCGCCTGATGCGCTTTTTATCGGCGGCCTTCGCCACCGCGGGCATAACGCTACTGCTTATTGATAGCGAAGTTTTTACCCGTTTCCACCTTCATCTCAACCCTATCGTCTGGGAACTGGTGATTAACCCGGACCAGAGCGAAATGGCGCGCGACTGGCAGCTGATGTTTATCAGCGTGCCCGTGATCCTGCTGGTTGAGATGCTATTTGCGACCTGGAGCTGGCAGAAACTGCGCAGCCTCGGGCGGCGCAGATATTTTGCCCGGCCCGTTGTCGCGCTGTTCTTTGTCGCCTTTTTCAGCAGCCACATTATGTATATCTGGGCAGATGCGAATTTCTACCGTCCCATTACCATGCAACGTGCCAACCTGCCGCTGGCCTATCCGATGACGGCGCGTCGTTTCCTTGAGAAACACGGCCTGCTGGATGCGGAGGAATATCAGCGCCGTCTCGTTGAACAGGGTAACCCGGAAGCGGTGTCGGTACAGTATCCGCTGAGCGACCTGCGATTTAGCGATATGGGCACGGGTCATAACGTCCTGCTGATAACCGTGGACGGCCTGAACGCTTCTCGCTTTGCTAAAGATCTGCCTGCCCTCAATGCGTTTGCGCGCAGCAACGTTAACTTTACGCAGCATATGAGCGTGGGGAACAGCACCGATAACGGTATCTTCGGGTTGTTCTATGGAATTTCACCGGCTTATATGGACGGCGTGCTTTCCGCTCGCATCCCGGCGGCGTTGATTACCGCGTTAAACCAGCAGGGCTACCAGCTGGGCCTGTTTGCTTCCGATGGCTTTAATTCGTCTATGTACCGCCAGGCGCTGCTCTCCGACTTCTCTTTGCCGTCGGCCAAAAGCCAGTCAGATAGCCAGACCGCCTCGCAGTGGATGAACTGGCTAACGCAATATGCTTCCGAAGATAACCGCTGGTTCTCCTGGATTGCCTTTAACGGCACCAGCATCAGCGAGGATAGCAACAAACAAGACTTCACCCGTCGCTATGCCCGCGCTGCGCACAACGTGGATGACAGGATTCAGGAAGTGCTGGACGCCCTGAAAGCCTCCGGCAAGCTGGATGATACCGTTGTTATTGTGACGGCAGGCCACGGCGTTCCGCTGGGTGATGAGCAGGATTCGTTCGGCTGGTCACGCTCGCGTATCCAGGTACCTTTGGTTATCCACTGGCCGGGCACGCCCGCCCAGACCATCAGTAAGCTGACCGACCATCAGGATGTAATGACTACCCTGATGCAGCGCCTGCTGCACGTTAAAACAGCGGCGAATGAATATTCGCAGGGTGAAGATCTGTTTGCCGCCACACGCCGTAACAACTGGGTTGTGGGTGCGGATAACAACAGTCTGGCAATCACCATGCCGCACATGACGCTGGTGCTTGATAACAACGGCAACTATCGCATCTATGACTTGCAGGGCGAACGCGTGGAAGAAACCAAACCGCAGCTCGGCTTATTGCTCCAGGTTTTGACCGATGAGAAACGCTTCATCGCTAACTGATTGTATATTTATAAACCACTTAGCGAGCGGCATCCTTGCAATAGGCGCTAAAAAAGGTAATATTTTTACCCAGTTGTCGGCACGTAGCGCAGCCTGGTAGCGCACCGTCATGGGGTGTCGGGGGTCGGAGGTTCAAATCCTCTCGTGCCGACCAGAATCCCCTTAAAAAGCAGCCTGTTATGGCTGCTTTTTTATATCTGAATTTTGAAACTGCCTAAAGCAGAAAAATAGTCGCTAACCCGAGGAAGATAAAGAATCCGCCGGTATCGGTTAACGCGGTGATCATTACGCTTGATCCCACAGCCGGATCTTTACCCAGGCGTGTCATAATCATCGGGATCAGCACGCCCATCAACGCGGCGACTAACAGATTGAGCACCATCGCGAGCGTCATGACGCCGCCAAGTGCCGGATCGTCGTACAGCAGCCAGGTTACTACGCCCATCACCCCGCCCCAGACGATGCCGTTTATGAAAGCCACGCCCAGTTCACGCAGCACTAAAAACGAGTAGTTTCCAGCCTGCAAATGTTGCAGCGCCAGCGCGCGAACGATCATGGTAATGGTTTGGTTGCCGGTATTGCCGCCAATGCCCGCAACAATCGGCATTAACGAAGCCAGAGCCACCAGCTGTGAGATGGTATGTTCGAACATGCCAATCACGCGCGATGCGATAAATGCGGTACACAGGTTGATAGCAAGCCATGCCCAACGCGCTTTAACGGCCTTGCTTACCGGGGCAAATACGTCCTCTTCCGCGCTCAGGCCACCCATGCGGCGGAGATCGTTATCCGTCTCTTCGTACACAACGTCAACGATCTCATCAACGGTCAGACGCCCCATCAGCTTCCCGCTGCTGTCGATGACGGCGGCGCTTACCAGGTTATCTCTCTCAAACGTTCTCGCCGCGATTTCGTCGTCATCTTCTGGCGCAAAACAGGTGGGGTTATCGTCCATAACTTTCAGAACGGGAGTTTCAGGCGGATGGAGCAGGATTGTCGTCAGCCCCAGCTCTCCCAGCAGGGTTTCATTCCGGGTAGTAACAAAAAGTTTGTCGGTATTCTGCGGAATTTTTCCGCGAAGGCGCAGAAAACGTTGGACGACAGCAAGAGTGACGTCCGCACGGACGGTAATCACCTCAAAATCCATAATGGCGCCGACGCTATGCTTGTCGTAATGCAATATCTTACGAACCTGCGCGCGCTCCTCCTGCGGGAGCGTGGCCAGCAGTCGTCCCATCAAATCGCGCGGTAAATATTGTGCGAGGTAAATCTGGTCATCTATATCGAGCGGGCGCAGCGCCCTGAGCAACTCTTTATCGCTCATATTTTCGATCAGGTCGTCCCAGACGGTTTCCGCAGCCTCGATCAATACATGCCCGCGCTTATCCTCTTTTACCAGGCTCCACAGCGCATGCCGCTCTTCCGTAGGAAGCGCTTCGAGCACGTCCGCAAGGTCCGGGGCGGGAAGCCTTGCCGCCAGCGAGACGATTTCAGCGATATCCTGCTCTGGCGTGTGCGCATCGGGCGCAGGCAGACGCCCAAGTATGCCGCCAGCAACGGCTCTGTTAGTGAGAAGAATTTGAAGGATTCGCGCGCGATCCTGGGCTCGCTGTCTGAGGTTGTACTTCACGGAGGCTGACATCTGGCGTTTATTCCCTGGTAACGACGAGCTTAGTTATAGCCTGAAGCCGCCCGAAAAACAAAAAACCAGCCAAACGGCTGGTTTATATTGCTGACAGAGAAGGGAAAAGCGTGGTTTTTTCTTCTCTGTGGTTAGCAGCCGAAAATCAACGGCTTGATTTTCTTGGTAATTTTTCAGGCGATATAATTCAATACTTCGCAAGCCATGAGGGTTGTCATCAGCAGAAAACCAGCCAAACGGCTGATTTTTACTGTTTAGCTACCCGTTCGCGCTACGGCGTCTCGCGACGCGCTTTCGCGTTCATGGCCCGTCAGCTCGGTCAAATGTCCCTGACGCATTTCGAGCAGCCTGTCGGCATGAATAAAGTAGTGGTCATCATGGCTGATAGCGAAAATCGTTTTGCCCATCTGCTGCATCAGCGGCAGCAGCTCCTGGTAAAACTCACGGCGGAAATGAGGATCCTGATCCGCGGCCCACTCGTCCAGCAGGATAATGTCCCTTTCTTCCGCAAGGGCAAGCAGCAGCGCCACGCGTTTGCGCTGCCCCTTGGAAAGTTTCAGGTTGAGGATGGTGCCGTTGTCCAGCTCCAGCTTTTCGCTCATTTTCAGACGCTTAAGCCAGGTTGCTACCAGCTCCGGATTGGCCTGCCTGCCCTGCTGACCCAGCAGACGGTCGAATAGCCAGACGTCGGTAAAGACCGCTGAGAAAAGCTTGCGATAATCATCCAGATTGCCCGCGTCAATTTGCTTGCCGTCTAAATAAATCGCCCCGGAAACCGGATGGTACAGGCCGGTCAGCAGCATCGCCATGGTGGATTTACCGCTGCCGTTGCCGCCAATCAGAAATATCAGCTCACCGCGTTCAATTTTCAGATTTAACGGGCCGACGGTGAAAGCGTTATCGCCGTATTTGAACACCACGTCGCGCATCTCAAGGGTTTGCCATCTACCCGCTTCTTCAGAGCGTGGGAAAGCCGCCTCGAAGGGCGCCAGCTCAAACTTTCTCAGTTTGTTGAAGGCGACCTGCGCGCTAAGCAGCGTTGGCAAAGCCCCGACCGCCGAAAGCAAAGGCGTGCGCAGGAAAAGCAGCGTCAGGGAATACGTTGCCGCAACGTTGGTATCAGCCCAGCCGAGGCTGTTTGCCATCCAGAATACCAGGCCAATCACGCCCAGCATCATAATATTTGACCAGTTCACCGCGCTCAGGTGGAAAGTATCAGCGCGAATAATATGGCGGCGATAATCGCTGGCGTGAGGAATATAGGTATCTTCATACACTCGCTCAGCTCGTTCACGGTTAAGCGCCAGCTCTTTGCGCCCTTCGATAACCGTCTGGTAATCGTTATAGAGCTGGTCTTCTATTTCACGCAGATGCGCCATATGTTTATAGACGCGCGCCACCAGCAGATAACCGCCCAGAATGGTTATCACCACCCAGATTGCCGTGACGCCAAGCATTTTTGGTGAAAGCCAGGCCAGATAAGCCGCGGAACCAAACGTCAGAATAATGCCCTGCACCAGCTCCGGCAGGCGAACAAAGGCGATGGTAATGTTACGCACATCGCTGGTCAGGCCCGCCAGCAGCGCAGCGCTGCCGAGCTGTTCAACGCGTTCGACGTGGGTATCCATTAACCGTTTGATGAATTCACTGCGCAGGCGAAACACAAAATGGTGGCCAAGCGTGGTGAGCGCCAGCTGCGAGCCAAGCGTCACGGCCATTAACAATAACAGCAGGCCGAGGAATTCAGGCAGCACCCTTAGCGAAATGTCCGGCGTTTCAATCAACCGCAGGTTAATAAAGGCGATAAGGCCAATACCCAACGCCGCACTGGCGAGGCTTAACGCCATTACCATCAGAAAAGGCCAGCGATACTGCCGGTAAACCACTCGTAAAAGTTCCATCGCTCATTACCCGCTAACAAAAACAGCGAGCAGTTTAAACGGCAATCTTTCAACGGCAAGAATAATTCTTATTTTTATTCGCTTTTTCCGGTGCGGCGAAAGGTGAGGTTATAGCGTATGTCGCCGGTGGCAGGATGGTGGCCGGGTTTTAGCGGCAAAATACCGTGATAGAACAGACGGGAAGCCCCGCCCCATACCACAACATCGCCGTGCTCGAGCATAATCCGCACCAGCGGATCGTTACGTTTCAGGCCGCCGAACTGGAAAACGGCCGGCAGCCCCAGCGAAACAGAAACGATCGGCTGGTGCAAATCAGGCTCGTCTTTGTCCTGATGAAGCGAGAGTTTTGCGCCCGGTACGTAGCGGTTGATGAGGCACGCGTCCGGACAAAAATCGCGATAGCCCGCAGCGGCTGAAGCCGCATCGGACAAGTGGCGAAAAGCCTGCGGCATCGCGGGCCACGGCTTCCCCGTCAGGGGATCGTCCGGCGAGTAAAGATAGCCGTGCTGCCTGGTCGTCCAGCCTCGTTCACCGCAGTTGGTCATCGCCACCGACATGGTATAGCCGCCCGGCGTCACCATCTGGCGGAACGGTGAACGCTGCGCCACGTTCTCAATCTGCTTAATTAACTCGTCGGCAGCGGCACGGGCAAAGCGCCGTAGTATAACGGCGCCGTCTGCCAGCGGTTCCTGCCAGGGGGTTTCATCCGCAAAGAGATCGAGCATTATTCTTTCCTCTGTCCCGCCTCAATGTTCAGAAGCTGTTGTTTACGCTCAACGCCCCAGCGGTAGCCGGAAAGCGCCCCATCATTGCGTACTACGCGATGGCAAGGAACGAGCACCGCAAGCCGGTTGGCCGCACAGGCGCCGGCCACCGCCCTTACCGCCGCAGGTTTGCCAATACGTACGGCGATCTCCTGATAGCTTGCGGTTTCACCCGGCGGGATGGCACGCAGCGCCTGCCAGACCTGCTGCTGGAAAGCCGTGCCCTGAATGTCGAGCGGCAGTTCGAACTGCCGGGCGGGATGTTCCATAAAGCTCACCACCCGCGCGACGCGCTCGGCAAATCCGTCATCATCAGAAACTAATTTAGCATTCGGGAACAGGGTCTCCAGTTCAGCAATTAATTTTTCCGACGTGTTGCCCAACAAAACGGCACAAATCCCGCGTTCACTTTCCGCAACCAGAAATTCGCCAAGCTGGCAGGTGCCGACCACAAAGCGGATCGCTACCCGCTCGCCGCCCTGGCGATACTGGCGCGCGGTCATGCCAAGTGCGGCGTCCGCCTGTTGATAAAACTGGCTGCCCGACTGGTAACCGGCATCATAGGCGGCACGAGTCACCGGTTCGCCTTGCGCTAGCTGGTCGCGCAATCTTTGTGTCCGCAACGCTTTCTGCCAGGCGTTAGGGGTCAGGCCGGTCACGCTTTTAAACAGCCGATGAAAATGGAAAGGACTCATTGCAACCCGGGCAGAAAGTGCTGCGAGCGTAAGCGGCTGCGCACTTTCCTCAATGATACGACAGGCCCGTGTGATGCGTTCTACGCGCTGTTGTTCGGGGGCGAGCTTATCCGGCTGACAGCGCTTGCAGGGACGGAACCCTGCCCGCATAGCAGCATCCGGATCGGCAAAGAAAAGCACGTTTTTACGCAGCGGACGCCGTGCGGTGCAGGAAGGACGGCAAAAGATACCCGTCGTCTTCACGGCAAACACAAACTCCCCGTCTGCGCGGCTGTTCCGGGTTTCCACGGCCTGCCAGCGGCAGTTGTCAGCGGCAATGTCATTGATAGTTTTCATGACTGGCTCCTGGTCTTGCTGTCACAGATCCACTTTGACAGTTGTACCGTTTCAGGAAACCCACATTCTTGCTTTCTAATTTTACTCGCTCAGCAGGAAAGTTTTAAACTGCGGCGACATCCACGTTGTAAAGCCCTCGCCTTCTTTGGCGATCAGGTACACCGCCAGTCCCTCTTTTTGAGCGACCTGTTTGGCTTTTTCCGTGCCGAGCACCATCAGGCCTGTATCCCAGCCGTCGGCCTCCATCGCCGTGGGAGCAATCACCGTCGCAGAAACCAGCTTATGCTCGATAGGTGCGCCCGTAGTGGGATCGATGACGTGCGAAAGCCGCTTGCCTTCAAGCTCGTAATAATTGCGATAGCTACCGGAGGTGCTGATACCGTGTCCATTTAAATCGACAACGGCCTGTACCGCCGTTTCCCGGTCGGTCGGTTTTTGAATCGCCACGCGCCAGGCTTTACCGTCGGAGTTTGTTCCGCGCGTGACGACGGCCCCGCCCACAGAGACCAGGTATCGGCTAATACCGTTTTGCTCCATCAGTCGCGCCAGACGATCCGCAGCATAGCCTTCGCCAATAGTAGAGAGATCGACATACAGCCCCGGAAGATCTTTTTGTAACCATTGCTGTCCGGCTTTATTGATAACCGTCAGATGCTGCAAACCCGTTAGCGCTTTTGCCGCATCGATTTGCGCCTGGTCCGGCGTTTTTACCGGCTGCTTATCCGGGCCGAATCCCCATAAATTGACCAGCGGTCCGACGGTGATATCCATAGCGCCTCCGGTTTTGGCGCCTATTCTTAAGGATGTTGTAACTATATCGCTCATGGCTTCCGGCACCGGATAAGGATCGGTGCTGCGGGACTGGTTAAAGCGCGACAGCGTAGAATCAGATTTGTACGTTGAAAGCAGACGATCGTCGCCATCAAGCTGCGCCTGTACCTTTTTGCGCAATTCATCCTGCCGGGTATTGTCCACGCCGGCCAGGCTTACGCGCCAGAAGGTCCCCATGGTTTTGCCTTCCAGCACTAAACCTGTACTTTCTTTCGCGGTCTGGCTGTCGCATCCGGCCAGTATCAGAAGCGCCAGCGCAAACAAGCCGCGTTGAATAAAGTGTCGTTCCATTGTTTGAGATCTCCCGTTAAGAGGCGCAAGAGTATATCAAAGGAAGACATAAGGCGGGACAAGCAAGCTGCTGTTGAATATACAGAGATAAAAAAGGCGCCCGCAGGCGCCTTTTGCAACGAAGTCGGAATTAGAACTGGTAAACCAGACCAAGGGCAACGATGTCGTCGGTACTGACGCCCGCGGCATCAGTGAAGGTATTAGAGTCAACCAGGTTGATTTTGTAATCAACGTAGGTGGACATGTTTTTGTTGAAGTAGTAAGTCGCGCCAACATCAACATATTTCATCAGATCCTGGTCGCCGTAACCTTCGATGTCTTTACCTTTGGACTGCAGGTAAGCCACGGATGGACGCAGGCCGAAGTCGAACTGGTACTGAGCGACCACTTCGAAGTTCTGTGCTTTGTTAGCATAACCGTAAGCCGCTGAATCGTGGTCGCCGCCAAAACGGGTAGCGTTGTATGACTGGGTATACTGGGCAGCCAGGTATACATTGTTAGCGTCATATTTCAGACCACCGGTGTACGCTTCAGCGCGGTCACCGTCACCCAGAGCTGCGGTGTTGTTCTGATCCCAGGTACGTTTGGAAGAAGACATCGCGCCACCTACGCTGAAACCTTCGCCCAGATCGTAAGTCAGGGACAGACCGTAACCGTCGCCGTTCTGCTTCAGAACGCCACGGCCCGTTTCATCTTCGCCGCTGATGCTGCCGTTTTTGCCCTGGTACTGAGCCGCAAAGTTCAGGCCATCAACCAGACCAAAGAAGTCGGTGTTACGGTAAGTTGCAACGCCATTTGCACGGCTGAACAGGAAGTTATCAGCGCCGTAGGTATCGCCGCCGAACTCAGGCAGAACGTCGGTCCATGCAGCTATGTCGTAGATTACGCCGTAGTTACGGCCGTAGTCGAAGGAACCAGCATCACCCACGCGCAGACCAGCGAACGCTACACGAGTCCATGCATCGTTTTCGCTTTCGGCGCTGTTGCCCTGAATCTGGTATTCCCACTGACCGTAGCCGGTAATTTGGTCATTTACCTGCGTTTCGCCTTTGAAGCCCAGACGCATATAAGTCTGATCGCCATCCGCGCTCTTATCATCAGAGAAGTAGTGCAGACCATCAACTTTGCCATACAAATCTAATTTGTTGCCGTCTTTGTTATAAACTTCAGCCGCGTGAGCGGTGCCTGCTACCAGCAAAGCTGGAACCAGGAGGGACAGTACTTTAACTTTCATTTTATTAACCCTCTGTTATGCCTTTTTATATGCCACTGCTTACTGATTACCCTCTAATCAGTCGGCGAACTCATTGTCCAAAACAAATACAGAATAATCCAATGCGAATATGATACTAAAACTATAGAGATGTTTCATTTTCGCGTACAGATGTATCAAAATGTATATTTGACGGAACTTTTTTTCGCACGAATAGCTAAAACTATAGGCATTTATAATCAGAAAAAATATCCTAGCTAATAAAATCAAAGGGTTAAAGAGAGGAATTCTGTAGCACTGAATGGTAAAATATTTTTCATATTATTCTATAAAATACATCTCGCTATCATCATTAACTTTATTTATTACCGTCATTCAGTTCTGAATGTCTGTTTACCCCTATTAGCGCCGGATGCTTGCATCCGGCTTTTTTTTTACGACATTGCGCTATTTTTATGCTATGTCGCACGAATAAATAACGTTTATTAAATAAACACCCTTCATATTCCGCCGCTATGTCGCTGAGCACTAAGAACTTTCTTAAGTCTATTTCTTTACCAAGCAAGCTTTCAAAATTAATAGCTATACAGGCGCGTCAAAATTGCACACAAATTATGCCGTATAGATCGCAGCCTGTTGGCTTCGCGAGCCGCCATTTCAACTAATTATCAACAGCCTGGAAATGCCGCAATTTATCCTTATACTTCTTGTGAATATAAGAGAGTCGATGACGGCAGCGCCTGATGCAGGTATTCTTAGCTCGGGTGCGTTTAATGCATCGCTCACAGCCACGGCGCCTGCAGACGCAGGTAGCGTGGTAATTTCTCCAGAGTGGCGAGTATTCGCCGGGTTACGCGCTTATAATGAGTCAGTCAGACGGCATGATCCCAAATAAATTTTCCCTTATTCCCGGCAATATCACACGCTTCTTTCTGCTGCTGATCGTCGTGCTGTTAGTCGCCATGGGTGTGATGGTACAAAGCGCCGTTAACGCCTGGCTAAAAGATAAAAGCTATCAGATAGTCGACATCACGCATGCGCTGCATAAACGTGTCGATACCTACCGTTACGCCACGTGGCAAATCTACGACAACGTTGCCGCAGCGTCTGGCACCGCCAGCGATGGTTTGCAGGAAACACGCCTGCGCCAGGATGTTTATTATCTCGAAAAGCCGCGCCGCAAGACCGAAGCGCTGATTTTCGGCTCCCATGACAGTTCCACGCTTGAGATGACACAGCGCATCTCAACCTGGCTGGATACGCTCTGGGGCGCGGAAAGCAGCCCGTGGTCAATGTATTACCTGAATGGCCAGGACAACAGCATGATCCTGGTTTCAACGCTGCCCTTAAAAGATCTCTCGTCCGGATTTAAAGAGACGGGCGTCGGATCAATTGTTGATTCCCGCCGCGCTGAAATGTTGCAGCAGGCGAACGCGCTGGATGAACGGGAAAGCTTCTCCCCTCTGCGCCGGCTGGCATGGCAAAACGGCCATTATTTTACGCTGCGTACCACTTTCAATCAGCCCGGCCATCTGGCCACGGTTGTCGCATTTGATTTGCCGATTAACGATCTTATCCCGCCGTCCATGGCGCTGGATAGCTTTCAGCTGGAGCCAGACGACACCCTTAACGCTGTGCAGGCAGGCAATAAAGAAGATCCGGACAGCGTCACCATTAACTTTAATAGCGCGCGCATTGAGATAGCCTCGCCGTTAGCCAGCACGCATCTGCGCCTGGTGTGGCAGGTTCCTTTCGGCACGCTGCTGATGGATACCCTGCAAAATATCCTGCTGCCGCTGCTGCTTAACATCGGCCTGCTGGCGCTGGCGCTGTTCGGTTACTCCACGTTCCGCCAGCAGGCTCCGCGCGCCTCAGAAGTGCCGAACGGCAACGGCGAATTGCAGGTGCTGCGCGCGCTGAACGAAGAAATCGTCGCCCTGCTGCCGCTGGGCCTGCTGGTACACGATCTTGACGCCAACAGAACGGTTATCAGCAATAAGATCGCCGATCATCTGCTGCCTCATCTGAACCTGCAAAATATCATTGCGATGGCCGATCAGCATCAGGGCGTGATTCAGGCCACCATTAATAATGAACTCTACGAGATCCGTCAGTTTCGCAGCCAGATTGCTCCGCGTACGCAGATTTTCGTTATCCGCGATCAGGATCGCGAAATTCTGGTAAACAAAAAGCTGAAGCAGGCACAGCGCCTGTATGAGAAAAACCAGCAGGGCCGCGTGGCATTCATGCAACATATCGGTGAAGCTTTGCAGCTGCCGGTGAAAAATCTTGCTGAAAGAGCGGCTGCGTTTAACTCTGCTGAATATAAACAGCTGGCAAACGAGGCCCAGACTATCACCCGGCTCGTTGATGAAATTCAGCTACTGAATATGCTGGAAGCCGACAGCTGGAAAACAACCGTCACCCCGTTTACTGTCCAGGCGCTAATTGATGAAGTGGCGCTGGAAATGCTGCCGATTATCAAGCGTAAGGGGCTGCAACTGCTGATTAATAACCAGCTACCGGCTGATGAAGAACGCCACGGCGACCGCGAGGCGCTGCGTAAAATCCTGCAGCTGCTGCTGCACTATTCCGTCACCACAACGCAGATAGGCAAGATCACGCTTGAAATAAGCGAAGAAGAGTCAGCCCCGGATCGCCTCCTGTTCCGCATGCTGGATACCGGCGAAGGGATCGGTAATGATGAAATCGACAATCTGCATTTCCCGTTCCTCAACGAAACCAGCGAAGACCGCTATGGTAAAGCCGATGGCCTGACGTTCTATCTCTGCGATCGGCTTTCACGCAAGCTGGGCGGCCATCTGAACATTAAAACCCGCCCCGATATCGGCACACGTTACAATCTGCACATTAAGATGGCCGCTGAGCCGCAGCCGGAAGAGCAGGATGAAAAGCTGCTTGATGAAGTCATAGCGATGCTGGATATCACCTCTAACGAAGTGCGTAACATCGTGACCCGCCAGCTTGAAAACTGGGGGGCGAACTGCATCACGCCTGATGAAAGATTTGCCAGTCAAGAGTTTGATATCTTCCTGACCGATAATCCGTCTAATCTTACATCTTCCGGATTGCTTTTAAGCGATGATGAAAATGGAATGCGGAAACTGGGTCCGGGTCAGTTCCGCGTTAACTTTAATATCAGCAACGCGATGCAGGATGCTGTCCTTCAGTTGATAGAAGAGCAGCTGGCGCGCGAAGAGATACTCGAGTCGCCTTTGGGCGGCGACGAAAATGCGCAGCTTCACGCCAGCGGCTATTATTCTCTCTTTGTCGACACGGTACCGGAAGATGTAAGGAGATTGTATACTGAATCAGCGAACAGCGATTTTGCTGCGCTGGCACAGACGGCGCACCGTTTAAAAGGGGTGTTTGCCATGCTCAATCTGGTATCCGGCAAGCAGTTATGCGAAACGTTAGAGCATCACATTCGCGAAAGTGATGCTGCCAACATACAAAAATATACCAGCGATATTGACGCTTACGTCAAGAGTCTGCTGTAGCAAGGTAGCCTATTACATGAACAATATGAACGTAATTATTGCCGACGACCATCCGATTGTTCTGTTCGGCATTCGTAAGTCCCTCGAGCAGATCGAGTGGGTGAATGTTGTCGGTGAGTTTGAAGATTCCACAGCGCTTATTAATAATCTTCCGAAATTAGATGCGCACGTGCTGATTACCGATCTCTCCATGCCGGGAGATAAATACGGTGACGGTATTACGCTGATTAAATACATCAAACGTCATTTCCCGAATATCTCTGTCATCGTGCTGACGATGAATAATAACCCGGCCATTCTGAGCGCCGTGTTGGATCTGGATATCGAAGGGATCGTGCTCAAACAGGGCGCACCAACAGACTTGCCTAAGGCGCTGGCCGCGCTGCAAAAGGGCAAAAAATTCACGCCGGAAAGCGTTTCACGCCTGCTGGAGAAAATCAGCGCCGGCGGTTACGGCGACAAACGCCTGTCGCCAAAAGAGAGCGAAGTGCTGCGCCTGTTTGCTGAAGGCTTCCTGGTCACAGAAATTGCCCGCAAGCTGAACCGCAGCATTAAAACCATCAGTAGCCAGAAGAAATCAGCCATGATGAAACTGGGTGTTGAGAACGATATCGCGCTGCTGAATTACCTTTCTTCCGTTAGCCTGTCGCCAGCTGACAAAGAGTAATCACTCTGCCCTCACCTCTACTCGGGGTGAGGGCATCCTGCTTATTTCCTGGTGTTTCTTACACGTGCCGCATAAACGGCCAGCGTTTGCTTAATCACATCCAGCGTCACCGGTTTCGACAGACAGCTATCCATACCCGACTCGATACAGCGTTGTTTCTCTTCCGCAAGGGCGTTCGCCGTCACGCCGATAACCGGTAACGTGAGCCCCAGCTGACGAATGCGCTGCGTCAGACGATAGCCGTCCATATTCGGCATATTCACATCGCTGAGTACGATATCAATGTGATTTTTGCTCAGCACATTGAGCGCATCCACGCCGTCATTCGCCGTTTTGCACTGGTAACCCAGCGATCCAAGCTGATCGGCCAGCAAACGCCGGTTAATGGGATGATCGTCCACCACCAGGATCATCATGTCGTCATTTTGCTCGCTGGCTTCACCTGGCGAAGGCAGAACCGTCGTGCTGCCCGGCACGTCAACGTCAATGCTGTAGATCCGTCCCAGCAGGTTCAGCAGGTCATGAGGCGCAGCCACGCTGTGCGTCCAGTAGCCCGGCGATAGCTCCTGCGGGATACCGATATGGCGGCGACAGAAGGTAATTGCCGCCCGCCCGCCCCACGAGGCTTCCAGCGCATCGTCCGTTATCAGCACGTCCTCGCTGTCCGGCACTTCGCCATAGTAAGGCTGGGTAAGAATATTGTTTTGCTTAAGCAGCGATTCAAGGTAGTCGCTCAGCGAGGCATTCCGCACCGCCAGCCAGCATCGTTTGTTTGCCAGGCCATCAACCTGAGCAAGCGGCGTGGACTGCGCCGCATAAAGAGGAATGCGGATGGTAAACTGGCTGCCCATCCCCGCTTCCGTATCGACCGAGATATCGCCGTCCATCATGTTGATCAATTTTTCACAGATAGCGAGCCCAAGGCCGGTGCCCTGGAAGTTGCGCTGCACGCCCGTTCCTACCTGGAAGAACGGGTCGAATAGCCGCGTTACCTCTTTGGCAGGAATGCCCACGCCGGTGTCACGCACCCGGAAACGGAGATAATCACCGTCCACCGAGACGTGCAAAATAATGCAGCCTACATCGGTAAATTTGATCGCGTTGCTTAGCAAATTAGAAATCACCTGCTGCAAACGCATGGGATCGCCCAGCAGCGTCAGCGGCACGTCCGGTTCAATAAAGCAGTAAAGGCCGAGCTGTTTACGCACCACCAGCGGCAAATAGTTTGCCGTGATGTGGCTCATCACCTCACGCGGGGAAAACTCGCGCGGCTCGATTTTCAGTTGTTCAGATTCAATTTTTGAGAAATCAAGGATATCGCTGATGATTTTCAGCAGCAGACTCGAGGAGTTGTTCATCGCCGTCACCAGCCTGTCGACCCCTTTCGGCAGCGCTTTCGTTTGCAGCAAATCGAGGTTGCCGATAATGCCGTAAAGCGGGGTACGAAGCTCGTGGCTGACGGTGGCGAGGAACATTGATTTCGACTGGCTGGCCTGCTCTGAAGCCTGCGCCATCTCCTGCAACGACTCTTCCATCTTCACGCGCGCGCTGACGTCCACCAGCACGCAAATCGCTACGTTTTCATTGCGATACCGCGAGTGGACGAAGCTAATTTGCAGATTGGTATGGTTGCTGGTCACCACGTCAACAAAGTTTACCTGCTGCCCGCAGATAATCTGCGTAAGCCGCTGCCTGTCCTCATGCGTGAGCATATTCAGGTAATTATGCGCCAGCTCGTTACTCAGTATGTTGGTGCCGTCCTGGGTTCGCAGGATACATATGCCCACCGGTGCGGAAGCGACGATTTTACGGTTGAACTGTTCGTGTTCTTCCAGGCGCTGCGCGTCGTTTTCCGCCGGGATAAATATCCTTCGCTCGTACATGCGCGCAAGCGTAAACAGCACGATACCCACCAGCACGTTTAGCAGCACCGCGTTCAGGATCAACATACGGATGCGCTCCAGCACGATATCGACCGGCACGGAGTAAATAATGCTTAACGATGACGGTGGGAGATTTTTCTTCAGCACCAGCTCCCTGAAACCGGAGGTATAGCCGAACCACGAGCGTTCCTGCATCCAGCGTGCGTCAGATCCTATTTTTGTTTCAGGACCGGCGAGCGAGATCAGCGGATGGCTGTTTTCGTCCAGAATAGTGACGCCGACCGGCAGCGTGCCGGGCGTCAGGAAGTTTTCCATGCGCACGGTTTGCTCCACGCCAAGCAGCGCCTGCAGGCGGTTTGCCAGATAAACAGGCGTTAGCGTGTAGAAATAACCGATACCGGGACGCGGCCCCTGACCAATCCAGTAAATACTGTTGCTGCGCTCATCCTGCGGCGCATTGCGATATTTAAGGATACGTTCATGCAGCGTTTTCAGCGCTTTTTCCCGCTCAAGCGGCATTTCACGCAGGCCGAAATCCGCCATACAAAGGTTGTCGCCGCCGATCAGGAAGACACGGTTAAGGTCGTAAGCCGCAGAGAAATTTTCGCGCCAGTAGCGCAGGAACCAGGCGAGCGACTGCAGCGAGCTGCGCCAGGAGGCGCTCACGGCCGAACAGTCTGAATCCGGGAACAAAGGCATGAAGCCGGGAGTTTCAACTTTGCTGTCGTCTCGCTCAATCACAGGCAGCACGCCGTTGGCGGCGCTGAGCCGGTTTTCCGCAATATACTTCAGCTCCTTGACCACGTCCGAGGTACGCTGAACATAGCGTTGCGCCTGCTCAAAGCTGACATTAAATTCCTGACGGATATCCGCTTCTTTTTCATGCAGCGCATTAACGATATAGAACACCGAAAAGAGGGCTATCAGCAGCCATAGCAGCAGCGCCAGCGCCCGTAAAAGATAGCGGGAAATTTTTAACGTGGTGCGAAAAGAGACGAGATATTTCAAATTAAACCTGGTTGCGCAATAACGATACGTTGAATGCCGATAAGGTAGCCGCAAAAGCCGCAGCCCGCAACGGCAAAGAAATCAGGTTCATCGCTATCAATATTTATCCGTTATCGGGGTGGCTTAGCCCGACGTAAATGGCACCGACCACGAAACGTTAATCAGAACTTTTCGATAACCCTGAAGTGCATCAGCACCAGGGTCATATCAGATGAGAATAGATCGTATGCTTCAAAAAAGCGCTTATGCTCGTTGCGCCAGTAGGCCAGCGTTCGATCGCCTTCACCTTCTGCCCTGGCATGGGCTTCATCCACCCGATCAAAAGTGCTCATCTCTACCGTGGTCAGCTCTATCGCGCAAACGGGTTCATTTTTGCCATCGACCACCACAAAGACATCGCCAGGCTGTGGAATGCCTTCTGCGTCCAGGTTGGAACAGGTGGCCGTTTTCACGCCGTCAAGCACCAGCTTAACCAGCTCATCCGCCTGTCGTTCCGTATCACCAAATGCCCAGCGTTCTACATTTTTATACTTTTCAGGGATAGCCATCGCTTTACCTTATTAATTGCGTCATGAATGCCAGGAAGGATAGTACAGCCTATTGCTTCGTGCCTGGATACAGCGTATTGCCTTATTGGCAATACGTGAATAGGTCATCGTCACATCCACTCCAGTAGGGAGCCGGCGGTAAGAATATAAAACGCCCGATGCTATGCATCAGGCGTTTTAGGGGTTGAAAAGCGTCAACCTGCACCAGGAAGAGCCGTTTCAGACGACAGAATTTGGATTATTCGTCCGCGTCGTCCGCTACATCATCGTCACTTTCTGCAAGCGGTGCGATTTCATCATCACCTTCCGCCACGGTGCCGTCGATGGTATCCAGCTCTTCTTCATCCACCGGCTCAGCAACGCGTTGCAGGCCAACAACGTTTTCATCTTCCGCCGTGCGGATGAGAATAACGCCCTGGGTGTTACGACCGACCACGCTCACCTCAGATACGCGGGTACGAACCAGCGTGCCTGCATCGGTGATCATCATGATCTGGTCGGTATCCTCCACCTGCACCGCGCCAACGACGCTGCCGTTACGCTCGGTCACTTTGATGGAGATAACGCCCTGAGTCGCGCGCGACTTGGTTGGATACTCATCCGCCGCGGTACGTTTACCGTAGCCATTCTGCGTAACGGTAAGGATTGACCCTTCGCCACGCGGAATAATCAGAGAAACAACCTTATCAACGCCTGCAAGCTTAATACCGCGAACGCCTGTTGCGGTACGGCCCATGGTACGAACGGCGTCTTCCTTGAAGCGCACCACTTTACCGGCGGCAGAGAACAGCATGGCTTCATTATTGCCGTCCGTCAGGTCGACGCCAATCAGCTCGTCACCCTCGTTGAGATTAACGGCGATGATGCCCGCAGAACGCGGACGGCTGAAGTCCGTTAACGCGGTCTTCTTCACGGTACCGCTCGCGGTCGCCATAAAGACGTTAATGCCTTCAGCGTACTCGCGTACCGGCAGGATGGCGGTGATACGTTCGTCAGCTTCCAGCGGCAGAAGGTTAACAATCGGACGACCGCGGGCGCCACGGCTCGCTTCCGGCAATTGGTAAACCTTCATCCAGTACAGGCGACCACGGCTGGAGAACAGCAGAATCGTATCGTGGGTGTTGGCGACCAGCAGACGGTCGATAAAGTCTTCTTCTTTAATACGTGCGGCAGATTTACCTTTACCACCGCGACGTTGCGCTTCGTAATCGGTCAGCGGCTGATACTTCACATAGCCCTGGTGAGACAGGGTGACCACCACATCTTCCTGGTTGATCAGATCTTCAATGTTGATATCGGCGGTGTTGGCCGTGATTTCGGTGCGACGGTTATCCCCGAACTGGTCGCGCATGGCTTCCAGCTCTTCGCGGATGACTTCCATCAGGCGCTCTGCGCTGCCCAGAATGTGCAGCAGCTCAGCGATTTGCTCCAGCAGATCTTTGTACTCGTCGAGCAGTTTTTCGTGCTCAAGGCCGGTCAGCTTCTGCAAACGCAGATCCAAAATGGCCTGCGCCTGCTGTTCGGTCAGGTAATACTGACCGTCGCGAATACCGAATTCTGGCTCCAGCCATTCAGGGCGCGCGGCGTCGCCACCGGCACGTTCCAGCATGGCGGAAACGTTGCCCAGCTCCCACGAACGGGCAATAAGGCCAGCTTTTGCTTCGGCAGGCGTTGGCGCACGACGAATCAGTTCGATGATTGGATCGATGTTCGCCAGCGCCACGGCCAGTGCTTCAAGGATATGAGCACGATCGCGGGCTTTACGCAGTTCGAAAATAGTACGGCGAGTCACCACTTCACGACGGTGACGCACGAACGCGGAAAGGATCTCTTTCAGGTTCATGATCTTCGGCTGGCCATGGTGCAGGGCAACCATGTTGATACCGAACGAGGTTTGTAGCTGAGTCTGGGAGTAGAGGTTATTCAGCACCACTTCGCCCACCGCATCGCGTTTAATTTCGATAACGATGCGCATCCCGTCTTTATCTGACTCATCGCGCAGGGCGCTAATACCCTCAACGCGCTTGTCTTTCACCAGCTCGGCGATTTTTTCGATAAGACGCGCTTTGTTAACCTGATACGGAATTTCGTGAACGATAATAGTTTCACGACCCGTTTTGGCGTCGGCTTCTACTTCCGCGCGCGCGCGGATATAAATTTTGCCGCGCCCGGTACGGTAAGCTTCTTCAATGCCACGACGACCGTTGATGATGGCGGCCGTTGGGAAGTCAGGCCCCGGAATGTGTTCCATCAGCCCTTCTACGCTGATGTTTTCATCTTCGATGTAGGCCAGACAGCCGTTGATGACTTCGGTGATGTTATGTGGCGGGATGTTCGTCGCCATCCCCACCGCGATGCCGGACGAACCGTTAACCAGCAGGTTCGGGATCTTGGTTGGCATAACATCCGGAATTTTCTCGGTGCCGTCATAGTTATCGACGAAATCCACCGTGTCTTTTTCAAGGTCGGCCATCAGTTCGTGGGCGATTTTCGACATACGGATTTCCGTATAACGCATCGCTGCGGCGGAGTCGCCATCTACGGAACCGAAGTTACCCTGGCCGTCGACCAGCATATAACGTAAGGAGAATGGCTGCGCCATACGGACGATCGTGTCATAAACGGCGGTATCACCATGAGGGTGGTATTTACCGATTACGTCACCAACGACACGGGCGGATTTTTTGTATGCTTTGTTCCAGTCATTGCCCAATACGTTCATGGCGTATAGTACGCGACGGTGTACCGGCTTGAGTCCATCGCGGACATCTGGCAGTGCGCGGCCGACAATAACCGACATCGCATAATCCAGATACGAGCTCTTTAGCTCTTCCTCAATGTTGACCGGTGTAATTTCTCTGGCAAGGTCGCTCATGTAACCGCTATCCCTCTACTGTGTCCCGGATTCAAAGGTCGCAAATTATAACACAAGCGCCGCGTGGGGGGGAAACCTGAACGCGTTTCCACAGCGCTTTATTCGTCGCCGCAGGCTGATATACTTCCCGCTCGTAACGAGCAAGGAGTGAGAGTCCCTATGAATGCCGAAAACCAACCGGTAATCCACAGTCAATCGATGCCCCAGAATGTCGACCATGACGAAATCGCCAAATTCGAAGCCGTTGCGTCACGCTGGTGGGATTTAGAAGGCGAATTTAAACCGCTGCACCGGATTAACCCGCTGCGCCTGGGCTATATCAATCAACGCGCAGGCGGCCTGTTTGGCAAAAAGGTGCTTGATGTAGGCTGCGGCGGAGGCATTCTCGCTGAAAGTATGGCGCGTGAAGGGGCAAACGTCACCGGGCTGGACATGGGTTTCGAACCGCTTCAGGTTGCGCGCCTGCATGCGCTGGAAAGCGGTATTCAGGTAGATTACGTACAGGAGACGGTTGAGCAACATGCCGATGAGCACGCCGGACTTTATGACGTTGTCACCTGCATGGAAATGCTTGAGCATGTGCCCGACCCGCAATCCGTGGTGAAGGCCTGTGCAAAACTGGTGAAACCCGGCGGGCATGTATTCTTCTCCACGCTTAACCGCAACGGTAAATCCTGGCTGATGGCTATAGTCGGTGCCGAATACATCCTGCGCATGGTGCCAAAGGGCACGCACGACGTTAAAAAATTCATCAAGCCTGCCGAGCTTCTGGCCTGGGTTGATGAAACGCAGCTGCGCGAGCGCCACATGACCGGGCTGCACTTCAACCCGCTGTCTAATAAATTCAGCCTCGGTCCCGGCGTGGATGTTAACTATATGTTGCATACAGAAAGCTGATTCTTCCACGGGTCATAAGCTAAGGCTATGGATTTTGCGCAGCATCAGGCTGCGCAATTATCCATTAAGTTTAAGAAATCAGCACTCGATCAAAAATATCATTTTTTTTGCATCCCATTGACAATTGATACAGGCCTTATGTGCCGTGGACTTAGCGAAATCCCGCCCGCCACAACCTCAAATCCCCGCCAAAATCAATACTTGTTCTCAGCCGATTAGTTACTAGAATACTCACCATATAGCGGTCAATTATTCCCAAACCCCCTACATATAGTATTTATCCACAAAGTTAGCCACAAGCCGACGACTGTGGATAAACGGGGGAAAACTCATTTCACGGACAGGTACAACTCACATGAATCAGAGTCTGCTGGTTACAAAACGTGACGGTCGAACCGAGCGCATTAATCTGGATAAAATCCATCGTGTTCTCGATTGGGCCGCCGAAGGACTGAACAATGTCTCCGTTTCACAGGTCGAGCTTCGTTCTCATATCCAGTTTTATGACGGTATTAAAACCTCTGATATTCATGAGACTATCATCAAGGCTGCCGCCGATTTAATTTCCCGTGAAGCACCGGACTACCAATATCTTGCCGCCCGTCTGGCCATCTTCCACCTGCGTAAAAAAGCCTATGGCCAGTTTGAGCCGCCGAAGCTGCACGATCACGTGGTGAGAATGACCGGGCTGGGCAAATACGACAGGCATCTGCTGGAAGACTACACGGAAGAAGAGTTCGGGCAGATGGACGATTTTATCGACCATGAACGTGACATGAGCTTCTCCTACGCGGCGGTTAAGCAGCTGGAAGGGAAATACCTGGTCCAGAACCGCGTCACCGGCGAAATCTACGAAAGCGCGCAGTTCCTTTATATTCTGGTCGCCGCCTGCCTGTTCTCCGGCTACCCGCGTGAAACCCGTCTAAGCTACGTGAAGCGTTTCTACGATGCGATTTCGACGTTCAAGATTTCGCTGCCAACGCCAATTATGTCCGGCGTGCGCACCCCGACTCGCCAGTTCAGCTCCTGCGTGCTAATCGAGTGTGGCGACAGCCTGGATTCCATCAACGCTACCTCCAGCGCGATTGTGAAATATGTTTCTCAGCGTGCCGGTATCGGTATCAACGCCGGTCGTATCCGTGCGCTGGGCAGCCCGATTCGCGGCGGTGAAGCGTTCCACACGGGTTGTATCCCGTTCTATAAGCACTTCCAGACGGCGGTAAAATCCTGCTCTCAGGGCGGCGTGCGCGGCGGTGCTGCAACGCTGTTCTATCCGATGTGGCATCTGGAAGTTGAAAGCCTGCTGGTGCTGAAAAACAACCGTGGCGTTGAGGGCAACCGCGTCCGTCACATGGATTACGGCGTACAGATCAACAAGCTGATGTATACCCGTCTGCTGAAAGGGGAAGACATCACGCTGTTCAGCCCGTCCGACACGCCAGGGCTGTACGATGCGTTCTTCGCCGATCAGGAAGAGTTCGAACGCCTGTACACCAAATACGAAAAAGACGACAGCATCCGTAAACAGCGCGTAAAAGCGGTCGATCTGTTCTCCCTGATGATGCAGGAACGCGCTTCCACCGGCCGTATCTATATTCAGAACGTTGACCACTGCAACACCCACAGCCCGTTCGATCCGGCTGTCGCACCGGTGCGCCAGTCCAACCTGTGTCTGGAAATCGCGCTGCCGACTAAACCGTTGAATGACGTGAACGACGAAAACGGCGAAATCGCGCTGTGCACACTGTCGGCTTTCAACCTTGGCGCAATCAAGAGTCTGGACGAGCTGGAAGAGCTGGCGGTGCTGGCGGTGCGTGCGCTTGATGCGCTGCTGGATTACCAGGACTACCCAATTCTGGCCGCCCAACGCGGTGCAATGGGCCGTCGTACCTTGGGTATCGGCGTGATTAACTTCGCTTACTACCTGGCGAAACACGGCGTGCGTTACTCCGACGGCAGCGCAAACAACCTGACGCATAAAACCTTCGAAGCCATTCAGTTCTACCTGCTGAAAGCCTCCAACGAACTGGCGAAAGAGCAAGGCGCCTGCCCGTGGTTCAACGAAACCACCTACGCGAAAGGCATTTTGCCTATCGACACCTACAAGAAAGACCTGGATGCGATCGGCAATGAACCGCTGCACCTCGACTGGGAAGGGCTGCGTGAGTCCATCAAAACCCACGGCCTGCGTAACTCCACGCTGTCCGCGCTGATGCCGTCTGAAACCTCTTCGCAGATTTCAAACGCCACCAACGGGATTGAACCACCGCGCGGGCATATCAGTATCAAAGCGTCCAAAGACGGTATCCTGCGTCAGGTCGTGCCGGATTACGAAGAGCTGAAAAACAGCTACGAGCTGCTGTGGGATCTGCCGAACAACGACGGCTACCTGCAGTTAGTCGGTCTGATGCAGAAATTTATCGACCAGTCGATTTCCGCCAATACCAACTACGATCCGTCACGCTTCCCGTCAGGAAAAGTGCCGATGCAGCAGCTGCTCAAAGACCTGCTTACCGCCTATAAATTTGGCGTAAAAACGCTGTACTATCAGAACACCCGTGACGGTGCGGAAGATTCCCAGGATGACCTGGCGCCTTCAATCCAGGACGATGGCTGCGAAAGCGGCGCATGTAAAATCTGATCTTTACCCGTTCCCTCTCCCTTGCGGGAGAGGGTTTTCTCGATCCAGTTCCCTTGCCCCTTTGGGGAGAGGGTTAGGGTGAGGGGAATATCAGCACAACAGGACTCAACTCATGGCTTACACCACTTTTTCACAGACGAAAAACAACCAGCTTGCTGAACCCATGTTCTTTGGCCAGCCGGTGAACGTGGCACGCTACGACCAGCAAAAATATGACATCTTCGAAAAGCTGATCGAAAAGCAACTCTCCTTCTTCTGGCGTCCGGAAGAGGTGGATGTGTCCCGCGATCGCATCGACTACCAGGCCCTGCCGGAACATGAAAAGCATATTTTTATCAGCAACCTGAAATACCAGACGCTGCTCGACTCCATTCAGGGCCGTAGCCCAAACGTTGCCCTGCTGCCGCTGATTTCTATTCCGGAGCTGGAAACCTGGGTTGAAACCTGGGCGTTTTCCGAAACGATTCATTCGCGTTCATACACGCATATCATCCGTAACATCGTCAACGATCCGGCGATTGTGTTTGACGATATCGTCACCAACGAAGAGATCAAGAAGCGCGCCAAAGATATCTCTGGCTACTACGACGATCTCATTGAGATGACCAACTACTGGCATCTGCTGGGCGAAGGCACGCACAGCGTTAATGGTAAAACCGTCACCGTTAACCTGCGCGCGCTGAAAAAACAGCTTTATCTTTGCTTGATGAGCGTCAACGCGCTGGAAGCGATTCGCTTCTACGTAAGCTTTGCCTGCTCTTTCGCCTTCGCTGAACGCGAGCTGATGGAAGGCAATGCCAAAATCATCAAGCTAATTGCCCGTGACGAAGCGCTGCACCTGACCGGTACTCAGCACATGCTGAACCTGATGCGTTCCGGTGAAGACGATGCGGAAATGGCGGAAATCGCCATCGAATGTCGTCAGCAATGCTACGACCTGTTCGTGCTGGCGGCTGAACAAGAGAAAGAATGGGCAAGCTACCTGTTCCGCGACGGTTCGATGATTGGCCTGAACAAAGACATCCTGTGTCAGTACGTGGATTACATCACCAATATCCGCATGCAGGCCGTTGGTCTGGATCTGCCTTTTAAAACCCGCTCGAACCCAATTCCATGGATCAACGCGTGGCTGGTGTCGGACAACGTGCAGGTGGCGCCGCAGGAAGTGGAAGTCAGCTCCTATCTGGTTGGTCAGATTGATTCCAATATCGATGCTGACGATCTGAGCAATTTCCAGCTCTAAGATGAGCCGGATTACGCTTCGCATCACCGGCGCACGGTTAACGTGCCGGAAAGAACACCCTTCCCTGCTGGCGGCGCTGGAACATCACCAGATCGCCGTCGAATACCAGTGCAGAGAAGGTTACTGCGGCTCCTGTCGTACGCGCCTGATTGCAGGCCAGGTCAGGTGGCTTACCGAGCCGCTGGCGTTTATCCAGCCCGATGAGATTTTGCCCTGCTGCTGCCAGGCGCAGGGCGATATTGAAATCGAAATGTAAAAACCTCCTGCGGGAGGTTTTTAATTTATGTCGCTTACCTGCCTTTCATTTTTAGCCGTTGGTGATGTTGCTTTTTACCCATCATTACCGCCAGCACGCTGCCGCCGATCGTTACCATAAAGCCGCCGTCCCAGCCGAAGAAGCCCACGATAGCGCTTGCCGGATCTTTAGATTTCAACGGCCTCGACGATATTAATCCAGCCGTGTTCGGCAGCCACGTCCCAGCCGTTGAGCCAGCGGCGTAGCATATTGAGCGCCATCATGGCGCAGACTTCCTGGCGGGTACGCAAACCGTGGCGATTAACGTTAAATTTCACGCATAAACCGTGCGTGCCCGTTGGGGTATGCAACGCGAAGTTAAGCCGATCGCCCTGCATGGAACCGACCACCAGCGCCAAATCACAGCCCGTTTGTGCAGCCAAACCTTTCGCCCGGCTGGCTATTTCAGAAAGCGATTCAGACACAGGCGACAGCACGCCGCTGTCGCCAGGCTGGACGCCGGCGCCGCAGAGCTGTAGGCAAAGCAGACCAGCGGTGAACTGCTCGCTAACGGCGATGCTCAGCCCTTTTGCTTTTAAGCGCCCGGCAAGCTGCGCGGGCAGACCTTCCGTTCCCTCAAAAATGACGCTTTCACCCGCCACGCGCTGCACCTGCGGCCAGACGGCTTCCATTTCTTTGCGCAGGCTGGCAGGCCCGGTCAGCTTTAGCTCAATAATTGGCATAGATGAGCGATAGCCCATCACCACGCCTGCGGGCAGCGTAAGCGGCTCAAGACTCTGCGCAAGTTCGCTTTCTGAACGTCCGAACGTTGTCAGACGCAGGCAAACCGGCGGTTCGGGCAGCGTAAAGCGCTCGCGCAGGCGCGGCATAATTTGTTTTTCTACCATCACCTTAAATTCAGACGGTACGCCGGGCGTGAAGAACATCAGGCAGCGATTCAGCTGCAAGGCAAATCCGCAGGCCGTGCCGACAGGGTTGTCCACCATTTCGCTGTTCGCCGGGATCTGCGCCTGCTTACGGTTGCTCGGCGCCATCACGCGCCCGCGTTCGGAGAAGAATGTCTCCATATATGTAAGCCATTCTTTATGCTCGATAAGCTCAACGCCTGCGGCAGTTGCTGCCGCCAGCGCGCTCAGGTCATCGCTGGTTGGCCCAAGCCCGCCGTTAACGATAAGAATATCCGCCTGCTCGCTGCGTTCTTTTAATACCGAAACCAGATCGTCGAGACTGTCGCCTACCGTGTTGCGGCGCGACATGGGCAAACCCTGGTTGAAAAGGTAATCGGCAAGCCAGGCGGCGTTGGTATCAATAATTTGCCCGTACAGCACTTCATCGCCGGTAGAGAGCATTTCCACTTTTATCATCGTTTTACTCCGTGGGAAGGGAACGATTTACTATACCTCAAGCGGAAAGAGATGGAGGGGGAAATACAAAGGCCACGACAGGGCGCCGTGGCCAGAGGAGTTAGAACGCGGCGCTTACGCCTACGTACGGGCCGTCTGCAACCGTATTATCACGATCGCCATCTTTGCCTTTCAGACCGATATAACGGTAGCCGCCGCGAAGGGTGACCGGACGCATGATTGTCCAGCTCACGCCTGCGCTTGCTTCCTGATAATCTTTTACGCCGCTGGACAATGAATCCGGGGAGTAATAGTAGTCGCCAAAGATTGCGAAACTGTCAGAAACAGGCCATTTCAGACCGCCGCCGACGGCTATCGCGTAACCTTCATCGCCATCTTTTGGATTCAGATAAATACCCTTCCCGCCCACGGTGCCCATAAACGGACCCAGCGGAACATTCAGGCCTAAGCCCAGGCCCGCGACGTCGCCGTCATCATCGTTATGCGCATAGTTGCCCGTTACCGCAAGACCGCTCGTTTCGGTGCCGAAGCCCACGCCCACGTTGGTGTATTTTTCACCCGCTTCACCGCTGATGCTGATAGCGTCGGCGGCGGTGGAAACCAATGCTAAGCCGGCAATACCAGCCATGATTACTTTATTCATTCCTTGGATCCTGACAAAAGAAAAAGGGTCGTCGCGAAAAAAAGCTGATTGTACAGACAGGCGTTATGTAATCAACGTTCTGAAAAGGCGCTTCGCCCCTTGTTTGTAAGAAATTGAAAAAGATCGCTATTTTCATGACAGGATCAAGGAATAGCAGCGATAGAAAGCGCCAGATTGCTCTTAGATCGTCTCTTGCTGAACAATAGCCGCAGTTTCAGACACGCAGTTATGGCCCCCTTTTCCTTCGTTACGGAGATAACAATGACTAAGAAAGGATTAACTACCGCAGCCGGGGCGCCCGTCGCCCATAATAACAATGTTGCTACCGCTGGCCCTCGCGGCCCTATGTTGTTACAGGACGTCTGGTTTCTCGAAAAACTGGCGCACTTCGATCGTGAAGTGATCCCTGAGCGACGTATGCATGCCAAAGGTTCAGGCGCATACGGCACTTTTACCGTCACCCGTGATATTACTCAGTACACCCGGGCAAAGCTGTTCTCGGATATCGGCAAGAAAACCGACCTGTTTATCCGTTTTTCAACCGTGGCTGGCGAGCGCGGTGCCGCCGACGCGGAACGCGATATTCGCGGCTTCTCCATCAAATTCTACACCGAAGAAGGCAACTGGGATTTGGTCGGCAATAACACGCCTGTTTTCTATCTGCGCGACCCGCTGAAGTTCCCGGACCTTAATCACGTGGTTAAACGCGACCCGCGCACCAATCTGCGTAACCCAACCTACAAGTGGGATTTCTTCTCTCTTCAGCCGGAATCACTGCATCAGCTCACCATCGACTTCAGCGACCGCGGCCTGCCGCGCTCGTATCGTCACATTCACGGTTTTGGCAGCCATACCTTCAGCTTTATCAACCACGATAACCAGCGCTTCTGGGTGAAATTCCACCTGAAAACCCAGCAGGAAATCGCCAACATGATGGATGACGAAGCGGCAAGCCTGGTTGCCAGCGACCGCGAAAGCGCCCAGCGCGATCTGTTTGAAGCCATTGAAGGCGGCAATTTCCCGCGCTGGAAGTTTTACGTTCAGGTTATGCCGGAAGCGGATGCCTCTAAAACGCCTTATAACCCGTTTGACCTGACCAAAGTCTGGCCGCACGGCGACTATCCGCTGATTGAAGTGGGTGAGCTGGAGCTGAACCGCAACCCGGACAACTACTTCGCAGAAGTTGAGCAGGCGGCAATGTCGCCGGCGAACGTGGTGCCGGGAATTGGCTTCTCTCCGGACCGTATGTTGCAGGGCCGCCTGTTCTCTTACGGCGACGCGCAACGCTACCGTTTAGGCGTCAACCATCACCAGATCCCTGTTAATGCACCGAAATGCCCGTTCCATAACTACCATCGCGATGGCGCAATGCGAATCGACGGCAACAGCGGCAACGGCCCAACCTATGAGCCAAACAGCTTTAGCGTTTTCCAGGAACAGCCTGATTTCAGCGAGCCGCCGCTGAGTATTGAAGGTGCAGCCGACCACTGGAATCACCGCGAAGATACCGACTACTTCAGCCAGCCGCGTGCGCTGTTTAACCTGCTGAGCGACGAAGAGCATCAGCGTATGTTTAGCCGTATCGCCGGGGACATACAGGACGTGCCTGAATTTATTCAGGAACGCCAGATTGGCCTGTTTAGCGAGGTTCATCCTGCCTACGGCGCAGGCGTTGCCAATGCGCTGAAAGCATTAAAAGAAGCGAAGTAACTTACATCGCGGGGAGTCAGCTCCCCGCAACCCAGACCTGTACGGCTTTACGTGAAATTTTAATTCCGCCCTGTTTTACCGCAGCAGGTAAACGCAGCCAGCGCACAGGCTGCTGAAAACGGGCCAGTTTTCCCTGCACCCAGTTTTCAAGCCGGGCCATATCAAAATCAGCATCCGCCTCAATCACCGCAACGGGGCGATGTCCAAATTCAGCATCTTCAACGGGCACCACAAACGCCTGTTCCACGGCCGGATGCGCCGCCAGCACGCGCTCGATTTCTTCAGGCTGGATACCTTCGCCGCCGCTGAAGAACTGATTATCAAGACGCCCGACGATGGTTAAACGCCGGTCGTTTAACACGCCTCGATCCCGGGTGCTGAACCAGCCATGTTCATTGAGTAAGGGAACCAGTTTACCTTCCTGCCAGTAGCCGCTGGCAAGGCTTGATGCTCGTATCCACACTTCCCGATCGACTATTTTTACTTCCCGTCCGGGCAGCGCTTCGCCGACGTCCGGCAGCCCGTCGGCACGCTTGGCGCATACCGTAGACGCCAGCTCGGTTAAACCGTAGCCGCACCAGCAGTTCACCCCGCGCGCCTGCGCCGCCTCGGTTAGCGCAACCGGAATTGCCGCGCCGCCAAGCAGCACTTCACGCAGGGTCAGAGGCTGAGATTGTTCAAGCAGGCGCCACAGCTGGGTCGGCACAAGGGAAGCATGAGTACAGCCCTGAAGCGCCTCGCTAAGGGTATGCAGATCGCGCACCACCATGCATCCACCGGCAAGCAGCCAGCGCCACAAAATTCCCTGCCCGGAAACGTGATACAGCGGCAGCGATAAAAGCCAGCTATCGTCTTGCCCATAATTCATCACGGACAAAACGCCCGCAGCGCTGGCAAGATGCGCTTCGCCGGTATGCACCGCGGCCTTGGGTAAGCCGCTGGAGCCGGAGGTTAAGGTCATCGAAACCGGCCGCTGCGCCAGCCAGTCAACCTGCCAGGCGTCGCCTGGAGTGACGTTCAGAGAGCTATAACCGGGAACGGGTGACGCAGAACCAAGCACCAGCGTATGACTGAGGGTTAAACCGGGCAGCAATTGTGCGAGCAAACTATCCGGTAACTGCGGATTGAGCGGCAGAACGCGGGCCCCGCATTGCAGCAATGCCAGCCAGCAGAGCACGGCTTCTGCGCTGTTTTTCGCCCTTAGGGCAACGCCCTGTCCTTCGCAAACGCCCTGCTGCCGGAACCCATCGGCCAGCGCATCAACACGCTGGCAAAGCGTTTGCCAGTCGAGAGTTTCATCCGTAAGCGTCAGAGCCGGTGACGTTCCACAATTAGTTGCCCACTGCTGCCAGGGCCAGGTAACAAAATTCATATAACGCGCTCAAGGCTGGTAACTTGCCAGCAGGGTAAAGTGCTGCCCGGCCACTCGCGTACCAGCTGCGCCTGCATCAACGAAAGCGTATCCAGGCCCGGAATGGTCTGTGGCGTGAGCCATGCGGCGATTCGCGCCAGTTGAGTCAGCCCAAGGCTGGATTCAACGGACGAGCTGATTACCGCCGTTAATCCCAGGACGTGGGCCGTTTCAACCTGCTCGCGTACTTTGGCCAGGCTGCCGGTAAGGGTTGGCTTAATCACCACGGCGCTCAAACCCGCGTCGGCAGCGAATTCAAAATCTGCCTCACGCAGGCTTTCATCCCAGGCGATGGCAATACCTGTTTCACGAGCGAATTCGCGGGACTGCGCGCGGGTTTTGCACGGCTCCTCGATAAATGCGATGCGCGGGCGCAAGGCCGGATTAACGTATCTGGCAAACTGCTGCGCTTTTAGCGGCGTCCAGCCTCGATTGGCGTCTAACCGCAATCGCAAATCGGGCACGGCTTCCAGCAGTAAATTAACGACCATGCCGTCGCGTACGGCTTCGTACAGGCCAACTTTCACCTTCGCCACTTTTTCGCCGGGCATCGCTGCCAGCATGGCAAACAGTTCGTCCGGGTCGCCGGTACAAAGCGGTGCGGCACGATAATCGGCTTTCGTTGGCAGCTCGCCGCTGATTTCCGCCAGCGCACAGCTAAGTCCAAATGCGACGGACGGCATTTCAGGCAGCGCAGCGTCGGATCCCGCTTGCCAGGCGGCGAGCCATTCCAGCGCCACGGCCGTTGTCTCTGCCACCGTTTCGACGCTAAAGCCCGGCAAGGGAGATATCTCGCCCCAGCCTTCTTTATCGTCCCGCGTCAGACGCACCAGCAGACCATCGCGCGTTTTCAGGCGCTGCTCGCGCAGCACCACGCCCGCATCCATTGGCACCTGAAAGCGCCACAGCCCTGCGCTTCGCATTATGGATTCCGTTTAAATTTGCTGAAGTCCGGCTGGCGCTTCTGGTTAAACGCGTTGCGTCCTTCCTGGCCCTCTTCGGTCATATAGAACAGCATGGTGGCGTTACCCGCCAGTTCCTGAAGGCCTGCCTGACCGTCGCAGTCCGCGTTCAGCGCGGCTTTCAGGCAACGCAGCGCCATCGGGCTGTTTTGCAGCATTTCGCGACACCAGCGCACGGTTTCTTTTTCCAGCTCAGCGACCGGCACCACGGTATTGACCAGGCCCATTTCCAGCGCTGCTTCCGCGTCGTACTGACGGCACAGGAACCAGATTTCACGCGCTTTTTTCTGGCCAACGATGCGGGCCATATAAGACGCGCCCCAGCCGCCGTCAAAGGAACCCACTTTTGGGCCGGTCTGGCCGAAGATGGCGTTTTCCGCCGCAATGGTCAGGTCGCACATCATATGCAGCACGTGTCCGCCGCCGATAGAATAACCGGCAACCATTGCAACAACAGGCTTAGGACAGGTGCGGATCTGACGCTGGAAATCCAGCACGTTCAGATGGTGCGTGCCGCTCGCATCCTGATAGCCGCCGTAGTCGCCGCGCACTTTTTGATCGCCGCCGGAGCAGAAAGCTTTCTCGCCTTCGCCGGTCAGAATAATGACGCCGATATTGTCGTCATAGCGGGCATCGGCCAGCGCGCCGATCATCTCTTTAACGGTTAAAGGACGGAAAGCGTTGCGCACTTCCGGGCGGTTAATGGTGATTTTGGCGATGCCGTCAGAGGATTTGTGGTAACGAATATCGCTGTAACCTTCCGAGCAGTCCTGCCACTCAACGGGTGCGTAAAGCATTTGTTCATCAGGATAAATCATGGAGTTTCCTCAACAGGTTGACGCAATAAAGTCAGCAGGCAGGCACGGAATGCGGCAGGATTTTCCCTGTGCGCGTTGTGCCCGGCCGCGGGAATAAGATGTGGTGAGAGATTCAGGCTTTCCGCCACGGTGCGGAATTTTTCATCCCGCGCGCCACAAATATAATGAAAAGGAACGCGTAGCTTCTGTAAGCTCGCATGCAGGTCGGGCTGGACGCCAAGGGAGGTGGATTCAAGCATCACGGCGAGCGACGCGGGGTTATTCTGGCTACGCAGTGTGATTAGCTCTTCCCGCTCTTTATGGGTCAGCGAACTGAATACCGGCTGCTGATACCAGTCCAGCAATGCTTCCCTGAGCGGTGCCTGAAGGAAGCGCTGCGCCCAGCGGCGGTCCGATGCCTGCCGGTTTTTGCGGGCATCATCATCGGCAAGACCGGGATGACCGCCTTCGATAATCAGCCCAAGCAAACCTGCGTTTTCGCTCTGGCAGGCGTGATACATCGCTACGCGCCCGCCGAGGGAGTAGCCCACCAGCCAGTATTTTAGTATGTTGTAACTAATGAGCGTTTTACGCAGTAAATTATCAACGCCAGCAAACCCGTCCGCAGTAATATCGGCTGACCCGCCATGGCCGGGCAAGTCCACACGTAGCTGCGGCCAGTCAGCAAAGGCTTCGTGAAAGCCGGTCCATTCCTGCCCGCTGCCCAAAAAACCGTGCAGCCAGACCAGGCACGGTAAATCAGCCCGGCGGCCAGAAGCGGCTACGGCGTGCAGAATCATGCCTGGCTAACCTGCGCAAGCAAGTTTTGCAGCGTCCGCGCGCCGTCCGTTTCCGGCACGGTGATTTCGACGATGGTGGCCTGCGGCCAAAGCCATGCCCTGCTCACCACCTCCTGTAGTTCGCTCCACGAGCCCGGATGGTAATAAGCCAGGCTGAACATCGCCGCCGCATGGGAGAAATTCACATCCTGCGGCATGCAGTAGAAACGTTCACGCTCTTGCTCGGGCGTCGGAAGGAGCGAGAAAATTTGTCCACCGTTGTTGTTTACGATAAGCAGGACAAAGGGCGCGGAAACCTTGCGCAGCAACGCCAGGGAATTCATGTCGTACAGCGCGGAGAGATCGCCAACAATCGCCAGCGTGGAACGGGCAGTGGCGCGCTGTACGCCAGCGGCAGTGGATAACAGTCCGTCGATGCCGCTCGCCCCCCGGTTGCTGTAGACCGGATAACCCGCCGGTAACTGCGCAAACGCATCGACAAGCCGCACCACCAGGCTGTTACCGACAAACAGTTGCCCCGCCTCCGGCAGCAGTTGAGGCAGGCGGGCAGCCACCTGCGTCTCACCAAATTCAGCGGTGCCGAGGGCGACGGCGTCCTGAGCAAGACGCGCCAGCGGCGCCAGCTTTTCTGCCCAGGAAGGACGTTTTTCGGCGGGATGCAGCTCCAGCCAGTCCGCAATATTACAGGATAAACGGCGGCCGCGATGGTTAGCGGGATCGAGCCTGCCGGGAAGCGGGTCGATTAACCAGTACTCTTCCGGCGTGCAGGTTGCCTGCCACTGTAATAAGCGCTTGCCCGTCAGGCTGCTGCCAAACTGGATAATGATTTGCGCGCGCGCCAGTTCCGTCGTCGCCTGGCCGTTACTCAGCCAGAGATCGGCGCAGGGTAAAGGCTGTCCGGTTTGCGAGAGCACATCGCCTATCAGCGGCCAGCCGAGCATTTTTGCCCATGCTGCTACCCGCTCGCCCTCTTCCGCGCTCATGCGGCCGGCAACGACAACGCCACGTTTCTGCCGCCAGAAAAACCAGTCGCGCTGTTTGACGCTCTCACGACCGTAGGTTTCTCGCAGCCAGGGCTTATCGCTCTGCCACCAGTCTGCCAGCGCTTTTTGCCAGCTAATCCCGGCGTCATCCGGCGCGCCGTAAAGCGGCTCCGCAAAGGGGCAATTGATATGCACGCCGCCGGTTTGCTGGCCCAGAGCGCTGTCGATGGTGGAAACCAGCCAGCGCGCGGGGATATCCTGCGTGGGACGAGGCAGGTTCACGCTGACGGTTGGATGCGAGCCAAACATACCCGGCTGACGGATAGCCTGGTTGGCACCGCAATCGATAAGTTCCGGCGGACGGTCTGCCGTTAACAGGATGAGTTTTTCACCGGTAAGTCCCGCTTCAATCAGCGCAGGATACAGATTAGCTACCGCCGTGCCGGAGGTGACGATCGCCGCGACAGGCTGGCCGCTGGCTTTCGCCAGGCCTAATGCGAGGTGCCCTAATCCGCGCTCATCAAAATGGGTATGGCAAACAAAAGCCGGATTCTCAGCGGCCGTTAAGGTCAGCGGCGTAGAGCGCGAGCCTGGGGCGATGCAAACGTGGCGCACGCTGTGGCGGGTGAGCGCTTCAAGGATCACCTGCGCCCAACGGCGGTTAAAAGAGCTTATCGACATATTCAGGTCCTGAGTCAATTTTGCTGACTCATTATAATTATTGCTGGAGTGAATATATTGATATGAACCAGTAATGTGTCATTCAGAAGGCTGTTCTGGTCAATAAGGTGCGCAGTCCGGCGGCTTTATTTTCTATTTCCTGCCACTCCTGAGCCGCATCCGAACCCGCGACAATGCCCGCTCCGGCATACAGCCTGACCGTAGCGCCGGTAATTTTTGCCGAGCGCAGCGCGACACAAAACTCCGTTTGATGACGGGAAAGGTATCCCGCCGATCCCGCGTACCATTCACGCTCGAATGGTTCAAAGTCATTAATGAATGACCTGGCCGCCTCGCGCGGCAGACCAGCTACGGCCGCCGTGGGTTGCAGTTGTTCGAGGCAAACGGCGTCGTCCGCCTTAAGCAGTTCTGTCCAGATACAACGACGCAGGTGCTGTACTTTACGCAGGCGAACCACCTGCGCAGGCAGCACGTCCAGCACGCCTACTGTCTGTTTCAGGCGCTGGCAGATATCTTCCACAACCAGCATATTTTCGCGCTGATTTTTGTCATCTTTTAGCAGCCACTGGCCTAAAGACCAGGCGTGGTAATCCTCAACGTGGTTAGCGACGGTTCCGGCTAAGGCTTCCGTACGCAGGGCGGAATCAATGCGCCGCCATAGCCGCTCCGGGCTTGAGCCAAGAAAAGCGCTATGGGCATCAAACACCATGAGGAAGTGGTAGCAGTGGAAATTGACCCGCCGGCTGGCGGCCATAAATCCCGCAGCGGAAACCGGCGCGGAAAAGTGCAGATCGGTGGCGCGCGCCAGCACTACTTTTTCCATCTCACCGCGGCCAATCGCGACCGTAGCCTTGCCAATCAACGCGTGCCATTCATCCTGGCCTGGCTGATGATGTTCGCTCAGGCATTGCAGATGAAGAGGAAGCAGGGGCTTAGCCGCAAGGATTTGCTCAAGAAAAGCCGCGGCTTCTCGCGCGTCATCCCTTAAGGATGTTTCGCTGTAAAGATGAAGCCACAGGCAGGCCTCGCCCCCTTTTCGCCGCCACTCAAGGCGCGACAAAAACAAAAAGCCCTGCGCCGGATCGAAGGCATTAAGCCCCCAGATACGCAGCGAGGGCGTTTGCGGCCAGGTATTCAGAAAGGCCTGCGCATCGGCCAGAGCGTTAAACTGACGTACGGCGCCAAGCGCGGCAACTTCGTCATTGCCATCTCTTTGCTGCCAGTAAAATTGCGGATAAAGACGCTGGCAGGCAAGCCAGGCTAGCGGATCGGAATCATCGCTTAAGGTGACGTCGACACCCAGGCGCTTAAGGCCGGGTTCGTCCGCAAATTCTTCTGTCAATGCAAGCTGGAGCCGTTGCAGCGCGACGGTCACTGAATTCACGTTTACCTCACCTTCCCTGAAAAACCCCTGATTATACGTGGTTATGACAATAAAAAAAAATCCCACCCGGTGGGTAAGATTTCATTTTATCCGGCGCACGCTGTAAAGTGCGCCAGCGTTGCCTTAGCGACGGGCTAACAGCAGCCCAAGCACCAGCCCTGCGGCGGCACCTACGCCAATCCCCTGCCAGGGTTTTTCACGGACGTAATCATCGGCACGGTAAACGGCTTGTTTGGCGCGATAATAGTACGTGTCGGAAGCGTTACTGACGCGCGCTTTGACATCGTTAAGCGCCTGCTCGGCACGTTCTTTTAGTTCGATATACTTTTGATCCGCCGGATCGCCGGAAGAACGCAGGACTTCCTCAAGCGTTTCACTAAGCAGGGTCAGATCATCATCAAGACGAGATTCATACGGTTGCATTATTTTTCTCCGTGTTATTTCCACAAAAAGGAAAGGAAATGTGCTCGTCCGCTAACTATAGACAATGGCGCTCATTTTCGCCTCTTGTCAGGCCTTAACGATTTGCCATGCCAACGTGGGGGATGCCGTCCTCATCATAAACTTCGGTCACGGGCTTAAAACCAAAGTGAGCATAGAACGATTGCAGATGCGCCTGCGCCCCGAGATAAATCGTGCTGTCCGGCCAGTGCTGCTGGCATGAAGCCAGCGCCTGCTCCATCAGCTTATAGCCCAATTTTTCGCCGCGCATACCCGGATCAACGATCACGCGACCAATCACCACCGGCTCCAGTTCGTTATCGCTTTTCAGCATTCTGGCATAGGCCACCAGCTTGCCGTCACGCCAGCCCAACAGATGCCGGTTTTCTCCCGCCAGGTCTTCGCCGTCAAGGTCCTGATACGGGCAGTTTTGTTCAACGATAAAGACCGCGTTGCGCAGCGCCAGCACGGTGTACAAAGAAGGGACATCAAGCTCGGAATGATGCAGGTCCTGCCAGTGGATCATGGTTGCGCTCCTGATTGCGGCATAATAGATGGCTTATACTAAAGGTTTTTTAGCGGTTGCCGGAGCAAAAGGAAACCATGGAGTTAACTTTTTTAGGTACTTCAGCGGGCGTGCCTTGCAAAACGCGCAACGTCAGCGCGATAGTTTTTAATCCGATGAATAATCAGCCTCATCTCTGGCTGTTTGACTGCGGTGAAGGAACGCAACACCAGATGCTGAACACCGTGTTTAACCCCGGTAAATTCAGCAAGATCTTTATTACGCATCTGCACGGCGACCATATTTTTGGCCTGCCGGGCCTGCTGTGCAGCCGGTCGATGGCGGGTAACGATGCGCCTTTAACGATTTATGGTCCGCAAGGCATACGCCAGTTTATTGAGATGGCTTTGCAGCTTAGCGGTTCCTGGACAGCCTTCCCTCTTCAGGTGACAGAAATTAGCGCAGGCGAAATTTTTTGTGACGACGAGTTTCGCGTTATCGCCTTCCCGTTAACCCATCCAGTTGAATGTTATGGCTATCGTATTGAGCAACACGACAAACCCGGCGCGCTTGATGCGCCGCGTCTAATGGCGCAGGGCGTGCGTCCGGGGCCAATTTTTCAACGTCTCAAGCGCGGTGAAACGGTTACTCTTGAGGATGGACGTATTCTGAATGGTATGGATTATCTGGGTGCGCCCCGGAAAGGGAAAACGCTGGCTATCTTCGGGGATACCGGCCCGACGCCAGCAGGACTGGCGCTGGCAAACGGCGTGGATGTCATGGTGCATGAAACAACGCTTGAAGCCTCGATGGAAGAAAAGGCCAACAGCCGCGGCCACTCCACCTCCGTACAGGCTGCGGCACTGGCGAAAGCCGCAGGCGTCGGCCAACTGGTGATAACCCATTTCAGTTCCCGCTACGACCAGACAGGGTGTGAAGCTTTACTCAACGAATGCAGAAATATTTTCCCGGCTACCGTGGCGGCTGAGGATTTTCTGACCGTCAAAATCTGAGCGAAAAAAAACCGCCGACAAGCGGCGGTTTAGAGCTTTGTGGCTCAGCTTACATTAACGGCTTCGCCAACTGTACCAGGTCGATAAGCGGCTGCGGATAAACGCCCAGCAGCAGTACCAGCACGGCAGAGATCAGCACTACCACGCCGCCTGCGGTAAGCGCCCAGTTTCCTGGAGTATCGCGGTTGAGCTGCTGAGGCGCGCTCAGATACAGGCTCACCGTCACACGGAGGTAGTAGTAAAGGCCGATGGCGCTGCCCAGCACAACTGCGCCGGTCAGCCACCACAGGTGCGCCTGCACGCCTACCGCGATGATGTAGAACTTACCGATAAAGCCCAGCGTCATTGGGATACCGGCCAGAGAAAGCATCATCACCGTCATCACCGCAGACAGGATTGGCTTATGCCAGAACAGACCACGGTAGGAGTACAGGGAATCTGCATCCGGGCCACGGTACGGGCTGGACATCAGGCTAACCACGCCGAATGCGCCGAGGCTGCTGAACAGGTAACCTGCCAGATAAACGCCCACGGATTCCATCGACATGCCGCCGCTTTGCAGAGCAATCAGCGCCACCATCAGATAACCCAGGTGGGCGATGGAGGAGTAGCCGAGCAGACGTTTGATATTGGTCTGGCTCAGCGCCATCAGGTTACCGAAGATGATGGAGACGAAGGCGATAAGGCCCAGCACCACGCGTACGGCTTCGCTGTTGCCCACCGGCGCATAGAGGAACAGACGCATCACCAAGCCAAAGATGGCGATTTTACTGGCGGTTGCCAGGAAGGTGGAAACCGGAGCAGGTGCGCCCTGGTATACGTCCGGCGTCCACAGGTGGAACGGCACCAGAGAAAGTTTAAAGCCGAGGCCAACAATCATCAGGCCCAGACCCGCCAGCAGCAGCGGCTCGTGCAGCAGGTTGTCCGCCAGGCTCTTGCCGAGGCTGACAAACGACAGGCTGCCGGACTCTGCGTACACCAGCGCCATACCAAACAGCAGGAATGAAGAGGCTGCGGCAGACAGGATGGTGTACTTGATGCTCGCTTCCAGCGATCGTTTCTGACGGAAGGCATAGCCAATCAGGCCGAACAGCGGCAGTGAAATCAATTCAATGCCGAGGAACAGCGCGGCCAGATGGTTTGCGTTAGCCAGCAGAATGCCGCCCATGGCTGCAATCAGCACCAGCAGGTAGAACTCTTCGCGGTTGTCGGTATAACCCTGCAACCACGGATAGGCGAACGTACAGGTGGCAAGGCTTGCCAGCAGCACCAGGCCGGTATAGAGCATGGCATAGCCGTCAACGCGCATCAGCGGAGTGACGTCCATCGCACCCGCCTGCCCTACAAACCACAGGGAAACCAGCGCGGCGTTAAGACCGATTACGGACAAAGTTGCATTGACAAAATGGTCGCGTCGCCACGCTATGGAGAGCATCACAACCACCACCGTCAATCCGACGATCAACAGCGGTAGCAGCGCAGTCAAATGTTGAGGAGTTATAGTCATGGCGAATTACGGCCTTGTAGTTGAAATTGAACTGGTGAACCACTGCTGCACATTGCTCATCGCAGCGTGCGAGGTATCCAGAATCGGCTGTGGCCAGAAGCCCAGCAGGACTAACAGCACCACCAGCAACAGGATGATAAAGAACTCGCGCAGCGACATCCCCGGCAGCTGCTTATCGCTGATTTCGCTCTTCGCTTTACCGAAGTAGGCGCGATGCAGCATCGCCAGAGAATAAACAGAGGCAAACACCAGACCGAAGGTCGATACCACGGTAATGACCGGCACAATGTGGAAGCTGCCGAACAGGATCATGAACTCGCCAACGAAGTTACCGGTGCCCGGCATCCCAAGGGTTGCCACAGCAAAGAACATCGACAGACCCGGCAACCATTTAATTTTGTTC
This sequence comes from Cedecea colo, assembly GCF_011808225.1. Taxonomy (GTDB): domain Bacteria; phylum Pseudomonadota; class Gammaproteobacteria; order Enterobacterales; family Enterobacteriaceae; genus Dryocola; species Dryocola colo. The sequence continues at coordinate 113,979 of NZ_SOYS01000001.1, read as the reverse complement.
CACAGGCCGCCCATCAGGCGCATATCACGGGTGTGCAGACGCTCATAGAGCTGACCGCAGATGATGAACATACCCGCCGCGGACAGACCGTGAGCAATCATCTGGATAACCGCGCCCTGGTAGGCCAGTTGGCTGCCGGTATAAATGGCAATCAGCACGAAGCCCATATGGGAAACGGAGGTGTAAGCAATCAGACGCTTGATATCGGTTTGTGCGAAGGCCATCCACGCGCCGTAGAAGATACCGATGACACCCAGCCACATAGCGACTGGAGCGAATTCGGCAGAAGCTTCCGGGAACAGCGGCAGGGAGAAGCGCAGCAGACCGTAGGCCGCGGTTTTCAGCAGGATACCTGCCAGGTCAACGGAACCCGCCGTTGGTGCCTGGGAGTGCGCGTCCGGCAGCCAGCCGTGCAGCGGAACCACCGGCATTTTCACCGCAAAAGCGATGAAGAAGCCCAGCATCAGCAGCCATTGCACGCCGTGGGACATCGGCGTTTTCAGCAGCAGCTCGTAGTTGAAAGTCCAGACGCCGGTTGCGTTGTAGTGCACGAATACCAGGCCCAGAATCGCAATCAACATTACCAGACCGCTTGCCTGGGTATAGATGAAGAACTTGGTTGCGGCGGTAATACGCGTCTTCCCGTCGGAGGCTTTATGGCCCCACAGCGCAATCAGGAAGTACATCGGCACCAGCATCATTTCCCAGAAGAAGAAGAACAGGAACATGTCGATGGCAAGGAACACGCCGATAACGCCACCGAGGATCCACATCAGGTTGAGGTGGAAGAAGCCCTGATATTTTTCGATTTCATTCCAGGAACAGAGTACTGCCAGCACGCCAAGCAGACCGGTCAGTACGACCATCAGCAGCGACAGGCCGTCCAGCGCCAGGTGGATTTCAATCCCGAAACGTGGGATCCACGGCAGGACAAATTCTGACTGCCACTGCGGTAAACCCGCAGCCTGCGTCAGAGAATAGCCGCCCTGCAACCACAGTTGCAGCGAAAGCGCCAGTGTCAGCCCCATGGTCACCAGCGCGATCCAACGCGGCACTTTTACGCCGAAGCGCTCGGTTTGCCAGCAGAAGAAGCCGCCAATAAAGGGGATTAATATTAGCCAGGGTAATAGCATGGCATTTGTGTCCCTAAGTCAAAATAAACCAAAACATCACTCACCTTCCTCCCCCGGCGGGGGAGGAAACGTTGAATTAGCGCAAGACCAACAGCAGGCCCAGAACCACCACCGCACCGATACTCATGGATGCGACATACCAGCGCAGGTAACCGTTCTCGCTCACCAGCAGGCCACGGCCTGCGAAGCGGGAAAGCACTGCCGGAATGTTCATCATCGAGTTCAACGGATCGCGTTTGAGCAGCCATGCGATGCCAAGGTATGGCTTCACGAAGACTTTGTCGTACAGCCAATCGAAGCCCCAGGCATGGAACCACCATGTGCCAAAGAAACGGCCCGGCGCGCTGTTAGCGATAGCCGTTACCAGAGTGCGTTTACCCAGCCACAGCCAGGCTGCAATCAGGATACCGGCGATGGCTACCACGCCTGAGGTAATCTCAAGCGTCAGCACGCTACCGTGCGCAAGCTCCGTCGTTTCTGGCAGTACACCGGCTAATGGCGGAACGATCATGGCGCCAACGAAGGTGGACAGCACCAGCAGCACAATCAGCGGCAGATGATGAGTAATGCCTTTAAGCGCATGGGCGTGGATCTGCTCTTTACCGTGGAAGACGATGAAGATCATACGGAAGGTATAGAGAGAGGTCATAAACGCCCCGACCAGACCCGCAACCATCAGGTTGATATGACCGTTCGCCATCGCGCCGGCAAGGATTTCGTCCTTACTGAAGAAGCCTGCTGTAATCAGCGGCAGCGCAGACAGCGCTGCGCCACCGACCAGGAAGCAGGCATACACCAGCGGAATCGACTTGCGCAGACCGCCCATTTTGAAGATGTTTTGCTCGTGGTGGCAGGCCAGAATAACCGAACCGGACGACAGGAACAGCAGCGCTTTAAAGAATGCGTGCGTCATCAGGTGGAAGATTGCCGCATCCCATGCCTGCACGCCAAGCGCCAGGAACATGTAGCCAATCTGGCTCATAGTGGAGTAAGCCAGCACGCGTTTGATGTCGGTTTGCACCAGAGCCGCAAAGCCTGCCATCACCAGCGTCACCGCGCCCACGATACCGACCAGATGCAGCACTTCAGGCGTCATCAGGAACAGGCCGTGAGTACGAGCGATCAGGTACACGCCTGCGGTAACCATGGTGGCCGCGTGGATCAGCGCCGAAACCGGCGTTGGGCCAGCCATCGCGTCCGCAAGCCAGGTTTGCAGAGGAAGCTGCGCAGATTTACCCACCGCACCGCCTAACAGCATCAGCGTCGCCCACTTCAGCATTTCATTGCCTTCAGCGAAGTGCGCAGGCGCCAGCTCAACCATTTCGCGGAAGTTGAGCGTACCCAACTCGTTGTAGAGGATGAACAGCGCGAAAGCGAGGAACACGTCACCCACGCGGGTGACCACGAACGCCTTCATGGCCGCAGCAAGGTTCTTCGGATCGGTGTAGTAGAAGCCGATCAGCAGGTAGGAGCACAGACCCACGCCTTCCCAGCCGAGGTACATCAGCAGCAGGTTATCGCCCAGCACCAGCACGACCATGCTGGCGATAAACAGGTTGGTGTACGCGAAGAAACGGGAATAGCCCTCTTCCCCACGCATATACCAGGAGGCGTACATATGGATGAGGAAACCAACGCCCGTGACCACGGACAGCATGGTCAGCGACAGGCCGTCGAGCACCAGATTGAAGCCGATATTAAAATCGCCCACCGACATCCAGGTCCACAGCGGCTGAACAAACGCCTGACGGCCATTGTTAAAGAAATCAACGCCCACAATGGCGGTGACCAGCGCTGCCAGACCGATAGAGCCAATCCCGACCGTAGCAGACAGGTTTTCCGACCAGCGACCACGAGAAAATGCCAACAATACAAAGCCAATAAATGGCAAAAGAATGGTTAACCAGAGAAGGTTCATCCACGCATCTCACTTACTGAATCGATATTCAGATTCTGGCGACGACGATGGAGCTGCAGTAACAGCGCCAGGCCAATACTGGCTTCGGCTGCCGCAAGGCTAATCGCCAGGATATACATCACCTGACCGTCGGCCTGGCCCCAATAACTTCCGGCGACCACAAAAGCGAGTGCCGCGGCGTTAATCATGATTTCCAGACTGATCAGCATGAAAAGCAGGTTGCGACGGATGACCAGCCCCGTCAGCCCCAGCACGAACAAAATGGCGGCGAGAATGAGTCCATGTTGCAGCGGGATCATACGTGCTCCTCCGTTTTTCTTTTTGTAGCCATATCTGCCTGGCGGTTGCTCAGCACTTCACCGGCGCGGTCTTCACGCCCCAGATGGAAGGCAACAACCAGACCGGCCAGCAGCAGCATAGATGCCAGCTCAACGGCCAGGACGTATGGACCAAACAGCGCGATACCAACCTGTTTCGCGTCAATTGCCGTGCCGTCGATCCCCTGATCGTTAAGAGAGAGGATCGCGTAAACCAGCACGACAAGCAGAATCGCAGAAAGCAGGCCCGGGCCAATCCACAGCTGTGGCTTAAGCCATTCGCGCTCCTGCTGCACCACCGAATTGCCGAGGTTAAGCATCATCACGACGAAGACGAACAGCACCATGATAGCCCCGGCGTAGACGATTATCTCCAGCGCACCGGCAAAATAAGCGCCCAGGGAGAAGAACACCCCGGCGATAGCCAGCAAAGAGATGATCAGGTACAACAGGGCATGCACCGGGTTGCTGTGGGTTACCACCCTAAGGGTGGTCAGGACCGCCACAAGGGCGCATATATAAAAAGCAAATTCCATTCCTGGCTCCTTAAGGTAACAGGCCTTTGACGTCGATAGGCTTGGCTTCGTTTTCCGCTTCGCCCTTATCTTTGCCGTCGATTGCCATACCTGCCATCCGGTAGAAGTTATATTCCGGGTATTTACCCGGACCGGAGATCAGCAGGTCCTCTTTTTCATATACCAGATCCTGACGCTTAAACTCGCCCAGCTCGAAGTCCGGGGTCAGCTGAATTGCGGTAGTCGGACAGGCTTCTTCGCACAGGCCGCAGAAAATGCAGCGTGAGAAGTTGATGCGGAAGAATTCCGGATACCAGCGGCCGTCTTTTGTCTCTGCCTTTTGCAAAGAGATACAGGCAACGGGACAGGCAACCGCACACAGGTTACAGGCAACGCAACGCTCTTCGCCGTCCGGATCGCGCGTCAGCACGATACGACCGCGATAGCGTGGCGGCAGATACACTGGTTCTTCCGGATACATCTGCGTTTCGCGTTTGGCGAAAGCGTGCAGACCGATCATCCAGATACTGCGTACCTGGGTGCCGAAACCAACCACTAACTCTTTCAATGTCATGGTTTTTTCACCCCTTATGGTGCCTGATAGAGAATGACCGCGGCGGTCACCAGCAAGTTGACAAGCGTCAGCGGCAGGCAAATTTTCCAGCCGAACGACATCACCTGGTCATAACGTGGACGAGGCAGCGCTGCGCGAATCAAAATGAACATCATCATGAAGAACGCGGTTTTTAACGCGAACCAGATGAACGGCGGTAACCACGGGCCATTCCAGCCACCAAAGAACAGCGTCACAATCAGGGCAGAGACGGTGACGATGCCGATGTATTCACCCACGAAGAACAGACCGAACTTCATGCCGGAATATTCGATGTGATAACCATCGGCCAGCTCCTGCTCGGCTTCCGGCTGGTCAAACGGGTGACGGTGACAAACCGCAACGCCCGCAATCGCAAAGGTAATAAAGCCGAAGAACTGCGGGATGACGTTCCACAGGTGCGCCTGGTTGTTAACGATATCGCCCATATTGAACGACCCCGCCTGTGCCACCACGCCCATCAGGGAAAGACCAAGGAACACTTCGTAGCTGAGCGTCTGCGCAGAAGCACGCATCGCACCCAGGAGTGAGTATTTGTTGTTGCTTGACCAGCCCGCGAACAGAACGGCATAAACTGCCAGACCTGCCAGCATCAGGAAGAACAGAATGCCGATGTTCAGGTCTGCCACCACCCAGTTCGGGCTGACCGGCACAATGGCAAAGGCCAGCAGCAACGAGGTAAAGGCAATCATTGGCGCAAGCGTAAAGATAACGCGATCGGAGAAACGCGGAATCCAGTCCTCTTTAAAGAACATCTTGATCATGTCCGCCACCAGCTGGAGCGAGCCGCCCCAGCCTACGCGGTTCGGCCCATAACGGTTCTGGAACAGACCAAGCAGGCGACGTTCGCCGAAACTCATGAACGCGCCGCAGGCAACGACCACTAGCAGGATCACAACTGCTTTAAGGATGCTCAGCAGAATGTCGATAACATCCGGTGTCAACCAACTCATAACGCCGCCTCCTGCAGATTTTCAAGACGAGCACCCACCAGCACCGGGGCAATGCCAGGCATGCCCACCGGCAGACCAACCTGCCCTGCTACCAGCCCTGCGGAAAGTTGCAGCGGCAGACTCAGCGTCTGGCCTTCGTAGCTGAAGGAAATCAGGCTACCCGCATTAACGCCAAGCTTAGCGGCATCCGCCGGGTTCAGCGTGATGTGCGGCGCGGCCATACGGCTCTGGAAGACCGGCGAACGTTGGGACATCTCGTCGCTACCAAACAGATGGTAGTACGGCGCAATCCGCCATTTGCCCTCTTCTGCCTGGAAGGTTTCCGGCACGGTCATGAAGAAATCAATGCCCGTATCAGTTGCTTCAATCAGACGCACGCCCGGATCGCCGTGGCGCAGCTTGCCGCCCACTTCGGCCTGGAATTTGTTCCATGCCTGCGGTGAGTTCCAGCCCGGTGCCCATGCGAATGGAATCTGCGAGCGCGGCGCGGACGGCTGGTTGTTCCCTTCCATCGAGAAGGAGAACATCGTGTCTTTATCCTGCGGCTGACGCGGTTCGTGCACGCTGATATTGGCGCGCATCGCCGTACGTCCGCTTGAACGGATTGGAGAACGCGACAGTTTCTGACCGCGAATGCGGAAGCTTGCGTCAGGCGCAGCTTCTTTGATACCGGCCAGCTGCGGAAGCCGCTGAACACAGGCATCGATAACGTGATCGAGCTGCGTCCAGTCCACTTCACGGCTCTGAACGGTGCTGTGCAGGGCGTGCAGCCAGCGCCAGCTTTCAAGCATCGCAACGTTATGGTCGTAGTACGCCGGATCATAAACCTGGAAGAAGCGCTGTGCGCGGCCTTCGTTGTTGATGACCGTACCATCGCTCTCGGCAAAGCTCGCGGTGGACAGCACCAGATGGGCTTTGTCCATGATCGCAGTACGCTGATGGTCGATAACCAACACCAGCGGCGCTTTGGCGAGCGCTGCGTCAACGCGGGCGGCGCTTGCATGGCGATGCAGATCGTTTTCCAGCACCACAACCGCATCGGCAGCGCCGCTTTCCAGTTCGCTGAGCGCGTCGTCAAGCGACCCGCCGCCGATCATACCCAGACCAACGCTGTTCACGGCGCGAGCAACCATGGTAATACCGACATCGGCCCCGCGGCCTTTCAGCGCTTTTGCGACGTTTGCCGCCGCCTGAATCACCGCTTCGCTACCGGCGTTAGTCCCGGAAACGATAAGCGGTTTTTTAGCACCCGCCAGCGCCTGAACGATCACGTCGACCTTGTTTTTCAGGTCGCTTCCCAGTTCTACGGCCGGGGAGTTGCTGTCAAGCGCATTGGCAATGGCAAAGCCCAGGCGCGCCTGATCTTCTACCGGCGCACAATAGGTCCATGCCGCAATGTCGTCCAGACGCGTGCTGTCCACGTTGGTGACAAACAGCGGATGTTTCGCATGCTGACCAATGTTGAGGATTGCCGCAATCTGCCAGTCGGCCACTTTTTGTGCCGCTGCCATTTCACGCGCTTTGCCCTTCACCGCCTGGCGAATCGCCAGCGCGGCACGAGCGCCGGTCTGGGTAACGTCTTCGCCCAGAATCAGCACCGCATCGTAAGATTCGATTTCACGCAGCGCGGGCGTATGGATACCGCTTTCACGCAGCACTTTAAGCATCAGTTGCAGACGCGCCTGCTCACCAGCAGCGATGCCGGTATAGAAGTTATCCGCACCGACCAGTTCACGCAGCGCAAAGTTGCTTTCTACGCTGGCGCGTGGAGAGCCGATACCGATCACCTTCTTCGACTGGCGCAGAATATCCGCCGCGCCCTGCATCGCCTGTTCGGCGTTCAGAACGATCAGATCGTCGCCACGGCGCTGAATCGGCTGACGAGGACGGTCTTTCAGGTTCACATAGCCGTAGCCGAAACGGCCGCGGTCACACAGGAAGTAATGGTTAACCGTGCCGTTATAGCGGTTTTCGATACGACGCAGTTCACCGTAGCGTTCGCCAGGGCTGGTGTTACAGCCCAGAGAGCACTGCTGGCAGATGCTTGGCGCAAACTGCATATCCCACTTACGGTTGTAACGCTCGGAGTGGGTTTTATCGGTGAACACGCCGGTCGGGCAAATTTCTACCAGGTTGCCGGAGAACTCGCTTTCCAGCGTGCCGTCTTCCGGACGACCAAAGTAGACGTTGTCGTGAGCGCCATACACGCCCAGGTCTTTGCCGTCTGCATAATCTTTGTAGTAACGCACGCAGCGGTAGCAGGCGATGCAGCGGTTCATTTCGTGAGAAACGAACGGGCCGAGATCCTGATTGCGGTGAGTACGCTTGGTGAAACGATAGCGGCGGAAGCTATGGCCGGTCATCACCGTCATATCCTGCAGGTGGCAGTTGCCGCCTTCTTCACAGACCGGACAGTCGTGCGGGTGGTTGGTCATCAACCATTCCACAACGCTTTCGCGGAACTGCTTTGCTTCGCCATCGTCAATGGAGATAAAGGTGCCGTCGGATGCTGGTGTCATACAAGACATCACCAGGCGGCCACGGGTATCTTCTGCGTTTTGATATTGCTTCACCGCACACTGGCGGCAAGCACCGACGCTGCCCAGCGCCGGGTGCCAGCAAAAATAAGGAATATCAAGGCCTAAGGAGAGACAAGCTTCAAGCAGGTTGTCCGCCCCGTTAACCTCATATTCTTTGCCGTCTACATGAATCGTAGCCATAGTCAGCATGCTTCCAGTTGGCCTGAATAAATTCAGGCGTTAATCAAAAATTCTTGTGCAATACCGCCCTCGCCCTAACCCTCTCCCTGAGGAAGAAGGAATGGGCTGGTGCCCTGGGAGAGGACACCGCCCGGATTTCTCCCTCTGTTAAGGGAGCCGGGATGAGGGGTTATATCACCAGCGCGTTTTTAACAGGTTCGGCTGAATGCCATTAATGGCACGCGTGTTACCGAAGTCCTGTTTGGCAATGCCTGCTTCGAATTCGTCGCGGAAATATTTAATCGCACTCTGCAATGGCTCAACCGCGCCTGGCGCATGCGCACAGAAGGTTTTACCCGGTCCCAGGAAACGACACAGCTGCTCAAGCGTCTCGATATCTCCAGGCTGGCCTTCGCCACGCTCCAGGGCGCGTAGAATTTTTACGCTCCACGGCAGGCCGTCACGGCAAGGTGTGCACCAGCCGCAGGACTCACGGGCAAAGAACTCTTCCAGGTTACGGACCAGCGGCACCATGCCGATTTCATGGTCGACGGCCATCGCAAGCGCAGTACCCAGACGGCTGCCCGCTTTGCCGATGCTTTCAAATTCCATCGGTAAATCGAGGTGGGATTCGGTCAGGAAGTCTGTCCCTGCCCCGCCCGGCTGCCAGGCTTTGAATTTCAGACCGTCGCGCATACCGCCGGCGTAATCTTCGAGGATCTCGCGCGCGGTAGTGCCGAAAGGTAATTCCCAGACGCCGGGATTTTTCACGCGCCCGGAGAAGCCCATCAGCTTGGTGCCGGCATCTTTACTCATGCCGCCGCCGATACCCTGATACCACTCCACGCCATTGGCCAGAATCGCCGGAACGTTACACAAAGTTTCGACGTTGTTAACGCAGGTTGGTTTGCCCCAGACGCCGCTTGATGCAGGGAAAGGAGGTTTTGACCGTGGGTTCGCACGACGGCCTTCCAGGGAGTTAATCAGCGCGGTTTCTTCACCGCAGATATAACGCCCGGCGCCGGTGTGCACGATCAGCTCAAAATCAAAACCTGAACCGAGAATGTTTTTGCCAAGCAGGCCCGCTTCGGTGGCTTCCGCAATCGCACGGCGCAGATGTACTGCCGCCTCGATGTATTCACCACGCAGGAAGATGTAGCCACGGTAAGCTTTCAGCGCGAAAGCAGAAATGAGCATACCTTCCACCAGCAGGTGCGGCAGTTGCTCCATCAGCAGGCGGTCTTTATAGGTGCCCGGCTCCATTTCATCGGCGTTACACAGCAGGTAACGGATATTCATGGATTCGTCTTTCGGCATCAGGCTCCACTTCAGACCCGTGGAGAAACCTGCGCCGCCGCGCCCTTTCAGGCCCGCGTCTTTCACCGCGTTAACGATCTCGTCCGGCGCCATGCCGGTCAGAGCTTTACGCGCACCTTCATAACCGTTTTTGCTGCGATACTCATCCAGCCAGACCGGCTGTTTGTCATCGCGCAGCCGCCAGGTCAGCGGATGGGTTTCGGGAGTCACGATAATCGTCTTCATTTATACTGCTCCAGCAGATCGGGGATCGCTTCCGGCGTCAGATAGCTGTGAGTATCCTCATCAATCATCATGGTCGGCCCCTTGTCGCAGTTGCCCAGGCAGCAGGTCGGCAGCAGGGTAAAGCGGCCATCAAACGTGGTTTGACCCGGCTTGATGTTCAGTTTTGCTTCGATAGCGGACTGAATACCCTGGTAGCCCGTAATATGGCAAACCACGCTGTCGCAGTAGCGAATAACGTGGCGGCCTACCGGCTGGCGGAAAATCTGACTATAGAAGGTGGCTACGCCTTCTACGTCGCTGGCAGGAATGCCCAGCACATCAGCGATGGCGTAAATTGCGCCGTCCGGCACCCAGCCGCGCTGTTTCTGAACGATCTTCAGCGCTTCGATGGACGCGGCGCGAGCATCTTCGTAATGGTGTTTTTCGTGCTCAATCGCTTCACGCTCAGCTTGACTCAGCTCAAAAACTTCAGCCTGGGGTTGTTGGTTATCGTGCATAGTTAGCGATCCACATCAGACATTACAAAATCGATACTACCCAGATAGACAATCAGGTCAGAAACCAGGCTGCCGCGGATAGCCGCCGGGATTTGCTGCAGGTGCGCAAAGCTCGGGGTTCGAATGCGGGTACGGTAGCTCATGGTGCTGGCATCGCTGGTCAGGTAGTAACTGTTAATCCCCTTGGTTGCCTCAATCATCTGGAAGGATTCGTTGGCCGGCATAACCGGGCCCCAGGAAACCTGCAGGAAGTGAGTAATCAGGGTTTCGATATGCTGCAGCGTGCGCTCTTTCGGCGGCGGCGTGGTCAGCGGATGATCCGCTTTGAACGGGCCGGCTGGCATATTTTTCAGGCACTGGTCAAGAATACGCAGGCTCTGGCGCAGCTCTTCTACTTTCAGCATCACGCGGGTGTAGCAGTCGCTCACGCCTCCGCCGACCGGGATTTCGAAGTCGAAGTTTTCATAGCCAGAATAAGGACGCGCTTTACGGATATCGAAGTCGATACCGGTTGCGCGCAGGCCAGCGCCGGTTGTGCCCCACTCCAGCGCCTCTTTCTTACCGTAAGCCGCAACGCCCTGAGAACGCCCTTTCAGGATGGTGTTACGCAGGGCGGCTTTCACATAGGAATCCAGACGTTTTGGCATCCAGTCCAGGAATTCTTTCAGCAGACGTTCCCAGCCGTTCGGCAGGTCGTGCGCCACGCCGCCGATACGGAACCAGGCCGGGTGCATACGGAAGCCGGTAATAGCTTCCACCAGATCGTAGATTTTCTGGCGATCGGTAAACGCAAAGAATACCGGGGTCATCGCGCCGACGTCCTGAATGAACGTGGAGATGTACAGCAGGTGGCTGTTGATACGGAACAGTTCAGAAAGCATGACGCGGATAACGTCTACGCGCTCAGGAACCTTGATACCCGCCAGTTTTTCAACCGCCAGCACGTACGGCATTTCGTTCACGCAGCCGCCGAGGTACTCGATACGGTCGGTGTACGGAATGTAGCTATGCCAGGACTGACGCTCGCCCATTTTCTCTGCGCCACGGTGGTGATAACCGATATCCGGCACGCAATCGACAATTTCTTCGCCGTCAAGCTGCAGGATAATACGGAACGCACCGTGCGCGGACGGGTGGTTTGGCCCGAGGTTCAGGAACATGAAATCTTCATGCTCGCTGCTGCGCTTCATACCCCAGTCTTCTGGTTTGAAGGTCAGCGCTTCCATCTCTAAATCTTCTTTCTGTCTGGTTAACTCAAACGGATCGAATTCGGTGGCGCGCGCCGGGTAGTCTTTACGCAGCGGGTGACCTTCCCACGTTGGCGGCATCATGATGCGCGTCAGATGCGGGTGGCCGTTAAAGGTGATGCCAAACATTTCCCAGGTTTCACGCTCGTACCAGTTGGCGTTCGGGAAAAGTTTGGTGAACGTCGGCACGTTCAGATCGTTTTCAGATAATGCCACCTTGAGCATGATATCGCGATTGCGTTCAATGGAAATCAGGTGGTAGAAAACGGAAAAATCCGCGGCCGGTAAACCGTCGCGGTGAGTACGAAGACGCTCGTCCATGCCATGCAGGTCGAACAGCATGACATAAGGTTTGGCCAGTCTTTTTAAGAAATCGCCCACTTCCAGTAGCTGTTCACGCTTGACCCAGACTACCGGAACCCCGGTGCGGGTAGGCTGAACGGTAAAGGCATCCGGCCCAAAACGGTTACGCAGTTCGCCTATCACCGGATCATCTAAATGGTCACGGGTTTGCCAGCTTTGCTGGGCGGCATCTTGCGCGGTTAAATCGGTCATATTTCTCACCATTGCAAATGGTTCTGTGGTGACTGTCGGCCAGTGCTTCGCGCTAATATTATTGATATGCGAAGCCAGTTCTGACTACAGGCGCAAATTAAATCTCGTCTGGTGTCCGCAGGTTGGTCACAGCAATTCGTTCGCCACGCTTACGCTCGCGCTCTGATTGCATGTTGGCGCGGTAAACGCCCTGATCGCCAACCACCCACGACAGCGGGCGACGCTCTTTACCAATCGACTCTTGCAGCAGCATCAGCGCCTGCATATAGGCTTCAGGACGCGGCGGGCAGCCCGGGATGTAAACATCAACCGGCAGGAATTTATCCACGCCCTGCACAACGGAGTAGATGTCGTACATGCCGCCAGAGTTTGCGCAAGCGCCCATGGAGATAACCCATTTCGGCTCAAGCATCTGATCGTAAAGACGCTGAATAACCGGCGCCATTTTGGTAAAGCAGGTGCCGGCTATTACCATCAGGTCGGCCTGACGAGGTGAAGCACGCAGAACTTCTGCGCCGAAACGCGCCACGTCATGCACGGCGGTAAACGAAGTCACCATCTCAACGTAGCAGCAAGAAAGGCCAAAGTTGTAAGGCCAGATTGAGTTTTTACGCCCCCAGTTAACCATATCGTGCAGCGCATGTTCGAGCTTGCCCATGTACACGCTACGGTTAATTTCTTGGTCAAGAGGATCGGTTACGATTTCCTGTTTTTGCAGGGGATAACGGTCATTCTCACCGTTGTTGGGGTCTATGCGGGTGAGCGTATAGTCCATCTTATTGCCTCGCTGTTAGCGCGTATGACGTTGAGTTCTACTGTCGGTTTCCGGGTTGATTTTCTCACGACGCGAACGCGCAGGAGTCCAATCGAGCGCGCCAATACGCGCCAGATACACCAGACCAGCCAGTAGCACTAAAATGAAAATTGCGGCTTCCACGAAACCAATCCAGCCACTTTCCCGAATGGAAGTAGACCAGGCATAGAGATACAGGGCTTCCACGTCGAAAATAACGAAGAACATGGCCACCAGGTAAAACTTAGCGGAAAGGCGTAAACGCGCGGAACCAACGGAGTCGATACCTGACTCGAAGGGGGTATTCTTGTGCCGGCCCCTGGCTCTCCCGCCAAGGAACCATGCCCCGAGCAGCATGACGCAGCACAGGCCAGTGGCAACAATAAGAAAGACAGCGAACGCCCAGTGATGAGCGATAACTTCAGTGGATGTTGACATACTCATTGCTTACTCATCAAAAGTGGCGCCAAAATCTCTACTCTTGTTGGCAGATGAACACCACATCGATTCATGGGGAGGAACAATTAACCTTACAATAACTGCCGGAATTAAAATTTTACCAGCAAATTGATGGGGTTTTTTACTCCTTTCTATAACCTTTTGTCAACTTTAACAAAAGTATCCACACATTAGTTTACATTGTCACCATTTCATTAACATTTAATGCGTTAAAACTCGATGATACAGAATTATTAACCTGACTTTAATGAGGTTGAATCGTGTCCGTTGTGTGGAAAATTTTAAACAGCCCGTCTATTTTGGCAGGAAATCCCAACTATTCCTCCCCCTCATTGGGAGTATTTTCTTGATCTGAGACACGGTTTGGTTAATTCACTGCAAAAAGAAACAACAATAGCGGGTGTTTTTTAACATATTTTTGCGGTTATAGGCAGCGATGGCGGGGAAAAAGCAAAGCGGAGCGTTGTTTCTTAAGCTGTTGTTTGTGAATTATTTTTCCTGTCCGAAAAGGCGGAAAAAGCTTAAGTGATTAAAAAACAGGCCGCTGGAGCAAATAATTTCTCAAGCGGCCTGTTTTTACAGTTAACATTTTGTTACTAACAAAGCATGAAAACTACTCTGCCCTGTCTTCAGCTAACGAAGGGCCGTCCCTTTCATCAGCGGTGATGGCATAGCTATAAGGGCTGGGATTAGTTTCCATAGCGCTGAAAATTGCCTGCGCCAGCTCGTTATTCGTCTGCGGATTACGGCAAAGCAGATAGCGCGTATCCGGCATAACGGGAAGCCCATCTGCCGAGCCGAGGACGCGCAGTTCGGAGCTCATCATCTCGACAGGCCGCGCGGTGATCCCAAGGCCCGCTTTCACCGCTGCTCTGACCGCTGCAAGCGTTGAAGCGACATAAGAGATGCGCCACTGAATGTGCTCCGCATTGAGGTGCTCAATCACCATGTCGCGATACGGACTTGGATCGTCGAGCATTACCAGCGGCACTGCCTCGCCTTTCTGAAAGACATAATCTGCCGCGCAATACCATAGCGTTGGCGATGTGCGCAGGACAATCGATTCAAAATGGGCAGGCTTCGAGGTGGTGACAACCAGGTCAACTTCCTGCTGGTTGAGCATATCAAGTATGAAAGGATTGCGTTTGACCCGCACATCCAGCGCCAGTTTAGGATAAACCGAGCTGATTCTGTTAAGAAGAAAGGGAAGAATAGTATCTGCGGTTTCATCAGAAGCCCCGATGGTCAGCGCGCCCTGTAAATTACTAAACATAAGCGAAGTGCAGGCTTCATCATTAAAACGCAGAATTTTTCGCGCATATCCCAATAGCTGAATGCCATGTTCGGTTAACAGCTTGTTACGGCCATGACGTGCAAAGAGCTCTTTTCCTACCAACTGCTCAAGGCGCTGCATCTGCTGACTGACCGCGGATTGGGTGCGGCATACCGCCGCTGCGGCGGCCGCAAAAGTATTGAGATCGGCGACCGCGACAAAAGTCCTCAATAGATCGAGATCGAGATTAAGTATCGGGCGATTTGCGTTAATCATAATTTTTTCACTAGTAGGTTGCTCTTACGAGTCTGCCTTAGTTCTATTGCTGTGATTTATCAAAGAGATAAAGCAATTCCATTTACAGAACGTCTCTTAAAAAATCGTGCTATTTTTGAGACCGGTGTCCTGGTTTTAATATTTTATTTTCCCGTCAGGGTCGCGCAATTATGTGAAGCGCGCTCTGCGGGGTATTACTCTGGCTAATTCAACCTATGAACGAAGAGATTGACCATCGGTCGATTAAATTGATTTTAGCCGTTACCATAAATCTGCTTCAGGATCGGGTCTTATTTATTTTCTCGCATCCCGGATATGGGAAAGCGCCGTTCATAAGGCTGGGGTAGCGCTAGTCTGATATACAAAGGTAAACAGCAACGCCTTATAAAGCAGGCCATTACTTATGGCTGAAAACATTAGAACGACCATAACAGGTTGTGCATCTTACCTCAAATTGTGTTGATTTATAAGCTCTATTGCGAATTATCTGATCTCATTCTCTTTTTAAGCTTACCGTTAACCCTTATTTTTGGCTATTGCTGAAATTGGCAACTTCAATAATAAAATCTGCTTAATAATCTCCCGGGCATTTATTAATTACATCTCCGATTA
Source organism: Cedecea colo (assembly GCF_011808225.1). GTDB lineage: Bacteria > Pseudomonadota > Gammaproteobacteria > Enterobacterales > Enterobacteriaceae > Dryocola > Dryocola colo. Next base: position 98,577 of record NZ_SOYS01000001.1, on the reverse strand, counting down.
AGATTCTAAACAACTCTTTAACTCCCCATCACCGCTGGCCCCTAAGGAAACGGGCTGAGCGTTGTTTATTAATATGTTAAGAAAGAAGCGCGGACGGGCATTTTACAGAGAATTTATCTTCCGTTGCTTGGTTGTTAAATATTTACAAAAATAAACAATGGCGGCCGCCGGGCAGGTTGGCCCGTTTTTACAACTATCCGGCCTGAACAGAGGATCGCAAAGAATACGGCACGGCCAGGCCGCCGGCTTAGCAAAGATGCCAGCCGGTGTTTGTTGCCGGCTTAGCCGATAGCTGACCAGACGGTGAATGGATATCCGGTAAGGAAACTTCCCCGGCATACAAAACGGGGAAGGAGCAGACGTTACGGCATTAGAAGTCGATGTTAACGCCAAGCTGCCATGTCCGGCCGGGCATCGCCGCCAGCGCTTTGTCGTAAGCGTCCTGATTTGTAGTGCCTTCAAGCGTTCTGCTGCTCAGATAATCCCAGTATTGACGATCCGTCAGATTATAAACGCCGCCGTTGAGGCGAACGTTCTTCGTCACCTGCCAGTACGCGCTCCAGTCCAGCATGCCGTAGCCGGGCACGCGCATATACTCGCCGGTGGCGTTGGTGAGGGTTGAGCCGTTGTTAAGGTAGGATTCGCGGTTGGTCGCGGTGGCCCGTTTACCTTTAACAAAGGTAGCGGTCAGCCCGGTACCGTAGCGTTTCGCCGGGTCGTTCCACGCCACGCCAACGATCGCCTTCATCGGCGCCACGCTGTCGAGGTCGACGTATTTGTCGCCGTCATAGGTGGATTTGGATTTCCCTTCGCTGTAGCCATAGGCGAGCGTTGCGCTCAGGCCGTCCACCTGTTCGAACCAGGTGCCAACGTTGAATCTGGCGCTGATTTCGCCGCCGTAGATATAGGCTTTATCGCGGTTTTCCGCCTGGAAGATAGTATAGATATTCGACGGTACGTTGCTGAATATCCCCGGATTGGCGGCTCGGGAATAGCGAGTATAGGCGATAAAATCCTCATAGCTGTTGTAAAACAGGGAGGTGCGCAGAGTGATGCCTTCCGTCACTTCCCCTTTAATGCCCCACTCCAGGCTATCGCTGGTTTCGGTCTCCAGATCGGTATTACCGATCAGCGCATACTGCTTCCGCCCCGCGTAGCTTGAGCCGAGATTCCACGAGCCGAACAGCTGGCTGGCGTTCGGGAACTGCGCGCCGCGCTGGTATTGCAGATAGGTCATCAGGCGCGGCGTCAGAGAGTACTGGAAGGTTAACGACGGCAGCGCCTGGGTGTCGGTATTTTTGCCGTACAGCCTGGAGAGGGACGACTCCGTAAGCAGGCCGCTGCTGGTGGTCAGGTCGGAAAGATCTTCAGGCCGGGTCGACTGGTATATCACGCGCACGCCGGGAATGACCGCGAAGCTGTGGCCGTCGGGAAGATCGACATTAATTTTATCCTGCACGAAGCCGCTGATGGTGTCGCTGCGGCTGTCCGCATCCGGCTGCATGATTTCACCGTAGACGCTCGGAACGGGCGACTGGCTGAACGGACGCTGGGTTTTGGTGATGCCGGCGTTAAAACCCGTGCTCAGGTCATGACGGCCAAGAGATTTTGCCAGCGCGGACTGAATCCCCCAGCTATCCGTATCATAGCCGGAGTTTATCGTTTCCATGATGCGGGTAATGCTGTCCGGCATGTAAGTCCAGTCGTGGGCCTCGGTATGCTGGTAATAGACTTTGGTCGACATGCTGTCGATATAGTCATTCAGCGGCGTCCAGTCGTCCTTGAGGCTGATGCCCCAGCGCCGGGTCTGGCTGGTCTGCTTAGCGTCGCCAATCTTGCTGTTACCGCCGCTATTCCAGATATCGAAATGGGTGTGGTTGGTTTTATGATAGTAGTCGAGGGTAGTGGTCACCTTATGCTCATCGTTGGGCTGCCAGATCCCGGAGGCCATCACCGCATCGGAATGCCAGTTCGCCGGATAAGCATCGATTATATCGCTGTTATTACGGGTTTCCTGTCCGTCGCGGCGGCTGTAGACCAGAATCCCGCGCAGGGTTTCATCGCCGCCGGATGCGGTAAGCCCGTTATGCCAGCTGCGATCCGCAGAATCATAGCCGCTCTGGTAGCTAAAGGCGTGGGTTTCGCCCGGACGCAGATAATAATCAGGTGATTTCGGGCGGAAAGAGACGTTGCCGCCGATGGCGACGTTGGCCGTTTCGGTCGACGTGGCGCCGGACTGAATATTAACGCTGCCGTACATGTACGGATCGATATAGTCGCGGCCAATGCCGAAGGTGTTTAGCCCGGCGCGGCTGACGTAGCTGCGTCCGGTCGCGTTTGGCTGGGCGATGCCGTCAACGTCAATGCCGACGCGGTTGCTTTCCATCCCGCGAATGTTGTAGCCGGTATAGCCCCCGCGATCGAAGCCGCTTTTGCCGTTGCCGGAGCCGCCGCTGACGCCGGTTGCGCCGATCAATGGCTCATAGCGCATAATGGAACCAAAATCGTTGGCCCCTTTGCCCTGTAATTCCTGCATGCCAATGGCATGACTGCTGCCCGCTTTAAGCTCGGTGGCGGTGACAATCATCACATCGATATCGTCATCCGGTTCGGCGGCGGACGCCGCGGCCACTTGTTCACTCGCGGCGCTGGCCCCCGGCAGGTGCATTGCCGCAAGCAATAACGTTATTAACATCCTTTTTTTGAACTGGTTACGGATGGGATAGAGGTTATTCATGCTGTCATCCTTATCATTTTAGTACGATCCATTGATTTATTTTCGTGCTGACACGTTTTCCCAGAAAATTAAGCGGACTAACCAGGTAATAATTCTTTATTGCCCGGTTGCGCCAGGCGCTAAATACGCGCGGCGGCACGCCGGGAAATTTAACTTAGCCTTCAGGCCTCTTATTTATCGCGGGCCTGTTTCCAGATTCCGCCTTCCCTTACGGGCCTCTGGCCGAACAACAAGGAGTCACCCTGGGGAATAATTAAGCAGAATCAGGATGAATGGTAATGATAACCATTTGCATTATCAACAAATAAATGAAACACTGCCTATCTGAAGGCGTGTGGCAGGACAGGAATTGATGCGGCCGCCGTAGCGCATCCGAGGCCAGACCGGTTAACCATCCCGGAAATAAGATAAGCGCAACCCCGGCATTCGCCTGCCGTAACCGAACGGAATAAGAGAGCGTAATTATTTATACGCAACAGGTTGTTGAGACTGAAAGGAGGCATTATGCAACTTAAAAAACTATCTTCTTACCTTATGGTCATGTTTGTTACCGCCGGTATATCAGCGCGGGCGATGGCGATGGAGCCGCCGCCCCTGCCGAAAGAAAGCCGTTTTCATTTAAAAACAAATTATCTACAGCAGGCCGAAGAAGGTATTTATGAGCTGGCATACGACAGCAAGCATAATAAAGTCTTTGCCGCCGTGATGGATCGGGTTCATCGTGAGGATAATAAAGGTTATCTGTACTCTTTTTCTCCGGCGAGCCTCGCTATTGAAAAAAAATATGCTGCGCCGTACCGGGCATTTTCGCTGGCTATTAATCCACAAGCCGACAGAATCTATGTGGGGCATACTCAGGCCGCCTCATTGCGTATCAGCATGCTGGATACGGTTTCCGGGAAGGTGGTGAAAACCAGCGACAGGCTAAGTTTCAATAATCCTGATGCCGCCGACCCCAAAGCTGAACACCTGAGGCATATGGTGTACAGCCCGGCGGCGAACGCGCTGTTTATCAGCTATAGCAACATGCTGAAAAGTTCAGACGGCCATCGAACGGTGCAAAAGCTGCTGGTGCTCGACGGCACGTCGCTGAAATCCCTGGGCGAAGTAAAAGATGCGTATAAAACCACGGCCTACGGGCTGGCTTTTGACGATAACACCCAAAGGATTTATATCGGCGGTAAAGAATACATCAATGAAATTGATGCCGTAACCCGCAAAGTATTACGAACTATCCCGTTAACAAACGCCAGCCCTGCAATCCCCAGCGTTCAGAGCCTGAGCGTGGATTCTGCTTCCGGCAGAATATTCGTGGTCGTTTTCAGCCATAAAGATAAAACGGGGAAAAATGACGGGCTTTATATTTTTGACCTGCATAACGGCAAGCAGCTTGCCTATGTTCACACCGGCAAAGGCGCGAATGCGGTTAAATACAATCCTAAATATAATGAAATATACGTAACCAATTTCAGAAGCGGTACGGTAAGCGTCGTGGATGCGAAAACGTATTCTGTCAAAAAAGAATTTAACACGCCGGTGTATCCGAACCAAATGGCGTTATCTTCAGACCTTGACACATTGTACGTGGGTATTAAAGAAGGGTTTAATAAGCAGTGGGATGCGGATGTTTTTGTTGAGGGAGCAAAAGAGAAAATATTAAGCATCTCGCTCAATAAATCATAAAGGTGCAATCAGGAGAGACGGTGCGGTGCGCCAGTTCCGTTTCTCCTGACGGCAATCCAGGCCGCAGACACCACAAACGCTCAGGAATAGCCGGACTTGATGGCAAGCCCGGGGCCGGCCGCGCCGGTGAGGTTCATACCGGTTGACCTGCTATCTGCCAGCGGCCGCAGCGCTTTATCGTGAACGGCAGGTTTCCCTGCCGGAAGAGGCTGCGGCTGGGGTGGAGCCGCTTACCGCAGTTAACACGGCGTCCTGCCTGTCACTTCCCCCTTATTGAATGCTGAATTAAGTCTCCCCGCCGGTGGCTGCCTCCTTCTGATTTTTGGCGACGCAGATCCTGGTCGAGCGGGGCGTTATGCCGTTTTGTCTAATATCACCGTCTTATTCCTGCCGCCGGTTTCTTTCCCTCGTCTTTTATTACCTACGGATTTTTTTAAAATTAATTCACCTAACTTGAAAATATTTCGAGAAACCTGAATGATTTCAATGAAAAATTACTTTAAAAGTTCTATACATATATTACCGCACATGGCTATGAATAAATAACAGGCGTAGCGTCAGCCGTTTTCACAATATATTATCGCTCAATATATAAATGTGAGAGACTTACTTTTTTAGGTATTTCAGATTATTGCCCTGGGCATTTGACTGGCTTCTGGAGAGCGTGCTGTTGCTGCCAGCGCTGCGATTGCTCGCGTGAATATTCATTTTTACTTGGTCGTTTTTCAATACTGTACTTTTGGCTAACAGAAGCAGCCGCTTCGTAACCCGCAATATTTCAGGATATAAAATCAAAATCAAAACATATATCCAGATTATTATCTGGATTATTGGATTAATGACAACATTAATGACTAAAAGATAAAATCAAAAAGCCTTTTTGTTTTACATCCTGCTGCAGATAAATTGCACTTATGCGCTTCGTCTGGGTTCAAATCTGCGTCGGCCAGGAGTACATTGTTGCCTGGTTGCTTCCACGGCAGGAAGCAACGCTAACATTTAAGGTCGAAGCTCCATGTCCCCTATCGAAAAATCCAGCAAATTAGATAATGTTTGTTATGACATCCGCGGTCCGGTTCTCAAAGAGGCGAAACGCCTGGAAGAGGAAGGCAATAAAGTCCTTAAGCTGAATATCGGTAACCCCGCCCCGTTCGGTTTTGAAGCCCCGGATGAAATCCTTGTCGATGTAATCCGCAACCTTCCTGGCGCGCAGGGATACTGCGACTCGAAAGGGCTTTACTCCGCGCGCAAGGCCATCATGCAACATTATCAGGCGCAGGGCATGCGGGATGTGACCGTCGAAGATATTTATATCGGTAACGGTGTTTCTGAGCTGATTGTCCAGTCGATGCAGGCGCTGCTCAACAGCGGCGATGAAATGCTGGTCCCGGCGCCGGATTACCCGCTGTGGACGGCCGCCGTCTCGCTTTCGGGCGGTAAAGCGGTACATTATCTTTGTGACGAATCCGCCGACTGGTTCCCCGATCTCGATGATATTCGTGCCAAAATCACCCCGCGTACCCGTGGCATTGTGATTATTAACCCAAACAACCCAACCGGTGCGGTGTATTCAAAAGAATTACTCATGGAAATCGTTGAGCTGGCCCGTCAGCACAACCTCATCATCTTTGCCGATGAGATTTATGACAAAATCCTCTACGATGAAGCGCAGCATCATTCTATTGCCGCCATGGCGCCAGATTTGTTAACCATCACCTTTAACGGCCTGTCCAAAACTTACCGCGTCGCCGGTTTCCGCCAGGGCTGGATGGTGCTCAACGGGCCAAAGAAACACGCCAAAGGTTATATTGAAGGGCTGGAAATGCTGGCTTCAATGCGCCTGTGCGCTAACGTCCCGGCTCAGCACGCCATTCAGACCGCGCTTGGCGGCTACCAGAGCATCAGCGAATTCATCGTGCCGGGCGGTCGTCTTTATGAGCAGCGCAACCGCGCATGGGAACTGATTAACGATATTCCAGGCGTCTCTTGCGTGAAGCCGCGCGGTGCGTTGTATATGTTCCCGAAAATCGACGCGAAGCGCTTTAACATCCATGACGATCAGAAAATGGTGCTCGATTTTCTGCTACAGGAAAAAGTGCTGCTGGTGCAGGGAACGGCTTTTAACTGGCCGTGGCCCGACCATGTGCGTATCGTGACGCTACCACGCGTGGACGAACTGGAAATGTCCATCAATAAGCTGGGTAGATTCCTGGAACATTACCGCCAGTAGCCGGTTAGCGGGGAAGAGGTTTGCATCTTCCCCTTTCTCCTCGCACAATGGTGCTCTTTGCCAGATTCCAGGTGCCCTCATGAGTCAAAGCCATTTCTTCGCCCATCTTTCCCGCCTGAAGCTCATCAATCGCTGGCCGCTCATGCGCAACGTGCGCACTGAAAACGTGTCAGAGCACAGCCTGCAGGTGGCGATGGTGGCTCATGCCCTTGCCGCTATCAAAAACCGCAAATTCAACGGCCATGTGAATGCCGAACGCGTTGCGCTCCTGGCCCTCTATCATGACGCCAGCGAAGTGCTGACCGGCGATCTCCCGACGCCGGTTAAATACTTTAATTCGCAAATCGCCCATGAATATAAAGCCATCGAGAAGATTGCCCAGCAGAAATTAATCGATATGGTGCCAGAGGAACTGCGGGATATCTGGGCGCCGCTGATCGATGAGCATCAGTACAGCGAGGAAGAAAAAGCCACCGTTAAACAGGCGGATGCGCTGTGTGCGTATCTGAAATGCCTGGAAGAATTATCGGCCGGCAATAACGAATTCCTCCTGGCTAAAGGCCGCCTGGAAAAGACCCTTGCGGACAGACACAGCGAAGAGATGGACTATTTCATGCAGGTGTTCGTGCCCAGCTTCCAGCTTTCGCTTGATGAAATTAGCCAGGATTCCCCGCTTTAACGTTCACACGCCCTCTCCAGGCGAGGGAAGCAAACTAAAACGGAAACAGCATCGGCACCATCACGACGCTTACCACCATCACAATGACGGTAAAGGGCACGCCTAATTTCACAAAGTCGCTGAATTTGTAATTACCCGGCCCCAGTACCAGCGTATTTACCGGTGAAGAAACCGGCGTCATAAAGGCGGCTGATGCGGCAAGCGCCACAATCATCGCAAACGGATAAGGCGAAACGCCCATTGATTTTGCCGCAGCCAGGGCGATAGGCGCCATTAATACCGCCGTGGCGGTGTTCGAGATAAATAGCCCGATAGCCGCGCACATCACAAACAGGCAGACGAGCATAATATAAGGCCCGTAGCCGCCGCCAAACTTCATTAAGCCGCCCACGATTAAATCCACGCCGCCGGTTTTTTGCAGCGCCAGGGCAAACGGCATCATGCCGACAATTAAAATGATGCTCGGCCAGTGAATCGCTTTGTAGGCGCTTTCCATGTCGATACAGCGGAATTTCCCCATCAGCAGGCAGGCAACGATCGCCGCGACTGGATTGGGAATGTCGTCGGTTAACATCAGCGCGACCATCAGTGCCAGGCAAAAAATGGCGTGCGGCGCCTGGCTATGCGCCGGCGACGCTTCCCCCTCTTCCACCGGCAGGTTGAGCACTAAGAAGTCACGGCTTTTTTTATTCAGCTGGCTGATTAGCTTCCAGTTACCGACCACCAGCAGGATATCGCCAAGCTGAAGAGATTCGTCCACCAGCAGGCCTTCCTGCGCCTCGCCGTTGCGCTTAAGGCCAACGACATTCAGCCCATAGCGGGTACGAAAACCAATTTCACGCAGGGTCTGCCCGAGCAGTTCTGAATTCGGGATCATCGACACTTCCGCCATGCCTACATCCAGCGCCTGGTCAGAGAAATATTCTCCGCGCAGGATCATCGGCTCAAGCATCTGTTCACTACAGAATTCGCGCAGATCAACCTCGGATGCGGACATATCAATCAGCAGCACGTCCCTGGCGCGAAACTCGGTTATCCCGGTAACGTTCACTATCACCCGGCGAAACCGGCGCCAGCGTTCAAGGCCGATAACGTTGGCGCCATAGCGTTCACGCAGTTTCAAATCATCCAGACGATGGCCCACCATCGGCGATCCGGGACGAATCGCCAGGCGACGGGCGCGGCCGGTCAGGCGATACTCTTTTATCAAATCGCGAAAAGTGCGTCGCTTCCAGCCCGCTTTACCTTCATCTTTGTGCTGGCCGTTAAGGGCAAAACGGGCAAAAAGCATATAAGCGACGCCCAGCACGAGCACGACCAGGCCAACGGGCGTTACGCTAAAGAAGTTGAACCCCTGTAATCCTTCACGCAGCAGTTCGCTGTTGATCACAAGGTTAGGCGGCGTGGCGACCAGCGTCATCATGCCGCTGATAAGTCCGGCAAAGCTGAGCGGCATCATCAGGCGCGACGGAGCCGTTTTCATCCGCATGGAAACGCTCAGCACCACGGGAATAAAGATAGCGACAACGCCTGTGGAACTCATAAAGGCGCCCAGCCCGGCGACGGTAATCATCAGGAGGACAAGCATTTTGGTTTCGCTGCTGCCGGCTACGTCCACCAGCCAGGACCCCATTTTGGTCGCCACGCCCGTTCGAACCAGGCCGTCGCCAATGATAAAAAGTGCGGCAATCAGAATCACGTTAGGGTCGCTGAATCCGGAAAAAGCCTCGCTAAGGGTTAGCGTACCGCTCAGGACGAAAGCGACAATGACCAGCAGGGCAACGGCATCCATTCTCACCTTGCCGGTGGCAAACAGCACTACCGTGATGCCAAGCAACGACAGTACCCAAAGCAGTTCCGAATTCAAAACCTGTCCTTGTTTGCGAAAAATGAAGAACGCCAGAGCATGCCATAAAAAAACCCCGCCGATGCGGGGTTAAATCATAGGATCAGTGTTTTCTTAACACTTCCACGCTGCCGTCCGGTAATTTTTGAATCAGCAGTTCAGTTAGCGATCGTAAGACATAATCGACATGCTCAAGGCGCGGTGTCTCCGCCGGTGCGTTAACGGCAATAACATGGCAGCCAGCCGCAAGGCCTGACAGCACGCCCGCCGGCGCATCTTCCACCACTACACACTCTTCCGGCTCAAGGCCCAGCATCTGCGCGCCAAGCAGATAAGCATCTGGCTCAGGTTTACCGCGTGCCACGCGCTCCGCGGTAACGAACACCTCTGGCTCAGGCAGGCCACCCGCCAGGCGACGCGCCACGGCAACCGGTACAGATCCGGAAGTAACGATAGCCCACGGGATCCCGGCTTCGTTCAGGTGCGCCAATAGCTCAACGGCACCGGGAAGCGCCGTTACACCGTCGGTATCTTCAGCCTCGATTTTCTCGAGTCGCGTAAACTCCTGTTGGATATCTTCTTCGGATGCGCCCGCCATAAAATGGCGCAGTGAAGTAATCGCCTGCTTGCCGTGGATGAAGCCCAGTACCTCCGCAGGGGAGATATCAAAGCGCTTCGCCCAGTTTATCCATGCACGCTCAACCGCTGGCAGGGAGTCAACCAGAGTCCCATCCAAATCAAACAAGAAACCTTTACACTTCACCACACTTTTCCCCTCAGGCATTGATAATCTGCGCGATCTCATTCGCACTTAAGTGATACTGACGCGGGCAGGACTGCCACACTTTCAGCATGCGTTGATATTTTTCCCACATTGGCGTCTGCGCGTTAAAGCCGTGCGTTCCCGCATCAAAATGTGCATAGCGGCCTTCAACGTTAACCATAAAGCGGACATAGCCCAGGAAACGCGCTTCTGTTGCGGCATCAAAGCCCAGGAAAGTAACACGACGTTCGTCGATATTTTGCTTGTCTTTAAGGTTGGTCCAGCAGACGTTCAGCGCGTGATACATCTCCATAATGTCAATGACGGTGCGGCAGGTTTCTTCCGTTAACTGCCCAAATTCGCGATCCAGCTCGCGCATTTGCAGGCCGTAGCCGCGCTCAATAATAGTTTGCAGACGGCGGTAGCGCTCGGCGTTATCCGGGTCGAGCATGGTCATCATTTTATACTGATTAGATAAAATCAGACGCTGGGCATGAGTCATTTCCATTTATAAGCTCCCGTAGTGCGGGATATATCCCGCTAAAAAGTATGCCTTCTTTTATATACCATTATCCTTCGAGTTGCAGAGGTGTTGACTACATTTACTTATTCCAGCCTCTTATTGCAGCAGGCTACCGGGGATATATTCCCTGGCCGCCTGCCTGAAGCTCGCACGCTAAGTGGCATACGTCTGGTGACGTCCGTTTACAAATCATCCAGGAAAGTTTTATCGAGCTGTTTGAACGCCCGCCGGAGCACGTCGGCCAGCGCCTGATAATCCGGCTTGCCTTCTACCGGCGCCAACGCCTGGCCCGACTCCTGTAATTTTCCGCGCACTTCATAGAACCAGTGCAGAATAGTTGGCGGTAACGGCGTGACGGAACGCTTGCCTAGCCACCAAAGACCCTGCATTGGCAAACTGCAGGCAAACAAAGCGGTAGCGACGGCGGGGCCAGACTGGCCGCCAAGCGCGATTTGCCAGGTTAACGTGAAGACGGCAAGCGGGGGCATAAAGCGGATCGCAAAGCGGGTGGCGCGTATGACACGGTTTTCGACAAAGATGGGCGCAAGGCGCTTTTCTACGGGCCAGGTCTTTGCATAATTCTGGCCACGACCGAATAAGCTAAACCAGCTGATGTGGCTGTTCTGGGGTGTCGACATGGCTTTACCTCAACTTCGCATATAAAAAATAAAATTATTGTGCAAGATAACAACTCTAAATGACATGGTTCAAAATATTTTGTTTTTAAAGGCCTCTGAGGGTATCCTGTGCGGGTTTTTGACGGCCTGGAATGGGAAACCGTCGGCTGTCAAACCGTCACTCAATATCGCCTTTGCCGAAAAAGTGCGCAAAATGGCGTAAACTCTAGAGTATTTATTCGCCATGCCAAAAAAACGACTTTGGCATGACGTTAATCATAAATGTCAGCCTCATCATGCGCTACGCTGAGAGACTATCTGACGTTTTTTTAGCCACGTAAAAGTAGGTACTTCCATGTCGAGTAAGTTAGTGCTGGTTCTGAACTGCGGTAGCTCTTCACTGAAATTCGCAATTATCGATGCGGTCAACGGTGACGAGTACCTCTCTGGTTTAGCCGAATGTTTCCATCTTCCAGAAGCGCGTATCAAATGGAAAATGGATGGCGGTAAACAAGAAGCGGCTTTGGGCGCAGGCGCCGCTCACAGCGAAGCTCTTAACTATATGGTTAATACTATTCTGGCACAAAAACCAGAGTTGTCCGAGCAGCTCACCGCCATCGGCCACCGCATTGTTCACGGCGGCGAGAAATACACCAGCTCCGTCGTTATCGACGACTCTGTGGTTCAGGGTATCAAAGATTCAGCCTCTTTTGCACCGCTGCATAACCCTGCGCACCTGATCGGTATCGCTGAAGCGCTGAAGTCCTTCCCCGAGCTGGCTGATAAAAACGTTGCCGTGTTCGACACCGCGTTCCATCAGACTATGCCAGAAGAGTCTTACCTCTACGCTCTGCCGTACAAGCTGTATAAAGAGCACGGCGTTCGCCGCTACGGTTTCCACGGCACCAGTCACTATTATGTGACTCAGGAAGCCGCAAAAATGCTGAACAAACCGGTAGAAGAACTGAACATCATCACCTGCCATCTGGGCAACGGTGGTTCCGTTTCTGCTATCCGTAACGGCGAGTGCGTCGATACCTCTATGGGCCTGACTCCGCTGGAAGGTCTGGTGATGGGTACCCGTACCGGTGACATCGATCCGGCCATCATCTTCTTCCTGCACGACAACTTAGGTCTGAGCGTTGAAGATATCAACAAAATGCTGACCAAAGAGTCCGGCCTGCTGGGTCTGACCGAAGTCACCAGCGACTGCCGCTATGTTGAAGATAACTACGAAACCAAAGCGGACGCTAAACGTGCAATGGACGTTTACTGCCATCGCCTGGCGAAATACATCGGTTCTTACACCGCTCTGATGGATGGTCGTCTGGACGCGGTAGTATTCACCGGCGGTATCGGTGAAAACGCAGCAATGGTACGCGAGCTGTCTCTGGGCAAACTGGGCGTTCTGGGCTTTGAAGTTGACCACGAGCGCAACCTGGCGGCACGTTTTGGCAAGTCCGGCTTCATCAACAAAGAGGGTACCCGCCCGGCGGTGGTCATCACCACTAACGAAGAGCTGGTTATCGCTCAGGATGCAGCCCGCCTGACTGCCTGATTCTCCCGCCGCCAGCCTTCGCTGGCGGTGTTGTTTTCTGAGTCTCGCGAGCGAGCTGCTCGCGAAAACGAAAGAGGTTATACCGTGTCCCGTACTATTATGTTGATCCCTACCGGAACCAGCGTCGGCCTGACCAGCGTCAGCCTCGGTGTGATCCGCGCAATGGAACAAAAAGGCGTTCGCCTTAGCGTCTTCAAACCTATCGCTCAGCCACGTACCGGTGGTGATAAGCCTGACCAGACCACCAGCATCGTGCGTGCAAACTCCACCATCCCTGCGGCTGAACCGCTGCGCATGAGCCACGTTGAGACGCTGCTGTCCAGCAATCAACAGGACGTGCTGATGGAAGAGATCATCGCCAACTACCATGCGAGCAGCAAAGACGCTGAAGTGGTGCTGGTTGAAGGCCTGGTTCCTACCCGTAAACACCAGTTTGCGCAGTCGCTGAACTACGAGATTGCTAAAACCCTGAACGCCGAAATCGTCTTCGTCATGTCTTTGGGTAATAACTCCCCGGCGCAGATGAAAGAACGCATTGAGCTGGCCCGTAGCAGCTTTGGCGGCAGCAAAAACACCAATATCACCGGCGTTATCATTAACAAGCTGAATGCCCCGGTTGATGAGCAAGGGCGCACCCGTCCGGATCTGTCCGAAATCTTTGATGACTCCACCAAAGCGAGCATCGCGAATATCGATCCAAAAGAGCTGTTTGCCGACAGCCCGCTGCCGGTTCTGGGCTGCGTGCCGTGGAGCTTCGATTTGATTGCCACTCGTGCAATCGACATGGCTCGCCATCTGGACGCGACCATCATTAACGAAGGCGATATCAAAACCCGCCGCGTTAAATCCGTGACTTTCTGCGCGCGCAGCATTCCGCACATGCTGGAACATTTCCGTCCTGGCTCTTTGCTGGTCACTTCCGCAGACCGTCCGGACGTGCTGGTTGCCGCGTGCCTGGCCGCAATGAACGGCGTCGAGATCGGCGCAATTCTGCTGACCGGCGGCTATGAAATGGACGCGCGTATCAGCAAGCTGTGCGAGCGAGCGTTTGCGACCGGCCTGCCGTTATTTATGGTTGAAACCAACACCTGGCAGACTTCTCTGAGCCTGCAAAGCTTCAACCTTGAAGTGCCGACCGACGACCATCAGCGTATCGAGAAAGTGCAGGAATACGTGGCCAGCCACATTGATGCAGGCTGGATCGAATCCCTGACCGCCGCCTCCGAGCGCAGCCGTCGTCTGTCTCCGCCAGCGTTCCGCTATCAGTTAACCGAACTGGCCCGTAAAGCCGGTAAACGCGTTGTGCTGCCGGAAGGCGACGAGCCGCGTACCGTGAAAGCGGCGGCTATCTGTGCTGAACGTGGTATCGCGACCTGTGTGCTGCTGGGTAACCCGGATGAAATCACCCGTGTTGCTGCGGCTCAGGGCGTTGAGCTGGGCGCGGGCATCGAAATTGTCGATCCAGAAGTAGTTCGCGAAAGCTACATTGCCCGCCTGGTTGAGCTGCGTAAGAGCAAAGGCATGACCGAAGCGGTTGCCCGTGAGCAACTGGAAGACAACGTGGTTCTCGGCACCCTGATGCTGGAACAGGACGAAGTCGATGGCCTGGTTTCCGGTGCGGTTCACACCACGGCGAACACCATTCGCCCACCGTTGCAGCTCATCAAAACTGCACCGGGCAGCTCCCTGGTTTCTTCCGTCTTCTTCATGCTGCTGCCTGAACAGGTTTACGTTTACGGCGACTGCGCGATTAACCCGGACCCAACCGCAGAGCAGCTGGCAGAAATCGCTATTCAGTCTGCGGACTCTGCTACCGCATTTGGTATCGAACCACGCGTAGCGATGCTTTCCTACTCCACCGGCACGTCTGGCGCAGGTAGCGACGTTGAGAAAGTGCGCGAAGCAACCCGTATCGCGCAGGAAAAACGCCCGGATCTGGTTATCGATGGCCCATTGCAGTACGACGCAGCGGTAATGGCAGACGTAGCAAAATCCAAAGCGCCAAACTCCCCTGTTGCGGGCCGTGCGACCGTGTTCATCTTCCCGGATCTGAACACCGGCAACACCACTTACAAAGCGGTGCAGCGCTCTGCGGACCTGATCTCTATCGGGCCAATGCTGCAGGGTATGCGTAAACCAGTTAACGACCTTTCCCGTGGCGCGCTGGTAGACGATATCGTGTACACCATCGCTCTGACAGCGATTCAGTCTTCTCAGCAAGACTAAGTCCCGTTGGACAGCAAAAAGGCCGCATAAATTTGCGGCCTTTTTGCTTGCTGACCAAGAAGGAAAAAGCGTTGTTTTTCCTTCTTGGTGGTTATCAGCCGAAAGTCAATCCATTGATTTTTCATACTTTTTATTCGGTGATATACGTTCAATCTGTGCTGGTTGAGCGTTTGTCATCAGACTGAAAGGCCGCATAACGCGGCCTTTTCTTTTTTGCAATTACAGCAGTTCCTGCGCCGCCTTTACAATATCGCCAGCCGTCAGGCCATACTCTTTTTGCAAATAGTCCTGCGTCCCTACCTGACCGTAGCGCTCTTTCACCCCCACGCGCCGCATTGGCACCGGGCACGTCTCTACCAGCACTTCCGCCACCGCCGACCCAAGCCCGTTGTGAATACTATGATTTTCACAGGTCACGATTCGCCCGGTTTTCTCGGCGTAGTTTTTCACCAGCATGCGGTCGATGGGCTTGAGGGTAAACATATCGATTACCGCAGCTTTAACGCCCTGCTCCGCCAGTATTTCTGCTGCTTTCAGCGCTTCTGCCACCATGATCCCATTGGCGATAAGCGTGATATCCTCGCCGTCGCGCAGCACGTTGCCTTTGCCGATGGTAAATGTCGCGCCCTCTTCGTAAATCTTCACCGCCTGTTTGCGGATGGTGCGTACCCAGTAGAAGCCCTCAAGCGTCATCAGCTGGTTCAGGATCTCCTTAAACATCGTCGCATCCGTTACCTCCAGCACTACGGAATTCGCCAGCCCGCGCACGATGCCCATATCCTCAAACGACATATGGGTGCCGCCGTTATGGCAGGCCGTCACTCCCGCATCCGAAGCGATGACCTTTACATTGTTACGCTGATAGTCCAGCGACATAAACAGCTGATCGAAGCAGCGACGGCTGGCAAACGCGGTGAAGGTGTGGACGAACGGTTTACGCCCGGTAAGCGACAGTCCGGCCGCCACGCCAATTACGTTCGCCTCCATAATGCCGCAGTTGATCACCTGTTGCGGGTAGTCACGCTGCACGCTGTCCATCGCCATCGAGCTCATCAGGTCCGCTTCCAGCGCGATAATCTCGCTGCCACTGGCAATCTGCTGCTGTACAAAGCCCGCGTAGACCTTACGCATCTCTATACTGTCAATTGTCATCTGTCGCCTCCAGCCGTGTGATGGCCTGTTCCAGCGCCTGTTTTGAGGAATCCGTCAGGCGGATGTGGTGTGAATTGCTAAGCTGCTCCAGGTACGGCACGCCCTGCCCTTTAATGCTGTCAAGGATCACCGCCAGCGGGCGTTCCTCTCTTCCCCGGACAGGCTTCACCGCCTCCAGCAGCCCGCTGATGTCGTCTCCTTTCACCGTTTGCACGTCGAAACCGAAAGAGTTAAATTTCCCTTCCAGATCAAACGCGCAGATGATTTCGTCCAGCTCGCCGTCCAGCTGCTGCTTGTTCCAGTCGATAAATACGGTGAGGTTGCTGAGCCGGTGGTGTGCGATAAACTGAAACGCCTCCCAGCACTGGCCTTCGTTAAGCTCGCCGTCACCAACGATGCAGAACACGCGATTGCCACGCCCGGCAAGCTTATGTGAAAGCGCCATGCCGGCAGCAATAGAGATACCCTGTCCGAGCGAGCCGGTCGTGGCATCTACACCGCGTGTTTTCAGGCGGTCGGGATGGCTTGGCAATCGGGTGCCGTTTTCGTTTAGCGTCGAAAGCTGCTCAACCGGGAAATAGCCCTTAAGCGCCAGCGTGCTGTACAGCGCCGGGCCCGCATGCCCTTTCGACAGTACGAAGTAGTCCCGCTCCGCCCAATCCGAGTCACCCGGATCGATACGCATCACATCGCCATACAGGACCGCCAGCGTCTCCACCACCGACATGCTGCCGCCGTAGTGCCCAAAGCCGAGCTGGGTTAACGCCTTTAGCGTTTCCACGCGAATATTGCGCGCAAGCGCCGTTATCTCTGCCAGGTTACTCATTATTTCGTCCCCGTATCGTTTTCAGTTTGTGCCGCCGTCTGGCCCTTGTTTTTGCCCAGATAGTTAAAGCCCACCAGTATCACGAACACGCCAACAACCAGTGCGGTGATCCCGACCGGAGACATAAAGCGCGCCAGGTTGCCCAGCACGATACCCACCACGCCAAAGTCCGCATCTGAGAAGGTCGTGTTAGCAAAGCCCAGCGCGCCCAGCACCGGCAGCAGCAGAACGGGCAGGAAGGTGATCAGCAGCCCGTTGGCAAACGAGCCAAGCATGGCGCCGCGTCGCCCTCCGGTCGCGTTACCGAACACGCCCGCCGTAGCGCCGGTAAAGAAGTGCGGCACCACGCCGGGCAGAATCAGCACCAGCTTCATTTGCCCAAGCAGGAATAATCCCACCAGCCCACCGAGGAAGCTGAAAAGAAAGCCAATCAGCACGGCATTAGGCGCATAGGGATAGACGACCGGACAATCCAGCGCCGGACGCGCGTTCGGCACCAGCTTTTCCGAAAAGCCGGTAAACGCCGGGACGATTTCCGCCAGAATCAAACGCACGCCTTGCAGAATGATGAACACGCCAGCGGCGAAGGTAATCGCTTGAATAATGGAATAAACCAGGAAGTTCTGCCCGCCGCTAAGCTGGCTTTCGACATAGTCTTTACCCGCGCAAACGGCAAGGATTATGTAAATGACGATCATCGTCAGCGAAATGGAGATGGAGCTGTCACGCAGGAAGCTCAGGTTCTTCGGCAGATTCATCTCTTCCGTTGAACGCGATCCCTTGCCGCATTTGCTGCCGATCCATCCTGACAGCACATAGCCCAGCGTGCCGAAATGCCCGAAGCCAATATCGTCCGTACCGGTGATCCGCCGCATGTAACGCTGCGCAATCGCCGGGAAGAACGCCATAATCAGCCCGAGGATCAGCGACCCGGTGAACACCAGCGCCACGCCTTCAAATCCGGCGACGGTGAGGATCACGCTAATCATGCAGGCCATATAGAAGGTGTGGTGGCCCGTCAGGAAGATGTATTTCAGGCGTGTAAAGCGTGCGACGATAATATTCGCCACCATGCCGAACGCCATGATCAACGCCGTGGACGCCCCGTATTTTTCCAGCGCAATAGAAACGATGGCTTCATTATTGGGAATAATCCCCTGGATATTAAAGGCATGTTCAAACATACCGCCCAGAGGGTTTAACGAGCTGACTAAAACCGTTGCCCCACCGCCCAGAACAATAAAGCCTAATACCGTTTTAATGGCGCCTTTCACCACATCAGAAAAAGACTTCCTTTGCGCAACGAGGCCAATCAAAGCAATTAACCCAACCAGAATGGCGGGCACTTTCAGAATATCAACTATAAAATTAAGCGTTTCCAGGATAAACATATCCACCTCGCCATTTCAGGATTAACGGTTAGCAAAATAAGCGCTGAGCTTATTTTCCAGTTCGTTGATATCAATAATATTGGTGAGCACTATCAGCTTGCTGTCCGGCACGCTGGCGCTGTCGGCAATGTCTTTCGCCATCACAAACAGGTCTGCCGCCCCGGGCGTTGCGGAAGACAAGTCAGAGTGTTCAACCTCCGCCTCGATATTCATTTTTTTAAGCGCTTTTTTAATATTCATCTCGACCATAAAACTGCTGCCAAGACCCGAACCGCAGATAGCCATAATTTTCATTATTCTTTCCTTTTATTAGGTAGCGTACAGCCGCACCGCATTTAAAATGCAATGTAGAGTTTCAGAGTTGAAAACGGGATCAGTAACGATTAATTATATTTTTAATAGCCTCCACGGTTATCGCCTTATGCAGTAATTGCATATCCTCGTCGTTAGAAAATAATTCCGCCAGCGCGGATATCGTTTCAATATGGCTGTGGCTATCGGGTGCGGCGAGCATAATAATTACATCGACCGGATCGTTATCCGCAGATTCAAAATTCACGCCCTTATCGAGTTTCAGCAGGGATAATCCCAGCCCCAGCGCCCCTTCTTCCGGGCGGGCATGGGGCATCGCCAGGCCGGGCGCGAGAACATAATACGGGCCGAGCAAGCGATGCTGCCGCATGATGGCGGTGAGATAGTCCGGCGTGATGACTTTCGCCGCCAGCAGAGGCTGCGCGCAAATTTCCAGCGCCTGCGTCCAGCTACTGACCGCCTCCCGCACGTTGATGGTGCCATCGTGTAACCAGCGATTGAGCACGTTGTTCTCCTTTTGGTTTTGAAACGGGCCAGTAAGATGGGCAAACTTTATTCAACGCCTCACCTTCTGACAGTGATGATAGTCACAAAGATAGCGCTACCAAAAACAATCATGCAAATTTGTGATAGCGCTATCAGAACGCAATCATTAGATGAAATCTCGCCGACCAGGCGGATTTACAGCGTATACTTGAATACTATTTCCCCTGTAGATTCAGGGATGAAGATGTCATAACAACGATATAAACAGGCATAACCATGTCCATTACCCGAAAGCGACGAAGTACAGGGAAGGTCACGCTTGCCGATGTGGCCCAGCTGGCTGGAGTCGGCACCATGACCGTATCGCGCGCCCTTCGCACCCCGGATCAGGTCTCAGACAAACTACGAGAGAAAATAGAAGCCGCCGTAACCGAGCTGGGCTATATGCCCAATCTGGCCGCCAGCGCGCTGGCTTCGGCTTCGTCCTATACCATTGCGATGGTGGTGCCAGGCCTTGCCGAGTCTGGCTGCACCGAAATGTTTGCCGGCCTGCAGCAGGTGCTGCAACCGGCGGGCTACCAGATAGTGCTGGCGGAATCGCAGCACCGGCTGGAACAGGAAGAAAAGCTGCTTGAGACGCTGCTAACCTCCAACCTGGCAGCAGCGATTCTACTCAGTGCGGATCACAGCGATACCGTACGAAACTGGCTGACCCACGCCAGTATTCCGGTGCTGGAAATTGGCGCAACGCGTGAAGATCCTATCGATATGAATATCGGTATTGATAACGTTGCGGCGATGTTTGAGCTGACTGAAATGCTCATTAAACGCGGTTATCAGAATATCGGCCTGCTGTGCGCCAGGCAGGAACAGTGGATTTTTCAGCAGCATCTTCAGGGCTGGTACAAGGCGATGTTACGCCATCATATGTCGCC
This sequence comes from Cedecea colo, assembly GCF_011808225.1. Lineage (GTDB taxonomy): Bacteria > Pseudomonadota > Gammaproteobacteria > Enterobacterales > Enterobacteriaceae > Dryocola > Dryocola colo. The sequence goes on along the minus strand of NZ_SOYS01000001.1, from coordinate 78,613 downwards.
CAACCGGGTTATTAACGCCGCCGCGCCGCCGGTTTTTTCCACCGGTACTGCTCAGCTACCCGAATTTTTGCTCGCCTGGCCGGAGCTGGATGCGCTGGTCTGCGTGTCCGACGAGCTGGCCTGCGGAGCGCTGTATGAATGCCAGCGTAGACGCATTAAGGTCCCGGACGATCTGGCGGTTGTTGGCTTCGGCGACAGCGACGTGAGCCGCGTGTGCCAGCCTGCGCTTACCACCATCGCGGTGCCGCACCGTAAGATTGGCATTGAAGCAGGACGGGCGCTGCTGGCAAGGATTAACGATGAGCCGTGGGATGCAAACCCGACGATTGCCTCATCGTTGTGTATCAGGGATAGCTGCTAAGCTACCGGGCCGCGCAAACTACGGCGGATAACGCACGCTTATCCGCCCACCAGAAACGCCTCTCTTTCCCCACCAAAATCTCTCCTAATCTGCAGTCAATCACAAAATAAACAGCGCTTTTTCGCCCGTTCTTGACAACCTAAAGGCGTAATGGCAAACCAGCTTCACCGATTGAGCAAATGTAATTGCAATGCTAATAAAAAGCTTCGTTTTGATTTCTTAACGTTAAAACATAACCTCTGCCGCCGTGAGTAACCCGTGAGGCGGTCATCATGTTCGAGTCAGCGAGGAACAGAAAAATGCGTTACCCTACCATGTTCAAAGCATCTCTTATGGCCGTAGTTGGTTTTACCGGTCTGGCGCAGGCGCAGGACGCTGCGACCGTCGCTTTTTTAATGCCCGACCAGGCCTCAACCCGTTACGAACAGCATGATTTTCCCGGCTTTAAAGCGGAAATGAATAAGCTATGTCAGCAGTGCCAGGTCATTTACCAGAACGCTAACGCCAACGCATCATTGCAGCAGCAGCAGTTTAACTCTGCGATTGCGCAAGGCGCGAAAGTGATAGTGCTGGACCCCGTTGATTCCTCCGCTGCGGCAGGTCTGGTCGAAATCGCCCACTCGCAGGGAGTAAAAGTGATCGCTTACGATCGCCCAATTCCCGACAAACCGGCAGATTTCTATATCTCTTTTGATAACGAAGGTATTGGTTACGCGATTTCCACTTCGCTGGTCGAGCACCTTAAAGCGACGAAGGTTCCTGCCGGAGCGGGCGTGCTTGAAATCAATGGTTCACCAACGGATGCCGCCGCGGGGCTTATTCGCGATGGTATTCACCGCGGGCTCAAAGATTCCGGCTATAAAACGCTGGCTGAGTTCGATACGCCTGAATGGGCACCGCCTAAAGCGCAAGAGTGGACTGCGGGCCAAATCACCCGCTTTAGCGACCAGATCAAAGGCGTAGTTGCCGCGAATGACGGTACGGGCGGCGGCGCTATTGCCGCATTTAAAGCAGGCGGCGTACAGCCTATTCCTCCGGTTACGGGCAACGACGCCACTATCGCCGCCTTGCAGTTAATTATTTCCGGCGACCAGTACAACACTATTTCTAAACCTTCGGAAATCGTTGCCGCCGCCGCGGCGAACGTCGCCGTGCAGTTAATTAACGGGCAGACGCCAAAAGCAAGCTCCACCCTCTATAACACGCCGTCGCAACTGTTTGTTCCGGCAGTTATTACGGCCAAAAATATCAAGGCGGAGATATTCGACAAGAAAATTCAGACGCCGGAGCAGGTCTGTAGCGGTGAGTATCAGCAGGCCTGTAAAAAACTGGACATTAACTGACTAAGCAACGAGTAGTGCGTCCGTAGCCTGTCTGCGGACGCACAGAATATATAAAGGTTCTGGCTATGTTAACAGTAGATAACCTCGCACCCCGCACGGAAAAACCGCTGCTTAAATTAAGCAAAGTCTCTAAAAATTTTGGTGCCGTTTCGGCTCTGACGGATATCGATCTCGACGTCTATGCAGGCGAGGTTGTCGCTTTAGTCGGGGATAATGGCGCAGGGAAATCTACGCTGGTCAAAATATTAGCCGGCGTGCATCAAGCTTCTTCCGGCACGATTGAGTTTGAAGGTGAAAAGATAACCCTCGACAGCCCGGGCAAGGCGCTGGAATACGGCATTTCTACCGTCTTCCAGGATCTGGCGTTATGCGAAAATCTGGACGTGGTGGCAAATCTGTTTCTCGGTCACGAGCTGGCGGCCTGGCAATTAGATGAGGTGACAATGGAAGTCCGCGCCTGGACGCTGCTCAAAGAGCTGGCGGCGCGGATCCCTTCGGTACGCGAGCCGGTCGCCTCTTTATCCGGCGGTCAGCGTCAAACCGTCGCCATTGCACGCTCGCTGCTGCTGAATCCGAAAATAATTATGCTGGATGAACCTACCGCCGCTCTTGGCGTCGCGCAAACCGCAGAGGTGCTCAACCTTATTGAGCGCGTACGCGAGCGCGGGCTGGGCGTGATTATTATCAGCCATAATATGGAGGATGTGCGGGCCGTGGCGGACCGTATCGTCGTGTTACGTCTGGGCCGCAACAAAGGTATCTTCACGCCGGAAGCAACCAATCAGGATTTAGTTGCCGCGATAACCGGGGCGACAGAGAACGCCGTATCACGTCGGGTGGAAAGAAAAACGCAGGAAACTATGCCGGGGGCGCGCTGACAGATGAATACGACCACAAAAAAACCGCTCAATCCCGAAACAATGTTAGATCGCAGCGATGAACGCGTTCAGCATCAGGATACTATTTTCGGCCTGCTGCGCGGCTACATTAATCGCATTAAGACCGGTGACTTAGGGATGATACCGGTCGTGCTGGGCCTTATCATTATCTCCGCGGTCTTTACCGTGCTTAACCCCGTTTACCTGGCCCCGAATAACCTCGTCAATATGCTCTTTGACTGCGCCACGGTCGGCTTTATTTCACTGGGCATCGTCTGCGTACTGCTGCTGGGGGAGATAGATCTCTCGGTAGGTTCGATGAGCGGCCTGGCTTCAGCCATCATTGGCGTGCTGTGGGTTAATCAGGGCTGGCCCGTTATGGGCGCAATAGCCGTCGCGCTCGCGGTTGGCGCGCTCGTCGGCCTGCTTTATGCCGAACTTTACAGCCGTTTAGGTATGCCAAGCTTCGTGGCCACGCTTGCCGGGCTTCTGGCGCTGTTGGGGATGCAGCTTTATATTCTTGGGCCGTCGGGCAGCATTAACCTTCCCTACGTTTCTCCGCTGGTTCGCTTTGGTCAGGTTCTGGTTATGCCCGGCTGGCTGGCGCATATTTTTGCGCTGCTACCCGGCGTCGTCATGCTTGCGCAAGGATTACGCACCCGCGTCCGGCGGGCAGAGGTAAATCTCTCCTCCGAACCCCTCAGCGCGCTGTTGATCCGCAGTATTTTTATGACTGCCGTATTTGAATTCATAGTGTTTTATCTCAACACCGGCCGCGGCGTTCCGTGGATTTTCGGCCTGTTTATCCTGGTGGTGGTGATACTCAACTATGCGCTCAAGCGAACTAAATGGGGCCGGTCGATGTTTGCGGTTGGCGGTAATCGCGAAGCCGCTCGCCGCTCGGGTATCAACGTGCGGGGCATTTACGTCAGCGCATTTATGATTTGCTCGATGCTCGCCACCACCGGTGGGATACTTGCCGCTTCCCGGCTGGCGTCGGCCAGTCAGCAAGCCGGAACGGGAGATGTTAATTTAAACGCCATCGCCGCGGCGGTAATTGGCGGCACCAGCCTGTTTGGCGGACGGGGCAGCGCATACTCCGCTCTGCTGGGCATCGTTGTTATCCAGTGTATTTCCAACGGCCTGACGCTGCTTAATCTGCCTTCGTCATTGCGATACATGATAACCGGCGGCGTGCTGGCGATTGCCGTTATTGTGGATTCGATGGCCCGACGCTCGCGCGTGAGCCACGGCCGCGCCTGATGTATAAGAAACAGGAAGCGCAGAAATTCGGGTCAGCAGACCGCTTACTCTCCCGGAATGCTTTCTGCGCTTCCATGTTGGTCAGCAACTGCCGGCGAGCACCGGCTGCATGGCATAAATGAGTTCGTTAAGCGTTGCGTAGCGCCCTGCCGCCGCCGAAAATTTTGCCTCATGATAATCAGGGGCAACGACAAAAGTTTTTATCCCGGCCCGATGAGCGGCAATAAATCCGTTCAGGCTGTCTTCAATCACCAGACACTCACCGACTTCCAGGCCCAGTTTGCGCACGGCAGTAAGGTAGACGGCGGGATGTGGTTTGCCAGAATGTTCATCGTCAGCGCTGCAAACCACGTCAAAACATTTCCATAGCGCCAGCCTGTCAAACACGGCCGCAATAATCTGCCGGCTGGATGAGGTCGCCAGCGCCATGCGATAGCCTTTAGCCTGGAAAAAGCGTAAAGCCTGGTACAGCCCGCTCATCGCCATACCCCGGCTTCTGACAGACCCGCAAACCTGCGCAACGATTAGCTCCTCGAGCCGCTGCGGCTGGATCCTCAGAGAGTATCTTTCGCCCCAGATGCGCGCGATTTCATCGATACGCTTGCCTTTCGTGTACCTTTCGCATTCCTGCGCGGTGATGGGTATCCCAAAACCCGCAAGCACCTCAATTTGCGAATCCTGCCAGAAGCCTTCGGAATCAATAATGACGCCGTCCATATCAAAAATAACCGCCTGCACGTTCATTGCCGTTCCATCTCTCTTTAAGGCTGGCGTTGCGCCAGCCGTCATCTTATTACGATGCTCTGACCGTCGCTTTTGCAGCGTCGGCGGCATAACTCTCAAAGCCCGGCTGTTCGACACGGATAAAGTGGCACAGGAAGAAGGCGATGATGTACAGCGTGGTGTAGGCAATAACAACGCCGATGGTGCTGAAATAAGGTAACAGAACAACCGCAATAGCCGGAGCAAGGAAGTTGGACAGGCCCGCAGAGAGGTTATAGACCGAAATAGCCGCCCCTTTGTGGCGGGGTTCCAGCGCCGGGAATACCGCCGCCATCGGCACAAACGCCGCGACAAAAATCCCCAGCGAGACTGCCGGCAGCAACGCCATCGCAAAATTATGCCCAAAGTGCTGCGGCACGTAGTAGAACGCCAGGCTGGAGAGCGCCATCCCTATGCAGCCGAACCAGCGAACCACCCGCATCCAGCCCATTTTTTCGGCCACGATGCCCCAGAAAATATTGGAGAAAATGGTCGTAAAGAAGAATACCGCCCACACCTGTAACCATTCGGAAGTGGTGAAGCCCAGCTCATCCACGAACATCAGCGGCATAATCACCGCAAAGCCGAACAGAGAAAGGGTATTGATGATACGCACCATGCTCGAAAACATAATGCTGCGGTTGGTATACAGCAGGGTAATGGCGCGGCTCAGCTCATTAAATTTCTCGCGGGTGGTGAGGTTGTGCATATGTGTCGGGGTATGCACCTTACGCAGCGAGATCATCGCAATCAGCCCGCCGGACAGGCAGAAGAACAACGCCATCCACAGCGTACCCAGTTCGCCGACAAGCGGAATAGTAAAGCTGGGAATATAGCTGCCCGCCACGCCGATGCCGATGGAATACACCGCCCAGTACCAGCCAAGCGCCGAGCTGGCATTTTCGCTCTTCACGTTATGGATAATCACCACGATGAAAGAGTAAAGGAATAACGGGTAGGCAAACCCGCGGATACCGTAAAACAGCAGGATCAGCGGATAGTTTGCGTGTCCCAGGCCGAAGACCAGGAACAGAACATGAAAAACACACCACAGCACAAAACCGATAAACATGGTCTTCTGTGGCGTAATAATTTCAGCCACCACGCCGGAAACCCAGGCGGACAGCGCCGCGGCCAGGCCATACAGCGTGAAAGCAAAAGAAGCCTGCGCAGGAGAGAACCCCAGCTCTTTGATGTAGTGGGATAAGAATGCCAGCTCGAAGCCGTCACCGGTCATAAACACGGCGATAGCGATGTAACCCCACAGCAGGTGTAGCGGTAATCCAAACCACTGTTTATTAGCAACAGACATAGTGACCTCGTTTATTGTGTACAGGGGTATACCCCGGCCGTAGCCGGGAGTATTTTTTATTATTAAAATCAGAAGGTTCTATAATTCAGATCGTTAAGGTACAGGGCGTTAAACTGCGTATATCTTTTCATCAGGTTTTCATGCTGCCCGGAACGGGCACGCCACGTCTGATAGATTTCCGGCTTTTTACAAACCGTTGCCGGATCTTTACCTGTCGTCAGACATGCCAGCCGCGCGGCGCCCAGCGCGCCTCCGGTCTCGCCACCTTTGTGCGTGACGACCGGCATATTGAGCACGTCCGCCAGCAGTTGCGCCCAAAGCGGGCTGCGCGCACCGCCGCCAACCAGCGAACATTGCTGAATATGCGTACCGCTTTCCTGAAGCACCCGCAGACCGTCGGCAAGGCCAAAGCTGACGCCTTCCAGCACGGCGTAGCCCATCGTTGCCCGGTTGCTGGCATGCGTCAGACCGTGGAACATGCCTTTAGCGTTGGGATCGTTATGCGGCGTGCGCTCGCCGGACAGATAGGGCAGAAACATCGGCGCATTTGCCCTTTCGCCGTCGCTTAGCTGCGCCACCTCTTCCAGCAGCACCGTTTCGGCTATTCCCACCAGGCGGCAAAACCATTGCAGACAGCTGGCGGCGCTTAGCATCACGCTCATTTGATGCCAGCGGTCGGGCAAGACGTGGCAAAACGCATGCACGGCGGATGCGGGTGCCGGGCGATACGCTTCATTCACCACAAACAGCACCCCGGAGGTTCCGAGCGAAATAAAGGCATCACCCGGATTCACCGCACCCACGCCAATCGCGCTGACCGCGTTATCGCCACCGCCACCGGCCACCGCTACTGACGGGTTAAGTCCCCATCGTTCGGCAATCTCCGGCGTGAGCGTCGCAGAAACCTCGCAGCCTTCCACCAGAGCTGGCATGTTGCGCCGTGAAAGCCCGCACTTAGCAAGCAGGCTGTCTGACCAGTCACGCCTGGCGACATCAAGCCACAGCGTGCCTGCGGAATCGGACATGTCAGAGATTTTTTCCCCCGTCATCCGCAGCCGCAGGTAATCTTTCGGCAGTAAAACCGTCTCGACGCGTTTAAAGTTTTCTGGCTCATGCCTGCGAACCCACAGCAGCTTCGGCGCTGTAAAGCCCGGCATGGCGAGATTACCGGCGATGGAATGCAGTTCCGGGGCAATTTCTTCCAGCTCCGCGCACTCCAATGCGCTGCGCGTGTCATTCCACAAAATAGCCGGACGGATAACCTCTTCGTGCGCGTCGAGCAATACCGCGCCGTGCATTTGCCCGGAGAGGCCAATAGCTTTTATCGCCGACCAGTGCTGCCCGCATTTCTCTTTAAGGGTGGTCATCAGGTAATCGGTGGCTTCCCACCAGGCCTGCGGGCTTTGTTCTGACCAGTGCGGATGGGGCCGCTGAATAGTCAGCGGCGCGCTATGGCTGGTAACGATGTCGCCGTTTTCGTCAATGACCAGCGCCTTAACTTCCGAAGTGCCGAGATCGATGCCTAAGTACATGATTTAATCCTCAGCGAATCAGCGAATAGACAGCCTGAATTTTTTCACGCAGCAGCGCTCTGAAATCTTCCCGCTGCGCTAGTTCGCCAAACAGAGCCTTATCGCTGGCGAAAAGCGCAATGGGATCTTCTGCATTAAACATGGCGTGGACCGCTTTCTCATCCAGAATGCCGTCCTGGTATGCGTAAGGCAGTTGTCCTTTATGCCACTGCTCCATGAAGACAAAGAACAGCGCAGGCAGCATGGCGGTCGCGTGCGGGGCGGCGCCACGCTGATAGCATTCGATCATCGTCGGGGTAATCATTGCCGGAATTTTGGAGAAACCGTCCGCCGCCACGCGCTGATTGGTGTCTTCGATGTGCGGGTTGGTGAAACGTTTAAGCACCACGTCACGGTATTTCGGCAGGTTGATACCGTTATCGCCAAGGCATGGGATCACATCTTCCGTGACATAGCGATCCGCAACGGCGTAGATGGTTTCTGTCAGCGTGCTTTCATGAATAAACGTCTTGCCCATCAGCGTACCGGCCCAGGCGATGCAGCTATGGGAAGCGTTGAGAACGCGGATTTTTGCCTCTTCGTAGGGAATAACGGATGCCACCATTTCCACGCCCACGGCTTCGAGATTGGGCCGCACGTCGCGGAAGTTATCTTCAATCACCCACTGGATAAAGGTTTCACCCATTACCGGCGCTTTATCATCGATACCGGTTTTCTCTTTAATGCGTGCAGGCAGATCGGCCGCCGGGCGCGGCGTGATACGGTCCACCATCGTATTCGGGCAGCTAGCGTTGGCTTTTAGCCAGTCGATAACGGCCTGTTTTCCCGTCAGCACCAGGAACTCCACCAGCCCGTCGTGGAAACGCTCGCCGTTATGCCGCACGTTATCGCAGTTCAGCAGCGTTAACGGACCGGCATTGTTCGCCATGCGCTGTTCAAGAATGCGGGTGATAACGCCATAAAGTGTTTTATTGCCGCCCTGCAGATCGCAGGCTAAATCAGCGTTGCTGACTTCCAGCTTGTGGACGGTGTTCAGGTAATAGCCGCCTTCCGTTACGGTAAAGGCGATAACTTTCGTTTCGGGCTTTGCGCCTTCGGCAATCAGCGGCTGGAGATCGGCCTGCCAGGGCAGCAACTTCTGAATGGAGGTGATTTCTTCATACTCACGCTCCCCTTCCGGGCTGACCGTCTCCAGCACATAGCGCCCGTTTTGCGCGGTCAGCGCGGCGACTACATGCTCCGCATCATGACGAATGTTACCGGCGGCGATATGCCAGCGGGTATCCCCTTCAGCGATCAGGCGGTGCAGATACCACGCCTGGTGCGCGCGGTGAAACGATCCCAGACCAATGTGTAGCCAGGTATTTTGCGTAGTCATAACGTTGCTCTCCATTCCAGTTGATGGGAAAGACTGTAATAGAACAATTAACTTAATTAAGAGCTTTACGTCACAAAAGAGCAAATGATCTATAAAATTACAAATGACCATACGCGAATAAATTAGGGTTGCCTGCACCCGCTCCACGCGCCAGAATGCAGGTATGCACACGCGGAGAATCTTCCGCTATAAAACTTAAGGCGCTGAAAAAATTGATAACTGAAGAAGATATACGGTTAGATCAGAAAGTTCGTGCCGCGTGGATGTACTACATTGCCGGGCAAAATCAGAGCGAAATTGCCGCGCAGCTGGGCACCTCCCGCCCGGTTGTGCAGCGACTGATCGCCGCAGCGAAAGAAGAAGGCATCGTGTCCATCGGCCTGAATCATCCGGTCGCAGGCTGTCTGAACTATGCGCAGATGCTCAAAGAGAAATATGACCTTATTGAGTGCAACATCGTACCGGCCTTTACCAGCGATATAACCCTCGACAGCGTCTCCTTCGGTTGCTATCAGCTAATGGAAAAATACCTGCGGGCGGACAACGACAAGGTTATCGGCATCGGCTCCGGGTTAACGCTGAAAAAGACCATCAGACGTATCGATTTCGACAGCCCTAACGCGCGCTGCGTCGCCTTAATCAGCGCCATGGACGCCGAAGGGAAATGTAACTACTACGATGACGTTCCCCTGCTGCTGGCAAGTAAAATTCAGGCTAATTACTATCAGTGGCCCGCGCCACGCTATGCGCAAACCTCTCTTGAACATCAGATGTGGTGTTCAAATCGCTTATTCAACAATGTGTTAAGCGTCGCATATGACGCTGACGTTATTTTTGTCGGCATCGGCGCGCTCTCGCAGGAAAGCCCGATATTCAGGGACGGCTTTATTACGCCTGCACAGCTTGAAACCTTAACGTTGCAGGGCGCGGTCGGGGAGATACTCGGGCGCTTTATTGATGCGAACGGCGAGGTGGTTGAGAGCGATATCAATAATCTGATTACCAGCTATGATATCCGCCGCAGCCGGTGCCCGCGCATTGCCGCCGCCTGCGGAGAAGATAAACGCTCCACCATTTTTGCCGCGCTCAAGGGCAAATGGGTTAACGGCCTGGTTACCGATGAACACACTGCCCGCTGGCTGTTAACCCGCTGACGCGCCTTGTAAAACGGCGGCTCACGGCACGAGCGTGGGTGGAATTTCAATGCACTGAATTTTGGTGTCGCCAGAATCAATCACTGAAAACACCGCCTCCAGCATGGCGGGCACATCCTGGCGAACCATATCGATATCGTGTCCCAGCAGAGGAACAAACGGGTCCCAGTCAAAGCAGCCCATCGGCGGCTGTTGAACGCCCGTTTCCCCTCGCGCGGCCAGCCACTGCACAACGCCTTCAAGCGATATAGTAGAATTCACAAACAGGCCATAAACGCCGTCTTCCGGGGGCGTAAACCCAACCAGCGCCGCCTGCACGTGTTTTGATGAATAGCCTTCAATAAAGATATTTTTCGCTAACACCGGCAATCCCCGTTGCTGATGGGCATCGCGGAATCCGCGCAGGCGTTCACGGGTGTTGTGGTCATTGCGGCGGCCGCCGACAAAAGTTAAAGAGACCTTTTTCCCGAAACGCTTTTCCGCAGTAAGCAAAACACGTTCGGTAAGTGCCTTCGCTCCGGCATAATTATCTGAAATGACCGAGGGCGCCAGCGTGCCCGGCAGATCGAGGTTTAACGTTGGTACGCCCGCCTGCGAGCACAGCTCGGAGATTTCATCAGGCCGCGTCGCGCCGGTCGCGATCACCCATTCCACCTGCCAGGAAAGCATGGTACGCACCGCTTCAAGCTCCAGCTCCGGGTCACGACGGGTGCAGGTGATGATAGGGAAAAGGCCGCGCTCGCGCGCCATTTCTTCAAACTTTTCAACGATTGAACCGAAATAGCGGTTATCGTATTTCGGCACAATCATGCCGATGACGCGTGATTTCTCTTTTCGCAGCAGGCTGGCCTGACGATTAACGGCGTATCCCTGCTCCTGCGCTACCTGCGTTACCTTCTCCGCCAGTTTTGCGCTGATGCGGCGTTTCTTCCAGTTGCCGTTAAGGATCGCGCTAACCGCGCTGGCCGAAACGCCCGTCATTTCCGCCAAATCGTAAATGGTAATTTTCTTTGTTTTCCTGGCGCGTATCACAAATTTTTCTCTCTGTTTTTTATCCTGCTTGCCGCAAATTTCATCTGGTGCTAAATCTGCTCTATCGATTGAGCAAAAATAATAGCATGACAAATTCTGACCACCTGACAAGGATTATAAAATGAAAACTGCCTTATCCTCTATGAATAGCTCGCTTAGCGGGAAAGTCGCTGCCATTACCGGCGCTGCTTCAGGTATCGGCCTTGAATGTGCGAGAACCCTGCTGGCTGCGGGCGCTAAAGTTGTGCTTATCGACCGTGACGGCGAAAAGCTGGAAAAACTGACGGCGGAAATGGGTGAAAACGCCTTTGCGCTGGTTGTGGATCTTATGCAGCCGCAGCAGGTCGATAATATACTCACCGGCATTCTGGAACGTGCCGGGCGCCTGGATATCTTCCATGCCAACGCCGGGGCGTACATTGGCGGCCCGATAGCGGAAGGCGACCCGGACGTCTGGGATCGCGTGCTGAATCTGAATATTAACGCCGCATTCCGCAGCGTCCGCGCGGTTCTGCCTCACCTTATCGCCCAGAAATCAGGCGACATCATCTTTACCAGCTCCATTGCCGGCGTGGTGCCAGTCATCTGGGAGCCGATTTATACCGCCTCAAAATTCGCCGTGCAGGCGTTTGTTCACTCTACCCGTCGCCAGGTTGCGCAGTACGGCGTGCGCGTAGGCGCAGTCTTGCCGGGCCCGGTGGTCACCGCCCTGCTGGACGACTGGCCGAAAGAAAAAATGGAAGAAGCCCTGGCGAACGGCAGCCTGATGCAGCCGATTGAAGTCGCAGAATCCGTGCTGTTTATGGTCACCCGCAATAAAAACGTAACCGTTCGCGATCTGGTCATCCTGCCGAACAGCGTCGATCTCTAATCCCAGGGGAAACGGTTACGAAGATGAAAAATGAAACTATAGAAAAAAATACCCTTATCGGAGTGGATGTCGGTTCGGGCAGCGTGCGCGCCGGGATTTTCGATCTTTCAGGGCATTTGCTTGCCCACGCCACGCGTCCTGTCACGCTGCATCGCTACGCGGGAAATAAAGTTGAGCAGTCCAGTAGCGAAATCTGGCAGGCGGTATGTCAGAGCATTCGCGAAGCGGTCAGCGCGGCTGGCGTATCACCGGCAAGCGTGAGCGGCATCGGTTTTGATGCTACCTGTTCCCTCGTGGTGCTGGGGCAAGACGGCGAACCGCTGCCGGTAGGCGATGCCAGCTATCCGGAGCGCAATATTATTGTCTGGATGGATCATCGCGCCACCGGGCAGGCCGAACGAATCAACGCCACTGAGCATCCCGTTTTGCAATATGTCGGGGGTAAAATTTCACCGGAGATGGAAACCCCGAAAATCCTCTGGCTGAAGGAGAACCGCCGGGACGTTTATGATAAGGCCTGGCAGTTTTTCGACCTGGCGGACTTTCTCACCTGGCGCGCCACGGGCGATCTGGCCCGCTCAACCTGCACGGTCACCTGTAAATGGACCTATCTGGCACACGAAAAGCGCTGGGACCCCGACTACTTCCGCACCATTGGGCTCGATGAGCTGGCGGACGAGGAATTTGTGCGTATCGGTCAGCAAATCATGGAGCCTGGAACACCCTGCGGCCAGGGGCTCAGCGCCGCTGCGGCTGATGAGATGGGCTTATCTGTCGGCACGCCTGTCGCCATCGGTATGATTGACGCCCACGCGGGCGGGATCGGCACGGCGGGCGTGGATAATGGCGCGCTGCACAACCTTGCCTGGGTTTTTGGCACCTCCGCCTGCACGATGACCTCCACAGAGAAACCCGTTTATATTCCCGGCGTGTGGGGTCCTTACTATTCTGCGATGGTGCCGGGCATGTGGCTAAGCGAAGGCGGACAAAGCGCTGCTGGCGCCGCTATCGATCGGCTGGTGGCTCTCCATCCCGCCGCTGCCGAGGCAAGCGCACAGGCTCAGGCGCTTAACGTCCCGTTACCGGTTTACCTGGCCGACCTGGCGCTGGCTAAACTCACCGATCCTTCAAGCGCCATCGAGCTGGCTCGCGGTATACATGTCGTGCCTGAATTTTTAGGCAACCGCGCGCCGTTCGCCGATCCTCATGCCCGGGCGGCGATCGCCGGATTAGGCATGGAGAGGGATCTGGATAATCTGGTCGCCCTGTATATCGCCGGTTTATGCGGTATTGGTTACGGGCTGCGGCAGATCGTTGATGCGCAACGCCAGCAGGGCGTTAAGACGGATAAAATCGCCATCAGCGGCGGCGCGGGTCAGCATCCGCTGGTCCGCCAACTGCTCGCCGACGCCTGCGATCTGCCGATCCTCTCCACGAAATGCAGCGAGCCGGTACTGTTAGGCTCGGCGATTCTGGGAGCCGTCGCCGGAAACAGGGCCGCAACCGTAAATGAGGCCATGTCGTTGATGACGAAGCTGGACAGGCAGTTTGAGCCCCGGGAAGCTTATCGCCAGACGCACCGGGCGCGCTATGAGAGCTATAAGCTCTTACAGCAAACGGCTAAGACCTTGCGGGATTGCTGAAGGCAGGAACGGGATAATATCGCAGGGCGGATGGCGCAGGCTTATCCGCCCTGAAAAACTGAAATTACTCCGCTGTCGCCGACTGCTTTTCATTTTTGGCGTTGCGCGTCATCCACAGCGATAGTGCTTTCAGCGAATCTGGAGTGAACTCATCACAGCGGGCGGTAATTTCTTCCGGAGACATCCAGCTCACTTCGCTGACCTCTTCTTCCTGAAGCGCAAACGGGCCGTGCGAGACGCAGCTGAATAACCCGCCCCATACACGACAGTGCTCATCTTCGAAATAGAACTGACCATGTTCGGCAAAGGGAACACCGGCGATACCTAACTCTTCTTCCGCCTCGCGACGCGCAGAATCGAGAAGCTGTTCATCAGACTGAACGACGCCCCCCGCAGTGGCATCCAGCATGCCCGGCAGGAAGTCTTTCGTCTCAGTGCGGCGCTGCACCAGAATTTTGCCCATACCGTCATGAACGACAATATAGGTAGCGCGATGGCGTAACCGCTGCGCGCGCATTTGCTCGCGGCTGGCTTGCGCTATCACTTCATTGTCTTCATTGACAATATCCACCCATTCCGTGCCAACAACATGACTCTGTTCCACCATCGGGAAACCTTCTCTAAAGGGCGCTCTTACGGCGCGTTATCGGTTTTACAAACGGTAAGGTACGGGGTAATGCCGACCTGCGCAATAACCCCATCATTATTCAGCGTGTGAACGGTCAGAACACCGTCATTCAACATACCGTAGCTCGCTTCAAAATCCCCTTTCGGCATGCTCACGGAACCCGGGTTGAAGAAATAAAGCCCGTCACGTTTTTCAGCTACCGGAAGATGAGTATGGCCGAAAATCAGCGCGTCGTGTGGTGCCAAAGGTGGCAAATTATCAGGATTAAAGAGATGACCGTGGGTAACAAATAAACGCTGTCCCGGCAACAGAATCTGGGCAAAAGGCGCGGTAATGGGAAAGTGCAACAGCAGCTGATCAAATTCGCTGTCGCAATTGCCGCGTACGGCGATGATTTTATCCGCCACGCCGTTAAGCCGCTGCGCTACCGCCGCCGGATCGTATCCCTCCGGCAGGGCATTGCGCGGCCCATGGTTGAGCAAATCGCCAACTAAAATAAGCCACTGGGCGCCGCTTTGCGCAAAAATTGCCAGCGCTTTCTCGATTGCCGGCAGCGACCCATGAATATCCGAGACAAACATCAGCTTCATAAATCCACATCTCTTGTATGCTAGCGGGCTTAATGATAGCGAACAAAGCCGTGCGAATCAGCCCGCTCGCTTCGCTGAACGGGCTATATAGCGCTGCACGGAAGCTCGCTGCCACTGGAACGCCGCATACTCCTGCAGGCGTTCGGGCACATCGTCGGCGTTTAGGATCAGCCGGTTCAGCATCAGGGCAAGATCCGTATCGGCGATACACCACTCGCCAAACAGGTTTTGCTGGCCTTCTGGCAACACAGCTTCAACCGTCGAGATCAGTTTCTCGGCGGCCTTCAGGCCCGCGTCGCTCAGCGCTGGCTTTTTCGCGCCGCCAAAAACGACGTCCGTCGGGCGCTCTTCGCGGATCGGCATCAAATCGCTGCGCAGCCAGGCCTGAATCTGGCGCGCTCGCGCACGCTTTTCAATGTCGAGAGGATAGATACGCTCCCAGGTTGGCGGCGCAAAGCGCTCTTCCAGATATTCATCAATAGCTGAGGATTCGCTGAGGACAAAATCACCTACCGCAAGCACCGGCACCCGGCGCGTGAGATCGTAGCCCTGCCAGCCAGGCTGCAAATTTTGCCCGGCGGCGAGATCGACGGTTTGTAAGGCGAAGTTAAGCCCTTTCTCATTCAGGGCGACATAGACCGAAAGCACATAGGGACTGAAATAGTCGGCATCGGACCAAAGTGTTATTGCAGGCTGGCTCATTTTTATCCTCGTTATCAACGCTTGCGACTCCTGAACATATAGCGAAAAACCGTAGCTGTCACCTGAGCAAACTTCAACTTTGGTCACCCGTCTCACCCCATAAAGCCTATACTGCAAAGGTTTGCAGAAAACTGATATGACGGAGTTTGACCATGATCGATCTCTTCTACGCACCAACGCCAAATGGCCACAAAATTACGCTATTTCTGGAAGAAGCGGGGCTGGATTACAACGTTCATCGTATTGATATTGGCAAAGGGGATCAGTTCAGGCCGGAATTCCTTGCCATCGCCCCGAACAACAAAATCCCGGCGATAGTCGACAATCTGCCCGCCGACGGCAGCGGCCCGTTAAGCATTTTTGAATCCGGGGCAATTTTGCTCTATCTGGCAGAGAAAACGAATTTGCTGCTCAGCAAAGATCTCCGCGAACGCGCCCATACCCTGCAATGGCTCTTCTGGCAGGTCGGCGGATTCGGCCCGATGCTGGGGCAGAATCATCACTTCAACCATTTTGCGCCACAGACCGTTCCCTACGCCATTGAGCGCTATCAGGTAGAAACCCAGCGTTTGTATGGCGTGCTCAACAGGCAGCTGGAAAAATCGCCCTGGCTGGGCGGGCAGGAATACAGCATTGCTGATATCGCCACTTACCCGTGGACGGTTTCTCACGAACGTCAGCGCATCGATCTGGCTACCTATCCCGCAGTAAAAAACTGGTTTGAACGCATTCACTCGCGCCCGGCAACGGAACGGGCTTACCAACAGGCGGAAATCCTCTAAGGCCGCGTGTCTAAATCTTCCCGCTGTGGTGTAATCTGTGGCGGGAAGCTATACACGGAGGAAACCTGCAATGTCATCCCCTCAGCCAGACGCTATTATCCGCATTAAAAATCTCCGCCTGCGCACTTTTATCGGCATTAAAGAAGAAGAGATCGCCAACCGTCAGGATATCGTCGTCAACGTCGCGATTTATTATCCCGCAGACCGGGCCCGCGCCAGTGAAGACATCAACGATGCGCTTAACTACCGCACCATCACCAAGAGCATCATTCAGTTAGTGGAGAATAACCGCTTCTCTCTGCTGGAAAAATTAACTCAGGATGTGCTCAATATCGCATGTGACCATCCATGGGTGTCGTATGCTGAAGTAGAGATCGATAAACTTCACGCGCTGCGTTATGCCGACTCGGTATCAATGACCATGAGCTGGCGAAGGTAGGCGCACCCGACAGGAGAGGCGCATGCAGATACTGATTACCGGCGGCACCGGGCTTATTGGCAGCCATCTGGTTCCGCGACTGCTGGAAACCGGGCACAGCGTTACCGTAGTGACAAGGGATCCGGACAAGGCTCGTACTAAGCTCGACTCCCGCGTCACGCTGTGGAAAGGCCTGAACGACCATGCAAATCTCGACGGTTTTGACGCCGTCGTTAACCTCGCGGGCGAATCCATCGCCGATAAACGCTGGTCGGAAACGCAAAAGCAGCGCCTGTGCCAGAGCCGCTGGCAGATTACCGATCGCCTGGTCGAAATGTTCAAAGCAAGCCAGACGCCGCCTTCCGTTCTGATTTCCGGCTCTGCCGTAGGTTACTACGGCGATCTGGGCGAAGTGGTGGTCACCGAAGATGAACCGCCGCACAACGAATTTACCCATAAACTTTGCTCCCGTTGGGAACAAATCGCCTGCGGCGCGCAAAGCGAAAACACCCGCGTTTGCCTGCTGCGCACCGGCGCTGTGCTGGCGCCCAAAGGCGGCATCCTGGCAAAGCTGCTGCCGGTTTTTCGCTTAGGACTTGGCGGGCCGGTGGGCTCTGGCCGCCAATACCTGGCGTGGATCCACATCGATGATATGGTCAACGGCATCCTCTGGCTGTTGAATAACGATCTGCGCGGCCCGTTCAATATGGTTTCGCCCTACCCCGTACGCAACGAACAGTTTTCCCACTCTCTTGGGCACGTACTGAATCGCCCGGCCTTTATGCGTGCCCCTGCGACAGCGGTGAGGCTGATGATGGGAGAATCTGCGGTTCTGGTGCTGGGCGGGCAGCGCGCGCTGCCTAAGCGGCTTGAGGAGTCCGGATTTGGCTTCCGGTATTTCGATCTGGAAGAAGCTTTGGGAGATGTGGTGCGTTAAAAATAAACCCCGTTTTCACGGGGTTTATTTTTTATTTCAACGAGCCGGATAAAAACTGCTGCAAACGCGCGCTTTTCGGGTTGCCGAACAGCTCGTCCGGCGCGCCCTCTTCTTCAATGCGCCCCTGATGCAGGAAAATCACGTGGCTGGAAACATGGCGGGCAAAATCCATTTCGTGCGTTACGACGACCATGGTTTTCCCCTCTTCCGCCAGTTTTTGCATGATGCGCAGCACTTCGCCCACCAGCTCCGGGTCCAGCGCAGAGGTTGGTTCATCAAACAGTAACACTTCCGGCTCCATCGCCAGCGCGCGAGCTATTGAAACGCGCTGCTGCTGACCGCCGGAAAGATGCACCGGGTATTTCGCCTGCTGGCGCTCGTCAATCCCCACTTTCGCGAGGTATTTAATCGCGCGCTCTTTGGCTTCCTGTTTGCTCAGCCCCAACACCTGTATCGGCGCTTCCATAACGTTTTCCAGCACCGTCATGTGGCTCCACAGGTTGAAGTGCTGAAATACCATGGTTAGCCTGGTACGCAGCAGGCGCAATTGATTTTTATCCGCAACTTTTAGCTGACCATCTTTGTCGCGCACCAGATTGATGTTCTGATTGCTTACCGCAATGGTGCCTTCGCTCGGCTTTTCGAGAAAGTTAATGCAGCGCAAAAACGTACTTTTCCCCGAGCCGGACGAACCGATGATGCTAATGACATCGCCAGCGTTGGCCTGCAAAGAAACCCCTTTGAGCACTTCATGTTCGCCGTAGCGTTTGTGCAAATCAATAACGTTTAATTTATTTTCAGCCATGGAAACCACTCAGTGCGAAGAGCTGGGTTTAACATGCTGCATAAAGCGTTTTTCCGCGCGGCGGAACAGGCTTATCAGCACGTAAGAGATAATCAGGTACAACACCGCAGCGATACCGAACGCGGTAAACGGCTGGTAGGTTGCGGAGTTAATATCACGGGCGATTTTCAGCAGATCCGGCACGGTGGCGGTGAACGCCAGCGCGGTGGAGTGCAGCATTAAAATGACTTCGTTGCTGTACGCCGGCAGTGCGATACGCAGTGCCGATGGCAAAATAATGCAGCGATACATCTTCACGCGTGAAAAGCCGTATGCCCGCGCGGCTTCAATTTCGCCGTGCGGAACCGAACGGATGGCACCGGCAAAAATCTCCGTCGTGTAGGCGCAGGTGTTAAGCGTCAGCGCCAGGATGGTGCAGTTTAACCCGCTGCGGAAGAACTCGTTTAGCAGCACGGTGCCCTTCACCACTTCCAGCGTGTACATACCGGAATAAAAAACCAGTAGCTGCACATACAGCGGCGTACCGCGGAAAACATAGGTAAATAACCAGATCGGGAAAGCGATGAATTTATTGCTTGAGACGCGCCCGATGGCGAAGAACAGCGCCAGAATGCCGCCCATCACAACGGACGAAATCAGCAGCCACAGCGTGATAGCCACGCCGGTGAAGCGATAGCCATCCGTCCACAGCAGGGATTTCCAGTATTCCTGAATAATCTCGATCATAGCTCGGCCCTCTTCACGCCTACAGAGTAGCGGCGTTCAAGCCAGAGCAGCACACCGTTAGAAAGGGTAGTAAACACCAGATAAATAACGCCGGCGACAATCGCAAAATAGAACGGCTGCCAGGTGGTTTTCCCGGCCAGCTGCGTCGCTTTCACCACGTCTTCCAGGCCTAATAACGAGACCAGCGCCGTCGCTTTCAGAATAACCTGCCAGTTGTTGCCGATGCCGGGTAAGGCGTAGCGCATCATGGCGGGGAAAAGTATGCGGCGGAAGGTTTGCGATCCGGTAAAACCGAAGGCCGTTGCAGCTTCGATATGCCCGCCTGGCACGGCGAGAAAAGCCCCGCGGAAGGTTTCGGTAAAATAAGCGCCATAGATAAAACCAAGCGTAATAATACCGGCGACCATCGGGTCGATATCAAACTGCGCCATGCCTAAGGCATCGGTAATGCTGTTGAGCAGCATTTGCAGGCCATAGAAAATCAGCAGCATCAGCACCAAATCCGGCACGCCACGAATAAGCGTGGTATAGCCTTCAAACAGCAGCGCCAGCGGACGATTTTTTGATAATTTGGCACCCGCACCGGCAAGACCAATCACCACGGCCAGGATAACGGAGCTTAGCGCCAGTTCCAGCGTGACGAGCGCCCCTTTAAATATCACTTCAGAAAAGCCATACAACATGGTGCGTATCCTGTCGTCAGTGTCTGCACAAATTCAGCTAAGTGTAGGGGCGAGTAAGCATTGCGTGCGCCACCCGCCACAATTTGTATCAATGGTGGCGGCGCTTACGCCTATCCACCCTACGACACTGTTAACCACCGTAAACGTCAAAATCGAAATATTTCTTCGCCAGCGTCTCGTAAGTGCCGTCCTTGCGCATCTCGGCAAAGGCTTTGTTTAGCGCTTCACGCAGTTCGGTATCGTCTTTACGCAGCCCCATACCGGTGCCCACGCCAAACAGCTTGTTGTCTTTAATGGAAGGGCCGCCAAACTGGTAATCTTTGCCGATTGGCTGCTTGAGGAAGCCTTCGCTGGCCGCAACTTCATCCTGGAATGCGGCATCGATGCGGCCTGCCGTCAGGTCGGCGTAGATGGAGTCCTGGCCCTGATAAGAGACAATCTCAATGCCTTTCGGCGCCCAGTGAATGTTGCCGTAGGTTTCCTGAGTGGTGCCCTGCAGCACGCCTACGCGTTTACCCTTCAGCGACTCCAGCGTTGGCTGGATTGGGGAACCTTTGGCTACCACCAGGCGGGAATCGGCCGCGTACAGCTTGTCGGTGAAGGCGATCTCCTGCTGGCGTTTTTCGGTGATAGAAAGCGATGACATAATGACGTCGATTTTTTTCGCTTTCAGGGAAGGGATCAGCGCATCAAGAGGATTTTCAACGAAGGTACAGTTGGTTTCGATGCGTTTGCAGAGTTCTTTCGCCAGATCTATATCAAAACCGACTAATTCACCCTGGGCATTTTTCGATTCAAACGGGGCATAGGTCGGATCGGTGCCGATACGGACGTTTTTGGGAATAGCGGCGAATGCTGTGGAAAGGCTGGAAAATGCCAGCACCAGAGAAAGGGACAACACCAACTTTTTCATAATTATCCTCGATAGACTGTCTTTTTAGCGCTAATGCCGTGTTCTGGCTAATCAGGATGAATAAAATGCAATAAAAACGCGCGGCCAACAAGGCTCCAGCACTGCATTTTTATCCAGCCCGGTTAATGATATATGCATAACCGGGCCACAGACTACGGGAAAATCTTATTCGCCGTAAACATTAAAATCGAAGTACTTTTTGGCAAATTTGTCGTAGGTGCCATCTTTACGCATTTCAGCGAGTGCTTTATCGAAAGCAGCTTTTAGCTCAGCGTCGTCTTTACGCAAACCGATACCGGTGCCATCGCCAAAGTACTGTTTGTTTTTCACGGCAGGCCCTGCAAAAGCAAACTCTTTACCCGCTGGCTGTTTCAGGAAACCTTCACTGGCGGCGGTTTCATCCTGGAATGCCGCGTCCAGACGGCCTGCGGCCAGGTCAGAATAAATCAGGTCCTGGTTTGCATAAGCCACCACGTCAATGCCTTTCGGACGCCACTCGGCGTTAGCAAACGCTTCCTGAGTAGAGCCCTGCAACACGCCAACGTGTTTACCTTTTAGCGACTCAAGGGTCGGCCGGATTGGCGAGCCTTTGCTGGCGATCAGCCGTGGGTCAGCCGCATAGAGTTTGTCAGAGAAGGCGATTTCCTGCTGGCGCTTTTCAGTGATGGACAGCGAGGAGATAATCGCGTCGATTTTCTTTGCTTTCAAAGAAGGAATCAGCGCGTCAAAGTCGCTGCCTACCCAGGTACATTTGGTGTTGATGCGTTTGCAAAGCTCGTTACCAAGATCGATATCAAAGCCGACAAAATCCCCTTTCGCATCTTTAGAAGAGAACGGTGCATAGGTGGCGTCCGTACCAATACGAACGTTCTGCGGGATTGCTGCGTAAACGGTGCTGGTAAGGCCCAGCAGCAAAGACAGAGCGAGAACCTGCTTCTTCATAGATAACCCTCAAGTTGTCTCTTATTATGTGTGATGTCATGTGGTGTTGCGAACGAGGAGTTGCAGTTCTCATGCCACTTTTCCCTGCGTAAAAGAAAGTGCGTGGTTTTATGTTAATAAAACGTTGCAACTGCGTCGTCTGGTTGAAAGATAGCAGGTCTGACGAAGGGGCAAAGCCTTTACCAGGCAAAATGCGGACTAAATCTCGCAAAAGCGATCGGGGTTACAAAATTGCCCCAAATTGATGCAGACGGTTTTGTGACGCACCACGCTGGCGCACCCTTCAGGCACCCTGCCAGCGCGTAAATAAATCGGCAGGCAGATCGATGTCGAACTGATCCAGCACGCGGTTAACCGTCTGGTCGATAACGTCATTGAGCGTTTGTGGGCGATGATAGAACGCAGGCACCGGCGGCATAATCACCGCGCCCAGTTCAGCCGCCTGGGTCAGCAGGCGCAAATGGCCAAGGTGCAGCGGGGTTTCACGCACGCAAAGCACCAGCGGACGACGCTCTTTAAGCACCACGTCTGCGGCTCGCGTCAACAATCCGTCTGTATAACTATGAACAATGCCTGAGAGCGTTTTGATTGAGCAAGGCAATACGACCATGCCATGCGTCTTAAACGAGCCGGAAGAGATACTTGCGGCGATATCGCGGGCGTCATGCACCACATTGGCCAGCGCCTGCACGTCACGCAGGGATAAATCGGTTTCAAGGCTGAGGGTCTGACGGGCCGCATTGCTCATGATGAGATGGGTTTCCACCTCCGGTACCTGTTGCAGCACCTTAAGCAGTCGCACACCATAAATTGCGCCGCTGGCACCTGAAATTCCAACAATTAACCGTTTCATGTTTTTCAACCCGTAGTAATTATCTGGGCTGACTTTGCCGCAAGATGGGGATGGATGCAAGGAGCGGTCACTCTCGATCCAGTTCCCTCTCCCTTGAGGGAGAGGGTCAGGAGGATTCGCGAAAAGAAGTGATTAACCCTCGTTATGCATCTCTAAGTTTTCAACTTCGTTCTGACGCAGCAGCGCTTTGGAATCGTCGTTACGCAGGGATTCAAGGTATTCGAGATACTTGTGGTCAACGTCTTTGGTGACGTATACGCCGTTAAATACCGAACATTCAAACTGCGTGATATCCGGGTTCTCGACGCGTACCGCATCGATAAGATCGTCCAGATCCTGGAAAATCAGCCCGTCTGCGCCGATGATCTGGCGGATTTCATCTACTTCACGGCCGTGAGCAATCAGCTCGTTGGCGCTTGGCATATCAATACCGTAGACGTTCGGGAAGCGAATTTCCGGCGCGGCAGAAGCCAGGTAAACTTTCTTCGCGCCCGCTTCACGCGCCATCTCAATAATTTGCTCGGACGTGGTGCCGCGGACGATAGAGTCATCCACCAGCAGCACGTTCTTATCCCGGAACTCAGCGCGGTTGGCGTTGAGTTTGCGGCGCACGGATTTACGGCGTAGCTGCTGGCCCGGCATGATAAAGGTGCGGCCAACGTAGCGATTTTTCACGAAGCCCTGGCGGTACGGCTTATCGAGAATACGGGCGATTTCCAGCGCGATATCACAGGAGGTTTCCGGGATTGGAATGACCACGTCAATATCCAGGTCTTCCCACTCGCGGGCGATTTTTTCACCGAGCTTTTTGCCCATTTCCACGCGCGCGCTGTAAACGGAGATTTTATCGATGAAGGAATCCGGACGCGCAAAGTAAACGTACTCGAACAAGCATGGGTTGCTGGTCGGGTTGTCTGCGCACTGGCGGGTGAAGAGTTGCCCGGCCTCGGTGATATACACCGCTTCGCCCGGCGCGATGTCGCGCAGGAATTCGAAGCCCAGGGTATCGAGCGCCACGCTCTCGGATGCCACCATATATTCGGTGCGTCCGTCGCCCAGCTCGCGTTTGCCCAACACCAGCGGACGAATGCCGTTTGGATCGCGGAATGCGACCATGCCGTGTCCGATGATCATCGCCACGCAGGCATAAGCGCCGCGAATCTGGCGGTTAGTGGCGGCAATAGCGGCAAAAATGTTGTCCGCTTCCAGCGGATAATTGCGGAAGTTATCCAGCTCGCTGGCAAAGATATTGAGCAGAATTTCAGAATCTGAGGTGGTGTTAATGTGGCGACGTTTCTCTTCGAACAGCTTTTTACGCAGTTCGTGGGCGTTGGTCAGGTTGCCGTTGTGGGCAAGCGTAATACCGTACGGGGAGTTAACGTAGAAGGGCTGTGCTTCTGATGCGCTGGAGCTGCCAGCGGTTGGATAGCGGACGTGGCCGATACCCATATTACCCTGCATACGTTGCATGTGGCGGGCTTCAAATACATCGCTCACCAGGCCATTTGCTTTACGAAGACGGAAGCAATTTAAAGCATCAATGGTGACGATGCCTGCGGCATCCTGCCCACGGTGCTGAAGCACCGTTAACGCGTCATAGATCGACTGGTTGACCGGCATGAAACCGGCGATACCGACAATACCGCACATGTTGTCTTTTCCTCATTAAGCCACAACCCCCGCCTTATGACCGGGGCAAGAAACTTGACGAGCTTTGCAGATAGTCAAAGAACCATCTGATGATGAAACTGAATTGCGGGATAAGCTGCGACTTTTGCCAGTCATCACTTTTCGAAAAACCGGTGAATGTATCAAGAAAGAACAGAATGGCGGCGACAATCAGCGCACCGCGTAGCGCACCGAAACAGATCCCCAACACCCTGTCTGTACCCGACAGGCCGGTTTTCTCCACCAGCGCGCCAATCACATAATTGACAATCGCGCCGACGATAAGTGTCGCGATAAACAGTATCGCGATAGCAATCCCATTACGTACCAGTTCGTCTTCAAAGCCTGTGAACCAGACTGCCAGGTAAGTGTAGTAATGGCTGGCGACAAAAAAAGCGCATCCCCAGGTCACCAGCGATAAAGCTTCGCGGACAAAGCCACGAATCACACTAACCAGAGCCGAAAAGCCGATAACAGCAATAATGGCGTAATCTATCCAGACCATGACCAAATCTCGCGATAAATCGCCCTGACGTCCAGTTCGGGGCGCATTCTAACAGAAAAAGAAAACGTTTGCGTAGGGATTTCCTTCCCCCGCGTAAATAAATAATGGCGCTGAATTAATGTTCAACGCCATTAAAAAGTTGCCCTTCTGAGCCAGCTGATTCGCCTAGCGAACGGTGTAATTCATCACCACGCCGTTAAGCCCGGAAAGCGAACTCAGCTCCCCTAAAGAGGACTTCAGTTTGTCTTTTGAGGCGTCCGGCCCGACCAGAATACGGGTGACTTTTCCCTGAACCGGCGTAGACGGAGAGGTGTAAACCCGGAACCCGGCGCCACGCAGTTTAGCAACAATTTCATTCACTTTGTCGGCGTTTTTTAGCGCGCCCAGCTGTACGACATAAGCTTTCCCGGTTGGCGCAGGCTGCTCTTCGGGTTTGCCAGGTTTGTCTGTCTGAGGCGCTTGCTCGTTTTGATCAACCGCAGGCTTCGTCTGCGCTTTTTCGACCGCTTTAGGTTTCGGCTTCTCGGCAACAGGTTTAGGCTGCGGCGGTTTTTCGTGCGTGAGCGGAACTTCGTCGATATCCACGCCGTTCTCTCCTGGCAGCGTTGCCGAGTCTAAGCCTGGCGCAAACGCATTACCGGCCTGAACCTCTGCCGCCGCCCCTTCCGGGGGCTGAGAAGGCAGGGCCTGAGTTGCCGCAGGCAGCATGTCAGGCTCATCCGTATCGCCAGGCTTTGGCACCAGAGGAATCGCCGCAAATTCGTCCTGATAATGTTTTTTCTGGCCGTCAAGCAGGCCGGGCAGCACGATAACGCCCAGCGCGACCAGAATAATGGTTCCGACTAATCGGTTTTGAAACTTACTCGCCACCTGCTCTCCCCGCGTCCAGCGCTTCCATTACGTGGGCTACCGTGTGGAACGAACCACACACCAGCACGGTATCAGTCGCCGTGGCTGCCGCCATTGCCGCATGCCAGGCCTGCGCCACGCTGTCATAGACCTCTCCGACCCCCAGATGTTCCACCAGCTGTTGCGCTGTGGCACCGCGAGGCCCTTCCAGTGGAGCACAATACCAGCTATCGACCTGAGCCGCCAAACAGGCCAGCGTGCCCGCAATATCTTTATCATGCAGCATACCTATCACCGCCAGCACGCGCCCTTGTTTTGGCAGCCGGGCGAGCCGGTCAGCAAGGTAAGCCGCAGCATGTGGATTATGCGCCACGTCCAGAATAACGCGCGGCGCCTCAGAGATAATCTGGAAGCGCCCCGGCAGGGTAGCATTCTCTATTCCTGCGCGGATGGCGGTTTCGCTAACGTCCAGCCAGCTTGCGCGCAGCGCGGCCAGCGCGGTAGCGGCGTTCGGCTGCGGCACCAGCGGAAGCGGGAGCCCGGTAAGCTCGCCCTGCCCGTCTTTGAAGCGCCAGCTATTCTCCTCAACGCTATAAGACCAGTCCACGCCGCGGCGCAGCAGCTGTGCGCCCTTTTCAGACGCAACGTCTGCGATGGTATTCGGCATATCCGGTTCACCAACGACGGCGGGTTTTCCACCGCGGAACACACCCGCCTTTTCACGCCCAATACTTTCGCGATCCGGCCCCAGCCAGTCGGTGTGATCCAGCGCGATACTGGTCACTACGGCGACGTCGGCATCAACGATATTCGTTGCGTCCAGACGACCGCCCAGCCCAACTTCCAGGATAACCACATCAACGTTCAGCTGCTTAAACAGCAGCAGCGCACAAAGCGTGCTGTATTCAAAATAGGTGAGCGAGGTTTCCCCGCGCGCGGCTTCAATCTGCGCAAACGCTGCGGTGTGATAAGCCTCGTCCAGCTCTTCATTTTGTATACGCACGCGCTCGGTGTAGCGCACCAGATGCGGGGAGCTGTAGACGCCCACGCTGTAGCCGTCTGCAATTAATACGCTTTCCAGGATGCGGCAGGTGGTGCCTTTGCCGTTGGTTCCCGCAACGGTAAAGACCGTTGGGGCAGGCTTAAGCACATCGAGCGTCGCCGCCACTTTTTCCACGCGCTCAAGGCCAAGCTCGATGGCCCGGGAGTGGAGATTTTCCAGATAACAAAGCCACGTGGCCAGGGGCGACGTGGCTTGAGGGATGAGATGTTTTTCCATGATATCCGTTCTGCCTGCGGTTCAATACGGTTCAAGAAAAAAGGCAGTTCCGCGAGCGGCCCTGCCTTGGTTGTCTATCAGGCCTCTTGACCCTTTTCCGGCGCTGGCGGAACCACAACGGGTTCACCCGGCGCGTCCGGATCCGGTGCCGGCAGATTCATGAATTTAGCCAGCACGCTTGCCAGTTTCAGACGCAAATCAGGACGACGCACGATCATGTCGATCGCCCCTTTTTCGATCAGGAATTCGCTGCGCTGGAAGCCCGGCGGCAGTTTTTCACGCACGGTCTGCTCGATAACGCGCGGGCCTGCGAAGCCGATTAGCGCTTTTGGCTCTGCGATATTCAGATCGCCAAGCATCGCAAAACTTGCCGATACGCCACCCATGGTCGGGTCGGTCAGCACGGAGATATAGGGCAGGCCACGTTCCTGCATCTTCGCCAGTGCAGCACTGGTTTTCGCCATCTGCATCAGCGACATCAGCGCTTCCTGCATACGGGCGCCGCCGGAAGCGGAGAAACAGATCATCGGGCAGTTATCTTCCAGCGCCTGCTCAACGGCACGAACAAAGCGCGCGCCGACCACAGAACCCATAGAACCGCCCATAAAGGCAAATTCAAAGGCTGCGGCGACAACAGGCATACCGTGAAGCGTTCCCTTCATCACGACAAGCGCGTCTTTTTCGCCGGTTTCTTTCTGGGCGGATGCCAGACGATCTTTGTACTTTTTGGAATCTTTGAACTTCAGCACGTCTTTCGGCTCAAGCTCACTACCCAGCTCCACCATAGAGTCTTCGTCAAACAGACTATGCAGACGCTCGCGCGCCGCCATACGCATATGGTGATCGCACTTCGGGCAGACTTCAAGATTGCGTTCCAGCTCGGCGCGGTACAGGACCTGGCCGCAGCTGTCGCACTTGGTCCACACCCCTTCAGGGATGCTTGCCTTGCGGGTGGGAGTAATATTGCTCTTATTGAGAATTCGTTCAATCCAGCTCATTGATGACCTTTCTGCTTGAACCTGGTCGATGCCAGTTTTTCTGCGGCAGTGTGACCTGCCCCAGACCGTAAATGGTGCTCATTAAAACATAACGGCCCGCGACTTTGGATAAAAAAGTGGTCGAACCGCGCTATGGAGTTATTTTTGCAGGCGTGCCGCCGCGCGTTTATGGCGAATTATCTCGATGACGCCGGGCAATACCGACAGCAGGATAATCGCCACAATCAGCAGCTTCAGGTTTTCCTGCACAATCGGCAAATCACCGAACAGGTAACCAGCATAGGTAAACAGCAACACCCACAGCAACGCGCCAATGACGTTATACATCGCAAAATGACGATAAGACATATGCCCCATGCCCGCGACAAACGGTGCGAAGGTTCGCACAATCGGCACGAAGCGCGCGAGGATAATCGTTTTTCCGCCGTGACGCTCGTAAAAAGCGTGCGTTTTGTCGAGATAGCTGCGACGGAAGATCCTCGAGTTGGGATTACTGAAGAGCTTTTCGCCAAACAGCCGCCCGACGGTGTAGTTCACGGCGTCACCGGCAATGGCGGCAATCATCATCAAAATAGCCATGGTATGCACGTTCAGATCGTTGGTTGGCAACGCGGCAAGCGCCCCGGCTACGAACAACAGAGAATCCCCCGGCAGGAATGGCGTCACCACCAGACCCGTTTCGCAAAACAGAATCACAAACAGAATGGCGTAAACCCAGATGCCATATTGCGCGACCAGCTCCGCCAGATGCACATCAATATGCAAAATAAAATCAACGATAAAGCGGATAAAATCCATAGTGACTTACCTTTCTCGACTGCATCAGTCAGCTCAAAAACAGCGGACCCATAGGGGGTTCAGGTAACGCAAAACGTTCTGGATAATCAACGGATACCAGATATAAACCTTCTGCTTTGCCGGTAGCTGCCGCAAGCGTGCGATCTTTTGCCGCCAGCAGCTCGGCCATCCACTCTTCCGCCTGGTTGCCACAGCCGATTTCCATCAGGCTTCCGACAATGTTTCGCACCATATGATGGACAAAAGCGTTCGCTTTGATATCCACCACCACGTAGGCGCCATAGCGAGTAACGTTGATATGCATCAGGTTGCGCCACGGCGTGCGCGACTGGCACTGTACCGCGCGAAACGAGGTAAAATCGTTCTCGCCCAGCAGACACTGCGCGGCTCGCTGCATCCGCTCCGCGTCTAAAGGATGATAAAAATGCGTCACCCCCTGGGCGAGAACCGCCGGACGCAGACGCTGGTTATAAATAATATAGCGATAGCGACGCGCCGTTGCGCTGAACCGGGCGTGGAAATCGTCCGGCACAGCTTTAACCCACCGCACCGCGATGTCACCAGGCAAATTCGCATTTACGCCTAATGTCCACGCCGCATCTTTACGCTGCATACGCGTTTCGAAATGCACAACCTGACCGGTGGCATGCACGCCAGCGTCGGTGCGTCCGGCGCAGAACACGTTAATCGGCTCGTTTGCCACCTTAGAGAGCGCTTTTTCAAGCTTCTCCTGCACGCTGCGCACTTCATTCTGGCGCTGCCAGCCGTAATATTTACTGCCGTCGTACTCAATGCCGAGCGCAATCTTTTGCCGCGGCATTTCTGGCAACTCTTCGGACATCAGTACATATACTCCTGCACTAATTTTTCAGCCGTTTTCACCGCCATCAGCGCGCCGCCGAAACGGACGTTATCCGCAACGGACCAGAACTGGATCTGCTCAGGCATGCCATAATCGTTCTGTACGCAGCCGACAGAAAGGTGCGCGCTGCCGGAGGCGTCGGTCACCTGAGTCGGGAACTGCCCTTCCTCAGACAGCTCAAGGTCTTCGACCTGGCCGAAGGCATCACGCGCTTCTTCTGCGGCAAGCGGACGCATCGCTTCAAAATTTACCATCTGCGCATGGCCGTAGAAGATAGGCGCCTGTACGTAGCTTGCGGAGATCGGCAGGGCTTCATCCTGTAGCACTTTACGAACTTCATTAACCAGACGACGCTCCGCGCGTACGCTGCCTTCGGCGTCCGGCACCAGCGGCAGCATATTGAACGCCAGCTGACGACCAAACAGATCTTCTTCATCAATTGGCAACCCGTTAAGCAGACGGGCGCTCTGCCCCGCCAGCGCGTCAACGGCAGCTTTACCGCGCGCGGAAGCAGCCAGCAGGTTAGTCACCTGGATGCGCGACAGGCCGCCCTGCTCAATCAGCGGCTTCAGCGCTGTCAGTAGCTGGCTGGTCAGGCTATCCGCCACGGCAACCAGGTTACGATTACGGTAATCGGCGAGCACAAACGGGTTAACGTCCGGCACCACTAACGGCACGTCTGGCTCAAGGGCAAACAGGCCGCTTGAGTCAATGACCAGGCAGCCCGCATTGGCGGCTTCGTCGGCGTAACGCGCGGAAGCTTCAGCGCCCGCGACGAAAAAGGCCAGCTGCACCTGCGTCCAGTCAAACGCTTCGGCATCCTGCACCATCACCGTTTTGCCTTCATAACGCAGATTTTCCCCCGCGCTTTCGTTACGGGCGAGGGCGTATAATTCACCAACCGGGAACTGGCGTTCGGCGAGCAGTTCAAGAACAGCCGCGCCTACGGCACCCGTGGCACCTAAAACGGCAATATTCCAGCCTTCAGACATGTTGGTTTACTCCAGACTTAAAAAACAGTATCCCACCGGGGACAGCGACCGGTGGGACAGAAGATTAGGGTTAACGAGCGGTATGATAAACCGCGTTAAAGCCCAGTTTTTGCAGGGTAGTCGCCGCACTTTCATCATCACACTGAATATAAAGCGATGACCATTCACGGCGCTCCTGGTAATTTTTACGCAGCTTGTCGAACTCGCCCGGCTGGCCTGCCACTTTTCGCAGCGGCGCGTCATCGCGGCGCACATCATACACCAGATGAACCAGTCTTTTGAGCGTGGCCTGATCGAGCGGGCCATGGAACGTGATACGGCCAAATTCTGGCGCAGGAAGCAGCGTATCCAGCGCAACCTGTTGTCGTTGACCGATAAAATCGCTGAATGCTTCGAACACCTGCGTGGTGCCGCGAGCTTTACCTTCCAGCGTGTAGCCTGCGATATGCGGCGTGCCGATATCGACAAGATTAAGCAGCTCGACATTGAGTTCAGGCTCCGGCTCCCACACGTCGAGCACTACGCTGAGACGCTGGCCGTTTTTCAGGCACTTCAGTAGCGCGGCGTTATCCACCACCGGGCCACGACAGGCGTTGATTAATACAGCGCCAGGTTTAAGAGCTGAGATAAGCCGCTCATCGGCAAGATGCAGCGATTTATAAGGACCCTCTTTGAACAGCGGCGTGTGGAACGTCAGCACGTCGGCTTCACGCACAAGCCGCTCCAGCGGCTGGAAATCCTCTTCATCGCCGCGGTCGGCGCGTGGCGGATCGCAAAGCAGCGTGCGCACGCCGAAGGCTTGCAGGCGCGCCTGCAAGCGCGATCCCACATTACCCACGCCAACGATGCCCACGGTGCGGTCGGTCAGCCTGAAACCATCGCGTTCGGCCAGCATCAGCAGCGAGGAGAAAACATATTCCACTACGGCTATGGCGTTACAGCCGGGCGCCGCAGAAAACGCGATGCCCGCGCGCTCAAGGTAAGCTTCATCAATATGGTCCGTGCCCGCCGTGGCGGTTCCCACGAATTTGATGTCTTTACCATCGAGCAAATCGGCATTCACTTTAGTGACTGAACGCACCATTAACGCCTGCGCGTCGGCAAGTTCGGATACCGGGATCGGACGGCCTGCAACAGCGGTTACCTCGCCTACGCGGCTAAACAATTCGCGGGCATAGGGCATATTTTCATCAACGAGGATTTTCACGTTAGCTACCTGTCTGTTAATCGTCGAGAATAAGCCCGATAGTGTGCCATAATCTGGCGTCCGGGCATAACGAACTCCCATGTAATGTTTGCCGCTCATCAGGTCAGATTAAGGAAAAGTCATGCAACCCATTCAGGGGGCAACGCCTCGCCCTCCGGGAGAACCCGCTCCCGCGCCTTCTGCTACAGGCGAGTTACCGCTGTCATCTCAACAACGTACCGTGCTGGAACGCCTGATCACGCGTATCGTCGCGCTTAGCCAGTTGCAGAGCGCTGAGGTGTGGGCCGGGGTCAAACACGACCTGGGGTTAAAGAACGAGATGCCGCTCCTCTCGCGCCATTTCCCGGCCGCCGAGCAAAATCTCAACCAACGCCTGGCTGGCGTACAGACTACGCACGCCACGCGCCAGATTGTGCAGCAGCTCAGCGACCTGCTGCCGCAGGGAAATAATCGCCAGGCCGTAAGCGACTACATTCGCCGGGAGTTCGGCCACAGCGCGCTCAGCCAGCTTACGCCGCAGCAGTTAAAAAGCGTACTCACGCTGCTGCAAAATAACCAGTTAACCATTCCACAGCCGCAGCAGCGTCCGGCGACCGACCGCCCTCTGCTGCCTGCGGAACATAGCGCCCTGAATCAGCAGGTAGCGAAACTCACCGCGGCAACGGGTGAATCAGGAAAGCTTATCTGGCAGTCCATGCTGGAGCTGTCCGGCGTGAAGACCGGCGAGCTGATACCGGCTAAACACTTTACGCTGCTGACCACCTGGCTGCAGGCGCGCCAGACGTTAAGCCAGCAAGCCGCTCCCACTTTGCATGCCGTCCAGGCTGCGTTAAAACAGCCTTTAGAACCCGCAGAGTGGAAAGAGATAACGGACTATTCGCAGCAGCGTTTTCAGGCCACGCCGCAGACGCTGCTGACCACCGCCCAGGTGCAGGATATTTTGAACCAGGTATTTTTGAAGCGAGCCGAGCGCCACCAGGCGGCAGCGCTTGAAGTACAGAATATCCAGCCAATCTACAATCCCTTTATCGCGCCGTTCGTGGAGCCGTTTAAAGCCATTTCGGCACGGCCAGGGCTTTTGTTAATTGCGCTGATCGTAGTGATGGTTTTGTTGTGGATAGTTGTGTAACTTTGCCCCTCTTTGAAGGGGCAATGCCGCCGGGCGGCTGGCTTTGACGCTCATCCGCCCCGCCCTACAGCGTCCTTTAAATTACTTCCGGAAAGCCGCAAGCGTAACAACAATCCCTGCCACCGCAGAAATCGCGCCCGCCAGAAACACGGAAGAGTAGCCAAACGAAGTCGCTAATAGCCCCGCCAGCGGCCCGGTAATACCGTATGAGATATCCTGAAACGCGGCATAGCCGCCCAGCGCCGTCCCGCGAACCTGGGCGGGCACGCGTTTCACAACCTCAACGCCCAGCGCGGGGAAGATTAACGAACAGCCGCAGCCGGTTAACGCCGCGCCCAGCAGGGCAACCCAGGCAGCGGACGCCTGCCATAGCAGCACCAGACCAAGCGTCTCAATAGCTAACGAAACCAGCGCCACGCGCACGCCGCCAAAGCGGTCCGGCATCCAGCCGAATAATACGCGCATCATAACAAAAGCCCCGCCAAAGGCGCTCAGCGTAAAGCCCGCCCAGGCCCAGCCTTTTGCGGCAAAGTAGAGCGAGACAAATGCGCCGATAACCGCGAATCCCACGCCCTGTAATGCTAATCCCAGCCCCGGCTTCCAGATAAGGCCGACGACGGCGAACAGCGAAGGACGTTCACCTTTATGGGCCGGTACAGGATTAACTCGCCCGTTAAACAGCCAGGCGACTGGCGGCAGAACGAGGGTAGAGATCCCCAGCGCAACAAACCCCCACTGGCTGTTAAGAAACAGCCCCAGCGGGGCGCCAGCGGCTAACGCGCCATACATCGCCATGCCGTTCCACGACATGACTTTGCCCGAACGGGCCGGGCCAACCAGCCCCATTCCCCAGGTCAGGGTGCCGGTCAGCAGCTGGCTTTCGCCAAAACCGAGAATAAGCCGCCCGACGATAAGCAGCCCGAATTTGACCGCGTCTTCAACCGGCAGCAGCGCCGCCAACAGATAAGCGATGCCCGCCAGCGCACAGGCAAACATGCCCTGCATGGTTGAACGCTTTGCTCCTTGCCGATCGGCGAGTCGCCCCGCATAGCCACGCGTCAGAACCGTGGCAAGAAACTGAATGCCTACGGCGATGCCAACCATCATATTGCCGTAACCAAGCTGCTGATGAACAAACAGCGGAATAACGGGCAGCGGCAGGCCGACGGTCATATAGGTCAGAAAAATGGCAAAGGTAATTTTGAAAAGCTGTCGGTTAGCCGACTTCGTTTTTTTAAGGTGGGGCTCAGGTATAGCAGACATACTGCTTACTCCATTAACAGCAGAGTAAGGCGGGGAAACACCACGCCTCTCTATCTGATAGGTCAGATTAAAGGTGCGTTGGTTGACGTTAAACGCTTACGCATTATCGATAAAATAATGTTACGTCGGGCATAGTGCCTGCATTCAAACACAGCGTCAAGAAAGGTAAATATAAAAAAACGGGGCGTCCTGAGACACCCCGTTGCCAGATTTTACTGCGCTTATGCGTCGATTTTGCGCATCACCAGCGTGGCGTTGGTGCCGCCGAAGCCGAAGCTGTTGGACATTACCGTGTTCAGCTTACGCT
This sequence comes from Cedecea colo, assembly GCF_011808225.1. Classification (GTDB taxonomy): domain Bacteria; phylum Pseudomonadota; class Gammaproteobacteria; order Enterobacterales; family Enterobacteriaceae; genus Dryocola; species Dryocola colo. Next base: position 44,248 of record NZ_SOYS01000001.1, on the reverse strand, counting down.
CGGTTGTTTCGGTGATGATGTTCAGGCCTTTCGCCTGCTCGTCCAGCTCGTCAATATTGATGCTTGGGGCGATAAAGCCGTGTTCCAGCATCAGCAGAGAGTAGATAGCTTCCTGAACGCCTGCGGCACCCAGAGAGTGGCCGGTCATCGCTTTGGTTGCGGACATCGCCGGAGAGTTATCACCGAAGACTTCACGGATTGCGCCCAGTTCTTTCACATCGCCAACCGGCGTGGACGTTCCGTGGGTGTTCAGATAGTCAATCGACGTATCAATACCGTGCATTGCCATCTTCATGCAGCGCACCGCGCCTTCGCCTGATGGCGCAACCATGTCTGCGCCGTCGGACGTTGCGCCGTAGCCAACGATTTCAGCGTAGATGTGCGCGCCACGCGCCAGAGCGTGCTCCAGCTCTTCAACCACAACCATGCCGCCGCCGCCTGCGATAACGAAACCGTCACGGTACGCGTCATAGGTACGGGATGCTTTTTCTGGAGTTTCGTTGTATTTGGTGGAGAGTGCGCCCATCGCGTCAAATTCACAGGCCATTTCCCAGCCCAGCTCTTCGCCGCCGCCGGCAAATACGATGTCCTGTTTACCCAGCTGGATCTGCTCTACCGCATTACCGATGCAGTGTGCAGACGTGGCACATGCGGAGCTGATAGAGTAGTTCACACCGTGGATTTTGAACGGCGTGGCGAGGCAGGCGGAAACCGCTGAGCCCATCGCTTTGGTCACAACATATGGACCAACCGCTTTCAGGCCGCGCGGGCTGCGCATTGCGTCCGCACCGAATACCTGCGCTTTAGATGAACCACCGGAGCCGGCAATCAGGCCAACGCGCGGGTTGTTCTGGTAAACCTCTTCGCTCAGGCCAGCATCTGCGATAGCTTCCTGCATGGAAAGATAGGCATAGACAGAGGCATCGTTCATGAAACGAACCACTTTACGGTCAATCAAACCGGTGGTGTCCAGTTTGACGTTACCCCATACGTGGCTACGCATACCTGAATCTTTAAACTCTTCAGAGTAAGTGATCCCGGAGCGTCCTTCACGCAGAGATGCCAGGACTTCCTGCTGGTTATTACCGATGCTGGAAACGATGCCCAGGCCAGTAATCACTGCACGTTTCATTCAATACCTCTTCCACTGCACTATTTAGGATTTCGACTGGCACAATAGCGTACACTTGTACGCCGAACAAGTCCGATCAGCCAAATCGGCCTGAAATTTGCGCCGCTTCGCACACATCGTTACTATCGTTTCACTGCCTGCCAGACGAGTAACTTACGTGAAACACGCCCCTGTACAATCCGCCAGCCTTGGCTTCAACGAAGAGGGTACACCTGTATCCCGAGAATTTGATGACGTGTACTTCTCTAATGATAATGGACTGGAGGAAACTCGTTATGTCTTTCTGGGAGGAAACCGGCTGCCAGAGCGTTTCACAAGCCACGAGCGCTCACTCTTTACCGTAGCCGAAAGCGGCTTCGGTACTGGACTTAACTTTTTGACTTTATGGCAGACTTTTGAGGATTTCTGTGTAAAACAGCCTCATGCCACGCTCCAGCGTCTTCATTTTATTAGTTTTGAAAAATTTCCGCTCACCGTTGCCGATTTAGCGCTGGCACACGGCCACTGGCCGGAGCTGGCAGAGTTTGCCGAAGCGCTCCGGCAACGATGGCCGCTTCCCGTGGCCGGCTGTCATCGGCTGCTGCTGGCGCAAGGGCGCATCACGCTGGATCTGTGGTTTGGCGATATTAACGAACTGATACCCCAGCTGGATGACACTTTGACGAAACAGGTCGACGCCTGGTTCCTGGATGGTTTTGCCCCGTCGAAAAACCCGGATATGTGGACGCCAGGGCTGTTCAGCTCGATGGCGAAGCTGGCGCGCCCTGGCGGCACGCTGGCCACCTTTACCTGCGCCGGTTTCGTGCGCCGTGGGCTTATCGACGCCGGCTTCAGCATGACGAAAGCCAAAGGCTTCGGGCGCAAGCGCACCATGTTAACCGGAATAATGGAACAGGATCTCCTTCAACGGGCGCAAACCCCGTGGTATGCGCGCCCTCCGGCGCAGGGAAAAGAGGTGGCGATTGTCGGCGGCGGCATTGCCAGCGCCCTGCTCTCGCTTGCGCTGCTTCGTCGCGGCTGGCAGGTGACGCTTTACTGCGAAGATGAAGCGCCCGCGCAAGGCGCGTCCGGCAACCGTCAGGGCGCGCTTTACCCGTTGCTAAGCACGCATGACGCTTCGCTCACCAATTTCTTTGCCGCGGCTTTCACCTTCGCCCGCCGCCTGTATGATTCGCTGCCCGTTGAGTTCGATCACGACTGGTGCGGCGTTACGCAGCTCGGCTGGGATGAAAGAAGCCAGCATAAAATCGAGCAGATGCTAAGCCTGGCGTTTCCGCAGCCGCTTGCTCACGCCGTAGATAAAAAAACCGTTGCCGAAATTAGCGGGGTGGAAACAGGCTGCGGCGGCATCACCTATCCGCTGGGCGGCTGGCTGTGTCCGGCACAGCTTACCGCCGGCGCGCTGGAGCTGGCGCAGCAGCAAGGGCTGAAAACGTATTATCAGCATCGCGTTACGGCGCTGGATAAATCAGCCGCTGGCTGGAAGATAGAATTTGCAGACCAGGCGCCGCAACGGCACGCCGTCGTTGTGCTGGCGAACGGGCATAACGTTAATCAATTCCGGCAAACCGAAAAGCTGCCGGTTTCCGCAGTCGGCGGCCAGGTAAGCCATATCCCAACCAGCCCTGCCCTGGCAGCACTCCGCCAGGTGCTGTGTTACGACGGTTATCTGACACCGCTTAACCCGACCAATCAGCAGCATTGCATCGGCGCAAGCTACCACCGTGGCGTACAGGATATGTGCTACAGCGAGGAAGACCAGGAATATAATCGCCAGCGCCTGCTCAACTGCCTGCCGGAAGCCGACTGGCCGCAGGAGGTGGATATCACCGCAGGCGAAGCGCGCTGCGGCGTGCGCTGCGCCACACGCGATCATCTGCCGGTTATCGGCAGCGTAGCGGATTATAACCGTACGCTGGAAAGCTATGCTGAACTGGTTAACGGCAAAGATAACGCCGTCAGCGCGCCGGTCTACGACAATCTGTTTATGCTGGCAGGTCTGGGTTCGAGAGGCTTATGCACCGCCCCGCTGGCGGCAGAAATTCTGGCTGCGCAAATGAGCGACGAGCCGATCCCGCTTGATAGCGCAACGCTTGCGGCGCTAAGCCCGAATCGGTTTTGGGTGCGGAAGCTGCTGAAGGGGAAGGAAGTGCGTTAATTTTGTCGGAAGGCGCGGGTTGTCGGGTGGCGCTTACGCTTACCCGACCTACAAATTGTTGTGTAGGGTGGATAAGCGCAAGCGCCATCCACCGCCTGTGATGGATTACTGAAACTCCGCCTGCTGATACAGGTTATCCCACATGCCCAGCACCAGTGACTGGTCGCGCGGGGAAAGCTCGCCCGCCTGAATCGCTTTTGCCAGACTGCTGGAAACCATCGCGTGCAGCGCTTGCGGCGAGTGATCTTCCCCGTGCTCCAGCTCCGCTACCGCCAGCGTGAGATGGCCGCGCAGATAACCGCTGGCAAACAGCTCGTCATCCCCGGCGGTATCCACCATGCCATCAATTAACGCCAGAATGCGTGTTTCAAATTCCGCGATCATCGTACGTTCTTCCTCATTTGCAGGTAATTAGTTTAAATCTTCCGGCCAGGGGAACAGGTCTGCTGTTACCGGCGGGGTTTTATAATATTCACGCAGGGCGGCCATCAGGCGTGCCGGGCGTTCAGGGACGCCTTCCTCAAGCCAGGCCATGACCCGGGCGTGAACACGACGCTGAAACGCAACCCTGTCCGGCTCAAAATCACCGCTCAGATTGTCGCAGCTTACGTTAAACGGGAAGCCCGCCGCCACGCATAACAGCCATTCCAGCGCCTGGGGCTTCACTTCCACATCCTCGAACCTGCTTTGTGTCCCGGCATCGCGCCCGTCCGGGCAGTACCAGTAGCCGAAATCCACCAGTTCGCGGCGCGCTTTGCCGGCGATACACCAGTGTGAAATCTCGTGCAAACCGCTCGCATAATAACCGTGGGCGAAGACAATACGGTTGTACGGCACTTCTGCGTCTGCTGGAAGATAGATCGGTTCGTCGTCGCCTTTAATCAGACGGGTATTAAAATCGTCCTTAAAGCAGCTATCGAAAATATCGATCAGCTCCTGATAATGGTGTGCTGTGGTCATATTTACGCTACCCCCAACCAGTGGAGGATCTCCGTTCCATGGCTATCAAATAACAGTTTGGCACTCATCACCGCCGAGACAATAACTATCATCGGCCGGATAAGCTTCTGCCCCTTGCTTAATACCAGGCGCGATCCCATACGCGCGCCCAAAAATTGCCCGGCCATCATTACAAAGCCGGTTCCCCAAATCACTTTCCCGCCAATGATAAACAGCAGCAGCCCGCCGAGGTTCGACGTGGCGTTTAGCACTTTGGCATGCGCGGTAGATTTTGCGAGATTAAAGCCGCACAGCGTCACAAACGCCAGCGCGTAAAATGAACCCGCGCCGGGGCCGAAGAATCCATCGTAAAAACCTACGCAGCCACCCGCAATGAGCGCAAAAGGCAAGCCGTACAGGCGACGCTGCCTGTCTTCTTCACCGAGTTTTGGCATCAGCAAAAAGTACAGGCCGATACCGATCACCAGCAGCGGCAGGATCTGACGCAGCACGTCTGACTTAACGTGCTGAACCAGCAGCGCACCGGTTGTCGAGCCGAGAAACGTCATCGCGATATTGAGTTTCTGATCGGCAAGGTTTACCACTTTGCGACGAATAAAATAGAGCGAGGCTGAAACCGAACCGCCGCAGGCCTGCAGCTTGTTGGTGGCCAGCGCCTGCGCGGGTGACATACCGGCTGCCAGCAAAGCAGGCACGGTCAACAGCCCGCCGCCGCCCGCCAGCGCATCAATAAACCCTGCCAGCAGGGCGACAAAAAACAGCGCCACCAGCATCAGGGGCGAAACCATAAACCATTCCATCAGACTGATGACAAACCTCGTGCAGTTGGGAGGCGAAAAGTTCTCGCCAAAAAATTAACAAGGAAAACCAGTTTATTGATTTTCGTCTGCTTCCTAAAAACAAGGAAAAACAAAGGCTTCTCCTGCTTTGGCCGCAATTTTCATTCCATGAACTTATCCGTCAGAGCTCGTGGTTATCCAGTAAAGCCTGACAAGAGGCCGGAATGGGGGGAGGCGTTTTCTTTTTCGGCGGCGTACTGCCCGGAGCCGGAGGCGCAAACCAGCTTTGCAGTTCGGCACCGCAGCCGTCGCCAGGAGGCGGCAAAGGCTGATCTTCGCACTCAAGGCTGTCCGCCGGGCAGCGCAGGCGAACGTGCATATGCGCGCGATGGGCAAACCACGGACGAACTTTACGCAGCCAGTCGCGATCGGCCCCGGCGTTCAGGCAAAGCTGCTGCTTGATTGCAGGGTTGACGAAGATGCGCGTCACATCGTTATCCTTCGCCGCGAGCTTAATCAGGCTATCAATTTCCGGCTGCCACAGACGCTGGATAACGTGCTTGTCATCGCTCGCCACCAAATCCAGCGCCTGCGGTTTAAGCAACTGTGAAGATGTCCAGCGCGTTTTGGGCAGTTGCAGGAAGATATCGACATCCAGCCCGGTCTGGTGGCTGGCGTGTCCGGAGCTAAAGCGCCCGCCCGCGGCCATGCCCATATCGCCAATCAGCACCGTGCCCAGGCCAAGCTGATGCACCTGATTACTCAGGCGCTGAATAAACATCACTAAATCGGGATGGCCGAAATAGCGGCGCTGATCCTGACGCATAACCTGATAGCGGGCGTCGTTTAACGGCAGCTCGTGGGCGCCAACAATGCATCCATTGGAAAATGCGCCGATGGACTGCGGGCTGCCCGCAACCGGATGGCTGATTTTTTGCCACGGCGTGGCGGCAAGCGTTGCGGCGCTGGCAAGCAACGCCAGCAGCCCCACAAGAGCTATTTTCATCGCCTTACCAGCGCGGTAAAGAAGAGGTCACGTCGGCGTTTTGAGCACGCTGACGCAGCATGTGATCCAGCAGGACGATCGCCAGCATCGCTTCGGCGATCGGCACCGCACGGATCCCTACGCAGGGATCGTGACGGCCACGGGTGACCATCTCAACTTCTTCGCCTTCGCGGTTGATGGTGCGCCCGGGAACCATAATGCTGGAAGTGGGCTTCAGCGCCATATTCGCCACGATCTGCTGGCCGCTGCTGATGCCGCCGAGAATGCCGCCAGCGTGATTGCTCTGGAAACCTTCTTTGGTGATTTCATCGCGATTCTGGCTGCCGCGCAGGTTCACCACGCCAAAACCTTCGCCAATTTCAACGCCTTTCACCGCGTTAATGCTCATCAGCGCATGGGCGATATCCGCATCTAAACGGTCAAATACCGGCTCGCCCAGGCCCGGCGGCACGTTATCGGCAACCACGGTGACTTTCGCCCCGATAGAATCGCCTTCTTTTTTCAGCGCGCGCATCAGTTCGTCGAGGGTTTCGATTTTGTCCGGATCCGGGCAGAAGAACGGGTTCTGTTCCACCTGCTGCCAGTCTTTGATTTCAAGCGGCACGTCGCCCATTTGCGTCAGACAGCCGCGAATGGTGATGCCGTATTTATGCGCCAGGTATTTTTTGGCGATGGCGCCCGCCGCCACGCGCATGGCGGTTTCACGCGCGGAAGAACGACCGCCGCCACGGTAATCGCGCAGGCCGTATTTTTGTTCGTAGGTGTAATCAGCGTGCCCCGGACGGAACACATCTTTGATGGCGCTGTAATCCTGAGAGCGCTGATCGGTATTTTCAATCAGCAGGCCGATGCTGGTGCCGGTGGTTACGCCTTCAAATACGCCAGACAGAATTTTTACCTGGTCCGGCTCGCGACGCTGCGTGGTGTAGCGAGAAGTGCCCGGGCGGCGGCGATCGAGATCGTGTTGCAGGTCAGCTTCTGTAAGAGGAATGCCCGGCGGCACGCCGTCCACAATACAACCCAGCGCGATGCCGTGGGATTCACCAAATGTCGTTACGCGAAATACTTGTCCAATGCTGTTTCCTGCCATCACGGCTCCTTTCATACCGTTGTTGTCATTGTTGTGCTGCGAGCGAAATGGCGACGGGCCTTACGGCCCGCCTCAGACTGACGACAAAGCTCATCGAGTCGCAGGATAAGCCTGCATCACCAATCAAAAAACAAGGAAAATCAATTCATTGATTTTCGGCTGATAACGATAAAGAAGGGAAAACCACGCTTTTTCCTTCTTTGTCAGCAACCTTCGACGGGCCTTACGGCCCGCCTGCACAGATTAATCTTTATAGATGCTGAAATGTTCGCGAGCCGCAATAAGCTGCGATTTGGTCAGCATAAAGACGCCGTCACCGCCGTTATCGAACTCAAGCCAGGTGAAAGGCACGTCCGGGTACTGCTCCATCAGATGTATCATGCTGTTACCCACTTCACAAATCAGAATCCCGCCGTCGGCCAGATAATCCGGCGCGCAGGCCAGAATGCGACGCGCCAGTTTCAGGCCATCGCTGCCTGCCGCAAGCCCCAGCTCAGGCTCAAAGCGGAACTCGCCCGGCAGATCGGACATATCTTCCGCATCAACGTACGGCGGATTAGTGACGATAATATCGTACTGCACTTTCGGCAGGTCGCGGAACAGGTCTGAGCGGATTGGCGTCACCTGGTTTTCCAGACCGTGTTCGGCGATGTTTTGCTCGGCCACCGCCAGCGCGTCAAGAGAGATATCTACCGCGTCCACTTCGGTATTAGTGAATTCATACGCGCAGGCAATGGCGATACAGCCGCTGCCGGTACACATATCCAGAATGTGCTGTGGCTCGGCGTCGTAAAGACCGGCAAAACGGTTAGTGATCAGCTCACCGATCGGTGAACGCGGCACCAGCACACGCTCGTCCACATAGAATTCGTGGCCGCAGAACCAGGCTTTGTTGGTGAGGTAGGCGACCGGAATGCGCTCGTTCACACGGCGGATCACGCGCTCAACGATGCGATGACGCTCGCTGGGAGTCAGACGTGCGGTGCGCATATCTTCAGGAATATCCAGCGGCAGATAGAGGCTTGGCAGCACCAGCTGAACGGCTTCATCCCACGGGTTGTCGGTGCCGTGACCATACCAGATGTTGGCGGCGCTAAAGCGGCTGACTGCCCAGCGCAGCATATCCTGAATGGTGTGCAGTTCATTCACTGCCTCATCGACGAAAATTTTATCCACGTTGCCCTCCGCAGGCCGTTCGCGCTAATTCAATAATCGATTAGTTTGCCATGAAGGTCGCGACAAATCAGCATGCAATCACCGTAGCGGGGTGGAAATTTGCGTTTTATTTAGTGGTGAGCGCCAAAGCAGGTAAACTGACGTCAAAGCAGATGCAAGACGAGAAAGCGATGAAGAAGAAACCTCCGCTCAGCGTTGACGAAAGGAACCTTTTCCGTGACTTGATGAGCGGCACGAAGAAACTTGCCCAGGACACTATTGTCCACCGCCCGGTGCGCAAAAAGATCCAGGAAGTACCGGTGAAACGGCTGTTGCAGGAGCAGGCCGACGCCAGCCATTACTTTTCCGACGAATTCCAGCCAAGACTGGCGTCTGAAGGCCCTACTCGCTATGTCCGTGAAGACGTTAGCCATTTCGAATTAAAAAAGATCCGCCGGGGAGATTATTCCCCCGAGCTGTTTTTGGATTTGCACGGCCTGACGCAGCTTCAGGCAAAGCAAGAGCTGGGCGCGTTAATCGCCGCCTGTCGCCGTGAACACGTGTTTTGCGCCTGCGTAATGCACGGCCATGGTAAACATATATTAAAGCAGCAAACGCCGCTGTGGCTCGCTCAGCATCCGCATGTGATGGCCTTTCATCAGGCACCGAAAGAGTACGGCGGTGATGCGGCTTTGCTGGTATTGATTGAAGTCGAGGAGTGGCAGCCGCCGGAGTTGCCTTAGCTTCAGCATTGACTGGAACCCTCAGCCCTGAAGGGAAAGGGAGAAGAAAAGTGATAGCCTTCTCCTCTTCAGACAGGGAGAAAGTGATAACCCTCTCCCTGTCTAAGAGAGAAAAACAAGAAAAGCCGCATTTCGCGGCTCTTTTTTCATGCTTACGGCTGTCAGATAGCTTTCGCTATTTTCAGATTGCAGGGACTCATCTGCCAGTTAAACACCCCTTTTCCGGTTTGGGCATCCAGCGTTACGCTGGCGATAGCCGAGGTGCTGAACATCGGCGGGGTTTCTTCAGGACAGAGTTCAGACACCAGGTAACCCACCAACGGCAGGTGAGAAACCACCAGCGCCGATTCAACGCCTTCATTGGCCAGGGCCTGCAGATAGCAGCTTACCAGGCCAACATCGCCGCACGGGGTCAGTTCCGGCAGGATGTCTTCTTTTTCCGGGAGATTAAGCGCTTCCCGCACCACGCCCAGGGTCTGTTCAGCTCGCAGGTAAGGGCTCACCAGAACACGTTCGATATCCGCTACCTGACTTTTTAACCAGGTCGCCATAACACGGGATTCGTCACAGCCACATTGGGTCAAAGGACGTACCGAGTCGCTGGCGGCATCGAGTGCTGCGTCGCCATGACGCATGATAAAAACTTGCATATTGCACCGCTTTTGTTAACCAGGAATGCCGTAACACACCCTTTCAGCAGAGAGGATATATTCAGCAGCCGGGCATTGTGCCTTATTCGTATTCCGAATGAAACGCTGTTTTTTACTCCAATGCTGCAAGTATAGTCAATCATAGTTTACAAAATGATCGACCAGCGTCCGTTCACCGAGTTTATAACCCTCCCCCTGGGGAGGCAAAACTCATGCTTCTTTGACCCCAATTTCTGCTTCTTGTTTCAGCGAATCATTGAAAGCGAGGTTATTCCCGGCCATCGTTAACAGCCTGTCGCAGGGTGAAAACCGCTCGCCGTACTGGCTGGAAAGGCGTTGCAGCGTTGCGACAATTTCACCCGCGCCTGTGCTATCCATATAGCGGAACGGACCGCCGAGGAACGGCGGGAAACCAATACCAAATACGGCGCCAATATCGCCGTCGCGAGCGCTGCGCACAACGCCTTCATCAAGGCAACGGGCAGCTTCATTGAGCATCATCATCACGCAGCGTTCGGCAATAGCTTTTGCTTCCAGCCGCCCCTTCGGCGTTACGCCAATAAGCTTATAAATTGCAGGGTCGACCTGCTTTTTGCTTTTACGCCCTTTCGGGTCATAAAGATAGAAACCGCGACCATTTTTTCTCCCTTTGCGATCGTCGTTCAATATTGCTGCAATCGCATCCGGGGCGGCAAAGCGCTCGCCGTAAGCCTGCTGAAGAATTGGGCTAATTTTAGTTCCCACGTCGATTCCCACCTCATCCAAAAGTTGGATTGGGCCAACGGGGAAGCCAAATTTGACCAGCGCCTCGTCGATTTTATCGACGGGCTCTCCTTCTACCAGGCAACGCATCGCTTCGTTGACATACGGAGCCAGGATACGGTTAACGTAAAACCCTGCGCTGTCCCCAACCACAATCGGCGTTTTACCCTGTTTCTTCGCCAGGGCAACGGTTGTGGCAATCGTTTGTGCAGAAGTACCGGCATGGGGAATAACCTCCACCAGCGGCATTTTGTCTACCGGGCTGAAATAGTGCAGGCCGATAACCTGTTCCGGACGCGCGGCGTTAGCGGCAATATCTGCGATAGGCAATGAAGATGTGTTAGAGGCGAAAACCGTCTGCGGCGCGGCGTGCTGTTCAATTTCTGCCACCATTTTTTGCTTCAGCGCCAGATCTTCAAACACGGCTTCCACCACGATATCGCGGCTGTGAAAACCGCTGTAATCCGTTCCGCCAGAAATACGTGCCATCTCGCGCTGACGCTCTGCCGCTTTCATATGGCGGCGGCGCACTTTTTTATCCAGCAGATCCCAACTGTATTGCAGCGCGTGATTAATGCCTTCGTTGCCGATGTCTTTGATGCGCACTGGAAGATGGCCTTTCGTCGCCGTGACGTAAGCGATACCGCCGCCCATCAATCCGCCGCCCAGCACGCCAACCGCATGAATTGAACGAGGCGCAGCATCGCTGCCATGCTCTTTTTTCAGTTCCGTGCTGGCAAAGAATATCCCACGCAGCGCGGCGGACTGCGGCGTCATCGCCAGCTCGCCAAAGGCTTTTGCCTCAGCCTCGTAGCCGCTGTGCGCTCCCTGCTCCAGCCCGAGTTTTATCACCTCAAGCACGCGCCGCGTGGCCGGGTAGTTGCCTTTAGTTTTTTGTTCCGTTTTTTTGCTCACGATGTTGAACAACAGCGAGCGTCCAAGTGGACCGGCAAGAACCCGTTCGCGAACGGGTAAAACTCGTGCAGGCTTACGGCCCTTGAGCGCCAGCTCAACGGCGGCATTAAGCAAAATGGATTGCGGAACAACATCGTCAACCAGCCCCAGCTTCAGCGCCTGACGAGGGCGTAGCTGCTTGCCGGTGAGGATGGTGTCCAGCGCGTTGCTCACGCCAATCAGACGCGGCAAACGCTGCGTGCCGCCAGAGCCGGGCAGCAGGCCCAGCTGTACCTCCGGCAGCCCCAGCTTCGTTTTTTCATCGTCGGTACAGATTCTTGCATGACAGGCCAGCGCCAGCTCAAGCCCGCCGCCAAGACAGGCGCCATGAATTGCCGCCACCACCGGGACCGGCAGCGCGGCGATCTCTGCCATAATCTGCTGGCCCTGGCGCGCCAAATCCTGCGCTTCCTGCGCGGTCTGGCAGCCCGCAATCATATTGATATCCGCGCCCGCAATAAAGTTATCGGGCTTACCGGAAATAAACACCAGGCCTTGCAGGCTGTTGTTATCCCTCACCTGTTTGATAAGGGCGTGAACCTCAGGGCCAAACGATGCTTTGAGAGTGTTCATTTTTTCGCCTGGCACATCAATCGTGACCACCGCGACGTTGTCAGGTCGAATATGCAGTGAGAATGCGTTGATTTGTTCCATTATTCGACCTCCAGAACCATTGCTGCACCCAGCCCGCCCGCCGCGCAGGCGGTCACCAGCCCCAAACCTCCGCCGCGACGGCGAAGCTCATGCAGCGTTTGCGTAATCATGCGCGCCCCCGTTGCGGCAAAGGGATGCCCATAAGCAATCGAACCGCCGAGCACGTTAAATTTTGCCTCGTCCACTTCGCCGGTAGCATGAGATCGCCCCAGCACATCGCGTGCAAAGCGTTCGCTGGAAAGCATTTTCAAATTGGCGAGCGTCTGGGCCGCAAACGCTTCGTGCATATCAAACAGGGTTAAATCGTTAAGGGTAATACCCGCTCTTTCCAGCGCCAGCGGCGTGGCCCATGCCGGGCCTGACAACATATCTTTCCAGACATCGACCGCGGTGAAAGCATAGCTGCGCAAAAAACCCAGCGGTTTGAGGCCAAGCTCTTTGGCCCGGGATTCAGTCATCAGGATGACTGCGGCCGCACCGTCGGTTAATGGCGTGCTGTTAGCCGCGGTCACCGTTCCGTGTTTACGGTCAAAAGCCGGACGAAGCTTTGCGTAATCTGCAAGCGATGAATTTTTACGCACAACGTTATCTTCGCTAAGCGGCTGACGATATGGTGGAATAAAAGCCGTCATCACCTCATCGGCCAGCTTTCCTTCCTGCCAGGCGAGCGCCGCACGCTCGTGAGAACGGTGCGCGAGAGCATCCTGCTGTTCGCGAGTAATCCCGTGCGTTTTCGCCATTTGCTCGGCGGTATCGCCCATTCTCAGGCCGGTGGAATATTCAGCGACCGCCGGGGGAACGGGCAGGAGATCGCGTGGACGCAGGCGGGAAAAGAGTTTCAGACGCTGAGCAAAAGTGCGGGCTTTATTCACATCCACTAACGTGCGGCCCAGCTTTTTGCTTACGCCAATCGGCAGGACGGAAGACGAGTCCGCCCCGCCTGCAATGCCGGCGCGGATAGTACCGGCCAGCAGGCTTTCGGCTACGTTTGCGACGGCCTGAAAGCTGGTTGCACAGGCCCGGCTCACGCTGTAGGCGTCCGTGTGCACGCTCATGCCGGTGCCGAGGACGATTTCACGGGCGATGTTCGGCGCTTCGGGCATCTGTACAACCTGGCCGAAAACGAGTTGCTCGATGATTTCGGGGGAAATTTCACTGCGTGCCAGCAGCTCGCTGACCACCATATTGCCAAGATCGATTGCGGGAATGCCGTGGAACGTGGTCGCCTGACGGGCAAATGGCGTGCGCAAACCACTGACGATGGCAATGCGGTCACCCTGGCGGGTCACCAGCGGAAGTGCCTGACTCATAACGCTCCCCTGTTAAAAATTGTAAACAGACGCAAAGTGGTCTGACCTGATCACAGTTTTAACCAAAAAGTTACATTCAGCCAACCGGGCGACTAAAAAATTGGGAGGATGGACACGCTTTGGCAGAGGAAAAGACTGAGACTGATGACCAACCTCCCGGCGTCACAAAATTAAAGAAGGCGTCATTTAAAACCAAGCAAAATCAAGCCACTGATTTTCGGCTGATGACCGCAAAGAAGGAAAACCCATGCTTTTTCCTTCTTTGTCAGCAACTTAACGCTCCCGGCAACAGAGCGTGAGGAAAAATTAACGCAGGCCGAGCTGGAAGATCATGGTTTCAGCCTGGCAGCTGAAGACGAAGTCAATATCCAGACGCACGCCTTCGTCGGCCTCTGTATAACGCGGAACTATCTGGCATGGCTCAGATTCAACTTCACGGGCCTTTGCGCTCAGCGCGGCCAGCGTTTCGTCTGCCTGTGCTTTGTCGGCGAAAACGCGGCTGTACGTCGCGGTGCAGTCGGTGTTGTCAATAATGGAGCCGACGTCAATACAGCAGCAAACCGGGGTTTCATCGGCGGTATTTTTACTCATTATGATTTCCTCTGTATACAAAGCCAAAACGGATTCAACAATAGCTGCTTATTTTACGCTCCCCGTTGAAGCCTCTCCAGTCGTTAATTTTTCCTGCGTCCGTAAGTGACCAAAATCACACTTAAAAATGATCTAAAACAAAATTCATACCTTTGAGTGAATAGCCCTGGCCGCTATTTTGCCGGGCGGATCTCGTTTTCATGATCAACTTTGAAAAAATTTAGATACAAACTTGCAACATACCATCTGGTCAGACCTATACTCTCGCCACTGGTCTGCTTTCTCTGTATTCGATCGGTCCCTACTATTCGCGCTCCTGTTACCATGTGTAACGTTATTTGTATAAAAATAAATCTATGAGGTTTTGGTCATGAGCCAGAAAAACCTGTTTACAAAATCAGCCCTCGCGGTTGCAGTGGCAATTGTTTCCTCGCAGGCGTACTCAGCCGGCTTTCAGTTAAACGAGTTCTCTTCCTCTGGCCTTGGCCGAGCGTATTCAGGGGAAGGTGCGGTTGCGGACAATGCGGGCTCAGCCAGCCGTAACCCTGCTCTTATTATGATGTTCGACCGTCCGTCATTTTCCGGCGGTGCGATATTTGTCGATCCGGACGTCAATATCTCCGGCAGATCGCCATCAACCCGCAGCACCGACGCGGATAACATCGCGCCGACGGCCTGGGTACCTAACCTGCATTTCGTCACGCCAATTAATGAACAGTTTGGTATCGGCGCGTCCCTGACCTCCAACTACGGCCTGGCGACAGAGTTTAATAATGGATACACGGCGGGTTCCGTTGCCGGTAAAACTGACCTGGAAACGTTAAACCTGAACCTCAGCGGCGCTTACCGTTTAAACAATAACTGGAGCTTCGGCGTTGGTTTTGATGCGGTTTATGCCCGCGCGAAAATCGAACGCTATGCCGGTGACTTGCCGCAGCTGATCGCGGGTTCTGGTGCGCTGCCGCCAGCGCTGGCAGGCCCGGTATCCCAGATCCCAGCGGATACGCAAATCGCCCGTTTGAAAGGTGACGAGTGGGGCTTCGGCTGGAACGCCGGTATCCTTTATGAAATCGATAAAGACAACCGCTACGGCTTTACCTACCGTTCTGAAGTAAAAGTCGACTTCGACGGCGACTATAAGAGCAGCCTGCCTGCCGCCTACAACCCGTTGTTGTCTAACTTTGGCTTACCGGCTGGCACCAACGGACAAACTGTCCCTGGTTCTCTGACTCTGAACCTGCCTGAAATGTGGGAGCTGTCTGGTTACAACAAAGTCGCGCCGCAGTGGGCTATCCACTACAGCCTGACCTACACCAGCTGGAGCCAGTTCCAGGAGCTGAAAGCAACCGGCAGCGATGGCCAGACGCTGTTCCAGAAAGATGAAAAATTCAAGGATGCGTACCGCATTGCGCTGGGTACTACCTACTTTATGGATAAGAACTGGACCTTCCGTACCGGTATCGCATTTGACGATAGCCCGGTTCCGGCAAACAACCGTTCCATCTCCATTCCGGATCAGGACCGCCTGTGGCTGAGCGCGGGTACAACCTATGCGTTTAACGACGACGCGTCTGTTGACCTCGGCATTTCCTACATGCACGGCCAGCACGTGAAAATCCAGGATGGCCCGTATACCTTCAGTTCAGAAGGGAAAGCCTGGCTGTACGGCATGAACTTCAACTACGCGTTCTAACCAACGCGCAGAAACGAAAAAGGCGAACCGAGGTTCGCCTTAGCTTACTGACAAAGAAGGAAAAAGCGTGGTTTCTCCTTCTTTGTGGTTATCAGCCGAAAATCAATTGCTTGATTTTCCTTATTTTTTATTCGGTGGTATAGGTTCAACCTGTGCTGGTTGAAAGTTTGTCATCAGTCTGAGGCGAACCGAGGTTCGCCTTTTTTATGCCCGCCGTTTACTGCGAATCGATGTCTTTCAGATCGTCCTGAATCAACGCCGCATTCGGGTTGACCTGTGGAGCAAGCTTGCCGCCGTTGGCGATAAAATCATGGCGCTGGAAGTAGGCTTCACGCACCATAATGTACGGATCGGAAGACTGTTTAAGCAGCCCGTCAGAATCCAGCAGCTGCGCGCGGGTTTCGATACCTTCAATCGTCCATTTACCGATAGACATCGGCCAGGTCAGCCATGACAGCACCGGATAGAGCGTATCCGCATAATCGCCGCCTTCATCACGCAGCGTAAAACTGCCATAGAACGGCAGTTGAACATACGGGCCATAGCCGACGCCATAATGGCCAAGCGTTGAGCCAAAGCGATGCGGCTCTTCACGCTGCAGTTTCGTATTCGCCATGCCGGCCACGTCGATAAAACCGCCCATGCCAAGCAGGGAGTTCAGGAAGAAGCGGGTAAAGTGCACCATGCCCTGATACGGGTCGCCTTGCAGAAAATAGTTCACCATGACGGCGGGTTCTTCAAGGTTGCTGGTAAAGTTGCTTAACCCGTTACGCGCAGGTTGCGGCACATAATCACGCCAGGCAACGGCGACAGGACGAACGATATACGGATCCAACACGTTAAAGTTGAAGTTGTACATCGTGCGGTTGAACCCTTCAAACGGGTCCGAGCGCCCCTGTGGTTCCTGGTCGCCGGAGCTGGCGCAGCCGACTAATAACGTCGTGGCCAGAGCCAGCCCGGTCAGGCGAAAATTCATATGCGTCTCCCTGTTATTGTTTATCTACGCTCTCAGGTTTGATGATAGTCTGACCTGCCTGTGACTTCGCCTGTTCGATACTTCTTTCGACGACGGTGCGGCGCTGGTCGTTCGCCGGCAATATCCGCAACATTATCTGCCAGGCGCCAATCGCCTCGCGATACTGCTGTTGCTCAAAGGCGTTAAAGGCAAACAGGCTAAGCGCGCGCACATTAGTATGGTCGGATTTCAGCAGCTCACGCAAAAGACGTTCCCCCAGAAGGTTGTCTTGCGGATCTATAGAACGGGTCAACACTTCAGCATAGCCCAGCTTTACATCACCGTTAGCAGGCGACAGTTTATATGCATGTGCAAAGGCTTGTGTAGCGGTTGTTGCGTTATTTAACACCATACCAATTCGCCCAAGCATCAGCCAGCCTTCAATATTATCAGGCTCTTGCTGCAAACGGGTACGCAAACCTAATCCAAGACGCGCCATATCTTCCATATCCAGCGGCTCGGCGTTGGGATCCATGACGCGCTGTAACAATCGTGGCGTTTGCTGCGTAACCTGCTGCCATTCGCGCACCTGCTTGAGGCCTGAGACTTTCAGATAAACCCCAACGCTTATGACGATAAGCACAACGGCGCCCGGCGCAAAAATCCAGTAGCTGGCTTCAGGTAATGGCTCACACCGCTCGCGCCCTTCGCTTTCCTCACTGAAATAGACCCGCCGTTTGCGGCTGCGAACCACAATCACGCAAATCCCGCCGATAATAAATAGCGCCGGCAGGAGCCACAAAATAATCGTCGACGGGGTAACCGGCGGCTCATAAGTCACAAAGTTGCCGTAACGCGCGACCATGTAATCAATAACCTGCTGCTTGTTTTTACCCTGCTGCATCAGCTCATACACCTTCAGGCGCATGTCGGAGGCGATCATCGCGTTGGAATCGGCGATGCTATTATTCTGGCATTTCGGGCAGCGCAGTTGTTCGGTGAGCTGACGAAACTGCTGCTCCTGCGCTTCGTCTTTGAATTTATAGGTGTCGATGGCGGCACAAGCGTAAAAAGAAAACAGCAGCGCCGCGATAAAAAGCAAAACCCGCGTCATGCGCCCGCCTCCTTATTGTATTTATCCCACAGCGGCTTAATTTCCTGCCGCCAGACGCGATCGTTAAGATCGCCCGCGTGGCGATAGCGCACGATCCCCTTGCCGTCGATGAGGAAGGTTTCGGGCGCGCCGTAGACGCCCAGATCCAGCCCCAGCATGCCGTTGCCGTCAAATAAACTCAGCGCATAAGGGTTGCCCAGTTCGTTCAGCCAGTTAATCGCTTTCAGACGATCGTCTTTATAATTCATGCCGATCATGCGAATCCCCTGCGCCTTCAGGCCGTTCAGAAACTGATGTTCCGCGCGGCAGGTTGGGCACCAGGTCGCCCAGACGTTGAGCAGAACAGGTTTGCCATCCGTCAGCACCGCCCGATCGTAGGTTTTACCGGGGTTTTCAAGGGATTCGAGGCGGAACACCGGCACCGGTTTGCCGACCAACGCCGACTCAAGATCGGTAGGATCTTCGCCCTGCGCATTACGCGCAAGCTGCCACAGCAGCGCCGCCGCCAGCAGCAAAAACAACGCCAGCGGAATAAACAATACTTTGCGCTTCATGCGGCCTCCGGCATTTTTTTACGCGAACGGTAGCGGGGGTCGAACAGGCAGAAAATGCCGCCCAAGGTCATCAGTAATCCGCCAGCCCAAATCCAGCGCACGAACGGCTTGTAATACAGCCGCACCGCCCAGCTACCGTCATCCAGCTCCTCACCCAGCGCAGCGTACAGATCGCGGGTGAAGCCGCCGTCGATGGCCGCTTCGGTCATCATCGATCGGCTGCTGTTGTAGAAGCGTTTTTCTGCACGAAGCGTCGCTTCCGGTTTGCCGTTGCGCGTCACGTCGATAATCCCAACGCCGCCGCGATAGTTAGGCCCGGTCAGATCCCGAACGTCGCGCAACGCAAAATGGTACTGGTGAATATCGATGCTTTCACCGGCTTTCATACGCACGTCGCGTTCGATGCTGTAATTCTGGCTAAACGCGATGCCGACCACCGTCACCGCAAGCCCTGCGTGACCAAGCACCATGCCCCAGTGGCTGCGCGGCAGTTTCCACAAGCCCTGCAACAGGCCACGGCGGTGAGTCGCTCGCTCGTAAACTTCCATCAGCGCCAGCACAAAGACCCAGACCGCCATCAGCAAACCGACCACCGTCATTGCCTCAATGCGATCCTGCATCAGCCACGGCAGCGCCAGCGAGAGAACTACAGTGCCAGCCAGGGCAACGATCAGGCGCTTAGCCAGCTTCTGCGGCTCATCGCGACGCCAGCGCACCAGCGGCCCGATGCCGAGCAGCAGAGCAAACGGCGCCATCAGTGCGGTAAACATAGTATTAAAGAACGGCTCGCCAATGGAGATGCTGCCCAGCCCCAACTGTTTATGCACCAGCGGCAGCAGCGTTCCCAGCAGCACCACCAGCATGGCGGCAATCAGCAGCACGTTATTGCCGAGTAAAAACGACTCGCGCGACCACAGACTATTTCCCACCCGCGAGCGCACCTTGCTGCCCTTTACCGCATACAGCAGTAACGAACCGCCGATAACAATCACCAGAAAAGCGAGGATAAACATGCCGCGCGCCGGGTCGGAAGCGAACGAATGCACCGAAACCAGCACGCCGGAACGCACCAGGAAAGTCCCCAGCAGACAAAGTGAAAATGCGGTAATCGCCAGCAGCACCGTCCAGGCCTTAAAGCTGCCGCGCTTTTCCGTAACCGAAAGCGAATGAATCAGCGCGGTGCCCGCCAGCCACGGCATAAACGAAGCGTTCTCGACCGGATCCCAGAACCACCAGCCGCCCCAGCCCAGCTCGTAATAGGCCCAGCCGGACCCCAGTACAATACCGATAGTTAAAAATGACCAGGCGGCGAGCGTCCATGGACGAGTCCAGCGCGCCCAGGTCGTATCGAGCTTGCCCGCCATTAGCGCGGCAATCGAGAAAGCAAAAGCGACGGAGAAACCGACGTAGCCCATGTACAGCAAAGGCGGATGGAAAATAAGCCCGATATCCTGCAATAGCGGATTTAAGTCACGCCCTTCGACGGGAAAATCCGGCAGCGTGCGGGTGAACGGGTTTGAGGTGAAAATGATAAACAGCAGAAATCCGAAGTTAATCATCCCCATCACGGCCAGTACGCGCGCGAGGGCATCCTTTGGCATGTTACCGCTGAGCAACGCTACCGCAAACGTCCAGCCGCTCATCAGCAACACCCAGAGCATCAGCGAGCCTTCATGTGCGCCCCACGTCGCCGCCACGCGGTACCAGACCGGCAGCTCGGTATTGGAGTTGCTGGCGACATACGCTACGGTGAAGTCATTAATCACGAAGGCGTGAACCAGCAGCAGAAACGAGGCGAAAACCGTCAGGAACAGCGCCCAGGAAAGCGGACGCGCCGAGGCCATCAGGCGCGCATCGTTACGCTTCGCGCCCCACAGCGGATAAACGCCCAGCAACAGTGACCAGCCCAGCGCCAGGCAAAGCAGAAAACTACCGGCTTCAGGCATCATGGCGCGCTGTCCTTATAAGCCTGCGGCGCTCGCCGATGATTTTTGTTCATCGCCTCTTTTACTTCCGGCGGCGTGTAATTTTCGTCATGTTTTGCCAGCACTTCTTTTGCCGCGATGAGATTGTCTTTCTCCAGCACGCCCTGCGCCACCACGCCCTGCCCCTCACGGAACAGATCGGGCAGAATGCCAACGTAAGTCACATCCACCACGCCGTTAACATCGTAAAGTTTGAAGGTTACCTTAAGCGTTTGCCTGTCCCGCTTTACGCTGCCCGGCATCACCATGCCGCCCACGCGCAACCGTTGTCCGACCTCGGGCAACTGCTGGCTTTCGCCTTTGCCATAGAGAATTTCGCCCGGCGTATAAAAGAGATCGATATTGCTGCGTAGCGCATAGAGCAACAGCGTGATAGTGAGACCTAACCCCACCAGTACAGCCACCGCCAGATAAAGACGGTTTTTACGACGAGTATTCACTTACATTGCCTCTGTTTGCTTTTGCGCACGAATACGCCGCTCGCGCGCCTGCTGGCGTTCCACGCCATTGAGGATTTCACGACGCTGCAACCTTGTGTGCATCACCAACGCCAGCAGCGGAATGACCGTAAAAGCGACGGCCAGCCAGACATAAAATGCATAGCCGCCCATCGCAAAAAACTCAGCCCAACTGGTAAACGCACCGTTCATGTTTTGCTTCCTTTTTGTACCAGCGCCAGCACCCACGGGCGGCGACGTTCCTGAAGTAAAATGAGATTGCGCAGACGCATCAGCGTCAGCGTGATAAACAGCAGCAGGAAACCAAAGATGGCCAGGCGCAGCGGCGTACGCATGGAAGGATCAATGCTTTGCTGCATATTGGTTGAGCCCTGATGCAGCGTATTCCACCATTCCACAGAGAAGTGGATTATCGGCAAATTCACTACGCCCACCAGTACCAGAATACCCGCAGCGCGCCCGGCCAGGCGACGATCGTCAAAAGCGTTATAGAGCGCAATCACACCGATATAAAGGAACAGCAAAACGAGTTCTGAGGTCAGGCGGGCGTCCCATATCCACCAGGTTCCCCACATCGGTTTACCCCAGGCGGAACCGGTTATCAGGGCAATAAAGGTGAAAACCGCCCCAACCGGCGCCATGGCGGCAACGGCCAGATCGGACATCTTCATCTGCCACACCAGACCGATGAAGGCGGCAATCGCCATCGACGCGTAAATTCCCATCGACCAGATGGCCGCCGGGACATGCAGATACATGATTCGGTAACTCTGCCCCTGCTGATAATCGGCTGGCGCATAGACAAACCCCCAGATGCAGCCGACCGTCAGCAAAACCACGCTCGCGACGGCAAGCCAGGGCACGAATCGCCCGCACAGCTGATACAGCCGTTCTGGTTTAGCAAGCTGATGTAACGCTTTCCACATGATTAATCGCTCATAAAAATAGAAATAAGTTACTGCACGCTGACGCGCAGTGCCGCCGCCGTTGCAAAGGGGCTTAACGTTGCGCTCCCCGCAAGCAGCGCGCCGAGAATGGCCATATAGCCGTCAACCGGCAGATTCATCGATGCGGCGTCCATCGCAGCCGTGGCAAAAATCAGCAGTGGAATGGTCAGCGGCAGCACCAGCAGGCTAAGCAGAACGCCGCCGCGCCGTAGTCCCACCGTTAAACCCACGCCAGGCGCTCCAAGAAAACTCAGCGTTGGCGTACCCAGCAGCAGCGTTAACGCCATCACCTGCCAGCTATAAAAATCCAGCCCAAGCAGTAAAGCCGCCAGCGGCGAGAGGATCAGTAACGGCAATCCCGTAACCACCCAGTGAGCGGCTACTTTCGCCAGTACCACCATCGGCAAAGGCACGGGTAACAACATAAGCTGTTCAAGCGACCCGTCCTGAAAGTCGTCCCGAAACAGCCTGTCCATCGCCAGCAAAGATGCGAGCAGCGCCGCAACCCAGATGACCCCCGGCGCGATGCGCGCCAGCAACTGTGGTTCAGGGCCGATGCCCAGAGGAAACAAAGTAATAACGATAAGGAAGAACCACAGCGGGTTCGCAATCTCTGCGCCTTTGCGAAAAACCACGCGCAGCTCCTGCCAGAAAATTCTGCGCATCATGACTGCGCATCCTGTAAAACAATTTGCCGCACGCAAGAAAGGGCGAGCGGTTGATGCGTGGTGAGAATCACCATTCCTCCCTCTCTGGTATGCCGCATCATCTGCTGCGTGAGCTTTTCTATACCGACGACGTCAAGCGCGGTGAAAGGCTCATCCAGAATCCAGAGCTTTGCCTTACTCAGCCATAAACGCGCCAGCGCCACACGGCGCTGCTGCCCGGCGGAAAGTTGACTGACCGGCACATCTTCAAACCCGACTAAACCGGCCCCGGCTAATGCCTGCCAGCGCTGCGCTGCGGCGCAATCCCCATGAAAGAAACTGAGATTTTCAAAAGCGGTGAGCACGGTTTTAATGCCGGGCTGATGCCCGAGCCACAATAAATCCTGATGATAAATATCGCGGCTACGCCGCAGCGTTTTTCCCTGCCAGTGAACGTCGCCCTCTTCGGCCTGAGAAAGCCCGGCGAGAATACGTAATAAAGAAGTTTTCCCCGCGCCGTTCTGGCCTGCCACCTGAACCATCTCCCCTGCCGACACGGAAAACGACAGTTCGCTAAATAGCGTTCGCTCGTCGCGGGTGCAGGTCAATTTGATGGCATTAAGCATGGGAAAAATCACTACATTTCTTAGGGGCAGAAATAATACCACATCATCCAGGCCGCTCCAGGGCAGGCACAACGCCAGGGAGTACTCAAAAAGAGGTAATACACCCATATCAGATCAAACTTCGGGCGGATTATCCTCTAAGCCGGAACAAGCAGCTAAAAACCGCTACGCTTAACAGAACGGCAAAAGTGCGGAGTACTTCGAAAAATGGATAAATTAAAGGAAGAAAAAACCGGTCAACTCAGCGACGAACCGGAAGTGGAAAGCGAGGAAAACGCAAGCGGCGAGGACATTGATGTCGATGAGGAAAACCTGCCGTCCAAAGCGATGGCTATCCACGAGCATATTCGTCAGGACGGGGAAAAGGAGCTGGAACGCGACGCCATGGCGCTGCTGTGGTCAGCCATTGCCGCGGGGCTGTCAATGGGCGCTTCGCTGCTGGCAAAAGGCGTGTTTCATGTCCATCTTGATGGCGTGCCGGGCAGCTTCCTGCTGGAAAATCTCGGTTATACCTTCGGGTTTGTCATCGTGATCATGGCGCGTCAGCAGCTCTTTACCGAAAACACCGTCACCGCCGTTTTGCCCGTGATGCAAAAGCCCACCGGCAGCAACTTCCTGCTGTTGATACGGTTATGGGGAATGGTGCTGCTCGGCAATCTGATTGGTACCGGCATTGCCGCCTGGGCTTTTGAATATATGCCTATTTTTGATGAGCAAACGCGGGATGCGTTCGTCAAAATCGGGATGGAGGTAATGAAAAATACGCCGGGGGAAATGTTTGCCAACGCGATTATCTCCGGCTGGATCATCGCCACCATGGTCTGGATGTTCCCGGCGGCGGGCGCGGCGAAAATCGTGGTGATTATCATGATGACGTGGCTGGTTGGACTTGGCGATTTAACCCATATCGTGGTCGGATCCGTCGAAGTCCTCTATCTGGTATTTAACGGCACGCTTCACTGGAGCGACTTCTTCTGGCCCTTCGCCCTGCCAACGCTTGCAGGTAATATCTGCGGCGGCACCTTTATCTTCGCCTTGATAAGCCATGCTCAGATCCGTAACGATATGAGCAACAAGAAAAAAGCTCAGACAAAAGCGCAAGAGAAAGGCCGAAGAGAGGTTGAGAATGGAAAAGCGGAAAAAAGAGACAAAATGTGATGCCTGTCTGGTCACGTTTCAGGCAAACAGCCTGCCAGCCCCTTAACGTGACGCGAAAAGCGGGTATACTACGCCCGCTTGTCTCCTTAGTTAAATGGATATAACGAGCCCCTCCTAAGGGCTAGTTGCAGGTTCGATTCCTGCAGGGGACGCCATATATACCTCTCCTGACGCCTACCGAATTCAATAAAATCCCTTTATCATCAAAAAGAAGCACTTAATGCTGGCTATACGATCTCAACCGACGCAACCCAATTAGACGTAAACCAACTATCGTTTGGGGCTTCTGGTGAGGGCTCATCTTGTTCAACCTAAAGTGAGGCCCCCAAACTGCCTTTGAATGCGCGTCAGGTAGAAGCTGCAAAGCCTATAAACTTGCTGACGGAGGTGGGTTATACATTATGGCCAACACTAACGGCTCAAAGTACTGCGCATGAAGTATTGATTTGCCGGGAAAGAGAAAAAGTTATCATCTGGAATCTATCCCGACATATCACTTGCAGAAGCTCGCACTAGACGAGATGAAGCAAGAAAAACGTTGGCGAATGATAAAAATCCAGGCAGCCGAGCAGCTTGCCAAAAAACTCTTAATTACAGACACCTTTGAAGCATAGTTATTTTCCAGAAAGGTTAAATCCCCGACGGTCCACCTGGCACGGTTATTACGGTAACAGGCTGAATCACTTATAATTTTTAGCACCATTTTTACTCTGATGCATTCTGTTTTATTTCAGCATAGCGGGCTGCCAATTGTTTCAGATGCATCTCCAGTTGAGCCCTGGCAGCAACGGGTAAAGGTACTCCAGCAGGGATTTCTGACAATACCCGCAGTTGCTCTTCAGCCGGTATGGATTGATTAAAGGACTGCATAGTGGAAAAGACCACTGATTTCAGCTCACTGACCGTCATGTATTTTCCTTTCTGCTCATCCAGTCCGTTCAGCCTGTCACTCAGTTTCTGAAGCCTCGTCATTCCCTGATACCAGCCATTCAGATGTTCTGTAGGCAATACGGCGGCATTAAGTTGTTGCTGCCACTGCTGTGCCAGAGATTTTGCTTGCTCTGGCCACAGCGCCTCAGCCTGTTCTATAAGCTGTCGACTGTAGTCAATACTCCAGCCTGGCGAGAATTTGTCCAGACGGGTCAGTTGTTGCCGTGTCTGTGCGATAAAGTCCTGCGGTAGGGGAGTCTGCTGACGCAATATATTCACCTGTTCAGATGTGAGAGTTGCAGGTAAAGGAGCCAGGGATGCTGCAAGCTGAATTTGTAATGGGTCAGGCCGATGAAGATACTGCCAGCTCCACGCTGCGACGGTGCTTATCACCAGCATGGTACACATTCCGGCGACGAAGGATTTCCACTTTTTTACCGGAGTGGGCATTGCCGCCAGTACTTCTACATTCGCCTGGTGTTCCGGCTGCGCAACGTACACCCACTTCACTGCACTGTCAGACGTATTTTCAGGCGGACTACCAGCAAGGCCCCTCGTGGATGCTGCCGCATCATTCATCACGGTGGCAGGCAACACAATACCTGGCTGATTAGTCGCCATTGTACTGGTTGTATCATCGCTGTTTTCCAGCCGGACAGCGCTGTTGTGCATCAGAGCACGCAACGTATCGAACTGGCTAAGATGCTTAAGTTCCAGGTGCTGCAGCACCTCCCCCAGACTAGCAAGCAGTTGCTCCGCCCGATACAACTGGCTGAGGTCGCTGTAATTGAGCGGGAGCGAGCGCATCCGTTGCTGCAAACGCTGACTCAGGATGCTGAGGATTTCCATGCGGGCATGGACTGGCTGCGGCCACAAAGTTCCCCACTGATGGCTTATCAGCACCTCAAGTATCGCCAGACCTTCATTGAGCCCGAACACCCCGGCCAGTTGCGTACGGGCCAGCGTATACCAGGCCGCTGTCTGTAGCTCCACACCGTTCTGCTCAAACAGTGAGAGACAGAGTTTTTCGACATACCGCCAGTTCACATCCGGGCGAGCTGGATGTGTCAGCTTACCTAGCTCATCGCGCAGGGCGGCATAATCCGGCAGCGTGCGTGGGTCACCACCGGTTTTTAACGTTTTATGCATAGTCATCCTGTCGCTCCTGCAGGTCCACGCCAGCAAATTTCGTCAGCTGACGACTGATGCTGTTTTCTTTGTAGCAGGTCACCAGTAACGAACGCGTCGCACGGGTAAACGCTACATAAAGCGCCGGAATGGCTTCCGACTCATCCCCTGCAGCCTTATGGACAAAGGACGCATTGATGACGGCAACGTAAGGAAATTCAAGTCCTTTACTGCTCTGGAAGGTCATGAGGTGTACGACATCGTCGCGATGTGAGTAGACTTTTTTATCCCCGGAGGTAAAGCTGATGGCGGCAGGTATCTTATGCTGCTCCAGCAATCTGGTGAGTCTGTCTGCTGAATAACGCGTCGGGCACAGTACAGCCATGTCTCCCCAGCGACCTGCAAAGCGTCCATCCGATGTGCAGTGCGCGATACCGCCTTTTGAACCTGAACAGGGCTGCCTTCCACGCGCAGCATCGGCTTGTGCCGTGAACAGTATTCCTGAAAACAGAAGGAAGATTAATTTTCTCATTTCCATGTCCGTGATTTATTTTGTTATTTTGGGGCTCTGTTCCCCGTCAGCTAATGACTGCTTCGTCAGGTAAATACGCAATGACTAACAGGCAAAAAATAACTATTACTCATTCCGGTTCCGCTATGGAAGGAGCGCTAAAATCAGGCCAAAAAACGTGCTCTCATCAAAACCCTGCCCAGGGCGAGATAAAGCACCAGGCGGAGTAAAGGCCCAGTCACTCACAGTACCTGACCGCATAAATAAACGCCCCAGTGAAGTAACATGCCCTCCATCATGGAAGGTAGCCTCCACGCATCCGGTCACACCCTGACCATACAGGAATACCGGCACAAACTTTACGACCCGGTCGCCGTAACGCAGGAGGATAGCTGCAATCTCAAAAGCCCTGCCCTCCACCAGCAGGTCCGTGACGGATGCTGAGAGCGGTTCCACGTTCAGTCCGGTATCCATCAGCCATTCGTCCATTTGTTCCTGAAGCTGCCCCATTCGCAGGCGAAACTCTGCAATATCGGCCTGACTCTTGCTGACAGATGAAGCCGGAGCGGGCTGTCTGGTCTGCAGTTTTTTGAGAAACTGTGATTTGACTGACATGGTGTTATCAGGCCTTACATTCGGGTTGCTGTGTCGAGGTACTGCTGTTGCTTCAGATGGCGCAACAGGACCCGCCCTTCGGGCATAAACTCGGTGTCATAACGTACAAGACCGACATCTTTGAGTTCAGCATCAATGGCGTAACGCAATTGACCCGGGACACTCTGCTCCAGCAGGACAACGGCTATTTTTTTCAGACGTGGCTCATATTTGAGCAGGACGGCAGACAATGTGCCCATCAGTTCATGGGCCGTTCCCGGCATGCCCTGCAGGATTTTGGTCATATCCGGGAGACCATAATCAGGCAGGTGCGCCAGCGTACCTGCGCGGCAGTTGAGGATACGCTGCATATTGTCGAGCACAGACAGAATGACCTGGTTCTGCTCGCTGACCTGATGGAGGTCGAGGCCACCGGTGAAGTTGCCGTAGAGCATTTCATACAGTGAAGGACGGGCTGACTCACTCATCTTTCAGCGCCTGCAGGGTCAGTCGGTTGTTGCCCGCTTCGATGACGCGTGCCTTATCCGGATCAAGGACATCACGGCTGAGTACCACCCGCCAGGTGTTGTTCGCCTGATCCGGTGACATAAACATTCCGGCCACAGCCACATACTGGGCGCTCTCCTCCATCGGCATATCGACCATCACCGCTCCGCCCGGCTGCAGGCGAATATCTCTCTCCGCCACCAGGTCTGCTTTAATGGCCTGACTGTCAGCTTTAAACAGTGACGGGTAGTCCGTGCTGTCGAAGGTTTTGCGGTCTTTAAGCTGGTAGATACGCACTACCGTGGACAGCGCAACGCCGCCTGCATTGTTGTTGACCGCCTCACGGGCCTGGATATCGAGGTGCAGGGTTTTCACCTGCTTATAAAATATTGATTTGGTCACAGCAACCGTGCCATCTGTGACTTTTTGGGTTAACCCACAGCCTGCCAGCACCAGTGTGATACCGGCGACCAGCGCAGCCAGGGGGAATTTACCAGCGATAATCGCCATCTTCATCGGTCTCCCTGCGGTGAATATTTTCCTGTACTCGCTCATAGCGGCCAAGATTGATGGTTATGGTTTTGGGGTGTGCGGTGGTATTCGCCGCATTCAGCGGCCGCATCACGGCGGTGCCCCCCAGCTGAACAGCGCCTGCTTTGGGTTTCGTGCTCATCGTCGCGTTCGGTAGCAGGCTGCGGTCGACACACAACTGCAGGCGGACATCGAGGCGCGAGCCAAGATACACATGCAGCAGCGCCATTAAATCAGTGTGAAGCTCCCCGCCCGGTAACCAGCCCTGTACTTCAGTCGGGTCAGTGGTGGTCAGGCGCATCAGCGCCTGGCTGTTCACGTCGGTGGCATAGTTGCCCATCACCGGACGGTTTGTCAGGGTGACAGGCTGGCGCACGCTCATGGTCAGGGGCTTCTTCAGCGGCACACGGCGTTTGTCGTGGTGCCAGATTTTCGCCTGCGTGTTGGGTGCCAGCAGACGCACCAGAGAGGCCATACCTTCTGCAGTCCGTCCTGGCAGCAGCATGACCGGCAGCAGCGCCAGAAAGCGCGAAGCCGGGGTCGCGATACTGTCCGTGCAGCCGTCAATCCCGAGTCCTGCCAGCCCCAGCAGATACTGCGATGTTTTATCCTTACCACCTTCCTCAAAGGTTGCCGGATACGAATATTTCCGCCAGATGCGGTAGTACTGGGCAATCAGCCGGTGATTGAAGATATCGAGGAAATCGGCGGTTGCCTCGTACCCTTCCCGTCGCTGGGTGATGTCATTGATATAGTGCGTCGGCAGCGGAGACTCCACGCCGTAGAGCCCCATAAAGGTGATACGTACCGTCGGCGGCAGGTGCGGATGCTCAGGTAGCTCAACGCCTTTGATTTCAGAGGCCGGGAATCCCATCCCCGGATGGGGCCGGAAGCGCACCGGCTCATGGCGCACCTGCCAGGTGCTGCCGGTGACCGGTTTATCCGGCTGACTCTGCTCCAGCAACTGGCAGAAGCGGTAAAAATTTATGTACGGCAGCCTGTCATCCAGCTGCGCTATCAGCCGGGCAGGCGCGGACTGTGATTCTCTTTCCACCGGAGGCATTTTCCTTCTGGCTGAACGATGAGGGTGATCTGGTTGAACTGGTTCATATCGGCATACAACGCAAAGAACCGGTTAAGCATTTCACCGAACAGGTGAATATCGCCCTCGCCCGTAAATCCATTGCTGTCGAGGGTTACCTCAATATCCAGCCCCCGCAGCAGGAAGCCCTGCTCAAAACGTTGAAGGCGGTGGTGCTCTACCTGCTGAATCGCCTCCAGACGGCGGGTGTTCAGTTCATCTTCCTGCCAGTTATAGAGCGCCAGCGTCCCGCGCAGCACTTCGGCGGTGCTCATCATGTTCAGGAACCCGGAACCGAGATGGCTCAGCACCCGCCAGTGGAAACGGTCTTCCACAGGCGGATAAACCGGCAGCGTGGGTTTGCAGAGGTTTTTCACCGACAGCGGCGTCTGCACCACCTGCTCACAGCTGTCGAGCAGCGTGCTTTGCAGCGCCCGGCGCGGTAGCTGGCCGTTAGTCCCGGTGATTTGCAGCGAGACGGCTTCGCGCTCAAACAGCCGGTCATCCTCCCACTGATGACCGCCCAGAATCAGCCAGGTGTCGTACAGCCCGGTCACGCTGCGTTTTACGCGGGTGTGATAGTAGCGCGGCGGGGCATGGCGACGCATCATCCCGCCTTTGTGGCGGAAGCTGCTGAACGGCACGTACTCTGCGTCATTAGTCCGGTTTGAGCCGGTAACCGAATCCACGGCATAAATCTCGGTGTGTCCGTCCTGCAGCCGTTTGGGGCGCAGCAGGTACTCACTCTCAAGACCGGTGATGGTGAGCGGGTCAGCTTCCAGGGTGAACAAATTAATCACCGGTACGCAGTGGAGGCGAACGGCATCATCAGTGACCGGCAGGTCAGACGGCCACGGCGCGCTGAACACCACTTCAATATCAAAGTACTCCGCCCCGGCAGGTGGCGTAATGCCATCCAGGCCGTTGAGGTGGACAAACATAAACTTGTCGCGGAAGGTGAAGTACTCCAGCAGCAGCTGGTAACCACTGAAGGCAGTATCACCCTTCGGCCACAATCCGTCTTCCTCCGCAAATCCTCCCGGCGAGAAATACCCGTCAAGGTGAATGCGGTCGGTCTGCCCGGGCAGGCGCATATACAGGGCGTCCTGCCGTTTGGTCAGCATCAGGTGCAGCTGACTGCTGACGGGGGCATCCGCGCCGAGATAGAGGCTCAGGTGACTGAGGTCCGCATGTGACCAGTCCGCCTGCGCGCTGCAGGCAAAGCGCATCCGCAGCAGCGAACGCCCGTCAGGCTCAGTGGCCATGGTCACCCCTGAAATATTCAGCGGGTTGAGCATCACATCGCGGGTGGTGCGGTAGCGGCAGATCGTGTTTTTCGGCCCCACCGGGCGGGAGTACACTTCCAGACCCGCGGGCATCACTTCCGCCATCTTCACCGCCTGAAGCGCAGGCGTGAACGCCACCACCGAAAGCGATGGAATGGTACGCAGGTAGTATGGCCAAAGCATACTGACCAGCCCTTCGGTCAGTTCCGGCAGGTCGTCGTCAATCTTCTCCCTCAGCCGTCCCATCGAGAAGGCAAAACCTTCAAACAAACGTTCAACGTAGGGATCGGGTGTTCCGGCCTTATCAAGGTCGAGCATGGCGGCGCGGTCAGGATGGGTTTGCGCGAACTCTTTCGCGGCTTCACGCAGATAGCGCATTTCTGCATCGAAATAGCGCAGGGTCAAATCTTCCATTTATTTCTGTTCCTGTGGATTTAACCGCAAAGCACGGCGGCACGGGCAGGATCGACGGCGATCAGCCCGGCAAGTAACTGGTCCATTACCGGTGTAAGGCGGGCTTTATCAGCCTCACTGCGACCGGCTTTCAGCCGCAGGAGTTTCAGATGGCGGGCCTGTACCTCGAACAACAGCTCAGGCTCCCAGTCACTGAGGGTCACTTCTCCTGCACGCTCACCCAGCTCTGCAAACAGGTGCACCGCCAGGTCATTTTTACCGTACTGCTCGGCAATTCGTCCCATCAGCAGACGCAACAGCCATTTCTGACGATCGGTGGTCATACCCGGCCGGGTCTGTAGCCAGCCCAGCGCGGCATCCGGGCCTTCACTGTCGGCCAGCGCCACGGCTTCCGGCTCCAGCGCCAGAATGTCATCGTTACCGGCGGTGACCGGAGCGGATGAGGTGTCGTTGCCCCAACCGCCGACCGTATCCAGCACACCCTGCTGGATCCAGTTCAGCGTCACTTCGTCCGCAAACGGGGTACCGTCACTGAATGCCAACGTCTCCAGCCCGGACAGTCGCGACAGCAGCCCTTTCAGATCAGCGGCGACAATGTCGGCCAGCGTCTCCTGGCCGGATTTCGTCAGCGCCTGGTGGATATACCACTGCAAATCCAGCCACAGGTGATTAGCACCGCGGGAAAAGGTGCTGTCGGCCGTTTCCAGCATTTCAGTCCAGTTCTGTTGCAGGTAGAGGCGTTTGAGTAACGCGCGCTGATCCGCCCTTGGCGGCTCGATGCGCGTACGGCCCTGCGCATCCGGGGCAGGAATAGCCCGCAGGGTGTCATGGCGCAGGCTTTTCATCAGATGGTGCGCTGACAGCCAGCCATCCGGCTGCTCGCGCAGGTATTCGGTGAGTGTGCGGGCCTGGGCCAGCAAATCCTGACCGGACGTGATCCGCCCGATTGACGGCGCATCGCTGTGGCTCGCCGGAGGCGGTGTTTCTCCTGCACTGGCGTTCTGCGGTACCACGGCATCCACACCGCCGGCTTTCTGCAGGCGACTCTCCAGGGCGCCGTACAGCGCATTGAGTTCCGGGCGGGTTTCATCCTGCTCATTTTCGGTAAGCCCGGCTATCAGCAGAAGCGCACCGGTGGTACGCATCGCCTCTTCCCTGACCACTTCCGGGTACAGGGAAAGTGAGTCGGTCATGCGCGACCCCGCCAGCCATTCCAGTGCCGCCTTGCGGCTGCGGTCACGCTGCGGGTGCAGTTGTGTACCAAAGCGCTCCAGCAGACCGGCCAGCAGTTCGAGCCCTTCCGCCAGCCCCTGCTCGCCTTCGCGGTGCAGTTTCGCCCAGCAGTAGTACGTCGTCACACGAATATCTTTGGCGGTGGTGGTCAGTAACTTCTCCGCCAGCCGACAGATAAGCTCCGTGTCCGCCCCGGAGAGTTTGTTGACCTCCTCGCGCATTTGCTGGAAGTCATCGTCGTAACCCGGATCTCCACCAACGGGCGAGGGTCCGGACAGCGGCTGGAACCAGCTGTCCCACTGCGCCACACGCTCACGGGTGGCGGCAAGCAGCGGTGCCTGCTCGGTCTGGCAGGCACTGAGTAAGGCATTGAGCGTGCTCATCAGTACGCCTCCCCGGCATCATCGCCTGCACTGGCAACCGGGTCTGACGCTGTCGCGCCGGTTACGCTGAAGATGGTCTCCGGCAGACGGAAATTACGCAGCTTCAGCAGTGCCAGCGGGCCTTCTCCCGCTTCGGTGCGCAGGGTGTAATTGAGCGAGCGGCCGTCCGGGGCCTTCCAGCTCAGGCTGTAACTGCTGCCCACGCCCGGGTAAGCACTGACGGCGGCTTTATCGAGTAGGCGGATCCAGCCCCAGGCACCAGGAATATCTGCATACTGGCGGGTGCCCGCCTGTGTGCTAATCCAGCTCAGGTTTGCACCCGGAGCCTCAGTATCTGCAGGCCAGGTGAAGCGCTTCCACGCCGGTAGCTGGTTCACATAAGTCAGCTTCTGGCTGTCGATAATTATGTCGGTCTGCATCACGCCATCGGCAGTACCCGGACGCAGTTCGAAGTTCATGCCGGCATTGCCTTCGGTGAAGGCCATATCCGAGATATGACTCAGCGTGTTGATGGCGTTAAGGAACGCCGGGTTAAAGGCCAGCCCCTGCGAGTTGATGCTGTCCGGCACCCAGTGGTTGCCTTCCTTGTGCAGCACACCTTTAAGGCGGGTCTGCAGGAACTGTGCGATACGCCCGGAATCTGCGTTGAGGTATTTAGCCAGCAGCGGCAGTGAAACATCGCTGCTGGAATTGTTAAACGGATAACGGCCGCCAAAGGCACTGTTCCACTCAGCAACCACCGCCTGTTGCCACTGGGCATTGAGGCCGCCAGCCGCCGGGGTCAGAACCTGCTGCCAGGCCTGCTCCATCGGGCTCACAAACACCGTGCGACCAAAGCCGCTCCACTCCTGACCCAGACCGGCGGCAATCAGACTGCCGTAGTCACGGGTTTCTGTGAGGTCCACGGCTTTACCCTGGAATACGGTCTGGGCGATGGTCTGGGTCATTGCCTGAGGGTCAGCGGCATTAGTCACCTGCTGCAGGCGCAAACGCACCTGCGTCACGCGGGTCAGGTATGACTGCAAACTTTGCTCCTGCGCACCGGTACGATTCTTGTCCATCAGTGCCAGAACCGGGCCAAAGGTTGCATCCAGTGGACCGTGTACGCCGGCACTCTGGTCAATGGCATCCTTGTTGTCACCGCCCAGCAGATTTTTGGCTGATTTCACCAGGGAGTCTGAAATCGCCTCGCCAGTCTGCCCGGTGCGCCCCTGCACGTTCAGGGTGTTCATTAGCGCCACCAGAGGTGACTGGCGTACGTCGGCCATCAGTGTCAGCTGGTCAATAGAGTCCGACAGCGTGGCGGCCTGGTTCCAGCGCAGGCTGTTGAGAAACGCCAGCCAGGCCCCGCCGAAGTCGGCAAAGTAACGCTCAGTCAGGCGATTTTTCAGCGCTTCCGGGGAGGTATCATCCTGTTTATTCGCCTGCTGTTTGCTGTCCGTGAGCACCCAGTCCAGCTCATCCCGGCGCGCCTTCACCACTTTCTCAATGGCAGGCTGTACCGCCTGCTCCCATGCCTGTCGGGTAAACATCCCCGGTACAATTTCGGTGGTGCTGAACAGGCGGGCAGCATCGGTATCACCAGTCATCTCTTCAAGACGCATATCGACATACAGACGCGCCACCTGGGAGAGCATCTTCTGGTACAGGGTTGATTCGCTGTTACGTACGCCCATCAGGCGTACCAGCAGGGAGCGCGCCTGGCTGACCATGCTCTCATCCGCACGGAGCTTCCACTCAGTATGTGTCGCCAGTTGCGCGCCATAGAACGACAGCAGTGACGGGGCTACGCCCTGCCAGACACCGTCTTTCACGCCATCACGTTTTGGCCAGTCGTGCAGTAGCGCCGAACTGAACCAGGCGGCGTCCATGTGTTCCGGACGGGCCAGCATCAGGTAGAGCCTGAGCTGCTCCCAGGTGGTTTTTGCCATCTGTTCACGCAGCGGGCTGCCCGGCGGCAGCGCATTGAAGGCACTGAGCTGAGTCTGCAGATGGTCCGCTGCCGCATCGCGCAACAGAGGCTGGGCGCTGTTCTGGTAACGAGGCCAGAGTGCCGCCAGCAACGCATTGTTCTGGCTCAGCCCGGCCTTCTCGTACCACGGCACACCATGCTCAGAACGGTACTGCAGACGTGCCAGCGTTTTCTGGAGTTCAGACAGCGCGTGCAGGCGCTGCTCCAGCGGCTGATTCTGTCGGGCGGCAAGTGCGGCATGGGCATTAGCGCCATCTATCTGGCTGCGGTTGGTGACATACGCGATACCCATCCACACAGCCCAGCCCACCATCGCCAGGGCAGCAACTGACGCAAACACTTTGCGCCATGGAATGCCCGGTTTACGCGGTCGCAGTCCGGCAGGGAGCGTCCGGACAGACTCAGGCAGAACATCCCAGCGCTTATCCATGCCCCAGTGGTGCGGCACGGCGCGTTCGGCACCGGCAGAAGGCTGACTGAACACCACGCCGGCCAGCGGCAGCGGGCGGTACGGATTGAGCATCACCGACAGCGGCGCGGTCACGCTTTCCGGCTCACGAATGAGCTGGTCGGCAAGCGTCAGCAGGAAGTTATGTTTCACCGCATCGCAGGTCTGCTGCAGACCCTGTGAAGTCAAATCTGGCGTCAGGGCAGAGAGTTGCTCTGCAAGCCCTTCGGTACGGCAACCGTCAGGTAACAGACAACCGGTAGCCTGAGTAATGCGCCCTTCCGGTTTACCGGCGCGCGGGTGCAGGGACCAGACATACAGCGGGAGATGCCAGCCAAGCGCTTCCATACGTGCGCTGATGGCGTGAGACAGGGAATCCATGGTGCCTTCAGACGGTACCGGCAGCGGCTGTTCCAGCCCTGGTGCTGAGAGCTGGTCAAAGGCCGAGGTGACCCACACCAGCCCATCCACCGGGCGACGGCGCAGTTTGCGCAGCGCGGTCAGCCAGGCACTGTCAGCTGGCGTATTGAGGTCACCGCCCCACAGCAACAGCGTGCCGCGGTCTTCCTGCCAGAGCTGAGCCGTAAGACCCGGGGTCAACTGCTCCACTTCAGGAGCTGTACCGGTTATTAGCAGGATGCGGGTTTTACAGCCCCAGCGTCGACCGTAGAGGTTACGCATGGCGTCACGGATGGTGTCAACGGTAACGTTATGGGGGGCAGTCTGCTCAACACGCCCCTCATCGACGGGCAGAACATTTTTGCGTTTTGCCTGAAAGCGATGCCAGCCCTGTTTGATGGCAAGCGTAATGGTTTTGCCGTGGCGCAACAGCATCAATAAAATCAGGGCACCGGCAATGACCAACCCTTTAAGTAGCGGAGTATGCAGCCCCATTTGATCGCCAAAGTGCCAGATACCCCAGGCAATTCCGCCTGCTAAAAGCACGGAGAAGCCCAGTCTTCCCCAGCCTCCGCGCCATGCTGAATCACCCGTGGTCATCGTTTCGGTTCCCTGTTTGCACTGTATTAATAAATTTCTGCTCACCATCTGTAGAAAGCATCAGACAGTCTGCTTTTTGTATGTTCACGATATCGCTGGCGACTGCTGCCATTACCCATGGAGAAAAGGGGCCGCTGAGCCCGGCATATTTTTCCAGCCAGTGGAGTTGTTCAGGTTTCCAGTGACCGCCATAATCCTGTGTCGCTGCGAGCAAATCAGAAAATGCCTTACCCCATTCCACTCTGTCGCCGACAATACTGGCGGTGGCACAGGCCTGAGTTTGTGTCGAGAAAAATGTATCCAGCAATTTTTCTGAAATCGCCATATCAAAAGCCATTGGCCGCAAAAGACGGGCATTAAGCGAAAGATTGTATTTTGTGGCGACATCATCGGAGGTCAACAACAGGATTGCGAGTGCATCACTGTACGCGTCCCGTCCCTGTGTCTGGTGAATAAGGATTAAATCCACATCCAGCGTTGGTGATTTAATTCGCTCATCCAGTGAGAGGAAGGTCTTTGACGTAAGAATTGTCAACTGTGGAACAGGGAGATCCAGAATGGCTGGCTGCCAGGCCTGCGCAAATGCATCCTGCAATACCAGTATGTCATCGTGAGAATCTGTCAGTAGCGTGACCGCTGGTGCTAAATCTAAAGGCAACTTTGCCAGTACTGGACTTAACCCGGTCAACAGAACTGAAAAAAGCGTCTCATGATCTTGCAGACAAATTCGTTGGGTCAGAGATGTGCTCTGCTCCAACGTTGGCGGGGCTGCAATAAAATTTTGAGATGTCAGATTTGCAGGCAGCATTACACCACTGTGTAATACTGCGATATTGCGTCCAGACCACTCCATCCATTGTTGTTGCGCATACTCTGCCTCATTGGCTTCAAATTCGTGTCTGTCAAAAGCATTGTTATAGATCCAGCCACGCAGACACAAAAAGAAAAACCAGACAACTGCAGGGCCTGCGGTGACAGCCCAAAGATTAAATGTTTGAAGTGGCCCTGCCAGTTTATTGGCATGCAGGACAAACAGCAGTACACAACCGACCAGCGCGAAAACCCCCAACATCATCCACAGGATGAATGAAGGTTCTTCAGGCTTAGTCGATATTGTTGATTTCTGACGCTCCCAGCTCATTACTTATCCTATTACACAATCCGGTGCACTGGAGATCACCTGACAACCGCACTCACAGTGGCAACCATCCACAACCACGGCTTTACCGTCAGAGGTCCATTCAGGCGATCCTTCAATAATGGCATTAATGCCATGCCCATCTTTTGGGCAACTGACCTTATCACCCACGAGAGCTACCTTTTTTCCATTTACTACTATTGTTAATGAGGCAGAAATGACCTGGCCGCCATGCGTGGTTTTATCACCAATCAATACAAAGCCTTTAGACATACGAAACTCCACTTTTTTGATTTCCGCATATTCATTTCTTTATGCAGGTAAAAACATTATTTCTCTATATTAATTTCCTTTAACTTATCACACGCATTAGAATCACCTTCGGAGCAGCTTTTTTGGAACAGTGGGATGGCCTTACTTCTATTTACAGCTATCCCTTTACCATCAAAATACATCGTACCTAAATGATACATGGCTGAAGGCTCGCTTTGTTTAACTGCAATCTCAAGAAAATTTTTGGCTTTATCATAATCCACAGCGACGCCCTTTCCATTAAGGTATGCGTAACCTAAATACATCTGAGCTTTAGCGCTGTTATTTTTCGCAGCCTTCTCATACCAATAATTGGCCTTTTCGTAACTCTGAGAAATTTCTTCGCCAGAATAATACATATCACCTAAATCGACCTGAGCATCCGTGTTTCCGAGTTCAGCAGCGACCTGATAGAGTTCAAATGCTTTTTTCATATCCTTCGGAACACCCATGCCCATACGATACATATTGGCAATTGAGTTTGCATCGTCGGCTTTAGTTGTTGCGGACGTAGGGTCGATAACGATTGATTGAGAAAAAACAGGGATAGAGATAGACAACAAAAATAAGTAGAAAAGTGATTTCATAACCCCCCATTGCAGAACAATCACAAAAAATTAGAGACTGCTGGCAACCAACTTTCATTTTAAATAATGATAACTCACCAAGTTCCATAAGGATATTTTTTCCCACTTACAAATTTTTTTATACTCTCGCTATATTCATAGCCATTAGGAAAGTTCGTTTCACCTTTACACATATCAAGGTCTTTACCTGAAACTGTAGTTATTCTTGTATCATTTAAAGGAATATCTGAATGGCCATATTGTCTTAGCCAGACTCGTACTTTCCCCTCCGGGGCCAAACCTATCAGCATAGTCTGTCGGTATGCATTTTTTGCAGGTTCTAAGACATCAGGATAAGGGGTAGTCATCTTATTCCATGTATCTTGAGTAAAGAATAAAGTGGACTGATAAACCTTTTTATCAATGATTGAGTCCCAGCAAAATATCATTATCTGTAGCAATCTATCGGCTTTATTAAATTGTGTATTCCCCGCAGAGTTACGTTCACTCCATTTACCTACATTGATCCCTTGTGGCTGATCGATAGTCCGATACGTCGATGCATAACCATCAACATCCAAAAGCTTTAATAGTGTAACCTGTGCCGGTAAAGCTTTTGGGGTAGTAAAGGCGAAATACCATTTGCCCCAAGGGGTTTTAAGACTGTTAGGTTGCTCACTGGCACAGGCACTAACAGAACCCGCAAGTAATAAAAGCGAAATTAGTCTGGCGATTGATTTCATGATTTCCCTCCCTGCATATTCCAGACAGCGCCCCCCCAACCGAGGTTTGGATGATTCGCGGATATTTAGTGCACTACCGTCTTTTAAAGATGATGTTTCACCATAACCCATAAGGGTATTTTTTGTTTTTTATAAACCCTAAGATATCTTCATCATAACCATAACTAAAATTGCTTTTGGTTACCTCTTTACACATATCAAGGTCTTTACCTGAAACAGTTGTTATTCTTGTATCATTTAATGGAATATCCGAATGACCATATTGTCTTAGCCAGACTCGTACTTTCCCTTCCGGGGCTAATCCTATCAGCATCGTCTGCCGATATGCATCTTTCCCAGGCTCTAAGACATCAGGATAAGGGGTTGTCATCTTATTCCATGTATCTTGAGTAAAAAACAAAGTGGACTGATAAACCTTTTTATCAATGATTGAGTCCCAGCAAAATATCATTATCTGTGGCAACCTGTCGGCTTTATTAAACTGTGTATTTCCTGCTGAGTTACGCTCACTCCATTTTCCTACGCTTATGCCTTGTGGCTGATCAATAGTCCGATATGTCGATGCATAACCATCAACGTCTAACAGCTTTAATAAAGTAACCTGTGCCGGTAAGGCTTTTGGGGTAGTGAAGGCGAAATATCACTTGTCCCATGGCGTTTTGAGACTGTTTGATTTCTCACTAGCACAGGCACTAACAGAACCCGCAAGTAATAAAAGCGAAATTAGTCTTGTGATTGATTTCATGATTTCCATCCCTGAATATTCCAGGCTACTTAAACCGACCAAAAGTTCAGACGACTAGAGAGTATTGAACACGACACCGTCTTCAAAATACGATTATTCACCATAAACCATAAGGATATTTTTTACCCTTGATGAACTCTTTGGTTGTATTACTATACCCATAGGAAAAATCACTTTCCGTAACGCCTTTGCACATATTCAGTTCATTACCCGAAACCGTTGTGATTTCAGTGCCTGTTTGTTCAAGATTAGGTCTACCATTGTTTTTAGCCAAACCCTGACTTTACCTTCAGGTGCAAGACCAATCACTATATATTGAAAGTAACAAGTATCTTCAGAGTTATAGTTGCTGGGCTCCGTAGTAAGCATTTTATTTTTAGGTTCAGAAGAGAAAACTAATGTAGTTTCATAAACTTTTTTGTCAATAATTGAATCCCAGCAAAATTGTATAACTTGCGGGGGGGGGAAGATACTTTATTAAAAGGCGAAGTTCCTTTTCCGGCATGCTGGCTCCAGGTCCCCACACTTTGCCCTTGTGGTTGGTCTATTGTCCAAAAAACTTTTCCATAACCGTTGACATCAATAAGCTTTACAAGTGTCACCTGAGCAGGTAATGCTTTAGGTGTCGAAAAGGTAAAGTACCACTCATCAAAAGGGGCTTTAATCTTCCCTTGCTAGCCAGTGGCCGAACTACTGTTGCAGCCCACCAGAAAAACCAATGATAATAATGTGGTAATTAATCTCATGCTTTTTGTCCTTTTATATTCTATACCCATCATACTTCAAGCTGCAGGGGCGTTGGCTGCACTCTTTCCCCCAGCCACCTTCCTACAACTCGAATTATTTAGGGTAAATACAACACAAAGCCTATTTAATGTTGAGACTTTTAAATCCTTCGCTATTTTAATTTCTACCAAACACCGTAAGGATATTTCTTGCCTTTTATAAACTCTGGAGTATCTCCATAGTATGTAAATCCATTGGGATGGCCAGTTATGTTCTTACACATATCTAAATCCATCCCTGAAACCGTTGTAATTTCTGTGCTAGTTTGTTCAAGATTAGGCCTGCCGTTATTTTTTAGCCAAACCCTGACTTTTCCTTCAGGTGCAAGGCCAATCACCATATACTTAAAGTAATACGTGTCTTCAGGACTATAGTTATTGGGTTCCGTGCTAAGCATTTTGTTTTTAGTTTCAGAAGAGAACACTAATGTGGTTTCATAAACTTTTTTGTCAATAATCGAATCCCAGCAAAATTGTATAACTTGCGGTGGGGAAGATGCTTTATTAAACGGTGAAGTTCCCTTTCCGGCATGCTGACTCCATGTCCCCACACTTTGCCCTTGTGGCTGGTCTATTGTTCGAAAAACCTTTCCATATCCATTAATATCAATAAGCTTTACAAGTGTTACCTGAGCAGGTAATGCTTTAGGTGTCGAAAAGGTAAAGTACCACTCATCAAAAGGGGCTTTAATCTTCCCTTGCTGGTCAGTAGCCGAACTGCTGTTGCAGCCCACAAGAAAAGCAAATGGTAATAGAGTGGTAATCAATCTCATGCTTTTTCTCCTTTCATATTCCATACTGTGCGGGCCCAGCCGGGATTCGGACGATTAATAAATCCAAACACCTCTGTCGCTTTTACTGCCCCATATATAGTCCTAATATGATCACCATCAAGCCATACAGTTTTGAATTCAACGGGGTTCCAGTTTGCTGAGCAGTGAATATATTTACCTATCAGCTGAATTTCCGATGCGGTAAAAGGTACAGATGCATAACCGCTCCTTACCGCCTTTCCTTGAGCAATAGCTTTCTCACTTAGTGACTCAAGATCTGGTGGTAGCTTTATATCTGGAGATAAAGGATCATATGCATTAAAAACTAATCCAGCTTCCTTTGCGGCATCCAGCATTACCCTTAAGCTGACCTTGCTCCAGTCATTAGGGACAACTCGCTTAAGCGTCACAGCAGCGCCGACGCGTTTCTCTATTATCTCCTGACGCCGTTTATCATGGTTTACCAGATAATCATACCAGGCTTCAGTTTTTACCTCTCCACTGGACATTACAGAGGTTAGGTTAGGAAATGTCCTCAAATCAGGTGTTTCAGCTGCAGTCTGTCGATAAACGTCAGTAATCCCTGGGGGAACACTATCCCTTACCGTTTCATTTTTCGGCTTAGTTAAAAAATAATATTCCTGTTCATTTGGGTTGTAGCCGCCGCCAATATCGGAATGTACCCCGGGGAGAGATAGTTCTGGCCACGATTCTTTTATACTGTTCAGGCTAAAGTTATATCGACACTCGTGCATCGCCGCTATCTGGAAAACTTTCTGTGCGATATCGGGAGGTAAATCCAGATCTACTCCCGGATTTATGGCATCGTGCGGGTCAAGCCCAACGGCGCAAACGGTGTCAAACAATCCGATAAACCGCACTTCACCGGCAGGCTGACCATGCTGATTTCGGCCATCAAGCCCCTTAGTGATTGCCAGTTGTATCGCCTTATCATTATTTCTGACGCGATTTGCAAAATGACGGGCTGCTGCTGCACCCCGACTGAAACCAAAAATATCGAACTGAATTTTTTCAATTGCGCTCGTTATGCCATTTCCTTCACCCAGCAAAGTTCGGATTTCATTTGCGATTTGAGAAACATCTTCATCGGTCTTATCAACCACACCTTCTGATAAAGTCCCGGTCCCCATTGCTACCAAGCTGTCTTCTTTGCCTTTTTGTGTGCCAATACCTTGAACGTAAACAGCACGCTGGAATTGATTTTTATCCTCAACAACCTCATCATCAACGAAATAAAGTGTATTTAACCAATGAATATTGGAATAATATCCCATAAAGCTACCACTGCCATTTACACTCATTCCCAGCTTTTTGGTACAAAGCTCAAGATCTTCTTTTTTGAGACCAACATCAAGGTGAGTACAACTTTTCAATAAGCGCTCATCTGTATTGAAAACATTATTACCTGTACCATCAAAAAACATCCCAATAGTAATGGTAATACCAGGAACAGGCTTTCGTTTACAAACGATTGTTTTTTCTGAGATGTTTACATCAGTGAAATGTTCGCAATCATTGGCCTCCCATGCATGGTAATCTGTCATGCTTTATTACTCCTTGCTGAATTGCCGGTACCCAGTATTTCAATGTTAAGTTTGCCAGGCATAGAGGTATAAATAGGCATTGTTTTGCCACTTTCGTCAGAGATACCAGTAAAGATCTGACCTTCGGCGGTAGTAACTTTGTACTCAGTCTTCGGAATGATGTTTCCACTCTCATCATTAAGAGCATAAACACCTCCATAACCTTTAGGGAATTCATGTGGAGGTGAACTTATCGTCGCTGGTCCCATTTTCTGCGCATTAGCGCACTTCCACAAAATATTTCCTTCGCAGCCCAAAATAATATTCTTACCTTGTACCTGAATAAATGAACCATCGAGGTTTTTTAGCACTATATCTTTCGCTGCGGTGATTTCCACTCGTCCTTCTGTGCTGGTTACAGTGACATCTTTTTTGGCTATTGCATCAAGCGCATCGTCCTGAGCCTGGATATCTACTTTTCCCTTAGCCGCAAAGAGTTTCATTCCGGCCTTTCGGGCCAGCATGCTCACGGCTTCACCCGCAGCCACTGTAAAGCGCTTGAGTGCACTGATATCAGTGTTTTGTTGTGACATGATCCCGACACTGGCGCTTCCCGAGGCCATACGAACTGCCTGAGGGCTGGTGATGCTCACACCTTCTGGTGCATTCAGTACCATCCCGGGCTGAACCAGTTCTTTCAGGGCGTCATTCAGTGCCACCTGGCTCTGAATATCAGCAGGCAGGGCATCTGCCGTTTCTGCGGCGTCAGACAGGCTACGGGCAATACTGAGCGCGTTTTCCAGCTGGGAAATAGCTTCTTTCATCGAGAGCATTTTATCGCCAGCAAATGGCTGTTTATCGGCCGTAATGAACACGCCAGCCCCTCCGCGAATGGAGACGTGTCGGTCTGTGCGAAGCTCTGCCCCCTCACCACGAAGGGCCCTAGAAGCATCGACATTGTGACCTAAATTAAGTTGGGTCTTACCACCGTACACTGTACTGAGCTTCACATGCTCTTCGCCGCGCTTATCCTCCATCCGCAGTTTGTTCAGACCGGCAGTGCGTATTACGTTGCGCGTACTGTTCAGTTCGGTGACATGGTCCACATGGCGGGAGTCGTGCAGAGCATGGGCAATATACGGACGATCCGGATCGCCCTCATGGAACGCAATGGCGACTTCAGTGCCCTGGATCAGCGGGAAGTGGAAGCCGTACTTGTCACCACCGTAAGGCTTGGCAAAGCGTACCGGCATACTTTCCATGCCCTGGCGTTTATCGTCGCGGTCAGCATCGAATTTCACGCGGTACATCCCCGATGCATCCTGCCAGGCGTAAATGTCGTTATCCCTGGCGCTGGTCACGCGCGCCATCAAAGTGCCGCTGACCACCGGGCGCTTTTTAGCTGCAGGACGCCAGCAGCGGTTCTCGTAATAAGGCATCCCCTCCCACATCACTGTCAGGGCATCTTTACGGCTGGCAATATAGCCCGTGCGGGTAATGATTATGCCGTTGTCTGTTTCTGATGGCAGTGTCGGCGGCACCGC